>NZ_JACCBW010000011.1 GCF_013410035.1 Nocardioides cavernae | reverse complement strand
TGTAGTTCCCCGTGACGTTGTGAATGCGGTCTGCGGGGACGAGGCCCTCGATGCCGGTGTGGGGTCGGTGGTGATTGTAGAAGTGGAGCCAGTCGGCGTAGGTCGCGGCGCGGGCTGCGTCTGAGAGGTAGATCGTGGCGTAAGCCCATTCTGCGGCGAGGGTGCGGTTGAAGCGTTCGACCTTGCCGTTGGTCTGTGGTCGGTAGGGGCGGGTGCGGCGATGCTTCACGTCGTCGCCGAGGGCGGCGGCAAAGGCGTGGGAGCGGTAGCAGGCGCCGTTGTCGGTCATCACCGCGTGCACGCTGACGCCGGCTTCGGCGAAGAACGCCTTGGCGCGCAGCCAGAACGCAGCGGCGGTCTCCTTACGCTCATCGGGCAGTTGTTCGGAGTAGGCCAGGCGGGAGTGATCATCAACCGCGTGGTGGAGGTAGACGTAGCCGCGTGAGGCTGGTGCTCCGGCACGCGCGGCGCGATCGCTGGCGGCTTGTGCTTGTCGGTGCTGTGCGGACGTGCGGCCAAAGACCCGCCATCCGCCGCCGTCCGGGATCTTGCCGAGCTTCTTGATGTCGACGTGCACGAGGTCGCCGGGTGCGGCGGCCTCGTAGCGCACGGGTTTGGGTTTGCGCACCGGCAGGCCGGTGGCCTGGTCGATGTGAGCGAGCAGAGGCATGCGGTAGCGGCCCAGCACCCGCCCGACCGTTGAACGAGGGACGCCGAGGTGGAAGCTGATGCGGTGTGGCCCCCAGCGTCGAGTGTGGCGCAGGTTCACGATTCGTCGCTCGAGCTGCCGGCTGCAGCGCCGTGGCGAGGTGTTGGGACGTGAGAGCCGGTCAGTCATCGGTTCACCGCGCCGGTAGCGGTTTGCCCACTTCGACACGGTCGCCGGCGAGACCTGGAACCGTTCGGCTGCTCGCTGCACCGTCCAGTGCTGCTCGACCACCGCCACGGCCAAGCGGCGACGCCCTTCAGGTGTCAGCGGGGCGTTAGCGTGAGTCACGAGGACCTCCAGTAGGTGGGTTGGTGTGGTAACCCCCTCCGTACTGGAGGTCCTCGCTACTCGTCTACAACTTCTCGTTCACAACCTCTG
>NZ_JACCBW010000010.1:2796-4684 GCF_013410035.1 Nocardioides cavernae | reverse complement strand
GGGTGCGTCTGATTCTTGAGAACTCAACAGTGTGTTTGATTAGTCGACGAATTAGTTTGTTATGCCCCGTTGACATCGGTTGTTCTGCTGGCCTTTTGGGGTTGGTGGGGGATGGGTGTCGCGGTTTCTTTGACAATGATTCTGGCGAGGTCCGTATGGATCTCTTCGCTAGTTTTGTTCAGTCATGGATGTGGCTCTTATTGATAGTCGCCTGGTCTGTCTGGCTCCGTTTGTGGGTTGGGTGGGTTGGGTTGATGGTTTTCGATGGAGAGTTTGATCCTGGCTCAGGACGAACGCTGGCGGCGTGCTTAACACATGCAAGTCGAGCGGAAAGGCCACTTCGGTGGTACTCGAGCGGCGAACGGGTGAGTAACACGTGAGTAATCTGCCCTTGGCTTTGGGATAGCCACCGGAAACGGTGATTAATACCGGATACGACCACTTCTCGCATGGGATGGTGGTGGAAAGTTTTTCGGCCAGGGATGTGCTCGCGGCCTATCAGCTTGATGGTGAGGTAATGGCTCACCATGGCTTCGACGGGTAGCCGGCCTGAGAGGGTGACCGGTCACACTGGGACTGAGACACGGCCCAGACTCCTACGGGAGGCAGCAGTGGGGAATATTGGACAATGGGCGGAAGCCTGATCCAGCAACGCCGCGTGAGGGATGACGGCCTTCGGGTTGTAAACCTCTTTCAGCAGGGACGAAGCGCAAGTGACGGTACCTGCAGAAGAAGCACCGGCCAACTACGTGCCAGCAGCCGCGGTAATACGTAGGGTGCGAGCGTTGTCCGGAATTATTGGGCGTAAAGGGCTCGTAGGCGGTTTGTCGCGTCGGGAGTGAAAACCAGGTGCTTAACACCTGGCTTGCTTTCGATACGGGCAGACTAGAGGTATTCAGGGGAGAACGGAATTCCTGGTGTAGCGGTGAAATGCGCAGATATCAGGAGGAACACCGGTGGCGAAGGCGGTTCTCTGGGAATATCCTGACGCTGAGGAGCGAAAGTGTGGGGAGCGAACAGGATTAGATACCCTGGTAGTCCACACCGTAAACGTTGGGCGCTAGGTGTGGGGTCCATTCCACGGATTCCGTGCCGCAGCTAACGCATTAAGCGCCCCGCCTGGGGAGTACGGCCGCAAGGCTAAAACTCAAAGGAATTGACGGGGGCCCGCACAAGCGGCGGAGCATGCGGATTAATTCGATGCAACGCGAAGAACCTTACCTGGGTTTGACATACACCCTGCCGCTCCAGAGATGGGGCTTCTTTTGGGGGTGTACAGGTGGTGCATGGCTGTCGTCAGCTCGTGTCGTGAGATGTTGGGTTAAGTCCCGCAACGAGCGCAACCCTCGTTCTATGTTGCCAGCACGTAATGGTGGGGACTCATAGGAGACTGCCGGGGTCAACTCGGAGGAAGGTGGGGATGACGTCAAGTCATCATGCCCCTTATGTCCAGGGCTTCACGCATGCTACAATGGCCGGTACAAAGGGCTGCGATCCCGTAAGGGGGAGCGAATCCCAAAAAGCCGGTCTCAGTTCGGATTGGGGTCTGCAACTCGACCCCATGAAGTCGGAGTCGCTAGTAATCGCAGATCAGCAACGCTGCGGTGAATACGTTCCCGGGCCTTGTACACACCGCCCGTCACGTCACGAAAGTCGGCAACACCCGAAGCCGGTGGCCCAACCCTTGTGGAGGGAGCCGTCGAAGGTGGGGCTGGCGATTGGGACGAAGTCGTAACAAGGTAGCCGTACCGGAAGGTGCGGCTGGATCACCTCCTTTCTAAGGAGCACGTACCCCGACCATCAGCTGGCTGGCCACAAGGTTCAGTGCTGTCTGGTGGCGCATGGTGGTGTCTCACTAGTGGAACGTCGACTGCTCGTGCCTGGCCTC
>NZ_JACCBW010000010.1:0-2700 GCF_013410035.1 Nocardioides cavernae | reverse complement strand
GTGCTGGGGGTTGGTTGAACACACTGTTGGGTCCTGAAGGATCAGCCGTTCTGGCGGCGCCTGTTGTGGGCGTGTCAGGGTGTCTGGGCTTCTGGTTCCTCCTTTCGCCTGAAGGTGCTTGTGCGCTGGAGGGGGTTGGTGGGGTTGTTGTTTGAGATCTGCATAGTGGACGCGAGCATCTTCGCGACTGGTTCTTCCTGCCTGTGGTGGGGAGGGTGGTTGCGAATGTGTATGTAGTGTGTGCCGGCCAGTCTTCCTTGTCTTGAGGGGTTGGTCGGTGGCCATCCTTGCCCTTGATTGTGGGTGGGGGTGGTGTGTTTCTTTTGTGGTGTTGTCTTCGATGGTGTGTTGTTCTGACGTTGTTGAGACAAGCTATGAAGGGCACATGGTGGATGCCTTGGCATCAAGAGCCGATGAAGGACGTTGGAGCCTGCGATAAGCCCTGGGGAGTTGGCAACCAAGCTGTGATCCGGGGGTGTCCGAATGGGGAAACCCAGCACGAGTCATGTCGTGTTACCTGCACCTGAACACATAGGGTGTGTGGAGGGAACGTCGGGAAGTGAAACATCTCAGTACCGACAGGAAGAGAAAACAACAGTGATTCCGAGAGTAGTGGCGAGCGAAATCGGATGAGGCTAAACCGTTTCTGTGTGATACCCGGCAGGGGTTGCAGGAACGGGGTCGTGGGACCGCTCATCAGGTACTGCCGTGCTTGAGCAGAGTAAGAAACCAGTGTGGAAGTCGAAGCCGGTTGGAAAGCCGTACCGTAGAGGGTGATAGGCCCGTAGACGTAAGACGCTGGCTCTGGAGCGTGTTCCCAAGTAACACGGAACCCCTGAAATTCCGTGTGAATCTGGCGGGACCACCCGTTAAGCCTAAATACTCCTTGATGACCGATAGCGGACAAGTACCGTGAGGGAAAGGTGAAAAGTACCCCTGGCGGGGAGTGAAATAGTACCTGAAACCGTGTGCCTACAATCCGTCGGAGCTTTGGCCTTGTGCTGGGGTGACGGCGTGCCTTTTGAAGAATGAGCCTGCGAGTTTGCGGTGTGTTGCGAGGTTAACCCGTGTGGGGAAGCCGTAGCGAAAGCGAGTCCGAATAGGGCGATTCAGTAGCGCGCTCAAGACCCGAAGCGAAGTGATCTATCCATGGGCAGGTTGAAGCGTCGGTAAGACGACGTGGAGGACCGAACCCACTTAGGTTGAAAACTGAGGGGATGACCTGTGGATAGGGGTGAAAGGCCAATCAAACTTCGTGATAGCTGGTTCTCCCCGAAATGCATTTAGGTGCAGCGTTGTGTGTTTCTTGCCGGAGGTAGAGCACTGGATAGCCGATGGGCCCTACAAGGTTACTGACGTTAGCCAAACTCCGAATGCCGGTAAGTGAGAGCGCAGCAGTGAGACTGCGGGGGATAAGCTCCGTAGTCGAGAGGGAAACAGCCCAGACCATCAGCTAAGGCCCCTAAGCGGTGACTAAGTGGAAAAGGATGTGGAGTCGCATTGACAACCAGGAGGTTGGCTTGGAAGCAGCCACCCTTGAAAGAGTGCGTAATAGCTCACTGGTCAAGTGATTCCGCGCCGACAATGTAGCGGGGCTCAAGTCATCCGCCGAAGCTATGGCATTCAGCGAATACATCAGCATCCACTTGATGGGTGTTCAGTGCGCTGGATGGGTAGGGGAGCGTCGTGTGGGCAGTGAAGCGCCGGAGTGATCCAGGTGTGGAGGCCACACGAGTGAGAATGCAGGCATGAGTAGCGAATCACGGGTGAGAAACCCGTGCGCCGAATGATCAAGGGTTCCAGGGTCAAGCTAATCTGCCCTGGGTAAGTCGGGACCTAAGGCGAGGCCGACAGGCGTAGTCGATGGACAACGGGTTGATATTCCCGTACCGGCGAAGTTGCGCCCATGACGAACCTGGTGATGCTAACCACCCGAAACTCATCGGACCGGACCCTTCGGGGCGAGGCTGGTGAGCGGAGCGTGGGACCCGAGCTGGTAGTAGTCAAGCGATGGGGTGACGCAGGAAGGTAGCCCAACCACAGCGATGGTTGTCTGTGGGCAAGCGTGTAGGACGTGGTGTAGGCAAATCCGCACCATCCACTTCAGTGTGGAGTCTGAGACGTGACGCGGAGCCATATATGGCGAAGTGGGTGATCCTATGCTGTCGAGAAAAACCTCTAGCGAGCAACGAGCCGCCCGTACCCCAAACCGACTCAGGTGATCAAGTAGAGAATACTAAGGCGATCGAGACAACCATGGTTAAGGAACTCGGCAAAATGCCCCCGTAACTTCGGGAGAAGGGGGGCCGGATCCGTGAACCCACTTGCTGGGGGAAGCGGTGATGGCCGCAGAGACCAGGGGAAAGCGACTGTTTACTAAAAACACAGGTCCGTGCGAAGTTGTAAGACGATGTATACGGACTGACTCCTGCCCGGTGCTGGAAGGTTAAGAGGACCGGTTAGATCGCAAGATCGAAGCTGAGAATTTAAGCCCCAGTAAACGGCGGTGGTAACTATAACCATCCTAAGGTAGCGAAATTCCTTGTCGGGTAAGTTCCGACCTGCACGAATGGAGTAACGACTTTCCCACTGTCTCAACCATGGACTCGGCGAAATTGCACTACGAGTAAAGATGCTCGTTACGCGCGGCAGGACGGAAAGACCCCGGGACCTTTACTATAGTTTGGTATTGGTGTTTGG
>NZ_JACCBW010000009.1 GCF_013410035.1 Nocardioides cavernae | reverse complement strand
CGGTCCCATACCGAACCCGGAAGTTAAGCCTTTCAGCGCCGATGGTACTGCAACCGAGAGGTTGTGGGAGAGTAGGACGCCGCCGGACATACATTTGGCAGAGGCCACCAGGTGATCCTGGTGGCCTCTGCGCCATTTCACGGCGCGTGTGAGTAGCGTGGCCCCCGGACGGGGCAGATCGTTGGAGAAGGAGAGTGCGGCTGTGGCCGAGGACCGTCGAGGACAGCGTCCGTCGCGAGGTGGATCCAGTGCGGGTCGAGGCGGCTCGGCCGGTGGCGGCTCCCGCGGGCGAGGCTCGCGCGACGACCAGCCGCGTGGCCGCGGGTCGCGCGAGGACCAGCCCCGCGGCAAGGGCGGCGCGTCGCGCACCGGCGGCTACCAGGGCGGCGGCAAGGCCGGCGCCGGCAAGCCCGGCGCGAGGACCGGCGGCAAGCCGACCGGTGGTGGCAAGCCGACCGGTGGCAAGCGTCCCAACACCTCGGCGCAGCGTGCGTTCCGGCCCCGTGCCGAGGAGCGCGACCGCACGGACGAGCAGCGGGTCTACGACGGCCCCGACCTCCCCGAGGACATCACCGGTGCCGAGCTCGACCGCGGTGTGCGGGCCCAGTTGAAGGGCCTGCCGGAGAAGCTGGCCGCGCGGGTTGCGCGCCACCTGGCCGCGGCCGGCACGTTCATCGACGAGAACCCGGAGCTGGCCTACCAGCACGCGCTGGCCGCG
Source organism: Nocardioides cavernae (assembly GCF_013410035.1). Classification (GTDB taxonomy): domain Bacteria; phylum Actinomycetota; class Actinomycetes; order Propionibacteriales; family Nocardioidaceae; genus Nocardioides; species Nocardioides cavernae_A. The sequence goes on along the minus strand of NZ_JACCBW010000009.1, from coordinate 16,565 downwards.
CGGGCACGTGCCTCGCGGATCGCGGTGGTGCGTGAGGCGGCGGGCGAGGCGGCGTACGCGGCCGGGCACTACGCCGAGGCGCTCGCCGAGCTGCGAGCGGCCAAGCGGATGAACGGCGCCACCGACTACCTCCCGATCATGGCCGACTGCCACCGCGCGCTCGGCAACCCCGAGCAGGCCATCAAGCTGGCGAAGAGCCCCTCCGTGGCCAACTTCGCCTCCGAGGCCAAGGCCGAGATGACGCTGGTCGAGGCGGGTGCCCGGCGCGACATGGGCCAGCTCGACGCCGCGCTGCGCACGCTCGAGCTCGCACCGCTCACGTCGAAGAGCCGGTCCGCGTGGGTCGTACGCCTGCGCTACGCCTATGCGGACACGCTCGAGGCGGCCGGACGCGAGTCGGATGCCCTGGCCTGGTTCCACCGCACGCACGCGATCGACTCCGACGAGCTGACCGATGCTGCGGAGCGCGCCGACCAGCTGGAGCGGCGCCAGTCCTGACCGTGGCGACCCGCTGGCGTTCGGGCGCCACATGGGTCACAATGGGGTCACTAATCACATACGTGTCACTCGACTCTCGTTGAGCACTGACGACAGACCGCTGGGGAAGGCGCATCTGGAGCGTCGGAACTCAAGGAGGTCATGGTGACCACACGCATTGCTTCCCGCCCGGACGGTCCGGGGACGAGGGGCATCCTCTACGTGCACTCTGCGCCCTCCGCACTCTGCCCGCACATCGAGTGGGCAGTCGGCGGAGTGCTCGGCGTCGCCGTCTCGCTCGACTGGACGCCGCAGCCTGCCCAGCCGGGGTCGTACCGCGCCGAGCTGTCGTGGAGCGGTGCGGCGGGCACGGCTGCCGCCGTCGCGTCGGCGTTGCGCGGGTGGAACCACCTCCGGTTCGAGATCACCGAGGAGCCCACGAGCTCCACCGAGGGCACGCGGTTCTCGTGCACGCCCGACCTGGGCATCTTCCACGCCATCACCGGCCCCCACGGCGACATCCTGATCCCGGAGGACCGGCTCAAGGCCGCCGTGGTGAAGGCGGCCCTCGGCGACACCACGCTGCTGGTCGAGATCGACCAGCTGCTGGGCAAGCCCTGGGACGACGAGCTCGAGACCTTCCGGCACGCCGGCGAGGGTGCGCCCGTGCGCTGGCTCCACCAGGTGGTGTGACCACACCGGTCGCGTGCCGTCGGCGGAGGCGTCAGCGGTTCCGGTGACGACGGAGTAGGCGTAGTCCTTGCACCCCCGCTCGAGCTGGCCGTCCGCAGCGTCCAGGGCTGCGGGTACGTCGACCGCCCCCTGCGTGGCCCGGGCGGGCGCCGAGTGAGCCGTCGGGGTGGACGTCGGGACCGTCGGCAGCGGGAACGGCAGGGGCAGGGGCACGGGCCGGCCGCGGCGGTGAGCTCGGTCGTCGACGACATCGCACCTCCGAGGGGTGCGAGAGGTGCAACGAGGTCGTGTGACGCGCGCGATGCCTCAGAGCGGGATGTTGCCGTGCCGCCCCCGGCGCACGCCGGCCGTGTCGATCTCGTGCCGCATCGCGGCCGCGATGGCGCTGCGGGTGGCGGTGGGCTCGACGACCTCGTCGACGACCCCGATCTCGACGGCCTTGTCGACACCGCCGGCGATGCGCTCGTGCTCGGCGGCGAGCTCCGCCTCGACCTGCGGGCGGATCTCGGGGGAGACCTCCGCGAGCTTGCGGCGGTGCAGGATCCGGATGGCCGCGACGGCGCCCATCACGGCCACCTCGGCGCCCGGCCAGGCCATCACGCGGGTGGCACCGAGCGAGCGGGCGTTCATCGCGATGTAGGCACCGCCGTAGGTCTTGCGGGTGACCAGGGTGACGCGGGGGACGACGCACTCACCGAAGGCGTGCAGCAGCTTGGCGCCGCGGCGTACGACGCCGTCCCACTCCTGTCCGACGCCGGGCAGGTAGCCGGGGACGTCGACGATCACGACGAGCGGGACGCCGAACGCGTCGCACATGCGCACGAAGCGCGACGCCTTCTCGGCCGACAGCGAGTCGAGGCAGCCGCCGAGCCGCAGCGGGTTGTTGGCGACGACACCGACCGTGCGGCCGCCGAAACGACCGAGGGCGGTGACGATGTTGGGTGCCCAGCGCGCGTGGAGCTCCTGCATGGTGCCCTCGTCGAGCAGGCCGTCGACGAGCGGGTGCACGTCGTAGGCGCGCTTCTTGGACTCCGGCAGCAGCGCGCCGAGGTCGCGGTCCTCCACGGACTCGGCGGCGAGGCTGCCCTGCGCGCCGAGGAGGGAGGCGACCGTACGGGCCTTGTCGAGCGCCTCGCGCTCGGACTCGGTCAGGATGTGGACCACGCCGGAGCGACGGCCGTGGGGCTCGGGGCCGCCCAGGCGCAGCATGTCGACGTCCTCGCCGGTGACCGAACGGACCACGTCGGGTCCGGTGACGAAGATGCGACCCTCGGGACCGAGGATCACCACGTCGGTGAGCGCGGGACCGTAGGCAGCGCCGCCGGCCGCCGGGCCGAGCACGACGGAGATCTGCGGGATGACCCCCGAGGCCTGCGTCATGACCTGGAAGATGCGGCCGACCGCGTGGAGCGAGAGGACGCCCTCCGCGAGGCGCGCGCCACCGGAGTGCCAGAGACCGATGATCGGGACGTTGTCGGTGATGGCGCGGTGGTAGGCGTCCACGACGACGCGGCAGCCGACGTCACCCATCGCGCCGCCCATGACGGTCGCGTCGGAGCAGAAGGCGACGACCTGGGTGCCGTCGACGCGGCCGACCGCGGCCAGCATGCCGGAGTCGTCGTCGGCGGTGATCAGCTCGAGCGTGCCCTCGTCGAGGAGCGCGGTGAGGCGGTGGACCGGGTTGCGGGGGTCCTCCTCGCGGGGCAGCCTCGCGGGCTTGGCGGCGGTCGCAGTCACTGTGGCGGAACCTTTCCGGGTGCGGTGCGGATCAGACGCTGCCGAAGGCGACCGCGACGTTGGCGCCGCCGAAGCCGAAGGAGTTGTTGAGGGCGACGATGTCGCCGTCGGGCAGGTCGCGCCTGGACGTCGGGATGTCGAGGTCGACCTCGGGGTCCTTGTCGTCGAGGTTGATGGTGGGCGGGCTGACGCGGTCGCGCAGCGCCATCACGGTGGCGACGGCCTCCAGCGCGCCGGCGCCGCCGAGGAGGTGGCCGGTCATCGACTTGGTGCTCGTGACGACGCAGCGGTCGACGTGCTCCCCGAGGACGGCGTGGAGCATGAGGCCCTCGGCGATGTCGCCCTTGGGCGTCGAGGTCGCGTGGGCGTTGACGTGGACGACGGTGGCGGGGTCAACGTCGCCCTCGCGCATCGCCATCTTGATGGCGCGGGTGCCGCCGCGGCCCTCGGGGTCGGGCTGGGCGATGTCGTGGGCGTCGTTGCTGATGCCGGCGCCGCGGACCTCCGCGTAGATGGTGGCGCCGCGCGCGCGGGCGCTCTCCTCGGACTCGAGGACCAGCACGGCGCCACCCTCACCGAGGACGAAGCCGTCGCGGGCGGTGTCCCACGGGCGCGAGACCATCGTCGGGTCGCCGCCCTCCTCGCTGCCGGTCTTGGACAGCGCCATCATGTTGGCGAAGGCGGCCATCGGGAGCGGGTGGATCGCGGCCTCGGTGCCGCCGGCGAGCACGACGTCGGCGCGGCCGAGGCGGATCAGGTCGATCGCCATGGCGATCGCCTCGTTGCCGGACGCGCAGGCCGAGGTGGGCGCGTGGACGGCGGCGCGGGCGCCGTACTTGAGGCTGACGTTGGCCGCGGGCGCGTTGGGCATGAGCATGGGTACGGCCAGCGGCGAGACGCGGCGCGGGCCCTTCTGCAGGAGCGTGTCGTAGTTCTCGAGCAGGGTGGTCACCCCGCCGATGCCGGAGGCGAGCGCCACGCCGAGGCGCTCGGGCTCGAGCCCGGAGCCCTCGAGGCCGGCGTCGGCCCAGGCCTGGTCGGCGGCGACCATCGCGAACTGGCTGGACCGGTCGAGACGGCGCGCCTTCACGCGCTCGAGCACCTCGCTCGGCTCGACGGCGACGCGGCCGCCGATCTTCACGGGCAGCTGCTCGACCCAGTCGTCGGTCAGGTGCGAGATGCCGGAGGTCCCGGACAGCATGGCCTGCCACGTCGAGGCGACGTCACCCCCGACGGGGGACGTGGTGCCGAGGCCGGTGACGACTACGCGGGTCGAGGGCATCTGATGGGTTCCGTTTCTCGCGGTGGTGGGTGGTCCGTGGGTCACGGGGGCCGGGCTGGACACCGGCCACCCGTGACGTCCAGGAGGGCGTCAGCCCTGGGCGCGCTCGATGTAGGCGACCGCGTCGCCGACGGTCTTGAGGTTCTTGACCTCGTCGTCGGGGATGGTCACGCCGAACTTCTCCTCGGCGGCCACGACGACCTCGACCATGGAGAGCGAGTCGACGTCGAGGTCGTCCACGAAGGACTTGTCCAGCTGGACGTCGTCGGCGTCGACGCCGGCGACCTCGTTGACGATCTCGGCGAGGTCGGCGCGGATTTCTTCGGTGGTGGCCATGGGCCTTCCCTTCATGTGGTGGGTGCTGCTCGGTCGGACTGTGGTGGTGCGGGGTGGTGCTGGGTGGTGCTGGTCAGGGGACGGTGACGACCTGGGCGGCGTACGCCAGGCCGGCGCCGAACGCGATGAGCAGGGCGGTGTCGCCGCTGCGGGCCTCGCCCTCGAGCATCATCCGGTCGAGGGCGAGCGGGACGGAGGCCGCCGAGGTGTTGCCCTGGTCGGCGACGTCGCGGGCGATGCGCACGGACTCCGGGAGCTTCATGGACCGGGCCATCGCGTCGATGATGCGCATGTTGGCCTGGTGGGGGACGAAGACGTCGAGCTCGTCGAGGGAGACCCCGGCCGCGTCGAGGGCCTGCTGCCCGATCTTGGCCATCGCGAAGGACGCCCACCTAAAGACCGGGTTGCCCTGCATCGTGAGGTGGGGCATGACGCCGGACCCGGGCTGGGTGTCGGTGCCGACGACGTCGCGCCAGTCCTCGCGCTGCCGGATGAGGTCGAACTGCTCGCCGTCGGAGCCCCAGACGACGGGTCCGATGCCCGGGGTGTCGCTCGGTCCGACGACGGCGGCGCCGGCGCCGTCGGCGAAGATGAAGGCGGTGCCGCGGTCGGTGAGGTCGAGGATGTCGGTGAGCCGCTCGACGCCGATGACCAGCACGTGGCGCGCGCTGCCGGCGCGGACCATGTCGGTGGCCATCGCGATGCCGTGGCAGAAGCCGGCACAGGCGGCGGAGATGTCGAAGGCCGCTGCCCCGTCGGTGCCGAGCTCGTGGGCGATCGCCGTCGCGACGGCGGGGGTCTGCAGCAGGTGGCTGACGGTGGCGACCAGGACGCAGTCGATCTCGCCGACCTGCAGCCCGGCCCGCTCGATGGCGATGCGCGACGCCTCGACCGACATCATCTGGACCGACTCCTCGGGGCCTGCCCAGCGCCGCGTCCGGATGCCGGACCGCTGCTGGATCCACTCGTCGCTGGAGTCGATCGCGTCGACGACCTCGGAGTTGGGCACGACGCGGACGGGCCGGTAGGAGCCCATGCCCATGATGCGGGCGTGCGCGGCTCCGGCGGAGGCGGTGATCGGGGCCATCAGAGCGTCGCCTCGGGGTGCAGGCGCAGCAGCGGCTGGCCGGGGGAGACCAGGTCGCCGTCCTCGACCAGCCACTCGACGACCGAGCCGCCGTGCGGGGCGGTGATGTCGGTGCGGTCGCGCAGGCTGGCGACGGCCCCGATCGTCGCCCCGGGGGCGAGGACGTCGCGCTCGACGGCCTCGGAGGCGAGGTGGAAGGTGCCCTTGGCCGGCGAGACGACCATCCGCCACGTGGGCGTGGTCTCGATCATCGAGGCCTCGCCGTGCGTGTCGCAGAACTCGCGTGCGGCGTCGAGCTGGTCGGGCGTCTTGAGGGCGAAGGTCTCCACGCCCTTGAGCGCGCGCTTGGCGATGCCGGTCAGGGTGCCGGCCGGCGGCATCTCGAGGATGCCGGTGACGCCGAGGTCGGACATCGTCTCCAGGCAGAGGTCCCAGCGGACCGGGTTGGCGATCTGCCCGACGATGCGGCGCAGGACGTCACGGCCGTCGTGGACGACCTGGCCGTCGCGGTTGGAGATGACGGGCGTACGCGGGTCGTGCGTCGAGACCGAGCGGGCGAGGGAGGCGAGCCGGTCGACGGCGGGCGCCATGTGCGTGGTGTGGAACGCCCCGGCGACGCTGAGCGGCATGATCCGCGCCTTGGCCGGCGGCTCCTCCGCGAACGCGGCGAGCTGCTCCATGGTGCCGGCGGCGACGACCTGGCCGGGGCCGTTGTCGTTGGCGGCGGTCAGCCCGTGCCGCTCGATCGCGGCGAGGACCTCGTCGCGGTCGCCGCCGAGGACGGCGGTCATGCCGGTGGCGGTGACGGCAGCGGCGTCCGCCATCGCGTTGCCGCGCTCGCGGACGAGCACCATCGCCTGCTCGGCGGTGATGGCGCGGGCACCGGCGGCGGCGGTCAGCTCCCCGACGCTGTGCCCGGCTACCGCGCCGATGCGCGAGAACGCGTCGGCCGGGTGCGGGAACAGGTCGAGCGCCGCGATCAGGCCGGTCGCGACCAGGAGCGGCTGGGCGATCTTGGTGTCCCGGATGGTGTCGGCGTCGGCCTCGGTGCCGTAGTGGGCCAGGTCGATGCCGGCCACGGTGGCGAGCCAGTCGAACCGCGCGGCGAAGGTGGGGTCCTCCAGCCACGGCGTGAGGAAACCGGGGGTCTGGGCCCCTTGACCGGGGGCGACGATGACGAGCACACGACCACTGTGCCGGGTCGCGGCCGTGCGACGCGGGTCCGACGCCGACGAAACTGACCCCGGAATCCTTGTAGGGTTCCTACAATTCCGTCCGGCCCGACTGACGCCCTAGGATCAGCGCCAGCTGGAGCGCGAACGCCTCCCGCGGGCGCGTGGGTGACCAGCCCGTCACGTCGGTGATCTGGCGCAGCCGGTAGCGCACGGTGTTGGGGTGCACGAAGAGTGCGCGCGCCGTCCCCTCGATCGACGACCCGTGCTCGAACCAGGCGCCGAGCGTCTCCAGCAGGGTGCCTCGCGCCGCCACCAGTGGGAGGTAGACGTCGTCGACCAGGTGGCGCCGGGCATGCCCGTCGCCGGCGAGCGCGCGCTCGGGCAGCAGGTCCCGGCTGGCGACCGGTCGTGGGGCGTCGGGCCATCCGCTGGCGGCGCGGTGCGCGGACAGGGCCGCCCGGGCCGAGGCGTTCGCGTGGGCGAGGTCCGTGGTGACCGGGCCGACGACGACCGGTCCGTCCCCGAAGTGGTCGAGCAGCCGGGTCGCCGCCTTCAGCGGGTCCGTCACCCCGCCGAGCACGACGACCAGCCGGTCACCCTGGGTGGCGCAGAGCGCGTCCATGTCACCTGCGCGCGCGGAGCGGCGTACGGACTCGAAGACGTCGAGCTCCTCGCGGTGCGGCGGCACCGCCCCCAGCACGACGGCCACGTCGCCCTGCGCTCCCCACCCGAGCGCGCTCGCGCGCGACAGCACCGTCTCGTCGGCCTCGGCGCGCACGACCGCGTCGACCACGAGGGCCTCGAGCCGGGCGTCCCACGCACCGCGGGACTCGGCGGCGCGGGCATAGACCGCCGCGGTGGCGAACGCGACCTCACGGGCGTAGCGCAGCACGGCGTCGTGCACGTGGCCGACGTCCTCGGCGTCGAGCAGGTCGTCGATGGTGGTCTCGACGACCCGGATGCTGAGCCGGATCAGCTCGACGGTCTGCTGCAGCGAGATGACGCCGGTGAGCTCGCGGGGCGCTGCACCGAAGACGACGACGTCGAGCGGGTCGTGTGCGGACGCCTCCACCTCGCGGTCGTACCAGTCCACGAACCCCCGGATGCCGGCCTGGACGATCAGCCCGACCCAGGACCGGTCCTGGGCGCTGAGGTCGTCGAACCAGGGGAGGTCGCTCGACATCCGGCCCGTCGCGGCCGTGCTCAGGGCCCCCGTGGAGTTGCGCAGGGCCTCCGCGGCGCGGCGTCTGGACGGGGGCATGGGACGACTGTAGTGGGGTACGGCGTGTAGTGGGATTCCCACGAACCCGGCCGAGCGCCTGCACCGCGGTGCGGGACGGGTCTGGTTGAATCCGGCACCTGTCCGCACAGGACCCCAGAGGAGATCGAGTGCCGCGTCCCAGCAGCCCCCGCGTCCGGCACGTCACCGTGCACGGGCACCGGCGCGCGTACGTCCGGATGGGCTCGGGGCCGGTCGTCCTGCTGCTGCACGGCCTCGGGTGCGACCACACGACGTGGGCGCCGGTGATGGAGTCGCTCGCCCGCACCCACACGGTGATCGCCCCCGACCTCCTCGGCCACGGGGCCTCGGACAAGCCGCGTGCGGACTACAGCGTCGGTGGCTACGCCAACGGGATGCGCGACCTGCTGACGGTCCTCGGTGTGGACAGCGCGACGGTCGTGGGCCACAGCTTCGGCGGGGGAGTGGCGATGCAGTTCGCCTACCAGTACCCCGAGCGCACCGAGCGCCTGGTCCTCGTCGGCTCCGGTGGCCTCGGTCCCGAGGTGACGCCGGCGATCCGGGCCATCACGACCCCCGGGTTCCACCAGGTCATGGGCGTGCTGTCCGCGCCGGTCCTGCGCCACGCCACGACGGCCACCATGCGACTGCTCGCCCGCAGCGGGGTCCGCCACCTGCGCGACCTCGACGAGGTCGCCGACATCTACGACTCGTTCAAGGACCCGCGCACGCGCGTGGCGATCCGCCACGTCGTGCGCGCCGTCGTCGACTGGCGCGGCCAGGTCATCACGATGGCGGACCGGGCCTACCTGACCGAGGCGATGCCGATGTGCGTCATCTGGGGCGCGGACGACCTCGTCATCCCGGTCGCGCACGCGAGCAACGCCAGCGCGCTGGCGCCGTCGGCGCGCGTCGAGATCGTGCCGAACGCCGGGCACTTCCCGCACAAGGACCACCCGCAGCGGTTCGTCAGGATCGTGCGCGACTTCATCCGCACGACCGAGCCGAGCCACCACGACCGGGAGCGGTGGCGCGAGCTGCTCGAGGCGGGCGGCGTCGTACCGCACCAGGCGGAGGCCGGGGAGAAGCCGAAGGCCCCGGTGCGCGCCCTGAGGCGCGCAGCCGGGGCCTAGCGGACCGACCGGGGAGGGATGCCGTCAGGCATCTCCGCCTTCCTGCTTGATGTCCTTGGTCGCGGTCGGGTCGTCGATCTTGTAGCGCTGCGCGGCCTCGACGACCTTCTCCACGGGGACCTCGCCGGCGTCGGCCAGTGCCTGGAGGGCCTGGACGACCACGCTGACCGCGTCGATGTGGAAGAAGCGGCGCGCGGCCGGACGCGTGTCGGCGAAGCCGAAGCCGTCGGCGCCGAGGACGCGGTAGTCACCGGGGACCCAGCGGGCGATCTGCAGCGGGACGGCCCGCATGTAGTCGGACACCGCGATGACCGGGCCCTGCGCGCCGGCGAGCTTGTCGCTGACGTAGGCCGTGCGGCGCTCCTCACCGGGGTGGAGGAGGTTCCACTGCTCGGCCGCCGTGGCCTCGCGTGCCAGCTCGTTCCAGGACGTCACCGACCACAGGTCGGACTGCACGCCCCAGTCCTCGGCGAGGATGCGGGCGGCCTCGTCGATCCACGGGTAGCCGACGCCCGACGCGAGCAGCTGGACCCGCGGGCCCTCGCCCTCGGCGGTCGAGACCCGGTGGATGCCCCGGAGGATGCCCTCGCGGTCGACCTCGGACGGCTCCGCCGGCATGGAGACCGGCTCGTTGTAGACGGTGAGGTAGTAGATGACGTCCTCGCCCTGGCCGTCGGGCCCGCCCGAGCCGTACATCCGCTCGAGGCCGTCCTGCATGATGTGCGCGATCTCGTAGCCGAACGCCGGGTCGTAGTGCACGATCGCCGGGTTGGTCGCCGCGATGAGCGGCGAGTGGCCGTCGGCGTGCTGCAGGCCCTCGCCCGTCAGGGTCGTACGACCGGCGGTGGCGCCGATGAGGAAGCCCCGCGCCAGCTGGTCGGCCATGGCCCAGATCGAGTCGCCGGTGCGCTGGAAGCCGAACATCGAGTAGAAGATGTAGAACGGGATCATGTGCTCGCCGTGCGTGGAGTACGCCGACCCGGCGGCCGTGGCCGACGCCATCGCGCCTGCCTCGGAGATGCCCTCGTGGAGCATCTGGCCCTGCGCGGACTCCTTGTAGGAGAGCAGCATCTTGCGGTCGACCGACTCGTACTGCTGGCCGCCCGGGTTGTAGACCTTGGCGCTCGGGAACATCGAGTCCATGCCGAACGTGCGGTACTCGTCGGGGGCGATCGGGACGAGCCGCTCGCCGATCTCGGGGTCCTTCATCCAGTCGCGGAGCAGCCGGACCACCGCCATCGTCGTGGCGAACTTGTTCTTGCCGGAGCCCTGCTTGAGCTCGGAGTAGAGCTCGTCGCCCGGCAGCTTGAGCGCGGCCGCCCGGTTGATGCGGCGGGGGATCGAGCCGCCGAGGGCCTTGCGGCGCTCGAGCATGTACTCGATCTCGGGGGCGTCGGCACCCGGGTGGAAGAACGGCGCGCCGCCGGTCTTCTCGTAGGACTCCTCGAGGTCGCGGTCGCTGATCGGCAGGTAGAGCCGGTCGCGGAACTTCTTGAGGTCGGGGAGGGTGAGCTTCTTCATCTGGTGCGTGGCGTTCTTGCCCTCGAGGGCGTCGATCGTCCAGCCCTTGATGGTGTGCGCCAGGATCACCGTCGGCTGCCCGGTGTGCTTGGCCGCGGCGTCGAACGCGGCGAAGACCTTGCGGTAGTCGTGGCCGCCGCGGGGCAGCTTCTCGATCTGCGTGTCGGACATGTGCTCGACCATCTTGCGCAGGCGCGGGTCGCCGCCGAAGAAGTGCTCGCGGACGTAGGCGCCGTCCTCGGTCGAGTAGGTCTGGAAGGCGCCGTCGGGTGTGGAGTTCATCCGGTTGACCAGGGCGCCGTCGACGTCGCGGGCCAGGAGTGCGTCCCACTCGCGGCCCCACACGACCTTGATGACGTTCCACCCGGCGCCGCGGAAGTTGGCCTCGAGCTCCTGGATGATCTTGCCGTTGCCGGTGACCGGGCCGTCGAGCTGCTGCAGGTTGCAGTTGATGACCCAGGTGAGGTTGTCGAGCTCCTCGCGCGCGGCGACGCGGATGGCGCCGAGCGACTCGGGCTCGGCCATCTCGCCGTCGCCCATGAAGGCCCACACGCGCTGCTGCGTGGTGTCCTTGATGCCGCGGTTGTCGAGGTAGCGGTTGAAGCGCGCCTGGTAGATCGAGCCGATGGCGGTGAGGCCCATCGACACGGTCGGGAACTCCCAGAAGTCCGGCATGAGGCGCGGGTGGGGATAGGACGGGAGCCCGGCGCCCTTGCCGTGCTGGACCTCCTGGCGGAAGCGGTAGAGCTGCTCCTCGGTCAGGCGGCCCTCGAGGAACGCGCGGGCGTAGACGCCCGGGGAGCCGTGGCCCTGGATGTAGATCTGGTCGCCGCCCCCCTCGTGCTCCTTGCCACGGAAGAAGTGGTTGAAGCCGACCTCGTAGAGGCTCGCCGAGGACTGGTAGGTGGCGATGTGGCCGCCGACCTCGAGGCCCTTGCGGTTGGCGGAGGAGACCATGACCGCGGCGTTCCAGCGGATGAAGGCGCGGATCCGGCGCTCCACCTCCTCGTCGCCGGGGAACCACGGCTCGCGCTCGGGCGGGATGGTGTTGATGTAGTCGGTGGAGCGCAGCGCCGGCACGCCGACCTGCTTCTCGCGGGCACGCTCGAGCAGGCGCAGCATCACGTAGCGGGCCCGGTCGCGTCCCCGGTCGTCGAGCATCGCGTCGAAGGACGCGAGCCACTCCTGGGTCTCGTCGGGGTCGATGTCCGGCAGCTGGGTGGGGAGTCCCTCGTGGATCACCGACGGGGCGGCCGGGCTCTTCGGGGACGTATCGGCATCACTCACCCGCTCATCGTGTCACGCGCGCCCGCGCCACGAAATCTACCCATGGGTAGTCCCAGCAGGCGTCGCCACCGTCACGTGCCTCGCGTGCGGTGGGGGCGTCGCGAGGCGTACGCCCGGGGCACGCAGGACGGGGCCGGGGTTGCGGCTCCTGCCGTGTTCCTGTGGACTGTGCGCACGACGCCTGACCGACCAGGTCGATGAGGCGTACCCGGACACAGGAGGCACTGCGTTGAGCTCGACGGTGGGCGACTCTGCCCCGGTGACAGGCACGGGGGACCGGCTGGGGCTCAAGCCCGGCATGGTCGTCCAGGAACTCGGCTGGGACAACGACACCGACGACGAGCTGCGCGTCGCGGTCGAGGACACGATCGACGCGGACATGGTGGACGGTGACTACGGCAACGTGGTCGACGCCGTCGTGCTGTGGTGGCGTGCCGACGACGGGGACCTGGTCGACGGCCTCGTCGACGCCCTCACGGACCTCGTCGGGGGCGGCTCGATCTGGCTGCTGACCCCCAAGGTCGGCCGGCCCGGCACGGTCGACCCGGCCGACGTCGCCGAGGCGGCCCCGGTGGCCGGCCTGTCCCAGACGACCACCGCGGCCGTCAGCAAGGACTGGCAGGCCACCCGCCTGGTGGCCCCGAAGACCCCCGCGTGACCCCAGGCGACACCATGGCAGCGCTCGCGGGTCGGGCGTCCGGCATCGCCACGACGGTGCGGGTGCTCGGCGGCGCCGGCGTCATCCGCCCCTACGGGCCGCGCACCCTGCTCGGCATCGGCCGCACGGTCCTGCGCTGGGGCACCGGCCCCGCGGGTGGCTTCGCGACGCTGGCCACCCGGGCCCCGCACCAGGTCGGGATCGTCGACGAGCTGGGCGAGCTGACGTGGGGTGAGCTGCACCGGCGCTCCAACTCGCTGGCCCGCGCGCTGTCCGAGCGCGGCATCGGCGAGGGCGACTCGGTCGCGGTCATGTGTCGCAACCACCGCGGCTTCGTCGACGCCTCCATAGCCGTCGCCAAGCTGGGCGCCGACATCCTCTACCTCAACACCGCCTTCGCCGGCCCGCAGCTCGTCGACGTGCTCGAGCGCGAGGCGCCCGCCATGGTGATCCACGACGAGGAGTTCGGCGGCCTGCTCGCCGGCGCACCCGTCGAGCGGCGGGTGCTCGCCTGGACCGACGGCGAGAGCGCGCACGAGACCCTCGAGCAGCTCATGGGCGCCCATGACGAGTCCGACCTGCCACCGCCGCAGCGGCACGCCCGCGTCGTCATCCTGACCTCCGGCACGACCGGCGCCCCGAAGGGCGCCCCGCGCAATGAGGCCGGCATCGACGCCGCGGTCTCCCTGCTGTCGCGGATGCCGCTGCGGGCGGGTTGGCGTACGCACATCGCCGCGCCGCTCTTCCACACCTGGGGCTTCGCACACCTCGCCCTCGCCATGCTCCTCGGCTCGACGGTGGTGCTGCGGCGCAGCTTCGACCCGGTCACCGCGCTGCGGACCGTCCAGGACGAGCGGTGCCAGTCGATGGTCGTGATCCCGGTGATGCTGCAGCGGATGCTCGCGCTCGGCGACGAGGAGCTCTCCCGTGTCGACCTGTCCCGCGTGGAGGTCGTGGCGTCCTCGGGCTCGGCGCTGCCGGCGACGCTCGCCGAGGCGTGGATGGACCGCTTCGGCGACAACCTCTACAACATCTACGGCTCCACCGAGGTCGCCTACGCCTCGATCGCGACGCCGGAGGACCTGCGGGCCGACCCGACGTCGGCGGGCAGGCCGCCGTACGGCACGGTCGTGCGGATCCTCGACGACGCCGGCCGCGAGCTGCCGCGGGGCGAGACCGGCCGGATCTTCGTCGGCAACGGCCTGCTCTTCGAGGGCTACACCAACGGAGGGTTCAAGGAGGTCGTCGACGGCCTGATGTCCTCCGGCGACGTCGGCTGGTTCGACGAGGCCGGGCGGCTGCACGTCGCGGGGCGCGACGACGACATGATCGTCTCGGGCGGGGAGAACGTCTTCCCGCAGGAGGTCGAGGACTGCCTCGTGGCCCACGAGCTCGTGGGGGAGGTCGCTGCCGTCGGCGTGAGCGACGCGGACTATGGTCAGCGTCTGCGCGCCTTCGTGGTGCGCACCGGCGACGTGTCGGAGGACGACCTGCGCGACCACGTGAAGGCCCACCTGGCCAGGTTCAAGGTGCCGCGCGAGATCGTCTTCGTCGACGAGCTGCCACGCAACGCCACCGGCAAGGTCCTCAAGCGGGAGCTGGCCGCGTGGGAGGACGAGCAAGGCGCCCAGCACCCAGAGGACGGCGAGGAACCCGCGTGACCGGCGACGGACTGTGCATCGGCGACGAGGCACCCGACTTCACGCTGCGCGACCAGTTCGGCCAGGACGTCTCGCTCAGCGACTTCCGCGGCCGCAAGGCCGTCGCCCTCATGTTCTTCCCATTCGCGTTCACCGGGGTCTGCACCGGTGAGATGTCGGGCGTGCGGGACCGCCTCGACGAGTTCCTGACGTTCGACACCGAGGTGCTCGGGATCTCCTGCGACTCGGTCTACGCGCTGCGCAGCTTCGCCGAGGCGGAGGGGCTGAACTTCCCGCTGCTCTCGGACTTCTGGCCGCACGGCGCCGTGGCGCAGGCCTACGAGGTGTTCGACCCCGCCCGCGGGGGCCCGCGCCGCTCGTCCTACGTCGTCGACCGCGACGGTCGACTGCGCTGGTCGGTGCACAACGCGAACCCCGACGGACGCGACCTCGACGAGCACCTGCGCGAGCTCCACGCCGCCGTCGAGCAGCACCTGGTCTAGACAGTTCTCGACCGAATTCCGCGATTCCCGGGACACCCTTGCGGGGTCGTGTAATCTTCTTCCTGTTGAGCCGCTGGTGACCCGAGACGCCAGCGGCTCAACTCATTTCTCCTCACGCTCGCGCACACGGCGGAGCCGGGATGCGGGGCGGCGCCACGCTCCGCGTATCGTGTGCCCTCGCGCGTCGGTAGCTCAGCGGTAGAGCACTCGGTTTACACCCGAGCGGTCGGCGGTTCGAAACCGTCCCGACGCACCACGTCTGCTTCGTGAGAGGCCTCTCACGGGGAGCTCACACAGCACTCACGGCGCACCGCGAGTGTTCTCGTCATCCGGGCCGGCACGGCCCCCGACGAGAGGAACCACCATGCGGAAGCTCCTTCCCACCACCCTGCTGGGCATCGCCGGTCTCACCGCCTTCGGCCTGGTCGCCATGTCCTCCCCGACGCTGGCGAGCGCCTCCGACGAGGCGGCCAAGCGCGAGGACGACGCTCCCTCCCTGGTCCTGGTCGCCGACGACGACGATGACGACACCAACGACGACGACGATGACGACACGCGCACGAACAGCCCGTCGTACACCGGCATGAGCCGCGACACCAACGACAACACCAACAGCGCCGTCACCGACGTCAGCCGCGACCGCGACAACAGCCGGGGGGACAAGACCCGGGACTGGACCCGCGACGGCGGTGACAAGACGCGGGACAAGACCGCCAACACCACCAACGACCGCAGCCGCAACGACACCCGTCGCTGACCGCGGGGACCTGAGGACCGGGACCGAGCGGGACGGGCGGTAGGGACATGGGCAGGCGGGACGACGGCTGGGACCTCGCCGAGGGCGACCTCCTGGCGCCGGGGCTGGGCGCGCTGCGACGGCTCGGCGGCGGGACCGCCTACGAGGCGTGGCTCTGCTTCGACGAGGTGACGTGGTCGCCCGTCGTCGTGAAGGTGCTGCGCCCCTCGCAGGTGGACGACGAGTCCTCCCGGCGCGGTCTGCGCCGGGAGGTCGCGGCGCTCGCGACGGTGAACCACCCCGTCGTCGTGCGCGGCCTGCGCGACGGCCAGGACGGCGAGCGCCCGCACGTCGTCCTCGAGCACATCGACGGCCCACGCCTGTCGAGCCTGATCCGGCGCCATGGACGACTGCAGGAGCAGCAGTACCTGCCGCTGGCGATCGACGTCGCCGCCGCCCTGCACTACCTCCGCCACATCGGCTGGACCCACCTCGACATCAAGCCGAGCAACGTGATCATGGGTGCGCCGGCGAGGCTCATCGACCTGTCGGTGGCGCGTCCGGAGGAGGACGCGCGACGCCTGCGCCACCCCATCGGCACCGACGCCTACATGTCGCCCGAGCAGTGCGACCCCACCGGTCCGGCCAGCGCGGACGGCCGGGTGCCGTCGTACGCCTCCGACGTGTGGGGACTGGGCGCGACGCTGTTCCACGCCGTCGCGGGCTTCCGGCCGTTCGCCCACGGTGACCCGGACGCGGACGACGTACCCCATCGCTTCCCGCAGCTCCTCGACGCGCCCGCGGCGCTGCCGGACGGCGTACCTCCCGTGGTGGCCGACGTCATCGCGGCCTGTCTCGCGCGCGACCCCGACGCGCGCCCGCTGCCGCACGAGGTCGCCGAGGCCCTCGAGCCCGTGCTGACCGGCCTCCCGCGTGGCTCGCTCGCCGGGTTCAGGATCCGCGGTTAGCTGTACTGATCGGGCACGTTGGTCGAGATCGTGTGACGACACGATCTGAATGAGCTTGGAAGGCGAAGACCTCCGGGCGTGGAGTGGAGCTG
>NZ_JACCBW010000008.1 GCF_013410035.1 Nocardioides cavernae | reverse complement strand
AGCATGGCTCCACGAGTACAACCACCACCGGCCCCACACCGCCATCGGCGGGTCAGCACCCATCACCAGGTTGATCAACCTCACCGATCAGTACAACTAGGCTGACCCCGTGCCTCGCGAGTCCTTTGCCATCGGCGGTGTGCGGATCCGCGCCGGCTCGGTCCGCGCGCTCGAGCTGCCGATCACCCGCCTGGTCACCGGCTCCGACGTCACGCTGCCCGTCCGGGTGGTGCACGGTCGTGAGGACGGGCCGACGGCCTGGATCAACGCGGCCATCCACGGCGACGAGGTGGTCGGCGTCGAGGTCGTGCGGCAGGTGATGGCCGGGCTCGACCCGAAGACCTTCCGGGGCACCCTGGTCGCGGTGCCGATCGTCAACGTCCTCGGCTTCATGACCGGCGACCGCTACCTCCCCGACCGGCGCGACCTCAACCGGTCCTTCCCCGGTTCGGCGCGCGGGTCGCTCGCCAGCCGGATCGCGCACCTCTTCATGCGGGAGATCGTCGCCGGCTGCGAGGTCGGCATCGACCTGCACACCGGCTCGGACCGCCGCAGCAACCTCCCGCAGGTCCGCGCCGACCTCGACGACCCGCGTACCCGCGAGCTCGCCGCCGCGTTCGGCGCCCCGGTCATGGTCCACGCCCGGATCCGCGACGGCTCGCTGCGCCACGCGGCCCGCGAGCAGGGCGCGAAGGTGCTCCTCTACGAGGCCGGGGAGCCGCTGCGCTTCGACGACTACGCCGTCGAGGCGGGGGTCGTGGGCGTACGCCGGGTGCTGGCGTCGCTCGGCATGACCGACGCGGTCGACGAGCCGCCGGTCGAGCCGAGCCTGGAGTGCCGCTCGAGCGGGTGGGTCCGCGCGCGGCGCACCGGGATCCTCCACCTCGACGCCCACCTGGGGCAGAAGGTGAGCGACGGCGAGCGCCTCGGCACCCTCTTCGACTCCTTCGGCAAGACGCTGCGCGCGGTCTACGCCAACCGTGACGGCATCGTGATCGGTCGCACCGAGGCGCCGCTCGTGAACTCCGGCGACGCGGTGGTTCACATCGCGAGCTGAGGGTCTGGTTGGCTCGTGCCATGCCGTTCGACGTCGCCTCGTTCCGTGCCGGGTTCCCCTCCCTCGCCTCGGGCATCGCCCACTTCGACAACCCGGGCGGCACGCAGACGCCGGCCGTCGTCGGGGACGCGATCGCGCGCACCCTCACCGGCCCGCTGTCGCAGCGCGGCGCCGCGACCGTCAGCCAGCGCAACGCCGAGTCCGTGGTCGCAGGCTTCCGATCGGCGATCGCCGACCTCGTCGGCGGTGATCCCGGTGGCGTGGTGCACGGCCGCAGCGCGACCGCGCTGACGTACGACTTCTCCCGCACGCTGGCGAGGACCTGGGGCGCCGGCGACGAGGTGGTCGTCTGCGAGCTCGACCACGACTCCAACGTCCGGCCGTGGATCCAGGCCGCTGAGCGCGCCGGCGCGACCGTGCGGTGGCTGCGGCTCGACCCGGCGACGGGCGAGCTCGACCCGGCCTCACTCGACGTCATCGGCGAGCGGACGCGCCTGGTCGCCCTGACCGCCGCGTCCAACCTGCTCGGCACCCGCCCGCCGGTCGCGGCCGTCGCCGCGCGGGCGCACGAGGTCGGCGCGCTGGTCCACGTCGACGCCGTCCACCACGCCGCGCACGCCGCGCCCGACATCGCCGCGATGGGCGCCGACCTGCTGGTGTGCTCGCCCTACAAGTTCTTCGGCCCCCACTGCGGCGCGCTCGTCGCCGACCCGGCGCTGCTCGAGACGTTGTGGCCGGACAAGCTCGTGCCGTCGACGGACGTCGTCCCGGAGCGCTTCGAGCTCGGGACGCTGCCCTACGAGCTGCTCGCCGGCGCGACCGCCGCGGTCGACCTCATCGCCTCGCTGGGCACCGGCGCCACCCGGCGGGAGCGGCTGGTCTCGGCGGCGGGCGCGATCGCGGCCCACGAGCTGCGGCTGCGGGGGCGCATCGAGGAGGGACTGGCCGCGCTCGGCGACCGCCTCACCCTCCACTCCCGCGCAGCCGACCGCACCTCGACGCTGTTCCTCACCCTGCGCGACCGCCTGCCCGCGGAGGCGTACGAGCACCTCGCGACGCAGGACGTGCTGGTGCCGGCCGGCACCTTCTACGCGTACGAGACGTTCCGGGCGCTCGGGCTGCCCGTCGACTCGGGCCTGCGGATCGGCCTCGCGGCCTACAACGACGACCACGACGTCGACCGGCTGCTCGAGGGGCTGACCGACTTCCTCACCTGACCAAGGCGCGTATCTAGGTATGTGATGTACCTAGGTACATGACCGACGCACAGTGGCCCCCGACGTGGGTCCGCGCCGCCCTCGACCTGGCCGTGCTGGCCAGCCTGACGGACGGCCCGCTCCACGGCTACGCCGTCGCGCAGGCACTGGACGGCCACGGCTTCGGTCTGCTCAAGGGTGGGTCGCTCTACCCGGTGCTGGGCCGGCTGGAGGAGGCCGGCGACGTCGAGGCGTCCTGGGTCGAGGGGCAGGGCGGGCCGGGACGTCGGGAGTACGCCCTCACCACCGTCGGTCGCGACCGGCTCGAGCACGACCTCGCGGCCTGGCGCGCGCTCGGCGACACGTTGACGACGATGAGCGCGGGGGAGATGAGGCATGACTGACGACCGCACGCCGCTCCAGACGACGATCGACGCCTTCAGCGAGGCCCGCGGCGAGGAGTTCGACGAGACCTGGGCGTGGAGCGTGTCCATGGCCCTCCTCATGCGCAGCGTCGAGGCGGACCTGGTCCGCGAGGGGCTCGCCGAGGCGCTCACGGTCGTGCGCGAGTCGCAGGAGTCGCCCGAGGCACTCTTCGGACCGGCACGTGAGCACGCCGCGGAGCTCTACGACCGATGGGTCGACGAGGCCCGGTTGCGCCTCGACGACACCCACTCCATGACGTGGCGAGACGTCCCCTCGTGGGGTCTGGGGTTCGCCGCCGTGATGTGCGTGGTCTTCGCCGTCCTCTTCGCGATGCGGGGCGACTCCCTCCGCCCGTGGACGTGGGGCATGGTGCTCATCCCTGTGGTGATCGGCGTGGGTCCGGTCGCGGCCGCTGCCGCCTGGGACGACCTGCTCCGCCGCCATTCGACCGCCAGCGCCGTCGGGGCGGCCGCCGCCGCGGTCGCCGTGCTCTCCACCGGTGCGGCGATCGTGAACGAGTGGTCGAAGGACCACCCGCTCGGCACGCACAGCGTGTGGTGGTACGTGCCGGTCGCCGCCACCTGCGCGCTCCTCGCCACCGCGTGGGGTCGGTGGACACGCACGTGGCCGTCGCCGACCCCGCGTGCCGCCGTCAGCGCGGACGACTGGTCCCGCGAGCTCGCGGGGCTGCTCCGCGAGCGCTACTCCCTGTCCGACGTGCGCGTGCGCACGATCGTGGCGGAGGCACACGCCCACGCCGCCGAGACGGGTCGGAGCCTCCGGGAGGAGTTCGGGACGCCGAGCGAGTACGCGGCCCGCTTCGCCCCCGACCTCGCGCGACGCAGCCTGTTGAAGACCTGGTTCTACCTCGTCATGGCGGTGCTCAACGTGGTCGGGCTGCTCGTCTCCGACCGCGCGTGGAGCAGCCTGCTCCTCGCGGCCGGGTTCGCCTGGTTCGCCTGGCGGGAGTACCTCCGCTACCTCGAGCAGCGCCGGGGGCCGGCTACCGCGTGAGCCGGTAGGTCCGCGTCCGCGCCCCGGGGACGAACCCGATCCCGCGGTAGAGCCTGGCCGGCACCGGGTAGCCGTCGTCCCCGCGCGGGCAGACGAGCCCGGTCGTGGCACCGGCGTCGCGGGCGGCGGTGAGCGCGGAGACCGACGCCGCGGTCGCCAGGCCGCGGCGGGCGTGCTCCTCGACGCAGCCGACCGGCTCGACGAGCGCGACCCCGGTGGCGTCGTCGAGCCAGGTGCAGCACGACGCGACCCACGTACCGTCGGGCGCGATGACGACGTGGTCGAGGTCGGGCCGGTAGGGCGGGGTGGTCATGAGCCGCTCGTGCGCCGCGGTGGTGACGCGCGAGGTCGGCGACCAGGCAGCGCGGTGGACCGCGGCACGCTGCTCGGCCTCACCGGCACGGACCGCGCGGACGGCGTACCCCTCGGGCAGCGCGACCTGCGGCAGGCCTGTCAGGTCGAGGTGGTGGTGGGTGAACCACGGGCTCTCCACCTCGGCGAAGCCGTGTCTCGCGAGCACGTCGACGACGACGGTCTCCGTCTCGAGCGTGCTGGCGGTGACCTCCTCGGCGGCCTCCGACAGGGCCGCGGTGACGACGGCGTCGACGGACCCGGGATCGGCGCCGCAGATCTCCAGCCAGTCGGCTGACTCCAGCCACGCCCAGGCGTCGTCGAGGAGGAAGGCCGGGCCGAGGTCGAGGACCTGTGGCTCGCCGTACGCGCACGACCACGCCAGCTGGCCGGGGTGGTGGCGCGACTCGGTGGACCACAGCCGGGAGGCGAGGGCCTGCAGCCGGGGCAGGGCCTGCTCGACGTCGAGGCGCTCGGGGGTCATGGCGGCACTGTGGCACCGCGGTGCGGCGCGGCGCGCGGGGTTTTGCCGTGACCCGCCCGGGGCGACCAGCCCTGTCGGCCCGTCAGTCGGCCCGGTGACCGCCCTCGACCTGCTCGACGACCTCCTCGGACCCCGGCCCCTGCTCGTGCGCGGACGAGTCGACGTCGTCGGTGTCGACCATGTCGCCGACCGTCGCGTTGCCGGCGGGCTCGGCGTCGAGCGCGGCCTGCCGCTCCTCGTCGCTCACCCGTCGCCCGGCGCCCGGGAAGGCCGACTCCTCGGGGTGCTCGGCGTAGGGATCGGACTCCGTCTGGTCGCTGCTCATGACCTCGACCGTACGCCGGGGCGGACCCCGGCGTCCCGCCCGGACGGGTGGACCGAGCGGTGCGTGGTGCAGGTTCTCGGACGGCGGAACCTGTCTCACGCACCGCTCGACCGGACGTCAGTCCTCGTGGGAGGACGTACGCCCCGGCTGCACCAGCTCGACGCGCGAGCCCGGGGGCAGCGCCTGGACCAGCCGCAGCTGCGCGAGCGACGGGTGGTCGTCGAGCAGCTTCGCGCCGTTGGCCAGGGACCGCAGGGCGGCGGTCTCGGCACGCGCCGCCTCGAGCTGCGCCTGCGCGCGGTGTCGACCGACGACGAGCTCGGCGTACGCCTCGCGCAGGTCGTGGGGCAGGACGACGTCCTTGACGACGACGTCGACCAGCCGCACGCCGACCTCGTCGGCCGCCGCCGTGGCCCGCTCGCGTACGCCCTCGGCCAGCCGGGTGCGGGTCTCGCGGACCAGCGCCTCGGCCTCCCGGGTGGCGAGGGCGTCGCGCAGGCCGAGCTGCACAGCGAGGTAGACCGCGCCCACGGGGTCGCGGAGCCGCTCGGTGAAGGCGACCGGGTCCACGACGGCCCAGCGGAAGACGGCCGACACCTTGGCGCTCACACCGTCGGAGGTGGGCACCTCCTGCGCCGGGACGAGGTCGATCCGCTCGCGCAGGTCGACGAGCTCGTAGGTCGCCCGGCGGCGTACGACGTGCCGGCCGGGCCCGAGGACGACGGTGGGCTCGCCGTCGCGGCGCTCGAGGAGGGCCTCCCACGGCTGGACCGTGCGAGTGGGGTGGATCAGGTGCTTCCGGGTCATGGGCGGGCCTCCTTCGCGGAGCGCGGTAGGCGGATGGGTGGAGGGCTGGGGTGGTGGCCGGCGACCACGGCGACGTGCGGGGACCGGAGCCGTCGTGCTGACCGGCCCCGCCTCAGGGCGCGTCGTCGCGACACGTCACCGGCCACCACCCGTGGGAGGAGTGAGAGTCGAACTCACGGGAGCGGATGCTCCGATGCCAGTGCCCTGTCGGGCGGTGCGTGGCGAGGTACGACGCGCGGAACGGGGCCCGGAACTCCGGCCCCGCCGCTGATCTCGCCGTGCACGAGCCTAGGCGCGGACCCCCGGGACGCGCATCCCGTTTTCCACAGCGCTGTCGGCGGCGTCCGGCACGATGGGCGGATGAGCGGCGAGGTGTGTCCCTGGGTGCTCCACGTCGACATGGACCAGTTCCTCGTGGCCGTCGAGCTGCTGCGGCGCCCCGAGCTCGTCGGCCTGCCCGTCGTGGTCGGCGGTCGCGGCGACCCGACCGAGCGCGCCGTGGTGTCTACGGCGTCCTACGAGGCCCGCGCCCACGGCGTACGCTCCGGGCTCGCGCTGAAGCTCGCCAAGCGGCGCTGCCCCGACGCGGTGTTCCTGCCGGTCGACTTCCCCGTCTACGAGGAGGCGTCGGCCCGGGTGATGGAGACGCTGCGCGCCTTCCCGGGCGCGGTCGTCGAGGTGCTCGGGTGGGACGAGGCGTTCGTCGGGGTCGAGACCGACGACCCGGTCGCGACGGCGCGGCAGGTGCAGGCCGCGGTGCTGGAGGCGACCGCGCTGCACTGCTCGGTCGGCATCGGCGACACCTTGGTCCGCGCGAAGATCGCGACCGACTTCGGCAAGCCACAGGGCACCTTCATGCTCACCCGCGACACCTGGATGGAGGTCATGGGCGAGCGGCCCACCACCGCGCTGTGGGGTGTCGGGTCGAAGATCGGCGGCCGGCTCGAGGCGATCGGGATCCGCACCGTCGCCGACCTCGCCGGCGCGGACGAGGACGCGCTGGTGCAGGCGTTCGGACCGGCCAACGGCCCGCACCTGGGCCGGCTCGGTCGCGGGGGCGGCCGCTCCCGGCCGGACGACACGCCCTGGGTGGCGCGCGCCCACGGCCGCGAGACGACCTACCAGTCCGACCTCGTCACCCCCGACGAGGTGCGCGTCGCCCTGCGCGAGCTCGCCGAGCGGGTCGTGGAGGACGTCCGCAAGGAGGACCGCGCGATCATGCGCGTCCACCTCAAGGTGCGCTTCGCGCCGTTCTTCACCTTCACCCGGATCCGCAAGCTCCCCGAGCCGACGTGGGACGTCGAGGTCATCACGCAGACCGCCTTCGAGCTCTTCCTCGCCCTCGACGACGCCCGGCCGGTGCGGCTGCTCGGGGTGCGCGGGGAGATGATCCCGCCCGAGGGCGGCTACTGACGACCGCCGCTTCGCCGTGACGCTTCACCATGGGATGTCGATCAACCTGCACTCCCCGGGGTGAGCTGACCCGGGGAAGTGCAGGCTCGTCTGCATCCCATGGTGGAGCAGCGGGAGCCCGTCACCCGCCGAGCAGCGACAACCCCGCCGCGATCGCGAAGCCCACGACGGTGGCCAGGCCCGCCCAGTCCCGCGCCTTCTCCTTGGCCTCGGGGACCATCGAGTCGATCAGCATCGTCAGCAGCGCCCCGGCCGCGAAGCCGTCGACGAAGGCCTGGCCGTCGCGGGAGACCGCGTCGGCCAGCAGCGTGCCGGCGACGGTGGCGAGCGCGCAGCACGCGGCGACACCGGCCCAGAGCCCGAGCACCGAGCCGCGGGACCGGCCGGCCGAGCGCATGTCGGCCGCGGAGCCGATGGCCTCGGGCAGGTTCGAGGCGAAGATCGCCACCACGAGTGCGGCGCTGACCCCGCCGCCGGAGGCGATCCCGATGCCCAGCACGGCCTGCTCGGGGATGCCGTCGAGGAAGGCACCGACCGCGAGCGGCGCCCCCGCCGACGAGCCACCCTCGCGCCCTCCCCACCGCTGCACCAGGCGGTCGGCACCGACGTAGGTCAGCCCGCCGAGCGCGAGCCCCGCGGCGACGGCGTACGCACTGCCGATCCGCAGCCCCTCCTCGGCGAGCTCGAACGACACGCTCGCGACGAGCGCGCCGGCACCGAAGCCGAGGACGAGGCCGACGAGCCGGTCGGGCCAGCGGCGTACGAGCGCGAGGGCGGCGCCGACCACGAGCGAGCTCGCGGCCAGCACTCCCCAGCCCAGGGACTCGAGCACGTCAGTCGACGCCCGCCATGAGGCGGTGGATCGGCTTGTTCGCGATCATCACGACGACGCCGGTGACCACCGCAGCGAGGCCGACCCAGATGAAGAACGGTCCCTCCGCGTCCTGGTCGTAGTACCCCGCGAGGGTGCCGGCCAGGGCGGTGCCGAGGGCGATCGACAGGAAGTAGAGGCCGACCATCTGGGTGGCGAACTTCTTCGGCGCGAGCTTCGTGGTGGCGCTGAGCCCGACCGGGGAGATCAGCAGCTCGGCCAGCGTGAAGACCAGCAGGATGCCGACGATGCCGAGCAGCGGTGCGGTGTTGCTGCCGGCCGGCATGCCGAGGAACAGGAAGAACGCGACCCCCATCAGCGCCGTGCCCGCGCCGAACTTGAGCGGCGTCGCGGGCTGGCGGCTGCCGAGCTTGGTCCACAGCGCGGCGAACACGCCGGCAAGCACGATGATGAAGACCGGGTTGATGCTGTTGACCCAGGCGATCGGCATCTCCCAGCCGAACAGGTCGCGGTCGAGTCGCTCGTCGGCGTAGATCGGGACGACGGTGAACTGCTGCTGGTAGAGCGCCCAGAACACGACGTTGCAGACGAACAGCGGGATGAAGGCGAGCACCCGGCTGCGCTCGACGCCCTGCACCTGCTTGTCGGCCAGGATCAGCACGAAGTACGCGATCGCGGCCAGGAGGCTGATCCCGATGACGATGTCGGAGAGCCGCTCGGCGGTGATCACGCCGACCCGGACCAGGACGGCGACCAGCGCGACGGCCACGACCCCGCCCACGGCGTACGCCCTCCCGCGTCCCGCGGGCAGCGGGTTGGCGACGTGGTGCGTCTCCTCCGGCAACCGCCCGCGGAAGATCGTGTACTGCGCGAGGCCGAGCGCCATGCCGACCGCCGCGGCGCCGAAGCCCCAGTGAAAGCCGATGCTGTCCTGGAGCAGGCCGGTGAGCAGCGGGCCGATGAAGGCGCCGATGTTGATGCCCATGTAGAAGAGCGAGAAGCCCGCGTCGCGGCGGGTGTCGTGCTCGTCGTAGAGCGAGCCGACGAGCGAGGTCGCGTTGGCCTTGACGCCACCCGAGCCGAGCGCGATCAGCACCAGCCCGACGCCCACGCCCGTCAGGCCGGGCAGCAGGCTCAGCGCGACGTGCCCGAGCATGACGCAGACGGCGGCGTAGAACAGCGTCCGCTCCGGACCGATCAGCCGGTCGGCCAGCCAGGCGCCGAGGATCGTCGAGAGGTAGACCGCGCCGCCGTACGCGCCGACGATGCTCGTCGCGACGCCCTGGTCGATGCCGAGGCCGCCCTCGGCCGCGGTGAAGTAGAGGTAGATGAGCAGGATGCCCTGCATGCCGTAGAAGCTGAACCGCTCCCACAGCTCGACCCCGAAGAGGTTGGCCAGCACGGCGGGCTGGCCGAGGAAGCCGGTGTCGGATCGCGTGTCGCGCGTCTTCTGGTGCGGGCTGGACTGGTGGGCACTCACCCGATCCACGGTGCCACCGCGGCCCCCGGATGTCTCCACCCGGGGGCGCGGTGCGTGAGGCGGGTCACGCTCACTCGGTGGCGATCGCCTGGAGCACCTTCATCCGCGAGGCGCGGATCGCCGGGATGATCGCGGCGAGGACACCGAAGACGACCGCGATCACGAGGAAGACCAGCAGGCTGACCGTCGGCACCCGGAGCACCTCGAGATCCTCCTTGAGCGACTGCTGCAGCAGCACCCCTATGACCACACCGAGCACGAGCCCGAGCACGGCCCCCATCACGGAGATCGTGACGGACTCGAGAGTCACCATCCGCCGCAGCCGGCGCCGCGAGAGGCCGACGGCCCGCAGCAGCCCGATCTCGCGGGTCCGCTCGATCACGCTCAGGCTGAGGGTGTTCACGATGCCGACCACCGCGATGACGATCGACAGGGCGAGCAGGCCGTAGACCATGTAGAGCAGCTGGTTGATCTGCGCGGCGAGGCTCTCGGCGAAGTCCTTCTTGTCCTGCACCGCCACGATCGGCAGGTCGGCCACCAGGTCGTCGAGGTCGGCCTTGACCTGGCTCGCGTCGGCGCCGTCGGCGATGTTGATGCTGAGCGAGTTGTCGACCCGCTTGATCCCGGCCTGCTCGAGCACGCCGAAGCCGACGTTGATCCCGCCGGCGACCGCGCTGTCCTCGAAGATGCCGGTCACCTCCACGTCCACGGTCTTGTTGCCGGGGAAGTGCAAGGTGACGGTCGAGCCCAGGTCGAGGTCCTTGTCGGTGGCCTGGTTCTCGCTGATGATCGCCTCGCCGGTGTCGGCGAGCTCCTCGCTGCCCTCGACCATCGTCAGGTCGTAGACCTTGCTGAACTCGGAGTCGGTCGCGATGACGAAGGTGGGGTCCTCCTGGTCGTCGACGCGTGCGACCACGCCCTGCTGCCGCGAGAGCACCGAGACCCCGTCGACCTCCGACATCTGGGTGCCGAGCTCGACCGGGAAGGTGCCGAAGACCGGCGACTGCACGAGGAAGTCGGACTCGAACTGCTCGTCGACGAGCTTGTCCATCGACGCGTTCATCGACGCGGCGAGCACCCCGACGGCCGAGACGAGGGTGAGTCCGATCATGAGCGCGGCCGCGGTGACGCCCGTACGGCGGGGGTTGCGGATCGCGTTGTCCCCGGCGAGCCGTCCCGTGGTGCCGAACACCTTGCTGAACAGCGCGCGGCAGGCGGTGAGGACCGGACGGCCGAGGACGGCGCTGATGGCCGCGACGGTGAGGACCCAGATGACCGCGCCGGCACCGATCCAGATGGCGTCGTTGCCGGGCGCGCCCACGACCCCGGCGACCGCGAGGCCGGCGCCGATGACGAGGAGCACGGCGCCGATCAGCGTGCGACGGCGCAGGCTGCCCTCGGTCATCGACACGTCCTCGCGCATCGCCTCGACGGGAGCGACCTTCGAGGCGCGACGGGCCGGGAGGTAGGCCGCGGCGACCGTGACCGCGATGCCGACGCCGTACGCCGCCAGCACCGTCAGGGGCGTCAGGTTGAGCACGGCGGAGTTGATCTCCAGGCCGAAGCTGCTGAACAGGGCCGCGAGGCCACGGGCCAGGCCGAGCCCGACGAGGAGTCCGAGCGTCGAGCCGACGAGCGCCATGAGCACGGCCTCGACGAGCACCGAGCGGCGTACCTGCTGACGGCTGGCGCCGAGGGCGCGCAGCAGCGCGAGCTCGCGGACCCGCTGGGCGACGAGGATCGTGAAGGTGTTGAAGATGATGAAGGCGCCGACGATCACCGCGATCGCCGCGAAGACCCCGAGGAAGATCGTGATGAAGCCGAGGAACTCGCCGATCGCGGTCTGCGACTCCTCGACGATCTCGTCGCCCGTCACGCCCTCGTAGCCGTCGGGGAGCACGGTGTCGGCGGCGTCGACGAGCTGCTGCTGCGAGACGCCGTCGGCCGCGGTGAGGCTGACGGAGGTGAAGGCGTCCTGACCGTCGAGGAACATCGCCTGCGCGCCGTGGGTCGAGAAGAGCACGAGCGTGCTGCCGGCCGTGCCACCACCGCCGTTGAAGCCGGCGATGCCGACGAGCTTGAGCGTCTGCTTGAGGGGACCGCCCGACGCGACGGTCGGCGGGATCACGGTGACCTCGTCGCCGAGCTCGTAGCCCCCGGCCTCCACCGAGGAGGCGTTGATCGCGACCTCGTCGTCGGCCTCGGGCCAGCGGCCGTCCTCCAGGGTGAGGGTCTCCTGGCCGTCGATGTTGGGCGTGTCGGTGTAGTTGAACGACAGCGTCGGGGCGCCACCGGTGCCGACGAGCTTGTCGTCGGTGTCGAGCAGGTAGAGCCCGAGGCCGTCGACCGAGCCGTCCGCCTGCTCGACCTCGGGCAGCGCGGCCAGCTTCTCGACGTCGGCCGGCGAGATCGTCTGCGTGCTGCCGGCGCCCGTCGCGGAGAACGAGTCGGTGTCGGCGGGACGAGCCTGCGCGTCGGGCGTCGAGCCCTGGATGATGCCGTCGAAGGTCTTGGACAGGCCGCTGCTGAAGGTGAGCACGCCGGCGAGGAAGCCGATGCCCAGGACGATGGCGAGGGCGCTCATCACCAGCCGGACCTTGCGGGCCAGGAGGTTGCGCCAGGTGAGGCGGAACACGGGTCAGCCCGCCTTGCGAGCCGCGGCGTCCTGGAGCGCGCCCATGCGCTCGAGGATCGTGTCGCGGTCCGGGTCGCGGAGCTCGTCGACGATCTTGCCGTCGGCGAGGAAGAGGATGCGGTCGGTCCAGGACGCGGCCACCGGGTCATGGGTGACCATCACGATGGTCTGGCCGAACTCGTCGACCGAGCGGCGCAGGAACCCGAGCACCTCGGCGGAGCTCGTCGAGTCGAGGTTGCCGGTCGGCTCGTCGGCGAAGACGATGGACGGCTTGGCCACGAGCGCGCGGGCGCAGGCCACGCGCTGCTGCTGGCCGCCCGACATCTCGTTGGGCCGGTGGCCCAGTCGCGGGCGCAGGCCGACGGCCTCGATCACCGCGTCGAACCACTCCTGGTCGACCTTGCGTCCCGCGAGGTCCATCGGCAGCAGGATGTTCTCCTGGGCGGTCAGGGTCGGGATCAGGTTGAAGGCCTGGAAGACGAAGCCGATCTTCTCGCGGCGCAGGCTGGTCAGCGCCTTGTCCTTGAGCCCGGCCAGCCCGGTGCCGTCGACGACCGCGTCACCGGCGGTGGGGGTGTCGAGGGCGGCCAGGCAGTGCATGAGCGTGGACTTCCCCGACCCCGAGGGACCCATGATGGCCGTGAACTCGCCCTTCATCAGGTCGACGGTCACGCCGTCGAGGGCGCGCACCTCCGCCTCTTCGGACCCGTACGTCTTCACCAGGTCGTGTGCGCTCGCTGCGACGCCCTGCGGCGCCCCTCCCGTGGGCTGCTCAGTCATGGCGGCAAGTCTGTCAGCGTCCTGTCAAGGGCTGCCATGGGATAAGACCCCGGTACGCCCCTGACATCTGTCAGGGGCGGCCCTAGGTTGTGCGCGTGGGAGACGCGTGGGGCGACGGCGGCGCCGGGCTGCTGACCGGGCTGTCCCTGATCGTCGCGATCGGCGCGCAGAACGCGTTCGTCCTGCGCCAGGGCCTGCGCCGCAGCCACGTCGGGCTCGTCGTCGCGATCTGCGCCCTGTCCGACGTGGTCCTCATCGTCGCGGGCGTCGCGGGCATCGGGGTGGTCGTGGACCGGGCGCCGTGGGCGATCGAGGTGATCCGCTGGCTCGGGGTCGCGTTCCTGACGGTGTACGGCCTCACGTCCCTCCTGCGCGCCCGGCGGCCGCAGGCGCTGGCGGTCGGCGAGGACGTGATCGAGTCCCGCCGGGGCGTGGTGGCCCGGGCAGTCGCGCTCACCTGGCTCAACCCGCACGTCTACCTCGACACCGTGCTCCTGCTCGGCTCGATCGCCGGCACTCACGGGGACCCGGGTCGCTGGTGGTTCGCGCTCGGGGCCTGCGTCGCCAGCCTCGCGTGGTTCGCCGGTCTGGCGTACGGCGCCCGGCTGGCCGCCCCGCGCCTCGCCAGCCCCCGCGCCTGGCAGGTCCTCGACGTGCTGATCGGCCTCGTCATGCTGGCGGTCGCCGTACGCCTCGCGCTCGGGGGGTGAGCCTCAGTCGGCGGACCGCTCCTGCGCTTCGGCCTGCTGGGGGGCCCGGTCGACGGCCTCGGCGTGGCGCCGGTGCAGGCGCTCGCGGATCTCGCCCGCGTCGTAGTGACGGCGTACGCGCTCGTCGCGCGCCACGGCGGCGCCGGTGGCCACCCCGGCGAGGATGCCGGCGAGGCCGAGCATCTTCCACACGCGCATGGGGGGAGCCTAGGGCAGACTTCGGCGCATGACCTCGCCGCTGACCCTCGACCAGGCGGTCGACCTCACCCGCAGCGGCGACATCTGGCTCTTCCGCGGGCGTCGCGCGCCGGACCGCGCGATCCGTGCCGTCACCAACTCGCCGGTCAACCACGTCGGGATGGCGGTCGTCGTCGACGACCTGCCCCCGCTGATCTTCCACGCCGAGCTCGGCAAGAAGCAGGTCGACATGTGGAGCGGCGCCCACCACCGCGGCGTGCAGCTGCACGACCTGCGCGAGGCCGTCGCGCGCTGGCAGGGCGAGTACGGGCAGGACGCGTGGCTCCGCCAGCTCGAGCCGGAGATCGGCCGCGACGAGGAGGACGGCATGCTCCGCGCGGTCGCCCGCCTCGACGGGGTGTCGTTCCCCAGCCTGACCAGGCTCGCCTCGCGCTGGCTGCGCGGGCGCGACGCGTACGTCCCACGCCGCAAGCGGGGGCGGCGGGTCACCCCGGAGGCGGCGTTCTGCGCCGAGATCGTGGCGACCTGCTACATCGAGATGGGCATCCTGCGCGACGACCGCCGGGCCACCTGGTACGACCCGGGGACGTTCTGGAGCGGCGACTACCTGCCGATCTCGTCGGGGTGGAGCCTCGGCCAGGAGGTCGCGGTCAGCCGCTGACCGACCGGGCCAGGCGGTCCGAGACCACCTGCACCGCGGCCCGCAGCTCCGGACCACCGACGACGGTGTAGGGCAGCTCGACGTTGGCCAGCCACTCACCGGCGTACGACGTCGGGTTGCTGGTCGTGCCGACCAGCTCGCAGCGTCCGTCCGGGAGCTCGCGCAGCTCGCCGAGCGTCGGGCGCACCCACGGCTGGACCGTCTCGCGCGGGGCGTCGAAGACGACGTGGGTCTCGTGCTCCCAGCCCTTGCCCAGGTTGGCCTCGAGCTCGCGTGCCGGGTCGAGGTCGGCCGGCACCTCGAAGCTGCTGTCGAGCCGGACGACCTCGGTGATCCGGTCGATGCGGAAGGTGCGCAGCGCGTCGGCGTGGTGGGAGTGGCACAGGAGGTACCACCGGCCGTAGCGCACGACCACCGACCACGGGTCGACCTCGAACGTGCGCGCGTTGCCCGCCGCCGTGCGATAGGCGACGCGCACCTGCTGCTGCGCCGCGACCGCCGCGACGAGGTCGCTGGTGACCCCGGGGTCGGGCTTCACCGACTGGCGCTCGGGCACCGCGCGGGCCGTCTCGCGCATCGCGACCGCCTGCCGCGCGACGTTGGTCGGCAGCACCCGCAGGATCTTGCCCAGCGCCGAGCCGACCGGGTCCTCCGGGTCCGCGACCGCGTGCTGGGAGTCGAGCGCGGCCATCACCAGGCCGAGCGCTTCGGTGGCCGAGAAGACGAGCGGCGGCAGTCGCAGGCCGCGGCCGAGGGTGTAGCCGCCGTAGGGACCCCGGGTGGACTCCACCGGGATGTCCGCCTCGCGCAGGATCGCGACGTAGCGGCGGGCCGCGCGCTCGGTCACCCCGAGCCGCTGGGCCAGCTCCGCGGCGGTGACCCCCGGGCGACCCTGCAGGACGTCGAGCGCCCGCAGCGCGCGGGCGGTCGGGCTGATCTCGCTCATGGCCCCGATGATGTCACCGGTTCCGGACGTGGAGCGTCCGGAACCCGTCCTAGCGTGGCCGGACCGACCACCGCAGGACGAGGGAGACTCCATGGACATCGTGCTCATCGCCGGCCTCTGGCTCGACGGCTCCGCCTGGGACGACGTGCTGCCCGCGCTCGAGCAGCTGGGGCACCGGGGCATCCCGGTCACGCTGCCCGGGCAGGGGGACGGCACGACCTCGGCGACGTACGACGACCAGGCCGCCGCGGTCGTCGCCGCGGTCGACGCGGCCGAGGGTGCGCCGTACGTCGTGGGCCACTCCGCGGCGTGCACCCTCGCGTGGGTCGCGGCGGACCGCCGCCCGGACGGCATCACGGGCGTGGCGCTCATCGGGGGCTTCCCCACCACCGAGGGCGGGGCGTACGCCGACTTCTTCGAGCCGACGGGCGACGGCGTGCCGTTCCCGGGCTGGGAGCCGTTCGCGGGCCCGGACTCCGACGACATGTCCCCGGAGCTGAAGGCCAGCGTGGCCGCCGGTTCGCACCCGGTGCCCGTCGGCGTCACCCGGGGGATCGTGCACTGGACCGACGAGGCCCGTCACGACGTGCCGCTCACGCTGGTCTGCCCCGAGTTCAGCCCCGCCCAGGCCCGGGAGTGGATCGCGTCGGGCGACGTGCCCGAGCTCGCGGACGCGACCCGGCTCGAGCTCGTCGACCTCGACTCCGGTCACTGGCCGATGTACACCCAGCCGGCCGCGCTCGCCGCGATCATCGACGAGGCGACCCGGCGCTGAGGTGCGGTTCCGCGGATCGTCGGGGCCGGCCGAGCGGTGAGTGAGCCACATTTCCGGTGCTCGGAACGTGGCTCACGCACCGCTGGCGCGCCGGTGTGCGGCAGCGCGGAGCCGAGGCGCGGCCACATCGCCACATGAGCGGGCATGTGGTCGCTCATGTGGTGACATGCCGTGGTCCGAGCGGCCACATACAGGTCCCAGTGGCAGGAGCGCCCCCGACCGACGAACGGACCGAACGACGCGTGCGACGCGCGCCGGGCGTACGGGATCGGCCGGCGGGGCCGTTCGGTCCGTCGGGCGGACGGACCTCAGTCGAGGAGCTCCTCGGGCCCGGCCGCCATCGTCGGGATGTCTGCCGGTGCACGGTCGGCGGGCCGCACCGGCTGGAGCGGCGTCGCCGGGGTCAGTGGGGTCACGGGCAGGACGAGGTAGCCGCTCGGGACGCCGGCTGCGAGGTCGACGTCGAGGTCGGCGAGCTCAGCGGGCGCCACGCCCAGCATGACGGCGACCGACAGCGCGTTGTCGGGCCGGTCGGCGGGGTCCTTCTCGAGCAGCGCGCCGATCACCTCGCGCAGGTCGTCGGCGACGTCGTCGCCCAGCGGCGGGGGCGGCTCGTTGACGTGGCACAGCGCCGTCGCGATCGGGGTGCCGCGGTCGAAGGGGCGCTTCCCGGTGAGCATCTCGTGGCCCACCACGCCCAGGGCGTAGAGGTCGCTGGCGCCGGTCGCCTGCTGGCCCACCGCCTGCTCCGGGCTGATGTAGTTGGGCGTGCCGAGCATCTCGCCCACCCGCGTGTGGCCGATGGCGTCGATGGCGCGGGCGATGCCGAAGTCGGTGAGCTTCACCAGCCCGTCCTCGCGCACGAGGATGTTGGCCGGCTTGACGTCGCGGTGCACGACGCCGGCCTCGTGGGCGGTCCCGAGCGCGAGCGCCGCCTGGCCCAGGATCGAGCGCACCGCCTCGGGCTGCATCGCACCCTGCTGGCGGATGACGGCGGACAGCGGGAGGCCCTGGACGAGCTCCATCACCAGGAAGGAGAGGTGGTCGTCCTCGCCGTAGTCGAAGACGGTGGTGATGTTGGCGTGCAGCAGCGACGCGGAGTGGAGGGCCTCGTCGCGGAAGCGCTCGGCGAAGACCTCCTCGTTGTCGGGGTCGGCACGCATCACCTTCACGGCGACGTCGCGCCGGAGCACGTCGTCGACCGCGCGCCACACGTCGGCCATGCCACCGGCGGCGATGCGCTCCTGCAGCACGTAGCGGTCCCCGAGACGGAGTCCTTGCACGAGCCTGTGCATGTCGCGGTGTCCTGCCTCTGTCGGGTCCGGCGCGGAACACCACGCCAGCGCTCGATCGTACGTCCGCGCCTGCGGCCCCACAGCAATCCCACATCCCTGCGGGTGACACCCTGGACAACCTACAACCATCTGGTTGTAGATTGTGGTCATGACGCAGCCGAGCAGCGAGGCCGAGGACCGGGCGGACGCCTGGTTCCACGCCCTGGCCGACCGGACGCGGCGCGACATCCTGCGCCGCGTGCTGGCCGGCGAGCACTCGGTCTCGGCGCTGGCCAAGCGCTACGACATGAGCTTCGCCGCCGTCCAGAAGCACGTCGCCGTGCTCGAGCGCGCGGGGCTGCTCACCAAGCGTCGGCAGGGCCGCGAGGCCCTCGCCAGCGGCGACGTCGAGGCCGTGCGCTCGGTGGGCCTGATGCTCACCGAGCTCGAGGCCCTCTGGCGCGGACGCATCGCGCGGATGGACGAGCTCCTCGCCACCGACACACCCACCCACGAGAAGGACTGATCCCATGCCCGTCACCGACGTCCAGCACGACCTCGAGGCCCTCACCCTCACCATCACCGCCGACTTCGCCGCCCCGCTCGACCGGGTGTGGCAGGTGTACGCCGACCCGCGCCAGCTCGAGCGGGTGTGGGGGCCGCCCGGCTACCCCGCCACGTTCGTCGACCACGACCTGGCACCGGGCGGGCGGATGAACTACTACATGACCAGCCCGGACGGCGACCGCTTCTACGCCTACTGGGACGTCGCCACCGTCGACCGGCCCACCGGCTTCACCTTCACCGACGGCTTCGCCCTCGACGAGAGCTTCGCCGCCAACCCCGACCTGCCCGCGTCCCGGCAGGTCTACGACTTCAGCCCGACCGAGGACGGCACCCGCGCGACCTTCACGGCCACCTACGCCGACGCCGAGTCCCTGCAGAAGGTCCTCGACATGGGAGCGGTCGAGGGCTCGACCCTCGCCATCAACCAGATCGACGCCCTCCTCGCGGCCGACGCCGCCGCCTGACCACCTCCACCACCCACGGAACGAGCACCGACATGCGACCCATCGTCATCACCACCTTCCTGTCCCTCGACGGCGTGATGGAGGCGCCCGGCGGCGGCGAGCACCCCCACGCCGGCTGGACCTTCAAGGACGTCGAGTTCGAGGAGGCCGCCTACGACATCAAGGGCCGGGAGATGGAGCAGGCCTCCGCGCTCATGTTCGGCCGGAGGTCCTACGACGAGTTCGCCCCGGTGTGGCCGTCGATGGAGGAGTTCGCGACCTACAACGCCATGCCCCGCTACGTCGTGTCCTCCACGATGGCCGGCGACACCGCGCCCTGGGGCGACGGCGAGGTCACCGTGCTGCACTCGCTCGACGACGTCGCGGCGCTCAAGCAGAGCGACGGCGGCGAGATCCACGTCCACGGCAGCGCCGAGCTCGCGCAGGGCCTGGCCCGCGCGGGCCTGGTCGACCGCTACCACCTGCTGGTCTTCCCGCTCCTGCTCGGCACGGGCAAGCGGCTCTTCGGTGAGGGCGACAAGACGACGCTCACCCTGACCGAGCACGCGGCCTACGGCAACGGGATCACCCTCCAGGTCTACGAGGTCGCTCGCTGATCGACCGCTCCGCAGCGGGGCGCGTTCTGCCAGACTCGACCGGTGGAACTCGCCCTGCTGCTCGTCTCCATGGCGGCCGTCGTGCTGGGCGCGACCGCCGTCAGCGAACGCCTCCGCGTCCCGGCCCCGCTGCTCCTCATCGTCGTCGGCGCGATCGCGTCGTACGTGCCGGGCGTGCCCGTCATCCACCTCGAGTCCGAGGTGGTGCTCCTGGGGCTGCTCCCGCCGCTGCTCTACGCCGCCGCGATCCAGACCTCGCTCGTGGACTTCAACGCCAACCGCGGCACGATCCTGCGGCTCTCGATCCTCCTCGTCGTGGTCTCCACCTTCGCCGTGGCCGCGGTCGTCGAGTGGCTCGTACCCGGCATCGGGTGGGCCGCCGCGATCGCCATCGGCGCGGTCGTCGCTCCCCCGGACGCCGTCGCCGCGACCGCGGTCGCGCGACGCATCGGGCTCCCCCGCCGCGTCGTGACGATCCTCGAGGGTGAGTCGCTGCTCAACGACGCGACCGCCCTCGTGACACTCCGCACCGCCATCGCCGCCCTGTCCGGCGGGGTCGCCATCGCCGACGTCGCCCTCGACTTCGTCGTGGCGGCCGGGGGCGGCGTGCTCATCGGCGTCGTCTTCTTCCTGCTCGTCGCCCGGCTGCGCAAGCGGGTCACCGACCCGCTGATGGACACCGCGATCTCCTTCCTCACCCCGTTCGCCGCGTTCGTCGCCGCCGAGGAGATCCACGCGTCGGGCGTCATCTCCGTCGTCGTCGCCGGCCTGCTGCTCGGCCACAAGGCGCCGATCATCCAGACCGCCCAGTCGCGCATCACCGAGCGGATCACGTGGCGCACGGTCGCGTTCGTCCTGGAGAACACGGTCTTCCTGCTCATCGGGCTCCAGCTCGACTGGATCCTCACCGACGTCCACGAGTCGACCCTGCCCAACACCCGCATCGCCCTCGTCTGCCTCGCGACCCTCGCCACGGTGGTCGTGGTGCGGATGGTCTACATGTACGTCACCTGGATGCTGCGCCGGAGCAACCCGATCCCGCCCGCCTGGACCTTCCTCATCGGGTGGGCCGGCATGCGCGGCGTCGTCACCCTCGCCGCGGCCTTCGTGATCCCCGAGGACGCCCCCCACCGCGAGGTCCTGCTCCTGGTCGCCTTCACCGTCGTGGCGGGCACCCTGCTCCTCCAGGGGTTGTCGCTCCCGCTGCTCACCCGGCTGCTGAAGGTGCCCGCGCCCGACCCCGCCGAGGACGCGCTCTCGCGGGCGGCGCTCCTGCAGCAGGCCGCCGACGCCGGGCTGGCGAAGCTCGAGGAGCTGCAGTACGACGACCACCACGGCGTCGTCGACCAGATCCAGGCGCGCATCGACCAGCGCACCTTCGCCGCCTGGGAGCAGCTCTCCACCGCCGTGGGCGAGGAGACGCCCTCCGAGCTGTACGCCCGGATCCGCGGCGAGATGATCGAGGCCGAGCGGGCCAAGGTGCTGCTCGTGCGCAGCAAGGGCAAGGTGCCCTCCGAGGTCGTCACGCAGGTGCTCGGCATGCTCGACATCGAGGAGTCGATGCTCGACGCGGGCGTCGCGGCGCGCTCGGGCGTACGCAACAGTCCCCTCGCCTTCACCGCCGGGCGCACCTGCGACGACCTCGAGACGCACCCCGCCGTCGAGACCGCCCCCGACCCCGCCTGCGCGACCTGCCTGGCCGACGGCACCCGGTGGGTCTCGTTGCGGCAGTGCCTCGCGTGCGGGCACGTCGGGTGCTGCGACTCCTCGGTCGGCAAGCACGCCACGGCGCACTTCCACGACACCCTCCACCCGGTCATGCAGTCCGCGGAGCCGGACGAGTCGTGGCGGTGGTGCTACGTGCACAACCTCACCGGCTGACTCCCCCGGACATCAGAGGACGTGGTGGACGTCCCGGGGGCCGGAGTTCATCCGTGACGTCCTCCGACATCGAGAACTAGGCTGGAGGAATGGGCGCACCAGCCATCATCATCGCCTCCGCGAACCACCCCACCGAGCTGTCCGAGGCCTTCGCCCGCTACGAGCGGGAGTACGACGTCCACCTCGTCAGCGACGAGCACACCGCCAAGTCCTCGGCCAAGGACCTCATCACCCAGGGCCACCCGGTCGCGCTGCTCGTCATCGACAGCGACCACGACCAGGAGAAGCTCTACGGCCTCATCAGCGGCACCCGGAAGGTCGTGCCCACCGCGCGCCGCCTGATCGTGTCCCACATCAGCCGCTTCCGCACCGACAGCCCCGCGTTCCGGCACGCCGTCGCGGCCGGCAAGGTGGACGCCCTGCTGCTCATGCCCCAGGGCCCGCGCGACGAGGAGTTCCACGGAGCCGTCGGGGAGCTGCTCAACGAGTGGAACGCGACGGTCGCCGCCCCCGTCGTCGAGAACGTCCGGATCATCACCCCGGAGAAGGACGCGCTCACGCGCGAGCTGCTCGACTACCTCGGCCGGGTCGGCATGCCCGCGGGCGTGCACCACCCCGACAGCGAGGTCGGCCGCGAGGTGCTGGCGCAGTGCCCCGAGGACGAGGGCCGCTGGCCCATCGTCAGCTCGCTCGCCGGCTGGTGCGGCCACTGCCCGAGCGTGCGCGCCCTGGCCAACCAGCTCTACGGCCGCCCCGACGAGATCGACGTCGACGAGGTCGTCGACCTGGTCGTCGTCGGCGCCGGGCCCGCCGGCCTCGCCGCAAGCGTGTACGCCTCGAGCGAGGGCCTCTCCACGGTCTGCCTGGAGGCCGAGGCCATCGGGGGCCAGGCCGGCACGAGCTCGATGATCCGCAACTACCTGGGCTTCCCCCGCGGCATCTCCGGGATGCGGCTCGCGCAGCGCGCCCGCGGACAGGCGCTGCGCTTCGGCACCCGCTTCTTCACCGGCTGGCCGGCGACTGGCATCTCCCCGTGCGAGGACGGCGGGCACCACATCGTGCACACCGAGGGCGGCGACGTGCACACGCGCTCCGTGCTGGTCTCGAGCGGCGTGAACTACCGCCGGCTGGGCGTGGAGTCGCTCGAGGAGCTGGTGGGTCGCGGGGTCTACTACGGCGCGGCGATGGCCGCGGCGCGCGAGCTCGCCGGCGACCACGTGGTCGTCGTGGGCGGTGGCAACTCCGCGGGGCAGGCGGCGATCCACGCCGCCCGCTTCGCCAAGGAGGTCACCATCGTGGTGCGCCGTCCGGACCTCTCCGCGACCATGTCGTCCTACCTCATCGACGAGATCCGGTGGAACCCGCGGATCACGGTGCGCGGGTCGACGCGGGTCGTCGACGGCGGCCCGGACGACGTCAACCAGCTCGCCTGGCTGACGCTCGAGGACGTCGGGACCGGCGACCAGGAGCGCATCGACGCCCGCGGCCTGTTCCTGCTGCTGGGTGCCGCCCCCGAGTGCGGATGGCTGCCCGACGAGGTGCTGCGCGACAAGCGCGGCTTCGTGCTCACCGGCCGCGACATCCCGCGCGAGCGGTGGCTGGAGGACGTGCCGCCGGAGGACCTCGCGACGACGGTGCCGGGGATCTTCTGCGGCGGCGACGTCCGGGCCGGCTCGATGAAGCGGGTCGCGTCGGCGACCGGGGAGGGCGCGTCGGTGGTTTCCTCGGTCCACGCCTTCCTCGGCCGGTAGGCCGACCTCAGAGCTGCAGCAGGAGGAACACCACCGCGAGCAGCGGGAAGGTGCCCTGCGTCGCGGCGGCGCGCACCATCGTGCGGTCGCGGGTGACGAGGACCAGCGCGGCGGCCAGCATCGATCCCGTGCCGGCGAGGGCGAGGGCCGTGCCCACCTCGTGGTCGGCCCCCAGCAGCGCCAGGCCGACGAGGGTGATGACGGCGAGGAACAGGTTGTAGAAACCCTGGTTGTACGCCATCTCGCGCGTCGCCAGCGCGTCCGCCTCCGAGGTGCGGAAGGTCGCACGCGTCGCAGGCTCGGTCCAGCGGAACGACTCGAGGACCCAGATGTAGACGTGGAGCAGGGCGGCCAGCAGCGCGAGGACCACAGCGACGATCGTCATGCCCTGAGCGTAGGCCCGCCTACCCCTGAGTGGGTGGTACGCCGGCGCGGACGCGGCCACAGTGGCCCGAGCGGCTACCCCGCCGCCTGGATCGAGGAGGCCCCATGGGACGACTGATCGGCATCCTGCTCGTCATCTGGCTCGTCATCGGAGCGTTCGCCGCCTACCAGCGCGGCTACTTCGACGACGCCGAGACAAACTGCTCCGAGGCCAGCGACATCGCGCTCAACATCGTCGCCGGCCCGCTGAACTACACCGGCCTGAACCCCAAGTCCGACTGCCCGGACGTGGACATCGACACCCCCGAGCCGAGCCAGTAGCGGCCAGCCGGCAGCCACGGGCGTACGCGCGTCAGCGCCCCTTGTTGCGCGGGTGGTCCTTCGCGGTCCGCTCGTTGCCGCGGCGGTAGTTGCCGGTGGCGCGCGCCATCAGCTCCTGGTCGGACGACGAGTCGCCGTCGCCCACGTCGTCGAGGAAGCGCGCGGCCGCCGTGCCGCGCAGCACGGTCGCGCGGCGGCCGTGGTGCGAGATGACCACCTCGCCACCCCGCACGTCGTAGTCGAAGCCCTCGGGTGCCGGCACACCCCCATCATGGCGCAAGCCATGCCGGCACCCAGTCCTCCGGCGGGTCCTCGCCCACCCGGCCGTCCACCGCCTCGCGCAGCAGGTCGGCGTGACCCGTGTGGCGGGCGTACTCCTCGAGCAGGTCGACGAGCAGCCGTCGCAGGCGCGGGTGGTTGCCGTTGCCGTCGTCGACGTGGGCCACGAGGTCCAGCCCGCCCTCGGCCAGGGCGGCCTCGATGCGCGCGGTGTTGCGGACGACCGCCTCGTCGAAGATCGCGTACGTCTGCGCGGCCGTGAGGTGGTCGGCCTCGAACTCCCACTCGTCGGTGTCGTCGTGGCCGAGGGAGCGCCAGGGCTCGACCAGCTCCTCGCCGCGCAGCTTGGTGGTCAGGTAGTAGTCCTCCGCCAGCGCCAGGTGGCGCAGCAGCCCGCCCAGCGACAGCGACGACGACGGCAGCCGTTGCCGCAGGCCCTCGTCGTCGAGGCCGTCGGCCTTCCAGCGCAGGGTGGCGCGCATCCGGCCCAGCGCCCCGGTGAGGTGCCCCGCCTCGGTGCCGTCGATCGGCGGTTCCCACGGCGGCGGGACCCAGCCGTCGTCGGGCTGCCCGGACTGCTCGGTGTTCTCGTCGGCGCTCTCCTCGGTGCTCATGCGAGCGACGCTAGACCCGGTTGCGGACGATCCGCTTCCGCACGCCACACGAGCCTCCGCCGACTGCCCCCGCAGGGGTCTGGACACGACCGCACCCGCGGAGGAGGGTGACCGGATGCGACGACTCGGAGTCCCCTCAGCCCTGACCGCCCTCGCGTCCGCCGTCCTCACCCTGCCCGCGCTGGCCCTCGCGCCCCTCGCGAGCACGGCCGCGCAGCCGGACGCCGCCGCGCCGAACCCCTTCCGCGACGGATGGTCCGAGGAGGTCCTCGACGCGGACCAGAACTTCCGCGGCCTCGCGGCCGTCAGCCGTCGGGAGGCGTGGGTCACCGGCGAGAGCCTGACCGACAACGGGTCGGCCCGCGTGTTCCACACGACCGACCGCGGCAGGACCTGGGTCGACGTCAGCCCGGCCGCCACCGACGGGCTGTCGTTCCGCGACGTCGAGGTGCACGGCAAGGCCGTCCACGTGCTCGCCATCGGACCGGGCGAGTCCTCCCGGATCTACCGCTCGACCGACGGCGGCGCGTCGTGGGATGAGACGTTCCGCAACACCGACGAGAAGGCCTTCTACGACTGCATGGCGTTCTACGGCAAGGGCAAGCACGGCCTCGCCGTCAGCGACCCCGTCGACGGCAAGCTGCGCATCCTCGCCACCGACGACCGCGGCCGCGCCTGGGACGTCCTGCCCAGCAAGGGGATGCCACGCAGCAAGGACGAGTTCGGCTTCGCCGCGAGCGGTGACTGCCTCGTCACCGCCGGCAAGGCCGCGTTCCTCATCACCGGTGGCAAGAAGTCGCGCGTGCTGCGCTCCGACGACCGCGGGCTCACCTGGACCGCCGTCACGTCGGGCATCCCGGCCGGCGAGGCTGCCGGTGGCTTCGCCGGTGCCTTCGCCTCGCCGCGGGTGGGCATCGCCGT
The DNA here is from genome assembly GCF_013410035.1 of Nocardioides cavernae. GTDB lineage: Bacteria > Actinomycetota > Actinomycetes > Propionibacteriales > Nocardioidaceae > Nocardioides > Nocardioides cavernae_A. Next base: position 10,082 of record NZ_JACCBW010000008.1, on the reverse strand, counting down.
CGGCGGCGACTTCGGCGACGCCGACGACACCGAGGACACCACCGCGTACACCCGCGACGGGCGTACGTGGACGCTCGGCGGCGACCTCAGGCACGTCGGGGAGGACGTCGCCTTCCTCCGCGGGACGCGGTACGCCCTCGCGACCGGCGACTACGACGGGTCCGCCGGCTCGAGCATCACCGCCGACGGCGGCCGGACGTGGAGGCGCGTGAGCACGCGCGGCTACCACGTCGTCGACTGCTACGGGTCGGTCTGCTGGGCCGCCGGCAGCGAGGGCCGGGTCGGCCACAACTGAGCCAGCGCTAGTCTCGGGACGTGCCCGACCTGACCCGCGTCCCCACCGCTCCGCTCCTCGCCGCCGGACTCGTCGGCGGCTTCGCACTGGCCCAGCAGACGGGCGTACGCCCCCTCGGAGGTGCCGCCATGCTCGGCGCCAACGCGGTCGTCGCGCGGCAGTGGTACGCCGTGGGTGGCGCGCCGCTGGCCGCCGGGCTGACCGCGGCGTACTGGACCGCGATGGGCGTCTCGCACCCGCTCGCCAAGAAGGTCGGTACCTGGCCGTCCGTCCTCGGGGTCACCGCCGCGGCCGCCGGTGCCGCATGGCTGCTGGCGGACCGCCGCCGCCCGTGACGCTCCACCATGGGATGTCGATGAGCCTGCACTTCCCCGGGTCAATTGACCGAGGGAGGTGCAGATCCGACGACATCCCATGGTGGAGCAGCAGCAACGGAAGCGGGTCAGTCCTCGGGAAGCGCGGCGAAGTCCGCCTGCATCTGGCGGTACCAGCCGAGTGACTTCTTGGGGTGACGCCAGCGTCCCTTCATCTCCTTGCGGGCCGGCAGGTGCGCCTCGTCGCCCTCCTTCTCGGCCTGCTTGAGGTGCTGGTCCTGGGCGTTGATCACGTCGTCGTGGGTCTCGCCGCGGTGGGCGAGGTCGCACGGGCCGCCGAGCTGGCGGCAGGTCATGGTCTTCATCGGGTCTCCTCTGGTGGCGGGGTGGGTCCTGCTGTGTCGACGAACGGCGGGCGCCACGTGTGACCGGGTCAGCGGACCCGGTCGCCCTCGCGGCGCACGACCTGCGCGAGCACGTCCGGCTCGGCGCGGAAGGTGATGCCGGCGACCCGGCCGTCGTCGATGGTGAAGTCGAAGACGACCGCGGCCGCTCCGCGGTGGAACCAGGCCGACGCGGGACGCTCGCCGACGAAGACCGCCATCGCCGCCTGCGCGCTGCCGTTGAAGAACGTGGCCACCTCGTCGCGGCCCTCGATCGACGAGGGCGTGCCGGCCAGGACCGCGGCCTCGTCGGCACCGACCACGGCGTCGGGGGCGAGCAGCTGGAGGAGCCGCTCGAAGTCGCCCCCGCGGGCGGCGGCCATGAACGCGTCCACGACCTCCCAGTCGGCCAGCGCGTCCTCCGAGGCGGGTTGCGCGACCTTGGAGCGGGCGCGCGACGCGAGCTTGCGGGCGGCGGCAGGCGTGGTGTCGAGGACGGCGGCGATCGTGCCGAACTCGAAGCCGAAGCTGTCGTGCAGCACGAACGCCACCCGCTCGCGCGGCGACAGCCGGTCGATCACCGCCTGCAGCGCCACGCCGACCGTGTCGGCCAGCGCGACGTCGTCGGCCGGGTCGGTCGCCGGCTCGGCCCAGGCGTCGCCGACGCCGTCGAGGTCCGCGTCGTCCACCGGCACGGGCGTACGCGCGCGTAGCCGGTCCAGGCAGAGCCGGGTGGTCACCGTGGTCAGCCAGGCCGGCAGGTTGTCGATGGCCGTCCCGTCACGCGACACCGCCCGGTCGAGCCGGAGCCACGCCTGCTGCACCACGTCCTCGGCCTCGGAGTGGTCGCCCAGCACCCGGCTCGCGATGCCGACGAGCCGGGGCCGCTCCGCCTCGAAGATCTCCGTCTGGTCCATGGTGTCCGTCCTCCCGGTCGCATCATCGCAATCACTCGTCCGATCCCCTGACGAACGGGCGGGCGGATGTGTGACAGCACGTCGGGCGGTCACGTTGGCGCGGGGGCGCACACTGGACGCATGGACGCGCTCCGGCTCCGCGCCGCCGGCCCGATCTCGACCGCGACGGCGGCCCTCGTGCTGCTGGTGGGGTGCTCCTCCCAGCCCGAGGCCGAGCCGTCCGGGCCCCCGGAGTCCGCGGAGTCGTCGGCGCCCGCGGAGACCCCGACGGAGTCGGCACCGGCCGAGGAGCCCACCGAGGAGCCCACCGAGGACCCCGAGCCTCCGCACCCGATCTCCGTCGCCGCCCTCGCCGAGGCCGACCTCACCGGCGGCGACCTGCGCCTCGGCGCGGTCCGCGAGCGCACGGACGCCTACACGTCGTACGACGTCACCTTCGCCTCGACCACCATGGGCGAAGGCTCCGAGCCGCTGCGGATCAGCGGCGTGCTCAACGTGCCGTCCGGGCGCGGCCCCTTCCCCGCGGTGGTGCTCGCACACGGCTACATCGACCCCGCCTACTACGTCCGCGGGCAGGGCATGACCCGCGAGCGCGGGTTCCTCGCCCAGCGCGGCTACGTCGCGCTGCACGTCGACTACCGCAACCACGCCGAGTCGAGCGACGACCCGCGGGTGGAGACGGCCGTCCGGCTCGGGTACGCGGCGGACGCCGTCGCCGCGCTCCACGCACTGCGGACGTCCCGCGACGTCCGGGTCGACCCGGACCGGATCGCGCTGTTCGGGCGCTCGATGGGCGGCGGCGTGATGATGAAGGCGCTCGCGGCCGAGCCCGGGCTCTTCGCGGCCGGCGTCGGGTGGGCGTCGGTGTCCAGCCTGGAGGGGCAGAACTTCGACCACTTCCAGCGCCCGGACGCCCCGGTCGCGCAGCTGAGGGCGGGCTTCCGCGGGAGGCACGGACTGCCCGGCGAGGACCCCGGGTTCTGGAAGGGCGTCTCCCCCCGACCCCTCTTCGAGGACATCACCGAACCGGTGCTGATGGTGCACGGCAGGTACGACGACACCTGCCCGCCGCCCTGGGCCCGGGCGACCCAGCGCGCGATGACCCGCGCAGGGGTCGACGCCACGCTCGAGTGGTACGACGACGGGCATGCCTTCGGGCCGGCGTTCGTCGCCGCGATGGACCGCACGGTCCGCTTCCTCGACGCCCGGATGCCGGCCTGACGGGAGCCGTACGGGCCCCCTCGACGTCCTACGTACATGCACCGCCACCTCGGGAACGCCCTGCGCACCGCCTTCGCCTGCTCCGTCCTGCTCCTCGGCGCCGGGTGCGGCGACCGCGACCCCGACGAGCCGACCCCCGGGACGCGCGCGTCCCAGACGCCCGCCCAGACGCCCGCCCAGACGCCCACCCAGACGCCCACCCAGACGCAGGGCCAGACGACGCCGCCGAGCGAGGGCCTGCAGAAGGTCCGGGTGGTCGGGGTCGTGGAGCGGACCGGCGACTGCGTCGTGGTCCGCGACGACAACGACATCACCTGGACGATCGCCGGTGCCGACGCGAAGGACCTCCCCGCCGGCGAGCGGGTCGCGGTCACCGGTGCTCCGGACCTCGCCGCGACCGGCTGCGGCGGCCCGCTCGTACGGGCGACGAGCGTGTCGCCGCTCGACCAGCCCGGCGGCTGAGGACCGGACGCACGAGCGGGGCCGGGGGCCCGGTGGCCCCCGACCCCGCCCTCGTGCGGTGGTGCGGAGCGGTCAGGTCAGTTGATGCGGACCTGCATGCTCGTGCCGTTCTGCGACAGCACCTGGATCTGCACGCCGGCACCGGCGACCTTGACCCCGACCCGGGGCAGCCCCGCGTCGACGAAGGGCTGGAAGTAGCGGTTCGGGTCACTGTCGTCGAACAGCGGGTTGGCCGCCCGACCCCGGACCAGGCTCTTCCGGCCACCGGCCGTCAGGTAGAACGAGTCGGACTTCTGCAGGCCGAACGGTGCGTCGTAGGTCTGGATCCGACCGCGCCACGCCTGGCCCTGCAGGTTGTAGTGCGCCTGCGGGTTGGCGTCGACCGGCAGCACCAGACCGCCACCGGGGTGCTGGCTGGTGTTGTTGTCGCTGTAGGAGGAGTCCCAGTAGTTGACCAGGAGGCCGTCCTGGTAGGGGAACTTCTCCACGAAGTCCGGCCGGTCCGGGAAGCTGAAGTTGTAGGGACCGGTCTGGAGGTACTTGTCGTACGACGTGTAGGTGCGGTTGCTCGCCAGGTAGAACTGGTCGTAGGCCGTGGTGAAGCTGGCCCCCACCGAGCGGAACCCGTCGAGGGTCCAGCCGTTGGGCGAGGTCTCCGCACCGTCGGCGAGGACGGTCGTCGTGCCGTTGGTGACCTTGATGTCGTCGACCATGAGGCCCGACCAGCTCAGCGACGGGTCCTGGCCCTGCGCAGCGCCGTCGGTGACGTAGCTTGCGCGGAAGCCGATGGTCTGGCCGGCGTACGCCGACAGGTCGTAGGTCACCGGGACGTAGCCGCTGACCCCGTCGATGCCGACCTCCTTGGCCGGGTCGTTGGCCGGGTTGGTGTCACCGTCGGTGTCGGGGTCGATCGTCGCGGTGGGCAGCTGCGTCCACGTGCCGCTGCCGGCCGGGACCTCGACCTCGAAGTAGCCGTAGTCGTAGTCCTCCTCGATGTTCCACGCGGCCTTCATCGACAGCGTCGTCGTGCCAGCCGGCACTGCCAGGGTGCGCGACATCGAGGCCTGGTAGTCGTCACCTGAACCGGACCACCACTGCTTGGTGCCCTCGGGCGGGGTCGGCAGCGTCGTGGGGACCTGCTTGTCCGGGAGGACCACCGCGACGCCCTGCGCCTTCTCGGAGTTGTACTCGTGGGGGCCGAGGTCGATGGTGCGGTCCTGACCCGCGACGACGGTCTCGTAGTCGAGCCAGCCGAGCTGGAGCTTGTCCCACACACCGAGGTCGGCGGCGCGGGTGCCGATGCCCTGGTCGCCGGCGGCGGAGACACGGCTCTGCGCCATCAGCGTCCACCAGCTGACCGGGTTGTCGCCGGAGGCGGCGGTGTCGTAGTGGTCGGGCAGGCCGAGGTCGTGGCCGTACTCGTGGGCCACCACGGAGATGCCGCCGTTCTCGGGCTGCACGGTGTAGTCGGCGACCCAGATGCCGGTGTTGCCGATCTGGGTGCCGCCGTCGGCGTTGGGCGTGCCGCCCACCGTCGGGCCCTGGCCGGTGCCCTGGAACGCCTTCCAGCGGTGGCTCCAGATCGCGTCCTCGCCGTAGATCGGGTCGCCGTCGGCCTGGTCGCCGCCGGAGTGGATGATCTGGAAGCGGTCGATGTAGCCGTCGGGCTCGTCGAAGTTGCCGTCGCCGTCGAAGTCGTAGCGGTCACGGATGTCGTACTGGGAGACGATCCGCTTGATCTGGGCGTCGGTCTTGCCGGCGGCCTTCTGATCCTTGACCCACTGGGTCATGCCGTCGGCGACGAGGTTCCAGGTGTTGTTGCAGACGTTGCCGGCGCACGGGTAGCCGTTGCTCCGGCCGTAGCGGGCCTGGTTGTAGGGGACGGTCGTGACGTCGGTGACCATGCCCTCGACGCTGTAGCGGCCCGAGGACTGCCGCTCGTAGTAGCTCTTCAGGGAGTCTGCGAGCTCGCCGTCACCGAAGTAGAGGTCCTTGTAGTAGCGCTTGTTGAAGTTGGCGCGCCACTGCGTGGAGTTGTCGTTCGGACCCGGCTGGGGGATCTCGTTGAACCCCGGGCCGTCGTAGGTCACCGGGCCCGGCGTGGCCGGGTCGGTGTCGCGGTCGGGGTAGTTGGGGTGGCGCTGGGTGCCGAAGTCGACCAGGAACACGAAGACCTTGTCCGTACGCTCGTTGCCGAGCTCGACGTACTGGTCCTGGGTCGCGGTGAGGGCGGTGGCACCGCGGGCGTTGGCGCGGCGCTTGGCGGCCGGCTCCTGGCCGACCTTGAGCACGCTGTTGCCGTTGATCGTCTGAGGCGTCGCCTCGCCGCTGAGGACGTCGGCCCACGCCGCCTGGCGCAGCGCCTCCTGCTTCTCCGCCTTGGGGTTCGGCAGGACGTGCTCACTGGTGGCGGAGTGCGCCTCGTCGGCGTTGCGCTGCTGTGCGGGTGCTGCGGATGCGGGGATGGTGGGCGCCAGGGTCATGGCCCCGCCACCTGCGATGAGGGCAAGGGTCAGCCCGAGTTTCGTGGATCTCACGAGTCTTCCTTTCCGAGATGCAGGAAGGCTGGCCAGACGGCCACGACGACTCCCTACCCTCCGGACACTAGGCATGGCCGGCGTCCGATGGGAAGTACCCCGGTGGGGGAATGTGTGTCTCAGGTCGAGGTGTCGGTCGCCTCGAGCTGCTGCGGCGGGGCGTCGGCGTACGCCTGCGACAGGCGGCGGTAGGGCGCGGACGCGAGGGCGAGCAGCACCGTCGCGAACATGATCGCCCCGGCGAGCATGAAGACCAGGGCGATGCCGCGGGCGTCGCCGTCGCCGACCAGCCAGCCCCAGGCGTCGCGGCCCTCGGCGGTCTCCATGTAGGGGATGAGGGCGAACTCGGCGACCGGCCCGATGAGGAACGCCGAGATGGGGCTCGCGGCGAGCTCGACGCTCTGGGCGAAGCCGAAGACGCGTCCCTGCGTGCGGAACGGGACGACCCGCTGCAGGACGGTCTGCTCGGACGCCTCGGCCGCCGGCATGATCGCCATGAACACGAAGATGCCGAGGACGTAGAGCCAGGCCCACTCGCGGATGGTGAACGTCAGGCCGACGAGGGCGATCCCGAGGTTGACCACGAGCAGCGTACGGACCGGGTTGGCGCCGAGGCCGAGCCTGGCCACCAGCCCACCGCCGACGACGAAGCCGAGTCCGGTGACGCCCAGGACGAGTCCCCACGCCTCCACGCTGAAGAGCTCGAGGCCGTAGGGGTCCATCAGCGCGATGTAGACGCCGGAGACCAGGTTGTTGAAGGTCGTGAAGAGGATCAGCGCGACGAGGCCGGGGACCGCGGTGATGGCGGACACGGCGCCGCGCACGTCGAACCGCGGGCCGCCCTCCTCGGGGTCGGGGTCGACCTCGGGGACCGTGATCGGCAGCAGGTGCAGCAGCGAGACGCCGGTGAGGGCGATCGCGACCGCGAGGGTCCAGCCCATGCCGAGGAGGCCGACGCTGAGACCGCTGAAGACGCTCGTGATCATGAAGGAGATGCCCTGCACGGTGCCGACGAGGCCGTTGGCCTTGTCGCGGCCGTCCTCCGGGACGAGCAGCGTCACCGTCGTGGAGAGTGCGATGTTGCGCAGGCTCTCGACGACCCCGCCGACGAGGATCACGCCCGCGAACAGCCAGAACCACGGGCTGCCCCAGTCGGCCAGCCGCCCCTCGCCGAGCAGGAGCCAGAGCCCGCCCGAGGCGGCGTAGGTGACCAGGGTGATGGTCGACGACAGGACCATCACCTGCTTCTTGCGGTGGCGGTCGACCAGGGTGCCGAAGAAGGTGCCGAACGCGGCGGTGAACAGCATGAAGCCGCCGCCGATGATGGCGGTGGCCATCACCGACCGGGTCTCGAGGTAGGCCCAGAAGGTCAGGGCGAACCAGAGGTAGCCCGACGTCACGTTGGCGACCAGCGTGTTGCCGAGCACCTGGTGGAAGGCGCGCAACGTCTCCGGACCGCGGGTCACGCCGGGCGGCAGATGGGCCTCCACCTGCGGCGCCGTCGGGTCCGCGGGGACCGGGTCGAGCTCGTCCGTGGCCACACCGGAACCCTAGGCGCGGGCACCGACAGCGCGCTCGCTGATTTCGCCGGTCGGGGTGCGTGCGGTCCGTCGGCGACCTACGCCGTGCGCCGCGGCCCGACGGGCGTCCAGCCGTCCCACATGGCCGCGACGTGCCGCGAGTCGGTCCCGCAGCAGCCGCCGACGATCCGCACCTCGGGAAGGGCCTCCGCCAGGTCGCGGGTGCGTCGCACGAGGTCCGGCAGGTCGCCCTCGTCGAGCACCTCCGCCTCGTCGAGCTCGGCGTGGCTGAGCCGTGAGGAGTTCACCCGCAGGCCGGCGACCCGGTCCGTCCACGCGCCGGGCGGCCCGGGGTCCTCGCCCAGCGCCGGGCGTACGTGGTCGGGGTGCGCGCAGTTGACCAGCAGGTGGGTGGCACCGGCTTCCGTCGCCGTGTCGAGCCGGTGGACGGCCTCGCCCAACGGCGTGCCGTCCGGGAGCCTCCCGTCGGTCTCGACGGTGAAGGAGATCGCCACCGGGATGCCGACGTCCTGCGCCGCGCGCACGACGCCCACGGCCTCGGCGACCGTGGTGAGGGTGTAGGCGGTCGCGAGGTCGGCGCCCGCCTCGGTGAAGGAGACGAGCTGGGGCCGGTGGTAGTCGGCGTAGTGGTCGGCGTCCAGGTCGCCGGCCAGGTAGCCGTCGCCGCGCGGGCCGACGGAGCCGACCACGAGGGTCCCCTCGACGTCGTCCGCGACCTCGTCGGCCAGTGCGCGCAGGTGCTCGACCGCAGCCCGGTTGACGCGCCGCAGGCCGTCCGCGTCGTAGCCCAGACGTGCTCCCCAGTCGGTGTTCGCCCGCCACGTGGGCGTCTCGAGCAGCAGCCCCGCTCCCGCCCGCGCGGCCACGGCGACGTACGCGCGGTAGTAGTCCTCGAGGACCGCGCGGCCGGTGTCGTCCTCGACGAGGGGGAACGAGGCGAAGTCCGGCAGGTCGAGACCCCGGTGGAAGATCAGGTCGGTCTCGAGGCCCCCGTCGGTGACCCAGCCGTTCGCCGTGCCTGGCAGCTGCCACCTCGTCATCGCGCCTCCCGCGGTCGCACCGATCCGTCCGTTCTAGCACCGGGACGACGGCGCCGCGCGGGCCGACTAGACCGCCGGGAACTCCTCCGCGACGGCGCGACCGTACGCTCGTCGACGTGTGCCCCGCCGTCGTCGCCATCCACGTCGCTCCGGGACGTCGGTTGCCGACGAAGTCGGTCGGCTCGGTGGAGGCGGAGGCCGGCGTCGGGCTCGTCGGCGACCGCTACCACGGAGCCCGGCACCGGCACGTCACCGTGCAGGCGCTCGACGACCTCGACGCTGCCGCCGCGGTGCTGGGCCGCCCGGTCGACCCGGGACTGACCCGGCGCAACATCACCCTCGACCGCGGCCCCCTGCCGACCCGGCCCGGCGAGCGGCTGCGCATCGGTGACGTCGAGCTGGAGGTGGTCCGGATCGCCGCGCCCTGCCGGCTGCTCGACGACTGGCTGGGGCCGGGCGCGATGCAGGCGCTGAGGTCGCCGCGTGGCGGCACCGTCTTCCGGCTGCTGACGTCGGGCACGATCAGCGTGGGTGACGCGGCGACCCGCGAACCCGTGCCGGACGCCTGACCCCTCGTCCTCCGGTACCGATCTCCGGCACCACGGTGCCGATCCGCCGCCGAACGCTCGGAGGTGGCGCCCGCGCGCCGCAGGATGGGGACATGCACCGCCGTACGCCCGCCACCGCCCTCCTCGTCGCCCTCGCGGTCGTCGTCGCCAGCCTCCTGCTGGGTGGCCTGACGTCGCTCGCGCAGGGGTGGCTGCCGGACGCCCTTGCCTCCTTCGCCAACTCGCCCTCGGGGTGGACACTGCTCACCGCGATGCTGGTGGCAGCGGCCCGCCCGTCGCCGGGCGGCGGTGCCGTGCTGGGTGCGCTGTCCTTCGTCAGCCTCGTGCTCGGCTACACGGCTGCGTCCGAGCTGCGGGGCCTGACCTACAGCCCGCTGCTGTGGGGTGCGGTGGGCGTGGTCGCTGGCCCCTTCGTCGGGGCGGCGTCCGCGGCGGTCGTGGGACGCCGCCCGGTCCGCGCGGCGCTCGGCGCCGGAGCCCTGGCCGGCGTGCTCCTCGCGGACGGCATCTACGGGCTGACCGTGGTGGCCGCGACGACCAGCCCGGTGTACTGGTCGCTCTGCCTGCTCGCCGGCGTCGCGCTCGTCGTGGTCGTCGCGACCCGCCTGCGTGCGTGGCCGGTCGTCGCGGCGCTGGTGGGGTGCACCGCGCTCGCGACCGGTGTGCTGAGAGCGGGCTACGCGGTGCTCAACGGCGTCGCTGCCTAGTTGTAGTTCCCTCAGAGGTTGTGAACGAGAAGTTGTAGACGAGTAGCGAGGACCTCCAGTACGGAGGGGGTTACCACACCAACCCACCTACTGGAG
>NZ_JACCBW010000007.1 GCF_013410035.1 Nocardioides cavernae | reverse complement strand
TAGACAGCTCCACTCCACGCCCGGAGGTCTTCGCCTTCCAAGCTCATTCAGATCGTGTCGTCACACGATCTCGACCAACGTGCCCGATCAGTACAGCTAGAGCCGGTCGCGGGCGGCCCTGGCCGAGTCCATCTCGGCGCGGGCCTCCTCGACGGCCTCCTCGGCCTCGGCCTGGGCCGCCTCCGCCTCCCCCAGCTCGTCGTCGACCTCCTCGAGGGTGCCCTCCAGCTCGGCGATCCGGCTCCGCAGCTCGTCGATCTCCGACTGGACCTGGAGCGTCCTGGCCTGCAGCTTCTCGACCGATCGCCGGGTCGCGCGGTGCTCCTTCTCGGCCTCCTTGAGGACCGACCGGGCCTCGGCGAGGCGCTCGTCGGCGGCGGCGCGAGCCTTCTCGTCCGCGTCGGGGTCGGGCACCACGTGGAGCTGGGGCCGCTGCGAGGGGTCGGGCGCTGGCGCCGGACGTGCCGTAGCGCTGAAGCCGAGGGCGTCCGGGAGGGCGACCGCACCGCTGAGGTCGAGGTCACCGAGGCCGGTGGCGGCGAGGGCGGTGACGAGCAGGCCGCTGCGCACCGCCCTGGCGGCGTCGGGCTCGAGCATCGCCGCGGTGAGCGTCGCCTCGACCTGGTCCGCGACTGACTGGGTGGTCCTCACCCCCTCCTCCCGTGCCATCCGGCGCGCGGTCGTGGTGACCGAGGCGGTGAGCTGTCGCCGCTGCTTCGTGAACTCCCGCAGCTGGGTGGCGTCGAGGTTCTCCTGCGCGTCGCGCAGCGCCTCCCCCACCGCGAGGACCTGGTCGACCTGGTCGGGGTCGCGACGGACGAGGAGGTTGACCACCCAGGCCGCGACCGACGCCTTGCGCAACCCCTTGATGCCGGCCGCGAGCTGCTTGTCGGCCTTGTGCTCCTTGGCGAGCGCGTCCCGTGCGGGCGTGAAGTCCGCGAGCGGCAGCGCGTAGAGGTCGTCGGCGATCTCCAGCAGCGGGTCGGCCATGCACTCGATCCTAGGTGCGTCGCTCCCCGCGCCCGGGCGGCGGGGAACCGCCGTCGGCACCTCGCCGTCCCACGACCATGCGTCTTATCCGGCTGGTCGCGGTGCCAGCACTCACCGTGCTGGCGTTCCCGACCGCACTGGTCGTCGGCAGCGCGTCGCCCGGCTTCGCGTGCTCGTGCGCCTCCCAGCGCCCGGCCGACCTCGTCGCGCTCGCCGACCACGTCTTCACCGGCACCGTGGTCGACATCGGGGAGCCGGCGGGTGGCGGCGTGGTGAGCAGCACCGACCCGGTCGCCTACACGATCGCGGTGGAAGCGGTCCACCAGGGCGAGGTCGGGTCCGTCGCGGTCGTCGAGTCGGCCGCCTCGGGCGCGTCGTGCGGACTCGAGGGCATGGTCGTCGACCGGCACTACGTCGTCTTCGCGAACGCCGACGCGGACCGCCTGACCGCGAGCTCGTGCGGTGGCACGGCCCCGGCCTCGCCCCGGCTGGTGCGCACGGTCGAACGCCTGACCGGCGAGCCGACCGCTCCCGACGTGTCCCAGGTGCGGCGCGAGGTCGTCCCGGACGCGCGGTCGTCGCGTCGCTCGTCGCCGAGCGCGGCGGACGTCGTCACCTGGGTGGTCGGCAGCGCCGCCGTCCTCGCCTTCGTCGTCGCCACCGCGCTCGGGTCGCGACGACGTCGGCGGACGTGAGGTCTCGGCGGCGGGCACGGGCGCGTCGGGTCCGCCCGCCGCTGGTCGGGCAGGGGCGACCCGCGCCTGTCCACCGCTGGTTGAGCAGGGCGCCCAGCGCCCGTGTCGAAACCAAGGCCACTCCACCCCGATCGCTGGTTGAGCAGGGCGCCCGCCCGTCCGCCGCTGTGAGCAGGGCGCCCGTCGCCCACCCGACCGCTGGTTGAGCAGGGCGCCCCGCGCCCGTGTCGAAACTCAGGCCGATCTTGACGCTCCGCCACGTCCGACTGTCGGACCTCACGCATATAATCGAACACATGATCGATACGCTTGAATGGGACGCAGCGGAGGTCGACGACGACCTCTCCGTCGCCGGCCTGCTCGCCTCGATCCGCTCAGCCCGCGATCTCGAGAACGCCGCCGCAGCCCGGCGGCTCGACCTCGCCGCACGGTGGGCCGACCTGCACCCGCCGGAATCGATCCACTCCGCCGCGTCGTTCACCGTCCCGGGTTGTGAGCACGAAGAGCCCATCGCAGGACCGGGTACGCCTTTGGTCGCAGAGTTCTGCGTCGCGGAGCTCGGTGCCGTGCTGGGCATCTCCACGACCGCGGCGAAGCGGCTCGTCGGGCATGCCCTCGAGCTGCGCCACCGCCTCCCCCGCCTGCACGCGGCCGTGCAGTCGGGCGTAGTGCCGGCGTGGCGGGCCCGGTCGGTCGCCGAGACGACGATCCACTCCTCACCTCCGTTGACGGTCGAGGCCGCAGCCTTCGTCGACGCGCAGGTCGCTGCCGTGGCCGGGCGGATCGGTCCCGCGCAGCTGGACCGGCTCGTGGCCGAGGCGATCAAGCGCTACGACCTCGCCGACGCGGACCCGTCTGCTGATCCGGAGGACGGGTGGCAGCACGTCGACCCCCGCCACGCCACCCTCAACTCCGAGGACGTGCACTACGCCGGGACCATGCGGTTCGAGGCCGAGCTCGACATCGCCGACGCCCTCGACCTGGACCGGGCACTGGCTCACGGCGCCGCCACGATGAAGGCCCTCGGGTCGGACGCCTCGCTCGACGTCCGCCGCTCCGCCGCCCTGGGCGAGCTCGCCCGCACCCAGGCCGCCCTCGACCTCGCCTTCTCTGCAGGTGGTCGAGCAGCCTGCGCCACTGATGAAGGCGGTCGAGTAGCCCGTGAGGAACGAGCGGGCGTATCGAGACCCGACCTACCGCACGCCCGCGAGGTCGTCCTCCACGCCCACTTCAGCGCCAGCCCGACCCCGGACGGCCCGATCCTCGATCAGAACGGTCGCCTCGAAGAAGGCCAGCGCCTGGTCCTGCTCGACCAGGTCAAGGACTGGTGCACCGACACCCGCACCAAGGTCACCATCCGACCCGTCATCGACCTCACCACCGAGCTCACCACCCCGGCCTACGAACCCACCACCCGGATCCGCGAGGCCGTGATCATCCGCGACCGCACCTGCGTCTTCCCCTGGTGCACCCGGTCCGCCCGCCGTTGCGACCTCGACCACGTCACCCCCTACGACGCCGGCGGACCCACCTCGACGTCGAACCTCGCACCACTGTGCCGCACCCACCATCGCCTGAAGACCCACTCCGCGTGGCACTACGAGACCACCGCACCCGGGACATACGAGTGGACCAGCCCCCACGGTCACCGCTTCCGACGCGACCCCACCGGAACCCGAGCGATCGACGCCGAACCGCCACCCGACATCCCGCGACCCCGCCGACGATGACCCCGCCCCACACCCCGCCAGTCACCACGATGGCGGGGCCACAGGCACGCCTGACCTCCACTCCGGGTGCTCCTGGCCTCCCGCCCGGCCAGCGGCCACCGCCGACAGCCAGGTGAGGGCGATGACGGGTGCGTCGGGTCGCGATCGTTGCCCAACGACGCGGCGCGGGCCGTTCCAGGAGCATCGCCTGCGACCTCGACCACGTAATCCCGTTCGACGCCGGCGAAGCGACGAGTACGTCGAACCTCGCCCCCCTGTGCCGCACCCACCACCGCCTCAAGACCCACAGCGCGTGGCACTACGAGACCACCGCACCCGGCACGTACGACTGGACCAGCCCCCACGGCCACCGCTTCCGACGCGACCCCACCGGAACCCGAGCGATCGACACCCGGACCGCCACCCGACATCCCGCGACCCCGCCGACGATGACCCCGCCCCACACCCCGCCCGTCACCACGAGGGCGGGGCCACAGGCACGCCTGACCTCCACTCCGGGTGCTCCTGGCCTCCCGCCCGGCCAGCGGCCACCGCCGACAGCCAGGTGAGGGCGATGACGGGTGCGTCGGGTCGCGATCGTTGCCCAACGACGTGGCGCGGGCCGTTCCAGGAGCATCGCCTGCGACCTCGACCGCGTGATCCCGTTCGACGCCGGCGCAGCGACGAGTACGTCGGACCTCGCCCCGCTGTGCCGCACCCACCACCGCCTGAAGACCCACAGCGCCTGGCACTACGAGACCACCGCAACCGGGACTCACGACTGACCAGCCCCCACGGCTACCGCTTCCGACGCGACGCCACCGGCACCCAACCGACCGGCGATCACCACCGACAGCCAGGTGAGTGCGATGACGGGGGCGTCGGGTCGCGGTCGGTGCCCGACGACGTGGCGCGGGCCGGTGCGTTCCAGGTCAGCGCCGTCACAGCCCCGTCCCCTCCCCCGTGCCATCCTCTGCGCATGGACGCTGTGGTCGTGGGCGAGCGCCGCTTCGAGGTGCGACGTGCGGTCGAGGAGGACGTCCCGGCCCTGGTCGCGCTGCTCACCGACGACCCCCTCGGTGCCGGGCGTGAGTCGGGCGAGATGGGGCCGTACCTCCGGGCCTTCCGGGAGATCGACGACGATCCGCGCCACCTGCTGATCGCCGTCCGGGACGGGGCCGGCGACGTCGTCGGGACGATGCAGCTCACGCTGCTCCCCGGACTGTCGCGCGCCGGTGCGACGCGGCTGCAGATCGAGGCGGTCAGGGTCGCGGCCGACGCGAGGGGTGGTGGGCTGGGGCAGGCGTTGCTCGACTGGGCGCACGACTACGGCAGGGCCCGTGGCGCGAGCCTGGCCCAGCTGACGACGGACCGGACGCGGACCGACGCCCACCGCTTCTACGAGCGGGCCGGGTATGCCGCGAGCCACGTCGGGTTCAAGCGCCCGCTCTGACGTGCTGCAGTCAACCGCGGCCGTACTCCACCTCGGTCGGGAACGGCGGCCACGGGCACTCCTGGGTCACCCCCGTCGGCGCCCAGCCGAGCGACTCGTAGAGCCCACGGCCCCGCGAGTTGGCCTCCAGCACCCACAGTCTCCGCGCGCCCGCGGCCTCGGCTCGGCGGAAGCCCTCGCGCCCGAGCCCGGAGCCCCACCGGTCGGGGCGGACGGCGAGGTGGCGCAGCGAGGTCCCGTCGTGGGCGGCGAGCGCGACCAGGCCGCCCTCGTCCTCGACGACCTCGACCACCACCTCGGGGTCGTCGAGCAGCAGCACCCACCGGGCGAGGACGTCGTCGTCGGGGTACGGCAGCGACCCGAAGACGTGGGCCAGCCCGGCCTGGCTCGCGGCCCGCTCGAGGTCGCGCAGCGCGACGGCGTCGTCCGGCGTCGTCCGGCGCCACTCGGCGCTCATGGCCGCCCCGCCTCGTCCCAGGCGCGGTGCGAGGCGCGGGTCCGCTCCCACAGCCCGGACCACTCATCGTCGGTGACGTCGTCCGTGGGCAGCAGCAGGTCGTCGGCCAGGGCGGCGCGCCACTCGGCGTACGAGGTGAGGTCGCGCTGCTCGCGGCCGTCGGGGGTCAGCACGGTGTGCACGAGCCCCCGGACGGTCAGCTGTCGCGGCCCGTCGATCCGCTGGACCACGACCACGCGCCGGAACGGTGAGCGGTCGTGTCCGGTCAGTGCGTCGTGGGCCGCGTCGACGGCCGCGGCCGAGTGGTCGCGCGCGGTCACGACGATCCCGCGCAGGACCCCGCCGGGGAGGTGCCGGTAGGTCCACGCGGCGGGACCCGTCGGCCGCCCGGCCGCCTGCGCACCGAAGCCGGCGCCGATGCCGTACGACCACCCGTCGACGACGTGGTCCCCCCGCACGAGCGGCAACGGCTCGGCGAACCCCTCGCCCAGCCCGGCGTCGGCCCACCAGTGCCCACCCGGGTTCGCGTCGGTGGGCAGGCCGGAGACGACCAGGACGAGGTGGTTCAGACCGGTGCCGAGCTCGTCCTCGGGACGGAACCAGACGTGGCCGTGCCGACGGCTCACCGAGAAGCCCAGCCCGGCCAGCAGCCACGCGAGGGCGCCGTTCTGCTGGAAGCAGTAGCCGACCCGTCCTCCCGCCACCGCCCGCGCGACGGCCGCGGACGGCGTCGCCGGGTCGGGGCGACCGAGCATCGTGGAAAGGTTGTCGTAGGGGATCCGCGAGACGTGCGCGCGGTGGACGCGTCGCAGCCCCTCCAGGGTCGGTCGAGGCGTCTCCGTCAGACCGATCCTGCCGAGGTAGCCCTCGAGCGTCGTGGCCGTGTCTCCCACGTCCTGGAACCCCCTTCGTGTCGACCCTGTGGACGTCGCGTTGCCGAAACCTACCCCTGGGGAGACCGGTCCAGACCGGCGTACCCCATATAGGGGTTGAGCGGCCGCTCCGGCGGTGTTGTCGTGGGATCGCGACCCGCGTCAGGGGTCGCCTTACGGGGGTGGAATGCCATGCGTCGAATGCTTCTCTCGTGCCTGGCCGCGGTGCTCGCGGTCCTCGGCCTCGGTGTCGCGAGCTCGGAGGCGAGCCCGACGGCCGCCAGCGTGACGGTCATCCAGGCGGTGCCCGGCGCGTCGGTCGACGTGTCCGTCGACGGTCGCCAGGTCGCGACCGGTGCCGGCGTGGGTGACGTCCTCGGGCCGTTCGAGCTCGCGCCGGGCAGCCACCGGGTCGCGTTCTCCGGAGGCGGCGCCGACGTCGAGCACACCCTGGACGTGAAGGCCGGGGCCAGCAGCGACGTCGTGCTGCACCTGCCCGCCGAGGTGGACGGTGACCCCGTCGTCCACGCGTACGCCGCACCCGAGGGCCCGATCGGACCCGACAAGGCGCGCGTGCTCCTCGCGCACACCGCCACCGTGGCCCCCGCGGACGTCCAGGTCGACGGCCAGACCGTCTTCACCAACATCGCCAACGGCGAGTTCGCGGACGCGGACGTGCCGGCCGGGAGCATCGAGGTCGCCCTGCTGCCCTCCGGCGCCGAGGCCGACCCGATCCTCGGTCCCCTCGACGTCAGCCTCGAGGCCGGGACGCTGTCGATGATCTACGCCTACGGCAACCCGCGCGACGGGTCGATGAGTGTCATCGCCCACACCGAGGCACTGTCCCCGGACGGCAGCGTGCAGCCCTCGCGCATCGACACCGGCTCGGCGGGTCTCGCGGAGACGCCCGTGACGACGTTCGCGGACGGCGCCGCTGGCGGGCCCGCAGCCGCGTGGCTGCTCCTCGGCGCGCTCGCCGTGCTGGCCGCGACCGGCGCCGTGCGCGGCTCCGTGCGCCGGCACCGGCGGGCCGGCCCGCCGAGCAGCCTGTCGGGATGAGGATCCTCCGGACACTCGTCCCCGCGGCCGTCGCCGTGCTCGTCGTCCCGGGCTGCGCGAGCACCGACGCAGACCCATCGCGCACCCGCACCCCCTCCACCTCCGCCTCCGCGACCGCATCGCCGACCTCGTCCCCGGCCGCCTCGCCGGACGCCGAGTCGTCCGTCCCCGCGGCGCGGCGCGCGGAGTCGGTGGTGTCCCCGCAGGCGCCGCGGCTCGTCGTCCTGCCGAGCGGACGTCGGGTGCCGGTGGACCGCGTCGGCACCACACCCGCCGGTGTGCTCGACGTCCCCGCGGACGTGGACAACGCCGGCTGGTGGCGGGGCGGGTCGCGGATCGGCGACCCCTTCGGGTCGGTGCTCGTCGCCGCACACGTCGACTCGCGCACCCAGGGCCTCGGGCCGTTCGCCGAGCTGCTCACCCTCGAGCCGGGCACCCGCGTGGTGCTCGAGTCCTCCCGCCTGCGCCAGGTGTTCCGCATCGATGCGCGCCGCCTCGTGCCGCAGGGCAGCCTCGCCGACGACAGCTGGATCTTCGACGCGTCCGGCGACCTCCGCCTCACCCTCGTCACCTGCGCCCCGCCGTACGAACCCGACCGCGGGGGCTACCAGAACCTCGCCGTCGTCACCGCCGTCCCCCTCGGCCCACCGGAGGATCAGTGACCCGCAAGAAGGGCTACAAGAAGCAGCTGCCGACGGTGCTCCCGCCGCCGGTGCGGCCGCCCGCCCCGCGCACGAGCGCGCGACCCGAGACGACGACACCGCCTCCGGCGCAGCGCCCGGCGCAGCGACCCACCGCCCCGGTTCAGGAGCCCGCCACGGAGGCTGCCAGTGCCTCGGCAACCCCTGTCGTCGCACCCCGCGTGGTCGCGCCCCGCCGCCCGGCGCCGTCGGAGGCCGCGCCGCGCGTCGCACCCGCTCCCCAGGTGGCGCCCGGTCCCGGGCCGTCGCGGTCCCGCGGGCCGGCCGCCTCGCTCGCCGTCGCCGTGCTGCTCCTCGGCGTCGGGGTGGGCGGCGCCGCGGTGTGGTGGGTGGCCCGCGACGACGCACCCGGTGCGCGACGGCCACCAGCCGCGTCGGCCGGCACGCCCGGGTGGCCGGCCGCCGGCACCTCGCGCACCGTGACGGAGGTGCGCGCCGACGGCACCGTCCAGGTGACGCACCGCATCCACACCACGACGCCCATCGACGCCCTCGACCTCTCGCTCCCGGAGTCGGAGAGCACGAACCCGGTGGAGGCCAGCAGCGTCGAGGTGGTCGCCGACGGCCGCCAGGCCTCGGGACCGGACCGGGTCACGTTCACCCGCGCCTCCTACGTCTTCGACGACGCGACCACCATCCTGGTCCGCTACGACCTCGACGGCGTCGTCGAGCGGAGCGGGTCGGCGGAGGGCCGCGGCCTCGTGACGACCACCGCGCTCACGGTCTCGGCGACCCAGCCCGACGACGTCCGGGTGGTCCGCTCCGCGTCCGTCCTGTCGCTCGCGTGCGGCGACTCGACGGCCTCCCTCACGCCGTGCGGCGAGGCCGACGACGAGGGCCAGTGGACCGTACGCCTGACCGCGGGCGACGTCGGCGACCGCGTGGTCGCGGCGGTCACGGTGCCGTCGTAGCGGGCCGGCTCACTCCCGGGTGTCGTCGAGGCCGTGCTCGATCGCCCATCGGGTGAGCTGCACACGGTTGTTCATCTGCAGCTTGCGCAGCGTGTTCTGGACGTGGTTCTGCACGGTGCGGTGGGACAGCACGAGGCGAGCGGCGATCTGCTTGTAGCTCATGCCCGTCGCGACCATCTTCAGGATCTCGGTCTCGCGCTCGGTGAGCTGGTCGACCGGGTCGTCGGCGGGTCCGTCGGCTATGCGGCGGAACTCACCGAGGACCAGACCGGCCAGCCCGGGCGTGAACACGGTGTCGCCGTCGGCGACGCGGGTCACCGCGTCGATCAGCTCGGCGCTCGAGGCGGACTTCACGAGGTATCCCGTCGCCCCGGCCTTGATCGCGTCGAGGACGTCGGTCTGCTCACCGCTCGCCGACAGGATCAGCACCCGCGCGGTCGGGTCGTGCTCGAGCATCATGCTCGTCACCTGCACGCCGCTGTGGTCGGGCAGCTGCAGGTCGAGGACGACGACCTGCGGCGCCGCCGCGGGGAAGCGCGCCATCGCCTCGCGGCCGTTGGAGGCGACCGCGACCACCTCGTGGCCGGCGGCCTGCAGGTCACGCTCGACGGCATCGCGCCACATGGGGTGGTCGTCGACCACCATCACCCTCACCATGGGTCCCCCTCCCGACGTCTGCCGGAAGCGTAGACCCCTCAGGCCTCCGGCGAGACGTATCGACCCCGCCGGTGCACGAGGGGTCGGTCGTCCGCGCCCACCACGACCTCGTCGAGGGTGCACGTGACCAGCCGGGACCACCCGACCTCGACGTCGGTCTCGACGGTGACCAGGGCCCAGCTCGTGGCGCCGGCCAGCCGGGGCCCGTGGTCGGTCGCGACCCACTCGGTCGTACGCCACGGACCGCCGGGCGCCGGGGCGGTGCCTGCGAACGCGTCGGCGAGCCCACGGTCGTCCCAGCCCAGCAGCTGGACGACGCCGCGCCCGGTCCCCAGCAGCAGCTCGGTCAGATCGTCGTCGGGGTCGAGGAGGGCGAGCACCCGGCCGGGCTCGCCCCCGGCGACCATCCAGGACGTGACGGTCAGGCCGGCGCGCTCGTCGGCGTCACCCGCGGTCCACAGCGACACGGTGCCGCCCTGGCGCCCGCGCAGGCGGCGTACGGGGTCGTCGGGCGTCGGGAACGGGTGGCCGGAGTGGATCGTCACCCGCTCACGCTAGCGGGACGACCAGCTCCCACTCGGTGCCCCACGAGCCGCTCTCGAGCCGCGCCGTCCCGCCGAGCTCCTCGACCCGGCCGCGGATCGAGGACGCGACGCCGAGCCGTCCCTGCGCCGCCGCCTCGTCGAGCCTGCCCTCGCCGATCCCCGGCCCGTCGTCGCGCACCGAGACCGTGACCTCGTCCGGCGCCGACTGCGCGAGGACCCACGCGGTGGCACCGGGCCCGACGTGGGCCAGCACGTTGTCGAGGCAGGCGCTCACCGCCGCGACGACCTCCGAGGCCACGTGCGCCTCGACGAGGACCGCGCCGCCCGGGGTGGCCACCTCGACCCGCACCGGGTGCGCCGTGGCCATCGCCTCCAGCGCCCCGGCGAGGTCCACGCGGCCGCCGGCACCGGTCGGCACCGTGTCCTGCTGGCGGATCAGCGAGCGCAGGCCGCGCTCCTGCTCCCCGGCCAGTCGGCCGAGCTCGGCCCACTCCCCGCCGTCGGCGGCTCCACGCCGCTGGACCATCGCGAGCACCTGGAGGACGCCGTCGTGGACCGCCCGGGCCAGCCGGGTGCGTTCCTCGGCCGCCGCGGCCGCACGCTCGGCCGCGTCCCGCTCCCGCGCCATCCGCTGGAGCGACTCGCACATGAAACCGACGATCGGCCCGCCGATGAGGATGAGGAAGGTGTTGCCGTAGTTGCCCTGGTCGACCTCGGAGCGCGGCAGCAGGTCGAAGGCGGCGATCAGCGCCGACGCCACCAGCCCGCCGCGCCAGTGCCAGTGGATGGCCCAGGCGAAGAAGGCGCCCATGACGTAGAACCCCGGGATCGTCGCGTTGAAGTCCGGGGACTTCACCCACGGCGTGACGACCAGGGCGGCGAGCACGATCGCGAGGTCGGCGACGAGGAGGACGGCCGTACGCCGGGCGCGGTCGCGGTAGAGCCAGGTCGCCGCCACGGTCCATGCCGCCAGGGCGACGACGACCGCCAGGCCGAGGTCGGGGTGCTCGAAGTTGTCACGCCGGTAGGCGTTGAGCCCGACCATGTTGACGGTGACGACCACCCGGACGATGGCCAGGGCCGAGTAGAGCCGGTCCTCGACGGCGAGCTCGGAGTCGCCGCGCGTCGCGGGCGACCACGACGCGTGGTGCGCGCTCAGGACGCCTTCTGCTCCGCGGAGCCGCCGGGCTGCTCGCGCTCCGCCTGCTCGCGTTCCGCCTTCTCCCGCTCGGCCTGCTCGGCGGCGGCCTGCTTGGCCTTCTCCCGCGCCTCCTTCTCGAGCTCCTTGGCCTTGCTGGCGTAGAGGTCGACGTACTCCTGCTCCGAGAGCCGCATGATCTCGTACATGATCTCGTCGGTGATCGACCTCAGGATGTAGCGGTCGTTCTCCATCCCCGCGTAGCGGGAGAAGTCGAGCGGCTTGCCGAAGCGCACGACGGGGCGCGTCCAGGTGCCGTAGACCTTGCCGGTCGGCGCGACGACGTCGGTGCCGACGACCGCGCACGGGATCACCGGCGCCCCGGTCTCCAGCGCCAGGCGGGCGACACCGGTCTTGCCGCGGTAGAGCCTGCCGTCGTGGGAGCGCGTGCCCTCGGGGTAGATCCCGAACAGCTCACCCTCGGCGAGGATCTTCATCGCGGACCTCATCGCCCCGTCGGCCGCGTTGGCACCCGACCGGTCGATCGGCACCTGTCCTGCACCGGTGAAGAACTTCTTCTGGAACCACCCCTTGATCCCCGGGGTCGTGAAGTACTCGGCCTTGGCGACGAAGGTGACGCGGCGCGACAGCGTCAGCGGCATGAACAGCCAGTCCGCGTACGACAGGTGGTTGCTCGCCAGGATGGCGGGTCCTGCGTCCGGCACGTTCTCCACGCCGTAGGCCTTGGGCCGGAAGACGAGGCGGAGCACCGGCCCGAGGGCGATCCACTTCAGGAACCAATAGAGCACGGGCCGAGCCTAGCCCTGCTGCTCGCGGGTGACCCGCTCGATGAACTCCGCGGACTCGGCGAAGATCCGCGGGGCGTCGTGGTCGAGGGTCGCGACGTGGTAGCTGTCCTCCAGCACGCGCTCCTCGAAGTCCTTGGACGACAGGCCCGCGTTGATGGCGCGCGAGCTCGAGATGTCGACGACGTGGTCCTCGGCCGAGCGGA
Source organism: Nocardioides cavernae (assembly GCF_013410035.1). Lineage (GTDB taxonomy): Bacteria > Actinomycetota > Actinomycetes > Propionibacteriales > Nocardioidaceae > Nocardioides > Nocardioides cavernae_A. Next base: position 100,912 of record NZ_JACCBW010000007.1, on the reverse strand, counting down.
AGAACAGCACGGGGATGGTGATACGAGGCAGGTCGCGGCGCAGCTCGGCGTACCCCGCGAACATCGACGCCGCCGCCCGCAGGGGGGTCATCGGGTAGCCGTGCTCGTCGGCCCCCGGCTTCTTGATGTCGTTGGCGATGCCGGGCATCGCCGGGACGGCGTGCTTGAGGACCGGGAGGAGCTTGACGTCCTTGCGCAGGGTGTCGACCGCCGCGTTGACGACGACGATGCCGGCGAGGTCGTCCCCGTGGTCGGCGGCGAGCCGCAGGCAGAGCGCGCCGCCCATCGAGAGCCCGACGGCGACGACGGCGTCGTTCTCCGCGACCAGCTTGTCGAGGGCACCCTCGACGGTCGCGACCCAGTCGTCCCAGGTGACCTTGTTGAGGTCCTGCCACCGCGTGCCGTGGCCGGGGAGCAGCGGCATCTCCACGGCGTACCCGCGCTCGGCGAGGTCCTGCGCCCACGGGCGCATCGAGGCGGGGTTGCCGGTGAAGCCGTGCTGGACCAGGACGCCGATCCGGCGGCCCCCGGTGAGCTCGGGACGGGCCGCCGTCGACATCGGCGCGACGAGGGTGGGGTCGAGGAGTGCCTGCCGGCCGCCGAGGAACGGGATCTTCACGGGCACAGTGTGCACCACCGCGGGCCCCGTCCGGCGTGCCGAACCACCGGGTCCGCGGAACCACCGGACGGGTACCGTGACAGCGTGACGACCCCTGGCGACGAGAGCCGGACCGAGCTGGCCTGGCGCGAGATCGTCGCGCACTACGGCGAGCGTCCGGTGCTCGACGACGAGCCGTCGGGCGAGACCGCCGGCCGATCCACCGACGAGCACACGGACGCGCCCACCAGCGGGCCCGCCGGGACCACCGCGACCACCGCCGACCTCGTCGGCGACCTGCCCGACGACCTCGTCGACGACGACGAGGTCGAGGTCCGCGAGCAGGCGGTCGCGGCGTCCGAGCGCTTCCAGCCGCCGCCCCCGCCGCCGTTGCCGCGTCCACGGACCTGGCAGCGCGGCGTGGCGTGGGCGGGCGTCTTCGTCTCGCCCCTGGTCGCGCTCGTCGTCGGGCTGCTCTCGATCTACGTGACCCCGCTCCTCGGCTGGGCGCTGGTCGCCTGGTTCGTCGGCGGCTTCGTCTACCTCGTGCGCGAGATGCCCCGCTCCCCCCGCGACCCCTGGGACGACGGCTCGCGCGTGTGACCCGGCCTCCGTCCGTGCCCCGCGCGGCCACGACGTAGGGTCAGCCGGGTGGGGGTGCGAGAGACGATCGAGGTCACCGGTCACCTGATGGACAGCGGCATCCTGTCGCGGGTCCTCGACGACATCCGCGACTACGGCGGCGACTACGTCATCGAGCAGTTCGACGTCGGTCACGACGCGCACGACCCCAGCAGCGCCCGGATCGTCATCGAGGCCGAGGACGACGCGTCGCTGCAGCGCCTGCTCATGCGGCTGCAGACGCGCGGCGTCAACCCGATCGGCGAGCGGGAGGCGGCGCTGGCGACCGCGGACCGGGACGGCGTGCTGCCCGACGGCTTCTACTCGACCACCAACCTCGAGACGCGCGTACGCCTCGACGGCGCGTGGCACCCGGTGGAGAACCCCGAGATGGACTGCGGGCTCGTGGTCGACGAGTCCGACGACGGCGGCCTGCGCGTGCGGACGGTGCCCATGGCGGATGTCAGCGAGGGCATGCGCATCGTCGTGGGCGCGGCCGGCATCGAGGTGGTCGTGCCGAGCCAGGCCCCGACCTCGGACGCGTTCGCGTCCGTCGGCACCGACGGGGGCTCGGACCGCCCCCAGACGGTCATCGTGCGCCAGGTCGCCGACGGCATGAAGCGGGTGCGGGCGGAGGGCAAGCGCCTGCTCTGGGTCGCCGGGCCCGGCATCGTGCACACCGGCGCCGTCCCCGCGATGGTCGCGCTGGTGCGCGGCGGCTACGTCGACGTGCTGTTCGCCGGCAACGCGCTGGCGACCTACGACATCGAGAGCGCGCTCTACGGCACCAGCCTCGGCGTCGACGTCGCGACCCACGGGCTCGAGCACGGCCACGAGCACCACGTGCGCGCCCTCAACACCATCCGCAAGGCGGGCTCGATCGGTGACGCGGTCGCGACCGGCGTGCTGACCAGCGGCATCATGCACGCGCTCGTCACGCACGAGAAGCGCTACGTCCTGGTCGGCTCGGTGCGCGACGACGGCCCGCTGCCGGACGTCCACACCGACGTCATCGAGGGCCAGCGGGCGATGCGCGCGGAGGTCGCCGGGGTCGGCTACTGCCTGATGATGGCGACGCAGCTGCACTCGGTCGCGACGGCCAACATCCTGCCCGCCACCGTCCCGATCGTGTGCGTCGACATCAACCCGTCGACGGTCACCAAGCTCGCGGACCGGGGCACCAGCCAGGGCCGCGGGATCGTCACCGACGTCGGGCTGTTCCTCGAGCAGCTCGCCCTGGAGCTGGTCGCGGACTACCGCAGGACCTGAGCGTCCCGCACCAGCCGCGCCGCGCCGATCATCCCGGCGCCGGGGCCGAGCTCGGCCGCGACCAGCGGCGGCACGCGCCGGTGGGCGGCGCCGACGAGCGTACGCCGCAGCGCAGCGCGTGCGGGTTCGAGCAGGCGGTCGCCGGCCGCCGAGACGCCGCCGCCGATCACCACCACCTCGGGGTCGAGGGCGGCGACCAGGTTCGCGACGCCGACACCGAGCCAGTCGCCGATCGACGTGAACGCCCGGCGTGCGACGAGGTCGCCCCCCTCGGCGGCCGCGGTGACCATCGGGCCGGTGACCGCCTCCGGACGCCCGCCGCTCATCTCGAGCAGGACGGAGGGCTGCTCGGCCATCAGCCCCCGCGCGCTGCGGACCAGCGCGTTGCCCGAGGAGTACTGCTCCCAGCAACCCCGGCGGCCGCACTCGCAGGCCTGGCCGTCCGGCACCACCTGCATGTGCCCGAACTCGCCGGCCATCCCGTTGGCCCCGCGGACGACCCGCCCGTCGAGCAGCACGGCTCCCCCGATGCCGGTGCCCATCGTGATCATGAGCGCCGACGCGGCGCCCCGGGCGGCGCCGTGGTGCGCCTCGGCCCGCGCCGCGCAGTTGGCGTCGTTGTCCAGGCCCACCGGGCAGCCGAGGCGGGCGACCAGCAGGTCGCGCAGGGGCTGGCCCTGCCACGGCAGGTGCGGGGCGAACATGACCCGCTCCCCCGCAGAGTCGACGAAGCCGGCGGCAGCGACCCCCACCCCGGCCAGGGGCTCGCCCTCAGCCGCGGCCAGCACCGCCGCGACGAGCGCGTCCTCCACCTGCTGCGTCACGACCCGACGTCCCGGCGTGGTGCGCGTCGCCGTGCGCACGACCGTTCCGTCCTCGGCCACGGCACCCGCGAGCACCTTGGTGCCGCCGATGTCCACACCGACGACGACGCCGGCCCCCGGACCGCTCACGCGTCCTCGGGCCAGTCGTCCGACAGGTCGATGTGCTCGACCGGCTCGTCGGTGCTGCTCGGGGGGCGGGTGTCCAGGCTCGCCACGAGCGCCGCGGCGGCCTGCGCGAGCGAGGACACGGCGCTCGTCAGGTGCGACGTCACCTCCGGGCTGAGCTGGCGCACCGCGTGGACGGTGCGGCACACCGGGCACACGGTGCACTCGGCTGAGCCGGTGGCGAGGTGCTCGTCCAGGTCGTGCACCGCCGCGGCGGCCTGGCCCGCCAGCCCACCGAGCCCGTGCTCGGCCTCGCCCGCCTGCTCGCGTGCCCAGCCGGCCAGGGCGCCGAAGAGCTTGGCGGCCTCGTCCCCGAGCGAGCCGACCTCGCGGGGGTCGGGCGCGTCGTCGGCGTCTGTCACGGCGTCTCCTGCGGCGTCTCGGGCTCGTCGTCCGGCTCGGTGAACCGGACCTGCAGCTCGCCGTCCCGCACCCGCGCGCCCGCCACCCGGTGGCGCGCCAGGCCGGAGGGCAGCGTCAGGAGGCGACGATACGACGCGACCGAGACCACGAGCTCGTCGCCCTTGCGCGCGAGTCGTACGTCGTCCTGCTCCGCCAGCGGCAGCGGGAGGGAGAGCACGACACCGCCCGCACGCGACCGCACGCCCATGGGCGGGACCGCGGTCCCGTGCGCGAGCGGGTCCGCGTCGCCGTACACGTCGGCGGCCAGGTCCAGCAGCGCCTCGCGCCCGACCGGCTCGGCGGCGCGGTAGACCGACGTGCGCAGGTCGAGCCCGGCGAAGGAGTCGGCGGCGTCGGCGAGGACGCGGGCCTGGGCGGCCACCCACGTCGAGCGCCACTCGTCCGCCCCGCCGTCGGGGAACACCCGGTTCACGACCGCGGCGTCGACGCCGTAGCCGAAGAGCGTCAGGAAGGTGTAGGCGCGACGCGCCTCGGCGAGCACCACGGACTCCGGCGTGAGCACCAGGCGCACCGACGTCTCCGGGCCGGTGAGGACCGCCCGGACGTCGTCGAGGTCGGCGTGCAGCCGCTCGATCGCGTCGAAGACGGAGTCCGAGGGCATGGGTACGCCCGCGGCGCGGGTGAGGACCGGCTTGAGCGCCCTGACCACGCGCCGCTCCACCGGCAGCACCCGGGTCATGTACCAGCCCAGCGCCTCGGGCAGGGCGAGCAGGCGGAGCGTCTCCGCGGTCGGGGCACAGTCGACGACCAGCACGTCCCACTCCCCCGACCTCGCCTGCGCGCGCACCTCGAGCAGCGCCAGCACCTCCTCGGCGCCCGGGATGACCGTGAGCTCCTCCGCGGCGACCGGGTCGACACCGGCGACGTCGAGGACGCTGAGGAGGTAGCCCTGGATGTCGGACCACGACCGCTCGAACCGGTCCTGCGCGTCGACGTGCTGCATCCAGAGGTTCTCAGCGACCTCGGCGGGCTCGGACGTCGGGAGGACGTCGAGAGCGTCGGCGAGCGAGTGGGCCGCGTCGGTGGACAGCACGAGCGTCCGGTGGCCGGCGGCTGCGGTGGCGCAGGCCGTCGCGGCGGCGAGGGTGGACTTGCCGACGCCGCCCTTGCCGGTGAAGAGCAGGATCCGCATCCCGGACCCGGGAGTCAGAGGGACTCGACGCGCTTCTTGAGGCCCTTCAGCGCGGTGTCGATGAGGATCTTCTCGCCCTTGCGCTTGAGCATGCCGATCAGCGGGATGCTGACGTCGAGGGCGAGCCGGTAGGTCACCTCGGTGCTGCCGTCGCCCCGGTCGACGAGGGTGTAGGCGCCGTCGAGCGCCTTGAGCATGTTGCCCTCGACGAGGGTCCAGGTGACCTCGCGTTCACCGTCCCAGTCGTAGGCGAGGGTGTACTCGTCCTTGATCGGCGACACGTCGAGGGCGAAGTAGACCTGCTCGGCGCGACCGCCCGCGCCGCCTGCGGTGACCTCGGCCTTCTGCACGCCCTTGGCCCACTCGGGGTAGGCCTCGAAGTCGGCGATGACGGCCATGACGTCGGCCGGAGGGGCCTCGATGACGATCGACGAGGAGGTCTGTTCGGCCATGGCCGGAGCCTAGCCCACGGGGATGTCGGCCGTGCTCCCGCGATAGCCTCAGCGGCGCATCGACCACTCCTAGGAGGTTCCACCGTGCGGGAGTTCGCCACACCGCTCTCCATCTCCATCCCGACGACCGGGAACCTCACCGACGACGTCGTCCGCAATGCGCGTGAGGCCGCCGACGCGGCGGTCTTCAGCCGCGACACCGGCGACGGGTGGGTCGACGTCACGGCCGCCGAGTTCCACGAGCAGGTCCGTGCGGTGGCCAAGGGGCTCGTCGCCGCCGGCGTCGCGCCGGGCGACCGTGTCGCGCTGCTCTCCAAGACACGCTACGAGTGGACGCTGTTCGACTACGCCATCTGGTTCGCCGGTGCCGTGACCGTGCCGATCTACGAGACCTCGTCGGCCGAGCAGATCGGCTGGATCCTGCAGGACTCCGGCGCCCGCGCCGTGGTCGCCGAGGGGCCCGAGCACCTCGCCCGCGTGCGCGAGGCCCGGCAGGCGGCCGACCTCGCCGAGCTGCAGCACGTCTGGTCGATCCAGGACAACGCCGTCGACGTGCTCGACCGCCTGGGCTCGGACATCTCCGACGACCTGCTCGAGGAGCGGCGCACGACCGCGACCCCGGCCGACCTCGCGACGCTGATTTACACCAGCGGGACGACGGGCAAGCCCAAGGGCTGCATGCTCACGCACGGCAACTTCATGTTCGAGCTCGGCGTGGCGGTCGACGAGCTCAGCGAGCTCTTCGACACCGAGGACGCCTCGACGCTGCTCTTCCTCCCGCTCGCCCACGTCTTCGCCCGCATCATCCAGGTCGGCTGCGTCAAGAGCCGCGCGCGGATGGGGCACAGCTCCGACATCAAGAACCTCGTCGCCGACCTCGGCGAGTTCCGCCCGACCTTCATCCTCGCGGTCCCCCGCGTGTTCGAGAAGGTCTTCAACACCGCCTCCCAGCGCGCCACCGCGGACGGACGCGGCAGGATCTTCGACCGCGCTGCCGACACCGCCATCGCCTGGTCGCGGGCCCAGGACGGCAAGCGGGTGCCCGTACGCCTGCGCGCCCAGCACGCGGTCTTCGACAAGCTCGTCTACGGCAAGCTCCGCCAGGCGCTCGGCGGGAGCTGCGCGTACGCCATCTCGGGCGGCGCGCCGCTCGGTGACCGCCTCGGCCACTTCTACCGCGGCATCGGCCTGACCGTGCTCGAGGGCTACGGGCTGACCGAGACGACGGCCGCCCTCGCGGCGAACCTCCCCGACGCCACCAAGATCGGCACCGTCGGACGGCCGCTGCCCGGCACGAGCGTGCGGGTGGCCGACGACGGCGAGCTGCTCTTCCGCGGCGGCCAGGTGTTCCCCGGCTACTGGGGCGACGACGCCGCGACCGCCGAGGCGCTCGACAGTGACGCGTGGTTCCACACCGGTGACGTCGGCGAGGTCGACGACGAGGGGTTCGTCCGGATCACCGGGCGCAAGAAGGAGATCCTGGTGACCGCCGGCGGCAAGAACGTCGCCCCGGCCGTCCTCGAGGACCGGCTGCGCGCCCACGCGCTCGTCGACCAGTGCCTCGTCGTCGGCGACGGCCAGCCCTTCATCGGCGCACTCGTCACCATCGACCGCGAGACCTTCCCCGGGTGGGCGGAGCAGCACGGCAAGTCGGGCGAGGTGAAGGACCTCCTCGACGACCCGGACCTCGTCGCGGCGGTGCAGGACGCCGTCGACGAGGCCAACAAGGCCGTCTCCAAGGCCGAGGCCATCCGCAAGTTCGCGATCCTCGCGGACGAGTGGACCGAGGAGGGCGGACAGCTCACGCCCAGCCTCAAGCTGAAGCGGCGCGTGGTGATGAGCCAGGCGCGCGAGCACGTCGACGCGCTCTACCTGGGCTGAACCCGGGGCTGGGTACGCCCTCTGCCGGGGCGACGGTGGTGCTGGCACGACCGACCCCGGGCTAGACCGTGACTAGGACGGACTAGTCACTTCGGGCCATGCCCGGACCACCATCGGGTGGTTTGGGAGGTTTAGCCCACACGCCTGAGCGCGGGCCCCTAGATTCGCTGCGCTGGGACGGATCCGGGACCTCCAGCGATCGGCGACGAGCGTCGCCGCATCGATCTGGCGAGGGTCCCCCGACCGAGCACACGCACTCAGGTTCCCCCGACTCCTCAGAAGGATGTCCAGATGGCTCGCCGCTCCATGCTGCTCATCGTGGCCGTACTCATCGCCGCTCTCGGCACCGCCATGATCGTCCTCTACGTCAAGGGCATCGACGACCGCGCGACCGAGGGCCAGGAGCTCGTCGAGGTCCTCGTCGCGACCTCGGTCATCGAGGCCGGCGAGACGGTCTCGTCCGCCCAGGACGAGGGCAAGTTCGACACCAAGGAAGTCCGTCGCGACGACATGGTGGACGGCGCGCTCAACAGCACCGACCCGATCTCCGAGCTCGTGGCCCTGGGCTCGATCTACCCCGGTGAGCAGATCATCGCCGACCGTTTCGGCACCATCGGTGCCATCGAGAACCTCGTCATCCCGGACGACAAGATGGCGATGTCGGTGGAGCTCACCGACTTCGAGCGCGTCGCCGGATTCGTGAACCCCGGTTCCGAGGTCGCGATCTTCCTCACCTCCGCGGCTCCGATCCGCCGGCTGCCGGACGGCAGCGAGCAGACGCTGTCCTCCGTGACCCGCATCGTCCTGCCCCGGGTGCCCGTCATCGGCGTCGGCACCACGTCGGTCTCCTCGCGCACGGTCACCACCGAGGAGGGCGACCAGGTCACCGAGGAGGTGCCGCGCACGATCCTCACGGTTGCCGTGACGCAGGAGGAGGCCGAGAAGCTGATCCTGGCCGACCGCACCACCGAGCTCACGTTCGCGCTCCTCGGCGAGGACACCAAGTCCGTGGACAAGGAGGGCGCCTACCCGCGCGACATCCTCCCCGAGACGTACAGGGGGAACGCTGGATGACGGCCATCGTCGAGACGGACGGGTCTCGCCTGAGCGTCCTGCAGGCGATGCTCCACGGTTCCGTCCCCCTCGGGTCCATGGAGGCCCTGAGCGAGCACATCTCCGCCACGCCGCAGGAGTTCGCGGTCGTGATCGGCCCGTCGGTCCCGGTCGACGACGCCGCGGTCTTCGCCCAGTGGGCGCGGGTGCACAAGCCCGACCTCGGCGTGATCCTCCTGCGCGAGGTGGTCGACGCCCACGCGCTGTCGACCGCCCTCCGCAGCGGCATGCGCGAGGTCGTGGAGTCCCGCGACCTCGCCGGGCTCACCACCGCCGTCAGCCGCGCGCGGTCGGTGTCGAACGCCATCACGCAGACCCTCGAGGACGAGACGCAGGCCGCCGCCCAGGCGGCAGCGAGCGCCGCGCTGTCGGAGGCACAGGCGCGCGCGGAGGCCGCGCGCGAGGAGGCCGAGCGGCCCACCGGCCAGCTGACCACCGTCTTCTCGACCAAGGGCGGTGTCGGCAAGAGCCTGATGGCCGCCAACGTCGCCGTCACCCTGTCCGAGCAGGGCAGCTCGGTCTGCATCGTCGACCTCGACGTCAACAACGGCGACATCGCGATCATGCTGCAGCTCACGCCCATGCGCACGCTCAGCGACCTGGGCGCGTTCCGCGGCGAGATCGACGTGGACGCCGTCGAGACGATGGTGACGCCGTACTCCAAGACGCTCGGCGTCGTCGCCGCCCCGGTCCACCTCGACTCCCCCGACCAGGCGACCGCCGATGACGTCGGCCGGCTGCTGGACGTGCTGGTGCGCGTCTACGACCACGTGGTGGTCGACACCTCGGGGGTGTTCGACGACTTCGCCCTGGGGGCACTGGACCGGACCGACACCCTCGTCCTCGTCGGGACGCTGGACATCCCCGCGCTGAAGGGCCTCAAGCTCGCCACACAGACCCTCGACCTGCTCAACTTCCCGCGCGAGAAGTGGAAGTTCGTGCTCAACCGGGCCGACGCCAAGGTCGGCCTCTCGCCCGAGGAGTTCGAGTCCACGCTGGGCCTCAAGGCCGACTGCACGCTCGCGTCCAGCCGTGAGGTCCTGGCCGCGGTCAACCGGGGTGAGCCGCTCGTGCTCGCCTACGCCAGCCACCCCAACAGCAAGGCCATCAAGGCCTTCGCCACGTCCATCGCGGGCACCGCCCGCGCCGCCGAGGCCGCACCGGAGGTCGAGGGCAAGCCCCGCGCCGCCGCCGGCCGCTTCCGTCTGAGGAAGGCCTGACATGGGACTCACCGACCGGCTCGCCGCCGCCCAGCGGGCCCGCAGCGAAGGCGTCGACGCACCCCAGGAGAAGTCGCCGGCGGTCGCCCCGTCGACAGGTGCGCCGAAGGCCGCCCGGACCTCGACCCGCGACCCGTTCGAGGACGTCAAGCGCGCGGTGCATGCCCAGCTCGTCGCCTCCTTGGGCCCCAAGCTCTACGACGTCCACATGACGCAGAGCGAGCTGGAGAGCAACGTCCGGCTCGCGCTCCAGGGCGCCGTCGCCGCCACCGACGTCGTGATGTCGGGCGCGGACCGCACCCGGATCACGCAGGAGATCTCCGACGACATCCTGGGCTACGGGCCGCTCGAGCCGCTGCTGCGCGACGGCGACCTGTCCGAGGTCATGGTCAACGCCTACGACTCGATCTACGTCGAGCGTGGCGGCAAGCTCGTCAAGACCGGCACGAGCTTCTCCGACGAAGCCCACCTGCGGCGCACGATCGACAAGATCGTCGGCAAGATCGGGCGTCGCGTCGACGAGGCCAGCCCGATGGTGGACGCCCGTCTCCCCGACGGCTCGCGTGTCAACGCGATCATCCCGCCGCTGGCCCTCGACGGCTCCAAGCTGACGATCCGCAAGTTCTCCGAGGACCCCTACACGGTCCAGGACCTCATCAACTTCGGCAGCCTCACGCCGATGTCGGCGAGCCTGCTCGAGGCCTGCGTGAAGGGCCGGCTGAACATCCTCGTCTCCGGCGGCACCGGCGCCGGCAAGACGACCACCCTCAACGTGCTGTCGTCCTTCATCCCCGACGACGAGCGCATCGTCACGATCGAGGACGCCGCCGAGCTCCGGCTCGGCCAGGACCACGTCCTGCGCCTGGAGTCCCGCCCGCCGAACATCGAGGGCAAGGGCGCCGTCCTGATCCGCGACCTGGTGAAGAACTCGCTCCGCATGCGTCCCGACCGCATCGTCGTCGGCGAGATCCGTGACGCCGCGGCGCTCGACATGCTGCAGGCGATGAACACCGGCCACGACGGCTCGATCTCGACGCTCCACGCCAACACGCCCCGCGACGCGCTCGCCCGCCTCGAGACCATGGTGCTCATGGCCGGCATGGACCTCCCGGTGCGCGCCATCCGCGAGCAGGTGTCCAGCGCGGTCGACCTCATCATCCAGCAGACGCGTCTCAAGGACGGCTCCCGCCGCATCACGGCCATCACCGAGATCGTGGGCATGGAGGGCGACATCATCACCACCCAGGACGTGTTCCTCTTCGACTACTCCGCCGGGATGAACGACCAGGGCAAGTTCCAGGGCGAGCTCGTCTCGACCGGCCTCCGCCCCCGCTTCCTCGAGCGGCTCTCCGACCACGGCGTCCACGTCGACCCCGCCGTCTTCGCGACCCACGGGGGCTTCCGATGAGGCGCGTCCCGTCCGTCGTCGCGATCGCCGTGGCCCTCGGGGCCCTGGCGCTCGGCCCCGCGGCGTTCGCCGCGGACGAGATCGACATCGACCACGTCGAGTCGGACGGCAGCAGCGTGTCGATGCTGCTGGGCGTGGACCAGCTCCCCGGCGGGGCGTCCCCGGATCTCGACAGCGTCGCAGTGACCGTGGACGGCGAGGCGGTCGACGCGTCCGCGGAGACCGTCGAGGGCGGTGCGGTCGAGCGCACCACGGTCCTCGTCCTCGACGCCAGCAACAGCATGGAGGGCGAGAAGCTCGCCGCTGCGACGAGCGCCATCGACTCCTTCCTCGAGGCCGCCCCCGAGGACGTACGGATCGGCCTGGTCACCTTCGCCGGCAAGGTCCAGCAGACCATCGAGCCGACGACCGACCACCAGGCCGTCGTCGACGCCCTCGCCGGCGTGCAGCTCGCACCCGGCACCAAGATGTACGACGCGGTCGCGGCCGCGACCGACCTGGCCGGCGCCGACGGCGCGCGCTCCCTCCTCGTCCTGTCCGACGGCGCCGACACCGGCAGCTCCACCGGCATCGACGAGATCACCACGGCGGCTGCCGAGTCGGGCGTCGTCGTCGACGTCGTGGCGCTCGCCCAGTCCGCGGCCCAGCAGGCCACCCTCGACACCCTGGCGTCTGGCGCCGGCGGTCAGGTCATCACGGCCGACGCCGGAGCCCTCGGCGCGGTGTTCTCCGCCCAGGCGCAGGCGCTCGCCTCCCAGGTCCTCGTCACCTTCGAGCTTCCCGAGGGCACGTCCGGCGAGCAGCGGGTCGAGGCCACGCTCTCAGACGGCGGGGCCACCTACACCGACTCCGCCCTGGTCGGGCTGGGCGACGCGGCACCCACCGCTGCAGCGCCCCGCACGGTCGAGGCGGGCACGCCCATGATCGGCCGGACCGGGTTCCTGGTGGGCATGCTCGCCTTCGGGCTCGGCCTGGCCGGCATCCTCGCCTTCGCCCTGGGTGGCGGAGCGGGCAAGTCACTGAGCGACCAGCGCCTGGAGAGCTACTTCGCCCAGAGCGGCCAGACGAGCGCGAGCGGCAAGCGCAGCGGACGCCCCAAGGCCGAGGGCTCGCTCAAGGACGCCGCCGTCGGCCTGGCCGGCACGGTGGTCCAGGGCGACTTCGAGGACAAGCTCGCCAAGCGGCTCGCCGGTGCCGGCTCCCCGCTCAAGCCGGCCGAGTGGCTGCTCCTCCATGGGGCGATCGCCATCGGATCCGCCTTCGCGGGGTTCGTCCTCAAGGGCGGCGCCCTGATGGCGATCGCGTTCATCGGTGGCGTGTTCGTCCCGTGGTGGTGGCTCAAGCGCAAGCACAGCAAGCGCCTGGCCGCCTTCAACGCCCAGCTCGCCGAGACCCTCACCCTGATGGCCGGCGGTCTCTCGGCCGGTCTCTCGCTCCCCCAGGCGGTCGACACGGTGGTCCGCGAGGGTCACCAGCCGATGGCCGGTGAGCTCGGACGGGCGCTGGTCGAGCAGCGGCTCGGCATCCCGATCGAGGAGACCCTCGAGAACGTCGCCGAGCGGATGGAGTCCGAGGACTTCTCCTGGGTCGTCATGGCGATCCGGATCCAGCGCGAGGTCGGCGGCAACCTCGCCGAGCTGCTCAACACCGTGTCGGAGACGTTGCGCGACCGCGAGTACCTCCGTCGACAGGTGCGGGTGCTCAGCGCCGAGGGCCGCTTCTCCGGCTACGTCCTGACCGGCCTGCCGATCGCGCTGTTCTGCTACATGCTTGTGTTCAAGGGCGACTTCGTGAAGCCTCTGTACACGACCGGTACGGGGTACGTGATGTGCGCCGTCGCCATCGGGATGCTGGCGGCAGGCAGCTTCGTGATGTCTCGACTGACCAAGATCAAGGTGTGACACCCATGTTGCTTCTGCTCGGAGCCGGTCTCCTCTTCCTGTCCATCGTCACCGCGCTGTCGATCATGGGCGTGCTCACCTCCGAGCGCCGCGCCGTCGCGCGGTCCGTGGCCGCCGTCAACGCCATCAGCAGCGCACCAAGCGTGATGACGGCCGAGCTCGAGCGGCCGTTCACGGAGCGAGTGATCGCGCCGCTCGGCGGTCGGCTGGTGGGCATCGGACGCAAGATCACCAGGGCCGACACCGCCGCCAAGATCGCCCACCGGCTCGACATCGCCGGCAACCCGCCGGCGTGGGACGTGAACCGGATCATCGGCCTCAAGGTGCTCGGGCTGGGCGTCCTGGGTGCACTCGGGTTCCTGTTCGCCCTGTCCCGGGAGTCCAGCGTCGACCGCCTGCTCCTGTTCACGGCGGGCTTCGCGGCCTTCGGCTACATGCTGCCCAACGTCCTGCTCAAGAACGCCGGCGACAAGCGCGAGACGCTGATGCGCGACGCGTTGCCGGACGCGGCGGACCTGCTGACCATCTCCGTCGAGGCCGGGCTCGGCTTCGACGCCGCGGTGGCACGCGTCGCCAAGAACACCAGCGGTCCCCTCGCGCAGGAGTTCTCGCGGCTGCTGCAGGAGATGCAGCTCGGCATCGGTCGCTCCGAGGCGATGCGCGCGATGGGCGAGCGCACCAGCCTCGCCGACCTCAAGTCCTTCTGCCTCGCCATGGTGCAGGCCGACAGCCTCGGCATCCCGATCGCCCGCGTGCTCCGCATCCAGAGCCACGAGATGCGCACCAAGCGCCGCCAGCGCGCGGAGGAAGCCGCCCAGAAGGTGCCCGTCAAGATCCTCTTCCCGGTCATCTTCTTCATCCTGCCCGTCATCTTCATCGTCGTGATCGGGCCGGTCTTCCTGGGGATGGGTGACCTGTTCGGGTGATCCTCGACCTCGTCGCGTCGGCCGACGCACCCACGTCCGCGCGGCGCAGCTGGCGCATCACCACGGCGGTGCGCGTCTTCGCCATCGCACTGGTCGTCGGTCGAGCGGTCTCGGCGGACGGGGTCGGGCAGGTCGCGACCCTGGTCGTCGCGCTCGGGCTGCTGGCGGCCCTCGCCAGCCTGGTCGAGCGGGTGGGCGTCGAGTCGCAGCACCGCTGGGTGCCGGTCGTGGAGGCCATGCTGGTTGCCGCCGTGGTCGGGTCGGAGCCGACGCGGGACGAGGCCATCCTGCTCTACCTCGCCGTACCTCCGCTCGTCGCCGGCATCCGGCTGGGGTGGCTGTCCGCCACCAACGCGTTCCTGGTGTCCACCGCCGCCCTGGTGATCGGCAGCCGGGTGTCCGCCGACCCGCCGTCGATGGACGTGCTGCAGTCGGCCGGGTTCTGGCTCCTCACCGGCCTGGGGGTGGGCGTGCTGGCGGGTGTGCAGACCCGCAGCATTCGCGACCTCGAGCAACGGCAGGCGCCCTACGTCGCGACCCACCAGCTGATGAGCCAGCTGCACGACCTCGCCAGCCGCGGCGAGGTCGGCCTCGACAGCGTGAAGCTCGCCACCGAGCTGGCCGGCCGACTCCGCGACGGCACCGGTGCGACCGGCGTCGCCGTCTACGGCCACGCGTGGGGCCAGCCGCTCGTCCAGCTGGCCGGCCACGGCGACACCAGCTCGCTGGCCAGCCACGCCCTCGGCGCCAATCACGAGCACAAGAGCGACGTGCTCGTCATCGGCCTCCGCGGCGCCGGCCACCAGCTCGGCAGCGTGGTCCTCAAGCGCACCGAGGGCTGGCCCGACGCGGTCCGCGGCGTCGCCCAGACGGTGGCCGACGAGTTCGCCCTGCGCCTCGACACCGCAGTGCTCTTCGACGAGGTGCGTCGCCTCGCGACGGCCGAGGAGCGCAAGCGGATCGCCCGCGAGATGCACGACGGCGTCGCCCAGGAGCTCGCCGCCCTCGGCTACATCGTCGACGAGATCGCCTCGGTGTCGGAGGAGGACGAGACGGTCGCGCTGGCCGATTCCCTGCGCGACGAGATCAGCCGCATCGTCGCCGAGATCCGCTACTCCATCCTCGACCTGCGCCACCACGTCGCCGACCACCGCCTGTCCGGCGCGCTCGCCGACTACGTCCACCAGGTGACCCAGGACATGGACGTGCGCGTGAACCTCGTGCTCGACGAGTCCGGTCCCGCGCTCCCGCCTCGCACCGAGACCGAGCTCCTGCGCGTGGCGCAGGAGGCGATCGGCAACGTGCGCAAGCACGCCCGGGCCGAGAACCTGTGGGTCACCCTGGTCTCCGACGGCACGACTCTGCTCCTCGAGGTCGAGGACGACGGCATCGGCAACGCCAGGCCCAAGGAGCGCCACTGGGGCCTGCAGAGCATGCAGGAGCGCGCCGCCGGCATCGAGGCCTCGCTCGAGGTGACGCCCCGGGAGGGCGGCGGCACCGTCGTCCGCCTCCACTCCCCCCCGACCACCCCACCGGCCACCGCCACGAAGGAGTACGCATGACCACCCGTGTCCTGCTCATCGACGACCACGAGCTCATCCGCCAGGGCCTGGCACGCGCGTTCGAGCGCGACGACGAGATGTCGGTCGTCGGCCAGGCCGGCTCGGTCGCCGAGGGCGTGCAGGCGTTCGGCGACCTCGATCCCGACGTGGTCGTCACCGACCTCGAGCTCCCCGACGGGCACGGCCTCGAGGTCGTGCGCCAGGTGCGGAGCACGACCGACGCGGTCGGCCTCGTGGTCCTCACGATGCACGCCGGCGACGACCAGATCTTCGCCGCCATGGAGGCCGGTGCCTCGGCGTTCGTGGGCAAGGACAGCAAGGCGTCCGACGTCGTGAGCGCCGCTCGCCACGCGGCCGTCGCGCCGCGCACCTTCCTCTGCGCCGGCCTGAGTGCGGCCATGATGCGCCGCGCGACCGCGCCCGCGCCTCCGAAGCTCTCGGCGCGTGAGGAGGAGGTCCTGGCGTTGCTCGCCGACGGGATGGGCACCGGCGAGATCGCCGGGTCGCTCTACATGAGCGAGTCCACCGCCAAGACCCACATCACCCACATCTACCAGAAGCTCGGGGCCGCCAACCGCGCGCAGGCGCTGGTCGCGGCGATGCGCCTCGGCC
Organism: Nocardioides cavernae; assembly: GCF_013410035.1. Classification (GTDB taxonomy): domain Bacteria; phylum Actinomycetota; class Actinomycetes; order Propionibacteriales; family Nocardioidaceae; genus Nocardioides; species Nocardioides cavernae_A. The sequence continues at coordinate 84,805 of NZ_JACCBW010000007.1, read as the reverse complement.
TGCTCGACCACGCGTCGCCCCAGCGGGGCTTCTGACCTGGCCGGTCGGGTCATCGCCGGAGGCGGCGGGGTGGTCCGGGACTAGTCACAAGGGGCTATCCGAAGCGGGCCGATCACCCGATCCGCCAGGCCGCAGAACCGGGCAGAGTTGTTCTCGACGGGCCTCGCGGGCTCGGAACCGAGACTCATCACACAGACACCTAAGGGGAAAACCATGCTCGAGAAGTTCATCACCCTCATGATCGTCGGCCGCAAGGACGACGAGAAGGGCGCCACCGCCACCGAGTACGGCCTGCTGGTCGGCCTCATCGCCCTCATCATCGTCGTGGGTGTCGGCCTCTTCGGCGACGCGCTCAACGGCTTCTTCGAGGGCCTCGCGGACACCGTCGACGGCTGGTGACCAACCGTTCCTGATGCAGGGGCCGGCCATTCCGACGCGGAGTGGCCGGCCCCTTCCTCATCCGGGACACCTACGACAACTGCCACAGCTGCGACACCTGCGACAAGGAGACACCGTGACACCCACGCACGAGCGCGACGAGCGCGGCGCCACCGCCACGGAGTACGGCCTGCTGGTCGGCTTCATCGCGATCGTCATCGTCGCGGGCGTCGGCCTGTTCGGCACGGCGCTCGACACCTACTTCGGCGGTCTCGCCGACTGGCTGGCCGGCGTCATCTGACGCCTGCTCGACAGCCACCCCGGCGCATGGGGCGCCGAGGACACGACCGCCCGAACGCACTGGAGGCGACCAGCATTGCTGGTCGCCTCCAGTGCGTTCCGGGTTGCTCAGCCGGCCAGGTCAGCGAGCCGCTGGCGCCACGCGCGGGTGAGCCCAGCGACCGGCAGGCCCGCCCGCGCCAGCTCGCGGCCCACACGGCCGCCGCGGGCGACGCGCTCGTACACCTCGACCAGCCCCTGCTCCCCCAGCCGCTCCGCGATGATCCGGCAGGCCAGCCACGCCTCCTCGTAGCGGGCCTGCAGGTCCGCCCCGCGCGGGTCGAGGTCCGCCGCCGTCGGGAGCGCGCCCGGCACGCCGTCGCGTCGCGCCGCGGCGATCGCCCGCCCCAGCGTGGTGCGGTCGGGCAGTCGGGTGTCGCGCAGCGCCACCCAGTCGGCGAACCCCTCGAGCAGCCAGGGCTCGATCGGGGTGCGTACGGCGTCCGTGGCGACGTGGGCGAGCTCGTGGCTCATCACCACCTGGGCTCCCGCCCGGCGCAGCCCCTCGGTGACGTCGGGGTTGACGAAGACGTGCACCGGCGCGCCGCGTCCGGCCGAGCCGCCCACGGCTGCGGTGACCGCCGCCACCCCGGCGTACGTCCCGGGCTCGACCCCCAGGGCCGCGTCGAGGTCCGCGGCGCTCGCCGGCACCTCGACCACGACCGGCCCCGTCCAGTCGCGCAGCACCTGCCGCACCACGCCGATCCCCCGGCGTGCGCGCTCCACGACGGCCCGGGCCTCGCGCTGGTCGCCGTGCACCATCGCCAGGACGCCGTCCGCCCGTGCGACGGCCAGCGCGCCGCCCAGCCAGAGGGGCACCCGGCCGGCGCCCTCCCCGCCGAACCCGGTGATCGCGACCCCGTCGCCCTCCGGCGCGAAGGAGACGGCGACCTCGGCGCGAGCCGGCTGCGCGTCGAAGCCGTCGACCTGCCACGACACCTCGACGACGCCGGACCACGACCCGTCCTCGCCGACGGTGCCGACCTGGTCGACGTACCTCGCGGTCACCGACGACAGCCCCAGCGCCCGGGCGTTGCTGCCCGCATCGCCCGGCAGGCCCTCGTCGCCTGCCCGGACGCCGGCCACGAAGTCCGCCAGGGCGGTGCTCGCCGCCGCCGGGCTGGCCCGCGGGACGTCGACCTGCCGCGGCTCGACCTCACGACGGTCGTCGCGGGTCAGCACGACGGCGAGGACGGCCACCAGCAACAGCGAAAGGCCGGCCGTCCACAGGAGTGGACGGCCGGCCTTCGAGGTCTGCTGGTCAGCCAGGGCGGACCGCGCCGACGTAGGGCATCGAGTAGAGGCCCGACACCGCGACCCCCGTGCCCGGGTTGGCGGCGTGGACGATCATGCCGTTGCCGATGTACATGCCGACGTGGCTGATCGGGCTGTAGTAGAACACCAGGTCGCCCGGCTGCAGGTCGCTCGCGGCGATCCGCGGGCCGCTGCTGAACTGCGCGCTGGACGAGTGCGGCAGCGAGACGCCGGCCTGGGCCCACGCGCGCATGGTGAGGCCGCTGCAGTCGAAGGCGTTCTCGCCCATCGCGCCGTAGACGTAGGCGTCGCCGACCTGCGCCATGGCGTACTGCACCGCCGCCGCCGCGCGGCCGGAGGCCGGCACCGAGGCGGGCATGCGGGCGCTGCCGCGCGAGGCGAGGAGGCGCTCGCGCTCCTCCGCCTCGAGGTCGGCGAGGAGCTCCTTGGCGTCGGCCAGCTTGTCGTCGACCGTCTCCTTCTCGACGCTCAGCTGCTCGGTGAGCTCCGCGATCTCGGCGGTCCGGTCGGCCGTCGCCTCCTGGCGGATCTCGAGGGCCTCGAGCTCGGTGTCGTAGTCCGACAGGAGCGAGGACTGGAGGTCGTTGAAGGACGACATCGTCGACAGCGAGTCGAGGAAGGCGCCGGGGTCCTCCGAGACCACGATCTGGCCGACGGTCGAGATGCCCTCGCCCTCCAGCTGTCGGACGACGGCGTCGGAGACCTGGGCGCGGACGGCGTCGAGGCGCTCGTCCTGACGCTCCTGGTCGGCCTTCAGGCCGGACAGGTCGCCTCGGAGGTCGGCGAGGTCGAGCCGGGCGTCGTGCAGACGCTCCTGCGCGGCCTCGGCCTCGTGGTAGAGACGGTCGACCTTGGCTTTGACGTCCTTGATGTCGGGGTCGGCCTGAGCGGGGGTCGCAGGCACGAAGGCGATGGCAGCGATCGCGGTGAGACCTAGAACGGTCGCGCCAACTCGCGTGCGGGCGTGAGCCACGAGCGGGGGTACTCCTCGGGGTGTCGTACGCCTACCGGGTGAGCTGACGGGTTCGGCACGACATGTCCTACCCCTGCTCCACGCACCGCTCGCGCAGTGCGCCTCACAGGGGATTCACCCCAGGGGGAAGTGTGGTTCCCCGGCTCGTCGGCCACAGGTGGTGCGGGGGATGTGGCCTTCGACTCGGCGCGACGCCCGCGCGGGCCTGGTGACCCACTGCCACGGACGTCGGGCACCACCCTAGACGGGACCCGCAGGGCTCGCCAATCTTCGGGCGAACTGTGGACGCGTGTCGGGTGATCGGTCCGTCAGGCGGACTCGACCACCGGCCCCGCGACGGGCTCGACCAGCCGCAGGGGTGGCACCAGGCCACCCGAGGCCAGCACGTCGAGCGCCGCCATCTCGTCGTCGTCGATGGTCAGCTCGGGCGGTGGGCCGAGGAGCACCGTCACCACGCAGTCGTGGCAGTGCAGCCCGCGCACCACGCAGGTGTCGCAGTCGATCCGTGTCGTCATGTCCGGAACGGTGACAGGGACCACCGACAACGGGCTCGGCTCAGGCCCCCAGCACGCCGAGGAGTGCGGTGACGGGCACCGCGCGAGCACCCGCGCGCGCCACGTCGCGGGCCACGGCCCGGTCCCCCGTCACCACGACGACGACCCGGCCGCGCGGCTCGGCCGAGACGAGCTGCCGGATCACGTCGTCGGCGATGACGCCCTCGGGGCTGAAGACGACCCGCACGCCCCGCGGCGCCGGCATGGCCGTGCGGACGGTCGACTCGGCGGCGTCGAACACGACGGTGGTCTCCGCCCCGGACCTCGCCACGAGCGGCCCCAGGGCCTGCACGAGCCGGCTGCGCTGCGCCTCGAGGCTGGCGGTCGGCCACGCCTGCTTGGTGACGTTGTAGCCGTCGACGACGAGCCGCGCGCGCGGCATCGCGAGCGTCTGCTCGAGCAGCGCGGGCGTCGCCGGCGCGCTGGAGGCGGGGGCCGCGTCGATGCCGGCCAGCTCGGACTCCACGGCGTCGGCGGGAGAGCCGCTCACGGCCGGCAGGCCGAGCTCGCGCCGCAGCCCGGTGGCGGCGTCGACCACGGCGTCGAGGAGCAGCCGGGCACGGATGCTGGCGGCGTCGCGCTCCGAGCGGGAGTCGCGCCGCTGGGCGGCCAGGCCCGCCTCCGCCTCCTCGAGCTGCGCGCGCATGCGGCGTACGTCCACCTCGGCGGCGCGGGTGGCGGCACCGGCGGCGGCGAGCGCCTCGTCACGCGCGGCGTACGCCGCGTCGCGCGCCTGCTCGGCTGCCCGCAGGACACCGCGGGCCTCGCCCAGGCGCTGGCGCAGGACCTTGTGCTCCGCCCTGGCCCGCTCCAGCTCCTCGCGGTGCTCCGCCCGCGCGGCGGCGAGCTCGGCCTGGACCGCCGCGAGCTGCGCCGTCAACCTGGCCTGCGCGGCATGGACCTGCTCGTCGCGTGACTCGTCCTCGACCAGCGACTCGACGAGCCCGTCGACGACCGACTCCCACCCCTCGGGGCGCGCGAGCCACGCCCGCGCGGCGTCCTCGACCGGGTCCTCACCGACCGGGGGGACGGCCGCCACCTGGACGGAGGCGTGCTCGCGGAACTCGTCGTCCTCGAGCGCGGACCAGATCGCCGCACCCCCCAGGCGCGCCCGTCGCGCGGGCGCGAAGCCTGCGACCTTGCGCAACGGGGAGGGGACGGGCGTGACCGAGGGCAGCACCGCGGAGACGAGCGCGACGATGCGCAGTCGGAGCCGCTCCGGGAGCCGCTCGGGCAGCGGCGCGGTGCCGGTCACCTGGTCCCTGTCAGCCCGCGGCCGGGTCGGCGGCCGTGTCGGCCGAGGCGCGGTCGACGACCTCGATCGCGTCCGTGCGTCCGCACCACCGGCACGACACCGACTCGACGTCCTCCGAGCGCACGGTCTGCTCCTCGACCTGGTGCTCGCCCGCGAGGTCGAAGTGCCAGTACTCGGTCGTCCGCCGGGTGCGGGTCACGTCGAACCGGGTCAGGTTGCCGCATCCGGCGCACCGCCACCGCTCGCCGTCACCGGGGACGCGGAGGTCGGTGGTCTGGTCAGGCACGGGTGCTCCTCGGGTGTACGGCGTGGGCGGGCGCGGTCAGCGTAGTCCGCGTGCCGTCGCGCCGATGTCGGATCCCACGTCTAGCGTCCCCCACATGAGCACCACTGCCACCCGGTCCACGAGCGGGACGTCCCGCTGGGAGGCGCAGCGCAGCTTCGACGAGCTCGGCCGTCCGCTCCGCGACATCACGTTCTGCGTCGTCGACCTCGAGACCACCGGTGGCTCGGCCGAGGGCGGCTCGATGATCACCGAGATCGGGGCGGTCAAGGTCCGTGGCGGTGAGGTCCTCGGCGAGTTCCAGACGCTCGTCGACCCGCGCACCGAGATCCCGCCGTTCATCGCCGTGCTCACCGGCATCACGAGCTCGATGGTCCGTGACGCGCCCCCGATCGAGTCCGCGCTCCCCGCCTTCCTGGAGTTCGCCGCCGGGTGCGTGCTCGTCGCGCACAACGCGCCGTTCGACGTGGGGTTCCTCCAGCACTTCGCACGCGAGCAGGGTCGCCCCTGGCCACGCTTCGAGGTGCTCGACACCGCCAAGCTCGCGCGACGCGTGATCACCCGCGACGACGCCCCCAACTGCAAGCTCTCGTCGCTGGCGCGCCTCTTCGGCGCCTCCACGACCCCCAACCACCGTGCCCTGTCCGACGCCCGCGCGACCGTCGACGTGCTCCACGGGCTGATGGAGCGTCTCGGCGGCCTCGGGGTCCACACGCTGGAGGAGCTGCAGACCTTCTCCTCGCGGGTCACCACCGCGCAGCGACGCAAGCGCCACCTGGCCGAGGGGCTCCCCCACGCCCCCGGCGTCTACCTCTTCCGCGACGACCGCTCCCGCGTGCTCTACGTCGGCACCTCCCGTGACCTCCGCACCCGTGTCCGCACCTACTTCACGGCGTCCGAGACCCGCACCCGGATGGGCGAGATGGTCGGGCTGGCCGCGTCGGTCACCGGCATCGAGTGCGCGACGCCCCTGGAGGCCGAGGTGCGCGAGCTGCGCCTGATCGCCGAGCACAAGCCGAAGTACAACCGCCGCTCCCGGTTCCCGGAGAAGGTCCACTTCCTCAAGCTCACCCGGGAGGCCTGGCCCCGCCTCTCGCTGGTCCGCAAGGTGCTCGACGACGACGCCGACTACCTCGGACCGTTCTCGTCACGGAAGACGGCGGAGAAGTGCCTGGCCGCCCTCCACGAGACGTTCCCCGTCCGTCAGTGCAGCGACCGGCTCCCTGCGACGCCGTCAGGGTCGTCGTGCGCGCTCGCCGAGATGGGCCGGTGCCTCTCGCCGTGCGACGGGTCGACCGACGCGTCCACCTACGGAGCGGTCGTCCGCCAGCTCCGCGACACGCTCGTCCGCAGCCCGCACGAGGTCGTCGAGGCCATCAACCGGCGGATGACCTCGCTCGCCGACCGCGAGCGCTTCGAGGAGGCCGGCGTGCACCGCGACCGGCTGGCCACCTTCGTCCGCGCCGCCGCCCGCACCCAGCGCCTCTCCGCGCTGACCGCGTGCCCGGAGATCGTCGCGGCCCGGCGGGAGGACGACGGCCGCTGGTCGGTCCACGTGGTGCGCCACGGCCGGCTCGCCGCCGCGGGCGTGATCCCGCCCGGCGCCGACGCCCACCAGTACGTCCGCGAGCTGACCGCGAGCGCCGAGACTGTCAGCGGCGCACCCGGTCCGGTGCCGGCCGCGACGGCCGAGGAGTCGGAGAAGATCCTGCGCTGGCTCGAGTCGCCGGGCGTCCGTCTCGTCGACGTGGCCGGCGAGTGGACCTGCCCGGTGGGCGGTGCCGCGCGCCACCTCGCGGTCTACGACGCGGCCACCCAGTCACGTCTGTCCTTGGTGCCCTTCGACGAGCAGCGCCTGCCGTCGCCGGTGCACCGACCCGTGCGGTGACCCCTCAGTCGAGACCGATGCTGAACGCCGACTCGAGGTCGTGCGTGCTGTAGGTGCGGAACGCGATGTGCGTCTCCGTCTCGAGGACGCCCTCGACCTTGTTGAGGCGGTCCGCGACCACCGACGCGACGTCCTCGTGCTGGCGCACCCGGACCAGCGCGATGAGGTCGATCTGCCCGGTCACCGAGTAGACCTCGCTCACGCCGTCGAGGGAGGCGATGGCCTCGGCCACCTCGGGGATGCTCGCGACGTCGGCCTTCACGAAGACGATGGCGGTGATCATGGCTTCACCGTAGCGCCAGCCGCGCCCGCAGGGACCGGCTGACCGATCGGGTGGGCCTCCTAGTCATTTGTGACCAGGCCGGGCCATTCCACCTCCCCCCGTGCGTACCGCCACCTAGCGTGACCGCGACTGTCACACCACGAGGGGACCATCCGGGATGACTCGCACGACGCGCGCGCTCAGCGCCGCAGCCGCCACCACCACGTTGGCGCTCGTCGCCGCCCTGCTCGGGTCGACGCTGCCGGCGCAGGCCGCTGCACCCGGCGTGCCGAGCGGGCTCGTGTCCGACACGGCCCCGCTGCTGCGCTGGGACGCCGTCGCAGGCGCCGCCAAGTACGAGGTCGAGGTCGGCGGGACGGTCACGTCCACCGTCAACACGGCCTGGTCGCCCACCCAGGCGATCGCGTCCGGGGACTCGACGTGGCGCGTGCGCTCCGTGTCCTCCAGCAACGAGCGCTCCGACTGGGCGGCCGCGCCGCTCAGCACCCCTGTGGTGGGTGCGCCCACGCCGACCAGCCCGGCCGCCGGTGCCGACCTGGTCCAGCCGGCCGACCCGCCGCTCCTGGCGTGGACGGCGGTGCCCGGTGCGACGTCGTACACGGTCCAGGTCGACGCCGACTCCGACATGATCGGCGCCACCTCCTACAGCACCAAGAACACCAGCCTGGTGGTCCCGACCAACCTCGGCGAGGGTGACTGGTTCTGGCAGGTGACGGCGGTCAAGGGCAGCTACCTGTCCCTGCCGAGCACGCTGTCGACCTTCGACGTCGTCGGCATCACCCGCCCCCGTCTCGTCTCGCCCGTCGGCGGCGAGGAGGTCACCGACATCGTCCTGGACTGGGACCCCGTGCCGGGCGCGGCGTCCTACGACGTCCAGGTCTCGACGAGCGAGAACTTCGCCGCCTCCCCCAGCGAGGACCTCTTCGAGGTCACCGGGATCCGCGGCACGCGCTTCTCCCCCGCCACCACCTACAACAACGAGGACTACTACTGGCGCGTGCGCGCGGTCGACTCGGCCGGCAACACGCCCCAGTGGGGCACGGTGAGCCACGAGGAGTTCAGCAAGGTCTACCTCGCCAAGCCGGTCGCGGTGCACCCGGCCAACCAGGCCGTGGTGGGCAAGCCGGTGTTCCTCGAGTGGACGCCGGTCGACCACGCCTCCGAGTACGAGGTCCAGGTCAGCGACACCTCGGGGTTCGCCCCGATCTCCACGACGTCCTGCCGGGTCTCGGGCACGACGTTCACCCCCACCAACTTCGCCATCAACCTGAACACCGGCACCAGGTCCGTGCAGCGCACGCAGGAGCGGTGCCGCCTGCAGGCCGGGGTCAACTGGTGGAAGGTGCGTCCCCTCGACGGCCCGTTCGCCAAGGGCGGCACCGTGACCGGAGTGCAGGGACAGTTCTCCGAGCCGCGCCAGTTCACCTACGACCCGGCCGCGATCACCAACATGTCGCCGGCCGACGGCGACGAGGTCGACGTCCCGACCCTGTCGTGGGACCCGGTGAGCGGCGTCGACGAGTACCGCGTCGAGGTCTTCGACAAGTTCAACAACCGCGTCGTCGAGGCGATCACGCGCTCGCCCAGCTACACCCCGTCCGGCGACACCCGCCTGGACCCCGAGCAGGGACCGTTCAGGTGGAGCGTGCTCGCCACCACGTCGGTCGGCGAGGACTCGGTGCTGCGCTACGAGGGCTTCACCCTCAGCGGCGCCCGCCCCGACCACGACAAGCCTGCGCTGACGCCGGTCTCCCCCGTCGCGGCGACGACCGGCATCAAGGGAGCCCCGACCATGACGTGGCAGCCGCACCCCGACGCGGCCTACTACGTCGTCGACATCGGCCCCAAGGCCATCGGCCAGGCCGAGCAGACCTTCTACGCCCCCATCAGCGGAGCGCTCTTCGGCGACAAGGTCCCCTACCCGGCGATGACCGACACCAGCCGCGAGCTCTTCGCCCCCGGTGACTACGTGTGGCAGGTCCGCGCCTTCGACGCGAGCAACCAGCTCATCGGGGTCGGGCCACGCGCGCAGTACACGGTCGAGCCGCTGGCCGCGGTGACCGGCCAGGGCATCGCGCTCGCCGGCTCCAAGGCGCGCACCCACGCCACCTCGTGCAAGGCCGCCGACAACTGCATCGCTCCGGCCACCCCGGTCCTGCGGTGGGACCCCGACCCGCGCGTGGCGTTCTACATCGTCTACGTCAGCCGTGACCAGCGGTTCACCAACCTGCTGGAGGCGGACACCTCGATGGCCGCCACGACCAGCTCGATGTACGCCACGACGCTGTCCAACCGCGAGTGGGCCTTCGCCGACAGCACGTCGTCCGGTGCGTACTACTGGCACGTGCGGCCCTGCGCCGACGCGAAGCACTGCGGCCCGGACCCGCGCTCGACGACCGGGTCGGTCCAGCACTCGTTCAAGAAGACCTCGCCCGCCCCGACCATGCTCCGGACGGGCAACTGGGTCAGCGACGCGACCCCCGCGATCGAGGACGACACCGAGGTCACGTTCTCGTGGAACGACTACTTCGCCGACAACCAGGCCTACACCTGGCCGAGCACCTCGGAGCGGTCCCCCCAGGCGGCGCGCCAGTACCGCGTGCAGGTCGGCACCGACTCCTCGTTCGGCACCGTGGTCGACAGCGCCCTCGTGGACCAGACGACCTACACCTCCCTCGGGGACCTCTATCCCGAGGGCACCTACTGGTGGCGGGTGCAGGCCGTCGACAGCGGCCAGAACGGTCTGCAGTGGTCCCCTGCGCGGTCGTTCACCAAGACGACCCCCGGCGTGGTCCAGGGCGCCCCGCAGGGCAACGTGTCCACCGGCGACGCCCTGACCTTCCGGTGGGGGGCGCAGAACTTCGCGACCAGCTATGACGTCGAGGTCTACAAGAACAACGACGCCACCCACTCGACCGCCAACCGCGTGTTCACCAAGCGGGTGACAACGGTGGCGTACGCGCCGGACGAGCCGCTGGCCTCCAGCGACACCGACTATCTGTGGCGCGTGCGCCGCGTCGACCGCGCCGGCAACGTCGGACCGTGGAGCGCCGACCGCTCGTTCCGGGTGAGCACCAACGCACCGGTCATCACCTCGCCCGCCAACGGGGCGAGCCAGTCCCCCACGGCACCGGTCGTCACGTGGCAGGCCGTCCCGGGTGCGGCGACGTACGCCGTGTCGCTGACGGCGAACAGCGGCTCCACCGTGGAGAGCGCCACCACGCCGTCGCTGGCCTTCGCCGCGACCAAGAAGTTCGGCACCGGCACCTACACCGCCTCCGTCACCGCTCGCAACGCGGCCGGGGCGAGCATCGGCACCGCACGCGTGACGTTCACCGTCGACGCGGGCCTGACCGCGATCCAGCCCCCGGTCATCTCCGCACCGGGGGGCAGCACGGTGGGTGCGACGCTCACGAGCGTGCCGCCGACGTGGAACCGTCCGGACGTCACGAACAGCTACCAGTGGCTGCGCGACGGAGCACGCATCAGCGGCGCGACCGGGACGACGTACGTGCTCACCGTCGCCGACATGGGCAAGGCCATCTCGCTGCAGGTGACGGGCACCAAGCCCAGCCACGACGACGGGGTCACCGTGAGCAACACCCTCGGTGTCACCGCGGCCGGGGCGCTCCAGGCGACGGTCCAGCCGACCATCACCGGCACCGCCACCGTCGGCCAGTCCCTGAAGGCGTCCACGGGGACCTGGTCCCAGGCCGCTCCCAAGCTGACCTACCAGTGGGTCAGGACGGGTGCGCCGATCCCCGGGGCGACGAGCGCGACCTACAAGCTCACGCCGGAGGACGCCGGGCGCGACGTCGCGGTGGTCGTCACCGCGACCAAGTCCGGCTTCTCCGACGGTTCCGCGACCAGCGCGGCGGTGTCGGTGGCGCGGATGAAGGCGACCGTCACGGGCGTGCTCAAGGCGGACCGGATCAAGAAGACCAAGAAGGCCCAGCTCGGCATCACGCTGACGGTCACCGGGCTCACGGGCCCCGACGGCACGATCCAGGTGCTCGACAAGGGCAAGAAGATCGCCTCCTTCACCATGGCACCGGTCCACAAGGGCAAGAAGACGCTCAAGCTCGCGAAGCTCAAGCCGGGCAAGCACACGCTGCAGGTCGTCTACATGGGCAACGCTCAGGTCTTCGGTGCCAAGTCGAAGAAGATCAAGCTCTACGTCGTCAAGTGACGACCGGCAGCCGGGTCACGGCGGGACAGTAGGCTCCCGCCGTGACCTGGCTCGCTGACCACTGGCTCGACGTCCTCGGCTGGGGCGGGAGCGCCCTGCTCGTCTACTCGCTGCTCCAGGCCAGCGTGCTCCGGCTGCGCGTCCTCAACGCCATCGCGTGCGTCATCCTCATCGTCTTCAACGCCATGCTGTCGGTCTGGCCGATGGTCGGCATGAACACGGTGCTCGTCGCGATCAACCTGTGGTTCATCGTCCGCCTCCTGCGCGAGCGGCACGACGAGAGCGCCTTCGAGGTCCTCGAGGTCGGACCGTCCGACGAGTACCTCCGGCACACCCTCAGGGTCCACGGCGCCGACATCCTCCGCTTCAACCCCGACTTTGTCCACGACCCCGCGTCGACGCACGCCGCGTTCCTCGTCCAGAAGGGCGACGAGACGGTCGGCGTGGTGCTCGTGCGCGAGGCCGACGACACCGCCGAGGTGCTCCTCGACTACGTCACGCCCCGCTACCGCGACTTCTCCCCCGGCGAGTTCGTCTGGCGTCGCAGCGGGCTGCTCAGCGACCGCGGGATACGCCGCGTGGTGACCCCTCCCGGGATGGTGGGCGCCTACTACGGCCGGCTCGGCTTCCGTCGCGACGGCGACTCCTACGTCCTCGACCTCGCCTGAGCCCGGGGACCTGTCCGTTCGACGTACAGGCGGGGCCCGCAGGTGGTCCAATGGCCTCTCCCGTCGATCGAGGTTGCCCACATGACTCCCCCACGTGCCGCGCTGGCGGCCGCCGCCGTCTGCTCCGCGCTGCTCCTGTCCAGCTGCAGCGCCGCGGCGGGTGACGACGACGACTTCCTGGACCAGGGCCCCCGCCGGATGGCGAAGACGGCCTTCGAGGACATGCGCGAGACCACGTCGATGCGCATCCAGGGCAGCCAGGAGCACGACGAGCTGGGCTTCACCCGCATGGACATCAGCCTCGACGAGGAGCAGTGCACCGCACGACTGATGACGGAGGACGGCGACATCCGGGTCGTCAAGACGACCGAGGGCGCGTGGTTCCAGGCCGATGACCGGTTCGTGCGCATGCACACGGACGCGTCCGACGCGGTCGTGTCGCGTCTCAGCGGGTCCTGGCTGGCCGTCGACAAGCGCAGGGACGACGCCATCCTCGAGATGTGCGACCTCGACAGCTTCCTGGGTGGGTTCCGGCTGAAGAAGAAGGACACCTACGACACCATCCAGGTCGGCGAGCGCGAGGACGTGGGCGGCACGGACGCGATCGCGTTGCGAGGTCGAGACGGGGAGGAGCGCGTCACGGTGTGGGTGGCCGTCGAGGCCCCGCACCGCGTCCTCAAGATGGCCCTGACCGACGACACCGGCCTGCCCGACGAGCTGTTCTTCGGCAGCTTCGGCGACCCGGTCGACCCGAGACGTCCCGACCCGAAGGACGTGCTGAAGGTCCCCCGGAGCTAGGCCGAGCTCGCCGCCACCCACCGCTCGAGGGCGGCCGCGGCTGCCCCTGAGTCGATCGCCTCGGCGGCCCGCGCCACCCCGGCGGCCAGGGCGGGCTCGACGTCGTCGGCCGGCGCCCCGTGCACCGCGAGCGCGGCACCCGCGTTGAGGACCACCGCGTCGCGCACCGGCCCGGCGTCCCCCGCCAGCATCCGGCGTACGACCTCGGCGTTGTGGGCCGCGTCGCCCCCGCGGAGGTCCTCGGTGCTCGCACGGGCGATGCCCAGCGAGAGCGGGTCGACGGCGTGCTCGGTCACCGATCCGTCGTGCACCCGCCACAGCGTCGACGTGGTCGTCGTGGTGAGCTCGTCGAGCCCGTCGTCACCCCGGAAGACCCACGCGTCCACCCCGCGCCGGGCGAGCACGCCCGCCATGACGGGTGCCATCCGGGCGTCGGCGCACCCGATCGCCTGCGCCTGCGGCCGGGCGGGGTTGGTGAGCGGGCCGAGGATGTTGAAGGTCGTCGCGATGCCGAGCTCGCGGCGGGGCACCGCCGCGTGCCGCATCGCGGGGTGGAAGGCGGCGGAGAAGCAGAAGGTGATGCCGGCCTCCTCCGCGACCTCCGCCACACGCGCGGGTGACAGGTCGAGCCTGATGCCGAGGGCCTCGAGGACGTCGGCGGAACCGGACTTCGACGACGCCGAGCGGTTGCCGTGCTTGACCACGCGTGCCCCCGCGCCGGCGGCGACGATCGCGGACATCGTGGAGATGTTGACCGACATCGACCGGTCGCCGCCCGTGCCGACGACGTCGAGGAGGCGGCCCGGCACCGAGATGGGGTTGGCTGCTGCGAGCATGGCCGAGGCGAAGCCGGAGACCTCGTCGACGGTCTCGCCCTTGGCGCGCAGCGCCACGATGAACGCCGCGACCTGGACCGGCGTCGCCGCCCCGGCGAACAGCTCGTCGGTGGCCCATCGCGCCTGCTCGGTCGTCAGGTCGCTGCCGGCGACCAGCGTGGAGAGGACGTCGGGCCAGGTGTGGGACATGGGATCAGGCTAGTGGCGCCCCGAGCGGGTGCGGCCGTGAGCCCAGAGGGTGGGTCGGCCGGTGGTGTTCCGGCGGTCAGCCAGTGGTCAGGAGGTGGCCGGGACCGACGGGCGCAGCAGTCCGACGACGGACTCGGCGAGCTGGATCGGGTCGATCGGGTGCGGGACCGCCGCCTCGGCACGCGACCAGGTCGCGAGCCACGCGTCCTGCGGACGGCCGGTGAGCACGACCACCGGGGGGCACTCGTAGATCTCGTCCTTGAGCTGCTTGGCGATGCCCATCCCGCCGGCCGGCACGGCCTCGCCGTCGAGGATGGCGAGGGCGATGTCGCCGCGGTCCATGTTCTGGAGGACGACGGGCTCGGTGGCGACCTCGACGTACTCGACCTCGGGCAGGTCCGGGTGCGGACGGCGGCCCAGCGCCAGGATGACCTGCTGGCGGGTGTTCACGTCGTCGCTGTAGACGAGGACCTTGAGGGGACGGTCTGCGGATGCATCAGTCACGAGACGCATCGTAACCGTGCCCGCGCGGGCCTGCGCCTGAGGCGCTCGTCACACGCGCGCGCCGCTCCTGCAGGTCCAGCTTCCGGTCCTCCCGGGCGGCCTCCTTCATCGACGAGCGCAGCCACTGGGTGAACAGGACGCCGAAGAACAGCACGCCGATGAGGTCGCCGCTCGCCCAGAGGATCCCGCCGGCGAGGTGCTGGTCCTCCAGCGCGGGCGGCAGCCAGGCGCCCATCGGTCCCTCGCGCAGCGCCAGGTAGTGCTCGGCGCCGATGAGTCTCGTCTGCCCCATGATCGTCACGCCGAGGAACGCGTGGAACGGCAGCGTCATGAGCGTCAGCAGGACGCGGAACGGGTGGCTCACCCGCCCGGGCACCGGGTCGACACCCATGAGGGGCCAGAAGAACAGCGTGCCGACCAGCACGAGGTGGATGTGCATCATCTGGTGGACGTACGACGAGCTGAGGCTGGCGTCGTACCACGAGCTGAAGTAGAGCGCCCAGGGCGACGCGACGTAGAGGACGAAGGCGAGCGGCGCGAAGGCCAGCACCGTGGCCAGGCGCGAGTGGAGGACCGCGAGCAGCCAGCGCCGCGGCGCCGCGGGGAGCGTGCGCAGCGCGAGGGTGACCGGCGCGCCGAGCGCGAGGGCGAGGGGGACGACCATCGAGAGCAGCATGTGCTGCACCATGTGCACGCTCAGGAGCGTGGTGTCGTAGCGGCCCAGCCCGGACAGCGTCGCGAGCACGAACGAGCCCATCCCGAGCCCGACGAACGCGAGGGTTCGCCCGACCGGCCACCGGTCGCCGCGGCGGTGCAGCGTGACCACGCCGAGGGCGTACAGGCCGACCGCCCACACCGCCACCACGAACGGGATCGGGTCGATCCCCCACTCGGTGAACACGCTGCCGAGCGTGAACGGAGGCAGGGTCTCAGCGGCGTCCTGGGAGGACGCGGAGAGGACGGGGAGCACCCTGTGAACTTTATGACGTCACTACACAGGGGGTCGGGGTGCCCCTCGCCTCCCTCAACGGCCATAATGAATCCGTGGCGACAGCAACTGCGACGATTCCGGCCTCCCGTCTGCACGGGCACCACGACCGACCCAGCATGGTCAGCGTGGGCACCATCATCTGGCTCTCGAGCGAGCTGATGTTCTTCGCGGCGCTGTTCGCGGCCTACTTCACCATCCGCGCGGTGAGCCCGGAGCTGTGGGCGCAGGAGACGGCCAAGCTCAACGTGCCGTTCTCCACCGCCAACACCGCGATCCTGGTGGCGTCCTCGTTCGCCTGCCAGTGGGGCGTCTTCGCCGCCGAGCGCGGCCAGGTGGGGCGCACCGGCGGGCTGCTCAACTTCACCAAGTGGGGCCTGCGCGAGTGGTTCATCCTCACCTACGTCATGGGTGCCGTCTTCATCGGCGGCCAGGCGCTCGAGTACGCCGAGCTCATCCACCACGGCGTGACCATCCCGAGCTCCGCCTACGGCTCGATGTTCTACCTGACCACTGGCTTCCACGGCATCCACGTGACCGGCGGCCTCATCGCCTTCCTGTTCGTCCTCGGCCGCACCTACCTGGCCAGGCGCTTCACCCACGAGCAGGCCGTCACCGCGATCGTGGTGTCCTACTACTGGCACTTCGTCGACGTGGTGTGGATCGGCCTGTTCTTCACGATCTACGTCATCAAGTAACGACCGAACCGACACCGGCAAGGACTCATCGTGCGTCTGCTCAACCGAACCGCTGGTCGCCTCTCCCGGCATCGCCGGGGGCCGCTCGCCGGTCTCGTCGTGCTGCTGCTGGGCCTCGTGATCAGCGGCTCCCTCTACACGGCGTTCTCCCCTGCCCAGGCTGACAGCCAGCCGAGCGAGACCGACCAGGTCGCGCAGGGCAAGGAGCTCTTCCTCGCCAGCTGCTCGTTCTGCCACGGCCAGAACGGCGAGGGCGTCCCGACCGTGCGCGAGGGCTACCAGCTCGGTCCGTCGCTGGTGGGCGTCGGCGCCGCCGCGGTCGACTTCCAGGTCGGCACCGGCCGCATGCCGATGGTGCAGCCCGGCCAGCAGGCGCCGCGCAAGCCTCCGGTGTTCAGCGACGAGGAGACCGCGGCGCTCGCGGCCTACGTCGCCTCGCTGGGCCCCGGCCCGGCCATCCCCAACGAGTCCGACTACTCCATCGAGGGCCTCTCGGAGGAGGAGCGCGAGGAGGCCATCTCCCGCGGCGGCCAGATCTTCCTCACCAACTGCACCGCCTGCCACAACTTCAACGGTGCCGGCGGCGCGATGCCGCGCGGCGGCTACGCCCCCTCGCTCCACGGCGTCGAGGGCAAGTACATCTTCGAGGCGCTCCTGACCGGTCCGCAGCAGATGCCGAACTTCAGCAACGGCAACCTCTCCCCCGAGGAGAAGCGCGACGTGATCGCGTACCTCGACAGCCTCGAGGACAACGCCGAGTACGCCGGCTTCACGCTGGGCGGCCTCGGCCCCGTGTCCGAGGGCCTGTTCGCATGGCTGCTGGGCATCGGTGGACTCGTCGGTGCGGCGGTGTGGATCGCGTCGCACACGACCCGCACGAAGAAGAGCAAGGTGAACCCGTGAGCAACGACGACAACCGGCCCGTCAACGGCCCCGACGGCACCCCGGAGCCCTACAGCGACGAGACCGGCGCCGACTCGCACGTGCCGGCGCACCGCGCGGCGGAGCCGATCGCGGACCCCGGCCTCCCGGCGCACACGTGGCGCCCGACCGACGTCGACCCCAAGGCCGAGCGTCGCGCCGAGCGGCAGATCGCGGCCATGTTCATCGCCGCCATGGTCTTCTCGGTCCTCTTCGTCGTCGCCTACTTCTCCTTCGAGGTCGGCGACGACTGGGACACCTTCGCGGGCATGGGCGCCTCCACGCTCGCCCTCGGCACCACGCTCGGCATCACGCTGCTCCTCATCGGCACCGGGATCATCCACCTGGCGCGCAAGCTCATGGCCGACGTCGAGATCGTCGAGATGCGCCACCCGGCGGCCTCGCCCCCCGAGGACCGCGAGGCCACCGTCGAGGCGCTCAACACCGGCCTCGACGAGGCCGGCATCGGCCGGCGCCCGCTCGTGCGCAACACCATGCTCGGCGCGGTCGGCCTCCTCGGCCTCCCGGCCGTCGTCGTGCTGCGCGACCTGGCCCCCGGCAACGCGCTCGACATCGGCAAGCTGGCCCACACGATCTGGGAGCCGGGCATGCGCCTGGTCCGCGACGTGGTGGGCACCCCGATCCTCGCCAGCGAGATCGAGATGGGCGACCTCATCAACGCCGCCCCGGAGGCGATGTTCCCCAGCGAGGAGAACGGCTACCCCGAGCTCCACGGCGCCGAGGAGCAGGCCGAGAAGGCCAAGGGCGCGATCATCATCGTCCGCATGGACCCCGACGACATCATCCCGCTCGAGGGCCGGGAGAAGTGGACCGTCGACGGCATCATCTGCTACTCCAAGATCTGCACCCACGTGGGGTGCCCGATCTCCCTCTACGAGCGCACCACGCACCACGTGCTGTGCCCGTGCCACCAGTCGACGTTCGACCTCGCCGACCACGCCAAGGTCGTCTTCGGTCCGGCTGCCCGCCCCCTTCCGCAGCTGCCACTGGCGGTGGACGATGAGGGGTACCTCGTCGCGCAGAGCGACTTCACCGAGCCCATCGGGGCTAGCTACTGGGAGCGTGAGAAGCAGTGAGCGTCGACACCAGCAAGGTCGCGACGAGCAACCGCACCGACGCCGCGACCGCGAAGAAGCCCGGCCCCGCCGGGTCGCTGGCCACGTGGGCCGACGACCGGCTCGGCCTGGCCACCGCGATGAAGAAGAACCTGCGCAAGGTCTTCCCCGACCACTGGTCGTTCATGCTCGGCGAGATCGCGCTGTGGAGCTTCGTCGTACTGCTCCTCACCGGCGTCTTCCTGACCCTGTGGTTCAACCCGTCGATGGGTCACATCACCTACGAGGGCTCCTACGACCAGCTCCGCGGCGTCGGCATGTCGGAGTCGATGGCCTCGACGCTGCACATCTCCTTCGACGTGCGCGGCGGCCTGCTGATGCGCCAGATGCACCACTGGGCGGCGGCCATCTTCATCGCCTCGATGATGGTCCACCTGCTGCGCGTCGCCTTCACCGGCGCCTACCGCAAGCCGCGCGAGCTCAACTGGGTCATCGGCTGCATCCTGCTGCTGCTGGGCACGCTCGAGGGCTTCACCGGCTACTCCCTGCCCGACGACCTGCTCTCCGGCACCGGCGTCCGCGCCGCGGACGGCTTCCTCAAGGCGACGCCCGTCGTCGGCACCTACATGTCGTTCCTGCTCTTCGGCGGCGAGTTCCCGGGCGAGTCGATCATCCCGCGGCTCTACATCATCCACGTGCTGCTGATCCCCGGCATCCTGCTGGCCCTGATCGCGGCGCACATGCTGCTGCTCGTCTACCACAAGCACACGCAGTGGCCCGGCCCCGGCCGCACCGAGCAGAACGTCGTCGGCTACCCGATGCTGCCCGTGTACGCCGCCAAGGCCGGTGGCTTCTTCTTCATGGTCTTCGGCGTCATCGCCCTCATGGGTGGCCTGATGTCGATCAACCCGGTGTGGAAGTTCGGGCCCTACGACCCGACGAAGGTCACCGCGGGCTCCCAGCCCGACTGGTACATGGGCTGGCCGGACGGCCTGCTGCGGATCATGCCCAGCCACATGGAGAGCGTGATCTTCGGCTACACGATCTCGTGGAACGTGCTGATCCCGATCCTGCTCGTCCCGCCGCTGATGCTCGTCATCTTGATGCTGCTCCCGTTCATCGAGGGCTGGATCACCGGCGACAAGCGTGACCACCACCTGCTGCAGCGCCCGCGCAACGCGCCGACACGCACGGCGGTCATGGTCGCCCTGATGACCTTCTACGGCCTCGCCTGGGCCGCGGGCGGCAACGACATCATCGCGATCAAGCTGCACCTGAGCATCAACCAGATCACCTACTTCATGCGCATCGCGATCTTCCTCGGTCCGCTCCTGGCGTTCTGGATCACGCGCCGCTGGTGCATCTCGCTGCAGCGCCACGACAACGAGAAGCTGCTCCACGGCTACGAGACGGGCATCATCACCCGCTCCCCCGAGGGCCAGTACGCCGAGCGGCACCTGCCGATCAGCGAGACGGCCGCCTACACGCTCACCGCGCGTGAGCGGGACGAGATCCACGCCGTCGGGGGCGACACCGACGCCGCCGGCGTGGCGGCACCCAACTCGCGCTCGGAGAAGCTGCGCGCCAGGCTCTCCTCGTGGATGTACCGCCACAACGTGCAGAAGCCCACCCGGGCCGAGCTCGAGGAGGCGCACCACCACGCCGAGCACGAGGCCGAGCTCCAGTCGGGTCTCGACCACCCGGCGGACGGTCACCAGTTCGACGACCACCGCCTGCGCGACACCGACGAGGTGCCGCTGCGCGACCACTGAGTCGCGCACGCACGACGTACGACACACGAAGGGCCCGCCTGGATGATCCAGGCGGGCCCTTCGCCGTCCGCGACGACCCGGGTCAGTCGCCCTTGACGTTGACGAGCTGGCGCAGCACGTGGCGTACCTCCACGAGCTCGGCCGCGTCGGACATCACCTGGTCGATGTCCTTGTACGCCGCCGGGATCTCGTCGATGAACGCGTCGGTGTCGCGGTACTCGATGCCCACCATCGCGGCACGGAGGTCGTCGGCGTTGAACGTCCTGCGCGCCCGGGTCCGGGAGTACTCCCGACCGGCACCGTGCGGCGCCGAGCGCAGGGAGACCGGGTCGCCCGTGCCGACCACCACGTAGGACGCCGTGCCCATCGATCCCGGGATCAGCCCGGGCCGACCCGCCTCGGCGTTGATCGCGCCCTTGCGGGACAGCCAGACGTCCCGGCCGTAGTGGTGCTCGCGCTCGGTGTAGTTGTGGTGGCAGTTGATCTCCTCCACCCGCTCCACGTCGCCGCCGACCCACTCGCCGAACTGGCGCACGACCCGATCCATCATCTCCTCACGGTTGAGCAGGGCGTAGGTCTGCGCCCACCGCATCTCGCGGATGTAGGCGTCGAAGTCGTCCGTGCCCTCCGTCAGGTAGGCCAGGTCGCGGTGCGGCAGGTCGACATCCGCGCAGACCTCGCGCGCGACGCCGATGTGCTTCTGGGCGATCCGGTTGCCCACGCCCCGTGAGCCCGAGTGCAGGAACAGCCACACTCCCCCGGTCTCGTCGGCCGTCACCTCGATGAAGTGGTTGCCCGACCCGAGCGTGCCCAGCTGGAGGTCCCACCGCCGCGCGTACGTCCCGGGGTCGAAGCCGGCGGCCTCGGCGAGCTCGCGCAACCGGGCGAGCCGCACCTCGGTGTGCTCCCGGCTCACCGTGCGGTTCGCCGCGCCGGCATTCAGCGGGATCGCCCGCTCGATCGCCTCCCGGACCGGCCTGCGGTCCTCGGGCAGGTCACCCACGGCGTACTGGGTGCGCACCGCGATCATGCCGCAACCGATGTCCACGCCGACGGCGGCCGGGATGATCGCGCCGAGGGTCGGGATCACCGACCCCACCGTGGCGCCCAGGCCCAGGTGCGCGTCGGGCATCAGCGCCACGTGCGGGTGGATGAACGGCATCCGTGCCGTCGACTCCGCCTGCTCGCGCGTGTCGTCCTCCAGGATCGACGCCCAGCTCATGAGCGTCGGGGTCAGCTGCTCCATCGTCCTTCCTCGTCCTGCTTCGTCGTGCCGGCCCGCGGACGCGGACCGACGGGAGATGCTAGGGAAGGCGAATGGGGTTGCACCGCCCATTTCGGGTGTGCATCAGGAGAGGGCGGACCCCTGCTTCCACGCCTTCGCCGAGAGGTTCCAGTCGCCGTAGCCGTTGTCCAGCGTCATCTGGCGGTCGGTGCCGGTGTACTCGACGACGTCGCCACGGCGGCTCATGGCGTACAGCCACCCCGCGTCGGCGGTCGACATGCCGGTGCAGCCGTGGGAGACGTTGGCGTAGCCCTGGGACCCGACGGACCACGGCGCCGCGTGGATGAACTCCCCCGAGTTGGTGAGCCGCATGGCCCACTGCACGTCGTCGATGTCGTAGGCCTCCGGGCTGTTGCGGTTGATGCCGACCGTCTCGGAGTTCATCCGCCGCTCGGCGAACTTCTCCATGATGACCTTCGTGCCCGAGCGGGTGACGAAGCCGGGCTTGCCGGTCGTGATCGGCAGGGTGCGCAGCAGGTCGCCGTTGGAGAAGACCTGCATCTGGTGGGTGCGGGCGTCGACCTTGTAGACGTGCGCGTCGCCGACCTCGAACGAGATGCGCCGGTCCTCCTGGCCGTAGACGCCGTTGCCGGCGGGCAGGCTGTTGATGGCGAGGTCGATCGCGACCTTCGTCCCGGCCTTCCAGTAGCTCGCGGGGCGCCAGCGGGCCTCGCGGTCGCTCAGCCAGTACCACGAGCCCTTCTGGGCCGGCGTGCTGGTGACCTCCATGTGCTGCTCGAAGAGCGCGCGGTCGCTCACCGGGACGTCGAAGGTGACGACGACCGGCATGCCGACGCCGACGGTCTCCCCGTCGAGCGGCGCGACGGAGGCGTAGGTCTGCTCGGCGAGGGTGAGGTCGACCGTGTGGAAGGCCCGGGTGCGCTCGACCGTGCGGCCGTCGGAGCGGGTCGCCGTCGCGGTGATGGCGTAGTCGGTGCCGGGCTCCAGGCGGGTGGCGGAGGTCCAGGTGCCGTCCGTCACCGCGCCCTCCAGCGTCCCTGCGGCCGAGGTGACCTCGACGTCGTCGAGGGTGCCGCCGGGGGTCGTGACCGTGACCGGGGCGTCGATCGGGACGGCCTTGGCGTCGGCGAAGCTCGTCGTCAGGCGGACGGGCTCGGGAGGGGCGGTCTCGGCGGCGCCGGCGGCCGTGCGTCCGGGCCGGTCCGCACCGTCCCCGGCTCCCGCACCCAAGCTCGTGGTGCAGGCCGAGAGACCCGCTGCGAGGGTCAGCAACGACGCGGCGGCGGCCGTACGACGGAGCGCAGGTGTCGAGGACGAGAGCGCGCGAGAGCGCATGCGGCGTACCCCCAGTGAGACGATCAGGTGGAACAGGAACAGCCCGTCCAGCGTACGTGCTGGGCGGGCTGTTCCGTTAAGCGTCGATGGGCGCGGCGCGAGCGCTCAGT
Source organism: Nocardioides cavernae (assembly GCF_013410035.1). Classification (GTDB taxonomy): domain Bacteria; phylum Actinomycetota; class Actinomycetes; order Propionibacteriales; family Nocardioidaceae; genus Nocardioides; species Nocardioides cavernae_A. The sequence continues at coordinate 62,247 of NZ_JACCBW010000007.1, read as the reverse complement.
GGGCGTGCTCGCCCCGGTAGTACTCGAAGACGAAGCCGCAGGTCATCACGGTGCCGACGGTGAAGCCGATGACCACGAGCCACCAGGCCGACATCGCCGTGCCGAAGACGATCACGCCGAGGGCGAGCGCGCACCACAGCGGCCACCACGAGTAGGGCGGGAAGAAGCCCAGCTCGCCGGCGCCGTCGGCGATGTCACCGTCCTTGCGGTCCTCGGGCCGCGGGTCCATGCGCGTGGCGTGGAAGCCGAGGTAGAGGGTCACCATGCCGAAGAGCAGCGCGGTCATGACCAGGGCGGACGTGCCGGTCCAGTCCTCGGCGAGGAACCAGTAGGCCGGCGTCACGACCGCCACGAAGATCGCGGTCACACCGAAGATCCATGCCTCGGCCTTCATCGGTTGTCTCCCTCGTTGGGGTCGTTGCGCTCGGCGCGCTGGCGGAGCAGCTCCTCGCGTCCCTCGACGTCCGGGGCGTCGGCGACGTCACCGTTGCGCTCACCCGGGTTCTCGTGAAGCTCCAGCATCGCGATCTCCGGGTGGTGGAGGTCGAAGGCCGGCGACTCGGAACGGATCCGCGGCAGGGTGTGGAAGTTGTGGCGCGGCGGCGGGGAGCTGGTAGCCCACTCGAGCGAGCGGCCCCAGCCCCACGGGTCGTCGACCTCGACCTTCGGACCCCGGGCGGAGACGTAGACGTTGTAGAGGAACGGCAGCATCGACGCACCGAGCAGGAACGAGCCCACCGTGGAGATCTGGTTGAGCGTCGTGAAGCCGTCGTCGGGCAGGTAGTCGGCGTAGCGGCGCGGCATGCCCTCGACACCCAGCCAGTGCTGGACGAGGAACGTGGTGTGGAAGCCGATGAACAGGATCCAGAAGTGCACCTTGCCGAGACGCTCGTCGAGCATCTTGCCGGTCATCTTGGGCCACCAGAAGTAGAACCCGGCGAACATCGCGAACACCACGGTGCCGAAGACCACGTAGTGGAAGTGCGCCACCACGAAGTAGGAGTCGGACACGTGGAAGTCGAGCGGCGGGCTGGCCAGGATGACGCCGGTGAGGCCACCGAAGAGGAAGGTGGTGAGGAAGCCGATCGACCACAGCATCGGGGTGTCGAACGACAGGCTCCCGCCCCACATCGTGCCGATCCAGTTGAAGAACTTCACGCCTGTCGGCACGGCGATGAGGAACGTCATGCCGGAGAAGAACGGCAGGTCGACCGCGCCGGTGACGAACATGTGGTGGGCCCAGACGGCCACCGAGAGCATCGCGATGCCGAGCGTCGCGGCGACCAGGCCGACGTAGCCGAAGATCGGCTTGCGGCTGAAGACCGGGAGGATCTCGGAGATGATGCCGAAGAACGGCAGCGCGATGATGTAGACCTCGGGGTGCCCGAAGAACCAGAACAGGTGCTGCCACAGGATCGGTCCGCCGTGCGACGGGTCGAAGACGTGGGCGCCGAAGAGCCGGTCGGCCTCGAGCGAGAGCAGGGCGCCCGCGAGGATCGGGAAGACCAGGATCACGAGCATCGAGGTGATGAGCGTGTTCCAGACGAAGATCGGCATCCGGAACATCGTCATGCCGGGCGCGCGCATGCAGATGATCGTGGTGATGAAGTTGACGCCACCGAGGATGGAGCCGAGACCGGCCATCCACAGACCCATGATCCAGAGGTCGCCGCCGACGCCCGGGCTGCGGACGGCGTCGGAGAGCGGCGTGTAGGCGAACCAGCCGAAGTCGGCGGCCCCCTGCGGGGTGAGGAAGCCGGACGCGGCGATGAGGCCACCGAACAGGAACAGCCAGTAGCTGAACATGTTGAGGCGCGGGAACGCGACGTCGGGTGCGCCGATCTGCAGCGGCATGATCACGTTGGAGAAGCCGAAGAACAGCGGCGTCGCGAACAGCAGCAGCATGATCGTGCCGTGCATCGTGAACAACTGGTTGTAGAGCTGGTCGTTGACGACCTGCATGCCCGGGTAGGCGAGCTCGGCGCGGATCAGCATCGCCATCAGGCCGGCGGCCAGGAACCAGCCGAACGACGTGATGAGGTACATCTTGCCGATCAGCTTGTGGTCGGTCGTCGTGAGCAGCCGGACGACCTGCTGGCCGAGCGTCTTGCGCGGCTGCTCCGGAGGCTGCGCCGGGCTCTGCGGAGCGGTGGACGTGGTGGCGGTCACTCGCTGTGTCCTTCCGAGTCGGTCTCGAGGCCGGCCTGCTCGCGGACGTAGTCGCCACCGAGGACGGGGGTCTCGGCGGTGTTGCCCGCCTCGGCCAGGTCGGCGAGGTAGGCCTCGTACTCGTCCTGGCTGACGACCTCGACGTTGAAGAGCATCCGGGAGTGGGAGACGCCGCAGAGCTCGTAGCACTTGCCGGCGTAGGTCCCCTCGACGGTCGGCGTGATCTGGAGCTTGTTCACGCGGCCGGGGATGACGTCCATCTTGACGAGGAACGCCGGCACGCCGAAGTCGTGGATGACGTCGGGCGAGTGCAGGTTGAACTGGATGGTCTGGTCGACCGGGAGCACGAGCGTCGGGATCTGGGCGCCGGTGCCGGAGGTGTAGACGTAGGAGTCGTAGGCGAAGTCGGCCTCGCCCTCGCTGTCGTACTCGGCCGTCGCGCTCGGGTCCTGCTCGCCGATGCCGTGGTTGAAGGTCCACGACCACTGCTGGCCCAGGACCTCGACGGTCACGTCGGGCTCGGGGTCGATGTTGAGGACCTCGTCCTGGACGCGGACGGTGTGGAAGAAGAACACGACGCACATGAGGACCGGGGCGATCGTGTAGAAGACCTCGAGCGGGAGGTTGTAGCGCGTCTGCCGCGGGACCTCGTCGTCGCTGCGTCGGCGGAACCGCACGACGGCGTAGAAGATCAGGCCCCAGACGATGACACCGGTCACCATCGCGGCGACCCACGCCCACTTCCACAGCTCGTAGGTGTAGGGGCCCTCCGCGCTCGCGCGGTCGGGCATGGCGAGGTTGCGGATCTGGTGCTGGTCGGCCTCGGAGCACCCGGCCAGCACCAGCATCGTCACGCCCAGCAGCGCGACCTTCAGGGTGCGCCGCACGAGCGCACCTGGAAGGTTGGGGACTTGCAGACCCACTGACGAGCCTCTCTCTCGGTCCTTCTCGACCTGTAGAGAGTATCCCCATCCGGCTCCGTCGTGCCGGGCAGGGTGGGGTGTCGTCCGAACTGTGGTGGGACCCACGCCTGCGTGGCATAAGTTGCCCCTGTGACCGCGCCCATGACCGGACCGGGCGACCTGGACAGCGCCTCGTCCGAGCCGCTCCACCCGGCGGCCCGCGAGGTGCTCCTCGCGGCCCTCGACCGGGGGTACGCCGACCCCCGGCGCCTGCACCGCCCGGGTCGGGAGGCGCGGCTGCTGCTCGACAACGCGCGCGACGCGACGGCGCAGGCGCTGGGCGTACGCCCCGACGAGGTCACGTTCACGCCGAGCGGCACGCACGCGGTCCACCTGGGCCTGCTCGGACTCGTGCGGGGCTCGCGCCGCGGCGACGTCGTCGTCCACCCGGCGGTGGAGCACTCCGCGGTGCGGCACGCGGTCGCCTGGGGCGCACGTGCCCGGGAGGTCGGGGTGACCGGTGACGGCCGTGTCCGCGGTGACGAGCTCACGCAGGCGGCCGCGTCGCCCGAGGTCGGGGTGGTCGCCCTGCAGACCGCCAACCACGAGGTCGGCACCGTCCAGCCGGTCGGTCGCCTCGCGCTGCCCGACGACGTCCCGCTCTTCACCGACGCCTGCGCCTCGATGGGCCGGCTGCCGCTGCCCGAGGGCTGGTCCGCCGCTGCAGGGTCGGCCCACAAGTGGGGCGGACCGGCCGGGGTGGGGGTGCTGCTCGTGCGCAAGCGGGCGCGGTGGCGCAACCCCTTCCCCGGCGACGACCGCGTCGACGAGCGCTCGACCGGCTTCGAGAACGTCCCCGGCGTCCTCGCCGCCGCTGCCGCGCTGCAGGCCGTGGTGGCCGAGCGCGAGGAGGTCGGGGCCAGGCAGCACGCGCTCGTCGACGTCGTACGCCGTCGCGTGGGCGCCGAGGTGCCCGACGTCGAGGTGGTGGGCGACCCCGACCACCGGCTCCCCCACCTCGTGACGTTCTCCTGCCTCTACGTCGACGGGGAGGCACTGGTCACCGAGCTCGACCGGCGCGGTCTCGGCATCGCCAGCGGCTCGGCCTGCACCGCGTCCACGCTGACCCCGAGCCACGTCCTGGAGGCGATGGGCGTGCTCACGCACGGCAACGTCCGGCTCTCGCTGCACCGCGACACCACCCGTGCCGACGTCGACGCCTTCTGCGACGCGCTGCCCGGCGTGGTCGCCGAGATCAGGTCCCGGGTGGGGATGTGAGCGAGCGCGCGGCCCTGGAGCTCGACTGCACCACCATGCCCTGCCCGATGCCGGTCATCGAGCTCGCGCGGCACCTCGGCGAGGTGGAGGTCGGCCAGCTGCTCGCCGTGGTGGCGCTGGACCCCGCGGCGGCGGTGGACGTGCCCGCCTGGTGCCGGATGAAGGGCCAGGAGTACGTCCGCGCCGAGGTCACCGACGACGGACGGCCCCGCTACGTCGTGCGCCGGCTCGACTGAGCGTCGGCCCGGGCGCGGGTCAGCTGCGGATCGTCTTCAGGTGGGGCTCGAAGTCGGCGACCGCGTCGGCGCCGTAGGTCGCCTCGCAGCGGGCGAGGAAGGCCCCCCGGGCGATCTCGTACTCCTGCGTGCCGACCTGCTCGACGACGTACACCGCGAGCAGGCAGCCGAGCTGGGCGGCGCGCTCGTGGCCGAGGCCCCAGCTGAGGGCGGCGAGGAAGCCCGCGCGGAAGGCGTCACCGACGCCGGTGGGCTCGACCTTCTCGATCTCGGGGACGGCCTGCACGACGACCGACTCCTCGCCCTCGCGGTCGATGCGCACGCCGTCGGGGCCGAGGGTGACGACCCAGGTGCCGACGCGCGAGAGCACCTCCTCGCGGCTCCAGCCGGTCTTCTGGGTGATGAGGCTGGCCTCGTACTCGTTGGAGAACAGGATCTCCGCGCCGTCGATGAGCGGGCGGATCAGGTCGCCGTCGCCGAACGCGAGCTGCTGGGACGGATCGGCGAGGAAGGGATAGCCGCGCTGGCGGCACTCCTGGGTGTGCCGCAGCATCCCCTGCGGGTCGTCCGGCCCGATGAGGACGTAGTCCGGGGCGCCGACGCGGTCGACGATCGGCTTCAGCTCGATCTCGCGCGACTCGCTCATCGCGCCGGCGTAGAAGCTCGCGATCTGCGCGTGGGCGCTGTCGTTGGTGCACACGAAGCGCGCGGTGTGACGGGTCTCGGAGACGTGCACGGAGCCGCAGTCCACGTTGTGCCGCTCGAGCCAGGCGCGGTACTCGGCGAAGTCCTCGCCGACGGCGCCGACGAGCACCGGCCGCAGGCCCAGGTTGCCGAGCCCGAAGCAGATGTTGGCGGCACAACCGCCGCGTCGCACCTCGAGGTCCTCGACCAGGAAGGACACCGAGAGCTTGTCGAGCTGGTCCACGACCAGGCTGTCGGCGAACCTGCCCGGGAAGGACATCAGGTGGTCGGTCGCGATGGATCCGGCTACGAGGAGGGACACGACGCGAGACACTACCTACCGGTACGGCTCGGGCTACGCATCAGTAGCCCCTAGCGTCGTCCCCATGACGACCTCACGCCGCCCCTCCTACCTGGTCTCCGACGAGCTGGGGACGCCCGCCGAGCTGGCCGCGGACGGCCGCGAGGCCGGTCGCCACCTCGGCATCCAGACCCGGCTCGAGCGTGCCGCGCAGGCCGCCGTCTCCCCCGCCCCGAGCCTGCGCTTCGAGGACTTCCCCGCCGAGGTGGGCAAGCGCGAGATCCGGGTCTCCGAGGCCGCGGCGCGGATCGCCAACGCGCTCCACCTCCACCTGGACTGACCGCCTCACCTCGACGTACGACGAAGGCCCCCGCCGAACGGCGGGGGCCTTCGTGCTGTTGCTGGTGTGGTCAGTCGACTGACCGGGTCTCGCTCAGTGGAACGAGTCGCCGCAGGCGCAGGAGCCGGTGGCGTTGGGGTTGTCGATCGTGAAGCCCTGCTTCTCGATGGTGTCGACGAAGTCGATCTCGGCACCGTTGAGGTAGGGGACGCTCATCCGGTCGACGACGACGGTCACGCCGTCGAAGTCGGTGGTGACGTCGCCGTCGAGCGTGCGCTCGTCGAAGAAGAGCTGGTAGCGCAGGCCCGAGCAGCCACCCGGCTGCACGGAGATGCGCAGGGCCAGGTCGTCACGACCCTCCTGCTCCAGGAGGCTCTTCACCTTGCCGGCGGCGACAGCGGAGAGGTTGATCTGGTCGGTGCGGCGCTCAGTGGTCTCGACCTGCTCGGTCATCTCATCACTCCAGGAAGTCTCGGGTACTGCTTGCCTCAATGGTCGCACACGGTGGGTTATTCCTGAACGTCGCAAGGAGCCGGCGACGGAGTCGACGGATCCGCCGCGGCGGAGCGGCGCTGCACGGCGCAGCCGGGCAAGCCGACCCCTTCCGAGCGCCTCAGCGCGACCACGTGCGCGCGACGCGGGCGGCGAGGTCGGCGAGGGCGTCGGCGGGGACGGCGAAGGCGCGCTCCTCCCCCACGAGCTCGACGAGGGAGTACGCCGACTCGATCCCGAGGGCGCGCATCTCGCGGGACCCGACGAGCACCTGGCCCGCGAGGGCCACGCACGGGCGCAGCGCCTCCGAGGCGATCGCCGCGACGCCGTAGGGCACCTTGCCGGCGCGGCTGGAGAAGTCGAAGGCACCCTCGCCGGTGACCACGAGGTCCGCGGACCGGGCGCGGTCGGCGAGGGCGACGGCGGAGGCGACCAGCCCGATGCCCGGCTCGCGCGTCGCGCCCAGGGCGAGGAGGGCGTACCCGATCCCCCCGGCGGCCCCGGCGCCCTTCTCCAGGGACGTACGCCGGTCCGTCGCCGCCGCGAAGCCCTCGAGCCAGCCGTCGACCACGGCGATGCGCTCCTCGGCGATGCCCTTCTGGGGCCCGAAGGTCTTCGCGGCGCCGAAGAGCCCGGTGAGCGGGCTGTCGACGTCGCTCGCCGCGACGAGCGTGACGCCCTCGAGGCGAGCGCGCGCCGCGGACAGGTCGACGGACGTGACGGAGGCGAGCCCGGCGGCCCCGCCGTCGAGGTCGCCGTCGGCCACGGCGCCCAGCGCGGACAGCACGCCGGCCCCGCCGTCGGTGGTCCCGGACCCGCCGAGGCCCACCACCACGGTCGTCGCGCCGCCCTCGACGGCCGCCAGCACCAGCTCGCCCACGCCACGGCTGCTCGCGGTCTCCGGCGACCCGGACACGAGGTGCAGGCCGACCGCCTGGGCGCTCTCGACGTACGCCGTCTCCCCCGCCCGCAGCACCACCGCCGGGACGGGTGTCCCGTGCGGCCCGCCGACGGTGACGGCGTCGAGCCGGCCGCCCAGCGCGACGTGGAGCACGTCGACGAATCCGGGTCCGCCGTCGGCCATCGGGGCGAGGTCGAGCTCGTCGTCGGGCGCGTGCCGGCGCCAGCCCGCGGCGATGGCCTCGGCGGCCTGCACCGCGGTGAGGGTGCCGGCGAACTTGTCCGGGGCGATGAGCACGCGCATGGCGACATGATGGCAAGCCCGGTCGTCCGGCATGCTGGTGGCATGAGTCTCGACCCCGTCGTCGCGGAGATCACGGTCCCGGTGGCACCCGCGCTCGCGTTCGTCGGCTTCACCGCGCAGATGGGCGAGTGGTGGGACCCGATGCTGAGCCCGGACCCGCCGACGTTCAGCAGCATCGCCATCGACCCCAACGGTCCGGTCGAGACCGTCCACGACGACGACCAGCGCTACACGTGGGGCCGCGTGACCACCTGGGACCCGTTGGGCCACCTCGTCATGGACTTCTGGCTCGGCCACGACCAGGCGGCGCCGACCCGGCTCGACGTGCGGTTCACCGACGAGGGCAGCGGCACCCGGGTGCGACTCGAGCACAGCGGGTGGGCCGAAGGCTCCGAGCAGGTCCGCGCGAGGTACACCCACTGGGACGCCCTGCTCCAGCGCTACGCCACCCACGTGTCGTGAGCGCGCCGGTCATCCGGCCGATGCGCGAGTCCGACCTCGCCGACTTCGCCGAGGTCACCGCGACGAGCTACCACGTGGCCGCCCTGCGGACCGCGCAGCGTGACTGGCCCGACCCCGTACGTCGTCCCGCCGGCCGCAACGGCCACTGGATCGCGCGCACCAGGCGGGCGCTGGAGACCGACCCGGGCGGCTGCTGGGTGGCCGAGGTCGACGGCGAGGTCGTCGGCGGCGCGGTGTCGCGCACCCGCGAGCTCATGTGGATCCTCGCGTCCTTCGCCGTCCTCCCCGCGCACCAGTCGCAGGGCATCGGCACCCAGCTCATGGCGGCCGCGCTCCACCACGGTCGCGGCTGCCTGCGCGGGATGTTCGCCGCCAGCGCCGACCCCGGCGCCGTACGCCGCTACCGGCTGGCCGGCTTCGACCTGCACCCCCAGATGACGCTCACCGGGGTCGTCGACCGCGCGGCCATCCCCGTCGTCGACCGGGTCCGCGACGGCTCGGCGGGCGACCTCGACCTGCTCGACTCGGTCGACCGGCGAACCCGGGGCGCGGCCCACCTCGGCGACCACGAGCTGCTGCTCGCCCAGTTCCGACTGGTCGTCACCGACCACCCGACGGGATCCGGCTACGCCTACGTCGACTCCGACGGGACGCCGGTCCTGGTGGCCGCGACGAACCGGCGCACGGCCGCCCACCTCACGTGGGAGGCGCTGGCCTCGTCGGCCCCGGGTGCGCAGGTGTCCGTGCCGCACGTCACGGCCGCCAACCAGTGGGCCCTCGACGTCGGCCTCGCGGCGCGGCTGGCCATCTACACCGACGGCTACCTCTGCCTGCGCCGGATGACGCCGCCCTCGCCCTACCTGCACCACGGCTCGCTGCTGTAGCCCTCGCCGCGGTTCCCCTCGCTGCTGCAGCCTAGGCGTCCGACCCCGGCTCGAGCCGCCCGCCCGCCCCGACGTCCGCGGTGATCGTGGAGTCCCGGCCGACCAGGACCAGGTCGTCGTCGTGGGCCAGGCGTCGCGTGGGCTCGGCCCCGACCCGAGCGCGTCCACCCACCTCGCAGCGCTCGTCGAGCACGGCCGTGCGCACGACCGTGCCGGCGCGGACCACGCAGTCCTCCATCAGCACGCTGTCGTGGACCTCCGCGCCCTTCTCTACCACCACGCCCGGGCCGAGGACGCTGCCGACGACCAGGCCGGCGACGTCCGCCCCCGGCGACAGCAACGAGCCGCGGCACTCCCCGGAGGGGCGTACGCGCGCAGCGGGGCGGTCCGGCCAGTGCGAGATGACCGGCCGTCCCGGGTGGTCGAAGACGTCGACCCTCCCGGCGAGCAGGTCGCGGTGCGACTGGAGGTAGAGGCCGGGCTGCCCGACGTCGCGCCAGTAGCCGCTCAGCGGCACGGCGGCCGTCGGGCCGCGCTCGACCAGCCGCGGGAGGAGGTGCTCGCCGAAGTCGCCGATGCCGCTGTCCCCGGACTCCGCGTCGTCCGCGCCGGCGGCCAGCTCGCGCCGCAGGTCGTGCAGCGTCGCGAGCAGCACCTCGGTGTCGTAGACGAAGATCTCGGTGGCGACGGTCCCCGACGACGGCCGCGACGGCTTGTGCTCGACCCCGGTGATGCTGCCGTCCCGGCCGGTCAGCACGACGACGTTGTCGGAGGCGTCCTTGCGGGTCACGTCGCTGGTGAGGACGGTCGCGACCCGGCCGGCCGCGACGTGCTCCTCGATGACGGGCGCCAGGTCCATGTTGAAGACGTGGTCGGCGCTGAGCACCGCGAGGGTGCGCGCACCGAACGCCTCGATGTCGGCGGACATCCGCAGCAGCAGGTCGCCGTTGCCGTGGGCGAAGCCGCTCTCGGTCGCGGGGCCGGTCCCGGTCTGCGGCACGATCCTGCGGAACCCGCCCCGGTTGCGGTCCAGGCTCCACGGCCGCCCGCCGGAGAGGTAGTCGTCGATGGAGGTGACCTGGTACTCCAGGGACACCCACACGTCCGCGAGGTCCGCGTGGACCAGCCCGGACAGGGCGAAGTCGATGAGCCGGTGCACGCCGCCGTACGGCAGCGCGGGCTTGGCGCGCTCGCGCGTCAGCACGTCCATCCGGGATCCCTGACCGCCCGCCTGCACCAGGGCCAGGACCTCGCCGCGTCGTGTCATGGTCGAAGCATGGCACCCGCGGCTCGGCGCCCGCTCCCCCTCCTAGGATGGGCCGCATGAGAGACACCCCACGACGTTCGTCTCCTCCGCTTCGCTCCCCCGACCAACGCCGCAGGGACCCCAGATGAGCCTCGTCGACCTCCCGCTGCTGCCCCTCGGCAAGGGCCGCGACCTCGACGCCGAGCGCGGCGTCGAGTGCCCCGGTGACCTCCCGGCGGCGTCGGACCCCGACCTGGTCGAGCGGGCCCGCGCGGCCAAGGCGGCGCTGGGCGAGCGGGTCTTCGTGCTGGGGCACCACTACCAGCGCGACGAGGTCATCCAGTTCGCCGACGTCACCGGCGACTCCTTCAAGCTCGCCCGTGACGCGGCAGCCCGCCCGGACGCGGAGTTCATCGTCTTCTGCGGCGTGCACTTCATGGCCGAGTCGGCCGACATCCTGACCTCGCCGACGCAGCGGGTGGTGCTCCCCGACCTCGCCGCCGGCTGCTCGATGGCCGACATGGCCCGCCTGCGCCAGGTCGAGGACGCCTGGGACGCGATGGCCGACGCCGGCATCCAGGACGTCGTCGTGCCGGTGACCTACATGAACTCCTCTGCCGACATCAAGGCCTTCTGCGGGCGCAACGGCGGGGTCGTGTGCACCTCGTCCAACGCCGACGTCGCGCTGGAGTGGGCGTTCGACCAGAAGGCCGGGGCCGACGGCGGGGCGAAGGTCCTCTTCCTGCCCGACCAGCACCTCGGCCGCAACACCGCGGTCCTCCAGATGGGCATCGCCCTCGACGAGTGCGTCGTGTGGGACCCGCGCCTGCCCGGTGGGGGCCTCAGCCCCGACGAGCTGCAGCGGGCACGGATGATCCTCTGGAAGGGCCACTGCTCCGTGCACGGCCGCTTCTCCGAGGACGTCGTCGACGAGCTCCGCGCCGCGCACCCCGGCATCAACGTCCTGGTCCACCCCGAGTGCAGGCACGAGGTCGTGCTCAAGGCCGACCTGGTCGGGTCCACCGAGTTCATCATCAAGACGATCGAGGCGGCCGAGCCCGGCACGGTGTGGGCGATCGGCACCGAGCTCAACCTCGTCAAGCGCCTCGCCGACGCACACCCCGACAAGACGATCGTCTTCCTCGACCGCAACGTCTGCTACTGCTCGACGATGAACCGCATCGACCTCCCCCACCTCGTGTGGGCCCTGGAGAACCTCGTCGCGGGCGAGGTCGTCAACCAGATCACCGTCGACCCCGAGACCGAGGCCGACGCGCTGGTCGCGCTGCAGCGGATGCTCGACCTGCCCGGCAAGTCCCACCGCGACTGAGGCGGGCCGGACCCGTGCGCAGGATCAGCGACGCCGAGCGCCGCGCCCGCATCGGCGTACGCCACGCGCTCGCGCCGGCGCACCGCCTCGGGGACACCGAGGCGGTGACCCGCGCGATGACGGTGCTCCACTCGACGGAGTACGCGTCGGTCCACCTGGCCGTCGCGGCCCGGTCGGAGGGCGTCACCGCACAGGACGTCGACGCCGCCCTCTACGACGACCGCTCGGTGGTCAAGCAACTGGCGATGCGGCGGACGCTGTTCGTCCTCCCCCGTGACCTGCTCCCCGCCGCGTGGGGCAGCGCATCGGCCCGGGTGGCCACCTCGGAGCGCAAGCGGATCGCCAAGGCGATCACGGGCGCCGGCATCGCCCCCGACGGCGAGGCGTGGCTCGACGCCGCCCGCGAGGCGACCCTCGCGTGCCTGGCGGCCGGCCCCGCCACGACCGCCGAGCTCCGGGCACAGGTCCCCGAGCTCGCTGGGACGATCGGCGGCGACACCGACAAGACGTGGGACCGTCCCGTCCCGGTGGCCCCGTGGGTGCTCACCCACCTCGGCCTCGACGGCGCCGTCGTCCGCGGTCACAACGGTGGCCACTGGCGCCTCAACAAGCCGACCTGGGTCCGGACCGAGGACTGGCTCGGCGAGGTGCCTGCGCCGCTCGACGAGGCAGCGGGCTACGCCGAGCTCGTACGCCGGTGGCTCGGCACCTTCGGCCCGGGCACGGCGGCCGACGTGCAGTGGTGGCTCGGCTCGACCAAGACGGCCGTCACCCGGGCCCTGGCCGACCTCGAGGCGGAGGAGGTCGCCCTCGACGACGGCACGACCGGCTGGGTGCTGCCCGACGACACCGTCGACGCCGGCCCCCTCGAGCCCTGGGCGGCGCTGCTCCCCACCCTGGACCCCACCGTCATGGGCTGGAGGTCCCGCGGCTTCTACCTCGACCCCGCGCACGTGCCCTACCTGTTCGACACCAACGGCAACGCCGGCACCACCGCGTGGTGGGACGGCCGGGTCGTCGGCTGCTGGGTCCAGGACGCGACGGGCCGGGTCCGCCTGTCCCTGCTCGAGGACGTCGGCCCCGACGGCACGGCCGCGCTCGAGCGCGAGGCGGAGCGGCTGACGGACTGGCTGGACGGCACCGTCATCGGCAACGTCTATGCCTCGCGGCAGATGAAGCAGGCTCGCCTGCCCTGAGTCGCCGGACGGCCCGCCCGGGGATCAGTCGCGCACGACGGGCAGCTGGAACCAGAACACCGCGCCACCGCCGGCGCGGTCCATGACGCCCATGCTCCCCCCGTGCGCCTCCACGATGCGGCGGCACGTGGCCAGTCCGATGCCGGTGCCCTCGACGGTCTTGTCGAGCCGGGCGAGCGGGGCGAAGATGCGTTCCTTCTTCTCGTCCGGCACGCCCCGGCCGCGGTCGCGGACCTCGATCCGGTTGCCACCGTCGCCCGTCCCGGTCGCGACCACCTCGACCTCGGCGGCCTGGCTGTCGACGGTGAACTTCGCGGCGTTGTCGATGAGGTTCATCAGCACCGACCGCAGCTGGGCGGCGTCGCCGCGGGCCTTGGGCAGGACGCCGCGGCGTACGCGCTCGCGCGGGATCCGTGCGGCGAGGTCGTCGAGCGCGTGGGTCAGCTCGAGGTCGAGGTCGACGAGGTCGTCCCCCGGGGCCTCGCCCTGGGACGCGAACTCGAGGAGGTTGCTGATCAGGCCGTTCATCCGGTCCACGCCGCGACGCGCGCGGGCGACGGTGTCGACCTGGAACGGGTCGGAGACCTCGAGCTCGAGGGACTCCAGCGACAGCGAGACCGAGGTGAGCGGGTTCTTGAGGTCGTGGCTGACCTGGCCGGCGAAGTGGGCCAACCGCTCGTTGGACGTGCTGAGCCGGGTGTTGACCTCCGCGAGCCGCCGCGAGGCCAGCTCCAGCTCGAGCACGTCGACCACCCGTTCGGCGAGCTGCGCGAGCCCGCGGGCGGCCTGGGGCGTCACGTGGTGGCTCTCGCTGTCGAACACGCAGAGCGTCCCGATGGTGACGCCCTCGGGCGTCGTGAGCGGGTGGGAGCCGTAGTACTTCACGTCGGCGATCTCGCCCGTCGTCCACGGGTTCTCGGCGAAGCGGACGTCGTGCCCCGCGTCCTCCAGCATGATCGGGCTGCCCGACTCGACGACCAGGCGGCACATCGAGTGGTCGATGGGCGACTCCTCCCCCTCGAAGCCCGCCGTGGCGACCTGGTGCTGGGCGTGCGAGCTCAGCAGGTTGACCGCGGCGAACGGCACCCCCGCGACCTGCGCCGCCAGCTCGACGAGGGAGTCCAGCTCCCGGCGCGGCGGGCCGCCGAGGACGTCGTACGTCGCGATCGCGCGGTCGCGGGTGGCGCCGCTCGGGGTGCCGCTCACAGTCCGGGGGCCTTCCAGACGGCCAGCCAGCGCTGCAGATCGGGCTCCATCGGCAGCTCCTCCACCAGTAGGTCGCGCACGGACAACTCCAGCAGGGTGTCACGGGTCTGTCCACCCTGCGGTGCGAACGGGTAGAACGTGCCCTGCTTGTAGAGGTAGGTCAGGCCGAACCGCTGCCCGGCCGCGTTGGCGAACGGGACCATCGAGCACAGCAGCCCGGAGGCGAACCCGTTGAGCTCGAGCGTGGTGTTGACGGCGTGCAGGTCGGTGCACAGACCCGACAGGTCGGACCCGTCGTGCCCGGCCACCACCAGCCAGGTGAAGCCGAAGTCGTCCTGCGTCACCGTCACGTCAGGTGCGTCGGCGTCGCCCTCGATGAGGGCGAGGACGTCCTGCTGGGCCTGCGCGAACGCCGCGCCCCCGGCTGCGCGGTAGCAGACTGAGCCGGTGCCGGTCGGCTCGAGGCCGAGGGCCGTCTGGAGGGTGATCGCCGCGCTCGGGACGTGGAAGAGAGCGTCGAGGTCGTTGCGCCGGGGCTGCACCCGTGCCCGCATGGCTTCCCACAGTCCCATCGTCGGTCCTCAGCCCGCGGGCCTGCTGAGCTCGGCCTGGATCCGCGCGAGCTGCTCGAGGCGTTGCTGGAGCGGCGGGTGCGTGGCCATCAGCCCGCTGAGTCCGCCGTCGAGGGCCGGGACGATGCAGAGCGCGCTCGCGGCTCCCGACGATCGCAGGTCCGCGGTCGGGGTCGCCGCACCCTGGCCACTGATCTTCTGCAGTGCGCTCGCGAGCGCTCCCGGCTTGAGGGTGAGGTACGCCCCGGCGCGGTCGGCGCTGAGCTCGCGGTAGCGCGACAGCAGGCGCAGCAGCAGGAAGCTGACGGCGTAGACGACGAGGCTGACGAGCAGCGCCACGAGCACGGCCGGCAGGGTCCGGCCGTTGCCGCGGCGCATGCCGCCGATCTGTGCGAACCGCATCAGCAGGCCTGCGGCGATGCCCGCGGACGACGCCACCGTCATGACGAGGACGTCACGGTGCGCCACGTGGCTCAGCTCGTGGGCCAGGACCGCCTCGAGCTCCTCGGCGTCGAGGGTCTGCAGGATCCCGGTGGTGACGCACACGACGGCCCGGTCCGGTGAGCGTCCGGTGGCGAACGCGTTGGGGACCGACAGGTCAGCGATCCCCACGCGCGGCTTCGGCATGTCGGCGAGGGCGCACAGCCGATCGACCATGCCGTGCAGCTCGGGAGCCTGCTCCGGCGTGACCTCGCGCGCACGCATCGCCCGCATGGCCACCGTGTCGGAGGTCCACCACTGCCAGAACGCGATCGCGACGGCCACGACGGCCACGACGACGGCGCCGCCCGCGCTGCGCACGAAGACCAGCACCGCGACCACGAGCCCGACGTAGAGCCCGCCGAGCAGGAACATGGTCAGGGTCATCCGGGCGGTGAGCCCGGTGTCCTTGATGAAGCGGGAGGTGGCCACCTGACGGTGCGCCTCAGCCAGGGATGAGGCCGTCGTCGCCCAGCAGCTCGCGCACCTCGTCGATGGTCGCGTCGGGCGGCGGCAGGATCAGGTCGGACTCGTCGAGGGAGTCCGGCGCGTGGTGGCTGCCGCTCGCGCGCACGGCCGACAGCAGGCCGTGCAGCGCGGTGCGGAACATCGCCTCGTCGCCGGACTCGATCGCGTGCTCGATCTGGTTGTCGAGGCCGTTGAGGGCGTCGAGGGCGTGGTCGTCGAGGTCGTACTGACCCTCGCCGAGGATCCGGACGATCATGCCTGGCCGCCTCCGTTGGCCTCCCGCTGGACGGGCTGCTCCGCGGGCGTCTGCCCCAGGATGTCGCCACCCTCGGACGCCTCGATCGCCGGCGTCGCCTGCGGCGCGTTGAGCCCCTTGAGCCGGGCCAGCTCCGCCTCCACGTCGGAGCCGGAGCTGAGGGCGTCGAGCTCGCGCGAGATGTCGTCGCCGGCATTGAGCTGGGAGGCGTCGTCGAGCGCGCCCGAGGCGATCAGCTCGTCGATGGCCTGGCCGCGCGCCTGCATCTGCGCGGTCTTGTCCTCCGCGCGCTGGATGGCGAGGCCGACGTCGCCCATCTCCTCGCCGATGCCCGACATCGCCTCACCGATGCGCGTCTGCGCCTCCGCTGCGGTGTAGGTCGCCTTGATCGTCTCCTTGCGGGTGCGGAAGGCCTCGACCTTGGCCTGCAGCCGCTGCTGCGCGAGGACGAGCTTCTCCTCCTCGCCCTGGAGCGTGGCCTGCTGCTCCTTGAGGCTGGTGATCTGCGAGGCGAGGCCCGACTTGCGGGTCAGCGCCTCGCGGGCGAGGTCCTCGCGGCCGGCGCCGATGGCCTTCTCGGCCTGGCCCTGGAGCTTGGCGGCCTGCTGCTCGAGCTGGTTGACCTGCAGCTCCACGCGCTTGCGGCTGGTCGCGACGTCGGCGACACCGCGGCGCACCTTGGAGAGCAGCTCGAGCTGGCGCTGGTAGCTGTAGTCGAGGGTCTCGCGTGGGTCCTCCGCCTTGTCCAGGGCCTTGTTGGCCTTGGAGCGGAAGATCAGGCTGATGCGCTTCATGAGACTCATCGGGGTGGAAACCCTCTCTCGGATCACAGGGACGTCGTCCTCACCCTAGAACCAAACCCAAGCCGGAGGTAGGCCATCCCGGCGCGTGGCCGGGCCGCGAGTCGGGCATCGGACCGTCACGACGATAGGCTGGCACCAGCATCCGATCCGCGAAGTCCACGTGAGGGCAGCACCTGTGTTCCGTCGCAACAGCTCCGAGCAGGAGACCACCGCCCCCGTCGACAAGGTGGGCGGCAAGGGGCGCCCCACGCCCACGCGCAAGGAGGCCGAGGCCGCGGCCCGGGCCAAGGCCAAGGTGCCGCGGACCCGCAAGGAGCAGGCCGCGGCGCAGCGTGCCGCCCGCGGCGACACCTCGCGCAAGATGCGTGAGGCGATGAAGACCGGCGACGACCGCTACCTGCCCGCCCGCGACCGCGGACCCGTGCGCCGGTTCATCCGCGACTTCGTGGACTCGCGCTTCTCGTTCATCGAGCTGATGATCCCGCTGCTGATCGTCTCGATGGTCCTGGGCTACTCCGGCAACCCGAGCATGATCCAGCTCGGCAACACCGTCCTGTTCACGACGTTGCTCGTGATCATCGTCGACATCGTGATGCTCCGGTTCCGGTTGCGCCGCGAGCTGGCGCGCCGCTTCCCCGACGAGCCCACGAAGGGCACCACCCTCTATGCCGCCATGCGCTCGCTGCAGATGAAGTTCCTGCGCCTGCCCAAGGCGCAGGTCAAGATCGGCGAGAAGCTCCCCGAGATCTACCGGTGAGCCACGACCACCCCCACCCCGGAGGGCCGACGGCCGACGTGTCCGTGCGCGTCGCGTGGTCCGACGACGCGGACGCCATCGCCACCGTGCAGCTGCGTGCGTGGCCCGAGCTCTACGCCGGCCTGCTGCCCGCCGAGGTGCTGCCCACCGACGTCGAGGCCGTCGCCGCCCAGTGGCGACAGGCGATGTCGCGACCTGCCGACGCCCGCAACCGGGTCCTCGTCGCCCTCGAGCGCAACCGGGTCGTCGGGTTCGCGCTGACCTCCCCCGCGACGGACCCCGACTGCGACCCGGTGGCCGACGGCGAGCTCGCCGAGGTGACCCTCGACCCGGCCGAGCGCGCGAAGGGGCACGGGTCGCGCCTGCTGCAGGCCGCGGTCGACACCCTCGCCGCCGACCGCTTCACCCGTGCCGTCACCTGGGTCAACGCCGGCGACGACGCCCTCCGGACGTTCCTCACCGACGCCGGCTGGGCCCCCGACACGGCCCACCGCGAGCTGGACCTCGACGGATCGGGCACGACGACGGTCAAGCAGGTACGCCTCCACACCGCCATCGGCTGAGCCCGGCTCCCGGGCTCGCGGGCGGGTTCACCCCTCGGGCTGCTTGATTTTCGCGTGACGCCCGTCACCATGGAGGTCCGGCCACCTCGCCGGAGCACCCACGGGGGTCCACCATGTTCGGTCCGCTTCCCACCCTGCACAGGCTCGTCCTCGTCCTCGCGGCCCTGGTCGTGTGCCTGGGCATCGGCTTCTGGTTCGGCGCGATGCCGGAGATCCCGCTCAACCTCCGCGTCGGGCTCCTCGCCGGCGCCGCGACCGGTGTGGCGGCGGCGTTCGCGCTGGTGCACGACTTCCACCACCGCCAGGCCCGGACCGCCCGCGTCCGCCGCCGCCACGGCTGAACGTCCCGCCTCCTGCGATGACCTAGCCTCGGGGCGTGAGCGAGCCCGCCCTGTCGTCCAGCGAGCGGTCGGGGATCATCCGCGACAGCCTCGCCGTCGGGCTCGCCACGGGGGCGTACGGCGTCGGCTTCGGGGCCGTGTCGGTGGCCTCCGGCCTGAGCGTGGCGCAGACGTGCGTGCTGTCCCTGCTGATGTTCACCGGGGCGAGCCAGTTCGCGCTCGCCGGCGTCGTCGCCGCCGGCGGGGCACCGATGTCGGGCGCCGCCACCGCACTGCTGCTCGGCACCCGCAACACCCTGTACGGCCTGCGCATGGCGCCGCTGCTGCAGTGGCGCGGCTGGCGGCGCTTCGCGGCCGCGCACGTGCTGATCGACGAGTCGACCGCGATGGCGGTCAACCGCCGCACGACCGAGGGCGTACGACTCGGGTTCCTCACGACCGGGTGGTCCGTCTTCGTCCTCTGGAACCTCGCGACCGCGGTCGGGGCGATCGCGGGTGAGGCGGTCGGCGACCCGCGCACCTTCGGTCTCGACGCCGCCGTCGGTGCCGCCTTCCTCGCGCTGCTCTGGCCCCGCCTGCAGGAGCGGCGCAACGTCCTCGTGGCGGTGCTCGCGGCCGCCGTCGCCCTGTCGATGGTGCCCGTCTCGGCGCCCGGCGTGCCGGTGCTGGCCGCGGGCGGCGTGGCCCTGCTCGTGGGTGTGCTCGCCCGAGGTCACCGCTGATGTGGACCGCGGTCCTGCTGGCCTGCGTCGGCTGCTACGTGCTCAAGCTCGCCGGGCTCTCCCTGCCGGAGCGGGTGCTGAGCCACCCCACGGTCGAGCGCGTCGCCGACCTGATCCCGGTCGCGCTGCTGGCCGCACTGGTCGCCGTCCAGGTCTTCTCGGCGGACGGCCCGTCGCTCGCGCTCGACGCGCGGGCGCTGGGGCTGGCGTTCGCCGTCGTCGCCCTGCTGCTGCGGATGCCGTTCCTCGTCGTGGTGGTCGGCGCGTCGGTCGTCGCCGCCCTCGCCCGACTGCTGTGACTCAGCCGAGGTCGAGGAACGCGTCGAGGCCCACCGTGAGGCCCGGGTGGTCCGCGATCGCGCGCACGCCGGCGAGGACGCCGGGCGTGAACGAGACCCGGTCGAGGGAGTCGTGGCGGATGGTCAGGGTCTCCCCCGCCGTGCCGAGCAGCACCTCCTGGTGCGCCACCAGTCCGCGCACCCGGAGGCTGTGCACGCGCACCCCGTCGACGTCGGCCCCGCGTGCGCCGTCGAGCCCGGTCGACGTCGCGTCGGGCATCGGCGCGCTGCCGGCGTCGCGGCGGGCGGCGGCGATCACCTCGGCCGTACGCCCCGCGGTGCCGGACGGCGCGTCGGCCTTGTCGGGGTGGTGCAGCTCGACGACCTCGACCGACTCGAAGAAGGGCGCGGCCTGGGCGGCGAAGCGCATCATGAGGATCGCGCCGATGGAGAAGTTGGGCGCGATCAGCACGCCCACACCGGGCGCGTCGGCGAGCCAGGCCTCGAGCTGGTCGAGACGACCCCGGTCGAAGCCCGTCGTGCCCACGACGGCGTGGATGCCGTGCTGGATGCAGTGATGCAGGTTCTCCATCACGACGTCGGGGTGGGTGAAGTCGACGACCACCTCGGTGCCCGCGGCGTTGAGGGCGGTGATGTCGTCACCGGCGTCGACGGACGCGACCAGCTCCGTGTCGTCGGCCGCCTCCACGGCCCGGCAGACCTCCGCCCCGACCTTGCCGCGGGCGCCGAGCACGCCGACCTTGATGGGCTCTCCTGCTGCGCTCACCCCGTCAACCTATCGCCGTCGCGACATCGCGGGTGGCGGTGGCTGACTCGTGAACGCGCGTCTGGCAGGCTGTGGGCCATGCCCAGCCCGACCATCCCGCCTCGCATCAAGTGGGCCGTCGACCTCATGGACGTCCAGCCGAACGACCAGGTGCTCGAGATCGGGTGTGGCCCGGGCGCCGGCGCCGAGGCGATCTGCAGCAAGCTCGAGACGGGCAAGCTGTTCGCCATCGACCGCTCCGAGTCCGGGGTGGACCGCACCAAGCGCCGCAACCAGAAGTACGTCGACGCCGGACGCCTCGTGGTGCGCCAGATCGACCTGGCGACGCTGCGGGTCCCGGTCAAACGGCTCACGAAGGTGTTCGCCTTCAACGTCAACCTCTTCTGGGTCCGCGCGTGCGACGACGAGATCGCGCTGCTGCACGAGCGGGTCGTCCCCGGCGGGGCCGTCTACCTCTTCTACGAGGCGGCGCAGCCCGAGCTGGTCCCCAACATCGTGAAGAAGGCCTCGGAGAACCTCCTGCGGGGCGGCTTCCGGGTCAGCGTCGTCGAGCAGAAGGCTCCCCCGGTCATCGGGCTCATCGCGCGCAGGTGACCGTCGCACGGGGCGGAGCTCCGGACGGCGACCGACGGTGGTCGAGCAGCGGCAGGCTCAGCCGGCCTTCGGGCCGACCACCGCGAGCATCTCCGGCTGCGTGAAGAGCTCCGCGGCCAACCGGGAGACGTCCTCGACCGTCACGGCCTCGATGCGCGCGACCACCTCGTCGATGGTGAGCAGCTCGTCGTGGACCAGCTCGGCCTTGCCGATGCGCGACATCCGGGAGCCCGAGTCCTCGAGACCGAGCACGAGCCCGCCCTTGAGCTGGCCCTTGCCGCGCTCGACCTCCTCGTCCGTCAGGCCCTCGGCCGCGACCTTGGCGAGCTCGTTGCGCACCGTCTCCAGCACCGCGGCGTACTTGCCGGGCAGACAGCCGACCGACACCCCGACCACGCCGGCGTCGGCGTGGTGGGTGGCGAAGGAGTACACGGAGTACGCCAGCCCGCGCAGCTCGCGGACCTCCTGGAACATCCGCGAGGACGTCCCGCCGCCGAGCGCGGTGTTGAGCACGCCGAGGGCGTAGCGGCGGGGGTCGGTGCGGGTGAGGCCCTTCACGCCGACGACGAGGTTGACCTGCTCCTGCGGGCGGATCGTGCGTGCGGTGCCGGGCTGGACCTTGCGGGCCTTCTCCGACTGCTGCGTCGGGGTCGGCTCGGCCTCTCCCTCGAGGAAGCCGCCACGACCGAACGCCTGGCGCACCTGGCGCACCACGGTGGCGTGGTCGATGTTGCCGGCGACGGACACGACCATGTTGTCGGGGCGGTAGTGGCGCCGGTAGAAGCGCTGGATCTGGGCGCGGGTCATCGCGGAGATCGACGCCTCGGTGCCGGCGATCGGGCGCCCGAGCGGGCTGTCGCCCCACGCCTGGCTGGCGAACAGGTTGTGCACCACGTCGTCGGGGTCGTCGTCGTGCATGGCGATCTCGTCGAGGATCACGTCGCGCTCGGCCTCGACGTCGGCGGCGGTGATGGTCGAGGCGGTGACCATGTCGCCGAGCACGTCGACGGCCGTGTCGAGGTCCTCGTCGAGGACCCGCGCGTGGAAGACGGTGTACTCCTTGGTGGTGAAGGCGTTGAACTCGCCGCCCACCGCGTCGAGCGCGACCGAGATGTCCATGGCCGAGCGCTCGGGCGTCCCCTTGAAGAGCAGGTGCTCGAGGAAGTGCGAGCAGCCGTGCAGCGCCGGGGTCTCGTCCCGCGAGCCCACGGCGACCCAGACGCCGATGCTCGCCGAGCGGGTGCCGGCCATCTGCTCGGTGACGACCCTCAGGCCGCTGGGCAGGACCGTGCGGCGTACGCGCGAGGTCACCGCCCCGTCGGCGTCCTTGACGGTGTGGAGGGTGCGGGTGGTGCCGTTCTTCTGCACGAGGGTCCTTCCGGGTGCTGCAGGGGTGGTGCTGGTTGGTGCACAGGGCGGAGCACCACGACCGGCCGGCCAGACGGCCGGCCGGTCGTGGGTGGAGCGTCAGTCGAGCGTCACTCGGCGTCGGTCGCCTCGGGGGCGTCCTCGGAGGCCGCGTCCTCGGTCTCCTCGACGACGGGGACGAGGGAGAGCTTGCCGCGGTCGTCGATCTCGGCGATCTGGACCTGGACCTTCTGGCCCACGGCCAGCACGTCCTCGACGGCCTCCACGCGCTTGCCGCCGGCGAGGCCGCGCAACTTGCTGATGTGGAGCAGGCCGTCCTTGCCCGGGAGCAGCGAGACGAAGGCACCGAAGTTGGTCGTCTTGACCACGGTGCCGAGGTAACGCTCGCCGACCTCGGGCATGGTCGGGTTGGCGATCGCGTTGACCGCGGCCTTGGCGGCCTCGGCCGCCTCGCCGTTGGTCGCCCCGATGTAGACCGTGCCGTCGTCCTCGATGGACAGCGTCGCGCCCGTGTCGTCCTGGATCTGGTTGATGACCTTGCCCTTGGGACCGATCACCTCGCCGATCTTGTCGACGGGCACGCGGATGGTGATGATGCGCGGCGCGTGGACCGACATCTCCTCCGGCGCGTCGATGGCCTCGGCCATCACGTCGAGGATCGCCAGGCGCGCGTCGCGGGCCTGGGTCAGCGCGGCGGCGAGCACCTCGGCGGGGATGCCGTCGAGCTTGGTGTCGAGCTGGAGGGCGGTGACGAACTCCCGCGTGCCGGCGACCTTGAAGTCCATGTCGCCGAAGGCGTCCTCCGCGCCGAGGATGTCGGTCAGCGCGACGTACTGGGTCTCGCCGTCGACCTCGCCGGAGATGAGGCCCATCGCGATGCCGGCGACGGAGGCCTCGAGCGGCACACCGGCCTGCAGCAGCGACAGGGTGGACGCGCAGACCGAGCCCATCGAGGTGGAGCCGTTGGAGCCCATGGCCTCGGAGAGCTGGCGGATCGCGTAGGGGAACTCCTCGCGCGAGGGCAGCACCGGCAGGAGGGCGCGGCGCGCCAGGGCGCCGTGGCCGACCTCGCGGCGCTTGGGCGAGCCCACGCGGCCGGTCTCGCCGGTCGAGAACGGCGGGAAGACGTACTTGTGCATGTAGCGGCGGTGCTTCTCCGGCGACAGCGTGTCGAGCTGCTGCTCCATCTTGAGCATGTCGAGGGTGGTCACACCCAGGATCTGCGTCTCGCCACGCTCGAAGAGCGCGGAGCCGTGGACGCGCGGGATGACGTCGGTCTCGGCGTGCAGCGGACGGATGTCGGCGAGGCCGCGACCGTCGATGCGGACCTTGTCGCGCAGCACGCGCTCGCGCACGACCGCCTTGCTGACCGAGCGGAACGCCGCGCCGATCTCCTTCTCACGACCCTCGAACTGGCCGGCGAGCTGCTCGAGCAGCGCACCCTTGAGCTCGTCGGTGCGCGACTCGCGCTCCTGCTTGTCGCCGATCTGCATCGCGGCGGTCAGGTCGGCCTTGGCGGCGGACTCGACGGCGGCGTAGACGTCGTCCTCGTAGTCGAGGAAGACCGGGAAGTCCTGGACGGGCTTGGCGGCCTCGGCGGCGAGCTGGGACTGCGCCTCGCACAGCTGCTTGATGAAGGGCTTGGCGGCGTCGAGGCCGCTGGCCACGACCTCCTCCGTCGGCGCCTGGGCGCCCCCCTGGATGAGGGCGATGGTGTCCTCGGGGGCTTCGGCCTCGACCATCATGATGGCGACGTCGCCGGTCTCGGTGACGCGGCCGGCGACGACCATGTCGAAGACGGCGTTCTCGAGCTGCGAGTGCGACGGGAAGGCCACCCACTGGCCGTCGATCAGGGCCACGCGCACCCCGCCGACGGGGCCGGAGAACGGCAGGCCGGAGAGCTGGGTGGACATCGACGCGGCGTTGATCGCCAGCACGTCGTAGGGCATGTTCGGGTCGAGGGCCATGACCGTGATGACGACCTGGACCTCGTTGCGCAGGCCCTTCTTGAAGGTCGGGCGCAGGGGGCGGTCGATGAGGCGGCACGCGAGGATCGCGTCCTCGCCCGGGCGGCCCTCGGAGCGGAAGAACGAGCCGGGGATCTGGCCCACGGCGTACATCCGCTCCTCGACGTCGATCGTGAGGGGGAAGAAGTCGAAGTGGTCCTTGGGCGTCTTGCCGGCCGTGGTCGCC
Source organism: Nocardioides cavernae (assembly GCF_013410035.1). GTDB lineage: Bacteria > Actinomycetota > Actinomycetes > Propionibacteriales > Nocardioidaceae > Nocardioides > Nocardioides cavernae_A. The sequence goes on along the minus strand of NZ_JACCBW010000007.1, from coordinate 38,135 downwards.
GAGAGCAGCATGGTCTCGTCGTCGAGGTAGGCGGTGACGGCGCCGGCGGCCTGACGGGCCAGCAGGCCGGTCTCGAACTTGACGGTGCGGGTGCCGAACGAGCCGTTGTCGAGAACGGTCTCGACAGCGGAGATGATGGGTTCACTCATGGAAGCAGGACTCTGCTTTCTCTTCGCGGAGCGATCCGCGACGCCGCATGAGGTGCCGGTCTTCGATCGAGGCCCGCAGATCGTCGTCGAGTGATCGACGGATCTGAGAGCCACTACCGAGGACCGAGCCGGGCGCGCGGGTCGCTCCTGGATCTTCGGGTGTTCAGTTGTGCTGGTTCTTCGGGGCCGACCCTAGCGCGGGACGGCCTCCGAACCGAGCGGAGCGGCCCCCCGTGTCCGGGAGACCGCTCCAGTGGTTCAGCGACGCAGGCCGAGGCGCTCGACGATCGAGCGGTAGCGCTCGATCTCGGTCTTCTGCAGGTAGTTGAGAAGGCGGCGGCGCTGGCCGACGAGCAGCAGCAGGCCACGACGGCTGTGGTGGTCGTGCTTGTGCGTCTTGAGGTGCTCGGTGAGGTGCGAGATGCGGTGGCTGAGCAGCGCGATCTGGACCTCGGGGGAACCGGTGTCACCCTCGGTCAGGGCGTACTCGGCGATGATCTTCTTCTTGGTCTCCGCGTCGGTACCGATCGACATGGGGGCTCCTTCGGTTCTCGTTGCGCGGCGCGCCCGGGCTTGTCCACCGGGGCACTCTGGGTCCGCGGCCGTCTGACGGCGTGTCGCCCGTCGTGGGCAACCGGAGGATCATATCGAGGCGGGGTGGGCCGACCCAATCCGCGGAGCGTGGCTCACAGCGCCGGCGGGGGCGGCGGGTCGGACTCGGTGGTCCGCTGCGTGGTCGCCTGGCGGCCCTGCGCGTCGGTCGTGGTGGCGGTGGTGGTGTGGCGGCGACGGGTGTTCTGCTGCACCAGGGTCAGCACCAGCCACAGCGCACCGGCCAGGACCAGGATCCAGCCCAGGGTCGGCACCTCCAGCGGTCCCACCTGGCGCTCGTTGAAGGCCAGCGCGAGCACAAGGCCGACGACGACCAGTCCGATCGGTCCTCCGAAACCCATGACGTCTCTCCGTTCTCTCGGGGGCACCGGGTCAGCCCGGCGCGCGCCGAGTGTGCCCGACCTGCCCGACGCGCGGAACCCCTCTGCGGGTGGCCGCCCCGTGCGACGATGCCCGGCATGGACGCGACGCCGACGAGGGAGACCCGCATCGGGGTCTGCAACCTCTGCGAGGCCATTTGCGGGCTCGAGATCACCGTCGAGGGACGGGCGGTCGTCGGCGTGCGGGGCAACCGCGCCGACCCCCTGTCGCGCGGGCACGTGTGCCCCAAGGGCGTCGCGATCGGCGACGTGTACGCCGACCCCGACCGCCTGCGCCGCCCCGTCCGCCGCGTCGGCGAGGGTGGCGACGCCCGGTGGGAGGAGATCGGGTGGGACGAGGCGTTCGACCTCGTCGCGCAGAACCTCGCCCGGGTGGTGAACGAGCACGGGGACGACGCGCTGGCCGTCTACCTCGGCAACCCCAACGCCCACAGCCTGGGCTCGATGACGCACGGCACGGCGATGTTCAAGTCCTTCCGGACGAGGAACCGCTACTCGGCCACGTCGGTCGACCAGCTGCCCCACCAGCTGGTCGCGCACCTCATGTTCGGCCACCAGCTGTTCCTGCCGGTCCCCGACATCGACCGCACGTCGTGGTTCCTCGTCGTCGGGGCGAACCCGATGGCGTCCAACGGATCGCTGATGACCGTGCCCGACTTCCCCCGCCGGCTGCGCGAGCTGCGCGGCCGGGGCGGGCGGATGGTGGTCCTCGACCCCCGGCGCACGGAGACCGCGAAGGTCGCCGACGAGCACCACTTCGTCCGCCCCGGCACCGATGCGTGGGTGCTGCTGGCGATGCTGCACGTGCTCACCGCCGAGCTGTCCGACGAGCTGCCGCCCGTGCCGGCGTACGCCGACGGCGCAGGCACGGTGGCCGACCTCGTCGCGGGGTTCACCCCCGAGGTCGCCGAGACGATGAGCGGGATGCCCGCGGAGGACGTACGCCGCCTGGCGCGCGAGCTGCTCGCCGCGGACGGCGGGGTCGTCTACAGCCGCATCGGCGTCTCGGCCGGCCCGTGGGGGACGGTGTGCCAGTGGGCGGTCAACTGCCTCAACGTCCTGAGCGGCAACCTCGACCGCGTCGGGGGCGCGCTGTTCACCACCCCCGCGATCGACGCCGTGGGCACCGGGCTGATCGGCCGGGGCCACCACGACGCCTGGCGCTCACGGGTGCGCGGCCTCCCGGAGACCGGGGGCGAGCTCCCGGTCTCGGCGCTGCGCGAGGAGATCGAGACGCCCGGGGAGGGGCAGGTCCGCGCGCTCCTCACGGTCGCGGGCAACCCGGTGCTGTCCACCCCGGACGGCGCCCGGCTGGACGGCGCCCTGCGCGGGCTCGACTTCATGGTCGCGGTCGACATCTACGTCAACGAGACGACGCGGCACGCCGACGTGATCCTCCCGCCGACGACCGCCCTGGAGCGCGACCACTACGACTTGGTCTTCCACCTGCTCGCCGTGCGCAACACCGCCCGGTTCACCCCGGCCGTCTTCGACAAGGACGCGGACCAGCGCCACGACTGGCAGGTGTTCAAGGAGATCACGCTGCGCACCACGGCGCTGCTCGAGCGCAGGGCACCGCTGAAGAAGCGGCTCGTCCAACGGGCGCGGCTCACCGCCAGTCCGACACTGCTCGTCACCGCGCTCCTGCGCCGCGGCGCGAGCGGGGTGACGATGGCGAAGCTCCGCAGCCGCCCGCAGGGCATCGACCTCGGCCCGCTGCGTGCGGGGCAGCTGCCCGGTCGGCTGCCGTCGAGGGGCCGCCGGGTCGACCTCGCCCCCGACCTCGTCGTGCGCGACGTGGCGCGGCTCGCGGCCGTCGACGCGCCGGACGACGGTGGGCTGCTGCTGATCGGCCGGCGCCACCAGCAGGACTGCAACTCCTGGATGCACAACTCCGCGCGCCTCACCAAGGGCCGACCGCGACACCAGCTCCTGATGCACCCGGACGACCTCGCCGCGCGCGAGATCGCCGACGGTTCACGGGTCCGGGTCACCTCGCGCGTCGGGTCGGTCGAGGTCGAGGTGGCGGCGTCCGAGGACCTCATGCCCGGCGTGGTGTCGCTCCCCCACGGCTACGGCCACGCGCGTGACGGCGTCCTGATGGGTCGCAGCCGCGAGGTCCCGGGCGTGTCGGTCAACGACCTCACCGACCCCGAGCGGCTCGACGTGTCGGGCAACGCCGCGCTCAACGGCGTGCCCGTCGCGGTCAGTCCCGCCTGACCCCGTCGGAGCGGTCCCGGGAGCGGGTCCCGGGCGGTGTCCCCCCGGACGTCGAGAGCCCCCGCCGGGACCGGCGGGGGCTCTCGTGCTGGGGTCGTACGGGCGGGTCAGGCGCTCACGTCACCGAGGACGGCAAGGACGTCGTCCGGGGTCTGGGCCGCGTCGAGCGCGGCGATCTGGTCGTCGTCGGTGAACGCACCGGCCAGGGCCTGGAGCACCGTGAGGTGGTCGTCGCCGGCACCGGCGATGCCCACGACGTACCTGGCCGGGCTGCCCTTCCAGTCGATCGGCTCGTCGTAGCGGACGAACGAGATCGCCGTGTGGCGGATCAGCGCCTTGGCCTCGTTGGTGCCGTGCGGGATGGCGAGGCCGTTGCCCATGAACGTGGAGACCGAGGTCTCACGCTCGTGCATCGCCTCGACGTACGCCTCGTCCACCGCGCCGCTGGCGACCAGGAGCCGGCCCGCCTCGGTGATCGCCGCGTCCCTGTCCCTGGCCTGACCGCCGAGCACGATGGCCTCCCGGCTCAGTACGTCGCTCATCTGCCGCCTCTTTCCACTCGCGTGTGTCGGTTGGTTGTCGAAGTGAGCTGTCGTTCATCAGACCACACGGCCGGTCGGCCGCGAGGTCGTCGAGCCCGGCCCTCCCGGGGGTCGGAGGGCCGGGCTCGAGCATCGGGGACCGTCAGGGCGTCAGGTCCGGTTGTTCTCCTCCACCATCGCCACGATCTCGTCGTAGCGCGGGCTGCCCATGAAGTTGTCGACGGACACGTGGATCGCCGACGGGGTCCTCTCGCGGGCCCGGTCGGTCAGGTCCTGGTGGGTGACGACCAGGTCGACGTCGTCCTGGAGGTTGGAGATGGCCTTGTTGACCACCGTCACCTCACCGTGGCCGGCCGCCTGGATCTTCTTGCGGAGCACCGAGGCACCCATCGCCGAGGACCCCATGCCCGCGTCGCAGGCGAACACGATGTTGCGGATCTCGCGGGTGTCGGTGGCGGTCGCCGTGGCGGCGCCTCCGGTCAGGGTCCCGGCCACGGAGGACTTCTTGCCCTTCATGGACTCCATGTCCGCGGTCGCGGCGGCGAGGTCGCCCTCGTCGTCGGACTTGTCGGTCTTGAGCAGGAAGGCGGCCACCGCGAAGGAGGCGGCCGCTCCGCCGATGACGGAGAGGATGACCCCCACGTAGCTCCCACCCGGTGTCGCGATGAGCACCGCGATGATCGATCCCGGCGCAGCGGGTGCGCGCAGTCCGGAGCTGAAGGCCAGGTTGATGAAGATCTGGGTCATGCCGCCGGCGATCATCGCGAGGATGAGCTTGGGCTTCATCAGCACGTAGGGGAAGTAGATCTCGTGGATGCCGCCGACGAAGTGGATCAGCAGCGCGCCGGGGGCGGAGGCCCGGGCGGCGCCCTTGCCGAAGAACATGAAGGCGAGGAGCAGACCCGCGCCGGCGGCCGGGTTGGCCTCGAGCAGGAACAGGATCGACTTGCCGTCGGTGGCGGCCTCGGCCGTGCCGAGCGGGGTCAGGATGCCCTGGTTGATGGCGTTGTTGAGGAACAGCACCTTGGCCGGCTCGATGAAGACCGAGGTCAGCGGGAGCAGGTTGTTCTCCACGAGGAAGTCGATGATGTCCCCGGCGCGGGCGCTGAACCACTCGACGAAGGGACCCGCCACGACGAAGCCGACGATCGACAGGATCATGCCCCAGATGCCGGCCGAGAAGTTGTTGACGAGCATCTCGAAGCCCGGGCGGATCCGGTGGGACCACAGCGCGTCGAGCTTCTTCATCGACCAGCCGCCGAGCGGGCCCATGATCATCGCGCCGAGGAACATCGGGACGCCGGCGCCGACGATCGCGCCCGTGGTGGCGATCGCGCCGACGACACCGCCGCGGATGTTGTCGTCGTACATCATCCGGCCACCCGTGTACCCGATGAGCAGCGGGAGCAGGAACGTGATCATCGGGCCGACGATCCCGCCGCTCTCGGAGTTGCCCCAGCCGCCGAACTCGGCGACCCAGCTGTCGGGCGAGAGCCAGGCGTTGTCGCCGCCGCCGAGGTTGAGCCAGCCGACCTCGATGAACAGGGCGGTGATGAGTCCCCAGGCGATGAACGCGCCGATGTTGGGCAGGACCATGTTGGAGAGGAACGTGCCGAACTTCTGCACGCGGACCCGGGCGCCCGGGCGGGCGGCGGGAGAGGTTGTGGTCGCCATGCTGTGTGTCCTCCAATGGAACGAGGGGTGGGTGACCCCGATCACATGATGTACGGATTAAACCTCACGTTCGGGCCCGTTGCCAAGCATTCGGGCATGGATTCTGCCCGAACCTGTGGCTTTACCCGGGATCGGTGATCAGCCACCCAGCTGGCTGTCGAACAGCGCCCGCTCGACCTCGCCGTTCCAGGTGCCTCCGGGCCCGAGCTGGGCGGCGACCTCGGGCAGGCGCTCCGCGAGCTCGTCGAGGCCCATCAGGGGCAGGTCGTGGATCTGGGGGAAGATGAGGACCTTGCCGGAGTAGCTGCCGTCGACGAGGGCCTGGAGGCCGTCCTTGGCGGCCCGCATGCCGCCGACGGCCCCCACGATCGACCCCGGGGAGAGCTGGCCGGCGGTGGCGAGGTCCACGACCTGCTGCTGGTCGTGGATGGTGAGGCCCGACGTCCCGGTGTACTGGGCGTTGTCGAGGTAGACCGCGCTCAGGTTCAGCGGCGCGAGCGTGCCGTTGGGGACGCCGGCGAAGAAGACGAGCATGCCGTCGGACCTCATCAGGGTGTCCGCCTCGGCCATCACCTCGGCGATGGGGACGCTGACCACGACGTCGTCGGCCCCACGGCCGTCGGTGATGCCCATGACGAACTCGTGCAGCGACTGCTCGGCGGTCTGGGAGTTGAAGGTGACGAGCTCGCAATCGTTGACCTCGGCCAGGTGGCCGAGCCGGTCCTCGAGGCTCTTCAACCGCTCGTCGCTCACCTCGGTGGCGACGATCGTGCGCGGCCCGTCCTTCTGCTGCATGGCCCGCTGGACGTGCATCAGCCCCATCGGACCGCCCGCGCCGACGAACACCGTCGTGCCCCGGCGGCGCAGGTCGGCACGGTTGCGCGCCTCGCCGTAGGAGGCGGCGATGTCCGGGCCGCGCCCGCCGACGTAGGCGGTGTAGTCGTAGTGGAGGCGGCCCACGTCGGTCGCCACCAGGCCGTCGAGCTCGGTCTCGCCGACCAGGTTGAGGGTGCCCCGCCGGGCGATGTGCGTGGCCACCGAGCCCACGGTCGCCGCGGAGCGCGGGTCCAGCACGACGATGTCGTCGAAGCCCGCACCGTCGGTCAGCTCGTCCACCAGCGCCTGGTGGTCACCGTCGCCGATCCCGTCCCGCACGACCACGGTGGCGGAGGCCTGCTCCACGAGGGCCGCCACCGAGGCGGGCACGTCGGTGAGCACGACGGTGGCGGGCGCGTCCAGCCCGGACGAGAAGGAGTAGTCGCGCTCGTCGCCGGGCCGGCCGATGATCCACATCGTCCCGCCGGGCTTGGGCTCGAGGCGGCGTCGCTGGGTGTACGCCGCCATCACGCAGCCCCAGGGCTCCAGCGTCGAGGCCTCGGCGTACCCCATCGTCTCGGGGAGGGGCAGCAGACAGGCGCCGTCGTCGGTCTCGAGCATCTCCGCGCCCATGAGGTGGTACTGGGTGAGACCGCCCGGGATGGTGTAGCCGTAGGCGGTGCTCTTCCCGTCCTGGTAGATGTCGGGCTGCACGGCCAGGCGCTGACCGGCGTGGTAGCGGTCGCGGAGATTCTCCCCCACCTCGATCACCGTCAGGCTCACCTCGTGGCCGAGCCGGGTGGGGTCCGCGGACAGGTCACGGTCGTAGAGCTTGGGGTGGCTGCCGCCCTGCCGCATGATCTTCACGTCGGAGAAGCAGAGGCCCACGCTGTCGATGCGCACCAGCATGTGGTCGGCGTCGGGCGTGGGGACGGGGACCAGCTCGGGCTCGCCGTCCTGGCCCATGTTGTCCTCGCCCGCGCCGTGCAGGAACCAGGTCCAGGATCCCTCCGGCAGCTCGCCGTCTGCCGCGCGGTAGCGGTCGTACGCTGAAGTCATGCTTCCTCCGTCGTGAGGTGGGTGGGGGCGGGAACGGTCAGTGGCCGAGGAGCTCGCGCACGGCGGCGCGCGCGGCCATCGGGTCGGGGGCGCCGAGGGCGGCCTCGGCGGCGGCCTCGCAGGTCTCGAAGCTCACCCGGCCCAGCTGGGCGCCGACCGGGCGTACGGCGCGCGCCGCCATCGAGAGCGACGTGATGCCCATCCCGATGAGCGCGGTCGCGAGCAGGGGGTCCGCGGCGGCCTCGCCGCACACGCCCACCGGCTTGCCGGCCTCGGTGCCGGCGTGGGCCGTGATCGCGATCAGCTGGAGCACGGCCGGCTGCCAGGGATCGGTCAGGTGCGCCAGGTCGGTGGCCATCCGGTCGGCCGCCATGGCGTACTGGGTGAGGTCGTTGGTGCCGATGGAGAGGAAGTCGACGACCTCCAGCATCCGGTGCGCGAGCAGGGCGGCGCTGGGGATCTCGACCATCACGCCGGCCTTGAGCCCGCGCCCGCGGACCTTGGCGGAGAAGTCCGCGGCCTCCGCGACGGTGGCGACCATCGGCGCCATCACCCAGGTCTCGGTGCCGGTGCGCTCGGCCGCCGCGGCGATGCCGTCGAGCTGCCGGTCGAGCAGACCGGGGTTGTCGAAGCTGAGCCGCAGGCCGCGCACGCCGAGGGCGGGGTTCTCCTCGCCGTCGTGGGTGGCGAAGGCGACCGGCTTGTCCGACCCGGCGTCGAGGGTGCGGACGACGACGTAGCGCCCGTCGGAGTAGGGCGCGAGGACGGCACTGTAGATGTCGGCCTGCTCCTCGGCCGTCGGCTCCTCCTTGCGGTCCAGGAAGCACAGCTCGGTGCGGAACAGGCCCACCCCGCCGACCGGCTCGGTGCCCGCGGACTCCGCGGACGCACCGTCGGCGACGTTGGCCAGGAGCTTGAACGGCAGGCCGTCGGAGGTCGACGGCGGGCCGCTCCAGCTGGCGAGCTCCTCGCGCAGCCGGCGGCTCTCCTCGACGCGGCCGCGTGCCTCGTCGGGGTCGGCCCCCTGCTCGATCGTGCCGGCCTCGCCGTCGACGACGACGAAGGTGCCCGCCGGGACCTCCATGATCCCGGCCGCACCGACCACGCACGGGATGCCGAGCTGGCGGGCGATGATCGCGGTGTGGCTGGTGGCCCCGCCGCGCTCGGTCACCAGCGCGGTGACGAGGGCGGGGTCGAGGCCCGAGGTGTCGCTGGGCGCGAGGTCCTCGGCGACGAGGACGGAGGGCTCGGTCGGCGTCGGAACGCCCGGCGCGGGCTCGCCGACGAGGTGCGCGACCACGCGGCGCTCGATGTCGCGCAGGTCGGTGACCCGCTCGGCCATGAGGCCGCCCATGGTGGTGAAGATCGTGACGAACTGGTCGACCGCGCCCTGCACCGCCGTGACGGGTCCCTGCCCGGCCTGCAGGTTCTTCGCCACCGCGGAGCGCAGGCCCTTGTCGCGGGCCAGGCCCGCGCTCGCGGTCAGCACCTCGGCTGCCGCGCCTTGGGCGTTGGCCGCCTTCGACGAGAAGGTCTCCGCCACGGCCTCCGCGGCCCCGTCGTACGCCGCCAGCGCAGCGTCCGCGCCGGCGAAGTCACCGTCGCCGTAGCGGGCGATCGCGTCGGGCGAGACCTCCCCACGCACGTGCAGCACCGGACCGGCGGCGACGCCCGGCACGACCGGGGTCCCGCTCAACGACGTGGAGGAAGACTCGGGTGTGGTCATGGACACACCGTAGAACACCGGGATGTTGACAAGCAACACGTTCGGGACTAAAACAACACATACACAGATCACCCCGGAGGTGGACCATGTACGCGGAAGAACGCCAGCAGGCGATGGCTCACCTGATCAGTCGGCGGGGTCGGCTGTCCGTGGTCCAGCTGGCCGAGCAGTTCGAGGTCACCACCGAGACGGTCCGCCGCGACCTGTCGACGCTGGACCGGATGGGACTGGTCCGCCGCGTCCACGGTGGTGCGGTGCCTGCCGGCTCCCTCTCGGTCATCGAATCAGGGATCGGCGAGCGTGACCAGTCGAACACGCAGGCCAAGGAGGCGATCGCCGGCGCCGCGGTCGCCCTGCTCCCCCCGCCGGACTCGGTGGTGGTCATCGACGCCGGCAGCACCACCGCGCGGTTCGCCGCCGCCCTCCCCCGCGACCACCGGCTGACCGTGATCACCCACGCCGTGCCCGTGGCCACGCGGCTCGCCGGCCTGCCGCAGATCGAGCTGCACCTGCTCCCGGGCAAGGTGCGACCCACCACCCACGCCGCCGTCGGGTCCGACACGGTGGCGGCGCTGGCCGACCTGCGCGCCGACGTCGCCTTCATCGCGACCAACGGGCTCACCGTCGGGCACGGGCTGACCACGCCCGACAGTGACGAAGCGGCCAGCAAGCGTGCCATGATCGCGTGTGCGCGCAAGACGGTCGTGCTGGCGGACTCCACGAAGCTCGGGGTCGAGACGGCCGTGCGCTTCGCCACGCTGGACAGCCTCGACGTCCTGGTCACCGACAGCGACATCGAGCCCGCCGACCGCCGCGCCCTCGAGGCCGCCGGGATCGAGGTCGTGATCGCATGATCCTGACCCTCACCCCCAACCCGAGCATCGACCGCACGGTCGCCCTCGACGGCGAGCTCGCCCGCGGCCAGGTCCACCGGGTCGCGTCCGTGACGTCGCAGGCCGGCGGCAAGGGAGTGAACATCTCCCGCGCGGCCGTCAGCGCCGACATCCCCAGCATCGCCGTCGTGCCCGCCGCCAAGGACGACCCGTTCGTGCTCGAGCTCCTCGGCGCCGGCATCGACTGCCGCCCCGTGCGCCCCGCCGGGGACGTCCGCGTCAACCTCACCATCACCGAGCCGGACGGCACCACGACCAAGCTCAACTCCCCCGGCGCCGAGGTGCTGCCGCTGCACCTCGAGCTGATGGCCCAGGCCGTCCTCGTCCGGGCGTCCAGCGCCGACTGGACCGTGCTCGCCGGCTCCCTGCCGGCGGGTGCCCCGCCGTCGTACTACGCCGAGCTCGTACGCCGCCTCCGCGAGGTCGGCGGCCGGGTGGCGGTCGACACCAGCGAGGCGCCGCTGCAGGCGCTCGTCGACGCCCTCCCGGCCTCGGCCCCGGACCTGATGAAGCCCAACGGCGAGGAGCTCGCGTCGTTCACCGGCGGCGACGCCGACGAGCTCGAGTCCGACCCGCGGGCCACCGCCAGGGCCGCCCGGCAGCTCATCGACCGCGGCGTCGGCGCCGTCCTCGCGACCCTCGGCGGCAACGGTGCCGTGCTCGTCACGCCCGACGGCGCCTGGCACGCGTCGCCGCCGCCCACGACCGTCGTCAGCACCGTGGGTGCCGGCGACTCCAGCCTCTTCGGCTACCTGCTCGGCGACATCCGTGGGCTCCCCGCCCCGGAGCGCCTGGCTCTGGCCGTCGCCTACGGCAGCGCCGCCGCAGGTCTTCCCGGCACGACCATCCCCCAGCCCTCGCAGCTCCGCACCGAGCTCGTCGGCGTCACCGCACTGACTGCTCCCCCGGAAGGCACACCATGACCGCACTCATCACCACCGAGCTCGTCCGGCTGGGCGCCGACTGGGGCTCGGACAAGCACGACGTCATCCGGGCGCTCGCCGGGGTCGTCGACGACGCCGGGCGCGCGACCGACAAGGACCAGCTCGTCACCGACGCGTTCGCCCGCGAGTCGACCTCCGCGACCGGGCTCCCCGGCGGCATCGCGATCCCCCACTGCCGCACCTCCGGGGTCGAGACCCCGACCCTGGCGTTCGCCCGTCTCGAGCCGGGTGTGGACTTCGGCGCCAAGGACGGACCGGCCGACCTCGCGTTCCTCATCGCGGCTCCCGCCGACGGCGACGCCGACCACCTGACGATCCTCACCAAGCTGGCCCGCGCCCTGGTCAAGCCGGCCTTCACCGACGCCCTGCGCCACGCGGAGTCCGTCGAGGAGGTCGTCGACCTCGTCACCCACGAGCTCGGCGAGCCCGCCCCGCAGAGGTCCGCCGCCCCCGCCTCCGGTGCCCCCTCCGGCACCGCGACCCCGACCCAGGGCGAGACGGCGCCCGCCGCGGGCTCCGCACCGGTCGGCGGCTCGACGCCCGCCGCCACCGGCACCTCCGCGTCGGCTGCTCCGTCGGGCGACACGCCGTCGCTGGTCGCGGTCACCGCCTGCCCGACCGGCATCGCCCACACCTACATGGCCGCCGAGGCCCTCGAGGCCGCCGCCGAGCGCGCGGGCGTACGCCTCCAGGTCGAGACACAGGGCTCGGCCGGCTCCACGCCGCTGTCCCCCGACACCATCGCCGCCGCCGGCGCCGTCATCTTCGCGGTCGACGTGGGCGTCCGCGACCGCTCGCGGTTCGCCGGCAAGCCGATGGTGAGCTCCGGCGTGAAGCGACCGATCGACGACGCCGACGCGATGATCGCCGAGGCCCTGCGCTACGCCGCCGACCCGGCCGGCTCGCCGAGGGTCGAGGGCGACGCCTCCGCCGCCGGCGGCGGGTCGACCACGGCCGACGAGTCGTGGGGCGGGCGGATCCGCCGCGTCCTGATGACCGGCGTGTCCTACATGATCCCGTTCGTCGCCGCCGGCGGCCTCCTGATCGCCCTCGGCTTCCTGTTCGCCGGCTACGAGGTCACCGGCCCCGCCGGCGACATCGTCACGGGCAACACCTTCTTCAACCTCCCCGACCCGACGGCCCTCGGCCTCGAGCGCGTCCCGGGCGACTCCGGGTTCATGCTCTACATCGGCTCGCTGCTGTTCTCGCTCGGCGCCGCGGCCTTCGGCTTCCTCGTGCCGGCGCTGGCCGGCTACATCTCGTACGCCATCGCGGACCGCCCCGGCATCGCGCCCGGCTTCGTGATGGGCGCGGTCGCGGGCATCATCAACTCCGGCTTCCTCGGCGGCATCGTCGGCGGTGTCCTCGCCGGCGTCAGCGCCCACTGGATCGCGTCCTGGAAGGTCCCGACCTGGGCCCGCGGCCTGATGCCGGTGCTGGTCATCCCCCTGCTCGCCACCCTCATCTCCGGCTTCGTGATGATCGTGATCCTCGGCCGGCCGCTCGCCAGCCTCATGTCGAACCTCACCGACGGCCTCAACAGCCTCTCGGGCGGCTCCGCGGTCCTGCTCGGTGTGATCCTCGGCCTGATGATGGCCTTCGACATGGGCGGGCCGCTCAACAAGACGGCGTACGCCTTCGCCACCGCCGGTCTGGGTGCCGCGGCCACCGCCACCGACGCTCCCGAGCTCAAGGTCATGGCCGCGGTCATGCTCGCCGGCATGGTGCCCCCGCTCGCCCTCGCGCTCGCGACCGTCGTCCGCCCCGGGCTGTTCACGGTCCCGGAGCGCGAGAACGGCAAGGCCGCCTGGCTGATGGGCGCGTCCTTCATCACCGAGGGCGCCATCCCGTTCGCGGCGGCCGACCCGCTGCGGGTGATCCCGTCGATCATGGCCGGGAGCGCGGTGACCGGCGCCCTCTCCATGGGCCTCGACGTGGGGCTCCGCGCCCCGCACGGCGGCATCTTCGTGCTCTTCGCGGTCGACAACAAGGTGTGGTTCCTCGTCGCCCTGGTCGCGGGGGTGCTCGTGTCGACCGCCCTCGTCGTCGCCCTCAAGAGCATGGGTCGCCGCGACACCGACCTCGCTACTGTCTGACCCCAGCCCGACCGTACGCCCGACAACCCTCCCGACAACCCAAGGAGAACCATGCCCAGCAAGTCCGTCGTCGTCGGCTCCGCCGTCGGCCTGCACGCCCGTCCCGCCGCGATCATCGCCGAGAAGGCGGGCGAGCTCGGCTCCGACGTGACCATCAACGGGGTCGACGCGAGCTCCTCGCTGATGATCATGACCCTGGGCGCCGGCAACGGCGACACCGTCGAGGTGGCCGGTGACGACCAGGCCGCGGTCGACGCGATCGCCGCGCTCGTCGAGCAGGACCTCGACGCCTGAGACGCCCCGTGGGCGGTGCGTGAGCCACGTTCTGCAGGTCTGGAAGGTGGCTCACGCACCGCCCACACCCATGTCCGGCCCCGACACGCTGCCGGTCGGTGCGTGAGACACGTTCCGAGCCCCGAGAAGGTGGCTCACGCACCGCTCAGGGGCGCGAGCGCGTGGCGACGTACACCGCGCGCATCCCGACGGCCCGCTCGAGGTGGCTCTCCACCACCGAGAAGAACTGCCGCCGGTAGGTGTCGTCGGTGACGGCCGAGACGGTGAAGTAGAACCCGCTGAAGGACGCGAGGAAGAGCGAGACCTTCATCAGCGACAGCGACGCCTGCGGCAGGAACGGCGCGTTGCCGACGTCGCTGCGGCCGGTCCACGACTCCTGCGTCGCGGTCTCCATGACCAGCGACCCGAACAGCATGAAGAACACGAAGACGGTCACCGACAGCAGCAGGACCTGCACCGCCTGGATCACCAGCAGCACGAGGATGAGGTTCCACCGCTCGAAGCCGGACACCTGGGCGTGCTCCAGCGGGTCGATCGAGGGGTCGGCGGCGACCTCCCGGCTCGCCTGCTCCAGCGGCGTGCCGGCACACGCGCGTACGACGAACTCGTCGTCGACCTCGTCGTCGACCCGGTCGACCTCCTCCGGCAGCCGCACCAGCAGGAACAGCACCGCGAGGCCGAACATCAGCAGCACGGTGAACCACAGCAGCCCGAAGGGCAGGTTGGACGTCATCTCCCACGCCTCGGCGTTGACGAAGAGGAACGTCACGAAGACCAGCAGTAGGGGCAGCGCCCGCGACGCCATCGGCGCGATGAACCGCACGCTGCCCAGGGTGCGGGACAGCGCGAAGGCGAGGATCGGGCGGGCGTGGAGCGCGGTCGCGGCGTACGCCAGCAGGCCGAGGACGGTGACCGAGAGCCACAGCGCCGGCCCGGCGGCCCAGGCGTCCGAGGACCACGCGAGGAGACCGGCGCCGGCGGCGAGGACCAGCAGCGCGAACGCGAGCCCCGCCAGCCTCCGTGGTCGCAGCCCGGCGCGCGCGGCGGCGCGCTCCTCGGGGACGAAGTAGGGCAGGCCGTGGTCGAGGAACCACGCCTCGACCGGGGTGCGGTCCTGCGTCACCCGAGGAGCTCGCGCGCGCGGCGCACGTCGTCGGCCATCGTCTCGAGCAGCGCGTCGATGCCCTCGAACTTCACCATGCCGCGCAGCCGCTCGACGAACTCGACGAGCACCTCGACGCCGTAGAGCTCGAGGTCGTCGCGGCCCAGGACGTAGGACTCGACGCGGCGCTCGCGCTCGCCCTCGAAGGTCGGGTTGGTGCCCACCGAGATCGCGGCGGGGAAGCGCTCCCCGGTGTCGAGCCGGGTCAGCCAGCCGGCGTAGATGCCGTCCGCCGGCGCGGCGTCGATCGGTGGGATCGGGACGTTGGCCGTCGGGTAGCCGAGCTCGCGGCCGCGCTTGTCGCCCTCGACGACCGTGCCGCGCACGGTGAAGGGGCGGCCCAGCGCCTCGGTCGCGCCGGCGACGTCGCCGGTGGACAGGCACTGGCGGACGTAGGTCGAGCTCCACACCTGCGGGCCGCCGTCCAGCGGCACGCCGACCGTCTCGAAGCCGCGGGTGGCGCCCGCCTCGACGAGCGTGGCGACCTCGCCGGCGGCCTTGGCGCCGAAGCGGAAGTTGGCGCCGACCACGACGGCTCCGGCGTGGAGCGCGTCGACGAGGATCCGGTCGATGAACTGCTCCGGCGACCAGGCGGCGATCTCGCGGTCGAAGCCGATCACCAGGATCGAGTCGACGCCGGCCGACTCCAGCAGCCGCGCGCGGGTGTCGATGGAGGTCAGCGTCGGCGGGGCGTGGTCGGGCCGCAGCACGGCCATCGGGTGCGGGTCGAACGTCACCGCGACGACCGTGTCGATGCCGAGCCGGTCGGCGGTCGCGCGCGCCTCCCGCAGCACGTGGGCGTGCCCGAGGTGCACGCCGTCGAAGTTGCCGATGCTGACGACCGTGCGGCCGAGGTCGGCCGGCACGTCGTCGACGTCACGCCAGATCTGCACGCGCGAAGCCTACTGGCGCGCTCAGACGAAGACGGCGACCGGTCGGGCCTGCTCGCCCCGCGCCTCGTAGAGCGCGAGGAACTCACCGTCGGGAGCGAAGACCGCGTGCGCGCCCGGACCCGGCAGGGCGAGGTCGAGCGGACGGCCGAAGCGCACGTGCGAGGCCTGCTCCTCGTCGAGGTCCACGCCGGCGAAGGACGCTCGCGCCGCAGCGGCGATCGGCACCATCGCGAGGTCGTCGCCGAGCTGCTCCAGGGTGCGTGCCACGTCGAGACCGAATGGACCGACAGCCGTACGCCGCAACGCGGTCAGGTGCCCGCCCACCCCGAGGGCCTGCCCGACGTCGCGGGCGATCGCCCGGACGTAGGTGCCGGACGAGCAGCGCACCGAGATGTCCACGTCGAGCCAGTCGCCGACGACGTGCTGGTCGTGCACCACCAGCTCGTGGATCGTCACCGGCCGCGCCTTGAGCTCGACCTGCTCCCCGTCGCGCACCCGCTGGTAGGCGCGCTTGCCGTCGACCTTGATCGCCGAGACGGCGGTCGGCACCTGCTCGATGTCCCCGACGAGCTCCTCGAACTCCGCCGCGACCAGACCGGGCTGGTGGAACGAGGCGGCGGTCTCGGCGACGACCTCGCCCTCGGCGTCGTCGGTGGTCGTCGAGACGCCCAGCCGCACCGTGGCGTCGTAGGACTTCTCGGTGAGCATGAGGTGCCCGAGCAGCCGCGTGGCGCGGTCGACGCCCAGCACCAGCACACCCGTCGCCATCGGGTCCAGCGTGCCGGCGTGGCCGACCTTGCGGGTGCCGGCGAGCCGGCGCACCCGGGCCACCACGTCGTGCGAGGTCATGCCCGGGGCCTTGTCGACGACGACCAGACCGGGGTCGGCCATCAGTCGTCGAGGTCCTCTGGGTGGGCCCTGCCGGCGCCGTCGGCGTCGTCCTCGTCGTCCTCGTCGTCCTCGTCGTCCTCGACGACGCGCGGCTTCTTGTAGGGGTCCGCCTCACCGGCGTACGCCTCCACGCGGCGCGCGGCGACCTCCTCGTCCTGCTGGCGGGCGCGCTCGAGCACCTCGTCGAGCGCACGCGCGCTCTCCGGCAGCGCGTCGGGGATGAAGGTCAGGGACGGCACGATCCGCATGCCGAGCTGCTTGGCGACCTCGGAGCGGATGACGCCCTTGGCCGACTCGAGCGCCGCCGCGGTGCTGGCGAGCTCCTCCTCGGCGCCGAGGACGGTGTAGAAGATCGACGCCTGCTGGGAGTCGCCGGTGACGCGGACGTCGGTGACGGTCACGAAGCCCAGACGCGGGTCCTTGATCCGGCGCTCGAGCATCTCGGCGACGATCACCTGGATCCGGTCGGCGATCTTCCGCACGCGGGGGTTGCTGCTCATGGTGCTCACTCTCTCGGGCAGGTCGGCTCGTGGCTCGACTCCAACGTACCGAGTCGGCGCCTCCCCACACGCGGTGGGGAGACGCCGACTCGGGTGGTGCTGCGGATCGATCAGCCGCGCGGGATCTCGCGCATCTCGAAGGACTCGACGATGTCGCCGATCTTGATGTCCTGGAAGTTGCGGAGCACCAGACCACACTCGAAGCCCTCGCGGACCTCGGAGGCGTCGTCCTTCTCGCGGCGGAGCGAGGCCAGGTCCAGGTTGTCCTGGACGACCGCGCCGTCGCGGATGACGCGCACCTTGGCGTTGCGGCGGATGAGACCCGAGGTGACCATGCAGCCTGCGATGTTGCCGGCCTTGGACGAGCGGAAGATCTCGCGGATCTCCGCCTGCCCGAGGGTCGACTCCTCGTAGATCGGCTTGAGCATGCCCTTGAGCGCGGCCTCGATCTCCTCGATGGCCTGGTAGATCACCGTGTAGTAGCGGATCTCCACGCCCTCGCGGTCGGCCATCTCGGTCGCCTTGCCCTGCGGGCGGACGTTGAAGCCGATGATGATCGCGTCGGAGGCAGCCGCCAGGTCGACGTTGGTCTCGGTGATGGCACCGACACCGCGGTCGATCACGCGCAGCGACACCTCGTCGCCGACGTCGATCTGCGACAGCGCGTCCTCGAGGGCCTCGACCGAGCCGGACACGTCGCCCTTGAGGATGAGGTTGAGCTCCTGGCTCTCGCCCTTCTCCATGGAGGCCATGAAGTCCTCGAGGCTGCGACGCACGCGACGCTTGGCCTGCATGGCCGCACGCTCGCGCGCCTCGCGCTTCTCGGCGATCTGGCGGGCCATGCGGTCGTCCTCGACCACGATGAAGTTCTGGCCCGCACCCGGCACCGCCGAGAGGCCCAGGACCATCGCCGGACGCGACGGGTCGGCCTCGGCGATCTCGTTGCCGTGCTCGTCGAGCATGGCGCGGACACGGCCGTGGGCCGGACCCGCCACGATCGAGTCGCCGACCCGCAGCGTGCCGCGCTGGACCAGCACGGTCGCGACGGGGCCGCGGCCCCGGTCGAGGTGCGCCTCGACGACGAGGCCCTGGGCGTCCTGGTCGGGGTTGGCCCGCAGGTCCAGGGACGCGTCGGCGGTGAGGACGACGGCCTCGAGCAGCTTGTCGAGGTTGAGGTTGGCCTTGGCCGAGACATCGACGAACATCGCGTCGCCGCCGTACTCCTCGGGGATCAGGCCGTACTCGGTGAGCTGGCCGCGGACCTTCGTCGAGTCGGCCTCCGGCTTGTCGATCTTGTTGACCGCCACGACGATCGGCACCTCGGCGGCCTTGGCGTGGTTGAGCGCCTCGACCGTCTGCGGCATCACGCCGTCGTCGGCCGCGACCACGAGGATCGCGATGTCGGTGGCCTGGGCACCACGGGCACGCATGGCGGTGAACGCCTCGTGACCGGGGGTGTCGATGAGGGTGATGCGACGGTCCTCGCCCTCGACCTCGGTGTGGACCTGGTAGGCACCGATGTGCTGGGTGATGCCACCGGCCTCCTTGTCGACGACGTTGGCGTTGCGCAGCGCGTCGAGGAGCTTGGTCTTTCCGTGGTCGACGTGACCCATGACGGTCACGACCGGCGGGCGTACGACCAGGTCGCCCTCGTCGCCCTCGTCGGCACCGAACTCGAGGTCGAACGTCTCGAGCAGCTCGCGGTCCTCGTCCTCGGGCGAGACGATCTGCACGACGTAGTTGAGCTCCTCGCCGAGCAGCTCGAACGTCTCGTCACCGACCGACTGGGTCGAGGTCACCATCTCGCCGAGCGAGAACAGCATCTGCACGAGCGCTGCCGCGTCGACGTTGATCCGCTCGGCGAAGTCGGTCAGCGAGGCGCCACGCGGGAGACGGACGGTCTCGCCGTTGCCCTTGCGGACGCGCACGCCGCCGATCGTCGGGGCCTCCATGGCCTCGAACTCCTGGCGACGGGCGCGCTTCGACTTGCGACCGCGACGCGACGGGCCGCCGGGGCGACCGAACGCGCCCTGGGTCTGGCCGCGCTGGCCGGGACGACCGCCACCGGGGCGACCGCCACCGGACGGGCCGAAGCCACCGGGACGCCCGGGGGCACCGCCCGGGGCTCCACCCGGAGCACCGCCGCGACCCGGAGCGCCACCGCGCGAGGGGGCACCGGGACGGCCGGGGCCGCCACCGGGTCCGCCACGGGCCGGACGGGCGCCCGGACCGTTGCCGAACGCCGCCGGGGACTTCGGCATCATCGCGGGGTTGGGACGCGGCATGCCCGGACGGGCCTCGCCACCACCGGCCGGCGGACGCGGCGGGCGGTTGTCGTCGCCACCGGTGCGCGGGGCGGGACGCTGGCCCATGCCCTGGCTCGGGGCGAACGGGTTGTTGCCGGGGCGCGGCGCACCGGGCCGGCCGACCGGGCGGGGAGCCGGGCTCGGCGACTTCGCGGCCGGGGCGGCGGGCGCCTCGGGCTCGGCCGTCGGGGCCTCGGGCTCGGCGGCCGGGGCCTTGGGGCCGGGCCTGGGGCCGGGCCTGGCGGCCGGAGCGGCAGGTGCGGCTGCGGCAGGTGCCTCGGTCGCAGGTGCCTCGGTCGCGGGTGCCTCGGTCGCGGGTGCCTCGGTCGCGGGTGCCTCGGCGGCGGGTGCCGCCTCCTCGACGGGGGCGGCCGGGGCCTTGGGACCGGGCTTCGGCGCGGCCTTCTTGGCGGCGGGCTTCTCAGCCGGCGCCGCCGTCTCGGCGGGCGCTGCGGCCGCTGCGGCCTTCAGCTCGTCGCCGTACTGCTTCTTGAAGCGCATCTCGACGGGGGGCTCGACGGTCGACGACGCCGACTTGACGAACTCCCCCATCTCCTTGAGCTTCTCGAGAACGAACTTGCTCTCGACTCCGAACTCCTTGGCGAGTTCGTGGACTCGGGTCTTTGCCACGGTGGTTTTTCGCTCCTTCTGGTCCGTGACCCCAGAAGGAGAGGGGAGACGGAACAGCTAGTGGGTGTGCACACTCATTACGAGTTACTCATCGAGTGCTCATGAGCTGTGTGCTCCAGTTCCTGGTCGGTGCTGCGGTGATCCGGACGGTGGTGCGTGCGCGGCGGGGGCCTCCCGGAGGAGCTCCTCCACCAGCGCGGTGCCGAGTGCCTCGCCCGAGCGGAGGGCCCGGGGGAAGGCTCGGCGTCGCACCGCGAGCTGCCAACACTCGGGCGTGGGGTGGACGTGCGCCCCGCGGCCGGGTGCCCGGCGATCCGGATCGGGCACCAGGGCCGGTCGGCCCTCGGCGTCCGAGCCCGCGACCACGCGGAGCAGCTCGTTCGCAGCGGCCTTGGCCCGACAACCCACGCAGGTCCGGACGGGTCCGGGCGCAGGGGTGTCAGACGTGGTGGCCACTGTCCTCAACAATAGCCGGTGAGGCCACCTGTCCACTAACTGGGCGGGCACCGGCGGCTCGCCCGCTCCTTACTGCGGGGCGGGCGCCTCGTCCGAACGGATGTCGATGCGCCAGCCCGTCAGCCGCGCGGCGAGCCGGGCGTTCTGGCCCTCCTTGCCGATGGCGAGGGAGAGCTGGAAGTCCGGGACGACGACGCGGCACGACCGCGCAGCGAGGTCGACGATCTCGACCGAGTTCACCCGAGCCGGCGACAGGGCGTGGGCGACCAGCTCGGCCGGGTCCTCGGCCCAGTCGACGATGTCGATCTTCTCCCCGTGCAGCTCGACCATCACGTTGCGCACCCGCTGGCCCATCGGACCGATGCAGGCGCCCTTGGCGTTGACCCCGGGGACGGTGGAGTGGACGGCGATCTTGGTGCGGTGGCCGGCCTCGCGCGCGATGGCGGCCACCTCGACCGTGCCGTCGGCGATCTCGGGGACCTCGAGGGCGAAGAGCTTCTTGACCAGGGTCGGGTGGGAGCGCGACAGGGTGATCTGCGGACCCCGCATGCCCTTGCGGACCGAGGTCACGAGGCACTTGATGCGCTCGCCGTGGACGTACTTCTCCCCCGGGACCCGCTCGCTGACGGGCAGCAGCGCCTCGAGCTTGCCGAGGTCGACCATCACGTCGTCGGGGTTGCGTCCCTGCTGGATGATCCCGGAGATGATGTCGCCCTCCTTGCCGGCGAACTCGCCGAACCGGATCTCGTCCTCGGCGTCGCGCAGGCGCTGCAGCATGACCTGCTTCGCGGTCGTCGCGGCGATGCGGCCGAAGCCCTGGGGCGTGTCGTCGTACTCCGGGCCCGCGGTGCCCTCGTCGTCGACCTCGCGCGCCCACACGGTGACGTGCCCGGTCTTGCGGTCGAGCTCGACGCGCGCGGGGTGCTGGGACTCGGTGGCGCGCTGGTAGGCGGTCAGCAGGGCCTGCTCGATGGCCTCGGCCAGCACCTCGAAGGAGATCTCCTTCTCCCGCTCCAGCATGCGCAGGATGCTCAGGTCGATGTCCATCAGTCGTCCTTCTCGTCCGTGTCGGCCTTGCGGTTGAACTCGATCTGCACGAGCGCCTTCGTCACGTCGGCGTACGCGACCTCCCGCCGCTGCCCGGAGACGTCGAGGGTCACCGCCTCCTCCGTCGAGGACAGGACCCGTCCGGTGAGGCTCGAGCCGTCACGGAGGCTGGCCTTGACCAGCCGGTCCTGGTTGCGGCGCCAGTGGCGCGGCAGCGTGAGCGGCCGGTCGACGCCGCGGGAGGTCACCTCGAGCGTGTAGGGCTGCTCGCCCATCACGTCGGACTCGTCGAGCACGCGGTTGACCTCGCGCGTCGCGTCGGCGACGTCGTCGAGGGTCACCCCGCCGTCCTTGTCGACGGCCACCCGCAGCACGCGACGCTTGCCGGCCGGGGTGATCTCGACGGCTTCGACGTCGAGGTCCATCACGCGCAAGGGGTCGACCAGCTCCGCTTCGATGCGGTCCCGGGTGGTGTCCTGGTGGGCTGGGCTCATGTGGATCCGACCTCCTTGTGCAGTTGTCGAGTGAACACCCTAGCCGCCGGCTCCAGCGCGTCGACATCCCCGGCCGACCGGTCCGGACCGACCCCGGCACTGGGTAGGGTCGTGGGGTGCCCGGACGCCCGCTGACCCGCCGTACGGCCGTCGGCACCGCGCTCGTGACACCCGTCCTGCTGGCCGGCTGCGACATCGATCCACCCGCCCGCGACGGCGCCGCCCCCGCCACCGCTCCCCCGCCGGAGGACTCGGCCCTCGTCGCCTCCGTCGTCGCCGCGCTCGTGCTCTCCCGGTCGGTCATCGAGGCCGCGACCCTGTCGGCCCCGGACCTCACCCCACGGCTCGAGCCGCTCGCGACCGCGCACGCCGCCCACCTCGACGTCCTCCTCGGCGCGGTGCCGGACGCCGCGACGACGCCGTCCGCGCCGCCCGTCGTCACGGCCCCGGCCGCGCTCGCCGCCGTCCGTCGCGCGGAGCAGCGCCTCCTGCGCGAGGTCCGGCGCGGGTGCGTGGACGCCGCGAGCGGCGACCTGGCCCGCGTGCTCGCGAGCATCGTGGCCTCCACCGCCCAGCACGCCGCCGCCCTGGCCGACGGAGCCCGCGCGTGACGGTCCTCGACGCCCTGCAGGCGACGCTGGCCGACGAGCACGCGGCCGTCTACACCTACGGCGTCCTCGGAGCGCGCACCTCCCAGGCCGCGACACCGGCGACGTACGACGCACTCACCACGGCCTACCGGCGCCACCGTGCCCGCCGCGACCAGCTGCGCCTCATGGTCGTGGACGCGGGGGGTACGCCCGTGGCGGCCGAGGTGGCGTACGCCCTGCCCGGCCCGGTGCGGCGCCCGGCGCAGGTCGTGCAGGCCGCGCTCGACCTCGAGGCCACCAGCGCCGAGGTCCTCCTCGCCCTGGTCGCCCGGTCCTCGGGAGACGTGCGCGAGTGGGCGCTCACCGAGGCGGTCTGGTCGGCGACCTGGCAGGTCACGCAGGGCGCCGAGCCCGTGACGTGGCCGGGGGCACCCGAGCTGGGCTGAGCGGTGCGGCGGCCGGGACGGCCGCGACGTCCGCGTGTCCGGACATGCTGAGAGCGGCCCGCGGCCCCAACCTTTGGGAAAGTCCCGAGATCTCTCCCAAAGGCCGAGGACGCGGACCGCTCATGGGGTTGGTCAGCATCACCCTGTGCCGCGGGGCCTGTGGGGGTGGTCCCGGCGACATGCACAATCATGCATTCGTTCCGATGCGGTGGAAAGTGGATCGGACTTGCATGTTCCTGCACCGCACAAACTTGCAGTACCGAGCCCCCTCAGGAGCGGACGATGTCGGTGATCCGCGCGACGGCGGCTCCGACGGCGACGTCCTCGCGCTCACCGGAGGCACGGTCGCGGACCTCGACGTTGCCGTCGGCGAGGCCCCGGCCCACGGTGACGATCGTCGGGACGCCGATGAGCTCGGCGTCCTTGAACTTCACGCCCGGGCTGACCTTGCCGGTGCGGTCGTCGAGGAGCACCTCGAGACCGGCGGCCTTGAGGTCCTGGGCGAGCTGCTCGGCCGCGGCGGCGATCGCCTCGTCCTTGCCGGCGGCGACGACGTGGACGTCGGCGGGCGCCACGTTGCGCGGCCAGCACAGGCCGATCTCGTCGAGGGTGCCCTCGGCGATCGCGGCCACCGCGCGCGACGGACCGATGCCGTAGGAGCCCATCGTGACGGTGACCAGCTTGCCGTTCTCGTCGAGCACCTGCAGCCCCAGCGCCTCGGCGTACTTGCGGCCGAGCTGGAAGATGTGGCCCATCTCGACCCCGCGGGCCGACTCGAGCGTGCCCTCGTCGCAGTTGGGGCAGGCGTCGCCGTCGCGGACGTCGGCGGCCTCGATGGTCCCGTCGGGGGTGAAGTCGCGACCGACGACCATGTCGATGACGTGGGAGCCGGGGACGTTGGCGCCGGTGACCCAGCGGGTGCCCTCGGCGATGCGGGGGTCCACCAGGAAGCGGATGCCGGACTTCGACTCCTCCCCGAGCACCTCGGGACCGATGTAGCCCTTCACCAGCGCCGGGTGCTTCGCGAGCTCGGCCTCGTCCATCGCCTCCACCTCGATCGGCTCGAGCTGGCCCTCGAGGCGCTTCTGGTCGACCTCGCGGTCGCCGGGGACGCCGATGGCGAGGGGCTCGCGGGTGCCGTCGGGGTGCTTGAGCACGACCAGGACGTTCTTGAGGGTGTCGCCGGCCGCCCAGGGACGGTCGTCGCGGGGGTACGCCTCGTTGAGGTGGTCGACGAGCGAGTCGATGGTCGGGGTGTCGGGCGTGTCCTCGGCGTGCGCGGCCGGCGCGTCGCCCCAGTTGTCGGACGCCGTCGACACCGCTGCGGGCGCGCGTACGGCCACCGCCTCGACGTTGGCGGCGTAGTCGCAGTGGGTGCAGCGGACGTAGGTGTCCTCGCCGACCTCGGCCTTGGCGAGGAACTCCTCGCTCGCCGAGCCGCCCATCGCGCCGGAGGTCGCCTTGACGATGACGTACTCGAAGCCGAGCCGGTCGAAGATGCGGATGTAGGCGTCGCGGTGCTTCTGGTAGGACTCCTCGAGCCCGGCGTCGGTGACGTCGAAGGAGTAGGAGTCCTTCATCACGAACTCGCGCCCGCGCAGCAGGCCGGCGCGGGGACGCGCCTCGTCGCGGTACTTGGTCTGGATCTGGTAGATCGAGAGGGGCAGGTCCTTGTAGGACGAGTAGAGGTCCTTCACCACGAGGGTGAACATCTCCTCGTGCGTGGGGCCGAGCAGGTAGTCGGCGCCCTTGCGGTCCTGGAGCCGGAAGATGTTGGGGCCGTACTCGGTCCACCGGTTGGTCGCCTCGTAGGGCTCCTTGGGCAGCAGCGCGGGGAACGACAGCTCCTGGGCGCCCATGTCGTCCATCTCCTCGCGGATGATGTTCTCGATGCGGCGCAGCACGCGCAGGCCGAGCGGCAGCCAGGTGTAGATGCCCGGCGCGTTGCGGCGGATGTAGCCGGCACGGACCAGCAGCCTGTGGCTCGGCACCTCGGCGTCGTTGGGGTCGTCGCGCAGGGTGCGCACGAACAGGGTCGACATGCGGAGGATGCGGCCAGTCATGGGCGCAAGGATAGGTGTGGGCCTCCGAGGACCGCGAACCAGATTCGCCCGTGCGCGGTGCGTCAGACCCCGAGGACGGTGAAGGACGCCGCGGTCGCCGCGAGGACCGGGCTGCCGGCGGCGGCCCGCCGGGCGGCGAGCAGCGCGTCACCGAGCCCGCCGCCCTCGCGCAGCCGTGCGTGCAGGGCCACCATCACCTCGACGGTGGCCTCGTCGTCCACCTCCGCGAGGCTGGAGACCACGCCCGCGGTCCCCATGGACAGCAGTGCCGCCGAGAGGCCGAGCAGCTCCTGGTCCCCGACGGGCTGCATGACCCCGGACTCGCACGCCGAGAGCACCACCCGGTGCGGGGGCCGCTCCAGGCGCTGGAGGTCGTGCACGAGCAGGGGTCCGTCCGCCAGCGTGAGCGAGGAGAACAGCGGGCTGTCCTCGCGGAAGTGGCCGTGCGCGGCGACGTGGGCCAGCGCGGCGCCGTCGAGCGCGGCGAGGGAGGCCGCCACGGTCGCGTCGGACCCGTCGATGACCTCGGCGTCCGGGTCCTCGGCGGCGACGGCGGGCACCTCCGCCCCACCGCTGCCGAGCCCCGGGCCGACGAGCAGCACGCGCCGGTCGTCCTCGGCGGCGGCGGCCCGGGCGCGCAGCCACAGCCGTGCCGACGGCGTGCTGGTGAACGCCCGGTCTGCCAGGCCGGGCAGCAGCCCCCACGGCACGCCCTGCAGCGCCGAGGTCGCTGACACGACGACCCTCGCCCCGGGGACCCCGTCGAGCGCCGGGCCCACGAGCGCGTCCTGCAGGCGCGCCCCGGCCACGTCGAGCTGCGCGCGCCGACCGCGCGCCGCCTGGCGCAGCATGAAGAGGGCGAAGTCGACCGCCCGCGCCGCGGCCTCCGCGCTGCCCACGACGCGGTGCCGTACGCGGCCGCCGCCCGCGACGAGCGCGTGCAGGACCCCGTCGATCTCCGCGAGCTCGACGAGGACCGTGTCGTCCTCGGCCAGGGCCTCGAGCAGCGCGCCGACGTCGAGGACGTCCACGGCCCGTCCGGACCCACGGGCGTGCAGCAGCCTGCGGCGCACGTCCTGCTCGAGCCGGGAGGCGCGTGCCTGGAGCCGGTCGGTCGGAGCACCCTCGGCCCGCGCCTCGGCGATCCGTTGCTGCTGGACCCGCAGGGCGGCGAGATCCGCCGTCGTGGCCGCGTCGTGACCGCCGAAGGCGGAGGGAACTGACAGGGCCGTGGCGCGCCAGCGCTCGGACCAGCGCAGGAGCCGTCGCGCGTCACCGGACTCGAGCGCGGTGCGGGTGCCGAGCTCGGCGAGCTCGGCTCCGTGCCCGGACGACAGCGCGCGCAGCTCCTGGCTCCCGAACGTGGCCCGGTGCTCGTCGAGCTCGGTGAGTCCCCGGTCGCAGGCACGCAGCGTGGCCGCGGCGTCCCCGGCACTCGCGCCCAGCCACGCCGCGGCGAGCCAGCCGAGAGCGCGATCGTTCGCCGTCGCGGCGGAGGTCGAGGCCGACGCCTGCCCGGACCAGTCCGCGGCGAGCCGTGCGGCGCGCTGCGAGCGCACCGACCGCGCGACCCTGGCCGCGAGGAGCAGCACCTGCGGGAGCTCGGGGGCTGCCGTCGACCGCGCAGCCACGACGAGACGCTCGGCCCTGCGGAGCAGTGGCGCCCGTTGCCCACCCATCCGCGAGCGGGCGGTCAGCGCGAGCAGGTCGGCACGCACGCGAGCCTGGGCACGACCCTGCACGCGCAGCAGCGCCGACGCCTCCTCGGCCGCGTCGGCGGCACGGGCGTCGGACCCGGCCGCGAGCGCGGCGTCGGCGAGCGAGACGAGCACGTCGGCGCGCTCGGGTGGGAGCAGGGGGCGTGCGGCCAGGGCCTGCTCGGCGACGGCCGTCGCGTCGGCGGCCAGTCCCCCGGCGAGGTAGGCCCGGCACCAGTCCGTGACCAGGTCGGTGCTGGTCTGCCCGATGCTCGCGAACAGGTCACTGGCCTCGGCGTAGCGGGCGAGCGCGAGCGGCAGGTCGTCGCCGACCTGGGCCACCCACCCGAGGTTGTGCACGGACGTCGCCACCGCCGAGGCGTTGCCCTCCGCCGCCGAGAGGCGTCCGAACTCCTCGAACGCGACGCTCGCCTCGGCGAGCTCGCCGAGCGCCACGTGCGCCAGCCCCATCAGGTTGATCGCACGCGCCTTCCACACGAGGTCGCCCTCGCGCTCGCACACGCCCACCGCACGACGCAGGTCGACCATGCTGTCCTCGTAGCGCGCCAGGAGGTAGCCCAGCACCTGGGCACGCCGCACGAGCAGCCGCGCGAGCGGGAGGCCCGTCAGGCCCTCGGCGGCACGGTCGAGCTCGCGCATGCCCTCGCGGACCCGCCCGACCCGGGCGAGCGTCGCGCCGAGGGTCGCGCGGACGTCGCCGGCCCGTTCGCCGTCGTCCGTGCGTCGGGCGAGCCGCAGGGCCTCACCCAGGTGGGCCAGCGCGTCCTCGGGGTGCCCCAGGTCGCGCAGCACGATCGCGACGACCTGGTGGCCGACCGAGGCGACATGGGGGTCGGGGTCGGGGACGAGCTCGGCGGCCGCGCGCGCCCGGGCGGCGGCCGGGTCGGTGAAGAGCGTGCGCAGCAGCTCATCCGCCTCGGCCCGGTCCACCGCGCCATCCTTGCCGATCCCCCAGGCGATCCGCGCCCGATTCCGTGGCTCCGGGGCCCCGCGTCCCGATAGCGTCGGGCCATGGGCGACTGGAAGATCGGCGACGACAAGCGACGACGCAGCACGGACCAGCTCCGTGACCTCAACGAGGCCAACCGGGGGCAGGTGGCCTGGGACACCGAGGCCCCCGCGGACTTCACCTACCTCTACCACCCCGACCACGTGCTCGTGGAGATCGAGGACGTCGAGGAGTTCGAGGCCGCGGTGGACCGCCTCGACAAGGGCGTGCTGGGCGAGCCGCCGCGCCGCGACGACGTGCGCCTGCTCGACGGCGAGCTGGTGCGCTACGTCCTTCCCGAGCGTGCCGGCGGCGAGAGCGTGCCCGACGTGCTCGACCTGCTCGAGGCCGGCGGGCTCCGCCACGGGGTCGCCACGCCCGACCACTGGGTGCACGTCAGCCCCGGTGGTGGCGGTCAGACCTGCCCCGCGACCGAGCCCGAGGAGACCGGTCTCGCCGAGCCGTGGCCCGCCGTCCAGCCGCAGGACGAGGGCCGCCGGGTCAGCGTCGTCGTGGTGGACACCGGCTGGAACCCGGCGTCGGGGTCCGACGGGCGTACGCCCTGGCTGAAGGGCGTGGAGGGCGACGACGAGGACAACCGTCCCGACCTGCGCCCCTACGCCGGTCACGGCACCTTCATCGCCGGCGTGGTGCGGTGCGTGGCACCGAGGACCGACGTGTGGGTCGAGGGCTTCGCCGTCGGCGGCGTCGGCGGCGGGGGCATCCTGGAGTCGGAGATCGTGGGCCAGCTCGTCGAGGCGATGCGGCACGACCCGCAGGTCATCAACCTCTCGGCCGGGTGCCGCACCCGCCGGGACCTGCCGTCCAAGGCCTTCGCGCGGTTCCACCGCAAGCACCTCAAGGGCGCGGACTGCGTCCTCGTGGCCGCCGCCGGCAACGACTCCTGGGCCGCGCCGTTCTGGCCCGCGGCGTTCCGGTGGGCGGTCGGCGTGGGCTCGCTCGACCGCGACGGACGGGTGTCGGAGTTCTCCAACTACGGCGTCTCGGCCGATGTCTACACCGTCGGCCGCAACCTCGTGAACGCCTATCCCGACGGGACGTTCGTGTGCCACGAGACGCCGAACAAGGGCGACGTCCGGGTCTTCTCCACGGGCATGGCGCGCTGGAGCGGCACGTCCTTCGCGGCCCCCGTCGTCGCGGGCATGATCGCCCGCGAGATCAGCGAGACCGGCTGCTCGGCGACCGACGCCCGCGACGCGGTGCTCGCGCGGGCCGTACGCGACTCCGACCCGCTGGTCGGCCCGCACCTCGAGCTGCCCCTGCCCGGGGCCTGACCGGCACGGCCGGCAGGCTCAGAGCTCGACCCACCGGCTGGTGGCCGAGTGCCCGTCGCGACGCACGGTGAAGCGGAGCGACCCCGTCGGCTCGGCGCTGATGGCGAAGAAGCCGTAGTCGTCGAGCGTGGTCTCCCAGGTCTGGCCGTGGGAGGTCTCCACCACGATCTCGACGGCCCCCATGTCACCGTCGAGGTCGAGCAGCTGCCCGCGCACCTGGCCCTCGTCGAGCTCGGCGTCGAGGGACCAGCCCTCGGCCGCGGTGAAGTAGAGGATCCGCGACGTGCCGAGCCCGCGCACCTGGGCGACGGGACCGTCGGCCGAGTCGCGCATCAGCACGAGCATCTCCCACTCGTCGTCGAGCTCGGCGGCCGCGACGGCGGCGATCATCGTCGCCACCAGGTCCGGCGGCGGAGGGTCGTAGGTGGTCCACATGTCTCGCAGTTCCTCGAGGAGAGCGGCGTCCCCATCAGTCATCGCTCGCCTCCTTTCGCTAGGGCGGTCCTGACCTTGGCCAGGCACCGGGCCCGGGTGGGCCCGATGCTCCCGACAGGCATGTCGAGGTCCTTGCTGAGCGACTGGTAGTCGGGTCGGTCCATGAAGGCGACGACCCGCAGCAGCTTCCGGCACCGCTCGTCGACGGAGGCCACGGCACCCCACAGCCGTGACCTCTCGTCTCCGAGCACGGCGAGCGCCTCGGCCGACTCCGTGTCCGGGAGTGCGGCGTGCAGCGACTCGTCCTCCACCGGCAGCGCACGGCGTGCGGTGCGGGCGTGAGCGGCGGCGCCGCGCCTGGCCGAGGTGATCAGCCAGGACGCGACCGCCTGTGGGTCCTTGATGGTCTGGTGCGAGCGGACGAAGGCCAGCCAGGTCGCCTGGACGACGTCCTCGGCGGACTGGCGGTCGTGCCCGTACGCCCTCACCACGTGCCACAGGACCGGGGTCATCGCGGACACCAGCTCGTCCATCGCGCCGGGCTCCCCCGAGCGCCAGGCGATGAACGCCCCACTGGCCATGTCCCACGGTGACTGGTCGAGCTGCCCCTCAGCTCTGCGGTCCTCTGACATGGTGACCATTGTCCCCATGTCTGCTCAGGTGCGCGCACACCCCTGCGTGATACGTCCCGGGCCCGAGGAGTTTTCCCGAGCAGGTCAGAACATCAGCGTGGCGAAGGTCGCGGTCTGCTCGAAGCCGACCCGGGCGTACGCCGCACGCGCCGCGGTGTTCCACTCGTTGACGTAGAGCGAGACCACGGGCGCCATGCCCGACCCGAGGACGCGGGCGACGACGGCCGCCATGCCGCTGGTCGCGAGGCCCTCGCCGCGGCGGTCGGGGCGTACCCACACGCCCTGCACCTGCGCGGCGAACGGTGTCGCGCAGGCGACCTCGGCCTTGAACACCACGCCGCGGTCGTCGAAGCTCGCCAGCGACCAGCCGCGGCCGATGAGCTGCTGGACGCGGGCCCGGTAGAGGTCGCCGCCGCCCGCGTCGCTCTCCGGGGACACCCCGACCTCCTCGGTGTACATCGCGACGCACGCCGGGTAGAGCGCCTCGAGGTCGCTCGGGGTCGTGACGCGGACGTCCCGGGCCGGGGGCACGGCCGAGAGCCGGCTGGTCTGGAGGTGGGGCTGGTCGGGCCGGTGCTCGCGCGGTCGCGACCACCGCGGCGAGATGGTGTCCCACAGCGACGCCACGACGTCGCTCGGGCCGACGATGGTGCCGACCGTGCTCCGGCGACGCAGCGCCACGTCGGCGAACGCGCCCACGTCGTCCGG
Source organism: Nocardioides cavernae (assembly GCF_013410035.1). Classification (GTDB taxonomy): domain Bacteria; phylum Actinomycetota; class Actinomycetes; order Propionibacteriales; family Nocardioidaceae; genus Nocardioides; species Nocardioides cavernae_A. Next base: position 7,476 of record NZ_JACCBW010000007.1, on the reverse strand, counting down.
CGTGCACTGCACCGGCACGAGGTTGGCGCCGAGGTGGCAGCCCGCGACGAGCTCGTCGCCCTCGAACCGACCCCAGACCTGCCCGCCGAGCCAGCGCTCGTCGAGGTTGGTGAGGCGGGCGCGGTAGTCGGCGAAGACGTTGACCACCGGGTCCTGCTCCGCGAGCGCGATGAAGCGGTCCCGGTCACCCGGGCCCAGCACGCGCACCTGCTCGCGAGTCCTCAACACGCTCGGAGCCTAGTGGCTCCCCCGTGAGGGTCAGGAGACGCTGACCGTGGCCTCGGCGCCGTCGACCGTCTCCATGCCCTCCGCGATGCGCATGGCCTCCTCGATGAGGGTCTCCACGATCTGCGACTCCGGGACCGTCTTGATCACCTCGCCCTTGACGAAGATCTGGCCCTTGCCGTTGCCGGAGGCCACACCGAGGTCGGCCTCGCGTGCCTCCCCCGGTCCGTTGACGACGCAGCCCATGACGGCGACGCGCAGCGGCACCTCGAGGCCGTCGAGGCCGGCGGTGACCTCCTCGGCGAGCTTGTAGACGTCGACCTGCGCGCGCCCGCAGGACGGGCAGGAGACGATCTCGAGCCGACGCGGCTTGAGGTTCAGCGACTCCAGGATCTGCAGGCCGACCTTGACCTCCTCGACCGGGGGCGCGGAGAGGGAGACCCGGATCGTGTCGCCGATGCCCTGGCTGAGCAGGTGGCCGAACGCGACGGCCGACTTGATGGTGCCCTGGAAGGCGGGGCCGGCCTCGGTGACGCCGAGGTGCAGCGGCCAGTCGCCGGCCTCGGCGAGCAGCTCGTAGGCGCGGACCATGACGACGGGGTCGTTGTGCTTGACCGAGATCTTGAAGTCGTGGAAGTCGTGCTCCTCGAAGAGGCTGGCCTCCCACACGGCCGACTCGACGAGCGCCTCGGGCGTGGCCTTGCCGTACTTGTCGAGGATCCGCTTGTCGAGCGAGCCGGCGTTGACGCCGATGCGGATCGAGGTGCCGCGGTCCTTGGCGGCCCGCGCGATCTCCTTGACCTGGTCGTCGAACTTGCGGATGTTGCCGGGGTTGACCCGCACGGCCGCGCAGCCGGCGTCGATCGCGGCGAAGACGTACTTGGGCTGGAAGTGGATGTCGGCGATCACCGGGATCTGCGAGTGCTGCGCGATCTGGGGCAGCGCGTCGGCGTCGTCCTGGCTGGGGCACGCGACGCGCACGATGTCGCAGCCGGTGGCGGTGAGCTCGGCGATCTGCTGCAGCGTCGCGTTGACGTCGGAGGTGAGCGTGGTGGTCATCGACTGGACCGAGATCGGCGAGTCGCTCCCGACCCCCACCGAGCCCACCTTGATCTGGCGGGTCTTGCGACGCGGGGCGAGGACGGGGGGCGGGAGGGCGGGCATGCCCAGTCCGACGGTGCTCATGCCGTCATCGTACGGGCCGGGCCAGTGGACACCGCTGCTCGGGCACGCCTCCCGCACCCCGCGCCCGGCGGCGGTGCAGCAGCAGGATCACACGCGCGGACGGGCACCGCGGACGGTCGGGAATTTCTTTGCCGCGTCAGCTCAGGCGCAGCGGCACCACGATGTCGGCCACGATCAGCACGACGCCCATGACCAGCATCGCCAGCCCCACGACGTAGGCCACCGGGAGCAGCCTGGCGACGTCGACGTGGCCCGGGTCGGGACGTCCGAGGAGCCGGGCCGCACCACGCTTGAGGCCTTCGTAGAGGGCCCCCGCGATGTGGCCGCCGTCGAGCGGGAGGAGGGGCACGAAGTTGAACATGCCGATGAAGAAGTTGAAGCTCGCGATGAGGAAGAGCAGCGTGACGATCTTCTCGGTGAGCGGGAACGCCTCGCTCGACGCGGCCTCTCCCGCGAAGCGGCCGCCGCCGACGATCGAGACCGGGCTCTCCGGGTCGCGCTCCTGGAGCCCGACGATCGCCCGGCCGACCTCGTAGACCTTCACCGGGAGCTGGCCGAGCGCCTTGACCGTCTCGACGGCCATCGTCTCCATCTGGATCGCGGTGTAGATCGGCCCGCCGGTGGCGAAGTGGGTCTCGGGCTGGACGCCGAGGAAGCCGACCTCGGTGAGCGTCTGGTCCTCGACCGAGGTCTGGCGCAGGGTGACGGTCGTGTTGGTCGTCAGCGTCAGCCGCTCGTCGCCGCGCTGCACCTCGATGACGGCGTCACCGTCGGCGTTGGCCCGGATCAGCGACTGGAAGCTGTCCCAGTCGCGGAAGGGCTGGCCGTTGAAGCTGAGGATCTCGTCGCCCGGCTGGATGCCGGCCTCGCTGGCGGGCGTCGCGGGGTCGGACGCCGTGCAGTCGCGCGGCAGCTCCTCGACCGGGATGACGCAGGCGGGTACCGAGGCGACGGTCGGCTCGACGACCTCGTCACGCGGGTTGCCGTAGGTCGCGAACAGGAGCACGAACAGCGAGAACGCGATGGCGATGTTGACCATCGGGCCGCCCGCCATCACGATCACCTTCTTCCACCACGCGAGGCGGTAGAACAGGCGGTCGGTGTCGTGCTGCTTGACGTACTCCCACTCCGCGGCGCGCGCGTCGGAGATGAGCTGGGTGAACAGCCCCGTGTTGGAGCGGCGCACCTTGTGGACGGCCTCGCCGTCCTCGTCGTAGGTGGTCTCCTCGACCAGGCCCTCCGCCCCCGGGGGCAGCATCCCGACGATCTTGACGTAGCCGCCGAGCGGGATGGCCTTGACGCCGTACTCCGTCTCGCCGATCTGCTTGCTCCACACGGTCGGACCGAAGCCGATGAACCACTGCGGGACCTTGCACCCGAACTTCTTGGCGGGGACGAGGTGTCCGAACTCGTGGAGTCCGATCGACACGAGGATCGCCACGACGAACGTGACGACGCCCACGGTGTAGAGCAGGGCAGTCATGGTGGGGCGATCCTTGTCAGATGAGGGCGGACGCCTCTGCGCGCGCCCAGGCATCGGCGGCGAGGACGTCGTCCACGGTGAAGTGCTCCCTCGATGGTACGTCGTGGGAGGCGAGGACCCGGGAGATCGTGGCGACGATGTCGGGGAAGCGCAGCCGGCCGTCGTGGAACGCGTCGACGGCCACCTCGTTGGCGGCGTTGTAGACCGCGGGCGCGGTGCCGCCCCGCTCCCCCGCCTCGCGGGCCAGGCGCACGGCCGGGAACACGACGTCGTCGAGCGGCTCGAAGCGCCAGTCCACCGCCCTCGTCCAGTCGATCGGCGTCTCCGCGTCGACGACGCGGTCGGGCCAGCCGAGGCCGAGCGAGATCGGGACCAGCATCGTCGGCAGCCCGAGCTGGGCGACGACGGCGCCGTCGACGAACTCGACCATGGAGTGGATGAGCTGCTGCGGGTGCACGACGACGTCGATCCGGTCGAACGGGACGTCGAAGAGCAGGTGCGCCTCGATCACCTCGAGGCCCTTGTTGACCAGCGTCGCGGAGTTGGTGGTGATCACCCGGCCCATCGCGAAGTTGGGGTGGGCCAGCGCCTGCTCGGGGGTGACCGCGGCGAGCTCGTCGGGCGTACGCCCGCGGAACGGCCCGCCCGACGCGGTGAGCACCAGCCGGCGCACCTCGTCCGCGCTGCCGGCACGCAGGCTCTGGGCGATCGCGCTGTGCTCGGAGTCGACCGGGACGATCTGCCCCGGCCTCGCGCGCTCCTTGACCAGCGGCCCGCCGATGATCAGCGACTCCTTGTTGGCGAGCGCGAGGGTGGTGCCGGCGTCGAGCGCGGCGAGGGTCGGCCGCAGCCCGACGGCTCCGGTGATGCCGTTGAGCACCACGTCGCAGGGGCGGCCGGCGGCCTCGGTGGACGCCTCCTCCCCCAGCCCGGAGAACGCGGGGGCGAACTCGGCGACCTGTCGCTCGAACAGGTCGGGGTTCGAGCCGCCGGCGGTCAGCCCGACGACCCGGAAGCGTTCCGGGTTGGCGCGCACGAGGTCGAGGGCCTGGGTCCCGATCGACCCGGTCGAGCCGAGGATCACGATGTCGCGCACAGTCACGCCGCCAGTTTGTCAGGATGGGCGACGTGGACAGCGCAGGGGCGGACTGGCAGGCGATCGCGCACGCCGAGATGCTCCTCGACCTGCGCCGCGACCGGGAGGCCGAGCAGCGCTTCCGCGACGTCCTGTCCCGCGACCCCGAGTCGGTCCGCGGCCTGCAGGGGCTCGCCCGCGCGCTGAACCGGCAGGACCGCCACGAGGAGGCCGAGCGGGCGGTCCGGAGCGCGATCGCGCTCGAGCCCGACGACGCCGGCGGCTACCGGGTGCTGGTCGACGTGCTGTGCGACCGGCGGGACGGGCCCGCCGCGGTGTCGGCAGCCGAGAGCGGGGTGCGGCTCGCGCCGCACGACTTCAGCTCGCACTACCAGTACGCCCGCGCGCTGCTCAGCCTGCGGCGGCCGCGGGTCCGCGACGCGTACGGCGCGGCCCTGCGCGCGGTCGACCTCGCGCCGCACAGCCCCGACGCGCACAACCTGGTCGGACTGTGCCTCGACGCCCTCGGCAACCCGGAGGCCGCCCGCACCGCCTTCAGCAACGCCCTCGAGCTGGACCCGCAGCACACCCTGGCCCAGAACAACCTGGCCGCCTTCGAGATGGATCGCGGGCGGCTCGGCCGGGCCGCCGGACTGCTGCGCACGGCGGTCGGCAACGACCCCCAGGAGAAGCGGGTCCGCGACAACCTCGACGTGGTCCTCCTGATGCTCGGGCGCCGGGTGCTCTGGTCGCTGCTCGGCGCTGCGATCGTCCTCGGCATCCTGCTCGCGACGGGCGCGCCGTGGTGGGCGCGCGCCCTCAGCGGTGTGGCGTACGTCGGCGTCCTCGGCTGGCTGCTGCACCGTGTGCGGTCGCAGCTGCCGCGGGGGGTGAGCCAGTGGGGGCGCGGCATCTGGCGACGGACGCGGTGGCAGGGCAAGTACCTCATCGGCCTGCTGACGCTCTGCACCGTCGGCGTCCTGCTCCTCGCGTTCGCACCCTCCCCGATCGCCGCCGCCGCGGGTGTCGCGCTGGGCTCCTCGCTCCAGCTCATCGGGATGGTGTGCGTGCTCGGCTGGATCGGCGTCGCCGCGGTCAACCTCGTGCGCGGTCGCTGACCACGCCCCTAGGCTGGCCGACGTGGACGACCGCCTCATCGACAGCCTCACCGCGGCCGTGTCCGCGGCCCCCGACGACCTGACGCTGCGGCTGCACCTCGCCGGCCTGCTCGTCGACGCCGGCCGGGGACCCGAGGCGATCTCCCACGCCGCCACCGTGCTGGCCTCCGACCCCGGCTCCGCCGAGGCCCGCGACCTGATGGCCCGGGCGATGGGGACCCCGCCCGCGGCGGACCCCCCCGTCGCTCCGGCGGACGAGCCTGCGGCCCCCGCGGGCTTCGACTGGCGTGCCGCCGAGTCCGACCTCGGCGGCGCCGTCGGCCCGATGTTCGTCGACGGCTCGACCGAGGACCCGGGCCCGGCGCCGTACGACGTCGAGAGCGCCGGCGTCCGGCTGGCCGACGTCGGCGGGCTGAGCGAGGTGAAGAAGCGCCTCGAGGCCAGCTTCCTCGCGCCGCTGCGCAACCCGGAGCTGCGGGCGCTCTACGGCAAGTCGCTGCGCGGTGGTCTGCTGCTCTACGGCCCGCCCGGGTGCGGGAAGACCTTCCTCGCCAAGGCGGTCGCCGGCGAGCTCGGGGCCGCCTTCCTCCACGTGTCCCTGGCCGACGTGCTCGACATGTACATCGGCCAGAGCGAGCGCAACGTCAAGGAGCTCTTCGAGGTCGCCCGCACCTCCGCGCCCTGCGTGCTCTTCCTCGACGAGCTCGACGCCATCGGCGGCAAGCGCTCGCTCAACCGCAGCTCGGGCGCGCGCACGACCGTCAACCAGCTGCTCACCGAGCTCGACGGCGTCGGGTCCGACAACGAGGGCGTCTTCGTCCTCGCCGCGACCAACCACCCGTGGGACGTCGACCCGGCGCTGCGCCGTCCGGGGCGCCTCGACCGGACCCTGCTCGTCCTGCCGCCCGACCGGGAGGCGCGCGAGGCGATCCTGCGCACCCACCTCAGAGACCGCCCGGTCGAGCGGATCGACACCCGGCGCCTGGCCAAGGCCACCGAGGGGTTCAGCGGCGCCGACCTCGCCCACCTGTGCGAGTCGGCCTCCGAGAACGCGCTGATGGACTCCGTCGGGTCCGGGCAGGTGCGGATGATCGCGATGCGCGACTTCGACCAGGCGCTGGCGGAGATCCGGCCCTCGATCGGGCCGTGGATGGAGACCGCACGCAACGTGGCGCTCTACGCCAACGCGTCCGGGGAGTACGACGACCTGGCGAAGTGGCTGCGCAAGCAGCGCTGACCGCGTGGATCCCCAGCACCAGGTCGAGCGGGCCACCGCGCTCCTCGAGCTCGGCCGGCCGGTCGAGGCCGAGGCGACGGCGCGCGAGGCGCTCGGCGCCGACCCGGGGTCGGTGGAGGCGCTGACCGTGCTGACCCGCGCGCTCGCGGGGCAGCGACGTCACGCCGAGGCCGTGGCGGCTGGACGGGCCGCCGTGACCGCGGATCCCGAGCACGCGGACGCCTTCGTCGCGCTGGCGTGGGCGTTGGTGGGCGACGAGCAGGCGGAGGAGGCCGTGGCGGTGGCCCGCAGCTCCGTGGCCCTCGCACCGCACGGCTGGGCCACGCACCACGCGCTCGGTTGGGCGCTGCACCGCTCGGACCCGCCGCGGAACGAGGAGGCCCGCGACGCCGCCGCCCGCGCGCTCGAGCTCGAGCCGGGCGCCACGGCGGCGCACAGCGTCCTCGGTCTCGCGCTGGCCGGTCTCGGTCAGCGCCGGGCCGGGCGGCGGGTGATGCGCGAGGGCCTGCGGATCAGCCCCGACGACCCCTACCTCCACAACAACCTCGCCAAGCTCGACCTCGACCGCGGGCTCCGCGTCGGGCGCACGGGGCGGCACCTGCGTGCGGCCGCGGGCGGCATGCCGCAGGAGCCGGTCGTGCACCAGAACCTCGACACCCTGGTGCTGCGCTTCGGCGTACGCCTGGTCTGGCCGACGCTGCTCGCGCTCTTCGTGCTGCGCGCGGAGCTGCAGCTCGGTGCCCCCTGGTGGGGCCGGGCGCTGACGGGTGCGGTCCACCTGACGGTGCTGGGCCTGCTGGTGACGTGGTTCGCCCGGCAGGTCCCCCGGGGGCTGCGGCACTGGGCGCGGGGCGTGCTGTCCCGGCTGACCCTCCCGCTGCGCGCCATCGCGTCGGGACTGCTCCTCTTCGGCGCGTGCGTCGTCGTGACGGCGTTCGCTCCCGATCGCGTGGCTGACCTCGCCCAGGACGCCGCGAGCGTCCTGATGTGGGTCGTGGCCGGGATCGGAGTCCTGGCCTACGTCGCCCACCGGTGGGAGCGGTCCGGACCACGCTAGGTGTACTGATCGGGCACGTTGGTCGAGATCGTGTGACGACACGATCTGAATGAGCTTGGAAGGCGAAGACCTCCGGGCGTGGAGTGGAGCTGTCTA
>NZ_JACCBW010000006.1 GCF_013410035.1 Nocardioides cavernae | reverse complement strand
GTCACGAGGACCTCCAGTAGGTGGGTTGGTGTGGTAACCCCCTCCGTACTGGAGGTCCTCGCTACTCGTCTACAACTTCTCGTTCACAACCTCTGAGGGAACTACAGCTAGGACGCGGCCTGCAGCGCCTTCACCTCGTCGCGAGCGGCCACGACCGCGGCCCGCTGGCGCACGACGACCTCGCGGAAGCCCGCGCTGAGGTCCATCTCCACGGCGTCGTCGTACTCCGAGACGGCGTGGTCCTCGCCGGTCACGGCCGCCTTGAGGACGGCCTCGGCGTCGTCGCCGGTGAGCGCGTCCTTCAGCGCGATCCAGCCCCGGTGGACGGCCGCCGCCACGGTGCCGCTCTCGTCGACGTCGTCGCCGTACGCGTGCCCCATGTCGACGATCTCGCGCCAGAACCCGGCCCGCTGCTCGGAGAGCCGCTGCAAGGTGGTGGCCCACTCGGGGTGCTCGCCGTCGCGGAGCTTCTCGGCCGCCTCCGCGAAACCGCGCTCGCCGTCCTTCAGGGTCTCGACGAGCTCCTTGGCGGCCTTGGCGTCATCAGACATGTGCGCTCCTTCGTGTGGTGGTGGTCGTCCCGGCCGGTCGTCCCGGCCGGCCGCTCCACCCTCCCCGACAGCTCGCGACGGCGAATCACCCGTGGGGATGCCCGGCGGGACTACGGTCGGGACATGTCCGAGTTCACCTGGCGTCCCGCCAACGAGGCCACGCCCGAGGACATCGAGTCCGTGTTCGGCACCGGCACGGCGAGCAGGTGCCGCTGCCAGGCCTACAAGGTGCCGGGCTGGATCTGGCGCGACACCAGCCAGCAGCAGCGCGAGGCGGCACTCGTCGAGCAGACGGCCTGCGGCACGGACGGGCCGACGTCGGGGCTGATCGGGTACGTCGACGGCGAGGCCGCGGCCTGGGTGGCGGTCGAGCCGCGGGAGGACTACCCACGCCTGTGGAGCCGCAAGCAGGGGTGGATGCGGATGGACCCCCAGCTCGAGGGCGTGTGGTCGGTGACCTGCTTCGTGGTGCGGAAGGGCTGGCGCAAGGCAGGGCTGACCTACGAGCTCGCGCACGCCACCGTGGAGTACGGCCGGCAGGTGGGGGCGCGGGTGCTGGAGGGGTACCCGATGGAGCCGCCGCCGGGCAGGACGGTGATCTGGGACGAGGCGTCGGTCGGTCTGCTGCAGGTGTTCCTGGAGGCCGGCTACGAGGTGGTCGCCTCGCCCACCCTGCGGCGCCGGGTGGTGCGCCGCGAGCTCAGTCCTCGATGACGTCCAGGCCCTGCTCGCGGAGCCGTGCGAGGTTGTCGAGCATGGTCCCGAGCGTCTCGCGGTCGTGCGGCCGCCAGTCCTGCACCTCGTGCAGCACGCGGAGCGGGTGGCGGGTCCGGTAGGACTCCGTCGGGTTGCCCGGGAAGCGCTTGTCGGTGACGTTGGGGTCGTCCTCGAACGGCCCCAGCGGCTCGACCGCATAGACGTGGCCGCGTGACTCGAGCCCGGCCAGGGCAGCCGAGAGCTGCGCCCCCCACGCCGCGGTGCTCTCGAGGGTGGTGAAGTAGACGTGGTTCATCACCCGCCCCTCCTCGAAGTTGGAGGAGTGGCCAACGACGAGCTCGTCGCCGGGGCGCAGCACCGCCTTGGTCCCGTGGAGGAACGGGCCCGACACGTGGTCGTGGTGCTCGTAGGTCACCGGCACGCGGGCATCGTCGCTCATCGTCGCAGCGCCGCCACGTGGTCGCAGATCTCGCCGACCAGCTCGTAGGGCAGGTCCCTGCTGTGCAGGAAGCGCACCGTGTCCTGCCCGGTCCGGTAGGGCGAGACCCGGGACTCCAGCGGCTCGTCGAGGCGCGGCACGGGGTAGAGGGCGACGTGCTTCTTCCACCCGGCGAAGTGCAGGCCGTAGCGCGCACCGACCATCACGGCCGGCATGTCGTAGCGGATCGTCTCCTCGCCCCCGGGCAGGTGCTCGAGGATGACGTGGCGCAGCCGGGTCAGGCGGTCCTGCACCTCGGGCGGGAACTGCGCGACGTACGCGTCGACGGCCTCGGCGCCTGGGGGGCTCATCCGTCCAGTGTCGCAAACGCGGCAGCCGCGTGGGTCTCAGCCGTTCGTCTCCCACACTCGCACCCAGTCGACGTACATGTGCTGCGGCAGGCGCGCGTCGGCGATCCTCGGGACCTCGTAGTCCGCGGCGAGCAGGCTCAGGATCGGGAACTGCCGCACGTCCGACACGCCGCGACCGCGCATCCGGCCCGTCTCCTTGCCGTCGATGCGGAAGACCACCAGCCGCGGGCGCCACTCCACCGAGAAGACGTGATAGTTCTTCGACCAGCCGTCCCACCGACCCTGCAGGTAGGAGCGCGAGTCCGGGATCCACCCCCCGGCGGAGACGCGTCGCTTGCCCTCGTAGCGGTGCATGAAGGTCGCGAGCCCTCCCTGGGGGTGGCGGTCGCCGAAGTACTCGACCACGTCGATCTCGCTCCCCGCGGCGCCGGGGTACATGCCGGCGACGGGCTGCAGCCAGAACGCGCCGTGCTGGCCGCGCAGGCGGTGGAACTTCACGCGCGCGGCGGCGACGCCGTACCTGAAGCCGAACGCGCCCTCGGTGCCGATGTGCCCGTTGAGCCGGTAGGCGTGCCTGCCGGGCGCCTGGTCGCGACCACGGATCCGGCACCGGCCGGTCGCGTCCGGGTCGACGACCACGCTCAGCCGCACCGCTCCTCCGCCGACGCTGACGGCGCTCGGGTCGCCCTTGGCGCAGGTGCGGCGCGAGGTGGGGACGTAGTCACGGCCGCGGTGGCTCCACTCCGGCCCGAGGCGGTCGCCCCCGAACTCGTCGGTCCACGCGGGGTGCTGCCAGCGGGCCGTGCTGACGGGTCGGCTCGAGAGCGGTCGGAGGCTCCCGGACGCCATCGCCCGCACGCGGTAGGTCAGCGGATGGCCCGCCTCGGCAGCCGGTACGGCGAACTGGGCGCGGCCGCGCAGGTCCTGACGGCGCGTGGCGAGCACCTCCCACGTCTCGCCGCGCCGCACCTGGACCTGGACCCGCCGCCCGGGCGTGACCGGTCGCAGGGTGGCCACGACCGCCGCCCGGGCGTCGTCCGCCGCGGCGACCCGGCCACCGGGCTGGACGATCCGGGGGAGCGCCTGCAGGGAGATCCGCTGGTGCGGCCGCGTCACGGAGGAGACGTCGGTCGGCACGCCGGGCGGATCGGTCGGGGCATCGGTGCCGTCGGCGGACGCGGGTCCCACGACGGGGACGAGGGCTGCAGGGACGATCAGCGCGAGGGCGCCACGGGTGAGGAGTCGGCGGGCCGGCATGGGGTGGTCTTCCTGTCGAGGTGGGTGAGCACCCCGACGAGGGCGTTCGCGGGTGTGACGCGCGCGGGACCCGAGCGGTTGTGGCCGTCGCGCAGGATGGGTCCATGAAGCGACTCGCGGCCGCCGTGGCCGGCCTGCTGGCGGTCGCCGCGACCGCGTGCTCCGCCGACACCGCGTCCTCGGGCGGGCTCGGACCCGCCACCGGCGAGGACGACGCGGGCTGGCCGTTCGCCGTCGAGGAGGTCGACCGGTTCGACGAGCCGTGGGCGATGGCGTTCCTCCCCGACGGCGACCTGCTCGTCACCGAGCGCACCGGTGAGCTCCACCTGCGCGACGGTGGCACGGGTGAGCGCGTCGAGGTGGACGGGACCCCCGAGGTGGTCGACGCCGGTCAGGGCGGGCTCGGTGACGTCCTGCCGGGCCCGACCCACGCGGACGACGCGATGGTCTACCTGAGCTGGGCCGAGGCCGGCGAGGGCGGCGTCGGCGCCGCGGTCGGCCGTGCTCGGCTGGACACCTCCGGCGAGCGGCCTGCCCTGGTCGACCTCGAGGTCGTCTGGCGACAGACGCCCAAGGTCGCCGGCAGTGGGCACTTCGGACACCGGCTGGCGTTCTCGCCCGACGGCGAGCACCTCTTCGTCTCCTCCGGCGACCGGCAGCTCGGCGAGCCGGCCCAGGACACCTCGAACACCCTCGGCACGATCGTCCGGCTGACGCTCGACGGCGCCCCGGCTCCGGGCAACCCGCTCGCGGACGAGGGCGGCACCGCCGCGGAGGTCTGGAGCTGGGGCCACCGCAACCCGCTCGGGCTCGAGCACGCCCCCGACGGCACCCTGTGGTCCTCGGAGATGGGTCCGGAGGGTGGTGACGAGCTCAACGTCGTGGAGCCGGGGGCCAACTACGGCTGGCCGGAGGTGAGCAACGGCAGCGACTACGGCGGCGGCGAGATCCCCGACCACGCGGAGGGGGACGGCTTCACCGCGCCGGCGCGGTCGTGGGACCCGAGCATCTCGCCCGGCAGCCTGATGATCCACTCCGGCGAGATGTTCGAGGACTGGCGCGGTGACGCGTTCCTCGGGGCGCTCTCGGGCGAGGCGCTGGTCCGCGTCGACCTCGACGGCGTGGAGGCCGGCGCCGCCGAGGTGTACGAACTCGGGCAGCGGATCCGGGCGGTCGAGGAGGGGCCTGACGGTGCGATCTGGCTGCTGGAGGACGCCGGGGCTGGACGCCTCCTGCGACTGACCCCGGCCTGACCTAGGCTCGGTGCCGTGACGGAGTACCAGGTGACGCTCTGGCGCGACCTCCCCTCGATGGTCGCCGCCCGAGCCGGTGACGAGACCGCCAAGGTGCAGCTCGCGGCGAGGTTCCAGGAAGCCATCGACGAGGCCGCGATGCGCCTCGGCGACACCGGCGCCGACGACTACCTCGACGGCTGGACCCGCTCCCCGTGGACCGCTGCCGACGGCAGCCCCGCCGACGTGCTGGACCGCGTGGCGGCCGACCTCGACGCCCAGTGGCCCGCCTCGCGCCTCGCCGCCTACCTCGACGGGTTGACGTCCTGAACCGCCTCGCGGCCCTCCTCGGCGACGCCCGACCCGTCCTGCTCGACGGCGCCATGGGCACGCTGCTGCAGGACAGCGGCCTCGAGGACGGCGCTCCGGGCGAGCTGTGGAACCTGCAGGACCCCGACGCCATCCGGGCCGCGCACACGGCGTACGCCGACGCCGGCGCGCGCATCCTGACCACCAACACCTTCGGCGGCACCCGACCGCGCCTCGACATGCACGGCCTCGGCGACAGGATCGACGAGGTCAACCGGGTCGCGGCGCAGGTCGCCCGGTCCGTCGCCGACGGACGCGGCCTGCTCGTCGCCGGCGACCTCGGCCCGACCGGCGAGCTGCTCGCGCCGCTCGGCGCGATGTCGCCGGAGGAGGCACAGGCGCTCTTCGCCGAGCAGCTGCGCGGGCTCCTCGACGGCGGCATCGACCTCGTCCTCGTCGAGACCCTGAGCGACCTCGGGGAGGCCGACGCGGCGCTGGCCGCCGCGCGCGAGGTCGCCCCGGACCTGCCGGTCGTGGTCACCCTGAGCTTCGACACCAACCTCCGCACGATGATGGGCGTACGCCCGGCCGACGCGGTCACGCACCTGGCCGCCGCCGGGGCCGACGCGGTGGGGGCCAACTGCGGTCGCGGTCCCGGTGAGATGGAGGTCATCGCCGCCGAGATGGTCGACGCACGACCCGACGGCCTGCTGCTGGTCGCGCAGTCCAACGCCGGCCTGCCCCACGTCGTCGGCGACCACTTCGAGTACGACGCCACCGCGGCCGACATGGCTGCGCACGCCGAGCGGCTGGCGGCCCTCGGCATCGACCTCGTCGGCGGGTGCTGCGGCTCGACGCCCGCGCACGTCGAGGCGATGCGGACCGCGCTCGCCGGGCGCTGATCCCCGCCGGACGCGCGCGCTGAACTAGGGTCCTGCCACGTGACGGAATCCATGATCTCGGCGCGCGGGCTCCGCAAGTCGTTCGGTGACTTCGAGGCCGTGAAGGGCATCGACGTCGACGTGCGCAGGGGAGAGGCGTTCGGCTTCCTCGGACCCAACGGCGCCGGCAAGTCCAGCACGAATGCGGATGATCGCCTCGGTGAGCCCGGTGACGGCCGGCGAGCTCCGGATCCTCGGGATGGATCCCGCGACCGACGGCCCGGCCATCCGCGGCCGCCTCGGCGTGTGCCCGCAGGAGGACACGCTCGACAACGAGCTCAACGTCTTCGACAACCTCTACATCTACGGCCGCTACTTCGGCATCGACCGCGCGACCTGCAAGCAGCGCGCCCACGAGCTCCTGGAGTTCGCGCAGATCACCGAGAAGGCCAGGGCGAAGGTCGAGGACCTCTCCGGCGGCATGAAGCGGCGCCTCACCATCGCGCGCAGCCTCATCAACAACCCCGACGTGCTGCTGCTCGACGAGCCGACCACCGGGCTCGACCCCCAGGCCCGGCACGTCCTGTGGGACCAGCTCTTCCGGCTCAAGCAGGCCGGGGTCACGCTCGTCATCACCACGCACTACATGGACGAGGCCGGACAGCTCTGCGACCGTCTCGTCGTGATGGACAAGGGCCTCATCGCCGCGGAGGGGTCGCCGCGCGAGCTCATCGACGCCCACTCGACCCGCGAGGTCGCCGAGCTCCGCTTCGGCGTCGGCGAGCACGAGGCCCTCGCGGGGAAGGTGGAGGACCTCGGTGAGCGGGTGGAGGTGCTGCCCGACCGTCTCCTCGTCTACAGCGACCACGGGGAGGACGTCGTGACCGCCGTGCTGGAGCGTGGCCTGCACCCGCTGGCCACGCTGGTGCGCCGCTCCACCCTCGAGGACGTCTTCCTGCGTCTCACCGGCCGGAGCCTGGCCGACTGATGGCGGCCGACACGACGACCACCTCGTCCACCGCACGCCCCGCCGCACGCCCGACCGGGGCGCTGTCGGTGTGGGAGGGCCTGGCCCGGCAGTACGACTACTGGCTGACGGTCTACAAGCGCACCTGGCGCGGGGGAGTGATCAGCTCGTTCGCGGCGCCGCTGTTCTACGTCGTCGCCATGGGCGTGCTGCTCGGCGGCTTCATCGACGCCGACCCCGACACCCTCGAGGGCGCGACCTCCTACCTCGCCTTCATCGTCCCGGGCCTCGTCGCCGCGCACGCGATGCAGATCGCCGTGAGCGAGTCCACCTACCCCGTCATGGGTGCCATCAAGTGGCACAAGACGTTCTTCGCCCAGCTCGCCACGCCCCTCGCCGTGCGCGACCTCGTCAACGCGTTCATCGCCTTCGTCGTGGTGCGGGTCGCGACCGCGTGCGGGGTCTTCATGCTCGTGCTGGCTCCGTTCGGCGTCTTCGAGAGCTGGTGGGGGCCGCTGCTCGCCTGGCTCTCGCAGGTCCTGGTCGGCACCGCGTTCGCCGTGCTGACCTTCGGCTACTCCGCGAGGTTGAGGTCGGAGGAGGGCTTCGGGGTCCTCTTCCGCCTGGGCGTGATGCCGCTGACGCTGTTCTCCGGGGCGTTCTTCCCCATCGCCAACCTCGGGCCGGTCCTGGAGTGGGCGGCCCGGCTGACCCCGCTGTGGCACGGTGTGTCGCTGTCGCGGATGTTCTGCCTCGACACGGTCGACTGGTCGCTGGCGACCGTCAACGCCGGCGTCCTCGTGGTGCTCTGCCTGCTCGACTGGCGCTGGGCGGTCACCGGTCTCGACAAGCGGCTGGAGGTCTGATGGCCGCCCTCGGACAGGTCGCGATCCCCGCGCCCATGTCGCCTGCCGGCGCGGCCCGGCTGCTGGTGCTGCGCAACTTCATCGTCTACAGGTCGGCGTGGAAGCTCTTCCTCACCGGTTTCCTCGAGCCGGTGCTCTACCTCTTCTCGATCGGCATCGGCGTCGGCCAGCTCATCGACACGTTCGACTTCCACGGCGAGCAGGTGCCGTACGCGGCGTTCGTCGCACCCGCGATGCTCGCCACCTCCGCCTTCAACGGCGCACTGATGGACAGCACGTTCAACGTGTTCTTCAAGCTCAGGTACGAGAAGCTCTACGACCAGATGCTCGCCACCCCGCTCTCGACGGGCGACATCGCCCGCGGTGAGATCGCGTGGGGACTGATCCGCGGGTCCGTCTACTCGGCGGCGTTCCTGCTGGTGATGCTCGCGATGGGGCTCGTCGACTCGTGGTGGGCGGTGCTCGCGCTGCCGGCCGCGGTGCTCATCGCGTTCGCCTTCTCGGCGGTGTGCATGGCGCTGACGACCTGGATGAAGAGCTGGCAGGACTTCGACAAGATCACGCTCGCCCAGATGCCGCTGTTCCTCTTCTCCGCGACGTTCTTCCCCGTCGAGGCGTTCGGCGACGGTGTGCTGCGCTGGGTCGTCGAGGCGACGCCCCTCTACCGGGGCGTCGTGCTGTGCCGGGAGCTCACCACGGGCTTCGTGACGTGGGAGTCGGCGGTCTCCGTCGTCTACCTCGTCGTGATGGGTGTGATCGGGCTGCTGGTCGTACGCCGACGGCTGGACGCGCTGCTGCTCACCTGAGCCCCGGACCAACCTCTGGCCAACGCGGCGAGGGCCGTCCTAGGTTGCCGGGATGGACTCCTACGCCAGCTCCTACGCCAAGGGCGAGACCACTCCGGCGCTGCTGGAGGAGACGATCGGCGCGAACCTCGAGCGCACGGTGGCGACGTACGGCGACCGCGAGGCGCTCGTCGAGTGCGCGTCGGGCCGGCGGTGGACCTGGTCGGAGCTGGACGCCGCCGTCGACGACGTGGCCCGCGGGCTCATGGGCGTCGGCATCGCGCAGGGCGACCGGGTGGGCATCTGGGGTCCCAACAGCGCCGAGTGGACCCTGGTCCAGTTCGCGACCGCGAAGGTCGGCGCGATCCTGGTCAACGTCAACCCCGCCTACCGCACGCACGAGTTCTCCTACGTCGTCCAGCAGTCGGGCATGCGGATGCTCATCAGCGCGACCTCGTTCCGGACCAGCGACTACCGCTCGATGGTGGAGGCGACCGCCGCGGACGTGCCCGGCCTGGAGCGCACCGTCTACCTCGACGACGACGACAGCTGGGCCGGCCTGCTCGCCGCCGGCGAGGGTGTCTCCGCCGACGACCTCGCCGCACGCTCGGCCTCGCTCGCGCCGGAGGACCCGATCAACATCCAGTACACCTCCGGCACGACCGGTTTCCCCAAGGGCGCGACCCTCAGCCACCGCAACATCCTCAACAACGGCTACCTCGTGGGGGAGGTCTGCCGCTACACCGAGGAGGACCGGGTGTGCATCCCGGTGCCCTTCTACCACTGCTTCGGGATGGTGATGGGCAACCTCGCGTGCTCCTCGCACGGCGCCACGATGGTGATCCCGGCACCGGGCTTCGACCCCGCACTGACCCTGAGGGCGGTGGCGGACGAGGCCTGCACGTCGCTCTACGGGGTGCCCACGATGTTCATCGCCGAGTGGGCGCTGCCCGACCTCGGCTCCTACGACCTGACCTCGGTGCGCACCGGGATCATGGCGGGCTCGCCGTGCCCCGCCGAGATGATGAAGAAGCTCATCGAGAGCGGGATCGAGGAGATGACGATCGCCTACGGCATGACCGAGACGTCACCGGTCTCCATGCAGACCCGCACCGACGACTCGTTCGACCACAAGGTCGGCACCGTGGGGCGGGTCTGTCCCCACCTCGAGGTCAAGATCGCCGACCCGGTCACCGGGGAGACGATGCCGCGGGGCGAAGCCGGCGAGTTCTGCACCCGCGGTTACTCGGTGATGCTCGGCTACTGGGACGAGCCGGAGAAGACCGCCGAGGCGATCGACGCCGACGGCTGGATGCACACCGGGGACCTCGGCGTGATGGCCGACGACGGCTTCGTGGAGATCACGGGGCGGATCAAGGACATGGTGATCCGCGGCGGGGAGAACATCTACCCGCGCGAGATCGAGGAGTTCCTCTACACCCACCCAGACATCGAGGACGTCCAGGTGGTCGGGGTGCCGGACGCGAAGTACGGCGAGGAGCTCTGTGCGTGGCTGCGGATGCGGCCGGGCGCCGAGCCGCTCGACGCGGACGCCGTGCGGGCGTACGCCAGCGGCCGGCTCGCGCACTACAAGGTGCCGCGCTACGTGATGGTCGTCGAGGAGTTCCCGATGACCGTCACCGGCAAGGTCCGCAAGGTCGAGATGCGCGAGGTGTCGACGAAGGAGCTCGGGCTGGCCTGACGCGGCCCCCGCCGTCACCGGTCCGGAGCGTCAGCCCAGGTCGTCGACGACGCGGCTGTGCGGTCGCCCGGGGTCGTCGTAGGCGGGCGCCTCCTCGCCCGCGCGCAGCGCCTCGAGCTGCGCGCAGACCGCGACGCCGAAGAACAGCGAGATCGACGACAGCAGGCTCCACAGCAGCAGCGCGAACACCCCGGCGAGCGGGCCGTAGGTGCTGCTGAACGAGCCGCTCAGCGTGACGTACGCCGCCAGCCCGGCCGCTGCGGCCATGCTACCCAGCACCGTGACGCCCGACCCGAGGGCGAGCCAGGACAGCGCGGGCTGGCGCCGCCTCGGCGCGTGGTCGAAGAGCACCGCGATCGCGACCACCAGCGCCACGAGGCCCAACGGCCAGCGGCCCCAGTCCCAGGCGCGGTGGGTCGCCTCGGACCAGCCGTACTCCGCGACCATCGCGTCACCGAACGCACCACCCGCGACCAGGGCGAGGAAGCCCAGCCCCACGGGGCCCGCGAGCACGACGGTGAAGACCGCGGCCCGGCCGTACTTGTGGAGGGCCGGCCGGTCGCGGCGGATGCCGTAGATGCGGTTGCTGCCCCGCTCGACCTGTGCCATGGCCGTCGTCATCGACAGCAGGGCGAAGACGAGGCCCAGGACCAGGGCGAGCTCGCCCGACTGCTCCGACCCGGACGCCAGCGCGTCCACCACGGAGTCGTCGCCGGTGGCGGGGGAGATCGCGTTCACCGTCTCCGCGACGACCCGCGAGGGCCGCTCGTCGTCGATGTCCGCGGCCAGGCCCATCACCGCGAGGAGGAACGGCACCACGGCGAGGCAGGTCTGGAGGGCCAGGGCGCGGCTGTTGGTGAAGCCGTCGCCGTAGCGGAACCGCACCGCCGACTCGACGAGGACGCGCCGCAGCCCGTGGTGGCGGGCGAGGTGCCAAGCGTCCTCGGCGTCGAGCTCGTCGCCGTCCATCTCGGTGGTCACCGGGACGGTGCGGGCGGTCGTCATGCGCGCACCCTACGGGTCAGTCGAGCACCCGCTGCAGCCACATGACGTCGATCCACCGGTCGTGCTTGCGGCCCACCTCGCGCATGGTCCCGACCTCCTCGAAGCCGCACGCCCGGTGCAGGGCGAGGCTCCCGGGGTTGGGCAGGGCCACGGCGGCGACGACCAGGTGCACGCCGTCGTCGGCGAGCGCGGCGAGCAGGACGTCGTACAGCGCCCGTCCGACGCCCAGTCCCTGGTGCCCCGGCGCGACGTAGACGGTGCTCTCCCGCGTGCGGCCGTAGGCCGGCTTCGGCCGGTAGGGCCCCGAGGTGGCGTAGCCGACGACCTCCCCGTCGTGCTCGGCGACCAGGAAGTGGTCGTCACCGGCCAGCTTCTCCTGCCACACCGCCATCGGCCGGGGCTCGACGTCGAACGTCGCGTGCCCCTCCAGCGCCTCCCGGCCGTAGATCGCCGACACGGCGTCGAGGTCGGCGGGAAGTGCGCGACGGATGTCCATTCCACGCATTGTCCCGGTCGCGTCGGCTCGGTTGGATGACGGGCATGACAGACGCGGACCCGATCGTCCCCGACACCAAGGACTGGACGTGGGTGCTGGAGAGACCGTGCCCGGAGTGCGGCTTCGACCCCGCCGCCCAGGGCCTGACCGACCTGCCGCGACTCCTGGGGGTCACCGCCACGACGTGGTCGGAGGTGCTGGGCCGCGACGACGTCCGCGACCGCCCGTCGCCCGACGTGTGGTCGGCGCTCGAGTACGCCGCCCACGTGCGCGACGTGCACGTGCTGTTCGACCAGCGGGTGCGGCTCATGCTGGAGGAGGACGAGCCGACCTTCGCCAACTGGGACCAGGACGTCACGGCGGTCGAGAGCGACTACGCGAGCCAGGACCCTGCCGCGGTGGCCCTCGCGCTGGTCGAGGCGGCCGGCACCGTCGCGGGCGCGTACGCCTCCGTCGACGACGCCGCGCGGCACCGCCGCGGGCTGCGGTCCGACGGCTCGGTCTTCACCGTCGAGTCGCTCGGCAGCTACCACCTGCACGACGTCGTGCACCACCTCCACGACGTGGGTGCGCCGCTGCCGTGACCTCGCAGGACGACACGGTCCGCGCCTACGACCTCGACGCCTCGGCCTACGCCGAGGCGTCCCCGCCTGAACCCGTCTGGGTGCGGGCGACCATCGCGGAGCTCCTCGCCGAGCTGGGCCCCGGCGCCCGGGTGCTCGAGATCGGCTCCGGGGGAGGGCGTGACGCGCTGCTGCTCGAGGAGAGCGGGTTCACGGTCCGCCGCACGGACATCACGCCCGGCTTCGTCGCGCTGCTGCGCGAGCAGGGCCACGCGTGCGACCTGCTCGACCCGCTGACCGACGACCTCACCTCGCCGGAGGGTCCGTACGACGTGGTCTGGGCCAACGCCTCCCTGCTCCACGTGGCGCGACCCGACCTGGCGACGGTGCTCGCGCGACTCGCCGACGTCACCCGTCCCGGAGGCTTCCTCTGCGCGTCGGTCAAGGAGGGCGACGGGGAGGGCTGGTCGACGCACGGCTCCGTCAGCAGCCCGCGCCACTTCACGTACTGGCGGGACGAGCCGCTCCGCGACGTCGTGGGCCGCTCGGGGTGGGAGCACGTGAACGTCCACCCGCTGAGGGCGCGCGCGCAGCAGGAGTCGTGGCTCGGCGTGTCGGCGGTCCGTGGAAGGCTGGACCCATGAGGCACACGGAGTTCTGGGACCGGCTCGACCACGTGCTCGGTCGCGCCTACTCCCGCAGCTGGGCCGAGCTGACCGTGGTCCGCGACCTCGACGGCCTGACCACCCAGGAGGCGCTCGACGCAGGCGTGCCGCCCAAGCAGGTGTGGGCCGCCGTCCGGCGCCAGCTCGAGCTCCCCGAGAGCGAGCGGTGACCGGCACCGCCGAGCAGGTCGACCTCGCAGCCGTCCAGCGCCACACGGTCCGCACCCTCGTCGTCTCCCAGGCCGTCGGGGCCGTCGGGGTCACGATCGGCGTGGCGACGGCGTCGCTGCTCGCCCGCGACATCTCCGGCAGCGAGACGCTCGCGGGTCTCGCGCAGACGTTCCAGGTCCTCGGGACGGCGGCTGCGGCGTACGCCCTCGCCCGGGTCATGCGCCGCCGCGGGCGCCGCGTCGGCCTCGTCGCGGGCTACCTGGTCGGCGCCACCGGTGCCGCGCTCGCCGTCCTGGCGGGTGTCGTCGGCTCCATGCTCGTGCTGCTCGCCGGTGCGGTGCTGCTCGGGGCGACCTCGGCCGTCAACAGCGGCTCGCGCTACGCCGCCACCGACCTCGCGGACGAGGAGCACCGCGCCCGGGCGCTGTCGGTCGTGGTGTGGGCCACCACCATCGGGGCCGTGGCGGGGCCCAACCTGACGGGGGTCGGCGCCCGCGCGGCGCGATCACTGGGGATCCCCGAGCTCACCGGCGGGTTCGCCATCGGGGCCGTCGTGCTGGTCCTCGCCGCCGGCTGGGTGTGGCTGCGACTGCGCCCGGACCCGCTGCTGCTCGCCCAGCGGGCTGCCGGCGTGGTGCCCGCGACGGGCCTCGAGCCCGGCGGACGGTCCTGGGAGGTCTTCGTCGGCGTGGCCCGCGCGGTGCCGGGCGTGGGTGCGGCCGTCGTCGGGATGGCCTCGGCGCACGCCGCGATGGTCACGGTCATGATCATGACGCCGCTCCACATGGAGCACGGCGGCGCCCACCTCGAGGTCATCGGACTCGTCATCTCGGTCCACGTCCTCGGGATGTTCGCGTTCTCGCCGGTCGTCGGGTGGGCCGCCGACCGGTTCGGCCGCAGCCCGGTCCTCGCCACCGGCGGCGTGCTGCTGCTCGTGTCGCTGACGCTCTGCGCGGTGTCGCCCCAGGGCACGTCGTGGGAGATCTTCACCGGCCTGTTCCTGCTCGGCCTGGGCTGGTCGTTCGCCACGGTGGCCGCGTCGACCGTCATCGCCGACCGCACGCCGATCGCTGCACGCACCGACGTCCAGGGCACCTCCGACATGGCCATGGCCCTCACCGCGGCCGGCGGGGGAGCGTTCGCCGGGGTCGTCGTCGGCACCTGGGGCTACGCCGCCCTGGCGGTGCTCGCCGAGCTGCTGGCGGCCTGCGTCGTCGTCGCCGGCGTGCTGGTCCGCACCCGCGACTGACGCCGCGCTGCTCGCCGCCGCGACGCAGAGCGCGACACGCCGCGCGGGAGCGCGCATCGAACACCTGTTCGGGCTACTGTGCATCCACAGGTACGACGAGGGGCGAGGTTGTCCACAGCGTCAGACCGTCCTGATCAGGGACTGTCGGTGGCTCGCCCTAGCGTCGCAGACGTACCTCACACCACACGACGACAAGACGGGACACAGCAATGGCTGGTGCAGACCGCGAGAAGGCCCTCGACGCCGCGCTCGCACAGGTGGAGAAGCAGTTCGGCAAGGGCTCGGTCATGCGACTGGGCGACGAGACGCGTGCCCCGCTCGAGGTGATCCCGACGGGATCGATCGCCCTCGACGTGGCCCTCGGCCTCGGTGGTCTCCCGCGCGGACGTGTGGTCGAGATCTACGGTCCGGAGTCCTCCGGAAAGACGACGGTCGCCCTCCACGCGGTGGCGAGCGCCCAGGCAGCCGGCGGCATCGTCGCCTTCATCGACGCCGAGCACGCGCTCGACCCGGAGTACGCGAAGGCCCTCGGCGTCGACACCGACGCCCTGCTGGTGTCCCAGCCCGACTCCGGTGAGCAGGCGCTCGAGATCGCCGACATGCTGATCCGCTCCGGTGCGCTGTCGCTGATCGTCATCGACTCCGTCGCCGCGCTCGTGCCCCGCGCCGAGATCGAGGGCGAGATGGGTGACAGCCACGTCGGCCTCCAGGCCCGACTGATGAGCCAGGCGCTCCGCAAGATGACCGGTGCCCTCAACAACGCCGGCACCACCGCGATCTTCATCAACCAGCTCCGCGAGAAGATCGGTGTCATGTTCGGCTCGCCCGAGACCACCACCGGTGGTCGCGCGCTGAAGTTCTACTCCTCCGTGCGCCTCGACGTGCGCCGCATCGAGACGCTCAAGGACGGCACCGACATGGTCGGCAACCGCACCCGCGTCAAGGTCGTCAAGAACAAGGTGGCCCCGCCGTTCAAGCAGGCCGAGTTCGACATCATGTACGGCAAGGGCATCAGCCGTGAGGGCGGCCTGATCGACGTCGGCGTCGAGGCGGGCATCATCCGCAAGGCCGGCGCCTGGTACACCTACGAGGGCGACCAGCTCGGCCAGGGCAAGGAGAACTCGCGCAACTTCCTGCGCGACAACCCCGACCTCGCCAACGAGATCGAGAAGCTCATCCTGGAGAAGCTCGGTGTCACGCCCGCCCTCGACGTGCCCGACGACCTCAGCGACGAGCCCATCGGCGTCAACGACTTCTGATCGAGCAGTCGACTCCGAGGCACGAGGAGTCGACGTGGGCTCGATCAGGTTGAGCAAGCGTCCGGCTGAGCCTGCGAAGCCGGATCCGCGCGTCGACACCACGACCTCCGGCTGGTGAGGAAGACCTGATGACCGACGAGCAACGTCCTGCCCCCGACTGGGTCGGCGACGTCGGTCTCGGCGTGCGGGCGTGGGTGGGGGAGACCCCCTCCAGGCCCGCCGCCGAGGCGCCGGCAGACAGGCCCGCCGGGGCACCCGCCGATCCCGGTCGCCGAGGTCGGAAGGCGCGCTCGACGGGCGGCCAGAAGCGCACGCGCACCCGGACGTGGGAGGAGCGCGAGGCCGCGCGCACCGCGCGCCAGGAGGCTGCCGCGGCCGAGGTCGAGGCGGACCCGGAGGCCGTCGCGCGCAAGATCCTGCTCGACACCCTCACGGGCCAGGCGCGCACCCGCAAGGAGCTCGCGGACAAGCTGGCGAAGCGAGGCGTCCCCGACGACCTCGCCGCACAGCTGCTCGACCGCTTCACCGAGGTCGGCCTCATCGACGACGCCGCGTTCGCCCGGCAGTGGGTCGAGAGCCGTCACCGCAGCCGCGGGCTCGCCCCGATGGCCCTCAAGCAGGAGCTGCGCCGCAAGGGGGTCGACGACGAGGCCACCTCTGCGGCGCTCGAGCAGATCGACGAGTCCGACCAACGGGTGGCTGCGCGGGCGCTCGTGGACAAGAAGATGCGCTCGATGCGCGGGCTCGACGCGCAGGTGGCGACCCGACGTCTGGCGGGGCTGCTGGCGCGCAAGGGCTACCCGGCCGGGCTCGCGTTCTCGGTCGTCCGGGAGGCGCTCGGGGAGCGCGACGACGTCGACGACGACCCCGGCGGGGCGGGCGACGACCTCCTCCACGGGTGACGGTCGCCACGAGTCGGAGCGCGGCGCGGACGCCGCGGTTCCCACCGGGTCCCGGCTCTGGTGGGATGGGCCTCGTGAGCAACGAGCGCGAAATCCTCACCTACGACCTGTTCGGCACCGCCACCCGCGACCTGGCCCAGCAGGTGGCCGACTCCGGGTTCCGCCCGGACATGATCCTCAGCATCGCGCGGGGCGGCCTCGGTCTCGGCATGGGACTGGGCTACGCGCTCGCGGTGAAGAACCTGTCCGTGCTCAACGTCGAGTTCTACACCGGGGTCGACGAGCGGCTCGAGGTCCCGATCATGCTGCCGCCGACGCCCGCGGCGATCGACCTGTCGGGGCTCAGGGTCCTCATCGCCGACGACGTCGCCGACACCGGGCGGACCCTCGAGCTCGTCCACCAGTTCTGCGAGGGCCACGTCGCCGAGGCGCGCACCGTCGTCATCTACGAGAAGCCGCAGTCGGTCATCAAGCCCGACTACGCCTGGCGTCGGACCGACCGGTGGATCGACTTCCCGTGGTCGGTGCTCCCTCCGGTGGTCGACCCCGACGGCCTCGCCCACGAGGCTGCCAGACTGCGCGGATGGTCCAGGTCCCGGTCGTCGTGCGTCACGGCGCACGCGAGCTGACCGGGGCCGTCCGAGCCGGGGAGTCGTGGGCCGACGCGGCCGGGCGCATCGCGACGACCGTGCCCGGGGACCCGGTCGCCGACGACCTGTCGGGTGACGTGCTGCGGTTCGCCGTCGACCCGGACCAGCGGATCGTGCTGCGCGCCATGACGCGGGGTGACCTGCCGATCCTCTCGCGGTGGCTCGCCGCGGAGCACGTGCGCAGGTGGTGGCACGACACCGAGCCCGCGCTCGACCGTGTGGTCGCTCGCTACGGCCCCCGCATCGACGGCACCACGCCCACCCGGATGTGGGTCGTGGACCTCAACGGACACTCGATCGGGTTCGTCCAGGACTACCGCATCCGCGACCACCCCGACTTCGCGCTGCTGACACCGGACCCCGACGCCGTTGGCCTCGACTACGCGATCGGCGAGCCGGCCTGGGTCGGCCGCGGGCTCGGCGCGCGCATCCTGTGGACCTGGATGCGGCGCGCCCGGCACCGCTTCCCGGACGCGACGGCGTACTTCGCCGCTCCCCACCACGCCAACGCCGCCTCCCTGCGGACCCTCGACAAGGCGGGCTTCGTGCAGGGCACGTGGTTCGACGAGCCCCAGCGAGGCGGCGGGGTCGAGACGGTGGTCGGCTGCACCCTCGACGTACGCCGCGTGCTGGGCTGAGCGGTCCGTCGTCGTGCGACATGATGGGCGCATGACGAGCCCCGCGACCTCTCCGATCGCCGACGCGCTGCGCCTGGACGGCGGGCCGGTCGACCTCACCGCGATCGAGACCGACGCCGCCCCCGGCTTCGACGGCAGGAAGGCCGACGGCGTCGCGGCGCTGGCGGCGATGGCGCCCGAGCTGGGCGACCTGCAGGAGCGCCTGTGGGCCGAGCGCACCGCGGGGTCGCAGCGACGGGTGCTCGTCGTGCTCCAGGGCATGGACACGAGCGGCAAGGGCGGCGTGCTGCGCCACACGATCGGGCTCGTCGACCCCCAGGGCGTGCGGGTCACCAGCTTCAAGGCGCCCACCGAGGAGGAGCGCGCCCACGACTTCCTGTGGCGCATCGAGCGGGGACTGCCCGCCCCCGGCTACATCGGCGTCTTCGACCGCTCGCACTACGAGGACGTCCTCATCGCCCGGGTGCGCGGCCTCGCGGAGCCCGAGGAGGTCGAGCGTCGCTACGGCGCCATCAACGAGCTCGAGGCGCGCCTGGTCGACGAGGGCTTCTCGATCATCAAGTGCATGCTGCACATCAGCGCCGACGAGCAGAAGGAACGGCTCGCCGAGCGGCTCGCCAACCCCGAGAAGCACTGGAAGTACAACCCGGGCGACCTCGACGAGCGCGCCCTCTGGCCGGCCTACCGCGAGGCCTACGAGATCGCGCTCGAGCGCACCCACACCGACCACGCGCCGTGGCACGTCGTGCCGTCGGACAAGAAGTGGTTCCGCAACCTCGCCGTGGGCCAGCTCCTGCTCGACACGCTGCGCGGACTCGACCTCCAGTGGCCGGCTGCCGACTTCGACGTGGCGGCCGAGACCCGGCGCCTGGCCGAGGAGGACCCGGTCCGGTGAGCGAGCCGCTTCCCCTCGTCCACGTCACGAGGTACGTCACGCCCCTGCGCGAGGGCGGCAGCCTGCCCGGCGTGGTCGAGGGCGACGACCTCGGCACCTACGTCTGCAAGTTCCGCGGCGCGGGCCAGGGTGCCAAGGTGCTGGTGGCCGAGGTCGTGGTGAGCGCGCTGGCGATCCGGCTCGGCCTGCGCACGCCGCGCCTCGTGGTGCTCGACCTCGACCCCGAGCTGGCCCGCTACGAGGCGGACGAGGAGGTGCAGGACCTGCTCAACGCGAGCGTCGGCCCCAACCTCGGCATCGACTTCCTGCCCGGCTCCTTCGGGGTCGACGGCCAGCTCGCCGTCGGCGACGAGGGGGCCCGCGTGCTGTGGCTCGACGCCTTCACTGCCAACGTCGACCGGTCGTGGCGCAACCCCAACCTGCTGGTCTGGCACGGCGACCTGTGGGTGATCGACCACGGGGCGTCGCTCTACTTCCACCACGGGTGGCGCTCCGGCGTCACCGACCCGGCCAGGTTCGCCGCGCAGCCGTGGGACGTCAGCGGCCACGTCTTCGAGACGTGCGCGCAGCGTGCCCGGGAGCTCGACGAGGAGATCTCGGCCGGGCTCGGCCGCGACGTGTTCGTCGACGTCCTCGCCACGGTGCCCGACGTGTGGCTCGAGCCGGTGCCGGGTGCGGAGACGCCCGACGAGCTGCGGGCGGCCTACGTCGAGTTCCTCCTCGCCCGCCTCGGCACGCGTCAGTGGCTGCCCGGTGGGGCGGGGGAGGCCGCGCGATGAGCCGGATGGCCTACCAGTACGTCGTCCTGCGCTGCGTGCCTCGCCCCGACCGGGAGGAGTTCCTCAACGTCGGGGTGGTGCTGCACTGCCAGGCCGCCGACTTCCTCGACGCGTCGTGGCACGTCGACGCCGATCGGCTCCGTGCGCTGCACGCCGGCATCGACGTCGACCAGGTCTGCGAGGCGCTGGCCTTCGTCGACCGCGTGTGCCGCGGCGACGAGCGTGCGGGCGAGGCGGCGCGCCAGCCCCTCGGCCAGCGCTTCGGCTTCCTCAAGGCGCCGCGCAGCACCGTCCTCCAGCCCGGACCGGTCCACGGCGGGATGAGCGCGGACCCGGCGCGGCAGCTCGAGCACCTGCGGGAGCGGCTGGTCGGGTGAGCCGCATACTGCTGCCCATGACCTACGTGGGCGCGGTGCGCGCGGTGCTGGCCGACGGGGGCGACGCGACCAGGGCCGCCCGGCAGCAGGCGTACATGAAGTCCGACCTGCCCTACGCGGGGTTCGGTGCCCCCGAGCTCAGGGCGGCGCTGCGCCCACTCCTGGTCGAGCACCGCTTCGCCGACCGGGCGCACTGGGAGGCGGCGGCACTCGAGCTGTTCGAGGACGCGACCCACCGCGAGGAGTGGTACGCCGCGGTCGCACTGCTGCGCCACCCGGCCTACGGGACGTGGCTCGACCCCGACCTGCTCCCGCTGCTCGAGCAGCTGACCCGCACCGGGGCGTGGTGGGACGTGGTCGACGAGATCTCCTCGCAGCTCGTCGGCCAGGTGCTGCTGGACCACCGCGAGGCGGTCACGCCGACCATGGACGCCTGGTCCGTCGACGCGGACTCGATGTGGGTCCGACGCACGGCCGTCCTGGCCCAGCTGCGCCACGGCGAGGACACCGACCCCGACCTGCTGGAGCGGGTGCTGGTGGCGAACCTCGACGACACGACGTACGGCACGGAGTTCTTCGTGCGCAAGGCCGTCGGCTGGGCGCTGCGCCAGCACGCGCGGACGGACCCGGCGTGGGTCCGCACCTTCGTGCGGACCCACGACGCCCGCCTGAGCGGGCTGTCACGACGTGAGGCGCTCAAGCACCTCACCTAGGTCTCGGCGCTCGCCTCAGACCGGGACGAGCTCGACGGCCCCGACGGCGTAGCGCGCCAGGATCGCGCGCGCCACTGCCGGGTGCGCGCCCAGCGGATCTGACACGGCGACCGCGCCGGCCTCGACGGCGAGCTCGGCAGCCCGGTCCGGCAGCCGGCCGGGGGCGAGGAAGAAGGACGCGACGGCGATGTGGCGCTTGCCCTCGGCGCGGAACGCGCGCACGGCCTCACCGGCGGCCGGGGGAGCAGCCGACGCGAATGCCGCGGTGACCGGCAGCCGGTGGCGGGCGCCCCAGGTGCGGGCGATGCGGGCGACCGCCTGGTTGGCGAGCGGGTCGGACGAGCCGGCCGCGGCCAGCACCAGGGCGTCGAGCTCGCGGATCCGGGCCTCCTTGAGCGCGTCGCGCAGGCGGACGTCGAGCACCTCGAGGAACGCCGCCTCCATGCCGAGGATCCGGCTGGCCTGGATGCGTACGCCCTCGTGGCGGGCCATGGCGGAGGCGATGGCCTCGGGCACGTCGACCTTCGCGTGGTAGGCCTCGGTGAGCAGGAGCGGCACGACGACGATCTCGTCGAAGCCGGCCTTCACGAGCCGGTCGACGACCGTGTCGAACGTCGGCTTGGAGAGGTCGAGGAAGGCCGTCTCGATGCGGAGGTCGGGGCGCATCGCCTTGACCTCGGCGACGAGCGCCTTGATCGTCGCGGCCGAACGCGGGTCCCGGCTTCCGTGGGCCAGGGCAACCAGAGCAGGAGCAGCCATCAGGGGTGCCTCCGATCGTGTGTGGTGCGGTGGTGCTGGGTGGGTGCGACGACGTTGTCGCGGGAACGTGGGTGCCTCATGCGTGGATGCCGCACTCGGTCTTCGTGGTGCCGGCCCAGCGCCCGCTGCGCGGGTCGTCGCCGGGCGCGACGCGTCGGGTGCACGGCCAGCAGCCGATGCTGGGGTAGCCGTCGTGGACGAGGGGGTTGACCAGCACGCCGTGGTCGAGGACGTACTGCTCGACCTGCTCGTCGCTCCACCGCGCGAGCGGGGAGACCTTGACCTTGCCCTTGCGCGCGTCCCAGCCGATGACCGGGGCGATGACGCGGTTGTGCGTCTCGGCGCGCCGCAGCCCGGTGGCCCAGGCGTCGTAGTCGGCGAGCGTGTCGTTGAGCGGTGTCACCTTGCGCAGCGCGCAGCACAGGTCGGGGTCGGTCCGGTAGAGGTCCTTGCCGTACTGCGCGTCCTGCTCCGCGACGGTCAGCGAGGTGCTGACGGTGCGCAGGTTGACCGGCAGCGTGGCCTCGACGGCGTCGCGGGTGCCGATGGTCTCGACGAAGTGGTAGCCGGTGTCGAGGAAGACGACGTCGATGCCGGGCGCGACCGTCGAGGCGAGGTGCGCCAGCACGGCGTCACCCATCGAGGACGTGATCGCGAACCGGTCGCCGAAGGTGGCGACCGCCCACTCGACGATGACCTCCGCCGGGGCCAGCTCCAGCTCCGCGCCGACGTGGGACACGAGCTCGCGCAGTTCCTCGGGCGTACGCCCGGCGGTGTGGGTGCCCTTGAAGTCGCGGGCGGCCTGCGTCGACGCGCTCATGCGGCACCCCCTGCGGTGGGCGGCCGGATCATCCCGGTCATCCGCACCGTGAAGGCGCGCAGGCACGAGCGGCACTCCCAGGCCCCCGCACCCTCCTGGGGGAACAGGTTCTCGTCCCCGCAGTAGGGGCAGTGGAAGGGCTGCGCGCGCTCCGACATCAGACCGCCACCGGCTCCCCGCGCAGCAGCTGCTCGTCGGCGCGGGCGACCCAGGCGGCGAACCGCTCGCCGTCGGTGCGGTCCGCGAGGTACGCCGAGACGACCGCGGTGACGTAGTCGTCGAGGCCGGCGCTGGTGACCTTGTGCGCGCGGAGCTTGCGGCCCATGGCCGGGTTGAGCCCCAGTCCGCCGCCGAGGTGCACCTGGAAGCCCTCGACCTGCCGCCCGTCGTCCATGACGAGCTGGCCCTTGAGGCCGATGTCGGCCACCTGGGTGCGGGCGCAGGCGTTGGGGCAGCCGTTGACGTTGACCGTGATGTCGGTGTCGAGGTCGGGGAAGCGCTTCTCCAGCTCGGTCACCAGGCGGCGGGCGCGCTCCTTGGTGTCGACGATGGCCAGCTTGCAGAACTCGATGCCGGTGCAGGCCATCGTGGAGCGCCGCCAGTTGCTGGGTCGCGCGGTCAGGCCGATCTTCTCGAGGTCGTCGGCGAAGGCCTCGGCGTCCTCGGCTGCGACGCCGAGCACGACCAGCTTCTGGTACGCGGTGAGGCGGGCTCCCGTCGCACCGTAGGTCTCGACGAGGTCGGCTAGGCCGCTCAGCGTCGTGCCGTCGATGCGACCCACGACCGGAGCCGCGCCGACGTAGAACCGTCCGTCCTTCTGCTCGTGGATGCCGATGTGGTCGCCGGGGACGACGGGCGACTCGGGGGACGGGTTGTCGACGAGCTGACGGTGGAGGTACTCGTTCTCCAGGACCTCGCGGAACTTCTCCTTGCCCCAGTCGGCGAGGAGGAACTTCAGGCGCGCCTTCGAGCGGAGGCGGCGGTAGCCGTAGTCGCGGAAGATGCCGGCGACGCCCTCCCAGGCGTCGACCACCTCCCCGACGGGGATCCACACGCCGAGCTTGTGCGCGAGCATCGGGTTGGTGGAGAGCCCGCCGCCGACCCAGAGGTCGAAGCCGGGGCCGTGCTCGGGGTGGACGGTGCCGACGAACGCGACGTCGTTGACCTCGGGGGCCACGTCGTGGCTCGGGTGGCCGGTCAGCGCGGTCTTGAACTTGCGCGGCAGGTTGGAGTAGTCGGGGTTGCCGAGGATGCGGCGCTTGATCTCCTCCAGCGCCTCCGAGCCGTCGATGATCTCGTCGCGCGCGATGCCGGCGACGGGGGAGCCGAGGAAGGGCCGGGGGCTGTCGCCGCAGGCCTCGAGCGTGGTGAGGCCCACGGACTCGAGGCGCTCCCAGATCGCGGGGACCGACTCGATCTCGATCCAGTGGTACTGGATGTTGTTGCGGTCGGTGATGTCGGCGGTGTTGCGGGCGTACGCCGTCGACACCTCGCCGAGCGCACGCAGGGCCGGTCCGTCGAGGATCGCGCCGTCGGTGCGCACCCGCATCATGAAGTACCGGTCGTCGAGCTCCTCCTCCTCGAGCTGCGCGGTCTTGCCGCCGTCGAACCCGGGCGCGCGCTGGGTGTAGAGGCCCATCCAGCGGAAGCGGCCACGCAGGTCGGCGGGGTCGATCGAGTCGAAGCCACGGCGCGAGTAGGTGTGGAGGATGCGGTCCCGCACGTTGAGCGGGTCGTCGTCCTTCTTGGACTGCTCGTTCTTGTTGAGCGGCTCGGTGTAGCCGAGCGCCCACTGACCCTCGGCGCGCTTGGGGCGCGGGATCTCGGTCGTCTGGGCGGCCTGGGGCTTGAACCGGAGGTCGGGCATGGCAGGAGAGTCCTGTTCGCTGATGGAGTGCCGCGCGCGACGTTGAGCGCGGAGGGGGTGGTGCGGAGGCGGCGTCAGCGATGCCAACAGGTCGCGCTGCCCACGCGCATGAGGTCGACGTGACGTCGGACCACAAGGTGTGCGTGGGTGGAGGCGGTGACCATGTCAAGAAGTCTCACGGAATGGACATCGGTTCCACAAGACGAAATCTCGTCATCTGGGACGTGGCTCCACATCGTGAGACGCGGGCGCAGCCCCCCGCCCGGATCGGCACCCGGATGCGGCCCAGGTCACACGTCGGACGCTCCACGGACCGTGCGGCCCGCGCGGGTGGGTGACCTCTAGGCTGTGCGGCATGAGCGACTCCCTGATCAGCAGCGCGTACTCCCAGGCCCTCGAGGTCATCGCCTCCGTCGAGCCGCGGATCGCCGAGGCCACGCGCCAGGAGCTCGCCGACCAGCGAGGCTCCCTCAAGCTGATCGCCTCGGAGAACTACGCGTCCCCGGCCGTGCTGATGACGATGGGCACCTGGTTCAGCGACAAGTACGCCGAGGGCACCGTCGGTCACCGGTTCTACGCCGGCTGCCAGAACGTCGACACCGTCGAGTCCCTCGCCGCGGAGCACGCCCGCGAGCTCTTCGGCGCGCCGTACGCCTACGTGCAGCCCCACTCCGGCATCGACGCCAACCTGGTCGCCTTCTGGTCGATCCTGGCCAACCGCGTGGAGTCGCCGTACCTGCAGAAGCTCCAGGCCAAGAACGTCAACGAGCTCACCGAGGCCGACTGGGAGTCGCTGCGCCACGAGCTCGGCAACCAGCGCCTCCTCGGCATGTCCCTCGACGCCGGCGGCCACCTGACCCACGGCTTCCGCCCCAACATCAGCGGCAAGATGTTCCACCAGCAGCAGTACGGCACCGACCCCGCGACCGGCCTGCTCGACTACGACGCGGTCGCCGCCAAGGCGCGCGAGTTCAAGCCGCTGATCCTGGTCGCCGGCTACTCCGCCTATCCCCGCCGGGTCGACTTCGCCAAGATGCGCGAGATCGCCGACGAGGTCGGCGCCGTGCTGATGGTCGACATGGCGCACTTCGCCGGCCTGGTCGCGGGCAAGGTCTTCACCGGCGACGAGAACCCGGTGCCCCACGCCCACGTCGTCACCACCACGACCCACAAGTCGCTGCGGGGGCCGCGCGGCGGCATGGTCCTGGCCCAGGAGGAGTTCGCAGCCGATGTGGACCGCGGCTGCCCGATGGTGCTCGGCGGTCCCCTCTCGCACGTGATGGCCGCCAAGGCGGTCGCCCTCGCCGAGGCCCGGACCACCGAGTTCCAGGCGTACGCGCAGAAGGTCGCCGACAACGCGAAGTCCCTCGCCGAGGGGTTCCTCAGCCGCGGCGCCCACCTCGTCACCGGCGGCACCGACAACCACCTCGTCCTGCTCGACGTCTCGTCCTTCGGCCTCACCGGCCGCCAGGCCGAGTCGGCGCTGCTCGACGCGGGCGTGGTCACCAACCGCAACTCGGTCCCGGCGGACCCCAACGGGGCCTGGTACACCTCGGGCGTACGCCTGGGCACCCCGGCGCTGACGACCCGCGGCTTCGGCCACGACGAGTTCGACACGGTGGCCGAGCTGATCGTCGACGTGCTGTCGAACACCGAGGCCGGCACGACCAAGGCCGGCGAGCCCAGCAAGGCGTCGTACGTCCTGGGCGACGGCGTCGCGGACCGCGTGACGAAGCGGTCGGCCGAGATGCTCGACAAGCATCCGCTCTACCCGGGTCTGGTCCTCGGCTGACCCCACGGCGCTGCGCGGCGGCCCTCAGTCGCTGCGCACCCAGACGTAGCCGACCTCGGGGCGCCCGGTCCCTCCGTAGCGAGGGGCGCGGGTGACCCGACCCTCGTCCGCGAGGTGCTCCAGGTAGCGCCGCGCGGTCACGCGGGAGACCCCGATCGCCTCGCCGAGCTCCGAGGCGGAGTAGCCCTCGGTGCGCTCGCGCAGCGCCTCCACCACGTGACGCAGGGAGTCGAGGCTCATCCCCTTGGGGAGGGCCTCGCCGGTGGGGCGGCTGCGCAGGGCGCCGAACAGCTGGTCCACGTCGTCCTGCACGACGTCGCCCGGCGCGGTCGCCAGCCGCGCACGGAACTCGGCGTACTGCTCGAGCTTCCCGCGGAAGGCCGCGAAGGTGAACGGCTTGAGGAGGTAGAGCACGACTCCCTGCGAGACGGCGCGTCGCACCACCTCGGTGTCGCGGGCCGAGGTCACGGCGATGACGTCCAGCGGACGGCCCTCGGCGCGCAGGCGCTGCAGCAGTCCGAGCCCGTGCCCGTCGGGCAGGTGCATGTCGAGCAGCACCAGGTCGACGTCGGGGTCACGCTGCAGCAGCCGCATCGCCTCGCCGGCCGAGTGCGCGACGCCGGCGAGCTCGAAGCCGGGGACCCGGCCGACGTAGGTCGCGTGCGCCTCGGCCGCGACCTCCTCGTCCTCGACGACGAGGACCCTCACGCTCACGACGCCGCCCCTGCGGGCCGGGGGGTCGCCTCGTCGAGCGCGACGGTGAACCGCGCACCGCCGAGCGGGGAGTCCGCCACGCGGAGCTCGCCGCCGTGGTGCGAGACGACCTGGGCCACGATGGCGAGGCCGAGGCCACGGCCCGCGTCGGCCTTGCTGGACCAGCCCCGGTCCAGCACGTGCTCACGGTCGGCCTCCGGGATGCCGGGACCCGAGTCGTCGACCTCGACGCGCAGGTGGCGGGCGTCCCCGGCCAGGCCCACCCGCACCCGTTGCGGGCGGTCGGACCGGGTGTCGGCCACGGCGTCGAACGCGTTGTCCACCAGGTTGCCCACCAGCGTGACGAGGTCACGGGGCGACACCGGCAGATCGGCGGGCAGCTCACCCTCGATGTCGAGCTGGATGCCCCGCTCGGCCGCCTGGGCGGTCTTGCCGAGGAGCAGCGCGGCCAGCACCGGCTCCTCGACCGCCGACACCAGCTCGTCGGCGAGGTCCTGCGCGACCTGCAATTCGGCGGTGGCGAACTCGACGGCCTGCTCGGGGCGCCCCATCTCCACGAGCGACACGATCGTGTGGAGGCGGTTGGCGGCCTCGTGGTTCTGCGCGCGCAGCGAGTCGGTGAGGCCCCGTACGAGGGCGAGCTCGCCGGTCACGGCCTGGAGCTCGGTGCGGTCGCGGACCGTCACCACCGCACCCACCTCGGCCTGGTCCCAGTAGGCGGGGGAGGTGCTCAGGACGAGGACCTGCGAGCCGAGGACGAAGGTCTGGTCGGCCACCGTGTCCCGGTCCTGGACCGCGGCGACCAGACCGGGCGGCAGCCCGAGCTCGGCCAGCGAGCGGCCCTCGACGTCGTCCGGCAGCGCGAGCAGGCGCGTGGCCTCCTCGTTGACCAGGGCGACGCGCTGGTCGGAGTCGACCAGCAGCAGTCCCTCGCGCACGGCTCCCAGGACGGCGCGGTAGTACTCGTACATCCGCGTGATCTCGCGCTCGCCCAGGCCGTGGGTCTGCCGACGGAGCCGCCGGGCGATCAGCCAGGCGCCGAGGAGCCCGGCGAGGAGCGTGGCGCCCGCGGCGAGACCGATGCCCGGCAGGTCCTCGACGAGCCTCTGGTCGAGCCGGTCGACCGTGATGCCGACCGCGACCAGCGCCACCACGGTCCCGTCGTCGACCACCGGCACGACCGCACGCACGGACGGCCCCAGCGTGCCGGCGTACACCTGCGTGAAGACCGCGCCCCCAGGGGCGTCACCGACCTCTCCGACGAAGGTGCGGCCGATTTGGGTCGGGTCCGGGTGGGTCCACCGGACCCGGTCGGTCGACATCACGACGACGAAGTCGGTGCCGGTGTCGCGCCGCACCTCCTCGGCGAACGGCTGGAGCTCGGCCGTCGGGTCCGAGGCGCGGACCTCCTGGCGCACGAAGGGCGAGTCCGCGACGGATCGAGCCACCGCCGTCGCCTGCTCGCGCGCGGCGTCGCGGAGGTCGCGGCGGGTGTCCCACGCGGCGAGCGCGACCGCGGTGACGACGAGGACCACGACGACCCCCACCTGCAGCAGCAGGATCTGGCGGGCGACCGGGCTCTCGCCGTCGGCGCGTCGCGTCATGCGCGCATTGTGCACCACCGCCGGACCGTGGCTGTGACGGCGAACACAACGCACAGAACAGTGACCACGCTCACAGGTCCGCGGAAGGTGGTGCCCGGGCCCGGCGACCGTCGGCCCCGGACCGCAGGAGGACCCCATGAGCACCACCGAACCGGTGACGACCCCGCAGGCCAGGCGGGACCGCACCCACTACCTCTACATCGCGGTGATCATCGCCGTGGTGCTCGGGGCCGTCGTCGGCCTCGTCGTCCCGGACTTCGCCGTCGGGCTGAAGTGGATCGGCACGACGTTCGTCGCGCTCATCAAGATGATGATCCAGCCGGTCATCTTCTGCACGCTCGTCCTCGGCGTCGGGTCCGTCCGCAGCGCCGCGAGCGTGGGCAAGGTCGGGGGCCTGGCCCTCGGCTACTTCCTCACGATGTCGACGGCCGCCCTCGCCATCGGCATGGTCGTGGGCAACCTCCTCGACCCGGGCAAGGGGCTCAACCTCTCCGACGAGGTCGCCGGCGTCGGCAAGGAGCAGGCGGCCGAGGCCCACGGCTCCACGACGGAGTTCATCACCGGGATCGTGCCCGACTCCCTGCTCTCGTCCCTCACCTCCGGCGAGGTGCTCCAGACCCTCCTCGTCGCGCTGCTCGTGGGCTTCGCCCTGCAGGCGATGGGGCGCTCGGGCGAGCCGATCCTGACCGGCATCGGCCACGTCCAGCGCCTGGTCTTCCGCGTGCTGGCGATGATCATGTGGGCCGCGCCGGTGGGCGCGTTCGCCGCGATCGCCGCCGTCGTCGGCGAGACGGGTGTCGACGCGCTCAAGAGCCTCGCGACGATCATGATCGCCTTCTACATCACCTGCTTCCTGTTCGTCTTCGGCGTGCTCGGCGCGATCCTCAAGCTCGCGACCGGCGTCAACATCTGGAGCCTGCTCAAGTACCTGGGCCGCGAGTTCCTGCTGATCGTGTCGACGTCGTCGTCGGAGTCGGCCCTCCCGCGCCTCATCGCGAAGATGAACCACGCCGGTGTCGAGAAGACGACCGTCGGCGTCGTCGTGCCGACCGGCTACTCGTTCAACCTCGACGGCACCGCGATCTACCTGACGATGGCGTCGATCTTCATCGCCGACGCCCTCGACAAGCCGCTGTCGATCGGTGAGCAGGTCTCCCTGCTGCTGTTCATGGTCATCGCGTCCAAGGGTGCCGCCGGCGTCACCGGTGCCGGCCTCGCCACGCTCGCCGGCGGCCTGTCCTCGCACCGCCCGGAGCTGCTCGACGGCGTCGGCCTGATCGTCGGCATCGACCGCTTCATGTCCGAGGCCCGCGCGGTGACGAACTTCGCCGGCAACTCCGTCGCCACCGTCCTCATCGGCCACTGGACCGGCACCCTCGACCGCGCGCAGCTCGACCGGGTGCTCGCCGGGGAGGACCGCTTCGACGAGGCCACCATGGTCGACGACGACCACGGCGCCCCCACCCCGCCGCCCGCACGCGAGCCCGCGTCGGTCTGACGCGCCACCGCCGCAGCGCCCCGGTGCCTCACGGCGCCGGGGCGCTCGGCGTACGTGATCGGGCCGCAGACGCGCGGACGTCGGTCCGTCGGTCCCCGTCCGTCACGCCGCGTCGCGCACCGCTGAGGGGACCAATGTCCGTTCCCGTACGACCACGGCACGGGCGAGCACGGCCCTCACCCAGTCGGCGCGGAACATCACGTCCTCCCAGGTGAAGCGCAGGACCAGCCACCCGGACGCGGTCAGCAGGCTGTAGCGGCGGACGTCCTTGCGGAAACCGGCGCGATCGCCGTGCCACTCGTAGGACTCGCACTCGACCGCGAGCTCGAGCCGGAGGTCGACCAGGTCCGGGCGGGCCCAGACGAACTCGTCGGAGATGACGAGCTGGGGCTCGACGTCGAGCCCGGGCACGTCGTGGCAGATGGCGCGCGTCACGGACTCGAAGGCGTTCGCCGACTCGGCGCGTGCGGCACGGGCCACGCGTGCCGCGCGCTGCTGCCCGCGACCGCGCACCAGTGCGGCCGCGCGGGCCAGGGTCGCGTGCTCGCCGTGCCGGAGTGCCGAGTCCGCGACGACGAGCGCCTCGTCGTAGGGGAGGAGCCTCAGGCACTGCTCGAGCGTGACGTCGCGGCTCGTGGCGCCCACGGCCACGTCGTCTGGCCCGAGGTCGCGCCGGTGCAGCACGACGGCGTCCCGGAACCGCGCGGGCACCTTGCGCTTGCGGGGCACGACCACGTGCGGCCGCTCGGGCACGGCCTTGACCTCCCAGCCGTGGTGCAGGGCCGCGCTGGTGAGGCAGAGCACGCCGTTCATCGCGTGCGCCGTCCGGGCGGCGTCATCGACCTCCGGCAGGACGTAGCGGCCCTGGCCCACCCGCACCACCTGGCCGTGGGTGAGCGCGCGGTCGACGTCCGCCCGCGAGGTCGCACGGATCAGCGCGGCCCGGGTCGACACCCCTCCGTGCCGCGCCATCACCTCGCCCACGTCCACGGGCACCAGCATCGCGGCACCCGGTCGGGGACGTCGGTGCCTCTCCACAGGCTCGGAGACCGACGGACGTTGGTCACCCCGGGCCGGCCGCTCCCGCGCGGGGGAGCCGTGAGGTCTTGACCAACGCCCGCGCGTCTACGACACGAGCGAGCGGTACAGGTCGAGCGTCCGGCCGGCGATCGAGCCCCAGCTGAAGGACTCCTCGGCGCGCCGGCGCCCCGCCTCGCCGTACGCCCGGGCGCGGGCGGGATCGCTGACCGCGTCGGTCAGCGCTGCGGCGAGGTCGGCGACGTAGGCCTCCGGGTCGAGCGGAGTGCCGGTGCCGTCCGTGGCCTGCTCGATGGGCACCAGCCAGCCTGTCTCACCGTGGACGACGACCTCGGGGATGCCTCCGGTCGCGGTCGCGACGACGGCGGTCTCGCAGGCCATCGCCTCGAGGTTGACGATGCCGAGCGGCTCGTAGATCGACGGGCACGCGAAGACCGTCGCCGCGGTGAGCAGGGCGACGACGTCGGGTCGGGGGAGCATCTCGGCGATCCACACGACGCCCGACCGGGTGGCGGCGAGGTCGTCGACGAGCCCGCGCACCTCCGCCTCGATCTCCGGGGTGTCGGGCGCGCCGGCGCACAGCACGAGCTGCACGTCGGGCGGCAGCGCGGCGGCCGCGCGGAGGAACAGCGGCAGGCCCTTCTGGCGGGTGATCCGGCCGACGAAGATCACGCTCGGCCGGTCCGGGTCGACGCCGAGCTCCCGGACCCGGTCGGGGTTCGCCGCCGGGGACCACTCGGTGGTGTCGATGCCGTTGTGCACCACGTGCACGCGGGCCGGATCCACCGACGGGTAGCTGCGCAGCACGTCGTCGCGCATCGCCGCGCTCACCGCGACGATGCCGGCCGCGCCCTCGTACGCCGTCCGCTCGGCCCAGCTGGACAGCGCGTAGCCGCCGCCGAGCTGCTCGGCCTTCCACGGCCGCATCGGCTCGAGCGAGTGGGCGCTCACCACGTGCGGGACGCCGTGCATCAGCCCGGCGAGGTGCCCGGCCATGTTGGCGTACCAGGTGTGCGAGTGGACGAGGTCGGCGCCGGCGCAGTCGTCGACCATCGCGAGGTCGACTCCGAGGGTGCGGATCGCGGCGTTGGCGCCGGCCAGCGACGTGGGTTCGGCGTACGCCGTCGTGCCCGGCTCGGACCGCGGGGCGCCGAAGCAGCGGACCCGCGCGTCGACGTCGGGCAGGACGCGCAGGGCGCGGACCAGCTCGGCGACGTGGACGCCCGCTCCTCCGTAGACCTCCGGTGGGTACTCCTTGCTGAGGACGTCGATGCGCATGACCTTGAACCTAGACCCAACGGAGGTCGACGCGCTCGTGCCCGACGGCTAGTTTCAAGGCATGTCAGTCACGCCGAGTCGCAAGAAGGTCCTCGCCGTCGTCCTGGCAGGCGGTGAGGGCAAACGCCTGATGCCGCTCACGGCCGACCGCGCCAAGCCCGCGGTGCCGTTCGGCGGCATCTACCGCCTCATCGACTTCGCGCTCTCCAACGTCGTGAACTCCGGCTACCTCAAGGTCGTCGTGCTCACGCAGTACAAGTCCCACAGCCTCGACCGCCACGTCACCACCACCTGGCGGATGTCCAACCTGCTGGGCAACTACGTCACCCCGGTGCCGGCCCAGCAGCGCGTCGGCAAGCGGTGGTACCTCGGCAGCGCCGACGCGATCTACCAGTCGCTCAACCTGCTCACCGACGAGCAGCCCGACATCGTCGTGGTCGTCGGTGCCGACCACGTCTACCGCATGGACTTCTCGCAGATGGTCGCCGACCACGTCGAGTCCGGGGCGGGCTGCACGGTGGCGGCGATCCGCCAGCCGATCGGCCTGGCCGACCAGTTCGGCGTGATCGACGTCGACCCGGCGAGCCCGCAGAAGATCCGCGCGTTCCTCGAGAAGCCCACCGACCCGGTCGGTCTGCCCGACGCGCCCGACGAGGTGCTGGCGAGCATGGGCAACTACGTGTTCACCGCCGACGCGCTGCGCGAGGCGGTCACGCGTGACGCCGACCTCGAGGGCTCGAAGCACGACATGGGCGGCGACATCGTGCCGTGGTTCGTCGACAAGTCGGAGTCCTCGGTCTACGACTACAAGGACAACGAGGTTCCCGGCTCCACCGACCGTGACCGCGGCTACTGGCGTGACGTGGGGACGATGCGGTCCTACTACGACGCGCACATGGACCTGGTGTCCCCGCTGCCCGTCTTCAACCTCTACAACACCGCGTGGCCGATCTACACCAGCTACGGGCCGCACCCGCCGGCCAAGCTGGTGGAGGGTGCGAGCGGCGCGGGTGTCTCGACCTTCAACTCGATCCTGTCGCCGGGCACGGTCGTCAGCGGCGGCACGGTCAACAAGTCGGTGCTCTCCCCGGGCGTGTGGGTCAAGGACGGCGCCGAGGTCTCGGACTCGGTGCTCATGGACGGCGTGCGCATCGGCGAGGGCGCGATCGTGCGCAACGCCATCATCGACAAGGGCGTCGTGGTGCCGCCCGGTGTGCAGATCGGCGTCGACCGCGAGGCCGACCTGGCCCGCGGCTTCGTCGTCGACGACGGCCTGACCGTCCTCGCCAAGCAGCAGCCCGTCCCTGCCGACCAGGTGGACGGCTAGCGGGACGAGCCAGCGGGACGGCTAGGTAGGGCGCCGGAGCGCGGCGCGCTGCCCCTCGAGGAACGCGCGCTCCACGTCGTTGCGGCAGGCCGCGATGGCCTGGTCGTACGCCGCGCGCGCCGCGTCGGTGTCGCCGGCGCGCGACAGCAGCTCGGCCCGCACCGCGGCGGGACGGTGGCTGTCGGGGATCTCGAGTCCCTCCAGCTCGGCCAGCCCGGCGACCGCCCCGCGGTCCTCGGCGACCGCGACGGCCCGGGCCAGGCGGGCGCTGGGGGAGGGGGAGACCTGCAGCAGCAGGTCGTAGAGCCCGACGATCCGGTCCCAGGGGGTGTCGTCACTGCTCGCGACGGTCGCGTGCTCGGCCGCGATCCGGGCCTGGAGGACGTACGACGCGGTGGTCGGGGTCACCGGGCCGGCGAGCGGTGCCGAGGAGAGCAGCCGGGTGGCCTCGGCGACCTCGTCGTGGTGCCATCGGCTGCGGTCCTGGCCGGCCAGCAGCACGAGCCTGCCGTCGCGCAGGCGCGCGTCGCGACGCGAGTGCTGGAGCAGCATCAGGGCCAGCAGGGCGACGAGCGCGGGCTCGTCGGGTCGCAGTCCGAGCACCACACGGACGAGCCGGACGGCCTCGCCCGACAGCTCCGCCCGCAGCAGGTCGGGGCCCGTGCCGGGGGCGTACCCCGCCGTGAACGCCAGGTAGGCGGTCTGCGCGACGACCTCGATCCGGTCGGGGAGGACGGAGGCGTCGGGCACCCCGAACGGGATGCCCGCACCGACGATGCGCTTCTTGGCACGGGTGATCCGGGCGGCCATCGTCGGCTCCGGCACGAGGAAGAGGCGGGCGATGTCGGCCGTGGGGACGCCGAGCACGAGGCGCAGGCTGAGCGCGCTGGCGGACTCGGGGGCCAGCGCCGGGTGCGCGCACATGAGCACCAGGCGCAGCACGTCGTCCTCGACGAGGCTGCCGGCGTCGGCCATCGTGCGGGCTCCCTCCTGGCGCTGCCGGGCGTCGACCACGAGCATCGGCTCCTTGCGCCGGGCCACGTCCTCGGTCCGCAGGCGGTCCACCACCCGCCGCCGGGCCGTGGTCAGCAGCCACGCCGGCGGGTTGGCCGGCGCCCCGTCGACGGGCCAGCGCCGGCTGGCCGCGGCCACGGCGTCGCCCAGCGCGTCCTCGACCAGGTCGAGCCGTCGGAACTGGGCGAGGAGGAGGGCCACGAGCCGGCCCCACTCCTCGCGCACGACCCGCTCGAGCCCCTCGAGCCCCGGCTGGCTCGGGACGTCGGGCGTCACCACGGTCGGGTCGCCCGGGTCAGTACGGGTCCACGGCCGGGGAGAGCTGCATGTCGTACGGCGGCAGGACCCGCAGCAGCTCCAGCAGCGCGTCGAGGTCGGGCGTCTCCACGAGGTAGAACCCACCCATCTG
The DNA here is from genome assembly GCF_013410035.1 of Nocardioides cavernae. Lineage (GTDB taxonomy): Bacteria > Actinomycetota > Actinomycetes > Propionibacteriales > Nocardioidaceae > Nocardioides > Nocardioides cavernae_A. Next base: position 92,456 of record NZ_JACCBW010000006.1, on the reverse strand, counting down.
CTCGATCGCCTCCGTGTAGGGACCCTCGGTCAGGACGGTGCTCCCCCCGCGCGTGCGGACGGTCGTCGCGTGCGCAGGACCCGCGAGCGCCTCCCCGGCCAGGATCTCGACGCCGTCGCGCTCCTCGACGGCGGCGTGGAACGCCTCGAACTGCCGCATCACCGCGGCCTGCTCCTCGTCGTCGTGCTCCGACCACGGCTTGAGCTCCCCGTCGCCGATCAGCAGCACCAGGTACTTCATGCGGACTCCTCCTCGGAGAGCGTGCGACGCACCTCGACGGCGTCGCCCGTCGCGGACAGGATGGTGCAGACCTCCATGAGGTCGTCGAGGTCGTCGGTGCGGACCTCGTAGTAGCCGCCGAGCTGCTCGGCGGTCTCGGTCCACGGCCCGTCGGTCGCGGACGTCGCGTGGGGCGCCAGCGACCTCGCCTCGGACGCGCGCGGCAGCTCGGCGCCGCCGATGACGGTGTGCCCGCGCCTCTCCAGCTCCTCGGTGAAGCGACCGTGCGCATCGTAGGCCGCCTTCCTCTCCTCCTCCGGCGTGTCCCACCACGCCTCGGTGTCGCCGAACAGCAGCACGATGTAATCCGTCATCTGCGGTCTCCTGTCGCTCACTCGGCCAGCCGACGGAGCTCGATGTGCTCGCCCCGGCCCGCGAAGCGCTCGCACGTGGCCCGCAGGTCGTCCCCGTCCTCGGTGTCGACGAGGTAGAACCCCACCACCTGCTCGGCGGTCTCGCTGAACGGGCCGTCGGTCACGACGGCGGCACCGGTCCCGTCCGGTCGCATCGAGACAGCCTGGTCCGACGGCTCGAGGGGACCGACCGCCGCGAGGGTGTGGCCTCCCTCGCGGAGGTCCTCGTGGAACTGCGCGTGGGAGGCCCTGCCCTTCTCGTGCTCCTCCGGGGGCAGTGCCGCCCACTCGGCTTCCGGGGCGGGCAGCAGGATCAGGTAGCGGCTCATCGAGGGTCGAGCTCCTTCGGATCTGGCGGGTCGCACGGTTGCGACCTCACCCCCATGACGGGGCAACCCTGCCTGATTCGACACCGGTCCGACAGGTTCCTCGACGGAATCTGCGCGAGCCACCAAGATGGGGCCATGGCCACCCACGAGAGAGCCGGACAGCCCGCCCAGACCGAGGACCTGGTGGACGTCTCCCACCTCGTGACGGTCTACTTCGACCTCCAGCCCGACCCCGACGACGTCTCGCAGCAGGTCGCGTTCGGCACGAGCGGGCACCGCGGCACCTCGCTCAACGCCTCCTTCAACGAGGTCCACATCGCCGCGACGACGCAGGCGATCTGCGACTACCGCGCGGAGCAGGGCTACGACGGCCCGCTCTTCATCGGGCGTGACACCCACGCGCTCTCGGAGCCGGCCTGGGCCACGGCGCTCGAGGTGCTGGTCGCCAACGACGTCACCGTGCTGGTCGACGACCGCGACGGCTTCACCCCGACCCCCGCGGTCAGCCACGCGATCCTGCGCGCCAACCAGGGGCGTACGACCGGAGCCGGGCTCGCCGACGGCATCGTGGTCACGCCGTCGCACAACCCGCCCCAGGACGGCGGCTTCAAGTACAACCCGCCCCACGGCGGGCCGGCCGACTCCGACGCCACGTCCGTGATCGCGGCGCGGGCCAACGAGCTGATCCGCGGCAACATCGCGGGCGTGCGGCGGGTGGCGTTCGCGAAGGCGCGTGCGGCCGTCGGCTCCTACGACTTCCTCGGCACCTACGTCGACGACCTGCCGCAGGTGCTCGACCTCGACGTGGTGCGTGAGGCCGGCGTGCGCATCGGCGCGGACCCGCTGGGCGGGGCGAGCGTCGCCTACTGGGGCGAGATCGCCGACCGGCACCGCCTCGACCTGTCCGTGGTCAACCCCCTCGTCGACCCGACGTGGCGCTTCATGACCCTCGACTGGGACGGCAAGATCCGGATGGACTGCTCCTCGCCCCACGCGATGGCCTCGCTGGTCGGGCGCAAGGACGAGTACGCGATCGCGACCGGCAACGACGCCGACGCCGACCGTCACGGCATCGTCACGCCCGACGCCGGGCTGATGAACCCCAACCACTTCCTCGCCGTCGCGATCGGCTACCTCTTCGGCGGGGCGCGTCCCGGCTGGTCGGAGGCCGCCCGGATCGGCAAGACCCTCGTGTCGAGCTCGATGATCGACCGCGTGGCGGCCTCGATCGGCAAGCCCCTCGTCGAGGTCCCCGTGGGCTTCAAGTGGTTCGTGCCGGGGCTGATGGACGGGTCGTTCGGGTTCGGCGGCGAGGAGTCGGCGGGTGCGTCGTTCCTGCGCCGCGACGGCTCCACGTGGACCACCGACAAGGACGGCCTGCTCCTCGCCCTCCTCGCGAGCGAGATCCTGGGCGCGACGGGCCGGACGCCCAGCCAGCACTACGCCGAGCTGGTCGCGCAGCACGGCGACCCGGCGTACGCCCGCATCGACGCCCCGGCCGACCGCGAGCAGAAGGCCAAGCTGGCCGCGCTGTCGCCCGACGACGTCAGCGCGACGTCGCTCGCCGGCGAGACCATCACCGGCAAGCTCACCGAGGCGCCCGGCAACGGCGCGCGGATCGGCGGCCTCAAGGTGACGACGGAGTCGGCGTGGTTCGCGGCCCGGCCGAGCGGCACCGAGGACGTCTACAAGATCTACGCGGAGTCCTTCCGCGGTCCCGAGCACCTCGCCGAGGTGCAGGACGAGGCGCGGGAGGTCGTCAGCGCGGCCCTGCGCTGAGGAAGTGGTGCCCGCCGCGCGACTGCGGCGGCACCGTCACCGGTCCGGCCTCGATCGGTCCGCTCGCGGTCGGTCGTGCCGTAGGAGGCGGAGCCGTGCTGCCGCGGCGGGGCGTCGTCGACCTCGGCGCGCCGGAACGTCACCGCCGACACCGAGTCCAGCCTCACGAGGGACTGGCCGTCGCCGTCGTCGAGCACGGCGCCGAGGCCGTCGCACCCGATCACCCGGCCCCCGAGCCAGGTCCCCTGCACCAGCCCTGCGACGAACCTTGAGCCCGCCTGCGGAATCGGACCCCGCTGGTGTGGACCGCTACCGGGTGACGGGGCCCGCCTCGATCGGCTTGCGCGGCGCAGCCCAGTGGGCGCGGGCGCCGTCACCCTCGGCCTGGTCGTCCTCGGCGTCGCCGTGCCCGTCGATGTCCCGTCGTGAGAACCCGACCGCCGAGATCGCGTCCAGGCGCACGAGCACCTGCAGTCCCGCGCCGTCGTCGAGGACCACACCGAGGCCGTCGGCCCCGACGATGACGCCGTCGAGCCAGGTGCCGGACACCAGCAGCCGTACGGGTGACCCGGCGTCCTGCGCGTGCCGGAGCAGCGTGCCGACGGTGAACAACGTGCTGGACTTGCTCGACAAGGCGGGTTCCTCCCCCAGAGGTGGACCACGACCATAGGCACGTCGCCGCCGCCCGCGGGGGCGGTGAAGGGATCCCTGACTGATCGGCCGGTCCGCATGGCCCATCTGGGCCATGCAGGACAGGTCGGCCGGGGGACCGGGGCCCGGGGGTGGGTCACACGGTGGGGGTCGCGCGCTCCACGACCGCACGCAGCGAACCGCTCGTGAGCATCCCGAACGTGCCGCCGTACGCCGGCCCCAGGCGGCTGCCGCAGAAGGCGTCGGCGACCTCGGGCGGGGCGTACCTGACGAGCAGCGACCCCTGCAGGCACGCCGCCATCGCTCCCGCGAGCCGTCGCGCGCCCGCCTCGGGACCCGCCTCGCCGGCGCCCGCCTCGCCGAGGAGGGCGAGGGTGTCGTCGACCGCCCGGTCGAGCCGTGCGTCGCCGCCGCGGGCGGCCCCGACCTCGGTGATCCACGCCTGGAGCACCTCGGGCTCGCGGGACAGCGCCCGGAGCACGTCGAGGGCGTTGACGTTGCCCGAGCCCTCCCAGATCGAGTTCAGCGGGGACTCGCGGAACATCAGCGGCAGCCCGGAGTCCTCGACGTAGCCGTTGCCGCCGAGGCACTCCAGGGCCTCGGCGACCATCGCGGGGGTGCGCTTGCACACCCAGAACTTCGCGAGGGGCAGCGCGATGCGCCGCAGCGCGGCCTCGTGGGGGTCGTCGGCGCGGTCGACGGCCGCCGCCAGCCGCATCGCGAGCGCGGTCGCGGCCTCGGACTCGACGGCCAGGTCGGCGACGACGTTCTGCATGAGCGGCTTGTCGGCGAGGAGGCCGCCGAACGCCGAGCGGTGCGAGACGTGCCACGACGCCTCGGCGAGGGCGTGGCGCATCAGCGCCGCGGAGCCGAGGACGCAGTCGAGCCGGGTCGCCGCCACCATCTCGATGATCGTGCGGACCCCGCGTCCCTCGTCGCCCAGGCGCTGGGCGAGGGTGCCTGAGAGCTCCAGCTCGCCGGAGGCGTTCGACCGGTTGCCGAGCTTGTCCTTGAGCCGGACCACGTCGATCCGGTTGCGGGTGCCGTCCTCTAGCACGCGCGGGACCACGAAGCAGGTCAGCCCGCCCTCGGCCTGGCCGAGCACGAGGAAGACGTCGTTCATCGGCGCCGAGGTGAACCACTTGTGCCCGTGGAGGGCGTACCAGCCGTCGTCCCCGGTCGGGCGGGCCTCGGTCTGGTTGGCCCGCACGTCGGAGCCGCCCTGCTTCTCGGTCATGCCCATGCCGGCGAGCGCGCCGGTCTTCGACGACCGCGGGCGCACGCCCGGGTCGTAGGAGCGCGCCGCCAGCAGCGGCGTCCACGTCCGGGCGATCGCGTCGTCGGCCCGCAGCGCCGGCACGGCGGCGTACGTCATCGAGATCGGGCAGCCGTGACCGGGCTCGGTCTGCGACCAGGCGAGGAAGCCGGCGGCGCGGCGCAGGTGGGCGTACGGGTCACCGGCGGCTTGCTGCTCCCACGGGGCCGCCTGCAGCCCGTGCCCCACGGCCCGCTCCATCAGCCAGTGCCACGACGGGTGGAACTCGACCTCGTCCACCCGGTTGCCGAACCGGTCGTAGGGCGTGAGCCCGGGGTGGTGGCGGTTGGCCAGCATCCCGTGCTCGCGCGCCTCGGCGCTCCCGGCCTCCGCCCCGAGCGACGTCAGGTCGTCGACCACCTCGGCCGCGCCGTGCCGGACGACGGCCTCGGTGAGGGCACGGTCCGCGGTGACGACGTTGTGCCCGACCAGCGGCGGGGCCTGGTTGGTCGCGGTACGGGGATCGGGGGAGGCCACGGTCATGGGCAGACCCTAGGACGGCCCAGCGTCGGGTCGCCGCCCGGACGGTCAGTCCTGCGTGATGCCGTCCGGGACGGTGGTCCGGTCGAGGACGACCTTGCGAGAGCCCCGGAGCGGCTTGATGCAGCCCGCCTGCAGGCCGACCTTCGCGAGCCCGGCGAGGTCGCCGGCCTGGTAGGACAACGGAAGGTTGTAGAGCTCGGGGCCGGCGGTCATGTACTGGTCGGTGGCCGGCACGTGGCCCAGGCCCATCGCGTGCCCCACCTCGTGCAGCGTGAGCTGCTGGAACTGCGCCGCCGTCATCTGTGCGGTGTCGGTGAGGTCGTAGAGGACGCCGCCGTCACGGATCCGGAGGATGCGCTTGCCCCTGGCGTCGCGCGACCAGACGGTGCGGTCCGAGCCGCCGCGTGCGGCGTACGTCGGACCGAGGTCGAGGGGCGTCTCGGCATCGGTCGTGAACGCGAAGGTCAGCATCGGGTCGGACCTGCGGAACTTCTTGTCGAACGGAGCGGCCGAGGTCTCGCCCGTGAACGTGAAGCGCACACCGGTCGCCTGCGAGACGAGCGCGATCGTGTTGTGGATGCCCGCGGCCACGGTCGCCGGGTCGGGCGTGGCGCGCGAGGAGTTGATGCCGTAGGTCACCGTCCTGCACGGGTTCCAGCGGTCGCCCTCCTTGCGCAGCCTGACCCACGAGGTGGGCGAGCCGAGCGGGACGTACGCCGGGGCGACCGTCAGCCGGTGGGCGCGGGAGGTCGCGCCGCGGTACTTCCGCTTCTTCACCACGCGGGCACGCATCTTGGAGGAGTAGAACCAGTCGGTCGGCACCGTGATCGCGTAGGCGCCGGAGCGGTCGGACCTCGTCCGGGCGACCTTGCGCCAGCCCGAGGCGATCTTCTGCTCGAGGACGACGGTGCGCTTCCTCGCGCCCTTGCCCTTCGCCTTCACGTAGCCGGAGATGGTGACGGGGGTGCCGCCCGGGTTGGTCGCCGGAGCGCTGAGCGTCCCGGACACGCGGGTGCGCCCGGGGGCGGCCTGCGCCGGAGCGGCCAGGAGCGAGACGGTGAGCGCGCCGGCGCTGAGCACGGCGACGGCTGCGAGGACGGGGGCTCGGAGGGCTCGGCGCATGCGGTGACGCTACCCGCCCGACCGGCACGCCAGACCCGCGGCCGGGATCCGTCGATCGGGGTCCCGGCTCGATAGCGTGGACCCATGGTCGAGGCGCGCGAGGAGAACCCTGCCCCGCGCCCGTTCGAGGCCACGGTGCGGCGCTGGCGCGAGCACCTGTGGCGGATCATCGTCACGACCGTCGGGTCGTGCCTGCGCCACCGCGTCACGGGGCTGGCGGCGGAGGCGGCCTTCTTCGCCGTGCTGTCGGTGCCCCCGCTCGTGTTCGCCCTCGCCGGTGCGATCGGCTTCGTGAGCGAGCGCTTCACCGACACGCAGATCGAGGACATCAGCAACGCGGTCCTCGAGATCTCGCGGCAGGCCCTCACCGACCGCGCCGTGGACCGCATCATCGAGCCGACCATCAACGAGGTCCTCGACGGCGGGCGCTACGACGTGATCTCGATCGGCTTCATCCTGGCCCTCTGGTCGGGCTCACGCGCGCTCAACGTCTTCGTCGACACCATCACGATCATGCACGGCCTCGGCGGCCATCGCGGGATCGTCGCGACCCGGGCGCTCTCGTTCGTGCTGTACGCCCTCGCGATGGTCACGGGTGCGGTGAGCATCCCGCTCGTGGTGGCCGGGCCCTCGCTGGTCGACCGGGTGCTCCCCGAACGTCTCGACTTCGTCAACGCCCTCTACTGGCCGACGGTCCTGGCGGTCTGCATCTGCTTCCTCGCCACGCTCTACCACGTGTCGGTGCCGGTGCGGACCAACTGGAGCTTCAACCTGCCGGGTGCCTGCTTCGCGCTGTTCTGCTGGATCGCGGGGTCCTACGTCCTGCGCTGGGTGCTGACGGTCACCGCGGCGGAGTCGCGCTCGATCTACGGACCCCTGGCCGCGCCCATCGCGGTGCTGCTGTGGCTCTACCTCCTCGCCCTGGCCGTGCTCATCGGAGCAGCGGTCAACGCCGCGTTCGACACCGTCTTCCCGCAGAAGAACACGACGCGTGCGCGCCTCGAGCTCGTGCAGCGGCTGCGGGAGCGGATCAGCGTGCGAGACTCCTGACCGTGCATGCCGCGAGCGACCACCCCAGCGTGGGGCGGGTGTCCCTGCCGGACCGGGAGCGCTCTCCCTGGTGGGAGCTCGGCCGCCGGGTGCTGATGGCCCTCGGCATCCTGGTCGGCACCGTCCTGCTCGTGTACTTCGACCGCGCCGGCTACCGCGACAACGCCCACCCGGGGCGCGACCTGTCGCTGCTCGACGCGTTCTACTACACGACCGTCACCCTCAGCACGACCGGATACGGCGACATCGCGCCGGAGTCCGCGCAGGCCCGCCTGGTCAACGCGTTGGTGATCACGCCGGCCCGCATCGCCTTCCTGGTCCTGCTGATCGGCACCACCCTGGAGGTCCTCGCCTCCCAGGGACGCGAGATGTTCCGGGTCTCCCGGTGGAGGAAGAAGATGGACGAGCACGTCGTCGTCGTCGGCTACGGCACGAAGGGCCGCAGCGCGATCGAGACGCTCCTGAGCAACGGCTACGACCGCTCGGCGATCGTGGTGGTCGACCCCGGGGTCGTGGCGATGGAGGAGGCGAACCGTGACCAGCTCGCCGGCATCGTCGGCGACGCGACCCGTCGCGGGGTGCTGCGGCAGGCCGGCGTCGAGAAGGCCACCCACGTCATCATCACCACCGACCGCGACGACTCCAACGTGCTCGTGACGCTGACGGTGCGTCAGATCAACCCCGACGCCTGGATCGTCGCGTCGGTGCGCGAGCAGGAGAACGTCCCCCTGATGCGCCAGTCGGGCGCCAACTCCGTCATCACCTCCTCCGACGCGGTGGGACGCCTGCTCGGCCTGTCGTCGATGTCGCCGATGCTGGGCTCGGTCATGGAGGACCTGATGACCTACGGCGAGGGCCTCGAGGTCGCCGAGCGCGACCTGCTCGTCAACGAGGTCGGCAAGCAGCCCCAGCGGCTGCCCGACCAGGTGATCGCCGTCGTGCGCGACGAGAAGGTCTACCGCTACTTCGACCCGGTGGTGTCGCTGCTCGCGCGCGGCGACCGGCTGATCGTCGTACGCCCGGCGAAGGAGCTGCCCTGGGCGCCCCGCCCCGGCACGCACGGCGAAGAGCTCGCCGACGAGGACGACTGAGGGCGGCTGCGTTGATCGCCTCCCACGCCCACCGCTTCGTCTTCATCAAGACCCGCAAGACCGCCGGCACCAGCCTCGAGATCGCGCTGTCGCGCCACTGCGGCCCCGACGACCTGGTCACCCGGATCAGCCCGGAGGACGAGGAGCTGCGGGCGGCCGCCGGGGGAGTGGGCCCGCAGAACGACGACACCGAGCCCAGCTCGTACGCCCACATGGGCGCGCGCCGGGTCATCGAGGTCATCGGTCGGCAGACGTGGGACGACTACTTCACCTTCGCGGTCGAGCGGAACCCCTTCGACGTCGTCGCCTCCTCCTACCGCTACAGCGCGCGCAAGCCGACCTTCACCAAGACGTTCGCCGAGTTCGTCCGCACGCCTCGCCGGATGGAGCGGCTGGCGCTCAACGAGCGGCTCTACCGCCTCGGCGGACGGGTGGTCGTGGACCGGGTCTACCGCTACGAGGAGCTCCCGGCCGCCGTCGCCGACATCTCCGAGCGGCTCGGGATCGAGCTCGACCTGCCGCACGCCAAGCAGGGGAGCGGCCCGCACTACCGCGACCTGTACGGCCCCGGTGACGTCGAGATCGTCGCGGAGAGGTTCCGCCGGACGATCGAGGAGTTCGGCTACGAGTTCTGAGGGGGGCGGTGGCCCAGCCGCACCGAGATCCGCGCCGCGGCCTCCTCGAGCTGCGGCAGCACCTCGTCCATCCGCTCCGCCGGGAGGCGCTCGGCCGGCGCCGTGACCGACAGGACGGCGGCCAGCACGCCCATCGCGCCGCGCACCGGGACCGACAGGGTGTGCACGCCCTCGATCGTCTCCTCGAAGGCGCGTGCGTGCCCGGTGCGGCGCACCTCGGCCACCTGTCGCCGCAGCTGCTCCGGGGCCGGCGGGTTCACCGGGTCGAGGTCGGTGAGCTCGCGCTGGTCCGCGACCCGGAGGATCTCCGCGTCCGTGCGCTCGGCGAGGAGGACCCGGCTGGGCGCGCCGAACCACAGCGGGAGCGGCCGCCCGACGTGGAACCGCGCGGTGAGCCGACGCTGCGGCTCCACCTGCTCGACGTGGATCATCCGGTCGGCGTCTCCCACCGAGAGGCCCACGGTCTCCTTCACCGCCGCCGCCAGGTCGGTCATCGCACCCATCGCCGCCGCGCGCAGGCTCAGCCCGTGCTGGTAGGCCGAGCCGAGGGCGAGCGTGCGCGGACCGAGCCGGTAGCGCCGGGTCTCCGGGTCGCGGGCCGCGAGGTCGACGGCCTCGAGCTCGACGAGGATCCGCTGGACGGCCGACTTGGAGAGCCCGGTGCGCTCGGCGATCGCGCGCACGCTCGGCGGGGACGGCTCGGCGGCGAGGGTGTCGAGCACGGCCACGGCGCGGCGCAGCAGGCCACGCTCCTCCGTACGGGCGGGGGCAGGTGACAGGGTCACGCGCGCACTCCTCGGGTCGGTGATCGGTGAAGTCGCTCACTCCTTGACAGGTCGTCGCCGTCGAACGAACACTGACGGCTGGTGTCCCGATCTGGGGAATGCCGTCCCATCTTACGGGACACCACGACGCAACAGGAGTGGACATGTCACAACCGGGCACGACAGCGGTGGCGCACCAGCACGACGCGCACGACGAGGCCGCGATCCGCCGCGTGGCCGGGGCGAGCCTGCTGGGCTCGGTCGTGGAGTGGTACGACTTCTTCCTCTACGGGACCATGGCCGCCCTGGTGTTCAACAGCCAGTTCTTCCCGACCTTCGACCCGCTGGTCGGCACGATGATCTCGTTCGCGACCTTCGCCGCCGGCTTCGTCACCCGTCCGCTGGGCGGGTTCATCTTCGGCCACTTCGGGGACCGCATCGGTCGCAAGAAGATGCTCGTCCTGACCATGCTCATCATGGGCCTGTCCACCTTCGCGATGGGGCTGCTCCCCAACTACGCGGCCATCGGTGTGGCCGCACCGATGCTCCTGCTCGTGCTCCGCATGCTCCAGGGCATCGGTCTCGGCGGCGAGTGGGGCGGCGCGGTGCTGCTGTGCGTCGAGCACGCTCCCGACGGGCGCCGCGGCTGGTTCTCCTCGTGGCCGCAGCTCGGCGTCCCCATCGGCCTGCTGACGTCCACGCTGGCGGTCACGCTGGTGACCCAGCTGCCCGAGGACGACTTCCAGTCGTGGGGCTGGCGGGTGCCGTTCCTCGTCTCCATCCTCCTCGTGGTCGTCGGACTCGTGATCCGGCTGCGCATCGACGAGCCGCCGGCGTTCAAGGAGATCGAGGCGGCCGACGAGAAGGCCGCGCTCCCGCTGGTCGAGGTCTTCCGCGACCACCCCAGGGTCACGCTGCTGGCGATGGGCGCACGGGTGAGCGAGAGCGTCACCTTCAACATCTACAACGCCTTCCTCGTGACCTACACCGTCACCGTGCTGGGCCTCGACGCCTCGGTCGTCCTCGACGCGCTGCTCGTCGCGTCCGTCGTCGGGTTCGCGGCCATCCTGGTCGCGGGCCGCCTCTCCGACACGTACGGCCGACGTCCCGTGTTCGCCACCGGTGCCGGTCTCGCCCTGGTGAGCGCGGTGCCGATCTTCGCCCTCGTCAACACCGAGAACGCCGTGCTCATCACGCTCGGAGTCGTCGTCGGCTGGGGCCTCGCGGCCTGCATCATGTTCGGTCCGGAGGGCGCGATGTTCGCCGAGGTCTTCCCGACCCGGGTGCGCTACTCGGGGATGAGCGCGGTGTACCAGATCGGCGTGATCCCGACCGGCGCCGTCGCCCCGCTCATCGGCACGAGCCTGGTGAGCGCGTGGAGCGGGTCGGTGTGGCCGGTCGCCGTCTACGTCATGGCGATGGCGGCGATCTCGCTGGTGTCGGTGTGGTTCCTGCCCGAGACGCACCGCCGCAGCCTGCGCGACGCGGGGACCACCCGATGAGCCGCGACGGCCGGCCGGACGTCCTGCTCGTCCTGGCCGACGACATGGGCTTCTCCGACATCGCCTCCTACGGCGGCGAGGTCCGGACCCCGAACCTCGACCGGCTCGCGGCCGGGGGCGTGCGGATGACGCAGTTCTACAACACCGCGCGCTGCAGCCCCTCGCGTGCGTCGTTGATGACCGGGCTGCACCCGCACCAGGTCGGCATCGGGATCCTGAACTTCGACGACGCGCCCGACGGCTACCCCGGCAACCTCAGCGAGGACTGCGCGACGGTGGCGGAGGTGTGCCGCGACGCGGGGTACGCGACGTACCTCTCCGGCAAGTGGCACCTCGCCGTCGACATGGAGAACCCCAATCCGGCGTGGCCCACGCGGCGGGGCTTCGACCGCTTCTTCGGCACCCTCGAGGGCGCCGGGTCGTTCTACCGCCCGCGCACGCTCGTGCGTCAGGAGACCAACATCGAGCACGAGGCCGAGGAGGCCGGCTGGTTCTACACCGACGCCATCTCCGACACGGCCGTCGAGTTCCTCGCCGACCACGAGGACCAGCGCCCGGACGACCCGTTCTTCCTGTTCCTCTCCTACACGGCGCCGCACTGGCCGCTGCACGCCCACGACGAGGACATCGCGACCTACGCCGGCCGCTTCGACGCCGGCTGGGACCGGCTGCGCGAGGAGCGGCTCGAGCGACTGGTCGCCGAGGGCATCATCGACCCGTCCTGGCAGCTCACGCCGCGCGACGAGCGGGTGCCGGCGTGGGAGGACGTCGTGGACCGGGAGTGGGAGGCGTCGCGGATGGCGACGTACGCCGCGCAGGTCGACCGCATGGACCAGGGGATCGGCAGGGTCCTCGACCAGCTCGAGGTGACCGGGCGGCTCGACAACACCCTCGTGGTGTTCCTCTCCGACAACGGCGGGTGCGCCGAGGAGATGCCGCCCGGCGAGGGTGCGCGGGAGTTCGTCACCGCCTTCGTGCCCCTGCAGGACACGACCCGTGAGGGGGAGCCGGTGGTGCCGGGCAACGACCCCGCGCTGCGTCCCGGCCCGGAGTCGACCTACATGTCCTACGGGCGCTCGTGGGCGAACCTGTCCAACACGCCCTTCCGCGAGTACAAGCACTGGGTGCACGAGGGCGGCATCTCGACGCCCTTCATCGCCCACTGGCCTGCCGGCCTGCCGACCGACGGGTCGCTGTGCCGGGTGCCGAGCCAACTGGTCGACGTCCTGCCGACCATCGCCGAGGCGGCCGGCGCACGCTACCCGGCGCAGCGCAACGGCCAGGACGTGCCGGCGGTGGAGGGCGTCAGCCTCCTGCCTGCGCTTCGCGGGGAGGACGAGCCCGGCGACCGCGACCTCTACTGGGAGCACGAGGGCAACTGCGCCGTACGCCGCGGCCGCTGGAAGCTCGTGAAGAAGCACCGCGGCGCCTGGGAGCTCTACGACATCGAGGCCGACCGCACCGAGCTGCGCGACCTCGCCGGCTCCCACCCGGACCTCGTCGCCACCCTCGCCGAGGCGTACCAGCAGTGGGCCGACCGCTGCGGCGTCATCCCGCGCGAGAAGGTCCTCGAGCTGTACGCCGCCCGCGGGCACGGGCTGCCCGAGGAGTAGGGCCCCTCGAGGTGGGTCCGGCCTGCTGCGGAAGGGGGCGTCGCGCGGGCCGGACCCTGCGCGGCCGTAGCCGATGCTGACTCGGACCGGCTCGCGCACTCGTGGTGTAGCGGGGTACGCCCATCGTGGCACGGAGGGCAAAGGAAGACAGCCCCCGACCTGCGTCTCCGCAGGTCGGGGGCTGTTCTCGGCTGGTGGGCGATACTGGGTTTGAACCAGTGACCTCTTCCGTGTCAAGGAAGCGCGCTACCGCTGCGCCAATCGCCCGTGTTGAGTTGTGTCGTGCGAGGTGGGTACGGGATTTGAACCCGTGTAGACGGATTTGCAGTCCGTTGCCTCGCCTCTCGGCCAACCCACCGTGGAGGCCCACGTTTGCTTGGGAGACCCCTCAGAGCGGACAACGAGACTCGAACTCGCGACCTCAACCTTGGCAAGGTTGCGCTCTACCAACTGAGCTATGTCCGCCTGCTCTCCCGACCGGTTCTCACCGGCCCTGAGTGCGAGTGGAACAGTAGTACATGGCTCGCGCGGGTCCAAAATCGCCCCCCGTCGCGCGTGTTGGAGGCCCCCTAGAGTGAGCGCATGCGCGCCTGGCTCAACGGTTCCCTGCTGGACGACCCGACCGCGGCGGCGGTCGCGGTGACCGACCACGGGTTCACCGTCGGCGACGGGGTCTTCGAGGCCGTGAAGACGCTGGCGGGCCGGCCGTTCGCGCTGACCCGGCACCTGGCGCGGCTCGAGCGCAGTGCCGAGGGCCTGGGGCTGCCGGTCCCGGACCTCGACGACGTACGCCGCGGCGTGGCGGCCGTGGTCGGGGACGACCCGGTCGGCCGGCTGCGGATCACGTGGACCGCCGGGCCGGCGCCGATGGGCTCGGGGCGCGGCGGGGGACCGCCGACCCTCGTGGTGGCGTACAGCCCGATCGCGCGCGCCGCGAGCGCCACGACCGTCGTCACCGTCCCGTGGACGCGCAACGAGCACGGCGCCACCGCGGGGCTGAAGACGACGTCCTACGCGGAGAACGTCATCGCCCTCGCCCACGCCCAGCGCCACGGCGGCACCGAGGCGGTCATGGCCAACACCGCGGGCCACCTCTGCGAGGGGACGGGATCCAACGTCTTCTACGTGCGCGACGGCGAGCTGCGCACGCCCAGCCTCCGCTCGGGCTGCCTCGCCGGCATCACCCGTGAGCTGGTCGTCGACTGGTGCGGGGCCCGTGAGGTCGACGAGCCCCTCGCCGACGTCCTGGCCGGCGCCAGCGAGGCATTCCTGGTCTCGACCACCCGCGACGTCCAGGCGATCTCCCGGTGGGACGACCGCGAGCTCCCGGCCCCCGGGCCGGTCACCCGGAGGTGTGCGGAGACCTGGGCCGCCCGCGAGGCTGAGAGCATGGACCCATGAACGCTGCGTCCTCCTCCCTCGACTCCGCCGTCGCCGAGCGGCTCCGGCACACGGCGGAGGGCCTCGTGCCCGTCGTCGTGCAGCAGCACGGCACCGGCGAGGTGCTGATGCTCGCGTGGGTCGACGACGAGGCGCTGGGCCGCACGATCGACACGGGCCGGGCGACGTACTGGTCGCGCTCGCGGCGGGAGTACTGGGCCAAGGGGGACACCTCGGGCCACGTCCAGTGGGTCAAGGAGATCCGGCTCGACTGCGACGGCGACACGCTCCTGTTCGTGGTGGACCAGGTGGGCGCGGCGTGCCACACCGGCGACCGCACCTGCTTCGACGCCGACCTCGTGCACGCGGTCGATGGCTGACCCGGCCCACCCACGCCGCCGGACCTTCGGCCCGGTCGTCCTCCTCGGCGTGGCCGCAGGGGCGCTGGCCGCCTACGCCGGGTCGCGTACGTGGGTCCGCGGCACCGGGACCACGGACCTGCCCGACGTGGCCGGCGGCGCGTCGGCGGCAGGGTCGTCGCCGCTGACGACGGCGCTGGCGTTCGTCGTGCTGGCGTGCTGGGGCGTGGTGCTCGTGACGCGTGGCCGGTTCCGGCGGGCGGTGGCCCTCCTCGCGGTGCTCGGCGCGCTGGGTGTGGCGGTGTCGGTGGCGTGGGCGCCGTTCAGCCTGCCGGACCACGTCCGCAGCCGCGCCCTCCGGGACACCGGGGTGGCCCTCGAGGGCACGAGCCTCACTGCGTGGTGGGTGGTCGCGGCCGGTGCAGCGGTGCTCGCGCTGGTCACGACGGGGGCGTGCGCCCGCTGGGTGCGCCACTGGCCCGAGATGGGCGCGAAGTACGACAACCCGACGGCCGGTCCAGCGCAGGACGGCACCGACGAGCCGGTGCCGAGCGAGAACATCGACATCTGGAAGGCCCTCGACGAGGGTCGCGACCCGACCGCCTAGACTTCCCCCAGCACTCGCTGAACCCCACGAAGGAGCACCCACGATGGCTGCAGGCCACGGCAACACCCCCGCTGCTTGGACCGCCGTGTCGGTCGCGATGGTCGGCTTCGTCATCGGCAGCGTCGCGCTCCTGCAGGTGCCCACCCAGATGACCCTGCTCTGGCTCGGCATCATCGTCGCCCTGGTCGCCTTCCCGCTGTTCCTCGTGCTGGCCAAGCTCGGCCTCAACGCGTCCGACCACTGAGTCCCACCGGCCGGACGGTGCGTCCGGCCCCTGGGCACCGACGCCGGTGCCGCTGGCGCCGGGTGAGAGGCTGAACGCATGCCTGCGACCGGTTCCGTGCTCGACGACATCGTCGCCGGGGCACGCGAGGACCTCGCGCGCCGCGAGGCCGCGCTCCCGATGAACGACCTGCGTGCGCGCCTCGCCGACGCGCCGGCGCCGCGCGACCCGATGCCGCACTTCCGCGCCGCCGGCTCGAGCGTGATCGCCGAGGTCAAGCGCCGCAGCCCCAGCAAGGGCGCGCTGGCCGACATCGCCGACCCCGCCGCCCTCGCCCAGGCGTACGCCCGGGGCGGCGCAGCCGCGATCTCGGTGCTCACCGAGGAGCGCCGGTTCGGCGGCAGCCTCGACGACCTGCGCACGGTGCGCGCCGCCGTCGACGTCCCCCTGCTGCGCAAGGACTTCATCGTCGAGACCTACCAGCTGGTCGAGGCCCGCGCGGCCGGCGCCGACCTCGCGCTCCTGATCGTGGCGGCGCTCGGCGACGACACCCTGCGCCGCCTGCACGGCGAGGCGCGCGAGCTCGGTCTCACGGTGCTGGTCGAGGTCCACGACGAGGCCGAGACCGAGCGCGCCCTCGCCATCGGCGCCGAGCTGGTCGGCGTCAACAGCCGCAACCTCAAGACCCTCGACGTCGACCCCGACGTGTTCGGCCGCCTCGCGCCACAGATCCACGACGACGTGGTCAAGGTCGCGGAGAGCGGCATCACCGGCGTCCCCGACGTGCAGCGCTTCGTCTCCGAAGGAGCAGGCGTGGTGCTGGTCGGGGAGGCGCTGGTCAAGGACGGCGACCCCGAGGCCGCCGTCCGCGCGATGACAGGAGTGACAGCACAGTGAGCCAGCAGGTCCAGCAGGGCAGGTACGACGCGGACGACCGCGGATACTTCGGCGGCACGTGGGGCGGGCGGTTCATGCCCGAGGCCCTCGTCGCCGCCCTCGACGAGCTGACCGACGCCTGGCACGAGGCGATGGCCGACGAGGCGTTCGTGTCCGAGTTCGAGCGGGTGCTGCGCGACTACGCCGGCACCCCGAGCCGGCTCTACCACGCCGAGCGCCTCTCGCGGCAGGTCGGCGCCCGGGTGCTGCTCAAGCGCGAGGACCTCAACCACACCGGCGCCCACAAGATCCGCAACGTGATGGGCCAGGCCCTGCTGACCCGGCGGATGGGCAAGACGCGCGTCATCGCCGAGACCGGCGCCGGCCAGCACGGCGTCGCCAGCGCCACCGCCGCGGCCTACTTCGACCTCGACTGCACGGTCTACATGGGCGCGGTCGACACCCGCCGCCAGGCGCTCAACGTCGCCCGCATGCAGCTGCTCGGCGCCAAGGTCATCCCGGTCGAGTCCGGCAGCGCGACGCTGAAGGACGCGATCAACGAGGCGCTGCGCGACTGGGTCGCGAGCGTCGACCACACCGCCTACCTCTTCGGCACCGCGGCCGGTCCCCACCCGTTCCCGAGCATGGTCCGCGACTTCTGCCGCGGCATCGGCGACGAGGCCCGCGCCCAGTGCCTCGAGCAGTACGGCGTGCTGCCCGACGCGGTGGCGGCGTGCGTCGGCGGCGGGTCCAACGCCATCGGCATCTTCACGGCCTTCCTCGAGGACGAGGGCGTGGAGATCCACGGCTTCGAGCCCGGCGGCGACGGCGTGGACACCGGGCGCCACGCGGCGACCATCCACGCCGGCGAGGCCGGCGTGCTGCACGGTGCGCGGACCTACGTCCTGCAGGACGAGGACGGCCAGACCGTCGAGTCCCACTCGATCTCGGCCGGTCTCGACTACCCGGGCGTGGGCCCGCAGCACTCCCTGCTCGCCGCGACCGGACGCGCGACGTACACCCCTGTGACCGACGCCCAGGCGATGGACGCGATGGCGCTGCTGAGCCGCACCGAGGGGATCATCCCCGCCATCGAGTCGGCCCACGCGATCGCCGGCGCGCTCGACGTGGCGAAGCGGCTCGGCCAGGAGAAGGGCCCCGACGCGACGGTCATCGTGAACTTGAGCGGCCGCGGGGACAAGGACATGGGCACGGCCATCGAGTGGTTCGGTCTCGGCGACACCGGCCCCTCGGCGGAGGAGCGGAAGTGACGTCGACGACGACCGCCTTCGAGAAGGCGCGCGCGGAGGACCGGGCCGCACTCATCGGCTACCTGCCCGCGGGCTACCCGACGGTCGAGGGGTCGATCCGGGCGATGACCACGATGGTCGAGGCCGGGTGCGACGCGATCGAGATCGGCCTGCCCTACAGCGACCCGGTGATGGACGGGCCGACCATCCAGGCGGCGGCCCAGGCAGCGCTCGACGGCGGGGTGCGTACGTCCGACGTGCTGCGCGTGGTCGAGGCGGTGGCCGCGACCGGCGTCCCCACGCTCGTGATGACCTACTGGAACCCGATCGAGCGCTACGGCGTCGAGCGGTGGGCCGGCGACCTCGCCGGCGCCGGGGGAGCGGGCATGATCACGCCGGACATCACGCCCGACCACGGCGCGGAGTGGATCGCCGCGGCCGACGCGCACGACCTCGACAAGGTCTTCCTCGTCGCCCCGTCCTCCACCGACGAGCGCATCGCCATGACGGCGACCGAGAGCCGCGGCTTCGTCTACGCGGCCGCGGTCATGGGCGTCACGGGTGCGCGCGACGCGTCCTCCGACCTGGCCGGTCCGCTGGTCGGGCGGGTGCGCGCCAGCGGCGACGTGCCCGTCGCCGTCGGCATCGGCGTGAGCAACGGCGACCAGGCCGCGGACGTCGCGACCTACGCCGACGGCGTGATCGTCGGCTCCGCGTTCGTGCGCTGCCTGCTCGACCACCAGGGCGACGAGGCGGCCGGCCTCGACGCGCTGCGCGCGCTCACCACCGACCTCGCGGAGGGCGTACGGCGTGCGTCGAGGTAGGTCCGGCAAGGCCCTGCTCGCTGTCCCGGTGCTGCTCCTCGCGACCGCGTGCGGTGGCGGCGCGGGCGCCGACGCGGGCGAAATGACCGGCACGGTCCTCGACCCGCCGTTCGAGGTCTCGGCGACCCCGCTCGTCGACACGGCAGGCGACGCCTACAGCTTGGCGGACGACACGGAGAAGGACCTCACGCTCGTCTTCTTCGGCTACACCAACTGCCCCGACATCTGCGGGCAGGTGATGGCCACGCTCGCCGGCACGCTGACGCGGCTCAGCGACGAGGAGAAGGACCGCGTCGACGTCGTCTTCGTGACCACCGACGCGCCACGCGACACCGAGCAGGTCGTCGAGGCGTACGTCGACGCCTTCGACCCGGAGATCATCGGCCTGACCGGTGACATGGACGACATCATCGAGGTCGGCCAGAGCCTCGCCGTCGGCATCGAGACGGGGGAGAAGCTGCCCGGTGGCGGCTACGACGTCACGCACGGGACCCGGATCTACGCCGTGGACCCCGACGACCAGTCCCCGATGATGTGGGACCACGACGTCTCCCAGGCGCAGCTCACCCGCGACGTGCTGACCCTGCTCGACGAGGGATGATGCTCCCCATGCCCTCCCTGCAGGCCCCGCTGCTGACGCTGATGTCCATCCCGAGCCCGTCCAACGGCGTCTGGCACCTCGGGCCCGTCCCGATCCGGGGCTACGCGCTGTGCATCATCGTCGGCATCGTCCTCGCCATCTGGATCGGCGAGCGCCGGTGGGTGGCGCGCGGCGGCACCGCCGGGGAGGTCAGCGACCTGGCGATCTGGGCGGTGCCGTTCGGCCTCGTCGGCGGCCGGCTCTACCACGTGGCCACCGACTGGGAGCTCTACTTCGGCGAGGGCCGCAACCCCGTCACCGCGCTCTACGTCTGGCGCGGCGGGCTCGGCATCTGGGGCGCCATCGCGCTCGGCGCCGTGGGGGCGTGGCTCTACACCCGCTCGCGCGGCATCAAGGTGCTGCCCATGCTCGACGCGCTCGCACCGGGCGTCCTCGTCGCTCAGGCGATGGGCCGCTGGGGCAACTGGTTCAACCAGGAGCTCTACGGCCGCCCGACCGACCTGCCGTGGGGCCTGGAGATCGACGTGGCGCACCGGCCCACGCAGTACCTCGACGTGGCGACGTACCACCCCACGTTCCTCTACGAGTGCCTGTGGAACCTGGCCGCCTTCGCGCTCCTCATCTGGCTCGACCGTCGCTTCCGGCTCGGGCACGGCCGCGTGGTCGCGCTCTACGTCATGCTCTACACCGCCGGTCGCGGCTGGATCGAGAACATGCGCATCGACGACGTCCAGCTCAACGACGTGCTCGGCCTGCGCTTCAACGTGTGGACCTCGATCGTGCTGTTCCTTCTGGCCGCCGCCTGGTTCGCGTGGTCGCTCAGGCGCCACCCCGGACGCGAGGAGACGGTCCGCACCCGCGAGCCGGAGGGCGGCAGGGGCGACGAGGAAGCCGAGGACGCCGGGTCCGGTGCAGCCGCGCCCGAGGAGTCCGCGGGCCGGGCACCGGCCGATCCCACCGCCTGACACGAGGCGCGCCGGCCGCGAGGGCCGGTGATAGATTCCACCTCGCTCGGGCCAACGTCGTCCCCAGCGGTCACGACCACCCCCCAGCACCGCACGGACCACGGTCCGGTCGGGCCGGGACGACGACGGGAGAATGCCTCCATGCACGCATTCCCGCCGAGCCAGGGTCTCTACGACCCTCGCCACGAGAAGGACGCCTGCGGCGTCGCCATGGTGGCGACCCTGACAGGTGAGGCCAGCCACGACATCGTCGCCAAGGCGCTCACCGCCCTGCGCAACCTCGACCACCGCGGCGCCGCCGGCGCCGAGGTCAACTCCGGCGACGGTGCCGGGATCCTGCTCCAGGTGCCCGACGCCTTCCTCCGCGAGGTCGTCGACTTCGACCTGCCCGCGGCGCGGGCGTACGCCGTCGGCACCGCGTTCCTGCCCGGTGACGCCGAGCAGGTCGCCACGACCCGCCAGCGCATCGAGGAGATCGCCGACGAGGAGGGGCTCGCCGTCCTCGGCTGGCGCGAGGTCCCCGTCGACGACTCGACGCTCGGCGCCACCGCGCGCAGCGTGATGCCGGCGTTCGCCCAGCTCTTCGTGGCCGGCAAGGGCTCGCGGATCAGCGGGATGGGCCTCGAGCGCCTGGCGTTCTGCCTGCGCAAGCGCGCCGAGTCCGAGACCGACGTCTACTTCCCGTCGCTCTCCTCGCGCACGCTCGCCTACAAGGGCATGCTGACCACCGACCAGCTCGACCAGGTCTTCCCGGACCTGACCGACGAGCGCGTCGCCTCGGCGATGGCGGTGGTGCACTCCCGCTTCTCCACCAACACGTTCCCGAGCTGGCCGCTGGCCCACCCGTTCCGGTTCATCGCGCACAACGGCGAGATCAACACGGTGATGGGCAACCGCAACTGGATGCGGGCGCGTGAGGCGCTCCTCGAGAGCGACCTGATCCCCGGGGACCTCGAGCGGCTCTTCCCGATCTGCACCCCGGGCGCCTCCGACTCGGCGTCCTTCGACGAGGTGCTCGAGCTGCTGCACCTCGGAGGCCGCTCGCTGCCGCACGCCGTGCTGATGATGATCCCGGAGGCGTGGGAGAACCACCGCGAGATGGACGCCAGGCGGCGTGCCTTCTACGAGTTCCACTCCATGCTCATGGAGCCGTGGGACGGCCCGGCCTGCGTGGTGTTCACCGACGGCACCCAGATCGGCGCCGTCCTGGACCGCAACGGCCTGCGGCCCTCGCGCTACTGGGTCACCGACGACGGCCTCGTCGTGCTGGCCTCCGAGGTGGGCGTGCTCGACCTCGACCCGGCGACGATCGTCCGCAAGGGCCGCCTGCAGCCCGGGAAGATGTTCCTCGTCGACACCGAGGAGCACCGGATCATCGAGGACGAGGAGATCAAGAGCCAGCTCGCCTCCGAGCAGCCCTACGACGAGTGGCTGCACGCCGGGCTGATCCACCTCGACGACATCGACGACCTCGAGCACATCGTCCACACCCACGCGTCGGTGACGCGACGCCAGCAGATCTTCGGCTACACCGAGGAGGAGCTGCGCGTCCTGCTGAGCCCGATGGCCAACACCGGTGGTGAGGCGCTCGGCTCGATGGGCACCGACACGCCCATCGCGGCGCTGAGCGAGAAGCCCCGACTGCTGTTCGACTACTTCGCCCAGCTCTTCGCGCAGGTCACCAACCCGCCGCTCGACGCGATCCGCGAGGAGCTCGTCACCTCGCTGAGCGGGTCGATCGGCCCCGAGGCCAACCTGCTGGAGCCGACCCCGGCCTCCTGCCGCCAGGTCGTGCTGCCGTTCCCGGTCTTCTCCAACGACGACCTGGCCAAGATCCGCCACATCAACCGCAACGGCGACATGCCGGGCTTCCAGGTGCACATCGTCCGCGGGCTCTACGACGTCGAGGGCGGGGGAGCGGCGCTGGAGGCACGGCTCGACGAGCTGTGCGCCGAGGTGTCGGCGGCGATCGCGGAGGGCGCGCGGATCATCGTGCTCTCCGACCGCCACTCGACGGCCGAGCTCGCCCCGATCCCGTCGCTGCTGCTGACCGGCGCGATCCACCACCACCTCGTCCGCGAGAAGACCCGCACCCGGGTCGGCCTGCTGGTCGAGGCGGGGGACGTCCGCGAGGTCCACCACGTGGCGCTGCTCGTCGGCTACGGCGCGGCCGCGGTCAACCCCTACCTCGCGATGGAGTCCGTCGAGGACCTCGCCCGCGAGGCCTACTACGTCAAGGTCGACCCCGAGAAGGCCGTCGCCAACCTCATCAAGGCGCTCGGCAAGGGCGTGCTCAAGGTGATGTCCAAGATGGGCGTCTCGACGGTGGCGTCCTACACCGGCGCGAAGATCTTCGAGTCCGTCGGCTTGTCACAGGCCGTCATCGACCGCTACTTCACCGGCACCACCTCCAAGCTCGGCGGCATCGAGCTGGAGACCATCGCGGAGGAGGTCGCGCGGCGCCACGCCACGGCGTACCCCCGCGGTGGCATCTCGCCGGCGCACCGCGAGCTCGCGGTCGGCGGTGAGTACCAGTGGCGTCGCGAGGGCGAGCCGCACCTCTTCGACCCGGAGACGGTCTTCCGGCTGCAGCACTCGACCCGCACCGGCAGCTACGACATCTTCAAGCAGTACACCGACCGCGTGAACCAGCAGTCCGAGCGGTTGATGACCCTGCGCGGGCTGTTCACCTTCAAGGACGCCGCCGGGACGGGGCGCGAGCCGATCGACGTCGAGGAGGTCGAGCCGGTCTCGGAGATCGTCAAGCGCTTCTCCACCGGTGCGATGTCCTACGGCTCCATCAGCCAGGAGGCGCACGAGACCCTCGCCGTCGCGATGAACCGGCTGGGCGGCAAGTCCAACACCGGCGAGGGTGGCGAGGACCCGGACCGTCTCTACGACCCCGAGCGGCGCTCGTCGATCAAGCAGGTCGCGTCAGGGCGCTTCGGCGTGACGTCGGAGTACCTCACCAACGCCGACGACATCCAGATCAAGATGGCGCAGGGCGCCAAGCCCGGCGAGGGCGGCCAGCTGCCCGGCCACAAGGTCTACCCGTGGGTGGCCAAGACCCGGCACTCCACGCCGGGCGTCGGCCTCATCAGCCCGCCGCCGCACCACGACATCTACTCCATCGAGGACCTGGCGCAGCTGATCCACGACCTCAAGAACGCCAACCCGTCCGCGCGCGTGCACGTCAAGCTCGTCTCCGAGGTCGGCATCGGCACGGTCGCGGCCGGCGTGTCCAAGGCGCACGCCGACGTCGTGCTGGTCTCCGGCCACGACGGCGGCACCGGCGCGTCCCCGCTGACCTCGCTCAAGCACGCGGGCGGTCCGTGGGAGCTCGGCCTCGCCGAGACCCAGCAGACCCTGCTGCTCAACGGGCTGCGGGACCGGATCGTGGTGCAGGCCGACGGTCAGCTCAAGACCGGTCGCGACGTCGTCATCGCCGCCCTGCTGGGCGCCGAGGAGTACGGCTTCGCCACCGCGCCGCTCGTCGTCAGCGGCTGCATCATGATGCGCGTGTGCCACCTCGACACCTGCCCGGTGGGCGTGGCGACGCAGAACCCGGTCCTGCGCGAGCGCTACAGCGGCCAGGCCGAGTACGTCGTGAACTTCTTCGAGTTCATCGCCCAGGAGGTCCGCGAGCTGCTCGCCCAGCTGGGGTTCCGCAGCCTCGACGAGGCGATCGGCCAGGTCGGCGCGCTCGACGTGGCCGGCGCGGTCGACCACTGGAAGGCCGCGGGCCTCGACCTCACGCCGATCCTGCACCAGGCCTCGCGCCACGGTGAGTTCGGCCAGTTCGAGGACCAGGACCTGCGCAACACCAAGGGCCAGGACCACGGCCTCGACAAGGCGCTCGACAACGAGCTCATCGCCATCGCCGCCCCGGCGCTGGAGACGGGTGAGCCCGTGCGCGCGCAGGTCGCGATCCGCAACGTGAACCGGACGGTCGGCACGATGCTGGGCCACGAGGTCACCAAGCGCTACCGCGGCGACGGCCTGCCCGACGGCACTATCGACATCACCCTCACCGGCTCGGCGGGCCAGTCGTTCGGCGCGTTCGTGCCGCGCGGCGTGACCCTGCGGCTGGAGGGCGACGCCAACGACTACGTCGGCAAGGGACTCTCCGGCGGCCGCCTCGTCGTACGCCCGGACCGGGCCGCGACGTTCGACGCCGGTGAGCAGATCATCGGCGGCAACACGATCGGCTACGGCGCGACGTCGGGCCAGATCTTCCTGAGCGGCCGGGTGGGCGAGCGCTTCTGCGTACGCAACTCCGGCGCCACGGCGGTCGTCGAGGGCGTGGGCGACCACGGCTGCGAGTACATGACCGGCGGCGCCGTCGTCGTGCTCGGCCCGACCGGGCGCAACTTCGCGGCCGGCATGTCCGGCGGGTACGCCTTCGTGCTCGACCTCGACGAGCAGCGGGTCAACCCCGAGCTCGTCGAGCTCGCGCCGGTCACCGGCGCGGCCGCCGACGAGCTCAGGGCCCTGGTCGAGCAGCACGCGGAGGAGACCGGCTCCGCCGTCGCCACCGCGCTGCTCGCCGACTGGGACGGCGCGCTGGGCCGCTTCACCGAGGTGATGCCCAGCGACTTCAAGCGCGTCCTCGAGGCCCGCGCCGCGGCCCTCGAGGAGGGCCTCGACGAGGACCAGGCGAACGCCCGGATCATGGAGGTCCTCCATGGGTGAGCGAAGCAGGACGACCACGAACGACGACAGGCGCTCATCCACGGAGCAGGAGGTGCGGAATGGCTGACCCCAAAGGATTTTTGAAGAACGGCCGCGAGGTCGCCTCGCGCCGCGAGGTCGCCGAGCGCGTCCAGGACTGGAACGAGGTCTACCCCGACGGCGTCGGGCGCGCCCTGCTGCCGATCATCAACACCCAGGCGGGCCGCTGCATGGACTGCGGCATCCCGTTCTGCCACCAGGGCTGCCCGCTGGGCAACATCATCCCGGAGTGGAACGACCTGGTCTGGCGCGACGACTGGGACGGCGCGATGGACCGGCTCCACGCGACGAACAACTTCCCGGAGTTCACCGGCCGGCTCTGCCCGGCGCCCTGCGAGACCGCCTGCGTGCTGGGCATCAACCAGGACCCGGTGACCATCAAGAACGTCGAGGTCTCGATCATCGACCGCGCCTGGGGCTCCGGCTACGTCCGGCCCCAGCCGCCCGAGTGGCTCTCGGGCCGGACGGTGGCCGTCATCGGCTCCGGCCCGGCCGGGCTGGCCGCGGCCCAGCAGCTCACCCGCGCCGGCCACACCGTCGCGGTCTACGAGCGGGCCGACAGGATCGGTGGCCTGCTGCGCTACGGCATCCCCGAGTTCAAGATGGAGAAGAAGCACCTCGACCGTCGCCTCGACCAGATGCGGCGGGAGGGCACGGTGTTCCGCGCCGGCGTCGACGTCGGTGGCGACCTCACCGGCGACAAGCTGATGGACCGCTACGACGCCGTCGTGCTGGCCATGGGCGCGACCGACGCCCGGGACCTGCCGGTGCCGGGCCGCGAGCTCGGCGGCATCCACCAGGCGATGGAGTTCCTGCCGCAGGCCAACCGGGTTGCCCTCGGCGAGGCCGCGACGGCCGACGGCTCGGAGCAGATCGTGGCCACCGACAAGGACGTCGTCATCATCGGCGGCGGTGACACCGGCGCCGACTGCCTCGGCACGTCGATCCGCCAGGGGGCCCGCTCGATCACCCAGCTCGAGATCATGCCGCGGCCCGGCGAGGACCGGCCGGCAGGGCAGCCGTGGCCGACGTACCCCATGACGTTCAAGGTCTCCTCGGCCCACGAGGAGGGTGGCGACCGCGTGTACGCCGTCTCGACGCAGGAGTTCGTCGGCGACGACGACGGCCACGTCGCGGCGCTGCGCCTGGTGGAGGTGGACGCGACGTTCCAGCCGGTCGAGGGCACCGAGCGCGAGATCCCGGCCCAGCTGGTGCTCCTCGCGATGGGCTTCACCGGCCCGGAGAAGCCGGGGCTCATCGAGCAGCTCGGCGTCGACCTCGACGAGCGGGGCAACGTGCGGCGCGACGGCTCGTACGCCTCCTCCGTCCCCGGCGTGTACGTCGCCGGCGACGTGGGTCGCGGCCAGTCGCTCATCGTGTGGGCCATCGCCGAGGGTCGCAGCGCGGCCGCGTCGGTGGACGCCTACCTCACCGGGTCGACCACGCTCCCGTCGCCGATCAAGCCGCACGAGCGCCCGCTGGTCGTCTGATCCGCCCCGGGCGGTGCGTGGGACAGGTTCTGCGGCACGAAAACCTGCACCACGCACCGCTCGGGTGTGGGACGCGTCCTTGGATCGTTCCAATGTCCGCTAGGGTTGGACCCGTGCGTAGAGCAAAGATCGTCTGCACCCTGGGCCCCGCGGTGAACACACCCGAGGGGATCCGCTCACTCGTCGAGGCCGGCATGGACGTCGCGCGGCTCAACATGAGCCACGGGGCGTACGCCGACCACGAGGCCGTCTACCGCCTGGTCCGCCAGGCCTCCGACGAGACCGGGCACGCGATCGGCATCTTCGCCGACCTGCAGGGCCCGAAGATCCGCCTCGAGCGGTTCGCCGACGGCCCGCACAAGCTCAAGCGCGGCGCGACCTTCACGATCACCACCCGCGACGTCGAGGGCACCGCCGACATCTGCGGCACGACCTACAAGGGCCTCCCGGGCGACGTGAAGGCCGGCGACCCGCTGCTGATCGACGACGGCAAGGTCCGGCTCAAGGTCGTGTCGGTCGACGACACCGACGTGGTCACCGAGGTCGTCGTGCCCGGCAAGGTGTCCAACAACAAGGGCATCAACCTGCCCGGTGTCGCGGTGTCGGTCCCGGCGCTGTCGGACAAGGACACCGAGGACCTGCGGTGGGCGCTCCACCTCGGCGTGGACTTCATCGCGCTCAGCTTCGTGCGCAACGCCAAGGACGCCGCCGACGTGCGCGACGTGATGCGCGAGGAGGGCATCTTCGTCCCGGTCATCGCGAAGATCGAGAAGCCCCAGGCCATCGACAACATCGACGAGATCGTCGACGCCTTCGACGGCATCATGGTCGCCCGCGGCGACCTCGGCGTGGAGTGCCCGCTCGAGGACGTCCCGATCCACCAGAAGCTCATCATCGACAAGGCCCGCCGCAACGCGAAGCCCGTCATCGTCGCCACCCAGATGCTCGAGTCGATGATCGGCTCGCCCGCGCCGACGCGCGCCGAGGCCAGCGACGTCGCCAACGCGGTGCTCGACGGCGCGGACGCCGTGATGCTCTCGGGCGAGACGAGCGTGGGGGAGTACCCCATCGTCGCCGTCGAGACGATGGCACGCATCGTGCAGTCGACCGAGGAGCACGGCCTG
This sequence comes from Nocardioides cavernae, assembly GCF_013410035.1. GTDB lineage: Bacteria > Actinomycetota > Actinomycetes > Propionibacteriales > Nocardioidaceae > Nocardioides > Nocardioides cavernae_A. Next base: position 65,060 of record NZ_JACCBW010000006.1, on the reverse strand, counting down.
AGCCACATGGCGGAGGTCGAGTGGCAGCCGCACACGCGTGGGGGCATCATCGCCAAGGCCGCGGCCGAGGTCGCCGAGCGCGTGGAGGCCAAGTACGTCGTCGCCTTCACAGTGAGCGGCGACTCCGCCAAGCGCCTCTCGCGCTACCGCGGGCCGATCCCGGTGCTCGCCTTCACCCCCAACCCCCGCACCCGCTCTCAGCTCGCGCTGACGTGGGGCGTGGAGACGTTCCTCGGCGCCGACGTCGAGCACACCGACGAGATGGTGCGCCAGGTCGACGAGGCCCTGCTCCACATCGGGCGGGTCAAGGAGGGCGACCTCGTCGTCATCATCGCCGGCAGCCCGCCCGGCATCCCCGGCTCGACCAACGCGCTGCGCATCCACCGGATGGGCGACGCGATCAACGGGGCTGCTCCGGCCTACCGCCGCGCCGCCCGCTGATCAGTCCTTCGGGCCGACGAGGTCGTCGAGTCGCGACACCGCGTCTCGACGCGACACGGAGACCACGCGTGGCCCGGAGCGTCGCCACGGCACGTCTACAAGGTCGAGCGCCCATGTGCACAGGCCGAGGATGTCCTCCGACGCGTTGACGAACTGCCACCTCGGATAGTCGTACCGGCGACGCTCCCCTCGTACGTCGCGCGTGGCCCAGTTGTGCACGCGAGCCCCGTCGGAGTGGAAGAGACCGCGGAGGAAGTCGCCGGGGAACACCTCCACCACCTCCTGCTGCCAGGGTTCGAGGAGGATGGGCCGTTCGTGCTTGCGACCCGGCCCGTGCTGCGGGAACAGGCACGGCCAGTGCTTCCACGAGACCGTCGTGATGACTGCGCCGGGCACGAGCCGGGTGTGTGGTCGGCCGCCGGGCTTCACCAACGCCATGAGCTCGCTGACGTGGGCGTTGAGACCGGTGTATCTCTGGTCGTTGTAGACGTGGAGGTTGAACACCCCGCGCCGCCCGCGTGAGATGTAGCCGTCGCCGAGGTACCACCCCAGGCGCTCCGCATACTCGGCTCGTCGGAGGGGCGCACCGTCACACCGAGGACAAGGCGGAGCGAGATGCGTCTGCCCGCGGGGCAGTCCGCGACGCTGGTACAGACGGCGCCACCGCCGGATCGTCTTGACGGCGACGCCGTGCAAGGCGGCATTGTCCTTGTCGGCCATCCCGTCGTCTGAGCACGCCAGTGCCGAGTCGACGACGGACTGCGGTCTGACGTGGGCCATGCGCGAAGTCTGGTGGGAACCACCGACAGGCCCCACGCCGTGCCGAGTGTGGGATTCGAACCCACAAGCCCTTGCGGGCAGTGGTGTTTGAGACCACCGCGTATACCGTTCCGCCAACCCGGCTGGGTGGGGAAACGGTAGCGGAACTAGCCTTGCCGTCGTGACGCAGCCCGCCGAGACCGTGCCCGCCGCCGACGACGCCCGTCGTGTCGTGATCGCCGAGGACGAGGCCCTCATCCGCATGGACCTCGCCGAGATGCTCGGCGAGGAGGGCTACGAGGTCGTCGGCCAGGCCGGCGACGGGCAGAAGGCCATCGAGCTGGCCCGGGAGCTGCGCCCCGACCTCGTCATCCTCGACGTGAAGATGCCCGTCCTCGACGGCATCGCCGCGGCGGAGACGATCGCGGGCGAGCGGATCGCGCCGGTGGTCATCCTGACGGCCTTCTCGCAACGCGACCTCGTCGCCCGCGCGCGCGACGCAGGCGCGATGGCGTACCTCGTCAAGCCGTTCCAGCGCGGTGACCTCGTGCCGGCCATCGAGATGGCCGTGAGCAGGTACGCCGAGATCACCGTCCTCGAGCGCGAGGTGTCCGACCTCCAGGAGTCCCTCGAGACCCGCAAGTCGGTCGACCGGGCCAAGGGCGTGCTGCAGGAGCAGCTGGGGCTCAGCGAGCCCGACGCCTTCCGCTGGATCCAGAAGACCGCGATGGACCTGCGCCTGTCGATGAAGCAGGTCTCCGACGGCGTCGTCGAGCACGGCGTCGCCGGCCTCCGCGGCGGTACGCAGGGCTGAGCAGGGCGGGTCCACCCCGGGCATCCCCGATGATGTCCGGATGGGCCCGGTCGCGCCCGAGTGCGCGGCGTGTCGCCGTGGGTCGCGCCACGTTTCAGTTGTGTTTCCGGTACAGACCGGTTGGTCACGAAACGACAACGGCATGGGAATGCGGGGGCCCAATCGTGTCCCGCGCCACATCTTCGGTGTTAGGTTCCCGCCACGAGGCTGCCGAGGTGGACAGCCCAGAGAACAACGGAGGGATCCACACATGATCCGCTCATCCAAGACGTGGCAGGCTGTCGCGTTCACGGCGGTTGCCGGCCTGGCGCTCAGCGCCTGCGGCACGACCGACACCGATGGTGGTGGCGGCAGCGCCGGCGGCGATGACTGCAACTTCAAGATCGGCGTGATGGGCGCGCTGTCCGGCGCCAACGCCAGCATCGTCCTCCCGTCGGTCGACGGCGCGGACCTCGCGCTGCGCCAGTGGGACAACGACGAGTGCGAGGTCGAGCTGGTCAAGTTCGACACCGAGGGTGACCCGGCCAAGGCGACCCCGGTCGCGACGCAGATCGCGGGCGACGAGTCCTTCATCGGCGTCATCGGCGGTGCCTTCTCCGGTGAGACCCGCGCGACCAAGAGCATCTACAACGACGCCGGCGTGACCATGGTGAGCCAGTCGGCCACCGCGACCGACCTCACGCAGGAGGACCAGGTCGAGGTCTTCCACCGCCTCGTCCCCTACGACGACTACCAGGGCGCCGCGATCGCCAAGTACCTCACCGACGAGGTCGGCGCGACCAAGGTCTTCGTCGTCGACAACTCCGAGGCCTACGGCGAGCCCCTGGCCGACCGCGTCGAGGAGACCCTCGGCGACAAGATGGTCCAGCGCGACAAGACCGAGGTCGGCCAGACCGACTTCGCGCCCACCATCTCCAAGATGGAGTCGGCCCAGCCCGACGCCATCATGTACGGCGGCTACATCGCCGAGGCCGCGCCGCTGCTCAAGCAGATCCGCGACGCCGGCATCGACGCCCCGTTCGTCGGCGGTGACGGCCTCTACGGTGCCGACTTCGGCAACGCGGTCGGCGAGGCCGGCGAGGGTGCCGTCGTGATGTGCCCCTGCGCCCCGATCGAGGACGACAGCACCTTCGCTGCCGACTTCGAGGAGGAGTTCGGCTCCGCTCCCGGCGCCTACGCCGCCGAGGGCTACGACGCCATGAGCGTCTTCCTGGCCGCGCTGGACGACGGTGCCCGCGACCGCGCGTCGGTCGAGGAGTTCGTCGACGGCTACACCGGCGAGGGCCTCAGCAAGGAGGTCGCGTTCGACGAGAACGGCGACGTGCCGCAGGAGAACGTGTCCTACTGGGCCTACAAGAACGAGGGTGGCACCCTCGTTCCCGAGGTCGAGGTCGCACCCTGATCCTCACGGATTGACCATGCAGCACGGGGGCGGTCGGGTTGTGCCCGACCGCCCCCTTCCATGGCCCGACCGGGCCACGATCTTGGAGGGCCCTGAGTGGACTTCGATGCCCTGATCAGCGGGTTGGACCGTCACACACTGGACGGCATCACCCGTGGATCCATCTACGCGCTCGTCGCGCTCGGCTACACCATGGTGTACGGCGTGATGAAGCTGATCAACTTTGCCCACTCCGAGGTGTTCATGGTGGGCACCTGGGCGGTGCTCGGGACGTACACCGCCATCGGAGCCACTGCCGGGATGGGCGTGGGGATGGTCATCGCGGCCACCCTGCTGGCACTGCTCGCCGCGATGCTGGCCTCGGCCGGCACCGCCCTCGCCGTGGAGCGGATCGCCTACCGCCCGCTGCGCAAGAAGGGCGCTCCGCCCCTCATCTTCCTCATCACCGGCATCGGTTGCTCGATCGTGCTGGTGGAGACCTTCGGCCAGGTGCTGCGGGTGATCTTCGGCCCGCCCTTCGGCCGCGTCACGGTCAACATCCCGTCGGTCCTCGAGACCACGACGCTGTTCGAGATCGGCGGGCTCAACATCACCAACACGCGCCTGCTCATCATCGTCGGCGCGATCGCGATGATGTTCGCGCTCGACACCTTCGTCAACAAGAGCCGCCTGGGCCGCGGCGTCCGCGCCGTCGCGCAGGACCCCGACACCGCCTCGCTGATGGGCGTCAACCAGGAGCGCGTGATCATGCTGGTCTTCGTGCTCGGTGGCGCCATGGCCGGTGTGGCCGCGCTGCTCTACTCGATCCAGTACGACATCACGAAGTTCGACATCGGGTTCTTCATCGGGCTCAAGGCCTTCACCGCCGCCGTCCTCGGCGGCATCGGCAACCTGCGCGGCGCCCTGGTGGGCGGCCTGTTCCTCGGCATCGCCGAGGTCTACGCCTCCATCATCTGGAGCTCGGAGTGGACCAACGTGACCGCCTTCGTCGTGCTCGTCATCATCTTGATGTTCCGCCCGACCGGCTTGCTGGGCGAGTCCCTCGGAAAGGCACGCGCATGAGCCAGATCACCTCCGCACTCCGCATCGGCGACCGCTGGGACCACGCACCCAAGGCCGTCCGCTGGGTGGCGCTGCTGCTCCTGGTGGCGTTCGCCTACTACCTGCCCTACCTCAACATCCTGCCGTTCGCCTACGTCCGCACCGACCTCACGTCGAGCGGGTCCGACTGGGCCAGCGTGCTGTTCCTCGTCGTCGTTTACATGATCGTGGCCGTCGGCCTCAACGTCGTGATCGGCCTCGCCGGCCTGCTCGACCTGGGCTACGTCGGCTTCTACGCCCTCGGGGCGTACTCGATCGCGCTGTTCGGCTCCCCGTCCTCGCCCGTGACCCAGCTGATCGCGGACCGCTTCGGGCTGTCGGAGGGCTGGGCGGTGCCGTTCGCGTTCTGCATCCCGATCGCCATCCTCATGGCACTCGTCGCCGGCGTCATCCTCGGAGCGCCGACGCTGCGGCTGCGCGGCGACTACCTCGCCATCGTGACCCTCGGGTTCGGCGAGATCATCCGCATCACCGCCCGCAACGTCGACGGCGTCACCGGTGGCGCCGCGGGCATCACCAACGTCCCGACGCCGCCCGGTCCCGAGATCGACGGCCGTGCGTTCTTCAACACGATCGACGCCGAGCGCTGGTACTGGCTCGCGCTGACCATCCTCATCCTCATCATCTTCCTGGCCCGCCGCCTCGAGAACAGCCGCGTCGGCCGTGCCTGGCTGGCGATCCGCGAGGACGAGGACGCCGCCGCGGTCATGGGCGTCGCCGGGTTCAAGTTCAAGCTGTGGGCCTTCGCCATCGGCGCCTCGCTCGGTGGCCTCGCCGGCCTGCTGTTCGGCTCGAAGCAGCAGTACGTCGAGCCCAACGCGTTCATGGTGCAGCTGTCCTTCCTGTTCGTGGCCATGGTCGTCATCGGCGGGTCCGGCAACATCGTCGGCGCCCTCCTCGGTGCCTTCCTGCTCACCTACCTGCCCGAGCGGTTCCGCGAGTTCGTCGACTGGCGTCCCTTCGCGTTCGGCGTGGCGATGGTGGCCGTGATGGTCCTGCGTCCGCAGGGCCTGGTGCCGAGCAGACGCAGGGCACGGGAGTTCGAGGACCGCAAGCAAGAGGCCGAGGAGGCAGCGGCAGATGTCTGAGCCGACCAGTTCCACCAGCACCGTGGCGGAGGAGCAGGTCGTCCTCCCGGACACCTCCGACCACGACAAGATCGCGATCGAGCAGTCGGGCAAGCAAGGTGACGTCCTCCTCGAGGTCGACCACGTGACGCTGAGGTTCGGCGGCGTCGTGGCGCTCAACGACGTCGACTTCCAGATCCGGCGCGGTGAGATCCTCGGCCTGATCGGGCCCAACGGCGCGGGCAAGACGACGTGCTTCAACGCGATGACGGGCGTCTACACCCCGACCGACGGCAAGATCCGCTTCAAGGGCCACGAGATCGCGGGCATCAAGCCGCACAAGATCAACCACCTCGGCATCGCCCGGACGTTCCAGAACATCCGGCTCTTCCCGGAGATGTCGGCGATGGAGAACGTCATGGTGGGCTGCGACGCCCGCCACAAGTCGAGCGTGCCGGGCGTGCTGTTCCGGCTCGTGCGCGTACGTCCCTCCGAGGAGGAGCTGCCCGCGAGCGGCATCCGTCGCAGCCTCGCCAAGGTGTTCGGCATCAGCCGGCACACCCTGGAGGAGCGGGCGGGGCGCAAGCGCTCCATGGAGCTCCTGCGGTTCGTCGGCATCGCCGACCGGGCGGGCGAGCTGGCGCGGAATCTGCCGTACGGCTACCAGCGCCGCCTCGAGATCGCGCGAGCCCTGGCCACCGAGCCGGAGCTGATCTGCCTCGACGAGCCGGCCGCCGGCTTCAACCCGGCGGAGAAGGAGGACCTCATGGGCCTCATCCGCCGGATCCGCGACCTGGGACACACGGTCCTGGTCATCGAGCACGACATGAAGCTGGTCCTCGGCGTCACCGACCGGATCGTCGTGCTCGAGTTCGGCCAGAAGATCGCGGAGGGGACCCCCGACGAGGTCGCCCGCAACCCGAAGGTCATCGCCGCCTACCTGGGAGAGCCCGACGATGCTGCTTGAGATGAAGGACGCCGTCCTCAACTACGGCAAGATCCAGGCCCTCCACGGCATCACCGTGGAGGTCAACGAGGGTGAGGTCGTCTCGCTGATCGGCGCCAACGGTGCCGGCAAGACGTCGACCATGCGTGCCCTGTCGGGCGTGCGCGGCCTCGCGGCCGGGTCGGTCGTGTTCAACGGCGAGGACGTCACCAAGCTGCGTGCCGACCAGCGCCTGCGCAAGGGCCTCGTGCTGTGCCCCGAGGGCCGGGGGATCTTCCCCGGCATGACGGTCACCGAGAACCTCAACATGGGCGCCTACACCCGCAAGGACAAGGCCGCCATCGACGAGGACTACGACCGCGTCTTCGGCCTCTTCCCGCGGCTCCTGGAGCGCAAGAAGCAGGTCGCGGGCACGATGTCCGGTGGTGAGCAGCAGATGCTCGCCATCGGTCGTGCGCTGATGTCGCGGCCCAAGCTGCTCATGCTCGACGAGCCCTCGATGGGTCTCGCGCCGATGCTGATCCAGCAGATTTTCGACATCATCACGGAGATCTCGCAGCAGGGCACGACGATCCTCGTCGTCGAGCAGAACGCCAAGCAGGCGCTCTCGCGCAGCGACCGCGCCTACGTCCTCGAGACCGGCAACATCGTCAAGACCGGCACGGGTGCCGAGCTCCTCGACGATCCCTCGGTGCGCGAGGCCTACCTCGGCGTAGCCTGACCGGCAGGGCGGGCGATAGGGTCGCCCGACGTGGTGCCGCGAAGGGTCGGCAGGGGGCCACTGTGGGTGCTCGAGGAAAGTGGTGGGTCGATGAGTCGGACGCCGGTGACCGTACGCGCAGCAGGTGCCTCCGACGCCGCGGCGCTGCACGAGCTGTGGGGTGACATCCTCCGCAAGGGCAGCCTCGACGAGCAGCTGGCCGACGTGACCCGGGTGGTCACGTCGGCCGCTGCGCGCGACGACCAGTGCGTCGTCGTGGCGGAGGTCGACGGCGAGGTCGCCGGGGCGGTCTACCTCGAGGCCAGCACGTTCACGCCGCTCAACCTCGAGCCCGCCGTCCTGGCGGTCTCGCCCCACGTCCTCCAGCGCTTCCGCCGCAAGGGCGTGGGCAGCGCGTTGATGGAGGCGGCGTGCCGCTTCGCCGAGCAGCACGGCATCTCGCACATCCAGACCGCCGCGGCCGCCGAGGCGCGCGACGCCAACCGCTTCATGGCGCGGCTGTCGTTCGCCCCGCAGGCGATGCTGCGCGCGGCCACGACCACGGCCGTACGCGCTCGCCTCCCGCAGGCGCGGCAGGGCACCCCGGGTGCCACGAGCCGCCAGCGCATCGACCGGGTCCTGGCGGCCCGGCGGATCCGTCGGGAGCGGGTCCCGGGCTGAGCCCGCGGGCCCCGAGCAGAGGGCCCCGAGCAGGAGGGCCCTCAGCCCTGCGGCACCGGCACCAGCGCGCAGGTGATCCGGGAGGTGCACACGCGCTTGCCGCGCTCGTCGGTGATGACGATCTCGTAGGACGTCGACGTACGCCCGAGGTGGACGGCCGTCGCGGTGCCCGTGACGGTGCCGGACGTCGCCGAACGGTGGTGCGTGGCGTTGATGTCGACGCCGACGGCGATCCGATCGGGGCAGGCGTGGATCGCCGACCCGATCGAGCCGAGCGTCTCGGCCAGCACGACCGACGCCCCGCCGTGGAGCAGGCCGAATGGCTGCGTGTTGCCCTCGACCGGCATCGTGGCGACCACGCGCTCGGCGGAGATCTCCACGAGCTCGACGCCCATCTTCTCGTTGAGCCGGCCCATGCCCTCGGGCATGTGGTCGACGAACTCCGCGATGCTCAGGTCGGACAGGCTCTCGGGTGTGCTCATGCGCCTCATTCTGCTGTCGGTGGCGGCGGCTAGAGTCGGCGGGTGCCTGAGACGAGCCAGCCCCCTGCCGAGCACCGCCCGCGCCTCCTCCTGCTCGACGGCCACTCCCTGGCCTACCGGGCGTTCTTCGCCCTCCCGGTGGAGAACTTCGCGACCGCGACGGGCCAGCACACCAACGCCGTCTACGGCTTCACCTCGATGCTGGTCAACGTGCTCCGCGACGAGCAGCCGACCCACGTCGCGGTGGCGTTCGACAAGTCGCGCCAGACCTTCCGGCTCGAGCAGTACAGCGACTACAAGGCCAAGCGCAACAAGACCCCCGACGAGTTCGGCAGCCAGCTGCCGCTGATCCGACGGGTGCTCGACTCGCTGCGCATCCAGCACCTGTCGATGGACGGCTACGAGGCCGACGACATCATCGCGACCCTCGCCACCCAGGCGCTCGCCGAGGGCATGGAGGTCCTCATCATGACGGGCGACCGCGACTCCATCCAGCTCGTCACCGACGACTCGACCGTGCTCTACACGATGCGCGGGGTGAGCGAGCTCGCGCGGCTGACGCCTGCGGCCGTGCAGGAGAAGTACGGCGTCCCGCCGCACCGCTACCCCGAGCTCGCCGCGATCGTGGGGGAGACCTCCGACAACCTCCCCGGCGTCCCCGGCGTCGGCCAGGGCTACGCCGCCAAGTGGATCAACCAGTTCGACGGCCTCGACAACGTCATCGCCCGGGCCGACGAGATCACGGGCAAGAAGGGCGAGGCCCTGCGCGAGCACCTCGGTGACGTGATCCGCAACCGCCAGCTCAACGCGCTGGTGCGCGACCTCACCCTCCCGCTCCGTCCCGACCAGCTGGTGCGGCAGCAGTGGGACCGTGCCGAGGGCCTCGAGCTGCTCGACGAGCTCGAGTTCCGCGGCGAGCTGCGGGGTCGCCTCCTCGAGACGATCGACCCCGACCCGGGCGACGACCTGACCGCGGAGTCCGGCTTCGAGCTCGACGGCACCCGGCTCGAGCCCGGGCAGGCCGCGGCCTGGCTCGAGGAGCACGCCCCCGCCGGCGAGCGCGTCGGCGTGTCCGTCCAGGGCAGCTGGCGTGCCGGCACGGGTGAGGTGGTCTCGCTGGCGGTCGCGACGCGCGCCGGCCAGGCGGCCTGGATCGACGTGGCCGACATCGGCCCGGAGGACGACGCCGCGGTCGCGACGTGGCTCGCCGCCGACGACCGCCCCAAGGCGGTCCACGACGCCAACGGCCCCAGCCTCGCGCTGGCGGCCCGCGGCTGGACCCTCGGCGGGCTCGAGGTCGACACCGCCCTCGCCGCCTACCTCGTCCAGCCCGACCAGCGTTCCTACGACCTCGCCGACCTGACGCTGCGCTACCTCAAGCGCGAGCTGCGCCAGGACTCGGTCGACTCCGACCAGCTCAGCTTCGACGCGATCGACGACACGACCGCCAGCGACACCGCGATGCTCACGGCCAAGGCCGTGCTCGACCTCGCCGACGCGCTCGACGACGCCGTGGAGGAGCACGGCGGCACGCGCCTGCTGCGCGAGGTCGAGCTGCCGCTGATCGGCACCCTGGTGCGGATGGAGCAGGTCGGCATCGCCGTCGACACTGACTACCTCGAGGGGCTCGAGTCGGAGTTCGGCGAGCAGGTCCGCGCCGCGGCCAACGACGCCTACGACGTCATCGGCAAGGAGATCAACCTCGGCTCGCCCAAGCAGCTCCAGGTCGTGCTCTTCGACGAGCTCGACATGCCCAAGACCAAGCGCACCAAGACCGGCTACACGACCGACGCCGACGCGCTCCAGGCGCTGTTCGAGAAGACCGAGCACCCCTTCCTCCAGCACCTGCTGCGCCACCGCGACGTGATCAGGCTGCGCCAGACCGTCGAGGGCCTGCTCAAGACCGTCGCCTCCGACGGGCGCATCCACACCACCTACAACCAGATCATCGCGGCGACCGGCCGCCTCTCCAGCACCGACCCCAACCTGCAGAACATCCCGATCCGCACCGAGGCGGGTCGTCGGATCCGCGAGGGGTTCGTGGTCGGCGAGGGCGGCGAGTCGCTGATGACCGCCGACTACAGCCAGGTCGAGATGCGGATCATGGCCCACTTCTCCGAGGACGACCTCCTGATCGAGGCGTTCCGCTCGGGGCAGGACTTCCACTCGATCACGGCGGCCCGGGTGTTCGGGGTCGACGCGGCCGACGTGAGCGTCGAGCAGCGCGCCAAGATCAAGGCGATGAACTACGGCCTCGCCTACGGCCTGTCCGCGTTCGGCCTGTCCCAGCAGCTCAAGATCGACACGTCCGAGGCCCGCGGGCTCATGGACGAGTACTTCGAGACCTTCGGCGGGGTGCGCGACTACCTCGGCGGGATCGTGGACGAGGCGCGACGCTCGGGCTTCACCGAGACCATCCTGGGTCGCCGTCGCTACCTCCCCGACCTGACGAGCGACAACCGCCAGCGGCGCGAGATGGCCGAGCGGATGGCGCTCAACGCGCCGATCCAGGGCTCGGCCGCCGACCTGGTCAAGGTCGCCATGCTCGGGGTCGAGCGCGCGCTGGCCGAGCAGGGGCTCCGCTCACAGATGCTGCTGCAGGTCCACGACGAGCTCGTCTTCGAGGTCGCGCCGGGGGAGGGCGAGGCGCTCGCCGAGCTGGTCCGCGCCGAGATGGGCGGGGCCGCCGACCTGGCGGTGCCGCTGGACGTGTCCATCGGGTCCGGTCGCAGCTGGCACGACGCCGCTCACTGAGCGGCGGAGCGCTGGCGCAGCTTGACCACGCTGATCGCGAGCAGGACCACCAGCAGCACCAGCTCGACCGTCAGCACGACGGACAGCAGGCCGGTGACGGTGGACACCGTGGTCGAGGCGACTCCGACGACCACGAGCAGGCCGACCCAGACCAGCGCCATCGACAACGCGCCCTGGCGCGCGAGGACCGAGTAGACGAGCAGCTGCAGGATCGCCATGCAGGTCCCCAGCAGCGCGAACACCCACAGCAGCCCGGTCACCTCGTCGTACTCCCGCCCGCCGGCGAAGACCAGCACGACGTCCGGCAGCAGCGCGGTGCCCAGCACACAGGCACCCCCGAGCCCTCCGACGATGGCCATGCTGCCGACGAGGGCACGGGCCGGGTTGAGGCTCGTCGACATCGACGGGAACGCGATGACGACGACGAACTGCGGCAGGAACATCACCGCCCGCGAGACGATGAGGCCGGCGGCGTAGAGCCCCGAGTCGTGGGAGTCGAGGATCGAGCGGCCCACCAGCATGTCGATGTTGGTGAGGGCGAAGTAGGCGAACAGCGCCTGTGAGTTGACCACCGACTCCTTGATGATGGGCCAGAAGCCGTGCCGTTCGTGGCTCGCGCCCGACTCGCGCGGGTGGCGCAGCACCGTGAGCCCGTAGAGGAACGGGACGTAGTAGCCCAGGGTGACGCCCAGGAACGCCATCACCTCCGTGGGCTGCCAGAGGATCAGCGCCAGCCCGATGAGCAACCGGGGCACCCCGGCGAGGACGTACATGACGGCGAGCTCGCGCCAGCGCCGCTCGCCCTGGAGGATGCCCATCTGCGCGCCGGTCATGGTCATCGGCACCACGGCGAGGGCGGCCAGGCCCGCGGTGGTGAGGCTGTCCAGGTCGAGGAGCCGGTCGACGAGCGGGGCGGCGAGGAGCAGCACGCCTCCCAGCAGGAGTGCGGCGCGCAGCGAGACCCGCAGGATCTCGCGCTCGATCTGTCCGACGTGTGCCGGGTCGGCGCTGATCCGGCGCGCCGCGGTCGCCTGCAGCCCGAGCATGACGACGCTGACGATCAGCACGAGGTTCATCAGCGCGAAGAAGGCACCGTAGGGCACCGGTCCGATGACCCGCGCGGTCGTGATGGTGAAGCCGTAGGTCGCGACGTTCATCAGCATCATCGCGACGGCGATCTGCCCGCTGCCGGTGAGGAGCGACGCCCCCCGGCCCGGTGCGCGCGCGGCGTCGGGTGACCGGTCGCGCGCGCGGATGGGCATGCGCGACACCCTAAGGTGTCGTGTCGTGGGAGAACGGGTCGGCGACGAGGGCGCGCAGGCCCGTCCCCGGCTCGGCCACCGGCTGTGGCCGGTGGCCTGGTCCGCACTCCTCGCCGTGCTCCTGCTCGGCGGCGCCCTGGGGCCGGGCTACGTGCTCACCTACGACATGGTCTGGGTCCCGGACCTCGCGATGCGCGGAGACTTCCTCGGCCTGGGCTCGAGCCTGCCGCGCGCGGTCCCCTCGGACCTGGTCGTCGCCCTCGCGGACGAGGTCGTCCCCGGTGGCCTGCTCCAGAAGCTGCTCCTGCTCGGCACGCTGGTCCTCGCCGGGACCGGCGCGTGGCGGCTCGTGCCCGGCCCGTCGCTCGTCGCGTCGTTCGCGGCCTCGACGCTGTACCTCTGGAACCCGTTCGTGGTCGAGCGCCTCGGCATCGGTCACTGGCCGCTCCTGATGACGTACGCGGCGCTCCCGTGGATCCACCTCAGCGCTCGCCGGCTGCCGGGTGATCGCCGGGCGCTGGCCCCGCTGGTGCTGTGGCTGGCGTTCGCCAGCCTCAGCCCGGTCGGTGGACTGGTCGCGGGCCTGCTCGCGGTGACGAGCGTCGTCTGCGCGGGTCGACCGGCCTCGCGAGCGACAGCGTGGACGGCTCTGGCGGTCGTGGGCCTGAACGCACCGTGGGTCGCCGCCGGGCTGCTCCACGGGTCCGCGGCGGTCAGCGACCCCGCAGCCGTCGCGCTGTTCGCCGCCCACGGGGAGGGGGTGCTGCCGCCGTGGGCGGCGGCCCTCGGCCTCGGCGGCATCTGGAACGCCGACGTCGTGCCCACGTCCCGCACGACGGGGGTCGCGCTCGCGTCGCTCGCGCTGGTCCTGGTGACGTGCGCACTCGGTCTGCGGTCGTGGCTGTCCCTCGGCCGCCGCTCCGACCGCCTGGCGCTGGGTGTCGTGGCGGGCATCGGGTTCGTCGTCGCGGTGGCGGGTGTCGTGGCGGGCGGTCTCGTGGGCTGGCTCGTCGCGCACGTGCCCGGGGCCGGCCTCGTCCGCGACGGGACGCGGTTCCTCGCCCTCCTCGCCCCGGTGCAGGCGGTGCTCTTCGGGCTCGGCGTGGCGCGCCTCGTACGGGCCGTCCCGGTGCGCGCGCTCGCCCTCGCGGCCGGGACCGCCCTGGCGGTGAGCCCACTGGCCCTCATGCCCGACGCCGCTCCCGCTCTCTCCGGGCGGCTGGACGCGGTCGACTTCCCCGAGGAGTACGCCGCAGCGCGCCGCGCCCTGGTCGCCAGCCGCGAGGACGGTCACGGCGGCGACCTGCTGACGCTTCCGTTCACGTCCTACCGCCGGCCCTCGTGGAACGACGACCGGCGCACGCTCGACCCGCTGGGCAGGTACTTCCCGGTCGACTACCTCTCCAGCGACACCCTCGTCGTCTCGGGACGGGAGATCGCGGGGGAGGACCCGCGCGCCGCCCGTGTCGGTCGCGAGCTCGACACGCTGGACGGGCCTGCCCTCGAGGACGCCCTGGCGGCCGAGGGCGTGGGGTGGGTCGTGCTCGACGAGGAGGCCGCGGACGCATTGGTCGCGCAGGGGGTGGACGGCTCGGCGTACGGCATCGGCGTCGACCTCGGCGACGCGCGTCGGATCCACGCGGGTCAGCGGCTGACGCTCTGGGAGGTCGGTCCTCCGGACGGCGGTGCGGTCGTCACCGGTCGGCTGTCGGGACCGCAGCGGGCCGCCCTCGCGCTCGCCTGGCTGCTCGCTGCCGGCACTCTCGGGGCGGCGCTCGTCGACCGCCTGCGGGTCGGGTGGAACACGAGTCGACAAATGCGCCGCCGGGCCTGAACTGGTGCTACGGTGCTCTCGGTCTAGCGAACGGGAGCATCACGTGCAGGGAATGATCGGTGGCATCGCGGCGATCTTCGTCGGTGTCGTACTCGCTGTCCTCACCACGGTGGGTGTCGTGAGCACTGTCAGCAGCGCCCCTGCGCAGCCCGACCAGTCCGTCATGGACTACGGCACCAACCAGGGCACCGCGGAGTAGCTCCCACCCGTCGGCTCGCCGACGTCACGACCAGGCCGGGCATCGCCCGGCCTTCGTCGTCTCAGGAGCCCTCGGGGTCGACGACGGACGTGTGCCGCCCGGCGATCGCATCGGCGAGCACGTGGGCGAACGACTCCTGCGAGTGCGCCCACGAGAAGGTGTGCGACAACTCCCTGGCCCCCTTGCCCAGGCGCCGGCGCTCGGCGTCGTCGCCGACGAGGCGCCGCGCGGTCGCGATCAGGTCCTCGCGCGAGTCGACCAGCAGGCCGGAGGTGCCGTCGGCGATCGACTCGCGGGTGCCTCCTGCCGACGCGTAGGCGACGGTGGGCACGCCGTGGCTGCCCGCCTCGCCGATGACGATGCCCCAGCCCTCCTTGAGGGAGGGGAGCAGCATCAGCCAGGACGCGGCGAGGATCGTGTGCTTCTCGTGCTCGCTGACGTGACCGGTGAAGGTCACGGCCTCGCCGAGACCCCGTGCCTCGACGTGGTCGCGCAGCTCCTGCTCCCACCAGCCGTTGCCGACCACCACCAGGCGTGCCTCGGGGTGGTCCTCGCGGACGGCGGCGATGGCGTCGATGGCGTGCTCGACCTGCTTGTGGGGGACCAGCCGCCCGAGCACGCACAGCACGGGCGTCGGGCTTCGCCGTACGTCGAGGGCGGGCGCGGGGGCCGTGCCGTTGTGGACGACCGCGATCCGCTCGCGCTCCACCCCGAGCGCGATGAGCTCGGCGCGGGTGGCGCGGGAGACGGCGACGTACTGCGAACGACGGTAGATGCGGGGCGCCGCGACCCGCTCGATCCACCAGCCGACCCGGCCGAGCAGGCCGGGGAACACCACGGGCCACTGCTCACGGTGCACGTGGTGCACGAGGACGACCACGGGAGCGCGGGTGGCGAACCGGGTGAAGAAGGGGAGGCCGTTCTGCACGTCGACCACGAGGTCCACCGTGCCGAAGCGACGCAGCAGCAGGTGGAGGGCACCCAGGACGTAGATCGCGAGGTGGTCGCCCCGGCGGACGTAGCGCACGCCGTCGACGACCTCGTCCGCGGGGGCGTGGTCGTGCGCGGCGCAGAAGATCGTGGCCCGCGCGCCGTGCTCGACGAGCCCGCGTGCCATCGCCTCGACGTAGCGCTCCGACCCCCCACCCTCGGGGTTCTGGGTGTCGCGCCAGTTGAAGAACACGACGTGTCGCCCGGCGAGGGACGCGGGGTCAGCTCCCTGCATGGGCGGCATGTTACCCGCCGGTTCAGTTCGCGTCCTGCATACTCCAGCCCCATGGCCAGCCTCGAAGCGCTCCGGGTGTTCCACCAGCGCCGGATCGCCGTACCCGTCGACGACGACGCCCTCGTGCTGGACGTCGGGAGCGGGGACAAGCCGTCCTGGCGCGCGGACGTGCTGCTCGACCGCTACACCGGTGCCGAGCACGCCGCCCAGCGCTCGGGGCACGCCTCCGCCCGGGTGAGCCGGCCGCTGTTCGACGCGGACGCCGCCGACATGCCGTTCCGCGACGGCGCGTTCGACTACGCCATCTGCAGCAACCTGCTCGAGCACGTGCGCGACCCCGCCGCCGTGGCAGCCGAGCTCACCCGGGTGGCCCGGGCGGGCTACATCGAGGTGCCCGAGGCGGCGAGCGCGAAGATCGTGGACTTCCCCAGCCACGTCTGGTGGTGTCGCATGGAGGACGGCGACGACGACGGCGGCGCGACCCTCGTGATGACCGCCAAGGACGCCCCGTGGTTCGACGCCGAGATCCACCGCTACATCGAGCGCGCTGGGGTGCGCGACGCGCTGGACGCCGTGCTCAACAGCCGCTTCGAGCACCGCGTCGTGCAGTACCACTGGACCGGGGAGGTGCGGCTGCGGACCGAGGGGGTGCTCGACGCGGACTTCTTCGAGCAGGCGATGCGTGCGCCCGGCCACCAGCGCGGGTGGGAGGCCACCGCCGTGCAGGCGGTCACGGCCGGCCTCACCTGGCGCACCCGCCACCGTCGGAGGGACCGGCGCATCCTGCTCGGGGACGTCGTCAAGGCGGAGCTCGTGACCGACCCCGCCGAGGTGCTGGAGCGGAGGATCTACCGCCTCGGGCAGACCGGTGGTCAGAACGGGTCGTAGGGGCCCTCGTGGCCGAACACCCGCGCGGCCACTGCGCGCAGCCGCAGCCTGAGGAGCACCTTGACCGCCACGTTGCGCAGCCACCAGGGCACCTCGCGCACGATGCGGGCACGGTCGCGGGCCGAAGGTCGGCCCACCCGGAAGAGCGCCAGCGAGCCCGCGCGGCGCTCGTAGCTGATGTTGCGGGAGGGGAGCACGTGGGCGAGCACCCCCAGGGTGACCCCGACCGAGGAGTAGCAGTCGTGCACGAGGATCGGCGCGCCCTCCGGCAGGTGCGCCGCCCACTTGAGGTCGTCGCTGAGCGTCCAGTAGTCGTGCTTGCCGTCGATGTAGAGGTAGTCGATCGGCCGGTCCCAGGCGGGCCGCGCGCGGGTGCTGTAGTCGGCGACGAGCTCGATCGTGCCCGCCAGCCCCGCCGTCTCGACGTTGCGCTCGAACTTCGACCGGGTCGAGGCGCCGCCGAAGAGGCGTCCCTCGACGAACGGGTCGATGGCGACGACGCGACCGCCCCGGGCGTGCGCGGCCGTGGCCAGCACGATCGTGGACTTGCCCTGGTGGCTGCCGATCTCGAGGAGCACCGGCGCGTCCGGGAGGTCCTGCGCGCTGTCGAAGAGCAGCCGCGCCTGGTCCTCGGTCAGCCAGCCCGGGATCGTCGACGCGAGGTCCCAGGCTGACTCGAACCCTGTGGTGGAGCGCTCGCTCATGCGGACTTCCTTGACGCCGGACGGCCAGGGAGGCCGAGAGTACCGCCGCAGAATATAGACTGCGGCGCTCTTGACCGTGACGACCTGGGAGGCAGGCGCGATGTCCGACAGCGCCGCCACTGCGGTCGACGTGCGCACGGCGCGCACGGGCCGGGCCTGGCTGGTGCACGCCGTGGTCCACGCCGCGGTCGTGCTGCTGAACCTCCTCCAGCAGCCGGGGCGGACCACCTTCGACACCAAGCTCGACCTGCAGCTGAACCCGGTGGACCTGCTGGCCCGCAGCACCGACCTCTGGAACGCCGACTGGGCACTGGGTGGGCTCCAGAACCAGGCCTCGGGCTACCTCTTCCCGATGGGCCCGGTGTTCGTGCTCGGCGAGGCGCTCGCGGTGCCGCCGTGGGTGTGGGAGCGCCTCTGGTCCGCCGCGGTGATGCTCCTCGCGTACGAGGGTGCGCGCCGGCTCGCGTCGCACTGGCCCGGCGTCGGCCCCGCGGGAACCGTGCTGGCGGGCCTCACCTACATGTTGTCGCCCCGCGTGCTGACGACGGTCGGGGGGTTGAGCGGCGAGACGCTGCCCGCGGCCGTGCTCCCGTGGACCGTCCTGCCGCTGGTGCTCTACCTGCGGGGGAGGCGGCGTGCCTGGGTGGCCTTCGTCCTCTCGGCAGCGTCCGTCCCGCTCATGGGCGGGCAGAACGCGACGCTCGTCGTGGCGTGCATGGTGCTGCCGTCGCTGCTGCTCGTCCTCGCGTCCGGGCGGACCGCGCTCCGGCGTGCCACCGACCTCGTCGCCTGGGGCGCCCTCGTCGGCGTGGCGTGCCTGTGGTGGGTCGTGCCGTTGCTGCTGCTCGGCTCGTACGCGCCACCGTTCCTCGACTTCATCGAGTCCGCCGACAACACCGCGGGGGCCACCGGGTGGCTGTCCTCGCTGCGCGGCACGAGCCACTGGGTGGCGTTCTTCCCCGGCGGCGGTCCGATCGGCTGGGAGGGCGGGTACGAGCTGGCCTCCTCACGATGGCTGCTGGTGCCGACCGTCCTGGTGGCCGCGGCCGGCCTGGCCGGCCTGCTGCAGCGCGACCTCTGGCAGCGACGGGTCCTCGCGTGCGCCGTCGTCGTGGGTCTGGCCGTGCTGACTGCTGGCAGCGGGGGATGGGCAGGTTCGGTCTTCGCCGACGCGTGGCTGCACGCCCTCGACACGGCGCTCGCCCCCCTGCGCAACATCCACAAGTTCGACCCCGTGGTGCGCCTGCCCCTCAGCCTCGGCGTCGGCGCGTTCGTGACCACCGCCGTCCCGCAGGTGTGGCGACGCCGGGCGCACGGCCAGCGGGCGGCCTCCGGCACGCTGCCCGCGCGGGGGATCGCGCTCGGGCTCACGACCCTGACGGTGCTCGCGGCGGCTGCGCCCGCCGCGTCGGGGTCCCTGCGCACGACGGGCGGCTTCGAGGACGTCCCCTCGAGCTGGCGCGACGCGGTCGCCTTCCTCGACCGTCAGCCCGGCACGGTGCGCGC
Source organism: Nocardioides cavernae (assembly GCF_013410035.1). Lineage (GTDB taxonomy): Bacteria > Actinomycetota > Actinomycetes > Propionibacteriales > Nocardioidaceae > Nocardioides > Nocardioides cavernae_A. The sequence goes on along the minus strand of NZ_JACCBW010000006.1, from coordinate 46,295 downwards.
CATCGTGCTGCCGGGCACCGGGTTCGCCGTCCAGACCTGGGGACGGACGATCGACGAACCGATCCAGGTCCTCGGCCCGCCGCCGTGGATGGCGCGCGCGCAGGTCACGGTCGCCCCGGCGGGGACGCTGCGCCAGCTCGACGCCATCGAGCAGGCGGTCTCGGACCCGCGCCGGCGCCAGGAGCTCGGTGCCGCCCTCGACGCCGTCGGCGCGACGCACCTCGTCCTGCGCAACGACCTCGACCCGTCCGACACCGACGCACCCGACCCCGCGCTCGTCCGAGCCAGCCTGGCCACCGTCCCCGGGGCCCGGGTGGTGTCGGCCTTCGGCAGGACCACGGACGGGCGCCGCGCGGTCGAGGTCTTCGAGCTGCGGCACGACGACGAGCCGCGCGTGGAGGTGCAGGACTGGGAGGGCCGGTCCCTGGTGGACGGCGCTCCCGAGTCCGTGCCGGACCTGCGTCGATCCGGCCTGGTCGGCGACGACGAGGCCGTCGTCCTGGCGACGGGGGACGAACAGCCCGACGTCGTCACGGACTCGCTGCGGCGCGTCGAGAAGAGCTTCGGCCGGATCCACGACTCGCGCTCGGGGGTGATGACCGCAACGGAGCCCTACCGTGTCGCGCGCCTCCAGCACGACCACGCGGACGCCGCGATGCCGACCGGGCGGACCACGGCTGCCTACGACGGCGCGGCGGAGATCCGCGCGTCGAGCTCCGGGGGGTACGCCGACATCCTCGGCGCGGTGCGACCCGAGGAGCACCCGTGGTCGGCGTTCGACCACTCCATCTACACGGCCTGGACCAGCGCCCGCCTCGCTCGGCCGGAGGGACAGTGGATCGAGGCGTCGTTCGACGCCCCCACGCGGATCGGCGAGGTGTCGTTGACCTTCGACACCTTCAGCGGAGCAGCGGTGACGTCGGTCCGGATCACCACCGACACGCGGTCGGTCGTGGCCGAGGTGGAGTCGGACGGGACCGTCCCGGCGGTGGACGTCGACGACGACGCCGCCACCACGCTGCGCGTCACGGTGCTGGGGGTGGGCCCGCGAACCGGGCAGGTGCGGCTCTCCGACGTGCGCATCGCCGGGCACGACATCACCCGCTCGCTCGTCCTCCCGGGCCGGGTCGCGGCCGACACCTCCGTGCTGCTCTCCAGCGAGGCGCCCCGCCGCGCGTGCGTGGTCGGGACCGACGACGAGGTGGTCGGCTGCCGGCTGGCGTGGCAGGTCGAGACCTCCGAGACGCCGGGGTTCGACCGCACCGTCACCGTCACCGAGGACGGGGAGTGGCGACTGAGCGGGCGCGCCTTCGCCACCCACGGCCCCGCCGTGGACCGGCTCTTCGCCCCGCTGTCGGACGACCTCGTCACCGTCGCCGCGACGTCGACCTACGGCGGTGACCCCGCGGTGACCGCGGCAGCTGCGCTCGACGGCCGCCGCGGGACCGGGTGGACGTCGGCTCCCGGGGACCCGGGTGCCGCGCTCCAGCTCGTATGGGGTCCGCGCCGGAAGATCACGAGCGTGCGGGCCATCGGGTCTCCGGACCTGCCCGGGGACCTCCCCGACTACGTCGTGGTCGACGGCGGTCCCGGGACCGGCGACCCGCAGCTGGTGGCGACGTCGGGCCCCCAGACAGGCGTGATGCGGGCCGTGCGCACCGACCAGCTGAGGGTGACGGCCTACGGCGCCGCCGGGCTCGACGGCGTCGGTGTCGCCGAGCTGGACGTCGCCGGCATCGAGGACCTCACGCACACGCCCGACCTCGACGCACCCTCCGGAACCGCGTGCGGGTTCGGACCGACCGTCGAGGTGGGGGACCGCGTCGTCCAGACCCGCCTCGCCGGGACGCTGCGCGACGTCCGGTCGGGGGCCGACCTCCAGGTCGTGCCCTGCGGGCGGAGGTCGGTCGAGCTCCCGGCGGGCACCCACCGCGTACGGGTCACCAACCCGGACGGCTTCGCGACGACGAGCCTCGCGCTGACGCCGTCGTCGCGCGCCGACGCAGGGACCCGCGTACGCCCGCCCGTCCGTGCCTGGTCGGCGACGCACCGCGAGGTCGACGTGGCCGTGACGAACGACTCGGTCCTGTCCCTGGCCGAGAGCTTCAACTCGGGGTGGACGGCACGGGTCGGGGAGGAGGAGCTGACTCCGGTCGTGCTCGACGGCTGGCGCCAGGGCTACGTCGTGCCGGCCGGGACCGACGGTGTCGTCGAGCTGGACTACGCACCGCAGGGACCGTTCGAAGTGTCCCTCGTCGCAGGGCTGGGAGCGGCAGCGGCCCTCCTCCTGCTGGCCCTCGTGCTCCTCGTGCGCGGTGTCGGCACGACGTCGCCCGCGCGCCGTCCGCCCGCCGCACCTCCACGGCCCACGGGGGCTGTCGCGGTCCGGTGGCGCCACGCGGCCCGGGGAGTCGGAGCCGTCGCGCTCGCGGCGATCTCCGTGCCCCTCGCGGCGGGCGCCCTGGTCGGCTGGCTGACGCGTCACGCCTCGGACCTGCAGGTCTGGGCTGCCGGCACCGCCGCCCTCGCGTTCTCCGCGGTCGTCGCCCTGTCGGCCTCCGCCGTGGTCGTCCCACCGGTAGGCTCCGACGTCGTCGTGGCGCTGGTCGTGGGAGTCGTGTGCGGTCGGGTCCTCGCCCGACCCTGAGCCGAGGACCGGGCCTTCGCCCGGGCGAGTGGGAGGAGCAGCGTTGCGGGTCACCGGTGTCCGCACCCTCGTCGTGTCGGCCCTCGTCGCGGCCGTCGCCGTGCGCGTGACGGCGACGCAGCCGACGACGGGCGCCTACGCCCGCGTGTCCGCGGACCCGGGCCGTGCGCTGCGCGAGGCCGCCGACGGGTGGACCGTCGCCGGCACGCTCGGTGACGCGACCGCGCAGGGCCTGCGTGACATCCCCCTCGCGGCCTTCTCCTGGCTGACCGACGTGCTGGGCCTGACCCCGGGGGTCGGGCGCACCGCGTGGTGCGTGGCGGTGCTGGTGCTGGCCGTCGTCGGAGCCGTACGCCTGGGACGTGCCTCGGGCGGGGCCTCACGTGCCCGCACGAGCCCGCACCCTGACCCGGAGCTGCACCCGACCTGGACCCCGTGGGTGGGGGCGGCGATCTGGGCCTGCGGCCCGGTCCTGGTGGCCACCCTCGTGCACGCACCCGGGGACGGCCTGGCCGTCGCGGTCGTGCCCTGGGTGCTCACGCCCCTCCTCGGGACCCGCGTCGAGCGGCGTGCGGCGGTGCGGTCCGCGGCGTGGCTCGGGCTGGCGGGCGCCGGCAGCCCGCACTGGGCGCTCGCCGCGCTGGCCGCGGGTCTCGTGGCGGCAGCAGCCGGGTCCCGGCGTCCCGGCGGGGTGCGCCTCCTGCTGACGTGGTCGGCCGCCGCGGCCGCCTCGTCCGCGTGGTGGATCGCCGCCTACGTCTGGGAGGCGTCGTACGCCACCGACCTGGGCGGCCTCCTGACCCGCGACCCGGACCTCGGCGTGGTCGGGGCAGCGCTCGGCCTCCCCGGAGCGACGTGGGTGGCGGCCGCAATCCTCCTCGCACCGCTCGCCGTCGCCGTGTCCGCCCTCGTCCTGCGCGTCGACGGCGACCGCGCGGTCGTGGCCGGGCTGCTGGCCCTCGCCGTCGCGCTCGCCGTCACGCCGGGAGCGTGGCCCTCCCTGCTCCCCGTGCCCGCCTCGGCCGCGACCGCGACCGACGGCGTGCCCGCACCGTGGCTGGTGGTGGTCGCGCTGGTCAACCTGGCCGCGCTCCTCGCCTGGACACCGGCGGTGGACCACGTCGCCACGCGGCTCCCGCAGTGGACCCGGCCGGGCGTCCGGTCGGCACAGACGGTCGCGGCCGTGGCGGCGCTGGCCGCGGTCGCCGTCGCCTCCGCGGCCGGCCCCGTCCTGGCGGCCCGGTCGCAGCCGAGCGTGACCGGCCCCGACCAGCGGACGTGGGCGGGGGTGGCCGACTGGTCGGCCTCCGCGCCGCCCGGCCGGGTGCTCGTGCTGCCCGCCGTGGCAGACGGCCGACTCGACGACGCGGTGTCGGCGGCGCTGCGGGACCGGCCGTGGATCGCCCGCGACACGCTGCCGCCGTCGGCACCGGGTGCGACCGCCGCGCTCGACGGGGCCCTCGGCCGTCTGGGCCGGGGACACGACGGTGCCGGGACCGCCGCCTCGCTCCGGCACCTGGGCGTCTCCTACGTCCTGCTGCGCAACGACGTCGGCGCCGCGAACGATCGCGAGCAGCCGGTCGCCCTCGCCCGGCTCGCACTGTCACGGACCGGCGCGACGAGGGTGGCGGTCCTCGGGCCCGGGACGGAGGCGGCCGCCGCTGCGATCGAGGACCTCGGGGTGCGTGACCGCCAGGGCACCGTCGAGGTCTGGGCCCTCGACGAGGCCGCCGACGGGGCCGTCCTCGACGACCCGGCGCTCACGGTGGCGGGCAACGCGGACGTCGTGGGCGACCTGGCCGATGCCGGCCTCGCGGCCCGCTCCGCCCTCGTCCTCGCTGGCGCCGAGGACGGCACGACCGACGTGCTCTCGGACAGCGCCCGACGACGTGACGTCGACCAGCGGGTCGCCTGGGACGGCCAGGGGCCGGTGCTCCCACGCGACGCCACGCCGACGGTGGTCCCTCCCGGCGCGGCTCCCGAGCCCACGTCGAGCAGCCTCCTCCTCGGCGCCCGGTCGGTGCGCGCGTCGTCGTCCCGCGCCGACCTCGACGGCCTGCAGCGCCGGTCGGGGGCCGTGCCGACGGCTGCCGTCGACGGCAACGCCTACACCGCGTGGCAGTCGCGTCGCGGGTCGCTGGTCGGGGAGTGGTGGGAGGTCACCTTCGACGCTCCCACCGACCTGAGCGGGGCGACGCTGCAGGTGGTCCGCAGCATGTTCTCGACGTCGCAGGTGACGCGGGTGCGGCTGGAGTCGGACACCGGGGGATCCGAGGTCGACGTCCCGGCGGACGGTGCGGTGAGCCTGGCGGCCCTCGACCGCACGGAGCGGCTGCGCGTGGTGGCCACCGAGGCGAGCGGGGCGCCCGACGCGACCCGCACCTTCTCCATCTCGGAGCTCACCGTGCCGGACCTGGCGGTCGAGGAGGCACTGGCCGTCGACGGGGACGGTTCGGGGACCTGGGTGCTGGCCAGCAGGCCACCGAGCCTCGCCACCTGCGCGCCGTCGTACCCGGTCGGTGGCGCGGACGACCCCGCTGCGAGCGAGACGGTGTGCAACGGCGGGCTCACGGTCGACGGACCGGACGTCGGACCGCTGGCGCGGGTGATCGAGGTGCCGTCCGCCGTCGAGGTGGCAGGCCGCGTCTGGGCGCGGGCCGCGGACAGCGAGAGCTCGACCGGGCTCGCCGCCGAGCTGGCCCGGCCCTCGGTCGTCGCGACGGGGTCGAGCGTGGCCTCCACCGACCTGGTCGCCGGCCCCCAGGCGGCCGCCGACGCCGACCCCGGCACCGCGTGGCGCCCTGCCGCGGACGACCCGGCCCCGACGCTGGAGTTGTCGTGGGAACGACCCGCGACGGTGACGGGCGTCCGCGTGGTGACGGCGCAGCGGCGGCTCTCCTCCCGGCCCACCCACGTCGTCGTCGAGGTGGGCGGTCGCGGCACGTCGTTCACGGGCGAGATCGACCAGACCGGGTCGGTCACGTTCCCACCGGTGCGGACCCGGCGCCTCTCGGTGACGTTCGCCGAGGTCGAGCCGCAGCTGTCGGTCGACTCCGCCACCGGCGGCGAGGTCCCGGTGCCGTTGGCCGTGTCGGAGGTCGAGGTCGTCGGCGGACCACCGACCACGTGGGACGCCGACCGGGTCGTGCGGCTGCCGTGCGGCTCCGGGCCCGAGGTGAGCGTGGGCGAGCGGACCTACGAGACTGCCGTCGAGGTCTCGGCGCGCGAGGTCGTGGAGGCCTCGGTCGTGGCGGCCACGCTGTGCGAGCGTCCACGCCTCGGCGCGGGGGAGGTGCGCGTGGGCGTGGAGGCGTCCTTCTCCTGGATCCCGCTCGGGCTGGTGCTCTCCGAGCCGGGTGGCCCGCTCGGCACGGTGGACGGCTCGGTGCAGGACGACGTCGCGCCCGGCCTCCCGGCCGGCGTGATCGACCCCCGACCCCGCACGAGCACGCTCGCGACCGGGACCGACGGTCGCGCCACGCTCGTCCTGTCCGTGCCGGCGGGCCGCGGGTGGACGGCGACGGCCGGCGGGCAGCGGCTCGAGGACCTCACGGTCGACGGGTGGGCGCAGGCCTGGGAGGTGCCGGCCGGAGCGGGCGACGTGACCGTGCGCTACGCCTCGGGCGAGCGCCTGCGCTGGGTGTCGGCCGTCGCGGCGCTCGGCTGGTCGGCCGTGCTGCTGCTCGCGGCCGTGGGCGGGTCGAGGACACGTCGGCCCCGCGACGGGGACGTGCTCGGGTAGCGCCGCCGCGCCCAGGCCATCGTCGGGCGCTCCACCCAGGCGTAGGTCGCGGCGCCGAGGGGCACCGACACGGCGAGCACCATCGCCAGGCGCCACAGCAGCCCGCCGAGGCCGTCGGTGAAGGTGAGGTCGCGCTCCAGCACGACGACCACCGGCAGGTGCCAGAGGTAGATGCCGTACGACCAGCGACCGATCGCGTTCGACCACGGCGCGCTGAGGACGCGGTTGACGGGCCCGGAGGGTGGTCCGAAGACGGCGACGAGGAGCAGCAGGACCGCCACGACCGCGGCGCACGACACCCGGAGCTGTTGCTCGCCGTAGGCGATGTCGGCGAAACCGTCCGGGCCGGCCACCGAGGACGTCCCGACCAGTGCGACCGCCACCGCGAGCACGAGCAGGGCCCATCGGTCCTCGCAGACCCGCCGCAGGGCGGTCAACCGGACGAGACGGGCGCGCTCACCCTCGAGGAGGAGCGTGACCATCGCGCCCGCGGCGAAGCAGAACAGGAACGCGGGCAACCACAAGGTGTAGGTCAGGTAGTCCTCGAGCCCCTCCGTCTCGACCCAGCGTCGGTAACCGAAGGAGATGGGCACGGACAGGCACAGCAGCGCGGCCGTCACCCGCAGCCCGGTGCGCGGGTCCATCCGGCGCGCGGCGAGCGCGGCGACCCCGCCCATGATCGGCAGCGCCACGTACCAGGAGAGCTCCGTCGCGAGGCTCCAGGTCTGGAAGAGCGAGTTCCGCACGCTGTCCTGGGTCGTGTAGATCCACGTCAGGGAGGCGGCCTGGAACCACTCGCGGGCGCCCTCGGGCCGGTCGTCGGCGTAGACGACTGACACGACGAGGAGGACCACGAGGTAGGCGGGGAAGATCCTGAGCAGCCTGCGTCGAGCGAAGTCGAGGACGTCCGGGCGCGACCCGGTGCGCATGCCCCACCGGGCCCAGGGGCGGTAGAGGAGGAAGCCCGACAGCACGAAGAGGCTGACGGGCCCGTACTCCGGCACCCCGAGCCACGAGAACTCGGTGAGGACGGACGTGTGGATGAGCACCACCATGAGCGCCGCGAACCCGCGCAGCCCCGTGAGGCTGGCGATCTGGGCGGCGCGCCGGGCCGGGTCCTCGTCGCCGGGAGCGTCCTCCCACGTCACGGTCGTGCTGGCTGCCACGGTGGCGATTAGATCACGCGGTCACGCCCGGTCGGGGCGTCCTCATCGGCTACAGTCGCCGCGTGCCGCAGCAGTCCTCGTCCGCTTCGACGGCCTGGGCTCCCACGTTGCGCCGCTCCGTACGGCTGTTCCGGGCGTTCCGGGTCGAGCAGACCGACCCCGACCGCTTCTACGGCGAGCTCGCGGCGGACGCGGTCGGGCACGTGTCGCGCTACCAGCCGCTCCCGGGGAGCCGGATGCTCGACGTCGGCGGCGGCCCCGGCTACTTTCGCGACGCGTTCGAGGGTGCGAGCGCGACCTACTTCGCGTTGGACGCCGACGTCGGCGAGCTGTCCGGGCTCGGCGACATCTCGGCCCGCACAGTGGTGGGGAGCGGCATGCAGCTCCCGTTCGCCGACGGTACCTTCGACCTCTGCTACTCCTCCAACGTCCTCGAGCACGTCAGCGACCCGTGGCGGATGGCCGACGAGATGGTGCGGGTCACGCGGCCCGGTGGACTCGTGTTCATCTCCTACACGGTCTGGTTCGGCCCGTGGGGAGGGCACGAGACCTCGCCGTGGCACTACCTCGGCGGCCGCCGGGCGCGCAGGCGCTACCTGCGGCGGCACGGGCACGAGCCGAAGAACCGGTTCGGCGAGTCCCTGTTCGCGGTCACCGTGCGAGCCGGCCGCGCGTGGGCGAGCACGCAGACGGGCGCCGACGTGCTCGACGTGGTGCCGCGCTACAACCCCGGGTGGGCCAGGTGGCTGTCCTCGGTGCCGCTGCTGCGCGAGGTGATCACCTGGAACCTGGTCATCGTGCTGCGCCGACGGTGAGCGGCGTGCACGCACACCCGCAGCCGTCGCGGGTCACCTGGCGCTTCCGGCTCGTGGTGTGCTGCCTGCTGCTGGCCGCGCTCGCGTTCTGCCAGCGGCCGGGTCGCATCGTCAGCGACACCAAGTTCGACCTGGTGGCCGACCCCGGCGGGATGCTCTCCCGCGCCCTGCACATGTGGGACCCCACCGGGGGCTTCGGGCAGGTGCAGAACCAGGCCTACGGCTACTTCTTCCCGATGGGGCCCTTCTTCTGGCTCGGCGACCTCCTGTCCGTCCCGGCGTGGGTCGTGCAACGCGCGTGGTGGTCGCTCCTCCTCGTCGTCGCGTTCCTCGGGGTGGTGAAGCTCTGCGCGGCTCTCGGCCTCGGGTCGCCGACGAGTCGGGTGGTGGCAGGGCTGGCCTACGCCCTGTCCCCGCGCATCCTCACCACGCTGGGGCCCATCTCGATCGAGGCCTGGCCGATGGCGCTGGCCCCGTGGGTGCTCGTGCCGCTGGTGCTCGGGTCCCGCGCGGGATCGCCGCGACGGGCGGCGGCCCTGTCCGCACTGGCGGTCGCGGCCGTCGGCGGTGTGAACGCGGCCGCGACCTCCGCCGTGCTGCCGCTCGGCGCCATCTGGCTCCTCACCCGCGCACCCGGGCCCCGGCGACGCGCGCTGATGACGTGGTGGCCCGCCTTGGTCGCCGTCGGCACGCTCTGGTGGCTGGTGCCGCTGTTCCTGCTCGGCGGCTACAGCCCGCCGTTCCTCGACTTCATCGAGACCGCGTCGGTGACGACGTTCCCGACCACCCCCGTCGACGTGCTGCGCGGCACGTCGCACTGGGTGCCGTACGTCGATGCGACGTGGCGGGCCGGCAACGACCTCGTCTCCACCGGCTACGTCGCGATCAACGGCGCCGTGCTGCTGGTCCTGGGCCTGGTCGGGTCGAGCCTGCGCAGCAACCCCCACCGGCGTTTCCTCGTCCTGGGCCTCCTGGCGGGCGTCGCCCTGGTGTCGCTGGGGCACTCGGGGGCCGTCCACGGATGGTTCGCCGCCGGGGAGCGGGGCCTGCTCGACGGCATGCTCGCGCCGCTGCGCAACGTCCACAAGTTCGAGCCCGTCGTCCGGCTGCCGCTGGTGCTCGCGACGGCCCATGCGCTCGGCGCGGCCAGCGCCGCGGCTGCGTCGGCGGCGCGCGGCTCCACCCTCCGCGAACGGCTCGCGGACGGACAGCGGGTGGCCGGTGTCGGCCTGCTCGTGCTGGGGACGGTCGCCGTCGCGGGGGTGGCGTCGCCCGCGCTCGCCGGACGGCTCGCACCGGCCCAGGACTTCGCGGCGGTGCCGACCTACTGGGAGCGGGCGGTGTCCTGGCTGGAGGAGGAGGGCGTCGACGATCCCGGGCGCGGGACGGCCCTGCTGGTGCCGGGATCCAGCTTCGCGACCTACCTGTGGGGGATGCCCGAGGACGAGCCGGTGCAGTCGTACGGCGTCGCGGGCTGGGCGGTGCGCAACGCCGTGCCGCTGGCACCGCCCGGCAACATCCGCATGCTCGACGCCGTGGAGCGGCGCCTGTCCGCCGGGCTGGCATCTCCCGGGCTCGGCTCCTACCTCGGCCGCGCGGGCGTCAGACTGCTCGTCGTGCGCAACGACCTGCGACCCTCCGACGACGTGCCGCTCCCGGTGCTGGTGCACCAGGCGCTGGAGGGCTCGCCCGGCATCGACAAGGTGGCGGAGTTCGGCCCGGACGTCGGGGGTCCGGTGCGCGTCGAGGACGACGAGGCCGACCCGGTGGTGGCCGACGACGGCTGGCACACCTCCTACCCCGCGGTCGAGGTCTACCGGGTCTCCGACGTGCAGGGCGCGACCGCCACCACCGAGCCCCCCGTCGTCGTCGGCGGGCCGGAGAGCGTGCTCGACCTGCTCGACGCCGGCCTGCTGGGCGACGAGCCCGCCGTGCTCGCGGCCGACGCGCCCGAGGGACCGACCGGTCGGCTGCTCCTGACCGACGGCCTGCGCCGGGTCGAGACGACCTTCGCGCGGGTGCACGACGCCCGGTCGGCCACGCTCGCCGCCGACGACGACAGCCGCAGGGGCGCGCCCGCGCGCGACTACGTCCGCGCGGCTGACGAGGAGTGGGAGACCACCGCACAGATCCTCGGGGCCCGCTCGGTGGAGGCCTCCGGCTCCCTCGCCTACGCCGACAACGGCGGTCCGGTGCAGCCGGAGACCCTGCCGTACGCCGCGTTCGACGGTCGGGTCGAGACCCAGTGGGAGTCCGGCGCACCGCGCGGCGGTGAGGACCCGTGGCTGCAGGTCGACCTCGAGGAGCCGCTCGAGCCGAGCGAGGTCACCGTGGTCTCGGGTGACCTCGGGGACGCGGCGACGCCCACCATCAGCGTGGAGACCGAGGCCGGCGTCTCGCCGGCGGTCCGGGCGCCGGCGGGGGACGCGGTCGTCGTGCCCGTGCCGGAGGGGCGTACGTCCTGGATCAGGATCACCGCCGCGCCGGCACCGGGCGAGGCGCGCGAGCTCGCGATCGCCGAGGTCCGGGTCGACGGTCTCGACGTCGACCGGACGATGGTCCTGCCGGAGGTCCCGGCGGCATGGGGTGCGCCCGACCACGTCCTGCTCTCGTCCGGCCCCGCCCGGGAGGCCTGCGTGCGGGTCGGGGACGACGTGCGATGCGCGGCCGGCAGGTCCCGCCCCGACGAGGACGGCGGCGTCATCGACCGGACCGTCACCCTGGGGCAGGGCGCGCCGTACGCGGTCGCCCTCGGCGTCCGTCCCGTGGCGAGCGACGCACTCACGGGACTCGTGCTGCGTGACCAGCTCGTCAACGTGAGCGCATCGACCACCGCCGCGGGCGACGCCCGGGGATCGGCCGTCGCCGCGATCGACGGCGCCCCGGGCACCACCTGGGTCGCGGAGGACGACGACCCCGACCCGACCCTCACCCTCAGCTGGATCGGCGAGCGGACGGTCCGGGGCATCCGCCTCGCGGTCGACGAGCAGGCGCCCGCCTCCCGTCCGACGCGCGTCGAGCTCGTGCACCCGGGCGGGCGTCAGGTCGTCCGGCTGGACCGCGCCGGCCGGGCGGACGTGACCCCGTTCCGGACCAGCAGCGTCGAGGTGCACGTGCTCGACGCACGGCCGACGGAGAGCCGGTCCGCCGACGGTGCGCTGACGCCCCTGGGCGTGGGCGTGAGCGAGGTGCGGCTCGCCGGGGTGGGACTGCTGCCCATCGAGCTGTCCGACGTGCCGATCGACATCGGCTGCGGGTTCGGTCCCACGCTGAGGGTCGGCGACGAGCTGTTCGCCTCGAGCGTGCTCGCCTCGCGACGCCAGCTCTTCGACGGCGACGAGCTCACCGCCCGGGCCTGTGGTCCGGAGACCGCTGACCTGACCGCGGGCAGCACCCGCGTGGTGGCCACCCCGGCGCCGGCGTTCCGGCCGACCACGGTGTCGTTCTCGCTGCCGGGGGAGACCGTCGCGAGCCAGGCGTCCCCGGCGGAGGTCGACACCCGCTCACCGGTGTCGGCGACGGTCGAGGTCGAGGACGACGGGGCGCAGGTCGTCGGGCTGCCGCAGAACACGAACCCCGGGTGGGAAGCCGCGCTGCCGGACGGCTCGCGGGTCCCCCCGGTCGTGGTCGACGGGTGGCGGCAGGGCTGGCAGGTGCCCGCCGACAGCACCACCTTCGACGTCCGCTACGGACCGGACACCGTCTACCGGACGGCGCTCGGGGCGGGGGCGGTGCTGCTGGTCGGGCTGGCCGCGGGCGCCCTCCTCGGCGGCCGGCGCTCGAGGGCACGGCTCCCGGCCGTCGCGGAGCGGATCCCTGCGTGGATCGTCCCCGGCGCAGGGCTCCTGGCCCTGGGCCTGGTGTGGGGCTGGTGGGGGCTGGGGTGCGGCGTGCTCGCGGCCGCTGCCACCGTCGCCGCCCGTGCACGGGTGCCGGCGCCCACCGTCGCCTGGCTGGCGGGCCTCCCGGTGGTCGCGGCCGGTCTCGTCTACTGGTGGCGACCGCTCGGGTCCGCCGACGGTTGGGCGGGGGCGCTCGCGGCCCCCCAGCTGCTGGCGGCGCTGGCGGTCGGGGCGCTCGTCGTCGCCGACGTCGACGTACGCCTGCCCAGGTCGCGCAGGCGCAGCGCGGGTCGCTCCACGCAGCGGTGAAGCACCTCTGACACGGCCAGCGAGAGCAGCAGCGTCAGCGCGAACAGCTCGAGCCCGTTGCCGGCGAACAACGGCATGTCCCGCCAGTCGGCGACGAGCTCCAGCAGCACCAGGTGCACGCAGAAGATGCCGTAGGACAGGTGCCCCACGTGCCGCAGGACCGGCGACGACAGCACCCGCGCGAACAGGCCGTCGGGCCGCGCGAACACCCCCGGCAGGATGACCAGGCCGGCGATGGCGGCGTACAGCAGGTTCTTGGTCAGGGCCGCCCCGAGGGTGGGCGGGGTGAGGTCGGGCGGGCCGGCGACCGGGGTCGCAGCGATCGCGAAGAGGGCAGCGGCCGCGACCCAGCACAGCCCGGGGGAGCGGCCCATCTCGCCGACGACGGCGGCCAGGCGCTCCCACCCGGGCCACCCGTCACCGCCTCGGGGACCGCGGAGCGCCACGTCGCACGCCGCCAGCACGATGCCGACGGCGAACCACACCAGGTAGGACGGCAGCCAGAGGCGGATCATCGATCCGCCCTGGTCGAGCCGCACGGACAGGTCGAGGAGCCACACGACGGTGACCGCGGCCATCGCCACGACCACGACCGGGAGGCGGTCGCGTCCCGACCCCCAGCCGCGGCGCCGGGACAGCGCCAGCCACATCAGTGCGGGGAGGGCGAGGTAGAACGCGACTTCGGTGGAGAGGCTCCACATCTGCGTCAGCCCGTCGGGCAGGCGGTCGTCGACGTAGATGTCGGCGAGGAGCAGGGTGCTGACCCAGTCGCCGAGGCTCGCACCGCGGTTGCCGGGGAGCAGGGTCATGGCGCCGACGACCGTCACGACGTAGACCGGGACCAGCCGCAACGCTCGCCTCCACAGGTAGCGCGCGGCCGACGGAGGCGCCGACCCGGCCCGGTGGCGCGCGAGCCACGGCCGGGACAGCAGGAAGCCCGAGAGCACGAAGAAGACCGCTACGCCGACGTCCAGCCGCGCCAGGGGCGTGCCCCACACGTGGTGCGAGTACGCCCCGGACCAGAACGCGGCATGGGTGGCGAGGACGGCGATCGCCGCCACGGCCCGCAGGGAGTCCAGGACGGGGAAGTCCACCGCGGGTCCCGGACCGGCTGGGCGAGGCATGGGGGCGAGTCTCGCACGCGCACCACGGGCCGGCACTACTGTTCGCGCATGCTGCGACGTCTCCGCGCCGTGTCCTCCCGTGCCGTGTCCGTGTCGCGCCAGCGGGGTCCCGTCGCCGTCCTGCGCTCCTGCCTGTGGTGGCTGGCGGCCTGGGTGACCGGGCGTCCCACCCGCGGCCGGGACCACGGGACGTTCGAGTGGGACGGCCGGCGCCTGCCCTACTTCGTGCACGACTACCACTACACCTGGCTCAACGAGCGGGCCGTCGAGGTCGCGCTGGCCCACGACCTGCTCCGACGGCACCCGGGGGCGAGCGTGCTCGAGGCGGGCAACGTGCTGCACCACTACGGGGCGGACGCGCACGTCGTCGTCGACAAGTACGAGCAGGCGCCGGGCGTGCTCAACCTGGACGTCGCTGACCTCGACCTCGGGCGCACCTTCGACCTGGTGCTGGCGATCTCGACGCTGGAGCACGTCGGGCTGGACGAGGACGTCCTCGACCCGGACAAGCCGGTGCGGGCGATCGAGCGCCTGCGCGCCCACGTCGCGCCGGGCGGCCTGCTCTGGGTGACCCACCCCGTCGGCTACAACCGGGCGCTGGACGACCGGCTGCGATCGGGCGCCCTCGCCCCGCGGCGACTGCGGGCGCTGCTGCGCGAGGAGACCCGCAACACCTGGCGCGAGGTGCCCGTCGAGGACGTGTGGGAGACGCCCTACGACCGTCTCCTCTACACCGCGCACGCCGTCGTGGTGGCCGAGTTCGACGCGCCGTGACGCGGTCCGGTCAAGACGGGTGCCGACGAGGTGACTGACTGGTAACGTTCGCGCGTCGCGTGATGGTGAACACAAGGAGAGCGCACGTGGGTAGGAAATTGGGAGTGACCCTGACGGGGCTGGGCGTCTTCGTGCTCGGGGTCGCGCTGCTCGCGCGCTTCTACGCGTACGACCGTCTCGCGGTCGTCCCGCTCGACCAGGACACCGTGTCGGTGTCGGAGGGTCCGGGCGCGACGATCTTCGACATCGCCAGCCAGCAGGAGATCACCGTCGACCTCGTGTCGACCCGCAACGTCGTCGGCGACGTCGAGGCCTCGGAGGAGGCCAGCGACGAGCTCGGCCGCGACATCGCGGTCTGGGAGACGCTGGTCTACACCGACGAGCCCGGTGCGGTCGTCGACGCCGACAACCCGCCGCGCTCCGGCACCCACGACCGCGTCGCGTTCGACCGGCACACGGGCGAGGCCGTCGCCTGCTGCGACACCTTCACCAGCACCTCCTCGGACGACCGGGGCGAGGAGATCCGCGACACCATCGCGTTCAAGGGCCTCTACTTCAAGTTCCCGTTCCAGACCGAGCAGAAGACCTACCAGTTCTGGGACGGCTCGCTCGGCGAGGCGGTCGACATCGACTTCAAGGGCACCGAGACCATCGAGGGACTCGAGACCTACCGGTTCGAGCAGACGATCCCCCCGAGCGACATCGGCGACATCACGGCGCCGGCGTCCTTCTTCGGCATCGACGAGGACGGCGACGTCACCCTCGACCGCGTCTACGGCAACACCCGGACGCTGTGGATCGAGCCGGAGACCGGCGTCATCATCCGCGGCCAGGAGGACCAGCTGACCGTCGCCGAGTACGAGGGCGAGCAGGTGGCGACGCTCACCGACGTCACCATCGGCTACAACCCCGAGACCATCAAGGACAACGCCGAGACCTACTCCGCGCTGGCGACCCAGCTCAAGGCGATCCGCATCTGGGTCCCGATCGGCGGCGCCATCCTGGGCCTGATCCTCCTGGCGGCCGGACTGGTCCTGCTGCTGCGCAACCGCCGGCAGGAGCCGAGCCTGAAGCCCAAGCTCTGAAGCAGGCACGAGGCGAGACGACGGCCGACGGGCATCAGCCCGTCGGTCGTCGTCGTGCGCAGGTGAGCGGGTCGCCGTTCCTCGACACCGACTCCCTGCGGTCCGAGGCCCTGTCGCCGTCGGTGTCGGCGTCCGCCGGGTCGCTGCGCACGACCCGCCCGTCGTCGAGTCGGTAGCCGCGGAGCTCGCGACCGTCGGACAGTCCGTCGCCGTCGGTGTCCGCGACGAACGGCAGGGACCCGGTCCGCAGCCGGCGCACGGCGCGGCCGGTGCACGGGCGCACGTCGGCCCGGACGACGTACGTCCGGAGCTCGCGGCGATCGCTGATGCCGTCGCGGTCGGTGTCCGCGCGGTCCGGAGCGGTGCCCGTGCCCAACCCCTGAGGCGTCAGGCCGAGCGCGACGAACAGCGTCTCGGCGATCAACGCGTGCCCCCGGTCGGTGGGGTGCACGGCGTCCGGACCGATCAGGTCCTCCGGGTCCGCGCCCAGCGCGTCGCGCGCCTCGAACGCGCCGCCGACGTCGACGAACGTCACGCGGGGACGCGACGACGCGACCTCGCGGAGCGCGTCGCGGTAGGCGTTCCACGCCTCGACCCCGACCTGGTAGCGGCGGACGGGCTGGAGGAGCACGTGGCACGGCGGATCGTCGACCACGGCGTCGATGCGGTCGATGGCGGCCTCGACCTGGGCGCGGTAGGTGGCGACGGGGACCTGGGCCACCGAGTCGTTGGACCCGATCATGTGCACCACGCACGTGGGTTGGACGATCCCCACGCCGTACGCGTGGGCGTCACTCAGGTAGGTCGCGGCCGTCGACCCTCCGGCGGCACCGTTGATGCCCTGCACGCCGGGGGCGGGAGCCGGGTGGTCGGCACTGCGCTGGAGGTCGCGGACCGCCGCGTCGCGCTGGCCCGCAACGGGGAACTCCGCCCTCGTGCGGGCGACGAACCGGTCGACGTACCGCGCGCCGATGCTGGTGGCGCCGACACCGAAGGTCGTCGACGAGCCGAGGAACAGCAGCCGCACCGGCTCGACCGACCGCCGGGCCAGGGCGGTCGTGAGCGGCGCGAGCGAGGGGGTCCGCACCGCGGTGGCACCCAGCTCGACCGCGTCCGGGAGGCCGTCGCCGTCACGGTCCGAGGCGTCTCCGGAGCGCGCGGACGAGGGGGCCGCGTCGCGGTCGTCCGTCGCGGACACGGGCGGGACGAGCGGGACGACCACGCCCGACCACAGCACGGCGGCGGCGCCCGCGCCGAGCACCGCGACGCCGGTCCGCCGACCTGCGCCGACGGTGGGGCGGCGCGACATCACCGGCGTAGCGTACGACGCGACCGATGCCCCGTGGGGGTTCGCCGCAAAGGGGCGTGACGCCGGCGGCGGTGGGCTAGATTGGCGCGCTGACCACCGAGCGAAGGTTCCGCTGCCGCATGACTGACACCGTCACCATCCACCCCGACGACGTCCGGTGGTACGCCGGCACCTTCGACCGGGTCGTGGACAACGTGGAGGCGGCCGTCCTCGGCAAGCGCCACGTCGTCCGCCTGGCGCTGACCTGCCTCGTGTCCGGGGGCCACCTGCTGCTCGAGGACCTGCCGGGCACGGGCAAGACGATGCTGGCGAGGTCGCTGGCGAGGTCGCTGGACTGCACGTTCGCGCGGATCCAGTTCACCCCCGACCTGCTGCCCTCCGACGTCACCGGCGTGACCGTCTACGACCAGGCGCACGGGGAGTTCTCCTTCCACCCGGGCCCGATCTTCCACAGCGTGGTGCTGGCCGACGAGATCAACCGCGCCTCGCCCAAGACCCAGTCGGCGCTGCTGGAGGTGATGGAGGAGGGCCACGTCACGGTCGACGGCCGTACGCACGACGTCGGACGCCCCTTCATGGTGATCGCCACCCAGAACCCGGTCGAGCAGGCCGGCACCTACCAGCTCCCCGAGGCGCAGCTCGACCGCTTCCTCATGCGGACCGAGGTGGGGCACCCCGACGCCGCCGCCACCGAGGCGCTCCTCGCGCAGTCGCAGGTCCGCGACCGTGCGGCCGGCCTGACCCCGGTCGTCGACGCCGACGAGATCACCCAGATGGGCCGGCTCGCCGATCTGGTCCACGTGGACCCGACGATCATCGCCTACGTGCGACGCCTCGCGGAGGCCTCCCGGGAGGTCCCCGACGTCCGGATCGGCCTGTCCACCCGCGGCGCGCTCGCCTGGATCCGCACCGCCAAGGCCTGGGCGCTGGCCCAGGGCCGCGGGCACGTCGTGCCCGAGGACGTCGCGGTCCTGGCGCGCCCCGTCCTCGCGCACCGCCTGCTCATGGCCTCGGGTGCGGCGTTCGGTGGCGTCACGGCCGCCGACGTCGTCGACCGCCTGCTCGAGCAGGTCCCGGTGCCACGAGATCGCGCGTGACCGGTCGACCGGGAGTCGTCTCCCGCCTGGCGGCGCCGCTGCGGATCCTCACGCCGGTCGGTCGCGCCACGCTGGTCCTCGGGCTCGTCGTCGTCGCGCTGGCGTCGCAGCTGCACTGGCAGGAGTTCACCCAGCTCGGCGTCGTCGCCCTGGCCCTCGTCGCCCTCGCCCTGCTGTGGCAGCTCCCACCCGCGCGCCCGACGGCCGAGCTGACGCTGCACCCCACGCGGACGACGGTCGGCGGTGAGCCCGCCGCGGTGACCGTGCGCGTCGACGGCGGCGCGATGCCCCTGCTCTTCCCCGAGATCACGATCCCCGTCGGCGAGCGCAGCGTGTCGGTGCGGCTGCCCTTCCTCGCGCCCTTCGCCCACCACGTCGAGACCGTCACCCTGCCCGACCTGCCCCGCGGCGCGCACGCCGTGGGACCGGTGCTCTACGACCGGAGCGACCCGCTGGGGATGGTGGCCCGCCAGCTCGTCGTGGGACCGCGGCGCGAGCTGCTCGTCGCTCCCCGGGTGACGGACCTGTCCGTGCTGGCCAGCGGCCTCACCAACGACCTCGACGGCGCGGCCAGCCAGCAGCTGTCGATGAGCGACCTGGCCTTCCACGCCCTGCGCGAGTACGTGCCGGGTGACGACCTCCGCCACGTCCACTGGCGCTCGTCGGCGAAGGCCGGGGAGCTGCTCGTGCGCCAGTACCACGAGACGAGGCACGGCCACGTCACGATCCTGCTCGACGACGCGCGCACGAGCCACGCGACACCGCAGGACTTCGAGCTCGCCGTGGCGATCGCGCTCTCGATAGCGTTGCGGGCGGCCCGCGACGACCTCGACACCTACGTCGCCTTCGGGCCCCACGTCGTACGCGGGCGCAACCTGGTGGAGCTGACCGACGCCGCGTGCCGGGTCGTGCGGGGTCCCGACCACTACGTCGTCCTGGCGGCCACCGCGGCGGAGTCCGTCGGGGCGAGCGGCCTGGTGGTGCACGTGACCGGCGAGCGCCGGGACGCTGCCGCGCTCGAGGCCGCCGCCCAGTCCTTCGGGCGAGGTGCCGAGCGCATCGTCGTCCGCGCCGCGACGGCGGCCGATCCCGACGTGCGGGTGGGGGAGTCGGTGCGCGAGGTGGTCGTCCCCGACCTGGCGCTGCTCGACGCGCTGCTGTCCCAGGACCGCCGATGACCCGCCGCGGGACGGCCCTCGACGTCTCGGCCGTGCTGCTGCTGGTCGCGATCGCGCTCTCCGTGCTCGACGACACGTTCGCCGACCGGAGCTATCTCGTCGTCGGCCTGGTCCCCGGGGTGGGACTCGTCGTGCTCGCGCTGATGACGCGGCACCTCGACGAGGGCGTCTGGTGGTACGCGCTCGGTGCGGTCGTCGCGTTCGCCCCGCTGGCCGCGATCTTCGCGCTGGGCCGCCCCGGGCCCTACGTCGTCCCCACGCTCGACACGATGGCCGAGGTGATGGGCGACCTGACGCGTGCGCCGTCCGTGCTGGTGAGCACCGCCCCACCCGTCGACACGGCCGGTCAGGTGATGCTCGTGCCGTTCGTCCTCGGCTACTTCGGCGTGGGCTTCGCGGCGTGGCTCGCACTCGGGACACGCAGTCCTGTCGCTCCGGCGGTGCCCCTCGTGCTCACGATGGCCGGAGCGATCCCGCTCGGGGTCCTGGTCCCGGCCTACCTGGTCCCGCGGGGGATCCTCTTCGCCCTGCTGCTCGTCGTCTGGGTGTCCGCACGCGGGACCCGGCGCGAGTCGGCGCCCGGCACCGCGGCCCGCGGCGCCGCAGGACGGACCGCGGCAGCGGTGGTGATCGTGGGCCTGGTCTCGTCCGCGACGAGCGTCGCGATGCCGGACCGCGACGAGTCGGACCGGGTGCTGCTGCGCGGCGACGGCAACAGCGACCTCGTCGCGGGTGCGGCGGGCTCCGTCCTGCCCGAGCAGGGCGCGGCCCGGCGCCCGCTCTTCCGCGTGACCGGCGTCCCCGAGGGCCGCCGGCTGCGGCTCGCCGTCCTCGACAGCTACGACGGCTTCCTCTGGGCGCCGGCGGACGTCACGCCGGGCAGCGACGGCTACGGCACCTTCAAGCGCATCGGGCAGGAGGTGACCGCGCCCTACGTCGGCACGTCCGTCGAGGTCCGGGTGGAGATGCTGGGCGGTTACACCGGCGACTGGCTCCCGCTGCTCGGCGCGCTCACCAGCCTCGACCTCGAGGAGTTCGACGGGCGTACGCAGCTCGACGACGTCCGCTACAACCTCGCCACGTCCAGCGCCCTCGTGGTCGGAGGGGTGGACCCGCGCGACGACTACACGTTCACCGCCGAGCTGCTCCCCGACGACCTCGCGAGGGGCGACGAGGCAGCCGTGGCGGCCGCCGACCAGCGCCAGCCCGCGGGGGAGTTCCTCGACGACCACCTCGCGCCCTTCGAGCGCGCGGACGTCGCGCCCCTCGGACGTGTGCTGCTCCTGGCGCGCTACCTCCGGACCCGCGGGGCGACCAGGTTCAGCGGCGAGTCCCTGCAGGGGCCCGACGACCTGGGCACGAACATGCTCGGCTCGCGCACGATGACCGGGACGCCGTTCCAGTACGCCGCGCTGATGGCACTCGGTGCCTCGCGCCTCGGGGTCCCGGGCCGGGTCGTCACCGGGGCGGTCCCCGGCCCGCGCGGCGTCGTGCGCGCGCAGGACGTCGGGGTGTGGGTCGAGCTGCAGCTGGCCGACGGCACGTGGCGCACGCTCGAGCCGCGGAGGTACGTCGGCGCCGAGCTCGTCCGCGAGGAGCAGGACGACCCCGGCGGCGACGACCCCGGGAGGTTCGTCGCCGACCTGCTCGACCGCGCGGACGACGGCGGGGGCCTGGGCACGCCCGACTCCGACGAGCGTCCTCCGCGTCGTGGTCAGGACGAGCCGACCGAGGAGGACGAGACGGACCCGGCGGCCGCCGCGGACGTCCTGCGGGCCGTGCTCGTGCTCGGCGTCGTGGTCCTCGCCCTGCTCCTGCTCGTGGCGCCCGCCAAGCTCGTACGACGTCGCTGGCGCCGACGCGCGTCGTCGTGGACCGCGATCTACGTCAACGGCTGGCAGGAGGTGCTCGACACGGCGCGTGATCGTGGCACGCCCGTGCCGGAGTCCTGGAGCCGCGTCGCCCAGGCGGGCCTGCTGGGCGCAGGGACCGAGCTCGCGCGGCGCGCGGACGCGGCCGTCTTCGCCCCCGGGCGGCCTGACGACGACGCCGACGACTACTGGCAGGCGTGCCAGGAGCTGCGCGCCGAGCTGCTCGCGGCGGCGAGCCGCCGACGCAGGTGGTGGTCGCGCGTCAACCCCGCCTCGCTGGTGGCCGGCTGGGCGCGGCGCCGCTCGCCCGCCTCAGTCCGGGAGGTGCGCCACGAAGATGGCGGTGCCCGGCGTCAGTACGCCACGCGTGCGTGACCAGCCGCCCCACACGCGGTCGTGGTCGGCGGGCCACTCCGGCTCGACGAGGTCGGTGAGACGGAAGCGGTGCCCGGCGAGCAGCCGCACCCAGTCACCCAGGGTGCGGTGGTGCTCGACGTAGGACACGACTCCCGTCGCGTCGTCGACCTCGACGTAGGGGGTGCGGTCCCAGTAGGACTGGGTCGCCGTCAGACCGGGCTCACCCGGGTCGTCGGGGAACATCCAGCGGGTCGGGTGGGTGACGGAGAACGCGAAGCGACCGCCCGGGCGCAGCACCCGGGCCGTCTCCGCCACCGCCGTGTCGATCTCGCTGACGAACTGGAGCGCACCGAACGAGCAGAAGACGACGTCGAAGCTGCCCGACGCGAACGGCAGGGCGGTGGCGGTCGCGCGGACCGACGGCACGGCGACCCCGGTCTCGGCGTCGAGGCGCAGGGAGTGCTGCAGCTGGCGGTGGGAGAGGTCGAGGCCGATGCCCCGCCCGCCGTGCGTGCGCACCCAGCGCGAGCACTGGCCGGCACCACTGCCGACCTCGAGCACGTCGAGCCCGGTGACGTCGCCCAGCACGCGCAGCTCGTCCTCGGTGTGGCCCTCGGGGCCCCACACGAACCCGGCGTCGCCGAGGAATGCGCCGTGGGTCGCCTGGTACTCGTCGGCGTAGCGGTCCCAGTCCGGGCCGTTGGCCCGACGGGACTCCCGCTCGGAGACCGGTCGGCGCTCGACGCGGACCGACTGCGGCTGGTGATCCTCCACGCCGGGAGCGTAGCCCCGGACGTGACGGTGCCGGCGCACCGGGCGTGGGGCTCCGGTACGCCGGCACCTGGGGGAGGGCTCAGCGGGCAGGTCGGACGATCAGCCGGTGACGATCAGCCGGTGCCGATCAGCCGGTGCCGATCAGCCGGTGCCGATCAGCCGGTGGCGATCAGCCGGTCATCCGATCGACGCCCGGCCGGTGCGGCCGCGCGGGTTGCGCGGGCCGGAGCGGTAGTCGGCCGGGTTGGCCTTCGCCCGGACCTCCGCGCCGTCGCTCACGCCACCCTTGTCGGTGTCGCACTTCGTGGGGTCGGTCTTGGCCTTGCCGTACCGCTTGTTGGCCTTGCCGGTGACCTCGACCTTGTCCTTGAGGCCGTCGCGGTCGGTGTCCTTCTTCGTCGGGTTGGACCGGGTCCGGCCGATGACGAAGCTGCCCTTGCGCGTCTTGACCCGCTGCTTGATCTTGTAGCCCTTGACCTCCTTGCCGTCGCTCAGGCCGTCCTTGTCGGTGTCCTTGGCGAGCGGGTTGGTCGTGACCCGGATGGACGTGCGGGCCTTCTTGCCGCAGACCTCGAAGCGCTGCTTGATCGTGACGCCGTTGACCTCCTGGCCGTCGGTGAGGCCGTCACCGTCGGTGTCCGGGTCGGTGGGGTCGGTGCCGTGGGTGTTGACCTCGGCGCCGTCGGTGAGGCCGTCGCCGTCGGTGTCCGGGTTGGTGGGGTCGGTGCCCTGCGTCGTCTCCTCGGCGTTGGTCAGCCCGTCACCGTCGGGGTCGTTCGGGTCGGGGACGACGGTGAACGTCACCGAGTCCGCACCGCTGCCGTTGCCCGACTGCGTGGCCGTCACGGTGTGCGGTCCCGCGGTGAGCGGCGTGGTGGGCGAGCACGACCAGGTGCCGCCCTGGGTGACCGTCGTGCGGCAGAGGACGGTGCCGCCCTCGGTGACGGTCACGGTGGCGCCGGGCTGGCCGGTGCCGGTGACTGCGGGCGTCGTGTCGCTGACGACCTGGCCCGCGGTGGGCGAGGTGATGTCCGGCCCGGCGACCGGGCCGGTCTCGGGACCGTTGCCGCAGGAGACGCCACCCTGCGGGGCGCCGGCCGCGGCCGAGAGCGGCACGACGGCGACGTCGGCGACCGTCAGTCCGCCGAGCGGGCCGAGCGGCGTCGTGCCGAGGCGCAGGTCGAGCAGTGCCGTCTCGCCCGACGCGCTGGTGCCGTCCGGGGACGTCGTCGAGGTCAGCGTGCCGAGGGAGAGCGAGACGGTGAGGAGCGGGTTCTCCGGGAGGGCGAACGTGGCCACGTCGTTGGCACCGTCGAGGACGAACGGCGACCCGGGGGCGCCCGGGGCGTCGATCGTCACGACCGGCTGGCTGTAGGTGACCGTGGCCCCGCCCGGCTGGCCCGAGGCCGCGGCGGTCAGGGTCGGCTGGCTGCTGACCTCGACCGACACGGAGCCGAACAGCGACAGGTCGGCGAGGTCGCTGGAGGTCGCGGCGACGACCCGGCGGGCGTCGTCCGGACCGCCGGTGCTCTCCAGACTCACCGACTGCTGGGTCTGCACGGTGCCGGGGAGCTCGACGAGGGCGCCGACGCCGGGGAGCTGGAGCACGGACGGGTCGGTGGTGGTGGTGCGCGAGCTGCTCAGCGGAGCCCCCGGCGCGGGACAGCTGCCAGCGGCGTCGAGGCGCGCGTGGGCGGTCGACGTGGAGATCCCCGCGGTGAGGAGCGGGGCCGCGGGCAGGCTGCCGAGCTGCTGCGTCGTCGCCGCGGTGTTGTCCGGCGGCGCGCTCTGCTGGGCGCTCGACAGCAGGCCGGACAGGTCGATGCCGACCGCGTCCGCGCCGAGGTTGGACGCTGCTGCCGTCACGCGGGGTGACCCACCGGACAGCGAGCCCGTCGTGGGGGCGACGTCGACCGACGCCGCGCTGATGCCCCCGATCGGTGCCGGGAGCGTGATGCCGACGACGTCGACGGCCAGCAGGCTGGCTGCCGTCGACGCGGTGGCGGTGGTCGGGACGGGCGCGGCGGACGCCGGCGCCTGGGCGAGGCCGAGCACCGAGGCCGGCAGGACGAGGGCGAGGCCTGCGGCCGCCCCCCTGGAGAACCGGCCCCACGGCCGACTCGTGTGCGTGTTCATCGACGAACCCCCTGTGGTGATGTGCCTCGTGGTGCACGGGACGTGCACGAGACGGTGACGAGTGATGTGCCTGATCAACGACGGAGCCACCAAAAGGTGACACAAGCTTTACCCACGGCGTGCTGATCGCCGGGTGGGTGACCAGCGCCGGCGTACCCGGGGGGTACGCCGGCGCTGCAGGGGAAGGGCTCAGCCGATGCCGTACGAGTCGGGTCCGAAGCCCCAGCGACCGTTGCCGGTACGCGGGTTGCGCGGGCCCGAGCGCCAGTCGGCCGGGTTTGCACCGGCCTTGACCTCGGCGCCGTCACTGACGCCGCCGCGGTCGGTGTCGCACTTCGTCGGGTCGGTCTTGGCGCGGCCGAACTTCTTGTTGGCCTTGCCCGTCAGCTCGACCTTGTCCTTGAGGCCGTCGCGGTCGGAGTCCTTCTTGGTCGGGTCCGTCCGCGTCTTGCCGATCATGAAGGTCTTGCCCTTCGAGCGGACCTTCTGCTTGACCTTCGTGCCGCGGACCTCGGCGCCGTCGGTCAGGCCGTCCTTGTCCGTGTCCTTGGACAGCGGGTCGGTGCGGACGATGATCGCCGTGCGGGCCTTCTTGCCGCAGACCTCGAAGCGCTGGCGGATGCGCACGCCCGTGACCTCGCGGCCGTCGGTGATGCGGTCGCCGTCGGTGTCGGGGTTGAGCGGGTCGGTGCCGTGCACGTTGACCTCGGCGCCGTCGGTGAGGCCGTCGGCGTCGGTGTCCGGCTTCAACGGGTCCGTCTTGGTCGTGGTGACCTCCTGGCCGTCGGTGAGCCCGTCGCCGTCGGTGTCCGGGTTGGTGGGGTTGGTGCCGAGGGCGCCCTCCTGCTGGTCGGGCAGCCCGTCGCCGTCGGCGTCACCGGGGGCGGCCACCACCGTGAAGGTGACGGTGTCCGCGGTGCTCGTGTTGCCGCTGGTGTCGGTCTGCACGGCCGAGACGGTGTGCGCACCCGGCTGGAGGACGACGGTCGAGGAGCACGACCACTGCCCGCCGACGCCGACGACCGCGGTGCACAGCTGGGTCGAGCCCTCGCTGACGGTCACGGTGGCGCCGGGCTCGCCCGTGCCGGAGATCTGCGGCGTCGTGTCCTGGACGGTGGCACCGGCAGCCGGCGCGGTGATGTCCGGTGCCGCCGGCGGCGCCGTGTCACCACCGCTCGGC
Source organism: Nocardioides cavernae (assembly GCF_013410035.1). GTDB lineage: Bacteria > Actinomycetota > Actinomycetes > Propionibacteriales > Nocardioidaceae > Nocardioides > Nocardioides cavernae_A. The sequence continues at coordinate 20,889 of NZ_JACCBW010000006.1, read as the reverse complement.
GCGAGGGTGAAGGTCGTGGTGGCCTCCGCCTCGTTGCCCGCCTCGTCCGTCGCGGTGGCCGTGTAGGCGTTCGCGCCGGGCGGGAGCGGGACCGCCGGGGTGCAGGTCCAGGCACCGCTTGCGCCGACGGTGGTGGTGCAGACCTCGTCGCCGTCGGCGTCGGTGACCACGACGGTGGCGCCGTTCTCGCCGGTGCCGGTGAACGTCGGGGTGGTGTCCTCGATGGTCGAGCCGTCGGCGGGGGAGGCGATCGTCACGGCGGTGCCGGTGTCGACGGTGAACGTCACGGAGTCCTCGTCGGACTCGTTGCCGGCCTCGTCGGTGGCGGTCGCGGTGTAGGTGTTCTCCCCGTCGGGCAGGTCGGCGGTCGGGGTGCAGGACCAGCTGCCGGTGACCGGGTCGGCGTCGGTGGTGCAGACCTCGGTGCCCTGGTCGTCACGCACGGTGACGCTCGAGCCGGGCTCCGCGGTCCCGCTGAACTGCGGGGTCGCGTCGCCGGTGACGTCGTCCTGGGCCGGGGTCACGATCACCGGGGCGTCCGGCGCCTCGTCGTCCACGAGCACGACGGTGAACGTCGTGGTGGCGGCGTCGCTGTTGCCGGCCTCGTCGGTCGCCGTGGCCGTGACGGTGTGCGCCCCGGGCAGGAGCGGCACCGTCGGGGTGCAGCTCCAGGTCCCCGCGGTGACGGTGGCCGAGCAGACCGTGAGCCCGTTCTCGGTGACCTCGACCGTGGCGCCGTTCTCGCCGGTGCCACCGATCGTGGGGGTGACGTCCGCGGTGGTGGAGCCGGTGGCCGGGGTGGTGATCGTGACGGTGGTGTCGAGGTCGACGGTGAAGGTCACGTCGGTGCCGGCCGAGGTGTTGCCGGCCTCGTCGGTGGCGGTCGCGGTGTAGGTGTTCTCGCCCTCGGGCAGGTCGTCGGTCGGCGTGCAGGACCAGGCGCCGGTGGTGGCGTCCGCGACGTCGGTGCAGACCTCGTCGCCGTCGGCGTCGGTGACCACGACGCTCGAGCCGGGCTCGGCGGTGCCGGAGAACTCCGGCGTGGGGTCGTCGGTGACCTCATCCTGGGCCGGGGTCACGATCACCGGCGCGTCCGGCGCCTCCTCGTCCGGCGCCTCGACCGTGAACGTGGTGGCGGCGGTGTCGGTGTTGCCGGCCTCGTCGGTGGCGGTCGCGGTGTAGGTGGCCTCGCCCTCGGGGAGCTCGGTCGTGGGGGTGCAGGACCAGTTGCCGCCGGTGCCGACGGTGGTGGTGCAGACCTCGTCGCCGTCGGCGTCGGTGACCACGACCGTGGCGCCGTTCTCGCCGGTGCCGCTGAAGGTCGGCGTGGTGTCCTGGACCGTGGAGCCCGTGGCCGGGGTGGTGATCGTGACGGTGGTGTCGAGGTCGACGGTGAAGGTCACGTCGGTGTCGGCCGAGGTGTTGCCGGCCCCGTCGGTGGCGGTCGCGGTGTAGGTGTTCTCGCCCTCGGGCAGGTCGCCGGTCGGCGTGCAGGACCAGGCGCCGGTGGTGGCGTCAGCGACGTCGGTGCAGACCTCGTCGCCGTCGGCGTCGGTGACCACGACGGTCGAGCCGGGCTCGGCGGTGCCGGAGAACTCCGGGGTCGCGTCGTTGGTGACCTCGTCCTGGGCCGGGGTCTGGATCAGCGGCGCCGCGGGCGGGTTGGTGTCCTCGCCGTCCGGGTCGATGGTGAACGTGCTGCTGGCGGTGTCGGTGTTGCCGGCCTCGTCGGTGGCGGTCGCGGTGTAGGTGGCCTCGCCCTCGGGGAGCTCGGTCGTGGGGGTGCAGGACCAGTTGCCGCCGGTGCCGACGGTGGTGGTGCAGACCTCGTCGCCGTCGGCGTCGGTGACCACGACCGTGGCGCCGTTCTCACCGGTCCCGGAGAACTCCGGCGTGGTGTCGTTGGTGGTCGCGCCGTCGGCGGGCGTGGCGATCGTGACGGTGGTACCGAGGTCGACGGTGAACGTCACATCGGTGCCGGGCGAGGTGTCACCGCCCTCGTCGGTCGCCGTGGCGGTGTAGGTGTTCTCGCCCTCGGGCAGGTCGTCGGTCGGCGTGCAGGACCAGGCGCCCGTGGTGGCGTCAGCGACGTCGGTGCAGACCTCGTCGCCGTCGGCGTCGGTGACCACGACGGTCGAGCCGGGCTCGGCGGTGCCGGAGAACTCCGGGGTCGCGTCGTCGGTGACCTCGTCCTGGGCCGGGGTCACGATGACCGGCGCGTCCGGGACGGTGGTGTCGACGGTGAACGACTGGGTGTCGGCGGGGCCCTCGTTGCCGGCCGCGTCCGTCTGGGTGGCGGAGACCTGGTGCGGGCCGTCGTCCAGCGGCGTGCCGGGGGAGCACGACCAGTTGCCGCCGCCGCCGACGGTGGCGGTGCAGAGCTCGGTGCCGTCCTCGGTCACGGTGACGGTGGCGCCCGCCTCACCCGTGCCCGAGATCGTCGGGGTCGGGTCGTCGGTCGTGCTGCCCTCCGCAGGTTGCAGGATCGCCGGCGCGCCTGGTGCCACGTCGTCGATGTCCAGCGTGACGCTGTCGGTGGCGGTGTTGCCCGCCGGGTCGGTGGCGGTGGCGGTGTAGGGCTGGGAGCCCTGCTCCAGCGGCGCACCCGGGGTGCAGGTCCAGGAGCCGTTGGACTGCACGGTCGCCTGGCAGACGAAGTCTCCGCTCTGGTCGCGGACGACGACCGTGGAGCCCGCCTCGCCGGTGCCGGTGAAGGTGGGGGTGGAGTCGCTGGTGGGACCGGCGGTGGGGGTCACGATGTCGACCGTCGTCGCGGAGTCGCACTCGACGCCGTTGGTCGGGGCCTGCGCCTCCGCGTGCATCGAACCGAGCGCGAGGTTCACGTCGGCGAGAGGGGGACCGATGACCTGGAGCACGTCGAGGTCGACCCGGAGGAGGGCCTGGAGGTCCGCGACCCCCCGCGCGCCGGTGCTGGAGGTGGTCGGCTGGAAGCCGGTCACCGTGAGGTTGACCAGCGGACCGACCTGCGCCCCGAGGTTCACCGGCTGCCCGTTGAGCGGGATCGGGATCGTCGTCGTCCCGATGCGTGCCACGACCGTCGGCTGGTCGACGACGACGCCCTGTCCGGTCGTGCCGTCCGAGCGTGCCTCGACGACGACGTCGCCGGTGACGTCGAGGACCACGGAGCCGCCGAGGAGGGAGACGTCGCCGACCGTGGTCGCGACCCGCGAGACCATGTCGTCGCCGGGCACGTCGCCTGGGATGGCGCTGTTGGCGACCAGCTTGGTGGTGGTGCGGGTGGAGGAGGCGCCGACCTGTGCCGCAGCGCCCAGGAGCGGCAGGCTGGCGAGCGTCACGCCCGCCAGCGTCGTGCGCGAGTCGCTCATCACGCGCTCACCGCCCGAGGCGGGGACGCAGGCCAGCGGGTTGCTGGGGTAGCTGGCCTCGACGTCACCGGTGAGGGCGCCGACGGTGGCCACAGGGGCGAGGTTCACCCCGAGCAGCGAGCGCTGGTCGGGGTTGGTCGAGGGCGGGGCCACGGCCCGGGCCCGATCGACCGTCACGGGGAAGCCGGCGATGCTCGCGGCGACGTTGCTCGACTCGCCGACGGCGTTGCCGTTGGCCCGGGTCGAGCTCACGTCGGCGAGGCTCTGGCCGATCGTCGCGCCGGCGAGGCTGGCTCCGGCGAGGCTGGCCGTCAGCCCGACCAGGTCGCCACGGGCCGAGGCGTCGAACGGCGCCGGGAGCGGCGCGGCGGACGCCGGCGGCGCCGCGAGTGCCAGCGTCAGCGCGGACATCGGCAGCGCGAGCGCCGCGGTCGCGGCGACGACCCTGCGGATCGCGGCTGCGGGTCGACGGGTTCCTAGGTGCATCGGTACTTCCCCCTGAAGCGGTGTGCGTGTGTCGCGGACCACGAGAAATCCACCCAACGGTGACAAAAGATCTCACACGATCAACGACAGCAGTACGAAAAGGTGACACGAAGGTTTCCCACGGGGGTGAATCCGGGGGTGCGGGAGGTTCCCGCCGACGCGTGTCAGGCTGGGTGCATGACCTCCCTGGGCCCGTCACTGACCCCGCTCGAGGGCGGTCACTCCGGCCGGACGTTCCTCGGCGAGGTCGCCGGGCAGCGCGTGGTCGTGCGGCTCTACCCGCCCGACGACGCGCGCGGGGAGTCCGCACCCGAGGTGGACGAGGCCGTCCTCAGGCTGGTGCGCGGGCTGCTGCCGGTGCCCGAGGTGCTCGAGGTGAGCCGCGCCCACACGGGCAGCGACCGGCCCGGGCTCCTGGTGACGTCGTTCGAGGCGGGGGAGCGCGGCGACCTCGTCCACGCGCGGCTCGTCGCCGCGGGCGACGACGAGGGGCTGGTCCAGTGGGGACGGGCGCTCGGCACGGTCGCTGCGACGCTGGCCGGCATGCCCACGCTGCGACCGGGGCCCTTCGTCGACCGCGACCTGACGCTGGGGCGCTTCCCCGAGGGCGGCCTGGTCGAGTGGGTCGGCGCCCGCCTCGCCCACTGGCGGCCCGGACCGCGCGACGCGTTGTCCGCGGTGGCCGCCGCGGCGCAGGACCTGCTCGACGGAGTGGGTCGGTCGTGCCTCGTGCACAGCGACCTCAACCCCAAGAACGTGCTCGTCGACCCGGCGACGCTCGAGGTCACCGCGGTGCTCGACTGGGAGTTCGCGCACTCCGGCCACCCGTGGACCGACGTCGGCAACCTGGTGCGCCTCGAGCGGCACCCGGCGTACGTCGACGCCGTGCTGGCGGCCTGGTGCGCGCTGCGCGGCGGGGAGCCCGAGGAGCTCTTCGACGGCGCCCGCGCGGCAGACCTGTGGGCGCTCGTCGACCTCGCGGCGAGGGCGGGCGAGAACCCGGTCGCGGACCGTGCCGCGCACCTCCTGGCAGCCGTCGCCGACGCGGGCGACGTCCACGCCCGGCCGACCGGCTGGTGAGCGTGGGCTGAGCGTGCCTGCCGGTTGGACGTACGCCTGCGCGGGCGCGTACGCTTGGGTGTTGCGCCAGTCGTCCGCCCGGCTTCCATACCGAGCGTTCCCGGGCTCGCCGCGTCCGCGTCAGTGATCCGTCACCGACGAGGGGCAGTGAAACGGACCCCTCGCGCGCGTCCGCACGACTCCATCCATCCAAGGAATCACTTCCCATATGACGAGCACGCTCTCCACTCTTCCGGACTACGACGCCCCTCAGGTGGCCGTCAACGACATCGGGTCCGAAGAGGACTTCCTCGCCGCTATCGACGAGACCATCAAGTACTTCAACGACGGCGACATCGTCGACGGCACCATCGTCAAGGTGGACCGTGACGAGGTCCTCCTCGACATCGGCTACAAGACCGAGGGCGTCATCCCCTCGCGCGAGCTGTCGATCAAGCACGACGTCGACCCCAACGAGGTCGTTACCGTGGGCGACAAGGTCGAGGCCCTGGTCCTCCAGAAGGAGGACAAGGAAGGCCGTCTGATCCTGTCCAAGAAGCGGGCTCAGTACGAGCGTGCCTGGGGCACCATCGAGCAGGTCAAGGAGGAGGACGGCGTCGTCGAGGGCACCGTCATCGAGGTCGTCAAGGGCGGCCTCATCCTCGACATCGGCCTGCGCGGCTTCCTGCCGGCCTCGCTGGTGGAGATGCGTCGCGTCCGCGACCTGCAGCCCTACGTCGGCCAGACGCTCGAGGCGAAGATCATCGAGCTCGACAAGAACCGCAACAACGTGGTCCTGTCGCGTCGCGCCTGGCTCGAGCAGACCCAGTCCGAGGTCCGCCACGGCTTCCTGACCCAGCTCCAGAAGGGTCAGATCCGCAAGGGTGTCGTCTCCTCGATCGTCAACTTCGGTGCGTTCGTGGACCTGGGCGGCGTCGACGGCCTCGTCCACGTCTCCGAGCTCTCCTGGAAGCACATCGACCACCCGTCCGAGGTCGTCGCCGTGGGCGACGAGGTCACCGTCGAGGTCCTCGACGTCGACATGGACCGCGAGCGTGTCTCCCTGTCGCTGAAGGCGACCCAGGAGGACCCGTGGCAGCACTTCGCCCGCACCCACCAGATCGGTCAGATCGTCCCGGGCAAGGTCACCAAGCTGGTGCCGTTCGGTTCGTTCGTCCGCGTCGAGGAGGGCATCGAGGGCCTGGTGCACATCTCCGAGCTCGCCGAGCGTCACGTCGAGATCCCCGAGCAGGTCGTCCAGGTCAACGACGACGTCATGGTCAAGATCATCGACATCGACCTCGAGCGTCGCCGGATCTCGCTGTCGCTCAAGCAGGCCAACGAGACCGCCGCCGCCGCCGACGTGGAGGAGTTCGACCCCACGCTCTACGGCATGACCGCCACCTACGACGAGCAGGGCAACTACGTCTACCCCGAGGGCTTCGACCCCGAGACGGGCGAGTGGCTCGAGGGCTTCGACGAGCAGCGTGCGATCTGGGAGGACCAGTACGCCAAGGCGCACGCCCGCTGGGAGCAGCACGTCAAGCAGCAGGCCGACGCCAAGGTCGCCGAGGCCGAGGCCGGCGAGGCCACCTCGTACTCCTCCGGTGGCGACACCGAGGCCGAGGCCGGTGGCGACACCGGTGGCTCGCTGGCGTCCGACGAGGCGCTGCAGGCGCTCCGCGAGAAGCTGACCGGCGGCGCCAGCTGATCCGCTGATCCACCCGTAGCACCACGACGGCCCGCCGGGGACTCCCGGCGGGCCGTCGCGCGTCTCAGGGCGGGTCGGCTAGAACTGGCCCCATGACAGGCACCGGTACGTCCGCGCTCGTCCTCGGCGGCGGAGGCATCACGGGGATCGCGTGGGAGCTCGGCATCCTCGCCGGCCTCGCGGAGGCAGGGGTCGACCTCACCGGGGCCGACGTGGTCGTCGGCACCTCGGCCGGCTCGGTCGTCGGCGCGCAGGTCACCAACGGCCTGCCGCTCGCGGACCTCTACGCCGAGCAGCTCACGCCCCCGGACGCCGAGATCGGCGGCCGGCTCTCCCGCATCGCGGCCCTGCGGCTCGTCCCGCCGTACGCCCTGCCCGGCAGCGGGCGCGCGAAGCTCGCCCGGGTCGGGCGGGTGGCGGCAGCCGCCCACGCCCCGGGCTCGGTCGACCGCGAGGGCGTCATCCGGGCCCGGCTCCCGGTCCACGACTGGCCCGAGCGCGACCTGCGCATCACGGCGGTCGACACCGCGAGCGGTGAGTTCACCGTCTTCACCCGCGACTCCGGCGTCGACCTCGTCGCCGCCGTGGCCGCGAGCTGCGCCGTCCCCACGGTGTGGCCCCCCGTCGTGGTCGGCGGGCGCACCTACATGGACGGCGGCATGCGCTCGACCGCGAACGTCGACGTGGCGGCCGGGGCGGAGCGGGTCGTCGTCCTCGCTCCGCTCCCGCGCTCGGTCAGCAGGAAGGCCTCGATCCGCGCGCAGGTCGAGCGGGTGGGGCCACGGGCCTGGTCGGTCGTGACCCCGGACGCCGAGGCCCTCGCCGCGTTCGGCCGCAACCTGCTCGATCCCGCCAAGCGCGCGGCTGCCGCGGAGGCGGGCCTGCGCCAGTCGCGTGACCTCGCCGAGCAGGTCCGGGGCGTCTGGGAGGCCTGACCCCTCGCCCGGCTCCGCGAGCACCGCGGTCGTGCGCACGGCATCGCGGTGGGCGGCCGCCGTGGCGACCGCCCACCGACACCTGCGCGGGGTCAGCGCAGGACGCGGATCCACCACCGGACGGTGCGGACGTTGCCCGCCTCGTCGCGGACCTTCACCACGACGCGGTGCCGACCGGGGGAGAGCGTCCGCGACGTCGCCACGAGCAGGCCCTTGCGGGTCACCCGCACCTTCGCAGCCTTCGTGCCGCCGATCCGCACCGTGACGTCGGCGGCCTGCACGCGGTGGTGCGCGTCGCTGACGCGCGCCCTGATGCTGGGCGTACGGTCCTTCGTCGGCTTCGTGCCGCCCACGGGCTTCACGGTCGGCTTGCCACGGTCGACGGTCCAGGACCGCACCGCCGGGCTCGCGTCGATGTTGCCCGCCTTGTCGACCGCCCGGACCTTCAGCTCGTGCTCACCCTGGGCGAGCTGGGTGAACGTCGCCGGCGACGAGCACGCGGACCACGCGCCGCCGTCGAGGCTGCACTCGAAGGTGCTTCCGGCCTCGCTCGAGGTGAAGGTGAACGTGGCCGCCGGTCCCTTCGCCGCCCCGACCGGGCCACCGGTGATGGTGGTGTCCGGGGCGGTGGTGTCCCCGGGGCCGGGCGCCGCCTTGACGCTCACCGTCACGGTGCCCTTGCTCGGTGCCACGTCGTCGTTGCCGGCGTAGGCGGCGGTGAACGTGATCGAGCCGGGGTCGGTGAACGGCCCGACCGGGAAGGACGCGGTGCCGTCCTGGAGCGTCCGCGGCCCGTAGGTGGCCCCGCCGCCCGTCAGGGTGACCTCGCCGGTCGGTGTGGTGCCGTCGGCGATGACCTTCACCGCGACCGTCGAGCCCTGGCCCACGGTGACCTCCGACGGAGTGGCCGTCGCGGCGAGGGTCGAGGCGGCCGGGTCGACCGGCTCGTCGCCGGTGACCACGACCTCCACGGTGTCCGTGACCTCGTCGGTGCCGCCGTCGGTGCCCACCGTCACGGTCGCCTCGTACGTGCCGGGCTCGGCGTAGGTGTGCGACGCGTCGGCTCCGTCGCCGGTCTCGCCGTCACCGAAGTCCCACGCGTAGGTGAGTCCGGCGGTGCTGGGGTCGAGGTCGACGCACGCGATCCGCTTGGCCGGGTTGTCCGGGTCGTGGATCACGATCGCGACGGCCTTGGCGCCCGCGCGCTGGTCGCTGGTGACGACCACCTCGCCACTCGCCCCGGACGCGTCCGACGTGAACGGCAGCCAGATCTCGTTCGCCTCGGAGAACGGCAGGCCGGTGTCGAAGCGGAAGTGCGCCCCGCCGTTGCCGTCGGCGCACGACTGCTCGTGGACGTGGACCATGTGCTCCGCGCCCGGCTTGAGCCCCGTCACGTCGAGCGAGGTGACGGTCTCTCCGCGCGAGCGCACCATCGAGGCGCTGCCCGTGATGTCGGGGTAGGTCGCGGTCCCGTCGGCGAACGCCGAGAACTCGCCGCCGGTCGTGACGTGCGTGGAGAAGTCCACGTCGAGCGGTGCGTCGCCGGTGCTCGGTGTCGCGGTCGCCTCGATCTCCGGCAGCGCGTCGACGTTGATCTCGACGCTGTCGCTGCCCTCGTTCCCCTCGGGGTCGGTGACGGTGAGGGTCGCGGTGTAGCTGCCCGCCGCCGTGTACACGTGGCTCAGCGGCGGCTTCGGACCCGTGTAGGTGGACCCGTCACCGAAGTCCCACGAGTAGGAGAGGGAGCCCGACTGGTCGTCGACCGCACTGATGTCGAACGCGACGCGCAGCGGCGCGGACCCGCTGGTCGGGGTCGCCTCGATGCTGACGCGTGGTGCCTCGCCCGTGACGACGATCTCGAACTCGTCCTCGTAGACGCCGCCCTTGCCGTCGCTGACCGTGAGGGTCGCCGTGTAGGTGCTCGGGTCGGCGTACGTCACGTGGGCGTGCGACTCCGTCGAGGTGTCGCCCGGCAGATCGCTCTGGCCGAAGTCCCACAGGTAGGTCAGCTGGTCGCCGTCCGGGTCCTGGGCACGTGCCTCGAAGTGGACGTACATCGGCGCGGCGCCCAGGCGCGGCGAGACGTACGGGTCCGCGGTCGGCGGCCTGTTCTCCGCGGCCGGCTCCTCGACGACCACGGTGCCGCGCATGGTGGCGCCGTGGATGCTGCACCAGTACTCGTAGGTGCCGGGCTTGGTGAACTGGTAGCGGATCGGGTCGCCGTTGGGGCCCCGGTACTCCTGGAGCTTGGGGTCCCAGACGTCCTCGGTGTCGAGCGACGTCAGGTCGTGGCCCATCGTCGCCCGGTCGAACTGCCACTCGACGATGTCGCCCACCTCGATGGTGACGGTCGAGGTGCCGTTCTCCTCCGACACCCACTGGTTGCTGGTGGCGGTGTCGACGGCGTCGACGACGTGCACGGCACCGGCGGCCGCCTCCTCCACGACGACCTCGACGGTGTCCTCGGCCGTCTCGCCGTCCGCGTCGGTCACGGTGACCGCCGCGGTGTAGGTCCCCGGCTGGGTGTAGGTCCACGAGGCGTCCGCGGTGTCGGCGGTGTCGTCCTGGGTGCCCCCGACGCCGAAGTCCCAGGCGTACTCGAGGTCCCCGCCGTCGGGGTCGTCGCCGTCGGCGCTGAAGTCGACGGGCAGGGGCGCGGTGCCCGAGGTCGGGTCGGCCGTCGCCGTCACGGTCGGGGCCTCGCCCTGCTGCTGGCCGGACCAGCGGAAGAAGTCGAAGTCCGCGACCGGGTCGCCGGAGGCCCCGCCCTTGAGCGCCATCACGCCGACACGCGGGTTGGTGATGCCCGCGAGTGTGCGGGGGTCACCCACCTGGACGAACTCGTCACCGTCGGTCGAGTAGGAGCCGCGCAGCTGGGTGCCGTCGGAGGTGAACCGCAGCCAGAACGTGGAGGGGAAGTCGCCGGGCAGGAAGGGCCCGTCGAAGCTGCCGCCGCCGGTGTTCCAGTTGCCGCTGAAGTCGAACTGGTCGTTGCTCGGCGTCGACGACTTGAGGAACTCGATCCACTCGTTGTCGTTGCCCTTGTCGACGAACGTCATCTTGGCGAAGCCGGAGCCGCCGCTGCCAGCGACCACGAGACCGGCCTGCTGGCCCGCCTCGGTCGGGTCCCACGTGAGCTTCGTCGTCGCGGTCCACGCGCCGTCCGGGGCCTCCTGCGTGATGAGGTTGTTGGTGTCGTTGTACTCACCGGGCCGCGCCGTCAGGTGCAGGGCGCCGTCGGACACGTCGTACGCGGTCTCGTCGGGACGCCGCACGGTCCAGTGGCAGTTGTCGAGGAGCTCGGCGTCGTCGAACTCGTCGGAGCGCTCAGGCTGCTCGCACGGCGGTGCCGGCTCCTCGGCCTTGACCCCGGAGACCGCGAAGACGTGGAGCTTCGGGTTGGCCGGGAGCGTGAGGGTGTCGGGTTGCTTGCCCGCCTCGAGCGCGATCCGCTGGGTGAAGATCATGACCCGCGGCGAGGTGTCGCCGCCGCCGTTGTGGCGGTAGGGCATGTCGATCGCGATCTCCTCGCCGAACTTCGGCGTGACGGCCCAGTCGGTGTAGCGCAGCGGCACCTGGGCGGTCGTGCCGTCGTTGTAGGCGAGGGTGGCGTTCTCCTGGACGTCGCCGTTGTGGGCCGTCGCCAGGACGCTGAGCTCGTCGTAGGTGCCGGTGGGCAGGGTGATCACCTGGCCGTCGGCCTCGACGTTGTTGAGTGCGCCGTCGGCGGGGCTGCCGAAGTCGTAGTCGACGTCGTTGATCCGCACCGGGCCGCCGTCGGGCAGCGCGGCCTGGGGGAGCAGCTCGGCGGCGAAGGTCCAGCCGCCGCCGTCGAAGTTGCCGTCGCCGGGGTTGGCGTCGGTCGAGATGCCGTCGTTGTTGAACAGCTCCGACAGGTCGGCGACCGGGCGGCACTCGCCGTCGGCGAGGACCTCGATGCGTACGGAGCTGGTGCCCGTGTTGCCGTCGGGGTCGGTGGCGGTGACGGTGGCGGTGTACTCGCCGGCCGCCGTGTAGGTCCAGGTGGGCGACTGCTCGGTCGAGGTGTCGTCGTCCGTGCCGTCGACCCCGAAGTCCCACTGCCACGAGACCGTCTGGTCCTGCGGGTCGGTCGCGGAGGCGTCGAACCCGACCTCGAGCGGGAGCACCCCGCAGCGCGGGGCGGCGGTCGCGGTCGCGACCGGGTCGACCAGGACGGTGATCTCCTCGGTCTCGCGGGTGGCGCCGCGGTTGCCCTCGGCGTCGACGGGGGTCACGGACGCGGTGAAGGTGCCGCCCTCGGTGTAGGTGTGCGACACCTCGCCCCCACCGGTGACCGGGTCGGAGCCGTCGCCGAAGTCCCACTCGAAGGTGATGTCGTCACCCTGGCGGTCCACGCCCTCGGCGGTGAAGTCGACGACGAGCGGAGCGCCGCCGCGCACGGGGTCCGCCGTGAGTGAGTCGATGAACGGCTCGGCCACGTCGAGGTCCTTGACCTGGATGTTGCGGAACGTCACGGAGTCGTTGGCCCCGTGGTTCTGCAGACCGATGTAGCCCTCGGTGCCACGCGAGCCGTCGGAGGTGTACTCGTTCACCACGACGCCGTTCAGCGTCATCGTGTAGGTCTGGCCGACGACGGTGATCTCGTAGTCGTTCCACTCGCCGATCGGCTTGGCGGCGCGCTCGTCCTCACGGTCGAAGTTGTAGACCGAGCCCGTCTTCTGGGGCTCGTCGTTGGGCTGGCCCTCCTTGATCTGGATCTCGTGGCCCTGGTTGATCGCGACGTTGGGGTCGGTCCCGGGGTCGGGGAAGCGGGCGAACACACCGGAGTTGTCACCCTCGTCGGACAGCTTGAACTGGAGCTTGAGGGTGAAGTCGGCGAAGTCACGCTGGTCGTACCAGAGCATCCCCAGCCCGCCGACGCTGGTGATGGCGCAGTTCTCGACCGTGAAGCCGCCGGGGCCGGCCTGCGTCCAGTCGCTCAGGTCGGTGCCGTCGAAGAGCAGCTCGAAGCCGGCGTCCGGCGTCGGTGCGGTGGCGCAGGGCTGCCGCACGGTGACCTCGACGGCCTGGCTGGTCTTCTTGCCCGTCGAGTCCTCGACGGTCACGGTCGCGGTGTAGACGCCGGGCTCGGGGTAGGTCCACGTGGCCGTCGCCGTGTCGGCGGTGTCGTCGTCGGTGCCGTCGACGCCGAAGTCCCAGGCGTAGGTGATCGCGTCACCGTCCGGGTCCTCGGCCTCGACCGCGAAGTCGACCTCGAGCGGCGCGAGCCCGTCGGCGGGGGTGGCGGTGGCGGACGTGATCACCGGCGAGGTGTTCGCGGCCACGCCGGTGCCCTCGACGCTGAACTCGTCGAAGTTCATCTCGCCGGCGCCGTTGTAGACGAAGTAGAGCGGACGACCGCCGGCGTCGGCGTCGCGTGCGGTGACGGCACCTCTGACGGTCTTGTAGAAGTACTGGCCCTGGGTGCCGCCGTCGAGCGGGACGGTCGCGACGACCGGGCCGTCGGCCGCGCCGGCACGCACCTGGATGCTTGCGCCGGACTGCGGACCGCCGGAGTAGCGCACCGACACGTGCGTCATGTTGACCAGGCTCATCGGGTCGAACATCACCCAGTCGCCGTTGCCCATGCCGGTGATCAGCCCGCCGCCGCCGGGGCGGGTGCCGGACTTGTCGTCGTAGCCGGTGTAGCCGACGCCCTGCCGGTTGGTGGCGTGCTCGGCCTGGCGCAGCTTGGGCTGCAGGATGACCGTGTCGCTGCCCTGGAGGGAGGCGTTGGCGCCGTCGTTGGCGCCGCCGTCGCGGTAGGTCGCGATGAGCACGCCGTAGGTGTTGGCGTCGGGCCCGTGGTCGGCCGAGGCGGCCGTGCGGATCGTGCCCTCGCAGCCGTTGACCGACAGGTTGGGGTGGACGTGGAGGTCGTGTCCGAGGCCCTCCTGCACCACGACCTCGTCGCAGTCGACGGTCTCCTCCGCGTCCTCGACGTTGACCACGAAGGGGATGTCGTCGCCGGAGGAGTAGAAGCCGCCGTCGGCCGGGAGCTCGATCTCGACGGTCGGCGCGGTGTTGCCGACCGTGATGCGCACCTGCGCGGTCGCGGACTTGCCGGTCGCGTCGGTGACGGTCAGTAGGACCGTGTAGTCGCCCACGGAGTCATAGGTCCAGGTGGGGTCGGCCTCGGTGGAGTCGGTCTCCCCGTCGCCGTCGAGGTCCCACGCGTAGGTGACGTCGTCGCCGTCGGGGTCGGTCGTGCCGTCGCTGCTGAACCGGACGGCGAGCGGGGCGTCGCCCTCGGTCACGTCCGCGGCGGCCTTGGCCACCGGCGCGGAGCCGTTGATGGCGTAGTCGATGCGGACGAGCTTGGTCTGGGGGGAGCCCGAGAAGAAGCCGGTGCCGTACTCGAGGACGTACATCGAGCCGTCCGGGCCGAACTCGAGGTCGCCGGGGGCGACGAAGCCGCTCATGAAGTCGTTGATCGACTCGATGGTGCCGTCGGCGCCCATCCGGACTTCCTTGATCCAGCCGCGGCTCATCTCCGACATGAAGTAGGAGCCCTCGTAGTGGGCGGGGAACGCGGTGTCCTTGGCCGCGGTGTTCTGCGACTGTCGGTAGACCTGCCCGCCGGTGGGGGTGGCGCCCTGCACCGCGGGGTACTTGTAGGGCGCGACGTCGGAGTAGGGGATCCAGGCGTCGGTCATCGGCGGCAGCGTCTGCAGGCCCGTGCTGTTGGGGGAGTCGTTGACGCCCGCCATCTCCTCCGGGTCGTTGCACGGGAACCGCTTGGGCGACCCGTCGCTGTTGGTGCGGAAGCGGTTGGCCACGAAGTCCCAGTCGACGTAGGCGCCGCCGAAGTCCATCTTGGTCAGGTCGTCGCCGACCTCGCCGCCGCAGTAGGGCCAGCCGCCGTTCATCGCGACGTCGGTGCGGTTGAACTCCTCGAAGTGCCGCGGGCCGCGGTTGGGGCTGTTGACGCGCGAGTCCGGGCCGACCTCGCCCCAGTAGAGGACGTCGGTGTCGGCGTCGACCCCGAGGCGGTAGGGGTTGCGCAGGCCCATCACGTAGATCTCCGGGCGCGTCTTCGCCGGGTCGGCGTCGGGGTAGAGCGCGTCGGCGTACGCCCCGCCCTCGCCGAACAGGTTGCCTCCGGGGATGTCGTAGGAGATGCCGTCACCGGCGGTCGGGTCGACGTCGCCCGCGTCGTCGTTGCGCGGGATGACGCGCAGGATCTTGCCGCGCAGGTCGTTGGTGTTGGCCGACGACTTCTGGGCGTCGTAGTCCGAGCGCCCGGGGCGCTCGTCGTGGGGGGAGTAGCCGTCGTTGTCGGAGGACGAGGTGTTGTCGCCGGTCGCGAGGTGCAGGACGCCGCCGTCGCCGAACTGAAGGGAGCCAGCGGAGTGGCAGCACACGTTGCGCTGGGTGCCGACCTCGAGGATGACCTTCTCCGACGACTTCGCGATCGAGGTCTCACCCCCGTCGGTCTCGACCGTGAGGCGTGAGAGGCGGTTGGCGTCGTGCGAGGCCGGCAGCGGGGCGTAGTAGACGTAGATCCAGCCGTTCGTGGCGAACTCCGGGTCGAGCGTGATGCCGAGGCCACCGTCCTCGAGGCCGCTCCACACCCCCAGGCTCGGGTTGTTCATGATGATCTCGATGCTGCCGTCGGCGGGGTCGTACATCGAGATGTCGCCGGCGCGGGTGATGAAGAAGACCCGGCCGTCGTCGGCGACGGTCAGCTCCATGACCTCGCCGAGCCCCGTGCCCTGCCCGAGCACGACCTTCTGGAACTTGGAGAGGTCGGGCGCGTCGGCCGCTGCCGCGGCAGCCTTCGCCTGCTTCTTCGGCGTCCTCGACGTCGCGTCGGGGGCCACCTCCTTCCCCGCGACCGCGTCGGGGGCGACGCGGTCGGGCACCGCCGCCACGACGGGCGCCGCCAGCCCGAGCGCCAGCGCGAGGCCGGTCACCAGGGCGAGGAGGGGGACGAACAGCTGACGGGACCGCAGGTGCATGGGGGCGCGCCTTCCACAACCGAGTTTGAGTGGGCACACAGGCGTGCGGTTCCTGTGACGGGGCTCACGCTAGGCGTGACTTTTGTGTGACGTCAAGCAAAAGTCGACGTCCACATGTCAGAACGGCGGATCAGCCCGGGTCGGCGGTCAGCGCGTCCCGACGGACCTTCCCCGTGGCCGTGAGAGGCAACTCGTCGAGGTGGATGTAGGACTTGGGCCGCTTGGCCGGGGAGAGCACCCGGCGGGCGTGCGCCTCCAGCGCGACGACGGGCGCCCCGCCCACGACCGCCGCGCAGACCCGTTGGCCCCAGCGCTCGTCCGGGACTCCGAACACTGCGACGTCCTCGACGCCGGGCACCTCCCGCAGGGCGTTCTCGACCTCGAGCGGGTAGACGTTGACGCCGCCGGAGATGATCAGGTCCGTGCGCCGCCCGTCGAGGAAGAGGTAGCCGTCCTCGTCGATGCGACCGACGTCGCCCACGGTGAACGCCGGACCGCTGGTGGTGTCGCGCCAGGCTGCCGCGGTCTGCTCGGGCGCGCCGAGGTAGGTGAACCGGGCGTGGCGGGGGACCGCGCACCAGATCCGTCCGTCCGGGTCGGTGCTGAGCGTACGTCCCGGGCGGGCCCGGCCGACCGTGCCGCGGCGATCGAGCCACTCCTCGGAGCGGCACGCGGTGAACTGGCCCTCGGTCGAGCCGTAGAACTCCCACGTCGACCCGGCCGGGAACAGGTCCACGAGGCGCTCCTTGACCGACGGCGGGCACGGCGCCCCGGCGTGCGCGACGAGCCGGAAGGACGACAGGTCGGGAGCGCCGACGTCGTCCCAGTGGGCGAAGAGGCGCCCGAGGTGGGTCGGCACGCAGAACATCGTCGTCGGCCTCTCGGCCGCGATCGCACGCGTGACGGTCGCGGGGTCGAACTTCCCGGGCACGACGATCCGGCCCCCCGCGAGCAGGGTGCCCATGGCGAAGCGCAGCGGCGCCGAGTGGTGGAGCGGGCTCAGCACCAGGTGGACGTCGTCGGCCGCGAACCCCCACAGGTCGCGCTCCTCGGCGACGAGCGCGGCGGCGTCGTCCTCCGGCAGCAGGCCCGACCAGACGCCCTTGGGGGTGCCGGTCGTGCCGCTCGTGCAGTGCACCGGACGCCCCAGGGGCAGTCCGCGTGCGCGACCTCGTCGGGTCCTCAGCAGGGACTCGACGTGGTCCTGGTCGGTGACGACCAGGTCGGGGGCGACGGGGGCCAGGATGCGGACCCGCTCCGCCTGCGTGAGTCCGGGGTCGAGCGGCACCGGGAACACGCCGTCGGCCAGCAGGCCCAGCACCAGGTCGACGTACGACCGCGAGCCCGGCACGAGCAGCGCGACGCGGGATCCGGGGCGGAGGTCGACGTCCGTGCGGGCGGGCATGCCCGGCATTGTGCCGGGCGCGCCCGCCGGCGCTCAGGCGCGGGGGACGAGGTGCAGGCGCTCCTCCACCGGGCCCAGCTCGTCGAGGGGGTGGGCGGTGGACGCGTGGCCGGCGAAGCGGTCGTGGCGGGCGTAGCTGACCAGCAGCGAGGCGAGGGCGGTCAAGACCAGGATGAGGAGGATGGTGTTCATGGCAGTAATCATTCGCTCATCTGGTTCCTGCCACCAGTGGCAGGAATGCCAGTATCCATTGATTTACTGCCACCTCTCGTGCAGGCTGTCCCCATGAAGAAGGTCGCGGTCGTCGTCCAGGAGCAGCCGGAGCCGTTCGGGCTCGGCGCGTTGTGCGAGGTGTGGGCCGAGCCCTACCACCCCGAGGACGACAACCCGGTCTTCGACTTCACGGTCGTCACGCCCACGCCGGGACGGCTGCGCACCCGCGCCGGGTTCGACCTCGTCGTCGAGCACGGGCTCGAGGCGGCGGCCGACGCCGACCTGGTCTGCCTGGCCCCGAAGAGCAACCACCTCCACACGCCGCCGGAGGTCGTCGAGCTCCTCCGGGCCACCCACGAGCGCGGCGCGATGCTCTTCGCCCACTGCTCGGCCACCTTCATGATCGCCGACGCCGGACTCCTCGACGGGCGGCGCTGCACGACGCACTGGCGCTACGCGACCGAGCTCGCCGAGCGCTACCCCGAGGCGATCGTCGACCGCGACGTCCTCTACGTCCAGGACGGGACCATCGTGACCGGCGCCGGCTCGGCCGCAGCCCTCGACGCCGCGCTGCACGTGATGCGCCAGCAGTTCGGCGCCAAGGTGGCCGCGACCACCGCCCGGCGGATGGTCGTCCCGCCGCACCGCGACGGCGGCCAGGCCCAGTTCATCGCACGACCTGTCCCGGTCTGCGAGTCTGAGGCGCTGGCGCCGCTGCTGGCCTGGATCAGCGCCAACCTCGCCGAGGAGCTCGACGTCGAGACCCTGGCCCGCCACATGCACATGTCGGCGCGCACGTTTGCGCGCCGGTTCAAGGAGGAGACCGGGACGACCCCCTACAGCTGGATCCTCGGCGAGCGCGTCCGCGCGGCGCAGGAGCTCCTCGAGCAGACCGACCACTCGATCGACTGGGTGGCGGCCGAGGTCGGCTTCGGCAACGCCGCGACCCTGCGCCACCACTTCGGCCGCTCGCGCGGGGTCAGCCCCCAGGAGTACCGGCGCACGTTCCGCGCCCCGGCCGTGGTCCCCGCCTGATCCGGTCCCCGTCCCCCTCGGGAGGCGTCAGTACGGCGTGCCGAGCTGGTCGCTCGCCAGGGCGCGGTAGGCGTCGACGAACGCGAGGAAGGCCTCGCGGTCGACGGCACCACGGGGGCGTGGACCCCAGGTGACCCGGTCGGTGGCGACGGAGACGGTCTCGAGTCGTGCGGGCATGACCTGGTACCACGACCAGTTCGCTCCCTCGCGCCGCACGCCGGCCGACGTCCCGCGGGGCGAGTCGACGACGGTGCGGGTCTCGTCCTGCGCCGGGGGCAGCGCGTCGAGGTCGTAGAGGCGGCGCGTGGCGAACACGGTCGCCGCGGCGCGGAGCGTACGCCCGTCGACCGCCGCGTAGGAGCAGCTCGGTGCCTGTCCGCGGTAGGCCGAGCCGAAGGCGTACGCGACCTCGCCGATGACGTCGGTGACCGCGGTCGACGTCGCTGGAGGGCACTGTGCGGGCAGCTGCACGGCCTCGCTCGCCACCCCGGCGGACGCGTTGGCGATGAGGGTGATCATGACCGCCAGGTAGTCGCTGGACGTGACCTCCTCGGGGCCGTTGGTGAGCGCCGTGATCCCCATCTCGTACGCGACGCCGTCCTCGAGCGCGTAGAGGCTGGTGCCGCCGAGGTTCTGGGAGAAGAAGGCCTCGTCGGCGAGGTTGGGCACGTCCACGCGCTTCTGCGCCGACAGCCTCGCCACCCGCTCCAGGACCTTGTCCCCGCCCTGGGGGATCTTCTGCGGCCGGGTGAACCGCTTGATCGCCGGCCACGCCCCCTGGGCGGTCGAGTAGCTGAAGGAGAACAGCGAGAAGGGGCCGGACTCGACCGTGCAGGTGAACATCGAGCCCGACCAGCCGCCGAGGCGGCGGTCCTCGGTCACCGAGCGGCGCAGGTCCTTGCGGATGAAGCGCCGGTAGTCGCTGGGGGCCAGCAGGTCGCACACGCCCACCCCGGCCGCCGCGGCCCCGTCCCCGTCGGCCCCGTCCCCGTCGGTGGGGTCCCCGTCGGTGGCGTCCTCGTCGGGGGCCGGCTCCGTCGTGGTGGACGTCGAGGCCGTGCCGGCGCCCGCCCCGGGAGCAGGCTCCTCGCCCGACGAGCAGCCGGTCGCGACGAGGCAGGCTGCGAGGAGTCCGACGAGGGGTGTCAGGCGCATGACCGGCTCGTTCCCCGGCGGCGTCGGGGCCAAACGGGGCAGGCGCCCAGCGGCGTACCACGAGGAGAACGGCCGCGCCGGTCGCGGGCCGCGACCTCTAGGCTGGAGCCCGTGAACGCGACCCCGCTGGCCGACCTGTCCGCCGACGACCTCGCCACCCTGCTCGACGAGCAGCGCGCGGCCTACGAGGAGCTCAAGACCCGCGGACTGAAGCTCGACCTGACGCGCGGCAAGCCCTCGGCCCAGCAGCTCGACCTCGCCGACGACCTGCTGCGGCTCCCGACGAGCACCCGGGACTCGAAGGGCGTCGACGTGCGCAACTACGGCGGGCTCGAGGGCCTCGCCGACCTGCGCGAGATGTTCGCCGAGCTGCTGTGGGTCGACCCCGAGCAGGTCGTGGCCGGCGGCAGCTCCAGCCTGACGATGATGCGCGACTGCCTGTTCTACCTGACCCTCTTCGGCGCGGTGGACTCCGAGCGCCCGTGGGGCCAGGAGGAGAAGGTCCGCTTCGTCTGCCCGGTGCCGGGCTACGACCGCCACTTCACGCTGCTGGAGAGCCTCGGCATCGAGATGGTGACCGTGCCGATGCACGAGGACGGCCCGGACGTCGATGCCGTGACCGCGCTGGTCGCCGACGACCCGAGCATCAAGGGCATGTGGATCGTCCCGACCTACGCGAACCCGTCCGGCTCGATCGTCAGCCAGGACGTCGCGGCCCGTCTCGCGGCGATGCCGACGGCGGCCCCCGACTTCAAGATCTTCTGGGACAACGCCTACGCGCTGCACCACCTCACCGAGGACGAGGCCAAGAGCGCCGACATCCTCACCCTGGCCTCCGCGGCGGGCCACCCGCACCGGCCGATCATGTTCGCCTCGACGTCGAAGATCACGTTCGCCGGAGCGGGGGTCGCCTTCCTGGCGGCGTCGACCGACAACGTGGCGTGGTACCTCGGCCACCTCGGCAACGGCTCGATCGGGCCCGACAAGGTCAACCACCTGCGCCACGTGGAGTTCTTCGGTGACGCCCAGGGCGTGCGCGACCACATGGCGAGGCACCGCGAGATCATCGCGCCGAAGTTCGCCGAGGTGGACCGCGTCCTCACCGAGCGGCTCGGTGGTCGCGGCGTCGCGACGTGGAACACGCCGACCGGTGGCTACTTCGTGAACCTCGACGTCGTGCCGGGCACGGCGTCGCGCGTCGTGGAGCTGGCCAAGGCGGTCGGCGTTGCGCTGACCCCGGCCGGCTCGTCCTTCCCCTACAGGCAGGACCCGGAGGACACCAACATCCGGCTCGCTCCCACGATGCCTCCGGTCGAGGAGGTCACCGCGGCGATGGACGCCGTCGCGACGTGCGTGCTGCTGGCGGCCGCCGAGAAGGCGGCCGGCGCCTGAGTCGCGGGCCCGGCCCCGAAGAGGCTTCGAAGCCGTGCCTCGGGGCCGTGCCTGAGGGCTAGGTGTAGTTCCCACAGAGGTTGTGAACGAGAAGTTGTAGACGAGTAGCGAGGACCTCCAGTACGGAGGGGGTTACCACACCAACCCACCTACTGGAGGTCCTCGTGAC
>NZ_JACCBW010000005.1 GCF_013410035.1 Nocardioides cavernae | reverse complement strand
GGCTCCACTTCTACAATCACCACCGACCCCACACCGGCATCGAGGGCCTCGTCCCCGCAGACCGCATTCACAACGTCACGGGGAACTACACCTAGCGGTCGCGGCGCTCGACGTCCGCCCGGTTCGCGTCCACGGCGTCCGCGACCATCGTGGCGCGCTCCTCCGGGGTCAGCGACGCCACGTAGCTGCGGTAGTCGTCGATCCCGGTCGCGATGACCTCGGCGAACTCCGGGTCGTCGGCGAGGTCGCGGATCGGGCGCCTCCCGGCCTGCACCTCGGCCAGCCTGGACGCGAGGGCGGTGCCGGGGTGGTCCTCCGCGATCCGCGTCAGGTTGGCCCTGAGGCGTGCCGCGGAGGACCGGTCGCCGGTGAAGGAGAGGAACTGGTCCTCGGGGCCGGTCTCCCCCTCCGGGTGCGGCTGCCAGGACACGTCAGCTCCCCGGGACGTACAGCTGGTCCTCGGGGACCGGCTGCCCGGTGGCCGTGACGACGATCTCGATGCCGTTGCCCTCGTCGACCACCTGGAGGTCGGAGCCCACGGGCAGGTCCCAGATGCCGATGAGCGCCGGTTCGAGCTCGCAGACCGAGTTGAAGTCCGTGATGACGAGGTTGTTGGCGTCGTGGAGGTACTCGGTGGTGTCGATGTCGGAGAAGATGCGCCACCCGTTGTCCGCGGCGGCCCGGGACTCCTCACGCACCATCCACTTGATGCGCCCGGCCCCGGACAGCACGTTCTTCGACACCAGGCAGGCGCCCGCTCGGGGGATGAACTCGATCGCCATGAGGGCTCCTCGACTCTCGGTGGGGTGGGTGCTGCTCGCCCGGGAGGGTTACTGCGCGGGTGGCGGGACGGGGATCCCCCGGTCGGTGAGGGTCTGCTCCGCGCGCACGACGAGCTCGCCGCGACCGCCCGACCAGTGGCGCAGGTTGCCCAGGACCGTACGCCCGAAGATGCTGTCCTGCAGCAGGTCGAGGTCGGGTCGCGCCAGCAGGACGTCGTAGAACGGGGCCAGGTCGGCGTCGCTGAACTTGAACTTCGCGGCGATGGTCTCCAGCGGGGTGCCGAACTTCTTGTGGCCCTCGTTGACGTCGGCGCCGGCGTCGAGCATCCGCGCGAGGAGCGGTGCCTCGGCGGTGAAGTCGTGCTGGTTGCGGCCGAGCAGGACGTGCAGGGGTTGCCCCTTCGTGACGTCCGCACCGTCGTCGAGCAGGCGGTTCGCCATCGCCACCCGCTGGGCGGTGTCCTTGTTCGACAGCGCCAGGGTGAGCAGCGTCCCGGACTCGAGCTGGAGGTCGACCCAGGCAGGCTCGTACACCTTCTCGAGCTCGGCGAGGGTGCCGTGCGTCAGTGCGGCGTGCAGGGCGTCGGTGTCGCGCGGCTTGCTGCGGTTGAACAGTCCCATGGGTGGCTGGGCCTACCTCTCGGTCCGGACCTCTGCGGGTCGTGTGCTGCCTAGGGTTCCTCGTCGACGTGCGAACGGTTCCTGCCCGGGTGCGCCACCTCGTAGTTGTCCGGGTCGCGGTACCGGCGCAGGAACTCCTCCTTGGAGATCTTGCCCGACAGGTAGTCGTCGCGCAGTTTCCGGTACTCCTCACCGGGCAGGTGGCCCATGTCCCACACGTCCCTGCGGGAGTCCCCGGGCTGCCACTCGATCTTGACCCGGTTGCCGTCCTTGTCGAGCACCCAGACGTCGCCGTTGGCGTCCTTCGCGTTCTCCCAGACCTCGTCGACCTGGCCCTTGCCGTAGCCGGGACGGGAGTTGGCGTACGGCAGGCGCTTGCCGTTCTTGTCGTAGCCGTAGGAGTTGGGCTTGCCCGTGTCGGGCAGCTTGCCGGTGGGCCGGCGACGCATCGCCCTGGCGGAGCGGAACTTGCGCAGGACGCGGGTGACGTCGGTGAGCTTGTCGACCGTGCGGACGATGGTGAACACGGCGCGGACCGCGCGGATCGCCGACAGCGCGGTGATCACGCGACGGGCGTAGTTCGCGGCGCGGGCCGCGATGACGGCCGCGCCGCCGCCTGCCGCGAGGCCCGCGGTGAAGAACGAGCCGATGCCGGCGACGACCGCGGTGGCGCCGACCTCGATGGCCAAGTCCTTCATCAGGCCCTTGACGGTGTTCTTGGTCTCCTCGACCTGGTTGGCGTAGTCGCGGCAGGCGGTGGCGAGCTCGCGGCACGCGCCGGCGATGTCGGAGGCGGCCTGCTTCACCTCGCCCACGGCCTTCTTGGCGGCGGGGATCTCCGGGGAGCGCTGGTTGCCGAGCTGGGTGGTGGCGACCTCGCAGTAGGAGCCCAGCCGGTCCAGCGACGAGGCGGCGGCGTCCCAGGCGGACGCCGCCTCGCCCAGCCGCCCGGTGTCCGCGCCCGGCCAGGCGTAGCCCTCGAGGTAGTCGAGGATGACGTCCCAGAACTGTGGCGTGTCCTCCGCGTTGGCGCCGGAGGCCGTGGGCGGCGTGTAGGGGTCGACCTCGACGGGGTCGACCTCCTCCGCCGCACCGGAGCCACCGCCGCGCCTGCCGTGGACCGAGCCGGCGTCCGCGTCGGCGTGGTTGGCGCCGGACGCCTCGGCGATGGTCGCGAGCGTCCCGAGCGCGGTGACGAGGTCGGCCATCGCCGTGACCGCCGCGGCGGCACCGGAGTCGTAGTTGGGGACGAAGTCCTCCGACGACTTGTCGTCGCCGCCCATGCCGCCGAACCCGCCGAGCTTGCCCGTGAGCGTCTCGTAGGCGGTCGCGGCCAGCCCGTTGGCGGTCGCCAGCAAGGACGCCGCGCTGGTGTAGCCCCCCGAGTCGACCTCGATCCTCATGACAGCGACTCCCACATCGACACGTTGGCCTGCGCCGCGCCGGTGTAGTTGGTGTGCGCATGGCGCGCCGAGGCACGCAGCTCGGCGAGGGCGGCACGCATGCCCCGCATGCCCTCCTCCCACGTGCGGTGGGCCTCGGCCTGCGCCTCGGCCGCCAGTCCCTCCCACGCCGACTGCAGGGCGGCGACCTGCTTCTCGATGTCGTTCGTCAGCGCCTCGAGGGCGTTCTCGGTCGCCTGGACGTCCGAGATCACGGCGTCGAGGTCGTCGGTGTCGATGGTGAAGACGCGTCCCGCCACGGGTCAGCCCAGCCTGTCGATGATGCGCGCCGAGAGGGCGTCCAGGCGCTGCTGCGAGGAGTCGTCGGAGGCGATGAAGTCGCGGTGGGTCTCGTCGAGGAGCTCGCGCATCGCGGTCAGCCCGGCCAGCACCTCGCCCGCCGACTCCTTCCACTCCTCCCACGCCTCGGAGAACGAGTCCGCGGCCTCGCCCGACCAGCCCGAGTCGAGGAACCCGCGCACGCGTCCGTCGATCTGGCTGCGGTCGGTGCGCAGCCGCTCCGCCGCGTCGTGCACGTCGTCCTTCGCCTTCGCGAAGGCCGCGTGCATCACCTGCACCTGTTCCACGTCAACCCTCCTGCCCGAGCCTGTGGAGGGCGTCTACCCCGGCAAGACGGCCCTGAACCCTCGCAGCGGCCGGTTTCGGGCGTACGCCTGTGCACCGGGCGCCTCGCGGGGCGGGTGGCGGGCGCCCGGGACCAGCCCGACGGGCGGGGCCGCTGTCGGACCCCGGTGCAAGACTGCACGACATGACCGCCCTCGACCGCTTCAGCGCCGCCACGCGCGCGTGGTTCGAGGCGTCCTTCGCGAGCCCGACCCCGGCGCAGGAGGGCGCCTGGGACGCCATCGCGGCCGGCCGGCACGCCCTCGTGGTCGCTCCCACCGGCAGCGGCAAGACGCTGAGCGCGTTCCTCCACGCCATCGACCGCCTGCTGAGCACCGAGCGGCCCGACGACAGGTCGAGGCGCACGCGCGTCCTCTACATCTCGCCCCTCAAGGCGCTCGGCGTCGACGTCGAGCGCAACCTCCGCGCCCCGCTGACCGGCATCCGCAACACCGCGGAGCGGCTGGAGACGACCGTCCCGGACGTGACGGTGGGCCTGCGCTCCGGCGACACGAGCCCGGCCGACCGGCGCAAGCTCGGCACCGCCCCGCCCGACATCCTCATCACGACCCCCGAGTCGCTGTTCCTCATGCTGACCAGCCAGGCGCGCGAGACGCTGCGCGGCGTCGACACGGTGATCATCGACGAGGTCCACGCCGTCGCCGGGACCAAGCGCGGCGCGCACCTCGGGCTGAGCCTCGAGCGCCTCGACCAGCTGCTGGACCGGCCGGCCCAGCGCATCGGGCTGAGCGCGACCGTGCGCCCCCTCGAGGAGGTCGCCCGGTTCCTCGGCGGCACCCAGCCGGTCGAGATCGTCTCCCCGCCGAGCACCAAGGAGTGGGACCTGCGCGTGGTGGTGCCCGTCGAGGACATGACCATGCCCGAGCAGTACGACGAGGAGTCCGGCGACCCCGGTCGCTCGACGAGCATCTGGCCCCACGTCGAGGAGCACGTCGTCGACCTCGTGGAGCAGCACAGCTCGACCATCGTCTTCGCCAACTCCCGACGCCTCGCCGAGCGACTCACCGCCCGGCTCAACGAGATCGCCACCGAACGGGCGGCCGGCGCCGAGGCGGAGCCCCGGGCAGCCGGCACGCCGCCCGCCCAGGTGATGGCGCAGTCCGGCCAGAGCAGCGGCGCGGACACGATCATCGCCAAGGCCCACCACGGCTCCGTCTCCAAGGAGCAGCGGGCCGTCATCGAGGACGACCTCAAGCGCGGGCGCCTCCCCTGCGTGGTCGCGACCAGCAGCCTCGAGCTCGGCATCGACATGGGCTCGGTCGACCTCGTCATCCAGATCGAGTCGCCGCCGAGCGTCGCGAGCGCCCTCCAGCGGGTCGGGCGCGCCGGGCACCAGGTGGGCGAGACCAGCCGCGGCGTGCTGTTCCCCAAGCACCGCGGCGACCTGGCCCAGACGGCCGTCGCGGTCGAGCGCATGCGCGCAGGCGCGATCGAGAAGATGACCGTGCCGACCAACCCGCTCGACGTCCTCGCCCAGCAGGTCGTCGCGGCGCTCGCCATGGAGGACTGGCAGGTCGACGAGCTCTTCGCCCTCGTCACCCGCGCCGCGTCCTACACCCAGCTCCCGCGCTCGGCGTACGACGCGACGCTCGACCTGCTGAGCGGGCGCTACCCCAGCGACGAGTTCGCCGAGCTGCGACCGCGGATCGTGTGGGACCGGGTCACCGGCACCCTGAGCGGGCGCCCCGGGGCCCAACGCCTCGCCGTCACCAGCGGCGGGACCATCCCGGACCGCGGGCTGTTCGGTGTGTTCCTCGTCGGCGAGAAGGCCAGCCGGGTGGGCGAGCTCGACGAGGAGATGGTCTACGAGTCGCGCGTCGGCGACGTCTTCGCGCTCGGGGCGACGAGCTGGCGCATCGAGGACATCACCCACGACCGCGTCCTCGTCACACCGGCGCCCGGCATCCCCGGGCGGCTGCCCTTCTGGAAGGGCGACGCCCTCGGCCGGCCCGCGGAGCTCGGCGCGGCGGTCGGCGAGCTCACCCGCGACCTCGCCGGCAAGCCGGCCGCGAAGGCCATCGAGCAGGTCCGCGCACGCGGGCTCGACGCCAACGCGGCCACCAACCTCGTCACCTACATCGGCGAGCAGCGCGAGGCGACCCAGGTCGTCCCCAACGACACCCAGATCGTCGTCGAGCGCTTCCGCGACGAGCTCGGCGACTGGCGCCTCGTCGTCCACTCCCCCTACGGCACGCCCGTCCACGCGCCCTGGGCGCTGGCGATCAACGCCCGTCTGCGCGAGCGCTTCGACGTCGACGGGCAGGCGGTCGCCTCCGACGACGGCATCGTCATCCGGATCCCCGACACCGACGCCGAGCCGCCGACGGGCGAGGTCATCGTCTTCGAGCCCGAGGAGATCGAGCAGCTCGTCACCCAGGAGGTGGGCGGGTCGGCGCTGTTCGCGAGCCGCTTCCGCGAGTGCGCCGCCCGCGCCCTGCTGCTCCCGCGTCGTGACCCCGGACGCCGCAGCCCGCTGTGGCAGCAGCGCCAGCGCAGCGCCCAGCTCCTCGAGGTCGCCTCGCAGTACCCCGCCTTCCCGATCGTGCTCGAGGCGGTGCGCGAGTGCCTCCAGGACGTCTACGACCTCCCCGCGCTGGTCACGCTCCTCGGGCGCGTGCAGCGGCGTGAGATCTCCGTCCTCGACGTCGCCACGACCCAGCCCAGCCCCTTCGCCCGGAGCCTGCTCTTCGGCTACGTCGCCCAGTTCGTCTACGAGGGCGACTCCCCGATCGCCGAGCGGCGCGCAGCCGCGCTGTCCCTCGACCAGGGCCTGCTCGCCGAGCTGCTCGGACGCGCGGAGCTGCGCGAGCTGCTCGATCCCGAGGTGCTGGCCGAGGTGGAGGCGGAGCTCCAGTGGCTCGCCGCCGACCGACGCGCCCGCGACGCCGAGGCCGTGGCCGACCTGCTCCGGCTGGTCGGACCGCTGTCGACGGAGGAGATCCGCGCCCGCTCGGTCGAGGGGGCCGACGTCGAGGGATGGCTGGAGGCCCTCGGGCGCCGGGTGATCCAGGTGCGGATGGCCGGCGAGGACCGCTGGACCGCGATCGAGGACGTCGGGCGACTGCGCGACGGGCTCGGGGTGCCGGTCCCGGTCGGCACCCCCGACGCGTTCCTCCAGCTCCCCGAGGACCCGCTCGGCGACCTCGTCTCCCGCTTCGCCCGCAGCCACGGCCCCTTCACGACGACCGAGGTGGCAGCCCGCCTCGGCCTGGGCGAGGCCGTCGCCCGGCAGACCCTGCAACGGCTCGCGCACCGCGGCCGCGTCCTCGACGGGGAGTTCCGTCCGTCCGGCTCGGGCACCGAGTGGTGCGACGCCGAGGTGCTGCGCAAGCTGCGACGGCGCTCCCTCGCCCGGCTGCGCCAGGAGATCGAGCCGGTCGACCAGGCCGCGGTCGCCCGATTCCTCCCCGCGTGGCAACGCGTCGGCGGGGCCCTGCGCGGGGTCGACGGCGTGGTCGCCGCGATCGACCAGCTCGCCGGCTGCCCGGTGCCGGCCAGCGCCCTCGAGCCGCTGGTCCTCGCAGCCCGGGTCCGGGACTACGAGCCGTCGATGCTCGACGAGCTGACCGCCTCGGGCGAGGTCATCTGGACCGGTCACGCGCCCCTTCCCGGCAGCGACGGGTGGGTCAGCCTCCACCTCGCCGACCAGGCGCACCTCACCCTGCCCGAGGTGGAGGCCGACGAGCCCAGCGGGCTCCAGCGCGCCGTGCTCGACGCGCTCGACCCCGGCGGGGCCTGGTTCTTCCGCCAGCTCGCCGACCGGGTCGGTCCGACCACCGACGCAGACCTCAGCGCCGCGCTGTGGGACCTCGTCTGGCAGGGGCGGGTCACCAACGACACGCTGACGCCGCTGCGCGCCCTCGTCCGCAGCGGTACGCCCGCCCACCGCTCGCGCCGCTCCCCTCCGCGGATGGGGCGCACCACCGGCGGGCGGATGTCGGTGCGGTCCGGACCTCCCGAGACCGCCGGACGGTGGGCGATCCTGCCCGACCGCGACGGCGACCCGACCCGCCGCGCGCACGCCCGCGCCGAGCACCTCCTCGAGCGACACGGCGTCGTGACGCGGGGCGCCGTGGTCAGCGAGCGGATCGCCGGCGGCTTCGCCGGCGTCTACAAGGTCCTCAGCGCCTTCGAGGACACCGGACGCTGCCGTCGGGGCTACTTCATCGAGGGCCTCGGGGCGGCGCAGTTCGGCAGTGCCGGTGCGATCGACCGGCTGCGGACCTTCTCCGAGCCCGACAGCGCCCGGTCCGGCGCGAAGTCGACCGTGGTCGCCCTCGCCGCCACCGATCCCGCCAACGTCTTCGGCGCAGCGCTCCCGTGGCCCGACGCCGGTGACGCCGAGCGCACCGGCCACCGCCCCGGACGCAAGGCCGGTGCCCTCGTCGTGCTCGTCGACGGCACGCTGACGGTCTACGTCGAGCGCGGCGGCCGCACGCTCCTCACGTGGAGCGACGACGAGGACGTGCTGACCCCCGCGGTGACCGCCCTCGCCGAGGCCGCCCGCCGCGGTGCGCTGGGGCGCCTCACCGTCGAGAAGGCCGACGGCCAGGCGCTCATCGGCGGCGGCGGCGAGACGCCCATCCGGCTCGCCCTGACCGCCGCCGGGTTCGTGGCGACGCCCAAGGGGCTGAGGCTGCGTGCCTGAGGGCGACACCGTCTACCGTGCGGCCGCCAAGCTCGACCGCGCCCTGAGCGGCCACGTCCTCACCACCACGGACTTCCGCGTGCCGGCGTTCGCCACCCACGACCTCACGGGCGGCACGGTGCTGCGCACGCTGTCGCGCGGCAAGCACCTGCTGACCCGCATCGACCACGAGCGCCCGTGGACCCTCCACACGCACCTCAAGATGGAGGGCTCGTGGCACGTCTACCCCGACGGCGAGCGGTGGCGCCGGCCCGACGTCCAGGTCCGCGTGGTGCTGGGGGTGCAGGGCACCCAGGCGGTCGGCTTCCAGCTCGGCGTGGTGGAGCTGATCCCGCGTGCGGCCGAGCACGACGTGGTCGGCCACCTCGGTCCGGACCTGCTCGGTCACGACTGGGACGAGGAGCGTGCCCTGGCCAACCTCCGCGACCAGCCCGACCGTCCGATCGGACAGGCGCTGCTCGACCAGCGCAACCTCGCCGGCATCGGCAACATGTACATGGCCGAGCTCTGCTTCACGATGGGGGTGAACCCGGCCGCGCCGGTCGCCTCGGTGGCGCAGCTCCCGCGGCTGGTGCGGCGCGGCAAGCAGATGCTCGAGGTCAACAAGGAGCGCGCGATCCAGTCGACGACGGGCAACCTGCGCGAGCGCGAGCGGATGTGGGTCTACCGACGCGACAGGTCGCCGTGCCGGCGGTGCGGCACCTCCATCGTCGTCACGATGCAGGGTGAGCCGGGACGCGAGCGCGCGGCGTACTGGTGCCCCAGCTGCCAGCCCGAGCGCTGACGTCGGACGCGACGTGCGGTGCCGGGCGCCTCAGGCGGCGGAGGCGACCACGTCGCCGGAGCGGCGGGCCACGGTGATCGGCGTCGCGGCGTGCTCCTCGACGGCGACGGCGTCGGCGACCTCGCGGAGCACGTCGGACAGCGGCAGGTCCATCGCCTGGCACAGCGAGGCGAGCAGCTCCGACGACGCCTCCTTCTGCCCACGCTCGATCTCCGAGATGTAGCCGAGGCTCACCCGCGCCTCCGCCGAGAGCTCACGCAGGGTCATCCCCCGCTGCATCCGCGCGCTGCGCAGCACGTCACCGAGCAGTCGTCGGAAGAGCACCATGCGCGCGTCCTTACTCTGGTCCATGTGGCTGGCGAGGGGAGGTCGTGGGCACAACGCTACCCGAGGCCCCATTCTTCCCGCCGCACAACCTGGCCTTCCGGGACGAGGATCCCCACGACCAGGGAGAGCACCTCGGCGCAGGCGCCCTCGCGGATCGCCGTGCGGTCGCCACCGAGCGCGAGGAGTCGTGCCTCGACCGCCGACGGCCCGGCCGCAGCGACCCAGACCGTGCCGACGGGGCGGCCGTCCTGCTCGTCGGGGCCGGCCACGCCGGTGGTCGCCAGGCCCCACGTCGCGCCCAGCCGGTCGCGTACGCCCGCGGCCATCGCCTCCGCGCACTCGCGCGAGACCACGCCGTGCGCCTCGACCACGTCGGGCGGGACCCCGAGCACCTCCACCTTGATCCGGGTGGCGTAGGACACGACTCCCCCGACGAAGCTGCGCGACGCGCCGGCGACGTCGGTCAGCGCCGAGGCGAGCATGCCTCCGGTGAGCGACTCGGCGGTCGCGACGGTCTCGCCCCGCTCCGCGAGCACCTCGAGCAGACGCGCGGCGTCCGGCTGCCGTGACCACATGTCGGCGACACTAGCCGCATGGCTCTCCCCATCGAGGACTACGCACTCATCGGCGACCGGGGCACGGCCGCGCTGGTCGGCAAGGACGGATCGATCGACTGGCTGTGCCTGCCCAGGTTCGACTCCCCCGCCTGCTTCGCCGCCCTCCTCGGCACGGAGGAGCACGGCCGCTGGCTGCTCGCCCCTGCCGACGAGGTCGTGTCGACGAGTCGCCGCTACGTCGACGGCACCGCCCTGCTGGAGACCACGTTCACCACGTCGACCGGCGAGGTGGTGCTGCTCGACGTGATGCCCACCAACGACAGCCGCGCCGACGTCGTGCGCCGTCTCACCTGCACGCGCGGCAGCGTGCGCATCCGGCACGACTGGGTCGTGCGCACGGACTACGGGCGGGTGCGCCCGTGGGTGTCGAGGGAGCGTGCCCACGGCCACGAGGTCGTGGTCGCGGTCGCCGGTCCGGACAAGTTCGTGCTCCGGGGCCCGCGCCTGCCGCACGGCCACGGGGGCCACCACAGCGACGAGTTCGACCTGTCCGAGGGCGACGAGCTCACGTTCTCCACGACGTGGGTGCAGTCGTGGCGCGACGTGCCGGAGCCGATGGGGTTCGACGAGCGCATCGACGCGACCACCGACCAGCAGCGCGCCTGGTCGGCCCGGTCCCCCGAGGACGTCCCGCACGCCGACCAGGTCCGCCGCAGCCTGCTGACGCTGCTGCTCATGACGCACGCCGAGACCGGCGGCATCGTCGCGGCGCCGACCACGTCGTTGCCGGAGGACTTCGGCGGCGAGCGCAACTGGGACTACCGCTTCTGCTGGCTGCGCGACGCCGCCCTCACCCTCGAGTCACTCCTCGGCGCCGGTTACGACGAGGAGGCGCTGGAGTGGCGTCGCTGGCTGCTGCGTGCCGTGGCCGGCGACCCGGCGGACCTGCAGATCATGTACACCGTCGACGGCGGCCGGCAGCTGCCGGAGCTCGAGCTCCCGCACCTGCCCGGGTACGCCGGCAGCACGCCGGTGCGCATCGGCAACGGCGCGGTGTCGCAGCGGCAGAACGACGTGCTCGGCGAGGTCATGATCGCCCTCGAGCTGGCGCGCGAGGCCGGGCTCACCGAGACCCGGAACTCGTGGTCGCTGCAGCGTGCCCTCGTCGACGAGCTGGCCGAGCACTGGGACGAGCCGGACAACGGGCTCTGGGAGATCCGCGGGCCGCAACGCCACTTCACCCACTCAAGGCTGATGGTGTGGGTCGCCTTCGACCGCGGGGTCAAGGCCATCGAGGAGCACGGCCTCGAGGGGCCGCTCGAGCGGTGGCGCGACCTGCGCGACCGGGTGCGCGAGGAGATCCTCGACAAGGGCTACGACGTCGAGAGGGGCACCTTCACCCAGCACTACGACACCTCGGAGGTGGACGCCGCCCTGCTCAACATCCCCCTGGTGGGGTTCCTGCCCGGCGACGACCCGCGCGTGCTCGGCACCATCGACGCGGTGATGGCGGACCTCGACGCCGACGGCCTGCTGCTGCGCTACCGCACCGAGACCGGGGTGGACGGCCTCTCCGGCGACGAGCACCCGTTCCTGGCCTGCTCCTTCTGGCTCGTCTCCGCCCTGGCGGCCGCCGGGCGGCGCGACGAGGCAGGCGCGCTGATGGACCGCCTGTGCGGCCTGACGAACGACGTCGGGCTGCTGTCGGAGGAGTACGACGCCGACCACGGCCGGATGGCGGGCAACTTCCCGCAGGCCTTCAGCCACCTCGCGCTCGTGCAAGCGGCCCTCGCCCTGCGCTGAGCAGGACGAGGGCCGCGAGCCTCAAGCGGTCATGCGGTCACGCCGTCAGCGACGACGCACCTTCAGCTTGACGACGGTCTGCTTGGTGCGGACCTTCTGGCTGCCGGCGTACTTCACCACGACGCGCTTCTTGCCCGCCTTGGAGAACTTCGCGAGGCGGACGATCGCCTTGCCCTTCTTGAGCTTGGCGGTGTACTTCTTGCCGCCGACCTTGACGACGACCTTGCCGGTCACCGACGTGATCCCGAGGGCGCTGGCCTTGATCTTGACCCGGGCGCGGGTCTTGCCGGCGACGACGCGACCCGGCCTGACGCGCGCCTTCACCTCGCCCTTGGCCTTGCGGATGTCGACCGGGAGCGAGAACGTCGTGCCGGTCGTCGGGCCGGTGAAGGTCAGCAGCTGCTTGCCCTTGCGGACCTTGCCCTTCAGCTCGACGGTGACGGCGCTCCTGCCGGACTCGTCGTTGGCCGTGGTGCCGATGGTGTTGTCGACCGGCGTGGCCGCCACCGCCGCGTTGCCCACCTTGACGGCCAGGGTGGCGTCCTTGGCGTCAGCCGCGGTGCTCATCGCGAGCGAGGACAGGTTGAGCTTCAGCTCCTGGCCCAGACGGTAGAAGCGCGGTGCACCGGCCGGCCAGGAGACACCGACCTGGCGCTGCGCCTTGTTGACCGGGAGCGGCGTCGTGGCGGCCTTGGCCGCCATGTAGTCGACCATCGCCTGGAGGTCGGACTTGCCCGTGTCACGCTTGGCGCTGGCGTCCTTGAAGGCGTGGAAGTTGTCACCGCCGCCGGCGAGGAACGAGTTCACCGTGACCGAGTAGGTCGTGGCGGGCTCGACGGCCTTGCCGTTGAGCCACATGCCCGTGATGCGGCTGCCCTCGGGCTTCGTCGGGTCGTAGGTGGAGAAGAAGCCCTCCGAGACACCGAGACGCAGGAAGTTGACCGACGGGACCGTGCCGTCGACGCGGCGCTGCCACTGCTGCTCGAGCGCGTTCTTGATCTGTGCGCCCGTCATCTTCATGTTGACCAGCGTGTTGGCGAACGGCTGCACGACGGCTGCCTGCTTGTAGGTCAGCGCGCCGTTGGTCCCGGTCATGTCCTGACGGAGACCACCCGGGTTCATGAAGGCGATCTGCGCGGCGCCGGCCTCCGGGGTCGACGTCGCCCAGCGCTGCACCTCGGCGACGAGGTTGCCGAGCGTGGACTCACCGCCGCGGTTCTCGGTGGTGCCGTCGGCGAGCTTGGCGCGGTTGAACGGACCGCCGAGCTTGCCGAGCTCACGGGCGCCGAGGACCTCGGCCTTGGCGCTGGCGGCGGTGACGCTCGCCTGGACCGCGTTCTTGGTCGCCACGGCGTCCGGGTCGGTGACCGAGACCTGGTTGGCCTGCACGACGTCGATGTCGCCCGGTGCGAAGGTGACGGCGTTGGTGTCGGTGTCCACCGTCAGCCGGAGCCGGTTGAGGTTGGTGCCGTACTGCCCGGCTGACACGACCGGGACGCTGCCGACGAGGCAGGTGTACTTCTGGTGGGTGTGGCCGGAGATGATGGCGCTGACGCTCGAGCCCACGCCGGTCACGATCTTGCCGAACGCACTGGCGTCGGACGTGCCGGCGCACGGGTCCGCCGTGTTCGCCGCCGCGCCCTCGTGGACGAGCATCACCACGACGTCGGCGCCGTCCGCCTTCAGGGCGGCGGCGCCGGCCTTCACCTCGTCGACGATCGACGTGACCTTGACGTCGGCGATTCCCGCCGGGGACACCAGGGTCGGGAGGTCCTCGGTCACGGCGCCGACGAATCCGACCTTGACGCCGCCGACGGTCGTGGACCACGTGCCGCCGTTCGACGCGTCGTTGGCGTCGGACGTGCGAGCGGTGACGTCCGGGAGTGCGTAGCTGTTGTCGGACTTCTTGCGGACGTTGGCCGCGAGGTACTGCCAGTTCGCGCCGCCCTCGGCGTTGGTGGTGTCGTCCGCAGCCGCCATCACGCGGTTGACCAGGTCCCCGTAGCCGCCGTCGAACTCGTGGTTGCCCGCGGCCGAGACGTCGAGCCCGGCGGCGTTGAGGGCGTCGATGGTGGGCTTGTCGCGCTGGATGAACGACTCGAAGGTCGAGGCACCGATCAGGTCGCCCGCGGCCGCGAAGACGGTCGGGCCGTCGAAGTCCGCCTCCAGCTGCTTCACCGCTCCGGCGAACTGGGCTGCACCGGCCTCCTGGGCACCGTTGCTGGTGTTCGACAGGAGACGGCCGTGGAAGTCGTTGGTGCCGAGGATCTGGATCTGGACGACGGCTGACTGGGCCGGCGCGGCCGTCGCGATGACGGCGAGCGGGGCTGCGACGAGCCCCGTCAGGGTGGCGGCGAGCGCGAGCTTGCCGCCGGGTCGGGTTGCTGACACGAGGTGGCCTTTCGGTTGAGTGCGTGCGAGTCGCGTCACCCTAACCCGGACTTTTTCGCGCCAGACGCGTCCACGGGCGGAGGAACGCACGAACGGCCCGGCCGACCCCGAAGGGGCGACCGGGCCGCACGTGTCAGGTCAGCGCCTGATCTTCAGCTTCACCACCGTCTTCTCGCGCTTGACGGTGTCGTCGCCGAGGTAGCGCACCACGAGCTTCTTGGTGCCGGGACGCGCGAAGGCCGGCAGCTTGACGACCGCCTTGCCGTCCTTGACCTTGAACCGGTACGCCTTCTTGGCGCCCTTGACCTTGACCGTGATCCAGCCGCTGGCCTTCTCGTCACCGGCCTTCACCTTGATCACGAAGCGGACCTTCTCGCCCACGGTGCCCGTGGCGTCGACGGGCTTGAGGGTCGGGTCCACCTTGTCCGGCACGCCCGGGGGCGCGGTCGGCGGCGTGGTCGGGGGCGTGGTCGGGGGCGTGGTCGGCGGCGTGGTCGGCGGCGTGGTGACGGCCTTGGCCTTCACCGTGACCGTGACCGTGCTCGACGACGAGGCGTGCAGGTCGTCCCCGACATAGGTGAGCCGGAGCGGGTGCACGCCCACCGGCAGCGCACCGGCCGCCAGCGGGATCGTCGCCTTGCCGTCGACCAGCGTGGCGTCCAGGGTCATCTGGCCCAGCCCGAGGACGACGTCACCGGTGGCCGTCGCGGGGGTGACCGAGACGGCGATCGAACCGGCCGAGCCCTCCTCGAGGGTGAGGTCGGTGCCGGCGACCATGGTGGCGATGCACTCCGGGCCCGTCAGCTCCACCGGCACGCGCACCACGGTGCCCGTGTTGTTGCCGGTCAGCGTGAGCGGGAGGTCCCCGGTGACGCAGGTCGGCGCCTCGACCTCGACGTCGGCGGTGCCGGTCTCGTCGAAGCCCGGCAGGGATGCCTGCACCGCGGTGGTGACCGTGGCGGTGCCGAGGACCTTGCCCCCCTGCGCCACCTCGAGCTCGGTGTCGGTCACGTCGCCGGGACCGCTCATCGAGAGAGAGGAGAGCGAGAGCTCGATCGTGTCGCCCGATCCGTAGCTCGCCGGCGCTCCCGCCGGGAACGCCACGTTGACCGCACGCTGCGAGTAGTCGACCGCGAGGGGCTCGTCGCCCTCCGCCGCGTTGGCGAACTCGTCCATGTACTCGACCATCGCGGCGAGGTCCACCTTGCCGGTGTCCTGCTTGCCCATCGCCTGGTTGAAGGCGCCGAAGTTGTCGCCACCGCCCGCCAGGAACGAGTTCGCCGTCACCGAGTAGGACGTGGTCAGCCCGACCGGCTCACCGTCGAGCCACATCGCCGTGATGCGCGAGCCCGCGGGCTTCGTGGCGTCGTAGGTGTAGGTGAAGCCCTCCGAGACACCGAGGCGCAGGAAGGGTCGGCTCGCACCGGCCGGCTGCCACTGCTGCTCGAGCACGGCCTTGATCTGGGCACCGGTCATGTCCATGTTCACCAGCGTGTTGGCGAAGGACTGGACGTTGGCTGCCTGCCGGTAGGTCAGGGTGCGCGGGAAGTCGCCCGCGTTGCCCACCATGTCGGCACGGAGGCCGCCGGGGTTCATGAACGCGATCTCCGCGCCCCCGACGGTGGCCGGGGTGGCCCACCTCTGGACCTCGGCCACCAGGTTGCCGAGCGTCGACTCGTTGCCGCGGTTCTCCGTCGTGCCGTCAGCGAGCTTGGCACGGTAGAAGGGGCCGTCGATCTTGCCGAGCTCGACGCTGCCGAGCGTCTCTGCCTGGGCGACCGCTGCGTCCACGATGGCCTTGGTGTCGGCGTCCACCGGGTAGAGGGCGGCACCGGTGGCGCTCTCCAGGTCGAGCAGGTTCTGCGTCTTGGCCTGCACCTCACCCGTGGCGGCGTCGACCTCGAACAGCAGCTGGTTCAGGCGCGTGCCGTACTGACCGGCCGAGACGACCGGGCGCTCGGTCACGGGGCGGCCGGTCCAGCCGGGCACCGGGAACGAGCAGTTGTACGCGAGGTGGGTGTGCCCCGACACGATGGCGTCCACGTTGTCGTTGACACCGTTGATGATCGAGCCGAAGTCCGAGGCAGGGTCGTCGTCCATGGTCGCGCACGAGGTGCTGGGGGCACCCTCGTGCACGAGCAGCACGATGACGTCGACACCGGCGGCCTTGAGGGCGTTCGCCTCGCGGTTGGTGGCGGCGACGACGTCCTCGATCTCCACGCCCTCGATGCCGGCCGGGGAGACCAGCTCGTCGAGGTGCTCGGTGACGGCACCGATGAAGCCGACCTGCACGCCGTCCATCTCCTTGACCCAGGTGGACTCGAGGAGGTCGTCGGCGGGCGCACCCGGCTTCTTCACGTTGGCGCCGAGGTACGTCCAGTCCGCGAGCGGGATGACGCGGTCGACCAGGTCGGAGTAGCCGGCGTCGAACTCGTGGTTGCCCACCGCCGACACCTCCAGGCCGGCCTCGTTGAGGGCATCGATGGTCGGGACGTCCTTCTGGATGAACGACTCGAACGTGGAGGCACCGATCAGGTCGCCCGCCGCGGCGAACACGGTGTTGGGCTTCTCGCCGCGCAGCTGCTTCACCGCGCCCGCGAGGACCGCCGCACCAGCGTCGTTCGGGAACGGGGACCCGGTGTTGTTGAGCAGTCGTCCGTGGAAGTCGTTGGTGCCGAGCACCTGGACCTCGACCGGTCCGGCCGGTGCGGCCGCCGTGTTGATGCCGATGATCTCCGGGTTGTGGTCGGAGGACTTGAACGGCGTGGCGGCGTAGAGGTTGGTCGCGTTCGAGTTGAACCGGCTGTACTCGTAGTAGACGGACTCGCTGGCGTTGATGTCCCAGATGTCGACGCCCTCGACGTCGGCCAGGGCCTCGTCGTTGGCCAGGACGTGGTCGAGCGAGCCGATCATGCCGTCGAAGTTGTAGCTCTCCTCGCCCTCGGTGTCGGACTCCAGGTTGGTGTACCCGGCGTCGTTGAGGACCTGGATCGGGTCCTCGTGGGTGTAGGCGTTGAAGTCGCCGGCGAGGAAGACCCGCGAGATCCCACGCGCGGTCTTGAAGGCGTCGGCGAAGGTCACCAGGGCGTTGGCCTGCGCGACGCGGTCCGGGTTGGCGTTGCCCTGCCCGGTGCCGTCGTTGGTGCCCGAACCCTTGGACTTGAAGTGGTTGACGACGACGGCGAAGGCGTCGGCGTCGTCCGTGCCGACCTGCTTGAAGGCCTGGGCGAGCGGCTCGCGTGCGTTGCCGAACGCCGCGCTGCCGACCAGGATCTTCGAGGTGCCCACGAGGGCCACGGCGGCGGGCTGGTAGATGAAGCCGGTGCGGATGACGTCCTCGTCGGCCAGCGGCGGGAGGTCCGCGCCGGTCGGCGAGGGGGCGTAGGCCCACTTCCCGGCGTTGCCCACGTTGAGCGCGTCGACGAGCTTGCCGATCGCGAAGTCGCGGTCCTTGCCGAACTTCGCCGAGTTCTCGAGCTCCTCGAGCGAGACGATGTGCGCCCCGGAGCCGTTGATGGCTGCGACGATCTTGGCCTGCTGCCGCTCCAGGCTCGCCTGGTTGGCGGCGCCGCGCGGGCCGTTGGGGTTGCACGAGTCGACCGTGATGCGGTTGCCCTGCCGGTCGGTGTACCAGCTGCAGGTGCCGCCCGAGCCCACGAACTCCTCGCCGGTGGTCGGGAAGAAGTTCAGGACGTTGAACGTGGCCAGCTTGATGTCACCGCCGACGTCCTGGGGGGCCAGGTTGTCCGCGCGGGTCTGCTCGACCTGGGGCTGCGAGGCCGTCGGCTTGCCGACCACGCGCGTGGTGGGCAGGAGGCGCCAGGTGCTGAAGCCCTCCGTGAAGACGACCGGCTCCGGGAACGTGACGGCGGCACCCACGCGCACCGCGTGGTCCGCGGTCAGCCACGGGAACGGCTGGTCGGTGTTGCTCGCGGTCACGGCGTAGTTGAGGCTCGAGCCGTCGTCGAGGACGATGCGGCGGGCGTTGTTGTACGCCGTGCGCTGGGCGATGAGCGTCGCCTCGGTCTGCGCGTCGTAGAGCTCGGTCGGGGTGACCAGCGGCTGGTCGGAGCCGGCGGCGAGGCCGATCTCGCCGTACATGGCCGGCGACGTGGTGTTCCCGGGCCAGAACGGGCTGCCGTCGTAGACGTCGGTCACGGTGAAGTCGGCGGTGGGCTCGAGGAGCTCACCCTCCATGGCCTCGCGTGCGGACGCCAGGGCGGCCACGGTCTCGCACGTGGCCCCCGGGAGCGCGCAGGTGGTGCCGGGGATCGTGGTCTTCGGGGTCACCTCGCCCAGCGAGGCGATCGCGGTGACCGAGCCCAGGGTGGCGTTGATCTGGGTCTGGCCACCGTTCTCACCGGCCACGCCCGTGACCTCGACGGAGTCGCCGATCGCGGGGTAGGTGGTGAAGCCGTTGGTGCCGCCCCACACGAAGACGGCGTCGGACGCGTCGGGCGTGTCGGCGCCCGGGGTCTGGATGTAGAAGCCGTTGAGGCCGCCGGTCGGGTAGGAGGCGGTCACGACGCCGCGCGTCTTGACGCCCTGCCCGCTGACCGGGGTGGTCGCACCGGTGCCCTGGATCTGCGCGATCGGGACGAGCGCCGCTGCCGGGCTGATGGTGAACGTGAAGCCCACCTCGTCGCTGGCGGCCGGGGTGGCGGAGTCGGTCGCGGTGGCCGTGACGTTGAACGTCCCGGTCGCCGTCGGGGTGCCGGAGACGACACCCGCGGTCGTCGCCTCGACGCCCGCGGGGAGGCCGGTCACCGACCAGGTGTACGGCGCGGTCCCGCCGCTTGCGGCGAGCGTGAAGGTCGCGATCGGCGAGCCGACCTGGCCGGTCTTGTTGCCCGGCGAGGTGGCCTCGAGGCCGGCCGGGGTCGACGGACCGGAGTTCTCCGGGACCGGCGTGCCGACGGTGAAGTCGACCGAGTTGTTGTCGGTGTCGGCGCCCGCAGCGTTGCGCGACGCAGCGGTCGAGTTCGAGAGCGCGCCTGCTGCCGTTCCCTCGCGGACGGTGGCGCTGCCGAATCCGACGACGTCGACGTCCGCGCCCCCCTTCGTCAGCTTGACGGTGCCGTTCGTCGCCCCGAGCCCGAGGGTGTAGGTGGCGTCGGGGGTCGGCAGGGCCACACCCGCGCCGGCGCCGGCGCCCTCCTGGATGAGGAACTTGCCACCGGGCGCGATGGTGCCCGTGAGGCCGTGGGAGCCACCGGGGTTGCCGTTGGCCGCGAGGTAGACGATCCCGTACTGCGCCAGGTCGACCTCGTTGGCCGTCGGGTTCTGCAGCTCGATGAAGTCGTTCTTGAAAGGGGCACCGCTGTTGCCGCCGCCTCCGAACACCTCACTGATGACGAGGTCGGTGCCTTCGGGGTTCGCGGAAGCTGCGAAGGGGGTGAGTCCGGCCGCCAAGAGGGCCAGACCGGCTCCTGCCGCGACATGGCGCGGCGAGGGGAGCGCGGGTGAGCGCATGTTTACTCCGGATGTAGGTGTGCGGGTGATGTGCACCGCATCTTGACCCACGAACTCCCGGATTCACCCCTGGCAACCGCACCTTTTCCTGCGATCGTTGCCAAAAGTTCACGATCGTCTTCGTCGCGATGTGACGTGGCCCACTCGGAGGGTTCAGGCGGGGTGCGTGGCGCGCTGCTTGCGCACCTCGCGGACGAACTCCCAGCCCGACCACATCGTCATCACGACCGCCACGGCGAGCATCGCCTGGCTGACGTAGAACAGCACCTCGCCCAGCGGCCCGGGCCAGAAGTCGAAGGCCCCGCCGTGCGCGTCGCCGTGCGGGAGGGGCCACAGGAGGCCCGCGAGGGCGAAGGCCTGGAGCACCGTCTTGATCTTCCCGCTCTGCGCGGCGGGGATCACGACGGTCTTGAGCACGGACAGGCGCAGGAGGGTCACGCCCCACTCGCGCAGCAGCACCACGATCGTCACCCACCACCAGATGTCGCCGACGATCGAGAGGCCGATGAACGCCATGCCCGTGATCGCCTTGTCGGCGATCGGGTCGGCGATCTTGCCGAAGTCGGTGATGAGGCCGTGCTTGCGGGCGAGGTCGCCGTCGACCTTGTCGGTGATCATCGCGACCGCGAAGATCGCGAACGCGACCCACCGCCACGTCGCCGACTCACCGCCGTCGTGCAGGAGCGCCCAGCCGAAGAGCGGCACCATCACGATGCGGAGCACCGTGAGCACGTTGGCGATGTTCCAGTTGGAGACCTGCTGGTCGGTGGTCATGCGACTCCGTCCACGTGCGCGATCAGGTCCACCCCGTCCGTGCCGGTGACGACCGCGGTGAGCAGGTCGCCCACCCGCGCGCCCTGCACGTCTGCCACCTGCGTCGTGCCGTCCACCTCCGGACCCTGGTGGGCGGCACGTCCCTCCGCGACGCCGTCGTCGACCGACTCCACGAGCACCACGACCTCCTCGCCGATGCGCTCCTCGGCCCGCTGGGCGTTGAGCTCCTCGACGAGGGCGGTGACGTGCTCGGTGCGGGCGCGGATCTCGTCCTCGTCGAGCTTGAGGGCGTCGTCGAAGCCGGCCGCCTCGGTGCCGTCCTCGTCGGAGTAGCCGAAGACACCGGTGACGTCCATCCGCGCGGCCTCGAGGAAGTCGCACAGCACCCGGAGGTCCTCGTCGGTCTCGCCCGGGAAGCCGACGATGACGTTGGACCGTACGCCCGCCAGCGGCGCCAGCGTGCGGATGGTGTCGAGGAGGCCGAGGAAGCTGTCCGGGTCGCCGAAGCGACGCATCCGGCGCAGCACGCCGGCACTGGCGTGCTGGAAGGAGAGGTCGAAGTAGGGCACGACGCCCGGCGTCGAGGCGATGGCCTCGATCAGGCCGGGGCGCGTCTCGGCGGGCTGGAGGTAGGACACGCGGACCCGATCGATGCCGTCGATGCCGGACAGCTCGGGCAGCAGCGTCTCGAGGAGCCGGAGGTCGCCGAGGTCCTTGCCGTAGGAGGTCGAGTTCTCACTGACGAGGAAGAGCTCCTTGACGCCCTGCGTCGCGAGCCACTGGCCCTCCTGCAGCACGTCGCTCGGGCGGCGGCTGACGAAGGAGCCGCGGAAGGCGGGGATGGCGCAGAACGAGCACCGCCGGTCGCAGCCGCTGGCCAGCTTGAGCGGGGCCATCGGGCCGGCGTCCAGGCGACGGCGTACGGCGCGGGGACCCGTCGCGGGCGCCCCGCTGCCGATCTCGCTGGTGTCGGCACGTACGTCGTGACCGGGCACGGAGATCGCGGAGGCGTCGCGCTCGACCGGGGAGATCGGCAGCAGCCGGCGGCGGTCGGACGGGGTGTGCGGGTGGTGCGTCTCGCCGCCCACGATGGCGCGCAGCTTGGAGGCGATGTCGGGGTAGTCGTCGAAGCCGAGGACCGCGTCGGCCTCGGGAAGCGACTCCGCGAGGTCCTTGCCGTAGCGCTCGGCCAGGCAGCCCACGGCCACCACGGCCTGTGCCTTGCCGCCGTGGCCGGCCGACTCCTTGAGGTCGGCCGCCTCCAGCAGCGTGTCGACGGAGTCCTTCTTGGCCGCCTCGACGAAGCCGCACGTGTTGACCACGACCGTGTCGGCGTCCTCCGGGTCCGCGACGAGCACGAAGCCCCCGGCCTCGAGCCGGCCGGCCAGCTCCTCGGAGTCGACCTCGTTGCGTGCGCAACCGAGCGTCACCACAGCGACGTTCAGCGGGGTCTCGGGGGTCGTGGTCTGAGTCGTCATCGCAGTCGTGAGTATGCCCGTCCATCGGTCGCGGACCCACAACGCCGTCGCGGTGAGGCCTCTCACCACCACGGGCTGCGGGTCCCGCGACGTCCGCTGTCAGTCGGCGACGAAGGTGCCCTGGCCGGCGACGCCCGGCTCCCCCACGGCCCGCGCCCCGCCGCCCGCGAGCGACACCGTGACCGCCCCGTCCGTCGACTGGACCCGGACGGGCGGCGACGCCTTGAGCTCCTTGGTCTCGCCGACCGCCAGGCCGCCCTTGAAGAGGATCTCGCCGGACGCATCGCGGACGACGACCTTCGCCCCGCCGTTCGCGGCGCTGACCACCACGGGCACGGCGTCGGCGAGCGGCGCGTTGCCCGCACCCTGGGGACCGCCGGAGCCGTTGAGCACGGGCGTCTGGTTGCGCAGCTCGGGAGGCGCGTCCATCACCAGGCGCGCGATCGACCATGCCAGCACGAGCGCCATGACCACGGCGACGAGGACGGACCAGTTGGGACCGCCGCGCGTGCCGCGGATCGAGCCGTTGGCGCCGGTCGCGAGCTCGGCCTCGAACACGCGGCGCGGGTTGATCGGTGCGTGGGCGTAGCGCTCGTCGTACGACGCGAGCAGCGGCGCGACGTCGATGCCGAGCACCCGCGCGAGGGTGCGCAGGTGGCCGCGGGCGTAGAAGTCGCCACCGCACGGCTCGAAGTCGTCGACCTCGACGGCCTCGATCACGTGCGGCCGGATCCGGGTGCGCTCGGCGAGCTGGTCGACGCTGAGCCCGAGTCGGGTGCGGGCGGCGGCGAGCTCGGGGCCGATGACCGGGTCCTCGGCGGGCTCGACCTCGAAGTCGTCGAGCACCAACGGCTCGACGGGCTCCCCCGGTCGGGCGATCGCGCGGACGCGGTCACCCCACGACTGGGTCTCCTCGACCAGGCTGACCCGGCCGGGACGGCTGAGCTCACGGCCCTGCGGCTCGTCGTCGTCGGCGTCGGCCGCGACGAAGTCGCGGCGGACCTCCGATCGCCGCGCGGCACCGGTCTCGCGCAGCGCAGCCGGGGTGGGGCTCGCGACCACCGGGGTCACGACCTCGTCCTCGGCCACCGCCTCCCGCGCGGACGAGCCCTCGACGGCGTCCTCGACGGGCGCGTCCTCGACGACGGTGTCCTCGACGACGGTGTCCTCGACGACGGTGTCCTCGACGGGCACCGCCGGCTCGAGCACCACGATCTGGCTGGCGTCGCGGGCCACCCGCGCCAACGCCTCGGACAGGTCCCCGTCGGCACCCACGACGCGCGTCGAGAGGCCGAGCGGCACGGCCAGCGGGGCGCCGTGGAGCAGCCGGGACAACGAGGTGTGCCGCTTGCCGGCCCCGGTGAGCTCGGCCTCGATCAGCTCGAGGTTGTGCGGGACGACGACCAGGCGACCGTCGCGCAGCAGGCCGCGGCGGGG
Source organism: Nocardioides cavernae (assembly GCF_013410035.1). Taxonomy (GTDB): domain Bacteria; phylum Actinomycetota; class Actinomycetes; order Propionibacteriales; family Nocardioidaceae; genus Nocardioides; species Nocardioides cavernae_A. The sequence goes on along the minus strand of NZ_JACCBW010000005.1, from coordinate 217,745 downwards.
AGTGTGCTCGACGTGGTGGACGGCCGTCCACGGCAGCCCGCGCCAGGTGCGGCCGAGCCGGATCCGCAGCCCCTGCGCGTCGGCGACGAGCAGCGGCGTGCGCGCGTCGACGAGGCCGTACAGCCAGTACGCACCGAGCAGGCCCATCGCGACCACGAAGGCCCAGTCGAGGGCCGAGCCGGTCTGGGCCGCCCGGCCGAGGTAGGCGATCGCGACCGCGGAGGCGGTCAGGCCCACGCCGGCGGCGACGCCGGCGTGGCGGCGCACCTCCACGTGGTCGGGGACGGCCGCGGGGGCAGTCCCCGCGGTCTCCTCGTCCCACGTGCCGGCGACGTCGTTCTCGTCAAGGACCGTGCTCATCAGGCTCCCCCCTCCAACGTTGCGATCACTGAGTCGAGCTCGTCCGGCTTGACCAGGACGTCACGCGCCTTGGACCCCTCGCTCGGGCCGACGACACCACGGCTCTCCATGATGTCCATCAGTCGACCGGCCTTGGCGAAGCCGACGCGCAGCTTGCGCTGCAGCATCGACGTCGAGCCGAACTGCGTGGAGACGACGAGCTCGATGGCCTGCACCACGAGCTCCATGTCGTCGCCGATGTCGTCGTCGAGGTCCTTCTTGGACTGCTGCGGGACCGTCACGTCCTCGACGTAGGTCGGCTCGAGCTGGTCCTTGCAGTGCTTGACGACCTGGTGGATCTCGGCCTCGGTGACCCACGACCCCTGGACGCGGACCGGCTTCGAGGCGCCCATCGGCAGGAACAGGCCGTCACCCTGGCCGACGAGCTTCTCCGCACCGGGCTGGTCGAGGATGACGCGGCTGTCGCCGAGCGAGCTCGTGGCGAAGGCCAGTCGCGAGGGCACGTTGGCCTTGATGAGGCCGGTGACCACGTCCACCGAGGGCCGCTGCGTGGCGAGCACCAGGTGGATGCCGGCGGCACGCGCGAGCTGGGTGATGCGCACGACCGAGTCCTCGACGTCGCGCGGCGCGACCATCATCAGGTCGGCGAGCTCGTCGACGATGACCAGCAGGTAGGGGTACGGCGTCAGCGTGCGCTCGCTGCCGGGCGGCACCTCGACCTTCCCGGCCCGCACGGCCTTGTTGAAGTCGTCGATGTGACGGAAGCCGAAGTTCGCCAGGTCGTCGTAGCGCATGTCCATCTCGCGCACGACCCACGCCAGCGCCTCGGCGGCCTTCTTGGGGTTCGTGATGATCGGCGTGATCAGGTGCGGGACGCCCTCGTAGGCGTTGAGCTCCACCCGCTTGGGGTCGACCATGATCATCCGCACCTCGTCGGGCGTGGCCCGCATGAGGATCGAGGTGATCAGCGAGTTGATGAAGCTCGACTTGCCGGATCCGGTGGCGCCGGCGACGAGCAGGTGCGGCATCTTGGCCATGTTGGCCACGACGAAGCCGCCCTCCACGTCCTTGCCGAGTCCGGCCACCATCGGGTGGTGGTCCGAGCGCGCGGTGGTGGACCGCAGGACGTCGCCGAGGGAGACGATCTCCTTGTCGAGGTTGGGGATCTCGATGCCGATCGCGGACTTGCCGGGGATCGGGCTGAGGATGCGGACGTCGGCGGAGGCGACGGCGTAGGCGATGTTCTTCGACAGCGCCGTGACCTTCTCGACCTTGACGGCCGGACCGAGCTCGACCTCGTAGCGGGTCACCGTCGGGCCGCGGGTGTAGCCGGTGACGGTGGCGTCGATGCCGAACTCCTCCATCACCTGCATCAGTCGCTCCACCACGGCGTCGCTCGCCTTGGAGCGCGCCTTGTGCGGCGAGCCGGGCTTGAGCGCGGAGTTCTCCGGCAGCGAGTAGGTGATGTCCCCCGACAGGGCGAGCTGCTCGACGCGCGCCGGCAGCGGGGTGTGCGGCGGCGGCTCGAGGGTGCCGGTGTCGTCCTTGCCGGCACCGACGACCGCCGGGGTGACCTCGGTCGGCGCGTCGGCGGTCGCGTCGGCGGTCGCGTCGGCGGTGGGGTCGGCGAACAGGTCGATCCCGTAGTCCTCGACCGGCTCGACGTCCTTCTTCCTGCGACGCTTGCGCAGCTCGCGGTCGGCCAGGACGGGGCTGTCGTAGGCCGGGTCGCCCATCTCCGGGTCGACGTCGTTGTCGAGCATCGAGCGGCGGCGGGTGCGCACCGGCTTCGTGGTCTCGTCGGCCTCGGCCTCGTCCGTGACGGGCGTACGGCCCAGCGCGGTGTCGCGCAATGCGGCCAGCCGCGCCGGGACCTGGTAGACGGGCGTGGCGGTGATGATGAGGACGCCGAAGCTCGCCAGCAGCGCCAGCAGCGGCACCACGACGTACGGCGTCTGCATGAGGTCGAGCAGCAGGCTCGAGGTCACGTAGCCGACGGCGCCACCGGCGCCCTGGAGGTTCGTGGCGTCGCCGAGGACGGGCTGCGGGTTGCCGTTGGCGATGTGCACGATGCCGAGCAGGCCGAGGGCGAAGGCCGCCCAGCCGATCACCTGGCGGCCCGCGGGGCCGTTGCGCTCGGGGTCGCGCAGGGTGCGCCAGCCGGCGTACACGAGGAAGAGCGGGACGAACCAGCCGACCTTGCCGACGGCACCGGCGGTCACCGACCGCGCGAAGTCCATCACCCCGCCGGGGAGCTGCCACCACACGGCGGCGGCGACGACCATGGCAAGGCCGAAGAGGAACAGCCCCACCCCGTCGCGGCGGTGCTCGGGGTCGAGGTCACGGGCGGACTGCCCGATCGACCGGGCGACCGCGCCGAGGGAGTGGGCGATGCCCAGCCACACGGCGGCGACACCCCGTCCGAGCGCGCCGAACGTGCGCGCGACAGGGCCCTGGCCGTTGCGCACCGCGCGGGGCGCCGGGCGTCCCTTGGACGCGCTGGACCGGCTCCGGCCCTTCGCTGCGGTGGAGCGCGGGGCGGGGCGCTTGCTGGTACTCCGTGATCGGGTGCTCGAACCCTTGGTGGTGCGCTTGGTTCCAGACGTGCTCGAGCTCCGCGACCCCGGCGGGGAAGACGTACGGGTCGCCATGGTCCGACCCTACGGCCACGTCCCACCAGTCACAGGGACCACACACGTGCGTGTCGCCGCCGCACCCGCCTTGACGAGGTGTTGAGGAAGGACGTCGGGCCGCCTCCCTTCCCAAAAGTCGGACGTCCTACTTATGGTGAGCCGGATCACTCGGGCGACTTGGGTTCCGGGTGCGTCTCGGAATCGGAGGATAGAGAGTGAAGCTCCTCAACAGGGGCCTTGCGCTCGCGGTCGTGGGGGCCGGGCTCGCCGCCCTGCCCACGATCGGGGTGCAGGCAGCACCGGCCGCACAGGCCGACACCAACGGCGTCGCCGCCATGGCCGACCGGGCCGACGGCACCGTCGCCGTGACGCGCGAGGAGGCGACCAGGAAGGTCGGCTTCATCCGCGTCAAGGGCGAGGGCGACCTCCTGCCGGGCGTCGAGGGCGACTCCCTCGCGGCGGCCAGGGACAAGGTCGACGCCTACCTCGACCGCTACGCCACCAACTTCGGCGCGCGGCCGGGCGAGCTCGTCCGCTCCGGCGTGACGAAGTCCGCGGCCGGCTGGACGGTCACCTACACGCAGTCCTACCGGGGCGTCGACGTCTTCGGCTCGATGCTGCGCGCGCAGGTCGACGAGCAGGGCGACCTGACCGCCGTCAACGGCTACGCCGCTCCCGACCTGTCGCTGTCCGTCGACCCGCGCATCGGTGCCGGCGACGCGGGCAAGCGCGCCGTCGGCCTGGTCCGCGAGGACCCGCCGGCCCACGACGGTGAGACCGCCGACCTGACCGGCATCGCGCCGCAGGGCACCGAGCTGGTCGTCTACCGCATGGGCGCGACCCGCGGTGAGGCCGGCGACGCCGTCCTGGCCTGGAAGACCGAGGTCACCAACGAGAAGAACGTGCGCGACGTCGTCTTCATCGACGCGCAGACCGGCAAGGCGCTCAACCGGTGGTCGCTCGTCCACGACGCGCTGAGCCGCGAGCTCTACGAGGCCACCGGCACCGCCCAGGCCCCGGTCCTGACCCGCGTGTGGAAGGAGGGCGACGCGTTCCCCGGCGGCCTCAACGCCGACCAGCAGAACCTCGTCAACTCCGCCGGCGAGTCCTACTGGATGTTCGAGAACACCTTCGGCCGCGACTCCTACGACGGCAACGGCGCGATCATGCGCACGGTCAACAACGACCCGCGCATCAGCTGCCCCAACGCCAACTGGAACGGCGTCACCACCAACTACTGCAACGGCGTCACCTCTGACGACGTCGTCTCGCACGAGTGGGGCCACGCCTACACCGAGTACACCTCGGGCCTGATCTACCAGTACCAGTCCGGCGCGCTCAACGAGTCCTACTCCGACGTCTGGGGCGAGACGCTCGACCTGATCAACGGCCGCGAGGACGAGGACGAGGAGTACACGACGAAGCGCGAGGTCGGCGACTGCGACGTCACCGCTCCCCCGGGCCTCGACATGGCGATCACCGCTCCGGCCAACCTCGCCGGCCCGTGCGTCGCGGTCGCCGCGACCGGCGCCAAGCCGTTCACCACGACCGCGACCACCGCACAGGTCGTCCGGGCCACCGACGCCGCCAACGCCGACGGCCCCTCCACCACCGACGGCTGCTCGGCGTTCTCCAACGCCGCCGCCGTCGCCACCAGGTGGGCCTACGTCGACCGCGGCACCTGCCCGTTCGCGACGAAGGTCGCCAACGCCAAGGCCGCCGGCGCCACCGGCATCGTCATCGGCAACAACAACGTCGACCCGCCGGCCGGCTTCACCGGCGACCCCGCGCTCTACGGCGTGATGGTCTCGCAGGCCGACGGCGCGAAGTTCAAGAGCACCGCCGACCCCGTCACGGTGTCCGTCACCGCCGAGGACGTCAGCACCCGTCCGGACACCACGCGCTGGCTGATGGGCGAGAAGTCGACCGCCTTCGGCGGCGCGATCCGCGACATGTGGAACCCCACCTGCTACGGGGACCCCGGCAAGGTGACCGACGCCGAGTACAAGTGCGACCCGACCGGCGCCGACGCCGGCGGCGTGCACAGCAACTCGGGCGTGCCGAACCACGCCTACGCCCTCGTCGTGGACGGTGGCGAGTTCAACGGCCAGACGGTCACCGGGCTCGGCCTCGACAAGGCCGCCGCCATCTGGTGGCGCGCACAGACGGCGTACCTCACCCCGCAGTCCAACTTCATCGACGCGGCCAACGCCTTCGAGCAGTCCTGCGTCGACCTGGTGGGCGCGCCGATCAACAAGCTGACGACCGAGCCCAACGCCACGCCGGAGTCGGCCACGCCGATCGCCGCCGGTGACTGCGCCTCGGTCCAGGCCGCCACGGCTGCGACCGAGATGCGCACCGAGCCCGTGAAGTGTGACTTCAAGGCGCTCCTCGCCAAGGACGCCCCCGCCACCTGTGGCGACGGCTTCACCGAGGACGTCCTGTGGAGCGAGGACTTCGAGGACGGCCTGACCGGCTGGGCAGCGAGCAAGGAGGTCGTCTTCGCCGGCGGCATCAACGAGCCGTGGCAGTCCGTCGCGTCGGCTCCTGCGGGCACCGGTGCGGCCCACCCGAGCAAGGTGGCCTTCGGACCGGCTCCGGACGAGGGTCAGTGCGTCAACGGCGCCGGTGACTTCTCGAGCCGCGACTCCATCACGGGTCCGGTCGTGCAGCTGCCCGCCAGCCTGCGCTCGGCCAAGCTCACCTTCGAGCACTACGTCGCCACCGAGATCGGCTACGACGGCGGCAACGTGAAGATGAGCATCAACGGTGGTCCGTTCACGGCCGTCCCGGCGGCGGCGTTCCTCTACAACGCGCCGACCACCCTCACCGGTCCGGCCACCAACACCAACCCGCTCGCCGGCCAGCCCGGCTTCACGGGCACCGACGGTGGCCAGACCAAGGGCAGCTGGGGCCAGTCGCAGGTCGACCTCGCCGCAGCTGGCGCCAAGCCCAACGACACGGTCCAGGTCCGCTTCGACATCGGTCGGGACGGCTGTGGCGGCAACGAGGGCTGGTACGTCGACAACGTGAAGATCGTCGACTGCAAGCTCGTCACCCGGACGACGGCGGTGCACCAGCCCGAGCCGTCCACCTTCGGCACGGCGTCGACCGCCGAGGTCACCGTCGCCCGCGACGGCTCGGTCGGCGGCGCGCCCGAGGGCACGGTCACCGTGACCGACGCCGCCGGCAAGACCCTCGGCTCGGCCACCCTCGCCGGTGGCAAGGCCTCGGTCGCCCTGCCGGCGGACCTGCCGGTCGGTGCCAACAAGCTCACCGCGACCTTCTCGGGCGACGGCACGCTGGCGAAGTCGTCGGCGACGTTCACCGCGACGGTCAAGGCGGCACCGCTGCCGGGCAAGGCCGAGTCGACCACCACCGCGAAGGTGAAGCCCGAGAAGCCCCGCCACAAGCAGGACTTCCGGGTGGTCGTGAAGGTCGAGGCCGACGGCACCACCCCGACCGGCAAGGTCGAGGTCAGGATCGACGGCACCAAGGTCGGCACCGCCCGGCTGGACGACGGCCGCCTGGTCCTGAAGGTGAAGAAGAACCTCAAGGTCGGCAGCCACAAGCTCGTCGCGAAGTACCTCGGGTCCGACACCGTCGGCACGAGCAGGGACAAGCTGACGTTCAAGGTCGTGCGTCGCTGACCTGACGCACGGCAGCAGGAGCACCACCCACGAGGGCCCCGGCGGAGCGATCCGTCGGGGCTCTCTGGCTGCTCAGGCGAGACCGGCCAGCCAGGGCAGCACGACCAGCAGGGTCGGCACCGCGAGGATCGTGGCCGCCAGCGCGACGACGGCCGCCGCCTGCACCCGGTGCGGCCGGGTGTCGCGCAGCACCTCGACGCGCGCCGCCAGTGCCGATCCGGCCGAGCCGAGCGAGCCGGCCGGCGCGGGAGACCCGGCGAGGGCGAGCAGGGCGCCCAGGAGTGCGCGTCGGTCGCCGGAGCGGCAGGCGGCGCGGTCGGCGAGGACCTCGACCAGCACCTCGACCTCCCGCCGCGCCGCCTCGCTCGCGACCCACCGCGGGAACGCCAGGTGGAGCGCGGCGAACGCCTCCAGCACGAGGTCGTGCCGGGCGCGCAGGTGCGAGCGCTCGTGCTCGAGCACGGCCTCAAGCTCTGCGGGCGCCAGGCTCCGCACCGTCGACCGGGAGACGACGATGCGCGACCCGGTCATGCCCGGGACGCAGTACGCCACGGGCAGGTCGTGCTCCAGCACGGACACTCCCCCCGAGACCCGCGCCACCAGGTCGACGCGCTCGCGGTGACGGCGCCGCAGCCGGCGCAGCGCCGTGCCGGTGCGGTGCCCGCTGAGCAGGAGCCGCGCCAGCACGACGGCGGTGACCGCGCCCGCCAGTGCCGCGACGACGACGTCGGCCGGCGCCACCGGCGGCGCCCACAGCCGATCGGTCGCGAGCGACAGCCCCGCACCCAACGCGGCCAGCACGGCGGCCAGCGCGGTGCTCTGCCAGAGCAGCATCGCCGCGGCGGGCGTACGCCTCAGGTCGGTCCACCGCGACAGCAGCCACGGCAGCGGCCCGGCGAGGAGGACCGCCAGTGCCCCGAGGACGACGGGGGTGAGCACGGGACGGGCCCGTCAGGCGAGCTCGTCGAGGGCCCGTCGCAGGGCCGCCAGGTCCTCGGCGCTCGCCTCCCCGACGAAGGAGACCAGGGCCTGGTCGCGGTCCGCGCCCGTGCCCTGGAGGGCCTCGTGCATCAGCTCGGCCGTCATGGCCGCCCGCGTCCGGCGCGGGACGTAGCGGAAGGCACGGCCGTCGCGCTCGCGGTCGAGGACCCCCTTGCGGGCCAGGCGGTCCAGCACGGTCATGACGGTGGTGTAGGCGAGGTCGCGACCGTCGAGCCTCTCGTGCACCTCGCGACCCGACGCTGCGCGGTCGAGGCTCCACAGCGCCTCGAGCACGGCCTGCTCGAGCTCTCCCATCCGGGACCTTGGACTCATGGAACCGGAGTCTAGGGGCCCTGTCCCCGGAATTACGACACGGCGTAGTATCTACTACGATATGTAGTAACAACGCGCGCCGCCGGCGCCGACCCGACAAGGGGTGCCCATGGAAGTCCTCGACATCGCTCGCTGGCAGTTCGGGATCATCACCGTCTACCACTTCCTCTTCGTGCCCCTCACCATCGGCCTCACGGCCGTCATCGCCGGGCTCGAGACGGCATGGCTGCGCACCGGCAACCAGGACTACCTGCGGCTGACGAAGTTCTTCGCCAAGCTCTTCCTGATCAACTTCGCCATCGGCGTGGTCACCGGCATCGTGCAGGAGTTCCAGTTCGGGATGAACTGGTCGGACTACTCCCGCTTCGTCGGCGACGTGTTCGGTGCCCCGCTGGCCATCGAGGGACTGCTCGCCTTCTTCCTCGAGTCGACCTTCCTCGGCCTCTGGATCTTCGGCTGGGACAAGCTCCCCCGCGGCCTCCACGCCGCGTGCATGTGGCTCGTCCACCTCGGGACGCTGGCGTCCTCGTGGTTCATCCTCGCGGCCAACTCGTGGATGCAGCACCCGGTCGGCCACCGCTTCAACCCCGAGTCGGGCCGCGCCGAGCTGACCGACTTCTGGGCCGTGATGTTCAACAAGGTCCAGGTGGTGACGTTCCCGCACGTCATCTTCGCGGCGTACATGACCGCCGGCACCTTCCTGCTCGGCGTCTCCGCCTACCTCTACATGAAGCGCACGCACGCGGACGACCGCCCGATGTACCACCGTGCGATCCGCATCGGCGCGGTCATCACGCTGCTCGCGGGCATCGGCGTCGCGGTGACCGGCGACCTGCAGGGCAAGGTCATGACCGAGGTGCAGCCGATGAAGATGGCGGCCGCGGAGGGCCTCTACGAGACCAGCGAGGGCTGCGCGCCGTTCTCCGTGCTCACGATCGGCACCCCCGACGGGCAGCACGAGAAGTTCGCCCTCACCGTGCCGTGCCTGCTGTCCTTCCTCGGCACCGGGTCGTTCGACGGGACCGTGGAGGGGATCAACCCGCTGCGCGAGCAGTACGTCGAGGAGTACGGCCAGGACCCCACGTCGACGACGTGGACCGAGAGCGGCGACTACACCCCCGTCATCCCCGTCACCTACTGGTCCTTCCGCTTCATGATGGGCCTGGGCATGTTCGCCGCGGCCGGCGCCGCGCTGATCCTCTGGCTGACCCGCGGGGGGCGTACGCCAGGCGTCCGCTGGCTCGGCGTCCTCGGCCTCAGCCTCCCGATCGCCACGACGCTGGCCTCGTCGTGGGGCTGGATCTTCACCGAGATGGGCCGCCAGCCGTGGGTCGTGTTCGGCCTGATGACCACCGAGTCGGCCGTCTCCCCCGGTGTCTCGGTGTTCGAGGCGGCGACCTCGCTCGTCGTCCTGACCTCGCTCTACGCCGTGCTCGCCGTGGTCGAGGTCAAGCTCCTCGTCACGTACGTCAACAAGGGCGCGGCCCCCTTCGTCGAGCCGCCCGACGTCGGCGTCGGCGGCGCCGACGAGGACCAGCCGCTGACCTTCGCCTACTGACGCCGACCACCGACGCCCGACCTGACAGAGAGATCACCATGGAACTCACCACCGTCTGGTTCGCCCTCATCGCCGTGCTCTGGGTGGGCTACTTCTGCCTCGAGGGGTTCGACTTCGGCGTCGGCATGCTGCTGCCGGTGCTGGCCCGCGACGACACCGAGCGTCGCGTCATGATCAACACCATCGGGCCCGTGTGGGACGGCAACGAGGTCTGGGTGCTGGTCGCGGGCGGCGCCACCTTCGCCGCCTTCCCGGAGTGGTACGCCACCCTCTTCAGCGGGTTCTACCTGCCGCTGCTGATGATCCTGGTCGCGCTGATCGTGCGCGGGCTGTCCTTCGAGTACCGCCACAAGCGGGAGGAGGCGAGCTGGAAGGCACGCTGGGACGCCGCCATCATCTGGGGCTCGTTCGTCCCGGCGCTGCTGTGGGGCGTGGCGTTCGCCAACATCGTCGCCGGGGTCCCCATCGACGCCGACAAGGAGTTCACCGGTTCGCTGCTGACCCTGCTCAACCCGTTCGGCCTGCTCGGCGGCCTGGTCACCCTGACCCTCTTCGCCACGCACGGCGCTCTGTTCGTGGCGCTCAAGACCGACGGCGACATCCGGCACCGCGCGCGCGACCTCGCCGTCCGGATCGGGTCGGTCGCCGCGGTCCTCGCGGTCCTCTTCCTGGTGTGGACCCAGGTGCGGACCGGCACGCCGACCACCGCGGTGGTCTTCGCGGCTGCCTCGCTCGCGCTCGTCGGCGGGCTCGTCGCTGCGCGGGCCGGGCGCGAGGGGTGGGCGTTCTCCGGCACGTTCGTCACGATCGCGCTGGCCGTCGCCGGCCTCTTCCTGGCGCTCTTCCCCGACGTGATGCCGTCGACGACCGACCCGGCCTACTCCCTCACCACCACCAACGCGGCGGCGACGGCGTACACGCTGAAGGTGATGACCTGGGTGGCGGTGGTCTTCACCCCGATCGTCCTCGGCTACCAGGCGTGGACCTACTGGGTGTTCCGCAAGCGCATCTCGGTGCACCACATCCCCACGCCGGTGCTCGCGGACGCGACGCGATGAAGCCCCTCGACCCCGCCGTGCTGCCGCACCTGCGGCCCGCAAGGGGGGCGTTGTCCGTCGTGGTCGCCGCCGGGGTGGTGGCCGGTCTCGCCACCGTCGCGCAGGCCTTCGCGCTCGGGGCGCTCGTGGTCGCCGCGGTCAGCCCTCCCGCGGGCGGCTGGCAGGCGGCGGCGGGGGCCTTCGCCGGCTTCGTGCTCCTGCGCACGGGCGCGGCGTACGTCGGCCAGCGGGCCGCCGCGCGCGCCGCCGGCGACGTGTCCGGGGCGCTGCGCGAGCGACTGCTCGAGGCGGCCCGGCGCACCGACGTGGCCCCCGCCCGGCTGGCCGTGCTGGCCACGCGCGGCGTCGCCGGCGTCGAGCCGTACGTCGCCCGCTACCTGCCCGCCCTCGTGCCGGCCGCCGTGCTGCCGGTCGTCACCCTGGCCGCCATCGCCTGGTTCGACCCGCTGTCCGGCCTCGTGGTCGCGCTCACGCTGCCGCTCGTCCCCGTCTTCGCGGTGCTGGTCGGGCTCACCACGCGCGACCGGGCACGCACCCAGTGGCGCGCCCTCGAGGCGCTGTCGGGGCACTTCCTCGACGTGGTGCGGGGGCTGCCGACGCTGGTCGCCCACCGCCGGGCCGAGGCGCAGGTCGCCACCATCCGCTCCGTGACGCACCGCTACCGGCGCGCCACGGTGGACACCCTCAAGGTGGCGTTCGCGTCGTCGTCGGTGCTCGAGCTCGTCGCCACGCTGTCGGTCGCGCTCGTCGCCGTCACGGTCGGGCTCCGGCTCGCCTCGGGCTCGGTGGGCTTCGAGGTCGCCCTCACGGTGCTGCTCCTCGCGCCCGAGGCGTACTGGCCGCTGCGTCGCGTCGGCGCGGAGTTCCACGCCGCCGCCGAGGGCACCGCGGCCCTGGCCGACGCCGACCGGCTGCTGGCGGACGCGTCCGGCGGCACGCGCGGCACGGCGCTCCCCACCTCGACCCGGCTGCGCCTCGCGGGGGCCCGGATCGGCCACGACGCGCCGCTCACCGCGCCCCTCGACCTCGAGCTGCCCGAGCGCGGGCTCGTCGCGGTCGCCGGGCCCTCCGGCTGCGGCAAGTCGACCCTGCTCGCGACCCTGCGGGGCGAGCACGCCCCGCTCGCCGGTGCCGTGCTCGCCGGCGGGACGCCGCTGTCGGAGCTGGACCCCGCGTGGTGGCGACGGATGGTCGCCTGGGCGCCGCAACGCCCGTGGCTGCTGGCCGACAGCATCGGCGCCAACGTCCGGCTCGGGCGGCCGTCCGCGAGCGACGACGACGTGTGGGACGCGCTGCGTCGCGTGAACCTGGACGAGGTCGTGCGCGCCCTGCCCGACGGGCTGGCCACGCAGCTCGGCGAGGACGGCGCGGGACTGTCGGCCGGCCAGCGGGCCCGCGTCGCGCTCGCCCGCGTGGTCCTCGCCGACCGGCCCGTGGTCCTGCTCGACGAGCCGAGCGCCCACCTCGACGAGGAGACCGAGGAGGTCCTGCTCGACACGCTCGCGGCCCTGGCCCGGCGCAGCCTGGTGGTCGTCGTCGCACACCGCGAGGCGGTGCTGGCGGCGGCGGACCGGGTCGTACGGCTGGTCCCGGTCGCCCCGGACCCCACGCCGGACCCCGCCTCGGCCGCTGCCGCCCCCCTCGCCGGCCCCGGGGTGGCGGCAGATCGCGCCGACGACGCCGTCGATCCCGCGATGCGCCGCCTCCCCCGCCCGCCCCGGGCCGTGGCGGCCGCCGAGCCGGACGACGCCGAGGCGCGGGCCCGGTGGGGCCTGCGCACCGCGACCGTGCTCGGCGCCCTGTCGACCGCCTCGGGTGTCGCGCTGACCGCGACCGCCGGCTGGCTGATCACCCGGGCGAGCGAGCAGCCGCCCGTGCTCCACCTGATGGTCGCCATCGTGGGCGTGCGCCTGTTCGGCCTCGCCCGCCCGGTGCTGCGGCACGTCGAGCGGGTGCTGAGCCACGACGTGGTCCTCCGCGAGCTGGCCGAGCGACGCGCCCGGGTCTACGCCGACCTGGTCCCCCTCGTGCCCGGTCGGCTCGGTCCGCGCCGCGGCGACCTGCTCACGAGCGTCGTCGACGACGTCGACGCGCTCCTCGACGACCGCCTGCGCGTGCGCCAGCCGCTCGTCACCGCCGCACTCGTCGGCGGCGCCGCGGCCCTGCTCACCGGCCTCGTCGCCCCGCTGGCCGGTGCCGTCGTGCTCGCCGTGGTGGCCACCGGCGGACTGGCGTTCGTCCTCGCCCGGCGCGGCAGCCGGGGCGCCGAGCCCCTGCTGGTGGCGCACCGTGCAGCGCTCGGCAGCCGGGTCGAGGAGGTCGCCCACGGGATCCGCGAGCTGGAGCAGTGGGGCGCCACCGACCGCGCCCTGGCAGCCGTGCGCACCGAGTCCGACGCGCTCGCGGGTGCCGTACGCCGCTCCTCACGCGCCGTCGCCGTCGGCACGGCGCTGACCAGCGCCGCCGCGGGGCTGGGCGTCGTCGCCGTCGCCGCCCTCGTCGACCCGGCCACGCTCTCCCCCGCCGTCCTGGCACTGCTGCTGCTCGTGCCGCTGGCGCTCGCCGACGTGACCGGTGGACTGGCCGACGCGGGCGCGCTGGCCGTACGGGCCCGCGCCGCTCGCGACCGGCTCGACCGGCTCGCCACGACGACCCCCGCGGTCGCCGACCCGGTGCGGCCGGAGCCGGCTCCCCAGACCTGGGACGTCGCGCTGCGCGGGGCCGCGATCGGCTGGTCGGAGCGACCCGCGGTCCGGCTGGAGCACCTCGTGGTGAGGCCCGGCGAGCACCTCGGCATCACCGGCCCCTCGGGCTCCGGCAAGTCCACGCTCGCCGCGACGCTGGTGCGCTTCATCGACCCGCTGTCCGGTGACGCCCACCTGGGCGGCGCCGACCTGCGTCGCCTGGCGCTGGACGACGTACGCCGTCGCATCGGCCTGGTCGACGACGACCCCCACGTCTTCGCCTCCACCGTCGCGGAGAACGTCCGCCTCGCCCGTCCGGGGGCGAGCGACGACGAGGTCGCCGCCGCCCTCGGGCGGGCCCACCTGGGGTCCTGGGTGGCGGGTCTGCCGGACGGGATGCACACCCACGTCGGGGCGGGGCGACGCGAGGTCTCCGGCGGTGAGCGTGCCCGGCTGGGCCTGGCGCGCGCCCTGCTCGCCGACCCGCCGGTCCTCGTGCTCGACGAGCCCACGGCGCACCTGGACGGTCCCACCGCGCGCGCCGTCGCACGGGAGATGCTCGACTCGGCGGGCCGCGCGGGACGGTCGATCGTCTGGATCACCCACGGGAGCGTCGGGCTGGACGCGATGGACCGGGTCGTGCGACTGGACGTGGCCGACACGCCCGGTCCGGTCCGGACGGGGTCAGCCGGCCTGGTCGCGGGGTGAGCGCAGCGGGACCGTGAAGCGGAACGTGCTCCCCCGTCCGAGCTCGGACGTCACCCGGAGCGAGCCGCCGTGCGACTCGGCGATGCGCTGCGCGATGGGCAGGCCGAGCCCGGTGCCCGGGATCGACAGGGCGTTGGGGTTGTTGGAGCGGTGGAAGGCCGAGAAGACGTGCTGCTGGTCGTTGGCGGAGATGCCGAGCCCGGTGTCGGTGACGTCGACCCACACCTCCTCGTCGGTGACGGTCATGTGCACGGACACGGCGCCGTCCTCGGGGGTGTACTTCACCGCGTTGTCGACCATGTTGTCGATGACCCGCGCCAGCTCCTCGGGGTCGCCGAAGACCACGACGGGATAGGGGGTGGGGCGGTCGAAGTGCAGATGCACGCCGGCCTGCTTGGCCCGGATGCTCAGCAGGTCGACGCTGGCCTCGCACAGCTCGGCGAGGTCGACGGCGCGGCGCACCGTCTCGCGCCGGCCCTGGATCCGGGAGTAGTGGAGCAGGTTGGCGACGAGGTTGCTGAGCCGTTGCGCGTTGCGGATGATCGCGTCGATCGACGTGAGGTCGGGGTGGCGGTCGGCGATCAGCTCGGCGTGGCCGAGGATCGCGGTCAGGGGCGTCTTGAGCTCGTGGGAGATCGTCGCGATCAGCTCGCTGCGGTAGCGCGCCAGCTCGCGGAGCTCCTGCACGAGTCGCTGCTCGGTCTCGAGCACGCGCGCGGCGCGGACGGTCTGGCCCAGCAGCCGGCCGACCTCCAGGATCGCGTCGGCCTCGGCAGGCGTGACGGGTCGGGCGTTGCGCGCGAAGAGGAGCACGAGGTAGCCCACCAGGTCGTCCTGCGAGACCAGGGGGCTGACGACGGCGCGCTCGGCGCGCATGCTGCGCATCAGCGCCTGGAGGCGCGGCGCCGTCCGCGGCATCCGCGGGGACACCGCGTCGTCGACACCGAGCTCGATGAGCACCGGACGGTCGTCGAGCGTCGTCAGCTCCGCGCGGAGGTCGGGCAGGTCGTGCTCGGGGGCGTACGCCCGGGGCGTGCCCACGCCGAGCTGGTGGCCCTGCGCGTCGGCCGGGAACGTGCAGACCCAGGCCTGCACGTTGCCGAGCGACTCCGCGACCGCCGTCACCGCGCTGCCGAGCGCCTGCGCGAGGTCGTGCTGGGTCGCGGAGCCGGCGACGGTGCGCAGCATCCGGTCGAGGTGGACGCGGTCGGTGAGCCGCTCGCGCTCGCGGGCGTTCGACAGCGCGACGCCGGCCTGGACGGCGAACATCTCCAGCAGCTCGCGGTCCGCCTCGTCGGGCACCCTCCCGTCGGCGGGCAGGTCGACCGCCATGTTGCCGAGCAGCTCGCCCGACGCGGAGTAGAGCGGCGCGTAGAGCGCGTGCTCGGGATGCCAGGCGTCCGGGTCGGCCTCGGCCTCGAACTCGGGGATCCAGGCGGCGCGCAGGCGCTCCGCGGACATCCGCCCCGCGGGGACGAAGCGGAGGATGCCCCACTTGTCCGCCTCGCGGAACTCGTCGAGGATCTGGTCGGCCGGGGTGCGGCGGTTGAGGATCTGGGCGACGACCTCGGGCGGTCCCGCGACGTTGGTCATGACCAGCGAGTCGCCCTCGAGCCGCGCGATCGCGGCGACGCCGTAGCCCAGGACGTCGACCACGCCGTGCGCGATCTCCTCGAGGATCACCTCGGTGTCGGTCGAGGAGTTCACGCGGCGCATCAGCTCCGCCAGGCGGCTGAGCGCACCCTGGTTGCGCGGCATGACCACCTCTCCGCCGGACCCCGTCGGGCCGGCCCTGCGACCCCGACCTGATCGTAGGGGCGTCAGGCCTCGATCACCACAGGGATGATCATCGGGCGACGGCGGTGGGCGCGGTTGACCCAGCGGCCCACGACGCGCCGCACGTTCTGCTGCAGCTGGTAGCTGTCGGTGGTGCCGTCGGCGACCGCCGCGTTGATCGCGTCGATGACCGGCTGGCGGATCTCGTCGAACGTCGACTCGTCCTCCGCGAAGCCGCGGGCGTGGATCTCCGGGCCGGAGACGACCTTGCCGGTGACAGAGTCGACGACCACGATCACCGAGAGGAAGCCCTCCTCGCCGAGGATCCTGCGGTCCTTCATGGAGGCCTCGGACACGTCGCCGATGGTGGTGCCGTCGACGAAGACGTAGCCGACGTCGACCTTGCCGACGACCTTCGCCACGCCGTCGACGAGGTCGACGACCACGCCGTCCTCGGCGAGCACGACGTTCTGCACGCCGGTGGCCCGTGCCAGGTCGGCGTTGGCCCGCATGTGGCGGACCTCGCCGTGCACCGGCATCACGTTGCGGGGCTTGACGATGTTGTAGCAGTAGAGCAGCTCGCCGGCGCTGGCGTGCCCCGAGACGTGGACGAGGGCGTTCCCCTTGTGCACGACGTTGGCACCGAGCCGCGCCAGTCCGTTGATCACGCGGTAGACGGCGTTCTCGTTGCCGGGGATCAACGAGCTGGCGAGGATGACGGTGTCACCCTCCTCGAGGTGCACGAACGAGTGGCTGCGCTGGGCGATCCGGCTCAGCGCCGACAGCGGCTCGCCCTGCGACCCGGTGGAGATCAGCACCTGCTTCTCCGGCGGGAGGTCGGCGAGCTCCTTGGCGTCGACCATCACGCCGGGCGGCACGGACAGGTAGCCGAGCTCCTGCGCGATCGCCATGTTGCGCACCATCGAGCGCCCGACGTAGCCGACCTTGCGACCGTGCGCGACAGCGGCGTCGAGCACCTGCTGGACGCGGTGCACGTGGGAGGCGAAGCACGCCACGATGATCCGCTGCTCGCTGCGGGCGAAGGCGCGCTCGAGGACCGGCGAGATCTCCTTCTCCGAGGTCGTGAACCCGGGGACCTCCGCGTTGGTGGAGTCGGTGAGGAAGAGGTCGACGCCCTCGTCGCCGAGCCGGGCGAACTCGTTGAGGTCGGTGATCCGGCCGTCGAGCGGCAGCTGGTCCATCTTGAAGTCGCCGGTGTGCAGCACGACGCCCGCGCCCGTGCGGATGACGACGGCCAGCGCGTCGGGGATCGAGTGGTTGACCGCGACGAACTCGAGCACGAACGGGCCGAAGGTGATCGTCTGGCCCTCGGCGACCTCGTAGTGCACCGTCTCCTTGAGCCGGTGCTCGCGCAGCTTGGACCCGAGCAGGGCGAGCGTCAGCTTCGAGCCGACGAGCGGGATGTCGCCGCGCTCGCGCAGGAGGTACGGCGTCGCGCCGATGTGGTCCTCGTGGCCGTGGGTCAGGACGAGCGCCTCGACGGCGTCGAGCCGGTCCCGGATGGGCTCGAAGTCCGGCAGGATCAGGTCGACGCCCGGGTGGTGGTCCTCGGGGAACAGCACGCCGCAGTCGACCAGCAGCAGCCGGCCGTCGTACTCGAAGGCGGTCATGTTGCGACCGACCTCGCCCAGCCCACCGAGCGGGATGACCCGGAGGCCTCCGGCCGGGAGGGGGGCGGGTGCGCTCAGGTCGGGGTGGGGGTGGCTCAAGGGAATCCTCTTCGGTTCGTGGGTCAGATCAGGCCGGCGGCTGCCAGGCCGGTGCGCAGCGCCGCGACCTCGTCGTCGTCGAGTGCGACGAGGGGCCCGCGGACACGGCGGTTGTCCAGCACGCCGAGCAGCTCGAGGGCTGCCTTGGCGGTGGTGGCTCCGTAGTTGGGGACGCCCATGACGGCGTCGAAGGCCGGCACCAGCGCGGCGTGGATCCGCAGCGCCTCGGCGTGGTCCCCGCGGACCCAGGCGTCGAGCATCGCCGCGAGCTGGTTGCCGGCGGCGTGGGCGCAGACCGAGACGAGCCCGACGCCCCCGTAGGCGAGGTAGCCCAAGGTCGCGACGTCGTCGCCGGAGTAGACGGAGTAGCCCAGCTCGACGAGCTGCGTGGTGCGCGGCAGGAGGCCGGTGGCGTCCTTGACCGACGTGACGTGGTCGTAGCCGCGCAGGGCCTCGTAGGTCTCGAGCTCGATGAGCGTCGCGGTGCGCCCCGGCACGTCGTAGAGCATCACCGGCAGGTCGGTCGCCTCGACGACCGAGGTGAAGTGGTGGCGCAGTCCGGCCTGGCCGGGCTTGTTGTAGTAGGGGCTGACCAGCAGGACCCCGTCGACCCCGACCTTCTCGGCCTGGCGGGCGAGCTCGACGGAGTGGGCGGTCGCGTTGGTGCCGACCCCGGCGATGACGGTGGCCCGGTCGCCCACGGCGTCCTGGACCGCGCGCAGGATCTCGCCGTCCTCGGCGACGGAGGTCGTGGGGCTCTCGCCGGTCGTGCCGCTGACGACGACCCCGTCGTTGCCGTTGTCGACCAGGTGCGCCGCGATGCGCGCGGTGCCGTCGAGGTCGACGCTGCCGTCCTCGTGGAACGCGGTGGCCATCGCCGTGAGGAGGCGGCCGAACGGGACGGAGTCACTCATGACCTCAGGTTATCGCCCCGGCTCGGCGCCGGTGTCGGCGGCGAGCCGCATACTCCTCGCATGGCCTACGACGAGGTGCTGGCGCGGCGCATCCACGACGTGCTCGACGGCGAGCCCGGCGTGACGTCGCGCAGGATGTTCGGCGGCCTGGGGTTCATGGTCGAGGGCCACATGGCCGTCGCGGCCGGGTCCTCGGGCTCGCTGATGGTGCGTGCCGACCCGGCCGACTGCGAGGCGTGGGTCGATGGCGCGAGCGTCAACCCGATGGAGATGCGCGGGCGCCCCGCGGCAGGGTGGCTCCTCGTCGCCGGCGAGGCGGTGGCCGACGACGAACGGCTGCGGCTGTGGGTCGATCGGGGCGTCGCCTTCGTCCGCACCCTGCCACCCGAGGAGCACTAGTGCCCGACCTCCTCCTGCCCGCCTGGCTCGATCCCGACCAGCGGAGGCTGCTGGAGGAACTCGCCGCCCGCAACGAGGCCGCCCACGGCGACGACCTGCTCGGCATCCTGCTCAGCGGCTCGGCCGGGCGGGCGTACGCCACCGCACACTCCGACCTCGACGTCGTCGTCGTGCTGACCGACGCGGCCGCTGCCGGGCGGTCCACCGTCCACGCGCCCGACGTGGACGAGGCCGTCGACTCGTGGTCCGAGCTCGTCACCCTGCCGCCGTTCGGCACCGAGGGGTGGTGGTTCCGCTGGATGTACGCCTGGGTGCCGGTGCTGCTCGACCGGACCGGCGGGGAGCTCACCGAGGCCGTGCGTCGCCAGGCGACGCTCAGCCCCGAGGAGGCCGACGAGGTGCTGCTCGAGCACGACCGGCTCGACGGCTGGGTCAATTTCGCCTACCGCGCGCTGAAGAACCACCGGGACGGGCGCCCGCTCGAGACCCGGCTCGACGCGGCGGAGTCCGTGCCGTGGCTGCTGGACGTGGTGTTCGCGACGGCCGGCCGGGTGCGCCCCTACAACAAGTACCTCCCCTGGGAGCTGCGCGAGCACCCGCTCCCCGAGTGGCCCGCGGACGAGCTCCTCGACCTCGTCCGCCGCACCGTCGACGGCGACGTCCCGGCGATCCGCGAGACGTTCACGCGCGTGCGTGCGGCGTGCGAGGCGTACGACACCGCTCGGGGCCACACCCGCACGACCGACGTGCTCGCCGGGTGGGACGACCACGCCGAGGTCTTCGCGGGGGGCCTCGCGGGCGCCGGCCGCGACGACTAGCGCACCACGAGCCGGAACTTCATCCGGGTCGACCCGCCCGCACCGGAGAGCTCCGCGGTGACCTTGCTGGTCGTGCGCGTCGTGGCGCGGCCCCGGATGACGATGCGCTCACCCACCACGCGCCACCTGAGCCCCTGCGGGAGCCGCCAGTCCAGGCGTGCCTCGGAGACCGCGCCCGTGAAGCGGATCTCCGCACGGTAGGTGCGACCGACCCTCGCAGCGGGGAGCGTGCGGGTGACGAACTCGATCGACGGGGTGGCCCGGGTGCCACCGGTGCCCGGCATGTCCTTCGCCGTGCCGACCGGCGCCGTCGACCCGACCGTTGGGGCGGTCGGAGGCGTCGTCGAGGCGGGCGGCGTGGAGGTCACCGGCGGCGGGGTGGCCGTCAGGCCGGCGCTGAGGGACACGGTGTAGCTGCCGAGAGAGCCGTAGTCGCTGTAGCGCCCGGCCTCGGCGGGGTCACCGTTGCCGACGCCCTCGACGAGGGCGGTGTACGTCGCGGACGCGGGGAGCTCGACGCTCCACAGGGCGGACATCGAGGCGTCCGAGGCCGAGTCCGCGGTCGGGTCGAGCGTCGCGACCGTCCGGCCGAGGGCGTCCAGGACGGTCAGGCGGACGTCGAGGTTGGAGTAGCCGGCCGGCCCGGCTACCGCGAGCGTGATCGGCCCACCGGCCGTGAACGTGAAGGCGTCGACGTCGGTGCGGGTCCCGATGACGCCGGCGGTCGTGGTGCCGACGGCGATCTTCGTGGCGCCCACCGCCCCGTTGGCGTGGTCGTCGGCGAGGGCGGGGGCGACCTGCGAGATGATGGCGACGTCGTCCTCGGTGTTACTGGCGTCCGGGTAGTCCCCGCGCGACCACTGCGAGGCGCGGCGGTTGTAGGAGGAGCCCATGATCGGTGCCCAGTCCTTCGCGCCGCTGTAGTAGCTGGTCTGACTGGTGCCGTCGTGGTGCAGCCCGAAGGTGTGACCCACCTCGTGGCTGATGACCTGGCCGACGTTGTAGCCGTTGGTGCCCGAGCCGCTCGTGAAGATCCACGCCGGCTGGTAGTCGTTGGCGCCGGCGTTGCCCATGACACCGACGTACGCCATCCCGCCGCAACCGCACCCGGAGCCCACGGAGTTGGTGGGCGTGATGACGACGGGCATGCCGAAGGTCGGGTCGGACGCGCTGGACCGGGTGAGGGCCGAGGCGGCCGGCTGGCGCGTGGTCACGTTGACGTCGAACGGCGCGTAGTCCTCGGCCACGGTCTGCCAGGCGAGGTAGATCTGGGCGCGCTCGACGTCGGAGAACGTCGACGGGTCGTCGTCGACGGAGAAGGGCGCCGAGACGATCTGCTCGCCGTTGCGCCAGCGGGTGCCGGCGTAGGTGGCGCCGTCGAAGTCCAGGTAGATCGTGCGGGTGGACCCCGGGCGCGACGACAGGTCGAACACGTCCGCGGGCACCCCGGCCGCAGGAGCCACGGCGACGGCGTCCTGCTGCGCCGGGGGCGCGGCCTCGTCGACGACGAACACCCGGGCGCACGGGTCGACCCACGTCGTGTCGTCCTCGGCCAGGTGCTGCAGCTCGTCGGTGGAGAGGGCGTTGTGGGTGCGGAGCACGGACATGCTCAGCCCCGACTGCAACGCGTCGCCGAGACGTACCGGCTCCGCCAGCGAGGTCACGGCGCACAGCACGTCGTCCACCAGCCCCGCCCGCGCCGGGGCTGCGGCTCCGAGGCCGGCGAGCGTGAGGGCGGCGGCGACGAGCGCGCGCACGACGAGTCCCGCGGGGGACGACCGAATGGTCACAGTGGGGGTTTCCTAGCGCTGGTATCAGTGGTCCCGAGCGGACATGACCATTGATATCGAGCGGTAGTTCACTATTTGTCTACATGCGGGTAGCGCCTGACCTACCGGTTGGTAAGTGTGCGCAGGATCACCGGGAGCACGTGGTGCTCCAGCATCGGCGCCAGGTCGTCCGGGTGGCCGCGCAACGGGGTCCACCGCACCTCGGCGATCTCGGCCGACGCCACCGGGTCCTCGTCGGACTCGACCCAGAACACCGTCGAGTGCAGGGTGTGGCCGGGCTCGTTGGCCGCCTCCGAGAGGAACTCGCCGAGCGGGGTGGCCTCCTCGATGCAGAGCCCGACCTCCTCGTACGTCTCGCGCAGCGCCGCCTCCCGCGCGGACTCCCCCGGCTCGAGCTTGCCGCCGACGAGCATGAACCGCTCCGTGCCGCGCTTGCGGACCGTCAGCACGTGGTCGTCGCGGACCAGGGCGACGGCGGCCACGACGATGTGCCGCTCACCCGCGGGGTCGTCGTCCTCGGCCATGGGTCGAGCCTGTCACGCGCGGCCCGGACAGCACGCAGCCACCCTGACCGGGGCTTACCCGGCGGGTGGCTGCGTGATGCTGCTCGCTGTCCCGTCAGCCGCCTCTCGGCGAACGGCCGCTCGTGGCGGCGAGGGGTGAGGCCCGGGGGCATGATGCGGGATCAGCTGTCCGTCCCAACGGGGCGCCGGGCCGATTCATTCCCGGCCGCCCCGTCCCGCTCGCTGTGTCTACGCGAGCGCGCGGCGTACGGCCTCGACCGCGTCGGCGTCGGACACCCCCAGAGCCCGCACCGTGCCTGCGTACGCCGACGCCGCCTCCCGCAGCGCGCGCGTGACCCCCGCCCCGGCGACGAACGTGCCGGCCCGGCCGCGGGTCTCGACGACCCCGAGGGCCTCGAGCTCCTTGTAGGCGCGGGCGACGGTGTTGGCCGCGAGCCCGAGTTCGGAGGCGAGGGCGCGGACCGGCGGAAGCCGGAAGCCGGGGGCGAGGTCGCCGGCCTCGACCTGCGCGCGGACGGCCTCGCGCACCTGCTCGAACGGCGCCACGTCCGATGCCGGGTCGATCCGCAGCCTCACGCCGCCGGGTCCATCCGCTCGAGCCAGACCCACTGGCAGCCCTCGCCGGACTCCCGGCGCACCTCGACCCACTCGTCGACGGCGTACTCCGGATAGAACGCGTCGCCCTCGGGCTCGAGGTCGACCTCGGTCAGCACCTGGTGGGTGGCGTACGGCAGCGCGAGGGCGTAGATCTCTGCCCCGCCGGCGACCATCACGTTGCCCGGCAGCCCGCCCGCGATCGTGAAGGCCTCCTCGAGGGAGTGCGCCACGTGCACGCCGTCGAAGCCGGGGTCGAAGGCCTCGTCCCGGGTGACCACGACGGTGGCGCGACCGGGCAGCGGCCGGCCGATCGAGTCCCACGTGCGCCGGCCCATCACGAGCGTGTGGCCGATGGTCTCGCGCTTGAAGTGGGCGAAGTCGTGGGGCAGGTGCCACGGGATGTCGCCGCCGTTGCCGATCACGCGGTTGCGGGCGTGGGCCGCGACGAGGACGACCTTCTGGTCGGGGCGCAGGGAGGTCATCGCGGCGCCTCAGACGGCGATGGGCGCCTTGATGCCCGGGTGGGGGTCGTAGCCCTCGACGTCGATGTCCTCGAGGTCGAAGCCGTCGATCTCGGTGATGTCCGGGTTGAGCACGAGGCGCGGGAGCGGGCGCGGCTCCCGGCCGAGCTGGAGGCGCGCCTGCTCGACGTGGTTGAGGTAGAGGTGCGCGTCGCCCATGGTGTGGACGAAGTCGCCGACCTCCAGGCCGGTGACCTGCGCGACCATGTGCGTCAGCAGGGCGTAGGAGGCGATGTTGAACGGGACGCCGAGGAAGGTGTCGGCCGAGCGCTGGTAGAGCTGGCAGGACAGCCGCCCGGGCCCGGTGTCCGACGGGGCGACGTAGAACTGGAAGAGCGTGTGGCACGGCGGCAGCGCCATGTCGTCGACGTCGGCGACGTTCCACGCCGACACGATGTGCCGGCGTGAGTCCGGGTTGGCGCGGATGCCCTCGACGAGGCGGGCGACCTGGTCGACGTGACGGCCGTCCGGGGTCGGCCACGAGCGCCACTGGTAGCCGTAGACCGGACCGAGGTCGCCGTCTGCGTCGGCCCACTCGTCCCAGATCGTGATGCCGCGGTCCTGCAGCCACGTCACGTTGGTGTCGCCGCGCAGGAACCACAGCAGCTCACCGAACACCGAGCGCGTGTGCACCTTCTTCGTCGTGACCAGCGGGAAGCCCTCCGACAGGTCGAAGCGCATCTGGTGGCCGAAGACGCTCAACGTGCCGGTGCCCGTCCGGTCGGTCTTCTCCACCCCCTCGTCGAGGATCCGCTGGAGGAGGTCGAGGTAGGCGCGCACAGGGCGACTCTACGCACCGCGGGCGTCGACGTCGGGCACCCGCGCGGGCCTGGTCAGGTGCGTGGGACCCGGGCCTCGACGACGACGCACTCGACGTCGAGGGCGAGGTCGCGCCCGTCGTCGAGCCGGTCGTACGCCGCGCGCAGGCGTGCGCGGCCCGCGGCGTCCTGCGCCCGCCAGGCGACCCCCGAGCCGCCGACCCTCGTGAGTCCCGCCCACAGGTCCTCGCGTCCCACGCGCCACTGCCAGGACGCGGTGCCGGCGCGGGTGACGGCGAGCCCGGCCTCGGTGAGGATGCCGGCGAGCCCGTCGGGAGAGCGCGGGTAGTCCCGGTCCTCCGGCAACCGGGGCAGGACCGGGCGCACGGCGTCCACCTCGTCGAGCAGCCCGTTCCACAGGCCGACGTGGGGCGGTGGTGTCGTGCCCCAGATCGTCGCGCGCACCACGCCGCCGGGCGCACCGACGCGGGCGAGCTCGCGCGCGCCGGCCCGCGGGTCGTCGACGTGGTTGAGCACGAAGCTCGCCAGCACCGTGTCGAAGCCGTCGTCCGCCAGCGGCAGGTCCGGCAGCCCGCCGCCGATCACCTCACCGGCCGCGCCGCCGAGGCGCGCCCGCGCGAGCGCCGCCATCTCCGGGTCGGGCTCGACCGCGACGACGTCGTGCCCGGCGCCGCGCGCGGCGAGCGCGAGCCGGCCGGTGCCGCAGCCGACATCGAGCAGCCGACCCGGCAGGAGCCCCCCGAGCAGCGTCGGGACCGCTCCCGCGCACAGTCCGGCGAAGCTGCGTGCGTACGCCTCGGCGACGCCGGTCCACAGTGCCTCAGCCACGAGCCGAGAACCTACCGACCCCGACCCGGCGTCGGCTGTCGGTCACCGCAGGCGGATCGAGCCGTCGGCCGCCGTGATGGTCTCGGGCTGCCCGCAGCGCGGTTCGGCGGTGCACACCACGAGCGCGCGCCGACCGGACTCCGACTGGCGCACGGCGTCCTGGGCACCGTCACGACGCGACGAGTCGAGGAGGTGGGCCCACCCACCGCCGGGGATGGCGACGCTCTGCACGAGCACGTCGTAGTCACCCAGCGCGACGAACGGCGGTGCGGCGGGCGGGTCGTCGAGGGTGTCCGGCGGGTCGTCGGTGTCGTGCACGTCGCCGTCGCCGTCGACCCGGACCACCTCGCCGGACCGGAGTCGTGCGGCCGCACCCGAGTCCCACGCCACGAAGGACTCCACGTCCGGGATCGCGACCACGACCCCGTCGAGGTGGAGCTCGCCCTGGGCGTACCAGGTGACCGGCAGCGGGTTGGTCTCCGCGCGGACGGCGTACGGCTCGGGGCGCGCCGCCCACCACGCCCACCCCGTCACGAGCAGCGCCGCGACGGCCAGCCCGGCGACGCCGCGCCGCAGCCCGCGCTGCCTCCTGCCCGACCGGAGCCGGCGGGCCCGCGAGAGCCACGCGTCGGGGGCGTCGGCGGGATCGCGCGGGCGCACGGCGTGGGGCGCCGCCTCGCCCGGGCGCACGGCGAGCCCGGCTCGCTCGCGCACCTCGGCCCACAGGGCCACGTCCACCTGCTCGTCGCGGACCCGTCGTTCCCACGACCGCCTGCTCGCCAGCAGGGTCTCGGCCACCACCAGGCGGGCGTCGTCGGCCGGCACGCCGTCGTCCTCCAGGGCGCCGACGAGGTCGTGCCAGCGCGCGTCGAGGTAGCGCTCCCAGTCGTCCACCGCCGGCATGGCCACCTCCCGCCGGGTCTCGTCGCTCTGCTCGGGCCGTGTTCGGAGCCGGGGCGCCGGCGGATGCCTCAGGCGCTGAGCGACATCGGCCCGTAGACCTGGCGGTCGTGCTCGAACAGCGTCACCGCGGCGACGCCGTGCTCGGCCAGGTCGGCCCAGATCTCGCCGACCCACGACTCGGCGTCGCCCTGGTTGCTGAAGCGCTGGTCGGAGTGCCCGGCGACCTCGACCGCGTCGCCGGCCTCGTCCTCGAGGCGCCACCACCACGGCCGGTCGGCGGACGACGGCGGCCGGAAGGTCGGGGGCTGTCCGGGCAGCATCAGGACTCCTTGACCGACGGGTCGACGAACGGGGGCTTCACCAGCTGGAAGATCTCGCGACGTCCGCGGACGTCGACGCCCACCTGCGCATCGGGGTCGACCATGACCGGGATCAGCGCGAGCCCGATGCCCTTCCTGAGCGTCGGGGAGAAGGTGCCGGACGTGATGTCGGCGAGGGGTACGTCGTGGGTGAGGGTGACCCCCATGCCGGGTCGCGGGATGCCGCGTCCGACGGCGACGAGGCCGCGCAGGCGGCGCCGGGGGCCCTCCTCCTTGACCTTGGTGACGGCGTCGCGGCCGAAGAAGGACTCCTTCGTCCAGCCCACGGCCCACGAGAGGCCGGCCTCGACCGGGTTGGTGTCGAGGCTGATGTCCTGGCCGTGGAGCGGGTAGCCCATCTCGGTGCGCAGCGTGTCGCGCGCGCCGAGGCCGCACGCGGTGATGCCCCACCGCTCGCCGGCGGCCATGAGGTCGTCCCACACCCGCCCGGCGGCCGCGTTGGCCACCACGATCTCGTAGCCGCGCTCACCGGTGTAGCCGGTGCGGCACACCACCACGCCGACGCCGGTGTCGGCGTACTCAGCCTCGACGAACGACATGTAGTCGTGGCCGGTGGGCAGCCCCACCTCGGCCAGCACCTCGTCGGAGCGGGAGCCCTGCACCGCGAGGACGGCGTAGTCGTCGTGGTGGTCCACGACCTTGACGCCCTCGGGCGCGGCGGCCTGCAGGCGGCGCACCACCTCGGCGGTGTTGGCGGCGTTGGGGATCAGCAGGACGTGCTCGTCGTCGTGCCAGTAGGCGATGAGGTCGTCGACGATGCCACCGGACTCGTCGAGGCAGAGGGTGTACTGCGCCCTGCCGGGCCCGATCCGGGCGAGGTCGTTGGACAGCGTCGCGTTGACGAGGTCGACCGCGCCGGGACCCGAGACCAGGGCCTTGCCGAGGTGGCTCACGTCGAAGACGCCGACCGACTCGCGGACCGCCGTGTGCTCCTTCACGACGCCGGTCGGGTACTCCAGCGGCATCGACCATCCACCGAACTCCGCGAACTTCGCACCGAGGGCCTCGTGACGGTCGTGGAGGGGCGACTGCTTGAGCGATCCGGCCATGGCGCGAACCTACCCCAGCGTCCCTCTGCTCCGACCCTGCGCCGGGACTCGCCTAGCATGCCCGGGTGACTTCGTACTCCCTGCGCAGCGCCAGCCCCGCCAAGACCCGAGCCGACGCGGTCGTCGTGGGGGTCGTGGCCGGGTCCTCGGGACCCCGTCTGTGCGACGCCGCCGAGGACGTGAGCGCCGCGTACGGCCGCCGCCTGCGCCCCTTCCTGTCGACGCTCGGCATCACCGGGAAGGCCGGCGAGGCGGTCAAGGCGCCGACCCGGGACGAGGTCAACGCCCCGTTGCTCGTGTTCGTCGGCCTGGGCGAGGACCCGACCGACGCCATCGCCGTACGCCGCGCCGCCGGAGTCGCCGCACGCAGCGTCGCCAATGCCGCGTCCGTCGCCCTCGCCCTGCCGAGCGACACCCCCGAGCTGGTCGCCGCGGTGGTCGAGGGCCACCGCCTCGGCGGCTACGCGTTCACCGCCTACAAGTCGGCGAAGCCGGAGACCACCGAGCCCAACGACGTCGTCGTGCTGAGCCCGATCGCGCGACGCGCGGAGGCGACCGAGGCCCTGGCGCGCGCCGAGGTCGTGGCCGACGCGGTCGCGCTGGTCCGCGACTGGGTGAACACCCCGCCGAAGGACTGCACTCCCCCGCTGCTGGCCGAGCTCGTGGTCGCCGCGCACAAGGAGACCACCAGGGGTCGCGGCGCCCCCAAGGTGAAGCTCGAGGTCTTCGACCACGAGCAGCTCGCCGAGATGGGCTGCGGCGGCATCCTCAGCGTCGGCGACTCGTCGGCGGCGCCGGCGCGGCTGGTCAAGCTGACGTGGGCACCGAAGGACGCGGTCGCCCACCTCGCGCTGGTCGGCAAGGGGGTCACCTTCGACTCCGGCGGCCTCACCATCAAGCCGTCCTCCAGCATGCTGCACATGAAGGGCGACATGGCCGGCGCCGCCAGCGTGGTCGCCGCGACGCTGGCCGTCGCGCGCCTCGGACTGCCCGTCAAGGTCACGACCTTCGCCCCGATGGCGGAGAACATGGTCTCCGCGACCTCGACGCGCCCCGGCGACGTCATCACCATGCGCAACGGCACGACCGTCGAGATCGCCAACACCGACGCCGAGGGCCGGATGCTCCTCGGTGACGCGATGGCGCTCGCCGTCGAGGAGTCCCCCGACCTGCTGGTCGACATCGCCACCCTCACCGGCCACATGCAGCTCGCCCTCGGCGACAAGGTCGGTGCGGTCATGGGCACCGACGACACGGTCCCCACCGTCCTCGCGGCCGGCGTCGCCGCCGGGGAGCAGCACTGGCGGATGCCGATCCCCGAGGAGATGTCGGAGCGGATCACCAGCTCCAAGGTCGCCGACCTCCTCCAGCACGACTGGGTGCGCTGGGGCGGCGGGCTGTACGCCTCCGCGTTCCTGCGCGAGTTCACCGGCGGACTGCCGTGGGCCCACCTCGACATCGCCGGCAAGGAGATGAACACCGGCGGCCCCTACGGGCACGTCCCGTCCGGGGCCACCGGCTTCGGCGTGTCGACGCTGGTCGAGCTCGCGCGCTCGGTCGCGTCCGCCTAGCAGCGACCGGGGAGGAGGTCCCCCAGGTCGGCCTGCATCTCCTCGGCGCCCCGCTGGCCGGCCCACGCGGCGAACCACTCGTCGACGACCCGGCCGACGAGCGAGTCGGACGTCGCGGTGCCGACGAACAGCGCGCAGGCGGCGGGACCGCTGCCGTTGAGGCCGTCGAGCAGGACCGGCTCCGGGTCCGTGCCGCAGCCGCTGATCGAGGCAGCGAGGGCCACCGCCGCGCAGCCCAGGAGGGCCGTCCTCACAGCCCGCCGCTCTCCTTCTTGCGCCGGTTGTAGTCGCGCATGCGCTGCGGCACGCCGACGACGGCGGCGTCGTAGGAGGGGACGCGGTGGCGGTTGGCGAACTCGTGGGCCCACTTGACGCTGGGCACCCGTCGGCGGGTCCACTCACCGTCGTGCGCCACGAGCAGGATCGTCACGTCGCTCACCGCCGTGCGGGGCTCGACGAAGCCCTCGACGCCCTGCCGCGTGGTCACGAAGTTCTCCAGGTGACGGACGTCCTCGCCGTCGGAGGCGCGGACGCGGGTGGATCCGGTCCGGGAGGCATCCCGCGCCGGAGCACTCGTGCGCCCCTTGCGGCGGAATCGATCGAACATGCCCATGGCGGACATTCTGCCGAAGGGTTCCCCACGACGCCCACCGATCGCCGCAACGGGCGGCGCCGACCCGGTGTGGACAGGCTCGCGAAGAGTGCAAAGATGGTCGCGCCCGCGAACGCGGGGAGTCGACCTGTGCGGAGGGAATCCTGTGGCGGACGGTGAGTACGACGTACTCGTCCTCGGGGCTGGATCGGGCGGTTACGCCTGCGCCCTGCGAGCGGCCCAGCTGGGCCTGAGCGTCGGGCTGGTCGAGAAGGGCAACCTCGGCGGCACCTGCCTCCACGTCGGCTGCATCCCGACCAAGGCGCTCCTCCACGCGGCCGAGGTGGCCGACTCCGCGCGCGAGGCCGCCCGGTTCGGCGTCAGCGCCACGCTCGACGGCATCGACATGGCCGGCGTCAACGCCTACAAGGACAAGGTCGTCGACCGGCTGTTCAAGGGCCTCACCGGCCTGATCAGGTCCCGCGGCATCACCGTCATCGAGGGCACCGGCACCCTCACCGGCCCGCGCGAGGTCACCGTCGACGAGACGGCGTACACCGGCAGGGCCGTGGTCCTCGCGTCCGGCTCCTACAGCAAGTCGCTGCCGGGGCTGGAGGTCGACGGCGAGAAGGTCATCACCTCCGAGCACGCGCTCCGCCTCGACCGCGTCCCCGCGTCGGCCATCGTGCTCGGCGGCGGCGTGATCGGCTGCGAGTTCGCCAGCGTGTGGAGGTCCTTCGGCTCCGAGGTGACCATCGTCGAGGCGCTGCCCCGGCTGGTCGCGGCCGAGGACGAGGCGTCGTCCAAGGCGCTCGAGCGCGCCTTCCGCAAGCGCGGGATCAGCTTCCTCACCGGCACCCCCTTCCAGAGCGTCAAGACGACCGACACCGGGGTCGCCGTCACCGTCGAGGGTGGCGACGTCATCGAGGCCGAGGTGCTGCTCGTCGCGGTCGGACGCGGACCGTCGACCGACGGGCTCGGGTACGAGGAGCAGGGCATCGCCATGGAGCGCGGCTTCGTCCTCGCCGACGAGCGGTGCCGCACCAACGTCGAGGGCGTGTACGCCGTCGGCGACATCGTCCCCGGCCTGCAGCTCGCGCACCGCGGCTTCCAGCAGGGCATCTTCGTGGCCGAGGAGATCGCCGGCCTCGACCCCCGCCCGGTCGACGAGACCGGCATCCCCCGGGTGACCTACTCCCACCCCGAGATCGCGTCCGTGGGTCTCGACGAGGCGAGGGCGCGCGAGCTGCACGGCGACGCCGTCACCACGGTCACCTACGACCTGGGGGGCAACGGCAAGAGCCAGATCCTGCAGACGCAGGGATTCGTCAAGCTCGTCGGACTCACCGACGGACCGGTCCTCGGCGTCCACATGGTGGGCGATCGGGTCGGCGAGCTCATCGGCGAGGCGCAGCTGATCTACAACTGGGAGGCACACGCCGACGACGTCGCGCCGCTCGTGCACGCCCACCCCACCCAGAACGAGGCTCTCGGCGAGGCGCACCTGGCGCTCGCGGGGAAGCCGCTCCACGCACACTCCTGACCGTCACCACCTCTTCTCCCTCTCCACCCACCTGCGAGCGAAGGAACCACATTGGCCTCCGAAGTCACCCTCCCCGCACTCGGCGAGTCCGTCACCGAGGGCACCGTCACCCGCTGGCTCAAGCAGGTCGGTGACACGGTTGCCGTCGACGAGCCGCTGCTGGAGGTCTCCACCGACAAGGTCGACACCGAGATCCCCTCGCCCGTCGCCGGCACCCTCCTCGAGATCAAGGCCAACGAGGACGACACCGTCGAGGTCGGCGCCGTCCTCGCCGTCGTCGGCGACGAGGGCGAGTCCGCGGGCGACGCGTCCGAGACCGCCGAGCCCGAGGCCCAGCCCGCCGACGAGCAGGAGTCGGAGAAGAAGGCCGAGCAGGAGGAGCAGCACGCCGAGGAGACCGGCGAGCTCCCCGCCGGCGACGAGACGCCCGAGTCCGAGAAGGACGACGCGCCCGCCGGGTCCGAGCCCGCCGCCGAGCAGGCGTCCGGCGGCTCCGGCGGCTCCTCGAACGGCGGCGGCGGTGGCGGTACGCCCGTCACGCTGCCCGCGCTCGGCGAGTCCGTCACCGAGGGCACCGTCACCCGCTGGCTCAAGCAGGTCGGTGACGAGGTCGCCGTCGACGAGCCGCTGCTCGAGGTCTCCACCGACAAGGTCGACACCGAGATCCCCTCGCCCGTCGCCGGCACCCTGCTGGAGATCAAGGCCGAGGAGGACGAGACCGTCGAGGTCGGTGCCGAGCTCGCGATCATCGGCTCCGGCGACGCCGGTGGCGAGCCGCAGTCCGCCGAGGCGCAGCCCAAGGACGAGGCCAACGCGGAGAAGAAGGCCGAGCAGGAGGAGCAGATCGCCGAGGAGAAGGGCGAGCTGCCCGCCGGCGACGAGACCCCCGAGGCCGAGAAGGACGACTCCCCCGCCGCCGAGGAGAAGCAGCCCGAGCCCGAGCCCGAGGCCAAGGGCGAGGCGCCCTACGCCCCGGCACCGCAGGGCGAGCCCGAGCCGCAGCGCACCGACGCCGCCGCCCAGGCACCCGCGCAGTCCCAGTCCGCACCGTCGCAGTCCGCACCGTCCGAGGGCGGCCGCGACCAGACCGCGTACGTGACCCCGCTCGTGCGCAAGATGGCCGACCAGCACGGCGTCGACCTCTCCACGGTGCAGGGCACCGGCGTGGGCGGCCGGATCCGCAAGCAGGACGTCCTCGACGCCGCTGCCGCCGCCCAGGCCGCTGCCGCCCCGGCCCCCGCTGCCGCCGCGGCTCCCGCGGCTCCCGCGGCGGCCGGCGCCCCGCCCACCGCCGCCGCCCCGACGTCGGCCTCGCCGTCGCCGCTGCGCGGCACGGTCGAGCCGCTCTCGCGCCTGCGCAAGGTGATCGCCACCCGCATGGTGGAGTCGCTGCAGGAGGCCGCCCAGCTCACCCAGGTCATGGAGGTCGACGTCACCGCGATCGCGCGGCTGCGCGAGTCCGCCAAGGCCGACTTCCTGGCCCGCGAGGGGGTGAAGCTGACCTACCTGCCGTTCTTCGCGAAGGCGGCGATCGACGCGCTGAAGCTGCACCCCAAGCTCAACGCGACGATCGACCAGGACAAGGGCGAGGTGACCTACTTCGACCGCGAGAACATCGCGTTCGCCGTGGACACCGAGAAGGGCCTGCTCACGCCAGTCGTCAAGGAGGCCGGCGACCTGTCGATCGCCGGGCTGGCGAAGAAGATCGCCGACGTCGCCGAGCGCACCCGCACCAACAAGGTGACGCCCGACGAGCTGTCCGGCGGCACCTTCACGATCACCAACCTCGGCAGCTTCGGCGCGCTGTTCGACACGCCGATCATCAACAAGCCGCAGGTCGCGATCCTCGGCCCCGGTGCCGTGGTGAAGCGTCCCGTCGTGATCGACGACCCCAACCTGGGCGAGACGATCGCGGTGCGCCACATGGTGTTCCTGTCGCTCACCTACGACCACCGCCTGGTCGACGGCGCCGACGCGGGCCGCTTCCTGCAGGAGGTCAAGAAGCGGCTGGAGGCCGGTCAGTTCGAGGTCTGAGCCCCGCCGACCAGATCCCCACATGAGCGGACACATGGCCGCTCGACACACGGAATACCGTGCGTCGAGCGGCCATGTCGCATCAGGAGTCCCTCTCGGAGCACCGTCCGTCGGTACGCGTCGTGACCTCCGCCGCACCCACCGAAAATCGGGCGCGCGGTGTCGGTGCCCACGTCTACCGTTGACCCACCGTGACTGCGACCGACCTCGCCGCGCACACCTCCGCGGCTCCCGCTGACCCCTCACCCTCCCCGCCACGGGGGCGGGTCCCCGTCGACTGGCGACGCGTACGCCGCCCGCTGTCGGTGGCGTGCCTGTCGCTGGCGCTCGTCGCGGCGGTCGCCTCCTCGCTCGGCAGCGTCGTCGCCGGCCGGCTCGCCGAGTCGCCGACGTCGACGCTCGTGACCGTGTTGGCGCTCTGCGTGGTCGGTGGCGCTCTGGTCGACACCGTCGCCCGTACGACCTGGGGCGTCGTGGTCGACCGCGCCGAGGGTCAGCTGCGCGCCGACCTCATCGACGCCGCGATGGCGCAACCGCTGTCCGAGCTCTCCGAGCAGGCCGTCGGCGAGGTGCTGGACCGCATCGACGACGACACCTGGGAGGTCGGCCAGCTGATGCGGTGGGGCGTGTGGATGGCGATCCGCACCCTGCTGTCCGCCGGCCCCCTGTGGCTCGTCGCGAGCCTCACGTGGTGGCCCTCGGCGTTCCTCTTCCCGCTGTGCGGCGTGCTGGTGTGGCTCTCCATCCGCCACCTCCTGCCGCTCATCGCGGAGCGCAAGGTGCTCGAGGAGGCCGCGTGGACCGACCACGCCGCCTCGACCGAGGAGGGCGTCGCCGCCCGTGACGACGTACGCACCTCGCTCGGCCAGCCCCACGTGCTGCGCCGCAACGCCGAGCTCGCCGCCGAGATCCACCGGCGGCTGCGCGGGGTCCTGGCCGTCGAGGTCAGCGTGACGCGACGCAGCGGCGCCCTGCTGCACGGCGTGCTCGCCGCCACCGGGCTGGTCGGCGTGGCGCTCGTCCTCCACGGCGACCTCTCGACCGCCCGCCTGGTCACCCTCTTCCTGGTCACCACGATGTTCGTGGGCCAGGTCGACATGCTCGCCCGGCACCTCCCCGACCTGCAGGAGGGCATGGGCGCCGTCCTGCGCCTGCGCGGCATGCTCGCCGTCCCGGCCGAGCCCGTCGGTGGTGCCGCGCTCCCCCCGGGCCCGCTCGACGTCGAGCTGCGCGGCCTCGCGTTCTCCTACGGCACCGGCACCTTCGCGTTGCGTGACATCGACCTCACGGTCCCGGCGGGGCACACCTGCGCCCTCGTGGGCCGGACGGGGTCCGGCAAGTCCACCCTCGCCTCCTTCCTCTCGCGCGCGGTCGAGCCGCCGCGCGGGACCGTCTTCCTCGGCGGGGTCGACGTCTGCGACCTCGACCTGCAGCTCCTGCGCTCGGCCGTCGGCGTCGTCACCCAGCGCACCGAGGTGCTCGCGGGCAGCCTCGCCGACAACATCACCCTCTTCAGCGGGGCCCCGCGCGAGCAGGTCGAGGCCGCGGTCGCGGAGCTCGGACTCACCGACTGGGTCGCGGGCCTGCCCGCCGGCCTCGACACCCTCCTCGGCCCCGGCGGCACCAGCCTGTCGGCCGGCGAGGAGCAGCTCGTCGCCTTCGCCCGCCTGCTCGTGCGCGACGTCCGCGTCGTGGTGCTCGACGAGGCCACCGCCCGGATGGACCCCGTGACCGAGGCGCGCGTCGTCCGGGCTGCCGACCGCCTGATCTCCGGGCGCACCGGCATCCTGGTCGCCCACCGGCTGTCGACGACCGAGCGTGCCGAGCAGGTCGCCGTGCTCGAGTCGGGCCGTGTCGTCCAGCAGGGCCCCCGGGCGCGGCTCGCCACGACGGAGGGTCCGTTCCGCGACCTGCTGGAGGCCGCCGCCCACGAGGTCGCCGTCGAGGACCACCACCACGAGGACGCCGCCATCGGCTCGGTGCGTCGCAGCACCACGCCGCCCGAGCCCCCGCACGTCGAGCCGCCGCTCGGCCTGCTCCGCCAGGTGTGGCACTGCATCCGGCTCAAGCCCGAGTGGGGCCTGCTGGGCGCCCTGCTCTTCCTGGCCGCCTCGGTGACCGGTGCCTACGGCGCCATCACCGGCTTCGTCTGGGGGCACGTCGTCACGTCCCTGCAGGACGGCGAGGCGCCCTGGCCGCTGCTCGTGGCCCTCGTCGCGTCGCTGATGGTCGGTCCGCTGCTGCTGTCGCAGGCCTTCTGGACCTATCCCCACTGGTGGGTCGAGGTCCGGATGCGGGTCCGCGCCGCGGTGCTGGCCGGTCAGACCGGCCAGCGTCGTCTGGTGCGTACGCCCCCCGGCGAGGTCGTCGCGCGCGCCATGGACGCCGACCGCATCGCGCGCTACACCGACCGCTGGGTCGACTTCGTCAACGGGCTGCTCGTCGCGGCCCTGACCGCCGTCATCGCAGGCACCTGGCTGGCCGGCGCGATCCTCCTCGCGGTGATGACCGCGTCCGCGCTCGCCTCGTCCCTGGGGCGCCGGGTCGCCGGCCGGTCGGCGGCGGCCAGCTCGGCCGCGCGGGCCGGGTTCGGCCAGGCACTGGTCTCGACCCTGGAGTCGATCCGCACGGTCAAGCTGGCCGCGGCCACCCCGCACCTGCACCGCCACCTGCGCCGGGTCGACGGCGGCCGGGTGGACGCCGCCGTGCGCGAGCACCGGGTCCAGTCCCTGCTCGACGGCGTGCCCGTCGTCATGGTCCAGTGCGGCGTCGTCGCGGCCTGGGGCGGCCTGCTCACGGGGCACTGGGAGCTCGCCACCGCGCTGCTCGTCGCCAACGCGGTGAGCGGCTTCGACTGGTTCGGCCGCGTCGCCGGCTCCGTCGTCACCGAGGCCCCGGGCACCCGCGCCTGGATGCACGCCACCAGCGCGCTCGCCGGCGGCGGTGACCTCATGGTGCTGCCCGCCGGGATGGACCTCTCCGCGGGCACGGCGGACGCTCCGGCCGAGGCCGAGCGCGAGCCGCTGCGCACCCTGACCCTCCGTGACGTCTCGGCGGTGCACGACGACGGCACCCTCGGCGTGCAGGACGTCGACCTCGAGGTCCGAGCCGGTGAGCTCGTCCTCCTGCTCGGCCAGGTCGGTTCCGGGAAGTCGAGCCTGCTCGGAGCCCTGGCCGGGCTGGTGAGCAGCACCGGCGAGATCCTCTGGAACGACCGCGTCGTGCAGGACCCGCAGACCACGCTGCGCCCGGCCCGGGTCGCGCACGTCGCGCAGGTGCCCCGCGTGCTGTCCGGGACGTTCACGGGCAACGTCGCGCTCGACCACCCCGGACGTGCGGTGATGCCCGCCCTCGACGCCGCGCGGATGGGTCGCGACGTCGCGGAGGCCGGCGGTCCGGACTCGCTCGTCGGGCACCGGGGCGTACGCCTCTCCGGCGGCCAGGTGCAGCGCCTCGCGCTCGCCCGGGCGCTCGCCGCCGACGCCGACGTCCTGCTCGCGGACGACGTGTCGTCGGCCCTCGACGCCGCCACCGAGATCGAGCTGTGGCGCGCCCTGCGCGAGCGCGGTGCGGCCGTGATCGGGGCGACCAGCAAGGCCGCCGCCCTGGCGCAGGCCGACCGGGTGGTCGTCCTCGACTCCGGACGCGTGGTCGACCACGGCCCCTGGCAGGACCTGTCCGCACGCTGGGCCCACCTGGCCGGGTGACGCGGCTCCGGGCGGCCCGACGCACCGGAACGGGGCGGCTTTGGTCGCATGGTTGGGTGGGGGCATGCGTGTCGTGATCGCCGGTGCCTCAGGATTCCTCGGCGCCCACCTGGCCGACCACCTCCGCGTGCACGGGCACGAGGTGACGGCGCTCGTGCGCCGCGAGCCCGCGTCGGCCAGGGAGTCCCGGTGGGACCCGGCGGCCGGGGAGCTCGACGCCTCCGTCATCGCCCGCGCGGACGCCGTGGTCAACCTCGCCGGTGCGACCATCGCGAGCAACCCACACTCGCGGAAGTGGGCCGAGGAGGTCCTGGACTCCCGGGTCTCCACGACGCGCCTGCTCGCCGAGACGGTCGCGACCGTCGAGCGGCCGCCGGCGCTGCTCGCCGGCAACGGCATCAGCTACTACGGCGACCACGGCGCCGCTCCGGTCACCGAGGACTCCGACAGCCTCGGCGACGCGTTCCTGACCCGGGTCGCCCGCGAGTGGGAGGCCGCCGCCGAGCCCGCCGTCGCGGCCGGCGCCCGCGTCTGCGTGCTGCGCACGTCGCCCGTGATGGACCGGACCTCGCCCCCGCTCAAGCAGCTGCGCCTGCTCTTCCAGGCCGGGGGCGGCGCGCGGCTCGGCTCCGGCGAGCAGCACATGCCGATGATCTCGCTGCGCGACTGGATCGGCGCGGTGAGCTACCTCATCGAGTCCCGCGACGTCTCGGGAGCCTTCAACCTCTGCTGCCCGCACACCCCCACCAACGCCGAGTTCACCCAGGCCCTCGCCGAGGCGCTGCACCGCAAGGCGTTCCTCGCCGTGCCGGCGGCGATCATGAAGGCCGCCGCCGGCGACCTCGCTCCCGAGCTGCTCGGCTCGGTCAACGCACGACCCGCCGCGCTGGAGCGGGCGGGCTACGACTTCGAGGACGAGGACGTCCGCGAGGTGCTGGCGGCCGGGCTCGCCTGAGCCCCCGCCTCACGCGCCTCGACGACCTGCCAGGCCCCGCCCGCCCCTCGGACCAGCACGACCTCGCGGGTCGAGGCCCGGTCGCCCGGCAACGCGACCGCGGTGGCGCCGCCGACCGCCTCTCCCCCGACCACCCGGTCCGTCACGACCAGCTCCAGCCGCCGTGGGCCGCGCTCGACCACCTCGAGGGCGAGCACCTGCGTCGTCAGTCCCTCGACCCGCAGCCCGCGCTCGCGGTAGTGCCGCAGCAGGCGTACGTCCGCCCGACCCGCGCGCGAGCCCTCGACGTAGAGCCGAGCCAGGCCGCGGACGTCGGCCTCGGCCCAGGCCCGCGCACGACGCGCGTCCCATGCCGCCAGCACGGCGGCGGGCGAGGACCGCCCGACCGCTCCGACCTCGTCGGGCAGCACCGGGTCCGGCGGCATGGGGCCGGGTCGCGCCAGGGTGACCACCACCGTCGCGACGACGAGGGCGCAGGCGACCGCGGTGAGGGCGGGGAGCAGGCGGCGCGGGTCCACACGACCACCTTCGCCGAACCGCCGCCGCGCTGCAGGAGTCATCCACAGGCGGCGTAGGCTCACGCCATGGCGCTGGAGCAGACGACCGAGCACCCGCTGCGCGACTCGCTGGACTACGAGGTCGCCGGTCTCGGCGCCGACGCCGTCGACTACCCCGCTGCGTGGGACCTCCAGCGCCGCGTCCACCAGGACGTGTCGAGCGGGGTCCGGCCCGACACCGTGCTCCTGCTCGAGCACCCGCCCGTCTTCACCGCCGGCAAGCGCACCGACGACCACGAGCGGCCGCTCGACCCGGGCGGTGCCGCCGTCATCGACGTCGACCGCGGCGGCAAGATCACCTTCCACGGCCCCGGCCAGCTGGTCGGCTACCCGATCGTCGCGCTGCCCGACCACGTCAAGGTCGTCGACTACGTCCGTCGCGTCGAGGAGGCCCTGATCGCCGTGTGCGCCGACTTCGGCGTCACCACGGCCCGGGTGCCCGGCCGCAGCGGCGTGTGGCTGCGGGCCGACGGGCGGGGACCGGAGCGCAAGATCGCGGCGATCGGCATCCGCGTGGCCCGCGGTGTCACGATGCACGGCTTCTCGCTCAACTGCGACGTCGACCTCGGCTGGTACGACCGGTTCGTCGCGTGCGGGATCGATGACGCCGGCGTCACCTCGCTCAGCCAGGAGCTGGGGCGGGACGTCCCGGTCGACGAGGTGCTGCCGAGCGTGCGACGCCACCTCACGACGTACCTGTCGTGGCTGCCCTACACCGCCACGCCGGACTACGAGGCACGCCCCGAGCCGGCGCACGGCCCGCGCATCGAGCTCGTCCGCCCGCAGTCCCCGGCCTAGCCGGGCGTGAGTTGGGGCGTCCGACACGCCCACGTAGAGTGAGGGACGTGACGACCGCTCCCGCACCTGAAGGACGCAAGCTGCTCCGACTGGAGGTCCGCAACGCGGAGACCCCGATCGAGAAGAAGCCGGAGTGGATCAAGACCCGGGCCAAGATGGGCCCGGAGTACACCTCGCTGCAGAACCTCGTGAAGTCCGAGGGCCTCCACACGGTGTGCCAGGAGGCGGGCTGCCCCAACATCTACGAGTGCTGGGAGGACCGCGAGGCGACGTTCCTCATCGGCGGCGACCAGTGCACCCGGCGCTGCGACTTCTGCCAGATCGACACCGGCAAGCCCCAGCCGCTCGACCGCGACGAGCCGCGGCGCGTGGCGGAGTCGGTGCAGAAGATGCAGCTCAAGTACGCCACCATCACCGGCGTCGCGCGCGACGACCTCCCCGACGGCGGCGCCTGGCTCTACGCCGAGACCGTCCGGGCGATCCACGAGCTCAACCCCGACACGGGGGTCGAGAACCTCATCCCCGACTTCAACGGCAAGCCCGACCTCCTCCAGGAGGTCTTCGAGTCGCGCCCCGAGGTGCTGGCGCACAACGTCGAGACGGTGCCGCGGATCTTCAAGCGGATCCGTCCCGCGTTCCGCTACGACCGCTCCCTCGACGTCATCACGCAGGCCCGCGACTTCGGGCTGGTCACCAAGTCCAACCTCATCCTCGGGATGGGCGAGACCCGCGAGGAGGTCTCGCAGGCGCTGCGCGACCTCCACGAGGCGGGCTGCGAGCTGATCACCATCACGCAGTACCTCCGTCCCTCCCCGCGCCACCACCCGGTCGAGCGCTGGGTCAAGCCCGAGGAGTTCGTCGAGCTCAAGGCCGAGGCCGACGAGATCGGCTTCGCCGGCGCGCTCTCCGGACCGCTCGTCCGCTCGTCCTACCGAGCCGGACGGCTGTACGGTCAGGCCATGGACGCGCGCGCCGCCGCGACCGCCTGACCCTCACCACCCTCCACCTGGACAAGGCACCCTCATGTCGACCCCCGCCACCACGCCCAGCTCCCGCCGCGGGCAGATCATGCAGACCTACCAGATGGCCAAGCGGTCCGACCCGCGCCTCGGCCTCATCGTCATGGGCGTCTTCGTGCTGGGTGCGGCGCTCGGCTTCGCGCTCTTCTTCTGGGTCCTTCCGGGCAGCGGCGTGCTGGGCTGGATCCTCGCGGTGGTCGGCGCGCTGATGATCGGCGCGCTGGGCGCCCTGCTGGTGTTCGGTCGCCGCGCCCAGAAGGCGGCGTACACCCAGATGGAGGGCCAGCCCGCAGCCGCGGCCGGCGCGCTCCAGATGCTGCGCCGCGGGTGGAAGGTCGACCCCGTCGTCGGCTTCACCAAGCAGCAGGACGTCGTGCACCGCGTCGTCGGCCCGCCCGGCATCGTCCTGGTCGGCGAGGGCTCGAGCCCCAACCGCGTGAAGGCACTGCTCGCGACCGAGCGCAAGAAGCACGAGCGCGTCGCCTACGAGGTCCCGATCCACGAGGTCGTGTGCGGCCGCGGCGACGGCGAGGTCCCGCTGCCCAAGCTGGTGCGCCACGTGCAGAAGCTCGGCCGCAGCGTGAAGCCGGCCGAGATGACCGACATCCTCCAGCGCCTCAAGGCGCTCGACGCGCAGCGCGGCAAGCTGCCGCTGCCCAAGGGCCCCGTCCCGACCTCGATGAAGGGCATGCGCTCGCAGCAGCGCGGGCGCTGAGGCAACCCGTCCGGCCTAGACGACGACCGTCCGCGTCCCGGCGGCGACGTCGTGCAGGCCCCTCCCGCCGGCCGTCAGCAGCGGCGGGACGAGCAGCGCGACCAGCGCGGAGCGTACGAGCGCTCGCAGCAGCGACACCGGCTGCGAGGCGTCGGGTCGGCGGACCACCCGGACCCGGGTGACGAGCTTGCCGAAGGAACCACCGGTGAGCGCGGTGAACAGGGCCGACTCCGCGACGAACAGCCCGAGCGTGCCCAGGCCGTTGGGGTTCCCCGCGAGGACGTCCGCGGCCACGAGGCCCTCGACGACCGCCAGGCAGGTCAGCCAGTCCACGACGAGCGCCAGGATCCGTCGCCCCCAGGACGCCGGCGGCAGGTCGGTTGTTACAGCGCTCGTCACGCGGCCAGCCTAGGAGGGGCGTACGCACGGCCCACCGGCCGGTCAGCCGTAACACGCCCGAAACAAACGGGATACGGTCTAGAAACTGCTCCCCTCTAGCGTGACGTCACGGTGCAACGAGGCTCCGACAACGAACGCTGCAACTCGACGTGCGCTGGCCGCCGTCAAGGAGGAACCGAATGTTCAACAACTCCGATGAGCTCCTGAAGTTCATCAAGGACGAGGGCGTCGAGATGATCGACGTCCGCTTCTGCGACCTGCCCGGCGTGATGCAGCACTTCACGGTTCCGGCGTCCTCGTTCGACCAGAGCGTCTTCGACGACGGCCTCGGCTTCGACGGCTCCTCGATCCGCGGGTTCCAGGCGATCAACGAGTCGGACATGTCCCTCTTCCCTGACCCGACCACGGCCTACCTCGACCCGTTCCGCCGCTCGAAGACGCTCAACGTCAACTTCTTCATCCACGACCCGATCACGGGCGAGGCCTACAGCCGCGACCCGCGCAACATCGCGCGCAAGGCGCTGGCGTACCTCGACTCCACCGGCATCGCGGACACTGCCTACTTCGCCCCCGAGGCCGAGTTCTACATCTTCGACAACGTCCGCTACAGCACGGGCGTCAACGAGGGCTACTACCACATCGACTCCGTCGAGGGCTGGTGGAACTCCGGCAAGGACGACGGCGACAACAAGGGCTACAAGACCCGCCTCAAGGGCGGCTACTTCCCCGTCGAGCCCTACGACCACTACAGCGACCTGCGCGCCGACATGGTCAAGAACCTCGAGTCCTGCGGTCTGCACGTCGAGCGCGCCCACCACGAGGTCGGCACCGCCGGCCAGGCCGAGATCAACTACCGCTTCGACACGCTGCTCAAGGCCGCGGACGACGTGATGAAGTTCAAGTACCTCATCAAGAACACCGCGTGGGAGCAGGGCAAGTCGGTCACCTTCATGCCGAAGCCGATCTTCGGCGACAACGGCTCCGGCATGCACGTGCACTCCTCGCTCTGGAAGGACGGCGACCCGCTGTTCTTCGACGAGACCGGGTACGCCGGCCTGTCCGACGTCGCCCGCTGGTACATCGGCGGCATCCTCAAGCACGCCCCGTCGCTGCTGGCGTTCACCAACCCGACGGTGAACTCGTTCCACCGCCTGGTGCCCGGCTTCGAGGCCCCCATCTCGCTGGTCTACTCCTCGCGCAACCGCTCCGCCTCGGTCCGGATCCCGATCACGGGCGCCAACCCGAAGGCCAAGCGCGTCGAGGCCCGCTTCCCCGACCCGTCGGCGAACCCCTACCTCGCGTTCTCGGCCCTGATGCTCGCCGGCCTCGACGGCATCCAGAACAAGACGGAGCCGCCCGCCCCGGTCGACAAGGACATCTACGAGCTGCCGCCGGACGAGATGGCCGACATCGACCAGGTGCCCACCAGTCTCGGTGCCGTGCTCGACGCTCTCGAGTCGGACCACGACTACCTCACGGCCGGCGGTGTCTTCACCGACGACCTGATCGAGACGTGGGTGCACTTCAAGCGCACGCAGGAGATCGCGCCGGTCCAGCTGCGGCCGCACCCGCACGAGTTCGAGCTGTACTACGACATCTGATTCGCGGGTATCGCTGACCTGCGGCTAGATGCCTGAAACGGCGTCTGACCTGCGAAAACGTCTTCCAACGTCTTCCAGCGTCAGGCGCCGTTTTTCGTTGTTGTGCGTACCTAGTGCACCCCACGCGGCGCCGTGTCCCAGGCGATACGGTCGGGACCAGACATGGCCTGGCGCCACATGTCCAACGTGGTGCGTCACCGGGAAGACGCCGATGATGCTGAGCGTGAGCGCGATCTTTGCTGACAGCTGCGTTCATGAGAGCAAACCTGCCGCTGACCTGCGGCTTTGTCGCCTGGGACGCCGATAGCGTCGGCTCCCATCTGCGACCCTCCGCGATCCAAGCGCACCCAAACCGCGCCCTCGAACAATGGGCTTCGATGGGCCACAACCGACCGCAGAGAGCACCCCTGCAGCGCGGCAGAGTCGCCGACCTCCTAGATCGCCAGCACATCGGGATCCAGCGCGATGATCGTCCGCGCGGGGGCCTCCAGCTTCGCCCCGTAGGCGTCCTCGTCGCCGGGGCTCCCGGCGCCTCCGCCCGGGCGGAACAGGTTCAGCAGATTGCAGGTGCCGATCCTCGTCACGCCAGCTCACCTCCCCGCCGAGGACGACAGCACTACGGGCTAGCGGCCTGCAGGTTCTGCAACTTCGCATGGAGTGTGGCGGACAGGGGGCTCATGGCATTTGACGTGCGGTGACCACGGCCCGCTGATGCGCATACCGGCCCGCAAGTTGCGCTCCCTCCGAGGGCACGGATCTACGGATGGCTCGCCTCTTCGTGATGGGCTGCTGCCGCTGGGCACGATTGGTGGCACTCCGGAACCCACCGCGTACCGGCCTCGGTCAAAGCATGAGTCGGGACACCGGACCGAACCATGCGAATAGGGCGTGCCTGCGGGGACACTCTCCGATGCATGCTGGACCCATGGTGGACCGCCGAGACCCCGAATGGGTTACCTGGCCAGAGGCGGCCGAGATCGTGGGCTGCCCTGTGCCCACCATCGACTGATACACCCCCACCGGTCGCATCCAGAAGCGACCACGACACGGTGCCCGTCCGTCGTCAACCGCATTCGGTCGCGGACTTCGCGAAATGGTGGCGACAACGGCAGACCGCACGGGGGCAGCAAACGCCCTGCGCTTGC
Source organism: Nocardioides cavernae (assembly GCF_013410035.1). Classification (GTDB taxonomy): domain Bacteria; phylum Actinomycetota; class Actinomycetes; order Propionibacteriales; family Nocardioidaceae; genus Nocardioides; species Nocardioides cavernae_A. The sequence continues at coordinate 174,136 of NZ_JACCBW010000005.1, read as the reverse complement.
GCACGCACGTGCTGGGGGCGGCGTCGCCATCCAACTCGGCGCGCCGGCCGAACTACGGAGATATCTCGAGCCTGAGACTGGCCAACCGGCGAGGCAGCCACCCATAGAAGCCGCCTGTCTGCCGGCGGTTCACCCGATTCCCAGTCGAAGTGTCGGTGCTTCCCTGCAGGATGACGGCACTGAGTGCACAAGGGAGAACGCGATGCAGGGTTCCGACAGCTGGCAGGAGACGGCCGAGGACGTCATCGTCACTGGCACGCGCCACGACCTCTTCCGATACCTCACCTCACCGCTCGCCGAGGAGTACCGGGCGATCATGGGGCTGTTCGCCGGCCCGCTGCTCGCCGACCTCTCCCCCGCCGAAGCCGCAACCCAGCTCATCGAAGCCGGGGTCACGTTGACCGAAGAACAGGTCTACGCCCGCTGCGAACGTCTGGAGAAGTGGGGCAACCTCGTCCGCGGCGTCCGCGACACCCACGCCGCCACCGTCCGCGACTTCCACAAGGGCCGCAGCCGATTCCACGCCTCCAAGCTCGGCGGACGGATCCACCGCGACACCGAGGAGATCATGGCCGCCAGCGACGGCGCCCGCGAAGTCGCCCGCGAGCTCCTCGGTAAGACAGTGGACCAGCTCGCCCACATCCTCGACCGGCTGCGGGCTGGTGACGGCGGCGTCCTCACCGACGCCCACATCGAGACGCTCGCCGCCGACGTCACCACCGTGTTCAACAACCAGCGGCTGTTCAACGAGTCGGTCCGCGACTTCTATGCCTACCTCAACCAGATCCTCACCCGCTACGACCTCGCCGGGGAGGAGTACGGCCAGTTCAAGACGATGCTGCTGACCTACGTCGACCTGATCACCGCCGACGTCACTCGGCACGCACCCGCTGTCGTGGACCACCTGACCGCGATCCGCGCACGCCTCGATGTGCTGCTGGCTGCGCGCGCGACCCGCACCGGGCCCCTCACGCACGACGGAACCGACACCGAGACCCTGCCCGGCCGCACCCGCGACGAATGGGAGCAGCTGATCGCCTGGTACACCGGCAGCCACAGCCGCTCCGGGCCCGACACGCTGCGGCTCGCGGCAGACCAGGCGCTGGGACAGCTGCTGACCAACGCCAAACGGATGCTGGCCTCAGCCGGCACCGGACTCTCCCGCCGCGCCGATCTCATCAAGCTCGCCGGCTGGTTCGACAGCTGCGACACCGACACTGCCCACCGGCTCTTCGCCGCCGCGTTCGGCACCTACCCCGCCCGACATCTGCTGATCGGCCCCGCCGAGCCCGACCCTCGCGACGGTGCCGCGACCTCCTGGTGGAACGCCTCCGCGGTCGACGTGCCGATCAGCCTGCGCGACCGCGGCGACCGCGCCGCCCGAGGCCGCACCTCCCCTGTCCCCGACCCTGGCGAGGACCGCGAGACCATCCTCGCGGCCGCCGAAGCCGAGCTCGACGACCGTCGCGCAGCCGCGGCGGAGCTCGTCGCGGCCGCGACCCTCCACGACGCGCATGTCTCCCCCGCCGCCCGTGACCTTGTGCTCGACCGTCTCGGCCACCTGCTCGCCATCCACCAGGACCTCACCGCAACGGTCTCCGTCACCGACGCCGACCTTGCCCTCGTTATTACCGCAGAGCCGGCACCAGATGCCATCACGGTGCTGCACTCTCACGACGGAACCGTCACCATCCACGACCTCCACCTCACCGCCGCCAGCAGCCAAACCCCGTCCAGCGAGGCCCCGCCGACGCTTCGGTCAAGTGAGGAACGAACCGCGTGAGCATCGCCCGCAACGCCTCGCCCGCCGGCGCCGCAGCCACCCACGGCAGCAGCACCGCGACGCATGAGGGCACCGAGCGTCGCCAGGCGGCGTGCGCCCTGCTGAACACGCCGATCCTCCATGCCCTCGATCACCCCGACCAGCTGGCGCTGGTGCGCCGGCACAGCGCCTACCTGCGGCAGCTGTTCTTCAGCCGGGTCGGATACACCCTCATCGTCGAGACCGGGTTCGCCCGGTTGCAGAAGGATCCGCTGGTCCGCAGCACGGTCGTGCGCCCCGCGCTGCGGACCTCCGGGCAGCCGTTCACGGCGCGCACCTACACCTACCTCGCGCTGCTGTCCTCGGCGCTGCTGTCCAACGACGTCGCCGACCAGGTGTTGCTCTCGACGCTGGTCGAGCAGGTCCGCGCCGACGCCGTCACCGCCGGCCTCACCCTCGACGACACCACCGAACAGGCCCGCCACCTCGTCCAGGCGCTCCACCTGCTGATCGGCTGGGGTGTCGTCGCCGAGACCGACGGCACCGTCGCCGGGTGGGGCGCCCGCCACGAGGAGGCTCTGCTCGACGTGAACCGGGCCCTGCTGCCGCACCTGCTGTCCGGCTCACTACGTGACCTCACCGGCCCCGAGCAGCTCCTGACCCGCACCGATGACGTCCTCACCGGTGAGGCACCGCGACGCAGCCTGCGACGCAAGCTCATCGAGAACCCGCTGGTGCGACGCGAAGACCTCACCGACGCCGAACGCGACGTGCTCTCCCGCGAGCGCACCGACCTAGCACGGCGGCTCGATGAGGACTTCGGACTGATTCTCGAGGTCCGCGCCGAAGGGGCGCTGGCCTACGACGTCGACGATGACATCACCGACGTCGCGTTCCCCGGCCGCGGCACCGTCCCCCACGCCGCGCTGCTGCTCACCAACGCCCTCATCGACGTGCTTCGCCCCACCGGGGAGACCCGCGCCGAGGTCGACGGGGTCGCCGTCCCCGGGGTGCTGGCGTCGTGGCCGACGGTGCGCGAGAACGTCGAGCTGATCATCGAGCAGTACGGCGCCAGCTTCGGTGACGCCTACCGCTCCAACGCCGAGACGCTCACCAACGCCGTGGTCGAGCTTCTGAGCTCTCTCAGCCTGGCCCGCCCGGTCGCGGAGGGCCTGGTGCTGCATCCGGCGTGCGCGCGGTACCGGCCCGAGCCGCGGCGGGCACCCGCCACCCGCGCCGCCCGCCGCATGAACGCCGCCCCGAACCCCACGACGACCACCAAACAGCTGAGCCTGCTGCCCACCGAGGAGACCCCATGAGCACCCTGGCGCCCACCGACGCCCTCGGGACCAACGGCACCAGCAGCGTGCCGGTGCATCACCCGGAGCGGTGGCGGCTGCATGGCGCCGGCATCACGATTGTGCGGCACTACTACGACAACACCTTCTCCTTCTCCGGTGGCCGGATGATCCTGCGCGGCACAAACGGGTCGGGGAAGAGCCGGGCGATGGAGATGCTGCTGCCGTTCCTCCTCGACGGTGACCGCCGCAAGATGGACTCCACCGGCTCGGGGAACGTCCGGATGGAAGTGCTAATGAAGGCCGGCGGCGAAGGGCAGCCGAACCGGCTCGGCTACCTGTGGCTCGAGCTCGAGCGCAACGCTCCCCATGACACGGGCACCGCCGAGGCGGTAGACGAGGCGGTAGGTGAGGGCCGGCTCGAGCACCTCACCATCGGAGCCCTGATCCGGTACTCCTCCTCCACGCACGAGGCGAAGGTCTGGTACTTCACCACCCCACTGCGGGTTGGGACCGACCTGATCCTCATCGACGAGCACCGGCAGCCGCTCTCGCGCGACAAGCTCGCTGAGGCGATCGGTGCCGACAACATCACCGACGTCGCGCGGGTGCACCGTGACCGGGTCCGCACCCAGGTGTTCGGGCTGACCGGGCAGGCCGGCGAGGAACGCTACGCCGGGCTGCTGCAGCTGCTCCACACGCTGCGCTCCCCCGACGTCGGCAACCGCATCGACGAAGGCAACCTCCCGCGCATCCTCTCCGACGCGCTGCCGCCGCTGTCGGAAGCGGCACTCGCTGACGCCGGCACCCATCTGGATGCGCTCACCGAGGCCCGCGCCGCCCAGCAGCGCCTCGAGACGGCCCTCGCCCACGTCACCACGTTCCTGGGCACTTACCAGCGCTACACCGCGACGCTGCTGACCTCCACCTCCGAGAACGTCTCCGCGGTCGCGAGGGCCGTGACCAGCGCGGACCGGACGGCCCGGTCCACCGCCGCCGACCGCGACCGGCTGGGACTTGAGGCCGCGCAGGCCGAGACGCAGCTGGCAGAGCTGGAGGAGACCGCCGAGGACCTGCGCGCCACGATCGCCGCCATCAAGCTTTCACCTGCCTACGCGGCAGGCGTCAGCTTGGACAACCTGGCCGGGAAGGTGCAGGCGCTGGCCGCAGCCGCCCGAGGTCGTCTGGACGCCGCGGACTCCGCTCGGGCCACCGAGACCGAGGCGGTCGCCCGCGGCGACATGGCTGCCGGTGAAGTGGTCGCGGCGGCGCTCTCCGCGTCCGCGGCGCTCACCGAGGCCCGCGAGCTGCTGCACCAGGCCCAAGTTCCGGCCGGGGCGCTGCCGGCGACCATCGCCGCCGCCACCAGCCCCGGCCCGGTGCTCATCGAGCCGGTGCGCCGCACCCTGGACTCCGACCCCGAACCCCTGGCGCGCCCGACGCCGGCCGAGCTCACGTCCGTGCCGGAGGATCCGACGGCGGCCGCGGCCACCGCCCGCGAGGTCGCCGCCACCGCTACCGCCCGGGCCGCCACGGCCGGGAACCGCCGCGCCACCGCCCTGAGGCTCGCGGCGGAGAAGGTGAACGTAGAGAAGGCCGATGCCGCCGCAGAGCAGGCCACAGCCCGCCTGGAGGAGGAGCTCGAGGACGCCGACCGGGCGGCCGAGGAGCGCGACAACATCGCCCGTGACCTCGCCGGCGCCTGGCGCAGCTGGGTCACCGACGAGGTCACCGATGGGCTGCTCGGTGCCGTCGACTGGTCTACCACCGCGGTCGGGCCGCTGCTGGTCAGCCTCGATGCCCTCACCGGAGACCCGGCCCACGAGACCGCCACCAACGCCGCCGCCGGGGACGCAGCCGGGGACACGCCTGCAGACGGCTCTGGGGACCGGGTCGACCTCGGCGCCTTGGACCAGGCGGCCCAGGACGCCGCCGGCGCCGCGCGGTCACGGCTGGCCGACCAGGTGGCGCAGTTGAATCTGACCGACCGGCAGGATGCGGAGTCCCGACCCATCCTGAGGGCGGAGCAGGACGACCTGCTCGCGGCCCGCGACCCTGAGCCGCCGGCGGCTCCGTGGGTTCGCCCGGCGGCCGATGGGACGCCACTGTGGCGGTGCGTCGACTTCGCCGACACCGTCGCTGAAGACGACCGAGCCGGCCTCGAGGCAGCGTTGCTCGCCTCCGGGCTACTCGGCGCGACGGTCGACCCGGACGCCGGCCATCTCGTCGCCGTCGACGGGCAGCTGTTGGTCAGCGCAACCGGGCCCGTCGCCGACCGGTCGTTGGGTGCGCTGCTGCGTCCCGATGCCGCCTCCCCCGTCGAGGCCGACGTCGTCGCGGCGGTGCTCGAGCGGATCGGGCTCGGCATCGGGCACTCCACCTGGGTCGAGGTGGATGGAACGTGGGGCAACGGGCCGCTGACCGGTCGCCACACCGTCGCGGCCGCGCGCCACATCGGGGCAGCAGCCCGCGCTGCCCGGCGCGCCGTCCGGCTCGAGGAGATCGCTGCCGAGCTCGCGGCCCTCGACGACGCCGCGGCCGCCCGCCGCACCGAACGCGAGCAGGTCCGGGACGCCCAGCAGAGCTTGCGCGACCACGTGCGGACCGCCCCGGCCAGCTCCGGTCTTGTGGCCGCGCGCCGCCTCGCCGACGCCGCCAGTACTCGGGTCGTTCGGGCCGAGGCGGAGGTTGAGCAGCGACGACGTGCCGCAGAGTCGCTGCGCACCGCCTGGGTGCGCGCCCAGGCCGACCACCGCAGTGCCTGTGACCACACCGCATTGCCCTACGAAGCCGACGCGCTTCTCGAGGTCCGTGACCGGGCCCGCTCCGCCGCGACCGGGTGCACCAAGCTCGCCGACGAACTCTCGGCCCTCGCCCGGCGAGGCGGCGATTACGAGCGGACCCGGGCCGTCGCCGAGGCCCCGACCCGCCGACGTGTCGAGGTCGAGGAGCAGGCTCGCGCTGACTGGTCCCGCTGGCACACCGCCGCCGCGGAGCTCTCCACTCTCGAGGAGACGATGGGCGCCGCAACCGAGGAAGTCCGCGAACGGCTCGCTGACACCGAGGCGGAGCTTGAGAAGGCCAAGAAGCAGCTCGACGGCAGCCGCAAGGAGTCGTCCCGGCTTACCCGCGACGCCGCGGTTGCCGCCGAGCAGGCCGCGGCCGCAGCCACCAAGGTCGACGAGGAGCACGGCCGACTTCTCGAGGCGTTCACCGAGCTCACCGCCCGCCTCGAGCTTCCCGGCGTCGCCGCAGCTGCCACCGGCGGGGACGCGGAGCCGTTGCGCCGTCTCGTCCGCGACACCCTCGGTGACCTCACCGCCGCCGCAGCCGCACGCGTCACCGCCCAGGTGCGCGCCGCCGTGGCCGGGCCCGGTGCGCCGGTGGAGGAGACGGCTCTGGGCCGGGCCCAGCAGACCCTCGAACGGGAGCTGTCGACCAGCTTCGACATCATCCCGACGGTGACCGAAGGGGTGCGGCTGGTCGAGCTCACCGACGCCGAGGGACGCTACCCGATCGCCGAGGCTGCCACCCGGCTCGCAGACAAGGTCGACCGAGCCCGGGCAGCCCTCTCGGACCGGGAGCACACGGTGTTCACCGACGTCGTCATCGGCGGTGTCGGCGAGGAACTGCGCCGTCGGCTCGGGCAGGCCGAGCAGTTGGTCGCAGCGATGAACAACTCCCTGGGCGGCATCTCCACCAGCCACGGCATCCGGGTGAAGCTGCGCTGGAAGCTCGCTGAGGACGTCGGCTCCCCCGTCGCACGAATCAAGGAACTATGCGCAACGTCGGCCGCGATCCGCGCCACGCACGAGACCGACGAGCTGGTCCGGCTGCTGAAGGCCCGCGTCGAGGAGGAGTACATCCTCGACCCGACCGCCGGGTACGCCCACCACCTCAAGAACGCCCTGGATTACCGCCGCTGGCACCGCATCGACATGGTGCTGACGCGGCCCGGCCAAGCCGGGGACGCGCCGGTGACCCGCCGCACCCCCCTGTCTCAGGGAGAACGCCGGTTCGTCTCCTACGTCGTGCTGTTCGCCGCCGTCGACGCCTACCTGTCCGGACTTCCCCACGCCGCCCGGGCGTTGCGACTGATCATCCTCGACGACGCCTTCGCCAAGGTGGACGAACGCACCATCGCCGAGCTGCTCGGGCTGCTGGTCCGGCTCGACCTCGACTTCTGCATGACCGGTCACGCCCTGTGGGGCACCTTCCCCGAGGTTCCGTCCCTCGACGTGTACGAGGTCCGGCGCGTCGACGGCAGCTCGGCGATCACCACCCACATCCACTGGGACGGCAAGACGCGCAATATGCGGGTGGCCCGGTGAGCACACCCGCGCAGGGTCCGACCTCCGGTGCCGGGCCGGGCTCGGAACCGGGTTCGGGGCAGGCAGCGCTGCCGCCGGCGGCACGTGACTACCTGTCTTCGCCGGCGCTGGCGCCGATGTGGTCGGCGGTGCGGGATCGGCTCGAACGCAACGGGCTGGCCGCTCGAGGCACCGTCACCGTCACCGTGGATGACGCCGGAGCCGAGATGCTCGCCGGGCTGCTGCGGGCACCGGTCTCCGGCGGTGAGGTGAAGGTGCGCCTCGACCGGCTCGATGCGGCCCTGCGTGGGTCGGTGGCCGCACGTGGGCTGCTGTCCGTCACGGAACTGCTGCACGGGCGTCTGGTCGACAGGAAGGCGCGCCGCCAGCAGCAGGCCACGCAGACCGCGACGGTGTGGGCCTATCTGGAGGAGCAGCTCACCGCCGTGGGGTTGGCCGGCTCCGACTGGGTCGGCGAGTGGACTGCGGGGATACGTCGGGCGGGGCTGCTGGCTCGCGCCGGCGCGGAGGTCGAGGTGGTCATCAGGCACAGCTGTGCGGTCCTTGCCGAGCTTGCCCCCATGCTGTCGAGCGACTCGGCCGATGTGGGTGCGCTGCTGCCGCGGTGGGAGCTGGCGCAGCTGGCCTCCCAGGTCACGGGCAGCGCCCATGGACTCGACGACGGGACGGCGGCCGCGGCATTGGTGCTCCGCGCGGCCGCCGCCGCGACCGGTCAACCAGTCCCGGCCACCGCGGCCGCACGGCGGGAGCTGTGGGCCCGCGTCGGGGTGAGCCCCGACGCGGTCTCCGGGACGGTGCTGGGCTGGGGCATCCGCCCACCCGGGCCGGGACCGTGGGCGGCGATGATGCGCACCCGGGCGGACCTCGGGCTGGTGACGCACGTGACCCTGCAGGAGTGGCGCGCGGCTGCCGCCGCGACCGCGTGGGGGGCCCCGGGCGACCGTGTGTGGTTGTGTGAGAACCCGCAGGTCCTCCAGGCTGCGGCGGCAGCGGCGGTACCCGGGCCGCTGCTATGCGTGGGCGGGAACCCCTCGACCGTGGGTGTGCTGACCATCGACGCTCTGATCGCCGCGGGTGTGGAAGTCCGCTACCACGGCGACTTCGACGTCGCCGGTGTCGCGATCGCCGCCCGGCTGCACTCCCGGGGCGTGCTGCCGTGGCGGATGGCCGCGGCCGACTACCTCACTGCGGTTGAGGCCAGATCAAGAAGCACCCTTCCCGCGTTAAACGGGTCGGTCACGAAGACACCCTGGGACCCGGAGCTCACCACCGTGATGAACACGCATCGGGTCGCTGTTCACGAAGAGGCGATCCTCGACACGCTGCTGGGCGACCTCCTTTAGTCCGGATGCCGGCTCGACGCGCTCACGGACTCGCGGGCTATACCGGCGGGCAGCAGGAACTCTCGGGCGACGTGTCGACCCGGGCTCCGCGGGACGTCCCGCGCTCACCGCCACAGCGGATAGTCCGTAATGCGCCGGTCGCACTCGCTAGGGTTCTGAGCCAGCGGCCGAGATTTCGGCCGCCACAGGCAGAAGGCAGCACATGCCAGGCGGGCACTTTGCGGAGAGCGGGGGCCGAGTGCGTGTTCGACGACTCTGGATCCAGAACTTCCGAGGCATCAGATCTCTCGACTGGAGAATCCCTCCCGACCAGCGACTGATCGCACTCGTTGGCCCCGGGGACAGCGGCAAGTCGACCATCCTCGACGCTATCCACTATCTCCTCGGCGACCGCTGGAATATCCCCTTCGCGGACACCGACTTCCACGGCGCAGACGTCGAAGCGCCCATCGCCATCACCGCGCTCACCATTGACATCCCTGCCGACTTGAAAAAGGACACGGCGCTCGGGTTGTGGATGTCCGGCGTCGATGCCGCAGGAGAGCTGTATCAGGTTCCTGAGGACGGACTGGAGCCTGCGCTCCTGGTCCGTCTTACCGTCGACGCAAGCCTCGAACCGAGGTGGTCCATCCTTCGAGCAGACGGCTCTGGTCAGTTCCTCACATCGACCCAGCGTCGCGCGTTTTCAACGTTCAAGGTCGACGACCGCGCGGACGCTCAGCTTCGGTGGAGCCGCAACTCGCCGCTCGGCCGGATGTCGTCCAACGACGGCGGCGAGCGAGCCGCTCTGGCGGCCGCATCCCGAGCAGCTCGCGAAGCTCTCGTCGACCACGAGCACTCATCACTGAGCGACTTGGCCACAAAGGTCCAGGAGCGCACCAACCAGATTGGCGGCGGAAGCTTCAGTGACATCAAACCCGGCCTCGATACATCCCGCTCGTCCATGGGCGCCGCCCTAGCGCTGTACGAAGACGTGGTTCCCCTGACTAGCTACGGGTTGGGTAGCCGGCGCCTGGCCAGCCTTGCCGTGCAGCAACTGGCGGCCGGCAGCCGCTCGGTAGCGGTCGTCGACGAGATCGAGTCCGGTCTCGAGCCGCACCGGGCCGTCAGGCTCCTGACCTACCTGCTCGGCGATGACAACTACGCGCAGGTCTTGGTGACCACGCATTCCCCAGTCATCGTCGAGCAAGCCACGATTGAGAATGTGGCGACCGTGCAGAACCAAGCTGGGTATGTCACAGTCACAGCGCTCGGCGGTAGCGAAGAGGTACTCCAGCGGTTGCGACGCGCTCGTCCGTCATCGTTGCTTGCTCGCCGGGTCATCGTGGCGGAGGGTAAGACCGAGCACGGAGTCCTGCTCGAGTTCCTCGACGCCTGGGACGAGGCCCGGACTCACTTCGGCTACTCGACCTCTGCGGGCGAGGGCGTCGCCATCCAGGACGGGAACGGCGGCACCGAGGTTCCGCTCCGATCTCACGCATTGGCAGGGCTCGGCTTCACCGTAGCGGCGTTGTGCGACAACGACGACAGGGCCGTAGACGGTCCCCTCGCTACCGCGCAGGCCGCCGGCGTCACATGCATCCGCTGGGAGCACGGACACAACATCGAGACGCAGATCTGCTCCCACCTCGACGAGCAGGGACTGATCGACCTTCTCGCCCTTGCGGTCGAGCGTCGCAACAGCGTGAACACGGTGCTCGACGACATCAACTCAGTCGTGCCCGGTCGCCCGTTCACCTCTCTGGCCGTCGACGACTGGCTCCTGATCTACGACATGGCGGACATTCGGGCATGGGTCGCCCAGGCGGCCATCTCCAGGAAGTGGTTCAAGGACGTCCCCAGCGGTCGCGACCTCTGCCGCTGGATCCTCAACCGGTACCAGGACCCGCAGGTCGCCTCCACGGTTGCGCGACTGGAGCAAGTCCGTGTCTTTGTCTACCCCGATCCGCCCGCCGGCAGCGAAGAGGACATGGCTGGCCAATCGGGCACTGGGAGCGAACCCGCCGGTGAATGAAGATCTCCGTGCACATGCCGCGGCCGTCTTGGCGGCGGCACCCTGCTCGGTCGAGATGCCCGCAGGGACAGGCAAGACCCACCTCCTCGGCACCGCAGCCGCGGTAGCCGCCGACGAGGGCCACCGGTCGCTGGTGCTCACCCACACCAACGCGGGCGTCGACGCCATCCGCAAACGACTCCGGAAGTTCGGTGTCCCGCCGGCGATGGTTCGCGTCGACACGCTCACGAGCTGGGCGTTCACCCTGTCGCGCTCCTACTCCACCATCGCCGGCGTGATAGTCAGCGAGCTGCCCGACTGGACGCAGTCGACGGCCTACCTCAGCGGTGCAGGCGCGGTCGCGCGCTCGAGGGCGATCGCGGACATGCACGCGGCGAGCTTCGACTACTTGTTCATCGACGAGTATCAAGACTGCTCGCTCGTGCTGCACGACTTCGTCCTCGCGCTGGCCGAAGCCACACCCAGGACCGTGGTGTTCGGCGACAGACTGCAAGGCATCTTCACCTTCGACGGTCCGATGGCCAATTGGGACCATCACGTACTGACGAACTTTCCCCACCACCACATCCCGGTCCACCCACACCGATGGACTCACCACAACACCGAACTCGGTGCCTGGCTCCTCGAGACTAGGACGCTTCTCACCGCTGGCAACACATTCGACTTCGCGCACCACGAGGTCCCCGGACTGACCTTCGTCCAGGCAGTGGGCCCGACCGCCCTGGCCCAGGTAGCCCACGGCTTCCGCGACTTCAACGAGACGGTCGTACTCTTCGATAAGTGGCCCCGCGACGTGGCCGGTCACGCTAGTCGGCTCGGGGGCAGCTACACCGTAATGGAGGACATCAGCGGCAACTTCATGCGAGACATGCTCCGCGACGTTCCCGCACCAGGGGATCCACAGATCGCGCGATGGTTCGCTGGGTTTGCCAAGGGCTGCGTGGTCGGTCTGGCCGGCGTTGACGGTCCCGTCCTAAGCCGACTCGCACGCGGGGAAACGGTGAGCCACTATCAGCGCGACGGCATCTCCGAGGTCCTCGCCGCCCTCGACGCACTGCTGACGAACCCGACCTACGAACAGGTCGCCGTCGCCGCCGCGGTGGTGCGAAACACTCCCGGGCTGCGCGTCTACCGCTGGGAGGCCTGGAACGACACTCGAGAGGCGCTCACGCTGACGTCAACTAGCGGCGAGCCACCCCTCGACAACCTCGCCCGGGTCAGGGACCGCGTGCGACGATCTGGGCGGCGCTCCGAGAGCCGGATTGCATCGAGGACCCTGCTAGTCAAGGGGCTCGAGTACGACCACGTCATCATCGCCGACGTCAGCAAGATGACGGACCCTTGCAATCTCTACGTCGCGCTGTCTAGGGCCCGAAAGAGCGTCACCATCCTCGGCAGCAGCTCGCGCATCCTGCTCAGAGCAGGCGGCTGATGGCCGCCGGGCGCATGATCGGCGATCCAGCGTCCGAGCATTAGTCGCGATCCAAGCCCCCGGTGAACGGGTCAGCTGGCGCGATTCTTGGCACACGATTCGCACAATCGGGTGCCTGATCGACGCCTACTGAGCGCCAACTTGTGTCCCCCCGGCCGTCAGAACATGCAGGTCAGCGGCCTGATCGTCACCCTTAGCCGAGGAGTTCACGTGCTACTACGACATCTACCGAGAGCAATCCTGAGCTCCGCCCCTGCGACGGCATCTCGCGGTCATTAGCCCGTCACCCTGTTGTCTTGGATCAGTGCGTGGCCCGTCAGTTGGACCTGCGCGTCAGCGCAGGGCATCGGCGGCGACCGCCGCCTCAATCTGTGGACTGGTCTTCCCCGAGTGCGCGCCAGCCGGGGTCGAACGCGAAGTAGTCCGCCGACGCGATGGGGTTCTGGATCGCTGTCACCCGCGCCTGTTCGGGATCCTCGGGGTGTTCGACGACGTAGAGCCAGAACTCGTCGCCGAGTTCCCGGTTCATGTCGATCTGACTGTCTGACACTGGAACTCCGCGGTCCGGCCAGTCCCGTGCAGTTGCCTTGACCTCGATGATCCGACGATCTGAGCCATCCGGGCGATAGGAAATGACGTCGAAACCTTTGTTGTTGTGCGGCTGCGGCTCGGCAGTGCGCCCGCGCGCTTCCTCGTACTCAACGACCCGATCCACGCCGTGCTCCCCGAGCTTGATCGCCCTAGCGTCCTGTCGTTCAGCCATTCGGGCTTCGCGACTTCCCGCCGCGGCGACATAGCTGAAGAAGCGTGAGATGGGTTGGGAGCCGGGCTTGTCGCCATCGATCCCTCTGGATACGGAAGGCGTACCACTCGCGGCACTCGACGAGGTGCTCTTGCCGCGCGAATGCCTTGCCGTTTGGGAAGCTTCCCGCCCCTCATCTGGCGACTCGGCGGCTTCCGGTAAACGCTCGGCATCTCCTACTCGTCCTGCCTGGCCACTCATCTCCCGTTCCTGCTCGTGACCCTGGCTGTTGGACGACGAGGTGCGCATATCTTGAGCGTCAGCTTCAACGCCTGCCGCCGCCTGGTCCTCGGGCACGTCGTCAAGACCTTCGTGGCTCCGATCGGGATCCGACTCGAGTCCAGCGGCGCAGTCCCACCCTAAGCGATCGTGCAGGTCGATTGATTCGACTTCGGCGCTCAGAACCTCCTCCGCGCCCTGGACGTCTTCGTCGGAGATGTGGCGGGCGTGGAGATAGTTCTGGCGGCCCCGAGGGCTGGCATCCAGCAGGAGGGCGAACGCGTCGCCCAACGGAACATTGAGGTAGTTGGCGAGACGAAGGCCGAACGCGGACCAGTCCGGCTCGCCCTCGTCGACTGCCAAGTAGGCGGTGCCCTCGTGAATGAATGCACTAGCGCCGACGGTCTGGCGTGGCGAGTGACCCTTCAGCGCGTACTTCAAGCCGAGTTCCGAAGTACACACGAGTTGGAGGGCTCGGAGTCCTCGGGCGATCTCGTCACGCCGTGTGCCATAGTCCGCCGCCGCGGTGGCAAGCAGGGCGGGCGCGACTTCGTCCAGCCGCATGCTCACGAATCGCTCGGCATCCTCCAGCCGATCGACAGGCTTTGGGGTTACCTCGACCCGTTCGTCCAGGATCGGGATCTCGAGGGACGTGAGAACCAGTGGCAAGTGACTGTCACCGGCGTAAACGGCAACAGTGTCTGCCCACACCTCTGCTAGCAGCGGATCGCGGATCATGAAAGGACGCCGGACGAATCGGAGTGCTCCCCTGACTCGGGCAACGATCGGCACTGACCCGTGCTCCAGACTCCCCGTCCCCTCGGCGCCCTCCAATTGAGCGAACAGCCAGGCACCGGCCGCCGCGACATCCTCCGAGAGCGAGGGAAGCTCCTCGCTCTCCTGCTCCAACCGCTCGAGGAGTTTGACGACCGCAGGCGCGTCCGCCCTGGCCGCATCCACGAGGCCGAGGACTTCAGCCATGCCCTGGGTGGGTCGCGGGGCATGGACAGCCAGCGTGGTGAGCAATGCCGTCACTGCGGCGGGAGATCCTGGTGCGGGACGCCACACGTCACTCGGCGCGGCAATCACGTGCCGACCAGAGCGGATAGCCGGGATCCAGGCCTCCGTCTTGAGCAGGACTCCCGCTGCCGAGTCGAAACTGCGGTCGCGCGGGTTCCTATCTACCTTGTGGGCACCGGCAGTGCAGCGCCAGGTGGCGACCAACGCCTCACGGTAATAGGAGTCCCAGTCAGCCACGACATGTCGCCACAGCACCGTCAGGCGCAGGGCGTCCCCGCTCTCGATGATGGCATCGGCTCTATCAATCATCGGTGCCGACTGGAGCCTCTGACTCTGAGGGTGACCCTGCGGGCAAACGCTCGCTTGCGCGAAGGCCTGACCGTATCGCCAGGAACTTGGACCGTCGTGGGGGCCTAACTCGACGACCGCCGGACGAACCTGGACACCCATCCATTCGTAGAACGAGAAATCCGCCTCCGGGTCCGTCGAGTCGACCGCCAGAAATTCGGCATATCCAAATGGGCCATAAAGCGCCTCCAATTCGGCACCCGCTAGCCAGTCGGACCCGAAGTAGACGTCGTAGGCGGGGAGAAACGCAACGCCATCCGTCACGCCTGCGTCGCGCGCCGGCAGAAGGGTCTCGCGAACGGCATCGCGGATCTCGCGGTCACCGGCGCCTTCGCCTCGAATAGAGTCGAAGTAGCTTCGCAGAGTCGCGAGCGCGTCGCGTCGCTCCGCTTCGTCGAGGTCAAGGTCCGTCAGACGAGGCATCAGGAAGTCCGTGACGAGTGCACGCCACGTCAACGGCTCCATCTCTGCTCGCTCGAGTAGGTCCACGACACCCTCCACGTCGGGAAGGTCGGCAACCGGGATGTGGAGCCCGGGCGGGAACTCTTCTTCGGCCCGTTGGCGGGGAAGGAAGGGCTTCGGGTCGTCCGCTGGCCGCACCCAATCGCCGTCCTGCAGGCGGACGCACTTGCATCCCCTGAGTCCTGCGCCGAACAGGTAGCCCGCCGTGTGCGACCACTCCACCAGAAAGTCGTAGTAAATCGTGGCGTCGGAGTCAGGCCCTGGCTCCAGCAACGACAGGGCGCTTTGCTCATTCAACTCCCGGCACTCGAACTCGCTCACAAGGAGCGTGCGCGATCGCTGGCCGCCCTCAACCTCCGGCTGGACGAGCTCGGGTAGTGCCAGCCAGACGTGAACATCGGCAACAGAAGGCACCGAATCGGGCAAGAGCCACACATCGGCCGGCGCGCGCAGTTCACCGTCCTGACACGGAATCCATGCGACGTCGCGGAGCTCATCGAATAGTGCAGCGATCACCCCTTCTCCTGTGTGGGTTGCTGGCCCATGGGGAGCGAAGACATCGACCGTGGCCGCGCCTCCGAAACGGCCAGTCAGGTCCGGGACAACGGCGTCTGCCACGAACTCAGCGAGTTCCTTGGCAAGCCAGTCGTTGTACATGCCCGCTGGCCCTGACGACGCGATCCGGCGACGGTCGAGCTCGACCTGGAAGTCAGCATTAAAGATGATCGAGAGCCCCGTTTCTTCCTCTGTCGGGAAGTACACGTGAAGTGGCTCGGCCGCCGTCGCTCGAGGCTGACCGGTGTCGTCGAGCGGCACCGCGGCTGCGATCCGCACAGCCTCGACCTGACGCCACGCCTTGCCGAGCTCGGAGACCAGGTCATGGTCCGGGATCGGAACAATGTTGCGGTAGAGCACGAACTCCTCGGACCGATCATCGGCCTGGAGGATCACGTACTGTTGGTTGTCGTCGCCCTCACGGAGAGCCTGTGCATAAAAGTCTGATGTGGTGCCGACCAGTTCGAGTGACTCTGCGGCATCCAGGAACAGGAGGAGCCGAGGGACGATGGTTTCGGCAACGTGGGTGACGGCGTCCTCTGCCGCGGCGTCGTCGCGGAAAGGGAGCCTCATGACGGTACTGAAGCCCCCAGCCTGCAGATCCGAGACAGCGGCGACGTCTGCGCCGAGATCCGCGTCCGACAATTCGAACGGGAAGGCGTAGTCAGGGAGCGGGAAGTCGTCATCCAGGGTCCGCCCGACAATCGCCTCGACCTCCCGGCGGAGACGTGCACGGTCGAAGCAGAACCGGAGTTCACCCGAGATGATCTGCGGGGTGTTTGTAATCTCCGCGACCGACTTGAATCCCAATCCCTTATAACCCACGCTCTTGCGAGGGTCTTTGGACGATTGCGCGAGGTCGCAGATCGCCCCGACCTGCGACGTTCCGAACCCTGCACCCGTGTCGCCCACCAGTAGGGCGGAGTCGGTAACCACGAACTTGATGTGTGCCGCCGCTGCACCCTCCGTGGCCACTGCGTCATTCGCGTTCTGGACGAGTTCCAGGGGGTAGCGACCCGCATACTGCTCGCGGACGATCTCCGCACCAGCATCACGCTGGCGTAGCGCCCGAAGTGCCGATTCGACGCGGCCGGCCTTCACTTCGGAGCGGAGGGCGTCAAGCCCGTCAGTGGTAAGGCTGCGTACCAGATCGATCGGACTCGCCATTTGCGGACCTATGACGCCGGATAGTCGGGCGAGAGCTCAACGAGAACCTCGGGGTCGTGCCCGAAGAAGTAGTCGACCTTCAACGCGTTGAAGTGGGCCTCTCCGAACTTGATCTTCCAGCCTTCGGCTTCAAACCGGAGCTTCTCGATGTCCGGTCCGCCCTTCGTCTCGCGCACGAGATACAGGAATTGACCCACAGTCTCTTCGCGGACGAACGCCCAGTCAGGGTTGTAGTTGCCTAACGGCGTCGGGATCTTGAACCACTCCGGCAACTTCACGAAGAGCGGGACGTCCACGCGCTTGTCTAGGAACTGTGCGAACCGCTCCTCCACGTCCGAGTCGCAGACAACGTGGTCGGTCACGCTCTTCTCGACCGGAACTACCCGCGGCGCCACCGTTTCGTCCTGGTGACGCTCCCGGAAGAGATCGACGGACCAGGACTCCCCCGCCGGCTCGTAGACGATGCCGTCCGTCAGCTGGTTGTACAGCGCTTGGTTGATCGACTCCGCAACCTCGTCGATGAAGACCGCAGGGTTCCTGGTGACTTGGTCCAACCGATCACATTCCCGAAGGATGCGGACGATCGTTGCCCTCGATAGGGGAAGCCGTCGACACAGCTCCCCGACGACGTCGGGCATCTTGCGCTCGCTCTCGAGCTTCATCGCGCCGCGGTCGCGGAGGTCGGAGCCGGTGAGCCCCGCTGCCCCCATCTCTACGACATCCTTCGACACTCGGAACTTGACGGGCTCGAGGTCCGGAAGAGCGTTGATGCGCTTGACGGCGTCGCCGACGACATCATCCGACGAGAAGTGCAGCTTGTACGAGGTCCGTGGCGAAATGCGCTCCCAGAGTTGAGCGAACAGCGGTGAGCCGAGGACCTCTTCCTTGAGCCGCAGCTTCTTCTTCTCGCGGAGGTTGACGACGCGGCCCGTGAACGCGACTCCCGTCTCCTCCTCGATCTCCTTCTGGAGGGCCGAGGCGAAAGTGGAGAACGACTCCTTGGCGATGACGGTCAGGAGGTTGACCTCTTCGACATGGCAGCGCTCACCGTTCTCCATGACGGGGAGTCGAAGACCGCGGCCCACCTGCTGGCGCTTCCGCATGGTCGACTTGCCGTCCTGCAGGTTGCAGATCGTAAACACGTTTGGGTTGTCCCAACCCTCTGCAAGCGCGGAGTGGCTGAAGATGAACCGGAGCGGCTCGTCGAAACCGAGCAGTTCCTCCTTCTTCTGCATGATCCGCTCGAAGGCGTCGGCTGCGTCCTTGGAGTCGGGGCGCGCCTCCTTCGCCACACCTCGTGCCGTCACAGCGAAGTAGCCGTCGTGGACGTCTTCTACCGCCGGCATGGTCAGTGCACGGAATCGCCCGTCGCCGAGCAGCCGCGCGTACTCCTCCTCGAACCAGACACGCAGTTTGGCGTCCTCCGGCGCATAGTGATCGACCTTCTCGATGAAGAAGAGCGTCAGCGGCTTGATCCGCGCCGAGATCTGTCCGCGGCGCTTCTGGAGAAGGAGCTGCAACTCCTTCTCAAAGTGACTCTCGATCGCCTGGCGCAGCATCAACCTCAACTGCTGCTCGTCGGCCTCCGATGTCGAGGAACCAGCCGCCACCTTGCGCCCGTTGCCGAACTCGACGACACCGGCCTCGGCATGGATGTCCTCGACCGCCCACCCCTGATAGAGGTCGCGTCGACCGCTGAGTTCGAACAGGTCGTCGTCCTTGCGAAGAGTCACGCGCGTCGGCTTTGTTCCCTGGCGCGTGGCCTTGTGGATGATCGCCGTAGCCGTGACGCCTGTCGGGGTGGCGTTGATCTTCGAGATCTCGACGTACGCCTCGTTGAGATCAGCATCCTTGGTGATCGAGAGGACTCCGATCCTCTTCACCAGCCTGGCCGCGTACGCATCGACGGGCGTCAGGCGGTATACGAGATGGGCCTTCGGGAGCCCGCTCTTTTCCGTCGGTGGCGTGGCCGAATACGCCACGCGGAACAGCGGCTGGAGCTCATCGATCGCCGGCTTCTGCGTCGGCCCGTCCAGGCTCTGCGGTTCGTCCATGATCACGACGGGTCGGCAGGCGCGCAGGAACTCGATGGGCGCATAGCCGTTCATCGCGTCCGTTGGGCGGTGGATGACACGGTTGTTCGCGTCACCGGTCATCGCTGCGATGTTGATGACCATGATCTGGAGGTGGGACGCCGTCGCAAACTGGCGAACTCGGGTCAGCGCGTTGCTTTCATAGACGTAGTAGTCGTACTGCAGCCCGTCGTAGATGTCCCTGATGTGCTCGCGGAGCAGCTTCAGGCTCGACAAGACACCCTCGCGGATGGCCACGCTGGGTACGACGATGACGAACTTGTTGAACCCGTACTGGCGGTGCAGCTCCGCGATCGTTCGGAGATAGACGTACGTCTTGCCGGTGCCGGTCTCCATCTCGACTGAGAACTCGAGAGGCATCTCCCCCGACTCCAGGGCGCGGCGGAGGGGCTCGGCGACCGAAGGAACGACGGAACCATCCTCGAGCTCGATGGTTCGGTCCTGGATGCGGCGAAGGTTGGTTCGGACAGTCTCCGGTGCCAGAGCAAGCGAGTTGCCGAAGACCAACTCCTGGAACGACTCGAGGGTTCCCTCGTCGCCGAACCCTGGTACCGCTACGCCCTGCTGCATCGACTCCTGGCCGGCAAACAGCTCTACGACGCTGTCAATAGCGTCGCGCTGGTACTGCTGGTTGGCGTCGAACTTGATATCGACAGCCATCAGACCGTCTTCACCGTGATGCCGAGGTTCTTGGCGTTCGTGAATGCGTTGGTCTTAACCGCGTCACGTCCGGCAAATCCATCTTCAAGGAAGACTAGAACCCGTGGCTCGAGTGCGATGGCAGCGCTCGCGACGGCCTCGGTGACGTCGAGGCTCAGCACAACAGCGACGCCATCGGCCGAGATGACCTCAGCGGAGTCAGCCTTGTCGCGGGTCCACCGGGCGTCGAGAGCAACACCCTCCTTGAGAAGAATCTCTCCGGCGAGCTCTTCCATCACATGGTCGCCATCGTCCAACGTCGACTCGCGCAGATCGAAGAGGTCCTCCGGGTCCGCCGAGGTCTCGTCGCGGAAACAGCTCGGACTGAGGCGGAAGGAGCGAAGCCCGGATTCCTTGACCTCGGCGGCACAGGCCGATAGCCGTGCGCGCGTGAGTTCGGCGATCGAAGAGTATGGACCGGCGTCCGTGGGCTCCGGCAACTGCACAAGTACGAATCGGCGGCCGGACCCGCCCTCCGAGTCAAGCTCCAGGACGGCCTGGCCCGTTGTCCCGGAACCAGCAAAGAAGTCCAGCACCAGGTCCCCAGGCTCCGTAACCTGGTCAACCAAGGTGCGCACTAGTTCGAGCGGCTTCGGGAAATCGAAGAACTTCCCTCCAAGCAGCTTGGTCAGCTCGCGGGTCGCCGTGTAGTTGTAGCCGGCCACGTCGGACTCCAGCCACGTCGAAAACCCCGTTCGCTCGGACCGAAGATCCGCCAGAAACTTCTTCTCGCGCGGCCGTCCGTCAGGCTTTCTCGGAAACAGAATCCTCCCCTCGGCGATGAGAGCATCAACCGTCGCCTTGGCCTTGGCCCAGCCCCGATCCGGGTGAGGCGGATAGGCCCGGCCCGTCTCGGGATCGACAATGTCGTAGTGGAGATTGGGGCGGGCCTTTGCGTCTGCCAAGCCGGTCAGGTTCTCGCTGGTCCACGGCCCTCGCGGATCGTCGTCGGGGTTCTTGTACTTCGTCAGGTCGATGTCTGCCCCACGCAGCGCCGAGCCCAAGCTCCGCCCGTACAGCAGCACGTACTCGTGATCCGACGAGACCCGCGACTTGTTGCGGCTGTCAGGGGTCTGGCGACGGCGCCACACCAAGGTGCCCATGAAGCATTCAGGGCCGAAGATCTCATCGAGCAGGGCCCGCAGATTTGCGAACTCGTTGTCATCGATTGAAACCGCGAGGACGCCGTCCTGGGTGAGGAGATTTCGAGCCAGTACCAGTCGCGGGTACATCATCGACAGCCAACGGGAATGCAGCCGGCCCACACTGTCAACGGCTGCCGACCTACGATTTCCGGTCTCGTCGAGCTGACCCGTGAACTCCAGGTATGCGGTCAATCCGTCGCTGAAGTCGTCCGGGTACACAAAGTCATTACCAGTGTTGTACGGCGGGTCGATATAGATCAGCTTGATCTTGTCGTTGTAGGCCTTCTGCAGGAGCTTCAGCACCTCGAGGTTGTCGCCCTCGATGAACGTGTGGCGCGCTTCGTCGAAGTTCGTCGACTTGTCGAACTCGGGCAACAGCGCTCCGCGACTCGGAGCCAGCAGCGAGCGGACCGCCCCCTGCTTGCCAGCCCACATAAGACCGAAGCGCTCGCGCCCATCTGCAGGCGCGGCGACCTCGGTGTCGAGCAACTCGCCCAACCGGCCGGCGTCGAGGATGCCGTCGGCGAGGACGCCCGGGAACAGGTCCTGGAAGGCAGCCAACTTCTCGGCTGCCAGATCCGGCGACTCCAGTTCGACCTTCACCACTTCGTCGCTCATGCGCTCCCAATCTCTCGTCAGACGTGCAACCAGCAGGCTAGTGCCGACAACCCCGGCCGTTCGCAGGTTCTGGACGGTTCATCGCCCGTAGCCTTGGCATATGTCAGCAAAACCCACCGACACAATCCCGACACTCGAAGGCGAGGCCGCTGCGGCAGTGGCCCATCGTGGTGGGCATGTGCAGATCATCGCTGCTGCCGGATCCGGCAAGACCGAGGTGGTGTCCCAGCGCGTCGCGTCGCTGCTCGCCGACGGCGAAACCCCCGAGTCGATCGTGGCCTTCACCTTCACCGAGAAGGCAGCGGCCGAGCTCAAGGAGCGCATTCGCGAGCGGGTCACGGCCAAGATGGGTGACACCGCGACCGATCAGCTCGGCCGACTGTACGTTGGCACGATCCACGGCTTCTGCTTCCGACTGCTCCAGACGTACGTTGCGAAGTATGAGACGTACACGCCGCTCGACCCGAATCAGCTGACCAACCTGCTGTACCGCGAGGCTAACCGGCTGAAGCTCCGCCGCCTGGATCCCGACGAGAAGTTGTTCCGGGGAATCACTGCCTTCCAGGAGAACATCGACATCGTTGAGAACGAGCTAATGAGGGTGGAAGACCTGCCCGAGAGCACGTTCCGCGATTCTGCTGAGCTCTACTACGCGATGCTCGATGGCTACCGGTTCATGTCCTTCGGCACCCAAATCGTCGAGGCCGTACGCGCGCTCGAGGACACCGAGATCCGCGCTGCGGTCACCGCCGCCTTAAAGCACCTGATCGTCGATGAGTACCAAGACGTCAACCCGGCGCAGGAACAACTCATTCGGCTCCTGTCGAAGCCGCACGGAACCGCCGACGTGGTGGTCGTCGGGGACGACGACCAGGCGATCTACCAGTGGCGCGGCTCCAACGTCGACAACATCGTCTCCTTCAAGGACCGCTATCCCGGCGTCACGCAGTTCAACCTGCTGATCAACCGCCGCTCACGCCCGGGCATCGTGCAGCTCGCCAACGGGTTCGCTCAGTCGATTCCGGGGCGCTTAGCGAAGGAGATGGGCTTGTTCCGCGCGGAGGCCGGGCCGGCGGTCTCTATCGCTGTCGGCCACGATGCCGAGCAGGACGAGGCGGACGCCATTGCCCTCGATATTGAGGCCCTACATGCGCAAGGCGTGCGCTACCAGGACATCGCGATCTTGGTGCGAGGTCGCAACGCGTACACCAAGATCCTCGATGCGCTCGACATCTCGAAGATCCCTGTGCAACCCGGTGGCCGCACCGGCTTGTTCGAGCAGCCGGAGGCGGCCATCTTCGGAGCGACGTTCGCCTGGCTCTCCGGCGTCGACTGGGCGCCTGGACGATTCATCAAGCGCGAGAAGACTTTCCTTCCCGACCTGCTCGACGACTACCGGAGCACGTTCGGGCTCAACGACGACGACATCCAGAAGCTCCAGGGCCACTTGATCCGGTGGAAGTCCAAGACGACGCAGGACCCTCCGGACTTCGATCCAAGCCTCGTCCGGGAGTTCTATGACCTGACTGTCCTGCTGAGGATCGCAGAGTGGGACCTCTCAGACGCCCACCAGCGCAACCGCTTGGGCACCCTCGCCCGGTTCACCAACGTCCTTGCCGACTACGAGTCGGTCACCCGACGCTCACGGCGGGACCCGGAGAATCCGTCGGAGCAGGTCGGCGGAGCCGTCGGAAACGAGTGGTTCTACCGCAACTTCGCCCTCCTGCTCGTCAACTATGCGACTGGCAGCTACGACGGTTTCGACGGCGAGGAGGATCTGCTCGGTGACGGCGTCGCACTGGGCACCATCCACGGGGCAAAGGGCCTGGAGTGGCCCGTCGTGTTCCTGCCTTCACTGACCGAGGGTCGGTTCCCGTCAAGCCGTTCCGGGCGCGTCAAGGACTGGCTCATACCCCGCGATCTCTTCGAAGCTGCTCGCTACGAGGGATCAGACGCCGAGGAGCGTCGACTCTTCTACGTTGCGCTGACCCGCGCGCGCGACTGGGTCTCCCTCTCGTCGCACTCCAAGGTCACAAAGAACGCGACGAAGGCGTCTCCGTACATTCTCGAGGCGCAGGCCCTGGCGTCCAGCGCGGGACTTCCGACTGGCGCGGAGCCGCGGGGCATCGAGATGCCCGACCTGGCGGTGACGTACTCCGAGCTCGAGGCCTACATCTCGTGCCCACAGTCGTACTTGCTTCGCAACGAACTCGGTTTCATGCCGCCGGTGAAGTCCGAGATCGGCTACGGCAACGCGGTGCACCACATCATGCGCGTCATCGCCGAGCACGCCCGCGCCACGGGGAAGCTACCGACTCCAAAGCAGATCAACGACCTGCTCACGTCCGACTTCTTCCTGCCGTTCGCCAACAAGGCGGCTCACAAGGAGATGCGCGAGAAGGCGCGACTACTCGTCTTCAAGTACGTGAAGGAGAATCAGGACGACATCAAGAGGACCTGGGCCACGGAACGCCCCTTCGAGCTCTACCTCGACGGCGTCGTCGTCAGCGGGCGCGCCGACGTCATCTACGACGAACACGACGGCGTGATCGACAACCTCGCCATCGTTGACTACAAGACCGCCACTGGTGGGGAGGTTCACCCGCTCCAACTTCAGGTCTACGCCGACGCCGGCCGCCGTGAAGGGCTCACCGTCGGGGCCGCGTTCATCCACGACATGAGTACGACAACCCGTCACACGGTCGACATCACCGCGGACGCGGTGAAAGCTGCCGAAGCCACGGTCATCAAGGCAGCCGCCCTGCTCAAGAAGCGCGACTTCACGCCGAAGCCCGAAAAGTCGAAGTGTGTCTCTTGCGACGTGAAGACCGTGTGCGGAGCCGCGAAGCTCAAGTGAGCGCGAGGACGCTCCCAGCGTGCTCGAGCTGCGACCAGAACTTCAGGTGGGCGTCGTGGCCGCGGCCCACGCGGTCTGGGCGGCCCGGCGCCTGCTCCGCGCTCGGGACGTAGTTGCGCAGCGTCTCCCCCACGTGATCACGGGTCAGCATGATGAACGCGACCTCATGGCGAGACGCCATCACGCAAAGGCGGCCCGTCTCCAGGTCGAACGCTGACGGGTCTGCGACGCCTGACAGTGGATGAACGGCGATCATCACAGGACGTTCCAGGCCCTGCCAACGCTCTGGCGTGTCGACCCTGATCTGATTGACCCACGATCCCAGCGCAGCCGAGAGCACCGAGTTCATGACCCGGTGGCTGCTCGTCACGCCGATATCGGCGGGCGCGAGAGGCCGCTTCTCTTCGCCGAACCGGAGTGTCGTCCCTCCCCCAAGCAGGTCGCTGAGGACCTTCGCGGTTGCGGCAGCAATCTCGTGATCGACCTCGATGGGCGGTCCGTGGTCCGGGGTAGGAATGGTGAGTGCGAGCGGGCGGCCAGCCGATAGCGCATCGCCCCAGGGGCTGGACAGCTCGAGTCCCCGGGCTCCGACGGCGACGTACGCCTCGAAGTCGAAATCATAGAACGGCTTCACGAAGTCGACTGACTCGTTCGGGAGTCGCCGACAGGCTGGCAACGAACCAACGAACCGGACGGACTCCAAGGTCGGTTCCGCGAGCACCACCTCCGGCGCTGCCTCGTGTGGCGCACGCGGCGATGTCTCCCAGCGTCGAACGTCGATCGGAACAACCGGCGGGATCTGTCCAGGGTCACCGATCATCAGGAACCTGGCGCTGACCAGCGCGCACTGCATCAGGTCTGCCCAGCTCATTTGCCAGGCCTCGTCGATGGCGAGCAGGTCATACGGGGCGGACAGATCGGTGAGCGACCACTTGGCCGTTGTCGCAACGGTGACTCCGGGACCGTGCGGCAACTCCTTCTTGTCGGTGACCCACCGGACGCTCGTCGGGAAGTCATCCGGCGGTCGGAGACCGGTGCTGGAGAAGCGCGCCACACGCACCTCTGGGTGCTCCTTGGCCCAACGCATGCAAATGTCATCGGCTTGGCTATTTGTCTGAGCGGCCACGGCAATCTGCATGCCGTCCCCAGCCAGCGCCGTGAGCACCGCTATGAGGGTGTGCGTCTTGCCTGACCCCGGTGGCGCTTTGACCACGGCGAGCCTGCCCCCGTCCGAGAGGTAGGCGGTGAGCGCCTTGCGCAGGTCGGCGTATTCCGCGTCGATAACGTCGAGACTCACACCGTCACCTCCCCAGCGATCTGGGCGACATCGTCGAAGACGAGGTCGGTAGTACCGTCATCAGAGCTGATCTCGATCGGTGCAGATGCCTTGCCGTGCGTGAGCCACGCTCCCGGTCCACTTGCAGCCGACCAGACCCGGTGGCTACGCCGCTGTGTGAGGCTGGCGGCATCCGACTGAACAAAGGCGACGTCGACACCAACCCAGGCGTCGTCGGCGGGCTTCGCCATGATCGGCCCGAGTAACGGCTTTGTCTTCCGCCCGGTCCACTCCACCGTCACAAGAAGATCGCCATCTGTAGCGTCGATCTCGACGATGGTGGCCTCGTGCCCCCGGGAGCTTTGGGGAGCCACGCGGGCGTTCTCGCGCAGCCGGTGCGGCAGCGTCGGGTCCAGGCTGACTACCCAACGCGGGACCGTCGACCGGCCGACCCCAACGTCGTACACCCGAACTACATGCGACTCGAAAGCGCGGCCGTCGTCCAATGCCTCACGGAAGAGCGCTGGATCGTCGTGGATGAGGTAACCGACGTACGCCTCGTCGGCTGCAGAGTGAATGAGGTATCGGGAAGCAGCCGCGGATCCGTGAAAGTCGGTCTCCGGATGGGCAACAAAAGCAGGGCCATGGCTTGGGTCGTTGAGGCGGAGCTCAATCCGCTGGTGCTGGAACCAGAACTCAGCGTGTGCCTTCGTCACGAGTTCGCCGACGCCACCATTTACCGGCCGGTCGTTGTTGGCCATCAGCTCATACGCCTGCTCTGTCAACTTCCAGCGACGCAGCAACTCGTTGCGAAGGACCGCGGAGATCGCAGCCGCGGTCTCGCTCACGTCGTTGCCTTCGCGACGCCCGTCCTGCCACGTGCTCACAAGCTCGCTGAGGTCATCGCGCTCAAGCGTCGGGTCCAGGGTTGGCGAGACGGTGAGACCCTCGGCATCCGCTGCTGCCGCCAATCGGGCGTCACGGTCACCCGGCGTGGTGAGCCATGCGAGTTGGTATCCGAGATGAGCCGTCCGGGCATCCTGAGCCGGGAAAACGTAGGAGTCCCCCAGAATCTGGCTTGCGCTGATGACGTGCTGGTTGCCGACCCGCGAGGTGTCGCGGAACATCCAGCCGGAAACGCGCCCCAAAGCACGCAGGATGTCCTGGTTCACGCCACCGAACTTGGTCTGCGAGTAGGTGTAGCTGAGCTGGTGGAGCATGGCGATGTGCTGGCCGTTTGGCAGCCAGACCTGGCGCAAGTCACCCAGATCGGGCTTCTGAGGAACCGGGTCGAAAGTCCAGTTGTGCACGCGCAGGTGCTCCAGCAGATCCTCCGCGAACGTCGCGGCTAAATCGGCGACGTCGTCGCGGACACGACCGTCGGGGACGGACTCGATACGCGGATCGGAGCCGACTGTGCCCCAGGCGATGCCCCAAGGTCGTGACTCACCGGCCATCCGGACGAAGGCGACGATCATGGCTTGATCGGGCGGCATGATCGCGTGATGGATCGTGTCGTACCGCGGAAGCGGTTGACCGGCCTCCCAGGCCGCCAACTTGCGAGCGATCGCTCGTACTGAAGTCATCAGCCGACCAACTGCCTCTGGATGTCTGCCTCACGGTCATCGGCAGGCGCGACCCCTGCCATGAGCTCGAGTGCTCGCGACACGGTGGTTTCGCCGAGGAACCGCGCGACTTCGCCCCCGAGGACGATCGGGTCGTCTGCCGCCGTGGCCCTGGCGTGGCACCGGGGTGCCAGGTCGCAGAAGGACAAGCAGGCCTCCGAGTAATCCGTAGGTGCGTCGAGCACACGCTTGATCAGTGCGGGGTTATCAGCAGAGAAGTCGTCGTCGCGGACCACGCCGAGAGCGACCTGCTCGAGCCGATCGAATCCGCGCTCGGCGCGAATAGCCTGATAAGTCAGGTCTTCATTGGCGCGGACGGACGGCGAGTTCGAACCTGGCCACGTGAAGACGAGGAACCCATGGGTCGAGATCTCGATTTCGTCAGTCAGCCCGAGGGTCTCAACAGCAAGCCGCATCGCGTGCTCGTAGACCCCGGCCTGGGCTCGCGCTGACGCGAGCTGCTGGGGGTCGGTGTGTCCGCCTCTGTCGGGGAAGACCTTGACCTCCCCCACCGTGACACGCGCCCGTCCATCGACGGTCGTCGTGACAGTCACCGCGTCGATGATGAGAAGGGCCTCCGGAAGGATCACGCCCTTGGGGATCTTGATCATGGGCGCAGCAACGATCGATTCCGCCGATGTGGGCTCAACGGCGATTCGACGAAGCCAGGCCTCGGTCTCCCTGAGTGCCTGATCGATCGTGGTCACTCGGGTACCGCGGTTCAGCTTGAGCCGCAGGTCGAGGAATCCAACGGATCCCTCCGGCAAACAACTCTTGCGCTCGAGCGCTTGGCGCAACTTGACGGCTTCGTCGTAGAAGAGCCCTGCCTCGAACCGGTTCCCGCGAGCGATCGCGAAGGGCGACTGACCGAAGCTGACCTCGAGGCCGACCGCCTTCGCCGCCTTGTCGAGACGGACGTTGTGGACGGCCGAGAGCGTGTTCGCGTCACAAGTCGGGTTCTTCGCCCACTGCTCGAAACGGCCGCGCGTATTGCGACGAGCTTCCTGACGGATGTCGTCGACAGCCGGTACTTCTGCGCTCGAGCCTGCCACGGGCACCTCCACCTCTCACGGCGAGGTTAGTGAGTCGGTCCGACACGCGCCGCCGAACCCCCGATGCTCACTAGGCGCATTTCCATCCGGCCGATTCTCGTCGGCCGTCGATCACTGGATCGGGGTTACCCCGCCGGGCGGGTCTGTCTGGAGACAAGGCCAGGACGACACGGTGCGTATGCCCCTGGAGTCCTGACTGACAGGCCGCCCATCCGTCGTCTTCACAGCCAGCAATGCCCGTCGGGCGGGGACGGTGATCGCGATCGATCCGATCTTGATCGCGTCCCACCGCTAACACCAGTACGACGAGGTTCAGCCAGCCGGGCGCGCCGGCCGCCACGGCGTCCGAGAGCACCTTCGTCCCGACGATCAGGCCGGCTGCCACGGTCAACATCGCTGCGAACGTGCTCATCGTGGGCCGCGAGGCTCGCACTCGGCGGATCAGGAGGTTCGACGGGGCGTAGAGCCTCAGGTAGCGGTGCGCGAGCGCCACCGCGGCGATGATGGGGAGTGCGAGCAGCATGATCATGGGATCGCCCTTTCTGACGGGGTCACATCCCGTCGTACGCCGACGTGAGTCCCGGCGCGCCGCCTGACAACGCCTCCTGTGGACAACGGACGCGCGCCCCGACCCATGGACCCGAGACGGCCTGGAGTTCGGCGCCAACGGCGCGGGACTCATTGCGGCTGGCGCTCGACAGCGCGACTGCTTCCCTTAGAGCAACCAGCGCGCGCTGACGGTCGGCACGCTGGGCGTCGCTGGCCGCGCCTCCAGCCAGTGGCAAGTCGCTGGTGGTCTTGTAGCGATCGCGGTAGGCGGCAACCGACGTCGCAGCGCGGACCCATCTTTCGCGCTGGGTGGGATCCTGCGGAGGTTTGCCGAGCCGGTGCATCCAAGCGGCGCCGCGTCCGATGGCGACATCGAGAAGCGCGCGGTGCACGCGACTCGATCAGCTCCTTCCGCTGGCCGATCGCCTGTCGGTCCTCAGCTGTCATCGGGCCGAGCGGCTCGGGGATCAAGCCGGCGATCAGTCGCGGACGGAGACGGCAACCGCGCGGCGGCGTCGCTGCGAGCTTGTCGATTCGGTAGCGGAGCACCGCACCGATGTCATCAGCGTCGTCGAGACGGTGTTGTCCGACGACCCGAGGCAGAAGACGTTCGAGGTCGTGGTGGTATGCCTCGGCGCGTCGTAGTGCCGCCGTGAGCGGGCCGAAGGCCGTCGACTCGGCGACTGCGGCGTGCTGCTCGGTGGTCAGCCCGGAGCGGCTGAGGAGGTCGACGAAGCGGTCGTGCTGAGCGTCGGCGGCGATCGTCTCGAGTTCGGCCGCGAGCCGGTCGATGTCGCCGTGCAGTTGGTACTCGGCCTCAATCGTCTGCGTGGCCGAGAGGTCGGCGCCGCTGTGCTGGAGGACGCCGTACAGGACCGTCCTGGCCGCGACGTCATCAGCCTCCGGCGCGGAGTGGCTGTCGTCGGGCCGGTCGAGGGCGACGTACGCGATGTTGGACTCGCGGCCGCGGGTCATGGAGACGTAGAGGTTCTCCCGGGTCGTGGATGCAGTGACGACGACGTGCGCCGTGTCGACGGTGACGCCCTGAGCGCGATGTGCGGTGACGGCGTAGCCGAGGTCGAGGTGCTCGGCGACGTATTCCGGCGGCAGGACGGTTCGCCGGCCCTCGCCGCCGAGGCGCTTGACGAGGACAGAGCCGTTCCGACGGATGTCGGTGACCAGCCAGCGGTCGCCGTTCTTCACCCACCCACCTCGCGTGGTGCGGATGGTGCGGTCGTTCTGGCGCGTGATGACGACGTCTCCGACCGAGGCTCGACAGCCGTCGACCAGCTGGGCCTCGCGGTGATCGATGGCGCCGTCCAGAAGCAGCCGCTCGGCCCGGGCGCGTTCGTTGAGCGCGCGGACATCTCGGGCCGACTCCGTCACGAGGATGCTGGCGCGCCCCGCCGCGCAGTCGGCGCGCCAGGCGACGTATGCGGCGTCGACCATCACGTCCGTGAGGCCCTCGCGGATCCGCTTGTGGCGGGCGTACGCCGAGATGACCTGCACGTCTCCGCGGCTCAGCGCAAGCGAGGCCTCCTTCTCCCACTCGTTGGCGAACCGGTGGATCTCATTCAGCGCCGGGGCGTCCGCACGCCGGTCGACGAGGAGGGCAAAGGCTCCGCCTGCATCCACAGACTGGAGTTGGTGCGGATCGCCCACGAGAACCACCTTGGCGTTCGCGGCGGACGCGATCCCCGTGAGCCGATCGAGCGTCACCGTGTCGGCCAGAGTCGCCTCATCGAGGATCACCAGCTGACCTCGGCGGAGTTCGGTCCGACCGTGGTCGTGCTCGTGGAGCCACTTCGACGTGTTCTCGCACGCGACGCCGAGGTCGTCGGCCAGCGCCTGGGCTGCAGCGGCAGACGGCGCGAGACCGACGACACTCCCCCGCCCGTGCTCGCTGATCCAGGCCGTGCGGAGGGCTCTCATCGTGGTGGTCTTGCCGGCCCCAGCCGGTCCGACCAGGAGGTCGACCTGACGCCCTGAGCGGCAGACGCTCTCCACAGCACGCCGCTGCTGAACTGTCAGCGCGACCGTGCCATGACCACCTGCTCGACCCGCGATCTCGGCTGACACCGCCGGTGCAGTCACCTTCTCGGCGCGTGCCAACAGTCGTGCCTCGGCGTCGAGCACTGCGATCGAGGAGTACTTCTCACCATGCCGCGGGCGGAACCGGCTCGTGCCGTCCTCGCGCTGGAACCGGACCGGGCTGCGGGCGAGCTCCGGCGGCGTCAGGACCACGGAGCGTGCCTGGGCCGCGTCCACGATCAGACCGACGACGGCCTCGCGCTCTTCGGGCGTCGCGAACCTCAGATCCATCGTCTGCTTCGCCGCCTCGGCCATCAGGTTCCAGTGCGTCCAGAACGGCCCGCTTCACAGAGACCAGCGCGACCACTTCGGCACCAATCGCCCCGATCGCAGCCAGCGGCACGTCCTCCGCTGTCAGGAAGTCGCCCTCTCGCCCGATCACCGACTGCGACCACCCGGTGGGCTCCGTCCCCAACCGCTCGGCGGCCCTTTGACGCCAACCCGTGGTGAGATCGGCGAGCGACTGGACCTCCTTCGGCGGGCGCGTGGCCAGCGTCGCCTGGGCCCGGAGTTCGACAATGGTCCTGGCCGACGGCATCCGCCCGTGCCGTGCGACGTACTCCGCGATGAGCTCCTCCTTCTTGAGCTCGATCTCGCGGGTGCGGTTGGAGAACTCTGTGATCAGCTCGTCGGTGACACCGGCGATCTCCCACCGGGGATTCCGGTCGGGACCGCGCGGCCGCAGCTCCCATTCGATGCCGAGGTCGCGCGACAGCCGGTCGGCGAGGAGGGCGTCGTAGTGGGCGGACAGGCCGGTACGTGAGGCGAAGACCGGGCGTCCGTCGAGGCTGCGCCAGCGGCCGTCCATGACGGTGAGGACCTTGTTGGCGATGACGACGTGGGTGTGGAGCTGCGGGTCGCCGGCCCGCGAGTCGAAGTGGTCGTAGGCGACGGCCGCGACACCCGCCACGTCGACCTGGGCGACGGCGCCGTCGGCATCGGAGATGCCCGCACGGGTGGCGGCAACCTCTCGCTCGAAGAGCGCAACCACGTCGGCGATTGCCGCGTGGTGGGCGGCGACGATCCGTTCCTGGGTGACCGCGTCCGCGACCCCCCAGAGCACGGAGACCGACTTCGGGACGCTGAACGTGAGGTCGAATCCGGCGACCGCTCGTCGCATCCCAGCGGCGGTCTCCTCTGCCTCGATCCGTGTCGTTTCAGTCGCGCAGTCCTCCGCGGTCATCCCCGGGTCGAGCGCCGCGACGCGCTCCTCAATGCGGTCCGACAGCCGCTTGTACGACGGATATGCCTTGCCGAGCTGCCCTCCGGTGATGGGGTCTCGGCCCATCCCAACAAGCAGGGCGAGCTGCTCCTCGGTCACCTGCATGCCGGGCCGGAGCTGGCCGGCCCCGAGGGCGGCCACGCCGGAACCGAGCCAGCACCCGGGCGGCGTACCGACCTCGGAGTAGTAGCGCGTCAACGGCGTCGTCAGGGACCGCGTGCCATCGCCCGCCGCCACGCTGCGCAGCAGGTATTGGTATCCGCTGCCTGCCGACATCCGGCGCATCGAGACCGTCACTGCCGTTTCCGTTCCACAGGCCTCAGGTGCGCGTCCTTCTCCACACCCCCTCGAACTGCACACCGTGTGACGGCAAGGAGGCGGTAGTCGAGGAGAGCGGAAGCAGTACGAGATGAGGGCGCGGAGAGGCGATGGGCAGGTGGGAGGGCAGGGTGAGCGAGAAGGCTGAAGGAGCCACGGGGAGGGAGAGGCTGAGGAATGAGGTGGGACGACGGGCTTGGGCAGAGACGAGCACCTGATCCCCGAAGAGACCCGGGTAAAGACGTCGGGTCCGGATCCGTGAATCAGGCTTACGATGAGGTTCAGACGATGCACGCACCGCCCGCGGGATGTCGTCGCGCCTCATCGCCGTAGGCGAGAGGAAGCAGGACCACCACCATGAAGAATCGACTCGGGTTGACCTTCCTGGCGACCGGCACACTCCTGTTGGCCGCGGTGTCGGCGTGTGCCGACAACGATGCGGATCCGCCGCCGACATCGCCGGCCACGTCGTCGCCGACGGAGTCGGCGAGCCCGACCGCGACCGCCTCGCCGACGTCGCCCAACGACGCCGCGACCGGGGACGCAACCGCCGCGATGACCGACTACTACGCCGTCCTCGACGCGCTCCGGGCCGATCCCTCCAGCGACCTGAAGAAGCTCGAGACCGTCGCGATCGGCGCACAACTCAACGCCGTGCAGACCCTCGTACGACGGCAGCACGATCAAGGACAGCGCCAGACCGGCGCGACGGCCATCAGCGAACTGAAGGTCCAGTCGGTCACCCTCGACAACTCCAACCCGGACGCCGGTAAGGTGCCCACGGTCGTCATCGACGTCTGCTGGGACGTTACCAAGGTCGACGTGCTCGACAAGAGCGGCAAGTCGATCGTCTCCCCCGACCGCCCGGACACCGAGTGGACGCGTTACACCGTTGCGAACTACGACTTCGCCGCCGACCCGAGCGGCGGATGGCGCGTGGCGACGGGCCAGGACCTCAAGCAGACGCCATGCGCAGCCTCTGATTCGCCTCCTGCTGACCGCCCTCGCCTCTGCCAGCCTCACTGCCCTTGCGTCCGGAACGGCGTACGCCGACGGCACGGTCTGCGGTCAGACCGACCCCGCCACCGGCGAATGCCTGATCTGGATCCACGTCCCGGGCAATCCCGGCACGCCGGGCACGCCAGGCGACGACGGGCCAGAGGACACCGGAAGCGGCGCCGCCTGCTACTGGGACGGCACGAGCCAAGGCGTCACCAAGCCACCGCCTGGACCGGTCCCCTGCACGAAGGACGGCGCGTACTGGTCGAACGCGTACCACTGCTACATCACCCTGGTTCAACCCCAGCCGCCGGCTGGCGATCCCATGTGGCAGGGCCACGAGCCCGGCGACGGCGCCGTCTACTACTGCGACCAGCCACAGACCGGGCTGCTCATCACGATCTGGACGCAGGATCCGCCGCCGAACTCCGGCGCGGGGCCGACGCCGAGAGAGGTCGCGCAGATCGCTATCGAGAACATGCACCTCAGGGCGATCGACATCGGCATCGCTCCCGAGCCGGGGCCCGACAGCATCGGCCTTGTCGGCATGCCGGTGTGGATGTGGGCCAAGGCGCCGAGCAGCCAGACGTTCGGCCCGATCACGGAGAGTGCGTCCGCAGGCGGCATCACGATCACCGCAACAGCGAAGGTCCTGCACATCACGTGGGACATGGGCGACGGAACCGAGGTCGTCTGCGACACGGCGGGCTCGCCGTACAAGCCGGAGTTCGGGCGGACGGACTCCCCCGACTGCGGCCACACCTATAAGAAGTCGAGCGCGGGCCAGACCGATGACGCCCACACCGTCACCGCGACCTCGAGTTGGGTCATCACCTGGTCGGGCGCGGGCCAGACCGGGACGATCCGCCTCGACGGCCTCAACCGCTCGGCCCAGATCCGGATCGGCGAAGCGCAGGTGCTCGTGAACTGACGAGCGCTGCGCGGGGAGGGACGAAGTGACCACGACTACCCGAGAGGACCGGAAGCCCGGCCCCCACCGCACCGCGCCCGACGTCGGGCCGCCGATCACTCCCCCGCCCAAGCTGCGCAGACGGCCTGGTCTTGTCGTCGCAGCCGTGGTCATCACGGCCCTCGGATGTCTGCTCGGCGCGTGGGCATGGAACGCCACGACCAGCACCGAGGAGGTCCTTGCTGCGACAAAGACGATCCACCGGGGCGAGGTGATCGCTGCCGACGACATCCAGCGCATCCGGATCAGCGGTGATCCGGCTCTGGAGCCACTCCCCGCCTCTGCGTACGACGACATCATCGGTCAGCGCGCGGCGCTCGACGTCGCCGCTGGCGGACTGATCACGACCGAGTCGACGACTGATGCTCCGATGCCACCGGAGGGGCAGTCGATCGTCGGGATCTCGCTGACTCCGGCACAGGTCCCGGCGCTCCCCATGCACGGCGGAGACAAGGTCCGCATCATCGTCACCCCGGCTGCCAACGGCGACGCCCCGACCGGTGCGCCGCAGTTCACCGCCGCCGAGGTTGTCGGCACGGCGATCGATGAGACGACAGGCAACACCGTCGTCAACGTCCTGGTGCCGTACGCCGACGCGAGTGTCCTCGCGGCCCGCGCCGCGACCGGCAACGTGGCGCTGATCCTCGACTCGGGAGCCCAGTGATGGCCATCGTGTGTCTCACCTCGGCATCCGGCTCGCCCGGTGTCACCACCACGGCAGTCGGCATGGCGTTGAGTTGGCCACGGCCAGTGCTCCTCGTCGAGGCCGACCCCACTGGCGGATCCGGCGTCCTCGCGGGGTTCCTCCGCGGCACTACGCCGTACGACGCCGGGCTGATCGAGCTCGCCCTCTCTCCGCTCGGCACGGCGGACGCACTGCGCGACGTCGTACGCCCGCTGAGCCCGAACGTCTCGTTCGTCGCCGGCATCCGATCGCACGCTCAGGCCACGGCGCTGCGCGACGTCTGGGACCCGTTGGCGGCTGCGCTCCACGACCTGGACGACAACGGCCAGGACGTGATCGTCGATGCCGGCCGGCTGGGCCTCGTGGCCTCGCCGACGCCGCTGCTGGAGGCCGCCGACGCGACGCTCCTGGTCACCAGGGCCAATCTGCCGTCGATTTCGGCCGCGCGCTCCTGGGCGGAGACCATCCGCCAGCCGGCCACAGGATGGCGTGACCCCGGCCTGCTCCTTGTCGCCGAGGGCCAGCCCTACCGGGCCACCGAGGTCACCAAGGTTCTCGGCATGCCCGTCATCGCCGACGTGCCGGGCGACCCGGGCCGCCGCGGCCGTCTATCACCGCGGCGCGGCACCCCCGAAGCACTTCGAGACCGGCTCCTACGTCCGCGCGCTCCAAGCCGCCGTCCAGTCGGTCCAGGCGCACGTCGCCCGAGGTCAGTTCGCGCTGGTCGAGGAGGCACGAGCATGACGGAGGCCTACCGATTCGCGAACGAGTACGGCGACCTGACCCGCCTGCCACTCTTCAGCCAGTCCTCCAACGGCGTCCCCCACGTTGTGCCCAGCGGTCTCGACGCCACGGTGGCGTCAGCTCCTGTTCCAACCTCCGATGGCGACT
This sequence comes from Nocardioides cavernae, assembly GCF_013410035.1. Lineage (GTDB taxonomy): Bacteria > Actinomycetota > Actinomycetes > Propionibacteriales > Nocardioidaceae > Nocardioides > Nocardioides cavernae_A. The sequence goes on along the minus strand of NZ_JACCBW010000005.1, from coordinate 138,293 downwards.
GGGCGCTCGTCTCGACCTTGCGGGCCCAGGCGTCGGAACAACTGAGTCAAGCCGTGCAGTCCGGCCGCGCCCGACTGGACAAGGAGGCACAGCAGGAGCTGGGCCGGTCGATCGTGCTCGACCTGATCGAGTCCGCGATGGCGGAGGCTGTCGACACCGGCCTCGGTTCGTGGAGTCCCTCGAAGCAACAGGCGACCGCCCAGGCCGTGTTCGACTCCCTGTTCCGCCTCGGCCGCCTCCAGCCCTTGGTGGATGACGACCGGATCGAGAACATCGTCATCGTCGGCCACGACAACGTACAGCTCGAGCTGATCGACGGGACGCTCGTTCCCGGACCCCCGGTGGCCGACTCCGATCAGGAGCTGATCGACTTCCTCGTCTTCCTTGCTTCGCGCAGCGAGGTGAATGCTCGTTCGTTCTCCGAGGCGCAGCCGAGCCTCCACATGAGGCTCGACGGCGGGTCGCGGCTCGCGGCCGTGGCGTGGGTGACGACGCGTCCGTCGGTCGTCATCCGTCGTCATCGGTTGATGCGGGTGACGCTCGAGGACCTGGTCAAGCGCGACATGATGACGCCGGTCGTCGCCTCGTTCCTGAGAGCTGCTGTGCGAGCCCGGTGCTCGATCGTGGTGGCCGGGGCGCAGGGGGCCGGGAAGACCACGCTGGTTCGAGCCCTCCGTGCCGAGATCGACGAGCTCGAGGCGATCGGCACCTTCGAGACGGAATACGAGCTGCACCTGCACGAGCTCGGCCGGCACAAGGTGGTCATCCCATGGGAGGCGCGGCCGGGCTCGGGTGAGCGCGGTCCTGATGGGCGGCAGTCGGGTGAGTTCACGCTGGACGAGGCGCTCGTCGACTCCTTCCGCTTCAACCTTTCGCGACAGATCGTCGGCGAGGTCCGTGGCAAGGAAATCTGGGCCATGATCAAGGCGATGGAGTCCGGCACCGGATCCATCTCCACGACGCACGCTGCCGACGCCGTGGCTGCGGTGCGCAAGCTCGTGACCTGCGCGATGGAGGCGGGTCCGCACGTCACGCAGGGTCTCGCGACCAGCAAGCTCGCAGCGACCGTCGACCTGAATGTCCAGTTGAGCCTGGAGACCAAGGTCGGGCCTGGTGGAGCTCAGCGGACCAGGCGGGTCGCGGAGGTCATCGCGCTCGCGCCGGGCGAGAAGGACCCCGGCTACGCGACCACCCATGTGTTCCGAGCCGATGCCACTGGCGTCCCAGTCCCAGACGTCCTCCCCGACGAGTACCGGAGGCTCGCCCAGCACGGCTTCGACCTGGCGGCGTACCTCGCGAGTCAGCCGCTGGGAGCCCGGATATGACCACAATCCTCCCTGCCATGGCCGGTGGCCTCGTCGCCCTGGGGCTCCTCGGGGTGGTCATCGGCCTGCGCCCGACCGCTGTTCCACCGCGGGAGCCCACAGCATCAAGTCGGCGCCGCGCACTCAACCGTCGCACCCGGATTCTGCTTCTCGCCGGTGGCGCGCTCGGCCTCGTCGGCTGGCTCATCACCGCCTGGATCCTGGCGCTCGTCATCGCGCCCGTCGCCGTCATCGGGCTCCCCGTCCTGCTCAGCGCTCCTCCGGCAGCCACGCAGATCGCGCGCCTCGAAGCGATGGAGGAGTGGACTCGATCGCTCTCAGGAGTCCTCACCGTCGGCATCGGCCTGGAGCAAGCCCTCGTCGCAACCCTGCGGTCGACGCCCGCTCCTATCGCCGAAGAGGTCAATCGACTGGTGACCCGGCTGCGGGCACGGTGGGACACCGAGAAGGCTCTGCGCGCGTTCGCCGACGAGCTCGACGACGCGACCGGCGACCTGATCGCGGCCAACCTGATCCTGGGCGCACGCCGGCGCGGAGCCGGGCTGGCGAGCGTCCTCGAAGGACTCGCCGAGTCGGTCGGCGCCGACGTACGCGCGCGCCGGCAGGTCGAGGCGGACCGGGCGAAGCCGCGAGCGACCGCGCGGTGGGTCACGCTGATCAGCGCGAGCGTGCTCGTCGTATTGGCGCTGTCCGGGACGTACGTCGAGCCGTACCGCACGCCGGTCGGCCAGGTGCTCCTCGTGCTCCTCCTGTCGGCGTACGTCGCCACCCTGATCTGGATGCGACGCATGGCCGCAGGCAAGCCGCTCCCCCGGTTCCTGGCGACCCGGGCAGTTGCGGAGGCGTCGCGATGATCACCGGGCTGCAGTTGGCGATCCTTGCCGGAGGTCTCGTAGGCCTCGGCTTCGTGCTTCTCGTCGCCCGCCTTCTGCCTGCGGAGCCCGACCTCGCCGACGCGCTCGAGAGAGTCTCCTCGTCGCGTCCGCGCTCGACCGCCACCGACGCCGCGCGGTCGAGCAAGGAGCGGCTCGGCCCGTGGGGCCTGCGCGTATTGCCGCCTGGTCTCTGGGTTCGTACGCCGACTCGCGAACTCGCGCTGCTGCGGATACCGGGCACGCAGTTCCACGGCGAGAAGCTGGTGTTCGCCGGGCTTGGTCTCGTCATCCCGCCGGTGCTCGTCACGCTCTTCAACGCCTTCGGGCTGAGCATCCCGTTCCAGCTCCCGGCCGTCGCCTCGCTCGCGCTGGCCGCCGTCATGTTCTTCATCCCGAACTACAACGCCCTCGACGAGGCCAAGAAGGCACGGACCGAGTTTGCCCGAGCGCTCGGCGCCTACATCGACCTTGTGGCGTTGGAGCGGAACAACGGCATCGGCCACCGCCAGGCGATGGAGGCTGCGGCCGAGGTCGGCGACTCGTGGGTGTTCACGCGGCTGTCCGAGGAGCTCACCCGGTCGCGGTGGTCGGGACTGCCGCCCTGGGACGCGCTGCACACCTTGGCAGAGGAGCTCGGACTGCCCGAGCTCGACGACTTCGCCGACATCATGCGCCTCTCGGGCGAGGAAGGAGCCGGCGTGTACGCGACCCTGCGCGCCCGCTCCGCCGCCATGCGCACGGCGATGCTCAACGACGAGCTCGCTCAGGCCAACGCCGTCGGCGAGCGCATGTCGATGCCCGGCTCCCTGCTCGGCGTGATCTTCATGGCGCTGCTCGTCGCGCCCTCATTGCTTCGCATGTTCACGAACTCGTGACCACGGAAGGACACATCCACAGGAGGAAACCCCATGTTGAAGGTTCTGGTCCTGCTGCAGATCGCAGCACTCAGAAAGTACGACGACCTGCGAGCATCCCGCCGCAGTGAACGCGGGTCGGTGACGATGGAGCACGTCCTCTGGGCCGTCGCCGTCATCGGAATCGTCGGGATCGTGGTTCTCGCGGTCACGAACTATGTCACCTCAGAAGCGGGCAAGATCAAGTAGCCGCCGCCGGCGACGCGGCGAACGGGGCTCGGTTTCGATCGAGCTCGTCGTCCTGCTGCCCGCACTGTTCGCGGTCATGTTCCTCGGGATGCAGGCAGCGCTCTACTACCAGGCGAAGACCGTCGCCATCGCTGCTGCGCAGCAGGGCGCCAGAGCCGCCGGTGCCGAGCACGGCCGGGAGGCCGACGGGGTCGGCGCCGCCAACGACTTCCTCGCCGAGGCCGGTGGTGATGACGTCATCACCGCGACCTCGACGAGCGCGAACCGGACCGCCACGACTGCCACCGTGACCGTCAGCGGCTTCTCCCTGAGCGTCATTCCGGGGTGGAAGGTCCGCATCACGCAGAGCGCGAGCGTGCCGGTCGAGCAGGTGACCGCGCCGTGATCCGCCGGGACGAACGCGGTTCAGCAGCGATCGAGGCGGCGATCGGCGTACCAGCCTTCGCGCTCTTCGTCGGCCTGGTCATCTTCGGAGGTCGTACGGCGACCACCCATCAGGCGCTCCAGTCCGCCGCCGCCGATGCCGCCCGGTCAGCCTCACTCGCCCGCAACGCGGACGCCGCACGAGCCGATGCACGCGAGGCAGCAACCTCGAGCATCACCAACCAGAAGATCGGCTGCTCGGCCATCGACGTCGCCGTCGACACGAGCGACTTCGACAAGCAGCCTGGCGTTCCCGGCTTGGTGAACGTCACTGTTTCCTGCCGACTCGACCTGTCCGATCTCGCCGTTCCGGGAGTCCCCGGATCCCGCTTCATGCACGCGGCGATGTCCAGCCCGATCGACACATGGCGGGAACGATGAGCCGCCGGGACGAGCGCGGCTCCATCACCGTGTGGCTGGCCCTGTCCAGCTTCGTGATGATCTTCCTCGTCGGACTCGCGGTCGACCTCGGTGGCCAGGTCCACGCCCACGAGCGAGCCCACGACGTCGCCGCGCAGGCCGCACGGGCCGGTGGCGAGGAGGTCGAAGGAAGCTCCGCCATCCAAGGCCACGACCTCGCGATCTCCCCCGCCGCCGCGCGTGCCGCCGCCCAGCGCTACCTCGACGCCGCGGGCGTCGCCGGAACGGTCGCCATCAACGACGGCACCACGATCACGGTAACCGTCACGGACTCCTACGACCCGCAGTTCCTCGGTCTCATCGGCATCAACCGCCTCGACGTCACCGGCACCGCGACCGCGCGACTCGTCCGCACCCTCGGAGGTAGCAAGCAATGAACAGGACCGGCTCCAGGCTGCGCGGCCTCCTGGCCACCCTCACGCTCGTCGCCTTCGTGGTCGGGGTGCCCGTCGTGCTCATCTCCATCGACGCGCTCCCCGACCCGAGCGCGTTCACGTGGTCGAGGCTGACTGCTCAGGACGACGGCACGCTCGCCCTCCAGGTCATCACCGCTATCTGCTGGATCGCGTGGGCCGTCTTCACCTGCCAACTCCTCACCTCGATCGTGTCGCAGGCTCGCGGCATCCGTACGCCGCGCCTCCCAGGTCTCGCGGTTCCTCAGCTGGCCGCCGACTGCTTGGTCGCGGCCGCGGCGCTGCTGTTCGTCGCAGTCCCAACGGTCAGCACCGTGCTGCCCCAGCCTCGGGCGCATGCGGCGGTTGCCGCGCCGCTGCCGGACGAGCCGCAGGTAGCAGTTGCTCTGGATGCGCCACCAGAACCGCGAGCAGACGAGCACGTGCAGACGGTCCAGCCGCAGACCGAGCACTACACGGTCAAGCGCGGCGACAGCCTCTGGAAGATCGCCGAAGAACGACTCGGCGACGGCACGCGGTACGTAGAGCTCTTGCCCTCAACGAGGCCGTCCTCGATGGGCGTCCCGACTTCCTGCTGCCCGGAACCGTGCTCAAGGTCCCCGTCGCGGATGACTCTTCGGGCGGCTCGTACGTCGTCCAGCACGGTGACACCCTCTCCGAGATCGCCGAGGACCAACTGGGCGACGCTGATGCCTACCCGTCGATCTTCCGAGCATCGCGCGACACTGTTCAGCCGAACGGCGCCCACCTCTCCGACCCGGATCTCATCTTCCCCGGCTGGAAACTAACCATCCCTGGAGAGTCAGATCCGGCCGAGCCGCACAAGCCGAAGCATGCTCAGGACCCACGAGGGCAGGAGACGACTCCACCCACCGACAGTGGTACTCCGCCCGCTCCCGAAGCATCCGACCCCGAACCCGACCAGGCTTCCCCCGAGCCTGCCGAGGACGACATCACCCCGACGTGGCTGCTCCCTGGACTGGCCGGCGCGGGAGCACTCCTGGCCGGGTCGCTCTGGCTGGTGCTCCGACAGCATCGGCGGACACAGCTGCGCTATCGCCGGCCCGGCATGATCATCGCGCCGCCGCCGGACGACCTGCTCGCAGTCGAGAAGTCCGTTCAGGTGTCCGGAGCCGTTACCGCCCACCCGATCGAAGAACTCGATGCGGCCCTTCGAGGCCTTGAATCTGCACCTCGCCTGGTCTCCGTCCGACTCTCTGCGAGCCGGATCGTGCTGACACTGGCGGAGCCGGCTGAACTCCCCAAGCCATGGACTGGAGAAGGCGCTGCATGGCACATCCCTGTCGAGGCGGTCCCGACTCCACCCCCGGACGGACTGTCGCCGTACCCGATGCTGGTCAGCGTCGGGCAGGCCAACAACGGATCACTCGTTCTGCTCAATCTCGAGGAGCTTCGCGCCTTGGCGCTGACCGGGCACAGCGACCGCAACGCGGCGCTGGCTCGCCATCTCATGGCAGAGTTGGTCGTCAACCCTTGGGCCTCTCCGGTGCACATCGAGGCACTGGGAATCGGCGGAGAACTGACCTCCATCAATCGCGACTTCGTCCACGTCCACGACCCCGGAGATGACACGTTCCTTCGCGCTCTGGCCGACCACCTCGCGACCGCCAGCCCGACCGGCGAACCAGACGAGTTTCACGCCGCGGTCATCGCGGGCGGCGACAGCGGTCCGGACCTGACGCACTTGGCCGGGGCCCTCGTTGGCTTCTCGGGACGCTCCGGCCTAGCTCTGGTCAGCGTCGGAGGAGAACCGTGCCCGCCGTTCGTCGACCTCCACCTGAGCGCCGATGGCCGTCTGCGGATTCCTTCTCTTGACCTGGATCTCGCTTCCGCGGGGCTGACTGCCGCCGAGGCGGAGGCGTGTGCCGCGCTGATCGATCTCACCACGGAGGCCGAGGTGGTGCCGGTCCCCCGTGCTGTCGACGAACGGACCGTGACGAATTGCGCGGGTGCGCTCGTCGACGAACTGACGGAACCGCGCCCAGAGGACCAGCCAGCGGGCTCCGCATCACTTCTGCCGCTCGACACCCACGTGTATGCCGACCGCGCAGCGACGACCGTCGATGACGTCGAGACTCTCGCCCCCAACGCGTCTCCGGAAGCCGCCGAGGCCATTCATGCCTCCGATCCGGACCTCGACGAGGACCTCGCCCGCTGGGATTCCCCGGTTCCCGTGGCCCCGAAGGTGACCTTGCTGGGTCCGGTCACGGTCAGGACTCTGGGCGACGCGACAGCCACGGCCCACCGCCGGCCCTACTACGTCGAGTTCCTCGCCTACCTCGCGCTCCACCCGAACGGGGTCACCGCCGAGAAGCTCGCCGAGGACCTCTCCATCCGTCCTCAGAAGGCGCGGTCCGACCTGAGCATCATCCGGAAGTGGCTCGGGCAGAACCGGGCTGGCAAGCCCTTCCTCCCCCGCGCTCAGCAGACCCATCAGGACGGCGTCCCGGCGACGTACGCCCTCGACGGGGTTCTCTGCGATCTCGACCTGTTCAGGCGCCTCCGCGCGCGCGGCCAGAGCCGCGGTGCCGAGGGGATGGCAGACCTCATCGCGGCGCTGCACCTCGTCAGCGGCGAGCCGTTCACCGACCTCCGCAAAGACGGGTGGGGATGGCTTCTTGAGGGCGACCGACTCGACCACATCATGACCGCCGCGATCGTCGATGTCGGCCACATCGTCACCACCCATGCACTGGCCCTCGGCGACCTCGGCCTTGCCGACTTCGCGTCCAGCGTCACCCTCGCCGCGTCGCCGTACGACGAGGTTGCAAACCTCGACCGCGTCGCGGTCGACCGAGCCTTGGGGGATGTTGAGGGAGCTGACGGACGGCTACGGAACAAGGTCTTCAACCGCAGCGACGACGACCTTGGCCCGATCCAGACTCCGCCCCGCACGGCAGAGCTCACCGACCATGTGCCTCGGTCCGAGACACGCCAGCGACCGACCGGATGAATCGGCCAACTCGGATGCCATAGCCACCGCCACGTCGTTGGCACCCAAGCGCCGCTAGAGGAGAGTCGAAGCCTCCTGGCGTGCGGAATCGCAAAACTCCCGCCGCTCGTCAAGCGACCTCGCGACCGCGTCAATGCCCGCCTTTAACTCCGAGAGGACGGTCGCCAACTCGTTGCACTCGGCTCGAAAAGCACCGTAGTTCTCATCAACTGCGCGGCTCTTGATGGCTTCGAGTTGCTCGTCGATCGCGGCTCGCCTCTGGACCTTCGCTTCGGCTGCCTTCGCGTCGTTGTTGATCTGGCTAATGAGGTCTAGCGCATCGAGCGCGAACGGGACGACCTTGGTCGCAGCGTCGACGCCCTTGAAGAACTTTCCGACTCTGGACACCGTCTCGGCCCCGGTCTCGGCTGCCGCGACAGCTGCTTGCTTCGTTCCCTTCGCCTTGGATTCGAAGACGGCCTTGAGATCGGCTGTCGTCTTCGCAAGGTCCTTATTGAGATCAAGGAGCGGCTTCTTGTAGGCGCCGATCTTGATGACGTCGCCGTCGCTAGCCGATTCGTCGGTCGGAAGGTGCACCGAGATTTGCTCGATCAGTCGCTTCAGACCTTGCCAACTGGGCCTGGCGACCTGCTGCTCGAGTTGGTCCTCCATGTCTTGCGCCAGGGAAGCCAACTCAGCTCCCTGCCGCTCCAACCACAGTTCGAGGGCCTCGATGAGTCTGTTCTTGAGGCCCTCCTCGGTGAGCACAGAAGACGTCATCGCTTGGTCGACCACACCACCAACGGCGGTCATCAGGTCGTTGCGCGCCCCAACGCGAAGTTCGTCTAGTCGCGTGCTTAGCTGGTCGACTCGGGCAGCCAAGTCGCTTGTGGTCCTCGCGACGCTCTCAACTTCGGCTTCCTGAGCGTCCACCGTTGCGAGTTGTTTCCGAACCTCGCCGATCCAGAATCGTTCGGCGGCTGCAGCGCGCAACGACCCTGCCGATAGTGGGAGCGCTGCGAGTTGCGTGGCAATCTCCTCGAGCCCATCCCATTCGCGGAATGGGTCCCAGACCGCAGGGTCCGCATCCTGGTTCGCTCCCACGATGCCGTACGGGTCCGGCGAGGCGACGAATACTCGCGCCTTTAGGTCCCTGCCCAGGGTGCGTTCCAACTCCTCCGCCAACTCGCGCCGCTTGCTCGCCGCCAACTCGCGGTAGCCGTCCCGGTCGCCCTCTGGATCTACGCCGGCTTCGTCGAAGCGCGAGATGACAAACCAGAGTGCGCCGTCGCTCCAGGGGAGGTCGAGGGCGTTCGCCACCAACGCGCGCTCGCCTGTGAGCAACTGCGATGTCACGACCACAACTAGAACATCGGTGGTCCTAATGGCTTCGAGGGCTGTGGCCGTGTTGCTTTCACCCCTGGCGTCCGTACTCCCTGGGGAGACACCGGGAGTGTCTCTGAGGAGGACGTCTCGATACGCGATCTCGGAGGCCGCGAAGGTCTCGTGCCTTGCACTGATTGTCAGCCACTTGGGAACGGGGATGTCCGCATCCACTAGAAGTCTTCGGAGCAGAGATGACTTTCCAGAGTCGTAAGCGCCGAAGACGGTGGCAGTTGTAGGACTGGCGTCGAACGACTCCCATGCGTCACGCGCCGCAGCCACATCGTGGGCGTTCCCGTACGCAGCTAGCCACCCCTGCGCTCTGTCCACCAGTGTCACATCTTCAGACATTGCGTCCGACCTTCCGCTTTCCAAAGGAATTCTCACCCAGGAGCTCCTCGATTGCTTTCACGAGCTCTTGCTTCTCGTGAATTAAGGCTTCGATGTCGATTTGCCGCGCAGAGCTTTGGTCGCTCAAGTCGGCAAGACGGATCAAGGCGTCATCCAGAACCCTTCCGGGACCTTGATTCTTCTTGTCTCCGACTAGGAGCATCTTCTCGACTTGGTCAATCGTCTCGTCGATGGCGTCTGCGAGTCGCTTCCGGGCTTCCTCGCGCTTGCCGGCGGCGACCTGATCCGAGACGAAAGCTCCGATGTCGAGAACGACTCCAACGACGGCGAGAACCGCACCCACCTTCGCAACCTTTGCGGCTGCCTTGGTTGCACCCCACGGCTTGAATTTGATGTCCGTGAACCTCTTCACGGCGGCGTACAGCGCGTCGCGCTCCTTGAAGATGTTTGCGACCGCCTTGGCGGCATTGTTGACACCCCGCCCGTACTTCACACCGTCTTTGACCCGGTTGGCCCTCCGGAGCACGTCAGGACCCTTGCGCCTGCTGCGCCTGTTGTTCCATCGGAGACTCCTGGAGACGTCGGACTCGGTCTCATCGCTCCACGCTGCGATCTTCTTCTGGGCGTCGTCGTAGAAGGCCGCAGCGTCAGCCTGGAACTCGGGGTCTACCCACCACTCGGCTGCTGCCTTGGCGGCCGCTTCCAACTGCTCCTGGGGCGCAGACATGGCCTCAGTTGCAGCTCTTTCTGCGTGCGATCGAGTCATCGACCTGACGTCGGCGACTAGTGAGCTATGAAGGACTTCCCCCGATCGGATACCACGCCGGATTGCATTCAGGATCGACGACTCTTCGGCCCCGGTGTTGTTCAGGTCGTCCAGGTCCCCGAGTAGGGCTTGCCTGGCGGCGAGCAGCCCATCGACAGCAAGATCCACAGCACCAACCTGCGCGAGCAGCTCTCGTTCCTCGCTGGCGCGCTCAAGTGCCGAGATGAGCGGTGCGATGCCATCCCACTGTCGATGCAGAGGCTCATAGCTCGCGGGCCCCGATGCAGGGAGATCACCCACGGTCCCGTACGGGTCAGCGGACAGCGTGTGGATTGGAATGTCGTCCACGCCCCAACGCGCAAGCAGGGCGCGGAGCTCAGACTCCTTCTGGCTGCGCAGGCGCATGAACTGCGTGGGACTGCCCAGCGGGTCGACGCCGAGCTCGTCGGCCCTGCCAATGACGAAGATGGTGTTCCTCTGCTTGGCCCGGGTGACGTCCGTCCCTACCAAGAATCCCTTGAGAGCTGAGTCGTCGCCAATCACCAGGTTGACATTCACGACCACAATGGCGATGGAAGCTCCCGAAACCGACCTCCTGGCCTTGAAGTCATGTTCCAGATTGAGGGACTGGAGGCCAGGTGAATCGACTAGATCCACGTCGTGCCACTTGTACGCCGTGTCTTTGACCGTAGTCGGCTTGCCCGCCACGCGAAGACTCTTTGGCGTCGGGGTGTCGACCTCCGCGAGGAGTCTCTTGATCAGCGATGACTTGCCAGTGTTGTAGTCGCCGAAGAGAACGACACGCGGTGGCTTGTCCAGCATCTGACGTGTTGTGTGCTGGGCCTGTTTGACCTCTGGGCTTCGCTCGGCCAACGCTGTGAAGCCTTCGAGCCATCGAGTGAACTCCTCGGGGGCGACCAAGTGGCTGGTAGCGGTCACCGCTCTCACCAAGTGCTTGGTGTCCTGGTCGGCCAGCGCGCGCAGTTCATCGTGATGGACAACCGGCACATCGATACGCTCGCCGCCCACCTGGATCCAATCCTCTCCAAGGAGAATCGCATTCGCCCCCACGGATCCATCGCTCGCGGCCTCAAGGTGCTTGAGCGCATCGCGCATCACGGAAGCCGGGGAACCTGCCCGGTCCATCTCTTGTGCCCGCTGCCGGATCTCTTCCGCGGCCCGGACGATGGCACCTTGGGCGGTGGAAACCGCAAGGTAGTCAGCCAGCTTTCTCTGCACGGCAGGCGCCCGCGACTTCCGCGCCTCATCCAAGAACGACTGGGCCAAGCTCTCCTCCAACTGGCGGTATGCCTTGGTCACGCTCAGCCGGGCGCTTCCGAGAGCCTCCTTGCGAGCGCGCAACCTCTTCTTCTCCGCGTTCGCTTGCCGCTTCTTACCGAACCAGGCCAGCACGGTTGAGACCACACCAGTAATAACCAGAGCGGCCGCACCGACCCATCCGATCGGGTTCCACCAGTTGGCGGCGATGGCGATGGCCATCCCGGCTCCGACGGCTCCACCGGCGACTCCAAGGAAGCGTGCCGCAATCCCGACCCGGTCGCCGACCTTGCCAGCCTTTCCGTCCACCTTGAAGAGCCGCTGCTCGAATTCGAAGTCAGCGGCCGCCTCGGTCGCGGTCATCTCAAGCTCCCGCGCGAGAAAGGCCGCCGAGCGGTGAGCAGCCTTCTTTGAGGCGACCTGGATCAACGTGTCGTCAAAGACGCGCTTGACGAATTCCTCTTGACCAAGAGAGATCTTCTTGTCGAACGTGTCGCGCACAGCGTTGCTTGCTTCCTTGAGCGACGTCACCTTCAAGGCGCCGAGCTCATTGCGAATCACTTGGCTGGCGTGGCGCTCGAAGCGGCCAACCTTCCGGGACTTGTACGGACCGCCACGAGCGTCCTCCACAGCCGACAGTGCGTCCAAGGACACCCATTGGGAGTCACCGAGGGCGTCCGGGTAGCCAAGGACGTCGAACTCCTCCGCGATGGCAGCGTCGAGGATGGAGAGGCGTCCATGGATGTCAGCGGCCTCGCGACCGAGTGCTTCTTGCCATCCATCGAAAACAGAGCGCACGCCCTCACGAAGGCCGTTGACCCGCAACTCCTTTCCACCAGACTTCACCAGGGCGGAGATCAGGTCTTGAAGAGTGCCGAGATTCGACCAGGTGTACAAGTAGTCCAACCCGAACTCTTTGCGCGCGAGCCCGTGGTTCACCTCATCCGGCCCCCGGTAAGGGTCCCTGGCCCTCGCGGCGAGGGCGCGCTTAGTTTGGATTGCGACCACGGGGACGGCGTCCATGCCGATCGAAGCCAGTGAGTCGCGAATGTTCGAGGCGTGTTCCCGAACACTCTTCTGCACGTTGGCCCGGCCGGTCGCCACTGTCATCCGGGCAGGGTGTCGCCACATTGAGTTGCGCACATTCAAGACTGCGACGGCAGGCTTCGAGAACTCCTGAACCCAAGCCGCGACCTTCGAGAACTCACTGGCCTGCTGGCTCTGCGTGTCGAAGCACAAGAGCACCACATCGGCCACCTCGACGGCACGACGAGCAGCCGTCTCAAGGTTCTCAACGCTTCGGGTTCGACCCCAGCCGTTGATCCCGGGGGTGTCGTACAGCCGGCAGGAGTTCCACTCGACAGGGGTGACATCCACCGTCCAGTCGCTCTCACCACGGGAGACTCTCCCGCCATCGAGCTCAGCGAGAGCGGAGATGAGGCTGCTCTTCCCTGCTCCTGTCCTGCCGAAGAGTGCGATGTTGAACGTCTTGAGAACTTCCTCGTACCTGCCGAAATAGCTATGGATGTCGTTGCTCGCACCCTGCAACAGGTTGGCGATGGCCACCGATGCCTTCTTCAGGGAGTCGGCGCCGTCGTGCTCAACGCCCTTGAAGGCATCCTGGGCGCGTTGGGATGCTGATCGGAGCGAAGCCTCGGCACTGCCGATTTGTGACTTTAGGTATCGAACCTCGTGCTCACTTGCGGCAATCGCAGATTCGACCGCTCCGCGCATTGCCCTCTCGGGCTCGGGTTCCGGCGTTCGTTGCGCGCCGTCGATATCAGCTCGGACGAAGTGGTCGCGAGCCTCGGCGTTCACTGCTTCCACCGTCGGCGATCGCTGTGGGGACGCCCACTCGGCCATGGTGTCCAAGGCGACCCCGTGGCTGCCTCAGAGACTGCTGACAGAACCATCAGAGCAAGGTTAGTGACGTGGCCCGACAGATTTGAGCCGATTGGCCCATTCGCTCGTCCCTCGCCACCGCCAATCGCACCCATGCCAGTGCCCCGTCTGACATCAGCAACCGGGTGAGAGACCCCATCTCGCCGGGCTGATCACAACGACTTGGGGATACCTGCTGACCTGCGCAAACGCAGGTATCCCCCTCTCCGATCCGTCCAGGTATCCCGAAATCGTGGATACCTGACGGCGCATCGTCTGGGGCATGTTCGACCCCACCAACCCGGTTCCGACGTGGTCGGTGTCGACGATGCAGCGAGTCGCTGACGAGCCGACGCTCGCGGCCGCCGCACTGCGCTACGCCAACCTCGGGATCCCGGTCTTCCCGTGCGTCCCGGGCGGCAAGCAGCCGCTCACGCCCAACGGCTTCCACGACGCGACCTCCGTCGCCCGCGTCGTCCACGCCTGGTGGCAACGCACCCCCAACGCGAACATCGGCCTACCCACGGGCGCACCGACTGGCGTCCTTGTCGTCGATGTCGACGTGCACGCCGGCGCCAGCGGATTCGACGCCTTCGAACGAGCACGAAGCCAGAGCTTCGGGGACGGGTGGGCGTGGCTGGTACGAACACCCTCTGGCGGGCTCCACGCCTACTACCCGAACGTCCGCGGCCAGGAGCAGCGCAGCTGGCAAGTTCCCACGGCGCACATCGACTTCCGCGGCGACGGCGGCTACGTCATCGCTCCCCCGTCGCGCGTCACGATTGACGGCATCCAGCGGTCGTACGACGTCATCGCCGTCGCCACGCACCCGGCGAGGCCCGTCGATGCGGCCGCGCTTCGCCGGTTCCTGGAGCCACCGCGACCGGCGCGGACTCCCCCGCCGCCCGGCATGCCCGCCACAGGTTGCCGCCCCGACGCCCTGGCGCGAACCGTCGCGCTCACGCCGGAGGGCGGCCGCAACCGTGCCCTCTTCTGGGCGTCGTGCCGGCTGGTCGAGAACGGGCTGAGCCGCGCGGACGTCATGGGCTGGCTCGGGCCGGCAGCCCAGTACGCCGGACTCCCGGACCGCGAGATCGAGACCACGGTCAACTCCGCGTTCCGCATTGCCATGCGGCTCGGCCCGGGGAGCCGCCCGGGCCCTACCCCAGCGAGTGAAGGGATCCACCTGTGAACACTCATGCCGAGTACCGCCGCCACAGCTATCGGCCGCCCGAGCGCCCGAGCCCCGCCGAGGGTGTCGAGCCCACCGCCAGCGAGCTTGCACGACACCGTGATCCGTTGCTCGGGCCCGAACAGCCCGCACGCGAGCAGATGCAGAAGCGGATCGCATGGGTGCGCCCCACTGAGTTGGGCTCCTACCTCAGCCCGATGGTCGGCCGCGGGATCGATCTCCAGACGGAGCTCGTACGACGAGCGCGCCGTACGCCGGCCACGACGACCCGAACGCTCCGCCACCCCGGACCACACCGAGCAGCGCCCACCGTGAGCCAGGAAGGACTGGGACTGTGAGCGCCTCGTTCGCCACCCCTGAAGGACTCCGCGCACTCCTGCAGCGCCTTCACGACCGGGAGAGCGTCGGCTACTGGGCCTGGCGGCAGGACCCCGAGGCGGAGCGGCTGATGCAGTTCACGATCCGCAAGTACCGATCGCTCGCGCGCGCTCACAATTGCGAGTCGGAGGACTCGGCGTACGCCGCCTTCGAGGCCATGCGCTCGCGCGCGGTCAGGTGCGCGGACGACCCGTGGGCCGTCATCACCCGTGCCGTCCAGGTCAGCCTGATCGCCGAGGAGCGCGCGGCCGGGCTGCTCTGCTCGACGGCCCAAGCGCGCAGGCGGGAGGTCATGCGTCACCACGACGCTCGCCGCTTCGGCGAGGACGAGACGGGGTTCCTCGAACTCCTCGCTGAGAGCCGGGGCCCGTCGACGGCGGACCCAGCCCCGGCGGCGCCGCGGTTGGAGCCCGGAGTGACAGCGCCGACGACAGCGTTCGAGGCGCTCAACCTCGTGATCAGCATGTTCGTCGCTCTCGGCTGGCCGAGCGGCAGCGCGACATGCACCCTCGACTACATCGCCACACGGCTGATGGAAGCCGGCGACCGCCACGTCGCCCACGCCTACCTCCGGCGCGACCTGGCCGGCCGCGTGGCCCTCGACTTGGACCGCGACTCCTGGGCCACCGTGCTGCGGATCGTGCTCGGCAACCCTGACAAGGCCGCCGCCGCGACCCGGGCCGGCGTTGGCGTACTCGCCATGCTGGTCTGCGACTGGAAGGTCGTCGACCTGCTCGCCGACGACGGGCTCGTCGTTGAGATCCGCGACTCTGCCCCGAAGGTCGCCAGGAGGATCGATGTCTGACAAGGGGCACATCGAGCTCGAGCGACAGATCGATTCGATCACCGTCGGCGTACGCCACCGCAAGGATCCGGGCGACCTGAACGCGCTGATAAAGTCGATCGAGGAGGTCGGCCTGCTCCAGCCCGTCACGATCACCCCCGACGGCGTCCTGATCTGCGGCTGGCGCCGGCTCGAAGCGCTGCGCCGGCTCGGGCGGCGCACCCTGAACGTGTGGGTCCGCTCAGGCATCTCAGATCAGCTCTCGCACCTGCTCGCCCAGCAGGACGAGAACGAGCAGCGCAAGCCGCTCTCCCCGGTAGAGACCGCCCGGCTGTACGCCGAGATCAAGATGCTTGAGCAGGAGGATGCCCAGCGTCGAATGGCCGCCACGCAGTTCGGCGGGGCAGGTCGCGATGGCGGAGCCTCCGGCTCCGGGGATTCCCCGGACCCGTGCGGTGACGCCCGAACTCGCGCAGCGCAGCGGCTGACCGGCAGGGACGCATGGCAGCGCCTCGAGCAGACCAACTGGATCGAGGCGGTCTCCAAGGCCGAAGCGCTCGGCGCGTCCGTCCGCGAGTTCGCAGCCAACATGCTGAGGGAGATCGACGACGGTGCCCCGGTATCACCTGCGTACAAGCGCGTGAAGGCCGCCGTCGAACTGGCGAGCCAGCCGCCTTCCCCGTCCCGGCAGGAGCAGGACGAAGTCGCCCGACTCTCCGTCGAAGCGCTCAAGCGGGTTCAGGAGGAAGAGAACGCCAAGCGCCTACGCGCTCTGCGGAGCAAGGCCAAGCGCGCGCCGAAGCACCACAGCCCGCGGTCGTTCGTGCTGATGTGGTCCGAGCTCGAGGGGTGGACCGCGCTGTACGACGTCGCGGAGCTTGCGGCTGCTCTCAAGGACGACGACTGGGCGCGCTTCGAGCGCGTCGTCGCCGAGACGATCGAGCTGCGTGACCAGCTCCGTGAGGCGCGTACGGCGGCCGCGTCGGCCTGATCGGCGTACCTCTCGAGTGTCCGCAACCTCGACCTCGGAGCCACGATGCGCAACCTCACCTGGCGCCAGATCGCCGTCATCCTCGGCTGCGTCCTCACCCTCGCTACCCTCGCCGTCGGCATCTACGGACTCGTGCGTGGACCACAGTCCGCCGAGTCCACTCCGGCGTCTCCACCGCCCGGAGAGTTCGGGGCGATTCCGGAGGAGGCGACTCCGGTGGTCACGCTCAAAGATCGCGCGCTCCCCCGCACGAACGATCCGATCGCGTACTCACGCGCAGTCGCGTCGTCACTGTTCGATTGGGACACGAGCCTCGGCTTCCTGCCGAGCGACTACACCGCGGCCGTCCTGGCCGATGCCGACCCCTCCGGCGAGGAGGCTCCCGGCCTGATCGCCGACGTGGCCACCTACCTGCCAACGGTCGACCAATGGCTCGACCTCGGGGCGATGGAGGTACGGCAGACGATCGAGATCGACGACGCCTACGTTCCGGAGTCCTGGAACTCCGCGGTCCAGCAGGCTCACGGCCACCTCCGACCGGGTACGACGGCCGTGACTGTCACCGGCACGCGGCACCGGAGCGGCGTTTGGAACGGCGAGAGCGCCGAGTCGTCGCACCCGGTCGCGTTCACCGTCTTCGTCGCTTGCGAGCCTTCGTTCGATCGCTGTCACGTCCTGCGGCTCTCGCAGCTCGACAACCCACTCAGGTGACGACGCCGTGGGCATCAAGGTGCTCGTGGTTGGCGCCGCGGCCGCCGTACTTCTCGCACCTGGCGCCGCCGTCCTCGGCGTCGCGACCCTGATCAGCCCCGCTGCCGCGGGATCGGGCAGCTGCATGTGGGAAGGTCAGGCGACCGAGAGCCTTGGCGTCAGCGGCCCGGTGCCGGACAGCCTCAGCGCGACGAACACCAACGGTGAGACCGTCACCCTCAACCAACAGCAGCTCATCCGGGCCGCGGCGATCATCGCCACCGGCCAGAGCGAGAACATCCCGGCCCGCGGCCAGCTGATCGCGATCATGACCGCGCTAACCGAGTCATCTCTTCGGGTCCTGTCGAACGTCGGCGCCTACCCTCACTCCGGCGACATCCCGAACGACGGTGACGGCAGCGACCACGACTCCGTGGGCCTCTTCCAGCAACGCCCCGCCGCTGGATGGGGCAGCGTCGAGAACCTGATGGATCCCGTCTGGTCATCCCGAGCCTTCTACGGCGGACCCAGCGGCCCGAACCACGGCTCGCCGCGGGGCCTGCTCGACATCGACGGGTGGGCATCGATGGATTCCGGCGCCGCCGCCCAGGCCGTGCAGGTCTCGGCCTATCCCGACAGGTACGCCGTCAACCAGCCCATCGCGGAGAAGGTTCTGGCGACGCTGAGCGGCGTATCGCTCTCCAGGGACCTCGCCTGTGCCGAGCCGGCGGGCGAAGTGCCGCTGAACCTTCCCCCGGGGTTCGCCGGCAACTTCATCAAGGCGGCCGCATCACAGCTCGGCAAGCCCTACGTCTGGGGCGGCGGCAACTTCGAGGGGCCCACGGGCGGCGGCTTCGACTGCTCCGGGCTCGTCCTGCACGCGGCCTACCAAGCCTCCGGCGGACGCATCCGTCTGCCCCACTACTCCGGCGACCAGATCCACCGCGGCACTGGCATTCCGTGGGCGTTCAAGCGACCAGGCGACCTGATCTTCTTCAGCTACCCCGGCGCGGGGGGCCCGCATCACGTCGCGATCTACGTCGGCGGCGACAGGATCCTCCACGCGCCGCGGACCGGTGACGTCGTTCGCTACGGGACGATCAGCGAGTTCTCCGGTGAGGTCATGATGGTCCGCCGACTTCACTGACGAGCGAGGTTGTGTCGGAGGGAAAGGCCATCCTCGGCGCAAAAAGGGCCGCGTTACTCGGGGTTGGGAGCGCCGCGCCTTTCAACCGCCGGGGAGAAGCATCGGCTCAAGCGTCACAGTTCGTCCACCGGACGGACCCAGATTCTGGCAGGCTGACAAGCGACGCCCTGGGCAACGATCACACCCTCATAGAGGACAGCGGAGGCCTGATTTGATCCTCTTCCCCCATAAGGCCGCCCGGGATCCGGGCAGTAGCCCCGCTGCCCTCGAACAGCTCGCAGATAGTTCTCGGCGTGGGGTCGTCATCGCCGTAGCCGCGAACCCCTCAACGCCGGTGTCAGCTCTCGCCCGATTGGCGCGTTCGTCGGACTCGGCAGTTCGAGCGAATGTCGGCGGCAATCCGTCAACCAGCGGAGAGGTGCTGGCCGCCTTGGCCGCGGACCCGGAGTCCGGCGTCGAGCAACGACTCGCAGTCGCCTCGAATGAGTCGACACCCCCAGAAACCCTTCAGACGCTGGCGGGTAGCAAAGAACCGGAAATTCGCCGCGCGGTCGCGTCAAATCGGGCCACTCCCTTGATCGCGCGGGCCAGGCTGATGACGCAAACGGACCTCGCAGACGTAGTGCGTCAGACAGGATTCCTCGGCGCCCCGGCCGACCGCGCCTCAATCGCCCGGGCGTATGGCAAGCACGCGGAGCGCCAGGTGCTTGTTCACGATAGTGAAGAGCTGGTTCGCCGGGCAGTTGCAGAAGCGCAGGACGTTTCGCGAACAACACTCGAAGACCTGTGTGGCGATTCGTCGCCCCGTGTCGCTGCGCTTGCACAGGCGAAGGCCTCCTCTTCCCCTGAGGTATTGGCCCGACTTGTCGAGACCGATGACCTCGGCGTCCTCACGGGGCTGTGGAGGAACCCATCGACCTCCGCCGAGGATCGTCCGGGCATCGCGCGACGTCTCGCGTCCAAGAGTGATGCACACACTGCCCGTCAGATCGCTCAGCATGCAGCAGCGCCAGCTGACGTCCTCCAGCAGCTCGGGCGCCATCCTGACGACGGCGTACGCGAGACGGTCGCGCGCAATGCCTCGACACCCGCCGAAACCCTCGCGGCTCTGGCGGCCGACCCGAGCGAGGCATGCCGAGCCGCTGCATCGGAGTCCGCGAGCGCTCCAGCGGAGTCGCTCATTCGACTGGCGGTCGATCCATCTCCCAAGATCCGGCAGGGAGTCGCCGGCAATCCTGCGACGCCTTCGGCGATCCTTACACGTCTGGCAGACGACACTGAGATGAGCGTGCGTGCCGCCGTCGCGGCCAACTGTTCGACACCCTCGATGGCGCTCCAGCAGCTTGCAGCAGCCATGTGCCGTCGTGTCGTCGAAGCAGGTGACGCTGGGAACAACACGCGGTGGTCAGCGGGCTACGACAGCCCCTCCGATGAGTACAACTTGACCCAAGTCAGAATCGCCGAAGTCTCGGCGTTGGAAGGACTCGCGGCAAATCCTTCCGCCCCGCCCGACGCTCTCATCCAGATCGCGCGCACGGCGTCCACAGCGTTCCTGCGACTTCCGAGCGGGGCCAGCCGTGCCAGAACACAGGGCGAGGACCTGCTTCGCTCTCATAGGTCTCTGCTCGACTCACTGATTGCGAACCCCGCCCTACCTGAAGCAGGTATGTCGGAGGTCCTCCGCATCCTTCTTGCCGACGATCTTTCCCAGGCGCTATCCAAATCGCGCGAATCGATCCTCCGCGGCTTTCTCCGGCGGACCACCCCGATCGAGATCTTGTCTCGTCTGCGGGATGCCCATTGGATTGCGCCACGATGGACGAAGAAGAGGGAGTACGCGCCAATGGACGAGGGCGGGTCGTACTACGTCGATGTCCTGGACCCTGCCACCTTCGAGAAGGATCGAGCCGCCCTCTCGCATCAGTTCGACATCGCCATCTCGAAACTCGAGTGGACCAAAGTTGCCGGCGGTGCGGCTCAAGCCCTCCGGTTCGCGAGTGCCGAGGCAACTGCGCCCGACATCCTTCATGAACTCGCGACGAGCGCTGATGTCAACGTGAGGCGCGCGGTCGCCTCGAACCGATCTACGCCCGGGTCTGTCCTGCTTTCGTTGGCCAGGGATCAGGACCCATCGGTCCGTCGCGCCGCGGCGGCCTGGACGCAGCGCTCGTGCCGGCACACGGAAGACATCAAGGCGATCCAAGCCCTAGTGTTGCTTTCACGGGACGACCGAGGTGATGTTCGCGCCGCTGTCGCCTCCAACTCCGGTTTGGCACCGTACAGCGAAGAGCGGAAAGAACTTCTCGCACGCCTCGCCTTCGATCCGGACCCCATCGTTCGGCGGGCCGTTGTTGACTCATACCTCAACACTGATCATTGGGAGGACCCGCCAGCTGCGCCGCTCGCCCACCTCGTAAACGAAGGCGAGCCAGACATCTGGCGTGCGGTCGCGGAGTTCTGGCGCACACCGGAATCTGTCCTAGACCTGCTGGTCGCGACGGACGACATCGACACCCACGTTGGTGTCGCAAAGCACCCGAAGGCATCGGCTGAGCAGCTCGCACGACTCGTGAGCTCGACGAACCCCACCGTATTGAGCGTCTTCTGCGATCCGCCTAGTCACTACGGCCGCTCCCAACGCCCGTTTGACTCAAGAGAGGTCATCGACGCGCTGGCTCGAAATCCGATCGCTCCCCCAGCAGCTCTTGCGCGAGCCGCCCGAGTCACCTCGGACCCTGCGCTGCTTAACCTGATCGCGGTCAACCCGAATGCACCTCAAGAACTGCTGATGGAGTTGGCCTCGGGAGACTCAGAGGATGGAGTTCGCGCAGCATCTCTGAACTCCAGCATCGAGGTACTGCGGCTAGCAGCGTCCAATCCGGCCTGCCCTGGGGACGTGCTGGAGGCACTGCTTTCACACGCCTCTGACCCAGACATCCGAGAGCGGCTCCTTAGGAACTCCGCCACGACGCCTGAGGTTCTCATCCGCCTCGTGCATGATGAGCCAGGGCCCGCGGAGCACGCGTAGCGCGATTACTGCTGACTCCCGTAGTGGTGCGGTATGAGCACCTCGAAGCATGAGCAGCCGCGACGTCATCACAACTACGGTTGGGCCTGACTTCGGTGCCGTCGGCGGCGCTGGCAACCTCCGCACCATCGTTGGTGCCCTTCTCACCTACGGCCTGATCGTCGCCGTGCTGATGCTCGTCATCTCGGTCACGACCTGGGCCGTTGCTTCGAGCTCGGGCAGTTGGCACACCGCTCAGAAGGCGAAGCTTGGCTGCTTCGTCGCGATCGGCGGAGCGGCGCTGACGGGCGCCGCGCTCACTTGGGCCAACTGGCTGCTGGACATCGGCCCGCACCTCTAAGACGTCCGCCCGTCCGACGTCAGGAGCCTCCGATGGACCTACTCACAGCAGCACTCCTGCTCCCCCTCGACATCTCGATCGACCCGAACTCCAACGGCCTGCCCGGGATCGGTCAGCTCAAGAAGATCGTCGGAGCCTCCATGACGGTTGGCCTGGTGCTCGCCGTACTCGCGCTGATCATCTCGGCGATCGTTTGGGCGCTGGGGGCCAACTCGTCGAACCCGCACCTTGCCGGTCGTGGCAAGCTCGGCGTTCTCGTAGCCCTGGGTGCCGCGATCGTCTGCGGCGCCTCGGTGACACTGGTGAACTTCTTCTGGAACGTCGGCCAGCAGGTCTGAGGAATCGATCATGGGTGTCTGCGACGTACCGGTGATCCAGGAGGTCTGCAACGCCGCCGGGGACGCGGCTGGCGCGGTGATCACCGCGCCGTTCGACTGGCTCGCTCAGGGCATGGGCGGCGCGGCCGAGTGGATGTTCACCTCCGTCTGGAAGGTCATCGACACCACGACGTACGTCGATGTGACCAGCGGCGAGTACACGAAGGTCTACAACATCATGTTCGGCGTCGGGGTCTTCGTGATGCTCGGCTTCTTCATGCTCCAGGTCATCGGCGGCATGCTCCGACGCGAACCAGCCGCTCTCTCCAGGGCCGCACTCGGCCTGGCTAAGTCGATCCTGGGATCGTTCGTCGCGCTCGCTCTGCTCGCAACCGCGCTCGAGATCACGGACCAGCTCTGCATCGGCATCGTCAACGCAGCCGGCACCAACATGAACGAGATGGGCGACAAGGTCGCCGTACTCGCCGCAGGACTCGGCGCCATCAACCTCAGCGCTCCGGGCGCCGGAGCGATCATCACGATCTTCCTCGCCAGCCTGGCCATCATCGGAGCGATGGTCGTGTGGATCAGCCTGCTGATCCGCAAGGCCCTGCTTCTGATCGCGATTGTCTTCGCACCGATCGCGCTCGCAGGTGCCAGCTGGGACCACACCCGGACGTGGCTGAGCCGCTGGGCGACGTTCGTGATCGCGATGATCCTCTCGAAGGTCGTCCTCGTGGTGATCTTCCTGCTCGCCACCGCCCAGGTCTCGGCGCCGATCGACGCCGACCTCGAGTCCGTCAGCCAGCCGATGGCGGGCGTCGTACTGATGCTGATGGCCGGCTTCGCGCCGTACCTGACCTACAAGGCCATCGCCTTCATGGGCTTCGACATGTACCACGCGATGTCGGCCGAGCAGGAAGCCAAGTCCTCGCTCAACCGGCCGATGCCGATCCCGCTCTCTCGCCGCACGGGCAGCGAGCCGGCCAAGGTCCTGATCGCGGGCGGCGCAGACGGTGGCGGCGGTACGACCTCCGGCACCTCGCCCGGGGCCACGGGACCATCCGCCGGCGGACCGTCGACTGGAGCTAAAGGCGGAAGCGCCGGATCCGGCGGTGCCGCCGGAGGAACCGCAGCCGCGGGCGGCGCAGCTGCCGCCGGAGTCGTGGTCGCAAAGGAGGCGGCAGCGGCCGGTCCTCGGCTTGGCAACTTCGTCGCTGCCCAGGCGACCGGACAGGCACAGGCACATGAGTCCGCCGCTCCTTCGACAGTCCCACCCCCAGTCGCGGACTCGACGCTGGTCGACACCGCTGGGAAGAAGTGACCGGCCGTGGCCACGACGACCCGCGAACCGGAGCTGACCCCGGTCAAGTTCTCGCGCCTGACCCGACGCGGCGTCCTGCTCGGTCTCTCCGGGCCCCAACTCCTGATGGCCAGCCTCGCGTCGGGCACGTTGATCGTCGGTCTGTACGTCGGCGCCGTGGTGATGACGTTCCCGATCATCCTGTTCTTGGTCGCGCTGGCGTTCGTTGGTGTCAGAGGGCGCAAGCTCATCGAGTGGGCGCCGATCCGCGCGCGATGGCTCTGGCGATCCACCGGCGGACAACTGCTGTACCGCCGAAGGATCGTGAAGCCGCGCCCCGCCGGCACGCTGGCCCTGCCCGGCGACGCGGCGCGCCTGCGTCAGTGGGTGGACCCCGAGACGGACGCCGTCATGGTTCACGACCCGCACGCCGCCACCCTGACCGCGATCATCGGTGTCTCCCACCCCGCGTTTGTGCTGCTCGACCCAGCTGAGCAGGAACGCCGAGTCGTCTCGTGGGGCCGCGTCCTCGCGACGGCATGCCGCTCAGGGCGAATCGCCTCCGTGCAGGTGATGGAGCGGACGCTCCCTGACTCCGGCAAGGGCCTGGCGGACTGGTGGGAGCAGCACGGCAACCGCTCAGCCTCGTGGGCGTCGACGACGTACGGCGAACTGGTCGACCGCGCTGGTCCGGCAGGCGAGCGCCATGCATCGACCGTCTCGATCTCACTCGACATGAAGGTGGCCGGACGAGCGATCCGGGCTGCCGGCGGAGGCATGCGAGGGGCGGCCGCCGTACTCCGACAGGAGATGGCGACCATGCTCGCCGCCCTCCGATCCGCCGACCTCTCCCCCGGCGAATGGCTCACGCCCGGCGACCTTGCGCTGATCCTCAGGTCGGCGTACGACCCCGCCGTCGCGGGCGCACTCGAGCGGCAGGGCGACATAGGCGGGGACCTCGCCACCGCGGGGCCCGTCGCGGTCAACGAAGCGTGGGGCTCCTTGCGCAGTGACTCCGCGCACCACTGCGTCCTCTGGATCAGCGAGTGGCCGCGGTCCCTCGTGTACCCCGGCTTCCTCGCGCCGCTGCTGCTGTCTTCGGGGATCCGGCGGACCTTCACACTGCTCTACACGCCGATGCGCACCGATCGCGCTGCTCGGGACATCCGCAAGAAGAAGACCGAGTACATCTCCGACGCCGCCCAGCGCCAGAAGATCGGCCAGATCGAGGACGCCCAGCAGACCGCCGAGTACCAGGACGTCCTCCAGCAGGAGGCCGACCTCACCGCCGGGCACGGAGTCCTGCGGGCGACCGGGTTCGTCGCCGTCAGCGCTGGTGACCCCGACGAGCTCGAGCGCGCTGTCGCGGCGATCGAGCAGGCGGCGATCCAAGCGTCGTGCGAGACGCGCCGGCTCTGGGGACAGCAGGCGCAGTCCTTCGCGGCGAGTGCGCTCCCACTCTGCCGCCGGGTTTGATCCCTCCGCAGATCGTCCAAACCGCAGCAAGTGTCGGACCTGCTCCCTAGGCTCGGACCGAAACATTCGGACGGGAGCAGGGACAGCCAGATGCGGATCATTGCCGGCAGATATGCCGAGATCGCGAACACGCGTCGGGTCGGCGGACAAGGCGAGGTCTTCCAGGCAACGGACCTGCATCAGGGCGGCCGCATGGTCGCGGTCAAGCTACTTCCAGCGTCTGCTGACGACATCTACCGCATCTACTTCGAACGTTCGACTGCGGCCAACCGGAAGCTCAACCACCCGAATGTCGCTGCGCTGCTCGACAGTGGGGTCGACGACGGAATCGGCGCCTACTACCTCGTCATGGAGTGGGTCCCCGAAACGCTCAGCTCCTGGTTGAGCACCTTCGATGAGCCACCGGGCTGGGACGACCTTGCCGAGGCTGTCGCACTCCCGCTCGCATCGGCCCTCGCGCATTCCCACTCGCTGGCCGTGCTGCATCGCGACATCAAACCAACAAACGTGCTCTGGGATGGCACCGCCCCGATCCTCACAGATTTCGCCCTGAGCAAGATCAAAGACCAGGTCGCAGCCGCCCAAGATGCGACGGTCGTCGGCAGCACAAACGCTCCTTGGGCGCCGCCAGACCACGCGTCTCGTGGATCGACGCGATTCGACGTGTACGGGCTCGCAGCCACGCTCCTTCAGTGCGTTACCGACTCGCCCATTCGAGACTTCCCCGACATCGCCAAGGCGCTGGCTGGGGCGGACGTCCCGCCGGATGTACTTGATTTGCTGTCTCGTAGCCTCGATCCGGAGCCGAGTAGGCGCCCTGCCGACGGCCAGGTGATGCTTGTCGAACTGCAGGCCATTCATGAGGCTCGACTTAGCAGATGGCGGAAGCAGAAGACCATCGTCTTCGAGCTGTCCAATACGGCGCGGCGTGCTCTTGAGGAGGAGTCACCTGATCGGCGTCCCGAGTCCGCCGTTCCCGGACTCCTCGGCGATGGGACGGTGGTGCTCCCCCGCCTGGAGACAGGCGCCGACGGAAAGTCGTACTACAACGCTGAGGGCTTTCGGCTCATCGGCGACCGCTTGGAGCTTGGAATGGTCTTCACGGACCAGTACCGGCTCCTGGCAAAGTGGGCCAAAGTAACCGACTTTGAAGCGCTTGAGCGGTTTCGCGCCAACGAGGATGCCGTTCCGATCGACGCTCGAGACTTCGCCTGGTCAGCCGAGCGTCCTGCCAATCCCAAGCAAGCAGCTCAGGCAGCCCTGGAACTGCGCACCCTGCTCAGCAAGGCAGTCCAGGACTTCAGCGACCGCTTCGGCGAAAGGTTCAAGCAGGCGCGACTAAATAGCTGGTCGCAACTCATCGACGCGAAGGAGCAACTCGAGAAGCGGCTCGAGGAGCCAATCTCCTACGAGGTCGTCGGTAGAAGCGGCATGGAGTTCGAACTCGAGTCACCGGCGCCTGTGCCTCCTGCCGTCCTGGACCAAGAGCGTGTGGCCAGACCTGACGACGACCCAACCGCTCGCGGCGTTCCGGTCAACGTCGTCGATGTGGCGGGCACCGACTTGGTCGTGCGCGCACTCCAAACCACTCGGGACATGCCACGCCACGGCGTGCTCGTGCGTGATCGCCGTCCCTCGCAAGCCGCCATAAAGCGGCAGAAGACGGCCCTCGCTGCTCTCCGCGAGGGCAGCTCGGCACGACCACACCTTCGCGAGATCGTCCTCGACCCGGAGGTCGCGACGGCGCCTGATCCGGTTGCCTTCGAGCCGATCACGCCCGACCTCGACGACGACAAGATCGCCGCGGTCGCCAACGCGCTCGGTTCAGAGGACATCTATCTAGTCGAAGGCCCACCAGGAACCGGAAAGACGTCATTTATCTGTGAACTGATCAACCAGTACCTGCGCGCCCGGCCAGGCGACAAGGTGCTGTTGGTCAGCCAGATGCACGTAGCGATCGACAACGCCGTCACACGCCTGTTCGACTCCGGTGTCGCGGACGTCGTCCGGCTCTCGAGTCGCGACGACAAAGTCGACCCGGATGCTTCGCACCTCCTGCTCGCAAACAAGCTCAGTGCTTGGACGGCCGAGATCGCCAAGCGTGCGCAAAACGGCTTGAGCGTTCTCGCTGAGCGCGAAGGAATCGAAGTCGAGTCCGTGTCCCTCGCCCTTCGAGCCGAGGAGGCACGGGCGGCTCTGCGGGAGGCTGCAGATCGTCGAGAGGCCCTAGGGGTCTTGGAGCCGTCGGACCGGCTAGACAATGAGGATCTTCCGGACGATCGCGCGACGATGCTGGCGGACTACTACCGCGCGTCCGAGCGGTCTGAGGAGGCGGCTGCAACCGTTCGAATGGCCGCCGGACGACTGGGCGAGGAGCTCTCCGCCGAACCAACTGACTCGGAGCTCGCCTCACTCATCGATCGTCTGGTGGGCACGAGCCCGGGACATCAACGAATTCGAGAGCTCCTGCAGATTCAGGGCGACTGGCTGAACAGCCTGACCGACCCTGGGGCGAGTGAGCCCCTCTTCCTGCCAACGCAACGGGTCGTTGCAGGCACCTGCATGGGATTCCTGTCGAACGCGAAAGTCCAAGAGATGCAGTTTGACCTCTGCATCATCGACGAGGCATCACGGGCCACCGCGTCCGAACTATTGGTTCCGATGACGCGCTCCAAGCGGTGGGTCATGGTCGGTGATCCACAACAGCTCCCCCCGATGGCGGAGGAGGTCTTCGAGCACAAGGACCTCGTCGACGAGTTCGAGCTGGACAAGCTTTTCCACAACTCCTCGCTGTTCGACATCCTCCTGGCCGAGTCGCCTGAAGCGTGCCGAACGCGACTTACCACGCAGCATCGGATGGCCGTCCCGATCGGGCGCCTGATCTCCGACACGTTCTATGACGGTGAGCTCACCCACGAGCCATACCCTGCCCTGCTTCCTGAGTCGGTTGAGGACAACGACCGCCTCGTCTGGTTCTCGACCAGCCGCCGAGCCGACCGTGGAGAAGAGCCCAAGCGGGCCCGCGGCGAAAGTTCCTCGAACAAGACCGAGGCACTCGAGATCGCAAAGCTACTCGCGCGGCTCGAGGGCAGCACGCAGCAGGGCGGCATGCGTCGCATCAAGGGCGGACCAGTATCAGTGCTTGTTCTCACCGGATATCGAGCCCAGTGTCTGGAGATCGAGCGCGCAATTCGACGCCTCAACCTGACCGGACTCAGCGTCACCGTGAACACGGTTGACGCGGTTCAAGGTCGTGAAGCAGACGTCGTCATCTTCTCAGTGACGCGAAGCAATCTCACCGGCGACTTCGGCTTCTTGGACGAGCGCTACTCCGGGCGGATCAACGTCGCTTTGTCACGTGCGAGAGACGTTCTCTGGATCGTCGGCGACTCGGAGTTCGCCGGCAGTAAAGAAGGTCCACTAGGTAGGGCGCTGACCCATATTGGTCGGCCGGGGATCGGAAGGATCGAATACCTGTGAGCCGCGACATCTATGCCGACGCCGCACGGCGTCATGCGCACGCGCTACCGGGACACACCCTGTTGGCGGCGGAGCCCTGCTACATCCCGGCGTCGGTACTCACGGTCGATGTCCTCGCTGAGGAAGTCGAGGACCTGGACAAGGCACAGAAGTACGCGCTCGCTGCCCTGCTGAACGGCATCTACACCGTCGAGGATCTCGAGCTCTTCATGGGCCTCACCCCAGAAGACACCGCAACTACGGTCGCGGGCCTACTCCGGTCGGAGTTCGTCGACTACCGCCCCCCTGCCCCGGGGCAGCCGCGAGTCCTCAGCCTGCTCCCCAATGGCCTTGAGGCTGCACGTGACGCGCGCGTGCGACGCCCGAAGCCGACGACCATCCAGGTGGTATACGACCGGCTCACAGGCGGCGTCACCAGCTGGCGCAGAAACTCGCTCGTGCGCTCCGGTACCGCCAGGAAGTCCCAATTCATCGTTCTGCCGCAGAAAGGCGGCGTCGACGTAGAGCGTGCTGACCTCACAGTCACTGCCATCTCTGACGCAATCGATGGGTACGCCCGTTCCGACTTCAAGATCCTCGGGGTCACCGGTGTAACGGAGAGCCGGAACTTCTATCGCGACGCCATCTTGCTCGTCTACAGGGACATTGACTCGAGCTCAGTTCGCCTGGGAATCGAGGTCGACGGCCAGTGGAGAGAGGAGCATCTGGCTGCACTCGAAGACGTCGACGCAGTCGACAAGCTCGGCATCAGCTCGACCGAAGAGGTCAGTTACGAGCCTGCGGACGAGCCCGGTCCCCGACTCTCGCGCGACGAAGTGATCGCGATCCAAACCGCGCTGAATGACGCCGACACCGCGCCGCAGGCGGACGATGACCGACTAGATCGCACCGCCATCCGGTGGCTCTCCATGGCCGACCACCCCGCGTGGCTGGATGACGCACTAACGGGACCGAAGCGTCGCCTTCTCATCATCAGCCCCTGGATCACAGGCTCCGTAGTGACCCGGCAGTTTGTTGGACGCCTCGAGCAACTAGCGCGAAGTGCAGATGTCACGATCTTCTGGGGTTTCGGCGACAACGCGAAGACAGATCGCCACGCCCTCCAGTCGCTGCACGACGCAGCTGGGCGGTCCTCGCGGCTCGCCGTCGTGCGCGTTGACGACACTCACGCGAAGATCCTCGTGAGCGATAGTTACTACGTGAAGACGAGTTTCAACTGGTTGTCGTTCCGGGGGGACTCGAACCGGAAGTTCCGCCAGGAGGAGGGCGACCTCGTCAGCGATCAGGTGTTGGCGGACCGTGCCTACGACCGGTACATGCGTGAGAACTGTGGCCTCGCTCTGGAGATCTTGGGGACCCTGCCCGAGAGGTACCGCACCTACGTCAATCCGGCGTCTTCAACTACGGGGCCCCCGCCGTCGTCGCCTGACGCCATGTCGCCGCCACGGCAGTCGCGAGCGGAAAGGAAGCGGGAGGCACTGAAGTCCTTGAGCGTCGGCGAGGTCGTCTCGGGCACGGTCAAGACCATTACGAACTTCGGCGCATTCGTCGATCTGGGCGAGGTTGACGGACTGGTTCACATCTCCCAACTTGCTGATCGCCGCGTAGACCACCCATCCGACGTGGTGTCCGTCGGCGACGCGGTCACGGTTCTCGTCCAGGATGTCGACCTTGACCGTGAGCGTGTCTCGCTCTCTCTCCGCGCCGTCCCGCAGTAGCCGCATGTCCGCCGTCCACCGGGTTGATGACGACCTCGCCGCCGCTGCACTCGCGAATCTCCTTAACGGCAACTCTCGCAAGCGGCCCGTTGTCGTCGTAACGATTCCGGCCGGTCGGACAGATCCGTGGATCGACGTCGAGGAGGTCGCACGTGAGGCCGGGAGCCTCGCCGACGTCTATCTGATGCCCACCGGGCCGTTCACCTGGGACTTCTCCGATCGGATGGCGGCGGGAACCCAGGTCTACGGTGGCGCCGGCCGCGTCTACCCCGTCGGACATGAGTGGGCCTCTGACCTCTCAAAGTCGCCGCTCCGATTCGCCTTCAACGAAGACGACGGAGACCGCGCCACACAGAAGCTCATCTCCGACATGCTCCGGATGGCCGCAGCGGCCGGGCTCCTCCAGTCAGTCCCCACCCGTGAACTCCGCAAGGTCGATACCACGGTGAAGATGGTCGTCGCCGGCCGAGCACTCGTGGACGTCGGGAATCTGTTCCCCGCCGCGATCGCAGAAGAACTTGCGGTCGATGACGTCCCGATCGATCGCATCGTGGAAGCCGGTCTGCGGATCGAGGGCTGGTACGACGCCGACAGCAACCGGGTCGACATCAGACAGAGCCTCCGGCGGCATGGTGAGGCCCTCGCGGCGTACGCCGTCGGTGACGTCGTCCTCAGCAAGGTCGCGAAGGTGCGCAACGGGAAGGCGGAGCTGGTCCTCTATCCCCAGACCACCACACCCCCGGTTGTCGTCACGGTCCTTCGTGCCGACGTCACCGCGAACCCTGAGGACGACCTCCGCACGCTCATGACCGTCGGCGAGGTCATTCCTGCCCGGGTAACGGCGACAGGGCCGAATTGGGCACTCGCCCTGCACGATGTCGATGATGACGAGCCGATCGTGTCGGCTCCCTCGCTGCTACCGGGCGGGCCGCCGTGGCTCAGCGAAGAGCCGGACCACTCCGAGGTCGACGAGCCTAAGGCTGTCACGTCCTTGCCGATGCCGCCGCCGGCGCCGACACCTGTGCAGGTGATCGAAGCGCCGTCGCCCACGCAGCCGCCGGCAGCCGCGACGCCGCGGCCGAGCCCGGCCATGCTCGACAGGAGCCGCCCCGGCCCGAGCCAGCGGCCGGCATCGGCGTCTCCTGCCCCTCACCGGCCGACCGAATCGACCCGAGGCCTGCTGCTCAAGGTCGACGGGCTGACTGCCGAGATTGCCGGGCTCAAGCGCGAGGTCGTCAACCTCCAGACCCAGGTGCTCGCGGGGTCCGACGAGCGCGAGCAGCTCCGATACCTGCTGGACCAGGCCGAGCGGCGGGCGAACAAGGCAGAGAACGACCTGAAGTCCACGCGTGCGCGGCTCCGGAAGGCAACCAGCACCGGCAAGTCCGAGAGCCCGGCTGGAAACGGCCCTCGATTCGCCGACCCCGAGCAGGAGTTCCGGTACCTCGTACTCACCCAGTGGGCTACTCGCACCCTTCCCAGCGAACAGCGAAACCGCCCGCTCGCCGACTTCATCATTGGCCCACGATTCCTCGAGTCGCTGGAACGACTCCAGGGAATCAAGCCAGAGAAGGTGGCCGACGTCGCCTTCGAGATCGTCACAGGACTGGCACCGCAGCTCCCCAGCCGCGAGGTCCACCATCTACGCGCGGGTCCGGGAGGCGACGACCCGGTGCGCGTCCGGGATGACGGAGCCATCGCGTGGCGGGCAAGTCTCCAGGTCAACACTCCCTCCGCTCGACGCATCCACTACTGGGTGCTTCCAACCGGCCAGATCGAGCTCGCCCGGGTTGCGACACACGACGACTTCGAAATCTAAGGAGAGCCGTAGTCCGGCCACCCCGGACGGATCCGAGCGCGGAGATTCCGAATTCCCGGGACAGAGCCAGCCAACCTGCTCCATGATTCTGCCCAGACCCCGCAGGTGACCCGAGACGCCTGCGGGGTCTTCTGTTCCCCGGAACGTGTCGGGCGTGCGGCGTAGCCTTCCTTCCATGGCCCCGATTCCGCACCAACCCCGCCCTCCGTGGCGGGTGTTGTTCACGGATCGGAGTCGTCACGATGGCGCACTCGCCTCACCGGCAGCACAAGGGCTGCCAGCTCTGTAAGCCCCACAAGAACCGCCGCCACGGCCGTGCAGTCCGCCATCCTTGGCCGGTGCTTCGCAAGACCGGCAAGCGCCGCCGTGTCCGCCGCCGGGATATCGGCGACGCCGCCGACGAGTAGGCCGGATCAACTGCAGGGAGCGCCCTCGCAGCAGGGCCTGATGTAACCGCAGCCGTCACAGCGCTCGTGAGAGGTCTCCCAGCGCATCAGCGTGTCGCAGTTCGGGCAAGGCTCCGTCAGGTCGGCCACGACCACAGGCTAGGTCGGTCGCCGACCCTTCTCCCGGCGACACGGCGGAGCGCCCGGTGCACCTCATCGATGAAGCCATCGACCGAGGAGCCACCGATGCCTACCTTCAACGACCCGGTCGCCGACGCCGACGAACTCCGGGAAGCAGTCCGCGGGCTTGCTCACGCGACGCGCACGATCGACGATCCGACCGCGATCTACGCGGTTCTGGGTTCCATCAGCTCCGCTCTCGCATCGCTGAGCCAGTCACTGCACCAGCTCGGCGAGTTCCACGACGGGCCGACTCGCAAGCAGGCGTGGATGAACGGCGATGCCAACGCCGGGCGGGCAGCGTCGTACCGAGAGTCCTGGGAGCTTCATCGCGCCGCCGAGATGATCCACCAGATCGCCGAATGCGTAGATCGGGCACACGAGATCGAGGCAACGATCGCCTACGACATCCGCGACTACCCGTCGTTCGCTCCGGTTCAGCGGACGACGCACCAGCCAGGGATGTCGCTGTGACCGGCTGGCAGGACGGGCGCCTCCACTCCGCCGTGCTCGTCTCACCGGGACGAGAACGGCGGCACGATCGCAGGCTCCGCAAGGCCGCGGCGCGAGAACTCCTGTCCGCCGATCGCGAAGCCCGGCGCGCGGAAGCCAAGCGCAAGGCCGAAGAACTGTCCACCGAGAAGCGGGCGACCGTGACCCTCCCCCGCGCCGGCGAACACGGTCCCGCCACGCTGCGGACTCCCGGACGATTCCGAGTGCCACGCCACCAGGACACCTCGGCGACCCTGGCGGGCGCGTACCCGTTCCTCGCCGAAGGCGGCCTCGGCAGCGAAGGCGTTTTCGTCGGCCAGGACCTCTACTCCGGGAGTTCTTTCGTCTACGACCCCTGGATTCTCTACGCACGCGGGCTCATTACCGCACCGAACCTCGTGCTCGCCGGGATCGTCGGTTCCGGCAAGTCCTGTCTCGCCAAGAGCCTCTACACGAGGTCGATCCCCTTCGGCCGCCGTGTCTACGTCCCCGGTGACCCGAAGGGCGAGCACACCGCCGTCGCCGAAGCCGTCGGCGGTCGCGCCATCGCGCTGGGACATGGCATGGCCAACCGTCTGAACCCGCTCGACGAGGGCCACCGTCCGTCCGGGTACGACGATGCCCAATGGGCCAGCCAGGTCGCATCTCGTCGCCGTGACCTCGTCGGTGCCCTGGCGGAGACCGTGCTCGAACGCCGGCTCACCCCGCTCGAGCACACGGCCGTCGACATCGCCATCGACCGCACCGTCCGCGGAGCCGACGTACCGGTCCTCCCGATGGTCGTCGACAGGCTCCTCGCCCCGGGCCCGGCGGACGACCCCGACGGCCGCCTCACGGAGGATGGACGACTGGTCGGTCACGCACTTCGGCGCCTCGTCGCGGGCGACCTCGCGGGACTGTTCGACGGGCCCTCGACTGTCGCGTTCGACCCGAGTCTGCCGATGATCTCCCTCGATCTGTCTCGCGTCACCGAGAACGCCACCCTCATATCCGTCCTGATGACCTGCGCGTCGGCGTGGATGGAATCGGCGTTGCTCGACCCGAACGGTGGCCAGCGCTGGGTCGTGTACGACGAGGCCTGGCGCCTGATGTCGCACCCGGCGCTGCTGCGCCGGATGGACGCCCACTGGCGCCTCGCGCGGCACTACGGGATCGCGAACATGCTGATCTTCCACAAGCTCACCGACCTCGACAATGTCGGCGACTCCGGCTCCGCCATGCGCGCTCTCGCCTCGTCGCTCCTCGCCAACGCCGAGACCCGCATCGTCTATCGCCAGGAAGCTGACCAGCTCGGCGCAGCGTCGGCGGCACTGGGGCTCACTGGCACCGAGCAGTCACTGATCCCCACGCTCGGCACCGGCCAAGGACTGTGGCGGATCAAGAACCGCTCTTTCGTCGTCCAGCACCAGATGCATCCCGCCGAACTCGAGCTCTTCGACACCACCGGACGCATGACAGGAACAGCGTCATGACCACTCAGGTTCGCGGTCGAGCGGCCCGCGAAGCGAAGCTCGAAGCGCTCCAGGAGCAGTTGTCCGAGTCCGTCGCTGCGCTGGTGACCGGCGAGGACTGGAAGCGCGCCCTGACCTTCGCCGCACAGTTCCGCGGGCGCAGCTTCGGGAACTCGATGCTGATCGCGGCGCAGCACTTCGCGGCGTACAAGGAGGGCAGGGTGCCCGAGCCGACGCCGACGTACGTCGCCGGCTTCCACCAGTGGCTCTCGCTCGGCCGCAGCGTCTCGAAGGGTCAGCACGGCTACGGCATCCTCGCACCAGTCACCGGCCGGTTCGCCTCGTTCACGCCCGACGACCCGAACTCCTGGCGACGCTTGGCGCGCAACGAGAAGCCGATGTCCGGCGAGTACGCCCGCACCCGAATGATCGGGGTCAAGCCGACCTACGTCTGGGACATCTCCCAGACCACAGGCGACCCTGTGCCCGAACTCCCCCGCCCATCCTTACTCCAGGGTGAGGCCCCGGCTGGACTCTGGGACGGGCTCGCCGACCAGATCACGGCCGCCGGCTTCGAGCTCCGTCTGGTCTCCTCGGCGGCGGCGATCGGCGGTGCCAACGGGCTGACTGACTTCCTCTCCCGCGAGGTCTCGGTCCGCGTGGACATGGACGAGGCGGCCCAGGTGAAGACGCTCGCCCACGAGCTCGGCCATGTTCTTCTCCACGCGCCATCTGAGAGCGCCCTGTCGACCGAGTCCGCCGCCGACGCGACCTTGCACCGTGGGATCGCCGAGGTGGAAGCCGAATCCGTCGCGCTCATGGTCGGTGCCGCACACGGGCTCGACACCTCCTCCTACACGGTGCCGTACGTTTCGACCTGGGCAGCGAGTGTCCCCGGCGAGAGCCCGGTCGAGGTCGTCCAGGCAGCCGCCGAACTTGTCCGCGCGACCGCGCTCGGCGTCCTCGACAAGGTCGACACCCAGCAGGTCGGCGACGGCAACCCGCCTAGGCTCGACCGAGAAGCCCTCGGCCACCGCACTGGGACAACTGCTGTCAGCACCACTGCACGCCGTGATGGGGCGGTGCTCGGGCTATGAAGATCCCCGTCGTGCTGAGCGTCGTTCACGTCGCCATCGACGCCGAGGGCGTGCTCGCGGTCGACGTTGATGGTGTCCCGCGCGATTCCGAACAGGACAGAACCCGCGGCGACCTTCGGGCCGTCATCGACGAGGTCACTTCAGACCTCGGCGCGCCTGTGCGCGTCGAGGTACGCGAGGCCGACGGCTCGACGTTCACCGACGTTGCGACTCCCCCGACGCCGGCACCAGCCGCCGCGGCGCAGCCACCCACTCCGCCACCGCCTGCGCTCGCTGGTGCCGGGTTTCAGCCCGGCGAGGAGGTCGCGCTGGCGTACGTCGTCGTACGTCAGAACGCCGATGCCGAAGGCAACGCGTCGGTCAACCTCCCTCCCGCGCTGCTCGCCGCAACCCGCGGCGGACTCGTGCTCCTCGGGATGACCTCACGGACAGTCACCCCGTTCGAGGCGCCGGCATGACCCCTCCGTCACGTGGTGCGAACGACGAGCTCGTGAACTTGGCGCTCATCGGGATGGTGGCGGCGCTCGCGTTGGCGCTCGTGCTCCGCACGGCTGCAATGGCCGCCGCGGTCGCAACGGGCGCGACGACGCCCGAAGGCGGGATCGCGAGCGGACTGCGTGTGCTCGCCGATCCGAGCCGACCGGCGCGGGCGTTTGAGGCGCCCGGGTTGTCAGCGATCGCGTACTGGTGCGTGGTGACGCTGTTCCTCGGCGTCTTCGCAACAGTCGCCTGGTGCGCGTGGCGAGTGGTCGCTCGGCTGCGGCACCGGGCTGCTCGTGATCCCCACCGCATCCACGGCACGGCAACCGCTCGTGACATCGAGACGGCCGCGTCGAAGAAGGCGCTCGTACGACGCGCCGCCACCCTCCGCCCCTCGATCCCCCACCCCCGCGCGAACGACGTCGGCTACCTGATCGGACGCAGTTGCGGCCGCGAGATCTGGGCATCGGTCGAGGACTCAATCCTCGTGATCGGACCGCCACGTTCCGGCAAGGGACTCCACCTCGTCATCAATGCCATCCTCGACGCGCCCGGCGCAGTCGTCACTACCTCCACCCGGCCGGACAACATCGCCGCCACCATCGACGCCCGCAAGGAACGAGGGCCGGTCGCCGTCTTCGACCCTCAACATCTCACGGCAGGGCTGCCTGTCGTCGGCGGCTGCGGCGTCCGATGGTCACCGATCCGCGGCTGCGAACACCCTCTGACCGCAATGATCCGCGCTGCGGGTCTCGCGTCATCGACCGGACTCTCCTCCGGCGGCACCGAGTCCGGCGGCTTCTGGGAAGGCAAGGCCCGCTCCGCACTCCAAGCACTCCTCCATGCAGCCGCGCTCGAGAAGCTACCGACTCGGGCCCTCTTCGAATGGTCGCTGTCCGCGTCTGCCGCAGCTGACGCCGTCGGCATCCTCGCCAGTCACCCGCAAGCCGCTGCAGGATGGTCGGACTCGGTCGAAGGCATGGTCAGCTCCGACCCTCGCACCCGTGACTCCATCTGGATGGCCGTCGCCCAAGCCCTCGCCTGCCTCGCCGACCCCGCCGTACTGGACGCCGTCAGCCCCGAGGCGGGCGAGGCGTTCGACCCGCGCGATTTCCTCACCCAGGACAGCACGCTCTACCTGCTCGCCACGGGAGCCGGCGCCGGTGCGTCGGGGCCGCTCGTCGCCGCGTTCATGGAAGACCTCA
Source organism: Nocardioides cavernae (assembly GCF_013410035.1). GTDB lineage: Bacteria > Actinomycetota > Actinomycetes > Propionibacteriales > Nocardioidaceae > Nocardioides > Nocardioides cavernae_A. The sequence goes on along the minus strand of NZ_JACCBW010000005.1, from coordinate 101,168 downwards.
CCGAGGTCGCACGCCACCTCGCCGCCGCGTCACCGGGCGCGCGCCTGGACCCTCCCGTCCTCATGGCGCTCGACGAGATCGGCAACCTCGCCCCCCTCCCCTCGCTGCCGGTCCTGATGGCCGAGGGCGGTGGGACCGGCATCACCACGATGCCAGTGCTGCAATCACTCGCCCAGGCGCGCAACAAGTGGGGAGACCATGCTGCCAACACCATCTGGGACGCCTCGATCGTGAAGGTCGTCCTGGGCGGAGCGTCGGCTTCCAAGGATCTGCAGGAACTGTCCGTCCTCATCGGCGAACGCGACGAGCGTTCGGACACCGTCACTATCAGCGACTACGGCGCGCGATCGCTTCAACGGTCGACACGGCGAGTCTCTGTGATGCCGCCGGAGCGCATCCGGACCCTGCCGTTCGGCACAGGCCTCGTCTTGCTTCGCAGCGCGCCGCCGATGGTCACCGATCTCCGTCCATTCACGGCACGGCAGGGCGTGGGCTGATTCCCACTCGGGCCTCGTACGCCTGTGGAAGGATCTCGATCATGCCTGCCGCCGTTCCTTCTCGGGCGTCTGGACGCAAGAGGGATCCGGTAACCCGGCTGGCTGCGAACCTCATGCAGGTGGAAGCGTGGGCGCGCAAGGGCAAGGTCGACCGGGCACGCGACATGCTCCAAGCTTGCAAGATTCTTCACCTGCCAGCTGTGCCGGAAGAACTGCGCGAACCTTGGGAGCGAAGGATCCGCCTTCTCGACGAGCGGCTCCCGGAGACGAGCTGGGATCCCTCTGGTCCAAGTTCGCCTGACGCGCCGCACACGCGTCGCCAGGAGAGGACGAGACCTACGCCGACGAGTACGGACGTTGTTGCGGCAGAATCAGTTGCAGTTCGAAGTCCTGTCTGGGAGCGCCTGGCAAGGGCACTCGACGATCGCCGCACTGAGGCAGCAACGCTGACCATCTCCGAGTTCCAGGCCCGATTCGACTACGTCGCGGCCGAATCCGGGGTCCAAGTCTGGGCAACACTCCGAAATGCTCCGCGCGCTGCTTGGTCCGCGCACCACGAGAGCCGCTTCATCCGGGAGGCGCGTGCGATCGCCCCCTCAGCGCTGGGGCTTGTTCCCGTCCACACGGCGCCTGACGTTGATGCCTCCGCTTGGCTCCTCGTATGGGCCTTCACATCCATCCCGGACGCCAGAGTTGCCGTGAAGAGTCAGTTCCTCGAGGCGTCGCCGGACACCGCACCGGAGTTGAAGGTCGAACGCCATCCGGTAGCGGCTGTGGCGGAGTTTGATCGGGCAGTCGAACGGTTGGGCAGTCGGCAATACCGACCGGGACAGGGCCGCAAACGGTTCGCGGTCACCAGCTGCGCGAGGTGCGGCCAACCGCTGTCCGACCCGAACAGCCTCATCCTGGGCATCGGTCCAGACTGCCTCAAGTACTTCGACCCGACGGTGTTGGTCGCGGCCAAGCAGTGGAAGCCCGGATCAGTTCGTGCTGTTGGGCGGACAATCAACAACTTCCTGGCCGCCGTGACCGGGGATTGGTAGCCGATCGGCTGAGTGCCTAGCCGCGTTGGTTCGTTCGACGCACCTCACTCCTGAGCGCGAGCGCAGTCAGGGCGCCGCCCGGATTCAGGAGTCAGGATGTCCATTCCCACCCAGATGAGCCTTGTCGGCTTTGTCGCGTCCGCGCCGGAGCTTCACTTCACCAAGCAGGGCGCCGAGTGCTGCCGGCTGCGCGTCGGCGTCGAGCAGTGGCGCAAGGAGGTCGACGGCAGCTTCACGAAGCTCGACCCGACATTCCACGACATGGTCGCCTTCGAGAGCACCGCCCGTGAGACCTACGCCCGCTTCCGCAAGGGCGACTCCTTCGTGGCCAGCGACTACGTCCACGAATACGAGGTGGACGGCCGCGAGGCCAGCGTCATCAAGGAGGAGTTCGTTGCCCGCAAGATCGGACACAACGCCAACAAGACCGACTACGTCGTTCATCGCGGACATCACGCCGCCGACCGGCCCCTGACCGCTGTGCCGCAGCCGCCCGCCGTCGGCCTCTGACCGGATCCTTCGATGAGTCCGTTTCCGGACGAGCCCGACGACGGTGATGCCTGGCGCAGCGCGACCGATCTGCTCGAACGCCCTCCGGTCCCAATCAACTGGAACCTCCTCGACGCCGAGCAGGCCGAGATCGAGTGGCATGACCTCGATCATTGGGTGAAGTGGCTCAAGAGCACCTTCGGCCTGCCGCCCAACATTGTGCCGCCGTACTGGCACCGTCACGACGAGCTCGTCTGGGAGCTCTCCGCGCTCCACTGCCACTGGCTGAGCTGCTACCACGAGTCAGCGTCACCGTCGGCTCCTATCGCATGGATGCGCGAGTTCTCCGACGCTCGCTACCGCCTCCGGGACTGAGTCTCGATCTGCGGCACGCGGCTCGATCGCGACCGCCCCACGAGGCAGACGACATGGCCCGGCGAGCCGGTATCCCAGGCAGGCACCGAGATCGAGATCCGGAATCGGGACGAAGACTTCGCGGAGTTCGTCCGAGAGGACGTCCTGCGTAGGCGCCGGATCGCGGCGATCGCCAACCAGCGGCTCATCGGCTGAGTCCAGGAGCACGCCATAGGCAGCCCGCGCGCGGACTCATCCACAGAAGTCCGGGCAGCCACGGCCAGACGACGACTCCCAGCTCAGGGTCGGTATCCGACCCACTGAAGGAGGGAAGATGCTTCTCCCCCACGCACAGACGCTCGCGCAAGCGAGGTCCTACGTCGCGGCGCTCGCCGACCGCGCCCTGACGCTCGATGCATCCTCCGCGTACGAGCGCGTCCTGCTCGAACTAGACCGCGTCCATGGCGACGAGTGCCCGGCACTCGACACCGAGGACCTCACCGACGACCGCGCCATTCTGCTCGCCGTCGCGAGCAACGCCATCGAGGAGCTCGAGAGCTACGGCATCGACGCTCTGTCGATCGAACTGATCTTGGCGATGCTCGTTGACGCGCACGACCTGGACATCGGCTGATGTACGGCGAGAACGGTGCCCAGATGCGCACAGAGCTGGCGGCACTGCTGCGTCAACACCGCATCATGCGCCGCCTCGCTGATGCTTCGTCCGCTGAGCGCGCCGCGGCCGGCCCACAGATCCTTCGGTTCCGTAAGACCGTTCTCGTCTGGTGCGCACAAGCCATGGGAGTGGCGCGACCTCTCACGTTCCCGAACATTCCGCAGAAGCCTGCCGATCCGTTCCGTGCGGCGAGCGATCACGGCGCCGCAGTGGCTGAGCTCGCTCGAGCCTTGGAGGCGGCTCGCGATCAGGCGACACGGCAGGCGTCGAGCCAGGAGTTCACGACCCCGAGCGCGAACAACGTCGTCGAGCACTGGCGCCTCGCCGCACGCGCTGCAGCCCTCGCCGAGCACGACACCGCGCCAGATCAGGCGACACACCTGACCGCAGCACAGGCGCGGACGATTGCAGGCGACGTCGCCGCGATCAGCCAGGCCCTCGTCGTGCTCGATCGCCGGTATCGCAGCACCCCCGGATGGGAGCCCCTCGCCGGGTGCGATCGACTCGGCTGGGCGGCGCTCGCCACGGCGCTGGACGTCAGCCTCGGGCAGCCCGACTACAGCGTCGACCAGACGGGCTGGCGCCCGCGGACCAAGCCCATTGGCGGCCCCGCCAAGCCGGGAGTCCTCGGCGTCCTCCAGGCCGAGCACAACCTCCTCGTGAGGCTGGCGTCCTTCCCCGATGCGATGAATCTCCGCCTGGTCGTCGACTCGCAGCGACTACTGAGCGCTGGTCTGGTGCCATACGCCAAGCGGATCGACCCCAACCTTGCTGGGGAATGGGGTACCCGCGCCGAGACCTACTCGCGCATCCAGCGAGAACTCCTCAACATCGGAGGGCGGCTCGGCAACGGCACGGCCGCCGCAGGCGAGGCGGCGAACGCCGTCAGCCGACTGAAGGCGCTGCGGCCGGAGGCGGTGATCGAGCCGAGGATGCTCGGCGGCTTCCAGACGCTGTTTCGTGGGGTCGACTCGCGCATCACCGACGTTCTCGAATCCGGAGTCGAACGAGGAGCCTTCGTCCAGCGCGTGACGGTCCCTCGGCTCGTGAGCGGCGACGGGCGCTTGGTCCATCCGGTCCGCGAACGTTTCGTGCCCGTCGCACGCGCGGCTGACCTCGAGGTCATCCGGACCGCCCGCGAGCACCTGCGACCCCCGGAAGAGCCCTCAGCTTCGTCGGCGGGGACGAGCCGGGCAGACCTCCACGCCGCCCTCATCCACCGTCCGCCCGCGAAGGGAGCGCAGCCCGATGTCCCAGGTCTCTAACGCGAAGGGCGGCGTCCCCAGGGCGCGGCAGAACATGGAGCGACTTCTCTCCGCCGACGAGGTGGCCGAGTTCCTCGGCATCCCGGTCGCCACGCTCTACCAGTGGCGACACAAGGGCTGTGGCCCAGACGCGTATCGCGTCGGGCGGCATCTCCGCTACGACCCGGCGACTGTTCGCGCGTGGCTGCAGGAGCATCTGGCGGTGGATCGTGGCGTGGGTTGAACGTCGGGAGCGCACATCGACCAACGGGAAGCGAACCGTCACCTACCGGGTCCGCTGGCGGGAGACCGATGGCCGAGCCCGTGCCAAGACCTTCCGGAGGAAGGTCGAGGCAGATCGCTTCGCCGCCATGGTGTCCGCCGACATCGTCCGCGGCCACTACATCGACCCCGATGCCGGCAAGGTGCGTTTCGACGACTACGCCGAACAGTGGCTGGCGGCGCAGACCTTTGAAGAGGGAACCGTCGAGATGGTCAAACTCCGCTTTCGGCTTCACGTCATGCCTCATCTCGGAAGTCGCAACCTCGCCGACATTCAGCCATCGACGATCCAGGGATGGCTACGCACCCTCACCGGCCTCTCGGGGAACTATCAGAAGGTCATGTACGCCAACGTGTCCTCGGTGTTCACGGCCGCCGTCGACGACGGCCTGATCCCGAAGAACCCGTGCAAGGCGCCATCGGTTCGGCGACCGAAGTCAGATCCAAGCAAGCTGAAACCCTGGACGCACGAGCAGGCGATGGCGGTACGCGATCACCTGCCGGACCAGTTCAAGCTCGTCGTCGATCTCGGAATCGGACTCGGGCTACGCCAGGGCGAGATCTTCGGGCTGTCGTTGGACGACATCGACCTCAACACCGGTGAGATCGAGATCAAGCGCCAGGTAAACCTGCTCGGGAGCAATCGCCAACTGTTCGGACTGCCGAAGGGGCGCAAGATTCGCACCGTCCCGCTCCCGGACCGCGTCCTCGAGCTCATTAACGACCACGTCACGCGCTACCCGCCGCGATCGGTGACACTGCCTTGGGACAAGAGCGATGGGCCGGAACGGAGCTTCGACCTGATCCTGTACTCGCGGGAGTCGCGTGCACTCAACCGCAACTACTTCAACCCGAAGATCTGGCGTCCAGCGCTCCGCGCGGCCGGCTTGGAGGCAAAGCGCGAGAACGGCTGTCACGCGCTGCGACACTTCTACGCCAGTACGCTCTTGGATGCGGGTGAGTCGATCCTCGCGCTGAGCGAGTACCTCGGGCACGCGGACCCCGGCTTCACCCTGAGGACCTACACACATCTGATGCCGTCGTCGACGGAGCGCACGAAGGCGGCCATCGACGCGATGCTGAGCGTACCGAGTGCACCCCATTAGCCCTCGTAGGAGCTGTTTCCGCAGGTCAGCGCGCTGAGGTACTCATTACTACGACATCTGATCTCCACCACGTGGCGGCCCTTCGATGAACCACGAGTGATCGAAGAACACCGCCTCTGACCTGCGGAACGCCGCCGGGTGACCCTTCAGTCGTCCGGCGGCTTTCCCTGTGTCGGGGGGTTTGGCGTGTTCCGTTCTTGGTACGTGGACGACGCGGCGGCGCCGCTCGGGCGGCGCGGTCGCCGGCGTCAGTCAGCCAGCATCTCCCGCGAGTCGTCCTGGTGCCAGCCTGGCCGAGGCGGCGTCCGTCGACATGACAACGGTGGATGCACCCATCGCGGCGGGCCCGGTTGTTCAGTCGCCCTTGAACCAGACGTAACGGTGCGCCCGTTGCCTCGCCACCGCGAGGTGGCGGTCGAGCTCATCCAGCACGGGGCGATGCTCAGCAGTCTGCCGAGCAGGTTGATGGGCATGCGGACGTCGGCCCCCGCTCACGCGCCGGGCTCAGCCGCGGCGGACCCTCGGGCCGAGGGCCGCCTTCTCCACGTCGAAGCTGCCGTCGCGATGCGCGTCGTCGGAGTAGACCCCGCTCACCCCCGCGTCGTCCTCCTGGTCGAGGTCGATGCCGTACGCGACCACGCCGACGCGGACCCAGCGGGCGTCGCCCAGGCATGAGGTCGGCACCGACAGGGTCGTGGACCGGGTCGCGCGATGGACGTCGACCCTCAGGCCCCGGCAATCGATCTCCCTGCCCCGTGGGCAGCACCAGTCACGATCGGCTTGCCGCCGAGATGCTCGACGTACACGTCGACCCTGCCCCGGGGCAGCTTCAGGCGGGTGCCGACGAACACGAGGGGGTCGGTGCCGAGCTTCCGGAACTGCACGCGCACCGACACGGCTCCGCGGCGGTGGTCGACCACCGTACGGACGATGTCGAGCGCGCGCTGGTCCGGTGCGATGGTCGACTGCTCGACACCCTTCACCTCGGACGTGGCGAGAGCATCGCCCGCGGGGTCGCGAGTCACGACACGCTCGGCGTACGCCGTCGACGGCAGCAGTGCGACGGCGAGCAGGACGGCGACGGTGAGCCAGGATCCGGGACGGAACGACATGCGCCGCATGCTAGACGCCTGCGACCCCCGACAACGGCAGTCACGAGGGTGGGGCCCGGTCCCGTGCCGTACTCCTTCCGCGCCCGTTGGGGTGACCATCGGACGAGCGTCCGAGCTGTCGGGTGTCGGCGTCAAGGCGCTGCGCTACTACGAGCGCGAAGGACTGCTCCTCGACCCGACGGACCGCGACAGCGGAGGCAGGCGCCGCTACCACGAGGACGACCTGCGCTGGATCGCCGGACTGGTGATTGCGCCACCTCCGGACCGACGTCATCGACCTCTACTACCTCCACCGCGTCGACCCCGACGTCCCGAGCGAGGAGTCCGTCGGCGCGATGAGCGAGCTCGTGGCCGAGGGCAAGGTCCGCCACATCGGCCTCTCCGAGGCCTCTGCTGCGACCATCCGCCGCGCCCATGCCGTCCACCCGCTGGCCGCGGTCCAGTCGGAGATGTCGCTGTTCTCCCGCGACGTCATCGACAACGGCGAGCTCGCCACGGTCCGCGAGCTCGGCATCGGCTTCGTCGCCTTCTCACCGCTCGGCCACGGCACGCTCACCGACGGCATCCGCTCACTCGACGACCTCGCGCCCGACGACGCCCGACGCGGGCTCCCCCGCTTCCGACCCGACGCCTTCGCAGCCAACCTCGCGCTCGTCAAGCGGGTCGATGACATCGCCACCCGGCTCGGCGCCACCACCGCCCAGGTCGCCCTTGCATGGCTGCTCAGCGAGGGCGTCGTACCGATCCCCGGAACACGCCGGCCGGAGAGGCTGGCCGAGAACGCAGCCGCGGCGGACCTCGTGCTCGACGACCACGTCCTCAGCGAGCTGGCGAGCGCACTCCCGGACGACGAGATCCTCGGCACCAGGGACGTCGCCACCGTCCCTGCCGGGACAGATCGCTGACTCGCTGTGCGTCGAGGCAGCCGCTATCTCGAGACCGTGTCGAGCCGAACGGTGACGGACGTGGTCCCGTCCCTGTGGCCAGGGATGAGGACCACGCCGTTGCTGTACTCGACGGGTCGTCCCGCACCTGGCGCGGTGAGGGCGGGAACGGGCCGCGCGAACCCGTCGGGGTCGGTCCTGGTCGCGCCGAGGGCGGAGGCCTTCCAGCCGGTCGGCGAGTCCTCGGCGGCGTCCGTCACGACGGGGACGGCGTCGTGCACAGAGCCGTCTCGCAGCAGTGCCACGACCCACCGACCATCCGTCGACGTCAGGGCCTGCGGAACGCCGACCTCCAGAGGAGTCACGTCCACGGCCCGCACCACGGCGCGTACGGACTTCTTCGGGCGCGGCGTCCTGCCCAGGTTGAGGGAGAACCGCCCGTCTCGTGGCAGCCGCCACGGATTCGCGACCACGGAGTAGTCCGAGGTGTTCCCCAGCGCAAACACCCGGCGGCCGCTGGGGCCCCGCAGCTCAGCAGCCCACCTCTTGACACCCTTGAGGGCCGGCGCGTCCAACCGTACGACGTCACCGGACCGACCGGTGAAGCTCAGCCGGACAGGCCCCTTGCCCGACCACGTCGCCGGCTCAGCCGCGTCCACGTCCGTCCGGATCGTGCGGTAGGGAGTGAGCCGTACGGGTGCTGCCGCGAACACGACGTAGGTCGCGCCACGACGGACCTTCACGCCGCCGAGGCAACGCTCGTCGGTGACGGTCCTCGGTCGCTGACCGACCTCGAGGTAGGTCGTCTCGCACGTCCGCTCGGCCCGCGCCTCCTCGTCGGTGACGAACCGCTCGCGGAGGAGGCGTCCGACGGGCTCGACGGTGGCGGGGGTTCCGCCAGTGTCGGCGGTGACCGTCGCGGGCCCGACCTCGAGTGCGTCCGCTCGGGTCCGCAGCGTCACCAGACCGGCGTGCACCGTGGTCCTCGTGGTCCGCGTCGGCACCGTCTCGCCGACGGCGCGACGGTGGAGCACCACTCGCCTGAGTGCGATGCGCCGGTCTTCCTGGTACCCACCGCCACCTGGGCTGGTGTTGGTGGGGCACCGGTCATCGAAGCGCAAGGTGTAGCTGCCGGTACGCGGCAACATCCACACGCCCGTCGCGGACCGGGGCACGAGCACGCCCCGCGAGTGGAGGGTGGAGAAGTCGCACCGCTCCACGAAGCTCAAGGAGCCGAGGAGACCCATGCCCTCACCCTCGCGCCCACGGAACCTCAACGTCGCCTGTGCTGTCGTGCCGTTGCTCTCGACCAGGACCGACTGACCGAACTCCACTTCGCGCACAGACGTCGCAGTCGCTCGGGACTCGCCCGGCGCCGACGGGGCCACGACCAGCGCGGCCGACACCGGGGCAAGGACGCCACCCACGGCGAGGCAGCCTGCGGCAACAGCCAGGACCGCCATCCTCGATCGAGCACGCCTCCCGTGGACAGTCGGCGAGACGGGGCCGGGCGCCGTACGCAGGCGGTTCATCGCACTCCTCGAAGTAGGTTCGTCACGCGTGGGATGCCGCCGAGGACGAACAAGTTGTCATGCGTGTCCTGGCGGAGCAGATGCCTGACGAACGCACAGCGGCATGCGGGGATCGTGACCCCCGCGTACGCCGCACGTGCGGGCGGGGTGCGAGCGACAACGTCGCACACCCGGATCGGAACGCCGGTCGATCGCCCGGACATCTCCCGTGCATCGCCCGTCGCGACGCCCGCGGACGACACGTGCCCTCGCCTCAGCCCGGGTCGGCCGTCCCGGGCGTCGGACCGCCCCCGTCCGCCCCCGCCCCGGAAGGCAGCCGGCGGGTCGACACGACGTCGGCCGCGACGCGCGCGAGCTTGGCGTTGTGGACGTTGGAGTAGCGGCGGAGGAGCGCGAAGGACGTGTCGACGGTGAGGTCGTAGCGCTCCATCAGGATGCCCTGGGCGAGGCCGATCACGTGCCGCGAGGAGATCGCGCTCCTGAGGCCCTCGATCTGCCGGGTGCTGGTCAGCGCGAGCGCCGCGTGCGAGGCGTAGAGGAGGGCGAAGGCGATCTCGTCGTCGTCCCGGAAGAGATCAGGCTCCGGCGAGTAGAGGTTGAGGGCTCCGACGGGTTGGTCGTCCGAGGTGAGCTGGAGGCTGAGCAACGAGCTCACCCCGAGGCGGGATGCCTGCGGGCCCCAGGTGGGCCACCGCGGGTCGTGACCCACGTCGCCGGTGCGCAGCCAGCCGACCTCGGTCGCGGCATCGACGCACGGCCCCTCCCCCAGCTCGTACTGCAGCCGGTCGGCGGCGCGGGCCTCGTCGTGCGTCGAGGTGAGCGTCTCGAACGACCGACGGCCGCTGCGGATGGTGACGCTCGCCCACCGGGCGTCGGGGATGAGCCCGACCGCGGTGTCGATGACGGACTGGGCGGTCGGCTGCGCACCCGACGCGGGGCGCAGCTGTGCGGCCATCTCGCTGAGGGTGTGGGCTCGATCGTGGATCGACATGGGACCCGCTTCGCGCAGAAGTAGCAGCGCCCGCGGTCTGGACACCCCGTCAGCGTAGCGGCTGCTGCGGGCGGGCCTCGCCGAGTCCGTCGCGCCGGTGCTCGACGATCTGCTCGGCGAGGGTGCGCAGCTTGATGTTGCCCTCCTGCGACATGCGCGACAACACGCTGAAGGCGCGCGCCGGGTCCAGGTCGTAGCGCTCCATCAGCATCCCGGTGGCCTGACCGATGACGGTGCGGCTGGCCAGTCCCTGGGTGAGCGCGTCGACCTCCTGCGAGGCGGCCACGGCGATCGACACGTGTGCGGCGATCGCGTAGCCCTCCTCGACGGTGCGGTCGTCGAAGGCGTCCAACGACCTCGAGTAGAGGTTGAGGGCGCCGATCCGGTCCTCGTTGGTGAACAGCTGGTAGCACACGATGCTCCGCGCCTCCGTCGCGTCCGCCACGCGGGGCCCCCACGTCGGCCAGCGCCGGTCCGCGGCCAGGTCCCTGCTCCGCACGATGTGCCGCTCCCACACCGCGTCCAGGCACGGGCCCTCGCCCAGCTCGTACTGCAGCCGGTCGGCCTCGCGGGCCAGGTCGCACGTCGCGGCGACGGTGGTCACCTCACGACGTCGGTGCACCATCGACAACCCGACGCCGTCGCACCCGTCGACGGACTCCTGCATCACCTCGACCGCCGTCTGCCACGTCGCCTCGGGGTCGTCGTGGGTCTCCTGCAGGTGGCGTGCAGTGTCTGCGATCCGCTCGGCCTGCGACCCCGACGTCATGGTCCGACACTCCCACAACGCAATCCGCGGCGCGACCTGCGCCGCTTGGGCGCCGCGCGTCATTACGCTACGCTGGACGTATCGGAACTAGGCGGGGAGGCGGGACGCCTCCCGGGACGGAGCGGTCGAGGTGCCCAGCTGGGAGATCGTGGTGTTCATCGTCGCCGCAGTGGTGGCGGGAGGCCTGTCGATGGGTGGGGTGACCCTGGTGTACTTCCTCGACCAGTGGCGCGAGCACCCCGAGCCCCCGGACCGCCGGGCTGCGAAGGGCGAGACGGGCGGGGCGTGAGGACCGTGCACCCGCTCATGGTCCTGGCCGCCTTCAGCCTTGCGGCAGTGGTCGTCCACGTCCTCGTCGTCGCGGCGTTGGAGGCCACGTCGGTCCTCCCCCGCGACGCACGCGAGACGCGGGACGACGAGCCCGCTCCCGACCGGAGGTCGCATGTCCCCCACTGACGACACGTCCGGGCAGGCGCGTCCCGGACGGCCGCGTGCGGCCTCGGTCGACCACCGCCTGCACGACACGGTCCTGCAGCTGTTGCGGGAGGGCGGCCCGGGCGCGGTCACGATCGACGGGGTCGCGGCGCGGTCCGGCGTCGCCAAGACGACGATCTATCGCCGCCACTCCAACCGTGCCGAGCTGTTGAGGGCCGTCCTGGCGGAGGCCGTCAGCGCGCCGGAGGTGCCGCGCGAGGGGACTGTGCGGGACAGGATCTGCATCGCCCTCGAGCAGGTGTGGCACCAGATGGGCGACGTCCTCGGACCCGGCGGTCTCGCGGAGCTGCTCACCAACGGCGACCCCGAGTTCACCGACCTGTTCCGGACGGCGTTGCGCCCGCACGTCGACATGCTGGCCACCCGGATGCAGGAGGACATCGACGAGGGCCTGCTGCGCCCGGGGCTCGACACCGACGGCGTGGTGAGCCTGATGATCGGCGCCTACCTGGGGGAGCTGGTGCGCCACGGCGAGGTCGACCCCCGGTGGCTCGACCGCACCATCGAGCTCCTGTGGGTCCTGATGGCGCCGAGCGGCTGACTGCCGGGGGCCGGTCGTACCGGCCCCCGGCAGTCAGTCCGTCACCGGCGAACGGTGAACCTCCACTTCTCGACCGTCCGGTTGCCCACGGCGTCCTCGGCGACCAGCTTGACGGTGTGGCGCCCGGGCGCGAGCCCACGCTTCGGCGTCCACGTCACCTTGCCGGTCCGGGCGTCGTAGGAGATCCCCCGCGCCCTGGTCCCGTCGACGACGAGGGTGAGGTCGCGCCCACGGACGTCGGAGAGCCGGTCGGTGACGACCGCCCCGATCGTCGGCGTACGGTCCCGCGTCGAGCCGGTCGGCGAGGCCTTCCGCACCTTCGGGCCCGTGCGGTCCACGGTCCACGACACCGTCGCCGGAGTGGCGTCGGCACCGCCCGCGCCGACCGCGCGTACAGCGAACTCGTGCTCGCCGTCGCGCAGGTCGCGGTAGACCTTCGGCGACGTGCACGCCGCCCAGGCGGAGCCGTCGAGCGAGCACTCGAACGTCGCACCCGCCGCACCCGGGCCGGTGGCTGCGAAGCGCAGGTTGGCCGTCTTCGCCCGCGTGGTGTCGCGGGGAGACCCGGTGATGGTGGTGTCGGGCGCGGCCGGACCGTCGGGCTTCTTCGTCACCGTGACCGTCACCGTCCCGGTGTCGGAGTCGGTGCCGTCGGACACGACGTAGTCGAACGTGTCCGTCCCGGACCACCCGGCGGCCGGCGTGTAGGTCACCGTGCCGTCAGCGCCCGCGACCGCGGTGCCGTGGGCCGGCTTGGTCACCGACTGGACCGACAGCGCGTCGCCGTCGGCGTCCGTGTCGTTGGCGAGCACCTTGACGCCCACCGCGGTGTCCTGGGCGGTCGTCGCCGTGTCGTCGACGGCCACGGGGGCCGCGTTGCCCGGGTCGACCGGGTCCTCGCCGTCGACCAAGAAGGCGTCGAAGGAGACCTCGTCACCCTCCTGGAGCACGCCGGCCGCGAAGACTCCGAACCGGGGCTCGAACATCGCGTTCTCGACCGTCCTGGGCATGTCGACCCAGGTGTCACCGCCGTCGAAGGACGCCGAGCCGGCGTACGTCGACCCGTCCTTGGTCAGCCGGAGCCTCAGGTCGGTCAGGTCGGTCCCGGCCGGGACCTCGAGCTCGGGCTGGGGGTTGGCGCCGACGATGACGTTGTTGACCTCCGAGCGGAGCTCGACGCGGTTGGGCGAGGGCCTGTTCTCGTCGGAGATGGCGACGATCTTGACGTAGTTCGCGTCGTCGCCGTACGCCATCAGCCCGGCCTGGCTGTAGCCCCCGTCGAGCCCCGTCACGTCGGCGTGGGTCTCGAGCTCCCAGTCCGCGCCGGCGTGGTCGGCCGACTGGAGCACGAGGTTCGACTTGCCCGTGCCGGTCTGGTAGATCTCGCCGGGCGTCGTGGTGATGAAGAGGCGTCCGTCCGCCACCCGGCGCGTGTCCGCGTCGCCGGCGACGATCGCGTTCCACCGGCAGGTGTCGAGGCTCGCCCCGTCGAACGTGTCGTCCGGCGTCCGGAAGCCGCAGTCCTCGACCACCGTCACCGTCACGGTGCCGACGTCGCTGCCCCCGTTGCCGTCGGAGACGGTGTAGTCGAAGGTGTCGGTCCCGGTGAAGCCGGCGTCCGGGGTGTAGCGCACCGTGCCGTTGTCGTTGACGGTCGCCGTCCCGTCGCCGGGCGCGGTGACCGACTCGACGGTCAGGGTGTCGCCGTCCGGGTCGGTGTCACCCGACAGCACCGGGATGTTGACGGCCTTGCCCGCCGTGGTGGTGGCGGTGTCGTCGTCGGCGACCGGGGGGCGGTTCGCCGCCTCGGCCGGGGTGACCCTGAAGTAGTCGAACGACGCCGTCCGGTCCGGCTGCTGCACGCCGATGGCGAACAGGCCGAAGTCCATGCCCTCGTCGGGGTGGGTGACGGTGCCGACACTCTGCCACGCACCGCCGTCGAAGGCGACCTCACCGAGGTAGCTGGTGCCGTCCTTGGTCAGCCGGAGCCGGTACGACGACACGTTGGCCGGCGCGTCGAGCTGGGGCTGGGGGTCGAGGATCGCGGCGTTGCGCTCCGAGCGGAGCTCCACGCGGTTGATCCGCCCGGCCCCGGTGTCGGAGATCGGGTCCAGCTTCACGTAGTTGTCGTCGTCGCCGTAGACGATGAGCCCGGCCTGGGCGTAGCCGTCGGTGAACGTCGTCGACACGCGCGTCTCGAGCGTGTAGTCGTCCGTGGTGTTGCCCGCCGACTGCAGGATCAGGTTCGACGTGCCCGAGGCGTCGGAGTCCTGGTAGAGGTCGCCGCCGGTCGTGGTGATCGTCAGTGCCCCGTCCTCCACCTCGTAGCGCGACGGGTCCTCTCGCACGGAGGCGTTCCATCGGCAGTCGTCGAGGCCGGGGCCGTCGAACTCGTCGGAGGGGTCGGTGGAGCCGCTGGTGCCGTCGGGCTCGAAGCGGATCCAGTCGAACGTCGCCGTCGGGCTGCTGGGGGCACCGCCGGACACCGCCGCCGGGCCGATCTTCGGCGCGTCGAAGGTGCTCAGCGAGGCGGGCCGGCCCACCGGCGAGAACGCCTCTCCGTCCGCGGAGTAGAACGCCCGCAGGTCCGTGCCGTCCGAGACCAGCCGCACCCAGTAGGTGGAGGGGAACCCGGCGGGCACTCCCCCGAGCTTGTCCTCGGCGTTGTTGCGCGGGACGCCGTCGGCCTCGTAGATGAACTCCACGTCGCGAGCGCCGCCGGCCGAGATGAGGTGGACCGAGGCCCAGTTCTCGTCGTCGGAGTAGAGGCGCAGCCCGGCCTGGTGGTAGTTCTCACTGACCTCGGCGGTGATCTTCGCGGTCACCTCGAACTCCCCCTCGGGGGCGTCCTGGACGATGATGTCCTCGGCGTTGCCGCCGATGCCGTAGAGGCTGCCGCTGTTGATCGGCAGCTGGAGGCCGCCGTTCTCGACGCTCCACTCACCGCTGTCGCGGATCACGTCCCACTTCCCGTCGAGCGACGTGCCGTCGAACTCGTCGGACTGCTGGACGCCGCACGCGTTGAGCACCCGGATCGGCACCGTGGAGTAGCCGCTCAGGCCGTTGGAGTCGGTCGCGGTCAGCCGGGCCGTGTAGGTGCCCGGCTCGGTGTAGGTGTACGACGCGTCGAGGGTGGTGGCGGTGTCGGCGTCGCCCGGGACACCGAAGTCCCACGCGTAGGTCAGCGGGTCGCCGTCGAAGTCCGTCGCGCTCCCCGTGAAGTCCACCGTCAACGGGGCCGTGCCCTGGCGGGGCGTGCCCTCCGCGCCGACCTGCGGCCGGGAGTTGGCCGAGACACCCTTGCCGGCGGCGTCGAAGAAGTTGACGTTGAACAGGCCGGTCGCGGCCGGGTCGTCGTTGGTGAAGACCAGGAACAGCTCGTGCGAGCCCTCCTGCGCCGAGGCGGCGATGTCCATGTCGACGAACCGCCACTGCTGCCAGCCCCCCGTCACCGGGACGGCGACCGAGCCGGCGAGAGCGCCCGTGGGGCTGTCGAGGCGAGCCTCGATCGTGCCGCCGGCACCGGCGGAGGCGACCCGGAAGCGCAGCTTGGGCACCTGGTAGAGGCTGACCGGCTCGAAGGACACGTGGTCGCCCGCGTCGATGTTGGACAGGTTGCGCGACCCGCCGAGCGGGTCGGTCGTCGCCTCGGTGCCCACACCCTGCTGGCTGGAGAAGTGCTCGGCCTGCTTGCGCTTGGGCTGCAGCACCACCTCGTCCTCGCCGGACAGGGCGCGTACGCCGTCGGCGCCTTCGTCGGTGTAGCTGGCGTTGATGACGCCGAAGATGTTGGCCGACGGGTCGTGGCCGCCGTCCGCCACGGTGGGCAGCAGGACGTCGCAGCCGGTGCGCGAGCTGAGCGGGTGACCGTGCGAGTCGTGGCCGAGGATGTACTCGATGTCGACCTTCGTGCAGTCGACGTCGCCGTCCTCGGGGTCGGTCACGTCCACGGAGACCTGCACGGAGTCACCGAACTCGAAGAACCCGCCGTTGGGCGGCATCTCGATCTCGACGGTCGGGCGGGTGTTGCCGACCGTGATGACGACCGTCGCGACGCCGGTGCGACCGGTGGTGTCGGTGACCGTCAGCCGGGCGTCGTAGACCCCCTCGTCCTCGTAGACGAACGTCGGGTTCGGCTGCGTGGAGTCGACCGAGCCGTCGTTCTGGAAGTCCCAGGCGTAGGACGCGATGGAGTCACCCGTGTCGGGGTCGCTCGACCCCTCGCTGGAGAACTGCACGGTGAGCGGTGCGACGCCGGAGTCGGGGGTCGCGGAGGCCGTCGCCGACGGGGACCGCGCGCCGTCGTTGATGGCGTTGATCTTGTAGACGGCCGAGTTCTCGTTGCCCGTGAAGTAGCCGCCGTTGCCGTAGTCGAGGACGTAGAGGGACCCGTCGGGCCCGAACTCCATGTCCATCGCCGCGTACAGCGTCATCGAGTCGAAGAACGGGTCGATGCCGGCCACGTCACCGTCGGCCTCCATCGCGACGTCGCGGATCCAGCCGCGGGTCCACTCACCGGCGAAGAAGTGGTTGTCGAAGTACTCCGGGAACTTCACGTCGGAGTCCAGGTCGGGGTCGAAGTTGTAGACCGGGCCGGCCATCGGGCCCTCCCCGCCGCCGCCGAACTCGTTGGTGGTGACGCCGTTGTAGGTGACGCTGCCGCCGTCGTACTTGATCCAGGCGGGCTGCGCCGGCGGCAGGTTGGTCAGCCCGGTGTTGCGGGGGCTGTTGTTGACGGGCGCCGAGCAGTCGAACTTCGGGCCGGTGCTGTTGGTCGCGAAGTTCCAGTCGTTGTAGGTCTCCGCCGCGGTGTTGGTGCCGGCGCAGTAGGGCCAGCCGAAGTTGCCGGCCTCGCGGAT
Source organism: Nocardioides cavernae (assembly GCF_013410035.1). Lineage (GTDB taxonomy): Bacteria > Actinomycetota > Actinomycetes > Propionibacteriales > Nocardioidaceae > Nocardioides > Nocardioides cavernae_A. Next base: position 84,294 of record NZ_JACCBW010000005.1, on the reverse strand, counting down.
CTGGTTGAACTCGACGATGCCGCCGGGCCCGCGGGTGGGGTTGGCACCGCCTGCGTCCGGGCCGTACTCACCGAGGTAGACGTAGCCCGTGCGCTTGTCGACCGTCATCCGGAACGGGTTGCGGAAGCCCATCGCGTAGATCTCGGGACGGGTCTTCTGCTGGGTGTCCGACGCCTCGGGGAAGAGGTTGCCGTCCGGGACCGTGTACGACGCCGCCGCGGGGTCGGGCGTGATCCGCAGGACCTTGCCGCGCAGGTCGTTGGTGTTGGCGGAGCTGCGCTGGGCGTCGAACGCCGGGTTGCGCGTGGCGCGCTCGTCGAGCGGCGCGTAGCCGTCGGACTCGAACGGGTTGGAGTCGTCGCCGGTCGAGAGGTAGAGGTTCCCGTCCGCGTCGAAGTCGATGGCGCCGCCCGCGTGGCAGCAGATGCCGCGGTCGGCCTCGACGCGCAGGAGCTCCTGCTCGGTCGTCGGGTCGAGCTCGTCGTCGACCAGCTTCATCCGGGTCAGCACGTTGTAGCCCTGCCACGTCGCGAAGTCCTGGGCGGTGCCGTTGACGGGCGCGTCGCCGGCCGGGGTCGAGAGCGGTGGGGCGTAGTAGAGGTAGACCCAGCCGTCCTCATCGAAGGTCGGACTCACCGTGAGGCTCTGGAGGCCGTCCTCGTCGTGGGAGTAGATCGGCACGTCGTAGAGGAGCGTGGTGTTGCCCTCGAGGTCGGTCAGGAAGATGCGACCGTCACGGGCGTTGTGCAGGACCCGCCCGTCGGGCAGCACGGAGATGCTCATCGGCTCGCCGACCTTGTCGACGCCCTTGGCGAGGGTGACCTGCTCGAAGGACTCGTCGGTGGGCGGCGGCGGCGTGCAGCCGTCCGGGGCCTCGCCCGCGGCGTACTGGATGCCACCGAGCAGGTGGAGCCGGAAGAGCGGCTCGGAGAAGGACTCGTCGGTGTGACCGCCGCCGGTGTAGAAGCTGCGGCCGCCGTCGAACTCCTGGTACCAGGCGATCGGGTGGTCGTCGTCGCCGGGCGCGCCGTCGTTCTCCTCGTAGGTCGACTCGTCCAGCGAGGCGATGACGTTGATGTTCTCGTTCACGCGCGGGCTGTAGTCGGCACCGCCGCCGTTGACGACGGGGTTGGCGGGCGACTGGAAGTTGTACCACTCGTCGGTGCGCTCCCAGCGGTCCGGCAGCGCGCACGAGGACGGCGTCGCCTTGTCCTCCACGTCGATCGTCGCCGTGGGGGTGCCGGCCGGGTGGCTCTGGAAGTACGCGCCGACCAGCTGGCCGTACCAGGGCCACGTGTATTCGGTGTCCGACGCGGCGTGGACGCCGACGTAGCCGCCGCCGGCCTGGATGTAGTCCTCGAACGCCGCCTGCTGGGTGTCGTTGAGCACGTCGCTGGTCGTGGAGAGCCACACGACCGCCTCGTACTTCTCGAGGTTGGCGGCGGTGAACTGGGTCGCGTCCTCGGTGGCGTCGACCGTGAAGCCGTACTGCGCGCCGAGGCGCCTGATCGAGCGGATGCCCGCGCCGATCGAGCCGTGCCGGAACCCGGTGGTCTTGCTGAACACGAGGACGTCGTAGGTCGGCTCCACCGCGAGCGGGGTGGCGTCGTGGTCGTGACCCGCGTGCGTGGGGGCCACGGACCTGGCCGGCGTCGACTGCTTCGCGGCGGGCCTCTCGGCCGCCGCCGCCGGGGCGGCGGCGAGGCCGCTCCCGGCGACGGCCGCGGCGAGGAGGCCGACGACGGAGGTCCTGGCGCGCTGCGACGGGGAACGGAACCTGCTCATGCTGTCCTGCCTTCTCGAGACCACGCGGGTGCGCACGTGCGGGGGCACGTACGGCGTGAGGTTCGTCACACTAGGGAGCAGCATTCGTCGGCGTCAACGCACAAGTCCGCCCACTTTTCTCATCCGACACGCAGAAGTGCGGATGCCGGTGTGGGGCGCCCGCTCCCGAACGGTCGCGGGCCGCCGCGTGATGCGCGTCATTGCTAGCATCGGTCGGCGCTCGATCGAGCCGGGAACGGGGTGGAGCGGTGCTGGACCTGCCTGCTCCCCCGCAGCACTCCCCCGAGTTCGGCCACGACGCGCTCGTCGTGTGCGACAACCTCGTGCGCATCTACCAGACCGAGAACGTCGAGGTGCAGGCGCTGCAGGGCCTCGACCTGCTGGTGCACGAGGGCGAGATGGTCGCCCTCGTCGGAGCGTCGGGCTCCGGCAAGTCGACGCTGCTCAACGTGCTGGCCGCGGTGGACTCCCCCACCGCCGGACGGGCACGGGTCGCCGGGCACGACCTGGTCGACATGTCCCGACGCGAGCAGGTGCACTACCGGCGTCACGTGGTCGGGTTCGTACGCCAGCAGACGGCCCGCAACCTGGTGCCGTACCTCTCCGCCCGGCAGTGCGTCGACCTCCCCCTGGCGATCGCGGGCCGTCACCGGGCCGAGCGTCGTGCGCGCGCCGCCGAGCTGCTCGAGCTCGTGGGCGTGGCGCACTGCGCGGACCGCCGTGCGCACGAGATGTCCGGCGGCGAGCAGCAGCGCGTCTCCATCGCGGTGGCGCTGGCGAACGCGCCCCGCCTGCTGCTGGCCGACGAGCCCACCGGGGAGCTCGACAGCGACACGGCGGCCGAGGTGTTCGGCGCCCTGCGCGACGTCAACCGGGAGCTCGGCGCCACGGTCGTCGTCGTGACCCACGACGCCGCCGTCAGCGACCAGGTGGCGCGCACCGTCGCGATCCGCGACGGGCGCACGAGCAGCGAGGTGCTCCGCAGCCACGCGACGGCGGACACGCCGGCGAGGGCGGAGGAGTTCGCAGTGATGGACCGCGCCGGGCGCGTGCAGCTGCCCCGTGAGTTCCGTGACGCGCTCGAGCTCACGCGGCGGGTCCGGCTGGCCCTCGCCGACGACCACGTGCAGGTCCGCTCCGACCGATGATCAGCGCACGCGGGCTCACCCGCACCTACGGCTCGACCGCGACCCCGGTGCACGCGCTGGACGACGTCTCGCTCGACGTGGCACCGGGCGAGCTGGTGGCGGTGGTCGGTCGCTCGGGGTCCGGCAAGACGACGCTGCTCAACCTGCTCGGCGGGCTCGACCGACCGGACGCGGGGACCGTCCGGGTCGCCGGGACCGAGGTGACCGCGCTCGACGACGAGGGCCTCAGCACCCTGCGCCGGGACACGGTCTCCTACATCTTCCAGACCTTCGGGCTGCTGAGCGCCCTCACCGCCGCCGAGAACGTCGGCGTGCCGCTCCGGCTGCGGCGTACGCCCGCCGCGCAGCGCGAGGAACGCGTGGCGCTGCTGCTCGACCTCGTCGGGCTCGGCGCCCACGCACTGCAGCGACCGGACGAGCTCTCGGGCGGGCAGCAGCAGCGCGTCGCCATCGCGCGCGCCCTGGCCGGCTCGCCGCGGGTGCTGCTCGCCGACGAGCCCACCGGCCAGCTCGACACCGAGACCGGGCTCGGCGTGATGGCACTGCTGCGCGCCGTCGTCGAGTCGGAGGGCGTCACCGCGGTCGTGGCGACGCACGACGCGGTGCTGATGTCGCTCGCCGACCGGGTCCTCGCGATCTCGGACGGCCGGATCGACGGCTGAGGCGCGGGTCGTGCTCGTCCTGGTGCTCCGCCGAGCGCGCGTCCAGTGGCGGCTGCTGGCCGCCGTCGTGGCGCTCGTCGCGACCGCGTGCACGCTGGTCGGCACCTGCGCGCTCGTCCTCGGCGTCACGCAGTCCCGCGGGTTCGACCAGGAGGTCCTGCGCACGGAGCCTGCCGACCTGGGCGTGACGGCGTTCCTCGTCGACCTCGGGAGCGAGGACGCGGCCGCGGCGCGCGACGAGGCGGCGCGGGTGGTCGCCGAGGTGCTCGGCCCGACGGAACCCACGCAGGAGACCACGCTCACCTCACGCCTCCGCGACCTGGTCGCGGACGCCGCCCGGACCGACAGCCAGGCCTACCTGCTCGCGAGCGACGCGCTCGCCGGCCGGGCCGACCTGACGGCCGGCCGGTGGCCCACGGCCTCGGCCGGCCGTACGGAGGTCGCCGTCCCGGACACCACCGCGCGCCTGCTGGGGCTGGGCCCCGGCGACCGGGTGGGGCTGGGCGACGAGCGCGGGCTCGGTGGGCTGGACCGGAGGGTGCCGCTCGTGGTGGTCGGCACGTTCCGGCCGCGTGCGGTCCTGGAGTGGGAGCGGGACCCCCTCGGCGGGGCAGGGTTCTCACCGTCGTACAGCGACGGGCTCGAGGCCGCCCCCACCTACGGCCCGTTCGTCGTCGACCAGCAGGAGCTCCTCGACTCCGGTTCCTCGATCAACGCGCTGCGCGTGACGGCGTACCCCTCGCTCGAGCTGGCCGGCGACTCCGCCCTGCGCCGGGCCGAGGAGCGACTCGTCGACGCACCCGGTCGTCTCGCCGCGGTCGTGGGCGAGCGGGCGCGACTGAGCCGGCTGGCCTCCGACCTGCCCCGCACGCTCGCCCACCTGCACGCCCAGAGCGCGAGCACCGCGTCCACCGTGCTCGTGGTCCTCCTCCTCGGGGTCGCACTCTCGGTCGCCGCGGCCCTGCTGACCGGCCGCCTGGTCGGGTCCGTGCGGGAGGACGAGCGGGACCTGCTCGCCGCGACGGGCCAGGGACGACGCCAGCAGGTGCTGCTGGCGTCCGCGGAAGGGGCCGTGCTCGCTGTGCTCGCCGCCGTGGTCGCCGTGCCCGCTGCGTCCCTGCTGCACTCCCGCCTGACCCACCGGCGCGACCTCGCCGCGGCCGGGCTCGCGCAGGGACCCGTCGTCACCTGGGTGCTCGTGCTGGCCGTGTGCGCCACCGCGGTGCTCCTCGTCGCGGCGCTGGTGGTCGCGACGCTGCGTCTGCGTCCCGTCGCCGATCCCTCCCCCCGCGTCGGGCTCGCGCGCCTCGGCCTCGACGCGCTGCTGGTCGTCGGCGCTGTCGTCGCCTGGTGGCAGCTGCGCGGTCAGCGGACCACGCCGGGTGGCGCGGGCGACGTCGTCCTCACCGTCGCGCCGGTCCTCTGCCTGGCCGTGCTGACCGCGCTCGGCGTCCGTCTCGTCGCCGCGTGCCTGCGCCGTGGCGCCGCGCTCGCCGGTCGCGCCCGCGGCTTCGTGGCACCGCTGGCCGCACGACGGGCCGCGGAGCGCGCCCGGGCGTCCACGGCCCTGCTCCTCGTCGCCGCCGCGGTCGCCGCCGCGGTGTTCGCGCTGGCGCTGCGGAGCACCTGGGACACCTCGCAGGACGACCAGGCCGCGCTCCGGGTCGGCACCGACCTCTCCCTCACCCTGCGCTCCCCGGCCGGCGTCGCCGAGGCACGCCGGGTCGTCGACGCGCTCGGTGCACGAGGCTCGCCACCCGTCGCGTCGCCGGTCATCCACCGAACGCTGGCACTCGGTCGCTTCATCGGACGTCAGGGGTCGCGACCCGTGCTCGTCGCCGTCGACACCCGGCGGGCCGGCTCGCTGCTGCGCGGTCGCCTGGGCGCCGGCCGGTCCTGGGGGCAGGTCGGCCGGGCGCTGGCCCCTGCGGCCGAGGTCGCCGGGATCGCGCTCCCCCACGACGGCGCCGGTGTCACCCTGCGCGGGCGAGGACCGGCAGGGTCCTCGCTCACCGCCCGGGTGACAACGGTGCTCGAGGACCCGACCGGCTTCCGGGCCGGGGTCCCCGCCGGCGAGGTCGACCTGGACGGCCGGCCCCATCCACTGGCGTGGTCGGCGGAGGTCGGCCCCGACCTCGAGCTCGTCGCCGTGCGGCTCGAGCTCGACGGCCCCACCGGCGCCACCCCCGGCGCGGCGAGCACCACCTCGACGGTGACCGCCACCGTCTCCGTGCCGACGGCCGCCCCGCGGAGCGAGACCGACGGCCCCGCCGAGGTGGCCGACCCGTGGGAGGTACGCCCGCTGCAGGACCAGGGGCCGGTCGGTGGGGCCACGACCGACGTCCGGACGACCGGCGGCACGACCGAGCTGACGACGTCCATGGAGGTCGACCTCACCTTCTTCGCCTACACCGGTGCCGACGTGCTCACGACCGTCCTCCCCGACCCGACGGCCGTACCGGTCGCCGTCTCGCAGGACCTGGTCGACGCCGTCGACCCGTCGGTCGGGGACGAGCTGGCGGCGATCGTGGGCGGCACCTCGCTGGCCCTGCGGGTGGCGACGGTGATCCCGGCCGTCCCGTCGGCGCCGGGCGAGGTCGCGGTCCTCGCCGACGCGGACACCCTGTCGCGCGCGCTCGTCCGCGCCGGGTCCCTCGAGCCGGTCGTCGACGGCTGGTGGGTGGCCGACCCGTCCACCGGCACGGCCGCGGCGATCGCGGCCGAGGAGCTCGGCACGGTCACCACGCGGGAGGGGCTGGCCACCGACCTGGCCCGCGGCCCGCTGCGCGTGGCGGCTCCCACCACGCTCCTGGTCCTGCTGGCGCTCGCCGTGGCCCTGTTCGCGGCCGCCGTCGTGCTGGTGGTGGGCGCCGACCGGTCCCGCGCCTCCACCGGCGTGGCCCGACTGCGGGCACTCGGGGTCTCCCGACGTCAGGCCGTCCGGCTGCTGCTCGCGGAGCACCTGACGCTCCTGCTGCCCCTGACCCTCGTCGGCACGCTCGTCGGCGCCGCCGCGACCGTGCTGGTGGCGCCTCACCTCGTCCGGTCGGACGTGGGCGCGGCACCCGTGCCGACGCCCGTGGTGGCGTGGCCGTGGGCGGCGGAGGTGACGCTCGTCGCCGGGCTGGTCGTCGGCGTGCTCGTCGTCACGTGGACCTCGACCGCACGGCTCGTCCGGCGGTCCACCCCCTCGCGTCTCCGGGACGGTGGGTCGTGAGCCCGACGTCCCGGCTGCACCTCCCCACGGTCCTCGGCCGGCTCCGTGCCGACCTCGGCCTGCTGCTCCTGGTGGCGACGGTCGGCGCGGCCACCGTCGCGATGATGGCCGCGGTCGACCCGCTCACGACGCGCTCGGCGGACGCCGCCGTGGCCGCCGCGGTGCGCGACGCGGGCCCGCGCGGCACCGTGCTGGCCATGCTGCCCGACTGGTACGACGACCCGTCGGGCCCGACGCGCGACCCCGGGACCGTCACGCAGGTCCGCCAGGACGCGGACCTCGCTCGGCAGGGCATGCCGGCCGGTCTGCGACGGGTGCTCCGGCCCGGCGTGGTCACCGTCACCAGCACGTCCCTGCAGCTCCTCGACGCCGGACCGGGGCGCTACCTCCAGCTCGCCTTCGTCGAGGCAGCCGACGGCGGTCCGGGGGTGTCGTACGCCGAGGGCGCGCCTCCACGCGCAGGCCCGCCGTCCGCACGGGAGCCGTCCGTCCAGGTCGCCGTGTCCGCCCCGGTCGCCCAGGCCCTCGGCCTGGAGGTCGGAACCCGCGTCCCGGCACGCGACGAGCACGGCCGCACGACCGTCGTCGAGATCAGCGGCGTCTTCGTGCCCGACGACCCGGGCGACGTGGCCTGGCAGGTCGCACCCCAGCTGCTCCAGGCCTCGACCGTCGCGGGGGCGGAGGGGCGCGCCTCGGCCACGGCCCTCGTCCCCGCGGAGTCGCTGGCCGACCTCAGGCTGGTCCTCCCGGGTGACGCGATCCGGAGGAGGGTCGTGTTCGCCCCCAGGGCGGAGGCCGTCACCTGGCGCGGGTCGCAGTCGCTCGAGCGGACGATCGCCGCACTGCAGTCGGGAGCCGGGACCGGGGTCGGTGACACCGCGTGGGACAGCCTGCTCGGCACCGTCCTGCGCGAGGCCCGCACCCAGGTCGGTGCCGCACGGGGCCAGGCCCAGGTGCTGCTCCTCGTGCTGCTCGCGTCCGCCGTCCTGGCGCTCCTGCTCGCCGGCCAGCTCCTGGTGCGCCGCCGCACCGGGTCCCTGCTCCTGGCGCGCCAGCGGGGGGCGAGCCTCGCCGGGATCGCCGGCGAGCTCGTGGTGGAGTCGCTCGTCGTCACGGCCGCCGGCGCCGCCGCCGGTCTCGCCGTCGCGTGGGTGGCGACGGGCTCCGTCGGCTGGGCCTGGTCGGCGCCGGTCCTCGTGGCATCGTCGCTCGCGCCCGCCGTCCTCGCCGTCGGCGTCGTCCGCGCCAGCGGGACGCGCGCACCGGCCAACCGGTCGGTGCGCCGCGCGAGGGCGCGGGCCGCGGGCCTGCGACGCCTCGGCCTGGAGGTCGCGGTGGTCGCGGCGGCGGGCCTGTCCTGGGTCGCGCTCCAGCAACGCGGGGTCGTCGGGGTGGGGGACGACGGCGGCGGCGAGCACCTCACCGCCGCCAGCACCGCCACCTGGCTGCCCGTGCTCGCGGGCCTCGTCCTGGTCCGGGCAGCACCGCCCCTCCTGTGCCGGGCCCTCCGGCTGGCGCGGCGCTCGCGCGCCGTGGTGCCCCTCCTCGTCAGCGCCCGGCTCGTGCGCAGCGCGTTCCCCGTGCTTCCCGTGGTCGTCGTCGTGCTCGCCCTCGCGGGCGCCACCTTCGCGGCCGCCTTCGCCGCCACCCTGCGCGACGGCCAGGCCGCGGGAACGCTCGCGGTGGTGGGCGGCGACGCGCGGCTCGACGCCCGCCCGGACGCTGCCCTGGCGACGGCTGCCGGCGAGCTGGCCGCCGCGCCCGGCGTCCGTGCCGTGGCCGCCGGACGCGTCGAGGACGGCGTACGCGTCTCGGCTCGCGGGAGCGCGGAGTCGGTGCGTCTCGTCGTCGTGGACGCGACCACCTATGGCGCGCTCGTCGGCGCGGGCGACCTCGCCGACGCCTCGCAGCTCGCGCGCCTGCGTGCTCCTGCCGGCGAGCGGGTGCCTGCCCTGCTGCTCGGTGGCCCTCCCGGGCTCACCGACGACCCGAGCCTGCGCTGGGAGGACACGAGCATCCCCCTGGAGGTCGTGGGCACCGCGCCCGACGTCGGGGCGTCAGGTGGCCCGGTGGTCGTCCTCGACCGGCGTGCCCTCGAGTCCAGAGGCCTCCCGGCGGAGCCGGACACGCTCTGGGCGGTCGGCCCGGGCTCCGCGGCAGCCCTGGAGTCGGTCGTGGACGAGGCGCCCGGCGGCGTGGTGCTGACCTATGCCGGCGAGCTGGACCGGCGACGCGGCGCGGCCCTGCCGTCGGCGCTGGGCGCGCTGGCGGGCGCTGCGTGCGTGCTGCTCCCGGTCCTGGCCCTGCTGGCCACGGCGCTGTCGACGGCGACGGGCTCACCCGCGCGTCGTACGTCGCTGGGCAGGCTCCGCGCCCTCGGCGCCACCGACCGGGACCTGAGGCGGGTGCTGCTCGGGGAGGTCGTCGTGCCCGTCGGCGTCGCGGCCGCGATGGGCGTCGGTGCCGGCATCGTCTGCGCCCACGCCCTGCTGGGCGCCCTCTCGTTGCAGCGACTCACGCTCGCACCCGACCCGGTCGACCCGGTGGTGCCGTGGTGGACGGTGCCGACCGTGGCGGTACTGCTCGCCTGGGCCGCCGGGCTCGCACTGCTCGAGTGGCGCCGGGTCAGGCGTACGCCGCTCGCCCGGCTGCTACGGACGTGACGCCACCACGGCCTCGCGGCTCGCGTCGCTGATCGGTGTGATCCACGACTGGTGCGTGGTGCTGTTCTTCGTGATCGCCAGCAGCTCGTCCATGTGGGGCTCGAGACCGGTGACCTTGTCGAGCGGGACGCCGACGATGAGCTGGAAGCCCAGCCCGCGCCACGCCTGGACCGCGCGGCCGGCGAACTCGGAGTCGGCCTTGACGAAGCCCTCGTCGAGGAAGACCGGGGCGAAGCGCGGCCTCGAGCGCATCTCGTCGCCGAGCCGGAACCGCAGCGCGGAGCCGACGATGAAGGCCACGAGCTCCTGGCTCTCGCCACCGCTCTTCTCCCCCAGCGTGCGGTAGGTCGCCCGCAGCTCGCCGGTCGTGTGGTCGTAGCGCTCGGCGCTGATCTCGACGTGACGGCGCACGTCGAGCAGCCGCTCGCGGTCGGTCAGGGCGGCGGTGGCGTCCCCGACCTGGCTCGGTCGGCGCAGCTGCTGCATGAACGCGCTGAGCTCGGCGAAGCGCTGCTCGAGCGCCTCCTCGCCGAGGTCGGCCGTCGAGCCGGACGACAGCGCACGCAGGTCCTTCATGAAGGCCTGCACGTGGGCCGGCGCCAGCCGGCGCAGCCGGATCCGGAGGCGGTCGCCCGAGGCGCCGAACTCGAGGCGTCGCAGGATGCCGTTGATCGGCTCGAGGCGGTCCTCGATCTCCTCGATGGACGCGGCCATCGCCCCGACGAGCGGGACGAGGTCCTGCCCGCTCCACTCGGTGAGCCGGCGACGCCACTCGGCGCGCCGGGCGGCGAGACCCTCCCCGCGGATGTCGTCGAGGATGCGCGCGTAGTCGGGGTAGGAGTCGGCCGTCGTGCCGAGGTTGGGCGAGTCCCACCGGAGCTTGAAGACGCGGAACACCTGGGTGAGGTCGTCGTCCACGCGCCGGACCTCGGCCTCGGCGTCGGCCACCGCGGTGCGGAGCCGCTCGGCCAGGCGCTGCGAGGTCTCGGCGAACCGGTCGAGGTCGTCGGGGTCGGCCGGCGCCGCAGCGGCCGCGAAGTCGGCCGCCAGGGAGGCGTCCTGCTCCTCGGTGAGCACGACCGTGCCGTCGTCGTCGATGGCCCGCAGCCGGTCGTTGACGTGGTCCTCGGCGTCGACCAGCTCCGCGTGGGTCGTGTTGAGGTCGCGCTGGCGCTGCTCGAGGGCGTACCTGGCGCGCCGCGCCTCCTCCAGCCGCGCGCCGAGCTCGGCGATCTGGGCCTCCAGCGCCTGGAGCCCGTCGTCGGACTCGAGGATCTCGGTGCGACGACGCTCGAGCTCGGCGATCCGGCGCTCGCTGCCGTCGACGTCGAGGTCCTCGAAGCGTGCGGTGGCGACCGCGTCGTAGGCCGTGCGCTGCTGGTCGAGCACCCGTGCCTCGCGGTCGAGCTGCGCGATGCGGGCGCCGACGTCGTCGAGCCGCTGCGCGAGCGCGTCGAGCTCCTCGTCGACCTCGGCGAGCGCGTCGGCGTTGGAGAAGCCGAGGATGCTGCGCGTGTCGTTGCGCCCGTGGGCGCCCCGACGACCGTTGCGGGTCTGGCCGGCGAGGGTCACCCGGAAGCCCGGACCGCCGAGGCCGTCGGCGGTCTCGACGCACAGTGCGTTGCGGGCCGGCTCCCCGACGTGCGCCTGGACCCAGCCCGCGAACGGCGAGTCCCGGAACACCAGCTTGCCGGCGACGCGCTCGGGGTCGCCGGGCCCGAGGTCCGGCAGGTCGAGCTCCGCGCCCTCGAAAGTGAGTCGTCCGCGCAGCCGCAGCCCGTCGATGGCGGTGGAGAAGTCGTCGAGGCGGTCCAGCGGCACGAGCATCGTCCGGGCGCTGGCGCCGAGGACCGTCTCGACGGCCGTGCGCCAGCGCGCCTCGTCGGGCGCCACGTCGAGCAGCTCGGCGACGAACGGCAGCTCCTCCACGGTGAGCCCGCTGGCCTGGGCGACCTCTGCGCGCAGCTCGTGCATCCGCGCCGGCACGCGGCCGGACCGCCCCTCCAGCGAGTCCCGCTCGCGGCGCAGCTCGGACTGGCGCTGGCTGAGGGGGAACTGGCTGCGCAGCACGTCGTCGCGCTCGCGCCGGATCCGCTCCTGGTCGCGCTGCCAGCCGGCGAGCCACTGCTGGGCGTGCAGCTGGAGCACGGCGAACGACTCGGCGGACAGGAGCGCGGAGTCGACGTCGGGAGCCTCGGCGTCGGTGGCGTCGATGAGCGGGAGGAGCCGCTCCTGCAGGACCGTGCGGCGTGAGAGCCGGTCCTCACGGACGACCTGCTCCTGCTCGAGGGACAGCGCGAGCGACTGGAGGCTCGACCCGCCGGCGGCGCGGTGCGACTCCTTCGCCGCCTCGAGGTCGGCGAGCAGGGTGCGCTCGGTGGAGGTCGTGGCGCTCAGCTCGTCGCTGCAGGCGGCGCGCTGCGCGCGGTTCTCGACGACCGCTGCCTCGAGGAGCCGCAGGTGGGTGCGCAGCAGCCAGGTGCGCAGCGGCGTGTCCCCGTCGCGCGTCACGCCGTAGGAGTCGAGCTCGGCGAGCCGTCGGGTCGCCGTCGTGCGGCGCTCGTGGAGGTCGACGATCGGCGCGAGCAGCTCGAGCTTCTGCTCCTCGGTCCGCATGGCCGAATGAGCTGTGTCGAGGTCGTCGAAGTGCTCGATCGCGCGGTCGGCCGCGGCGAAGGTCGAGGGTCGCTCGAGGACCATGTCCTTGTAGAGCTCGTCGACGCTGCGGACCTGGTTGCCGGCCTGGATCCGCGCCAGGAGCCGCAGCGCCTTGGCGCCGTCCCCGTTCGCGCCGATGCCGAGCCGCGCGTGCAGCACCGCGGCGAACTCGGCGTACGTGCGGTGCACGCGCACGCCCGGGAAGAGCTTCTTGAGGGTGTTGGCGTGGAAGCGCTCGGGCACGGCCACCTCGAGCGCGTCGAGGGCCACCGGGCCCTCCTGCGTCACGAGCTGCATCTGGACGTCGGCGGAACGGGTCGCGCGCCGCGGCACGTAGTAGGTGCGCAGCGCGGTGAAGCGACCGCCCTGGTCGTTGACGTACGTCATCGCGATCGCGCCCCACGTGTCGGAGCCCTTGCCGCGCAGGAGCTTCTCGACCGGCCGCCCGGTGCGGGGGTCGTCGACGACGTCGACCGCGCCGCGGAGGTAGGACAGCAGGTTGCGCTGACCGGCACCTCGGGCGCGACCGGCCACGGCGTCGTTGGAGGCACCGTTGAACTTGGTGTCCGAGGGCATCATCAGCGCGGTGTAGGCGTCGAGGATGGTGCTCTTCCCGACGCCCGAGGCGCCGGAGATCATCGTCGCGTCGCCGCGCAGCGGCACCACCGTCAGGCCGTCGAACCCGCCCCAGTTGACCAGCTGCAGCAGGGCCGCCCGCCACTGCATCGTGTCGTCGGCCGGGGTGTCGACGTCGCGGCGCGCGAAGAGCCCGTCGGCCGCGGTCTGCTCGATCTCGTCGATGGACATGCTCACTGCTCCCGCTCGTCGGGGCCGTCGACGTCGGCGGACAGGACGTCGGGGACGTCGTCGTGATCGTCGACAGGGTCGTCGAAGAGGTCGGCCGGCTCCCCGGCCTCGGGCACGGCCGTGGAGTTGGCCGCGACCAGCGCGTCGAGCAGCTCGCGGAGCAGCTCGATCGGGATCAGCGGCTCGACCGCCTCGCTGATCTCGAAGCGCTCGTCGGACCCGGCCGGGATCAGCAGGCCGGACTTGACGATGCTGGAGACCGCGTTGCGGGCACGCTTCTCGTCGCCCGCGACGTCGGTCGCGTGCGAGGGCCGGAAGCTGGCGACGTAGTCCACGACGTCCTCGCGGTCCACGAAGACCCGGGCGTCACCGGTGGCGAGCCCGGCGCGGAGGCGGTCGCGGAGGTGGACGAGCACGAGGGTCTCCTCGCGCGACCACGCCGCGTCGTAGAGGATCGTGGGGAACCGGCTGCCGGTCTCCGAGACGGCCTGCCGCTTCCACGCGACCTCCCGGCCCCGGTCGATCTGCAGGTCGAGGAAGAGGTCGTTGAGCCGGGACCTCAGGAGCCGCTCGTGCTCGACGAGCACGGTCCAGTCGCGCGGGTGCGTGCGCGCGCTGATGAAGCGCTGCTTGAGCAGGGTGACGAGCACGCGACGCTGGGCGTGCTCGAGGCCGCCCTCGTCGCCCTCGAACAGCGACACCGACCCACCGTCGGCGGCGTCGTCGGGGCCGTCGTCCGGGACGTCGTGCGGGGTCTTGCCCTCGAGCCAGGGCTCGACCTCGGCGTCGGTCGCCGGCTGTGCGGCCGGGTCGCGGTGGGTGTCGACGCTCATGCGGGGTGCTCCGTCTCGGTCCGGCGGTCGGGGTCGGGCAGGGGCGTGCGTGGCACGGTGAAGGCGCGTCGGGTCCCGTCGGGGCGGAGCGCGACGTACGCCTCGGTGGCGTCCTCGGTGCGCCACTCGCGCTCGGCCGCGAGGTGCAGGAGCCCGAAGATCTCCACGGGGCGGCGCAACGACGGCTCGAGCTCGTCGAAGAGCGCGCCCAGGGACGCGGCGGGGAGCAGCGAGGTGGTCGCCGCGTCGAGCCGCTCGCGCAGCGCGGCGAGCTTGGGGCCGCCCTGGGCCACGAGCTCGGACAGCGAGACCTGCGGGGCCAGGTCCGGGTCCGGGCGCCCGATCCGCTCGGGCAGGACGTCGTCGGCGGGGTCGTGGAAGCGCTCGCGCAGGTGCTCGACGCTCGCCCGGGCGGGGAGCAGCGGGACGTCGTGGGTGGCCCGCGGGCCGGTGCGCGCCATCCAGGTCATCAGCTCGGACTCGACCTGCCGCAGCGTCTGCTCGAGCTCGCGGTCGCGCGCGCCGTCGTGGGAGACGATGTACTCCTTGAGCGTCGCCGTGACGCGGGAGCGCTGCGCGAGCACCCGGTCGAGCCCGTCGCGCACCAGTCGCACCGTCCCCCGCAGCTCGGCGCGTTCGGCGTCGCTGAGGATCCGGTCCGAGAGCGGGTGCTCGAGCAGGTCGGTGAGGTCCTCGCGGAGCCGGGTGACCAGCCCGTCGTCGCGCAGGAGCGCGAACGCGCCCTCGAACGCCCGCCCCTCGTGGGTCGCGGTCATGAGCGCGTCGGCGCGGGCGAGGTAGTCGTCGATGACCTCGCCGGCGGGGCGGTCCTCGGCGCGGAACGCCGCCAGGATCTCGGTGCGGATCGTCGCGAACCGCTCCTCGACCCGGGCGAAGTCGCTCGGCAGCGCGGAGATCAGGGAGAGCAGCTCGGTGAAGCCCTCGAGCATGTAGTCCTCGGTCGCACCGGCGAGGTCGCCGCCGTCGACGAGGCGGTCCCGCTCGGCCCGCAGCCGGGCGATCTCGTCGTTGAGGATCGTCACCCGCGCTGTCCGGTCCGGGTTGGCCTCGGAGTTGAAGCGGCGGACCGTGCTGAGGATGGTGGCGACGCGGTGCTCGCTGAGGGTGGCCCGGTCGCGGGCGAGGTTCTTCACCAGCTCGAGCGCCTGCTGGGCGTGGGACGTGAGGGCGTACACCTCGTGACCCGCCTCGTCGAGCGACCGCACGAGCCACTGCCCGCGCATCCAGCGCTGGCAGATCTCGCGTCCGGTGCCGGCGGGGACGTCCTGCTCCCCCGCCCGCCGCATCTCGGCGACGTGCTCCTCGACCTGGGTGTGCAGGCGTGCGGTCGGGATCGGGTTGTTCGTGCGACCGAACGCGGTGCGGAAGATCGTGATCACCACCGGGGCCTGGCGCTGGTGCAGGAGGGTGAGCGTGGGCTGGTCGAACGCGCCCTTGACGCGCGCCAGCTCGCCGGCCGTCTCGCTCACTGCTCCGTGTCCCCCGCTCGTGCCTGCCTGTGGTCGGCCGCAAGCATCCCAAGGGACGCGACGCCGCGTGGCAGTGGGGTGACCGCGCCCCGTCCACCCCTGCTGTACACAGTTTGTCCACTCTTCTTCGTTTTCCGGCTGTTGTGCCGTCCGGCCCGTGGCGAAGGTGGGGGCACGCTCTCACCAGAGCCACGAACCGCGACCCCATTGCCGGAAGGAGAACCCTCGTGGCCACCGTCACGATCGTCCCCCAGACCCCCGCACCCCAGCGCGCCCCACGGTCCAGCACCGAGAGCGAGGGCCGGGCCCGCCGCACCGACGAGACCGTCGCCCGCCTGCGCGACGAGACGAGCCCCGCCGAGCGCCGGCGGCTGGTCGACGACCTCATCGAGACCAACCTCGCGATGGCGAGGTCGATGGCCGCGCGCTACCGCAACCGGGGGATCGACCTCGACGACCTCCAGCAGGTCGCGCTCCTCGGCCTCACCAAGGCCGCCCAGCGCTTCGACGCCGCGGCGGGGCACGACTTCCTGTCGTACGCCGTGCCCACCATCCGCGGCGAGCTGCGCCGCCACTTCCGCGACGCGGGCTGGATGATCCGGGCCCCGAGGCGGGTGCAGGAGCTCCAGGCGCGCATCGCCGGGGCCCAGGACGACCTCTACGCCGAGCTGGGCCGATCGCCGAGGCCGTCGGAGATCGCGGACCGCCTCGACGTGGCGCTCGACGACGTGGTCGAGGCGCTGTCCGCCGACGGCTGCTTCCGGCCGGCCTCGATCGACGGCGCGGCCGGCGACGGCTCCGCCACGATCGCCGACCTGCTCGGGTGGGAGGACCGCGGGCTCGAGTCCCTCGAGGCCAGGCTCGTCCTCGACACCGCGGTCGGCCGGCTCTCCGACCGCGAGCGCCGGATCCTCGAGTGGCGCTTCGTGGACGAGCGCACGCAGCAGGAGATCGCCGACCGCGTCGGGCTGACCCAGGCCCAGGTGTCGCGCATCCTCACGCGGATCCTCCGGCGGCTGCGCAGCGACCTCGCGGAGCCGGTCCCCGCCGCCTGACGTCCCCGCCGCCGACGGGCGGGTGACCGGCGTTCTGCCCTGAGCAGAACCGCTCGGCACCCGCCCGTCGCCCGGGCTAGGTTCGCCACATGGGCGAGATCCTGAGGTTCCCCGGTCAGCAGCCGCACCGCGCACCCGAGGCGCCCGAGCCGCTCTGGCGCGAGCTCGTCGGCCGCGAGATCCACCGGGAGCGGCTGCAGCGCGGCGAGCGACTCCTCGACGTGGCCCAGCGGGCGGGGGTCTCCGTGCAGTACCTCTCCGAGGTCGAGCGCGGTCGCAAGGACCCCTCCTCCGAGATGCTCCAGGCGATCTCCGGGGCACTCGACCTCGGCGTGGGCGAGCTCGCCACCCGAGCTGCCCGTCCGCAGGCGCTCGCCCTCGCCGCGTAGCCGCCTCCGACGCCTACGCCTACGCCTACGCGGGCCCCTGCTCGGTCAGCACGGTGTCGACGATCCCGTAGTCGACCGCGGCCGCGCCGGGGAGCACCAGGGTGCGGTCGGTGTCCTGCCGCACCTGCTCGGGCGTACGCCCGGTGTGGCGCGCCAGCACCTCCTCGAGCTCCAGGCGCACCCGGGCGACCTCGTCCGCCTCGAGGATCAGGTCGGGGATCGTGCCCCGGCCCTGGGTCGCCGGCTGGTGAAGCACCACCCGGCCGTGCGGGAGGATCGCCCGCCGTCCCGGGGCCCCGCCGGCGAGCAGGACCGCCGCGGTCCACGCCGCCTGGCCCACGCAGACGGTCTCGACCGGTGGCTTCACGAACTGCATGGCATCGTAGATGGCCAGCATCGCCGAGATCGACCCGCCGGGTGAGTTGATGTAGAGGCTGATCGGCGGCTCGGGGCTCTCCGAGGACAGGTGGAGCAGCTGCGCGATGACCGCGTTGGCGACGCCGTCGTCGATCTCCGTGCCGAGGTAGACGATGCGCTCCGACAGGAGCCGGGAGTAGAGGTCGAGGGTGCGCTCGCCGCGCGGGGTCTGCTGGACGACGTAGGGGATCGTGTAGGTGCTCATCGGGCACCCGCCAGCCCGACCGGCCGCTGCCGGTCGGGCGTCACGTGGTCGAGGGAGCTGATCACCTGGTCGACGAAGCCGTACGCCAGCGCCGCCTCCGCGTCGAACCAGCGGTCGCGGCGCGAGTCCCGCTCCACGGTCTCGCGGCTCTGGCCTGTGTGCGCCGAGACCAGGCCGATGACCGTGTCGCGGGTCCGGCGCAGGTCGTCGGCCTGGATCTCGATGTCCACGGCCGTGCCGCCGATGCCGGCGGAGCCCTGGTGCAGCAGGACCCGCGCGTGCGGGAGGGCGTACCTCTTGCCGGGAGTGCCCGCGGACAGCAGGAACTGCCCGGCGCTGGCGGCCATCCCCATCGCGAGCGTGCTGACGTCGTTGGGGATCAGCGTCATCACGTCGTGGATGGCCAGCATCGAGGACACGGACCCGCCGGGCGAGTTGATCCAGAGACTGATGTCGGCGCGCGGGTCCTCGGCGGAGAGCAGCAGCAGCTGGTGCATGAGGCGGTTGCCGTTGTCTTCGCGGAGCTCCTCGCCGAGCACGATGATCCGCTGGTGCATGAGCCGCCGGACGAGCTCGTCGCCGATCCGGTCGGGGGTGGTGGTCGTGGTCATGTCGCCACCCTGACGCGGCGGAGACCGGGAGCACAGGGCGTTCTGCCGTCGGCGGATCTGCCCACGGCAGAGCGACCACTCGCGCTGTGGCTCGCCGATTCCGGTGCGGACGGCTCCCGTCCGTAGGATGGCGCGCAGCAGAGGGTTCAGCGCGTCTTGGAGGTGGGTTCGGCGCGTCGTTCCGACGCACCCGAAGGACCCTCGTGACACCTCTCGCCTCCTACCGGCACCTCGTGCAGCTCGCCGGCCCCACCTACGTGCTGGTCGCCTTCGTCGGCCGGCTCCCCCTGGCGATGAGCCAGCTCGGCACGCTCCTCCTCGTCTCCACGGCGACCGGCAGCTACGGCCTCGGGGGCCTGAGCGCCGGCGCCCTCGCGGTGGCCAACGCGGTCGGTGCGCCGGTCGCGGGCACGCTGGCCGACCGCGTGGGCCAGCGGCCCGTCGTGCTCGTCCAGTCGCTGCTCGGTGCGGCGGGCCTGGTCACGCTGGTGAGCGTCGTCGGTGCCGGCGCCCCTGCGGCCGCGGTGGTCGCTGCGGCGGCCGCGACCGGCCTCGTGCTGCCGCAGGTGGGGCCGCTCGCCCGGGTGCGCTGGCGTCCCCTGACCCGCGGCACCGGTGTGCACCAGCGTCGCCTGGTCGACGCCGCCTTCTCCTACGAGGGTGCCGCGGACGAGGCCTCCTTCGCCCTCGGCCCGGCCCTCGTCGGTCTCTCCGTCGCGCTCTACTCCCCCAGCGGTGCCCTGCTGCTGGCCGCGGCGCTGCTGGCCGTCTTCGGCTCGGCGTTCGCCCTCGACCCGTCGGCGCGCGTCGCCCACGCGCCTGACCTGGCGGCGGCGCCGGGGCGGCTCCTCAGTTCCGCCCTGCTCGTCCTGGTGGGTGCGCAGCTCTCGATCGGGATGCTCTTCGGCGCCACGCAGACCGGTGCCACGGTCCTCGCGACTGCGGCCGGGCAGCCCGGGGTGGCCGGCCTGGTCCACGCCACCCTCGGCGTCGGCAGCGCGGTCGCCGGGCTGGCGACGGCCTACCTGCCGGAGCGGATCGGCCACGAGCGGCGCGCGCTCGTCGCGGCGTACGCCCTGCTCGTCCTGGCGCTCCCGCTGCTGCTCGTGGACTCCCCCGCCACCGCCGCCCCGGTCGTGCTGGTCCTCGGCCTGGCGGTTGCGCCCTACATGATCGCGGTGTTCTCGCTCGCCGAGCGTGCCGTGCCCGTCGCCCGCGTCGGCGCGGCCATGACGGTCCTCGCCAGCGCGACCGGACTCGGCTACGCCGTGGGGTCCACCCTGGCGGGTCGGTTCGCGGACGCCTCCGGGGCGACGGCCGCCTTCGGGGTGACCGTCGGTGCGACGGTGCTCGCGGCCGTGCTCATGACGACCCAGCAGGGCCGGTTGCGGCGTGCCACCCGGCCGTCGGTCCCGGAGGTCGACGCCGCGCCTCCGCTCGTCGAGCACCACGCCTGAGGGCCGGCGCCACCCCCGTGGTCGGGCGTCGGCTCAGCCGGCGGGACCGGACGTGTCGGCGAAGGAGTGGTGCTCGTGCGCCACGACCCACCGCCCCGCGTCGCGACGCAGGCCGAGCGTGAGGCGCAGCCGCTGGTCGGGATCGGCGGCGAGCTCGTCGGGGCTGCCGCAGCGCAGCAGGGCGAACGCGTAGGCGACGTCGTCCCCGGCGACGACGTCGAGCTCGTCGATCTCGAAGACCGCCCCCGACCGCTGCCACTCGAAGAACGGCGGCCACGTCTCCCGGTAGGTCGACAGTCCCCGGACCCCGCGGTGCGGCGGCGGCACGTCGAACATCACGATGTCCTCCGCGTGGTCGGCGAGCACCGCGGCGAGGTCGCCGCCGTGCACCGCCGCGGCCCACCGGTGGACCAGGTCGCGGATCTCCTGCTCGGCGCCCATCCGTCCCTCCTGGGTCGTCGGTCCCACCCCGACGAGGGTGGGATGCCACCGGTGTGAGGCTAGCGTGCAACGGATGACGAAGCTCTCGATCATCTACTACTCCAGCTACGGCACCGCCCACGCGATGGCCTCGCGCCTCGCCTCGACCGCGGAGGCGCAGGGGGCGGACGTACGCCTGCGCCGCGCGAGGGAGACCGCTCCCGACGACGTCGTGCAGGGCGTCGAGGCCTGGGCGGCCCACCTCGAGGCGACCCGCGACGTCCCGGAGGCCCAGCCCGAGGACCTCGCGTGGGCCGACGCCGTGATCATGGGGTCCGGCACCCGCTACGGGCACGTCACCAGCCAGCTGCAGGCGTTCATCGACACCCTCGGCCCGCTCTGGGAGGAGGGCGCGCTGGCCGACAAGGTCTACTCCGCCTTCACCTCGTCCTCGACGCTGCACGGCGGGCAGGAGTCCACGATCCTCGCGATGCACACGACTTTCTGCCACCTCGGCGGGATCATCGTGCCGCCGGGCTACACCGACCAGACCAAGTTCGACGACGGCAACCCCTACGGCGTCGGGGTCGTGACCGAGCAGGGCGGGGTCGACGAGACCGCGGAGACCGCCCTGGACCACTTGGTCACGCGGGTGCTCGACGTGGCGGGACGCCTGGCTACGCGCTGAGCGTGCGGCGCGTCAGCGTCCGCAAGGTGAGCTGCAGCGCGTCGAACTCGTCCGCGTCGAGGCCGAGCAGGTCCTTCATGCCGCAGTGGATGCGGGCCGCGTGCTGCCGCAGCTCCTCCCCCTGCGGGGCGAGGGAGACCAGGACCTGGCGCTCGTCGCGGTCGTCGCGGCGCCGCGCGACGAGCCCCAGGACCTCCATCCGCTTGAGGAGCGGCGTCAGCGTGCCGTGGTCGAGGTGGAGCTCGTCCGCGATCTGGCGCACGGTGCAGCCGTCGTGCTCCCAGAGCACGATGAGGACGAGGTACTGCGGGTAGGTCAGCCCCAGCTCCTGCAGGGCGGGGCGGTAGGCGGCCGTCACCGCGCGCGACGCGGCGTAGAGGTCGAAGCAGAGCTGCTCGGACAAGGTCGGTGCCGACGGGTTCCCCATGCGACCAGTTTGCCCCACACCGGCTACATTGTGGGCTATTGGCTTGTGCACAAGACACTCGCCTCGTCCCAGGGAGCGCACGTGCCACCAACGAACGACGCCACGACCGCGAGGGCGGGTGAGCTCGAGTCGGCGCTCCTCGCCTGCGGCAGGGGTGAGACCGATGCCTTCGCCCGGGTCTACGACCTGACCTGCCACCGCGTATACGGCGCGGTGCTCCAGGCGTTCGGCCCGGGCCGTCCGGCGGAGGACGCGACGTGCGCGATCTACGCCGACCTGTGGCACCACGCGCCGCACTTCGACCCCGTCCGCTCGACCGGGCGGGCGTGGGTCTCGGCGTTCGCCCGGGCGAGCGTGCTGCGCGAGCGTCGTACGGCCGCCGGCGGCCCGGCCGCACCGGACGGGGGCGAGGTCGCATGAGCCTCACCGTCGCGCTCGTCGACCTCGAGGAGGTCATCGCCTTCGGCGTGGCCGCGCAGGTCGCCCGGCACGCACCCGACGTCAAGGTCGTCGGGCTGCGCCGCGGCGTGCCGGCCCGCGTGGACCTCGCGCTGCACGACCCGGTCACCCGGGAGGGCGAGCCCCACGCCGGGGCCGGACGCCTCGCCACCGACCCGCTCGTCGGTCGCGTGGTGGCGTTCTCGTGGGACGTCGACCGCATCCCGGTGACGACGTTGGCCGCACGCGGCTACGACGCCGCCCTGTCGGCCCGGCTGCCCGGCCAGCTGCTGGTGGCGTCGTTGCTGCAGGTCCACCACGGACGGCTGACCCTGCACGCCGCGCCGAGCGGGCGTCGAGGCGCGGACTGGCCGGGACGCGAGCAGGGCCTGACGGTACGCGAGTCGGACGTGCTGTCCCTGATCGCCGGCGGCCTCAGCAACCACGAGATCTCGGTCCAGCTCAACCTCTCGATCAACTCGGTGAAGTCCTACATCCGCTCCGCCTACCGCACGATCGACGTCGACAGCCGCACCAAGGCGGTCCTGTGGGGCATCACCCACGGGCTGCGCACGCCGGGAGCCCCCACGGAGCGCGCTCGGCGCTGACCCGATACGTTCGGCGACCATGTCGACGATCGCGACCACGGACAACGAGAAGGGCCTCGCTCGCCTGGCCCAGCGCAGCGCCGCATGGACCGAGAAGTGGTTCCCCGACGCCTACGTCTTCGCCCTCGCCGGGGTGGTGCTGGTGTCCGTGGCCGCGATGGTCAACGGGTCGAGCCCGGTCACGGTCGCCGAGACCTTCGGCGGCGGCTTCTGGGACCTGGCCACCTTCACCCTGCAGATGGCGATGGTGGTGCTCACCGGCTACGTCGTCGCGACGTCACCGCCGGTCGCGCGGATCATCGAGCGGATCGCGCTCTACCCGTCGACCCCGCGCGGCGCGGTCGCCTTCGTGGCGCTGCTGTCGTGCCTCGTGTCGATGGTCAACTGGGGCCTGAGCCTGGTCTTCAGCGGCCTGCTCGCCCGTGCCATCGCGCGGCGCGGCGACCTCCGCGCCGACTACCGCGCCCTGGGCGCGGCGGCCTACCTCGGTCTCGGCGCGGTCTGGGCGCTCGGCCTCTCCTCGTCGGCGGCGCAGCTCCAGGCGACCCCCGCCTCGCTGCCGCCGGAGCTCCTCGAGATCACCGGCGTCCTCGACTTCGGCGCGACGATCCTCACCTGGCAGTCGCTGGTCATGGCCGCGGTGCTGATCGCCCTGTCGGTGGCCGTGGCGTGGGCGTCGGCCCCGCAGGGCAAGGCGGTGCGCACCGCGGAGGACATGGGCGTCGACCTGTCCGACGCCGTCGAGCCCATGGCCGAGCGCAGCCGCCCGGGTGAGTGGCTGGAGTACTCCCGCGTGCTGCCGGTCCTCGTCGGCCTGCTCACGCTCGGCTGGCTCGTGCAGCAGCTCGCGACGCTGCCCTTCCTCTCCGTGATCAGCAGCCTCAACGGCTACCTCATGGTGTTCCTCATCCTCGGCCTGGTCCTGCACGGCACGCCGCGTGGCTTCCTCAACGCCGTCACGAAGGCCGTGCCCACCACGGCCGGCGTGCTCGTGCAGTTCCCGCTGTACGCCGCGATGGCCGCCGTCCTCACGCGTGCCGAGGGCCGCGGGGGCGTCACCGTCTCCGAGCACCTCGCCGACCTCTTCACCAGCATCGGGGGCGGCGGCGCGTTCGCGGTCGTCATCGCGATCTACACCGCGCTCCTCGGCCTGCTCGTCCCCTCCGGTGGCGGCAAGTGGCTCGTCGAGGCGCCCTACGTCATGCAGTCGGCGACCGACGTCGGGATGAACCTCGGCTGGACGGTGCAGATCTACAACGCCGCCGAGGCGCTGCCCAACCTCGTCAACCCGTTCTTCATGCTGCCGCTGCTCGCCGTCCTCGGCGTCCGGGCCCGCGACCTCGTTGGGTTCACCTTCCTGCAGTTCCTCTTCCACCTGCCCGTCGTGCTGCTCCTGCTGTGGCTGCTCGGGATGACCTTCGAGTTCGTCCCACCCGTGATGCCCTGACCCGGACTAGCGTGGCGACGTGGACGAGGCGCAGCTGAAGCGGGCCGTCGACGCGGCGATGCTGCCGATCGTGGCGTCGCTCGCCCCCGCGGGCGTCCTCGGCGCGCACTGGCTCCCGGACCGCAGCGGCGACCCGGTCGTGTGGCTGTGCGTCGGCAACGAGGCGCAGCGCGTCGCGGTGCAGTCCTACAGCTGGGTGCTGCCGCAGGTGCAGGTGACGCTCACGAGGCTGGGGCTGGCTCCCGAGAAGGTGATGGCCCTCCGGCTGGAGGTCACCTCGGCCGAGGCCGAGGACCGCCTGTTCGACGAGTGAGGCCCGCCGCCGCGCCCGCCCCGCCCGTATCGTCGGAGGTGTGACACCCCCGGCCCCGACGCTCGCGCTCGACCACCGCTACGCCCGCGACCTCCCCGAGCTCGCCCTGCCGTGGCAGGCGGCGGACGTGCCGGAGCCGCGGCTGCTGGTCCTCGACGAGGCGCTCGCGGTCGACCTCGGTCTCGACCCCGCGTGGCTGCGCACCCCCGAGGGCACCGGGCTGCTCACGGGCACCCGCCTCCCCGACGACGCGACCCCGGTCGCCCAGGCGTACGCCGGGCACCAGTTCGGCGGCTACTCCCCTCGCCTGGGCGACGGGCGTGCACTGCTGCTCGGCGAGCTCGTCGACCGCGACGGCGGCGCGCGCGACCTCCACCTCAAGGGATCGGGACGCACGCCCTTCTCCCGCGGCGGCGACGGGCTCGCAGCGGTCGGCCCGATGCTGCGCGAGCACGTGGTCAGCCACGCGATGCACGCGCTGGGCATCCCCACGACGCGGTCCCTCGCCGTCGTCGCCACCGGACGCCCGGTGCAGCGCGAGAGCGTCCTGCCCGGCGCGGTCCTCGCGCGGGTCGCGAGCAGCCACCTGCGCGTCGGCACCTTCCAGTACGCCCGCGCGACCGAAGACACGGACCTGCTGCGCCGCCTCGCCGACCACGCGATCTCCCGGCACCACCCGGCCGCTGCCGAGGCGGACCAGCCCTACGTCGCGCTCTTCGAGGCGGTGCTGGGCGCACAGGCGTCGCTCGTCGCGTCGTGGATGCTGGTGGGCTTCGTGCACGGCGTCATGAACACCGACAACACCACGATCAGCGGCGAGACCATCGACTACGGGCCCTGCGCCTTTCTGGACGCCTTCGACCCGGCCGCCGTCTACAGCTCGATCGACGCCGGCGGGCGCTACTCCTACGGCAACCAGCCGCTGGTCGCCGAGTGGAACCTCGCCCGCTTCGCCGAGTCGCTCCTCCCCCTGCTGGCCGAGGAGCAGGACGACGCGGTCGAGGTCGCCACGGCCGCGCTGGGCGGCTTCCGCACCGCCTACTCCGCCGCGTGGTCGCGTGGGATGCGCGCCAAGCTCGGACTGCCCGACGGCCTCGAGGAGGCCGTGGCCTCCCCCCTCGTCACCGACCTCGTCTCGCTGCTGCAGGCCGGTCACCCCGACCACACCGGCTTCTTCCGCAGCCTCGCCGCGGCGGCCCGCGGGGACGTCGAGCCCGCCCGCAGCCAGCTCCTCGACCTCGCCGGCTTCGACGCGTGGAGCGAGCGCTGGCTCGCGGTGGGTCCCGATCCCGACGCGATGGACCGCGTCAACCCGGCGTACGTCCCGCGCAACCACCTCGTCGAGGAGGCCCTCGACGCGGCGACGGCGGGCGACCTCGGTCCCGTCGAGCAGCTGCTGGACGTGCTGGAGCGGCCCTACGACGTACGCCCCGGCCTCGAGCGCTACGCAGAGCCGGCACCCGACTCGTTCGGCGCCTACACCACCTACTGCGGCACCTGAGCCGGGCTCCCGACCGCACCCCGACCCCTGTGACGTCGCGCTCATCCCCGTCGCCGCAGGCATAGTCCTCGACCCGGTGCCGTTGTGCCGGGTGCAAGCACCCCCGACGGAAGGTCCCCCATGCGCGCACTCGTCCAGCAGAAGTTCGGCAACCCGGCCGAGGAGCTCTCGGTCGTCGAGGTCGACGACCCGCAGCCCGGTCCCGGCGAGGCGCTCGTGCGGGTGCTGCTCTCGCCCATCCACAACCACGACCTGTGGACCGTCCGCGGCAGCTACGGCTTCAAGCCCGAGATGCCGGCGCGCGCGGGCACCGAGCTCGTCGGCGTCGTCGAGGCCCTCGGCGAGGGTGTCGAGAACCTCACCGTCGGCCAGCGGGTCGCCTCCGGCGGCACCTTCGGCGCCTGGGCCGAGCGCGTCGTCGCGCCCGCCCGCGGGCTGGTCCCCGTCCCCAAGGGCATCGACGACGAGGCGGCGAGCCAGCTGGTGTCCATGCCCTTCAGCGCCATCGCGCTGCTGGACTCGCTGGACCTGGCCCCGGGCGACTGGTTCGTCCAGAACGCCGCCAACGGTGCGGTCGGACGCCTCGTCGCCCAGTTGGCCGAGGCGCGCGGCGTCAGGGTCCTGGGCCTCGTCCGGCGCGCCGAGGGTGTCGAGGAGCTGCGCGAGCAGGGCATCGACAACGTCGTCGCGACCGATGACGACGGCTGGCGTGAGCGCGTGCGGGAGATCGTCGGCGACGGCCCCGTCGTGGCCGGTGTCGACTCCGTGGGCGGCGCCGCCGCCGGCGACGTCGTGTCCCTGCTGGACGAGGGCGGCGTGCTCGTCGTCTTCGGCGCGATGGCCTCCCCGACCCTCGAGATCTCCTCGGGCGACGTGATCTTCAAGCAGGTCGTGGTGAAGGGCTTCTGGGGCAGCAAGGTCTTCCCCGCGATGGACGCCGACAAGCGCGCGTCCCTCATGGGCGAGCTCGTCACCGGCATCGCGTCCGGGACGTTGACGCTGCCGGTCGAGAAGGTCTACTCCCTGGAGGAGATCGCCGACGCCGCCCGCGCCAACGAGGCCCCCGGGCGTCGCGGCAAGGTGCTGCTGCGCCCCTGACCCGCGGTCGCCCGACCGGACCGCGTCAGGCGCGTCGGATCCTGATCGGCCCCTTGGCGGTCGACGGGTCGACGACGTGCCCGGCCTGGGTGATCTCCACCTCGCCCCGCTCGACCAGCCGGCGTGCGGCCCGTCGGGCGGGCTCCATGAGGTCGCGCCAGCCCTCGTCGTCGCTGCCACCGCCCGTGCCGGCAGCGACGGCGCGGGCGGCCTCGGACGGGCAGATCGTGGCCGACGCGGCGCGCTGGTCGAGCAGGTCGAGGATCGTCGACTCCAGGCGCCGGTCGACGTCGCTCACCCCGCGCTTGCGGCAGGCGGCCGAGCAGTAGCGCACCTGGTCCCAGTCGCGTTCCCACTTCTTGCGCCACTCGATGGTGCGTCCGCACGACTGGCAGGTCTTCGGCTCCGGTGGCATGGCTCCATCGTGCACCTCGGGCGGTGGCGGGACCGCCCGTTGGGAGGTCCCGGCACGGCGAGCCGACCCCCTAGCGTCCGGATGGGCCACGGCAGGAGGGGACCAGTGACGGGTGACGACGGACGCGACGGCGGAGCAGGCCCCGTGGTGGTCGGGCACCCTGACGACGACGAGCGTGCCCACCTCGCAGCGCTGCACGCCGCGGCACGACGAGCGGCCGGTGACGTGCGCGTCGCCGTCGGGCTCGCGGGCGACCTCGGCCGCCGGTTGCCCGCACCCGGCGAGGGCCGGACGGCACACCTCTGGTCGGCCCTCGCCACCCTGGGCGCGGCGGACCTCACCGTGGCGCGCGTCGTCGAGCCCCACCTCGACGCCCTCGCGATCCTGCGCCAGGCCGCAGAAGATGCCGGCGACGGGACCTGGGGCGTGTACGCCGCCGAGGGTCCCGGTGAGCCGCTGCGGGCGCGACCCGACGGCGCGGGCCACCTGCTCGACGGGCGCAAGCACTGGTGCTCGGTCGCCGCGGACCTCGACCAGGCGCTCGTCAGCGCGTGGGTCGGCACCGAGCGCCGGCTGTTCGCCGTCGACCTGCGCCAGGACGGCGTGGCACCCGTGCCCGGCACCTGGGTGGCGCGGGGCCTCGCCGCCGTCGACTCCGGACCGGTGGACTTCATGGCGGCCCGGGCGCGTGCGGTCGGCTCCGCCGGGTGGTACCTCGAGCGGCCCGGCTTCGCGTGGGGCGCGATCGGTGTCGCGGCCGTCTGGTTCGGCGGTGCCGTCGGCATCGCCCGGCGCCTGCTGGCCGCCTCGCGCAGCCGTACGCCCGACCAGGTCGCCGAGATGCACCTCGGGGCCGTCGACGCCCGCCTCCACGCGGCGGGGTGCGTGCTGGCGCAGGCGGCGGCCGACCTGGACGCCGGCGCGCTGGCGGGTGCCGCCGGCTGGCGCAGCGCGCTGCGCGCCCGCGAGGTGGTCGCCGGGGCCGCGGAGGACGTGCTCCGCCGGACCGGCCACGGGCTGGGCCCGAGTCCGCTCGCCACCGACGAGGACCACGCCCGCCGGGTCGCGGACCTCGACCTCTACCTCCGCCAGTGGCACGCCGAGCGTGACGCGGCGGCGCTCGGTCGCGAGGTGCTGCGCGACGGGACGCCCGCCTGGTGACGCGAGCCCTGTTCCACCACGACCGCCCCGGCACGAGCGCCGCGGCCTGGGACGCGGCGGTCGCCTCCCTGCCGGGCCTCGCGCTGCCCGACGCCCCGGGCCGGTTGGTCGTCGTGGCCGCCCACCCGGACGACGAGACCCTCGGCGCCGGTGGCCTCGTGCGCACGGCGTACGCCGCGGGCTGGCGCGTCGAGGTCGTCTCGGCCACCCACGGCGAGCGTTCCCACCCCGGCTCGCCCACGCACACCCCCGACCGGCTCGCAGCCGTCCGGGCGGTCGAGCTGCACCGGGCTGTCGACCTGCTCGCACCCGGCGCCCCGGCCACGGTGCTCGGCCTGCCCGACGGGGCGGTGGCCGAGCACGAGGACGAGCTGGTCGCTGCGCTCGTCGAGGTCGTGGGGACCCACGGTGACGACGTCGTGCTCGTCGCGCCCTGGCGCGGTGACGGCCACCCCGACCACGAGGCCGCGGGCCGGGCGGCGGCGGTCGCCGCCAGCCGCACCGACGCCCGGCTCTGGGAGTACCCGGTCTGGTGGTGGCACTGGGGCGACCCGTCCGCGCTCCCGTCCGCGGGCACGCTCCGGCTCGACCTCGGGCCGGACGCCGTCGCGGCCAAGTCCGCGGCCGTCCAGGCCCACGGCAGCCAGGTCCGCCCGCTCTCGGACGCGCCCGGCGACGAGGTGCTCCTCGGCCCTGGGCTGCTCGCCCACTTCGCGCGGCACGCCGAGGTGTGGTTCACCGGCGACGCAGCGCCGGATGCAGCGCCGGACGCAGCGCCGGACGATGCCCTCGACCGCGTCCACCGGGAGCGCGCCGACCCGTGGGACGTCGACTCCTGGTACGAGCGGCGCAAGCGGGCGGTGACCCTGGCCGCCCTGCCCGGCGAGCACTACCGCTCCGGGCTCGAGGTCGGCTGCTCGGTGGGCGCCCTCGCCGTCGACCTCGCGGGACGGTGCGACCGCCTGCTGGCGGTCGACGCCAGCCCCGCCGCCGTCGAGGCGGCCCGGTCGCGCGCGGCCGGGACGGGTGGCAGCGCGCTCACCGTCCGGCTGGCGCAGGTGCCGGACGAGTGGCCGGACGGTCAGTTCGACCTGGTGTGCGTCTCCGAGGTCGGCTACTTCCTCAGCCCGCGGCGGCTCGACGCGGTCGTCGAGCGGTGTGCGGCGTCGCTCACCGCACGCGGCCACCTCGTCCTGTGCCACTGGCGGCACCAGCCCGTCGGCTGGCCGTTGGCCGGCCCCGCGGTGCACGACGCCTTCCTGGCGGCCGGCTTCCCCGTGCTCGTCGAGCACCAGGAGCCCGACTTCCTCCTCCACGTGCTCGGGCGGCCGGGGTGACCGCGGCGCACGACAGGACCGGGGCCGTCGCCGTCGTCGTGCCGGCCCGCGACGAGGAGGAGCTCCTGCCGCGCTGCCTCGACGCGCTGGACGTGGCGCTGGCGGGGCTGCGGGAGACCCGCCCGGACGTGGTGGCGCGGGTGTTCGTCGTGCTCGACGCCTGCACCGACGGCTCGCCCGCCGTCGTCCGCGCCCGGCCGGGAGTCACCGCGCTGACGACCTCCGACGGATGCGTCGGCACCGCCCGCGCCGCCGGTGTGGAGGCCGCAGCGGCCTGGCACGCCGGGTGCGCCCGGGCCGCCGCGGGCGGCGACGGGCCCTGGGTGGCCTGCACCGACGCCGACAGCGCCGTCCCGCCGGACTGGCTCACGACGCAGCTGGACTGGGCGGACGAGGGTGTCCGCATGGTCGTCGGCACCGTCGTCCCGCGTCCCGGCGACCTCTCCGCGCGGGCCCTGGCCGGCTGGCACGCCCGGCACAGCTCCGCGGACGGCCACGAGCACGTCCACGGCGCCAACCTCGGCCTCACCCTGGGCGCCTACCGGCGTGCCGGAGGGTTCCCCCCGCTCGCGCTGCACGAGGACGTCGTCCTGGTCCAGGCCGTGCGGGACGCGGGCGAGCGCTGGGTCGCCACGGGCGCGATCCCGGTCGAGACGTCGGGCCGCCGCGCCGGCCGCGCGGTCGGCGGCTTCGCGGCGTACGTGGAGGAGCTGGGCGCCTGACGCACCCGGGGCCGGCCTCAGTCGACCCGCATCTCCCCCAGCTCGTTCCAGCCGTCCTGGTCGACCTCGGTGCTGACGATGTCGGGCGTCCGGACGAGGTACTGCGGGAGCTCGGCCTGCGCGGCCCGGAAGTGGTCGCTGCCCACGTGCGCACCGCCCGCGTCGCCGTCGCGGAACGCCTCGACGAGGACGTACGTGTCCGGGTCGTCGAGGCTGCGCGACCACTCGAACCACAGGCACCCCTCCTCGGCACGTGTCGCCTCGGTGAAGGCACGGGAGAGGTCGGGCCACGCGTCCGCGTGCTCGGGCTTGATCGTGAACTTGGCGGTGATGAAGATCAACGTCTCTCCTCAGGTCGCTGGGACCCGGCTGGGGTCCGGCCGGATCCTCCCGACCCTACGAGCCTCGCCTAGGCTGTCGGCGATCGCCATGACACCCGACTCCCGGTCCCGCCGCCTCCTGCTGGTCGTCGACGCACCGTCGCTGCTGCACCGCAACCACCACGCGCGCGCACACACCGGTCTGCGGGACCGTCAGGCTCGGCCGATCTGGGCGCTGCACGGCATGCTGCGCCAGATCCTCGAGTCGATCGACTCCTTCGCACCCGACGCGGTGCTGTTCGGGCTCGACGACCGGACGGGGTCGGTGCGGCGCGACGCCTATCCCGACTACAAGGCCGGCCGGGCACAGAAGGACCCCGAGCTCGTCGACCAGCTGGAGCGCGCGGGCGCCCTGCTCGACGCGCTGGGCCTGGCCACGGTCACCCCGCCCGGCCTCGAGGCCGACGACATCAACGCGTCCGGCGCCCGGTGGGCCGAGGCGCACGGCTGGGACTGCGTGATCATCACCTCCGACCGCGACGCCTTCGCACACATCAGCCAGCACACGCAGGTGCTGCGCCTCATCGACGGCGGCATCCACGGGTCACCGATGCTCAACCCGGCGAGGCTGTTCAACATGTACGGTGTCCGCCCGGCCAACTACCTCGCGTTCGCCGCCCTGCGCGGCGACACGAGCGACAACCTCCCCGGCGTCCAGGGCATCGGCGAGAAGACCGCGGCGATCCTCCTCGACGTGGCCGGGTCGATGGACGCCGCGTGGGCCGACGTCGACCACCAGGGGGGCCGCAACCTCCTCGCCGCGCTGGACGACTGGTCGGCGGAGACCGGGGGACGTCGGGTCGGCGGCACGGTCGTACGCCGGTTGCTGGCGCCGGGCGCGCGGGAGCGCTACGACTTCAACGTGCAGATGATGTCGGGGCGCGACGACCTGGACCTCGGCCTGACCCCGGACGTCCCGGGGTCCCGGGGGCTCCTCCCCCTCGACCTCGACCGGGTGACGAAGGTCGTCGGCTTCCTCGACAACGACTTCACCACCGACTTCGCGGTGCGGGTGCTGACGAGCAGGCCGGCGTCAGGCTGAGTGCCTCCTCGCGAGCCGCGCCCGCAGCCGGGTCACCTCGTCCTCCAGCTCGAGGACCCGAGCGACGCCGGCGAGGTTGAGGCCCTCGGCGAGCAGCGTGCGGATGCGGCCCAGCCGCTCCACGTCGTCGGGGCTGTAGAGGCGGGTGCCGCCCGCGGTGCGGTCGGGCGTCAGCAGCCCGCGCCGCTCGTACACGCGCAGGTTCTGGACCTCCATCGAGACCATCGCGGCGGCCACGGAGATGGCGTAGACCCCGGTGTCGTTCGCTGCCACGGACCCTCCTCGAGAAGCATGTACTGGTGGCTTGATCTTGCCTCACGGATCGACTATAAGAAACCTGTAACCATCAATACAGGTCGTGGACCGAGCGGTCCACCCGACAGATCCAGGAGGAGACATGCTGCTTCGAACCACCGACCCGTTCCGTGACCTCGACCGCCTGACCCAGCAGCTCCTGGGCACGACCAACCGGCCCGCCGTGATGCCGATGGACGCGTGGCGCGAGGGCGACCGGTTCGTCATCGAGTTCGACCTGCCGGGGGTCTCCCGCGACAGCATCGACCTCGACGTCGAGCGCAACGTACTGACCGTCCGCGCCGAGCGTGTCGCTCGCAACGGTGACTGGGAGGCCCTCGCCTCCGAGCGTCCGCGGGGAGCGTTCAGCCGCCAGCTCGTGCTGGGCGACAACCTCGACCTCGACCGGATCGAGGCGTCGTACGACGACGGGGTGCTGCGGCTGGTCGTCCCGGTCGCCGAGAAGGCCAAGCCGCGCAAGATCGAGATCTCCGGGTCCGACCGCAGCGGGGAGCACGCCGAGCTCACGGCCTGACCCGGCCCGACCCCGGCCCGATCCCGGGCCCACCGCGGGGCCGCAGCCCTTGCGCAGCGTGCTGCGGCCCCGCGGCCGTCCGGCTGGCCGATCAGCTGCTGCCGGACACCACGATCGGGACGATGACCGCGGTCATCATGGCCGTGTTCATCGCGGACACCGCCTTGCCGACGGCGTCAGCCGCGGCGATGTGGACGGAGACCTCCTCGATGCGGCGCTTGAGCTCCTTCTTTCCCAGGCCGCCGCGCTCCTCCTCGAGCACCTTCGGGGCGACCTCGAGCCCCTGCAGGATGGCCAGCAGCGCGGCGTCGCCCGGAGCTGCGGTGCCGCCCGCCAGGACGGTGCGGAGCCGCTCGCGCACCCGGCGCTCCGGCTCGCCGTGGACCACGGGGTAGCGCTCGGGCACCAGGCCCAGGGCCCGCTTCTCCTCGATGCGGATCACGCCTGCTGCAGCCAGCGCCGCGGCGAGCTCCTTCTCCCGCGCGACCTTGCCGTCGGTGACCAGCGACGACAGCTTCTTGCCGTCCCGGTCCTGCAGCCGCCGCATGGCGGCGTCGAGGGCCGGGTGCGCCAGCGGCCCTGGGGCCAGGACGGTCATCCGCGGGTCCTTGTCGTCGCTGAGCGTGATGCGCTCGGCGACCACGAGGTCGGTGATCAGCGCGGCGGCGAACCCGTAGCCCCGGTAGGCCATCGAGTTCTCCGGCTTGCCGTCGTCACGTCGCAGGAGGAGGAACAGCTCTTCGGCGATCAACATGACGTCAGGCTAGGTCGTCCTCCCGCAGTGCCGGATCCGTCTCCTGGCGGAGATCCAGCCGCAGGATCCGGGCCGTGAGGTCCACCGCGGGACCGAGGAGGACGATCACGGCGAGGGTGCCCACGCCCACGGTCGCGCCCAGGAGCCAGCCGGCGAGCGCTCCCCCGCCCTGCACGACGCTGTAGCTCCACCGGAACGGGACGGGCGGGTCCCACGCGAGTGCGGCGGCCTCGGCCGGACCGGCCCCCGTGTGGCTGCCGAGGTAGAGCGCGATGCCGACCGCGAGCACGGGGAAGGCGGCGAGGAGGAGCGCGACCCGCCACCCGGTCGCACCCGGCGTCGGGAGCAGGGCGAGCACGACGGACACGGTCACCCCCACCAGCACGACCTGCACCACCGTGCCCACCCCCGGGCGTACACCCCGCAGCGCGGCCAGGACGACCAGCACCACGCCGACGACCAGGTTGACCACCCAGAACGCCACACCGGTGGCGAGGGTGAGCCCGTTGACGAACGTCGAGTAGCCGTCCGAGCCGAGGTCCGCCGCGAGGAGGAGCGCCACACCCGTCCCGAGGACGACACAGCCGAGGAGGAGCATCGCCGTACGGCGCGGGCCGGGGATCACGGGCGCCAGCATCGCAGGTCAAGGCCGCTCCGCCCGTCGTCGTAGGTTGGTCCATCCGCTCATCGGACTCTCGGAAGGCTCCCCACGCATGACTCCTCGACCCCGCACCGCCCTCGCGGCGCTCGCCACCCTCGCCCTCACCGGCCTGGCCGCCCCTGCGCTCGTCGCCCCCGCTGCCGCCGGAGGGCACGGACCGGGAGGCCCCGGTGGCCACGGCCACCACCACCACCACGACGTCCGGTTCGCGACGTTCAACGCCTCGCTCAACCGCGCGGCGGCCGGCGACCTCGTCCGTGACCTGTCCGCGCCCGGCAACGCGCAGGCGTCCGCGGTGGCGGAGACCATCCAGCGCATGGACCCCGACGTCGTGCTGGTCAACGAGTTCGACCACGTCGAGGGCGGCGTGGCCGCCGAGCTGTTCCGCGACAACTACCTCGCCGTCGGCCAGAACGGCGCCGCCCCGGTCGACTACCCCTACTACTACGTCGCGCCGGTCAACACCGGCGTGCCGAGCGGCTTCGACCTCGACAACGACGGCGCGGTCGGCGGCGGCGACGACGCGTTCGGCTTCGGGTCGTTCCCCGGTCAGTACGGCATGGTCGTCTACTCCAAGCACCCGATCCTGACCGACCAGGTGCGCACCTTCCAGCGCTTCCTCTGGAAGGACATGCCCGGCGCCGTCCTGCCCGACGACCCGGCGACCCCCGCGCCCGGCGACTGGTACTCGCCCGAGGAGCTCGACGTGCTACGGCTGTCCTCGAAGTCGCACTGGGACGTCCCGATCGCGCTTCCGGGCCGCAAGCCCGTGCACTTCCTCGTCTCGCACCCGACGCCGCCCACCTTCGACGGTCCCGAGGACCGCAACGGCGCCCGCAACCACGACGAGATCCGCTTCTGGGCCGACTACGTCGCGGGCGGACGGAAGGCGGCGTACATCCACGACGACGACGGCGGGGACGGCGGCCTGGGCCGCGGTCAGGACTTCGTGATCGCCGGCGACCAGAACGCCGACCCGTTCGACGGCGACTCCTACGACGACGCGGTCCTGCAGCTGCTCGACCACCCGAGGATCGAGGACCCGCACCCCGCGTCGGCGGGCGCGGTCGAGGCGGCCGGGCGCGACGGCGGGGCCAACCTGACGCACCGGGGCCCGGCCGCCGAGGACACCGCGGACTTCACCGACACCGCCCCGGGCAACCTGCGTGCCGACTACGTCCTGCCCGGCCGTCGGCTGCGCGTGACGGGCGCGGGCGTCTACTGGCTCGGGTCGACCGACCCGCTGTTCCCCCGGCTGATCGGCACCTACCCGTTCCCGACGAGCGACCACCGCCTGGTCTGGCTCGACGTCCGCGGCGCTCGGGCACACGGGCGCTGATCCGACAGCGCCTTCGCCGAGGGGCCGGACGACGTTCACCTGACGTCCACCTGCCGGCCCCTCGGGGGGCGACCCGGGACAGCAGGGTCGTGCCGTCCGCACGTCCCCCGACCTCGGAGTCGTCCCCCCATGCCAGCTCGCCCCGCCCCGTCCGGATCCGCCCCCACCCGCCCACTCCTGCCGATGGCCGGCCAGACCCACGGCAACCGCAGCGCGGTCACCTGCCACCTCCGGTGCGGCGACGCTTGCTTCCAGGCCGTCCCCAACCCCACGCAGAACACCAGCGAGACGTCGTACTTCCGCGACGTCGCGACGAAGGTCCTGAGCCGGCGCTCGGTCGTCGGCACCGGCGTCGCCGCGGCGGCGCTGACCGCCGTCCCGGCTCTGCCCGCAGCGGCGAAGCCCGGCACGGGCGGCCCCAAGCCCGGGGGCGGCCACGGCCACCGCCACCCGCTGCCGTTCACTGCGATCGCTCCCGCCGCGACCACGGTCGACGACGTCACCGTGCCGGTCGGCTACCGCTGGGACCCGATCCTGCGGTGGGGCGACCCGATCCTGCGCGGCGCGCCCGCCTTCGACGGCGCCCGCCAGACGCCCGAGGCGCAGGCCGGCCAGTTCGGCTACAACAACGACTACCTCGACATCATCGAGACCAGCCGGAACGGGACCCGGGCCCTGCTCGTGTGCAACCACGAGTACACCAACGAGGGCATCATGTTCCCTCCCGGGACCGACCCGGCCACGGTGATCCGGACCGCGTGGGCGGCACACGGCATGTCCGTGGTCGAGCTGCGGCGTCGCAGGCGCGGCGAGCGGTGGACGTACGTCCCGGGCGCGCCGCTGAACCGCCGGATCACCCTCGACACTCCGTTCGCCGTCGACGGCCCGGCCGCCGGCTCGGACCTGCTGAAGACCGCGGCGGACGCCACCGGGCGCACCGTGCGCGGCACGATGAACAACTGCGCCGGCGGCACCACGCCGTGGGGCACCGTCCTGTCCGGGGAGGAGAACTTCAACCAGTACTTCCGGGCCACCGGCACCGACCCCAGGGAGTCCCGCTACGGCCTCTCGCCGACCCAGGACTCCCGCAACTGGCGTTCGGTCGACCCGCGGTGGGACGCCACCACGGCCGACTTCCGCAACGAGCCGAACCGCTTCGGCTGGATCGTCGAGGTGGACCCCACCGACCCGACGTCCACCCCGGTGAAGCACACGGCGATGGGACGCTTCAAGCACGAGGGCGCCAACGTCATCGTCAACCGCGACGGCCGGGTCGTGGCCTACATGGGCGACGACGAGCGCTTCGACTACCTCTACCGCTTCGTCTCGCGCGATCGCATGCAGCCCGGCAACAGCCCCCGCGCCCGACGTCACAACCTCACGCTGCTCAGCGAGGGCGACCTGTCGGTCGCACGCTTCACCGGTGACGGCCTCGAGGACGGCGTCAGCGACGGCACGGGCGAGTGGATCCCGCTCACGCGAGGCGGCCGGTCGATGGTGCCCGGCTTCACCGTCGAGGAGGTGCTGGTCTACACCCGCCTCGCGGCCGACGTCGTCCAGCCCACCAAGATGGACCGCCCCGAGGACGTGGAGCCGAGCCTGCGCAGCGGACGCGTCTACGTGGCGTGCACCAACAACACCGACCGCGGCAAGGTCGGCAAGGAGGGCCCGACCGAGCCCAACCCGCGCGCGGCCAACAAGGACGGTCACGTCGTCGAGCTGGTTCCCGGTCACGGCGACCACACGACGGACGCGTTCACCTGGAACCTCTTCCTCATCTGCGGCGACGCCGCCTCCGCCGGCACCTACTTCGGGGGCTGGACCGGACCCGTGTCGCCCATCTCCTGTCCCGACAACGTCGCCTTCGACAGCGAGGGCAACCTCTGGGTGTCGACGGACGGCCAGCCGAGCGCGATCAGGGTGAGCGACGGGCTGTTCAAGGTGCCGGTCGAGGGGCCCGAGCGTGGACGCGTCCAGCAGTTCCTCGCCGTGCCCTCCGGTGCCGAGACCTGCGGCCCGGTCATCCACGACCGGGACGGATCGGTGTTCGTCGCGGTGCAGCACCCCGGTGAGGACGGCTCGTGGGCGGCCCCGCAGTCACGCTTCCCCGACTACGTGCCCGCCGGTGGTACGCCCGGCGCGGGCCAGTTCGCCGGCCCCCGGCCGACGGTCGTCCAGGTGACGCGCACGCGCTGATCCCTACGATCGGGGCGTGCCCCGACCCCTGGCCCACCCGCTCGTCGTCACCAGCGCCGTCGCCGTCGTCTCGGTGGCGGCGCTGGTGCTCGCTGTCTGGCAGGGGTGGCTCGGGCCCGACGTCGGGCGCGGTGCCGACTTCTGCGAGGCGCCGCACGACGGCTGGGTACGCCAGCCCGCCAACACGCTGTCCAACGCCGGCTTCGTCGTGGCCGGGCTCCTCGTGGCCCGCCACGCGGGCGGTGCTCCCCGGGGCGCGGTCCTCTCCCGGCCGGTGGCGACCTTCCTCGCCTGCGTGGTCGTGCTGCTGGGCCCGGCCTCGGCGGCGATGCACGCCACCCAGAGCGAGTGGGGCGGCCACCTCGACATGCTGAGCATGTACCTCGTCGCCGGGTTCGCTGCAGCGTGGGCGTGGACCCGCTGGGCGCGACGCGGGCCGGCCGCCTTCGCCGGGGCGTACCTCCTGTGCGTCGCGGGCTGCGAGCTCGCCGGCCTGTGGCGCGGTCAGGTGCCGGTCGTCCACTATGCCGGCAACCTCGCCTTCGGGCTCCTGCTCGTCGCCGCCGTCGGGCTCGAGACCCTCGCCTGGCGGCGCGGCGAGACCGTGATCCGCTTCCGGCACGGGGTCGTCGCGCTGACCGCGATGCTCGTCGCGTTCGCCATCTGGCTGCTCTCCAACGCCGGCTGGTGCGACCCGCACTCGCTGCTGCAGGGGCACGCCCTGTGGCACCTGCTCTGCGCGGTCGCGGCCTACTGGCTCTACCGCTTCTACGCCTCCGAACGCCGGGCGTGAGGCCCACCCGTGCGGGTGGAACGTCCGGACCGGACCAATCTGGCGCGGTCGCGACGGCGAATGACCCAGGTCACACCAGCCGGGCCTCAGCCCCGGTGGGCCGCTCACCTGGGCGACCTTGAACGCACAGCGACACCACATGGAGTACGCATGTTCGGCAAGGCAGTAGTCACAGACATGATCAACCGGAGCGCGGAGAACGAGACCGACCGCCGCCTCTTCCTCAAGTCGGCCGGCGTCGCCGGCCTGGGCGTCGTCGGCGCCGGTGCCCTCGGCGGGCTCGCGACCGCACCCGCCCAGGCCGCAGGTGTCAGCGACGGCGCGGTCCTCAACTTCGCGCTCAACCTCGAGTACCTCGAGGCCGAGTTCTACTCCTACGCCGCCTTCGGCCGGGGCCTCGACGACAAGCTGACGTCCGGCAAGGGCAAGAAGGGCGGCGTGAAGGGCGGCCGCCAGGTCTCCTTCGCCACCCCGGCCATCCGGAAGTACGCCGAGGAGATCGCGACCGACGAGCTCGACCACGTCAGCTTCCTGCGCAAGGCGCTCGGCGGGGCCAAGGTCGCCCGACCGGCGATCAACATCCAGGAGAGCTTCACCGCCGCGGCGACCGCGGCCGGCCTGATCCAGCCCGGCCAGACCTTCGACCCGTACGCCAACGAGGACAACTTCCTCCTCGCGGCCTACATCTTCGAGGACGTGGGCGTCACGGCCTACAAGGGCGCGGCGCCGCTCATCAGCAACAAGACCTACCTCGAGGCCGCCGCCGGCATCCTGGCCGTCGAGGCCTACCACGCCGGCATCGTGCGGACCTCGCTCTACGCCAAGGGCCTGCAGGACGCCGCCAAGGCCATCTCCAAGGCGCGCGACAGCCTCGACGGCAAGAGCACCAGGGACCAGGGCATCGGCTCGGCCGCCGGCAAGGCGAACCTCGTCCCCGCGGACAAGAACGGCATCGCCTACAGCCGTACGCCCGGCCAGGTGCTCAACGTCGTCTACCTCAACCCCAAGTCGGTCACCAAGGGTGGCTTCTTCCCCCGCGGCGTCAACGGCGCCGTCAACAAGAGCGCGTGATCGCGGTGCCCGCCATCGAGATCGTCGGGATGCTCCTGCTCGCGCTCGTGCTGCTCCGCGCGACGTGGCTGGCCCTCCACCCGGCCGCACACCACGCTGCCCTGCGGCCTGCCCACTGGGCGCACCAGGTCGACCGGGCGATGCACACCGCTCAGCACCGGGCCTGACCGCTCCTGGTGGTCCGGACGTCCCCGCGGCGTCCGGGCCACCCCGGAGCACGACCTCGCTCCTTCGAGAGGAGAGATCCATGTTCGGAATCGGACTCCCCGAGCTCGCCGTCATCGCCTTCTTCGGCGTCGTGCTCATGGGCCCGGACAAGCTCCCCGGCCTGGCCAGGCAGCTGGCCCAGGGCATCAAGGCCGCCAGGCGCATGGGTGACTCCGTGCGCGACGACCTCCGTACGTCCCTCGGCGACGACTACGCCGACCTCGAGCTCCGCGACCTCGACCCGCGCGAGATGGTGCGGCGCCAGGTCCAGGAGATCCTCGCCGAGCGCGACGAGGACGAGCGCGACGAGGACGACGACACCACCCCCCGCACCACCCCCCGCACCACCACTGCAGCATCACCCGAGAGGAAGACAGCATGACGTCCCCCATCACCCCCCTGCTCGTCGGCGGACTGGGCGGCATGGAGCTGCTCATCATCCTGGCCGTCCTGGTCCTGCTCTTCGGGGCCTCCAAGCTCCCCGAGCTCGCCCGCGGCTCCGGGCAGGCGCTGAAGATCTTCAAGGCCGAGACGAAGGGCCTCATCGACGGCGACGACAAGGACGGGACCAAGGCCGCGACCGACGCCCAGGTCCGGACCGACGCGGCGGCCGGGACCGGACGAGCGGTCCCCGCGCCCGTGTCCGAGCCGATCGTCGTCGAGACGCCGCGCGAGCACGACGTCCACCGCGGCTGACGGGAGCCGGCCGATGTCGATCGCCACCGCCGTCAACGTGCTGCGGGTCGCTCCCAGCCGACCCGGCTCCACGCCCGGCAGCATGTCGCTCGCCGACCACCTGCGCGAGGCGCGGGCCCGGCTCATCCGCTGTGCGCTCGTCCTGGTGGCGGCGTTCGTCGTCGCGCTCCCCTTCTACGACCAGCTGCTGTCCCTCGTCCTCGGTCCCTACAACGAGGCACAGCAGCTGATCGGGGCGGACACCGTCAGCACGGCGTACGTCGCCGGCGCGACGGGTCCGCTCATGCTCAACCTGAAGCTCTGCGGCACCGCCGCCCTCGTGGCGGCCAGCCCGTACTGGCTCTGGCAGGCGTGGTCGTTCGTGGTCCCCGGCCTGCTGGCACGGGAGAAGCGCTGGTCGAAGGTCTTCGCCGCGATCGCCGGGCCGCTCTTCATCGCCGGAGTGGCGCTGGGCTACTACGTGCTCCCCAAGGGCCTCGGCGTGCTGATCGGGTTCACCCCGGCCGGCATGGAGAACCTCGTGGAGTTCGGCGACTACTTCTCCTTCTTCAGCCGGATGCTCCTGGTCTTCGGTCTCGCCGTCGAGATCCCGTTCTTCCTCGTGCTGCTCAACCTGGCCGGTGTCGTGACGGGCGCCCAGCTCGGCCGGCACCGCTCGATCATCCTGATGTCCGCGGTGGTGTTCGCAGCCGTCGCCACCCCGTCGACCGACCCGTTCTCGATGCTGATGCTGGCCGTCCCGATGATGGCCCTGTTTGTCCTCGCCGAGGTCGTCTGCCGGGTCGTCGACCGGCGCCGGGCGAGCCGGGCACTCGCCCAGGTCGCCCCGTGGACCGAGGACTGACGTGTTCCAGACCAGGCGCTTCGCAGCCCCGCCCCCACGGCGTACGACGGCCTCCGCCGCCCTGCTCGACCGGCCGGCACCACCAGGCGGGCTCCGGGGCCGGCTCGGCCGGATGTGGCCGCTGCTCGGCCCTGCCTTCGTCACCGCGGTGGCCTACGTCGACCCCGGCAACTTCGCCACCAACATCTCCGCCGGGTCGGCCTACGGCTACCTGCTCGTGTGGGTCGTCGTCGTCAGCAACATCATGGCGATGCTCATCCAGTACCTCTCGGCCAAGGCGGGCGTCGCCACCGGCCTGAGCCTGCCGGCGCTGTGCCGTGAGCACCTCCCGCGCCGGGTCGCCAACGGCCTCTGGGGCCAGGCCGAGTTGGTCGCCATCGCGACCGACCTGGCCGAGATCGTCGGCGGCGCGCTGGCGCTCAAGCTCCTCTTCGACCTCCCGCTCCTGGCCGGCGGGGTCATCACTGCGGTCGTGTCGTTCGTGGTGCTCGGCCTCAAGGGTCGCGGCCACCGCCACTTCGAGACCGTCATCCTCGGCCTCCTCGGCGTGATCCTCGTCGGGTTCGTGTACGACGTCGCCATCAGCGGCGTGGACGCGGTGGCCGTCCTCGACGGCACGCTCCCCCGCTTCGCCGGCATGGACAGCGTGATGCTCGCGGCCGGCATGCTCGGCGCGACCGTCATGCCGCACGCGATCTACCTGCACAGCGCCCTCACCAGCGAACGGCTCCACGCCCGCACCGAGCAGCAGCGGGTCACCGTCATGCGCAGCCAGCGCGTCGACGTGGTCGTCGCGATGACCGTCGCGGGCCTGATGAACCTCTCGCTCCTGCTCGTCGCGGCCTCGGCGCTCTCCGGGAAGGGCATCGACACCATCGAGGGCGCGCACGCCGGGCTCGGCGACTCCCTCGGCACGGGAGCCGCCCTGCTCTTCGCCCTGGGACTGCTGGCCTCCGGCTTCGCCTCGAGCAGCGTCGGCACGCTGTCGGGCCAGGTCATCATGGAGGGCTTCATCCGCCGCCGGATCCCCGTCGCCGCGCGTCGACTCGTCACCCTGCTGCCCGCGCTGGCGGTCCTGGCGGTCGGCGTCGACCCGACGGCGGCGCTCGTCGGCTCCCAGGTCGTGCTCTCGTTCGGCATCCCGTTCGCGCTCGTGCCGCTCGTGTGGTTCACCGCGCGCAAGGACGTGATGGGCTCGCTGGTGAACCGGCCCGTCACCACGGCCGCCGGCGTCGTCGTGGCGGCGGCGATCATCGCGCTCAACGCCGTGCTGCTCTGGCAGCTGGCGGCCTGAGGGCCGCACCCGACCGGACGATCAGCGCGTCAGACGTAGTCCTTCGCCACGAAGCGGCCGTCGGGGGTGATCGGGTTGTCCTCGTTGATCGCGACGACGTTCTCCCCCGGCTCCGGGAGCTCCTCGGGCCGGTGGTCGAGGTGGACGCCCGCGATCATGCACCGCACCGAGCCGCCCGCCAGCTCGATCGTCGGGATCTCGACCGCGACGATCTCGCAGGACTCCTCGATCGCCGCGACCTGCTCGGGGCGCAGCGAGCGCCTCGCACGCGCCGACATCGCCATGACGTAGCGGCGCCTGCCCTCCGGCGTACGCCCGCAGAGCTCGACCGCGTTCCCCGCGAACTCGCGGATCTGCTCCTCGGTGAGCTCGACGATGGTGCGCCCGGTCACCGCGAGGCGCTCGCGCACCTGCTCGCGTCGGGCCTCGTCGGGGATCATCTCGAGCGCGATCATCGCGACGTCGGTGCCGATGCAGGCGATCACGTTGGTGTGGTAGACCGGG
This sequence comes from Nocardioides cavernae, assembly GCF_013410035.1. GTDB lineage: Bacteria > Actinomycetota > Actinomycetes > Propionibacteriales > Nocardioidaceae > Nocardioides > Nocardioides cavernae_A. The sequence goes on along the minus strand of NZ_JACCBW010000005.1, from coordinate 41,712 downwards.
ACGCCGTCGGAGTCGACCGCGTCGAAGGCCATCGGCTCGTAGTTGAAGTCGGTGCAGAAGCGCTCCAGCACGGCGACGTCGGCGCGGTGGCTGCGCGCGGTGTACGCCACCCGCGAGACGTGGTCGAGCACCATCGCGCCGGTGCCCTCGAGGAAGATGCCGTCGGGCTCGAGACCGGAGTAGTCCACGATCGCCTGGACGCGGTACTCCGACTTGAGCATCTCCAGCACGTCGTGGCGGCGCTCGTGGCGGCGGTTCGAGGCGTACATCGGGTAGACGGCGACGGTGCCGCCCGCGTGGGTGGAGACCCAGTTGTTGGGGAACACGCTGTCGGGTCGCGTGTGGTCGTCGTCGTCGAAGACGTGGACCCGCACGCCGGCGTCGCGGAGGGCCGCGGCGAGGCGGTCCATCTCCTGCAGCGCCTTCTCCGCGGTGGTGTGGTCGGACTGCCCCTCCGGGGCGTCGGACTGGAACGCGTTGTCCGCCGCGGTGGCCGGGTTGGGGACGAAGCTGGTCGCGCGGATCAGGATGACGGCGGACGGGGCCTGGGCACTCACGGGAGGAATGTAGGGCACCCGGGCGTCACGTCAGAACCCGGCGGCGCCGTCCACGAGGCCAGCCATCGTCTCGGCCACCTCGACCGGGTCGTGGGCGAGCGCGGGCTCGTAGCAGGTCAGCTCGGTCTCCGCCCACCCCGGCACGTCGGAGTCACGCCACATCCCCGACGCGACGACGCCGTGCTGCTCGGCGTGGGCGACCACGCGTTCGTTGAGCTCCTCGGCCGCGCCGGGGGCGTGGGCCAGGAACGTCGCGATGTGCGGGACCTCTGGGAAGGTGCGGATGCCGCGCTCGTTGAGCGCCGCGGCGAGCTCGATCGCCCACGCGCGCTGGTCGGCGAAGCCGGCCAGGTGCTCGCGGAGGCCGATGAGCCCGCCGACCGCCGCCGCGGTCATCGAGAAGATCGTCCCGCCCATCCGCTGCCGCCACCCGCGCAGCTCGCCGGCGAGGTCCTCCGGGCACACCACGAGCGCCCCGCTGGTCCCGCCGAGGCCCTTGTAGAGCGAGACGTAGACAGAGTCGAACAGCGCGCCCACCTCGGCGAGCGTGCGTCCCCAGTGGGGAGCGGACTCCCAGATCCGGGCGCCGTCGGCATGCAGGGGCACGCCGCGCTCCCGCGCCGCCGCGGACAGCTCGACGAGCTCCTCCCAGGTCGGCAGGAGGCAGCCGGCGTCACGCAGTGGCAGCTCGACCATCGCTGCCCCGAGGCGGCCGCCCACCCTGGCGAGCGCGGCGGCGGTCGGGGTCTCCCGGCCGCTCGTCAGCCATTCGAGCTCGAGGCCGAGCACGCGGCGCGGGCCGTCGTTCTCGTAGCGGACGAGGTGCGACAGGTCCGGCAGCGCGACGCGGTGCGAGGCCGAGCGGTCGCACCACACGCGGAGCGTGGCCTGCTGCGCCATCACCCCGCTGGGGAACATCACCGCCGCAGGCTTGCCGAGCAGCCCGGCGACCTCGCCCTCCAGCTGGGCCACCGCCCCGCGCTCGCCGTACCTGTCCCACGCGAGGTCGTGCTCGTCCGCGAACGCAGCGAGGTCGCGGAACACCTGCGCAGGGCTCCCCGGGGGACGCGAGAAGACCCCGTCGGCGGTGGCCAGCACCGCCCGGAAGCGTGCGACGAGCTCGTCGCCCACGCGGCGATCAGGCCTGGCGCTTGAACCAGTAGGTGGTCTCCGGACCGGGGATCACCTGGACCAGCTCCCAGCCGTTGACGCCGAGGGTGGACAGCAGGTCCTCCCACGACTCCGTGCCCTCCACGAGGGCCTCCGGGTCGGCGTTGTAGCCGCCGACCTCCACGTTGCCCTGGTCGTCGACGGTGATCTCGAGGTGTGCCCATGCAGCCATGGCGTGATCATGGCATGCCGGTCAACGCCAGCAGGTCCCCCAGGACCCCCGCTGCTGCGCGGAGGCGCGGCGCTCGGCGCGCTGGTAGGGCGCGGTCCGGCGGAACGGGTCGGCGCGGTAGACGTAGACCCGGGCCCGGCCCAGCGCGACCTGGGCGCGCCCGACGTCCTTGCCCGAGCGGTGGACGTAGCGCAGCAGCCGGCCGTAGCGGTCCCGGTCCGCCTGCGTCGGGTCCGACACCAGCAGCACCCGCGAGCCGACCGGCGCGAGGCGTCCCATCGTCCGGCTGGCCTGCCCGCCGCCGCACTCGCGTCGTCCGTGCACCTCGGGCGTGTCGATGCCGATGATCCGGACGTACTCCTCGGTGCCGTCGGCCATCTGCACCTTCAGCGTGTCCCCGTCGGTGACGCGCACGACCCGCGCCCGGTCGCGGCGCTCGGGCCCGCTGCTGCCCGACCCGTCGGGGTCGACGCCCGGCGTCGGCGTGGAGGTCGGGGTGGGCGTCGGGGTGGGCGTCGGAGCGGGCGTCGGGGTCGGGGTCGGCGAGGTGGTGGTCGTGCCGACGAGCGGGGCGACCGAGGTCGAGCAGGGGCACGGGTTCGACTCGCAGGCGACCCCGTCGTCGTCGTGGTCGAGGGCGTGCGGGTCGCCGGGCCCGGCGCCGACGAAGAACGCCTGGGCGGCGGCCTGGGTCGCGAAGTCCCCGCAGTCCATGTCGGTCACCGCCCCGGCACGCGAGGTGGTGAAGGTCGCGGTCCCGGCCAGCGTGAGGGTGAGGGCGAGGAGGAACAGGAACAGGCGGCGCACGCGTCCACTGTGGACCGACGCAGGCGCCTGCGCGTGCGACTCGGGGCGCAAATGACCCGTTGGGACTAGGCGTCCGGACCGGTCAGTCGCCACTCCCGGACGACGTGGCACCGCCCCGACTCCCACCACGCGAGCTGGAGCCGGTCGAGCACCACGTCGACCGGCACGACGTCGCCGAGGAGGGCAGCGGTCGAGGCGAGGTCCACGTCGTCGGAGGCGGCGTCCACGGTGAGGTGCGGCTGCAGGTCCGGGCCGTGCTCGCCGCGGTAGGGCGGCCACTGCGGGAACGCGGCCACCAGCCGGGCGGTGAGGTCGCGCAACCGGTCGTCCGGGCGCGGGACGAGGTGGATGATGCCGTCGGGGAACTGGGCGAGACCAGCCAGGCGCGTACGGACCGGGGCCGTGCCCGCGGCGATGTCCGCGACGGCGGCGAGGTCGTCGGACGAGGGCGTCGGGGCGAACGGTCCGAGCGCCGTGACGTGCGCGTGCCCGAAGCGCGGGTCGGGCGACACGAAGCCCGCGTCGTAGTGCGCCGTACGCGCCCGGACCCACTCCTCCAGCGCCGGCACGGGCAGCTGCAGGACGGAGTGGCCGGGCACCGGGACAGGGTGGCACGCGGGGCCGGCCGTGGGCCTAGGCTGGCCGCGCCATGGACCAGACACGCATCGCCCCGCCCTCCCCCGCCGTCCACGCGCAGGCCCTCGAGCGGCTGGCCGGGCTGGCGACGCCGGCCGGCGCCCTGGGACGCGTCGGCGAGGTCGGCGCCTGGCTCGCGGCCGCGCAGGGCGAGGTGCCGCCGCGCCCGCTGACCGACGTACGCCTCGTGGTGCTCGCCGGCGACCACGGCGTCGCGGCCCACGGCGTCTCCGCCTACCCCTCCGCCGTCACCGAGGCGATGGTGCGCACGATCGTCGCGGGCCGCGCCGGCGTGAGCGCGCTGGCGGCCGCGCACGGGGTGGACGTCACGGTGCTCGACGTGGCGGTCGACGCCGACCTGTCCGACCTGCCCGCCGCCGTCACGGCACGCAAGCTGCGTCGCGGCTCGGGGGCGATCCACCTCGAGGACGCGCTCACCCGCGACGAGGCGGAGCGGTCCCTCGCCCTCGGCGCCGAGCTCGCGGGCGAGCTCGTCGACGACGGTGCCCAGCTGCTCATGACCGGTGACCTGGGCATCGGCAACACGACCGTCGCCGCCGCCCTCGTCGCCGCGACGCTCGGGCTGCCGGCCGACGAGGTCACCGGACGCGGCACCGGCATCGACGACGACGGCTGGGCCCGCAAGCGGGACGTGGTCGCGGCTGCGCTGGTGCGCGCCGAGGGGCGTACGTCCGACCCGGTGGAGGTCCTGACCGCACTCGGCAGCGCCGACCTCGCGACCGCCACCGGCTTCCTGGTGGAGGCGTCGCGGCGCGGCGTGCCGGTCCTGCTGGACGGCCTGATGTCGGTGGCGTGCGCCGTCGTCGCACAGGCCATGGCGCCGGGCGCCGCCGCGTGGTGGCTGGCCGGCCACCGCTCGACCGAGCCCGCCCAGGAGCACGCGCTGAAGTCCCTCGGGCTCGAGCCGCTGCTCGACCTCGGCATGCGCCTCGGCGAGGGCTCCGGTGCCGTCGCGGCCCTCCCGGTCCTGCGCTCGGGGATCGCGGTGCTGCGCGACGTGGCGCTGCTGTCCGAGATCCTGCCCGGCTGAGCCACGTGAACCTCCGCGACGGCTGGCTGCTCGCCACCGGCACCCTCACCGCCGTCCGCGTCCCGCCCCCGCGCACCGTCGACCGCTCGGTCGCAGGCACGGCTATGGCGCTCGCCCCCGTCGCCGCCCTCCCGCTCGGGCTCGCCGCCGCGGCCGTCGCGCTGGTCGGCGACCTGATCGGGCTCCCCGCCCACGCGACGGCGTACCTCGTGCTCCTCGCCCTCGCGCTCGGCTCCCGCGCCTTCCACTGGGACGGCCTCGCCGACACGGCCGACGGGCTCACCGCGTCGTACTCGCGCGAGCGCTCGCTCGAGGTGATGCGCACCGGCCCGGTGGGCCCCGCGGGCGCCGTCGCCGTCGTCCTGGTGGCCGGCCTCCAGGCAGCCGGGCTGGCCGGGCTGCTCCGTGCCGACCACGGGTGGTGGGTGGCGGGCGTCCTCGTCTGTGCGTCCCGTGCCAGCCTCACCGTCGCCTGCGTCCGCGGGGTCCCCGCGGCTCGGCCCGACGGCCTCGGCGCGACCCACGTGGGCTCGGTGCCGGTCGTCGCAACGGTCGGCGTGCTCGCCTGCGTCCTCGTCGCGCTGGGCTTCACCGGGTACGCCGTCGGCTCGGCGCCCGCGCTCATCGCCGGGGGTGTCGTCATGGTGGCTGCCGTGCTGGCCCTGCTGCTGCGCTGCGTACGCCGCCTCGGCGGCATCACCGGTGACGTGCTGGGCGCCGCGGTCGAGCTCTCCCTCGCCGTGCTCGCGCTGGCCGCGGCCGCGGCCTGATCCGGCTCTGCGACGATGGGCGCCATGCGGATCCTGGTCACCGGCGGCGTGCGGTCCGGAAAGTCCACGCACGCCGAGGGGCTGCTCGGCGACGAGCCCGCGACCTACGTCGCGGCCGGTCCGTCACCGGACGAGGACGCCGACCCCGACTGGGTGGCGCGGATCGCCGCGCACCGGACACGCCGCCCGGCGTCGTGGGCGACGGTCGAGACCCAGGACCTGGCGCCCGTGCTGCGCGACGCCGGTGCCCCCGTCCTCGTGGACTGCCTCGGCACCTGGCTGACCGCGGTCATCGACGCCGCCGGCGCCTGGGAGCAGGACTCCGACGCGGTCCACGCGCTCGTGCGCGGGCGCACCGACGAGCTCGTCGACGCGGTCCGCGCGTGTCCCCACGAGGTGGTGCTGGTGACCAACGAGGTTGGCCTCGGGGTGGTGCCCGAGCACCGTTCCGGTCGGCTGTTCCGCGACCTGCTCGGCCTGGTCAACCAGCGCGTGGCGACGGCGTGCGACGAGGTGCACCTCGTCGTCGCGGGCCGGGTGCTGAGGCTCTGACGACCGGCTACGTGTCGCGCCGGGCCAGCCGGGTGCGTACGGCGGCGGCCACGGTGAGCAGCAGCGCGAGCCCGAGCACCGCGCCTGCGAGCAGGAGCACCAGGCCCACGAACCACAGTCCCGAGTCGTCCGTCGACGCGGCGTGCACGGCCCACGGGACGGCGAGGCCCACCGCCCCGGCGACGGCCAGCACGACGCCGCCGCGCGTACGTGCCCATGCCTGCGCGAGGACCGCCCCGACCGCGACACTCGCGCCGCAGCCGAGCACCTGCCAGGTGCGGTAGGGACCCTGCTCGACGCCGTCGACGACGTGGTACTCGTCGTCCCAGCCCAGCCACGCGGCCCACATGAGGGCCGCGAAGACCGCCAGTCCGAGGGCGGCCGGCCCGACCCGGGGGCGGGTGTCGCGTGATCGCTCGAGGTCACTCATGGCAGCCAGTCTGTCGTCTGCTCCGCCCGCACCCCTGAGCACGCGGGCCCAGGCACCGGTCGTCGGCACCGGTCGTCGGCGCCGGTCGTCGGGGCCGGGCGCCCGCCTCAGCCGACCGCGAGGTAGCCGACGTCGGCGGCGAGAGCGTCCTGCCCGCGCGTGCTGCCGTTGGTCAGGGTGACCTCGACCGACGCGACGCGGGCGGGGGCGAACGGGACGATCGTGACGCCCTTGCCCTTCCGGTTGACCCGCAGGGGCGTGGTCGAGGTGGTGCCGTCCACGCGGTGCACCGTCACGACCGCGCGCTGGGCCGTCGCGTCGTCAAGGTCGACGGCGACCGTGAGGAACTTGCTGCCCGGGAACGGCAGGACCTCGCCGGTGGCGCTGGTGAGGTGGTCGAGTCTGGCGCGGTGCGTCCCGATCCGCTTCTTCTTCGCGAGCTGGAGGGACGCCAGCGTGTTCGGGGCCGTGGGGTACGCCTGCTCGGCGCCCTCCTCGTAGGCGTCCGCCGGGTGCTGGTTGGCGTCGGCGAACCCGGCGTACTCGTCCGGCGTCGAGGTGCGGCGTGCCTGGAGCACGCGGTCGAGCGCCTGGAGCGAGGTGGTCGGGGCCGCACCCCGCGTGGTGTCGAGCGCCTCCCAGACGTCGCGCATGATCGTGGGCAGGCCGCCGGCGGTGCGGGGGTGCTGCTCCATGAGGTAGCGCCAGAACCCCCAGTTGCCGTAGGCGTTGAGGTCGGAGACGTCGAGCGGGACCGACGGGCCGGCCGGGTAGCCGAAGGCCTCCGGGTCACCCATCTGCCCGTAGTTGAGGTAGAAGACGTTGTCGTTGACGTCGTCGTAGAGCTCGTCCTCCATCGCCATCGCGGTGGACTCGTAGATCCAGCCGTCGTCCTCGGCGTCGTAGGCGTACTGGATGGCGTGGAAGTACTCGTGGGCGACGGTGACCCGGAGCAGCGAGGTCGGGTCGAGCCACGGCGAGCTCGCGTAGTCGTTGTCGAAGCCGCAGTAGGCGTACCAGGCGCTCCCGTCGACCGGGCCGTCCGCGTCGGAGCGACAGAAGCCGAGCGCGCCGTAGGTGTCGATGTCGCCGAGGTAGAAGTCCGTGCGGATGTCGCCCTCCTGCCCGGCGTCGGGCAGGGGCGCGCGGTAGCCGGCCTCGGCGTACACCCGCGCCACGTCACCGATCGTGTCGAACGCCTCGGCGGCGAACGCGGGCGTCGCAGCGTGCTCGCCCTCCTCGACCCAGTGCAGGCAGTAGGTCGCCGCGCACTGCGACTGCAGGTCGGCGTCCGGGCCGTAGTAGATGTCGCGCGGGTCGTCCGGGTCGTCCGGCGGCGTCGTGGGACGCGCGAGCAGCCGCTCGGCCGACGCGCGGTCCGCGCCCCGCAGCGCGTGCTTGGCGACGAAGAGGTCGCGCATCGCCATCGTCACGTCGGGCGCCTGCCGGCCCGCGTCGCCTGCGACAGACGTCCCGGCCACGGCCGACTCTGCGACCGCGAGCGCCTCCTTCGCCTCGGCCCGCTCCTGCGCAGTCGCGCCGTCGCCCGTGGCGCTGGGGGTATCGGCTGCTCCGGCGGTCGGCGCCACCAGCGCCGTGCCGAGCGAGACGGTGAGGAGCGTGGCGAGGGTCGTCGCGGTGGTCCGCATGAGGCGCATGGGCCCATCCAACCGAACTCGCGCGCCGCTGCCACCCGCCGAAAGTCGCTGATGAGATGAACGCCCGTCGAACGCCCGTCGAACGCCCGCACGCCGTCCCACCCCAGCTCACGTCCGCCGCACGAAGCGCACCTTCCCCTGCGCGTCGACCGAGCGGAGGTAGGCCGCGTCATGGGCCAGCCTGTGGTGACGCGGGCAGTAGAGCCGGCCCCGGGCCACGCTGGTGCCGCCGCCCTGGCTCCACGACGTGTCGTCGTGGTGGGCCTGCGTCAGGCCCGGCGGGGCGTCGCACCCGGCGGCGGTGCAGCCACCGTCACGGATCCCCATCGCGATGCGCTGCGTCTGCGAGTGGAAGCGTCGCTTCCTGCCGGCATCGAGGACGACCGACGGACCGCCGAGGACGATCGGGATGATCCCGGCGCGGCACGCGAGCCTGCGTGCCTCCCCTGCGCTGATCCGCGGCCCGGTGTCGAGGGAGGCGGCCCGCGCACCGCCGGTGAGGGTCTCGAGCTCCATGGTCACCACGACCGTGGCCGGCACCCCGCCCGCGGTGGGCACGGAGGCCTCCGGCCGGGTCTCGAGGTAGTCCATGAAGGCGAGCCCGAGCCGATGACGGGTGAGCCCGCGCAGCCGCGGCGCACCGCCGGGGTCGTCCCCCGCCGCCGACGTCTCCGAGGCCGCAGGGGGAGGCGGGACGAGCGCGAGCAGGTGCGTGCGCAGCATCTCGCCGTGCAGGGTCGGGATGGTGAACCTCCCGTGCGCCTTCCCGTGCCCGTCGTCCACCATGGTGAACGAGGCGGTGGCGGCGGCCTCCCGCTCCTCCGCCTCGAGCCGACGCCCCTCCTCGGCGTCCGCGGTCTCGGGGTCGACCACCTCCAGCACGCGTCGGCCGAGCACCCGCAACGCCCTGGCGTCGTGCTCGCTCGCCTTCTCCAGCAGGAAGGTGGTCGCGTCCGCGCGGACCGAGGGATCGACGTCGTCAGGCAGGTCGTCGATCGCGTCCACGACCACGCGCGCCTGGTCGGTGCGGAGCGTGCCCGTCGCCAGCGCCTCCGCGACGTCGACGTGGTGCTCCATGCGCTCGGCGAGGTGTGCCGTCCGGTGCGCCTCCGCACGGGTCGTCCCGGTCTCGTGCGCCCACCAGCTCGTCGTGGTCGCGCCGACGTCGGCCCCGGTACGCGACGACTCGGCGTGACGCAGCACGCGCATCAGCAGCCCGTCGAGCTGGCTCCGCGCCCGCGTCAGCAGGACCAGGGCGTCGCCGGCGTCGGCAGCCGTCATCGACCAGAGGGGCACGTCGGCGACCTCGGCCAGCTCGGCGCACAGCCGCCGCGCCAGGTCGATGACCCGGTGCTGCTCGGAGTGCGGGAGCGCTGTCATGCGATCACTCTCCAGCGGCCGACCGACACGTGCCGATGGATCGAGGCTGCCCTGTGGAAGGGCGGCTATCGACGACACCTGTGGACGGTTGCTGGCACGACGACCCCCACCGACGGTCCCCCGACTCGTAGGATCACGAACGGACCTCGCCCGAGGCCCCGAGCAGGCCGTGAGCAGCCGCTGAGCAGGCGCTGAGCAGGCCCTGAACAGACTCTGATCAGGCCCCGAGCAGGCCGGGAACAGACCCTGGACGACCGTGGAGGCCCGACGATGACGCACACCGTCCCGTGGACCGACGGGTCCTGGAGCAACCGGCCCGTCGCCGTAGCGACCGACGCGGACGGCCTCCACGTCACCGCGCGCGAGGGCAGCGACGCCTGGCGCCTCACGTCCTACGGGTTCGTCCACTCCTCCGAGCACGCGCTGCTGACCGCCTTCGAGCCGGAGTCCGCGGTCGAGGTCCGGTTCCGTCTGGACTTCGCCGAGCAGTTCGACCAGGCCGGGATCTTCGTCCGGGTCGGCGACGAGTCGTGGGTCAAGGCGGGCGTCGAGGTGAGCGACGGCGAGGAGAGCCTCGGCGCGGTGGTGACGCGCGGCTCCTCCGACTGGTCGTTGTCCCCCGTGCCCGGGTGGGCGGGACGGCTGGTGACCGTCCGGGGCAGCTGGTCGGGCAACGCGCTCACGGTGCGCGCGAGGGTGGACGACGAGCCCTGGCGGCTCGTCCGAGTCGCCCCCCTGATGGCGGACGGGCCCGTCACGGCAGGGCCGTACTGCTGCGCCCCGAGCAGGTCCGGGCTCACGGTCCACTTCACGTCATGGCGGACCACTCCCCCGGACGACCACCTGCACCCGGGTGGCTGAGACCCACCGACGCAGGTGGGCCGCCCTCAGACCAGCACGACGTAGGACCCCAGAGCCACGAGCCACGACACGAACGAGCCGAGCAGGAAGTACTCGGTCATCTCGTGGACCGTCTGCTGCTCGTGGCGCGAGGAGAGCTCGGGGAAGCGCAGCAACCCCTTGGCCGCCACCACCAGGCTGGCCGCGGTGACCTGCCCGGCGAGGGCGAGCGCGAGGATGAACACGCGCTCCAGGGGCCCGAGCAACCGGCCGCCCTTGAGCTGGGTGGGCGGCATCCCGCCGTCCTTGCGCGGGTTGATGGTGCCGGTGGACTTCAGCACCAGCCGGACCAGCACGTTGCCCGTCGACAGCTGCACCCCGAAGGCGCCCAGGAGCAGCAGGAACCGGTCGGCCGACGTCCCGGTGAGCGCGGGCAGCGTGACCGAGTCGAGCCAGCGGCCGAGCGGGCCCGCGGCGTCGGGCGCCAGGCCGGAGCACGCGATGGCGGCCAGCAGTGCCGTGAGGAACACCCCCAGCGGCAGCCACGCTGCCGCCTGGGCCGGGTGCCCGAAGCCCCACGTCACGGCGAAGCCCCACGCGAGCACCACCAGCGCGACCACACCGAGCGCGACCAGGTCGCGCCCCGACGTCAGGTCGGCGAGCACCCCGAGGACCAGCACAACCAGGACGCCGACGACCTGCGGCAGCACCTTGGCCCGGCGCACCGAGTGCGTCAGGTCGGTCACGGCGAACCCGACCAGCAGGATCCCCAGCCAGCTCATCCCTCTCCTCCCACGTCGCCCCGCCTCACAGCCCGCGGAGCAGCTCGTCGGCGGCGAGCACGACCCCGAGGCCGTCGGCCCGGGTCCGCTGCGACACCGCCGAGGGGCTGATGCCCAGGTCCTGGGCGATCTCCTGCTGCTGCCGCCCCCTCAGCAGACCATCCAGCACCGACATCGAGCGCTCCGACAGGCCGCTGACCACCTGGTCGCGTGTCATCAGCGCGGCGTTCACCAGCCGTTCCGGATGCCCGGGCTCGCCCTCCGCGGCGACGTACGCCGTCCGGACCGACCGCAGGGCCGCCTTGCGCTCGTAGCCCTCGAGGACCTCGACCGCGGACCGGGCGGCCCACCAGCCGGGCCCGTCCTCGACGCGGGGCTCGTCGGACAGCACCAGCACCCGGCCCCACCCGATCCCCTGCCGGACGTCGAGGACGGGCAGCAGCAGGAGTCGCAGCCGCAGGGTCGCCGCCATGGCGGAGCCGAGGCTGCCGAAGATGCCCTGGAACTCGTCCCCGACCCCGATCCGCAGCGGTACCGGCGGTGCGAACTCCTCGTTGACCGCGTCGACGGCGCGTGTGAACCGCGCGTGCACCGCCGGCCTGTCGGCGCTCCGGCGCGAGCCGACCAGGTCGCCGATCACCGTCACTGAAGCGCCCGGCTTCATGTCGCTCATCTGAAGATGATAACTTCTTTCGACCCAGATGAACACATGACCTTCACTCCCAGAACACCCGCTCGACCACCGCGTGCGCGCGCCGCGTGGTGCGGAGGTAGTCGTTGACCATCTGGTCCGACGATCCTTGCGGGTAGCCCAGCACCCGTGCCACCGCGGCCCGCTCCTGGGCGTCGCGCGGCAGCTGGTCGTACGGCTTCCCGCGGACGAGGGTGACCGCGTTGCGCACCCGGCTGACCAGGCGCCAGGCATCGGCCAGCGTCTCGGCGTCCTCCTCCGGGATCAGCCCGGCGGCGGCCGCCGCCTCGAGCGCGGGCAACGTCTGGGGCGTCCGCAGGCCCTCGACCCGACCGGCGTGGCGCATCTGGAGCAGCTGCACCGTCCACTCCACGTCGGCGAGACCGCCGCGGCCGAGCTTGAGGTGGGTGTGCCGGTCGGCCCCGCGCGGCAACCGCTCCTCGTCGACGCGCGCCTTGATCCGGCGCACCTCGACGACGTCGCCCTCGGCGATCCCGTCCGCGGGGAAGCGGAGCGGGTCGACGAGCTCGGTGAAGCGGCGCCTCAGGTCCTCGTCACCGGCCACGGCGTCGGCGCGCAGCAGCGCCTGGAACTCCCACACGTGCGACCACTTGGCGTAGTAGGCGGCGTAGGACTCCACCGTGCGCACCATCGGGCCGTTCTTGCCCTCCGGGCGCAGGTCGGGGTCGACCTCGAGCGGCGGGTCGCTGGCCGGCAGCGACAGCAGCCGCCGGAGCTCGGCGACGACGGCGGTCGCGAACGAGGCCGCGACCTGCGGCTCGGCGCCCTCCACGGGACCGTGGACGAACATCACGTCGGCGTCGCTGCCGTAGGACAGCTCGAACCCGCCGTAGCGGCCCATCGCGATCACCGCGATCCGCGTCGGCGCCTCGTCGAGGCCACGCTGGGTGCGCACGGCGTACGTCGCGATGTCGAGCGTCGCCTGCAGCGTCGCGTCGGTCAGCCGGCTCAGGCCCTGGCCGACGAGGGCCACGTCGGTGCCGGCGACGAGCTCCCCGCAGGCGATCCGCAGCAGCTCGCGACGGCGTACGGCACGCACCGCGACGACGGCGGCCTCGGCGGTCTCGGCGCGCTCGACGAGCGCCTTCATCTCGGCCAGCCCGGCCTCGGCGCTCAGCGGGACGAGCGACTCCCCCAGCATCTTCACGCCCTGCGGCTCGCGCTCGAGCAGGTCGGTGGCGTAGCGCGACGTGCCGAGGACGTGGGCGAGCCGCTGGGCGACCTCGCCCTCGTCGCGCAGCATCGTGAGGTACCACGGCGTGCGGCCCAGGCTCTCGCTGATCCGCCGGAAGCCGAAGAGGCCGGCGTCGGGGTCGGGCGAGTCGGCGAACCACTCCAGCAGCACCGGCAGCAGCGTGCGCTGGATGTCGGACGTGCGCGAGACCCCGCTCGTGAGCGCCTCGAGGTGGCGCAGCGCCGCCTTGGGATCGGCGTACCCGAGCGCGGACAGCCGCTCCTCCGCAGCCTCGAGCGAGAGCCGGGCCTCGCTGCCGGCGAGCTTGGCGACGGCACCGAGCAGCGGGCGGTAGAAGAGCTTCTCGTGCAGCCGGCGCACCTCGCGACGGTGGTAGCGCCACTGCTTGTCGAGCGTCTCGGCCGGCTCGGAGAAGTGCCCCAGCGAGCGCCCGAGCCGGCGCAGCGAGGCCTCGTCCTCGGGCAGGACGTGGGTACGCCGCAGCTGGTGCAGCTGGATGCGGTGCTCGAGGGTGCGCAGGAACGCGTACGCCTCGTGCAGCTTCTCGCCGTCCTCGCGGCCGACGTAGCCCCCGTCGGTGAGGCGGGCGAGCGCGCTCAGCGTGGCGCCCTCGCGCAGCGACGGGTCGGAGCGACCGTGCACGAGCTGCAGGAGCTGCACGGCGAACTCGACGTCGCGCAGCCCGCCCGAGCCCAGCTTGATCTGCCGCTCCGCCTCGTGCGCCGGGATGTGGTCGACGACCCGGCGACGCATCGCCTGGACGTCGGCGACGAACCCGTCGCGACCGGCCGCGTTCCACACCATCGGCGCGACCATCTCGCAGTAGCGGCGGCCGAGGTCGCCGTCCCCCGCGACGGGGCGGGCCTTGAGCAGCGCCTGGAACTCCCAGGTCTTGGCCCACTTCTCGTAGTAGCCCTGGTGGCTCGCCAAGGTCCGGACGAGCGGTCCCTGGCTGCCCTCGGGCCGCAGGTTGGCGTCGACCGGCCAGATCGTGCCCTCGCGCGTGTGGTCCGAGCAGATCCGCATGAGGTGCGAGGCGAGCTGCGTCGCGACCCGCAGCGCCGACCCCTCATCGGCGCCCTCACCCGACTCCAGCACGGCCGGCTCGAAGACGAAGACCACGTCGACGTCGGAGATGTAGTTGAGCTCGTGGCCGCCGCACTTGCCCATCGCGATCACGGCGAGCCGCGCCTGGTGCGCGCCGTCGCCGACCCGGGCGCGCGCGACGGCGAGCGCCGCGTCGAGGGTCGCGGCGGCGAGGTCGGAGATCTCCGCAGCGGCGTCGTCGATGCCGAGGTGGTGGGCGAGGTCGCGGGAGGCCAGCCGCAGCAGGATCCGGCGGTACTCCACCCGCAGCGCGTCGACCGCCTCGGCGTCCGGCAGCCCCGCCACGGGCTCCAGGGCCTGCGGATCGGCGCCGACCGCCGCCAGCATCGCCTCGCGCACGGCGTACGCCGCGGTGCGGGTGCTGCCGAGCGTCGGGTCGGTGAGCTCGCGCCACTGCTCGGGGTGCCGCACGAGGTGGTGCGTCAGCGCGGCGCTGGCGCCGAGCACGCTGCACAGCCGCATCGCCGTCCCCTCGTCGTCGGCGACCTCCGACAGCATCCGGGCGCCTGCTCCCTCCTCGGCCTCGTCGAGGGCGTCCGACAGGCGGAGCAGGCCCTCGAGCGCCGCGTCGGGGTCGGCCGTGGCGGCGAGCTTGTCGGTCAGGGGGTGGCCTGCGGCACCGAGTCGCTCGATGCCGCGCACGGCGGCAGCGCCGTCGACGAACCCCTTGCGCACGTAGGCGCCCGCGGAGGTCATGACGCACCACCGACGATCGCGGCGAACCGCTCCACCAGCGGACGCCAGTGCACGGCCAGGGCGGGCGCCGCGGCGTAGATCTCGGCGAGCACCCGCTCCTGGTCGATGCCCATCGAGACGTGGTCGTCGCGGTCGGACTCGGCCCACCGTCGCAGGATCGGCACGTCGACCTCCGGGTGCGCCTGGATGCCCCACGCCCGCTCGCCGAAGCGGGCGACCTGCACCTCGCCGCCGGGCGTGCGCGCGAGCACCACCGCACCGTCCGGCAGGTCGACGACCACGTCGTTGTTCCAGTGCACGGCGACCTCGTCCCCGGTGCGCCCGCCCACCCAGGCGTCGCTCGCGGCGTCCTCGCTCCAGCCCACCGGCTGCAGGCCCACGGTCTGGCCGCGCGGGTTGCGCGCGACCCGACCGCCCAGCGCCGCCGCGACCACCTGGTGCCCGAGGCAGATCCCCAGCAGCGGCGTACCGACCGCGACCGCGTCCCGGATGCGCTCCTTCAGCGGCGCCAGCCACGGCGCGACGGCCTCGTCGTCCGCCCCCATGTCCCCGCCCAGCACCAGCGCTCCGTCGTACGCCGTCAGCGGCGGCAGCGGCTCACCGCCCGGGCGCCAGACCTCGAGCGCGCAGCCGGCACCCTCCAGCCACTCGCCCACGAGGTGGGCGGGGCAGGACGGCTGGTGCTCGACGACGAGGACGCGCGGGCTCACCGCATCACGCTCCCCCACGTCGAGTCCTGCCACAGGGCGAGCAGGCAGAACGAGGGTCCCGCAGCGAGCGACCAGCCGACGAGGTCACCGCGGCGCCGCCAGGCCGCGACCCCCGCCGCGAGCAGACCCGCGCCGAGCAGCATCAACGGTGTGCCGAGGTTCCACGCCACCTCGTCCTCCTCCCAGCGGAAGAGGACGCCGTAGTCACCGAAGAACATCGAGGCACCGGCCAGCAGCCAGAGCGTGCCGAGCCCGGCCAGGGCGGTGAGCGTCCAGCGCAGCAGCCGGCTCCCCACCTCCGCCCACAGGGGAGCGGCCACCCCCAGGCCGGCGAGGGCGGCAGCTCCGACGAGACCGAGGAGGTACGCGCTCGTGGACCCCGCGTCCCAGTGCCAGTACGACGCGCCCTGCCAGCAGGTCCACGCGGTGAAGGCGGCAGCAGCGACCAGCGCCAGCCCGGGCAGCCACGCCTGCCAGCCGGCCGGCCGGACCTCGCCGGGGCGGGCCGGTAGCACGGCCCCGACGAGCGCGCACCCGGCCGCGAGCGCCGACAGGGCGACGTACCACTCGCCGGTGTCGCCGTCGGGGAACCCGGTGAAGGCCACGGCACCGGTGGCGAGGCCGACGGCACCGAGCACCAGTCCGCCCCGCCCCCACCGGGTGGCCCGGCCCAGGACGACCAGCAGCAGCCCGAGCGCGAGCGCCGGCGCGGCCACGTAGGCCAGGGACGGCACCCAGCCCGGCACCGGCGAGGCGTCGAGCGTCGGGTCCGTGCGCTCCTGCCACGCATCCACGGCGACACCGACCCACATGGGCGACGCGACGACGAGCGTCCACGTGGCGGCCCAGACGAGCCAGTCGCGCAGCACCCTCATCGACGCCCCGTGCTCAGAGGACCGGCAGCATCCGGTCGCGCTCGAAGGCGGAGACCTGGGTGCGGTACTCCTCCCACTCGGCGCGCTTGTTGCGCAGGAAGAAGTCGAAGACGTGCTCCCCGAGCGTCTCGGCGAGCAGCTCGGAGTCCTCGGCGATGCCGATGGCGTCCCACAGGCTGCGCGGCAGCGGGGTGATGCCCAGCGCCCGGCGCTCGCGCTCGGTCAGCGACCACACGTCGTCCTCGGCCTCGCGCGGGAGCTCGTAGCCCTCCTCGATGCCCTTCATGCCGGCGCCGAGGATCACCGCGAAGGCGAGATAGGGGTTGCACGCGGCGTCGACGGTGCGCAGCTCGACGCGGGTCGACTGGCCCTTGTTGGGCTTGTACATGGGCACCCGGACCATCGCGGAGCGGTTGTTGTGGCCCCAGCAGACGCCGGACGGCGCCTCGCCGCCGCCGAGCAGCCGCTTGTAGGAGTTGACCCACTGGTTGGTGACGACGCTGATCTCGCTGGCGTGGCGCAGGATGCCCGCGATGAACTGCCGCCCCGTCTTCGACAGCTGGTACTGCGCGCCGGCCTCGAAGAAGGCGTTGCGGTCGCCCTCGAAGAGCGACACGTGCGTGTGCATGCCCGAGCCAGGGTGGGTGGTGAACGGCTTGGGCATGAAGGAGGCCCAGATGCCCTGGCCGAGCGCGACCTCGCGGATGACGGTGCGGAAGGTCATGATGTTGTCGGCGGTGGTGAGCGCGTCGGCGTAGCGCAGGTCGATCTCCTGCTGGCCCGGGCCGCCCTCGTGGTGGCTGAACTCCACCGAGATGCCCATCGCCTCGAGCATCGTGATCGCCTCGCGGCGGAAGTCCGCGCCGCGCGACTGGGCGGTGTGGTCGAAGAAGCCGGAGCGGTCGACGGGCTGCGGCTCGTCACCCTTCCCGGGCATGTCCTTGAAGAGGTAGAACTCGATCTCGGGGTGGGTGTAGAAGGTGAAGCCCCGGTCGGCGGCCTTGCTCAGGGTGCGCTTGAGGACGTGGCGCGGGTCGGCGTACGACGGGCTGCCGTCGGGCATCACGATGTCGCAGAACATGCGGGCGGTGGCGGGACCGCCGTCCTCGCCGGTGCGCCACGGCAGGATCTGGAAGGTCGAGGCGTCGGGGTGCGCCAGCATGTCGGACTCGTAGACGCGGGCGAAGCCCTCGATGGCCGAGCCGTCGAAGCCGATGCCCTCCTCGAAGGCGTTCTCGAGCTCGGCGGGAGCCACGCTCACGCTCTTGAGGAAGCCCAGCACGTCGGTGAACCACAGCCGCACGAACCGGACGTCGCGCTCCTCGAGCGCCCGGAGCACGAAGTCCTCTTGCTTGCCCATGGCCTCAGCCTAGGGGGCGGCGTCGCGCGGGCGCCGACGGTGCTAGCGTCGCGAGACCAGCGCCCCACTCGGGCCCGCTCACCACGGGAAAGGGAAGCTGCACGATGACCCACCCCCACGACCTGCCCTCCGACACCTCGGCCCCGCTCCCGCCGGACGGCTTCCTGCTCGGCCACCTGGCGGAGGAGACGCGACGCCGGGCACGTACGGCCCGCGCACCGGAGGCGACCACGGCCGGTGCCGACGCCGACCTCCTCGAGGCCCTGCGCACCGCCGTCGACGAGCTCGGCCCCACCCTCCTCGACGCCAGCCACGACCTCGCGGAGCACCCGGAGGTGTCCTTCGAGGAGCACCGCTCGGCCGCCGCGCTGGCCGACCTCGTCGAGGCCCGCGGGATCGACGTGGTCCGCGGCGCCCACGGCCTGGCCACCGCGCTGCGCGCCGAGGCCGGCGACCCCGGCGGACCGACGATCGCGGTGCTCTCGGAGTACGACGCGCTACCGGGGATCGGCCACGGCTGCGGCCACAACGTGATCGCCACGGCCGGGCTCGGCGCCTTCCTGGCGCTCGCCTCCCTGGGCGACCGGCTCCCCGGCCGCGTGGTGTGGCTGGGCACGCCGGCCGAGGAGGGTGGCGGCGGCAAGGAGCTCATGGCCGCCGAGGGTGCCTTCGACGGCGTCGGGGCGGCGCTGATGGTCCATCCGTTCACCTACGACATCGCCGAGCCGCTGTTCCTCGGCCGGCGCCAGCTGCGCGCGACCTTCCGCGGGATCACCTCCCACGCGTCCGCGCAGCCGTTCATGGGCCGCAACGCCCTCGACGCGGTGAACCTGATGTACACCGGCGTCGGCCTGCACCGCCAGCAGATGCCGCCCACCGACCGGGTCCACGGCGTCGTGACCAGCGGGGGCGAGCGGCCCAACGTCATCCCCGAGCACGCCGAGATGTTGTTCTACCTGCGCAGCGAGCACCCCGAGGGACTCGCCGTGCTGAGCGACCGGCTCGGTGACATCGCCCGCGGAGCGGCGCTGATGACGGGCTGCGGGGTGGAGCTGACGTGGGACGAGGCGCCGGCCTACCTCCCGGTGCGTGGCAACGGTCCCCTCGCGGCGTCGTGGACGACCCGCTACGGCGAGCGCGGGCGTACGGTCCTGCCGCCGGACGTCGTGCCGCGGATGTTCGCCGGCTCCACCGACTTCGGCAACGTGTCCTACCGGGTCCCCGGGGTGCACGCGATGGTCCGCATCACCGACGCCGACCTCTCCCTGCACACCCGGGAGTTCGCCGCGGCCGCGGTCAGCGAGGAGGCCGACCGGGTCGTGCTCGACGCGGCCTGGTCGCTGGCGGCCGTCGCCGCGGACTGGCTGAGCGATCCCGCGCTGCGGGAGGCCGCCGACGCGGACTTCGAGGCCGCGGGCGGCGCCGTCGACGTCCCGTCCTACTTCGGCGAGGCGTGAGCGATGGCCGACACCGCCGTCACCGGCTCGCGGACCGACCGCGCCCTGGCCGCCGTCGAGCGGGTGGGCAACCGCCTCCCTGACCCGTTCCTGCTGTTCCTCGGCCTCTTCCTGCTCGTCGGGATCATCTCGACCGTCCTGCAGCTGCTCGGGACGTCCGTGACGATCCCCGGCGCCGACGAGGAGACCGCCGTGCGCGGCCTCTTCACCGGCGAGGGCCTCACCTGGCTCACGGTCAACCTCGGCGCCAACTTCATCGGCTTTCCACCCCTCGTGACCGTCGTGACGATCCTGCTCGCCGTCACGGTCGCCGAGCGCACCGGACTGCTCGCCGCCGCGATCCGCGCCAGCCTCGGCTCGGCGCCGCGCTGGCTGCTGCCGTACGCCGTCGGCTTCGTCGGCGTGAACGCCTCGGTCATGGCGGACGCGGCGTTCATCGTGGTGCCGCCGCTCGCGGCGATGGTGTTCAAGGCGGCGGGACGACACCCGCTCGCCGGTCTCGTGGGTGGCTTCGCGGCCGTGGGCGCGGGCTACTCGACCTCGATGCTGGTGACCAGCCTCGACGCGCTCTTCGCGGGGATCACCAGCTCGGTGACCGCCGGGCTGCCGGAGGCCGGCGCGGCCGTCACGCCGGTGTCGAACCTCTGGTTCAACATGGTGTCCTCGATCGTGCTGGCCCTGGTCGCAGGGGTGGTGATCGACCGGCTCGTCGAGCCGCGACTGGTCCGCGAGGGCGCACCCGTCGACATGGTGGAGCACGACGACGCCGACGCGACCCTGGAGGGCGCTGCGGCGCAGGACGACGACGTCGCGCCCGCCCTGCGCGCGACCCCGGAGGACCTCTCCCCCGAGCTCGACCCTGCTGAACGCCGGGGCCTGCGGGTCGCCGGCGTCGTCTTCCTGGTGCTCGCGGTCGTCATCGTGGCGGCGGTGCTGCCCGGCGGGTCGCCGTGGCGCAACGAGGACGGCACCTTCCTGCCGGAGTCCCCGCTGCTCGACTCGACGGTGTTCATCGTCTTCGCGCTCTTCCTCGCCCCCGCGCTCGCGTACGGCTTCGTGAGCGGCTCGCTGCGCCGGGCGGCCGACGTGCCGAAGGTGATGGGCCTCGGCATCAAGGACATGGCGGCCTTCATCGTGCTGGCATTCATGCTGGGGCAGTTCATCGCGCTGTTCAACTGGAGCAACGTGGGGTCGGCGCTGGCGGTCGCCGGCGCCGACGGCCTCGAGTCGATCGGGCTGACCGGCTACCCCGCGATCATCGGCTTCATCCTGCTCGCCTCGCTGCTCAACCTCTTCATCGTCAGCGGGTCGTCGATGTGGACGCTGATGGGCGCGGTGTTCGTGCCCCTGTTCGCCCTGCTGGGCTACGAGCCGGGCTTCGTCCAGGCGGCGTTCCGCGTGGGTGACTCGGCGACGCAGGTGATCACGCCGATGAACCCCTACATCTGGATCTTCCTCGTGATGCTGAAGAAGTACGAGCCCGAGGCCGGCCTCGGCACGGTGATCTCCCGGATGCTGCCGTTCGTGGTGCCGTTCTGGATCTCGTGGGTCGCCGTCCTCACGGTCTTCTACCTGACCGGGGCCGACGTGGGACCGGGCGTCGGCATCCGCATCGAGTGACGCGGCGCCGACGCCCGGGGTCGGTGCTCAGTGGCAGATGTTGACGTCCTGCGATCCCAGGACGCCGTCCTGGACCTCACGCATCGGCTTCAGCCAGCTCTGGGTCTCCGGCACGAACGCGATGCTGCCGGCGACCTTCTTCTTGACGCCGCGCACGCGCACCTTCTCCACGACGAGCGGCACCGTCACCTCTCGGCTGCGCACGCCCTCCCAGCACGCGGCGGCCTTCTTCTTCGTCACGGCCTCCTCGAGGGTGACCGGGTCCCCCTGGAGCTTGCCGTTGTAGCGCCACGCGACGGTGGTCTTGTAGCCGGTGAAGCCCTCCCACGGCGCGACGACCGTGGCGGACATGCCCCACGTGCGCCGGGTCGGGATCGTGAAGGTGACCGCGCCGTCCTCGACGGTGCGGGTCCCCGAGCTCCAGATGTCGACCTTGCCGGCGTCGGCCTCGGCGTAGGTGCCGAGGGCGCTGGTCAGCTGGATCTCACAGCCCTCGCAGTCCTCGACGGTGAAGGTCAGCTGCGTGCCCGGCTGCGCGGCACGGTCCTCTGACTGCGCGGGGGCAGCGGTGGAGGTCATCGTGAGCGAGCCGGCGAGGACGGCGGTGGTCGCCATCGCGGACGCGGCCAGGGTGGTGCGGATGTTCATGGTCTCTCTCCCCGTAGGTGGTCGTCGCTGTCAGGACGCACCCGGCGACGGGGAGGTTGCATCCGGTCTAGTCGTCCTCGCCCAGGGTGTTGCGCTCGAGCTCGGCGAGTGTGGGCCGGCCGCGGTTGCAGAAGACCTCCAGGTCGACGGAGTTGCGGCCGTCGCTGAAGACGGCGTCGACGTCGTCGTCCGGCCCCTTCTCCCAGCTGACGACGCGCCAGCCGGCGGCCTTGTCCGGGCGCACGCCCACGCCGTACGCCCATGTGTCGCGGCACTCCACGTCGAAGGAGCCCCACTCGCCGCTGATGGCGTCGCCGACCGTCGGTCCCTCCGGCGAGGGCACCGAGGCGGGGCCGGACGGGTCGATGGACGTGTCGCGGGCGACCTCGTCACCGACGGGACCGCGGTCGCGGATCGTGGCGCCGACGGTGGACACGGCGAAGACACCCACGAGCACGGCCAGGACCGTGGTCCCGGCCCACAGGCCGACGAGCAGCATCCGACGTCTCACCCGACCATGGTGCCCGCTGGCGGCTCAGCACGAGGTCAGGCGGTGGTTAAGGGACGGCTAAGGAAGCCGGTCGGTCATGCGGTGGGCGGTACGGTCTCGGCGTGGCCGAGGTGCTGATCATCGAGGACGACGACCGGATCCGGCCGTTGCTGGTGCGCGGCCTGCGCGAGTGCGGGCACACCGTGTCGTCGGCCCCCACCGGGATGGCCGGGCTCCAGCTCGCCGTCGACTCCTCCCCCGACCTCGTCGTGCTCGACCTCGGGCTGCCCGACGTCGACGGCACGCAGGTGTTGTCGATGCTGCGGGGGGTGAGCCAGGTGCCGGTGATCATCGCCAGCGCCCGCGCCGACGACCCGTCGCTCGTCGGTGCGCTCGACGCGGGCGCCGACGACTACGTCGTCAAGCCGTTCACCAGCGCCCAGCTCGACGCCCGCATCCGTGCGGTCCTCCGCCGCGTCGACGCCGGGCGCCAGCGGCCGACCACGATCACCGTCGGCGGGCTCGCCGTCGACCTCGCCGGGCGCCGCGTGCACCTCGACGGCCAGGAGGTCGACCTGACGCCGCGCGAGTTCGACCTGCTCGCGCACCTCGCCGAGCGGCCGGGCGAGGTCGTCACCAAGCGCGACCTGCTGGTCGAGGTGTGGCGCCAGCCGTGGGGCGGCTCGGACAAGACCGTCGACGTCCACCTGTCGTGGCTGCGCCGCAAGCTCGGCGAGACCGCCGCGGAGCCGCGCTACCTCACGACGGTGCGCGGGGTGGGCGTACGCCTCGCCGCGCCCGACGACGCCGACACCCGGGACCGCTGAGGTGCGCCGCAGCCTGCTCGTCACGGCCGCCGCGGCGATCTCGATGGTGCTGCTCGCCATGCTGGTGCCGATGGCGATCCTGGTGCGCAGCTATGCGCTCGAAGACCGGCTCGCACGCGCGGCCCTCGAGGTGCAGGTTGTCGAGACGGTGGTGTCCGGCCAGGACGTCGGCTCGGTCAACCAGTACGTCGACAAGCTCAACGACACGACCGAGCACACCCAGGTCACCGTGCTCTACCCCGAGGCGCTCGGCGGCCACCAGGTCGGGCCCGACCCGGGCGAGGACGCGCTCGTCCTCGACGCCCGCAACACCGGCCGCGCCCGGGTCGACGACGTGCCCGGCGGGTCCCAGATCCTCGTGCCGGTCTCACGCGGCGGCAACTCGGCGCTGCCCTCGCAGACGCCCGTGATCCGGATCGTCGTCGAGGAGCCGGGTCTCGACTCCGTCGTCGGGGTCGCCTGGGGCCTGCTCGCGCTGCTCGCGGCCACCCTGCTCGTCGGCTCGCTCGTCGTGGTCGACCGGCTCGGCAGGTCCTTCGTCCAGCCGATCCGCGAGCTCGCCGACCACACCCAGGCCCTCGGCCGCACCGGGTCCATCGAGCCGGTCGCCTCCGTCACGGGGCCGCCCGAGGTGCAGGAGCTCGGGCACGCGATCGACCGGCTGGTCGGACGCATCCAGCTGCTGCTCTCGCGCGAGCGGGAGAACGTCGCCGACCTGTCCCACCGCCTGCGGACCCCGGTGACCGCGCTCCGGCTGCGGGTCGAGGCCGTCGACGACGCCGATCTCCGCACGCGACTGAGCGGCGACCTCGACGCCCTGCAGGCGACCGTGGACGAGATCGTGCGCGAGGCCCGCCGTTCCGAGCGGGAGGGCCTCGACCCCCGCACCGACGGCGTGGCCGTGATCTCCGAGCGGGTGCGCCACTGGGAGGCGCTCGCGGAGGACCAGGGCCGCTCCTACGAGCTGCGGCTGGCGCCGTCGGGGCCGTCGGTCCCCGCCAGCCGCGCCGACCTCGAGGCGCTGGTGGACGTGCTGCTGGACAACGTCTTCTCCCACACGCCCGACGACGCCGCCGTACGCATCACGCTGGCGGCGTCGGAGCACGAGGTGGAGCTCGTGGTCGAGGACGCGGGCCCGGGCCTGCCGGCCGACCTCGAGGCGACCAGCCGCGGCACGAGCGGCGCCGGGTCGACCGGGCTCGGCCTGTCGATCGCGGCACGCACCGCCGCGGACTCCGGCGGCGCCATCACCACGGGCTCCTCGGACATGGGAGGAGCCCGGGTCGCCGTCACGTTGCGGACGGCCTGACCCGGGCTCCCGGTGGTGCAGGTGGCTGGCTCCGGTCAGCCGACGGTGACCGTGGTGGAGCACACGCTGCCGCCGGCGGGCTTCACCGTCAGCTTGAAGGTGTCCTTGCCGGCCGTGTTCTTGCGGAAGGTGTCGAGGTCGAGCTCGCCCTCGTCGTCGGCCTTGATCGTGCGCTGGGCGGCGACCTTGCCGTTGTGGCGGATCGCGACCTGCCACGTGCTGTAGGCCTTCGCGCCCTCGATGTCGGCGTCGACGTCGTAGCCGCCGCGCTCACGGTCGACGTTGAGCTCGAACACCGCGCCGGCGCAGGTGCCGCGGCGCTCGACGTCGGCGCTGGCGGGCCCGGCGACCAGGACGGTGGTGCCCGCGGCGGCGGTGGCGACGAGGGCGGCGGTGGCGATGAGCGACTTCTTCATGGGGTTTCTCCTCTGTGGGTGGGTCTGTGGGTGATCTGCGGGGTTCGAGCGGGTGGTCAGGAGCCGAGCGTGGCCGTGCAGGCCTCGCCGTCCTCGGGGGTGAACGTGACGGCGTACGTCGCGTCGCCGGGGTTGCCGGAGCTGAAGGCGTCGACGTCGATCTCGCCGTCCTCGTCGGTGGTGCGGGTGCCGTCGAGCAGCGACGTGTCGTCGCGGAGCAGCTCGACCTGCCACACCTCGCCCGGGCCGGAGGACTGGAGCTCGGCACTCACCTCGGTGCCGCCGTCCTCGCCCTCGGCGCTGAGCTCCCAGGTCGCGCCACCGCAGGTGCCGCGCTCGGTGGTCTGGGACTCGACGCCGTTGGCGACGGCCCACCAGGCCCCCGCGCCGACCAGGACGACGCCTGCTGCGGCGCCGCCGATGACTGCCTTCTTCTGCACGATTCCTCCTCGTCGACCGACGCCCGGTGCGGCGTCATGACAGGAAGGTTCGTCCAGGTGCGGCTAATTGCGCTCCAGCCGGTGGCTAAAGGTGGGTTAAGGCGCCCGGGGGTCTTGGGCTGGGGGCTGGGGGCGCTGGAGTCACCGGACATCCGGGGACCGCCCTGCTTGTCACACCAGATCTCGGCCGACAAGCAGGCAACTCGGGTGCTAAGCCTGCGCCTGGGCCTGCGGCACGTCCCGCTCGATCTCGGCCAGCCACGCCGTGCCCTTGGCGTCCGAGGGCATCCGCCAGTCGCCGCGGGGGCTCATGGTGCCGCTGGGGCTCACCTTCGGGCCGTTGGGCAGGGCCGAGCGCTTGAACTGGTTGGCGAAGAACCGCTTGACGAAGACCACCAGCCAGGTGCGGACCTCCTCGAGCGTGTACGCCACCCGCGCCTCGGCCGGGAAGCCCGGAGGCCACTCCCCCGACTCCAGGTCCCGCCAGGCGTGCATCGCGAGGAAGGCGATCTTGCGCGGCCGGAAGCCGTGCCGCACAACCAGCGCGAGCGTGAAGTCCTGCAGGTTGTAGGGCCCGACCGTGTCCTGCGTCGCCTGCGGCTTCTTGCCCTCCTCGATCGGGATCAGCTCCGGGGTGATCTCCTGCGTGAGGATCTCGCCGAGCAGGTCGCCGACCTCGGTCGAGAACTCGCCGTGGCTGATCACCCACCGGATGAGGTGCTGCACCAGGGTCTTCGGTACGCCGGCGTTGACCGTGTAGTGCGACATCTGGTCACCGACGCCGTACGTGCACCAGCCGAGCGCGAGCTCGGACAGGTCGCCCGTGCCGACGACGATGCCGCCGCGCTGGTTGGCGAGCCGGAAGAGGTAGTCGTAGCGCAGCCCGGCCTGGACGTTCTCGAAGGTGACGTCGTAGACCTTCTCCCCGCGTGCGTAGGGATGTCCCATGTCCTTCAGCATCTGCTCCGCGGCGGGACGGATGTCGAGCTCCTCGAAGGTGACCCCCAGCGCCTGCGAGAGCCGGGTGGCGTACGACCTGGTCGTCTCACCCGTCGCAAAGCCGGGCATCGTGAAGGCGAGCACGTCGCTGCGCGGTCGCCCGAGCCGGTCCATCGCCTTGCACGCGACGATGAGGGCGTGCGTGGAGTCGAGCCCGCCGCTGACGCCGATGACGGCCTTCGGCGAGCCGATGGACCGCAGCCGCTGCTCGAGGCCGGAGACCTGGATGTTGTAGGCCTCGTAGCAGTCGAGGGCCAGGCGCTCCGGGTCGTCGGGCACGAAGGGGAAGCGGTCCACCTTGCGCAGCAGGCCGATGTCGCCGGCCGGGGGCTCGAGCTCCCACTCGACGGTGCGGAAGCGGTTGGTGCGCTCGGCGTGGGTACGGCGGTTGTCGTCGAAGGTGACCTGGCGCATCCGCTCCTGACGCACCAGGTCGAGGTCGACGTCGACGACCGTGCGGCGGGGTCCGTCGGGGAAGCGCTCGCTCTCGCCCAGCAGCGAGCCGCACTCGTAGACCATCGTCTGGCCGTCCCAGCTGAGGTCGGTCGTCGACTCGCCCTGGCCCGCCGCGGCATAGACGTACGCCGCGGCGCACCGTGAGCTCGCGCTCCGGACCAGCAACCGACGGTCCTCGGCGCGGGCGACAGTGATCGGCGACCCGCTGAGGTTCGCGAGCACGGTCGCCCCGGCGAGCGCGGCCTCGGCGCTGGGCGGGACCGGCACCCACATGTCCTCGCAGACCTCGACGTGCAGGTCGAGGCCGGGGACGTCGAGGCAGCGGAAGATCAGGTCGGGACCGAACCGTACGTCCTGCCCGGCGAGGGTCACCCACTCCAGCTCGCGGTCGTCACCCGGCGCGAACCACCGGCGCTCGTAGAACTCGCGGTAGTTGGGCAGGTAGGACTTGGGGGCGATGCCGAGGATCGACCCGCGGTGGATGACGACCGCGCAGTTGAAGACACGGTTGCCGTGCACGACCGGGGCCCCGACGACGAGGGCCGTCATCAGGTCCGCGCTGGCCGCGACGATCTCCTCGACGGCCTCCTCCACCCCCGCGAGCAGCGTGTCCTGGAGGAACAGGTCGTCGACGGAGTAGCCGGTCAGGCACAGCTCGGGGAACACCGCGACGGCGACGTGGTCGTCCGCACAGGCCCGCGCCTGCTCGATGACGGCCACGGCGTTGGCCGCCGGGTCCGCGAGGTGCACCGGCAGCGTGACGGCAGCGATGCGCGCGAAGCCCTGGGCGTAGGCGGAGTAGAAGTCCACGCACCCACTCTAGGGAAACCCGGTGGCGCCCGAGCCGGGGTAGTCCAGTGAGGAATGGTCCTTCCGGGGAGCGCTTCGCGGCCAAATCTCGCTGGACTACCCCGCGACCCACCGGACAGGGTCTCCCCATGGCCCTCGAGATCACCCCCTGCGCGACCGACGCCGACTACGAGGCGTGGCGCACCGTGCGGATCGCGGTCGTCCCCTACGAGCGGTGCGACTCCGCGCAGGAGCTCCGCCGGCAGGACGAGCGCGCGACCCGGCTGATGGTCCTCGCCCACGAGGACGGCGTGCTCGTCGGCTCCGGCCTGGCCGACCTGTCCGACTCCGGCGGCATCGGCTCGGTGGCGCCGCGGGTGCTGCCGGCGTACCGCCGCCGAGGCACCGGGACCGCGCTCCTGCACCGCCTCGCCGACCACCTCGCGACCCACGACCTGACGCGCATCCGCGCGACGGTCGACGACGACGAGTCGCTGGCCTTCGCGCACTCCCTCGGGTTCGAAGACACTGACCACGAGGTCGAGCAGACCCGCCACGTCGTCGACCTGCCGCCACCGACCGAGGTGCCCGAGGGGGTCGAGGTCGTCCTCGCCTCCGACCGCCCCGGGCTGTGGGAGGAGTCGTACGAGCGCTTCGGGCGCGAGGTGACCGCCGACTTCGCCCTGTCCGCGTCCCTCGACGTCACCCCCGACCGGTGGGCGACGTCGTGGCTGGGCGACCCGATGTTCCTCGCCGTCCACGAGGGCGAGCTCGTCGGGTGCGCCGGGCTCGAGATCGACGCGGACGTGCCCGAGCGCGCGGAGAACGCGCTCACCGCCGTACGCCGCGACTGGCGCGGCCGCGGGCTGGCGATGCACCTCAAGCTCCGCACGCTCGCCTGGGCCGCCGACCACGGCATCGCCGAGGTCTACACCTGGACGCAGGACGGCAACGAGGCGATGCGCACCCTCAACACGCGCCTCGGCTACGCCACCACGCGACGCAGCACGATGGTGGCGCGGCTCCTGCCGCTCGACTAGCGTCGCGGGCGTGCGCCCCTCCCTCCGCACCACCTCGCTGTCCTTCGCCGTCTCCGCCCTCGCGGTGGGCCTGCTCACCGGGCTGCCGCCGTCGCTCGCCGAGCCCGCGACACCGTCCGCCGACCGGGCCGCACGCGGGCTGGAGGTGCGTACGGTCGCCCGCCGCCTCGAGCACCCGTGGGACGTGCAGCAGGCGCCCGGCGGTCGCCTCGTCGTCTCCGAGCGCGACCGGGCGCGCATCAGCGTCGTGCGCAACGGGAAGCGACGCACGCTCGCCGACCTCTCGCGCAGCGTCTGGGTGTCCGGGGAGACCGGGCTGCTGTCCCTCGCCGTCGACACCGACAGGCGCTGGCTCTACGCCTGCCACGGCAGCACGAAGGGCGGCACCCACGTCCGGGTCACCCGGTGGCGCGTCGACCGCAAGTGGCGCTCGCTCTCCGGCCGCCGCACCATGATCGCCGGGCTCCCGGCGACCTCCGGACGCCACGGAGGGTGCCGCCTCCTCCTCGAGCGCCAGGGGCCGGCCCTGGTCGTCGGCACCGGCGACGCCGCGGTCGGCACCAACCCGCGCGACCTCGACTCGCTGGGCGGCAAGGTGCTGCGGCTGAACCGGCGCACCGGCGCCCCGATGCCCGACAACCCGTTCGCCGGGGCGACGGGCAACCGGCGCTACGTCCTCACCTACGGCCACCGCAACGTGCAGGGGCTCGCACAGCGCGACGACGGCACCCTGTGGTCCGTCGAGCACGGGAGCTTCCGCGACGACGAGGTCAACCTGCTCGTCCCCGGCGGCGACTACGGCTGGAACCCGGTGCCCGGCTACGACGAGTCGGTGCCGATGACCGACCAGTCGCTGCCCGGCGAGCAGCAGGAGGCCGCGTGGTCGTCGGGCGACCCGACGATCGCCACCTCCGGCGCCGCCTGGGTCAGTGGTACGCGGTGGGGCCGCCTCGACGGCACGCTCGCCGTCGCCGCCCTCAAGGCCTCCGAGGTGCTCTTCCTGCGCTTCGACGCCGCGGGGAGGCTGGAGTCGGTCGCCACGCCCCGCGAGCTGACCGGCCTCGGCCGGCTGCGGTCGGTGACGTCCGCGCGCAACGGCGACCTCCTGGTCACCACCGACAACGGGGCTCGCGACCGCGTCCTGCGGGTGTCCCCGAGGTGACCAGCACCACAGCGCCCCCACCCAGCCGTCGGCACTAGCCTGAAAGCGGTCCGTGGACTCCACCAGGGAGCCGCGAGATGACGAGGAGCGACCCATGCCCGAAGAGACCGCCCCCTACGGCTCCGGCCCCGCAGCAGCCGCCCAGCAGGCGCCCGCAAGGCGCGTACGCACCCACCACCTGCGGGAGATGAAGGAGCGCGGCGAGCGGATCACGATGCTGACAGCGTACGACATGTACACCGCCGCCACGTTCGACGAGGCGGGCATCGACCTGCTGCTCGTCGGTGACTCCGCCTCCAACAACGTCTACGGCAACGAGACGTCCCTGCCGGTCACGGTCGAGGAGCTCCTCCCCCTCACCCGTGCGGTCTCGCGCTCGGTCAAGCGGGCGATGGTCGTCGGCGACCTGCCGTTCGGCAGCTACCAGGCCTCACCGGAGCAGGGCTACCTGACCGCGGTCCGCTTCATGAAGGAGGCCGGCGCGCACTGCGTCAAGCTCGAGGGCGGCGCCGAGATGGCCCCCGTCATCGAGAAGTGCACCCGCGGCGGCATCCCCGTGATGGCGCACATCGGCTTCACCCCGCAGTCCGAGCACACCCTCGGCGGCTACCGCGTGCAGGGCCGCGGCGACGCGAGCGACCGCGTCGTGGAGGACGCGCGCGCGGTGCAGGAGGCGGGAGCGTTCGCGGTGGTCATGGAGATGGTGCCCGGCGACGTGGCCGAGCGGATCAGCAAGGAGCTCACGATCCCGACCATCGGCATCGGCGCCGGCGCCGGCTGCGACGGCCAGGTGCTGGTGTGGCAGGACGCCTTCGGCCTGCGCACCGGCAAGATGGCGCGCTTCGTCAAGCAGTACGCCGACGTGCACGCGGTCCTGCTCGACGCCGCGCGGGCGTACGCCGACGACGTGCGCGGCGGCACCTTCCCCGGGCCCGAGCACACCTTCTAGGGGCCCGGGCGGGCGGCGTACGTCAGCTGTCCGGCGTGCCGTCGGCAAGCCCGTCGCCCGAGCCGGGGCCGTCGTCGTTCCACTTCGGGTCGTTGTCCCAGGCCTCGTTGCGCTCGGCGACCTTCTCGAGGGCGCGCGCCGCCTCTTCCCTGGTGTCGTAGGGACCCAGTCGGTCGGCGTTCCTGGCTCCGTCGTCAGGCTCGACCTCGTGGGTCTTGAGGTTGAACCACCAGCGTTCGCTTTCGCCGTTGCTCATACCGCGAAACTACACTCGGGGCGTGCCAGTCGAATCCCCCGCAGAGGTGTCGGCGCGCCGTTCGGTGCCCGCCCGGATCGCCCGCCCCGAATACGTCGACCGGCCCGCGCCGCAGCGGTTCACCGGCGAGGAGGTCAAGGACGCCGAGACGATCGAGAGGATGCGGGTCGCCGGACGCCTGGCAGCCCAGGCGCGTGAGCTCGTCGGCTCGCACGTCGTGCCCGGGGTGACCACCGACGAGCTCGACCGGATCGGCCACGAGTTCCTCTGCGACCACGGCGCCTACCCCTCGACCCTCGGCTACCGCGGCTTCCCCAAGTCACTGTGCTCGAGCGTCAACGAGGTGATCTGCCACGGCATCCCCGACGCGCGGGTGGTCGAGGACGGCGACATCGTCAACATCGACATCACCGCCTTCATCGACGGCGTCCACGGCGACACCAACGCGACCTTCCTCGCAGGCGACGTCGACGAGGAGTCGCGGCTGCTGGTCGAGCGCACCCGGGAGTCCCTCGAGCGCGCGATCAGGGCGGTCAAGCCCGGGCGCCGCGTCAACGTCATCGGACGCGTCATCGAGGCGTACGCCAAGCGCTTCGGCTACGGCGTGGTGCGGGACTTCACCGGCCACGGCATCGGCACGGCGTTCCACTCCGGGCTGATCATCCCGCACTACGACGACCCCCGCTACGACGACGAGATCCGGGTCGGGATGACCTTCACCATCGAGCCGATGCTGAACCTCGGCACCCCCGACTACGACATGTGGGACGACGGCTGGACCGTCGTGACCAAGGACCGGCGCCGCTCCGCGCAGTTCGAGCACACCCTGCTCGTCACGGAGGATGGCGCCGAGGTGCTCACCCACCCCTAGACTCCTCGGTGAGTGGGTCGGCCGGGCGGCCGCGGCTCCACGCGAGTGGGGTCGAGGAAGGTCCGGGCTCCACAGGGCAGGGTGGTGGCCAACAGCCACCCGGGGCAACCCGCGGGATCAGTGCCACAGAGAACAGACCGCCAGTCCCTCCGGGGGCCGGCAAGGGTGAAACGGTGGTGCAAGAGACCACCAGTGCGCCGGGCGACCGGCGCAGCTAGGCAAACCCCACCCG
Organism: Nocardioides cavernae; assembly: GCF_013410035.1. Taxonomy (GTDB): domain Bacteria; phylum Actinomycetota; class Actinomycetes; order Propionibacteriales; family Nocardioidaceae; genus Nocardioides; species Nocardioides cavernae_A. Next base: position 10,291 of record NZ_JACCBW010000005.1, on the reverse strand, counting down.
GAGCAAGATCAGACAGGATGCGCCCGAGGGCTGCCCGCCCGAGCATCCGGGTAGATCGCACCAGGCGGCCGGCAACGGTCGTCGCAGATGGATGGTCGCCCCCGCGCAAGCGGGACAGAACCCGGCCTACAGGCCGACCCACTCCTCAACCCGCCGCAGCCGCGCACCGCAGGCCCGGTCGGCGTGAGTCGTGCTCGTCGAGGGGCGAGATCCGCCGCACGTGTCCGAGGAGTTGCCCTCGGATCGGCGTCCCGGGGGCAAGATCCGCCACACGTGTGCTGGTCGTCGGCCACGACCCGGCCGGCCGGGAGCCCCCGGCCGAGGGACGCCCTCGAAACGCCCACCGGCACGGTCTGGCGACCATAGGGTCCTCGCGTGACCGAAGTCCCCGACGAGAAGCGGATGAGACTGCGGTACGCCGGCACCTGCCGCGTCTGCGGCATCGAGCTGTCAGCGAGGGTCGAGGCGGTCTACGAGCGGTCCACGCGGACCGTCCGTTGCCTGGGTTGCTCTCCCGCCACCCGGGAAGCCGCCCATCTGGCAGCTCAGGCCAGTCGGAACTCCACCGTGCGGGTCCCGGGGTCGGCGTGGACCAGCTCGACCGTGACCTCCTCGCCGAGCGGCAGCTCGTCGTCGCCCGTCACCGACGCCTCGATCGCCGGGTCCTGGATGGTGACGTCGCCGCGCCGGCGGTCCTTCTCCTCGAGGTCGACCACCACGGCGGTGAAGCTCTCGCCGACCCGGTCGTGCAGCAGCTCGGCCTCGCAGAGGTTGACGACCGCATTCTCGTACTGGTTGGCCCGGCGCCCCGAGCGCGTCATCGTGTCCGGCAGCTCGGCCAGCGCGGCGAGCACCCAGTCGGGGACCTCGTCGCCGGCGCACAGCGCCACGCAGATCTCCCCGGCGTAGCGGTCGGCCAGCCGTCGCAGCGGCGCGGTGACGTGGGCGTACTCCGACGCGAGGGCCGAGTGCTGCGCCTGCTCCGGGAGCTCGCCGTTGAAGGTGACGTAGCCCGCTCCCCGCAGCAGCCGCGTGCAGGCCACGACCATCGCGGCGTGGGTCGGCTTCGAGGGGTCGAGGGTACGCACGAAGTCGGGGTAGAGCTGCTCGGCCGGCCAGTCGATCCCGAGGGCCCGGGCGGTGCGGTGCAGCCGCTGGACGTCGCGCGGGTCGGCGGGCGGCAGGGTGCGCAGGATCCCCACGCGGGCGTAGACCATCAGGGACGCGGCCGCCATGCCGGTGAGCAGCGAGATCTGGGCGTTCCAGCTCTCGACGGGGGTCAGGCGGCGGAACTCCAGCTCCCAGTGGCCGTCGCCGGTCTCGACGAGCTCCTGCTCGGGCAGCGGCAGCGAGACGCCGCCGCGGGCGGCCTCACGCGCGAGCCGCAGCTCGCCGACCTCCTGGAGCAGCTGGACGAGCGGGGACGCCGTGCCGGCGTCAACGTCGGCCTGCACCTGCTCGTACGACAGCTTGGCGCGCGAGCGTACGAGCGCCCGCTCGACCGTGACGTCGGTGCCCTCGCCGGTCTCGTCGACCTGGATCGTCCACAGCAGCGCGGGGCGTACCTCGTCGGGGAGGAGGGACGCCGCCCCCTCGCTCAGCACCGGCGGGTGCAGCGGGATCTTCGAGCTCGCGCCGTAGAGCGTCTCGCCGCGGCGGTGCGCCTCGACGTCGATCGGGTCCCCCGGCGTCACGAACGCCGCCACGTCGGCGATCGCGTAGTGCACGACGTAGCCGTCGCCGGAGCGCTCGATATGCATGGCCTGGTCCAGGTCGCGGGCCGACTCCGGGTCGATCGTGACGAGCTCGATGTCGGTGCGGTCCAGGTCGGGCAGGCGCGGGGCCGCGGCCGCAGCAGCCGCCGCCTCGTCCACCGCGGCGGGGAAGTCCGGTGAGACCTCCAGCTCCTGCTGGATGCTCGCGATGCCGTCGCGCATCTCCTGCGCGTCGACGCTGTCGCCGGTCGAACGGACCTTCACCACACGGTTGCTCGGCATACCGGCGACCCTAGCCAAACGGGACCACCGCCCGCTGCCTACGCTTGCCCGCGTGCTGATCCTCCTGCCGCCCAGCGAGGGCAAGACCGCTCCGCGCCGCGGCAAGTCCCTCGACCTGGCCTCGCTGTCGTCCCCCGGGCTCACCTCGACCCGTACGACCCTGCTCGAGGCGTTGACGGCGCTGTGCCGCGACGACCCCGACGCGGCGGTCGAGGTGCTCGGGCTCGGTCCGGCGCAGCGCGAGCTCGTGGAGCGCAACGCCGCCCTCGCGACGGCGCCGACCGCGCGGGCGGACGCGATCTACACCGGCGTCCTCTACGACGCCCTCGGCTTCGACACGCTCTCCCCCGCCGCGCGCCGCCGAGCGACGGCCCGGGTCGCGGTGACCAGCTCGCTGTTCGGCATCGTGCGTCCCGGCGACCGGATCCCGGCCTACCGCCTCTCCGGGGACGCCGTCCTCCCCGGCGTCGGCTCGGTCTCCGGCGCCTGGCGGGAGGTCCTCGGCGACGCGGTGACCGCGGCGATGGGCACCGGCCTGCTCGTCGACCTGCGCTCCAGCACGTACGCCACGTTCTGGCGCCCGACCAAGGACCTCGGCCGCCGCGTGGCGACCGTCCGGGTGCTGCACGAGGCCGACGGCCGCCGCACCGTCGTGAGCCACTTCAACAAGGCGACCAAGGGCCGCATCGTCCGCGCGCTGCTCGAGGACGGCGCCGACCCGCGTACGCCCGGCGCGCTTGCCGCTGCCCTGACCCGCCTCGGCTGGACCGTCGAGGTCGGCGACCCGACGCCCAAGGGCACCCAGCTCGACGTGGTCGTCACCGCGGTCTGAGCCCGGGTGTTCCGGACCGGGGCACGGATGATCCGATGTGGTCGCTCAGACCCCGGTATGCCGCCACATGAGCGAACATATGGTCGCTCATGAGGGGAAATGGCGGCGGCCCCCCTCACCGCAGCGGGATCACGTCCGTCGCCTCGAGCGGATCCATCCCGCACAGCGCGAGCAGGTCGGCGATGATCGAGCGCACCTGCGCCAGGATCACCTCGGCCGACAGGTCGGCGCTGTGCTCGACCGTCGCGGTCGCCCGCCCGAGGGAGATCAGGTCGTCGACGACCGCCACCGCCATCCGGCCGGCGACGAGCTCCTCGGCGACCCGGTCCGACAGGTCGGCGAGGTCGCGCATCAGGGCGGCGTACGACGCGGGCACCGGCTCGCGGCGGTAGACGGCGACGGCCACCCGGCGCACGACCACGCGGGTGTTGCGCAGCGCGACGTCGAGCGGCTCGACGAGCTCGGCGAGCTGGCGCTGGTGCTCGCCGTGGCGCCTTCGGAACGGCGAGGACTGCACGACGGAGATCCCCTCCTCCGAGGCCGCGCGCAGCTCGCGGATGAGGGCGTCGGTCGAGCGCGCGTCGCGCAGCACCGCCAGCGCCGCCTCGACGTCCCCGTCACCGATCCGGTCCGCGGACGAGCGGAGCAGGCCCGCGATCGTGCGGACGACCACCGCCGCCTGGTCGCGGGGCTTGCGCAGCGGCGCGCGCGGCACGACGGTGGCCGCGACGAGGGCGACGCCCCCGCCGATCAGGGCGTCGGTCCAGCGCAGGAACGCATCACCCGGCGCCGGCGCGAGCGCCGCGACGACGATGCCCTGCACGGCGGCCTGGATGACGATCAGCTGGGCGGCGTCGAGCAGAAGCGCGATCGACATCCCGCACGCCACGATGACCGCGATCTGCACCCCGCCGGAGCCGATGAGGTGGGTCATCGCGTCACCGAGCAGGACGCCGAGCGCCACCCCGATCGTCACCTCGGCGACCCGGCGCTGCCGCTGGCCGTAGGACATGCCGAGCGAGACGACCGCCGCGATCGGGGCGAAGAACGGCAGCGTGTGGTCGAAGACGTCCTTGGCCAGCCACCACGCGACGCCGGCGGCGACCGCGCACTGCCCGATCACCCAGCCCTTGGCCCTCAGGCGGGCGACACGGGCGCGCAGCGACATGCGGCTGCGGTCCGCGACCACCTCGGCGTCGATGAACCGCATCGGGGTGGGGCCTTCAGAGTCCCGACTCGTCGGTGCGCACCAGGATCCGCTGGCACTCCTCGCAGCGGATCACCTCGTCGGCGTCGGCCGAGCGGATGCGCGCCAGCTCGGAGGCGTCGAGGGTCATGTTGCAGCCGCCGCACTGCCGGGCCCGGAGCAGCGCGGCGCCGATGCCCTTCTGCTCGCGCAGCCGCTCGTAGAGCGCCATCAGGTCCTCCGGCATGCCCTCGGTCGCGGGTCCGCGGGCGGCGGCCACCTCGTCGAGCGAGGCGTCGATGCCCGTGCGCTTCTCGTCGCGGGCGGTCACCAGCTCGGCGAGCCTGGCGTCGATGTCCTCGGCGCGGATCCCCAGCCCGTCGAGCACCTGCTGGGCCTCCTCGAGCTTCTCCATGACCTCGAGCTCGGCGTCCTCGAGCGTGGTGATGCGGCGCTCGAGGGAGACCAGCTCGTGCTGCATCCGCTCGAGGTCCTTGGGGTTGGTGATCTGCCCGGTGTCCATCCGGTTGCGGTCGCGCTCGCGGCGCGTCCTGACCTGCTCGACCTCGCGGTCGGCCCGGGACTGCTCGACGGTCAGGTCGTCGACGACGATGCGCGCGTCACGCACCTGGTCGGTCAGCTCGGTGCGCTCGGTCTCCAGTGCCGCGATCTCGGCCAGCTCGGGGAGGTGGGCACGCTGGTGGCGCAGCTGCGCCGCGCGCGAGTCGAGCTCGGCGACGTCGAGGAGCGTGCGCTGGTGGGTGGGGTCGGCCTTCAACGGCCCTCCTGCTTCGCGTCAGTGGCGGAACGTCCACGGGTCGGTGCACAGCGTGCTGACCCGGGTCCCGACCCTATCGCCCGTCGCAGCACGCACACGAGCCTCCACCGCCGGGAGCCACGTCCACTCCGCCGCCCAGTGCGCCACGTCGATCAGCGCGGGGCCGCCGTGCTCGAGGAACTCCCCCGCCCGGTGGTGCCGCAGGTCGCTGGTGACGTAGACGTCCACGTCGCTGGCGGCGAGCTCGTCGAGCAGGAAGTCGCCGGCTCCCCCGCACACCGCGACCCGGCGCACCACGCGCTCGGGGTCCCCCGCGACGCGTACGCCGTGGGCGGTGGCCGGGAGCGCCGCCGCCACCCGCGCGGCGAAGCGGTCGAGGGTCGTCCCCTCCACGGTGCCGACCCGCCCGGTGCCGGTGCCGGCGGTCCCCGGGTCGGCGAGCGGCACGACGTCGAACGCGGGCTCCTCGTAGGGGTGCGCCGTGAGCAGCGCCCGCACCACGGACGTACGGCGCGCGCGAGGCGCGACGACCTCGATCCGCACCTCGTCGACGACCTCGACGTCCCCGACCCGCCCGATCGCGGGCGAGGCGCCCTCCAGCGGGCGGAAGCGACCCTCGCCCGCGGTGGACCACGAGGCCGAGTCGTAGTCGCCGATGCGCCCGGCGCCGGCCCCGTGCAGTGCGTCGCGGACGGCCTGCGCCGCGTCGACCGGCACGAACACCGCGACCTTGTCGAGCGGGGCCGCGGGGGCCGGGCGGATCGGGGCCAGGTCCGCGAGCCCCAGCGCGAGGGCCAGCGACTCCGAGACGCCCGACACGGCCTGGTCGGCGTTGGTGTGGGCGGTCAGCAGCGCGCACCCGCCGGCCGCCAGGGTGTGCAACGTGCGACCCTTCGGGGTGGTCGCGGCGACCGAGCTGACCGGCGACAGGAGCAGCGGGTGGTGCACGACGAGCAGGTCGGCGCCCCACTCCACGGCCTCGCGAGCGACCTCGATGGTCGGGTCCACCGCGAACATCACCTTCGCGACCTCGACGTCCGGGTCGCCGGACACCAGTCCGACGGCGTCCCAGGAGTCCGCCGTGGAGGGTGGGTACCAGGTGTGCAGCAGGTCGACGATGTCGGCGAGGCTCGGCATGGGCCGAAGGCTAGCCGTCAGTTGACCTGCCGCTCCTGCCCCTCCCAGTAGGGCTGGCGCAGCTTGAACTTCTGCAGCTTGCCGGTCGCGGTCCGGGCGAGCTCGTCGCGGAACTCCACCGACGTCGGCGCCTTGTAGCCCGCCGCCTTGTCCTTGCACCAGGCGATCAGCTCGGCCCCGTCGACCGACGCGCCGTCGGCGAGGACGACGAGCGCCTTGATGGTCTCTCCCCACTTCTCGCTCGGCACGCCGATGACCGCGACCTCGGCGACGGCCGGGTGGGAGAACAGCACGTCCTCGACCTCGATCGACGAGACGTTCTCGCCGCCCGTGATGATCACGTCCTTCTTGCGATCGCTGATGGTGAGGTAGCCGTCGTCCCCGATGACGCCGCCGTCGCCGGTGTGGAACCACCCGTCGCGCAGGGCCGCACCGGTCTCGTCCGGTCGCTCCCAGTAGCCCTCGAGGATGACGTTGGAGCGTGCCAGCACCTCGCCCTGCTCGTCGACGCGGAGGCGTACGCCGATGGCGGGCGCCCCGGCCCGCACCAGCCTGTGCGCCCGCTCCTCGGCCGGCAGGTCGTCCCACTCGGCGCGGCCGCGGTTGACGGTGAGCAGCGGCGAGGTCTCGGTGAGCCCGTAGATCTGGACGAACTCCCAGCCGAGCTCCTCCTCGACCCGCACCACCGTCCTCGTCGGCGGCGGCGCTCCGGCCATGATGATCCGCACCCGGTCGCGGCCCGGGATCTCGCCCTCCCACGACTGGGCCGCCTCGAGCACGGCCGCGGCCACGGCCGGGGCGGCGCACATCACCGTGACGCCGTGGTCGCGGACGCGCCGCAGGATCTCGGCGCCGTCGACCTTGCGCAGCACGACCTGCGGCACGCCGAGGCCGGTCATCGCGAACGGCATCCCCCACCCGTTGGCGTGGAACATCGGCAGCGTGTGGAGGTAGACGTCGCGGTCGCTGACGCCGGCGTGCAGCCCGAACGTCACCGCGTTGGTCCACAGGTTGCGGTGGGTCAGCTGCACACCCTTGGGCCGCGCGGTGGTGCCCGAGGTGTAGTTGATCGTGGCCGTGGCGTTCTCGTCCGGCTCCCACGCCCGCGGCTCCGTGCCGGGCGCGGCGAACATCGACTCGTCCTCGCCCAGGACGAAGGTGTGCTCGACGTCGATGTCGCGCAGCGACCCGACGAGCTCGGGGTCGACGTAGAGCACGCGCGCGCCCGAGTGCGCGACGATGTAGGCGACCTCGTCGGGGCGCAGCCGGAAGTTGATCGGCACGAGCACCCGGCCGGACCCGCAGACGCCGAAGAACGACGTGAGCAGGCGCGCCGAGTTGTGGCTGATGACCGCGACGCGGTCGCCGACCTCGATGCCGAGCTCGTCGAGCCTCGCCGCCTGCCGACGCGAGAGGTCGTACGCCTCCGCGTAGGTGAGCGTGCCCAGCGACGTCGCGGGCTGGTCGGGCTCGTCGATGAAGCCGTCGCGCTCGCCGTAGACGGCCGCCGCGCGCTCGATGAAGTCGGAGACGCTGAAGGGGACGATCATGCGCCCACTGTGGCACGCGTCACCCATGGCGGCTAAGAGCCTTCTCATCCGCGTCTCATGCGGGCCTGATCGAGCGACCCCAGGCTGGCGCCCATGGGACAGGGCTCGGGACACGTGACCAAGGCGCTGCTGCTCCTCGCGGTCGTGGTGCCGGTGACGGCGTACGTCGCGGGCTCGCTGGCGTCCGCCGGTCCGCCCCCGCCCGCGGACCACAGCCCCGTGATCCTGCGCGACGCCGGGTCCGGTGGCGACGAGGGCTCCGGTGCCGACAAGGGCTCCGGCCGAGACACGTCTCCCCCGTCGCAGGCCCCCGCCCCCACCTCCACCCCACCCACCCCAGCCACGTCGCCCACGTCACCTCAGCCCACGTCACCTCAGCAAACGTCGCAGGCTCCGGCGCCCGCCTCCCATACGCCGACACCGCACCCCGAGGCACCGAGTCCGACCAGGGACGGCGACCGGGGGTCCGGCGGCGAGCGTGGCGACGACGGCGACAAGGCGCGCGTGGTGACGCCGACCCCGACACCGGTCGGGGAGGATGACGACGACGAGTGGGACGACGGGGACGACGACGGGGAGGACGATGAGACCGAGACGGACCAGGGCGACGACTGACCGTGCCTCCCGCCGCCTCGCCCAGGTCTCCGTCCGGACCCGCATCACGGTCGTCATCGCCGTCCTCACCGGGCTCGCGATGGGCGGCGCCGGCGTGCTGGTGTACGCCTTGGAGTCCGCGCGGATCGAGCGCGAGGTGACCGAGCAGATCAGCCAGGAGATCGACGAGTTCCGCCGCCTCGAGATCGACCCCAGCACCACCGAGCCCTTTGCGGACGTGGCGACGCTGCTCAACGTCTTCCTCACGCGCAACGTCCCCGACGACGACGAGATGCTCGTGGGCTACGTGCGCGACGCCGTCCCCGAGCGCACCCAGAACCGCTACGGCCAGGAGGTCCTCGACGAGCCCGCCTACCAGGACGCGCTCGCCGACCTCGCCGGCACCGGTGGCACGCGGATCATCGACTCACCCACGTTCGGGGAGACCTGGGTGACGCTCGTGCCGGTCAGCAGCAGCCGCGACGAGGGGGCGCTCGTCATCGTCAACTTCCTGCGCGACGAGCACGAGGAGCTCGACGGGACGCTCCGGACGTACGCCCTCATCGCCGTCCTGTCCCTCGGCCTCATCACCACGATCGCGGCCTTCCAGTCGGGTCGGCTGCTGGCGCCGCTGCGGACCCTGGAGGAGACGGCGCGCGAGATCACCGCCACCGACCTGTCGCGCCGGATCCCCGAACGGGGCAACGACGACATCACCGCCCTGACGCGCACCATCAACGGCATGCTGGAACGGCTCGACAGCGGTTTCGCGGCGCAGCGCCAGTTCCTCGACGACGCCGGACACGAGCTCAAGACCCCTCTCACCGTCCTGCGCGGCCACCTCGAGCTGCTCGACCAGGGGGACGCCGAGGAGCTCGCCCTCACCCGCGAGCTCCTCCTCGACGAGACCGACCGCATGTCGCGCCTCGTCGGCGACCTCGTCCTCCTCGCGAAGAGCCGGCGGCCCGACTTCCTGGTCCTCGGCGAGGTCGAGCTGACCGCGCTGACCCAGTCCGTGCTCGCGAAGGCGAGGGCCCTCGGGGAGCGCGCGTGGCAGCTCGACGCGATGGCCCGCGGCCGTGCGGTGCTCGACGAGCAGCGCATCACCCAGGCCCTGCTCCAGCTCGCGGACAACGCCGTCAAGCACACCGACACCGGGTTCGTCGTGGCCGTCGGCTCGGCCGTCGACGACGGGCGGGTGCGGCTCTGGGTCCGCGACACCGGCGACGGCATCCCGGTCGAGGACCGCGAGTCCGTGCTCGAGCGCTTCGGCCGCAGCCACGTCCGCGCCGGCGACGACGGCTTCGGCCTCGGGCTGAGCATCGTCAGCGCGATCGCGGACGCCCACGGCGGCGACGTACGCATCACCGACGGCGAGCCGCACGGCGCCGTCGTGGAGATCAGCCTGCCCCAACGGACGATGGAGACGACGTGGCCCAGATCCTGATCGTGGAGGACGAGGAGCGCATCGCCTCGTTCGTGGCCAAGGGCCTGCGCGCCGAGGGCCACCAGCCGACGGTCGCCGTCGACGGGCCCGGCGGGCTCGACGAGGCGATGTCCGGGCGTTTCGACCTGATGGTGCTCGACATCGGGCTCCCCGGGATGGACGGCTTCGAGGTGCTCGACCAGCTCCGCTCCCAAGGCAGCCGGATGCCGGTGATCGTGCTGACGGCACGCGACTCGGTCACCGACACCGTCACCGCCCTCGACAGCGGGGCCGACGACTACATGGCCAAGCCGTTCCGCTTCGCCGAGCTCATGGCCCGCATCAGGCTCCGGCTGCGGTCGCTCGCACCTGCCGACGCACCGGCCACCGGCGACGACCTCGTCGTCGGCGGGCTGCGCCTGGACCGGCGCACGCGTCGCATCTCCGGGCCCCGCGGCGAGTCCGAGCTCTCCGCGCGGGAGTTCGCGCTGGCCGAGATCTTCCTGCTCAACCCCGGCCAGGTGCTCACCCGCGAGCAGCTGCTCGACCTGGTGTGGGGCTACGACTTTGACCCCGGGTCCAACGTCGTCGACGTCTACGTCGGCTACCTCCGCAAGAAGGTCGGCACCGACGCGATCGCGACCGTCCGCGGGGTCGGCTACCGGCTCGAGCCCTGAGGGACGGTCCCGCAGCTAACTGTACTGATCGGTGAGGTTGATCAACCTGGTGATGGGTGCTGACCCGCCGATGGCGGTGTGGGGCCGGTGGTGGTTGTACTCGTGGAGCCATGC
>NZ_JACCBW010000004.1 GCF_013410035.1 Nocardioides cavernae | reverse complement strand
AGCATGGCTCCACGAGTACAACCACCACCGGCCCCACACCGCCATCGGCGGGTCAGCACCCATCACCAGGTTGATCAACCTCACCGATCAGTACATCTAGCCGGACCAGCCCTTCGACCGCTCGACGGCCTCGCTCCAGCGGGCGTACGACGCGTCCAGCGCCGCGCGGTCGCCCCCGGGCTCGAACCTCCGGTCGAGCGCCCACGTGTCGCGCAGGTCGTCGGTCGACCCCCACGTCCCGGTGCCGAGGCCGGCGAGGAAGGCCGCGCCCAGCGCGGTGGTCTCGACGATCTCGGGGCGCTCGACGGCCCGGCCGACCTGGTCGGACTGCAGCTGGCACAGCAGGTCGTTGGCGGCCGCGCCGCCGTCCACGCGGAGGGTGGTGAGCTCCGGCAGCGTCTCCAGCACGTCACGCACCTCGTACGCGATCGCCTCCAGGGTGGCGCGTACGAGGTGGGCGCGGGTGGTGCCGCGGGTGATCCCGATGACCATGCCCCGGGCGTGCGGGTCCCAGTGCGGGGCGCCCAGCCCCGTCAGGGCGGGGACGAAGTACACCCCGTCGGTGTCGTCGACGGTCGAGGCGATGGCCGCCGTCTCGGCCGCGCTGCCGACGATCTGCAGGCCGTCGCGCAGCCACTGCACGGCCGACCCGGTCACGAAGATCGCCCCCTCGAGGGCGTACGTCATCTCGCCGCCGGGGGAGCGCCAGGCGGCCGTCGACAGCAGGCCCGCGTCGCTGCGCACGACCTCGCCGCCGGTGTTGGTGAGGATGAAGGAGCCGGTGCCGTAGGTGCACTTGGACTCGCCCTCCTCGAAGCAGGTCTGCCCGAAGAGCGCCGACTGCTGGTCGCCGGCGATCCCCGCGATCGGGAGCGACAGGCCCAGGAAGACCGCCGGGTCGGTCGGGGCGACCTCGCCCCAGTTGGGCACGATGTCGGGGAGGGCGTCGCGGGGCACGCCGAACAGCCCGCACAGCTCGTCGGACCAGTCGCCGGCCTCGAGGTCGAACAGCAGGGTGCGGCAGGCGTTCGAGACGTCGGTGACGTGCCAGGTCCCGCGCGTCATCCGGGCGACGAGGTAGGAGTCGACCGTCCCGACGGCGTACCGCCCGGACTCGACCAGCGCCCAGGTGTGCGGCTCCTGCTCGGCCAGCCACAGGAGCTTGGTGCCGGAGAAGTACGGGTCGAGCCGCAGCCCCGTGAGCTCGGCGACCCGGTCCTCGTGGCCGTCGGCGCGGAGGCGGTCGCAGATGTCGGCGGTGCGGCGGTCCTGCCACACGATCGCGCGCCGGGGAGAGCCCAGGGTCTCGCGGTCCCATAGCACGATCGTCTCGCGCTGGTTGGTGATCCCGAGCGCGGTCAGCTCCGACTGGTCGACCTTGCCGAGGACCTCGCGGGTCGCCTCGAGGGTCGCCTGCCAGATCTCCTCGGGCGAGTGCTCGACCCAGCCGGGCCGGGGGAAGTGCTGGCGGAACTCCTGGTAGCCCGTGGCCTGGATCCGCCCGTCGGGCGTGACGACGACCGCCGTCACGCCGGTGGTGCCGGCGTCGATGGCGAGGATGCTCACGACTGGTCCTCGCCCCGGATGATCGCGAGGATCCGTCGGTCGATCCACGCGGGCCGGGCGCCCGCGTCGACGCGCATCTCGTAGTTCTCCGACCCGACCCACATGTGGAAGCTGTCCTTGCCCTCGGCCTTGGCGAGCGCCTCGAGCTCGACCATCAGCGCGTCGTCGACCGGCACCTGCTCCTCGGGCGTGGAAGCAGTCAGGTAGAGCTCGTTGAGGTCGACCAGCCGCGCCAGCTCGGTGACCGGGTCCGCGTGGTCGTCGACGCGCAGGTCGACCGCGACGTCGTCGTGACCTCCGTAGCCGGCGCCGTCGCGCACGACGAGCAGGGCGGCCGACTGCCGTCCGCGGCTGTCGCCCCCGGCCGCGTCGCCGGCGGCCAGCGCGGCGAGCAGCCGGCGCTCGAGGGACTGGTCGGCGGCCTTCGCCCATGCGCGCTCCATCGCCTCGACGACCTCGGGCCCGGTGAGGATGTTGCCCTGGATGGCGTAGCCGCCCCGCTCGCCGCTGCGCCCGGTCGTGCCGCCGGCCCACGCGAAGCAGTCGGAGCCCGTCCACGTCGCCGCGTTGCCGTCGGAGTCCACGATCCCGACCTGCCGGTGCTCGCGGCCGTCGTCCTCCTCGACGAGGCGGTCGAGGGCGACCTGCGCGGTCGCGCCCTCGTCGAGGTGCGCGAGCCCGAGGTACTTGTACGCGATGTTGGCGTCGGCCTGCGTGGCGATGGCGCCGACCCCGGCAGCGGCCGCGGGGACGGCGGATCCGACGGCGAGGAACTTCGACGCGACGGCCACCCCCCACGACTCGCCGTCGTCGGACCGGGCAACGATGGAGAAGGTCATACCCCGGACCCTAGTGTGACCCTGTGCTCAGCCGTCTCGGATTCCCCCGCGTGGGGGAGCATCGCAGGTTCGTCGCGGCCATCGTGGCCGACACCGTCGGCAGCGGCCTGTTCATGCCCATCACGCTGCTCTACTTCGTCGCGATGACGGACCTGTCGCTCGTGCAGATCGGCTCGGCGATGTCGCTGTCGGCCCTGCTGACGATGCCGGGCGCCTTCGTGATCGGCAGCCTCGTCGACCGCTTCGGCCCGCGGCGGATGATGCTCGTCGGCAACCTGGTGCAGGCCGTCGGCATGGTCGCCTACCTGTGGGCCGACTCGTTGCTCGCCGTCGCGCTCTGGACCACGCTGCTCAACATCGGGCGCCAGTCCTTCTGGGGGTCCTTCGGCAACGTCGTCACCGCCATCTCGGCACCGGGGGAGCGCGAGCTGTGGTTCGGGTTCCTCCAGGCCGTGCGCAACCTCGGCTACTCCATCGGCGGCGTCCTCGCCGGCATCGCCCTGCAGATCGGCACCGACACCGCCTACCAGGCCGTCGTCGTCATCAACGCGGTCACCTTCGTCGTCGCGTTCGTGCTGCTGCTCGACGTGCCCGACCACCGGGCCGTGTCGCCCGAGGGGGCACCGGTCGAGGGCTGGGCAACCGTCCTGCGCGACCGGGCGTACCTCCGGCTCGTGATGGGCCAGCTCGGCTTCGTCTCCGGCATGATGGTGCTCAACTTCGCGCTGCCGGTCTACGTCGCCGAGACCATCGACCTGCCCGGGTGGGTCGTCGGGGCGATCTTCACCCTCAACACCGCCATGGTCGGCCTCGGGCAGGGGCTGGTCGTACGCCGGATGACGGGGCAGCTGCGCCACCGGATGATGGGCCTGGCGCAGGTGGTGTTCGTCGCCAGCTATGCGATGTTCGTCCTCGCCGGCTGGCTCCCGGTCTGGCTCGCCGTCACCGTGATGCTGGTCGGCGCCGCCGTCTACACGATCGGCGAGCTCGTCGGCGGACCCGTCCTCAGCGCCACCGCGGCCGAGGCGGCGCCCGACCACCTGCGCGGGCGCTACCTCGGGCTGTTCCAGCTGAGCTGGGGCATCGGGGGAGCGGTGACGCCGATCGCCTTCACGTGGCTCCTCGAGCGCGGGCCGACCACGATCTGGTGGGTGCTCGCGCTCGTCGCGGTCGTCAGCGCGGCGTACCTCCAGGGTCTGCCGCGCACGCTGCCGGCCGCCGGCCTGCGGGTGACCAACGCCGCGGGCGAGGAGACCCCCGAGCCCGCCTGACGGGTCAGGCCTGGCCGATGCCCGCGAGCAGCTCGGTGAACCAGGGCTGCGTCGCGTCGAACGGCTTGTGCCCGGCGATCCGCTCGAACTCGATCGCACGGAGCTCGTCCCCACGGTCCTCGTCGTGCCCGATCACGCCGGGGCGGCCGTCCAGCGCCGACGCGACGGCGAGCTCGGCCATCTCGCGGATGAGCGCGAGGTCGGTGTCGTTGGCGGGCGCGGAGCGCGAGAAGTAGCCGGACTTCTGGACCATGCGCTTCTCGGCGCCGATCGCCTCGGAGAAGCGGTCGGCGAAGTAGCGACCGGGGTTGATCGTGTCGATCTTGACGTGCCCGAACGGGTCGCGCCCGACCTCCTCGCCGGCCGCCTCCAGCTCGGCGACGATGTCGTCGATCCCGGCACCCTCGGCCAGGAAGATGTTGACGCAGCCGACCTCGTCCATCACCGCACGCAGCCGCGCGGCCTCGGCGGCCAGGTCGATGCCGAGCTCGGGGACGTAGACGGCGTGGATGGCCCACTTGCGCGCGTCGAGGCCGATGCCGGGCAGCCACTGCTGCTCGGCGTGCCACGCCATGTAGTCGCGGGCGGCCGCGGCGGTGAGCCACCCGCTCGCGCGGCCCATCACCTCGTGGACGATGAGCATGCGGGGGTTGGACCCGTGCTCGGCCAGCACGTTCTGGGCGAACCGGGAGGCCTGCTCGGCGGCGGTCTGTGCGCCGAGGCTCTGCCGGATGGGGACGATGTCGTTGTCGATCGTCTTGGGCAGCCCCACGACGGTGAGCTGAGAGCCCTGGGTGGCGAGGTACGCCGCGAGGTCGGCCGCCGCGGTGTTGGTGTCGTCGCCGCCGATGGTGTGGAGCACGTCGACGCCGTCCGCCTGCAACCTGCGGGCGGCGACCTCGAGCGCGGTCTCGTCCTCGCCGATCAGGCCGCGGGTGCGGCAGTCGGCGTCGTTGGTCAGCTTGACCCGGCTGTTGCCGATGGGGCTGCCGCCGAAGCGGTGCAGCAGGGCGGCTCCCGCGCGCTCCTCGGGGCCGATGGTGACGCTGTTGCCGGTGAGCAGGCCGTGGTAGCCGTGCCGGTAGGCGATCAGCTCGATCCCGGGGTCGGCGGCGTCGTAGGTCTCGATGAGGGCGCCCACGGCGGAGGAGAGGCAGGGGGCGTACCCGCCTGCGGTGAGGAGAGCGACTCGCTTCGGCATGGGCAGCAGGGTAGGGCACATCCCTTGGAACGATCCAATGGTCCACGACACGGCGTGCCGGGAGTGCCGCGGTGGTTGCCTCACGGCGCACGCACGCGCCAAGGTGAGGGGCACCGTGCGTCGGCGCGGAACCACGACGGGAGTCTCGATGAGTGCCACAGAAGCCACGCAGCCGGACGTGAACGGGCCCGAGGACACGGACCTCAAGCGGGTCCTCGGCCCCAAGCTGCTCCTGCTGTTCATCGTCGGCGACATCCTCGGTGCGGGCGTCTACGCCGTCACCGGCAAGCTGGCCGGTCAGGTGGGCGGCATCGCCTGGCTGCCGTTCCTCGTCGCGTTCGCCGTGGCCACGGTGACCGCCTTCAGCTATCTCGAGCTGGTCACCAAGTACCCCCAGGCGGCCGGGGCCGCGCTCTACACGCACAAGGCGTTCGGCATCCACTTCATCACGTTCCTCGTGGCCTTCACCGTCGTGTGCTCCGGCGTCACGAGCGCGTCCACGTCGTCCAACCTGCTGGCCGCCAACCTGCTCATCGGGTTCGGCAACGACGAGCCGAGCTCGGCCGCGGTGCTCGTCACGGCGCTGGTCTTCATGCTCGTGCTCGCGGCGATCAACCTGCGCGGTGTCGGGGAGAGCGTGAAGTTCAACGTGATCCTCACCCTCGTCGAGATGACCGCCCTGGCCATCGTCATCGGGATCGGCGTCTGGGTCATCGCCCGCGGCGACGGCGACCTCGGGCGGATCACCGTGTTCGAGAGCCCGGACGACAAGGGCCTGTTCATGGCCGTCACCATCGCCACCGCGATCGCGTTCTTCTCGATGGTCGGCTTCGAGGACTCGGTCAACATGGTCGAGGAGACCAAGGACCCGATGAAGATCTTCCCGCGCACGATGCTCACGGGGCTGGGCATCGCGGTGGTCATCTACATGCTCGTCGCCATCTCGGTCGTCGCCGTCATCCCGGCAGGCCAGATCGCCGAGCCCACGAACGCCGAGGCCGGCATCCTGCTCGACGTGGTCAAGATCGGTGCGCCCGACCTGCCGATCGACACGATCTTCCCGTTCCTCACCGTCTTCGCCGTCGCCAACACCGCGCTCATCAACATGCTGATGGCCAGCCGCCTCATCTACGGCATGGCGCAGCAGGACGTGCTGCCGCGCTCGCTCGGCAAGGTGCTCCCCGGCCGCCGGTCCCCGTGGACCGCGATCGTCTTCACCACGCTCCTGGCGCTCGCGCTGATCAGCGTGGTCACCCTCGACTCGGAGTCCTCCGTCGTGGCGGCACTGTCGGGGACGACCGCGCTGCTGCTGCTCGCGGTCTTCACGATCGTCAACATCGCCTGCCTGGTCCTGCGTCGCGACCCGACGCCGGACGGCGCGTTCCGGGCCCCCTCCTACCTGCCGGTGGTCGGCGCGATCTGCTGCGCGTACCTGCTGGGTCCGTGGGCGCGGCTCGAGGCCGACATGGTGCAGTACAAGATCGCGGGCGGCCTGCTGGCGGTCGGCGTGGTGCTCTGGGCGCTGACGTGGATGACCAACCGCGGCGTGCGCGCCAAGAAGACCGGGTTCCGCGACATCGACCACCTCGAGTGAGCGACACGGCCCGGCTGGTGCCCGGGCCGGTGGAGTGCGCCCTCTACGGTGGGGCGAGTGACTCGACGACCCCTCGGCCCCGTCCTCGCGCTGCTCGTGGCGTCGGTGCTCGGGTGCTCGACGGTCACCCCGCCGTCCCCCTCTGCCAGCGCCACGCCGGGCGGTGACCTCCTCGCCCCGACGCTCGGATCGTCCCCGCGCGACCCGGCCGACGTCCTCGACACGCGTGGTCCGCGTGACCGGCCCCCCGTGCCGCGAGCCCCCGACCTGGACGACGCCTACCGCTTCGTCTCCGCGCCCGACTTCCTCAACCAGGACGTCGCCGACCTGACCGCCGACGGTCGTCGCGAGCACGTCGTCAAGGGCACCGGCGTGGTCGCCAACTCCACCAACGACGAGTACGACGCCGCCCTCGACCACGTCATCGCCGAGATGGCGGAGCAGGGCACCGACGACGTCCTCGTCGCGGGCGACCTCGTCGAGGGGCGGTGGGGACGCGACGACTCCCGCACCGGCGTGTTCGGTCCGGTCAGGACCGAGGCGCAGCGGATGCGGGCCTGGCGTCGGGCCGCCGCCGTCTACTACCCGGCCTGGCTCCAGCGCTTCACCGACCACGGCCTCACGACCTACACCGCCCTGGGCGACCACGAGGTCGGCGACGACCCGTGGCGCGCCAGCCGCCGACGCGCGTGGATCGACTTCAAGCGACGCCACGTCCCGGAGTTCAAGCGGATCTACGCCGACACGGTGCTGCGCGACGAGGCGGGCGAGCGCCGCTTCACCGACCGCCCGCGTCGCGGACCCGCCCGCGACACCGCGTACGCCGTGCGCCTCGACCCCGACGTGCTGCTGGTGACCATCGACGTCTTCGAGCGGCGCGGGGGGGACGTGCACCTGTCCGTCGACCCGCAGCAGCTGTCGTGGCTGCGCGGGGTGCTGCGGCGGGCGAAGCGCGACGACGTCCCCTGGGTGCTCGTGCAGGGCCACGTGCCGATGACCCCCGACGTCCGCACCCGCAACTCCAGCCACCTCGTCTACGAGAAGGGCACGCGGTCCGACCTGTGGAAGGTGATGGTCCGCGGCGGCGTCGACGTCTACCTCAGCGGTGAGGTGCACGACCAGACCGTCCACGTCGACGACGGCATCCTCCAGGTCTCGCACGGCTCGCTGTTCTACCGCGGGGAGGCGTCCTACGTGCTCGGCCAGGCCACGACCGACGAGCTCGTGCTGGAGAACCACCAGTTCCGCGGGGAGATCGGCTTCGACGACCGTCTGTGGACCACCTCGCGCCAGGGCGCGCCCGGCCACATCCGCTACCCCTACGGCTCGATCGTCACCGGCACCCTCGTCGCCAGCAGGACCGCGTCCGGTGGCCTCCGCGTCGACGAGGCGGAGGGCGTGCTGACCCCGCGCGGCTGACCGGGGCGTCCGGCAGGCGTCGCGGTTCGGGCGCGGCCGCCCCCGCGCCGTACCCTTGCGGGGTGAGTGCCATCCCCACCCTCGAGCAGCTGCACGCCCTCGGGCCCAAGCAGCAGCCGACCTACCCCGATGCCGGGGCGGTCGACGCTGCTGTCGCCCGACTCCGGACGGCGCCGCCGCTCGTCTTCGCGGGCGAGTGCGACGACCTCACCGAGAAGATCGCCGCCGTCACGCGCGGCGAGGCCTTCCTGCTCCAGGGCGGCGACTGCGCGGAGACCTTCGCCGGCGTCACCGCCGACAACGTCCGCAACAAGCTCCGCGTGCTGCTGCAGATGGCGGTCGTGCTGACGTACGCCGCCTCCGTGCCGGTCGTGAAGCTCGGCCGCCTCGCCGGCCAGTACGCCAAGCCGCGCTCGTCCGACCTCGAGACCCGCGGCGGCACCACCCTCCCGGCCTACCGCGGCGACGCCGTCAACGGCTACGACTTCACCCCCGAGGCCCGGGTGCCCGACCCGCAGCGGCTCGTCGACGTCTACAACTCCTCGGCGGCGACGCTGAACCTCGTGCGCGCGTTCGTCACCGGCGGCTACGCCGACCTGCGCCAGGTCCACACGTGGAACACCGACTTCGTGCAGTCCTCGCCGTTCGGCCAGCGCTACGAGGCGATGGCCGACGAGATCGAGCGCGCGCTGACCTTCATGAAGGCGATCGGCGCCGACCCCGACGAGTTCCACCGGGTCGACTTCCACTCCAGCCACGAGGCCCTGCTGCTCGAGTACGAGCAGTCCCTCACCCGCATCGACTCGCGCACCGACCAGCCCTACAACGTGTCCGCGCACTTCGTGTGGATCGGCGAGCGCACCCGCCAGCTCGACGGCCCGCACGTCGAGCTGCTGTCGCGGATCAAGAACCCGATCGGCATCAAGCTCGGTCCCACGACGACCCCCGACGACGCGCTGGCGTACGCCTCGCGCCTCAACCCGGAGAACACCCCGGGCCGGCTCACCTTCATCACCCGCTTCGGCGCCGGCAAGATCCGTGACGGACTGCCCGCGCTCGTGGAGAAGGTCACCGCCGAGGGGCTCAACGTCGCGTGGGTCTGCGACCCGATGCACGGCAACACGTTCGAGGCGTCCTCGGGCTACAAGACCCGCCGCTTCGACGACGTGATCGACGAGGTGCAGGGCTTCTTCGACGTGCACCGCAGCCTCGGCACGTGGCCCGGTGGCGTCCACGTCGAGCTCACCGGTGACGACGTCACCGAGTGCGTCGGCGGCGGCGAGGAGATCGACGAGGCCGGGCTCGCCAACCGCTACGAGTCCGTGTGCGACCCGCGCCTCAACCGGGTGCAGTCCCTCGAGCTGTCCTTCCTCGTCGCGGAGATGCTGCGGAAGGCCTGAGCCTGCCCGAGCGGTGAGCAGGACATGTTCTCGAGCCCTGGAACGTGTCTCACGCACCGCTCGTCGGCACACCGGACGGCCGTGATGGGATGACGTCCGTGATCGACCTGCGCTCCGACACCCTCACCAAGCCCACCGACGCGATGCGTGCGGCGATGGCCCGCGCCGAGGTCGGCGACGACGTCTACGGCGAGGACCCGACCGTGACGGCGCTGGAGGAGCGGGTGGCGGGCATGTTCGGCCACGAGGCCGCGCTGTTCACGCCGACGGGGTCGATGGCCAACGTGCTGGCCGTGGCGTCGGTCGTGGCCCCGGGCCAGGAGGTGCTCTGCGAGTCCTCGGCCCACATCGCGCGCGCCGAGCTGGGCGCCCACGGTGCGATCACCGGGCTCACCATGCGGACCTGGACCGCTCCTCGCGGTCAGGTGGACCTGGCTGCCATCGAGTCGATGTTCGCTCCCGACATGGGGATGTACTTCGTCCGCACGGCCGCCGTCTCGGTCGAGAACACCCACAACTTCGCCGGCGGCGCGGTCCTGCCGCTCGACGACCTGCGCGCGCTGCGGTCCTGGGCCGACACCGCCGGGACGAAGGTCCACCTCGACGGCGCCCGCCTCTGGAACGCCCACGTCGCCACCGGGACCCCGCTCGCCGACTACGGGCGGGTCGCCGACGTGATGGCCGTCTGCCTGTCCAAGGGGCTCGGCGCACCGATCGGCTCCCTCATGGTGGGGTCGGCGGACGCCGTGCTCGAGGCGCGCGTGCGGCGCAAGCGGATGGGCGGCGGGATGCGGCAGGTCGGCGTGCTCGCGGCTGCGGGGGCGTACGCCCTCGACCACCACGTCGAGCGGCTGGCCGACGACCACGCGCACGCGCGGCTCATCGGCGAGGCGCTCGGACTCGACCCCGCGTCGGTCGACACCAACATCGTGGTCGTGGACCGCCCGGACGCGGCCGCGTTCGTCGCCCGGGCGGCCGAGGCGGGCGTCCGGATCTCCGCGGTGGGCCCGCGGGCCGTACGCCTGGTGACCCACCTGGACGTGACCCGTGCGGACGCCGAGCGCGCCGCCTCGGTGCTGGCGAGCCTGTGACGAGGGAGGTCAGCCGGCCTGCCGGCCGCTGATCGAGATCTCGCTGACGGCGGTGTAGTCGCGCCCCAGGTCGCCCGCTCCGGGTGGGGTGACCGCGTCGATGGTGATCACCACGGTGCCGGTCTGCACGGGCGTCACGTCGAGGCGCTGCATCCCGGGAAGCTCGGCGAACGTCTGCTCCACGCTGGTGCCGTCGTCGAAGGTCCAGGTGACGGAGAGGATGCGGCGGTTGTTGGGGTACCAGTCGACGCCCGCGACCTGCTTGGCGTAGCCGTTGACCATCCCGACCCGCGACACCACGGCCGCCTGCGGCAGGGTGACCCGGATCTCCTGGCCCTCGGCGGCACCCTCGGTGCGCCACGCGGTGGTCGGGTCGCCGTCGCCCATCTGGCTCGCCTCGTAGGCGACGAGGTTGCCGTCGAGGTCCGTGGTCGGCGGCGCGGTGCTCTCGACGGCGAAGGTGGCGCCCTCGGCGAGTTGAAGGGCCCTGCCGACGCCGGTCGGCGCGTCCGTCGCCACCCCCTCCGCATCCGCCGGCGACTCCGCCGCAGCGGGTGCCGTCTGCTCCGACGTGCTCTGGCCGGCAGGGTCGGTGGCACTCACGTCGTCGTCGGCGTCGAACACCCGCAGCAGGACCACCACCAACCCGACGAGCAGCAGCGCACCCACGACCCAGAAGACCCAGGCGCGACCGTGGATCGGCGTCTCGTCGACGTCGTCGACGCTCTCGTAGGGGAGCAGGTCCTCGCGGGGGTCCCACTCGTGCCGTGCCTCGGTCTCGGGCTCGGGCTCGGGATCAGGCTCGGGGTCCGTCCCGGGCTCGGGGCCCGGTGCAGGTGCGGGCTCGGGGGCCGCTGCGTCGTCGGTGAGGTCCGGCGGGCTCGTGGGCGCGACCGGCGTGGGATCGGCCGCCTGCACCGGGGGCGCGATCGGCGGGTGCTCGACGACCTCGGGCGCGGGCGTGCCGACGGGGTGCCCGCAGTTGAGGCAGAACCGCCCCACCCCGAGCTCGGCACCGCACGCCACGCACCTGTCCACGGGGCCACGATAGGGGCAGGGGCCCACGCCGTGCCCCTGTCGCGGCGCGCGCGGGCCTCACACGGCGATGTGCGGGACCTCGCCCTCCACGACGCGGCGCGGGGCGAGCTCGACCGTCAGCATGGCCACCAGCACCATCGTGCCGCCCAGCAGGAGGCGGGCGGTGACGTCCTCGCCCCCGAGCGAGACCGCGAAGAGCGAGACGAACACGGGCTCCATGCTCATGATGATCGCGCTGCGCGTGGGCGGCAGGTGGGCCTGTGCCCACGTCTGCCCGAGGAGCCCGAGCGCGCCGACGACGACGGCCATGTAGGCGACCGACGCCCAGTCGCCCGCGCGATCGGGGAGCACGATGCCGTCGCGCGCGGTCGAGAGCGTGCACACGACCGCGATGACCATGACCTGCAGGATCGTCATGCCGATCGCGTCCTGCGCGCTGGACCAGGCGCCCAGCCCGACGATGTGCAGCGCGTAGAGCACGGCGGAGGCGAGGGTGATGAGCTCGCCGTAGCCGATGCTGAGGCCGTTGAGGGCGAGCACGCCCAGGCCCACGGTCGCGAGCGCGACGGCCGCCCAGGTGATCGGCGGGATCCGGGTCCGGAGGATCGCGGCGGCCAGCAGCGGCGTGCACACGACGTACAGCCCGGTCACGAAGCCGCTGATGCTGGCCGGGGTGTGCGCCAGACCGGCGGTCTGCAGGATCTGCGCGACGCCGTAGAGCAGACCGAGCACGACCGCGTGCCGTCGCACGACGGGCGAGAGGCGAGCGATCGCCCGCGGTGCGACGAGGAGGAGGGCGAGCGAGGCGATGCTGAAGCGCAGCGCCAGGAAGTCGAGCGTCGGGACCCGGTCGAGCAGGTCCTTGATCATGAAGAAGGTGCTGCCCCAGCACGCGGCGAGGGCCAGGAGCGCCGCCGCCGCGAGCAGGGTCGTACGACGGTCGTGCTCGGTCACCATCGAACGATAGGACCTCAGATCAGGTAGAGCGTGATCGTGGAGCCCTTGGCGACCTCGTCGCCCTGGTCGGGGTCGGAGGAGTAGACGAAGCCGAGGCCGAGGTAGTTGTCGGCCTGCTCGGTGCGGACCTGGAAGCCGAGGCCCTCGAGCAGCTCGGTGGCCGCCTCGACGCCCATCGCGCGCACCCGCGGCACCTCCACCAGCTCGGGCCCGAGGGACACCGTGAACGAGACGGTGTCACCGCGGTAGAGCGTGCTCCCCGCGGGCGGGTCCTGCGCGATGATGTCGCCCGCGGAGACGGTGTCGCTGTACTCCTCGGCGACGCTGACCTCCAGGTCGCGCTCGGTGAGCGTCGCGCGCACGGTGTCGATCGACCTGCCCGTCCAGTCCTTCACCTCGAACGGCTTGCGACCCCGGCTGAGGACCAGGTCGACCGTGGCGCCGGGCTTGAGGACGGTGCCGGCCTTGGGGGAGGAACGGATCACCTGGCCCTCCGGCACCGTCTCGCTCCAGCGCGCCTTGCTCTCTCCGAAGGCGAGGTTGGTGGCGGCCAGCGCGTCCTGGGCCTGGTCCTCGGTCTGCCCCTGGAGCGGCGGGACGTCGTACCGCTCCGGTCCGAGCGAGAGGGTGAGCACGACCGTGCCGCCGTCGACGACCTTGCCCCCGGGGCCCGGGTCGGTCGCGATGACCAGACCGGCCTCGACGTTCTCGGAGTACGCCGGCTCGCCGGCCTCGGCCTCCAGCCCGGCGTCCTCGAGCTCGCCGCGGGCGGCCACCTCGTCGAGGCCGAGCACCGCCGGGGTCGTCGTGTAGCGCTCCCAGCCGAACCAGTACGCCCCGGCACCGACGCCGGCGAGGAGCAGGACGGCGAGCACCAGCAGGACCGGCCCGCGCCTGGAGCGTCGTCGCGGCGTCGTCGCGACGGGAGCGGGCCGCGCGGGCGCCGTACGGGTCGGGGCCGGGGCGGCGGCCACGGTCGTGGTGCGCATGGGCTCGATGACCGGCGGGTCGGCGCGCTCCTCGGGGACGGCGTGCCGCTCGAGGGCGGTGGTGCGGTCGGGGTTGCCGTCCGCGACGAGGCCCGAG
This sequence comes from Nocardioides cavernae, assembly GCF_013410035.1. GTDB lineage: Bacteria > Actinomycetota > Actinomycetes > Propionibacteriales > Nocardioidaceae > Nocardioides > Nocardioides cavernae_A. The sequence continues at coordinate 318,241 of NZ_JACCBW010000004.1, read as the reverse complement.
TCGCGGGGGTCGACCTCGGTGAGCAGCGCGAGCGCCTCCGCGTCGAACGGCTGCGGCGTCGTGCGCTCGCCCCCGTCCGCGTCGCCACCGTCCGCGTCGTCGGCGGGAGCACGGCGGGGGAGCAGGTCGGCGGCGAGCTCGGGGTCGGACGCCAGCCCCTCGCGCAGCGCGAGCTCGACGCGGTGGAGGTGGTGCAGCAGGACGGTCGCGTCGGCGGGGCGCTGGTCGCGGTCGCGGGAGGTGGCGCGGGCGACGAGCGCGTCGACGTAGTCCGGCACGCCGGGCTCGACCAGGGACGGCATCGGGACGTCGTGGTGCACGTGGCGGTAGGCGACCTGGATCGGGGACTCGCCCTCGTGCGGCTTCCGGCCGGTCAACAGCTCGTAGAGCACCACGCCCGTGGCGTAGACGTCGGCGCGCGCGTCGGCCCGACCGTCCACGACGAGCTCGGGTGCGAGGTAGGAGACGGTGCCGATGAGCACGCCGCCCGTCGCGGTGTGCTGGGTGTCGGCGCTGACCGCCTTGGCGAGCCCGAAATCCGCGACCTTGACCCGGCCGCCGTGGGCCTCGTCGGCGATCAGCACGTTCTCCGGCTTGACGTCGCGGTGGATGAGGCCGGCGCGGTGCGCCGCGGCGAGGGCGGACACGACGGGCTCGATCAGCGCGACGGCCCGGGTGGGCGCCATCGGCGCCTCCTTGCGGACCACGTCGCGCAGGGTGTGCCCGGGGACGTACTCCATCACCAGGAAGACCGTGTCGGTGCCGTCGGAGGTGTCGTCGCCCTGGTCGTAGACGCCGACGACGTTCGGGTGGTTGAGCCGGGCCGCGGCGCGCGCCTCCCGCACGAAGCGCTCGGCGAACTCCTGGTCGTCGCCCAGTCCCGGGTGCATCACCTTGACCGCGACCGTCCGGTCGAGGCGGGTGTCGGTGGCCTCGTAGACACTGGCCATGCCGCCGCGTGCCACCCGGGACGCGATGCGGTAGCGGCCGTCCAGCAGCCGACCGACCAAGGGGTCGCCGGCAGCACCGGGCGCGGACGCGCGGGCGTGCTCGGGTGGCTCCACTGGTCGACCTCCAGGTGCCGGACCAGGCGAACGGGGAAGGATCCGGCGCGCCCATCGTACGGAAGCCCCGCGTGGGCCCGGGCTCAGGCGAGCTCCACCGGCGTGGCGTCAGCAGGCGTCGGCGTAGGTGCTCAGCTCGAGCTGCGGCGCCTTGATCGACTTCTCGTTGGGCGCGCGCATCGTCCAGTAGCGCATCCAGTCCATCTGCATCCGGGCCGGGTGCATCCTCGCCCCGTCCTGGGCGCGGAGCTCGAACGTCAGCTGCCGGGGCAGCGGGTCGAGCGCGCCGGCGCGGCGCTCGGTGTGGATGACGTGGGCGTCGACGAACCAGGAGATGTGGTCCTTGGCGACCTCGACGGCGTAGGTGTGCCACCGGTCGTTGCGCAGGTGCCGATCGAGGAACCCGCGGTAGGAGCTGTCGGGCAGCGTGTGGATGTAGGACTTCACCGTGTTGCGGCCGAGGGTGAAGTTCTGGATGCCGATGTCGCGACCGCCGCAGTGCTGGTCGCGGGTGCCGCCGGGGACCAGCTCGGTGACGACCTTGAACGGGGTGCCGCCCTTGACCCGCGACATCGTCCGGGCGCGCATCCGGATCTCCCAGCGGCCGTAGGTGTGGCCCTTCAGGTCCAGCGTCGCCGACACGCTGCCGCGCGTGGTGCTCATGAGGGTGAGCATGCCGTTCTGGGTGCGGACGACGCCGCGGCCCTTCTTCTTCCAGAACCCCGGCTTGGGGCCGACGAACTCCTGCCGGAAGACGCCGTGCTGGTACCAGCCGAAGGTGTTGCCGGCGTGGATCGGGCCGGGAGCCCCGTCGTAGTGGTCGGCGGCCGCGGGGGAGACGACCGGGGACGACGTGAGCGCGAGCAGGCCCACGAGCGCGGCGACGAGCGTGGATCGGAGGGGGTGCATCCTCCGCACGCTACGGATCGCCCGCTGGGGTGACAACTCGGGTGCGCGCCTCCTCGACCGGCTCACTAGGCTGCCGTCATGACCGACGTCCCCCTCGCCGACCGTGACCTGGCCGCCCTCGTCCCCGAGTGGCTCGACTGGAGCCAGGTCGCCGAGATCCTCGGCGTGACACCCGGCAAGGTCCGCACGATGATCCGCGAGCACGAGCTGGCGGCGGCCGTCCCCGAGCCCGGCGCCGGCCCCCGCGTGCCCGCCGACTTCCTCCAGGACGGCCTGGTCGTCAAGGGCCTCCCCGGGCTGCTGACGCTGCTGCACGACCACAAGTTCGACGACCGTGAGTGCATCGCGTGGCTCTTCACCGACGACGACCTCCCCGGTCGCCCGATCGACGCGCTGCGCGAGAACCGCGGCAGCGAGGTCAAGCGCCGCGCGCAGGTGCTGGAGTACTGATGGCACCCGCGGCCGCCTCCGGACGGCAGCGCTACCAGTGGCTGCTCCTGCTGGTCGCGGCCGTGCTGCTCGTCGCGTGGCTGTTCGTCGACGGAGGGCAGGGCGACGACGCGACGGGCACGGACCCCGCGGGCGGGCGTACGACCTCCTCTGCCTCCCCGTCTCCCGCCACCTCGCCCTCGCACGACCTCACCGCGACCACCACGCCGACGACCGACCCGACCTCCGACCCGTCCGGCACCGGCGGCGTCGACCCGGACAGCGGCCTGGCCCTCGTCGAGGAGGCGAGCCTGCCCGCGGAGGCGCGCGACGTGCTCGACCGGATCGACGCGGGCGGCCCGTTCAAGTACCCCGACGACGACGGTGGGACGTTCCAGAACCGGGAGGACCTGCTGCCCGACGAGGCGATGGGCTACTACCGCGAGTACACCGTCGAGACGGCGCCGCGCGTGCGCGGGCCGTGGCGCATCGTCACCGGCGACGGCGGGGAGTACTACTGGACCGCCGACCACTACGACTCGTTCGCACGGATCGTCCGGTGAACCGGGAGGTGCAGGCATGAGTGGACTGGCAGCCGTCCTCGCCGGGCACGAGCCGCCCGGCATCCACCGCTGGCACGGCGCGTTCGACGTCGCCGACGTGCGCCACGCCGTCGAGCACGCCGGATGGACCTTCGGCCACGTCGACGGCTGGACGGGAGCCGACACCAAGCCCGCCTTCCTCGCGGCGGTGGGCGAGGCGCTCGACTTCCCCGACTGGTACGGGCAGAACTTCGACGCCCTCGCCGACTGCCTCCACGACGTCGGGCCCGGCACGGAGGGCGTCGTCCTGCTGTGGGACGGGTGGGGCACCCTCGCCCGAGCGGACGAGAAGGCGTTCAGCATCGCGCTGAGCGTCCTCGGCACGCGCGTCCACGACGACCGCGGGGTGCCGTTCACGGTGCTGCTGCGCGGCGAGGGACCGGACGTGCCGGGCCTGACCAGCCTCGACTGAGCGGCGTCGACCGATCGGCGTCAGGCCGGTCGGCGTCAGACCGACCGCTGCGTGGCGGCCTGGGCGAGCTCGGTGAGCACCACCCGGGCGTGGTCGTCGACGTCGGCCACCCGCAGTGCCGCGACCGCGCGCTCCGTCAGCTGGCCGATGACCGCCTCGACCTGGGCGCGCGCGCCGGAGTCCTCGATGATCTCGCGCAGGTCGTCGACGTCGGCGGGGGAGAGGGCGGTGCCGAGCGCGGCGTCGAGCCGCCGGGCGGCGGCCTGCGGCGCGCTGTCGAGGGTCAGGGCGACCAGGACCGTGCGCTTGCCCTCGACCAGGTCGTCGCCGGCCGGCTTGCCCGTCCGGGCCGGGTCGCCGAAGACGCCGAGCAGGTCGTCGCGGAGCTGGAACGCCTCGCCCAGCGGCAGCCCGAAGCGCGTGAGCTGGTCGATCTGCTCCGGCGTCGCGCCTGCCAGCCCGGCGCCGATGTGCAGGGGCCGCTCGATGGAGTACTTCGCCGACTTGTAGCGCAGGACCGTCATCGCCGTCTCGACGTCCGCTCGGCCACGCGCCTGCACCGACACGTCGAGGAACTGCCCCGCGATCACCTCGTTGCGGCACTGCTCGAACAGCGCCAGCCCGGGTGCCACCTCGTCCGGGCCGAACCCGCTGTGCCGCAGCATGTCCTCGGCCCAGCCGAGCAGCAGGTCGCCGAGCAGGATCGCGGCCGCGGCGCCGTACTGCACGGGGTCGCCGTCCCACCCTGCCGCGCGGTGCTCGGCCTCGAACGCGCGGTGGGTCGACGGCCGCCCACGGCGGGTGTCGGAGGCGTCCATGAAGTCGTCGTGCACGAGGGCGCTCGCGTGCAGGACCTCGAGCGCCGCGCAGGCTCGCGCGAGGGCGTCCTCGTCGACCACGTCGGGACGCACGGCGCGGTGGCCCCAGTGGCAGAACGCCGCGCGGAACCGCTTGCCCCCGCGCACCGCCGTACGCGCCTCGCCGACGAGCCGGTGCGCGTCGGGGCCCAGCGGGGCGAGCTCGGCCTCGCGGTCGTCGAGGAAGGCGTCGAGCACCTGCTGGACCCGGTCGCGGAAGTCTGCCGGGTCCCAGGTCGTCACGGCGCCCAGACTAGCCAGTGGGACGGGTACGGCCCGCAGCGCCGTCGCTCGTAGGCTGTTGCGCATGACGCACCCGCGGGACCTGAGCATGGGCGAGCTGCTGGCACGCGGCGACCGGTCCTTCTCGTTCGAGTTCTTCCCTCCCAAGGACGAGGCCGGCGAGCAGCAGCTCTGGCAGGCCATCTCCGAGCTCGAGCCCTTCGGCCCGACCTTCGTCTCGGTCACCTACGGCGCCGGGGGCAGCACCCGGGACCGCACCGTCGCGATCACCGAGCGGATCGCCCGCGAGACCAGCATGGTGCCGGTCGCCCACCTCACCTGCGTCGGCCACACCACCACCGAGCTCGACGCGATCCTCGACGACCTCCACGAGGCGGGCGTACGCCACGTGATGGCGCTGCGCGGCGACCCGCCGGACGGCCCGGGGTCGCCCTGGACCCCCACGGACGGCGGGTTGACCTACGCCAGCGAGCTGGTCGCGCTCATCCGCGGACGCGGCGACATGCGGATCGGCGTCGCGGCGTTCCCCGAGGGCCACGTCGACGCGACCGACCTCGAGCAGGACGCGCGCGTGCTCAAGGCCAAGCAGGACGCGGGCGCGGAGTTCGCGGTCACCGACATGGTGCTGCGCGCCTCGGACTACGCGGGGCTCGTCGAGCGGGCCTCAGCGGTCGGCGCCGACTTCCCGATCATCCCGGGGATCATGCCGATCCTGAGCCTGCGCTCGATGGAGCGCATGGTCGAGTTCTCCGGACGCCAGCTGCCGGAGGAGGTGGTGGCCCGCCTGGCACCGCTCTCCGACGACCCGCAGGCCCTGCGCACGGAGGGCGTCGCGATCGCCACCGAGCTCTGCGCGGCCCTGCTGGACGCGGGCGCACCCGGCCTGCACTTCTACACGCTCAACCGCTCGCGGGCGACGCGGGAGATCTTCGCCAACCTGCGGGTCACCGCCTGAGCCGGGTCTAGGTTGGGGCCCATGCACACCGTCACCGTGACCGGCACCGGCACCAGCCGGGTCGCCCCGGACACCGCCGTCGTACGCCTCGCCGCGGTCGGGCGCGGCAGCGGCGTCGCCGAGGCCTTCGACGCGATGTCCGGGGCCGCGTCGACGATCGCCGGGGTCGCGGCGGCCCACGTCGAGGAGCGCCACGTCGCCTCGACCGGGATCTCGGTGTGGCCCGCCCGCGACCACGAGGGGCGTGAGGTCGGGTTCGAGGCCCGGCACGGCTACGCCGTCGGCTGTCCCGACCTGTCGGTCGCCGGCGAGCTGCTGCGCCGGCTCGCCGCCGAGGTCGGTGACCGCCTGACCATCGAGGGCGTCGGCCTCGAGGTGACCGAGGACCACGGCGCCGGCGACAAGGCGCGCGAGGCGGCCTTCCACGACGCGCGTGACCGGGCCGCGCAGCTCGCCCGGATGGCGGGCGCCGGGCTCGGCGCCGTGCAGTCGATCGTCGAGGGCGACGTGGGCGACGGCCCGTCGCCGATGCCCAAGGTCGCCATGGCGCGGGACTCCGCGGGCGGGATCGAGGCCGGCGAGGTGTCGGTGACGACGTCGGTGACGGTCGTCTGGGAGCTGGTCTCCACCTCGTAGGCGACGACCTGGCGGTGATGCCTGGCCGGCGGTCAGCTCCGGTCCCGGGCCCGCCCGAGCACGTCTGCGACGAGGGCGGCGCTGAGGCCGGCGAACGGCAGGCCGGAGCCGGTGGTCGCGTGCGCCCCCGCGGTGAGCACGCCCGCGACGGGCGTACGCGGTCCGAGCCGGGTCCCGGCGCTCCGCGGGCCCTGCCACAGCATCCCGTGCGGCGAGCCTCCCCACGCCTCCACCAGGTCGCGCGGCGTCCGGTCGACGCGGGTGACGACGTGCTTCCTGACGTCGATCCGGTGGCGCGCCAGGGCCGTCAGCACGTCCTCGGAGATCCGGCCGCGCGCGAGCACGGTCCACGCGGCGCCACCCTCAGGGGCCCGGCCACCGGTGCGGACGACGAGCAGCGGGTCGCCGTGCAGGACGACCTCGTGCGGCAGGTCGGGGAGCTCGCTGCCGGGAGTGCCGTGCAGGCCCACGTGGCACACGACGGGCGGGAAGGCGGGCAGGGTGCGCGCGACGTACGGCGCCAGCGTCGGCAGGCGCCGGGGGTCGATCGCGACGACGACCCGGTCGGCGTCGACCTCCGCCTCGGGCGTGCGCACCGCCACGACCCGGCCGTCGCGCACCACGAGGTCCGAGGCCTCGGTGCCGGTCGCCACGGTGACGCCACGCAGCGCCAGCCGGTCGGCCATCGCGGCGCCGAGCAGGGCGAGCCCTCCCGGCACCGTCCACGTGCCGAACCGCTGCTCGAGGTAGACGTCGACGCCCGCGAAGACCGGCACCTGCCTCAGGTCGTGCCCGTCCATGACCAGCCGGTGGCCCGCCACGAGGCGCAGTCGTTCGTCGCGGAGTCCGCGCCGCAGGCGCTTGTGCAGCGACTCCCGCCGGCCGAGCAGCGCGGCCAGCTCACGCGGCGCGACGTCGGCGTCGTAGGGCCGTTCGAACCACTCCTTGCGCAGCAGCTCCCACGGCTCTCCGTACGACGCGACGTGGTCCACCCACTGCGTGCCGAGGCCGGCGGCGAGGGAGTCGAACGCCTCGAGCTGCGCGGCCCGTGAACCGCCCGGCAGCCGCACCGAGGTGCCGTCGGCGAAGCGGTGCTCCCGGACCAGGTCGAGGGGCACGAGGTCGAGCTCGCGCTCCAGGGGACGGCCGGACTTGCGGAACAGGTCGCGGACGACGGCCGGCAGGAGCGTCGTCGTCGGGCCGGCGTCCCAGGCGAAGCCGTCCTGCTCGACGGTGGTGAGCGCGCCACCGAGGTGGTCGGCCCGCTCGAGGAGGGTCACCTCGTGGCCGAGCCTGGCCAGGCGGGCGGCCGCGGCCATCCCGCCGAAGCCCCCGCCGACCACCACCACGCGCACGGGGGAACCCTAGGCGCACCGCGGCGTGCTCAGGCGACCCGGTGCAGCGGCTCCTGCCTCTTCCAGCGGCGCCACCCGCGACGCACGAGACGGGCGACGAGGAGCAGGACGACCAGGCCGAGGAGCAGGAGCACGCCGGCGAGCGCGGCGGCGGCCTGCGGGTGCTCGAGGGAGAACCAGACGACGCCGAGCACGGCGGCGTCCTCGGTCAGGCTCGCCAGCACGTTGGTGACGGGCTCGGGGGAGGAGTTGATGGCCAGGCGGCCACCGGCCTTGGCGAGGTGGCTCAGCAGCGCGGTGCCGCCGCCGACGACGCCGAGGACCGCCTGGTCGAGGGTCGAGGCGTCCCCGGCGAGCAGCACGCCGATCACGGCACCCGCCGTCGGTCGGACGGCCGTGGAGATCGCGTCCCAGGTCGAGTCGATGTAGGGGATCTTGTCGGCGACGAACTCCATCGCGTAGAGGAAGCCGGCCGCGGCGAGCACGTCCCAGCGACCCAGCACGTCCGGGATGTCGCCGAACGAGCCGACCCGGTCCGCGATCCCGAGCACGAGGACCACGAGGTAGGCGTTGACGCCGCTCGCCCAGCCGCTGGAGAAGGTCAGTGCGAGTGCGTCCACGGTGCTGCTCCTCAGTCGACCTGGACCTCGACGGCGCCGGTCATCGCGACCAGCTCGTCGTAGGTCGTGGAGAACACCGCCGCCGGGTGTCCGGCGGCCGCCCACACGACCTCGTGGCGACGCAGCCACGGGTCGATCCAGGTGCGGATCGGGGCGGGGTGGTCGATGGGGGAGACGCCGCCGATCACCTGTCCGGTGTGGCGTCGTACGAAGTCGGGGTCGGCCCGCTGCAGCCGCTCGACCCCGATGCGCTCCGCGACCGCCGCCGTGTCGACGCGGTGGGCGCCCGAGGTGAGGATAAGGACGGGCTCGCCCCCGGCGTCGAACAGCAGGCTGTTGGCGATGGCGCCGACCTCGCAGTCCAGCGCCGCGGCGGCGAGTGCCGCGGTGTGGGCGCTGTCGGGCAGGATGACCACGTCCCCGGTGCCGCCGCGTCGGGAGAGGTCGCCTCGAAATGAGGTGATGGATGGGTGCTCGCTCGACATGATGCGAGCCTAGCGACGAACGACGACGAGCCTCAGGGGAGACAACAGATGGCGCGCGACCTGCCCGGATCCGTGGTCAACAGCATGCGGGTGCTGGGCCTCATCGTGGCGACCTCCGGGGTCATCACGGTGCTGATCTGGCTGCTGCGCGACGACGTCATCATCGGCTGGGCCCGGGGCAACGAGCGCGCGCAGGTGATCCTCGCCGAGGGCGGCATCGCGGCCCTCCGCGACGACCAGATCGTCCCCGGGTTCGTCGCGCTGTCCGTGGTGGCGTTCGTCGGCTTCGCCGCGCTGGCCGTGGTGCTGGGCTCGTTCTTCCTCGGCGGCCACGGGTGGACCCGGCTCGTGCTCACCGCGACCGCGGGCGTGGGCGTGCTGGTGGGGGCCATCTGCCTCGACAACCACCTGCCGGCGATCTTCGTGGTGCTCTCCGCCCTCGTCATCGTCGAGGGCCTGGTGCTCCTGTTCTTCCTCTGGCGGCGCGAGACCACGGCCTACCTCCGCCGCGCCTGAGGCTCCGGCCGCCCACTCCTGGGCCACCTGCCGACATGCCTTGACGCGCTGTCGGTGCCGGGTAGTACCGTTCGTGGTGTTCGAACAGATGTTCGATGCGACCCGGGTGGCGGTGACCTCGACCCCCACCGCCACCCGGGTCGGCCCCGGGGTCGACGGACGAGCGAGGAGGCGCGATGAGGCAGTACGACGACCCCGTCGAGGTGCGACGAGGCGAGGCGGAGGACCCCGACCAGTTCCTGTGGCGGGGCCGGCTGTGGAAGGTGCGCGCCGTGGTCGCGCACTGGGTGGAGACGGGTCCGTGGTGGCAGGGCGTGGACCGGGCGAGCGACCCGACCACCTGCCCGACCACCGAGCTCGCCACCGACCTCGTCGCCGAGCGTGAGCTGTGGCGCGTCGAGGCCGGGCGCGGTCGCGAGCTGGACACCTACGGGGTGTTCGACCTGTCCTTCGACTGGACCGACGGGCGCTGGCAGCTCGTCGGCTGCCTGGACTGAGGAGGGACGACGATGCACGCACCCAACCCCCACCTGCTCCCGGCCACGGCCCACCACTACCTCGAGCGCTCCGCGACCTCGCTCCACGACGCGATCACGGCCCGTGACGTCCCGACCCGCTACGCCTGTGCACACGTGGCGGCGCTCTGCGCGGCCGCAGCGCTACTCGCCGCCCGCGCACGTCCGGCGCCACGAGGACGACGGCAGAAGAACGCCTGGGTCCTGCTGACGGAGGTGGCACCCGAGCTGTCCGAGTGGGCCACCTTCTTCGCCGCCGGCGCGGCCAAGCGGGCCGCCGCGGAGGCGGGCTCCACCCGCGCGGTCACCGAGCGGGAGGCCGACGATCTGGTCCGCGACTCCGACCGGTTCCTCGCCGTGGTGGAGCAGTCGCTCGGGCTCGTGCCGCACGCCAGCGTCGCCTGACCCGGGGTCGAGGTGTCACCCGACCCCTTCGTCCACCTCCACGTCGCCTCCGGCTTCTCCCTGCAGTACGGCGCGTCACACCCGGACGTGCTGGTGGAGCGCGCCGCGGAGCAGGAGATGGACACGCTCGCCCTGACCGACCGGGACGGCACCTACGGCGCGGTGAAGTTCGTCCGTGCCGCGAGGCGCGCGGGCATCCGTCCGGTGCTGGGCGTGGAGCTCGCCGTCGCCCCCTCCGCCGCGGTGTCCGGCGTGCCGGCACGGCCCGGCCCCCGCCGTACGCCCGCCCGCGGCGGAGCGGTCCGCGACCTGTCGGTGCAGGAGGGCGGTCACGCACGGGTGACGTTCCTGGCCAGCGCCCGCGCCGGGTGGGCCGCGCTGTGCCGGATGGTCTCCGCGGTCCACCTGTCGGGCGAGCGAGGCCGACCGGTCGCCACGCTCGACGTCCTGGCGCCCCACGTCGGGGGTGGCGACGTGCTCGTGCTCCTTGGGCCGTCGTCCGAGCTGGGGGTCGCCGCGACCCGGCGCCGTGACGACCTGGGGCTGGCGGCGATCGCCCCCTGGCGCGAGGTCGTGCCCCGGGAGAACCTCGTCGTCGAGCTGGTGTCCCACCGCCTCGGCGGACGACAGGGTCAGTGGGGTCCGGGCACGTCCCCGCACGCGGCCCGGATGGCCGGCATCGCCCGCACGGCTCGGCTGGGCACCGTCCTGACCAACGCGGTGCGCTACGCCGACCGCCTCGACGCCCCGACCATCGACGTGCTCGACGCGGCCCGCCGGCTCGTCCCGCTCGGCTCGGCCGGCCTGCGCACCGTCGGACCGGGCGCCGCGCGCGGCAACGCCGAGGGCTTCCTCAAGTCCGGCAAGCAGATGCACGAGGTCGCCGAGGAGGTGTGCCGGCTCGCCGGGCTCGGGGACAGCCGGGAGGAGGCCAGGCGGCTGCTCGCCCGCACGCGCGCCGTCGCCGACCGGTGCGCGCTCGACCCGCGCGCCGACCTCGGCATCGGGGAGGTGCACTTCCCCGAGCTCGCGCTGTCGCACCCGGGCGCACCCTCGGCCGACACCGCCCTGCGGCAACGCTGCGAGGGAGCCATCGGCCGGCGCTACGGCAACGGGCCGCCCGCCGTCGTCTGGAAGCGGCTCGACGACGAGCTCGACGCGATCCGGCAGCTCGGCTACGCCTCCTACTTCCTCACCGTCGCCGACGTCACCGACCTGATCGCCGACATGGGTGTGCGACGCGCCGCGCGGGGGTCCGGCGCCGGGAGCCTGGTCAACTACCTGCTCGGCGTCTCCGGTGTCGACCCCGTCCGCCACGGGCTCCTGATGGAGCGGTTCCTCTCGCCCCTGCGCACCTCGCTGCCCGACATCGACGTCGACGTCGAGTCCGCCCGGCGCGAGGAGGTCTACCGCGCGATCCTCGACCGCTTCGGCGGCGAGCGGTGCGTGTGCGTGTCGATGATGGACACCTACCGCGTCCGGCACGCGGTGCGCGACGTCGGCGCCGCCCTCGGGATGCCGCCGGGCGAGGTCGACGCCATCGCCAAGGCGTTCCCGCACGTCCGGGCACGCGACGCGCGGATGGCGCTGCGCGACCTGCCCGAGCTGCGCGCCAGCGGCCTCGGCGACGGCGGGCTCGACCGCTTCCTCGGGCTCGTCGAGCGGCTCGACGGCCTGCCCCGCCACATCGCCGTGCACCCGTGCGGCGTGCTCCTCTCCGACGCGACCCTCCTCGACCGCACGCCCGTGGAGGCGTCGTGGGCGGGCTTCCCGATGAGCCAGTTCGACAAGGACGACGTCGAGGAGCTCGGCCTGCTCAAGCTCGACGTCCTCGGCATCCGCATGCAGTCCGCGATGGCCCACGCCGTCGCCGAGGTCGCGCGCGTCGACGGTGTGAGCATCGACCTCGACGACGAGGCGCAGGTGCCCTTCGACGACCCGGAGACCTACACGATGATCAGCGAGGCGAAGACCCTGGGCGTCTTCCAGATCGAGTCACCCGGCCAGCGTGAGCTCGTCGGCAAGTCCGGCATCGAGACCTTCGACGACATCATCACCGACATCTCGCTCTTCCGGCCGGGGCCGGTGAAGAGCGACATGATCACGCCCTACCTCGAGGTCAAGCACGGCTGGTCGTCCGCGACCTACCTCCACGAGGACCTGCGGCCGATCCTCGAGGGCACCCGCGGGGTGGTGGTCTTCCACGAGCAGGTCATCGAGATCATCGCGCGCTTCGCCGGGGTGTCCAACGCCGAGGGCGACGAGAGGCGCCGTGCGCTCGGCAGGCCCGACGGCATGGCAGCGACCCGCGCGTGGTTCTTCCCGCGCGCGCTCGGGCGGGGCTACCCCCTCCCGCTCGTCGAGCAGGTCTGGTCGGTGCTCGAGGCGTTCGCGTCCTTCGGCTTCTGCAAGGCCCACGCGGCGGCGTTCGCGCTCCCGACCTACCAGTCGGCGTGGCTGAAGGCGCACTGGCCGGCGCACTTCCTGGCCGGCGTGCTGACCCACGACCCGGGGATGTACCCCAAGCGCCTGATCCTCGACGACGCCCGCCGGCTCGGCATCGGCGTGCTCGGTCTCGACGTCAACGCGAGCGCCGCGGCCTACGTGGTCGAGCGGGGCGTCGCGGGTGGTCACGGCGAGGCGGGCCACGCGATCCGGCTGTCCCTCGCCGACGTCAAGGGCATCAGCGGCGCCGAGGTGGCCCGCATCGTCGAGGCGCGCGCAGGTGCCCCCTACGCGTCGCTCTCCGACTTCTTCCGCCGCGCCCGGGTCGCCCGTCCGATCCTGGAGCGGCTGGTGCTCGCCGGCGGCTTCGACGGGGTGTACGCCATCGGCGCCGGCGAGCAGGCGGTCCACCGCCGCGGGCGTGTCACCCGACGCGACCTGCTGCTCCAGGTCGCCGAGCTCGACCTCCACGCGCGGGCGCTCGACCGGGCGTCGCGCGCACGCGGCCTCGGCAGCCGGCGTACGCACGTCCCGTCGACGCCCGCCGCCTCCACCGCCGCATCCGAGGCCGCTGCCCGCAACAGCATCGACGCCACCGTGCGCGAGGGCTCGGCCGCGACCGAACGCCACGCGCTCGCCGACGGCGGCGTCTGGGCGCGCGCCGCCGCACAGTCACGCGCGGCGCGGCCCGTCGCCGAGGCCGACTCCGTGCAGCTCACCCTCCGGCTGGGGGACGAGCCGGGGGAGCCGGGGGAGCGGCCGACCGGTCTGCCCGAGATGACGACGCTGGAGCGGATGCGCGCCGAGCTGGAGATCCTCGGGCTCGACGTGAGCCAGCACGCGGTGACCCCCTACGACCCGTTCCTCGACGCGCTCGGCGTCACCCGCAGCCGCGACCTCCTGCGCCGCCGCAGTCGCGCCGAGCTGCTCGTGGCCGGGGTCAAGGTGGCCACCCAGACGCCGCCGATCCGGTCGGGCCGGCGGGTCGTGTTCCTGACGCTCGACGACGGCACGGGACCCGTGGACGCCACGTTCTTCGAGGACGCGCAGGGCCCCTACGCGGCGGCGGTCTTCTCGTCGTGGCTGCTCCTCGTGCGCGGCGAGCTGCGACGCACCGGCCCCCGCGGGGTGTCGTTGCGCGCGACCGGGGCGTGGGAGCTGCCCGCGCTGCACGCCCGGTGGGCCCGGGCCCGCACGAGCGAGGAGGGCATCGAGGTGGTCCGCACCGAGCTGGCCGGGGTCCCCGGGACGAGCACGGCGAACATGGCGACCACGGCGACCGCGACGACCGCCGGCGCCGACGCACCGGCGCGGCGACGGGTGCAGGTCCACACGAGCGGTTTTCGGGTGTCGCCCTACGCCGACGTGCAGCCGGCCGGCGACCCGGCCAAGGACGTCGCCCGGCACCTCTGGCACCGCAGCCCCGGGAGCCCGGGGTGACACGGCCCCGGACGGCCGACGCCCAGCCACTAGGGTTGCGCCCATGGCCCAGCCGTCCGCGAGCTCCTCTGCCAGTGAGCGCCGCCAGTCCGTCCGCACCGGCGTGGTGTGGGACGGCGTACGCCGGGTGCTGGACGGTGCCGGGCCCGAGGCCCCGCAGGCGCGCATCGTGGACATCGGCGGCGGCACCGGAGGCTTCGCCGTGTCGCTGGCCGAGCTCGGCCACGCCGTGCAGGTCATCGACCCGAGCCCGGACGCCCTGGCCGCGCTGGACCGGCGCGCTCGCGAGCGCGGCGTCGCCGACCGCGTCAGCGGTCAGCAGGGAGACCTCGCCGACCTGTCGGTGCTGGTCGACCAGGCCGACCTGGTGCTCTGCCACGGCGTGCTGGAGATGGTCGACGACCCGGCGGCGTCCCTCGCCGCCATCGCCGGGGTGCTGCGCCCGGGCGGCCACCTCAGCCTGCTCGTCGCCCAGCGCCACGCGGCCGTGGTGGCCCGCGCCATGGCGGGCCACTTCCAGGCGGCCCGCGAGCTGCTCGACGGCGACGGAGCGTCCGGCGCCACCGGTCGCGGCGGCCACCGCTTCACCCACGACGAGCTGTGCGCCCTCCTCGGCGCGGCCGGCCTGCGGCCGGGCACCGTCGAGGCGGTGCGCGTCTTCGCCGACCTCGTGCCGGGCAGCCTGCTCGACCTCGAGCCCGGCGCCACCGCCGCGCTCGTCGAGCTCGAGCGTGCCGTCGCGACGCGCCCCGAGTACCTCCCCCTCGCCGCGCAGCTGCACGTCATCGCCACCCGCTGATCACGCTGACCCCGCTGGCCGCGCCGACTCCGCTGCGGGTGCCCGGTGAGCCGCGGTGGCGTCTCGACGCCGATCCTGCACGTCGACATGGACGCGTTCTACGCCTCCGTCGCGCTGCGCGAACGTCCCGACCTCGTCGACCAGCCGGTGGTGGTCGGTGGCAGCGGCCGCGGCGTGGTGCTCGCGGCCAACTACGTCGCCCGCCGCCACGGCCTGCGCTCCGCGCTGCCGATGACCCGCGCACGCCGGATGTGCCCGCAGGTCGTGGTGCTCGAGCCCGACTACGCGCTGTTCACCGCGGTGTCCGCCTCGGTGATGGAGACGTTCCGCGAGGTCACCCCGATCGTCGAGGCGATGTCCCTCGACGAGGCCTTCCTCGACGTCCGCGGCTCCACCCGGCGCCTCGGCGATCCTCCCGACATCGCCGAGCGGCTGCGCTCGACGATCCACGACGAGCAGGGCATCACCTGCTCGGTGGGCGTCGCCGCAACGGTCTCGGTCGCCAAGCTCGCCAGCCGGCGCGCCAAGCCCGACGGGGTCATCGTCGTGCCGCCCGCCGAGGTGACGTCCTTCCTGCACCCGCTGGACGTGGGCGAGCTCTACGGCGTGGGGGAGAAGACGCAGGCGCTGCTGCACCGCTTCGGTCTGATGACGGTCGGCGATGTCGCCCACACCCCGCTGCGCACCCTGCAGCGCGCGGTCGGCGCGCACCTCGGTCGCGAGCTGCACCACCTCGCCTGGGGCACGGACCGCAGCGATCTCGCCCCCAGCGCCGGCCCGCACGAGCCGGACAAGTCGATGGGCGCCAACGAGACGTTCGCGCGCGACACCGACGACCGCGACTTCATCGTCCGCGAGCTGCTCCGGCTCTCGGCGCGGGTGGGCGGCCGGATGCGCTCGGCCGGGGTCGCCGGCCGCACGATCACCCTGACGGTGCGCTTCGCCGACTTCACCACGATCACCCGCTCCCGCACGCTCTCGGAGGCGACCGACGTGACGGTGGAGATCCACCGCGCGGTCACGCGGCTCTACGACGCGCTGGGCCTGCAGCGGGCCCGCCTGCGGCTGGTGGGCGTACGCGTCGAGGGGCTGGTGCCGCGCTCCTCGGTCCAGCGGCAGCTGGTGCTCGGCGAGCCCGAGCACGGGTGGGCCGAGGCGGACCGGGCGGTCGACCGCGCCACCCGCCGCTTCGGTGCCGCGGCGGTCCGCCCGGCGAGCCTGGTGTGAACCCGGGGGCCGTCCGACGGCCTCGCCGGGGTGGAATTTTCTGGGGACGCCTACCGTAGGGGCAGGAGCGTGCCTAGACTTGCTCCAGAAGGTGAGGAGGAACCGTGGAGCTCTCCGAGGAAGAACTGCGACTGCTCGAGCAGATGGAGCGCGCCCTCGTCGAAGAGGATCCGAAGCTCGCCTCCACGTTGCGCGGGACCTCGTTCCAGCGTGCTGCACGTCGTCGGATGATCGTCGGCGGTGCGATCCTCGTCCTGGGCATCGGGCTGCTGATCGTGGCCGTGCTGCTCGACCTGAGCGCCGTCCTCCAGACGGTCGTCGGCGTCCTCGGCTTCGTGGTCATGCTGGGCGGCGCGATCCTCGCGGTCACCTCCGCCCGCAGCCCGGGCCACCAGCCCTCGACCAAGGTGCGGGCCTCCGGTCGCACCGGTTTCGGGGTCGTCGACGGTGGTCGGCCCCACCGCCCGAACCGCCAGCGCTCCAGCGCTCCGTTCATGGAGCGGATGGAGGAGCGGTGGCGCCGCCGCCGCGAGCGCGGGCTGTGACCCACGGCTGATCCTCGGTTCATCCCCCGCTGACGCTCCAGCTCACCACACGTGCCCGGTCCTGCAGGACCGGGCAGTCGTGCGTCTGCTGCCGCTCGACGTGCCACGCGATCCCGACACCTGCCGCGTGTGGCAACTGACTGGCCGCCGAGACGGACCGACGAGCGTCAGCCGACCAGCTCGTCGACCGTCCGGGTGCTCTCGCGGTCCGGCGTGGACGTGGGCCCCCGCTCGGCACGGGTGCGCGTACGCCGGGGGAGGCGCCGACCGCCTGCGACCGACGCGGGCCACCAGGCTGCGCGGCGCACCTCGCGCGGGGTGACGCCGGCGGCGAGCGACTTCTCGACGAGCTCGAGGTCGCCGACGAAGCGGTCGGCGGTGAAGGACTCGGGGTCGCGGGCGTACCTGCTGCGCTCGAGGGCGAGGACGAGCCTGTCGAGCGCCTCGGCCGCCTCCGGCGCCTGGTCACGCCCGCGGCGCGGGCGGTCGGGCCGGTCGCTGCCGGAGACCGGGGCGGCGAGGAGCGTCGCGAGCCAGTCGCCGGCGCGACGCGGCGAACGGCCGACCGGCCAGGCGTGCCCCAGGTCGCGGGCGGTGTCGCGGAGCTCCAGCCAGAGGTCCTCGATCCCACCGGCGAGGTGCCGGCGCCGCCGCGCAGCGCGCACGAGTCGCGGCGTGAGCAGCAGCAGGACCACCACGGCGAGGCCGAGGAGGCCGGCGAGGACGGGGACCCACGGGATCGAGGAGGTCTCCTCGTCAGCGGCACTTGCCTCGGCGTCCGCGGTCTCACCGCGCTCGGGCAGCAGCTCGGTCGACCGGCTCGCGCTCGGCGTCGGCGTCTCGGGGACGGCCTCGAACTCGGTCTCGCTGTAGGCGGGGGCGACGGTCCCGCGCGTCTGCGGGGTGGGCTCGAACTTCACCCAGCCGGAGCCGGGGAAGTAGAGCTCGGGCCAGGCGTGCAGGTCGTGGGAGGAGAACTCCCACGAGCCGTTGGTGGCGCGCTCGGGCTCGAGGAAGCCGACGGCGACCCGGCTCGGGATGCCGAGGACGCGGGCCATGATCGCCATGGACGCAGCGAACTGCTCGCAGTAGCCGACACGGTCGTTGAGGAACGCCAGCAGGTCGGCGCTCCCGTCGCCTGCCGACGGCACCTCGTCGACGTCGTAGCGGAAGCCGCCGTCCTCGCGGAACCACTTCTGCAGGACCTGCGCCTTCTGGAAGCGCGTCGGCGCGTCTGCCGTGACGTCCGCGGCGATGCGGCGGATCTCGTTGTTCAACGAGGGCGGCACCTCGGTGAAGATGCCCGCCACGGAGCCCGCGCCGGAGACGGCGGAGTTCATGGAGTCGGCGTCGTAGTCCAGCTGGACGCCCGTGAAGTCGTACGTCATCCCGGCCGTCGTCACGTCGTCCTGCGCGGAGATCACGTCGCGGGTGTTGACGTCGTAGCGCCAGTCGGTGCTGGCGGCGATCCGCGTGGTCTGGGGGGCGATCGGGAGCCAGGCCGACGCGAAGTCGGGGCCGACGCGCACGTCGTACTTGAACTCGCGGCGGTCCACGTCCACGCCGACGCCGTCGAGCGTGGGCAGTGCGCCCGTGGCCGCCTGCGTCTCCGGGATCTCACGGTCGCCCGGCGTCCACTCCTGGCCGCTGAAGCGGGACAGGACCGAGATGCGCAGGTAGGTCGGCTTGGGGCCGGGCGTGGTCACCCACAGCAGCGGCACGTCCGCACCGCGCCGCAGGTCGCGCCGCAGGTCGACCATCGGGTCCTTGACCTCGACCTCGCGGGTCCCCGGGCCGTTGCCCTCGAAGACGCTCATGCTCATCGTCGGCACCGCCGCGGGGACGACGACGGCGAGCGCGATCGACGCCGTGCCGAGCGCGAGCGCCGTGTTGCCGATGGCACCGGTGCGCACCGAGAACGAGCCCTTCTCGCCCTCGGGCGCGCGACCCCAGCTCGCGACGTGGTCGCTGTGCTGGATGAAGACCAGCGTCAGGAAGAGGGCGGCGACGACGATGAAGAGCCACCACGACACCGCGTCGCCGGTGACGGCGACGGGCAGGGTGTACGCCGCCAGCAGCACGAGCCCGGCGACCGGGGCGCGGCGCAGGCTGCACGCGACCACGTCGACCGCGAGCACGACCAGGCCGCCGCCCAGCAGGAGCAGCGGGTACACGGGAGGTACGCCGAGCTGGATCGGGGCGGCGTAGTTGCGCGAGGTCTCGAGCGCGGCGTCCAGGGCCGCGAGGAAGAGGTCGACGTTGCCGGGCGTGGGGATCGGGGATCCGGTGGTGGTGCCGAGCACCAGGAGCGCGCCGATCACGAGCTGGCCGGCGATGATCCCGGGAAGCGGCAGGCGGCTCCAGCGTCCCAGGGCGCCCGTGCCGGCGACCACGACCCCGATCATCAGCAGCGGGATGGCGACCTCGGCGAACCCGTCGGTGAGCACGCGCCACGACAGGACGGTCGCCCACGACGCGAGCAGCGCGATGCCCGCGATCCGCAGCTGGTGGGGGAGCGTGCTCCACGCGGTCCTCATCGCGCTGCTCCCGCGGAGGCCGTCGCGCGGCTCTGCTGGAGGCCGAGCTCCTGCCAGGCGGTGTCGAGCCGGTCGCGGGGCCCGAGGGTCACCGACCGCCACCCGCTCGAGGTGAGGTGGGTCGAGGCGCCCGGGCCCGGCTGCACCGGCAGGTGCGGTGCCCAGCCGTCGACGTCGAGCGCGATCGCGAGGCTCGACGACGCGTGGTGCTGGAGGCGTCGCAGGAAGGGCTGGTCGCCCTCGGTGAGGGCGCCGAAGACGCCGATCGTCAGGCCGCCGTGACCGGGCTCGGCGAGCCACTGGGTGTCGGGGGCCGGCGCGTGGTCGAGCTGGACGACGGCGAGCGCCTCGAGCAGCGGGATGGTGCTCGCCGCGGCGGTGTGGGAGTGCCACTCGGTCTCGCGGCTGTCGCCCGAGGCGGTGACCAGGCGGACGGTGTAGCCGTGGTGGGCGAGGTGGATCGCGACGGAGGCGGCAGCCGACACGGCTCCCTCCAGCGAGCTGGCCGCGCCCTGCCCCCGGTGCGAGGTGCCCCGGTTGTCGAGGAACACGGTCGCCCGGGACTGCCAGGGCTGCTCCTCGCGCCGCACCATCAGCTCGCCGACGCGGGCCGAGCTGCGCCAGTGCACGCGGCGCAGGTCGTCGCCGCGGCGGTACTCCCGGACGGTGACGTCCTCGGCGCTGCCCATGGCGAACGCCCGCGGGCGGTTGTCGCCCGACCCGGTCCACGCGCCGCCGAGCGGGATGTTCGGCAGCGGGATGGTGCGCGGGGTCACGGTCAGCCGTGTCGTGGCGTGGAAGGTGCGGCCGAGCTCGACGAGGCCGAAGGGGTCGGTGACCCGCACCGACATCGGCCCGATGTCGAACTGGCCGCGCAGCTCCGAGCGCACCTGGTAGGTCGCGTGCCGACGCCAGCCGTGCCCCAGCCCCTCGAGCACGAAGCGGGGACGGGTGCCGAGCACGTAGGGGAGCCGCTCCTCGAGCAGCAGCACGCCGGTCGGCGTGCGCGAGTCGTTGGAGACGGTCAGCTCGACCGTCGAGGGCTGCCCGGCGACGACGAGCTGGGGGGAGACGCTGCGCACGAGCGAGAGGCGGTAGCGCGAACGCCCCACCCACCACGCGGTCAGCAGCGGGAGGACGGCCACCAGGACGCCGATGCGGACCACGGAGGAGTGGCCCACCACGATCGCGGCGACGACCGTCGTGATGCCGGCAGCGAGGAACGCCCGCCCGCGGACGGTCAGTGCGGCGAGTGCCTCACGCACGGCGGGCGTCGGGGACGGGGACCGACTCCACGATCCCCGACAGGATCGTGGCGGTCGTGCGGCCGCTCATCGTCGCCTCGACGTTGGGCAGCAGCCGGTGCGCGAGCACCGGCGAGGTGATGCCGTGGATGTCGTCGGGCAGGACGTAGTCGCGACCCTGGGTCGCGGCCACCGCCTTCGCGGCCCGCACCAGGTGGAGCGTCGCGCGGGGCGAGGCGCCGAGGTGGAGGTCGCCGCTGGTGCGGGTGGCGGTGGTGAGCGCCACGGCGTAGCGGTGGACCGCGGACGAGACGTGCACGCGGCCGACGATCTCGATTACCTTGCGGATCTCGCCCGCGTCGGTCACCGGCTCGAGGTCGTCGAGCGGGTTGTGGGCGGTGTGGCCCTCGAGCATCGCGATCTCCGCGGACTCGACCGGGTAGCCGACCGACACGCGCGCCATGAAGCGGTCGCGCTGCGCCTCCGGGAGGGCGTACGTCCCCTCCATCTCGATCGGGTTCTGGGTGGCGATCACCATGAACGGCTTCTCGAGCTGGTAGGTCGCGTTGTCGACGGTGACCTGGCGCTCCTCCATGCACTCGAGGAGCGCGGACTGAGTCTTGGGGGAGGCGCGGTTGATCTCGTCGCCGACGACGATGTTGGCGAAGACGCCGCCGGGGCGGAACTCGAACTCGCGGGTGTCCTGGTTGAAGATCGACACGCCGGTGACGTCGGAGGGCAGCAGGTCCGGGGTGAACTGGATGCGCCGCACCGACGAGTCGATGCTGCGGGCGAGCGCCTTGCTGAGCTGCGTCTTGCCGACGCCCGGCACGTCCTCGATGAGGAGGTGGCCCTCGGCGAGCAGCACCACGAGGGCGGCGTTGACGACGTCGGGCTTGCCGGCGATCACGCGCTCGATGTTCTGACGAACCGCGCCGGTCACCCGTCGCACGGTGTCCAGGTCGGGCGCCTGCCCGGAAAGCCCAGTCGTCACGTTCGTTCCGTCCCCTCGTGCGTCGCGTCGCCGCTGACCACCGTATGTGGTGCGCGCAACATACCCGCCGCCTACGCCCCGGGGGCCACCTCGTCCTCCTGTTCCCCCACGTCCCTCCACCTCCGGTCGCCACTCCTCCCCACCGGCGCCCCACCCGGCCGCTCCTGAGCGTGCTCCGAGCGTGACCGGGCGGGTGTCGCGCCTGGAACCGGGCCGGGTCGGCCCGGGCCCGGCTGGACCCGGCGGCACGAAATTCACGCTCGAAACACCCGGTTTCTGGTTGACGGTGGAGCAAAGTGGCGTACTGTGGGGCGAAGTGGGGGACAGGGTCGAACTTTCCCGCCGAGCAAGGGGGGTGCCGGATGTTCTTCGGCACCTACACGCCCAAGCTCGACGAGAAGGGCCGCCTCTTCCTCCCGGCCAAGTTCAGGGACGAGCTGACGGAGGGACTCGTGGTGACCAGGGGGCAGGAGCGCTGCCTCACCGTCTGGTCGCTGGAGGACTTCGGGAAGCTCACCGACCGGCTCCGCGAGGCGCCGGTCACGCAGAAGAACACCCGTGACTACGTCCGCATGCTGTTCGCCGCCGCCAGCCAGGAGGTGCCGGACAAGCAGGGACGCATCAACATCCCGGCACCGCTGCGGGAGTACGCGTCGCTCCGCAAGGAGTGCGTGGTCATCGGGTCGATGAACCGGATCGAGATCTGGGACCCCACCGCGTGGGCGACCTACTCCGAGGAGCAGGAGCAGAAGTTCTCCGAGCTCAGCGACGAGGTCTTCCCGGGCATCTGAGGACCCGCACCACCCCGCTCCACCCAGCTCCACCCGACAACAGCACAGCTGACACCGCGACCCGCATCACCAGGTCTCGAGCCCGCTCCCTCGCGAGGCCATCTGGGGCACTTCCCCGGCCGCAGAGGGCCTTTCCCATCGCAGGGAGCGGGCAGGGACCTGGTGCGGCGGCTCACCCCGTGCACCTACGTCGGGGCGTGTCAGCCGCACCGCCACCCTCCCGATCAGCAGCACACGCAGACGAGCACGCACACGAGCACTCAGTGGGGTCGAGACCATGAGCAGCACCCAGCCAACGGTTCGCACCGCGGCACCGCCGCTGCGGGTGCGCGACCAGGCGCGGGAGGCAGCCGCCCTCATCGCCTTCTCCGCTGCCACTGCCTGCGGCCTGGCCCTCGCGCTGCTGCTGCTGACGCACCTGGGCTCCCAGGGCTGAGCAGATGACGACTCCCCGCCACGCCCCGGTGCTCCTCGACCGGGTCGTCGCCCTGCTGGCGCCTGCGCTCGAGGCCCCCGGCTCGGTCTACCTGGACTGCACGCTCGGCCTCGGCGGGCACAGCGAGGCCGTCCTCGAGCGGCTGCCGCAGGCCCGGGTCATCGGCATCGACCGCGACCCGGCGGCGCTCGCGATGTCGTCCGACCGGCTCGCCGCCCACGGCGACCGGTTCACGGCCGTCCACGCGGTCTACGACGAGCTGCCCGAGGTCATCGCCTCGCTGGGCCTCGACCACGTCGACGCGATCTTCTTCGACCTCGGGGTCTCCTCGATGCAGCTCGACGTCCGCGACCGCGGCTTCGCCTACGCCGAGGACGCGCCGCTCGACATGCGGATGGACCCGACCACGGGCCACACCGCCGCCGACCTGCTCAACACCGCCTCCGCCCAGGAGCTGACCCGCATCCTGCGGGAGTACGGCGAGGAGAAGTTCGCCAGCAGGATCGCGCGCGAGGTCGTACGCCGTCGCGAGACGACGCCGTTCACCACGAGCGCCGACCTGGTCGAGCTGCTCTACGCCACGATCCCGGCACCCGCACGACGCACCGGCGGCCACCCGGCGAAGCGGACCTTCCAGGCGCTCCGGATGGCCGTCAACGACGAGCTCGCCGTGCTGCGCCGTGCGATCCCCGCCTCGATCGAGGCCATCGGGGTCGGCGGTCGCGTGGTCGTGGAGGCCTACCACTCCCTCGAGGACCGGCTCGTGAAGCGTGCCTTCGCCGACGCCACGCGCCTCGACGTCCCACCGGACCTGCCGTTCGTCCCCGAGGGCGCCGAGCCGGCGCTGCGTCTCGTCACGCGGGGTGCCGAGCAGGCCGACGAGTCCGAGATCGCCGAGAACCCACGCGCCGCGTCCGTCCGTCTCCGCGCGGTCGAGCGCGTCCTGCCCCCGTCCACCTCCTCGCGCCCTTCTTCCCCAGGAGTCGTCAGATGAGCAGTCCCGCACTCCAGCCACGCACCCGGGTCACCCGCATCGCGCAGGAGGCCGTCGACAAGGCGCGCCTCACCGTGGTGCCGCGGGTGCGCACCCGGGCCCCGCGGGTGCCGTTCATGACGCTCGTGAGCCTCGTCCTCCTCGCCGGGATCGTCGGGCTGCTCCTCTTCAACACCTCCATGCAGCAGGCCTCCTTCACCGCGTCGTCCCTCGAGGACCAGGCCGACACCCTCGCGGCCCGCGAGCAGACCCTCCGGATGGAGCTCGACGAGCTCCGCAACCCGCAGCGGGTCGCGACCGAGGCCCAGGCGATGGGGATGGTGATCCCCTCCGCTCCGGTCTTCCTCGACCTCGAGACCGGCAAGACCGTCGGCGCCCGGACGCCGACGACGCGCGAGAACGCGCTCGACCTCGACCCGCCTGCGCCGATCCTGCCGGCCAACCTCGCCCCGGCCCCGGTGGTCGTGGAGGTGCCGGCCGTGCCGACCACCGAGCAACGCAAGAACCGCAACCGATGACCGGCGCGGTCGCGCGGATCCGCGACCTCGCCGCCCTAGCCTGACGACAGCCCGCCCCGCAGGGGAGCGGCCGCGAGATGAGGGAGAACCAGTGCCGAGCACCCGCACCACGGGCAGACGCGGAGCATCGCGCGGCGCGCCCCTGCTGCGCCTGCGCGTGGGGTTCCTGCTCATCGCGGTCGTCCTCTCCTTCTTCGGCGCGCGCCTCGTGCAGCTGCAGGGCGTGGACCCGCAGTCGTACGCCCTCCGCGCCGCCGCCGAGGGCGGTGTGCGCGTGACGCTGGAGGCCGAGCGCGGCGACATCCTCGACCGCAACGGCGTCCCGCTGGCCGACTCGATCAAGGGCAAGATGGTGATCGCCGACCCGAGCCTCACGGCCGACAGGGCGACCGAGCTCGCGCAGCTGCTCTCCGAGCGGCTCTCCATCGACTACTTCAAGGCCCTCACGGCCCTGCGCGGCCGCAAGGAGGGCAGCCGCTACGAGTACGTCGCGCGCCGCGTGCCCAGCACCCTCGCCAGCGACACCCTCGCCGAGCTCGACGCCGCCGGCTTCACGGGCATCTCGCTGCAGGACGACCCGATCCGCGACTACCCCTCCGGTGACGTCGCGGCCAACCTGCTCGGCTACATGGGCACCGACGAGCCGCTCGGCGGCTTCGAGCGGACCTTCGACAAGCAGCTCGCCGGCGTCGACGGCGAGGCGACCTGGCAGTCCAACTCCGGCAAGGGCGTACGGATCCCGCTGCGCGAGAGCACCCTCAAGGCCGCGCAGAACGGTCAGCCTCTGCGCACCACCATCGACCGCGACCTCCAGTGGTTCACCCAGAAGGTGCTCGCCCAGGCGGTCCAGCAGTACAAGGCCGAGAGCGGCGCCGCCGTGGTGCTCGACACCCGCACCGGCGAGGTCCTCGCGCTCGCCGACGTGCCGACCTTCGACGCCAACGCCCCCACCGAGGCGCGCTCGGAGGACGACCTCGGCTCGCGCGCGATGAGCGACACCTACGAGCCCGGCTCGGTGCAGAAGGTGCTCACCGCCGCGTCCCTCATCGACGCGGGCAAGGCGTTCCCGCGCCAGAGGTTCAAGGTCCCGCCCAACCTCGCGCGCCAGGACCGCGTCATCGGCGACTGGTTCGACCACGGCACCATCCGGCTGACGCTGGCGGGCATCATCGCCAAGTCCTCGAACATCGGCACCGTGCTGGCCGCCGACGCGTTCTCGCCCGTCGAGCTCGTGCAGTACCTCCGCGCGTTCGGGCTGGGCCAGCGCACCGACGTCGGCGTCCGCGGCGAGACCCCCGGCATCCTGACGGCCGGCGAGGCGATGACCTCGCAGACCAAGGACCGCGTCGCGTTCGGGCAGTCGCTGTCGGTCAACGTCCTGCAGATGGCCGCCGCGGTCAACACGATCGCCAACGGCGGCGTCCGGGTTTCGCCCAGCGTCATCGCGGGCTCGGCCGTCACCGACGACGGGGTCACGGTCGGCACCGACGTCGCCACCCGCACCCGCGTCGTCAGCAAGCAGGCCGCCCGCGGCACGGCGAAGATGATGGAGAAGGTCGTCGACCCCGAGGACGGCGTCGCCCCCCGGGCCCAGGTCCCCGGCTACCTCGTCGCCGGCAAGACCGGCACCGCCCAGCGGGTCAACCCCGAGACGGGCCTCTACGACAGCACGTCGCTGTCGTTCGGCGGCTTCGCGCCGGCCGACGACGCCCGGTTCACCGTCTACGTCGTCGTCCACGCGCCGAAGGTCGACGGCGGCGGCGGCTCGGTGGCCGGGCCGGTCTTCTCCCGGATCATGGGCTACGTCCTGGGCCGCTACGGCGTCGAGCCGACCAACGGCACGCCGTCGCGTCTGCCCGTGGAGTGGTGAGTCGATACGCTCGGTCGGTGGACGAGGACCTGCACGAGATGCCGGCCGCGACCCGACCCCGCACGGCTCCGTCGACCCCCGCGGCGGCCCTCGCCGACTGGCTGGGCGGCCTGACCAACGTCTCCGTCCACGGCGACCTCGGCGCGTCGGTGTCCGGCATCTCGTTGAGCACCGCGCGGATCCGCCCGGGTGACCTGTACGCCGCGCTGCCCGGCGCGCGTTCGCACGGTGCGGACTTCGCCGACCAGGCGCTGTCGGCCGGTGCCGTGGCGGTGCTCACCGACGCCGCCGGCCTCGACCGACTGCCTCCGGGCACCGCGGCGATCGTGGTCCCCGCGCCCCGCCGCGTGCTCGGCCGGCTCGCGGCGCACCTCTACGGCGAGCCCGCCGCGGCGCTGCGCACCATCGGCGTCACCGGCACCCAGGGCAAGACCACCACCACCCGCCTGCTCGAGCAGGGGCTCACCGCGTCCGGGGTCACGTCGGCGGTCATCGGCACCGTCGGCACCCGCATCGCGGGGGAGGACGTCCGGACGCAGCTGACCACACCGGAGGCGCCCGACCTGCACGGGCTCTTCGCGGTCATGCGCGAGCGCGGCGTCGACACCTGCGCGATGGAGGTCTCGAGCCACGCACTGGTGATGGGCCGCGTCGACGGCGTGGTGTTCGACGTGGCGGTGTTCCTCAACCTCGGGCGTGACCACCTCGACTTCCACGACACGGTCGAGGACTACTTCGCCGCGAAGGCGGGCCTCTTCACCCCGGAGCGCGCCCGCACGGGCCTGACCAACGTCGACGACGAGCACGGGCGGCGACTGCTCGACGTGGCCGGCATCCCGATGTCGACCTGCTCCTCGCGCGGCGCGGACGCCGACTGGCGCGCCGTCGACGTCGACCTCACGGCGGGCGGGGCGACCTTCACCGTCCTCGGGCCGGGTGTCGAGGTGCGCGCCGCGGTCGGCATCCCCGGCGAGTTCAACGTCGCCAACGCGCTGGCCGCCATCGCCGCGGCCGCGCTCTCCGGACTCGACCCGCAGGTGGTGGCCGACGGCATCGCCCGCGTCGGCGGCGTGCCCGGCCGCCTCGAGCAGGTCGCGGCCGGCCAGGACTGGACGCTGGTCGTCGACTACGCCCACAAGCCCGATGCCCTCGAGGCCGTCCTCACGACGCTGCGTCCGCTGACCGACGGCCGGGTCATCGCGGTCGTCGGCGCCGGCGGGGACCGCGACACGCTGAAGCGGCCCGTCATGGGCGAGATCGCCGCCCGCCTCGCCGACGTCGTGGTGGTCACCGACGACAACCCGCGCACCGAGGACCCGGCGGCGATCCGCTCGGCGGTCCTCGACGGGACCGTGGACGGCACCGCCGAGGTGCTCGAGGTCGGTGACCGCAGGCTCGCGATCCGCGAGGCCGTACGCCGTGCCCGCACCGGCGACGTCGTGCTGGTCGCCGGCAAGGGGCACGAGACCGGCCAGGAGGTCCGGGGCGTGGTGCACCCCTTCGACGACCGCCTCGTCGCCGCCGACGAGGTCCGGGCGGTCCTCGAGGAGCGTGACGCATGATCGAGATGACGCTCGCGGAGATCGCCGAGGTCGTCGGCGGGGTCGCCCACGGCGACGCCGTCGTGACCGGCGGCGCGTTCATCGACACCCGGACCCCGGAGCCGTCCGGCCTGTTCGTCGCGATCGCCGGCGAGCGCGTCGACGGCCACGACTTCGTCGCCGCGGCGGGGGCGGCCGGAGCGGTCGCCGTGCTGGGCAGCCGCCCGACCGAGCTGCCGACCATCGTGGTCCCGGACGCGACCGCGGCCCTCGGCCTCCTCGCGCGCCACGTCGTCGACCGGCTGCCCGACGTGGTCGTGCTGGCGATGACGGGATCCCAGGGCAAGACCGGCACCAAGGACTACCTCGCGCACGTCCTGTCCGAGTCCGGACCGACCGTCGCGACGCGGGGCAACTTCAACAACGAGCTCGGTGTGCCGCTGACCGTCCTGCGGGCGACGCCCGAGACGCGCTACCTCGTGGTGGAGATGGGCGCCCGCGGCGTCGGGCACATCGCCCGGCTGTGCGCGATCGCCCCACCGAGGATCGCGGCCGTGCTCAACGTCGGCACCGCGCACATCGGCGAGTTCGGCAGCCGTGAGGCCATCGCCGTCGCCAAGGGCGAGATCATCGAGTCGCTGCCGCCCGCGGGGACGGCCGTCCTCAACGCCGACGACGACATGGTCGCGGCGATGGCCCCCCGGACCGGTGCCACGGTCCGGACCTTCGGCACGACCGGCGCCGACGTGGCCGTCAGCGAGATCACGACCGACGACCTCGGCCGCCAGTCGTTCGTGCTCGCGCACCGGGGGGCGTACGCCTCGGTCCACCTCGCCCAGGTCGGCGCCTTCCAGTGGCGCAACGCCTCGGCCGCGGCGGCCATGGCGCTCGCCGCCGGGCTCGACCTCGACACGGTCGCCGACTCGCTCGCCGACGCCCTCCCCGCCAGTCGCTGGCGGATGGAGGTCGGCGAGCGTGCCGACGGGCTGGTCGTCGTCAACGACGCCTACAACGCCAATCCCGAGTCGATGAAGGCGGCCGTCGAGACCCTCGCCGGGATGGGGGAGCGCAGCGGGCGGCGCACGATCGCCGTCCTGGGGACCATGCTCGAGCTCGGTGCCGGCGCGCTCGGCGCGCACCGCGACGTCGGCCGCTTCGTCGCGGACCAGGGCGTCGACGTCCTGCTCACCGTCGGGCCCGCGGCGGATGCCATCTCGGAGGGGTACGCCGGCGCGGCAGGCGGGGGAGTGACCATCACCACGGCGGGGCGTGACGAGGCCGTCGCGTGGCTGCGGCACAATGTCTCGGCTGCTGATGTCGTCCTGGTGAAGGCATCACGGGGGGCCGCGCTGGAAGTGATCGCCGACGACCTCCTCACCGGGGACGGCAAGGAAGGGAGACGCACCACATGAGAGCCATCCTGTTCGGAGGAGGACTCTCGCTGCTGATCTCGCTGCTCGGCACGAGGTACGCGATCCGGTTCTTCACGCGGCAGGGGTTCGGCCAGCCGATCCGTGACGACGGCCCGACCACCCACCACACGAAGCGCGGCACGCCCACCATGGGTGGCGCGGTGATCGTGCTGGCGACGGTGGTCGGCTACATCGCCGCCAAGGTGATCACGGGCTCGGCGCCCACCGCGTCGGCGCTGCTGCTGCTCTTCCTCTTCGTCGGCCTCGGCACGGTCGGGTTCCTCGACGACTTCCTCAAGGTGAGTCGGCAGCACAACCTCGGCCTGCGCAGCCGGGCCAAGATGATCGGCCAGACCCTCGTCGCGGTCGTCTTCGGCTTCCTCGCGCTGTCGCCCGTGCTGGAGGACGAGCGGGGCTGGCGCCCGGCGTCGGACCACATCTCCTTCATCCGCGACTACGAGGGCTTCGCGCTGCCGATGGTCCTGGCGCTGGTGCTGATCTGGTTCTTCGTCACCGGGTTCAGCAACGCCGTCAACCTCACCGACGGCCTCGACGGCCTCGCCGCGGGCTCCTCGATCCTGGTCTTCGCGGCCTACACGCTCGTCAACATCTGGCAGAACAGCCAGTCCTGCGCCCTCGAGGCCGGGCCCAAGTGCTACGAGGTGCGCGACCCGCTCGACCTCGCCGTCGTCGCCGCGGCCATCACCGGAGCCTGCTTCGGCTTCCTGTGGTGGAACGCCTCGCCGGCGCAGATCATCATGGGCGACACCGGTTCCCTCGCCCTCGGCGGCGCGATGGCCGGCTTCGCGATCATGACCCGCACGGAGCTCCTCCTGGTCATCATCGGCGGCCTCTTCGTCGCCGTCACCGTCTCGGTGATGATCCAGGTCTCGGTCTTCAAGGCGAGCCGCGCGAGCGGCCTGTTCCGGAGCATCTTCCGCGTCCAGCCCGGACATCGCGTCTTCCGCATGACCCCGCTGCACCACCACTTCGAGATGCTGGGCTGGGAGCAGGTGACCATCGTGATCCGCTTCTGGATCATCACCGGCCTCGCCGTGGCCACCGGCCTCGGCATCTTCTACGCCGAGTGGGTCGCCGGCATTGGCTGAGTCGCGCGACGTCCAGTCCCTGGGCCGGGCCAGCGACTGGTCCGGCACACGTGTCGTGGTCGCCGGGTTCGGGGTGTCCGGCTTCGCTGCCGCCGACAACCTGCTCTTCCTCGGCGCGCAGGTCACCGCGCTCGACGAGTCCACCTCGGAGGAGAAGGCCGAGAAGGCCCGCCTCCTCGAGACCCTCGGGGCCACGGTCCGCCTCGAGCCCGGCGCCACCGACACCCTGCCCGACGAGGTGGACCTCGTGGTCACCTCGCCCGGGTGGCGGCCCTCGTCGCCGTTGCTGGCGCAGGCCGTGGAGCGTGGCGTCCCCGTCTGGGGCGAGGTCGAGCTCGCCTGGCGGTTGCGCGACCCGGAGAACGCCGCTCCGTGGCTCGCGGTCACCGGCACCAACGGCAAGACCACCACCGTGCAGATGCTGGAGTCGATCCTGCGCGCCGCCGGCCTGCGCGCCGTCGCCGTCGGCAACGTCGGCCTCCCGATCGTCGAGGCCGTGATGGACCCCGAGCCCTACGACGCGCTCGCCGTCGAGCTCTCCAGCTTCCAGCTCCACTACACCCACTCGATGTCCGCCGAGTCGGCCGTCGTGCTCAACGTCGCCGAGGACCACCTCGACTGGTACGCCGACGAGCCGGGCGGGCCCACCGGCATGGAGCAGTACGCCGCCGACAAGGCCCGCATCTACGAGCGCGTGCAGCGTGCGTGCGTCTACAACCTCGCCGACCCGGCCACGGAGGAGATGGTCCGGGAGGCCGAGGTCGTCGAGGGCGCGCGGGCGGTCGGCTTCACCCTCGGCACGCCGTCGTCCGGCGACGTCGGGGTCGTCGAGGACCTGCTCGTCGACCGGGCCTTCATCGAGGAGCGCGCGAGCAGCGCGGCCGAGTTGTGCACGCTGGCCGACCTGGCCTCGCCCGCCCCGCACGTCGTCGCCAACGCCCTCGCCGCCGCCGCCCTCGCCCGCGCCCACGGCGTGAGCCAGCAGGCCGTGCGCGACGGGCTGCGCGCCTTCCGCCCCGACGGCCACCGCATCGCGCACGTCGCCGAGGCCGACGGCGTCACCTGGGTCGACGACTCCAAGGCCACCAACCCCCACGCCGCCCAGTCCTCGCTGGCGGCCTTCGACGACGTGGTGTGGGTGGCCGGCGGGCTCGCCAAGGGCGCCCGCTTCGACGACCTCGTCCTCGCCGTCCGCGACCGGCTGCGCGGCGTCGTGCTGCTCGGCCGCGACCGGCAGGTGGTCGCCGACGCACTTTCGCGACACGCGCCCGATGTGCCGGTCATCGACGTGGGCGCCGACGAGACTGGGGAGCCGATGGAGCGCGTGGTCGACGCCGCCGCCGGGCTCGCCAGGTCCGGTGACACGGTGCTGCTGGCGCCGGGCTGTGCCTCCATGGACATGTTCACCGACTACGGCGCCCGCGGCGACGCGTTCGCCGCAGCCGTGCACCGCCGGATCGCCCGCACCGACTAGACCCACCCGACCGCACCCGAGGGGAGACGCGAGATGACCACCGCGAACCCCGAGGACGTCGGCACCGAGGCGCCCGCCAAGGTGCGCCCCCCGCTCGGCTCGGGCGTCGTCGCCGCCTGGCGCTCCTCCCGCGCCGCCGTCTCCAACGGGACGCGCTCGGTGCGCGAGGCGGCCGACAAGCCGCTCGCCTCCTACTACCTGCTCCTCGGCGCGTCCGCGCTGCTGCTCACCATCGGCCTGATCATGGTGCTCAGCGCGTCCAGCGTCCGGTCCTACCTCACCTACGACGACTCCTACGCCGTCGTGAAGCGCCAGCTGCTCTGGGTCGCGGTCGGCGTGCCGTGCGCCTGGGTGGCGTCACGGATGCCGCTCAAGCACGTCCGCCGGCTGGCCTATCCCAGCTTCCTCTTCGCGCTCGTCCTGCTCGGCCTCGTCGCGCGCTTCGGCGTCCTGATCAACGGCAACAAGAACTGGCTGCAGGTCGGTCCGTTCACCATGCAGCCGGCCGAGGTGGCCAAGCTGGCCATCGTCCTGTGGGCGGCCAACATCTACGCCCACAAGGAGCGTCGTCTCCGCGAGCTGCACCACCTGCTCGTCCCCGTGGTGCCCGGCCTGCTCGCCGTCATCGGCCTGGTCCTCGTCGGTCGTGACCTCGGCACCGCGATGGTGCTCGGCATCATCATGCTCGGGATGCTCTGGGTGGTGGGCGCACCCATGCGCCTGTTCGTCCTCAGCATCTCGGTGCTCGGCGCCGCCGCCGCGGCGCTCGCTGCGATGGACCCCGAGCGGCTCAAGCGCATCACCCACTTCACCGACCCGTTCAAGGACTACACCGACACCGGCTGGCAGCCCGCGCACGGCCTCTACGCCCTGTCCAGCGGCGGGTGGTTCGGCCAGGGCATCGGCGCCTCGACCCAGAAGTGGGGAGACCTGCCGGAGGCGCACACCGACTACATCTTCGCCGTGCTCGGCGAGGAGCTCGGGCTGGTCGGCACGCTGCTGGTCGTCGCCCTGTTCTTCACGATCGCCTACGCCGCCATCCGGGTCGCGCTGAGCACCCAGGACCCCTTCGTCCGCTACGCCACCTTCGGCATCGTGGTGTGGTTGCTCGGCCAGATGATGATCAACGTCGGCATGGTCCTAGCGGTCCTGCCCGTCATCGGCATCCCGCTGCCGATCGTGTCCTACGGCGGCTCCGCGCTGCTGCCCTCGCTCGTGGCGCTCGGCCTGCTCATCGGCTTCGCGCGTCGCGAGCCGGAGGCCGCTGCCGCGCTCGCGGCCCGCAGGCGGGACCGTTCCGCCGGTCTGGCCGCCGCCGGCGCGAGTGCCCGCTCCGCTGCCGCTCCGTCCGACGCCCCTCGCTAGATTGGGGCTGATGCGCGTCCTTCTCGCCGGCGGCGGCTCCGCCGGCCACACCTCGCCCCTGCTCGCCACCGCCGACGCCCTGCGCCGCCTCGACCCGGCGACGGAGGTCACCTGCCTCGGGACTCGCGAGGGGCTCGAGGCGCGGCTGGTCCCCGAGGCGGGCCTGCCCCTGGAGTACGTCCCGCGCGTGCCGCTGCCGCGTCGACCCGGCCCCGAGCTGCTGCGTACGCCCACCCGCCTGCGCGCCGCCCGCGCGGCTGCGCTCGCGGTGGTCGACCGGGTGCGTCCCGACGTCGTGGTCGGGTTCGGCGGCTACGTCTCGGTCCCGGCCTACCTCGCGGCGCGCAAGCGGGACGTGCCGATCGTGGTGCACGAGGGCAACGCCATCCCCGGAGTCGCCAACAAGCTCGGGGCGCGGATGACCCGGCACGTCGCCACGAGCTTCCCCGACACGGCGCTGCCGCACGCCGTCTGCACCGGCCTGCCCATCCGTCGCCTCATCTCCTCGATGGACCGCGGTGCCCTGCGCGCCGAGGCGCTGGGCACCTTCGGGCTGCGCGCGGACCTGCCCGTCCTCCTCGTCACCGGCGGCTCCCAGGGCGCCGCGCGGATCAACGGCGCCGTGTCGGGCGCCGCTCCGGTGCTGGCCGACGCGGGCGTGCAGGTGCTGCACGTCGTCGGCCCCAAGCACGACCTCGAGGTCCCGTCGGCGGACGTGCCCTACGTCGTCCTCAACTACGTCGACCGCATGGACCTGGCGTACGCCGCGGCCGACGCGGTCCTGTGCCGCGCTGGCAGCAACACCGTCACCGAGGTGTCCGGGGTCGGCCTCCCCGCGATCTACGTCCCGCTGCCGATCGGCAACGGCGAGCAGGCCCTCAACGCCCGCCCCGTCGTCGACGCCGGCGGCGGCCTGCTCGTCGCCGACGGCGCACTCACCCCCGAGTGGGTCGGCGCCAGCGTGCCCGGCCTGCTCACCGACGCAGAGCGGCTCTCGTCGATGGGAGCCGCCGCCCGCGGCGTCATCCCGCTCGACGCCGACGAGAAGCTCGCCCGCATCGTGCTCGACGCGGGGGTGCGTGCGCGATGAAGATCCCCGTCCCCGACGAGCTCCTCCCGGCCGCCGAGCTGGGGCGTGTCCACTGCGTCGGCATCGGCGGCGCCGGGATCTCCGCCATCGCCCGCATCATGGCGAGGCAGGGAGTCCCGGTCACCGGCAGCGACGACCACGACACCCCGTTCCTGCCCGCCCTGCGCGAGCTCGGCGTGACCTGCCACCTGGGCTACGACGCGGCGCACGTCGCCGACGCGGACACTCTGGTCGTCACCACCGCCGCCCGCGAGGACAACCCCGAGGTGCTCGAGGCACGGCGACGCGGTCTGCGGATCCTGCCCCGCTCGGCCGGCCTGGCGGCCGTGATGGCCGGTTCACGCGTGCTCGCCGTCGCCGGCACCCACGGCAAGACCACGACGACCGGCCTGCTCACCTCGGCGTTGCTGGCCGCGGGCGTCGACCCGTCGTACGCCGTCGGCGGGGTCCTCACCGCGACGGGCCGCAACGCCGACGCCGGCAGCGACGACCTGTTCGTCGCCGAGGCCGACGAGAGCGACGGCGCCTTCCTGCACTACCGACCGCACGCCGCGATCGTGACCAACGTCGAGGCCGACCACCTCGACAACTGGGGCACCGAGGAGGCCTACCACCGGGCCTTCGAGGACTTCGTGGCCACGATCGACCCGTCGGGCTTCCTCGTGGTCGTCCTCGACGACCCCGGCGCCGCGCAGCTCGCGCGGCACGCCCGCGAGCAGGGCCTCGACGCCGTGACGGTCGGTGAGTCCGCCGACGCCGACCTCCGCGTGCACGACCTCGTCCTCGACGGGTCGACGTCGACGTGCCGCGTCTCGCACGGGGGAGCGGACCTCGGAGACCTGCGGCTGCGGATCCCCGGACGCCACTACGTCCTCGACGCCGCCGCCGCGCTGGCGCTCGGCCTGCGGCTCGGCCTCGGCTTCGCGCCGCTCGTCGACGGACTGGGCGGGTTCACCGGCACCGGACGCCGCATGGAGCTCAAGGGCGAGGTCGGCGGCGTGCGCGTCTACGACTCCTACGCCCACCACCCCGTCGAGATCCGCGGCGATCTCGAGGCCGCCCGCGCCCTGGCCGGCGAGGGGCGGGTGGTCGCCGCCTTCCAGCCCCACCTCGTCTCCCGCACCCGCATCTTCGGTGCGGCGATGGGCGTCGAGCTCGGCGCCGCCGACGAGGTCGTCGTCCTCGACGTCTACGTCGCCCGCGAGGAACCCGACCCCGCCGTCACCGGACTGCTCGTCGCCGACGCCGTACCCCTCCCGGCCCAGCACGTCACCTACGTCTCCGGCCTCGGTGCGGCGGCGCAGGCGCTCGCCGAGCGCTCGCGACCCGGTGACCTCGTCATCACCCTCGGCGCCGGCGACATCACCACCGTCGGGCCGCAGGTGCTCGACCTCCTCGGGGGTGCGTGAGTGGACCGGACGGACGAGCAGGAGCGCACCGGGTCCACGCCGGCCGTTCCCGACCCGCGCGCCGAGCGCACCGCCCAGCGCACGCGGCGCCGCTTCGCGAGGCGCCAGTGGGCGCGTAGGTGGCTGTCGCTGCGCTACGTCCTCGCGCTCCTGGTCGTGGTCGCGCTCGTCGGCACGTCGGTCCACCTGGTGTTCTTCTCCGCCACCTTGCAGGTCAAGCGCGTCCAGGTGGTCGGCAACGACCTGCTCAGCGACGCGCGCATCCGCGAGGTGGCCGACGTGCCGGTCGGCGAGCAGCTCGCCCTCGTCGACCTCGCGCGCGCCGACGCCCGGGTGGGAGCGCTCGCCGAGGTCGAGTCGGTCGACGTCTCGCGCACCTGGCCCGACGAGGTCCGCATCGCGGTGGTCGAGCGTACGGCGGTCGCCGTCGTCGAACTGGGCGGCCGGATCCGCGGGCTGGACGCCGACGGCGTGGTGTTCCGCGAGTACAAGCGGGTGCCTCCGGGGATGCCACGCGTCCGACCGGGCGCCGAGGCGGGGACCGACGCCCTCAAGGAGGCCGCGACCGTCGTGTCGGCCCTGCCGGAGGACCTGGTCGGGCGGGTGGACCACGTCGAGGTCGAGACCGTCGACCAGATCACGCTGGTGCTGCGCGACCAGCGCGAGGTGCTGTGGGGGAGCGCCGAGGAGTCCGCGCTCAAGGCGGACGTCGTGGACAAGCTCCTCGCCGCCCAGCAGGCGTCCTACTACGACGTCAGCGTGCCGGGGAACCCGACCTACCGCCCCTGAGCGGTCCCGGCCGGAAGAAAGTCCGGCGAGTCGAGGGTGGTGGGCGTGTCCGCCCGGGTTTCGAGGCCTGCGCTGCCTACTGTCTCTCGAAAGGCGAGGTTGACATAACTATAACCCTCAGGCTCACGGTTAGGGTTCCGCGAGGCCCGAGGGTGCACGTGGGAGTCGACCTCACCCACTCGCAGACCAAACTCGCAGACCACTCAAGGAAGGCCCCGAGCCGTGGCAGCAGCGCAGAACTACCTGGCGATCATCAAGGTCGTGGGCATCGGTGGGGGCGGCGTCAACGCCGTCAACCGGATGATCGAGGTCGGCCTCAAGGGCGTCGAGTTCATCGCGATCAACACCGACGCCCAGGCGCTCCTCATGAGCGACGCCGACGTCAAGCTCGACATCGGCCGTGAGCTCACCCGTGGCCTCGGCGCCGGCGCCAACCCCGACGTGGGCGCCAAGGCGGCGGAGGACCACGCCGACGAGATCGAGGAGGTGATCAAGGGCGCCGACATGGTGTTCGTGACCGCCGGCGAAGGAGGCGGCACCGGTACGGGCGGCGCGCCCGTCGTGGCCCGCATCGCCCGCTCGCTGGGCGCCCTGACGATCGGCGTCGTGACCCGCCCGTTCGCGTTCGAGGGTCGCCGTCGCGCCAACTCCGCCGAGGAGGGCATCAGCCAGCTCCGCGAGGAGGTCGACACCCTCATCGTCATCCCCAACGACCGGCTCCTGTCGATCACCGACCGCAACGTCTCGATCCTCGACGCGTTCAAGCAGGCCGACCAGGTGCTGCTGCAGGGCGTCTCCGGCATCACCGACCTGATCACCACCCCCGGGCTGATCAACCTCGACTTCGCCGACGTGAAGTCGGTCATGGCCAACGCCGGCTCCGCCCTCATGGGCATCGGGTCGGCGCGCGGTGAGGACCGTGCGGTGGCCGCGGCCGAGATGGCCGTCTCGAGCCCGCTGCTCGAGGCGAGCATCGAGGGCGCGCACGGCGTGCTGCTCTCGATCGCCGGCGGCTCGGACCTCGGCCTGTTCGAGATCAACGAGGCGGCAGCGCTGGTGTCGCAGGCGGCGCACGCCGAGGCCAACATCATCTTCGGCGCCACCATCGACGACGCCCTGGGCGACGAGGTCCGCGTGACCGTCATCGCCGCCGGCTTCGACGGCGGGATGCCCAAGCGTCGCTCCGACGGCAACGTGCTCCGGCAGAACCAGCCCGCGCAGACCCAGCAGGAGACCCGCGCCGCGGCGGCCCAGATCGCCACGTCCACGCCTGCGCCGTCGCGACCCGCCGAGGAGTCCCGACCCGCCGCGGCGCCGGTGACGACCTTCGCGCCGTCGTCCCCTCCGTCCTCCGCCGAGGACAGGCCCGCCCCGGCGGCGGCTCGCCCGGCCCGACAGGTCCAGTTCGACGACGACGACCTGGACGTGCCCGACTTCCTGAAGTGACGCTCCCGTGACGCCGCTCCACCACCGCGATCGGCTGGAGGGCGACCTCGTCATCGAGGTCGCCTTCACCGACGCCTCCCTCGACCTCGGGGACGCCGCCGAGGACGAGGTGCGTGCGGACGCCCTGCGACAGGTGGCCGACAGCACCGGGGCCACACCCCTGCTGATGCGCCAGGTCCACGGTGCCGACGCGACGCTCGTCGAGCGGGCCGTGGAGGGCGGGTCGGGCGCGCCGTCCTGCGACGCGCTGTACACCTGTGCGCCCGGCGTCGTCCTCCTCGCCCGAGCCGCCGACTGCGTGCCCGTCCTGCTCGCCGACCCCTCCTCGGGCTGGATCGCGGCCGTCCACGCCGGCCGCCCGGGCCTCGCCGCCGGGGTGGTCCCGACGGCGGTGGCCGCGCTGCGCGACCACGGGGCGCACCCGTCCGTCGCGTGGATCGGCCCGCACGTGTGCGGCAGCTGCTACGAGGTCCCGGCCGACCTGCAGGAGTCCGTGGCCGCCCGCGTGCCCGAGGCCCGGTCGACCACCTCGTGGGGCACGCCGGCCCTCGACCTCGGTGCGGGCGTACGCGCCCAGCTCGCCGCGGCCGGCGTCACCGACGTCCGATCGGTCGACGCCTGCACCCGCGAGGACCCGGCGTGGCCGTCCTACCGTCGCGACGGCACCGCCGCGACCCGGTTCGCCGGGGTCATCTGGAGCCACCCGTGACGGCCCGGGCCGAGGAGCTCGCGGCCAACCTCGAGGGCGTACGCCGTCGCATCCGTGAGGCGTGCGCCGCGGCCGGCCGGCCCGAGGACGACGTCGACCTCGTCGTGGTGACCAAGTTCTTCCCGGCATCCGACGTCCGGATCCTCGCCGACCTCGGCGTGCGCGACGTGGGGGAGAACCGTCACCAGGAGGCCGAGGCCAAGGCCTCGCAGTGCGCCGACCTCGGGCTGCGGTGGCACTTCATCGGCGGGCTCCAGTCCAACAAGGCGGCCGCCGTCGCGGCGTACGCCGACGTGGTCGAGTCGCTCGACCGAGCCAAGCTGGTCGGTCCGCTGGCGCGCGGGGCCGAGGCGCGGGGGAGCGCGGTCGACGTCCTCGTCCAGGTCAGCCTCGACCCGCCCGGCTCCGACCACCGCTCGGGGGTCGACCCCGCCGCTCTCGCCGACCTGGCCGGGCGCGTGCAGGAGGCCGGCGCGTTGAGGCTGCGCGGCCTGATGGCGGTCGCCCCGCTCGGCGAGCCGCCTGCGGACGCCTTCGCCAGGCTCGCGGAGGTCCGCGCAGGCTTCGTCCGCGACCACCCCGGCGCCACCCTGCTGTCGGCGGGGATGAGCGGAGACCTCGAGCACGCGATCACGTGCGGTGCGACACACGTGCGTGTCGGCTCCGCGGTCCTCGGTGAGAGGCCTGCGGTCCAGTAATGTCCACAACAGTCAACAGGCGTCCCACGAGGGGCGCCAGGTCTAGCGGAGGATCTGTCTCATGAGCGGCGCGATGCGCAAGATCGGCGAGTACCTCGGCCTGCTCGAGGACACCGGCCACTACGACGAGTACGACAGCGACACCGAGACCTCGACGCACGAGGCCGTGGACCAGCGCCCGGTCGCCCGCGAGCGTCGCCCCGCCCCAGTGTCCGACCTTGCCGAGCGCCGTCGTCCGGCGCCGGTCCAGACGGGAGTCGTGGCCGAGTTGAGCCGCATCACCACCCTGCACCCCCGCAACTACAACGAGGCGCGCCTGGTCGGTGAGAACTACCGCGACGGAACGCCCGTCATCATGAACCTCAGCGAGATGGACGACAACGACGCCAAGCGCCTCGTCGACTTCGCGGCGGGGCTGATCTTCGCCACCCGCGGCTCCATCGAGCGGGTGACCAACAAGGTCTTCCTGCTCTCCCCGCCCAACGTCGCGGTCTCGGCCGAGGACAAGGAGCGGATCGCCGAGGACGGCTTCTTCAACCAGAGCTGACACATACTCGTCCCGTGCAAGCCTTCGGCCAGATCCTCTACATCATCCTGCTCGGCTTCATCGTGCTGCTCTGGGTCCGCTTCATCGTGGACTGGGTCCAGGTGTTCGCCCGGCAGTGGGAGCCTCGCGGTCCTCTGCTGGTGGCACTCGAGGGTGTCTACACGACGACCGACCCTCCGATCGTCGCCCTGCGCCGGGTGATCCCGCCGCTGAGGATCGGCTCGGTCGCGCTCGACCTGAGCTTCCTGCTCGTGATGGTGGCAGCGTGGCTGCTGCTCAACGTGGTCGCCACCATCTTCGGGCTCTGAACCATCCGTCACATGGGTCACTGTGCCCGTGGGCATTCCGGGCGCTATTGTCTCCTGACAGCAGAGCCACCGTGTATCGAAGACTGAAAGTTTGGTGAGGTCATGCCGCTGACGCCTGAGGACGTGAGCAACAAGCGCTTTACGCCTGTCCGTCTCCGTGAGGGCTACGACATGGGCGAGGTGGACCAGTTCCTCGACGAGGTCGAGGCGGAGCTCGCCCGGCTGACCAAGGAGAACGACGACCTGCGGTCCAAGCTGTCGGCCGCCCAGTCCGGCGGCGCCTCGACCCCGGCGCCCGCTCCCACCTCGTTCGCGCCTGCCGCTCCCGAGCCGGAGCCCGAGCCGGAGCCGGAGCCCGAGCCCGAGCCGGTCGCACCGGCCCGCGTCGCCGCCGCTCCCGTGCAGACGATGCGCGTCGAGACGGTGCCCGAGGCGTCCAACGCCGCCGCGCGCCTGCTCGAGATCGCCACGCGCAACGCCGACGAGCTCGTCGAGGACGCGAAGAACGAGGCGGACCGCATCGTCGGCGCCGCCAAGACCAAGGCCGACCGCCTCGAGGCCGAGTCCAAGACCAAGGCCGACCGCATGGAGGCGGACGCCCGCCAGCGCTCGCAGATGCTCGACTCCGAGACCGCCGAGCGCCGCCAGCAGATGTTCGGCGACCTGGAGAAGGAGCGCGACAAGCTCAACAGCGACGTCGAGACCCTCCGCCAGTTCGAGCGCGAGTACCGCAGCCGCCTGAAGACCTACTTCACGCAGCAGCTGGAGGCACTCTCGACGGGCGCCGAGACCCAGGCGCCCTCCGACGGCGGGAGCGCCCCCAAGCGCCTGCGCTCGGTGCTCGGCGACGACGAGAACTGACACCACCCGCCCGCGAGGGCGGTGACCTGCGAGGACGACCGCCCCACGGGGTGGTCGTTCTCGCATTTCGGCGAGCCACGGTTGGTTCGGTCCACGGCAGCGGATACCCTCCGTGCGACCGCGTGGTACGGATCACGCGACGCGCAACGCCCACGGCAGGCTGGAGGCCTCGGAGATGGCTCGCAGTACGCGCAAGTCCCTGGCCGGAACCGCCGCTGCCGCCGCCAAGCGGGTGATCGGGCGGAAGGGGTCGTCGTCGTCGGAGGCCGCCACCGAGAAGGCCGCACCGGCCAAGAAGGCACCGGCGGTCAAGAAGGCCGCTCCCGCGAAGAAGGCCGCGCCGGCGAAGAAGGCCGCGCCGGCGAAGAAGGCCGCACCCGCGAAGAAGGCCGCACCGGCGAAGAAGGCCGCACCCGCGAAGAAGGCCGCACCTGCGAAGAAGGCCGCACCTGCGAAGAAGGCCGCACCTGCGAAGAAGGCCGCACCCACCACTACCCCGAAGGCAGCTCCCGTGACGAAGGCCGCTCCGACGCCCGCCAAGAAGGCCGCGCCGGCGAAGAAGGCTCGCAAGGCCACCCCCGCCACCCTGGTGGTGCTCGAGGGCGAGTCCTCGTGGACCAAGGGCGAGCTCAACGAGGTCGTCAAGGAGCTCACCGAGCACCAGGAGCGGCTCACCCGGATCGTCGATCAGTCCGAGGAGGAGCTCGCCGGACTGATGCGTGACGCCGGTGACGGCGCGGGTCTCGACCAGGCCGACGTCGGTGCGACCAGCTTCGAGCGCGACCACGAGCTCACCGTCCTGGCCAAGGAGCGCGAGACGCTCGCCCAGATCGAGCGCGCGCTCTCCCACATCGACGACGGGTCCTACGGCGTCTGCGACTCCTGCGGCAACCCCATCGGCAAGAATCGGTTGATGGCGGTGCCCCATGCGACACTGTGCATGTCATGCAAGCAGCGCGAGGAGCGTCGCTGAACCCCAGCGACCAGGCCGACGTCCCGGCCCGCCGGCGCGTCGACGCACGGCTCGTCTTCGCACTCGTCGCACTGGTGGCGTACGCCCTCGACCTCGGCACGAAGCAGTGGGCGCTGTCCGCGCTGGCCGACGGTGACATCCCCGTCCTCGATGCCTGGCTGACCTTCCACCTGACCTTCAACCCCGGCGCAGCCTTCAGCACCGGCACGGACTTCACGATCGTCTTCACGTGCCTGGCGATGGTGGCCGTCGTCGTGGTGCTGTGGCTCAGCCGCCGGTTGCGGAGCACCGGCTGGGCGCTGGCGCTCGGCATCCTGCTCGGCGGGGTGAGCGGCAACCTGACGGACCGCATCGTGCGGCAGCCGGA
This sequence comes from Nocardioides cavernae, assembly GCF_013410035.1. Lineage (GTDB taxonomy): Bacteria > Actinomycetota > Actinomycetes > Propionibacteriales > Nocardioidaceae > Nocardioides > Nocardioides cavernae_A. The sequence goes on along the minus strand of NZ_JACCBW010000004.1, from coordinate 276,300 downwards.
GCCGTTCCACGGCCACGTCGTCGACTTCCTCATGCTGCCCAACTGGCCGGTCTTCAACGTCGCGGACGTCTGCATCAACGTCGCCGCGGGCCTCATCATCATCCAGACCTTCCGTGGGATCGCGCTCGACGGCAGCCGGGAGTCCGACCGGGACCAGGGCCACGACAACGACCAGGACCACGGCCAGGACCACGACCGGCGCGCGCGGTCCGAGGACGAGCCCGGGGCCCCCGCTTGACGGCCAACGCCGAGCAGCGGACGGTCTTCGTGCCCGACGGCCTCGCCGGCGAGCGGGTCGACGCCGCGATGGCGCGCATGTTCGGATTCTCGCGGACCAAGGCGGCCGACCTGATCTCGCAGGGTCTCGTGCAGGTCGACGGCTCGGCCGTCGGCAAGAGCGACCGGGTCGACGCCGGCGCGATGCTCGACGTCACGATCCCCGCCGAGACCGACCCGCTCGAGGTCGTCCCGGAGATCGTCGAGGGGATCCGGATCATCCACGACGACGACGCCATCGTGGTGATCGACAAGCCCGTCGGGGTCGCCGTGCACCCCTCACCCGGCTGGAGCGGTCCGACAGTCGTCGGCCACCTCGCGGGAGCCGGCTTCCGGATCTCCACGAGCGGGGCGAGCGAGCGGCAGGGGATCGTGCAGCGCCTCGACGTCGGCACCAGCGGCGTGATGGTCATCTGCAAGTCCGAGCGCGCCTACTCGGTGCTCAAGAACGCCTTCCGCAACCGCACCGTCGACAAGACCTACCACGCGCTGGTCCAGGGCCACCCCGACCCGCTCGCGGGCACCGTCGACGCGCCGATCGGGCGCCACCCCAACCACGACTACAAGTTCGCGGTCATGGCCGACGGCCGCCACAGCGTCACCCACTACGAGACGCTCGAGGCGCACCGGTTCGCCAGCCTGCTCGAGGTCCACCTCGAGACCGGGCGCACGCACCAGATCCGCGTCCACATGAGCGCGCTGAAGCACCCCTGCGTCGGCGACCTCACCTACGGCGCGGACCCCACCCTCGCGAAGCGGGTCGGGCTCCAGCGCCAGTGGCTGCACGCGATGCGCCTGGGCTTCGAGCACCCCGAGACCGGTGCGTACGTCACCTACGAGTCCACCTATCCCGACGACCTCGCGCACGCGCTCGAGGTCATCCGCGATGCCCACTGACGTGACGCTGCGGCTCGCGACGGCCGACGACCTCCCGGCCGTCGCCGAGGTGCACCTCGCCGCGCGTGCCGGCGCGGGCGAGGCGTTCCCCCCGGGCGTGCACACCGACGACGAGGCGCGCGCCTGGGTGGCGGGCTGGGACCTGGCCGACCACGACGTGTGCGTCGCCGAGCTCGACGGGTCGGTCGTCGGCTACACGCGGAGCACCCCGACCTGGCTCGACGACCTCTACGTCGTCCCGGGCGCCCAGGGTCGCGGGGTCGGCACCGCGCTGCTCGCGCGGGTGCTCGCCTCGCACCCCCACGGCGTGGGGCTCTGGGTGTTCGCGTCCAACCGACCCGCGCGCGACTTCTACGCACGCCGCGGGTTCGTCGCCCTCGAGCGGACCGACGGCTCGGCCAACGAGGAGCAGGCACCCGACATCAGGATGGTCCACCCCGGGGTCGACCCGGTGGGCTGCTTCCGGTCCATGATCGACGACGTCGACCTGGTGCTCGGCGACGTGCTCGCGCGTCGCACCGCGCTGACGCGCGCCGTGCAGGCCGTGAAGCCGACGACCCACCGTGACTCCGCCCGGGAGGCCGACATCGCCCGCCGTGTCGCCGCGATCGCCACGGAGCTCGGCGTGGAGCGGGTGGCCCGCATCGTCGACGTGATCATCTCCGAGTCGCTGGACGCCGCGCGCGAGCGGGCGGCGGACTGACGGCGGTGCTCCTCTTCGACGACCTGGTGGAGGAGTACCGCGACTTCGCCGCCTACGCGGCCGGCGACTCGCCCTGCTTCGAGGAGTGGGCGCTCGCCGTCGCGGAGGACGACGAGGTCCTGGCGTGGCTCTCCACGCTGCCGCCCGTGAAGCGACAGCCGAACCTCGTCCTCGCCGCGGCCCGCTGGCACGGCGCACCCGCACCCGGGCCGTACGCCGGCCTGCGCCGGGTGCTGCTGCAGCGCGACGCTGCGGTGCGGGCCACGATCATGGCGCGGGCGACCCAGACCAACGAGGTGGGCCGGCTCGCCACCCTCACCCCCGTGCTGGGGCTCGTCGAGGGCCCGCTCGCGCTGCTCGAGGTCGGGGCGAGCGCCGGGCTGTGCCTGCACCCCAACCACTACGACTACGACTGGCCGCCGGCCGGCAGCCTCCGGGAAAGCGGCGGGCCGGTGCTCACCGCCCTCGCCGCCGGGCCCCTGCCCGTGCCTGCGACGCACGTGCGCGTGGCGTGGCGCGGCGGCGTCGACCTCAACCCGCTCGACGTCGCCGACGCGGACGCGATGGCATGGCTGGAGAACCTGGTGTGGCCCGAGCAGGACGAGCGCCGTGCGCGGCTGCGGGCCGCCATCGAGGTCGCGCGCGCCGACCCGCCGCTCCTGCGTCGGGGCGACCTGCTCGACGAGCTGCCCGGCCTCCGCGACGAGGCCGCCGCCCACGGCACGCCGGTGGTGTTCCACTCCGCCGTCGTGGCCTACCTCGAGCAGCCCGACCGCGAGCGCTTCCACGACCTGATGACAGGGTTCGTCGCCGACGGCAGGTGCCGCTGGATCAGCAACGAGGGCCCGCGTGTCCTGCCGCGCGTGACCGGTGGGCTGGACGTGCCCGCGGGCCGCTTCGTGACCGCCCTCGACGGCGTCCCGGTCGCCCTCAGCCACGGTCACGGGCACACGGTCGACTGGCTGTGAGGCGGCTGTAGGCAGGTGCGCGGGCGGGGGCGGACGGGCCGAGTGTCCTGTCGGTGGGGCCCGGCACACTGACGTAGGCTGACTGCTCTTCCCCCTTCTGGTCGTCCCGATCAGCATGGCTCCGCTGAGCAGTCAGCACCCCTCGTACGACCCCCATCAGCGACCACCCACAGCGACCCCGAAAGGCGCGGAAGTCACCTCCATGTCGGCCGGCTCCTCCACCACCGCGGACAACTTCGTGCACCTGCACGTGCACACCGAGTACTCCATGCTCGACGGGGCGTCGCTGCTCGACGGCCTGTTCGCGCGCACCAGCGAGCTCGGCATGCCGGCCATCGCGATGACCGACCACGGCAACCTGCACGGCGCCTACGACTTCTACAGCAAGGCCAAGCGGGCCGGCGTCAAGCCGATCATCGGCATCGAGGCCTACATCACGCCCGGCACCCAGCGCGGCGAGCGACGCCGCGTGCGGTGGGGACAGGGCGACCCGGCCGAGGAGGGCGGCAACGACGTCGCCGGCGGCGGCGCCTACACCCACATGACGATGTGGGCCGAGACGACCGAGGGCATGCACAACCTGTTCCGGCTCTCGTCGCGCTCCAGCATGGAGGGCTACTTCTACAAGCCCCGCATGGACAAGGAGATCCTCGCCGAGCACAGCGCGGGGCTGATCGTCAGCACCGGCTGCCCCAGCGGCGCGATCCAGACCCGGCTGCGCCTGGGCCAGTACGACGAGGCCGTCCGCGAGGCCGGCGAGCTGCAGGACATCTTCGGCCGCGACAACGTGTTCCTCGAGCTGATGGACCACGGCATCGACATCGAGAAGCGCGTCCGCGACGACCTGCTGCGGCTCGGCAGGGAGATGGGGATCGCGCCCATCGCCACCAACGACTCCCACTACAACAACCCGGAGGACGCCGCGGCGCACGACGCCCTCATCTGCGTCGCGTCCGGCAAGCGGCTCTCCGACACCAACCGCCTCAAGTTCGACGGCGGCGGCTACTACATCAAGTCCGCGGCCGAGATGCGCGCGCTGTGGGCCGACCAGTTCGGGATGCCGGAAGCCTGCGACAACACCCTCGCGATCGCCGAGCGCTGCGAGGTCGAGTTCACCGAGTCCACCGGCGGCTACATGGCGCGCGCCGACGTGCCGGCCGGCGAGACCGAGGAGAGCTGGTTCCGCAAGGAGGTCTGGCGCGGGATCGAGGCCCGCTACCCCGGCGAGAAGACGACCCAGGACGTCCGGGACCGCGTCGAGATGGAGCTCGCGGTCATCTCCCAGAAGGGCTACTGCGGCTACTACCTCGTGGTCGCCGACTTCATCAACTGGTCCAAGGACCACGGGATCCGCGTCGGCCCGGGTCGAGGCTCGGGAGCCGGGTCGATCGCCGCCTACGCGCTGCGCATCACCGACCTGTGCCCCCTCGAGCACGGCCTGTTCTTCGAGCGCTTCCTCAACCCCGAGCGCCCGTCGATGCCCGACTTCGACATCGACTTCGACGACGCCCGGCGCGGCGAGGTCATCGCCTACGTCAGCCAGAAGTACGGCGCCGAGCGCGTCGCCCAGATCGCCACCTTCGGACGGCTCAAGGCCAAGGCCGCGATCAAGGACGCCGCCCGGGTCCTCGACCACGGCTTCGCGATCGGCGACCGGATCACCAAGGCCTACCCGGCCGACGTGATGGGCAAGGGCGTCGCGCTCAAGGACATCTTCAACCCCGACCACAAGCGCTACAACGACGGCGGCGAGTTCCGCGCGCTGCACAGCCAGGACCCCGACGTCCGCACCATCTACGAGACGGCGGTCGGCCTCGAGGGCCAGATCCGCAACTGGGGCGTCCACGCCGCCGGCGTGATCATGTCCAGCGAGCCGCTGATCGACATCGTCCCCATCATGTCCCGCCCGCAGGACGGGGCGGTGATCACCCAGTTCGACTACCCGATGTGCGAGTCGCTCGGGCTGGTCAAGATGGACTTCCTCGGCCTGTCCAACCTCCGCATCCTCGACGACGCGATCGCCAACATCGAGGTCAACCGGGGCGAGAAGGTCGTCCTGGAGGAGCTCGACTTCGAGGACCGCGCCACCTACGAGCTGATGGGCCGCGGCGACACGCTCGGCGTCTTCCAGCTCGACGGCTCGGGCATGCGCTCGCTGCTCCGCTCCCTGCAGCCCGACGCCTTCGCCGACATCACGGCGGTCAGCGCCCTCTACCGGCCCGGCCCGATGGGAGCCGACTCACACAACAAGTACGCCCGCCGCAAGAACGGCCGCGAGGCGATCGAGCCGATCCACCCCGCCCTCGCAGAAGCCCTCGAGCCGGTGCTGGGGGAGACCTACGGCCTGATCGTCTACCAGGAGCAGGTCATGGCGATCGCGCAGGTGCTCGCCGGGTTCACCCTCGGCGCCGCCGACAACCTGCGCCGCGCGATGGGCAAGAAGAAGAAGCAGGAGCTCGACAAGCAGTACGCCGGCTTCCAGGCCGGCATGCTCGAGCGCGGCTTCCCCCAGCAGGCCATCGACAAGCTCTGGGAGATCCTGCTCCCGTTCTCCGACTACGCCTTCAACAAGTCGCACTCGGCGGCCTACGGCGTCATCACCTACTGGACCGCCTACCTCAAGGCCAACTACCCGACCGAGTACATGGCCGCGCTCCTCACCTCGGTGAAGGACGACAAGGACAAGATGGCGATCTACCTCAACGAGTGCCGTCGCATGAAGATCCAGGTCCTCCCGCCCGATGTCAACGAGTCGCACGCCAACTTCACGCCCGTCGGCCAGGACATCCGCTTCGGCCTCACCGCGGTGCGCAACGTCGGTCACAACGTCGTCGCCGGCATCGTGGCGGCGCGGGAGGAGAAGGCCCGCTACGCCGACTTCAACGACTTCATGGAGAAGGTCCCGGCGCTGGTGTGCAACAAGCGCGTCGTGGAGTCGCTGATCAAGGCCGGCGCCTTCGACGACATGAAGCACAAGCGGCGCGCGCTCGCCGCGGTCCACGAGACGGCCGTCGACCAGTTCGTCGACCTCAAGAAGAACGAGGCGATCGGGCAGGACTCGCTCTTCGCCGGACTCGGCGACGGCGACGACGACGCGGGCTTCGGGGTCAGCGTGACCATCCCCGACATCGACGACTGGGACAAGATGACCCTGCTCGGCCACGAGCGGGAGATGCTCGGGCTCTACGTGTCCGACCACCCGCTGCTCGGTCTCGAGCACGTGCTGTCGCAGGGCACCGACTGCACCATCGGCCAGCTCCTGCTCGACGAGGACCGGCCGCACAACTCCACCATCACCGTGAGCGGGCTGATCACCTCCGTGTCCCGCAAGATCACCAAGCGCGGCGACCCGTGGGCGACGATCACGCTCGAGGACCTCGACGGTGCCATCGACGTGCTGCTGTTCCCGAGCTCCTACACGCTGGCGTCCACCCTGCTCGTGGAGGACAACATCGTCCGGATCAAGGGACAGCTCTCGCGTGACAAGGACCAGCCCGAGCTGCGCGCCCAGGAGGTCACCGCACCCGACCTCACGCAGGGCCCGACCGGGCCGGTGGTCATCAGCCTGCCGTCGACGCGCTGCACGCCACCCGTGGTCGCCCAGCTGCGCGACGTGCTCGGCACCCACCCCGGGATGACCGAGGTCCAGCTGCGGCTGCTCACCCGGAGCTCGACCAAGGTGCTGCGCCTCGACGACAACCTGCGGGTCAGCCCGAGCCCGGCGCTGTTCGCGGACCTCAAGCAGCTCCTCGGCCCCGGCTGCCTCGCCGGGTGAGCGCATGAGGCCTGCCGACGTGTCGCCCGACCCGGCGCCCCCCACCCACGCGGAGCCGTCCGCTGGGCGTACGCCCCTGCGCCGCGCCGCCTCGGTGCTCGCGCTGTTCGTCGTCGCCGGTGCCGCCGCCGGGGCGCTGTGGGAGCGGCTCTGGCACGCGCCGGCCGGCCTGGTCTACGACGGCCGGTGGTACCTCGAGCCCGCCGGTCCGGACGTCTCGTTCGAGGGCATCGCCCTGTTCGTGGTCATCGCGTTCCCGCTCGGGCTCGTGCTGGCCGTGCTCGCCGGTGTGTGGCGCGGGCACGAGACCACGACGGTGCTGGCGGTGCTGGTGGGGGCGTGCCTCGCGACCGTGGCGATGTACGCCGTGGGCACCCTGCTGGGACCGGGCGATCCGCAGGCCATGGCCGCCGGCCAGCCCGACTACACGGCCCTCGACGGCGGCCTCGGGCTCACGGCGCCCGACCACGGACGCGTCGCGTGGCACTCCACCGCACTGGTCGCGCTCCCGTCCGGCGCGATGGCCGGTCTGGTCGTGACCTATCTGCTGGGAACTACGGGGTTGACGCGGCGCTCGCGTGGGTAGGCTCTGTGCCGACCACATCTGGGTGGTCCCGCGCAACGGGGGAGCAGGACGAACATGAGCATCACGCCGGGTGGGCCGACCGACGGGCCCGAGTACCTCGACGGATCGGGCCCGGGCACGACCGGTCCCGACAACGACAACAAGAAGCGCCTGATCGCGCTCGGCGCCATCGTCGCCGGCGGCGCCGTGGTGGCCGGTGGGGCCTGGGCCGCGACCAGCTTCTTCGCCACGGGCGCCCAGCCCGCCGAGGCGCTGCCCGACTCGACCATCGCCTACTTCAGCGTCGACCTCGACCCGAGCGGCGGCCAGAAGATCGAGGCGATCAAGACGCTGCGCAAGTTCCCGGCGTTCACCGACCAGGTGGACCTCGAGACCGACGACGACCTGCGCGAGCGGCTCTTCGAGGAGGTCACGACGTCCGGTGAGTGCGAGGGCCTCGACTACGCCGACGACGTGAAGCCGTGGCTCGGCTCGCGCGCCGCGATCGCCGCCGTCGACCTCGGGGAGGACGAGCCGACCGCGGTCGGGGTCATCCAGGTCACCGACGGGGGCAAGGCCGAGGAGGGCATGGCCACGCTCGTCGAGACGTGCGGCGGCAGCACCGACGGTGAGGCGGGCGGCTGGGCAGTCGAGGGCGACTGGATGGTCGTCGCCGAGACCGCCGACATCGCCGAGCAGGTCGTCGACGCCGCGGGTGGCTCGACGCTGGCCGACGACGCGTCGTTCGGTGAGTGGACCGGCGAGGCCGGCGACGACGGCTTCATGTCGATGTACGTCGCCAAGTCCGCCGCGAAGTACCTCGAGGACGCGGCCGGGATGGGGATGCTGGGCGACCCGCTCGGCATGACCTCGCCGGACGCGATGAGCCTGGACCAGGACTGCCTCGCCGACGCGACCACCTCGGAGGAGATGGACGAGTGCTTCGGTGACATGACGGACCCGTCCTCCGAGACGTCCACCGAGGAGATCCCGCCCGAGCTGCAGCAGATGATCAACGACTTCGACGGCGCGGCCGCGACGGTGCGCTTCAACGACGGGGCGGTCGAGGTCGAGTACGCGATGTCGAACTACCAGAAGGACCTGACGAAGTTCTTCGGCAGCGAGGAGGGTGTCGACATGGTCTCCGACCTGCCCGAGGACACCATCGCGGCCTTCGGCATGTCCCTCTCCGAGGGCTGGGCGCAGGGCATCCTCGACTACGTCAAGACCCTGGCCCCCGACGACGCCGCGACCATCGACGAGCAGCTGGCGCAGTTCGAGACCGAGACCGGGCTGGCGTTCCCGGAGGACATCGAGACGCTGCTCGGCGAGGGCCTGACCGTCTCCGTGGGTCCGGGCATCGACCCCGACGCGATCGCCAACGGCGGCCCGGGCGAGGTGCCGGTCGGCATCAAGGTCAAGGGTGACGCCGGCGAGATCCAGGCCGTGCTCGACAAGATCAGCGAGCTCGCCGGACCCGAGGTCGCGGAGTACCTCGAGGTGACCGAGGGCGACGGCTACGCCGTGCTCGCCCTCCAGGACGACTACCGCACCTCGCTCGAGAGCGACAGCGGACTCGGTGGCAGCGAGGTCTACTCCAACGTCATCGACGGCGACGCGCAGTCCGTCCTCTTCGTCAACTTCGACGCCGACGACGACTGGCTGGTCCGGCTCGCCGGTGACGACCCCGAGGTCGCCGAGAACCTCGAGCCGCTCTCGTCCTTCGGGGTCAGCGGGTGGGTCGACGACGAGGTCGTCCACGGCATGGTCAAGCTCACGACCAACTGACGGTCTCAGCGACCGATGGTGGCGGTCACCGCTCCGGTGACCGCCACCAGGTCGTGCGGCGCGAGCTCGATGTCGAAGCCCCTCCGGCCCCCGGAGACGAGCACGGTCCCGTGGTCCAGCGCGGACGCGTCCAGCACCGTGCGGTGCGCCCGCTTCTGCCCGACCGGCGAGATGCCCCCCGCGACGTAGCCGGTGGCGCGCTCGGCCGCCGCGACGTCGGCCATGACGGCCTTGCTCCCGCCCAGCGCCCGGGCCAGCGCCTTGAGGTCCAGCTGACCCGTGACCGGCACGATGCCGACGACGAGCTCGGCACGCCGGCCCGATCCGGGTGACGGGTCGAGCGAGGCGAGCAGGGTCTTGAAGACCCGAGCCGGATCCACGCCCAGCGCCTCGGCGGCCTCGGCGCCGTACGACTCCGCGCGCGGGTCGTGGTCGTAGGTGCGCACCTCGAACGCGACGCCCGCCGCCGTCAGCGCCACGGTCGCCGGCGTGCCACCGGCACTGCGCGCCTTCCTCGCCACCGCGGGTCCCTCAGTTGGGAGACCACGCGGTGCGGGCCACCTGCGTGGCCGGCAGCGACGGGATCACGTTGATGGCACGCAGCTCCTCGGTGAGCAACCGGGTCACGAGCGTGAGCCGCTCGGTGGCGTCCTCGGCCTCGAGGAGCGACTGGCGCTCGGCCATGGGCAGCGGCGCGAGGGCCGACAGCGTCCAGGCGAGGTAGTCGGGGTCGCGGGGCAGCGTCCCGCTGAACGGGTCGCCCTGCAGCTCGGTCATCGCCGCACGGAAGGCGGTGAAGGTCGACCGCGCCCGGTCGAGCACGTCGTCCGGCACGTCCACCTCGGGCTCGGGCAGGACGTTGGCGACCGCCTGCGGGAACTCGTCGCCGCGCCGCATCTCCTCCAGCAGCAGCCGCTCGCGGGCGACCGCGACGATGTCGAAGGTGCCGTCGTCGCGTCGGTCGACCTCGGTGAGCTGCAGGACGCACCCGACGCGGTAGACCGACTGGGCGCCGTGGTCGCCCACCTCGTAGCCCTCGCGGATCGCGACGGTGCCGAAGACGCGCTCGGCCGGGTCGTCCACCTCGAGCAGGTGGCGCACCAGCATCCGGTAGCGGTCCTCGAAGACGTGGAGCGGCAGGGTCATCCCCGGGAACACCACGGTGTTCAGCGGGAACATCGGCAGCTGCTCGCTCACGTGGCCAACCTAACGCGGCGTGTCCACCCGGCACCCGCGACTGCGGACCGACCCGCCGGAGAACCTAGGATCGGAGCATGTCCCTGATCCGTCGCATCGACCTGAGGGGCGCCGACGAGGCGTCCGTCGACTACCGCGCGAGCGTGCCTCGTGCCGAGCTCGACGTCGAGGCCGCCACGCATCAGGTGCAGCCGATCGTCGACGCTGTCCGGGCGCGCGGCGTCGAGGCGATCGTCGAGTTCTCCGCCCGGTTCGACGGGGTCGACAGCGACGACATCGCCGTGCCGAGGCAGGCGATCGTCGAGGCGCTCGACGGTCTCGACCCGGCGGTCCGCGCGGGCCTCGAGGAGTCGATCCGTCGACTGCGGGCCACCTGTGAGGGGGAGCTCGAGCACGACGTCACGAGCCAGGTGGCCGACGGTGCCACGGTGACGCACCGCAAGGTGCCCATCGACCGCGTCGGGCTCTACGTCCCCGGCGGCCTCGCCCCGCTGGTGAGCAGCGTCGTGATGAACGTCGTGCCCGCCCAGGTCGCCGGCGTGCGCTCCATCGCGCTCGCCAGCCCGCCCCAGAAGAACAGCGGCGGCCTGCCGGAGCCGACCATCCTCGCCGCGTGCGCCCTGCTCGGCGTCGACGAGGTGTACGCCGTCGGCGGCGCCCAGGCGATCGCGATGTTCGCCTACGGCGCCGGTCCGTGCGACCGCGTCGACCTCGTCACCGGGCCGGGCAACATCTACGTCGCCGCCGCCAAGCGGCTGCTGCGCGGCGTGGTGGGCATCGACTCCGAGGCCGGCCCGACGGAGATCGCGATCCTCGCCGACGACAGCGCCGAGGCGGCGTTCGTCGCGGCCGACATGATCAGCCAGGCCGAGCACGACCCGATGGCGGCCTCCGTCCTGGTGACCGACTCGCTCGAGCTGGCCGACGCGGTGGAGGCCGAGCTCGACAAGCAGGTCTTCGCGACCCGCCACACCGAGCGGATCAGCACCGCCCTGGGCGGACGCCAGTCGGCGATCGTCCTGGTGGACGACATGGACCAGGGCGTCGCGGTCGTCGACGCCTACGCCGCGGAGCACCTCGAGATCCAGACCCGCGACGCCGCGGCCCACGCCGCCCGCGTCCGCAACGCCGGCGCGATCTTCGTCGGCCCGTGGGCGCCCGTCTCGCTCGGCGACTACTGCGCGGGGTCCAACCACGTCCTGCCGACCGCCGGCTGCGCCTGCCACTCCAGCGGGCTGTCGGTGCGGGCGTTCACCAGGTCCGTCCACGTCGTCGACTACACCCGGGCCGCGCTCGCCGAGGTCGCCGACCACGTCGTGGTGCTGGCCGAGGCCGAGGACCTGCCCGGCCACGGCCAGGCCGTGTCGGTCCGATTCGAGTCCGGGCGGTGAGCGCCGCGTTCCCACCCCTGCGCGACGAGCTGCGGGGGATCGAGCCCTATGGCGCGCCGCAGCTCGACCCGGCCCTCGTCCCGGTCCAGCTCAACGTCAACGAGAACCCCTACGGGCCCTCTCCCGAGACGGCGGCCGACATCGCCCACGCCGTGGGCGAGGCGGCGACGACGCTCAACCGCTACCCCGACCGGGAGTTCGTCGAGCTCCGGTCCGCCCTCGCGGCGTACCTCAACGGCTCCGGCGGCTCGGGCATCACCCCGGAGATGGTGTGGGCGGCCAACGGGTCCAACGAGGTCATGCTCCAGCTGCTGCAGGCCTTCGGCGGCCCCGGGCGGGTGGCGCTGTCGTTCGCCCCGACCTACTCGATGTACCCCGAGTACGCCCGCGACGCCCTCACCGAGTGGCACGCCGGGCGCCGCGCGGAGGACTTCTCGCTCGACCTCGACGCCGCCCGCGAGCTGGTCCTCGACAAGCGGCCGGTCGTGGTGCTCCTGCCGAGCCCCAACAACCCCACGGGCACGGCGCTGCCGCCCGAGGCGGTGACGATGCTGTGCGAGGCGGCGGCGTCGTACGAGCCCGGCGGTCTGGTCGTGGTCGACGAGGCCTACGGCGAGTTCCGGCGCGCCGGCACCCCGAGCGCCCTGGAGCTGCTGCCGCAGCACCGCAACCTCGTCGTCACCCGGACCATGAGCAAGGCGTTCGCCCTCGCCGGGGCGCGGGTGGGCTACCTCGCCGCCGACCCGGCCGTCTGCGACGCGATCCGCGTGGTGCGCCTGCCCTACCACCTCAGCGCCGTCACCCAGGCGACCGCGCTCGCCGCGCTGCGCCACGCCCCCGAGCTCCTCGGGCGGGTCGACGACCTGAGGGTCGAGCGCGACGCGACGGTCGAGTGGCTGCGCCGCGAGGGGTTCGAGGTCGCCGACTCCGACGCCAACTTCGTGCTGTTCGGTCGGTTCGCCGAACGGCACGCCGTCTGGCGCGGTCTCGTCGACCGCGGCGTGCTGATCCGCGAGACCGGGCCCGACGGGTGGCTGCGGGTCTCCATCGGCACGGCCGAGGAGATGACAGCATTCAAGGACGCACTGCTGGAGACCGTCCGGCAGACCAGTGAGGAGAGGCCGGCATGAGCCGCACCGCGAGGATCGAGCGCAGCACCAAGGAGTCGCAGGTCGTCGTCGAGGTCGACCTCGACGGCACCGGTCGCTCCGACGTGTCGACCGGGGTCGGGTTCTACGACCACATGCTCGACGCGTTCGCCCGCCACTCGCTGGTCGACCTCGTCGTGCGCACCACCGGCGACACCCACATCGACGCGCACCACTCGGTCGAGGACACCGCCATCGTGCTCGGCCAGGCGCTGCGCGAGGCGCTCGGCGACAAGTCCGGCATCCGCCGCTTCGGCGACGCGACCGTCCCGCTCGACGAGGCGCTCGTGCAGGCCGTCGTCGACGTCTCCGGGCGGCCCTACTGCGTCCACACCGGCGAGCCCGACGGCCAGGTCTACGCCGCCATCGGCGGGTCGGGCGTGCCCTACATGGGTTCGCTCACCCAGCACGTCTTCGAGTCGATCGCGCAGCACGGGCACTTCGGCCTGCACGTGCGCGTGCTGGCGGGTCGCGACCCGCACCACATCGTCGAGACCCAGTTCAAGGCGTTCGCCCGCGCCCTGCGCGACGCGGTGGCGATCGACCCGCGCGAGACGGGCGTACCGTCGACGAAGGGCAGCCTGTGAGTGACGCCAGCCCCGAGGTCGTCGTCCTCGACTACGGCTCCGGCAACCTGCGCTCGGTCGTGCGTGCCGTCGAGCGCACTGGCGCCTCGGTCACGCTCACCAGCGACTTCGACACCGCGCTCGCCGCCGACGGCCTCGTGGTGCCCGGAGTCGGTGCCTACGCCGCGTGCATGGAGGGCCTGCGGGCCATCAAGGGCGAGCGCATCATCGGCCGGCGCCTGGCCGGCGGATGTCCGGTGCTCGGGATCTGCGTCGGCATGCAGATCCTGTTCGCCGGAGGTGTCGAGCACGGGGTCGAGAGCGACGGCTGCGACGAGTGGCCCGGCCTCGTGACCCGGCTGCAGGCCGACGTGGTCCCGCACATGGGGTGGAACACCGTCGACGTGCCCTCGGGCACGCGGCTGTTCACCGGCGTGGAGGACGAGCGGTTCTACTTCGTGCACTCCTACGCCGCGCGCTCGTGGGACCTCGTGACCAACGACCGCACGGCCGCGCCGCTGGTGACCTGGGCCGAGCACGGCGGTGACCGCTTCGTCGCCGCCGTCGAGAACGGCCCGCTGTGCGCCACGCAGTTCCACCCGGAGAAGTCCGGGGACGCGGGTGCGGCGCTGCTGCGCAACTGGGTGGCCTCGCTCTAGCGGCCGTCCGGCTCGCGAAGGCCCCCAGAAACAGGGTCGCGCCCCCGGGAGGAGCGGGACTAGCGTCCCGGCATGAGCGCTGAGCTGAGCATGAACCAGATCATCCACGCCGCGGTGCGTCGCGACGTGGCGCGCACGCAGCAGGCGCTGCGCGCGCTGCGCGAGGGCGACACCGCCCGGGTCCACCAGGTGCAGGTCGCGTGGGCCAACCTCGTGCGCGAGCTCACCCACCACCACGAGGCGGAGGACGAGCACGTCTGGCCGTTCCTGCAGTCCCGCGGCTTCGACGTCGGCCTGATGGAGGAGATGGAGGCCGAGCACGTGGCGATGAAGACCGCCCTCCGGTCCGTCTCGGCGAGCCTCCAGTCCCTGGCCGCGGCGCCCACCGCCGCCAACGCCGCCGCTGCGGCCGACGAGGTCGCTCGCGCCGAGACCGTCATCAACGGTCACCTCGACCACGAGGAGCGCGACGTCGAGGCGCTGATGGACGAGCTCAAGGAGGACGCCGAGTTCAAGGCGCTCACCAAGAAGCTCAGGCCGCAGAGCACCGTAGACGCGGCCAACGCGCTCGCGTGGATGCAGGACGGGGCGGGGGAGCGCGAGCTGTCCTCGCTCCGGGCGACCATCCCCGCACCCGTCGTCGCCGTGCTCACCACGCTGCTCGCCCGGCGCTACCGGCGCGAGGTCGCCCCGACCTGGCGCTAGCCGGCGGTGGGACGCCGCGACGCGGGCTCCCGCACGTGAGCGACACTGGGGACCACTCCCGTCCCCGACCACCAGGAGAGATCGTGTCCCTGACCCAGCTCCCGCTCCGCGTCGCCACCGGTGCGTTCATCCTCAACTCGGGCATCAGCAAGCTCGGTGCCGACGAGGGCACCGCCCAGTTCCTGCACGGTGCAGCGGCCTCCACCTACCCGACCCTGTTCAAGGACATGGAGCCGGCGAAGTTCGCCAGGCTGCTCGCCGTCAGCGAGATCGGCGTGGGCGCCGCCCTCCTCGCGCCCATGGTCCCGGCGACCGTCGCCGGCGCCGCGCTGACCGGCTTCGGCGCCAGCCTCGTCGGCATGTACCTCCGGACGCCGTCGATGACCCTGGACGACGGCATCCGGCCGAGCCAGGAGGGCACCGCGGTGGCCAAGGACGTGTGGCTCGTCGGCGCCGGGCTCACCCTGCTCAGCCAGGGCATCACCTCGGCCGCCAAGTCCGGCGCGAAAGCGTCCAAGCGGGCGATCCGCAAGGCCTCGCCGCTGTCGCACTGACACCCTCCTCCCGGCTGGACCTACCCAGCCGGGGGGATTGCCGGTGGTGTGCGCCGGGTCTACGTTCGGCTCACGGGCCGCGGCACCGTCGCCGCCCCGGGAGGGAGTCGTCATGGCTCAGCGCCGCGCCCGCCTGCTCGCCGTCACCACCGCCGCCGCGGTCGCGCTCACCGTGGCCGGCACCCAGTCGGGCGCCGAGGCCGGGGGCCGCGGAGGCCACGGGCCCGAGCCGGCCGCCCGCCCGACGAAGGTGGTCGTGATCGTCGTCGACGCGCTGAGCAAGGAGATCGTCGACCGCTACGACATGCGCAACGTCGAGGCGCTGATGAAGGACGGCGTGGACACCCCCCACGGCTACCTCGGGCACACCGGGTCGGTCACCGTCGTCACCCACAACGTGGTCACCACCGGGGCGTCGCCGAAGCACATGGGCTGGACGACCGAGGGCTACCGCGACGTCGACGGCCTCCTCGGCGCTCCGGGCGGGCTCTACATCACCAGCAACTTCGGGCTCGCCCAGATGGCGCCGCTGCAGCAGGCCGCCGGCTACCCGCACCTGTCCGACTACCTCGACGACACCGGGAAGGTGTTCACCGTCAGCCCCAAGGGGTACGCCGCGTGGGGGCTCAGCGGCCCCGGCTCCGCCCGCACCTCCACCATCACCTTCGGTAGCGGCCCGACCTGCACCAACCCCGACGGCACCACGACGCGCTACCGCCAGCCGACCGGATGGAACGTGCCGGCGTACTTCTCCACCGCCTGCGGCTCACGGTGGCTCGCGCGCCGCGACACGATCTACGACACCGGCCAGTACCCGGCGCAGCTCTACCCCGCGACCGACAACCGCTACGTCGTCGGTGCCGACCCCGCCCAGCAGGGCGGCGACGTGTGGGCCACGGACGCGGTCCTGGAGGTGATGGAGCAGGAGGGCGACGGCTGGAGCGGGATCTTCGTCAGCCTCCCGGGCGTCGACAAGGCCGCGCACATGTGGGGCGGGGTCAACGACCCGGAGGGCGCCACGCCCGGCTACGACCCCATGACGCACATGCGGTACGCCACCCGGACCGCCGACGCCCAGGTCGGCCGGATCATGCAGGCGCTCGAGGACAGCGGGCAGCTCGACGACACCCTCGTGGTGCTGACCGCCGACCACGGTTCCGTCGCGGCGGGCGAGGGCCACTTCCACGGCGACGTCGAGCCGGAGAACGACTACGGCTACTACAACTGGTACTACGGCTCCCCGGCCAACGACGTGCCCTACCTCCGCCCCCAGGAGGCGCTGCTGCCGCTCATCGAGGGCACCGACGACGGCACCGGCGCCACCAACGTCGGCCTGTCCTACAGCGACTCCTCCCTCAACGTCTGGCTCAAGGACCAGTCGGCGGCGAAGGTCGCGGAGGCGGCCGCGCTCATGGAGGACCTGCCCGACGTGACGGCGGTCTGGCGGCGCCACGGAGACCACTACGACCGGGTGACGCCGGTGCGCTGGGACCGGATGCGCGGCGCGGAGAAGCGGTGGTTCGCCGCCAAGGCGCAGGAGCTCGTGGACACCCAGGCGGCCGACTACGGACCCGACCTCGTCGCGACGCTGCCCGACGACACGACGTACTCCGTGCTCGGCGACCACGGCGGCATCCAGCGTGCCTCCCAGCAGGTCCCGATCGTGTTCGCCGGCGCGAACACCTCCCACAAGGACCTGCGGGCCGAGGTGCGGTCCGTCGACATCATGCCGACCATCCTGCGCGCGATGGGCATCGCTCCGACGCGCGCGATGGACGGCACCGCCCACGAGCTGCCGACCCGCAAGCACCGACGCTGAGCGTCCGGCCCTCTCGCGATCGACGAACGGACCGCTCGCCCGGCGTAGACGCGCGGACACAAGTCCCGAAGGGGGCGTCACGTACGCGGGGACGACTCGCGACGACCTCACTTCTGTCCGCGCGTCTACGCGGCGAGCGGAGGTGACCCCCGTCTCGCGGGTGCGGGGCGCGGGCCGGGGCGGACCCGTGCGCTCCTAGGATCGGGGCATGCCCAGCACCCCCGAGCGTCTCTACCTCGAGCTCCTGCCCGCCGTCGACATCAAGGGCGGCCAGGCCGTCCAGCTGGTGCAGGGCGTGGACGGGTCCGAGAAGCGCTTCGGCGACCCGGTCGAGGCCGCGCTGCGCTGGCAGGAGGCGGGGGCCGAGTGGATCCACCTCGTCGACCTCGACGCGGCGTTCGGCCACGGCCACAACCGCGAGCTGCAGGCGAGGATCGTCGGCGCCCTCGACATCCAGGTCGAGATGAGCGGCGGCATCCGGGACGACGAGTCGCTGGAGGCCGCCATGGCCACCGGCTGCCGCCGTGTCAACATCGGCACGGCCGCGCTGGAGCAGCCCGAGTGGTGCGCACGGGCGATCGCGACGTACGGCGACCGGGTGGCCGTGGGTCTCGACGTGCGCGGCACGACGCTCGCGGCCCGCGGGTGGACCCGCGACGGCGGCGACCTCTACGAGACCCTCGCGCGCCTCGACTCCGAGGGCTGCGCGCGCTACGTCGTCACCGACGTCAACAAGGACGGCATGCTGCAGGGACCCAACCTCCAGCTGCTCAGTGACGTCTGCGCGGCCACCGACCGGCCCGTCGTCGCCAGCGGCGGCGTGACGACCCTCGACGACATCCGGGCGCTGATGGGCCTGGTCGGGGAGGGCGTCGAGGGCGCCATCGCCGGCACCGCGCTCTACGAGGGTCGCTTCACCCTCGAGGACGCGCTCGCTCTGACCCGTCCGGAGGACCGATGAGCCTGGAGTTCACCGACTACCACGTGCGCCTGGCGGCGTACGCCCTCCTCGTCGACGGGGCCGACGAGGTCGACGGGCAGGAGCGGGTGCTGCTGACCTGGTGGAACGGCGAGGGCCACAGCGACCCGGAGTGGTCGCTGCCCGGCGGCGGCGTCGACTTCGAGGAGTCGATCCGCGACGGTCTGGTGCGCGAGGTGTACGAGGAGACGGGGTACGACGTCGTGCCGGGCGCGCTGCTCGCCGACCACTTCTTCACCGCGCGCGGGCGCACCTTCGACGGCTGGTTCCGCTCGCAGCGCTTCGTCTTCGACGCGACGATCACCGGCGGCGAGCTCGGCACCACCGAGGTGGGCGGCTCCACCGACCACGCGGCCTGGGTGTCGCTCGCCGAGCTCGAGGGCCAGCCGCGGGCCGACATCGTCGACGTCGCACTCGCGGCACGGCGCGAGCGCGAGGCACGACGATGAGCCTCGCCGTACGGGTCATCCCGTGCCTCGACGTCGACGGCGGCCGGGTCGTCAAGGGCATCAACTTCCAGGAGCTGCGCGACGCCGGCGACCCCGTCGAGCTCGCCCGCGTCTACGACCGCGAGGGTGCCGACGAGCTGACCTTCCTCGACATCTCCGCCTCCCACCAGGGCCGGGCCACCACGATGGAGGTGGTCAGCCGCTGCGCCGAGGAGGTCTTCATCCCGCTCACCGTCGGCGGCGGCGTCAGCAGCGTCGACGACGTCGACCGGCTGCTGCGGGCGGGCGCCGACAAGGTGGCGGTCAACACCGCCGCCATCCACCGGCCCGAGCTCGTCGCCGAGATCGCCGACCGCTTCGGCAGCCAGGTGCTGGTCCTCAGCGTCGACGCGCGGCGTACGACCTCCGACGCGCAGCGCACCGCGAGCGGCTTCGAGGTCACCACCCACGGCGGCCGCAAGAGCTCCGGGCTCGACGCGATCGAGTGGGCCGTACGGGCCTCATGGCTCGGCGCGGGGGAGATCCTGCTCAACGCCATGGACGCCGACGGCACCACCGACGGCTTCGACCTCGAGCTCATCCGCGCGGTGCGCGCCGAGGTCAGCGTGCCGGTCATCGCCAGCGGGGGAGCGGGCGCGGTCGAGCACTTCGCCCCGGCCGTCGACGCCGGCGCCGACGCCGTCCTGGCCGCGACCGTCTTCCACTTCGGCACCCTCAGCATCGGTGACGTCAAGGCCGGTCTGTCCGCGGCGGGCCACGCGGTCCGCTGACACCGGGGGCGGCCGTAGGATTCGCCCATGCTGAAGACCTCCCGTCGTGTGGCGAAGCGCCACCTCGCCGTCGCCACCCTCGCGACCGCCACGATCGCCCTCACGGCCTGCGCCCCGACCGACGAGGCCGACAGCGGCGACGACTCCGGGTCCGGCTCCTCGGAGACCTCCGGGTCGTCCTCCGAGAGCCCGTCGGCCGACGAGTGCACCCCCGACACGATGGACACGGTCACCGACGGCACGCTGACGATCGCCACGGACGACCCGGCCTACGAGCCGTGGTTCGTCGACAACGACCCGACCAACGGCGAGGGCTACGAGTCCGCGGTGGCCTACGCCATCGCCGAGCAGCTCGGCTACACCGCCGACCAGGTCACCTGGGTCACCGTCCCCTTCAACAAGGTCGTCCAGCCCGGTCCGAAGGAGTTCGACTTCGACGTCAACCAGGTCTCCATCACCGAGGCCCGGCGCAAGGCCGTCGACTTCTCCTCGGGCTACTACGACGTCGTGCAGACGGTCGTCACCAACGCCGGCAGCTCCCTCGACGGCGCCACCAGCCTGGCCGACCTCGCCGACGCCAAGCTCGGCGCGCAGGTGGGCACGACCAGCTACACCGCGATCACCGACCAGGTGCAGCCGTCGCAGGAGCCGGCCGTCTTCGACACCAACGACCAGGCGGTCCAGGCGCTGAAGAACGGGCAGATCGACGGCATCGTCGTCGACCTGCCCACCGCCTACTACATGTCCGCGGTCCAGCTCGACGACGGCGTGATCGTCGGCCAGCTCCCGCTCGCCGGTGACGAGGTCGAGCAGTTCGGCGCCGTGCTCGGCAAGGGCAGCCCGCTCACCGGATGCGTGTCGGGCGCCGTCGACGCGCTGCGCGAGGACGGCATCCTCGACCAGATCAACCAGGAGTGGCTGGCCCAGCAGGGCGCTCCCGAGCTGTCCTGATGCCGCACCAGGTCTCTCAGGCGGGCACGGACTGGGAGCCGTCCGAGGTCCAGCGCGCACGCGACGACTGGCGGCGGCGCCGCACGGCGCGCAGCGCGGCGATCGCCGCCGTCAGCACGCTGCTGCTGCTCGGCGCGATCGGTGGCGCGGTCGTCAGCTCGCCGGGCTGGGAGCGGGTGCAGGAGACCTACTTCGACTGGGACAAGGCCGTCTCGTCCTTCCCGGCCGTGCTCGACGGCCTCTGGCTCAACATCCGGGTGATGGTCGTGTGCTGGGTGCTGATCCTCGTGGTCAGCCTCACGGTCGCCATCGTGCGCACGCTCCATGGACCCGTCGCCTTCCCGCTGCGCCTGCTCGGGACGGCGTACGTCGACGTCTTCCGCGGCCTGCCGCTGCTGCTGGTGATCTTCCTGCTCGGCTTCGGCGGCCCGGCGCTCAGCCTCCAGGGCCTGCCGACGTCGCCGCTGTTCTGGGGCGGGACCGCGCTCGTGCTGTCCTACTCCGCCTACGTCGCGGAGGTGTTCCGTGCCGGCATCGAGTCGGTCCACCCGAGCCAGCGGCTCGCCGGCCGCTCCCTCGGCCTGTCCTACGGCCAGACGCTGCGCCACGTCGTGCTCCCGCAGGCGTGGCGCCGGGTCATCCCGCCGCTGATGAACGACCTGGTCTCGCTCCAGAAGGACTCCGGCCTCATCGCGGTCCTCGGCGTCACCGACGCCATCCGCAAGGCGCAGATCGAGACGGCGCTGGACTTCAACTACACGCCCTACGTCGTCGCGGGGTTCCTGTTCTGCTGCCTCACCATCCCGATGGCCAGGCTCACCGACCGGTACGCCCGCAAGAAGGGCTACCACGGCGCCGGAGGCCACCTGTGAGCGAGCTGCTGCGCCTCGACGGCGTGCGCAAGTCGTTCGGCGACCACGTCGTGCTGCGGCAGGTGGACCTGACCGTCGAGCCCGGCCAGTGCGTCGTCCTCATCGGCGCCTCCGGGTCGGGCAAGTCCACCCTCCTGCGCTGCGTCAACCTGCTCGAGGTGGTCGACGACGGCGTCATCACCTTCGAGGGCCGCGACATCACCGACCCGCGCGTGGACGGCGACGAGGTGCGCTCGCGGATGGGGATGGTCTTCCAGGCCTACAACCTCTTCCCGCACCTCGACGTGATCGGCAACCTCACCCTGGCGCTGCGGCTCGTCCACGGCGTCGCGGCGGACGAGGCGCGTACGCGTGGGCTGGCGATGCTCGAGCGCGTCGGCCTCGCGGAGAAGGCGTCCGCGCGGCCCGACGACCTGTCCGGGGGCCAGCAGCAGCGCGTCGCGATCGCCCGGGCGCTCGTGGCGAACCCGCGCCTGATGCTGCTCGACGAGGTCACCAGCGCGCTCGACCCCGAGCTCGTCGGTGAGGTGCTCGACCTCCTCACCGAGCTCAAGGCCGAGGGGGTGACGATGCTGCTCAACACCCACGAGATGGGCTTCGCGCGCGACGTCGCCGACCGGGTCTGCTTCCTCCACGACGGGCGCATCCACGAGCAGGGCAGGCCGGAGCAGGTCATCGACGACCCGCAGGAGGAGCGCACCCGCGCCTTCCTGTCCCGTATCCGGCACTGAGCCGTACGCCCGGTCCGCGCGTCGGTGGCGCACTGCCCTGCGGGGTGGTGCGATTCGTGCGGTGTCGGTGCCGAGGAATAGCCTGACCCGGTTGGTTGGTTGCGCTCGGCAACCGGCTGCGAAGGGTACGGGCTGGGATCTGAGGAGGCGGGCGACACCGGTGGGCAAGGACGCGGAGCTGCGGGGCACGACCACTCTCGACGGCTTCCGGGTCCTCTGGGTCGCGATCAGGCGCGAGCCGCGCGTCTTCACGGTCGCCACGCTCGGTGCGGTCCTCTTCGGCGTGCTCACCGTCGCCGACGCGTGGGTCCTGGGCTGGTCGACGCAGCACGTCCTGATCCCGGCGTTCGAGACCGGCGAGGTCGGCACCGACATGCTGGTGTGGGTCGTCGCGCTCTTCATGGCGGTCGCGATCCTGCGGGCCGTCGGCATCGTCGCGCGGCGCCTCGGCGGCGGCATCATGTACTACCGGATGCAGTCCCACACCCGGCGTGGGGTCACCCGGCAGTACCTCTCCCTGCCGATGGAGTGGCACCAGCGCCACCCGACCGGGCAGCTGCTGTCCAACGCCTACTCCGACGTCGAGGCCGCGTGGGCGCCGATCATGCCGCTGCCGATGGCGCTCGGCACGATCGTGATGATGGTGATCGCGGTCGCGCAGATGTTCGTCGCCGACGTCGTGATGGCCCTGGTCGGCCTCCTGGTGTTCCCGGCCGTCGTCGTCGCCAACCTGCTCTACCAGCACTACTCCTCGCCGCTGATGACCCGCGCGCAGGGGCTCCGCGCCGAGGTCAGCGAGATCGCCCACGAGTCCTTCGACGGTGCGATGGTCGTCAAGACCCTCGGCCGCGAGGTCGAGGAGACCGACCGCTTCCGGGCCAAGGCCCACGAGCTGCGTGACGTCAACGTCAGGGCTGGGCGGATCCGCGCGATCTTCGACCCCGCCCTGGCCAGCCTGCCCAACCTCGGCGTGCTCGTCGTGCTCGCGGTGGGCGTGGCCCGGGTGGCGAGCGGCGCCACCGAGCCCGGCGACGTCGTGACGATCGCCTACCTGCTCACCATCGTCGCGTTCCCGATCCGCGCGATCGGCTGGCTGCTCGGCGAGTTCCCACGCTCGGTCGTGGGCTACCGACGAGCCAAGGCCGTCCTCGACGCACGCGGCTCCATGGAGTACGGCCAGGACGCGCTGCCGGCGTCCGCTGCGGGGGCACTCCTCGAGGTCGACGGGCTGCATTACGCCTACGACCCGGACACCCCGCTGCTGCGGGGCGTGACGTTCGACGTCCAGCCCGGCCGCACGGTCGCGCTCGTCGGCGCCACCGCGTCGGGGAAGAGCACCCTCACCAGCCTGATGACCCGGCTCGTGGACCCCGACGGCGGGGCGATCCGCCTCGACGGCCACGACCTGCGGGGGCTGCGCCGCGGCGAGCTCCCGCGCGACGTCGCGCTGGTCCCGCAGACGGCGTTCATGTTCGACGACACCGTGCGCGGCAACGTCACGCTCGGCGCCGACGTGCCCGACGAGGAGGTCTGGGGGGCGCTGCGCACCGCGCAGGCCGACGGCTTCGTCGCCGCGCTGCCCGACGGCCTCGACACCAGGCTCGGTGAGCGCGGCACCTCGCTCTCCGGCGGCCAGCGCCAGCGCCTGTCGCTCGCGCGGGCACTCGTGCGTCGCCCGCGGCTGCTGATCCTCGACGACGCCACGTCCGCGGTCGACCCCGAGGTCGAGGCCCGGATCCTCGCCTCGCTGCGCGACGGCCGCGGGGACGGCGACGGGGACGGGGTCGGAGACGGGGACGCCTCGCTGGTCGTCGTCGCCTACCGCAAGGCCACCATCTCCCTCGCCGACGAGGTCGTCCACCTCGACGAGGGGCGCATCGTGGGCCGCGGGACGCACGCCGAGCTGCTCGCCACGAGCCCGGCGTACGCCCAGCTCGTCAACGCCTACGAGACCGACGCCGCCGAGGAGGGGAGCACCCGATGAACCCACCCCACGACGTTCTCGTCCTCCTCCGCTTCGCTCCTCCGTCCGACAACGCCGAGGGGACCCCGGAATGAGCAGCACGGCACCCACCGCCGGCACCCGGATGGACACCGGCGAGGACATCGGTGCGATCGCCACCATCCGCCTCGGCATGCAGTACTCCCCGGAGCTGCGCGAGGGCCTGCGCGTGACCCTCCTGCTCGCGGTCATCGCCTCGTGCGGGCAGATCGTGGTGCCGATCGCGGTCCAGCAGACCCTCGACCGCGGCCTCAACGCCCCGGGCGGTCCGCGCCTCGACTTCGTCCTCTGGATGGGCGTGCTGGCCGCGCTCGCCATCGCGGTCACGAGCTGGGCCTCCTACGCGATGACCCGGCGGCTGTTCACCACGTCCGAGCGCGGCCTGGCGACGCTGCGCACCAAGGCGTTCCGCCACGTCCACGACCTGCCCCTGCTCACCCAGAACACCGAGCGCCGCGGCGCGCTGGTCTCGCGCGTGACGACCGACGTCGACCAGGTGAGCCAGTTCCTCGTCTTCGGCGGCCTGATCTTCGTCGTCAGCATCGGTCAGATGCTGGTGGCCACGGTGCTCATGCTCGTCTACAGCTGGCAGCTCGCTGCCGTGGTGTGGCTCGCCTTCGCGCCGCTCTTCCTGTCGATCCGCTGGTTCCAGAAGAAGCTGTCGGCCGCCTACACCGTCGTACGCCACCAGGTGGGCGTGCTGCTCGGCGCGATCTCCGAGCCGGTCGTCGGCGCGGCGGTCGTCCGCTCCAACGGCGTCGAGGCCCGCACCCAGGCCCGCATCGACACCGCGATCCAGGACTGGCAGGACGCCTACATCCACGCCCAGAAGTTCACCGTGACGTCGTTCTCGCTGGGCGGGCTCTCCGCCGGCCTGGCCAACGCCGGCGTGATCGTCATCGGCGTGCTGCTCGGCTTCACCGGCGACATGACCCCGGGCAAGGTCCTCGCCTTCGCGTTCCTGGTCACGCTCTTCGTCGGCCCGGTGCAGATGGGCACCCAGATCCTCACCGACGCCCAGAACGCGATCTCGAGCTGGCGGCGCGTGCTGGGCATCCTCGAGACCCCGGCCGACCTCGTCGACCCGGGGCCCGACGGGGAGCAGCTCCCGCGGGGTGCGATCGACGTGCGGTTCGCCGACGTCACGTTCTCCTACCCGGGCGGGCCGCCGGTGCTGCGCGACGTCGACCTCACGATCGGCGCCGGCACACGGGTCGCGATCGTGGGGGAGACCGGGTCGGGCAAGTCCACCTTCGCCAAGCTGCTGACCCGGCTGATGGACCCTGGCGACGGCGCCGTGCTGCTCGACGGCGTCGACGTCCGCCGGATCGATGCGCGCTCGCTGCGGCGCAGCGTGGTCCTGGTCCCCCAGGAGGGCTTCCTCTTCGACGACACCGTCGCCGCCAACGTCCGCTACGGCAAGCTCGACGCCACCGAGGACGAGATCCTGGCCTCCGCGGTCGAGCTCGGGATCGACGACTGGCTGTCCGGTCTCCCGCGCGGACTGCACACGGCGGTCGGCCAGCGTGGCGAGTCGCTCTCCGCGGGCGAGCGGCAGCTCGTGGCCCTGCTCCGGGCCCACCTCGCCGACCCCGACCTGCTGGTCCTCGACGAGGCGACGAGTGCCGTCGACCCGGCGCTCGAGATGCAGATCGGCCGGGCGCTCGAGCGGCTCATGCAGTCGCGCACGTCGGTGACGATCGCGCACCGGCTGTCCACGGCCGAGAGCGCCGACGAGGTCATCGTCGTCGACAAGGGCCGGGTCGTGCAGCGCGGCCCCCACGGCGAGCTGGTGACCCAGGCGGGCAGCGTCTACGCCGGCCTGCACGCGAGCTGGGTGGCGCAGCACTCCCGCGCCTGAGCGACGCCCCGACAGGGGGCGCCGGGAGGGCTCAGGAAGCCAGGAGCTGGCTGATCAGCAGGTCGGCGTCGAAGGACGCGGACTCCTCGCCGGGGGTGACCAGGGCGACCGTGCGGGCGATGAACGCGCTGATGTCCGAGGACCGGGCCAGCAGCACCAGGTGGCCGTCGGGGGAGCTGAGCTCGATGGAGACCATGGCGCGTCCGCTCAGGCCGATCGCGGGGGCGACGTGCACGTCGCCGTCGCCCGCCGGACCCTCGGTGCCACGGATCAGCAGGTCGCGGCCGAAGGTCCACACGAGGTCGCCGTCGGAGGTCACGAAGGTCATGGCGACGGCGAACGGGTCGCTGGCCGCATAGCTGAGGACGGTGTCGATCTCGTGGCGGATGCCGCGGTCGTCCATGCACTCGACGGTGATGTCCAACGCGACGTCGGACAGGGTGTGCCCGCTACCGGACAGGTTCATCGAATGCTCCTCGTGGTCGCCGGGGTGTGGGGTCCCCTGGGTGCGATGATCATGAGACGGCATGAACGCCTGCTCGTGATGCAAAACGGCAAAATATGACCCGCCCCGGTCCAGACCGGATCTTGATGCTGACTCGTGACGGACTTGACGGTAACCACCGGTTTGCCGGGGCTGTTGCCTCTGGCACGGCCGGGTAGGTTCTCCCCATGACGGGGGCAGCGAAGCGCATCGGTCTCGAGATCCTGGGGTGGACCCTCCTGCTGCTCGGGGTCGCCGCGATCTTCCTCCCGGGCCCCGGCCTGCTCGGCATCTTCGCCGGCCTCGCGCTGCTGTCCCAGCAGTACGACTGGGCCGAGCGCCGCGTGGAACCGGTCCGGATCCGCGCCCTGCTCGGAGCCGCGGAGGGCGTCGAGACGTGGCCGCGGATCGTGGCGTCCTGCCTCGGTGCCCTGGTGCTCGCCGGGTGCGGCGTGCTGTGGATCATCAAGCCCCCGGCCCCCGACTGGTGGCCGCTGTCCGACACGTGGTGGCTGCCCGGTGGCATCTGGACCGGCGTGACCCAGGTCGCGTCGGCCTTCATCGCCGTCGGGCTGATCGTCTACAGCTACCGGCGCTTCCACGGCAGGCCGGACGAGGTCGAGGAGCTGCGGAGCGCCATCAGGCGCGACAAGGAGGGGTGAGGTTCGCGGACCCGATTCCGGGTCCGCTCCACCCATGGGATAACGTTCTGCCGAGCTCGGGCGATTGGCGCAGTGGTAGCGCGCTTCGTTCACACCGAAGAGGTCACTGGTTCGAACCCAGTATCGCCCACCCGAGATCCTCGTGAGATCCAGCCGCACGTCACAGGGCCGCGCCACCACCAGCGCGGCCCTTGTCGTTGCCGCGCTTCCCGTCCGGCGGGTGCAGCCGGAGTCCCCCGTGGAGGAACGCATACCCGCTCAACGACACCCATACGCCGGGGCTACGGCACGGTGACACGGAAGTTGCGCGCGGAGGCGCCGGCCTAGCGGAAGTCGCGCGAGGACGCCCGGGCCTGGAGCACCGCGCCGGCGCCCGGGACGACCACGTCGATGCCCTCGACCCGGTCCGCGACGAGGTTGGTGACGCCCTCGTTGCGCTCGAGGCGGCCACGGACGACCACGGCGACCCGGTTGCGTGCCGCCTGCCGGTGCGCGCGCATCACCCCGACCGAGCAGACGACGTTGAGCATGCCGGTCTCGTCCTCGAGGTTGAGGAAGGTGACCCCCATCGCGGTGCCCGGACGCTGGCGGTGCGTGACCAGGCCGCCCACGTGCACCCGCCGGCCTCCCTCGGTGTCGGCGAGCTCGGCGACGGACTTCACGCCGGCGCGGCGCAGCTCCTCGCGCAGGTGCTCGACGGGGTGGCGCTCGGGGGAGATGCCGGTGGCCCAGAGGTCGGCGAGGGTGATCTCCGGCTCGCTCATCCCGGGCAGGGTCGGCGCCTCGGGCGCCGGGGTCGACCCGGGCAGGTGGCCGGACCCCTCGGCGAAGCCGGCGGCCCACAGCGCCTCGCGCCGCTCCATGCCCCAGGCGTCGAAGGCGCCGGCCGTGGCGAGGGCCTCGAGCTGCGCCGAGGTGAGGTCGGCGCGCCGGGACAGGTCGGTGACGCCGGTGAACGGCGACTCGTCGCGCGCGGCGACGATCCGGCGGGCCACGTCGAGACCGATGCCGCGCACCGAGTCGAGCCCCAGGCGTACGGCGAGCGCGGTGTCGCGCCGGTGGGCGGGCACGGGGTCGGGTGTGCCGGGCACCCACTCGGTGCGCTCGAACCGCGGTCGGCAGCACTCGGCGGGCCCGGTGGCCGCGACGGGACCGAGCACGAGGGGCTCGAGGTCGGCCTGGGCGCCGGAGAGCGTCACGTCGGGACGGCGTACGTCCACGCCGTGGCGCCGCGCGTCCCCGACGAGGGACTGCGGGGAGTAGAAGCCCATCGGCTGGTTGCGCAGCAGCCCGGCGAGGAACGCCGCGGGGTAGTGCAGCTTGAACCACGACGACGCGTAGACGAGGAGCGCGAAGGACAGGGCGTGCGACTCGGCGAAGCCGAAGTTGGCGAAGGACAGGATCTTGACGTAGATCGAGTCGGCGAGGTCGCCGGTGATCCCGCGTCGCGCCATCCCGGTGTAGAGCGTGTGCTTCACCGACTCGATCCGCTCGACCCCGCGCTTGGACCCCATGGCCCGGCGGAGCAGGTCCGCGTCGTCGCGGCTGCAGTCGCCGAGGGTGACGGCCATGGCCATCAGCTGCTCCTGGAACAGCGGGACGCCCTTGGTGCGCTCGAGGACGGGCACGAGCTCGGGGTGGTCGTAGGCGACCGGCTCCTGCCCGGTCGCGCGGCGGACGTAGGGGTGCACCGCGCCGCCCTGGATGGGGCCTGGGCGGATCAGCGCGATCTCGATGGCGAGGTCGTAGAACTCCCGCGGACGCAGCCGCGGCAGCGTGCCGATCTGCGCACGGCTCTCGACCTGGAAGACCCCGATCGAGTCGGCGCGGCAGAGCATGTCGTAGACGGCCGGCTCCTCCTTGGGCAGGGTCGCGAGGTCCCAGCGCTCACCGAGGTGCTCCTCGGCCAGTCGCATCATGTGGTCGAGCGCGCCCAGCATCCCCAGGCCGAGGAGGTCGAACTTCACCAGCCCCATCGACTCGCAGGAGTCCTTGTCCCACTGCAGCACGGTCCGCCGGTCCATGCGGGCGCGCTCGATCGGGCACACCTCGCCGATGGGTCGCTCGGTGAGGACCATGCCGCCCGAGTGGATGCCGAGGTGGCGCGGAGCGCCCAGCATCTCCTCGGCCAGCGCCACGACGGGCGCGGGGATGTCGTGGGCGTCGGTGTCGCCCTGGTCGCCGGTGACGACGGACTTCCACCCGTCGACCTGCTTGGACCACGCGTCCTGCTGGCCGGGCGAGTAGCCCAGCGCCTTCGCGGCGTCGCGCACCGCCATCCGGGGCCGGTAGCCGATGACGTTGGCGACCTGGGCGGCGTTGCGGCGGCCGTAGGTGTCGTAGACCCACTGGATGACCTCCTCGCGCCGGTCGGAGTCGAAGTCGACGTCGATGTCGGGCTCCTCGTCGCGGTGCGCGGAGATGAACCGCTCGAACGGCAGCTGGTAGAAGACCGCGTCGACGGCCGTGATGCCGAGCGCGAAGCAGACCGCCGAGCTCGCGGCCGAGCCCCGCCCCTGGCACAGGATCCGGCGCTCGCGGGCGAACGCGACGATGTCGTGCACGATGACGAAGTAGCCCGCGAAGTCCTTCTCGGCGATGACCCGCAGCTCGTGCTCGAGCCGGTCACGTGCCTCGCGCTCGTGGGGCACGCCGGCGTACCTCTCGGCGAAGCCGCGCTCGGCCAGCACGCGCAGCCACGAGTCCGCGGTGTGGCCCTCGGGGATCTGGCGCTTGGGCAGTGCGGGGGAGGCCTTGCGCAGGTCGAAGGCCAGGTCGTCGGCCAGGCGCACGCTCCGCTCGACGGCACCGGGGTACGCCGCGAGGGCCCGCGCGGTCTCGGCACCGCTGCGCAGGTGGGCGGACCCGGACAGGTCGAGCCACCCGTCGAGCTCGCTCAGGCTGCGTCGGGCCCGGACGGCGGCCATCGACGAGGCGAGCCGGTGCTCGCGGGGTGTCGCGTGGTGGACGTTGCCCGCGGCGACGACGTCGAGGCCGTGGACGCGTGCCAGCCGGGCGAGGACCGCGTTGGTGGTGTCGGCGCCGGGGCGGGGCGAGAGCTCGACGAGGACGTCGTCGAGGCCGAAGAGGCTCGTGAGCCGGTCGAGCTGCTCGGCCGCCGCGGCCTCGCCTTCGGCGGACAGTGCGCCCGGGACGAGCCCCTTGCGGCACCCGGTGAGGACGACCCAGTGGCCACGACCTCGCTCCCCGAGCTCCTCGAGGTCGTAGACCGGGCGCCCCTTCTCGTCACCGCGCAGGTGCGCGTCGGTCATCGCCGCCGCGAGCCGGTGGTAGCCCTCGACGCCGCGTGCGAGGACCAGCAGGTGGCTGCCCTCGGGATCGGCCACGCCGTTCTGCGGGCCGGACAGGCCGAGGGACAGCTCCGCACCGAACACGGTGGCCAGGTCGTAGGCGGCGGCAGCCTCGGCGAGCAGCGGCGCGCCGTAGAAGCCGTCGTGGTCGGTGATCGCCAGGGCGTGCAGTCCCAGCCGCACCGCCTCCTCCACGAGCGCGGCGGGGGAGGAGGCGCCGTCGAGGAAGCTGAAGTGGCTGTGGCAGTGCAGCTCCGCGTAGGGCGTGGCCTGCGCCGGCCGCTCGATCGCGCGCGGCTCGGTCGCTGAGTGCTTGCGACGCGACACGGGGGCGTCGTCGGCGCCGGGAAGGCCGCTCAGCCTGCGCTCGAGCTCCTTCCAGTGCATCGTGGGGTTGTTCCAGCCCATCAGGCGCCCCCGTGCCTCGGAGGCCGCTCAGTCATACGCCGCCTCCAGCGCCCAGCCGTGGGGGCTGCGCACGAGCAGCCAGGCCCGGCCGTCGGCGCCGACGACCTGGAAGCGCGCGGTCGGGCCGTCGCCTCCCGACCACCACCCCTCGTCGGTCGGCCAGGGCCCCGCCCAGGCCGTGACCGGCTGCCAGGGCAGGGCGTTGCCGTCGCGGGGGCCGCCGACCCGGAACCGGCGCGGCTCGCCGGTGACCACGCCCCGGTCGCTCACGCGCACGTCGCGACCGGCGTCGTCGACGACCTCGGCCACCGGCGGCGCGGCGAAGACCCGCACCGGGGCGGGGCCGGGGACGCGGCCCGGCCACGGGCGGTCGAGCGGACGGAGGTCGACCGGCCGCTCGCCCCAGGGCACGAGCGACTGGCGCGCCGCCGGGGTGCGGCCGCCCTGCAGCACGGGGCGGCGCACGGCGTCGAAGCCCACCATCCCCTGCACGCGGGCCACGCCCCGCTCGACCAGGTCGTCGGACGCCGTCCCCCACAGCGCCTCGCCGTGCGCGGCGGCCGGCTCGACCACCTCGGGGACGAAGCGGATCCGCTCGACAGGCGCGGTCACCACCCCGGACTGCTTGCGGGCCCGCAGCGAGCCCCCGACGGTGGCGGACTGGAGCTGCCAGTGGACCCGGTCCACGAGGTCGCGCGCGGTGAAGAAGCGAGGGTGCAGCCACTCCCGTGAGGACCGGACGACGCCGTCCGACTCGGCCTCGACGCGCACGCCGGTGGCGACCAGCTGGTGGTGGGCGAGCTGGGTGACGAAGCGCTCGGCGGTGGTCCGCACGCTGAACGTGATCGCCTCCACGGAGTCGAGCGGCGGCTCGAAGACGACGTCCGCCTCGAGCTCCGGCGGTGGGGTGCGCGCGGCGAACAGGGTCTGGTCCTCCCCGCGGGCCCGGCGACGGACCGTGGCGCCGTGGGCCCCGAGCCGGTGCTGCACGGCGTCGGCCGGCAGGTCGGCGAGGTCGCCGAGGCTGCGCAGCCCGAGCCGCGACAGCAGGCTGACGAGCTCGCGGCCCTGCGGTCCCTCGTCCTGCAGCACCTGGACCGGCAGGCCCCTCAGGAACTCGGGCGAGCCACCCTCCGCCACCACCGACCACGCCTGGACGTCCGCCGTGCGCGCGGCCTGCTCGGCGGTGAACAGGTCGTCGGCGACGCCGATGCGGACGTCCCACACGCCCGCCTCGACGAGGGCCTGGCACACCGTCGCCGCAGCCGCGGACTCCGTGCCGTACCAGCTGCCGGGGGCGCGTACGGCGAGCAGTCCGGGTCGCAGCGCGGAGACCCCGGGACGCAGCTCCTCCACCACGGCGAGCACCGGCTCGAAGGACCGTGCGTCGCGGTCGGGGTTGGCGGGGAGCAGCAGCAGGTCGGGACACCGGGCCTGGGCGTCGCGTCGCCGCTGACCCCGGCGTACGCCCTCGGCCCGGGCGGGGCCGTTGCACACCTCGACGACGTTGGCCGACAGGACGGCGGCGGGGGAGCGGCGCGAGCGCTCCGCCTCGTCGAGCGCGGCGACCACGGACCAGTCCGGGCACCAGACGACCATGACCCTCATCCGGAGGCCGTGCGCGCGAGCGGGGGCCGCTCCTCGACCCGGTCGAGGCCGGGCCAGGTCAGCTCGGTGTGCTGCGAGGGCCGCGCGCCGCGGCGTACGGCGACGCGGGCGCGGCGCTGCTCCAGCCGTCCCGAGCCGGTGCCCGGGCCGGTCCAGACGGACTCCTCGACGCTCAGCCGGGCCTCCACACGCGGCCAGTCGCCGTGCACGACGAGCACGGCAGACCGGGTCCTCAGGCGGGACTGCAGGATCCCGGCCGTGCGCTCGTCCACGGACGCCGGCGGGCGCAGCACCACGACGCGGAGCACGTCGACGAGCGCCGCGGCCACCTCGAGCCAGTGCTCCCCGGGGTCGGGGACGAGCACGGTGCGGGAGAGCTCGATCCCGAGCTCAGCGGCGGCCTCGGCGCCGAAGTCCGTGCACCCGGCGAACCCCACCCACTCGCCCGCCCGGGAGGCGCCCGCGGCCAGCGCCAGCGCGAGCGAGGCCGAGTCGACCGCGTAGGCACCGCCCGCGCGCAGGGTCACCAGCCCGGCCAGCGCGGGCAGTGTGGGGACCGGCTCGCCGGCGGCCTTGTCCTCCATGGCCGCCACCCGCTCGCGCAGCTGCTCGACCACGGCGCGCCGGGGGTCGAGGGCGGCGACGGAGCGGGCGGACGACATGGGTCCATGATCGAACACGTGTTCGAACGACGTCAAGCGGGGTCGGGACCCCGGTCACCCCGCGGGAGGCGAGAAGCGTACGACGAGGAGGGCGACGTCGTCCTCGAGCCCGTCGCCGACCATGCCGGCGAGCAACCGGTCCGCGAGGGCCTCGGTGTCGCAGCCGCGGGAGGCCTCCACGCGGAGCAGGTCGGCGAGGTCGTGGACGCCCGCGTCGAAGTCGCGGTCGCGGCGCTCCACCAGGCCGTCGGTGTAGAAGACGAGCACGGAGCCCGGCTCGAGGCGGGCGGACCTCTCGGCCCGCACGGTCCCGGGGTCGAGCCCGAGCAGCAGGTCGCTGTCCTCCACGTCGGCGAGGTGGTGGACCTCGCCGGTCGGCGTCAGCAGGAGCGCCGGCGGGTGCCCCGCGTGCGACCAGCGCACCACGGCGCCGCCGCTTCCGTCCCTCCGCTCGAGCCGCGCGACGACCGCCGTGGCGGTCGTGCCGAGCGACAGCGACTCCATGACGGTGTCGACGCCGGAGAGGATCGCGGCGGGTGCGTCGCCGCCGTGCACGGCCACGCCCCGCAGCAGGCCACGCACCTGGCCCATCGCGGCGGCGGCCGCCACGTCGTGCCCGACCACGTCGCCGACGACCAGCACCACGTGCGGCTGCTCGTCGCCGGGGACGTGCTGGAGGAACGCGTCGTACCAGTCCCCGCCGATACGGGCGACGTCGCCGGCCGGGACGTACCTCACCACGATGTCGAGGTCGTCGAGCCGTGGCGGGTCGGTCAGCATGCTGCGCTGCAGCGTCTCGGAGAGGTCACGCTGCGACTCGTAGAGGCGGGCGTTGTCGAGCGCCAGGGCGGCGCGCGACCCGATGTCCTGCAGCAGTGCGACGTCGTCCTCGTCGAACGCCGGGCGTCCGCGGCCGCGGAAGGCGCTCACCACCCCGACGGTGCGCCCACGCGCGCGCAGCGGCGCCACGACGGCGGACGCCGGGTCGAGCACGCGCAGCCGGTCGCGGGCGGGGCCGGGGACGAGCACCGAAGCGACCTGGTCGGCGGCGTCGGCATGCATCAGCACCGGCGTCATGTCCTGGATGGTCCGCGCGAGGTAGGACTCGTCGGTCATCGCCCGCAGGCGGAGGGAGGCGTACTCCCGCAGGACCGGCTCGAGCGCGGGGTCGGCGTGCGCCCAGCCGACGTCGCGCAGCCCGCGCCGCCAGTCGGTGACCTGGGGGTCCTCCACGAGGGTCACCAGGCACCAGTCGGCCAGCAGCGGCACCAGGTGGGTCGCCAGCCGGCTGACGCCCTCGGTCGCGTCCAGGGTGGCGGTGAGCGAGTCCGACACCGACGCCAGCAGGGCCAGCCGCTCCGCCGAGCGGTCCAGCGCCTCCTGGGCGGCGCGACGGTCGCTGACGTCGACGAAGTAGACCGCCAGCCCCTCGGGGGTCGGCCATGCGCGCACCTCGTACCAGCTGGCGAGCGGGGGCGGGTACCAGGCCTCGAAGGAGACCGGCGAGCCCGAGGCCGCTGCCGCGCGGTAGCCCTCCTCGAACGGGCTGCCCACCGAGTCGGGGAAGGCCTCCCAGATGCTCTGTCCCACCAGGTGCGACCGGGTGGTGCCGAGCAGTCGCTCGGCCTCGCTGTTGACGTAGGTGAAGCGCCACTGGTCGTCGAGCTGGAAGAACGCCGAGGACATGGACTCGAGCACCCGCCCGACCCGGGCCTCGCCGTCGCGGACGGCCGTGGTGTCGTACGCCGCCCCGACGAGGCGTACGGCCTCGACGCCGTCGAGCACGGGCAGCGCGCGTCCGCGCGCCTCGATCCACCTCAGGCCGCCGTCGGGCAGCACGACGCGGTACTCCGCGGTGTACTCGCCGCAGCTCGCGATGGCGACCTGGAGGGCGTCGCTGACGCGGCCCAGGTCGTCGGGGTGGACGAGGCTGTTGAACGCCTCGATCGTGCCCCCGAACGTGTCCGTGTCGAGCCCGAAGAGCTCCAGCAGCCGGTCGTCCCAGTGCAGCTCCCCGGTGCGCAGGTCCCACACGAAGGCGCCGACCCCCGCCGCGTCGACGGCCAGGCGCCACGCGAGCCGGTCGGACTCCGCGTCGAGCGCCGGGCTCCGCGTCGTCCCGGAGCGGTCGTCGGTCACGGTGGCCCTTCGTGGCAGCTGGCGGCCCACGGTCTCGAGGCTTCCGTCCAGCGTGTCACAGGGGGTGTCGACCGCGTCGCGGTTCGGGCGAACCCCACCCCTCCTGCCCACCCCCAGGAGTGGCCCTCAGCGCGTGACGTCGTTCACCGCGGCGGGCGGCAGGTCGGCGACGTCGGCTGCGGGCGTCGTCCACGGCTCCGCCGGCAGCTGCGCGACCTGCTCGCGGCACCACACCGACACGGAGCGGCTGCCGTCCAGCACCGCCTCGCGGAAGGGCGCCCACGGCTCCCACCGCGCGTCCTCCACCTCGTCGGGGTCGGCCGTGACGGGACCCGACGCCCGGCCCACGAAGACCGGGCAGAGCTCGTTCTCGACGATGCCGTCCTGCTCGGCCCGGTAGCGGAAGCGGGGGAGCACCAGGACCAGGTCGGTGACGTCGGTGCCGAGCTCCTGGGGGACCCGCCGACGCACGGCGTCCTCCATCGGCTCGCCCGGGGCCGGGTGGCCGCAGCAGCTGTTTGTCCACACCCCGGGGAAGGTCCGCTTGTGCAGGGCCCGCTGCGTCACGAGGACGTTGCCTTCTCCGTCGAAGAGGTAGCACGAGAAGGCGAGGTGCAGCGGTGTGCGGGCGTGGTGGACCGTCGCCTTGTCGGCGGTGCCGATGGCACGACCGTCCTCGTCGAGCAGGACCACCTGCTCGCGGGACGTGGTCGGTGCGGCGGTGTCGGTGCTCGTGTCGGTCATGCGGGCCTCCCCACGGGTCGGGCGAGCTGGTTGACGGCGGACGAGAAGAGCCACGGCAGGCGCCGTGCGGCGGGGACCAGGCCCCGGCGCACGGACGGGCGGGCGGTGGCGTGCAGCAGGGCGTGGGTCAGCAGCTCGTGCCGCAACCCCATCCGGCGGGCCGCGCGGTCGTAGCCGCGGACGTCGCCGAGGGCCACGAGGTCGACGGCGACCCGGGCCTGGGCCAGGCCGAGGGCGATCCCCTCGCCGGTGAGCGCGTCGACGTAGCCGGCGGCGTCGCCGACGAGCAGCACCCGGCCCACCGACCGGGCCCGCGCGCGCTGGCGCAGGGGCCCCGCCCCCATCACGCGGGTGCGTGGCCCGGTGAGCCGCTCCCGCAGCACGGGGAAGTCGTCGAGCAGGTCCTCGAAGCGGGAGCCGGCCTCGCCCAGGACCGCGACGCCGACGAGGTCGTCGTCGACCGGGGTGACGTAGGCCTCGGCGCGGGGGGACCAGTGCACCTCCACGACGTCGGTCCACGGCGCCTGCCGGACGTGGCAGCGCTGCCCGAAGCGGCGCCGCGACGGCGCGGGACCCTCCAGCCCGACGAGGCGGCGCACGGTCGAGTGCAGTCCGTCGGCGGCGATGACGTAGCGGGCGGGCTCGCCGTCGACCAGCACGTGGTCACCGGCGTCGTCCACCGTGGCGACGGGACGGGCGTCGACCTCGACCCCGACCTCGTCGGCGCGGGCGGCGAGCGCGTCGTGGAGGACGGTGCGGCGTACGCCCCGGCCGGGGCCGGCGGCGAAGCGCGCGGTGACGCCGGTGCCGGTGCTCGCGACGTAGCGGATCCCGGCCAGGTCACGGCCGTGGGGGTGGACCCCGAGGTCGGCGAGCTCGGAGAGGGCCCCCGGCATGAGGCCCTCGCCGCAGGCCTTGTCCACCGGGCCCTGCCGCGGCTCGCGGACGAGGACGGACAGCCCGGCCCGCCGGGCATGGACCGCCGCCGCGAGCCCCACCGGGCCTCCGCCGACCACGACCACCTCACGCACGGGCGGCCTCGTTCCCCACCGGCAGGGCGGCCAGCGCGGCGTCCTCGACGCGGATGCGTACGGCGAGCAGGCCGGCGTTGAGGACGGTGAAGACCACGGCCGTGATCCAGGCGCCGTGCACCAGGGGGAGCGCCACGCCCTCGACGACGACCGCGACGTAGTTGGGGTGGCGCAGCCACCGGTAGGGCCCCGAGCGCACCGGCGGGAGGCCGGGCACGACGATGACGCGGGTGTTCCACCGGCGCCCGAGCGTGGCGATGCACCACCAGCGCAGGCCCTGGGACGCGATGACGAGCAACAGCATCGACCACGCGAGCACGGGCGGCACGTCGGGACGGCGCACCCACGCCTCGGCCAGGGCTCCGACGAGGAGGGCGGTGTGCAGCACGACCATGAACGGGAAGTGGCCCAGTCCGGACTCGACGCCGCCGCGCTCGCGGCTCCAGGCGGCGTTGCGGACCGAGACGACGAGCTCGGCGACCCGCTCGACGCCGACGAGGGCGACGAGGACGGTGAACGCGACCAGCCCGGTCATGACGCGGCCCTCAGCAGGACCAGCTCCGAGCAGAAGCCCGGGCCCATCGCCATCAGCACGCCGTGGCTGCCGGGGGCGGGCGGCCGCTCGCGGAGCGTGTCCTCGAGGACCTGCAGCACCGAGACCGAGGACAGGTTCCCGACGCGGGCGAGCGAGTCCCACGTGAGCTGCACCGCCTCGCGCGGCACCTCCAGCGCGTGCTCGAGCGCCTCGATGACCTTGGGGCCGCCGGGGTGGCACACCCACCACCCGATGTCGTCGCGCGTCAGCCCGTGGTCGGCGAGGAAGGCGTCCACGTCGCCGCGGACGAAGCGCTCCACGAGGGTGGGCACCTCGGCGTCGAGCACGATGCGCAGACCGTTGCCGGTGACGTCGAATCCCATGGTCCGCTCGCTGTCGGGGTAGAGCCTGCTGCGCGAGTCGAGCACCTGGACGGGACCGGGGCGCACGTCGTCGCCGACCGCGACGACGGCCGCCGCGCCGTCCCCGAAGAGCCCGCTGGCGACGAGGTTGGGGACCGACACGTCGTCCTTCTGCACGGTCAGCGAGCAGAGCTCGACCGCGATGAGGACCGCCGTGTCGCCGGGGCGCCCGAGCAGGTAGTCGTGCACCCGCGCGATGCCCGCGGCACCGGCCACGCAGCCGAGGCCCACGAGCGGCATCCGGCGTACGTCCTCGCGGAGCCCGACGCGCGCCGCGATGCGCGCGTCGAGGGACGGGACCGCGAGCCCGGTGACCGTCGCGGTCACGACGAGGTCGACGTCGGACGGGGTGAGGTCCGCGGCCTTGAGCGCGTCCTCCAGGGCTCGCGACCCGAGCTCGACCGCGTGCTCGATGAAGAGGTCGTTGGCGTGCCCGAAGTCGCCGATGGAGGCGTAGTCGGACAGCGGCAGCACCGTGTGCCGGCGCTCGACGCCGGCGTTGGCGTGGAAGCGCCGCAGCAGGGCGCGGTCGAGGCTCCGCTCGGCGATCACCGCCGACAGCGCCTCGGTGATCTCGGCCTGCGGGTGGGAGTGCGTCGGCAGTGCGCCGCGGACGGAGAGGATCCTCATGAGCCACCTCGGGTGTCGGGGTCGTGGGGGCGGAGCAGGCTGCGCAGCAGCCCGCCGGCGAGTCGGGCGTCGATGCGGCCGTCGCCCAGGCCGAGCTCGACGAGGGTGTCGAAGGCGTGCCGGTCGCGCCCCGCTGCCCGGATCCCGGCTTCGACGACCCGCGGCGAGCGGGAGAGCCGGGACGCGGTCCAGGTGTGGCGCAGGTGCGTCCCGAGGAGGGCACGCACGCTCGCGCGGTGCTGCGCGCCGGCCTCGCCCGGGCGGTCCGCGCGGACGGCCCGGGCCGCCGTGCGCCCGGCGGCGATGCCGGTCGCGACGGCGTAGTAGATGCCCTCGCCGGTCATCGGGTTCACGAGCCCGGCCGCGTCGCCCACCAGCAGCACCCGGCCGTCCGGCTGGTCCCAGCGCCACGAGCTCAGCGGGAGGTGGTGGCCGCGCCAGTCGGTGCCGGTGGAGGCGGCGCCCGGGACGAGTCGTTCGAGCTGGTCGAGCAGCAGCCGACGGCTCGGCGCCTGTCCGGGCTTCTGCTCGCCCGGCAGCAGCTCGCCGTAGCCGACGTTGGCCAGGCCGTCGCCGCGGTCGAAGGCCCAGGCGTACGACGGCTGGCGGCGCTCGCCGTAGCGGATGACCTGGCGCCCCGCCATCTCCGGGGTGGTCGGGGCGTAGCCGCGGATCGCGATGGCGCGTGCCTCGCGCCGCTTGCCGAGCAGCGCGGTCCGGACGAGCGAGTGGGCCCCGTCGGCACCGACGACGACCCGCCCTCGGACGCCGTCGGAGACGAGGACCCCGTCAGGGCCGGCGGCCAGGGAGGTCACGCGGTGGGTGCGCAGCTCGGCTCCCGCGGCGACCGCGCGCTCGACGAGCCGGGCGTCGAGCACGCGCCGTGGCACGACGTGCACGTCGCGGCGCATCGGCCCGGACACGACCACGTCGCGACGCGACAGCTCGAGGTCGCGCAGCGGCGTCCACCCGGCGACGACGTCGCCGGCGCCGACGCCGGCCAGGGCGTCGAGCACGTGGGGAGCGATGCCGTCACCGCACGACTTGTCGCGCGGGAAGTCACTGCGGTCGAGGAGCAGCACCCGCAGCGTCGGGTCCTCGGTGAGTGCGCCGAGCGCCGCGGAGGACCCCGCCGGGCCGGCGCCGACGACGACCAGGTCCCACGTCTCGTCCATCCCGCCCGCCATCCCGCCAGCCATCCCGCCAACCATCACGCCACCGCCAGGATCACGGCGTCGACCAGGGCGACCGCCACGGCGGCGACGAACGGCGCCCGGCCCCTGCCCCGCACCACGAGGGCGGTCAGGGCGACGACCACGACGGCGACGGCGGCGGTCACGGGAGCCGGGGGAGCCGCACCCACCAGCACGACCACCGAGGCGGCGGCCAGCACGGCGGCCGCGACCGGCGCGATCCGGTCGGGGCCGAGGCGGTGCGGCAGCCCGCGCACACCCGTCGCCGCGTCGTCGTCCAGGTCGGGCAGGACGTTGAGCAGGTGTGCCCCGACGCCCAGCAGGGCGGCGCCCGCCGGCCACCACCACGGCGGCGCCTGGCCGTCCGCGAGCGAGACGACCCCGGTGAGCCCGCCGAACGAGAGGGCGTACGGCAGCCACGACCACCACGTCGACTTGAGGCCGAGGTTGTAGGCCCAGGCGGACGCGACGCAGCCCAGGTGCAGCAGGCCGGGGAGCACGCCCAGCGCGAGCGAGAGGACCACGCACGCCACCACGGCCAGGGCGCACGCGACGCGGACCGCGGCCACCGACACCGCGCCGGTGACGAGGGGCTTGTCGGTGCGGCCGGCGGCCCGGTCACGCCGCAGGTCGACGAGGTCGTTGCTCCACCCGACCGTGAGCTGCCCGGCGAGCACCGCGGACACGAGCAGCGCGCTCGTCGCGAGGTCGAGCCCCTGCGCCCGGGCGAGGAGGGCCGCGAGCACGGTGACGGCGAGCGCCGGTCCCGGATGGACGGCCGCGAGCAGCCTCACCGCGCACCTCCTGGTCGGCGGGCGCGCCGGACGCGCACGACGTGCCCCGCCGCCGCCCCGGTCGCGGCGACCAGCCAGCCCGCGAGCACGTCGACGACGTAGTGCTCACCGGTGTAGACGAGCGTCAGCGCCATGGCGAGGGCGTACGCCACGAGGACGACACGCCACACGAGGCCCACCGAGCGCCAGAGGAACAGCGTGGCGAGCAGGGCCGCTGCGGCGTGCAGCGACGGCATCGCGGCGACCGGGTTGCTGCCGGCCTGGCCGCTCTCCACCAGCCGGGCGACGGGATCGAGCCCGAGCGCCTGCCACCCGAGGGAGGAGATCCGGTCCACCGGCCCGATGTCGCCCCGGGCGGCGGCGAGCCACGGCGGCGCGGCGGGATAGGCGAGGTAGGTGGCGATGCCGAGCGCCGACATCGTGAGGACGGCGGCCAGCCACTCGCCGAAGCGGGGGCGGAGCCGGAACCAGGCCACGGCCGTGATGAGCGGGATGGTGAGGAAGTGGGTGACGTAGACCAGGGCGGCGACGGCGTCCCACCAGTGCGCCGACCCGTCGACGAGGTGCTGCTGCAGCCAGACCGTCGGCACCGCCCCGAGCAGCGCCTCGTCGCCGCGCGCCGGACCCAGGACGTGCAGGCCGGCGCCGAGGCGGTTGGTGTCGGCGCCGTCGCCAGTGCCGAGCGGTGCGGTGATCCACTGCGCCACCCAGTAGGCGACGAGGATGGCACTCAGGGGGGACCAGGCGATGAGGAGCTGGGCGATCGGCCCGTGCCGAGACTCCGGGGCGCGGTCGAGCGTCACCGCGCGCGGGGGTGCCTCCGCCCGGCTGGTCATGCGGACGTCCGTCGGCGCTCGAGCCGGCGCAGCAGCGCCTGCGTGCGGAACCGGTTGTAGCGCTGGATCACGATGAACGGCAGGTTGACCGCCACCCCGTAGGTGAGGAGCAGGGCCGCGGCGAAAGGCGGGTTCCACAGCACGAAGAGGGGCCCGCACCACAGCGCCCACCAGTGCGCCAGCTCGGCGCGACGGGTCTCGCGGACGAACACCCGCAGCCCGTCGACGTCGTGCGCGGGGAGCTCGCGCTTGCTGATCCCGCCGGCGAACAGCGCCCCGGCCTCGGGGAGTCGGTCCTTCCAGCGGTGGACACGCAGGCGCCTGCGGTACCACCGGCCGTCGTCCTCGAACCGGCGCTGGCGCAGGCCCCACCCGTCGCGGGCGAGCCGGCGGTCGGGGAGGCGGTGCGCGGCGTACCCCGTCGCAGCGTGGAACAGCCCCCAGGCGAGCACGTCCACGACGACCGTCCAGGCCTGCGGCATCACGAGGCGCAGCATCAGGCGACCTCCCGCTTCGAGCCCCGGAGGTCGACCTCGCGCCCGCGCCACCGCACGGACCGGCGCAGCGAGGTGTGCGCGAGGGAGCGCGCGAAGACGAGGTCGAAGGCGAGCAGGGGCAGCGGGAAGAGCAGCCACGTCCACCACCGGAAGGTGCCGACCCGGCGCAGCAGCCGGCGCACGTCGAGGGCGGTCGCGGCGTACGCCAGCCCCCACACGACCGGGCTGCCGACGGGCGCGAGGTCGCTCACGGTCCCGAGCAGCGAGAGCGCGGCCCCGACCGCGACGGCGTGGTGCGTCGACACCCACGCGACCGTGGTCAGCGTGGCCGCGGGGTCCGCCGCGGTGGCGCCGGAGGCGATGTTCTTCGACCACCCGGCGACCAGTCGCCGCACGCCGCCGGGGTAGCTGCGCATCTGCGCGACGTCGCCGCCCACGGCGCACCACACGGGCAGGCCGGCCCGTGCGTACGCCGCGGCGAGGGCCGCGTCGTCCAGGATCTCGGCGCGGACGGCCTCGTGGCCCCCGGCGCGCACGAGGTCCGCGCGGGAGGTGAGCAGGCACGGGCCGAAGGCCATCGGCTCCCCGCGGCGGGGCGATCGGGTGAAGGCGCCGCTGGCCATGACCGCGACCAGGTTGAAGAAGGCGGAGAGCTGCTCGTAGGCGCGGGGCACGCGGTGGTGCGGCTGCACGGACACGAGGCCGCCGTGCTGCCGGTGGGCCTCGAGGAGGCGGGCCGTCGCGTCGGGCGCCAGCACCACGTCGGCGTCCAGGAAGAGCAGGAGGTCGCCCGACGTGGACGCAGCGCCGACGTGGCACGCCCAGGCCTTGCCGGTCCACCCGCTCGGCGGCGTGCCGGCCGGCAGCACCCGAGCGCCGAGGTCCCGGGCGACCGCCGCCGTGGCGTCCTGCGAGTCGTCGTCCACGACCACCACCTCGGCAACCCGCACCGACTGCGCGTCGAGCGAGCGCAGGAGGTGGGGGAGCGCCAGGGCCTCGTCACGGGCCGGGACGACGACGGACACCGGGGCGCCCGGGCCGGGGTGCACCGGTCGCCCTGCCGGCGGCAGGGTGCGCAGGTCCTCGACCAGGCGGTGCGCGGCGACGGACACCCCCGCGAGGACGGCCAGGGCGAGCAGGTCCGTGAGGAGGACCGCCGCGCTCATGCGGCTCCGCGGCGTACGACGAGCGGCATCCCGCCGCGGGGGTGCACGGCCGCGTGGGCCTGGGGTGCCGGCCGGGTCCAGCCCGGCGGCGTCTCGAGCCGGTGGTCGCGCAGCAGCTCGGCCAGGACGACGACCATCTCGCCGAGCGCGAACTCCCGGCCGATGCACAGCCGCGGGCCCTGCCCGAAGGGGAGGTAGCCCGCGCGCACCGGGCCGTCGGTGAACCGCTCCGGCCGGAAGGCCAGCGGGTCGGGCCACAGGTCGGCACGCCGGTGGACCAGCCACGGGCTGATGATCGCGAGCGTGCCGGCGGGCACCTCGCGGCCGGCGAGCACGTCGGGCTCGCGCGCGCGCCGCGAGACGGCCCAGGCCGGGGGGTAGAGGCGCAGGGCCTCGTCGACGACGGCGCGGGTCCACGGGAGCTGCTCGCGGTGCCCGACGAGGGAGACCGCACCGGGGTGCGCGGACAGCTCCGTGCGGACACGGTCCTGCTCACCGGGGTGCTCGGCCAGCAGCATCAGCGTCCACGCGAGCGCGGCGGCGACCGTCTCGTGACCGGCGATGACCATCGTGACGAGCTCGTCGCGGATGCCCCGGTCGTCCATCCCGCTGTCCAGCATGAGGCCGAGGAGGTCGTCACCGTGGCCCGACGTCCCCGTCCTGCGGTGCCGTTCGCGGCGCTGGGCGATGATCTCCGCGGCGCCGCGGTCGAGGCGCCGGCGCGCCGAGCGCAGCCGGAGGTTGGTGCGCGAGGGTGCCCACTCGGCGGTCGGCAGGATCGAGCGGCCGAGCCGGACGACGATGTCGGCCGACGAGCTCGTCGCCGCGAGCAGGTCCTGGGCCTGGCCGGAGAGGTCGGCGCTGAACAGCGCCCGTCCCACGGCGTCGAGGCCGATCGTGTGGGTGAGGGCCGCGACGTCGACCACCGCGCCGTCGGGCACGTCGCGCAGCCGTTCCTCGATGCTGTCGCGAGCGGCCGCGCGCACCTGGTCGCCCACGGCCGCGAGGCGCTCGTGGTGGAAGGCAGGCGCGGCCACCCGCCGGTGCTCGATCCAGCTCGGCTCGGCCGAGGCGAGCAGCCCCGGACCGGTGACGCGGGCCAGGGCGGCGTACTGGACGGTCTCCTTGGACCAGGTCCGCGCCGAGGT
The DNA here is from genome assembly GCF_013410035.1 of Nocardioides cavernae. Taxonomy (GTDB): domain Bacteria; phylum Actinomycetota; class Actinomycetes; order Propionibacteriales; family Nocardioidaceae; genus Nocardioides; species Nocardioides cavernae_A. The sequence goes on along the minus strand of NZ_JACCBW010000004.1, from coordinate 232,404 downwards.
CTGCAGCACGCGCTTCACGTCGAGGGGGTCGGTGACCAGCAGCGCCGGCGCCCCGGGCACGGGGAAGGACACCGTGTCGCCGTGCTGCTCGCGCACCTTGACGAGGAAGGACAGCGGGTCGGCCCGCACCGACCGGAACGCGCGCGCCATGTCGAGCGGGGTCGGTCCGGGGACGCCGATGTCGGTGGGCTGCATCGACTGCAGCCGGGTCGCGATGCTCATCCCCGCGAGCCTTCCACTGCGTCGCGGCGTCCGCCCAGCCAGGCCCAGGCGACGCAGCTGGCGAGCACCAGGCCGAAACCGAAGCCGAGGTCCTCCACCGGTGCGTAGAACAGGCGCCCGTCGCCGATGAACGCCCGCGCGCCGCTGCCGATGATGGTGTCGCCGGAGTACTGCACGATGCCGCGCCCGGTGAGCCAGCCGTTGGTGAGCAGCTGGAAGAACACGATGATCGCGTAGGCGCTCCACCAGTCGGCGCTCGACGTCAGGCGGGTGCGGGCGACCCAGCGGTCCAGCACCAGCGCGAGCGGGACGCACAGGACGGCGATCGCGGTGTAGGTCACCTGGCCCCCTCGCTGCTGCGGCGTGCCGACGGCCGCGGGGACCACGGGCGTACGCCGCGCCGGGCCGCACGCACGCCCTCGAGGGTGAGCACCGACACGACCGGGATCACGACGAAGAAGGCGATCTCCTCCAGGGGTAGGTCCGCGATGCGCCAGGGCAGGGTCTGGTCGGCGTCGAACCACCAGTGCCCCTCGTGCGTCGCCCACAGGTCCCAGACGAGGAAGGGCGTGCCCGCCAGGAGGACCGTGAGCAGCAGCCGTCGGGGCTGGCGCAGCACCCGGAGGCGGAACGCGGGGACGAGCGGCAGCGTGCCGGCGAGGCAGAACGCGAGCATGGCGACGTACGCCCAGTGCGGCAGGCTCACGTCGGCACCGGGAGGCTCGAGCGGTCGCCGGTGAGGCGCTTGAGCACGAGCTCGGCACTGATGAGGCACATCGGGAGCCCGACCCCCGGCACGGTCGTGGAGCCGGCGTAGAGCAGGCCGTCGACCTTGGCGCTGGCGTTGCCGGGGCGCAGGAACGCGCTCTGGCGCAGCGTGTGCTCGAGCCCGAGGGCTCCGCCCTGCCACGCGTGGTAGCCGGTCTCGAAGTCGCGCGGGCCGATGGTGCTGCGCACCCGGATGCGGTCGCGGAGGTCGGGGATGCCCGCCCACGAGGCGATCTGGTCGATCGCCCGGTCGGCCGTCTGCTCGACGACGGGGGAGCCGGCGCCGTCGTCACCGCCGTGCCCGATGCCGGGGTCGGCCGGCACGGGCACGAGCACGAAGAGGTTCTCGCAGCCCTCGGGTGCGACGCTGGGGTCGGTCTCGGACGGCTTGCAGACATAGATCGACGCCGGGTCGGGGACCCGGGCGTCGGCGCCGAAGATGTCGCCGAAGTTCTGTGCCCAGTCGGAGGTGAAGAACAGCGAGTGGTGCGGCAGCTGGGGCAGGCGGCCCTCCACGCCGAGCAGCGCGAGCACCGCGCCGGGCCCGGGGGAGCGCTTGCGCCACACGGGCTCGGGGTGGGTCTGCAGCTCCGGGTCGACGAGCGCGGTCTCGAGGTGGTGCAGGTCGGTGGCACCGACGACGAGGTCGGCGAGGATCGTGCCGCGCCCCGTCCCGGCGCCGCCGGCCGGGGTGTGCTCGACGCCCTGGACCTCGGCCCGGCCGCGCGCCCCGGTGCGGGTGAGGATTCGGGTCACCTCCACCCCGGTGTGCAGCCGGGCGCCGTGCCGCTCGGCGAGCGAGGCCAGCGCCTCCACGAGCCGGGTGAAGCCGCCCTGGGGGTAGAGCACCTGGTCGCCGAGGTCGAGGCGGCTCATCAGGTGGTACATGCTCGGGGTGCGGTCCGGGGACGACCCGAGGAAGACCGCGGGGTAGCCGAGGACCTGCCGGAGCCGGTTGTCGCGGAACGAGGCGGCGACGTGCTTCTCCAGCGACCGCGTCAGCAGCCGTCCGAGCCTGGGCGTGCGGCGAACGACGTCGGGGTGCAGGAACGCGCCGGGGGAGTCGAAGCTGGTGTAGAGGAAGCGCCGCAGCGCCATGTCGTAGGTGTCGTCGGCCGAGCGGAGGTAGGCGTCGAACGCCGCGCCCGAGCCCGGCTCGATCGACTCGAACAGGGCGCGGTTGTGCGCGCGGTCGGGGCGCAGGTCCACCGGGTCGGCGTGGCCCTCGAAGAAGACGCGGTAGCTCGGGTCGAGGACGGTCAGGTCGAGCTCGGCCTCGACCGTCGTGCCTAGGAGCTCGAAGAAGTGCTCGAAGACCTCGGGCATGAGCCACCACGACGCGCCGGTGTCGAAGCGGAAGCCGTCGCGCTCGACGCTGCCGACGCGGCCGCCGAGGTCCGGGTTCTTCTCGAGGAGGTCGACCTCGTGGCCGCGGGAGGCCAGCAGCGCGGCCGTGGCCAGGCCGGCGACGCCCCCGCCGACGACCACCACGTGGCGGGAAGTGTGCTGGTCGGTGGCGCGGCCGGTGGAGCGGTCGGCGCGGTCGGTGGAGCGGATCGTCACGCGACACCCCCGCGCAGCGCGTTCGCGGCGAGGCGCAGCTTGACGGGGGTGGGGACGCGCACCCGGGTGCGGCGGATCTCGGCGGCCGGCGTCGCCCGCAGGCGTGCGGCGAGCTCGGCGAAGGTCGCGTGCGCGGCGGCCACGGCACGCCGGCTGCTCGACGGCAGGCGCGGCACCACGGCCGCCGCGGCCGCGAGGTCGGCGTCGATGTCGTCGAGGATGCGGTCGCGGTCGGCGTCGCAGAACCGCTCGACCGCCAGGCCGGGGAAGTAGTCGCGGCGCAGCAGGTCGTGGTCGTCGGTGAGGTCGCGGACGAAGTTGAGCTTCTGGAACGCGGCGCCGAGGCGCTGGGCACCCGCCGCGAGCTCGTCGTACGTCGCCGTGCCGGGGCCGTGGGCGTCGGGGGCTGCGAGGAAGGCGCGCAGGCACATCAGCCCGACGACCTCCGCGGAGCCGTGGACGTAGCGGTCGAACGACTCCTGCGTGTGCGTGCGGGTGTCGAGGTCCATCCGCATGGACTCGAAGAAGGGCGCGACGATGTCGTCCTCGATGCCGACGTCGAGCGCGGTGCGGGCGAACGCGTGCACCACGAGGTTGCCGCTGTAGCCGGTGGCCAGGGCGTGGCTGACGTCCGCCTGCAGCCAGTCGAGCATGACCTCGCGCGCGTCACGCGGCAGGCCGGGGTCGGGGTTGTCCACGATCTCGTCTGCGACCCGGACCAGGGCATAGATGTTGCGCACCTGGGTGCGGACCGGATCGGCGAGGAGGCGGGAGGCGAGGCCGAAGGAGCTGGAGTAGCGGCGGATGACCACCGCGGAGCTCGCCTCGGACACGGAGTCGTAGAGGGTGCGCGAGGTCCCGCGGTTGACGAAGAGCGTCATGCCGCGACCTCGCTGTCACGGGCGGCGAGCGGCTTGGTCGTCACGCTGTCGAGGATCTCAGACGGGAGCCCCGTCGTGCGCAGCACCGACCGGGCCTCCTCGAGGTAGCGGTCGGCCAGGTCCTCGACGAAGCCCCGCGACCCCGAGGCCACCAGCAGCCCGCGCACCTCGTCGAGCTCGTCGGTGCCGAGCTCGCGACCGAGGAACGAGCTGATCCGGAGCCATGCGGTGGTCGAGCGGGCGTGCACCATCAGGGGGGTCTGCTTGCCGGTCCGGAGGTCGCAGGTGACGCTCTTGCCCGAGTGGGTCGGGTCGCCGAAGACGCCGATCAGGTCGTCGGCGAGCTGGAACGCGACCCCCATGGCGCGGCCGGCGCGACCGAGGCGCTCGACCGTCGCCGCGTCGGCGCCGGCGAGCACGGCGCCCGCCTGGAGGGGGAGGGAGAAGGAGTAGGCGCCGGTCTTGAGCGCCTCCATCTCGAGGCTCTGGGCCAGCGAGGCGTGCGACACGCCCAGCGCGAGGCGTACGTCCGCGAGCTCGCCCGCCGCGGTGGCGTGGAGCGCGGCGTCGAAGAGGTCGAGCAGACGCTCGACCACGTCGGGCGCGGCACCGCAGGTGGCGACCGCGCGCACGGCCGCGGCGATGGCGAGGTCTCCGGCGAGCACGCCGGCGGTCAGGCCGTACCCGACGGCTGCGTCCGGTCCGGCTCCGTCGATCCGGGCGAGGGCGCCGAACGTCCCGCTGACGTTGGGGCGGCCGCGGCGCACGTGGTCGCCGTCGATGACGTCGTCGTGGATGACGAACGCGGTGTGCAGGAGCTCGATCGCGGCACCCACCTCCGCGGCCGCACCCGGCGCCGTGCCGCCCAGCGCGTCGTGCGTGGCGAGCAGCAGGGCGGGCCGGAACCGCTTGCCGCCCTCCGCGGCGCGTCCCAGCGACTCCCACAGCAGGGCGTGGTGGGGATCGATCGCACCGGCGCGTCGCCGGCCCGCGTCGAGCAGCCGCTCGAGCGCGTGGTCGGTGCTGCTCGCGCTGGTCCTCGTCGTGCTCTCGGTGATCGTGCCGGTCATGTGGTCCTCCCGCAGTCCAGTGGTCCCCGTGGCGTCCTGTTGCCTGCGATGAATCTATGCAACACTTCCAACTAAATCTAGACAACCTGTGGAGGAGACTCGAAACGTGGACACCAGCTCTCGTGTCTCCCTCACCATCGGGGACCTGGCCAACAGGACTGGAGTACCCATTACGACGCTGCGTAGCTGGGAGAAGCGGTACGGATTTCCGCAGCCCAGCAGGCAGCCCGGCGGCCACCGGCGCTACTCCGAGTCCGACGTCGACGCGGTGCACGCCGTCCTGGAGCGTCGTCGCAGCGGCCTGTCGCTCGCCGCTGCCGTCCAGCGCGCCCCCGCGGCGCCGACGAGGTCGGGCTCCCTCTTCGCCGAGCTGCGGCGACGCCACCCCGTGCTGCGCCCGCAGCTGCTGTCGCGCCGCACGCTGGTCTCGATGAGCCACGCCATCGAGGACGAGTGCTGCGCGCGGGCCGCCGACCCGCTCCTGTTCGGGGGCTTCCAGCGCCAGACCTTCCTCCGTCCGTCGTACGCCCGCTGGCACGAGCTGGCCCGCACCGCGAGGCGCAGCACCGTCTTCGTCGACCTCGACGGCGCCGAGCCGGCCGACGAGGTGCTCGTCGAGATCCCGCTCCCGCACGAGTCGCCCCTGCAGCGCGAGTGGTTCGTGGTGTGCGATGCCGACGACCTCCCCGCGTGCCTGGTGGCCGTCGAGCGGCCGGGCCAGGCCGGAGCCCCGCGCATGTTCGAGTCCGTGTGGTCGGTCGACCCGGTGGTGGTGCGCGACGCGAGCGACATCTGCGCCGCCCTCGCCGACGACCTGCGCGCCGACTGGCGCGGTGAGCCGGACCCGGCACCGCTGCCCGAGCCCGTGCCCGCCTCCGACGACCTCCGCCGCGCCACCGATCTCTTCGACCGGATGCTCGACTATCTCGACGCGACCACGATGCGGTGACGTAGGTAAGGGTCGCCTAACCTCCTCGGGTGCCCACCGACACCCCCGACGCCGTCCAGCCCCTGCGCGCCCTGTGGCGCCGCTACGGCGCCTACCGCGCCCGGTTCGTCGGCGCTGTCGTCGCCTCCACGGTCAACAAGGTGGCCGACGTCGTCCCCGAGCTGCTCATCGGCGCCGCCGTCGACGTGGTCGTGCGCGGCGACCAGTCGTTCGTGGGCGACGTCCTCGGCGTCGAGTCGCGCTTCGCCCAGCTCGGCTGGCTCGCCGTCATCAACGCGGTCGTGTGGATCGTCGAGTCGCTCAGCGAGTACGTCGCGAGCGTCCTGTGGCGCGGCCTCGCCCAGGGGGTCGAGCACGACCTGCGGGTCGAGGCGTACGACCACGTCCAGCACCTCGACCTCGGCTGGCACGAGAGCCGGCCGGCCGGCGCCACGCTCGCGACGCTCAACGACGACGTCAACCAGCTCGAGCGCTTCCTCGACGTGGGTGCGCCGGCCATCCTCCAGACGACCCTCAACGTCCTGCTCGTCGGGGCCGTCTTCGCCGCGGCCTCGGGCCAGCTGCTGCTCTTCGCCTTCCTGCCGATCCCGCTCATCGTGGTCGGGTCGCTGGTCTTCCAGCGCCGCCTCGAGCCGCTGTACGACCGGGTGCGCGTCGCCGTCTCGGACCTGTCCAGCACCCTGTCGTCCAACATCTCCGGCATCGCCACCATCAAGGCGTTCACCGCCGAGGACCGCGAGCGCGACCGGGTCGCCGCGGTGTCCCAGGCCTACCGCGAGGCCAACACCGACGCCATCCGGTCGTCGGCCGCCTTCGTCCCCCTCGTGCGGCTCGCGATCCTCGTGGGGTTCACCTGCACGTTGCTCCTCGGCGGCTGGGCGACCCTGCGCGGCGACCTCGAGGTCGGCCTCTACTCCGTGCTGGTGTTCATGACCCAGCGCCTGCTGTGGCCGCTGACCGAGGTCGCCACCGTCCTCGACCTCTACCAGCGCGGACGCGCGTCCGCCGCCCGCATCCTCGGCCTCCTCGAGGTGCCGGTCACGGTGCCCGCCGGGGCCACCGCCCTCGAGCGCCCGGTCGCCGGGCGCGTCGAGCTGCGGGGCGTGCGCGCGGGCTACGCCGAGGGTCCCGACGTGCTGCACGGCATCGACCTCCTCGTCCCGGCCGGCGAGACCCACGCCATCGTCGGTGCCACCGGGTCCGGCAAGTCGTCGCTGCTGCGGCTCGTGCTGCGCTTCGACGACCCGCGCCACGGCCACGTGCTCCTCGACCACCAGGACGTCCGCGACCTCGACTGGGACTCGCTGCGCGGCTCGCTCGGCTACGTCGCGCAGGACGTGTTCATGTTTGCCGGCTCCATCGCCGACAACATCGCCTACGGCCGCCCGGGCGCGACGCGCGAGCAGGTGCGCGAGGCCGCCGAGGCCGCCGCCGCCCTCGACTTCATCGAGGCGATGCCCGAGGGTCTCGACACCTGGGTGGGGGAGCGCGGGGTGACGCTGTCCGGCGGCCAGCGCCAGCGCCTCGCCCTGGCCCGCGCGCTGCTGCGGGACCCGGCCGTCCTCGTCCTGGACGAGGCGACGAGCGCCGTCGACAACGAGACCGAGGCCGCCATCCAGCGCTCGCTGCGCCGCGCCACCGCCCAGCGCACCGCCATCGTCGTCGCGCACCGGCTCTCGACGGTGCGGCACGCGCACCGGATCTGGGTGCTGGACGCCGGCCGCGTCGTCGAGTCCGGGACGCACGACGAGCTGATCGCGCGGGACGGGGCGTACGCCGCGCTGTGGCGGGTGCAGACCGGGGAGCTCGTGCGGGAGTGAGGACCCGGCGCGGGGGGTACCTGCGGGCATGCCGACCCATGATCGCCCGCCCCGCGTCGTCCTCGTCACCGGAGCCTCCAGCGGCATCGGCGAGGCCGTGGCCCACCGCGTCGCCCGACGCGGCGACCACGTGGTCCTCCTCGCCCGCGGTCGCGAGGCGCTCGAACGCGTCGCCCGCGACTGCGACCGGCTCGGCGCCGCGTCGACGATGGTCGAGCCGGCCGACATCAGCGTCGACGCCCACGTCGAGGCCGCCGTCGGTACCGTCATGGCCCGGCACGGCTGGATCGACACCGTCGTCGGCTCCGCGGGGGTGGTGGCGTACGGCCGCGTGGACGAGGTGCCGCAGGACGTCTTCGACCAGGTCGTGGCGACCAACCTCCTCGGTTCGGTCAACCTCGCCCGCCACGTCGTGCCGGTCCTGCGCACGCAGGGGTCCGGCAGCCTCGTGCACGTCGGGTCGGTCATCGGCCACATCGCGGTGCCCGAGATGGGCGCCTACGTCCTCAGCAAGTGGGGCGTGCGCGCGCTGGTGCGCCAGCTCCAGGTCGACAACCGCGACCGCCCGCACGTGCGCATCGAGTACGTCGCACCCGGCGGGGTGGACACCCCGATCTACCGGCAGGCCGCGACCTACGGCGAGGCGGTGGGGCGGCCGCCGTTCCCCGTCACGACGCCGGAGCGCATCGCCGATCGCGTGCTGGACGTCGCCGACGGACGGCGTCGCGGCGGCCAGGTGGGCCTCGCCAACGAGGTGATCCGGTTCGGGTTCACGGCGCTGCCCTGGGCGTACGACCGCCTCGTCGGTCCGCTCTTCTCGCTCGCGGCCCAGGACCTCACGGCGCCGCGGCGCACGGGCCCCGGCAACGTGCTGGAGTCGCAGCAGGACGGCAACGCGCTGCGCGGTGGCCACGGCAACGCGCTCGTCGCGATCGGCGCCAACGTGGTCGAGGTGCTCCGCGAGCGCATGCAGCGACCGGCACCGGGGGACAGAGCGCCCGCACCGCACCATTCCCGATCCTGATCTCGATCCCTGGAGGACCGATGACCACCCCCGCACCCGTACCCGGCGCACCGGGCAGCGAGCCGCCCACGCTCGAGGAGCCGACCGAGCCCCGTGAGGTCCCGCCCCCCAAGCCCGACCAGCAGCAGCCCGTGCCGCACTCGCCGACCGGCGCCCCGAGCAAGGACGCGCCGACGGCCAGCGCCCAGCAGGGGGCGTACCTCACCACCGCCACCGGCGTCCGCATCGGCGACAGCGACCACTCGCTCAAGGCGGGCCCGCGCGGGCCGACGCTGCTCTCGGACCACCACCTGCGCGAGAAGATCATGCACTTCGACCACGAGCGCATCCCCGAGCGCGTCGTGCACGCGCGGGGCGCCGGCGCCCACGGGGTGTTCGTCTCCAACGGCGCGGCCTCGAAGGTCAGCCGGGCGGCCGTCTTCGCCGACGGCGAGGAGACGCCGGTCTTCGTGCGCTTCTCGACGGTGCTGGGCTCGCGCGGGTCCGCCGACACCGTGCGCGACACCCGCGGGTTCGCGACGAAGTTCTACACCCGCGAGGGCAACTGGGACCTCGTCGGCAACAACATCCCGGTGTTCTTCATCCAGGACGGCATCAAGTTCCCCGACGTGATCCACGCCGGCAAGCCGCACCCGGACCGGGAGATCCCGCAGGCGCAGAGCGCCCACGACACGTTCTGGGACTTCGTGTCCCTGCACACCGAGGCGCAGCACCACGCCATCTGGAACATGTCCGACCGCGGCATCCCGCGCAGCTACCGGATGATGGAGGGCTTCGGCGTCCACACCTTCCGCCTCGTCGACGCGGACGGGCAGACGACGCTGGTCAAGTTCCACTGGAAGCCGCGGCTCGGCGTGCACTCCCTGACCTGGGAGGAGGCCCAGCTCGCCGGCGGCGTGGACCCCGACTTCCACCGTCGCGACCTCTATGACGCCATCGAGTCCGGCGCCCACCCGGTCTGGGACCTCGGCATCCAGGCGTTCCCGGACACCCCGGACCAGATGTTCGAGGGCATCGACCTGCTTGACTCCACCAAGCTGGTGCCCGAGGAGCTCGCGCCCGTCCAGCTGGTCGGCACGCTCACCCTGACCGGGAACCCGACGAACTTCTTCGCCGAGACCGAGCAGGTGGCCTTCCACACCGGGCACCTGGTCCCCGGCATCGACGGGACCGACGACCCGCTGCTGATGGCGCGCAACTTCTCCTACCTCGACACCCAGCTGACCCGGCTCGCGGGGCCCAACTTCAACCAGATCCCGGTCAACCGGCCGCACGCGCCGGTCAACGACAACCACCGTGACGGCTTCCACCAGCAGGCGGTGCACGGCGGCGTCGCGCCCTACAAGCCGAACTCGCTCGACGCCGGCTGCCCGTTCTTCGCGGGGGCCGACGAGGGCGCGTTCGTGGACGTCCCCGTCGAGGTACAGGGCTCGAAGGTGCGTGAGAACCCGGCGTCGTACGACGACCACTTCAGCCAGGCGCGGCTGTTCTGGCTGAGCATGAGCCCGGTCGAGCAGGAGCACATCGTCAACGCCTACTCCTTCGAGCTCGGCAAGTGCTACGAGCAGGCGATCAAGGAGCGCCAGCTGATCGCGCTGGCCAACATCGACGCCGACCTGTGCGCTCGGGTGTCCCAGGCGCTCGGCCTGGTCGCCCCGGAGCGCACCGTCGAGTACGAGGAGCCCGAGCCCAGCCCGGCGCTCTCGCAGCTCGGCGGCACGTGGCCGACCGACGGCCGCCTCGTCGGCGTCGTGGTCGACCCGGACGGCGACCTCGCCGGCGTGGCCGCGATGCGCGAGGAGCTCATGGCACAGGGGCTCCTGCCCCTGCTCATCGCCCCGCGCGGAGGAGACCTCGGTGACGGGCTCGTGGCGCAGCGCACCTTCGCGACCGCGCGCTCGATCGAGTTCGACGCCCTCGTCGTGGCCGGTGCCGCGCCGCTGGCGGCGGACGCCCTGACGAGCCGCGACAGCAAGGCCGGTGACGACTCGACGGTCCGCACCGACCCGCGCGTCGGGCTGCTGGTCCAGGAGTGCTTCCGCCACTGCAAGGCGGTGCTGGCGGTCGGCGACGGACGCGCCGTGGTCGAGGAGCTCGGCCTGGTCGGGGCGGGGATCATGACCGGCGACGGCGAGGGCGACGTACGCGAGGAGCTGCTCGCGCTGCTCGGCACGCACCGCTCGTGGGAGCGGTTCGCGACCAGCATGTGAGCGTGGGCGGCGTACGCGTCGCCGCCCGAGGTGGGACGGGGAAACCGGGGTGAGTCGCGCCGGTCACGGCCGATAGGCTCGTGCCGTCGTCCGTCCCACCTCGGTCCCATCCGCCACAGCCAAGGAGCACCCGTGTCCGACATCAAGGTCGTCCGCATCCACGCCGATCAGCGTGCGGAGACCACGGTCACGACGGGCACCAAGGCCTGGGAGCTCTTCCGCGACGACGCCGACGTGGTCGCGGCTCGCGTCGACGGTGCTCTCAAGGACCTCGCCCACGAGCTGTCCGACGGCGAGGAGGTCGAGGGCGTCGCGATCGACAGCGCCGACGGACGCGACATCCTGCGGCACTCGACCGCGCACGTCATGGCACAGGCGGTCCAGCAGATCTGGCCCGACGCCAGGCTGGGCATCGGCCCGCCGGTGGAGAACGGCTTCTACTACGACTTCGACGTCGAGACCCCGTTCGTGCCCGAGGACCTGGTCAAGATCGAGTCCGCGATGCGCAAGATCATCAAGGAGAACCAGCGCTTCGAGCGTCGCGTCACCACCGACGCCGCGGCGCTCGACGAGCTCAAGGACGAGCCCTACAAGATCGAGCTGATCGGTCTCAAGGGCGGCGCGGGCGCCTCCGACACCGAGGGCGCGAGCGTCGAGGTCGGTGCCGGCGAGCTCACCATCTACGACAACATCGGTCGCAACGGCGAGGCCAAGTGGTCCGACCTGTGCCGCGGCCCCCATCTGCCGACCACCAAGCGGATCCCGGCCTTCAAGCTGATGCGCAGCGCCGCGGCCTACTGGCGCGGGGACGAGAAGAACAAGCAGCTCCAGCGCATCTACGGCACCGCGTGGGAGTCCAAGGAGGCGCTCGAGGAGCACCTCCACCGCATCGAGGAGGCCGAGCGCCGCGACCACCGCAAGCTCGGTCGCGAGCTGGACCTCTACTCGTTCCCGGACGAGATCGGCTCGGGCATGGCGGTCTTCCACCCCAAGGGCGGCGTGATCAAGCGGGAGATGGAGGACTACGTCCGCCGTCGGCACCTCGAGGAGGGCTTCGACTACGTCGGCACCCCGCACATCAGCAAGGACGGGCTGTTCCACACCTCGGGGCACCTGCCCTACTACGCGGACACCATGTTCCCGCCGATGGAGATGGAGCACGCCGAGTACCGCCTGAAGGCGATGAACTGCCCGATGCACAACCTCATCTACCGCTCGCGGCAGCGCTCCTACCGCGAGCTGCCGCTGCGGTTCTTCGAGTTCGGGTCGGTCTACCGCTACGAGAAGTCCGGCGTCGTGCACGGCCTGACCCGCGTGCGCGCGATGACCCAGGACGACTCGCACTCCTACGTCACCCCGGAGCAGGCGCCGGCCGAGGTGGAGCACCTGCTGACCTTCGTGACCGGCCTGCTGCGCGACTTCGGCCTCGACGACTACTACTTCGAGCTGTCGACCCGCGACGACTCCAAGCCCGACAAGTTCATCGGCTCCGACGACCAGTGGGAGACCGCCACCTCGGTGCTCGAGACCGCGGCGCGAAAGTTCGGCGTGGACCTCGTCCCCGACCCCGGCGGCGCCGCGTTCTACGGCCCGAAGATCTCCGTCCAGGCCAAGGACGCCATCGGCCGCACCTGGCAGATGTCGACCATCCAGTACGACTTCAACCAGCCGGCGGTCGACCGGTTCGACCTCGAGTACGTCGCCGCCGACGGCAGCCGGCAGCAGCCGGTGATGATCCACTCGGCCAAGTTCGGCTCGATCGAGCGGTTCATCGGCGTCCTGGTCGAGCACTACGCCGGCGCCTTCCCGCCCTGGCTCGCGCCCGTCCAGGTCCAGGGCATCCCGATCGCCGAGCGGCACGACGACTACCTGTTCGACATCGCCCGGCAGATGAAGGCGCAGGGCCTCCGGGTCGAGGTCGACGACTCCGACGACCGGATGCAGAAGAAGATCCGCAACGCGCAGCTGGCCAAGGTGCCCTTCATGATGATCGCGGGCGACAACGACGTGGAGGCGGGCGCCGTGTCGTTCCGCTACCGCGACGGTCGCCAGGACAACGGGGTGCCGCTGGCCGAGGCGATCGAACGCGTCGCGCGCGCCGTGGCGTCGCGCGAGCAGGTCTGACGTCCCGGTGGTCGCGCCCGAGCGCCGACCGGTCGTCGACCTCACCGAGGAGCAGGCCCGGCGGGCGCTGCCGCTGAAGTGGGGCGTGCCCGACGACGTGCTCCCGGCCTGGGTCGCGGAGATGGACTACGCCGTCGACCCGGTCGTGATGGGCGCGGTGCACGACGCCCTTGCCGCCGGCATCACCGGCTACCCGCTCGAGCGCGACCCGGCACTGGGGGAGGCGTACGCCGGCTGGGCCGGTCGCCACTTCGGCTGGGCGCCCGAGCCGGAGACGGTGCGCGAGGTCGTCGACGTGACCGCCGGGGTGCGCGTGGCGCTCGACGTGCTGAGCGGCCCGGGTGGCGTCGTCTTCCCGACGCCGGGCTACAACGCGCAGCACGGGCTCGCCGGGGTCACCGGCCGCGCCGAGCACCTGCTGGAGGTGCCCGCCGACGCCGAGCGTGCCGAGATCGACCTCGACCGCCTCGACCGCGTCTTCGCCGAGGGGGCCGGGACGCTGCTGCTGACCCAGCCGCACAACCCGTGGGGCCGGGCGTTCACCCGCGCCGAGCTCGAGGGGATCCGCGACGTCGTCGTACGCCACGGCGCGCGCGTCGTCAGCGACGAGATCCATGCGCCGCTCGTGCTGCCCGGCGCCGAGCACGTCTCCTACCTCGCGATCGAGGGCACCCACGACCACGCCGTCGCCGTCGTCGCGGCCTCCAAGGCGTTCAACACCGCGGGCTTGCGCTGCGCACAGCTCGTCGTGCCCTCCGCCGCCGACCGCGCCCGTCTCGACGCGCAACCCATGTCGCGCAACGACTCGTGGTCCCCACTCGGGGTCGTGGCGGCGCGCGCCGCGTACGACCTCGGCGACCCCTGGCTCGCGTCGCTCGTCGAGCGGCTCGACCAGCAACGCGCCCTGCTCGCCACCCTGCTCGCCGAGCACCTGCCCGACGTGCGGATGCGCCCGGTAGAGGCGACCTACCTCGCCTGGCTCGACGCGTCCGCCTACGGCCACGACGACGCCGCCGCCGTCGCCCTCGAGCGCGGCCGCGTGATGGTGAGCAGCGGTGCGTCCTACGCGCCCGGCGCGACCGGGCACGTCCGGCTCAACTTCGCCACGTCCCCGGAGCGGCTCACCGAGGTCGTGGAGCGGCTCGCGAGGGCCTGGGTGCAGTAGGGCGCTCGCGCCCTCCTGCCGTTGGTGGGGCAGGGCGCCCCGCGCCCCGCTGCGCTGGTTGGGCAGGGCGTTCCGCGCCCGTGCCGAGAACGCCGCGCCGTCTGCCGTTGGCAGGGCAGGGGCGCCCGCCCGTCCCGAGCCTAAGCGGCCGCGCCGTCTGCCGCTGGTGGGGCAGGGCGGTCCGCGCCCGCTGCGCTGGTTGAGCAGGGCGCCAAGCGCCCGTGTCGAAACCACACCCGATCCTGACGCGCAGCCCCGGGCGACTGTCGGACCGCTCACATATAATCGAACACATGATCGAGATGCTGGAGCGGGCCGCAGCGGAGGTCGACGACGACCTCTCCGCTGCCGGCCTGCTCGCCGCGATCCGCGCGGCCCGCGACGTCGAGAACGCTGCCGCTGCCCGTCAGCTCGATCTCGCCGCGCGGTGGGCTGACCTGCACCCGCCGAAGTCGATCCACTCCGCGGCGTCGTTCTCCGTGCCGGGGTGCGAGCACGAGGAACCCATCGCCGGTCCGGGTACGCCCCTGGTGGCGGAGTTCTGCGTCGCTGAGCTCGGCGCGGTGCTCGGGGTCTCGACCACGTCGGCGAAGCGCCTGGTCGGGCACGCGCTCGAGCTGCGCCACCGACTGCCACGGCTGTGGACTGGCGTGCAGTCGGGAGCGGTGCCGGCGTGGCGCGCGAGGTCGGTCGCCGAGACGACGATCCACTCCTCACCTCCGTTGACGGTCGAGGCGGCAGCCTTCGTCGACTCACAGGTCGCCGCGGTGGCCGGTCGGGTCGGGCCAGCGCAGCTGGACCGCCTGGTTGCGGAAGCGATCCAGCGGTACGACCTCGCCGACGCTGATCCGACCGACGACCCGGAGGACGGGTGGCAGCACGTCGACCCCCGCCACGCCACACTGCACAACGAGGACGTCCACTACGCCGGCACGATGAGGTTCGAGGCCGAGCTCGACATCGCCGACGCCCTCGACCTGGACCGGGCACTGGCCCATGGCGCCGCGACGATGAAGGCCCTCGGCTCGGAGGCGTCGCTCGACGTCCGCCGCTCCGCCGCGCTCGGTGACCTGGCCCGCACCCAGACCAGCCTCGACCTCAACACCAACGAAGGTGGTCGAGTAGCCCGTGAGGAACGAGCGGGCGTATCGAGACCCGACCTCCCGCATGCCCGCGAGGTCGTCCTCCACGCCCACTTCAACGCCAGCCCGACCCCGGACGGCCCGATCCTGGACGCGACCGGCCGCCTCGAGGAAGGCCAACGCCTGATCCTGCTCGACCACGTCAAGGACTGGTGCACCGACACCCGGACCAAGGTCACCATCCGCCCCGTCATCGACCTCAACACCGAGCTCACCACCCCGGCCTACGAACCCACCACCCGCATCCGCGAAGCCGTCATCCTCCGCGACAAGACGTGCGTGTTCCCGTGGTGCACGAGATCAGCCCGCCGCTGCGACCTCGACCACGTCACCCCGTACGACGCCGGCGGACCCACCTCGACGTCGAACCTCGCACCCCTGTGCCGCACCCACCATCGCCTCAAGACCCACAGCTCCTGGCACTACGAGACCACCGCACCCGGGACGTACGACTGGACCAGCCCCCACGGCCACCGCTTCCGACGCGACCGGACCGGCACCCGAGCATTAGCCGACGACCCACCCGACATCCCGCAACCCCGCCGACGATGACCCCGCCCCACACCCCGCCACTCACCACGACGGCGGGGCCACAGGCACGTCCGTGAGTGTCGGCACCGGGCCACGGCCACCGTGGGACGTCAGGACCGACCGATGTCCTGGGCCGGCGCCTGAGCCCGCACAGGCATCCCGTCGAACACGTCGTGGCAGTTTGCATCTGATTGAGGCGACCGCGCTGCGGGTCTTGCCGGGCTGCGTCTTGCGGTGACCGATGCACAAATCACCTCGATGACCAGCATCGCCTCAACGAAGGTGCGTGCCGCTGGGTCGGCGTGGCGTCACGCCCGGTCCGGCGCCCGCCCAGCCACCCAGGCGAACGCAACCGCCGCGGCGACCGTCACGACCGCCAGCGGGGCGATGTCCCGTCCGCCCAGCTCGACGCGCGCGATGCTCGCCACGAGGAGCAGGACGGCTGGGCAGCACAGCGCAGCGACGACGGCCGCGCGAGTCCGGGCGGTCGACGTGGGTCGGTCGCGTCCGTCCACGACCATGAGCACGGCGCCTACGACGAGCCCCGCCAACACTCCCAGCGTCCGGCCCACCACACCGCCGAGGACCGCCGATCCGACCGGATCTCCCACCAGGGGTCCGACGCCGTCGGGCGGGGTCGTCAGGAAACCCACGACCGCACCCAGCACGCTGCCGACCACGATCCCGGTCGTGGGCCCGGCGAGGAGCCACCAGGCATCCGGCACCTTCCTCGGCGGCAGCGCAGGCATGCGCGGACCCTGGCCTGCGCCCGTCGACGAGCCCGAGGCTCGGGCCGTGGACGCCGCGCACTGGTTCGACGCGCGGGACGGAGACCGCGGCCTCGCCGCCACGAGACGCCGGGACGGGCGTACCGTCGCACCACCCGTCCCGGAGGTCCGCATGCACCTGCTCCGTCGTTCGACCGCCCTGGTCGCGCTGGCCGCGACCGTGACCGTGACCGTGACCGCGGCCATGACCGCGGCGGTCGCGACGTCCCCGGCGAACGCGGCGCCCGACACCTGGACGGCCCCGGACGAGGTGGGGGGCCACGCGCTCGCCGTCGCGCTCGACGACGGGTCGACGGCGCTCATCTCCGTCGGCGGGGACGACGACGCGACGATCTACGACCGGCGTCGCGCCGCCGACGGCACGTGGGGACCGACGCGAGCGGTGACGACGGTCAGCCGTGCGGAGCGATGCGCCCCGGTGGAGGCGGCCACCGCCGGTGGCAACGTGGCCGTGGCCGTCCAGTGCGCGACGAGGACCGGTCTGGAGGACCCGCCGACCACCCTCGCCGAGCTCGTGTGGACCGGCGACGACGGCTGGGTGTGGAAGGTCAAGCGCACGGCCTCGCTCGGGTCGGTCGACTACTCGCCGCGGGGCCAGTTCGCCGTCTTCGCGACCGACATCGAGTACGCCGGACGTCCGCACCACATCACCAGCTACCACACCGACCTCGGGTGGCGTGACGTCCGGCGTCGCGAGATCGGGTCGTCGGGCGACGACATCGTCGCGGCGATCAACGACGCGGGGGACGTCGTCGTCCTGCGGGGCGCGGGTGACGAGATCGAGCCGGGCTCCTGGTACGCCGGGCGCCTCCGGATCGAGACGTACGACCGCGCGACCCGTGCGTGGACCCGGAGGTCCACCCAGCACTACCCCGACGGCGGCATCACGCCGCTCGGCATCGACATGGTCGGCGGCCGGTTCGCGGCCACGGTGACCGAGTCGCGCTCGACCGGGAAGCTGCGCGGGCTCGAGGACCGGGTCCTGCTGCTGTCCGGCAGGCCGGCCGCCCCCCGCACGTGGAGGGCCCCCCGGTGGACGCAGCAGGTGTTCACGGGCCGGGCGGCCCTCACGTCCGACGGCGTGGTCGTCGCGGCCTGGCAGGCGCGCAGCGCACCCGGGACCGCCACGGCCTCGCTCGCGACCTGGACCGAGGCGCAGTCCCGCCCCACGGTGCGCGGCCTCGAGCCGACGGCGACGCTCACCTACGCCGTCGAGTCCGGGGTCGGGATGGACCTGTCGGTCACCGCCTCGGGCCGCGGCGCGCTCGCCTGGGTCGCGCGCGAGCGCGGCGCTGACACCTCGTCGGTCCGTGCCACCTCGTTCCGGGTCGGCGCCGACGGCCGGATCGGCGAGCGCGTCGCTGCGTCCTGGTCACGCCCGGTGAACGCGACGGTGGCCGTGACGGCCGGCGACGGCGGCTCCAGCGCCACGCTCGGCCGCCTCCTTTCGTGGGGCTACCCGGCACCGGACTCGGCGTACGTCCTCGGCCCGTGAGCGGCTACGCGCGGACGGACCTCACGTACCTCCGGCACGGCGAGATGAACGTCTCGCCTCCTGCGGTGACCTCGTAGGGAAGGTCGCCACGGTCGGCCCATCCGTGCTTGTCGTAGAACCGCCGCGCCCTCGCGTTGCCCACCACGACGGCCAGCCACGCCTCGTCGTGCCCGGCGGCTCCTACCTGCGCCGTCGCCTCCGCCAGCAGCACGGCGGCCAGGCCGGAGCCCCGGGCGGAGCGCGAGACGAAGAGCTGCTCCACCTCGTCGTCGACCACCATCACGAAGCCCAGCAGCTCGCCGGAGCCGGAGACCGCGACCGTCGTGTCGTCGACGCGCGACGGCGTACGCCCGTGGAACGCCTCGCGCGTCCGCGCGGCCGTCAGCCCCTCGGGGACGTGACCGGCGTGCGCGTCGTGCCAGCCGTCGTGCCACAGGTCGGCGACGGCGGCCATGTCGGCGGGCACGGCCGGTCGGATCGACGTCATGCGCCCACCCTAGGATCGCGGCATGAGTGACGGGACGGGCGGCGACGGGCTCGAGCGGATCTGGGCCCCCCACCGCATGGCGTACGTCCGCTCCGCCGTCGACGACGAGGGCTGCCCGTTCTGCGCGATCCCGGGGCACCCGGACGGGGAGTCGCTGGTGGTCGCGCGCGGCGGGTCGACGTACGCCGTGCTGAACCTCCACCCCTACAACCCGGGGCACCTGATGGTGCTGCCCTACCGGCACGTCGCCGACCTGGCCGACCTGACGCTCGAGGAGTCCGGCGAGCTCATGTCGATGACCCAGCAGGCGCTGCGCACGATCCGCGCGGTGAGCCGGCCGGACGCGTTCAACGTCGGCCTCAACCTGGGCCGCTCCGCCGGGGGGTCGCTGGCCGACCACCTCCACCAGCACGTCGTGCCGCGCTGGACCGGTGACGCCAACTTCATCACCGTCGTCGGCGGCGCCAAGATCCTCCCGCAGCTCCTCGAGGACACGCGCGACCTGCTCGCCGCCGCGTGGGCCGATGCCTGACCTGCGCGCCGACGCCGCGCTCGCCGTCGACCTCGTCCGGGAGGCGGCAGCGCTGGCCGCCCGCACCCGGAGCGGCGGGCTCGAGGTCACGCGCAAGACGAGCGGCTCGGACATCGTCACCCAGGCCGACACGGCAGCGGAGCGCCTCGTCGTCGAGCGGCTCGCCGCCGAGCGCCCCGAGGACGCGATCATGGGGGAGGAGGGCACGGTCCGCCCCGGCACGTCCGGCCGTACCTGGGTCATCGATCCCGTCGACGGCACCTACAACTTCGCCCGGGGGAGCGACTGGTGGTGCACCGCGCTGGCCCTCCACGACGAGGACGACGTCCTCCTCGGTGCCGTCCACCACCCGGCGAGCCTCCGCACCTGGGTCGGTGGGCCCGACCTGCCCAGCACGTGCGACGGCGTCCCGCTCGCCCCGCTGCCCGACACGCCCCGTGAGGCACGGTGCGCGGTGACCTACCTCCACCCGCCGTTGTGGACGGGCGAGGTGGGGGATGCGTTCGCCCGCGCGCTCGGCGAGGTCGGCACGCTCCGCATGCTCGGGTCCGGGACGATGGACTGCACGGCCATCGCCGCGGGCCAGTGGGACGTCCTCTTCCAGCACTCGGTGGCCGACTGGGACCGCCTCCCCGGCGCGGCGATCGTCCGCGGAGCGGGCGGTGACTCGGTCGTGGTCAGCGCCGGCGGGGTCGACTGGACGGTGACGGGTGCCCCCGCGGCAGTGTCGGACGTGAGCGCGGCGCTGCTGGCGCGCGGGTGAGGGCCGCCCGGTAGCCTGCCGCCGTGCTCGATCGGTTCAAGCAGTTCTGGCAGGGCGTCGTCCTCGCGCCCTTCATCAACCTCTTCATCCGCCTGGGCATCAGCCCCGACGTGGTGACGCTGGTCGGCACGCTCGGCGTGAGCCTCGGCGCCCTGTTCTTCTTCCCCCGCGGGATGGTGTGGGAGGGCGTCCTGTTCATCACCGCGTTCGTCTTCAGCGACCTCGTCGACGGGGCGATGGCACGCAAGCTCGGGCGTACGGACGACTTCGGCGCGTTCCTCGACTCCACGCTCGACCGGGTGGCCGACGGGGCGCTCTTCGCCGGGCTCGCCCTGTTCTTCGCCTGGCACCACGAGAGCCGGCTCTACCTCTGCCTGTGCCTCGTCATCCTGGTCATGGGCGCCGTCACGTCGTACGCCCGGTCGAAGGCCGACCACCTCGGCTACGACGCCAAGGTCGGCATCGCCGAGCGGCCCGACCGTCTGGTCGGCATGCTGGTGCCGGCGTTCTTCGCCGACCTGCTCGACCTGTGGATCCTGCTCGAGGTGGCGCTGTGGGCGCTCGCGATCGCGGCCACCGTGACCGTCGGGCAGCGCATCTGGGTCGTGCGGCGCCAGGCGCTGGACCGCGCCGCCTCGCGCGACTGATCAAGGGCTCGACCAGGTCTGGCCCACCGCGTGCCGCGGGGCGGGGCCGCACTACGATCCAGCCATGTCACAGCACACCCCCGAGACCCCCGTCGAGCACGGCACGAGCCGCGTCAAGCGCGGCATGGCCGAGATGCTCAAGGGCGGCGTCATCATGGACGTCGTCACCGCCGACCAGGCCAGGATCGCCGAGGACGCCGGCGCCGTCGCCGTGATGGCCCTCGAGCGGGTCCCGGCCGACATCCGCGCCCAGGGCGGCGTCTCCCGCATGAGCGACCCCGACATGATCGACGGCATCATCGAGGCCGTCTCGATCCCCGTCATGGCCAAGGCCCGCATCGGCCACTTCGCCGAGGCGCAGGTCCTGCAGTCGCTCGGTGTCGACTACATCGACGAGTCCGAGGTGCTGACCCCGGCCGACTACACCCACCACATCGACAAGTGGTCCTTCAACGTGCCGTTCGTGTGCGGGGCGACCAACCTCGGTGAGGCGCTGCGCCGGATCACCGAGGGTGCGGCCATGATCCGCTCCAAGGGCGAGGCCGGCACCGGCGACGTGTCCAACGCGGTCACCCACATGCGCACGATCCGCGGCGAGCTCAACCGTCTGCACGCCATGGCCGAGGACGAGCTCTACGTCGCGGCCAAGGAGCTGCAGGCGCCCTACGAGCTGGTCAAGGAGGTCGCGGCCGCGGGCAAGCTCCCGGTCGTGCTCTTCACCGCGGGCGGCATCGCGACCCCGGCCGACGCGGCGATGATGATGCAGCTCGGCGCCGAGGGCGTCTTCGTGGGCTCCGGCATCTTCAAGTCCGGCAACCCCGCCCAGCGCGCCGAGGCGATCGTGAAGGCCACGACCTTCCACGACGACCCCGACGTGGTCGCCCAGGTCTCCCGCGGCCTGGGCGAGGCGATGGTCGGCCTCAACGTCGACGAGCCCGCCCGCTCGATCCAGTTCGCCGAGCGCGGTTGGTGACCCACCCGACCATCGGCGTGCTCGCGCTCCAGGGCGACGTGCGCGAGCACCTGGCCACGCTGCGCTCCCTCGGCGCCGAGCCGATCACCGTGCGGCGCCCTGCGGAGCTCGCGGCCTGCGACGGGCTGGTGGTCCCGGGCGGCGAGTCGACCACGATGATCAAGCTCGCGTCGATCTTCGAGCTCCTCGCACCGCTGCGCGAGGCCGTACGCGCCGGGTTGCCCGCCTTCGGCACCTGCGCGGGGATGATCATGCTGGCCGACCGGATCGAGGACGGCGCCGCCGGCCAGGAGACCATCGGGGGGCTGCACGTCACCGTGCGCCGCAACGCCTTCGGACGGCAGGTCGACTCCTTCGAGGAGGACCTCCGGTTCAGCGGGCTCGCGGACCCGGTCCGCGCCGTCTTCATCCGCGCGCCGTGGGTGGAGTCGGTCGACGACGACGTCGAGGTGCTGGCTCGGGTGGAGGACGGACCGGCCGCGGGTAGGATCGTCGCGGTCCGTCAGGGCCCCCTGATGGCGACCTCGTTCCATCCCGAGGTCGGCAGCGACCACCGGGTCCACGGCATGTTCGTGGACCTGGTGCGCTCGGCCACCTGACGACCACGGCAGACACGCGACAGACACGCGACAGACAGAGGTACTCATGTCAGGCCACTCCAAGTGGGCAACGACCAAGCACAAGAAGGCCGCGATCGACGCCAAGCGCGGCAAGCTCTTCGCCAAGCTGATCAAGAACATCGAGGTCGCGGCGAAGCAGGGCGGCGGCGACCCCGCCGGCAACCCGACCCTCTACGACGCCATCCAGAAGGCGAAGAAGAGCTCGGTCCCCAACAAGAACATCGACTCCGCCGTCAAGCGCGGCTCGGGTGCGGAGTCCGGCGGCGTCGACTACACCGGCATCTCCTACGAGGTCTACGGCCCGCAGGGTGTCGCCTTCCTCATCGAGTGCCTCACCGACAACAAGAACCGCGCCGCGATGGAGGTCCGCACTGCGGTCACCCGCAACGGCGGCACGATGGCCGACCCCGGCTCGGTGTCGCGCCTCTTCGCCCGCAAGGGCGTGGTCGTGGTCCCGAAGTCGCAGGACCACGACGGCGCGGTGCGTGAGGTCAGCGAGGACGACGTCCTCGAGGCGACCCTCGACGCCGGCGCCGAGGAGGTCAACGACCTCGACGAGTCCTTCCAGGTCCAGAGCGAGGCGACCGACGTGGTCGCCGTCCGTACCGCCCTGCAGGACGCCGGCATCGACTACGACTCCGCCGACGTCGAGTGGGTCGCCAGTCTCGAGATCCCCGTCGACGCCGACGGCGCCGGCAAGGTCCTGCGCCTCGTCGACGCGCTCGAGGACCTCGACGACGTGCAGGACGTCTTCACCAACGTCGACATCCCCGCCGACGTGATGTCCGAGCTCGAGGCCGCCGACGCCTGACAGCGCGCGGCT
Source organism: Nocardioides cavernae (assembly GCF_013410035.1). Classification (GTDB taxonomy): domain Bacteria; phylum Actinomycetota; class Actinomycetes; order Propionibacteriales; family Nocardioidaceae; genus Nocardioides; species Nocardioides cavernae_A. The sequence continues at coordinate 209,807 of NZ_JACCBW010000004.1, read as the reverse complement.
GGCTGGCCCCTACGGCTGTAACGCCGGGTTGGTGCCTGTACCCACCCGGATGCATCGGGGTGGATACAGCTCCTGACCGGGCGTTACAGCGCGCGGCGAGGGCCACAGGTCGTCCACAATCCCGGCCGCATCTCCTTCGTCCACAGGGTCGGCGCCGTCGTGGCCGGTGACGTCGGACCACCTGCCGATGCTCGATCGGCATGTACCTCCCCGTCATCGCCCTGATGCAGCACCAGCACGGCCTCGTGACCTCGCGGCAGCTCTCCGTCGCCGGGCTGGGCCCCAACGACGTACGACAGCTGCTGGCGTCTGGCGTCCTCGTCCGGCTGCGCCGCGGGGTGTACGCAGACGCGGACGCGTGGGAAGCACTTGAGCCGTACCGCGCCCGACCGCTGCTGCGCATCCGTGCGGCGGACATGACGTCGACGTCCGAGACCCGGCTCTACAGCCACGACTCGGCGGCGATCGTCCTCGGGATGGGAGCGCCTGACCCGCGCACGGCGCTCGTCCACGTGACCCGGACGAAGGTCCACGGGGACGCGGTGCGAGCCGGGGTCAAGCACCACCTCGCGCCGTACCGTTCCGAGGACCAGGTGCACGTCGAGGGGTTGCCGTTACTCGGCCGGGCGCGGACGGCCCTCGACATGGTGCGTGAGCACGGGCGCGCCCACGGCCTGGCTGCCTGCGACGCGGCGATGCGCGCCGGCGTGACGCGAGCCGGACTGCGCGACGTCCTGGCCACGATGTCGTGCTGGCCGCACAGCCGGTGCATGCGCTGGTGCGTGGAGCATGCGGACCGCCGCGCGGAGAGCTATCTGGAGTCACTCGTGCGCGACTTCGTGCTCGAGCTCGGCATCGGCAGTCCCGACCTGCAGGTCGGACTGAGCGACGGCGACACGACGGTCTTCGTGGACATGGGCGTCCGTCGACACATGATCGAAGCAGACGGGCTGCTCAAGTACGCCGCCGACAACCTCACAGGACTGGATCCGGCCGTCGTCCTGGCGCGGGAGAAGCACCGGCACGACTTCATCGCCGGCTTCAAGCTGGGCATCTCCCGGATCACGCACGCCGACCTTTTCGCGAACCGACACGCCGCACAGCGACGGGTCGCCCGGGAGTACGCGGACACCTGCGCGCGTTTCGGGACGGCCACGGACGACCTCGCGCCGTACCGCGTCCGGCGCCGCTGATCCGGGGCTGTAACGCCGGGTTAGTGGTTGTACCCACCCGGATGCGTCAGGGTGGGTACAACCACTAACCCGGCGTTACAGGGGCAGAGCCAGGCTTGCCACACCCGCACCCCGGCCGCGTGTCGTACGCCCACCCGCCCCCGCCGCGGGATAGCGTGGCCGGACGAACACATGTTCGGACGGACCGGTCGGAGAGGGGTGGCGGCGTGCGCGTGCTCGGCATCGACCCCGGCCTGACCCGGTGTGGTGTCGGCGTCGTGGACGGCAGCGTCGGACGCCCGCTGTCCATGGTCGACGTCGGGGTGATCCGGACGAGCTCCACGCTGCCGGTCGCCGAGCGGCTGGTGACCATCGAGAAGGGCCTCGACGCCTGGCTCGACGAGCACCGGCCCGACGCCGTCGCGGTCGAGCGGGTCTTCGCCCGCTCCGACTCCAGCACCATCATGGGTACCGCCCAGGCCAGCGGCATCGCGCTCGTCGTGGCAGCCCGCCGCGGCCTGCCCATCGCGATGCACACCCCGAGCGAGGTCAAGGCCGCCGTGTCCGGCAACGGCCGGGCCGACAAGGCGCAGGTCGGCGCGATGGTCGTCCGCATCCTCCGGCTCCCCGAGCTCCCCAGGCCCGCCGACGCCGCCGACGCGCTGGCCCTCGCCATCACCCACGTCTGGCGCGGCTCGGCGAGCACCCGGCTCGAGGCCGCGGTGGCCAAGGCCGGACCACGACGCACCAGCTACCCCGTGAGGACCCGATGATCGCCTTCGTCCGCGGCGAGGTCGCCGCCGTGACCCTGTCCAGCGCCGTCCTCGAGGTCGGCGGCGTCGGGCTCGAGCTGATGTGCACGCCCGGCACGCTCGCCACGCTGCGTGTCGGCCAGTCCGCCACGCTGCCGACGAGCATGGTCGTGCGCGAGGACAGCCTGACCGTCTTCGGCTTCCTCGACGAGGACGAGAAGTCGATCTTCGAGATCGTGCAGACCGCCTCCGGCGTCGGACCCAAGGTCGCGCAGGCGATCGTCGCGGTGATGAGCCCCGACGACGTGCGCCGCGCCATCACCACCGAGGACGTCAAGGCCCTCACCCGCGTCCCCGGCATCGGCCAGAAGGGCGCCCAGCGGATCATCCTCGAGCTCAAGGACCGCATCGGCCCGCCCGTCGGCGTGCACCACCCGGCCACCACCCCGGCCCCGCAGGAGGCCTGGCGCGACCAGGTGCAGCAGGGCCTGGTCGGGCTCGGCTGGTCGGCCAAGGAGTCGGAGAAGGCGGTCGACGCCGTCGCCCCCGAGGCCGGCGAGCGCCCCGACGTCGGTGCCCTGCTCCGCGCGGCGCTCCGCACCCTGAGCAGGGCGTGAGCCCCCGGTGAACTGGGACGACGTCGAGGACGACCTCACCGAGGCGGAGCACGCGCACCTCCAGCGGCTCACCGACGCCGACGCCGACGGCGACGAGCGCGCGGTCGAGGCGGCGCTGCGTCCCAAGACCCTCGACGAGGTGGTCGGCCAGGCCCGCGTACGCGACCAGCTCGGGTTGGTGCTCGAGGCCGCCCGCCGCCGGGGCCGGGCGCCGGACCACGTGCTGCTGTCGGGCCCGCCCGGGCTCGGCAAGACCACCCTCGCGATGATCATCGCCGCCGAGATGAGCACGCCGCTGCGGCTCACCAGCGGCCCCGCGATCACCCACGCCGGCGACCTCGCCGCGATCCTGTCGGGCCTCAACGAGGGCGACGTGCTCTTCGTCGACGAGATCCACCGGATGTCGCGCCCGGCCGAGGAGATGCTCTACATGGCGATGGAGGACTTCCGCGTCGACGTCGTCATCGGCAAGGGTCCGGGCGCCACCGCCATCCCGCTGGAGATCCCGCCGTTCACCCTCGTCGGCGCCACCACCCGCGCCGGGCTGCTCCCCGGGCCGCTGCGCGACCGCTTCGGCTTCACCGCCCACCTCGAGTTCTACGAGCCGCACGAGCTCGACCAGATCGTGCACCGCTCGGCGGGGCTGCTCGGCGTGCACCTGACCGCGGAGGGCTCCAGCGAGATCGCCTCCCGCTCGCGCGGCACCCCCCGCATCGCCAACCGGCTGCTGCGCCGGGTGCGCGACTACGCCCAGGTGCGGGCCGACGGCGTCCTCACGCTGCCCGTCGCCCAGGCCGCCCTCGACCTCTTCGAGGTCGACGAGTCGGGCCTCGACCGGCTCGACCGGGCCGTCCTCGACGTGCTCTGCCGCCGCTTCGGCGGCGGGCCGGTGGGCGTCTCGACCCTCGCCGTGGCGGTGGGGGAGGAGCGCGAGACCGTCGAGGAGGTCGCCGAGCCGTTCCTCGTCCGCACGGGCATGCTGGCCCGCACCCCGCGCGGGCGGATCGCGACGCCCGCGGCCTGGCACCACCTCGGCCTGACGCCGCCGCCGGTGTCCGGTCCCGACCGGGTGGTCGACTCGACGCTGTTCGACGACGTCTGAGCCTCCTCGGGCGCCCCCGTAGACTCCTCGGCGCTGACCCCCACGATCGCCCCGAGAACTCGAGGAGACCCCCGCCGTGAACGACCTCGTCGCCCTTCTTCCGCTGGTCGCCATCCTGGCGCTGTTCTGGTTCATGGTGGTCCGGCCGCAGCAGCGCCGGCAGCGCGAGGTCACGGCCCTCCAGAACAGCATCGAGGTCGGCCAGCGCGTGATGATGTCGTCCGGCATCTACGGCACCGTCGTCACCGTCGCCGACGACCGGGCCACCCTCGAGATCGCCCCCGGCACCCGGATCGAGATCGCCCGCGCCGCCATCGCGAGGATCGACTCCCCGACCGACGTGCTCGGCGAGCCCGGCGATGCCTGACAGGCGCACGGCGCAGGAGGCGCTGGACCGCCTCACCGTCGACGTCGCCGACTGGCCCGAGCAGGGCGTCACGTTCAAGGACATCACGCCCGTCCTGGCCGACCACCACGCCTTCTCGGCCATCATCACCGCCCTCGCCGCGGCCGGCAGGGACGACCACGGCAGCGTCGTGGTCGACAAGGTCGTCGGGATGGAGGCGCGCGGGTTCATCCTGGCCGCGCCCGTCGCGCTCGCCCTCGGTGTCGGGTTCGTCCCGATCCGCAAGGCCGGCAAGCTGCCGCGCGCGACGCACGCCGTGTCGTACGCCCTCGAGTACGGCGAGGCGACCCTCGAGGTCCACCAGGACGGCATCGCGCCCGGCGAGCGGGTGCTCATGGTCGACGACGTCCTCGCCACCGGCGGCACCGTCGACGCGACCCGTCAGCTCGTCGAGGCCTGCGGCGGCATCGCCACCGGCGTGGCCGTCCTGATGGAGCTGTCGTTCCTCGACCCGCGCCGTCTCACCGGCGACCTGCCGGTGTCCACCCTGCTGACGATCTGACGGCTGCCCGCGCCCCGCTGGACCGTCGTCACTAGACTGGTGCAATGGCGGAGGAGCAGGCACCGGCGCAGGAGGTCAGGCCGGCCCTGACCGCGCGCGGGATGCGGGCCCGTCTCGCCCGCGTGGGCACCCGCCCGCCCTCCTCCAACCCGGTCCTCGAGCCGCTGTTCCGTGCCGTGCGGGCCAACCACCCCAAGGCCGACCTGGCGCTGCTCGAGCGGGCGTACGCCGTCGCCGACAAGTGGCACACCGGCCAGATGCGCAAGAGCGGCGACCCCTACATCACGCACCCGCTCGCGGTCACCACGATCCTCGCCGACATCGGCATGACCGAGCCGACGCTCGTCGCGGCGCTGCTGCACGACACGGTCGAGGACACGCCCTACACGCTCGACGAGCTGCGCGCCGACTTCGGTGACGAGGTCGCCCTGCTCGTCGACGGCGTCACCAAGCTCGACAAGGTGCAGTACGGCGACTCGGCGCAGGCCGAGACGATCCGCAAGATGATCGTGGCGATGTCCCGCGACATCCGGGTGCTCGTCATCAAGCTCGCCGACCGCCTGCACAACATGCGTACGCTCCGCTACGTCCCGGCGAAGTCGCAGGAGCGCTCCTCGCGCGAGACCCTCGACATCTATGCCCCGCTGGCGCACCGGCTCGGCATGAACACCCTCAAGTGGGAGCTCGAGGACCTCGCGTTCGCGACGCTGCACCCCAAGATCTACGACGAGATCGTGCGGATGGTCGCCGAGCGGGCGCCGTCGCGCGACCAGTTCCTCACCGAGGTGGTCACCGAGATCGAGCAGGACCTCAAGTCCTCGCGCATCAACGCGAAGGTGACCGGCCGACCGAAGCACTACTACTCGATCTACCAGAAGATGATCGTCGGCGGCCGCGACTTCTCCGACATCTACGACCTCGTCGGCATCCGGATCCTCGTCGACGAGGACCGCGACTGCTACAGCGCGCTCGGCGTCATCCACTCCCGGTGGAACCCGGTCCTGGGCCGGTTCAAGGACTACGTCGCGATGCCGAAGTTCAACATGTACCAGTCGCTCCACACGACGGTCATCGGCCCGCAGGGCAAGCCCGTCGAGGTGCAGATCCGCACGTTCGCCCAGCACCGTCGCGCCGAGTACGGCGTCGCCGCGCACTGGAAGTACAAGGAGAACACCAAGGCGGGCGTCGACACCGACCGTCTCGGCGACAAGGACGACCTCACCTGGCTGCGGACCCTGCTCGACTGGCAGAGCGAGGTGGAGGACCCGGGGGAGTTCCTGGAGTCGCTGCGCTTCGAGATGAACCAGCAGCAGGTCTACGTCTTCACCCCGCGCGGGGACGTGATCGCGCTGCCGATGGGCTCCACGCCCGTCGACTTCGCGTACGCCGTTCACACCGAGGTCGGCCACCACACCATCGGCTCGCGGGTCAACGGCCGCCTCGTGCCGCTGGAGTCGACCCTCGACAACGGCGACGTGGTCGAGGTCTTCACCTCCAAGTCCCCGACGTCCGGCCCCTCGCGCGACTGGCTCAACTTCGTGCAGTCGCCGCGCGCCCGCTCCAAGATCCGGCAGTGGTTCACCAAGGAGCGGCGCGAGGAGGCCATCGAGCGCGGCAAGGACCAGATCGCCAAGCTCATGCGCAAGGAGGGCCTGCCCCTCAACCGCCTGATGACGCACGACGTCCTCGCGCTCGTCGCGGAGCACTTCCACCACGCCGACGTATCGGCGCTCTACGCCGCCGTCGGCGAGGGCAACCTCAGCGCGCAGGCCGTGGTGCGGCGCGTCATCGACCTCCACGGCGGTGACGAGGGCGCCCAGGAGGACATGTCCGAGGGCGTCAGCATCACCGGGCGCTCACGCACCGCGGCCAAGCGCGGCCCGACCGACTCCGGGGTGATCGTGCCCGGCGTCGACGACCTGTGGGTCAAGCTCGCGAAGTGCTGCACGCCCGTGCCGCCCGACCCGATCCTCGGCTTCGTCACCAAGGGCGGGGGAGTGTCGGTCCACCGCAAGGACTGCACCAACGCCTCCAGCCTTCTCGGACAGCCCGAGCGGGTGCTCGAGGTCGAGTGGGCGCCGACGTCGCAGTCGACGTTCCTGGTCAACATCCAGGTCGAGGCGCTCGACCGCGCGCGCCTGCTGTCCGACATCACGATGGCGCTCTCCGACGCCCACGTGAACATCCTCAGCGCCACGCTGTCGACGACCCGCGACCGGGTCGCCAAGAGCCGGTTCTCCTTCGAGATGGCCGACGCGGCCCACCTCGACGGCGTGCTGCGCGCCGTACGCGCCGTGCCTGGCGTCTTCGACGCCTACCGCGTCACCGCCTGAGCCGCTGGCAGCCGCGCTGGCAGCCGCACTGGCAGCGGAGCGGCCGGGTCAGCCGAAATCGGCCGCGGCCTTCCGCGCCATGTCGAGGAACGCCTGCTTCTTGGCGAGCTCGGACTCGAGGTCCTTGACCCGCCTGGCGTCGCCGGCGGCCGTGGCCTTGTCGAGCCGAGCCTGCGTCTCGGCGATGCCCGCCTCGAGCTTGCCGATCATGTCGTCGGCCCGCGCGGACTTCTCCGGGTCGCTGCGGCTCCACTGCTCGTCCTCGACGGCGCGGATGGCCTGCTCGACCTTCCGCATCCGGCCCTCGAGCTCCTTCATCCGGTCACGCGGCACCTTGCCCGCGGCGTCCCACCGGTCGGCGAGGTCGCGGAAGGCCTTCTTGGTGGCCTCGAGGTCGGCCCCACCCGACTCGAGCTGCGGGACGAGCGCCTCGGCCTCGACGAGGATCGCGTCCTTGACCTCGGCGTTGGCGGCGAACTCCTCGTCGAGCGCCGCGTTGGCGGCGTCGCGGGCACCGAAGAAGGTGTCCTGCGCGCCGCGGAAGCGCTGCCAGAGCTTGTCGTCGACCTCGCGCGGCGCGGGGCCGGCGGCCTTCCACTCGCGCATCAGGTCGCGGTACCTGCCCGCGGTCGGGCCCCACTCGGTGGACGAGGAGAGGGCTTCGGCCTCGGCGGCCAGCCGCTCCTTGATCGCACGCGCGGCGTCGCGGCGCTCGTGCTCCTCGGCGAAGTGCGCCTTGCGGTGGCGGGTGTACGTCGTCCGCGCGGTCGAGAACCGGCGCCACAGGGCGTCGTCGGTCGCCCGGTCGAGGCGCGGCAGCTCCTTCCAGGTGGCGAGCAGGTCGCGCAGCCGGTTGGCGCCGTTGCGCCAGTCGGTGCCCTCGGCGAGGCGCTCCGCCTCGGCGACGAGCTTCTCCTTCTCCGCCTTGGACTCGGCGCTGCGCTGGGCACGCTCCTCCTTGCGGGCCGCCCGCTGGACCGCGACCACCGGAGCCAGTGCGTCGAGGCGCGCGGCGAGCGAGACGAGGTCGCCGACCGCGTGCGCGTCCACCACCTGCTCGCGCAGGGCCTTGATGGAGGAGGTCGCCTCCTCGGGGGCCAGCCGCCCCGACGCCACGCGCTGCTCGAGCAGGTGGACCTTCCCCTCCAGCTCCTCGAAGCGCTTGGTGAAGAACTCGAGGGCCTCGGCCGGCGTGCCGGCCTCGTACGACCCGACGGAACGCTCCCCATCGGCGGTGCGGACATAGACGGTGCCGTCCTCGGCCACCCGACCCCAGGGCATCTCAGCCGGGGCCGCGGCGTCTGCGGACTGCTTGTCGGAGCTCATGGTCGCCCATCGTAGTCATGCCGCGGACGGCCCTCGGTAGGCTTCCCACCTGAGCGCGACCCGCCGGGCGCCGACCCCCCGTACGACAGGCAAGGACTGACACCTGTGTTCATCGCTGGCTTCCCCGCCGGACCCTGGGGGACCAACTGCTACGTCGTCGCGACGGGTGCCGGCTCGGAGTGCGTGGTGATCGACCCGGGCAAGGACTCCGCCGACGGCGTCGCCCAGGTGGTGCGCGAGCACCGTCTCAAGCCGGTCAGCGTCCTGGTCACCCACGGGCACGTCGACCACATGTGGAGCGTGGCCCCCGTCGCGGGGACCTACGACGCCACGGCCTGGATCCATCCGGACGACCGTCACCTGCTGTCGGACCCGATGGCCGGGATGAGCCCCGAGACCACCGCCATGCTGCTGGGCGGTGACTACACGTGGGCCGAGCCCGACGACGTGCGCGAGCTGAGCGACCTCGCCGAGCTCGAGCTGGCCGGTCTGCGGTTCGTCGTCGACCACACGCCCGGTCACACCGAGGGGTCGGTGACCTTCCGCTCGCCGTACGCCCAGCAGGACGTCTCCGAGGTCATGTTCTCCGGCGACCTGCTCTTCGCCGGCTCGATCGGGCGCACCGACCTGCCCGGCGGCGACCACGCGGCGATGCTGCGCAGCCTCGCCGCCAAGGTGCTCCCTCTCGCCGACGACGTCGTCGTGCTGCCGGGCCACGGCGAGCAGACGTCGATCGGGCGCGAGCGCGCCACCAACCCGTTCCTCCAAGACCTGCACCAGGACCGATGAGATGAGCAAGATCAGCCCGCTGAGCGGGTTCCCCGAGCTGCTGCCTGCCCAGCGTGCCGTCGAGCGCGAGGTCATCGCGTCGCTGTCGCGCACCTTCGAGCTGCACGGCTTCGCCAACATCGAGACCCGCGTGGTCGAGCCGATCGACCGGCTCGCCAAGGGCGGCGAGGTCGACAAGGAGATCTACGTCCTCCAGCGGATCGCCGCCGAGCCCGACGCGAAGGCCGACCTCGGCCTCCACTTCGACCTCACGGTGCCGTTCGCGCGCTACGTCCTCGAGCACGCCGGCCACCTCGAGTTCCCGTTCCGGCGCTTCCAGGTCCAGCCCGCCTGGCGCGGCGAGCGACCCCAGGAGGGCCGCTACCGGCAGTTCACCCAGGCGGACGTGGACATCGTGGGTCGCGACGACCTGCCGTTCCACCACGACGTCGAGGTGATGTCGGTGATGGTCGACGCGCTCGCCCGGCTGCCGATCCCGCGCGTGTCCTTCCAGTTCAACAACCGCAAGCTCATCCAGGGCTTCTACCGCGGTCTCGGCATCGACGACGTCACCGACGCGATCCGCGTCATCGACAAGCTCGACAAGCTGCCCGCCGACGAGGTGGCCAGGATGCTCGTCGAGCGTGTCGGCACGACGCCCGAGCAGGCCGAGCGGTGCCTCGAGCTCGCCACGATCCGGGTCCCCGACAGCTCGTTCGTGGAGCGGGTCCGCGCGCTCGGCGTCACCGACGAGCTGCTCGACCAGGGCCTCGAGGAGCTCGCGGCGGTCGTCGAGGGCTGCCGGGCGGTGGCCGGCGACCGCGTCGCGGTCGAGGCCAACCTCCGCATCGCGCGTGGCCTGGACTACTACACCGGCACCGTGGTGGAGATCTTCATGGACGGCTACGAACGGCTGAAGTCCGTCGGCGGGGGAGGGCGCTACGACGCGCTTGCCAGCGACGGGCGTACGACCTATCCCGGCGTCGGCGTCTCCTTCGGCGTCTCGCGCACCCTGGTCCCGCTGATCGCCGACGGCGTGCTGGCGGGCAGCCGCCCCGTGCCGAGCGCCGTGCTCGTCGCGCTCAACACCGAGGAGGACCGCGCGAGCAGCACCGGCGTCGCGGCCGCCCTCCGCTCGCGCGACATCCCCTGCGAGGTCGCGCCCAGCCCCGCGAAGTTCGGCAAGCAGATCCGCTTCGCCGAGCGGCGAGGTATCCCCTACGTGTGGTTCGTCCAGGCCGACGGCACCAGCCAGGTCAAGGACATCCGCACCGGTGACCAGGTCGAGGCAGATCCCTCGACCTGGACCCCGCCCGAGGCCGACCTGCGGCCCACCGTCATCAGCACCGTCGAGATCGAGGAGATCCAGTGATCCGCACCCATGACGCCGGCGCCCTGCGCGCCGAGCACGTCGGCCAGACCGTCACCCTCGCCGGATGGGTGGCGCGGCGTCGCGACCACGGTGGCGTGGCGTTCCTCGACCTGCGCGAGCGCAGCGGTGTGGTGCAGGTCGTCGTGCGCGACGAGGAGGTCGCGCACAGCCTGCGCAGCGAGTTCTGCGTGAAGGTCACCGGCGAGGTGGTGGCCCGCAAGGAGGGCAACCAGAACCCCAACCTCGCCACCGGTGACATCGAGGTCGTGGCCTCGGACCTCGAGGTGCTGTCCGAGTCGGCCCCGCTGCCGTTCCCGATCGACGACGCGCAGGGCCACAAGGGCGGTGAGGTCGGCGAGGAGGCGCGCCTCAAGCACCGCTACCTCGACCTGCGCCGCTCCGGTCCGAACGCCGCGCTGCGCCTGCGCAGCAAGATCAACAAGGCGGCCCGCGACGTCCTGGACGCCCGCGACTTCGTCGAGGTCGAGACGCCCACGCTGACCCGGTCCACCCCCGAGGGCGCCCGCGACTTCCTCGTCCCGGCGCGCCTCTCGCCCGGCAGCTGGTACGCCCTCCCGCAGAGCCCGCAGCTGTTCAAGCAGCTGCTCATGGTCGGCGGCATGGAGCGCTACTACCAGATCGCGCGCTGCTACCGCGACGAGGACTTCCGTGCCGACCGCCAGCCCGAGTTCACCCAGCTCGACATCGAGATGAGCTTCGTGGACCAGGAGGACGTCATCGAGCTGATGGAGGACGTGCTCGAGGCGATGTGGGCCCAGGCGGGCCACACCATCCAGCGTCCGCTGCCGCGGATGACCTACGCCGAGGCGATGGAGAAGTACGGCTCGGACAAGCCCGACCTGCGCATGGGCCTCGAGCTCGTCGAGTGCACCGAGTACTTCAAGGACACCACCTTCCGGGTCTTCCAGGCCGACTACGTCGGTGCCGTCGTGATGCCCGGTGGCGGCAGCCAGCCCCGGCGCCAGTTCGACGCGTGGCAGGACTGGGCCAAGCAGCGCGGCGCGAAGGGCCTGGCCTACGTCACCGTCGCGGAGGACGGCGAGCTCGGAGGGCCCGTCGCGAAGAACCTCACCGACGCCGAGCGCGACGGCCTCGCGGCCCACGTCGGCGCCAGCCCGGGCGACTGCATCTTCTTCGCCGCGGGCCCGGTGAAGAGCAGCCGTGCGCTGCTCGGCGCAGCGCGCCTCGAGATCGGCCGTCGCGGCGGCATGCTCGACGAGTCGACGTTCGCGTTCACCTGGGTCGTCGACGCCCCGCTCTTCGAGCCGAGCTCCGACGCGGTCGCGAGCGGCGACGTCGCCGTCGGCGCCGGGGCCTGGACGGCCGTCCACCACGCCTTCACCAGCCCCAAGGCCGAGTTCCTCGACACCTTCGACACCGACCCCGGCAGCGCTCTGGCGTACGCCTACGACATCGTCTGCAACGGCAACGAGCTCGGCGGCGGGTCCATCCGTATCCACCGCGGCGACGTCCAGAAGCGCGTCTTCTCGGTGATGGGCATCGGCGAGGAGGAGGCGCAGGAGAAGTTCGGCTTCCTGCTCGACGCCTTCAAGTTCGGCGCGCCGCCGCACGGCGGCATCGCCGTCGGCATGGACCGCATCGTGGCGATGCTGGCGGGCAGCGAGTCGATCCGCGACGTCATCGCCTTCCCGAAGTCCGGTGGCGGCTACGACCCCCTCACGGCGGCGCCTGCACCCATCACGGCGGAGCAGCGCAAGGAAGCCGGTGTGGATGCGACCCCCGCGAAGGACCTCCCGCCTGAGGAGTGATCTCCCGCAGGAATCCCGCACAAATCGGTTGACGGGGGCACAACGCGTCGTAACGGGATCGTTACCCGCTGGTGATCGTCCCCGCGTCACAGGTCACATAGAGTCCCGTTTCGGCGCAGGCCTCGGGTGACCCCCGTGCCGGTGCCGGGACAGTCCCGAACCAGATGGGGAGAGCATGTCGGCAGAGACCGCAGGGCCGGAGACGCTGGGCTCGCTGAGCAGCGAGCCGGAGCAGCAGGATCCCAACAGCCAGAAGGCCAAGGAGATCTCCGGCAAGTCCCCGCTGCGGATCGCCCTCGGGCGTCTGTCGCGGGACAAGATCGCCGTGGTCTGCGCGATCGTCGTGCTGTTCTTCATCATCTGCGCGGTGTTCGCCGGCACGATCAGCAAGCTGTTCGGCGTCTCGCTCGAGACGGGGCTGGCCAGCCAGTACGTCGACGGCCTCAACAACGGGCTCCCCAAGCCGACGATGGGCCCGCCCAACGGTCCGTTCACGTGGGAGCACCCGATGGGCGTCGCCCCGCGGACCGGTGAGGACAACCTCGCCTACTGGCTGCACGGCTGCCGGATCTCGCTGATGATCGCCACCGTCGCGACCGTCGTGGCGAGCATCGTCGGCGTCATCGTCGGCCTGCTGGCCGGCTTCCTCGGCGGCACGGTCGACAAGGTCCTGTCGTTCTTCATCGACATGTTCCTCACGATCCCGTTCCTCCTCGCGGCGTTGACGCTCGCGCCGATCCTCAACGACCGCTTCGCGCTGTCCGACAACTACGCGACGATCCAGAAGTTCAGCCTCATCTGCGTGCTCGCGATGTTCGGCTGGATGGGCACCGCCCGCCTGATCCGCGGTGAGGTCCTCGCGCTGCGTGAGCGCGAGTTCGTGCAGGCCGCCCGCGTGATGGGCATGCCGACGTCCCGCGTGCTCTTCAAGGAGCTCCTGCCCAACCTGGCGGCGCCGATCATCATCAGCGTCTCCCTCATGCTCCCGTCGTTCGTCGCGCTGGAGGCGGGCCTGGCCTTCCTCGGCATCGGCGTCACCGACGGCGTCTCGTGGGGCCAGACGATCCTCAAGGCCGCGACCCCGACCTACTTCCGCGAGTACCCGCAGTACCTGTGGCAGCCGCTGCTCGGCATCGTCGCGCTGGTGCTCTCCCTCAACCTCCTCGGCGACGCCGTACGCGACGCCCTGGACCCCAAGACCCGCCGCTGAGCCCTGCGCTCGGCCCTGTCGCGGGTCACACGCACGTCGCCGGAGACGCCGTCCTCGGTGAGAACAAGAAAGAAAGGCTGGACAGCATGAAGCGGAACAAGCCGCTCGCGCTCGTCGCTGGTGCCGCCCTTCTGACCCTCGCCGCCTGTGGCGGCGGGTCGTCGGATGACGGTGGCACCGGGTCGGGCTCCGACCGCGAATTCGGTGACCAGGAGGGGGGCACCAAGGACGCTGAGCGTCAGGGTCCCGCCGCCGACGTCGAAGGCGCCACCCCGGGCGGGACCATCACGGTCTACCTCCCCGGCGACCCGGGCCCCGACTCGCTCGACCCGACCGGCGGCTGGTCCGTCACCGGCAACTCGATCCAGCAGGCGCTGACGAGCCGTTCGCTGACCCAGTACGCGCGTGACGAGGAGGGCCAGCCCGTGCTGATCCCCGACCTCGCCACCGACCTCGGCACCCCCAACGAGGACTACACGGAGTGGACCTTCACCATCCGTGAGGACGCGACGTGGGAGGACGGCAAGCCCGTCACCGCCGAAGAGGTCGCGTTCGGCATCTGCCGCTCGCTCGACTCCGAGGCGTTCCCGTCGGGTCCGGGCACCGAGTACTCCAAGCACTACTTCGCTGGTGCCGAGGAGTACGAGGGTCCGTACACCAGCAAGGACCCCAAGTGCGAGAACTGGGACGGCGTCTCGGTCGACGGCCAGGACATCACCATCAAGATGTCCGTCCCGTTCCCGGACATGGACTACTGGGGCGCCTTCATGGCGATGGGCCCGGCTCCGCTCGGCAACGCCTCCAAGCCGCCGAACTACGGCACCCAGCCGCTCGCCAACGGCCCCTACAAGGTCGACAGCTACAAGCCCAACGAGGAGCTCGTCCTCGTGAAGAACGACCAGTGGTCGGCTGACTCGGACCCGGGTCGCCACCAGTACGCGGACTCGTTCGTCTTCAAGTTCAACCAGGACCAGGCCAAGGTCGACGAGATCATGCTGTCGGACAACGCCGACAGCCAGACCGCCGTCTCCACCTCGCTGGGCTCGGACAAGTACAACGACGCCAACGGCCAGCTCGGTGAGCGTCTCGTGCAGCAGACGTCGCAGTGTGTCTCCACGCTGACGCCTGACTACACCCAGATCACCGACATCAACATCCGCAAGGCGCTCGCCTACGCGTACCCCTACGAGGACGTCTGGATCGCCGGCGGCGAGGTCCCGGGTGTGACCCGCGTTCCCGCCAACTCCGTCATGCCCCCCGGCATGGCCGGCAAGAAGGACTTCCAGGTCGACGGTGAGCAGATCACCTACGACCCGGAGAAGGCCAAGGCCCTCCTCGAGGAGTCGGGTGCCGAGATGCCGTACCCGATCACGATGGTCTACTACGAGGTCGACCCGCTGGCCAAGGCCACGCAGGACCAGATCACCAAGGGCTTCGAGGCCTCCGGCTTCAAGGTCAAGGCCATCCCGGTCCAGGAGTCGCCCTACAACATCTGGCTCGACCCCGACAACAAGGTCAACAAGCAGCTGAACCTCCGTGGCGTCAACTGGTGCTCGGACTGGCCGGCCGGCTCGACCATGCTCCCGCCGCTGCTCAAGGGTGGTGCCGTCTACAACACCGCCCTGTTCGACGAGCCCTCGGTGAACGACGAGATGGACAACATCAACACCCTCCCGCTCGAGGACCAGGCCGCTGCCTGGGGCGACCTGGACGAGAAGATCATGACGGAGTACTTCCCGATCATCCCGACCGCGTTCCGCAACGACCTGTTCGTCTTCGGCACCAAGGTCGGCAACCCGACGGGCGATGGCTCGATCGGTGCGCCGAACTACAAGGACCTGTACGTGATGCAGTGATCCTGGCGCTCACCACAGGTCCTCGGACCTGGAGCACCGTGTAGTCCCCAGCACTACCTCTGACGGGTGGGGGCTCCCTGACCGGGAGCCCCCACTCGCCAGCCCGGACCCAGTAGGCTGTTTCGCCGGGGGGTCCGACTCATCCACCATCCCCGGAGAGTGACCAGCGATGTTTGCGTATGTCGTGAAGCGGCTGATCTCGGGAGTCCTCGTCGTGGCCCTGGTCTCGATGGCGATCTTCCTGTTGTTCTGGTACGGCCCCTCGAGCCCCGCACAGCCCGTCTGCGACCGCGAGACCAGCAACCGGTGCACCCCGGCGCGTCTCGAGGTCTACGAGAAGACCCTCGGCTACGACAACCCCGTCTACGAGGAGTACGGCAAGTTCGTGAAGGGCGTCTTCGTCGGACGCACGATCACCATCGCCTCCTCCGAGTACCAGTGCTCGGCGCCGTGCCTCGGCGTCAGCTTCCGCACCAAGCAGCCGGTCAAGGAGGAGCTGGTCTCGCGCATGCCCGCGACCTTCTCCGTGGCCATCGGCGGTGCGTTCCTCTACCTCCTGTTCGGAGTGCCCATCGGCGTCGCCGCGGCGCGCCGGCGTGGCACCGTCACCGACAAGGCCCTGGTCTCGAGCTTCCTGTTCATCAGCTCGATCCCGTACTACCTCTTCGCCCTGCTGACCTGGCTCTACCTCACCCTCACCTTCCCGGTGCCCCTGTTCAGCGACACCGGCTACTTCAGCTTCTTCTCCGAGGGACCGTGGAAGTGGTTCAGCGGGTTGTTCCTCGCGTGGGTGGCGCTCGGCATCTTCGGCTGCACCCAGTACACCCGATTCACCCGCGGTGCCATGGTCGAGGCACTCAGCGAGGACTACATCCGCACGGCCAAGGCCAAGGGCCTGCCGGCGCGGACCATCGTCTACAAGCACGGCCTGAGGGCGGCGCTGGTGCCCGTCGTGACCATCTTCGGCATCGACTTCGGCACGCTGCTGGCCGGCACGATCTTCACCGAGCGGATCTTCGAGATCCAGGGGATCGGCTGGTGGAGCCTGCAGGCCGTCCAGGGCCGTGACCTGCCCGTCGTGCAGGCGACCGCCCTCTTCAGCGCCGTCGTCCTGATCATCTCCAACCTGCTCGTGGACGTCGTCTACTCCGTCCTCGACCCGAGGGTGAGGCTTTCGTGACCAGCGTTCCCATGACCCAGTCGAGCGCCGCCGCCGCGGCGGAGGCCGACGGTCCCTTCCTCCAGGTCGAGGACCTGAAGGTCACCTTCCCGACCGAGGACGGCCCCGTCACCGCGGTGCAGGGCCTGTCCTACTCCGTGGCCAAGGGCAAGACCCTCGGCATCGTCGGCGAGTCCGGGTCGGGCAAGTCGGTGTCGAGCATGGCCGTGATGGGCCTGCACGACACCAAGTCGGCCCAGATCTCCGGCTCGATCCGCGTGGGCGGCACCGAGGTGGTCGGCCTGAGCGAGTCGCGCATGCGCGGCCTGCGCGGCAACTCGATGGCCATGATCTTCCAGGACGCCCTCGCGGCCCTGCACCCGTTCTACAAGATCGGCGGGCAGCTCGAGGAGGCCTACCTCGTCCACCACTCGGGCGCGTCCAAGCGCGACGCACGGCGCAAGGCGATCGAGATGCTCGACCGCGTCGGCATCCCGCAGCCCGACCGGCGCGTGGACGACTTCCCGCACCAGTTCTCCGGCGGCATGCGCCAGCGCGCGATGATCGCGATGGGCCTCATCAACGACCCGTCCCTCCTCATCGCCGACGAGCCGACCACGGCCCTCGACGTGACCGTCCAGGCGCAGATCCTCGACCTGCTCCAGGACCTCCAGCGGGAGTTCAACTCCGCCGTCATCATCATCACCCACGACCTCGGCGTCATCGCCGAGATGGCCGACGACGTCCTGGTGATGTACGCCGGCCGGTGCGTGGAGTACGGCACGGCGAAGCAGATCCTCACCACGCCGGAGATGCCCTACACGTGGGGCCTGCTCTCGAGCATCCCCGACCTGTCGGCGTCGACCGACGCCCGACTGATCCCCATCCCCGGCAACCCGCCCAGCCTGCTGCGCCCGCCGTCCGGATGTTCCTTCCACCCCCGGTGCGTGCACTCCGACAAGGTCCCCGGTGACCTGTGCGTCACCGAGCTCCCCGAGCTGCTTCCGGCCAGCTCGGGCACGGCCCATCTCAAGCGCTGCCACCTCGCCGACCCGATCGCGGTCTACCAGGACGAAGTGCTGCCCGAGATCGCCCCCGACCTCGTCGAGGAGACCCGATGACGCAGGACCCCAACGCGCGCGCCGAGATCGAGCCCACCGAGGTGGGTGCGAACGCCGCCGAGACGGGCGAGCGGCAGCTGCGCCAGCCAGACGCCGACCACGACGTCACCAACGACCACGAGCTGCTGCCCGAGGACCTCGACTTCGCCACGCTGGTCGAGCACGGCCACACGGCCTCCGAGCTCGACCCCGACGCCCCCGCGGTGCTGACGGTCGACAACCTGAAGATGTACTTCCCGGTGCGGTCCTCGGGACTCGTGCGCCGCACCATCGGCCACGTCCAGGCCGTCGACGGCATCTCGTTCGAGGTGCCGAAGGGCGGCTCGCTCGGCCTCGTCGGCGAGTCCGGCTGCGGCAAGTCCACCACCGGCCGCCTCATCACCCGGCTCTACAAGCCGACCGGCGGCTCGATGATGTTCGAGGGCAACGACCTGGCGAAGCTCTCCAACAAGGAGATGAAGCCGCTGCGCCGCGACGTGCAGATGATCTTCCAGGACCCCTACACCTCACTCAACCCGCGCCACACGGTCGGCACGATCGTGGGTGCGCCGCTCGAGGTGCACAAGATCGTCCCCAAGGACAAGGTCCTCCCGCGCGTCCAGGAGCTCCTCGAGATCGTGGGGCTCAACCCCGAGCACTACAACCGCTACCCCAACGAGTTCTCCGGCGGCCAGCGCCAGCGCATCGGCATCGCCCGCGCGCTCACGCTCAACCCCAAGGTGCTCGTCGCCGACGAGCCGGTGTCCGCGCTCGACGTGTCGATCCAGGCGCAGGTCGTCAACCTCCTCCAGGACATCCAGTCCGAGTTCGACGTGGCGTTCCTCTTCATCGCCCACGACCTCGCGATCGTGCGCCACTTCTGTCCCGAGATCGCCGTGATGTACCTCGGCAAGATCGTGGAGATCGGCGACCGCGAGACGATCTACGGCAAGCCCCACCACCCCTACACGCAGGCCCTGCTCTCCGCGGTGCCCGACGTGAAGCAGGCCGCGGTCGGTGGGCGCCGCGAGCGGATCCGCCTCGAGGGTGACGTGCCCAGCCCGATCAACCCGCCCTCGGGCTGCCGGTTCCGCACGCGGTGCCAGTTCGCCCAGGAGATCTGCGCGAAGGTCGAGCCGCCGCTGCTCCAGATCGGCAAGCGCCACAAGGTCGCCTGCCACTTCGCCGGCGAGCTCGGCGCCCACCCGGCCACCCCGGTGACGACGCAGCTCCTCGGCGTCGACGACCAGGGCAGCCCGGTCCCCGGCGCCACGCCCACCAACACGCAGCTCACGATCCCGGGCTACGAGAAGACCTGGTACGACCTCACCACCAAGCAGACCACCGGCGCCTGACCAGACCTGGGGTTCCCGCCGATCCTGTCGGTGCCCCGGGAGATACTCAGCGACGTGGAAGGCTTGTTCGAGGTCCCGGGCGCGGGTGCACCCGCGCCCGGGTCCGGCGTGCCCAGCGCGGGGTCCCTGGGTGCCAACACCCACGCCTCCGCACCCCTCGCGGTGCGGATGCGCCCGCGCACGATCGACGAGCTCGTCGGCCAGCAGCAGCTGCGGGCCGCGGGCTCGCCGCTGCGTCGGCTCATCGAGGGTGACCAGTCGATGTCCCTGCTGCTGTGGGGGCCGCCCGGCACGGGCAAGACCACCATCGCCGCGATCGTGAGCCAGCAGACGCGGCGCCGCTTCGTCGAGGTCTCCGCGGTGGCGGCCGGCGTCAAGGAGGTCCGCGCCGCCATCGACGGCGCGCGGGCCGAGCTCGCGCGTGGCGGGCAGGAGACGGTCCTGTTCGTCGACGAGGTGCACCGGTTCACCAAGGCCCAGCAGGACGCCCTCCTGCCCGGTGTCGAGAACCGCTGGGTGACCCTGATCGCCGCCACGACGGAGAACCCGTTCTTCTCGGTCATCAGCCCGCTGCTCTCGCGCAGCCTGCTGCTGCGCCTGCAGTCGCTGACCGACGACGACGTGGCCGAGGTCATCGACCAGGCGCTGGGCGACGAGCGAGGACTGGCGGGCCGCACCGCGCTGGACGACGACGCCCGCGCCCACCTCGTACGCCTCGCCGGCGGGGACGCGCGACGTGCCCTCACCTACCTCGAGGCGGCGGCCGGCGCGGCCGCCAGCAACGGCCTCGACGTGATCGACCTGGCCACCGCGGAGACGGCGGTCGACCAGGCCGCGGTGCGCTACGACCGGCAGGGTGACCAGCACTACGACGTCATCTCGGCGTTCATCAAGTCGATCCGGGGCTCCGACCCGGACGCCGCGCTGCACTACCTCGCCCGGATGATCGAGGCGGGGGAGGACCCCCGCTTCATCGCCCGGCGACTCGTCGTGCACGCCAGCGAGGACATCGGCCTCGCCGACCCCACCGCGCTGCAGGCCGCCGTCGCCGCCGCGCAGGCGGTCCAGCTGATCGGCATGCCGGAGGCGCGCATCAACCTCGCCCAGGCCACCATCCACCTCGCGATCGCCCCCAAGTCCAACGCTGTGATCAGCGCGATCGACGCGGCGCTCTCCGACGTCAGGTCGGGGAAGATCGGCCAGGTCCCGCCCCACCTCCGCGACGCCCACTACGGCGGAGCGAAGGGCCTCGGCCACGGCAAGGGCTACGCCTACCCCCACGACGAGCCGTTCGGCGTGGCCGAGCAGCAGTACCTCCCCGACGTGCTCGCCGACGCCTCCTACTACGCGCCGACCAGCCTGGGTGCCGAGGCCGCCGTCAGGGAGCGCTGGGAGCGGATCCGGCGGATCGTGCGAGGCACGGGATGAGGGGCGCGCTCGTGGGCGCCGTCCTCGCCGGGGCGTCGCTCGTGACCCTCGCCGCGTGCACCGGGGGTCCGACGTGGAAGGCGGACAGGCCGGGCAAGGCCACCGCCCGGACCTTCGGCGTGCAGCCCGCCGGTACCAAGGACCCGCGTCGCCGTGGGCCGGCCCGCGCCGTCGACGGCGCGACCACGGGCGGCACCATCACGGTCTACCTCCCCGGCGCCCAGGGGCCCGACACCCTCGACCCGGCCGAGGCCTGGTCCGCCACGTCCAACCCGATCCAGCAGGCCCTGGTCAGCCGCTCCCTGACCCAGTTCGTCCGCGGCGAGCGCGGCGAGCCGGTGCTGGTGCCCGACCTGGCCGTCGACCTCGGCACCCCCAACGACGACTTCACCGAGTGGACCTTCACCATCCGCGACGACGCCACGTGGCAGGACGGCAGCCCGGTCACGCCGCAGGAGGTCGCGTTCGGCATCTGTCGCACGCTCGACACCGAGGTGTTCGCGTTCGGTCCTGGCACCGAGTACTCCACCCGCTACTTCGCCGGCGCCGACGACTACGACGGCCCCTACTCCGAGGCGGACCCGCGGTGCGAGGACTGGGACGGCGTGCGGGTCGTCGGCCAGGACGTCACCATCTCGATGGACGTGCCGTTCCCCGACATGGACTACCTGGCTGCGGCCATGGCCATGGGCCCGGTGCCGTTCGGCGCGGCCTCCGACCCGGTGCGCTACGCCCACCACCCGATGGCCAACGGCCCCTACGAGGTGGAGCGCTGGGAGCCGGAGGAGGAGCTGGTGCTGGTCCGCAACGACGCCTGGGACCCGGGCTCGGACCCCGGCCGGCACCAGTACGCCGACCGGTTCGTGTTCAAGTTCAGCCAGGACCAGGCCAAGGTCGACGAGATCCTCCTCTCGGGCAGCCCGGCCGGCCGCGCCGCGCTGTCGACGTCGGTCGGCGCCGACCGCTACGGCGAGGCACAGTCACGGCTCGGCGAGCGGCTCGTCCAGCAGGCGTCGCAGTGCATCACGACCCTCACGCCCGACTACCGCAGGATCACCGACGTCCGGGTACGCAAGGCGCTCGCCTACGCCTACCCCTACCGAGACACGTGGATCGCCGCCGGCGAGGTGCCGGGCGTGACCCGCCAGCCGGCCGGGACGATCATGCCGCCGGGCATGGCCGGCCGACGGGACTTCCAGGTCGACGGCGAGCAGATCACCTACGACCCGGTCAAGGCGCGCGCGCTGCTGGCCGAGGCGGGGTTCGCCGACGAGCCCTACGAGATCACGATGGCCTACGACGAGACGGACGTCGTGGCCAGCGCCGCCCACGCCCAGGTCGTGACCGGCCTGGAGACCGGCGGCTTCGAGGTGCGCAGCATCCCGGTGCAGCAGCCGCTCTACGGCATCTGGCTCGATCCCGACAACGAGGTCAACCAGAAGCTCAACCTGCGCGCCGTCAACTGGTGCCCGACGTGGCCCAGCGGGTCGGCGCTGCTCCCACCGCTCCTCAAGGGCGGTGCCCCCTACAACACCGCCCACTTCGACGAGCCGGCCATCGACGCCGCGATGGACGAGATCGTCGAGCTCCCGATCGAGGCCCAGCCCGCCGCGTGGGGCGAGCTCGACGAGCGGATCCTCACCGACTACTTCCCGATCATCCCGACCGCCCACGTCAACCGGCTCTTCGCATTCGGCGAGGACATCGGCAACCCGTCGGGCGACGGGTCGTCGGGCACCCCCAACTACAAGGACCTCTACGTCGTGCGGTGAGGCGACCCGCTCGCCGTGACTTATAGGGTGTCCCGGTGAGCTCGGAGCAGGTGGTGCTGGTCGCAGCCGGGGTGGTGGCGCTCGTCGCCCTGCTGCTGGCCCTGCGCGCCCAGCGTCGCGCCTCCGCGGCCGAGGCCAGCGCCGCGGCGCTCGGTGAGCGCCTCGCCCTGCTCGAGCGACCGGTGACCGCACCCACGCCCTCCGCGCCCTCCGCGGCGCCTGACGGTGACGACGTCGCCCACTACCTGATCACCTCGATCGCGCCCGACGTCGAGGAGCCCGCGTCCGCGGTCCCCGTCGCACGACCCATCGACGGGCGGCTCTTCGCCGACATCGTCGCCCGGGAGACCGTGGTCAAGGCCGCGTCCTGGACCCACGGACTGCGACGAGCCCTGTCGCCGGAGTCGCGCAACCGGATCCGGTTCGCGGCCCGGCAGGAGGCCAGGCGGTCCACACGCGAGCGTCGCGCGGAGATGAAGCAGGCGCTGCGCGAGTTCCGCGCGCGCGAGCGTGCCGCCGTGCGCGCCGCGACCTCGGACCCGGTGGGGGAGGACGTCGCCTGATGGGTCGCCCACTCTGGTTCGTCGCCGGGGCGGGGGTCGGGGTGTACGCCGCCGCCCGAGCCCGCCGTGCCGCCGAGGCCCTCACCGCCGACGGCCTGCGCGACCGCGTACGCGGTTGGCAGGCGGGCGCGCGGCTGTTCGCCGAGGAGGTCCACCAGGGCCGCACCGAGCGAGAAGCCGAGCTGCGCGAGCAGCTCGGCCTCCGGCCCCACGGGAGGCCGGAGCTCAGCGGCCCGGCCGACCCCGACAGCACCCCGACCCCGCACCGCACGTACAGCCACGAGACGAAGGACCTGCCCTGATGGACACCGCCGAGATCCGCCGCCGCTTCCTCGCGCACTTCGAGGCCGCCGGACACGCCGTGGTGCCCTCCGCCTCGCTGCTCGCCGACGACCCGAACCTCCTCTTCGTCCCGGCCGGGATGGTGCCGTTCAAGCCCTACTTCCTCGGCCAGGAGACGCCGCCCTACGTCCGCGCCACGAGCATCCAGAAGTGCGTACGCACGCCCGACATCGAGGACGTCGGCAAGACGACCCGGCACGGCACCTTCTTCGAGATGTGCGGCAACTTCTCGTTCGGCGACTACTTCAAGCAGGGCGCCGTCGAGCTCGCGTGGGACCTGATCACCAAGCCCATCGCGGACGGCGGCTACGGCCTGGACCGCGACCGTCTCTACCCGTCGGTGCTCGTGGGCGACGACGAGGCCATCGAGCACTGGATGCACGTCACGGGCTTCCCGCGCGAGCGGATCGTGCAGCTCGGCCCGCGCGAGAACTACTGGTCGATGGGCGTGCCCGGACCCGGTGGCCCGTGCTCGGAGATCCTCTACGACCGCGGCCCCGAGTTCGGCCCGGACTTCGACCCCGCCACGCTCGGGCCCGACATGCCGGTGGAGCTCGAGGACCGCCTCCTCGAGATCTGGAACCTCGTCTTCATGCAGGACGAGCTGAGCGCCGTGCGCTCGAAGTCCGACTTCGACATCTCGGGCTCGCTGCCGAAGAAGAACATCGACACCGGCATGGGCCTCGACCGCGTCGCGCTGCTCCTGCAGGGCAAGGCCAACATGTACGAGATCGACGTCGTCTACCCGGTGATCGCCAAGGCCCAGGAGATGACCGGCAAGACCTACGGCGCCGACCACGACGACGACGTCCGCTTCCGCGTGGTCGCCGACCACGTCCGCTCCTCGATGATGCTCATCGGGGACGGCGTCACGCCCGGCAACGACGGCCGCGGCTACGTCCTGCGGCGGCTGCTGCGGCGCGCGGTGCGCTCGATGCGGCTGCTCGGCTGCGAGGACCGGGTGCTGCCCGAGCTGATGCCGGTCTCGCGCGACGTCATGGGGCAGACCTACGACAACCTCCTCACGGACTGGCCGCGCATCTCGCAGGTCGCGTTCGCCGAGGAGGACGCCTTCCGCAAGACGCTCCAGGCCGGCACCCAGATCTTCGACCAGGCTGCGTCCGAGGTGAAGCAGACGGGCGGCGCGACACTGTCCGGCGAGCGGGCGTTCGCGCTGCACGACACCTACGGCTTCCCGATCGACCTGACCCTCGAGATGGCGGCCGAGCAGGGCCTCACCGTCGACGAGCAGGGTTTCAGGGGCCTGATGGCCGAGCAGCGGGAGCGCGCGAAGGCCGACGCCCGCGCCAAGAAGGGCACGCACGGCGACACGGCCGTCTACCGCGGCATCTACGACGCGCACGGACCGACCGAGTGGCTGGCCTACGAGACGCTGGAGACCGAGTCGCGGCCGCTGGCGCTGCTCAGCGGCGGCGCGTCCGTCCAGCGGCTGGGGGAGGGCGAGGTCGGCGAGCTGGTGCTCGACCGCACGCCGTTCTACGCCGAGTCCGGCGGCCAGGTCGCCGACGCCGGCACGATCGTCTTCGACGGCGGACGTCTCGAGGTCGTCGACGTGCAGCGGCCCATCAAGGGCCTCGTCGTGCACCAGGTCCGCGTCCTGGAGGGCGAGCTCAAGGCCGGGCGCGAGGTGCACGCGCGCGTCGACCCCGAGTGGCGCACCGGCGCCCGTCAGGCCCACTCCGGCACGCACGTGGTGCACGCGGCCCTGCGTGAGGTGCTCGGCCCCTCCGCCCTGCAGTCGGGTTCCTACAACCGGCCCGGCTACCTCCGTCTGGACTTCGGCTGGACCCAGGCGCTCACGCCCGAGCAGGTCCGCGACATCGAGCTCGTCTCCCAGCAGGCGCTGCGGGCCGACCTCGCCGTGTCGTGGGACTACATGACTCTCGAGCAGGCCAAGGACTGGGGCGCGATCGCGCTCTTCGGCGAGACCTACGACAACACCAAGGTCCGCGTCGTCGAGATCGGCGGCCCGT
The DNA here is from genome assembly GCF_013410035.1 of Nocardioides cavernae. Classification (GTDB taxonomy): domain Bacteria; phylum Actinomycetota; class Actinomycetes; order Propionibacteriales; family Nocardioidaceae; genus Nocardioides; species Nocardioides cavernae_A. The sequence continues at coordinate 184,888 of NZ_JACCBW010000004.1, read as the reverse complement.
GGTCGCGCGAGCTCTGCGGCGGCACCCACGTCGACCACTCCTCCCAGATCGGCACCGTCGTGGTGACCGGCGAGACGAGCGTGGGCTCGGGCAACCGACGCATCGAGGCGCTGACCGGCGTCGAGGGCTTCGGCTACCTCGCCCGGGAGCGCGACGTGGTCGCCCAGCTCACCGGCCTGCTCAAGACGCAGCCCGACGACCTGGTCAGCCGGGTCCAGGGGCTCACCGAGCGCCTCCGCGCGGCCGAGAAGGAGCTGGAGAAGGCCCGCCTCGCCCAGCTCCTCGGCGCCAGCGCGGACCTCGCCGCGGGAGCCGCCCAGGTCGGCCCGGTGCGGCTGGTCGCCCACCGCGCCGACGGCGCCGGCGGTGGCGACGTGCGCAACCTCGCGATGGACGTGCGCGGTCGCCTGCCCCAGGGCGAGCCCGGCGTCGTGGTGATCATCGGTCAGGCCGACGGCAAGGTGTCGGTGGTGGCCGCGACCAACGACGAGGCCCGCGCCCGGGGCCTGTCCGCCGGCGAGCTCGTCCGCGCGGTCGGGCCGCTGCTGGGCGGCAAGGGCGGCGGCAAGGACGACGTCGCGCAGGGCGGCGGCACCGACGCCACGCGCATCGACGAGGCGCTGGCGCTGGTGTCCGCGCAGGTCGCCGAGCGCGCGGCGCAGGGCTGAACCGGACGGCGGCAGGGAGTGCGCTTCGGAGTGCGGGTCGGCGTCGATCCGGGCGATGCCCGGATCGGTGTCGCGCGCAGCGACCCGTCCGGTTTCCTCGCCACCCCCGTCGAGACCGTACGCACGGGCAAGGGTGACGTGCGTCGGCTCGCGCAGCTCGTCGCCGAGCACGAGGCGGTCGAGGTCGTGGTCGGCCTGCCGCGCTCGCTCAACGGCTCGGAGGGCCCCGCGGCCGTCAAGGCGCGGGCGCTCGCGGCGAGGCTGGCTCGCCGGGTCCACCCCGTACCCGTCAGACTGTGCGATGAACGACTGACCACGGTGTCGGCCGAGTCGATCCTGCGCGAGCAGGGCCGGCACGGTGCGAAGAGGCGTGCCGTGGTGGACCAGGCAGCGGCCGTGCTGATCCTGCAGACTGCCCTCGACACCGAGAGGTCGAGTGGACAGGCACCGGGAGAGATCGTCGAGGTGACAGAGACAGATGAGTGAGCACGAGGCCCGTCCCGAGGAGCTCGAGGACGAGACCTACGACTACGTACCCGGGGGCAGGCGACGCAAGGGCCGCGGCATGAAGGGCTGCCTCGCCGTCCTCGTCGCGCTCGCCGTGCTGTTCGGCGGGTTCTACGTAGCGCTCACCCAGGGCGTCTCCTGGGTCGCCGACCAGTTCCAGGGCCCGGAGGACTACCCCGGCCCCGGCAAGGGCTCGGTCGAGTTCACCGTCAACGAGGGCGACGTCACCGCCCAGATCGGGCGCAACCTCAAGGAGGACGGCGTCACGGCGTCCGTGCAGGCCTTCATCGACGCCTGCGGCGACGAGTGCAGCGGCATCCAGGTCGGCGCCTACGAGCTCCAGAAGGAGATGAAGGCCTCCGACGTCAAGGACGTCCTGGTCGACCCCGCCAACCTCATCGGCTTCCCGACCGTCACGATCCCCGAGGGCCTGCGGCTCACCGAGATCGTGCCGATCCTCGCCGAGGGCACCGACTTCCCCGAGCGCGCGTTCACCAGGGCGCTCCAGTCCGGCAAGATCGGTCTCCCCGAGTACGCCGACGGCAACGCCGAGGGCTACCTGTTCCCCGCGACCTACGAGATCAAGCCGGGAATGAAGCCGGTCGGGATCCTCAAGATGATGGTCGCGCGCTGGCAGGAGGCGGCCGAGGAGGCCGACCTCGAGGCCAAGGCCGCCGAGCTGGGGCACACGCCGGGCGAGCTCATGATCATCGCGTCGCTCATCGAGGCCGAGGGCCGGGGCGACGACATGCCCAAGATCGCCCGTGTCATCTACAACCGCCTCGACGGTCCCGGCGACAAGGGTGGCACCAACGGCACGCTCGGCATCGACGCCGCGATCGCCTACGGCCTCGGGCTCTCACCCGGGTCGACCGAGCTCACGCCCGAGCAGCTGGCCGAGGACACGCCCTACAACACCCGCATCAACGCCGGCCTGCCGCCGACGCCGATCGAGGCACCGGGTGACGACGCCATCGCGGCGGCGGCCAACCCGGCCGAGGGCGGCTGGTACTACTACGTCACCGTCGACCTCTCCACCGGCGAGACCAAGTTCTACGAGACCTACGACGGCTTCCTCGAGGGCCGCGCCGAGTACAAGGCCTACTGCGACACCTCGGACCGGTGCTGAGGCGCTGCGGCGTCCTGGGCGATCCCGTCGCCCACTCGCTGTCGCCGGTCCTGCACCGGGCCGGCTATGCCGAGGTCGGCCTGGACTGGGCCTACGACGCGCACCGCGTCGCCGCGGGCGGGCTCGAGGCCTTCCTCGGCGGCCTCGGCCCGGAGTGGCGAGGACTCTCGCTGACGATGCCGCTCAAGCGGGAGGTGCTCCCGCTCGTCGACCACCTCACCGACCGCGCGCGGCTCGCCGGTGCTGCCAACACGCTCCTGCTCGAGGACGACGGCTCCCGCGTGGGTGACAACACGGACCTGCCCGGTGCGACGGCGGCGATCCGCGAACGTACGACAGCCCCGCTCGCCACCGCGGCGGTCCTCGGGGGTGGCGCGACCGCGACCTCGGTCGGACTCGCGCTCGCCGACCTCGGCGTACGCACCCTCGAGCTCCTCGTCCGCGACGCCTCCCGCGCCCGGGAGACCGTCGACGCCCTCCGGGCGCACCCGGGCGGCGTCGAGGTCCGCACCTCGTCGCTCGAGGGGGACGCGGCGGTCGAGGCGGACGTCGTCGTGGCGACGATCCCGGCCGGCGCGCAGACCGACGCCCTCGTGGCCCGGTGCGGTGGCGTACCGGTGGTCTTCGAGGTCCTCTACGACCCCTGGCCCACCCCGCTCGCCGCGGCCACCCTCGCCTCCGGTCGCACCCTCGTGGGCGGCCTGGACCTCCTCGTGCACCAGGCAGCGCTGCAGTTCGAGCTGTTCACCGGCCTGCCCGCGCCTCTCGACGCGATGCGCGATGCGGGCGAACGCGCCCTCTCCGCGCGCGATCCCGCCTAGATTCCTCCTCGTGGACGACAGCCTGCTCGCCGCCCTCCTGACGGCGGTCCTCGCCGGGATCGGCGGCCTCCTGGTGCCGAGCCTGGTCGCACGCCTGCCCGAACCCGCGCCCGCGGCCAGTGACGACGGGGAGCCGGACGGGGAGCCGGACGGGGAGCCGGGCAAGATGCTCTACGCCGACATCGCCGCCCGCCCCGGTCTGGGCTGGCGCAGCGCGCTCGTCGCGGCGGCGTCCGGGGCGTTGGTCGGCGGGGCCACGGGGCTGGACTGGTCGCTGCTGTGGCTGGTCCCGCTCGTGCCGCTGGGGGTCGCCCTGTCGGTCGTCGACTGGCACACCCAGCTGCTGCCCCGGGTCGTGGTCGTCCCGGCGACCCTCGCCCTGCTCGTCCTGGTCACGGTGGTCGGGCTCGCGACCGACGAGCGTGACGCACTCGTGCGCGCCCTGCTCGCCTCGATCGCGGCCCGCTCCTTCTTCTGGGTCCTGTGGGCGGTGCGCTCCGCAGGGATGGGTTTCGGGGACGTACGCCTGGCTGCACCGATCGGGCTCGTGCTCGGGTGGGTCGGGTGGGGGGCGTTCGCCGTCGGCGTGTGGGTGAGCTTCATCCTGTTCGCCGTCCCGGCCCTCGCGGTGGTGGCCGTCAGGCGCGACCGGACCCTGCTGAAGCGGTCGTTCCCGTTCGGTCCGTTCATGGTCGGCGGCGCCCTGCTGGGTCTCGTCTGGGGGACCGCGATCGCCGGGCGCATCTGGGGCTGAGAGACTGGCGCCATGCTCCGATGGCTCACTGCAGGCGAGTCCCACGGTCCCTCGCTGGTGGCGATCCTCGAGGGACTCCCCGCGCACGTCCGCGTCACCTCCGACGACCTGGCCGAGTCGCTGGCCCGCCGTCGACTCGGTCACGGCCGCGGCGCGCGGATGAAGTTCGAGCAGGACCAGGTCCGCGTCCTCGGCGGTGTCCGCCACGGTGAGACGCAGGGCGGACCGGTGGCGATCGAGGTCGGCAACACCGAGTGGCCGAAGTGGGAGAAGGTCATGTCGGCCGACCCCGTCGACCCGGTGGAGCTGGAGGCCCTCGCCCGCAACGCGCCCCTGACCCGTCCGCGGCCCGGCCACGCCGACCTCGTCGGCATGCAGAAGTACGACTTCGACGAGGCCCGCCCGATCCTCGAGCGCGCCTCGGCGCGCGAGACGGCCGCCCGCGTGGCGCTCGGTCGCGTCGCCTCCAACTTCCTCGAGCAGGCCGTCGGCGCCCGCATCGTGTCCCACGTCGTGTCGCTCGGGGGCGTCAGGGCACCGGCCGGGCTCGTCCCGGCGCCCGACGACGTCGAGCGGCTCGACGCCGACGAGGTGCGCTGCCTGGACCCGGAGGCGAGCGCCGCGATGGTCGCCCGCATCGACCAGGCCCACAAGGACGGCGACACGCTCGGCGGGGTCGTCGAGGTCGTCGTGCACGGGCTTCCGCCGGGCCTCGGCTCCCACGTCCACTGGGACCGGCGGCTCGACGCGCGACTGGCCGCCGCGATGATGGGCATCCAGGCGATCAAGGGCGTCGAGGTCGGCGACGGTTTCGAGCTCGCCGACACCCCCGGCTCGCAGGCGCACGACGAGATCGTCCCCACCGACGACGGCCTGCGCCGCACGTCCGGTCGCTCCGGCGGCATCGAGGGCGGCATGTCCACCGGTGAGGTGCTGCGGGTGCGTGCCGCGATGAAGCCGATCGCGACCGTGCCGAAGGCGCTGCGCACCGTCGACGTCGCCACGGGCGAGGCCACGGTCGCGCACCACCAGCGCTCCGACGTCTGCGCGGTCCCGGCGGCCGGCATCGTGGCCGAGGCGATGGTCGCGCTGGTGCTGGCCGACGCGGTCGTGGAGAAGTTCGGTGGCGACTCGGTGCAGGAGACGCGCCGCAACGCCGAGTCCTACCTCGACACGCTGAGGTTCAGGTGACGCCTCGGGTCGTGCTCGTCGGTCCGATGGGCGCCGGCAAGACGACCGTCGCCGGCCTGCTGGGCGAGGCGTGGGGGGTCGCCGTGCGTGACACCGACGCCGACATCGAGGCGACCACCGGTCGCGAGATCTCCGACATCTTCGTCGAGTCGGGCGAGGACCACTTCCGTGACCTGGAGGCCGCGGCGGTGGCCGAGGCGGTGGCCGAGCACGACGGCGTGCTCGCGCTGGGCGGGGGAGCGGTGCTGCGAGCCGAGACGCGCGACCTGCTGTCGGGCGTACCCGTCGTCTTCCTCCGCGTCGGCCTCTCCGACGCGGTCAAGCGGGTCGGGCTCGGCACCGGCCGGCCCCTGCTGCTCGGCAACGTCCGTGCCCGCATCAAGGCGCTGCTCGACGAGCGCACCCCGGTCTACGAGTCCGTCGCCACCCACGTCGTCGACACCGACGACCGCACGCCCGACGAGGTCGCGGCCCGGATCCGGGAGCTGCTGGCATGAGCGACACCGTCCTGCACGTCGGCGGGGCCGCGCCCTACGACGTCGTCGTCGGCCGCGGGCTCGCCGACCGGCTCCCCGCGCTGCTCGGCGACTCCGTCGAGCGCGTCGCGGTGCTGTACGCCGGCACGCTGGGCGCGCTGGCCGACCCGGTCGTCGACGCGCTCGTCGAGCACTACGACGTCCTGGCCCTCGGACTGCCCGAGGGGGAGCGCGCGAAGACGGCGCCCGTCGCGGCGGACTGCTGGGAGGCGCTGGGCGAGGCCGGATTCACCCGCTCCGACGCGGTCGTCACGATCGGCGGGGGAGCGACCACCGACCTCGGCGGCTTCGTCGCCGCCACCTGGCTGCGCGGGGTGCGCGTCGTGCACCTGCCCACGACCCTGCTCGCCATGGTCGACGCCGCGGTCGGGGGCAAGACCGGCATCAACACCGGCGCCGGGAAGAACCTGGTGGGCTCCTTCCACGAGCCGGCCGGCGTCCTGTGCGACCTGTCCCTGCTCGAGACGCTGCCGCGCGAGGAGCTCGTGGCCGGCCTCGGCGAGGTCGTGAAGTGCGGCTTCATCGCCGACCCGGCGATCCTCGACATCGTGGAGCGCACCGACCCGGCGGCCCTGACCGCCGGCTCTCCCGAGCTGCGCGAGCTCGTCGAGCGGGCGATCCGGGTGAAGGTCGACGTCGTCGTCGACGACCTTCGCGAGAGCGGCGGCGCCGACGGCCATCCCGGCCGCGAGGTCCTCAACTACGGCCACACCCTCGCCCACGCGATCGAGCGCACGAGCGACTACACCGTGCGCCACGGGGAGGCCGTGGCGATCGGCTGCGTCTACGTCGCCGAGCTCGCCGCCCGGGCGGGCAGCCTCGACGCCGCCGTCGTCGACCGGCACCGTGCCGCGCTCTCGCGCGTCGGCCTGCCCACGACGTACGACGCTGCGTCCTTCGACGACCTTCTCGCGGCGATGAGGGTGGACAAGAAGGCGCGCGGCAACCAGCTGCGCTTCGTGGTCCTCGACGACCTCGCCGCGCCGCGCATCCTCGCCGGGCCGTCCGAGGACGACCTGCGTGCGGCGTACGCCGCGATCGGAGGCGGGTCGTGAGCGGCAGCCGCAGGGTCCTCGTGCTCAACGGCCCCAACCTCGGCCGCCTCGGCCGTCGCCAGCCGGAGATCTACGGGCACACCACCCACGCCGAGCTGGCGCGGCAGTGCGTGGAGTGGGGTGCCGCGCTGGGCCTCGAGGTCGAGGTCCGCCAGACCAACCACGAGGGCGAGCTCCTCGACTGGCTCAACGCGGCCGCCGACGACGTCGTGCCCGTCGTCCTCAACGCCGCCGCGTGGACGCACTACTCCCTCGCGCTGTGGGACGCCTGCGCCCAGCTGGTCGCACCGCTGGTCGAGGTGCACATCTCCGACCCCAAGCAGCGTGCGGAGGAGTTCCGGCACACCTCGGTCGTCGAGCCGCACGCGGTGGCGACGATCGCCGGGCAGGGCATCGACGGCTACCGACAGGCGCTGGAGCTGCTCGCCGGCCCCACCCCGTGACCGGACCGGTCGGGACCGGTCGGGCGGCACTGCTCGTCGCCGGCCTGCTCGGCACGCTCCACGCCGGCTTCAGCCTCTACTGGGGGCTCGGCGGCGGCTGGCTCGTCGAGACGCTGGGCACCCGGATCGTCGAGGCGTTCGCCGGGTGGGAGTGGGCGTTGGTGCCGATCGGTGTGGTCAAGCTGGTCGCGGCGTGGTTCCCGATGGTCGTCGCCCGGCGCGGATGGCCCGCGCGCCGACTCGTCCGCGCGGCCTGCTGGGTCGGGGCGCTCGTGCTGCTGGCCTGGGGCGGGTTGAACACCGTCGTCGGCAACCTCGTGCTCGCCGGGGCGATCGTCCCCGACGGTGGCTTCGACCGCCCTGGCATGGTCGGTCACGCCTACCTCTGGGACCCGCTCTTCGCGGCCTGGGGCTGCGCCCTTCTGGTCGCCATGGTCGTCACGAGGCGTCCGTCGCCGGCCGGGCCGGACCGTTCCCTGCCCACGCGGTCCTAGCCCGCGCCCGACGCGGCGCGCGAGGGCCATGACGTCGGAGGTCATGACGAGGGTGGGGCTCTGGCACGATCACTGCATGGACGTGTCGGTCGACGTCAGTGCCCTGGCCATCAACGTGGTGATCCCCGAGGAGCTCCGCTGGCGCGACACGCGTCGTGACGAGGAGTTCGAGCTGCAGTCCCTGACCATCCGGATGCTGCCCGACGGCTCGCTCGCCGCGAAGGCCTACGGACGTCCGGTCGCCGGCGGTCGCGGACCGTACGTGTCCTTCCCCGTGCCGGACCGCCCCGAGCTGGCCGCGCTCGTCTCCGCGGCCGCCGACGAGGCCGCCCGTCGCTGGGCCGCGCACGGCTGATTGGATCGTCCGGTGCTGCCCTTCCGCCAGGTCGACGTCTTCAGCTCCGTGCCGTGGCTCGGCAACCCGCTCGCCGTCGTGCACGCCGCGGACGGCGTCACGGACGCGCAGATGGCCCACTTCGCGCGCTGGACCAACCTCTCCGAGACGACCTTCCTCTGCGCGCCGACGGACCCGGCGGCCGACTACCGCGTGCGGATCTGGACCACCGGGGGAGAGCTGCCGTTCGCCGGCCACCCCACGATCGGCTCCGCACACGCGTGGCTCGAGGCGGGAGGGGTGCCGCGTGGTGACACGATCGTGCAGGAGTGCGGCGCCGGGCTGGTGGACGTACGCCGGACGCCCCGCCTCGGGTTCGCGGCCCCGCCGCTGCGCCGCTCGGGCGCGGTCGACGCCGACCTGCGCACCCGCATCGTGCGTGCGCTCGGCATCGCCGACGCGGCGGTGGAGGACATGGCGTGGATCGACAACGGACCCGGTTGGGTCGGCGTCGACCTCGGCACCGCACGTGCGGCGCTCGACGTGGTGCCCGACGTCGCGGCGTTCACCGACCTCAAGGTGACGGTCCTCGGCCGGTGGGACGCGACCGACGCCGCCGACCTCGGCGCCGACGTCGAGGTGCGGGCGTTCTACGCCGACGGACGCGACTTCGGCGAGGACCCGGTCACCGGCAGTGCGAACGCCGGGCTCGCGCAGTGGCTCATCGGCGCGGGCGCCCTGCCGGCGGCGTACACCGCGCGCCAGGGCAGCGTGATCGGCCGGGAGGGGCGGGTACGGCTTGAGGCGTCCGACGACCGCGTCTGGGTCTCGGGCGACGCGGTGACCCGCATCGTGGGCGAGGTCGACCTGTAGGTCGGCACAGGGTGACGGCGGCCGGGCCGGGCAGCGGTGCGCGCGCCCGCACGTGCGGCGCATGTGGTCCCCCACAGCCGGCTGCGAGGGCCATGACCGCCGCACGTGCTCGCGCGGCTTCCGACCCGCCGGCCTACGGCTCCTCCGCCGGGAGCGACGGGTGGTCGGTGGGGTAGACGCCGACCGCGAAGCCGTAGACCGTCTCGCCCGCACGCGGGAGGTGGTCGAACTCCTCGACGAGGGCGGCCATGCGCTGCCAGAACTCCGAGGCCTGCTCCTCGGAGATCCGGGCGTGGCGGATGAACCCCCAGAGCCGGCCCTCGGCGAAGGCCGGCGCCGACTCGCGTGCGGCGACCTCGAAGTCGTTGAAGTCGGTCGGCATCGCCTCGCCCGACGCGGCCGGCTCCGGCGAGACGAAGAACATCCGCGCCGTACGCCCGTAGAAGCGCTCCTCCACCGCGCGGACCCGCCGTGTGCGCACGACCTGCACCAGGCCCTCGCGGGCGAGCACGTCGACGTGGTGGGCGACCGTGCTCTTCGGGCGGCCGACCGCCTCGGCGAGCTCGGTGACGGTCGCGGCGCGCTCGTGCAGCAGCTGGAGGACCGTGGTGCGCAGCGGGTGCCCGATCGCCCGGACCTGGGCGGGGGTCGTGAGCGCCAGGCGATCGGCGAGCGCGTACCCGGGCGGGTTGTCCTCCATGACGAATGAGACTAGCATCGTCGAACGTTCGAGATACTTGGATCATTCTGCGGGGAGACACCGACCGATGGCTGACGTACTGCTCTACCACCACATCCAGGGGCTGACCGACGGCGTGCGCGCCCTCGCCGACGAGCTGCGAGGCGCCGGCCACACGGTGCACACGCCCGACCTCTTCGACGGCCGCACCTTCGCCAGCATCGAGGAGGGGTTCGCCTTCGCCAAGGAGGCGGGCTTCGACGCCCTGCGCGAGCGCGGCGCGTCGGCCGCCGCCGACCTCGGTCCCGACCTGGTCTACGCGGGCATCTCCTTCGGCGTGACCATCGCGCAGCGACTCGCGCAGACGACCGCCGGTGCCCGCGGCGCGCTGCTGCTGTGCTCGTGCCTCCCGGTCTCGGAGTTCGGGGAGTCGTGGCCCGACGGCGTGCCCGTGCAGGTCCACGGCAAGGAGGGCGACGAGTTCTTCGACGAGGACCTCCCGGCGGCGCGCGAGCTGACCGCCTCGACGCCGTTGGCCGAGCTGTTCGTCTACCCCGGCGACGAGCACCTGTTCCTGGACTCGTCGCTCGACGCCTACGACGCCGACGCGACCGCCCTCATGCTGGACCGGGTGCGGACGTTCCTCGCCGCCCGCTGAGGTCCGCGAGCGGGCGCTCACGGACGACGTCGTCCTCCGAGGCGTCGCCGATGTGGAACGTCTTGCGACCGACCGCCTCGAAGCCGTGCCTGGCGTAGAAGGCGTTCGCCCGGCCGTTCTCCTCGCTGACCCCGAGCCACGCGCCGGCCGCGCCCGTCCCGGCGGCTGCGGTGAGGGTGTGCCGCATCAGGACGTCCGACACTCCGGACCCGTGGTGGTCGGGATGGACGTAGAACCGCTCCAGCGCGACGGTGGGCCGGAGCCGGAGCGCGGCCCTCACGTCCTCGTCGTCGGGCTCACCGGCGAGCAGCATCGTGTAGCCCACCGGGTCCGCGCCGTCCCCGACCTCTGCGAGCAGCAGGACGCACGCGGCGTCCGCCAGGTGACGGCGGAAGCTGTCCGGGTCGAGTCGCGTCGCGATGTGCGTCGCCAGGAAGTCGGCCGAGGTCCGGGGTGTGCACGCCAGCGGGAAGGTCAGCGCCGCGAGGCGTGACAGCCCCTCCGCGTCGGCTCCGACGGCGCGGCGGACGGTCGGGAGCATGGGGCGAGCGTAACGACGACGGCGGGGCCCGGCGTACGCATCCGCTGGCCGGTCGTGGGGTAACGGGACGGCACACGACCGGCGCAGGTGGGACGAGGAGGCGACAGTGGGGCTGACAGGTATGCTGCACGGCAGGCGCGGACCGGCGGAGATCGTGCTGGTCCGGCACGGTGAGAGCGCGGGCAACCTCGCGGACAGCGCAGCCAGGGACGCCGACGCCGAACGGCTCGACCTGCCGGCGCGCGACGCCGACGTCGAGCTGTCGAGCAACGGCGTGGAGCAGGGCCGCACCCTGGGGCGCTGGGTCGGCGGGCTGGCCCCCGCCGCGCGGCCCGACCTCGTCGTCAGCTCGCCCTACCGCCGGGCGGCGGACACCGCCCGGGCGGCACTGGGGGAGCTCGACGTCGACCTGCTGCTCGACGAGCGGCTCCGCGAGCGCGATCTCGGGCTCCTCGACGGGCTGACCGGCAAGGGCATCCGGGCCCGTCACCCGGAGGAGGCCGAGCGCCGCTCGTACGTCGGCAAGTTCTACTACCAGCCGCCCTCCGGCGAGAGCTGGGCCGACGTCGTGCTCCGGGTGCGCAGCCTGCTCGCCGACCTGCGCGAGGGGTACGACGGCCAGCGCGTGTGGCTCTTCACCCACCAGGCCGTGATCATGTCGTTCCGCTACGCGCTGGAGGGCATCGAGGAGGCCGAGCTGCTCGAGATCGACCGCACGACGCAGATCCCGAACGCGTCGGTGACGCGCTACCGCAGGCGGGACTCGGGGCTCGTGCTCGACACCTTCGCCGACGACGGCCACCTCGAGCCCGGCCCCGCCGAGCGGACGGCCGAGGACGACCGGGGCGGCGAGGCCAGCGATGGCTGACGGCACGCGCGTCGACGAGGACCTGCTGCGCGCCTGGCCGCTGCCCGCCCTCGGGTCGGACAAGGACGAGCGGGGACGTCTGGTCGTCGTCGCCGGCTCCCGCGAGACGCCGGGCGCTGGACTGCTGTCCGTCGAGGGGGCGTTCCGGGTGGGCGCCGGGAAGGTGCAGCTCGCGACCGTGGAGTCGCGGGCCGGTCTGCTCGCCGCGGCTTCGCCCGAGCTCATGGTGACCGGCCTCGCCGAGGACGACAACGGGTCGATCAGCCCCCGCGAGGCGGACCGCGTCGTGGACGTGGTCGGCTCCGGCGTGGTGCTGCTCGGGCCGGGGTTCAGCGACACCGACGCCGCCGAGGCCCTGGTGGAGTCCGTCGCACCGCGTCTCGGCCAGACGGTCGTCCTCGACGCCCTGGCGACGGCGTACGTCACCGGACGGCACGACGACGTGGCCGCCCTCGACGCCTCCGTCGTGCTCACCGTCAACCCGGGAGAGCTCGCCTGCTGCCTCGAGGTCGAGGACGACGAGGTCGAGGACGACCTGGTGTCGGCCGCGGTACGGCTCGCCGACCGCACCGGCGCGGTCGTCCTGTGCGGTGGAGAGGTCAAGGTCGTCGTCGCGGGCGGCGACGTGTGGCGGGTCGAGGCGGGCAACCCCGGCCTCGGGACCGCGGGGTCCGGAGACGTGCAGGCCGGGATCGCGGCCGGCCTGCTGGCGCGCGGCGCCGAGCCGGCCCAGGCGGCGGTGTGGGCGGCGTACCTCCACGCCACGGCCGGCGACCGGCTGGCCGAGCGGGTGGGCCCGGTCGGCTACCTGGCGCGGGAGCTGCCGGGCGAGCTGCCGCGGCTGCTCGCCGGCCTCGCCGGCTGACCCGGCGACCTCGAGGTGGTCCAGACATCCGTAGGACTGCCGATGTCGCGACCCCGGCTGCGTGGCGAGACTCGACCCCGACACCGCGCGGTGCGGGGTCGGGGGAGGGAAGACATGCGAAGCGTCGTGAGCAGGAGCGCACACGCCGACCAGCTCGAGGCCGAGGTCAGGGACGCCACGTGCTGCGTCGCTGTCGACCGGTGCTGGTCGTGCGAGGTCAAGCTGGGGGAGGTACGCGCCGCGCGCCGCGACGCGGTGCTGCACACGATCAGCGCGGTCCGACCGAGGAGGTACGTCCGATGATGGTGCGCGACGGGGCGGCCGGCGCCGGGAGCGGCGGCCGCATGCCGACGTCGATGACGACGGCGGACGCTTCGGCGGACGAGCCCGAGCCGGGCGTGGGGGACGCAGGGGGCGCGGGGCACGCGGAGGCCGTACGCCAGTAGCGTGGGCGCCCATGCGTGCGATCGTCATCCCGCGGGCCGGCGGCCGGCCCACCGTCGAGGAGGTCGCGCCGCCGACGGCACCGCCGGGGGGTGTGGTCGTCCGGGTCGCGGCCACGGGCGTGTGCCGCAGTGACTGGCACGCGTGGGCCGGGCACGACGACGATGTGGCGTTCCCGCACGTCCCGGGCCACGAGCTCGCGGGCACGGTGGTCGAGCTCGGCGCCGGGGTGGCCCGCTGGCGGGTCGGCGACCGCGTCACCGTCCCGTTCGTGTGCGGCTGCGGCGACTGCGAGTGGTGCGCGAGCGGGAACGCACAGGTGTGCCCCGACCAGCAGCAGCCGGGCTTCACCCACGGGGGGTCGTTCGCCGAGCTCGTCGCCCTGCACGCGGCCGACACCAACCTGGTCGCGATCCCGGACGACGTCGACGACGCGACGGCCGCGAGCCTGGGCTGCCGCTTCGCGACCGCCTACCGCGCGGTCGTCGGGCGGGCCGCGCTCCGCGCCGGTGAGTGGATCGTCGTCGTCGGCGCCGGTGGCGTGGGGCTCAGCGCGGTGATGATCGCCCGCGCGGTCGGCGCCCACGTCGTCGCGGTCGACCGCAACCCCGAGGCGCTCGCGGTCGCGGCCGGGCTGGGCGCCGACCACACCCTCCTCGCGGACGGCGCGGACGGCGGGGACGTCGCGGCGGCGGTCCACGACCTCGTCCCCGGCGGCGCCCACGTCGCCGTCGACGCGGTCGGCAGCGAGCAGACCTGTGCGGACGCGGTCCTGAGCCTGCGCCGCCGCGGACGGCTCGCCCAGGTCGGCCTCCTGCCGCCGGTCGAGGGGCACCCCCGCGTGCCGATGGCGCGCGTCATCGGCTGGGAGCTGGACGTCCTGGGCAGCCACGGCATGGCGGCTGCCGACTACCCGGGGATGATGGGGCTCATCGCCGACGGTGCGCTCCAGCCGCAGCTGCTGGTGGAGCGCGTGATCGGGCTCGACGAGGCCGCGGCGCTCCTGCCGCGGTTCGACCGCGCGACCGTGGCCGGGATGACGATCGTCGACCCGACCCGCTAGTGCCTCAGAGGGCGCCGAGCCAGTCGTCGATCGGGACGTCGCCGTCGCCGAACACCAGCGTCCTGCCGTGGGCCCGCTCGTCGGTCAGCACCGCCAGCGCGACCTGGGCGACGAGCTCGCGCGACGTGGTGTCGCCGTCGCCGAACGCAGCGTCCGGGTTCACCGACCCGCCGCCCGGCTCGAGCGTGAGCGTCCCGGGTCCGAGGACCGTCCAGTCGAGGTCGGTGCTCCGCAGGTGGTCGTCCGCGGCGATCTTGGCGTCCTGGTAGTGCCGGAACGGGTTGTCCTCCGGCACGAGCGTCTCCGGGTCGGCGCCCGAGAACGACACCATCACGTAACGTCGCGCGCCGGCGGCCAGCGCGGCGTCCATCGAGCGGATCGCGGCGTCGCGGTCCACGGCGTACGTCCGGTCGGGGTCGCCGCCGCCGGCGCCGGCGGACCACACGACGGCGTCCTGCCCGTCGAGGATGCCGGCGAGCGTGGACTCGTCGGCGTCCTCCACCGACGAGACGAGAGCCGTCGCGCCGGTCGCCTCGACGTCGGGGACGTGGTCGGGGTTGCGGACGACGGAGGTGACCCGGTGGCCGGCCTCGACCAGCAGGGGTGCCAGGAGGAGGGCGATCTTGCCGTGTCCGCCGAAGATGGTGACTCGCATGCGTGCCACCGTAGCCCGCAGGCCCAGCATTTCATGGCGCTCGCGGCTCGCCACTAGACTGGTCCGTCGTGCCGGGCACGCCTCGGCCACACGGACTCCTTGACAACTCGACGAAGGCGGACATCAGAGACATGGCAAGCACCAACGACCTGAAGAACGGCATGGTCCTGCGCATCGAGGGTCAGCTCTGGGCCGTCGTCGAGTTTCAGCACGTCAAGCCCGGCAAGGGCCCGGCGTTCGTGCGCACCAAGCTCCGCAACGTCGAGTCGGGCAAGAACGTCGACAAGACCTTCAACGCCGGCACCAAGGTCGAGACCGCCAACGTCGACAAGCGCACCATGCAGTACCTCTACAACGACGGCTCGTCCTACGTCTTCATGGACACCAGCACCTACGAGCAGCTCGAGGTCGCGCCCGAGATCGTCGGCGACGCCAAGAACTTCATGCTGGAGAACCAGGAGGCGATCGTCGCGACGAACGACGGTCGCGTGCTCTTCATCGAGCTCCCCGCCTCCGTCGAGCTCCTGATCTCCGAGACCGAGCCGGGCCTGCAGGGCGACCGCTCGACCGGCGGCACCAAGCCGGCCACGCTCGAGACCGGTCACCAGATCCAGGTCCCGCTGTTCCTCACCACCGGCGAGAAGGTCAAGGTCGACACCCGCGACTCGTCCTACCTCGGCCGCGTCAAGGCCTGACCCGAGTGGCTGCCCGTTCCAAGGCGCGCAAGCGCGCGCTCGACATCCTCTTCGCCTCCGAGCTCCGCTCCGAGGACCCGGTCATGGCGCTCGAGCGCGCCATCGAGGCCGGCGAGGGCCCGACCAACGACTACACCGGCACGCTGGTGCGGGGCGTCGTCGAGCACCGTGAGCGCATCGACGAGGTGCTCACCACCTACAGCAAGGGCTGGACCCTCGGTCGCATGCCCGCGGTGGACCGCAACGTCCTGCGCATCGGCGTCTACGAGCTGCTGTGGGGCGACGCCGACGTGCCGGACACGGTCGCGGTGAGCGAGGCGCTGCACCTCGTGCAGGACCTCTCGACCGACGAGTCGCCGGCCTTCGTCAACGGGCTGCTCGGCTCCGTCCAGCGCGACCGCGCCAGCCTCGTCTGAGGTCACACCCCCACGGGCGGGTACCGGCTCGCGAGGGCCGTCCGTACGTCCTAGGTTGGCGCCATGAACGCCTCCAGCCGGTCCGCCGAAAAGGCCCACGACAGCACGTGGATGGACCATGCGATCCGTGCCGGGCTCGTCGCCTACGGCGTCGTGCACCTGCTCGTCGGGTGGCTGGCCCTCCAGCTCGCGCTCGGTGAGAAGGAGGACCAGGCCTCCAACTCAGGGGCGCTGCACTACCTCGCCGAGCAGCCGCTCGGTGGGGTCCTCGTGTGGCTGGTGGCGATCGGCATGTTCCTGCTGGTGCTGTGGCGCCTGCTGGAGTTCGGCTTCGGCTTCGACGACGAGTCCGACGACGCGAAGCGCTGGCGCAAGCGCGCGGGCTCGCTCGGCAAGGCGGTCATCTACGGTGCGATCGGCTGGAGCGCCGTGCAGACCGCGACGGGCTCCGGCGGGGGGAAGGGCGGCACCGACTCCACGACCGCGAAGCTCATGCAGCTCCCCGGCGGCCAGCTGATCGTGGGCCTGGTCGGCCTCGCGATCATCGGCTACGGCGGCTCGCTGGTCTACCGCGGCTGGACCGAGAAGTTCCGTGAGCACCTCGACGCGCAGGGCCAGTCCGGCAAGGACGGCTCGGCCTACGTCAAGCTCGGCAAGGCCGGCTACATCGCCAAGGGCGTCGCCATCGCCGTCGTCGGCGGCCTGTTCGGCTACGCCGCGATCACCCACGACCCGAAGAAGTCGGGCGGCCTCGACCAGGCGCTCCAGACCGTCCTCGAGCAGCCGTTCGGCCAGGTGCTGCTCGTCGTGATCGCCCTGGGCATCGCGGCGTACGGCGTGTTCTGCTTCGCCCGCGCCAAGCACCTCTCGCGCTGAGCCCGGCAGTCGCGGTCCGGCGGTCGCGGCCCCCGCGCTCAGCGCACCGGACCGGCGGCGACCGACAACGCCGAGGCGACCATGTGGTCGCGCACCTGCTCCCCGGTGATCCGGCTGATGCGCGGCACGCCCGGCGCCTCCTCGGCGACCAGCATCGCCACCCGCCCGAGCTGCAGCGTGCCCAGGCCGCTGGCGTACAGCATGTTGGCGAGCAGCTCGGGGTCGTCGACGTCGAACTCGCCGCTCTCGGCGCCACGTGTGATGGTCCCGGT
Source organism: Nocardioides cavernae (assembly GCF_013410035.1). Classification (GTDB taxonomy): domain Bacteria; phylum Actinomycetota; class Actinomycetes; order Propionibacteriales; family Nocardioidaceae; genus Nocardioides; species Nocardioides cavernae_A. Next base: position 168,051 of record NZ_JACCBW010000004.1, on the reverse strand, counting down.
CAGCACGGACAGGCAGCCGCTGATCGCCTGCCCGAGCCGGTACATCGCGGACTCGCTCACCTCCTCGAGGAGGTCGGTGCCGGGGCGCCGCATGATCGCCTGCGCGCAGTCGACGAAGGCCGGGTGGGCGAGCCCGTAGTCGACGAAGGCCTCCACCAGGCGTACGAGCTGGGCGCGCGGGTCGTCGGTCGTCGCAGCCGCACCCTCCAGCGCGACCCGCAGCTCGTCGAGGTACTGCACGAGCGTGAGGCTGAACAGCTCCTCCTTGCCGGTGAAGTGCCGGTAGATGATCGCGCGGTTGATGCCCACCGCCCGCGCGATGTCCTCGATCTGCGCGTCGCGGACCCCGCGCTCGTCGAAGAGCTGGCGGGTGGCGGTGATGATCTCCGCCTCGCGCTGCCGGCGCCGCGCGGCCGCGGTGCCGCCGCGGCCGGGTGCCGTCGAGGGCGTCGCGTCGGTGCTCATGGCGGTCAGTCTAGGGAGGGCGGCGCCCACCGCCGTGTGTGGTTCGATGCGGGCATGCCGCGTCCCGGAGCCCGTACGCCCCTCCTCGCCCTGGCCCTCGCGATGGTCGGTGTGGTCGTCGGGGTGGTGGCCGCAGCGGTGCTCCCGGCCCTCCCGGCACAGGCTTCGTCGGAGGGTCGTTACGCCGGTACGGCCGCGCTGCCCGGCTGCTCCGGCGCGGTGATCCGGTGGCCGGGCGCCCTCGACACCGACCGCGCGGTCGTGCTCACCAACGGCCACTGCGTGCGCGTCCCGTTCCTCGACGCCCGCGAGGTGCTGGTCGGGGAGAGGAGGCGGACGCGCATCGACCTGCTCGACGGCGACGGCCGGGTCGCGACGACCGTGCGGGCGGTGCGCCTGCAGTACGCCACGATGTTCCGCACCGACGTGGCCGTGCTGTCGCTGCGCGAGACGTACGCCGACCTGGCGGCCGACGGCGTCATCCCGCTCGTGCTGGCGACGCAGGGGCCGGCGCGCGGCGACCGGGTGCGGATCCCGTCGGGCTACTGGACCGAGCAGCGCACCTGCCGGACGCGGGGCACGGCGTACCGCCTGCACGAGCAGGTGTGGGACTGGTCGCGCTCGATCCGCCTGCCGGCCCGCGACGGGTGCCGGATCCGTGGCGGCTACTCGGGCTCGCCGATCGTCGACCGCGGCACCGGGCTCGTGGTGGGCGTCGCGAACACCGGCTACGCCGGCGGCCGGGAGTGCGTCGACTCGGCGTGCGAGGAGGACCGGCGCGGCCACGTCGTGACGCGCAGGCAGATGAACTACGGCCAGCAGACCGCGCTGCTGCTCGGGTGCCTGGCCGAGGGCCGGACCCTCGACCTCGACGTGCCGGGCTGCCGCCTGCCGAAGCCGCGCGACTAGCCCGCGACGTGGCTGCGGACGGTCTCGATGGTGTCGGCCTCCGAGGCCGTCTTGTCGTCGCGGTAGCGCAGAACGCGGGCGAAGCGCAGCGCGAGGCCGCCGGGGTAGCGGGTCGAGCGCTGCAGGCCGTCGAAGGCGATCTCGACGACCTGCTCGGGACGCACGTCCACGACCCAGCTGTCGCGGACGGTGGCGGGGGAGAGGGCGAGGTCGGTGAAGCGCTCGGTCTGCCAGGCGAGCATCTCGTCGGTCATCCCCTTGAACGTCTTGCCGAGCATCACGAAACCCGTCGGTGACGTGTCGTCGCGGGCGCCGAGGTGGATGTTGGAGAGCCACCCCTCCCGGCGGCCCGAGCCCCACTCGACCGCGAGGACGACGAGGTCGAGGGTGTGGACCGGCTTGACCTTGACCCAGGCCGAGCCGCGACGTCCCGCGGCGTAGGGGGCGGAGAGGTCCTTGAGCACGACGCCCTCGTGGCCGGCGGCGACCGTCTCGGTCGCGAAGGCGTCGGCGGCGCCTGCGTCGGCGGTCACGAGCCGTCGGACCCGGTGCTGCTCGGGGACGAGCGCGTCGAGTGCGGCGAGCCGCTCGTGGCCGGGGGCGTCGAGGAGGTCGCGGCCGTCGACGTGGAGCAGGTCGAAGAAGTGGGGCGTGACCGGGACGCCTGCGTCCTGGGCGGTCCGGCTCGCGGTGTCCTGGAAGGCCATCGGCCGGCCGTCCTCGCCCAGGGCGAGGGCCTCGCCGTCGAGGACGAAGCGCTCGGCGGGCAGGGACCGCGCGACCTCGACGACCTCGGGCAGCCGGCCGGTGATGTCGTCGAGCGAGCGGGTCACGACGAGGACGTCGTCGCCGTCGCGGTGGACCTGGATGCGGATCCCGTCGAGCTTGGCGTCGATCGCGACCTCGGTCGCACCGTCGGGGGACAGCCCGGCCATCGCGGCCGCCACGTCGGGCGCGCTCGAGGCGAGCATGGGCATCACCGGACGCCCGACCTCGAGGCCGATCGCGGCCAGCGCCTCCTCGCCCTCGAAGGCCGCCTCCGCCGCGGCGACGGTCGATCCCGCCAGCATCGCCGCGCGCCGCACCGCGGTCAGCGGCACGTCGGCCACCTGCGCGACGGCCTCCTGCGTGACCGCGTCGAGCGCCCCCTGCCGGACGTTGCCGGTGACGATGGCGCGCAGCCATGCCTGCTCGTCGGCCGTGGCGCGCCCGAACAGGTCGGCCACCGCCTCCTTGCGTGCCGCCTGCGAGCCGGCCCCGGCGATGTGGGACATCGCCTCGAAGGCCTCGTGCACCTCCAGCACGGACAGCGTCGGCTGGTCGGCGGGCTCCGGGAGGGCGCTCACGCCCCGCCACCCCAGGCCCGTGCGCCGCTGCCGGAGCGTGCCGCCGAGGTAGGACACGACGACCTCGAGCTCGGCCGGCTCCACCCGGCCGAGGAGGTCGGCGAGCTCCGCGACCTTGGCCTTGCGGGACCGCGTGGCGGCGACCGCGGCGGAGGTGGCGACGAGCTCGGCGAGCAGCATGGATCCATCCTGCCGCCCGCCACCGACACCGGCAGCCCCCGAACGGGCAGGATGGGTCCATGCCCGACGCCCAGCTCTACGTGCCGCGCTTCAACGTGATGGACGCCGACGACGTACGCCCGTTCGTCGCGTCCGTCGCCACCGCGCAGCTCGTCACGGTCGGGGACGACGGGCTGCCCGACGCGACCTTCCTGCCCGTGCTGTGGGAGGGCGACCGGTTGGTCGGCCACCTCGCCCGCGCGAACGCCCACTGGCGACGCGTCGTCGACGGCTCGCCCGCGCTCGCGGTCGTGACCGGGCCGGACGCGTACGTCTCGCCGGGGTGGTACGCCAGCAAGGCCGAGCACGGCAGGGTGGTGCCGACGTGGAACTACTCCGTCGTGCACCTGCGTGGGGCGGTGCACGTGCACGACGACGCGGAGTGGGTGCGCGGCCTGGTCACCCGGTTGACCGAGGCCCACGAGTCCTCGCGCCCGGCGCCGTGGGCGGTCGCCGACGCGCCGGAGGATTACATCGACAAGAACCTGCGCCCGATCGTCGGGGTCGAGCTGGTCGTGTCGTCGGTCGAGGCGAAGGCCAAGCTCAGCCAGAACCGCTCCGACGAGGACCGCGCCGGTGTGGCGTCCGGGCTCGCCGCCGACGGCCGATCTCCTGACGGGCTCGTCGCGCCGTGAGGCCCGGCAGGGTGCGTGAGCGGTTCACCGGTCGGATCGCCGGCGTCGGCAGCACCTCCGGCACACGCGTCGTCGTCGGTCGCTGGGACGACTCGCCGTGGGGGCCCTTCGCCGACGTGATGGTGGAGGACGCCGCCGGCCACCGGGTGCTGCTCGCGCCCACCGACCGCGTCCGCGAGTTCGTCGCTGCGACCTACTCCTTCGACGAGGAGGTGATCGAGCCCGTCGCGGTGACCGACACGCCCACCGGGTGGCAGGTCTCGACCCCGTCGCTGTCGCTGCGCCTCGACGTCGGTGGGCGTACGCCGCTCGGCACGGCCCTCACCCTGGTGCCGGCCCGGGTGGCGACCTCCCCGGCGTGGTGCAGCCTCGTCGACCCCGTCGCACGCGTGGTCCTGCGCGGCGTCCGCACCCGCGGCACGGCCGGCGGTGACCGGCGCGAGTGGTACGGCGCGACGTCGGTCGTGTCGGTCACCTCGATCGAAGGGGAGTGGCGAGGCGTCGCTCCGGGCGACCTCGCCCCGGTGGACCCGCCGTGCCGCTTCGGCTTCTCGAGCACTCCTGCCCGCCCCTCCGTCACCAGCGTCGTGACGACGGTGGAGCGGGCCGGGTAGACCCGCTACGCCGTCGCGCGCGGCCACGCCCAGGCGGAGCGCAGGATGTACGCCAGCAGGAGCACCTCGATCAGGACCCCGAGGCCGTAGAACCCCCACCAGGACTCGCCCGCCAGGTTGAAGACCGAGACCGGCACGTAGAGCGTGGCCACGACGAGGTTGAGCAGTCGGCTCGCACGGGCCGGCAGGGTCGTGGACAGCAGGATCATGGACATCGGCACCGACACGAGGGTGAGAGAGGTCACCACGAAGGTCTGGCTGATGTCGAACTCGAAGACGACGCCGGACAGGATCTCCTCGATCGCGCCGGGCTTGTAGAGGTGCAGGTAGTCGACGTAGATGTACAGGAACATGAAGGCCGTCCAGGCGGCGGCGAGCCTCGTCCTGATCGTCGCGGGCTGCTCGTGGAGGGCGGCCGTGGTGACGGGCGTCCCGGTGGTCGTGGTGGTGGCGCTCATGGTGCTTCCTCTCGTCGGGTGTGCACCTCGACGATGACGGGGCGCAGGCGCGGACGGATCGGCACGCCGGGCCCGTCCTGCCCGCCGTGAGGACGACTCGATCTCGGCCGTTCGGCCGACCCCGGTCGCGCGGACCACGGCTCCACGATTCGACATGCCCGGTCCGAAATGTTCTCGTGGTGGAGCCGCTGGCACCGCTCCTCGACGTGGTCGAGGCACCTCCCGTCGCGAGGTGGACGCGCGTCGCGGCCTCGACGCCCCACCCCCGCGAGCGTCGCGTCCGAGCGCCCCGGAGGCGTACCCCCAACCCCCGTGAGGTCAGAAGCACGTGCGTGCCACCACCACACCCGCCCACTCCCACCGACCGCGAGCCACACGGCCCCGTGCCCTCGCCGGCCTGGCCACGGCTGCGCTGGCGATGAGCCTGGTCCCCGGCAGCGCGTCCGCGCAGACAAGCCGCGAGGCCGTCGGCGTACGCCTCGAGGTGGCCGACCAGGCACCCGTCGAGGTAGCGACGCCTCCCCGGGCGTGGCCCGGCCAGGTCCTCGAGGCACATGGCGTGCCGGTCGGCTCCGACGACCTCGTCGCGGTGCTGCGCGACGGACGCAAGGTGTCCGGCGCCAAGAAGCGCGTCCGCGAGGGTGACGTCGTGCGGCTGACGCAGGTCGTCGAGCAGCGCAGGACGAAGCTGAAGAAGGTCCGCAAGGGCACCGTCGAGGTCTCCACGACGAAGCTGAAGCCCGGCACGCGCAAGGTGGTCAGCACCGGTCGCGCCGGCGTGCGCAAGGTCGTCGCCGTGCAGACGCTGCACAACGGCGAGCCGGTGAAGTACCGCGTGGTGAAGAAGAATCTCGTCACCAAGCCGAAGCCGCGCCGCGTGCTGGTCGGTCGCAGGGCGTGGTCGGTGCCCGGCACCGACGGGCTCAACTGGGGGGCGCTCGCCAACTGCGAGTCCGGCGGCAACCCCAACGCCGTCAACCCGGCCGGCTACTACGGCCTCTACCAGTTCGACGTCGGCACGTGGCGCAGCGTCGGTGGCTCCGGCGTCCCCACCTCTGCCTCGGCTGCTGAGCAGACCTACCGCGCGAAGCTGCTCTACCAGCAGCGTGGCCGGTCGCCGTGGCCGACCTGCGGTCGACTGCTCTGATGGTCTGACGCGCGGGCGGGTGGCCTCACCCCGCCCGCGTGAGCAGCGCCAGGTCGCGGCGTACGTAGCGCAGGTGCGCCCACTCCTCCTCGAGGATCACGCGCACGCAATCGCCGACCGTGGGCTTCCAGTCGCCGCCGCCCCACGGGTTGCCGCGCTCCTCGGCCAGCAGGTCCGGTGTCGCGCAGGCGAGGAAGTCCGTCACCAGGTGCTGTCGCTCGGCCCGGACCGCCAGCACCTCGTCGTGCGTGGGTTCGTCCTGGCGCAGGACGGACATGTCGAAGCCCATCCCCGCGGCGCCGGTGAAGGGCTGACCGATCTCGTGGAACGGCTGCTCGACGCGCAGGATCCCGCCGCGCAGCCACGCGTCGGTCGCCAGGACCAGGTGTCGCAGGGTCTGCACGAGCGACCACTCGTCCTCGACGTGCGAGTCCCACAGGTCGCGCGGCGTAGCGTCCACGGTCTCCTGCCACGCCGCCTGCACGGCGACCCAGCACTCCCGCAGTCCCTCGGGCGTCTCGGAGCCCTGGAGCTCGCGCCCCGGGAAGCGCCGGTTGAGCTCGGCCTCGACGAACGGCACCACGTCGACGCCGTTCACGGTCAGGGACCCGAGGAACAGGTCGTGGCTGTCGATGTCGAGCCCGTCGACGTCGACGCTGCGCATGGTCACGCCGCTGACGTCGGAGAACCGCATGGTCGCGCCCGCGAAGCTCGTCTGGGCGAAGGTCGCGCCCGCGAACTCGTCGGTGTCCGTGTAGGTGGTCATGAGGACAGGGTGGCGCGGGTTCCGGACGATTCCGGGTCGTTGCATTGAGAGGTCCAGCTGCCCCTACTGCCCGATCCGCGTCCGCACCTCGTAGAGCTCGGGGAAGAACGTCAGGTCGAGGGCCCGGCGGAGGAAGTCGACCCCCGACGACCCACCCGTGCCGACCTTGTGGCCGATGGTGCGCTGGACGACCTGCAGGTGGCGGAAGCGCCACTGCTGGAAGGCGTCCTCGACGTCGACGAGCTCCTCGCAGGTCTCGTAGACGCCCCAGTGCTCGCCGGGGGCGGCGTACACCCCGGCGAAGACGTCGACGAGCTCGCTGTCGGAGACGTGCGGCTGGGAGAAGTCCCGGGTGAGCAGGCGTGACGGGACGGCGTACCCCTGCCGGGCGAGGTGGGCGAGGAACTCGTCGTAGAGCGACGGCTCGTGCAGCAGCTCGGCGAGGACGTCCTGGGCGTCGGCGTCGTGCGCGTGGACCTTCACCATGTCGGCGCTCTTGTTGCCGAGCAGGAACTCGACCTCGCGGTACTGCGCCGACTGGAAGCCCGAGCTGGTCGCCAGGAAGGGGCGGATCTCGGCGTACTCCGACGGCGTCAGCGTCGCCAGCACCGACCACTGGTCGGTCAGCGTGTGCTGGATGTGCTTGATGCGCGCCAGCCGCTTGAGCGCGGGGGACAGGTCGTCGGTGCGGAGCAGGGCCCGCGCGGAGCGCAGCTCGTGGACCATCAGCTTGAGCCAGAGCTCGCTCGTCTGGTGCTGCACGATGAAGAGCAGCTCGTCGTGCTGGGGCGGGTCGGACAGGGGCTGCTGGGCCGAGAGGAGCACGTCGAGGCGGAGGTAGTCGCCGTAGGACATCGACCTCGAGAAGTCCTTCTGGATGCCGTCCTCGAGGTCGCGGTGGTTCGGAGTCTCGCCCATGGGTGCAACGTAGTCGGTGGCCTCGATTACCGTCGGGGCATGGTCACCCAGGACGCGCGCACCCGCACCTGGGTGCCCGACTGGCCGTGCTCACCCGCCCAGGTGCTGCGCCCGCAACGCCGCGGTGCCGGCGACCCGACGCAGCGACACCTCGACGACGGACGCATCTTTCGCGCCATGCGTACGCCCGTGGGCCCCGCCTCGCTGTGCGTCGAGGCGCGGGCGTCGGCCGGTGAGGTGCACGGTCGCGCGTGGGGCCCGGGCGCCGACTGGGCGCTCGAGCGGATGCCTGCCCTGCTCGGCGCCGACGACGACCCGAGCGGCTTCGAGGCGCACCACCACCCCGAGGTCGCCGAGGGGTGGCGCACCCACCGGCACTGGCGCATCGGCGGGACGGGCCTGGTGATGGAGTCGCTGGTGCCGTCGATCCTGGAGCAGAAGGTCACCGGCAAGCAGGCGTTCGGCTCGTTCCGCGAGCTCGTCCGGCGCCACGGCGAGCCCGCGCCCGGTCCGGTCGCCCAGCTGCGGCTGATGGTGCAGCCGACGCCGGCGACGATCGCCGCGATCCCGTCGTGGGAGTGGCTGCGGCTCGGGGTCCAGCCGGCCCAGTCGCGGACGATGGTCACCGCGTGCCGGCTGGCGTCGTCCCTCGAGCGCATCTCGGCGGCGCCGGAGGAGGCCGAACGCCGGCTGACGTCGATCCGGGGGATCGGGGTCTGGACGAGCGCGGAGGTCCGGATGCGCGCCCTCGGCGACGCCGACGCGGTGAGCTTCGGCGACTACCACCTCGCCAACTGGGTGGGCTGGGCGCTGGTGGGCCACGACATCACGGACGAGGAGATGGGCGCGCTCCTCGAGCCCTACCGTCCGCAGCGTGGCCGGGCGGCGGCGATGGCGATCGCCGGCGGTCGCTCCCGCCCGCGGCGCGGTCCGCGGATGAGCGTCCCGACCCACCTGCCGACGCGCTGACGACCGGCTCCGCTCAGAGCAGCGGGCGCAACGGTGCCAGGAAGCTCTCGGTGAACTTCCGGTTCAGGTCGCGCGCCTCCCACTCGGCGAGGGTGAGCTCGAGGCAGTTGGACTCGTCGACGGCGAAGACCCGCTCCATCACCGCGGCGAAGGCCGGGTCGATGACCTCGAGGTTGATCTCGTAGTTGCCCTGGAGGCTCAGCCGGTCGATGTTGGCCGTGCCGACGGTCGACCAGCTGCCGTCGATGGTCGCGGTCTTGGCGTGGACCATCGCGTCCTTGAACCGCAGGATGCGTACGCCGGCGGCGAGGAGCTGGCCGTAGTAGCCGCGCGAGATCCAGTCGGCGACGATGTGGTTGGACTTCAGCGGCAGCAGGACGCGTACGTCCACCCCGCGGCGGGCTGCCTCCGCGACCGCGTCGACGAAGTCCTGGTCGGGCAGGAAGTAGGCGGTGGTCAGCCACACGTTGCGGCTCGCGCGCTGGATCGCCTCGAGGTACATGCTGCGGATCGGGAAGCTCCACTGGCGCGGGATGTTCTTGTGCACGCGGATCTGCGGGTCCCAGTCGGACGCCGTCTCGATCAGCAGCGGGCGCTCGTTGCGCCGCAACCGGTGCCGGCGGTTGAGGTTCCAGAAGTCGGCGAAGGCGCGCTTCATGTCCCACACGCCCGGACCCGTGATCCGCACGTGCGTGTCGCGCCACTCGGTGGCGTACGCCGAGCCGATGTTGTAGCCGCCGAGGAAGGCGACCTCCTCGTCGACGATCAGCATCTTGCGGTGGTTGCGGCCGTAGCGGCGCAGGTCCCAGAAGCGGAACCCGGCCGTCCAGACGGGGTAGCGCAGCACCTTGAGCCGGGGCGAGAAGCGCTTGAAGGCGGGGGAGACCACCATGTTGGCGAAGCCGTCGTAGACGCAGTGCACGTCGACGCCCCGGTCGGCGGCGGCGGACAGGGCGGTCTTGAACTTCCACCCGATCTCGTCGCCCTTCCAGATGTAGGTCTCGAAGAGGATCTGCTTCTTGGCGCCGTCGATCGCCGCGAGCATGTCGTCGTAGAGGTCACGGCCGAACGTGTAGGTCGTGATGTCGCCGGCGCCCATCGGGACGGTCTCCGGGCGGGTCACGGGGAACGGCTTCGGCTTCTTGCCGCGGCGGCGGTAGGAGTCGACGAGGGAGAGGGCGACCGCGAGGCCGATCTGCAGGCCGAGGAGGGCGAGCAGGCTGCGCCGGGCGGCGGTCAGCGTGCGGGCGACGGTCACGCGCACAACCTATCCATCGACGACCAGCGGGCGCTGCCCACGTTCCTCAGACCAGACCCAGCGCGGCGTAACGCCCGACGTAGCACGGCCGGTCGGAGAGCACGCGGAAGAGGACGGCCCGCAGCATCGCCTGCCGCGGCGCACCGGTCCGCCACCCGTCCAACGCCTCGGCGGGCGCCCCCAGCCAGAGCACCGCGTCGAGCACGCACACTGCCTCGGCCCACAGCGGTGACCGCCACGCGGGGGAGAAGTCGATGACGAGGGGCACGCCCGCCGCGTCGAGCAGGACGTTGTTCGCGAGGTCGGTGTGGACCAGCTGCTCGCGACCGAGGTCGGTGTCGTCGAGGGCGGCGGCGAGGTCGGCGACGAGCCCCGCCGCCGGCGTAACTCGTCCCGACTCGACCGCCGAACCGTCGAAGGCAAGCCGCTCGGCGGTCGCGTAGCGGTCGTCGCGGCTGTCGAGGCCGGCGGGGCGCTCCGGCACGGCGCTGGCGAGGTGCGCGTGCAGGAGGTGGGCGGTCGCACGCAGCGTGGGCAGGTCGCGGCACGGCACGGACCCGGGCTCGTAGCGGGTGGCGGCCCAGCCGTCGACGGTCAGGTTGCCGTCACGTGCGGGGACGGGCAGCGCGAGGCGCAGGGAGCGCGGCACCTGCTCGTCGAGGCGTACGGCCAGCCTCGCCTGGACGGGCGCCAGCCACGCCTCGGACTCGTCGTGGCCGGGGGAGAGGGCGAGGTCGCCCGCCCGCCAGCTCAGCCCGCGGCCTCCGGTCAGCGGCTCCAGGACGCCTTCGGCCGCGAACAGGTCGAGCACGCGGTCGGGCGGCTGGCCGGGGTGGGGCATGGCAGCGAGGGTACGCATCGGCAGGATGTCCGCATGCGTCGTCTCGTCTACCTGGTCGCCGTCACCCTCGACGGGTTCATCGCCGGTCCCGACGGGGGTGACCCGAGCGGCTCGGAGTGGTTCCCCGTGACCCCCGACCTCGTCGAGCACCTGGTCGCCACCTGGCCCGAGACGCTGCCCGGCCCGGCCCGCGAGGCGCTGGGGATCGAGGGACCGGGCGAGGCCTTCGACACCGTGGTGGAGGGTCGGGGCTCCTACGAGATCGGCCTGGCCGCCGGACTCGACGACGCCTACCCGCACCTGCGGCACCTCGTCGTCTCCTCGACCCTCGCCGACCGCAGCGACCTGCCCGTCGAGGTGGTCGCCGGCGACCCGCTGGAGCGGGTGCGCCAGCTGAAGGCCGAGGAGGGCAAGGACATCTGGCTCGTCGGCGGCGGGACGCTCGCGCACGCACTGCTCCCCGAGGTCGACCGGCTCGTGCTCAAGGTCAACCCGTCGGTGATCGGCGACGGCACGCGGCTGTTCGAGGGGCCGTTCGCCCACGCCCGGTTCGAGCCGGTCGACCAGGTCGACCTCGCGGGCGGGGTCCGGGTCGTCACGCTCGACCGCGTGCGCTGAGGCTCAGCGACGGTAGACGACCTCGGCCGGACTGTTGTCGTGTGCGTAACCGATGACGAGCTCCGCACCTCCGCCCCGGCGGCGCACCTCGAAGACCGGCTCGGACAGCGCGTTGCCGACGGCCACCTCCTGGTCCATCAGCCGGTCGGGGCAGCGCCCGCGCCACTCGCTACGGGTGAGGTGCGGTGCGCCGAGCCACATCCGCCAGCGCCCCTCCAGGACGCGGCAGCCGCTGCTCGCCGCGATCCGACCGCCTGAGCCCCCGCCGTCGCCGAACCGGACGAAGGGACGGAGCCCGCGCTCCCACTGCGGCCGGTGGCGCTCACCGGACTCGTCGATCCAGGTCACGAGCCGCCACCGGTGGCCCACGACCGCCGCGCGCGGCCACGGTTCCGCGAGGCGGAAACCGATCTCGACGCCCGGCCCGGTCATCGTCAGCTCGTCGCTGTCGCGCTCGACGGTGTCGACCTCGATGAGGGCGGCGAAGTAGGTACGGTCGAGCTCCTCCGGCGCCGTGCCGCAGCCCATCAGCGTCTGCTCGATCCCGGAACCCGGGATGTCGAACGAGCTGCCGTCGAGCGTGTGGTCGGCGCCGTAGTCGTTGCACGCCGCCTTCCCGCCCATGCTGTCCTCGTCGAACGTCAGGGACACGTGCGTGTCGGACGTGACCGCGAGGGGGCCGTCGGGGGTACGCCCGGACACCAGCAGCCACGTGCCGGCGAGATCGACGTCGGGCGTGCGGTCCCGGCTCGCGCCGCCGGCCGAGCACGCCGTCGCAGCCAGCGCGAGCGCGGCGGCACCCAACGCCCACCCCCGTCGTACGCCCATGCTGGAAGTCTGGACGAGCCGGGTCACGACCGGGTCACGCCCCGCTCACGGGTGCGCTGTCGGTGGCGGGTCGTAGGCTCGACGCATGCGTCCAGTCACTGATCTCCAGCGGCGGGTGGCCCCCTTCAAGGTGGTCTCCGACTACGAGCCCTCCGGCGACCAGCCGGCGGCGATCAAGGAGATCGTCGGGCGGATCCAGGGCGGGGAGAAGGACGTCGTCCTGCTCGGCGCGACCGGCACCGGCAAGACCGCCACGGTCGCCTGGGTCGCCGAGCAGCTCCAGCGCCCGGTGCTGGTGCTCCAGCCCAACAAGACACTGGCCGCCCAGTTCGCCAACGAGCTGCGCCAGCTGTTCCCCGACAACGCGGTCGAGTACTTCGTCTCCTACTACGACTACTACCAGCCCGAGGCCTACGTCCCGCAGACCGACACCTACATCGAGAAGGACTCCTCGATCAACGAGGAGGTCGAGCGGCTGCGGCACAGCGCGACCAACAGCCTGCTCACGCGGCGCGACACGATCGTGGTCTCGACGGTGTCCTGCATCTACGGCCTCGGCACCCCGCAGGAGTACGTCGACCGGATGCTGCGGCTCAAGGTCGGCGAGGAGCACGACCGTGACTCGGTGCTTCGTCGTCTCGTCGAGATCCAGTACACCCGCAACGACATGTCGTTCACCCGCGGCACCTTCCGGGTGCGTGGCGACACCCTCGAGATCTTCCCGGTCTACGAGGAGCTCGCGATCCGCATCGAGTTCTTCGGTGACGAGATCGAGCGGCTGATGACGCTGCACCCGATCACGGGCGAGGTCATCTCCGAGGACACCGAGCTCCACGTCTTCCCCGCGACCCACTACGTCGCCGGTCCCGAGCGGATGGAGAAGGCGATCACCGGCATCGAGCTCGAGCTCGCCGACCAGCTCGCGGTCTTCGAGAAGCAGGGCAAGCTGCTCGAGGCGCAGCGCCTGCGGATGCGCACCACCTACGACGTCGAGATGATGCGCCAGGTGGGTTCGTGCTCGGGCATCGAGAACTACTCGATGCACATGGACGGCCGCAAGCCCGGCAGCGCCCCCAACACCCTCCTTGACTACTTCCCCGAGGACTTCGTGCTCGTGGTCGACGAGTCCCACGTGGCGGTGCCGCAGATCGGCGGCATGTACGAGGGCGACATGTCGCGCAAGCGCAACCTCGTCGACCACGGCTTCCGGCTGCCGAGCGCCATGGACAACCGTCCGCTGCGCTGGGACGAGTTCGTCGACCGGATCGGACAGACGGTCTACCTGTCCGCGACCCCGGGCAACTACGAGCTCGACCGGGTCGGAGGCGTGGACAACACCGTCCAGCAGATCATCCGCCCGACCGGGCTCGTGGACCCGGAAGTCGTGATCAAGCCGACCAAGGGCCAGATCGACGACCTGATCCACGAGATCCGCACGCGTGCGGACAAGAACGAGCGCGTCCTGGTGACGACGCTGACCAAGAAGATGTCCGAGGACCTCACCGACTACCTCCTCGACGCCGGCATCCGCACCCGCTACCTCCACTCCGAGGTCGACACGCTGCGCCGCATCGAGCTGCTGCGCGAGCTGCGCATGGGCGAGTACGACGTGCTGGTCGGCATCAACCTGCTCCGTGAGGGTCTCGACCTGCCCGAGGTGTCGCTGGTGGCGATCCTCGATGCCGACAAGGAGGGCTTCCTGCGCTCCGACAAGTCGCTCATCCAGACCATCGGCCGCGCGGCGCGCAACGTGTCGGGCCAGGTCCACATGTACGCCGACAAGATCACGCCGTCGATGGAGGCGGCGATCGACGAGACCAACCGTCGTCGCGAGATCCAGGTCGCCTACAACACCGAGCGCGGCATCGACCCACAGCCGCTGCGCAAGAAGATCGCCGACATCACCGAGATGCTCGCGCGTGAGGACGAGAACACCGAGGCGCTGCTCAAGACCTGGGCCGACGTCGGCCAGAAGGGCCGCGCGGGCGGGGTGAAGGCCGGCAAGTCGCCGACCCCGGCGCTGTCGAAGATCCACTCCGAGGCGCCCGACACCGCCGGCATCCCCTCCGCCGACCTCGCCGAGCTCATCCAGGGGCTGACGGACCAGATGAAGCAGGCGGCCGCCGACCTGCAGTTCGAGGTGGCGGCTCGGCTGCGCGACGAGATCGGAGACCTCAAGAAGGAGCTCCGCCAGATGATGGAAGCGACGAAGTGAAGAGACGGCCCCGAGCCCTCAGAACCCGTCGACGTTCCTGCGGATCTCGCGCCGCTCGACCTCCTTGCGCTCCTTCTTCTCCAGCCGCCGGGTCTGCTCGGCGATGATCTCCTGCTTCTGGAAGACCACCCGCCCGGCGTTCAGGCCGGTGCCGAGCATCACGAACAACGGCCACGGGAACTGCGGGTTGAACCCGCCCCCGCCCCAGCCGGTCGCGAACCAGATGACCCAGCAGATCAGTGACGCGGACAGGAAGCCCCACACGGCCTGCCGCCGCTCGAGGACGTAGGCGCGCGCGGCCTCGACGGGGATGTCGCTGCGAGGTGCCTGGGACACGGGGAGGTCCCGCACCAGGGGGAGGAGCTCCCCGAGGGTGCGGCTCGACAGGACGGCCTCGCTGCGCTCGTCGTACTCCGCACGGGTGATCCGGCCCTCGGCGAACGCGTCGGCCAGGACCGTCTCGATCACCGCGCGATCGCGGTCCGACGCCCGGAGGGTCCGGTTGGCGGGGCTGCGCGGGTCGTGGTCGAACTGGTTCCACACCTCGATACCTGGCACCAGCCCATCGTAGGCACGGACCCGCAGGGGTGAGGTCTCCCGCTGGGGCGGGTCGCTACGGTCGGCCCCATGAGCACCCCCATCGACCTCGGCAGGCCGATCTCCGGCGACGTCATCGACCTGATCCTCGAGGACCACCGGCGCTTCGAGTCCCTCATGCGCCAGCTGCGCGACAGCACCTCGGACCGCGACGCCGTACGCCGCGCGCTGGCCGCCCTCCACGTCGCGCACGCCGAGGCCGAGGAGAAGTACGTCTACCCCACCCTGCGGCGCAAGGACGCGATCACCGAGCACGAGGCCGAGCACGGTGAGGAGGAGCACGCCGAGGGCCACGAGGCGATGCTCAAGGTGCTGGAGCTGAAGGGCACCGACACCCAGGCGTTCGACGACGCCGTGGAGGAGCTCGCGACGGCGCTCAACCACCACCTCACCGAGGAGGAGCTGACGATCCTCAACCCGGCGCGGGACGAGGTCGGGGAGCAGGTGCGCGCCGACCTCGGGAAGGCCTTCGCCACCGAGCGCAACGCCCAGCTCGACGCCGACTGCGGCAGCATCGACAACGTGCGCCGCATCGTGGAGGCCGCCGAGAAGGAAGGGCTCCTCGACGACGACGACGACGAGGACGAGGAGTCCGACGACTGAGGTCGGTGGACCTCAGCGCCGGCTGCGCATCATGGTCAGCCCGACCATGCGGGCCACGACCATGGCGACGTAGAAGACGCCGACCATCATCTCGACCATCAGCAGTGCGCGTGCCTGCTCGCCGACGGCGACGATGTCGGAGAGACCCACGCTGGTGAGGGTCGAGAACGACAGGTAGAGCAGCTCGAACCACGAGCGGTCGAAGCCCTCGCCGTTGATGTAGGAGTCGGGCCACACGACCTGCACGGCGGCGTACAGGTAGGTGAAGCCCCACGCCACCACGGTGAAGGCGGCCCCGGTCGCGTAGTACTCGTCGGTGGTGACGATGTCGTCGTGGAACAGGTAGCGCAGCATCGCCCACGAGACGTAGAAGTAGAACGGCGCGTGCAGCAGGCCCGAGACGAGGACGATCGCGTCGGTCTCGTAGAAGATCGCCTCGAGCAGGGTGAACACGATCGTCGGCGCGCCCAGGAAGAACACGACGCGGCTGACGTTGGGCGTACGCCGCACGGCGAGGACCGCGGACCCGACGGCGAGCATCCCGATCACCCCCAGGATCGCCCCGCCGACCCGGGACTCGCCGAGGAAGGGGTACGCCAGCACCTGCGCGAGCTGGGCCAGCAGCAGCATCGCCGACGGGTGCGCGGTCAGGTGCCGCAGCGGGTGGGTCACGAGAACGCAGTCTAGGGAGACGGATGAGCCGCACGTCGGCGGCCGGCTGGGCTAGGTTCGCGGCGTGGGAGCACGAGCGAGCCGGTGGCTGGGAGCGCTGCTGGCCGTCGTGCTCGTCGGCCTCCTCGTCGCGATCGGTCTCGTCGTGACCTCGCGCGACGCCGTGGACGAGCAGCTGACGGCGGACCAGCAGGACGTCGCCGCCGCTGCACGCGCGGAGGCGCTGGCGTTCCTGACCGTGGACCACCGCGACATGGGTCCGCTCGTCGACGCCGTCCTGGAGGGGGCGACGGGTGAGTTCGCCGAGCAGTACGCCGCGCAGCGCGACACCCTCGAGGCGGAGGCGGTGCGCACGAAGGCGACGTCCACCGCGGAGGTCGTGGCGCTCGGTGTCGGCGACCAGGACGAGGAGTCGGCGACCGTGCTGGTCGCTGCCAACAGCCGGGTCACCAACACCGGCACCGGCAGCGAGGGCGAGGTCCGCTACTACCGGCTGCGCCTCGAGCTCGTCCGTGAGGGCGACCGGTGGCTCACGAGCAACGTGCAGTTCGTGAGGTGATCGGCATGGGTGGGAGGAAGTGGCTGCCGGCGCTCGCGGCACTCGTCTGCGTGGCCGGCCTCGCGCTGGCATGGCTGTTGGCCGACGCGCCCGAGGCGGGCGGCCCGGACGTCGTGAGCGCCGACGCCTCCGCCGCGGCGGTGGTCTCGACGTCCGTCAAGGCGGAGGTCAGGGACCGCGCGGCCGAGGCGGCCACCGCGGCGTACAGCTTCTCCTGGGACACCCTCGCGGACGACAAGGCGGCCGCCCGCGACCTGATGACGCCGGCGATGCAGGACCGGTACGACCGCACCATGGCCGGGGTGACGACCTCGAGCCGCCGCGACCGGACGGTGGTGACCGCGGAGGTGGTGGACACCGCGCTGGTGACGGCGACGTCGCGGGACGCCCGGGTGCTCGTCTTCGTCAACCAGAGCACAGACGGCGACGACCTGGAGGAGCCCACGCTGGACCTCGACCGGGTGCTGGTGAGCCTGCGCCGGGTCGACGGCGAGTGGAAGGTCAGCGAGCTGGACGCCCTGTAGACGACATCCCGCCCCGATCGGCGGACCCTTGTGGGACCGCCGCCCAGACGATTGGATCGCACACGTGGACGACGTCACGACCGACCTCCTCATCATCGGCGCGGGCCCGACGGGACTGTTCTCCGCCTACTACGCGGGGTTCCGCGGGATGCGGGTGGCGGTGGTGGACTCGCTGCCGGAGCTGGGCGGCCAGATCACTGCGATGTACCCCGAGAAGGCCATCCTCGACGTCGCCGGCTTCCCGAGCGTCAAGGGCCGCGACCTGGTGGAGGGGCTCGTCGCCCAGGCCGCGACCGCGGACCCGACGTACCTCCTCGACCGCACCGCCACCACCCTCGAGCACGGCGACGACGACGTGGTCGTCACGCTCGACGACGGGACCCGGGTCCGCGCCGGGGCACTGCTCATCACGTCCGGGATCGGGAAGTTCAGCCCGCGGCCCCTCCCGGCGGGCGACGGCTGGGTGGGACGCGGCATGGAGTTCTTCGTGCCCAGCTTCGCGCCGTACGCCGGCAAGGACGTGGTCGTGGTCGGTGGCGGCGACAGCGCCTTCGACTGGGCGCAGCACCTCGAGCCCGTCGCCGCGTCCGTCACCCTGGTCCACCGCCGCGACGCCTTCCGCGCCCACGAGCGCACGGTCGCGGCGGTCAAGGACTCCAGCGTGCGGATCGTCACCAACGCCCAGGTCACCGAGCTCCGCGGCGACGGTCACCTCGAGGAGGTGGAGATCAGCGTCGACGGCGAGGAGCCCCGCACGGTCAGGGCCCAGGCGCTCGTGGCCGCCCTCGGCTTCATCGCCGACCTCGGCGCGATCCAGCAGTGGGGCCTGGAGACCCGCAAGCGGCACGTGGTGGTCGACTCGTCGATGCGCACCAACCTGCCCCGGGTCTTCGCCGCCGGCGACATCACCGACTACCCCGGCAAGGTGCGCCTCATCGCCGTCGGGTTCGGCGAGGCCGCGACGGCGGTCAACAACGCCGCCGTGGTGCTCGACCCCGCCGCACACGTCTTCCCCGGGCACTCGAGCGAGGCCTGACCCCGGTGCGCGAGTCGCCTACCGATCAGTAGGCATAATGAGCGGGTGCGCATCGCCATGCTGTCCTACCGGAGCAAGCCTCATTGCGGCGGCCAGGGCGTCTACATCCGTCACCTGAGTCGCGAGCTCGTACGTCTCGGCCACGAGGTCGAGGTGTTCTCCGGGCAGCCCTACCCCGACCTCGACGACGGCGTCGCGCTCACGAAGGTGCCGAGCCTCGACCTCTACCGAGAGCCCGACCCGTTCCGGGTGCCGCGGCTGCGCGAGTTCCGCGACCGGATCGACGTCGAGGAGTTCCTCACGATGTGCACGGCCGGGTTCCCCGAGCCGAAGACCTTCAGCTCGCGCATCGCCCGCCTGATGCGGGACCGTGCCGCCGACTTCGACGTCGCCCACGACAACCAGGTGCTGGGCACCGGGATCCTGGCGCTGGAGTCCTACGGCCTGCCGGTCGTCGCCACGATCCACCACCCCATCACCATGGACCGCAGGATCGACCTCCAGACCGCGCCGGGATGGCGCAAGCGGCTCACGCTGCGCCGGTGGTACGGCTTCCTGCGGATGCAGACCAAGGTGGCCAAGCGCTACCGCATGGTGCTCACGCCGTCGGAGTCGTCGGCCCGCGACGTCGCCCGTGACTTCGGTGTGGACCCGGCCCGGATGCGCACCATCCTGCTCGGCGTCGACGACGTGTTCGCGCCCCCGACCGCGCCGCGCGTCCCGGGACGCATCCTCGCGATGGCCAGCGCCGACGCGCCGATGAAGGGGATCGCGACCCTGCTGGAGGCGTTCGCCAAGCTCGCCGTCGAACGCGACGTCTCGCTCGTCCTGGTGACCCGTCCCGAGCCGGGCGGGCGCACCGAGCAGCTCATCGACCAGCTCGGCATCGCCGACCGGGTCACCTTCGTCAACGGCGTCAGCGACGCCGAGCTCGTCGAGGTGATGGGCTCCGCCGAGGTCGCCTGCGTGCCGTCGCTCTACGAGGGCTTCTCGCTGCCGACCGCCGAGCTGATGGCGTGCGCCACGCCGCTGGTCGTGTCGCGGGCGGGCGCGATCCCCGAGGTCGTGGGCCCCGACGGCGTCTGCGCCGACCTCGTCACCCCCGGCGACGTCGGTGAGCTCGAGCACGCGATCGCCGCGCTCCTCGACGACCCGGAGCGGCGTACGGCGATGAGCGCGGCCGGCCGCGCCCGCGTCGAGGAGATGTTCAGCTGGCGTGCGGTGGCCGAGGCGACCGCCGCCGCCTACGAGGAGGCGATCGCCTCCTTCGACACCGAGCGTGACCAGCGTGACCAGGAGACCCACCGTGCTGACCGTTGACTTCGACCGGCTCGGCCTCCGCCCGGGCGACCGCGTGCTCGACATGGGCTGCGGCGCGGGTCGGCACGCCTTCGAGATGTACAAGCGCGGCGCCGACGTGATCGCGTTCGACCAGGACGCCGACGAGCTGGCCACGGTCCGCGAGTGGTTCACCGCGATGCGGGAGGCGGGCGAGGTGCCCGACGGCGCCGAGGCCGACGTCAAGGAGGGTGACGCCCTCGCCCTGCCGTTCGCCGACGGCGAGTTCGACCGTGTCGTCGCCTCCGAGGTGCTCGAGCACATCCACGCCGACGTCGACGCGATCAAGGAGCTCGTGCGGGTGCTGCGCCCCGGCGGCACGCTCGCCGTCTCCGTGCCGCGGTGGCTGCCCGAGATCGTCAACTGGAAGCTCTCCGACGACTACCACAACGCCGAGGGCGGCCACGTCCGCATCTACACCGCCGAGGAGCTCGTCGACAAGGTCACCAAGGCCGGCCGCTCCAACGACGGCACGCCGGGCGACGCGATGGTGTTCACGGGCAGGGACCACGCCCACGGGCTGCACACGCCGTACTGGTGGATCAAGTGCGCGGTCGGCGTCACCAACGACGAGCACCCCCTCGCGAAGGCCTACCACAAGCTCCTGGTGTGGGAGATCATGGAGAACCCCAAGGTGCTGCAGTACGCCGGCAAGGTCCTCGACCCCCTCATCGGCAAGAGCCTGGTGCTCTACTTCCGCAAGCCCGTTCCCGGGCCGGCATGAGCGAGCAGGCCGTCCCGTCCGGTGTGCTGACCCGCGCACAGGTCGAGCAGACCGCCGCGACCATCGAGGGCATGCAGGAGCCGTCGGGCGCCATCCCCTGGACGACCGGTGAGCACACCGACGTCTGGAACCACCTCGAGTCGGCGATGGCCCTGATGGTGGGCGGTCGGCGGGAGGCCGCCGAGCGGGCGTTCGCCTGGGCCCGCGACCGCCAGCGGCCCGACGGGTCCTGGCCGATGAAGATCGTCGCCGGGGAGGTGGAGGACCACTCCGGGGAGTCCAACATGTCGGCCTACGTCGCGGTCGCGACCTGGCACCACTGGCTGGTGGCCCGCGACGAGGGGTTCGTACGGCTCATGTGGCCGACGGTGCGCCGGGCGCTCGACTTCGTGGTGTCCCTCCAGCTGCCGTTCGGCGGCGTCGCCTGGTCGCAGGAGTGGCGCGACGCGGCGCCGGGGCCGGTCAACGAGGAGGCGCTGCTCGCCGGCTCGTCGAGCATCTACCACTCCCTGCGCGCGGGCGTCGCCCTCGCGGACCTGGTGGGGGAGCCGCAGGTCGAGTGGGAGCTCGCCGGCGGTCGCCTGGGCCACGCGCTGCGCGAGCACCGCGACCTGTTCCTGGACAAGTCGACGTTCTCGATGGACTGGTACTACCCGGTCCTCGGCGGAGCGGTCCGCGGACCCGACGCGTACGCCCTGCTGGCCGAGCGCTGGGACACCTTCGTCGAGCCCGGGCTCGGCATCCGGTGCGTCTCCGCGAACCCGTGGGTGACCGGCGCCGAGACCTGCGAGCTGGTGCTCGCGCTCGAGGCTATCGGCGACCGCGCGCGGGCCCGCCAGCTGCTGGCGGACATGCAGCACCTGCGCACGGCGGAGGGGGCGTACTGGACCGGCTACGTCTTCCCCGAGGGCGTGAACTGGCCGTCGGAGCAGACCACCTACACGGCGGCGGCCGTGATCCTCGCCGTCGACGCCCTGGCCGACGGCACGCCCGGCGCGGACATCATGCGCGGCACCACGCTGGCGCCCCCCTTCGCCGCGATCGGGCTGGAGTGCGGCTGCGCCCCGGACGGGTCAGGCGACGAGGTCGCCCGCGTCGCCCGCCGTACGGCGTAGGACCCGCATCGACCCCACCGCGTCGACCTCGCTGAACGCCCCGCTCGCCAGCGCGGGCAGGTAGATCTCCTCGTACGGCGGACGGCCGCCGTCGGCCGGGTCGGGGAACACGTCGTGGATGGCGAGCACGCCACCGGCGGCGACCCAGCGCGGCCAGGTGAGGTAGTCGGTGCGCGCCGGCTCGACGCCGTGACCGCCGTCGATGAAGAGCAGCGACAGCGGGGTGCGCCACCACGCGCCGACCGTCCCGGAGCGCCCCACGACGGCCACGACCTGGTCCTCGAGACCGGCGGCGGCGATGGTCCGCCGGAACGTCGGCAGCGTGTCCATCACGCCCAGCTCACCGTCGACGAGGGTGTCGTCGTGGTGCTCCCAGCCCGCCTGGTTCTCCTCCGACCCGCGGTGGTGGTCGACGGTGAAGACCGCGCCGCCCACCTCGCGTGCGGCCGCGCCCAGCCAGATCGCCGACTTGCCGCAGTAGGTCCCCACCTCGAGCGCCGGGCCGTGCGGCAGCTGCTCGCGCGCCCAGCGGTGCAGGCAGGACCCCTCGTCCTCGGGCATGAAGCCCTTCGCGGCACGGGCATGGGCGAGCAGGTCGTCCGGGATCACGACGGCGACCCTAGTTCGTCCGCCCGAGCCCGGAGCGCAGGCGTCAGTCCTGCCACCACGCGACGAGCGCGCGGCCGGGTTCCGAGACGAGGACGGCGACGAACGCGAGCGAGACCGCGACGCCCAGCAGGTGCAGGCCGCGCGCGGTGCCGGCCAGGTCGTCCCGGCGCCACAGCGTCCAGCCGCTCGCGGCCCCGGCGAGCGCGGCGGCGACCGGTGCCAGGACCAGCGACAGCGACCCGCCCAGCCCCCAGAGTGCGTCGAGGCCGACGGGCGGGACGAAGCCCTCCACGAGGTACGGCGCCGCGAGGACCGCGAAGGCGAGGACCGCCGCCACGACCGTGCCGGACAGCAGGAGCGCGTCCGCCCGTGCCGAGCGGCTGTCGGCGCTGCCCGTCACGGAGGAGGTCGCGGTCGTCATGACGACATGATGGCGCACCTCGGGTCGGGGCGGGAGTCAGGCGGAGTTCCGGTCGTCGCGCTCGTCCCGCTCCGAGATCTCCTCGGGGTCGACCCCGCTGTCGGCCTCGAGCCCGTGGCGCCAGGTGTTCCAGTGCCACGTGAGGTAGCGGTCGACCGCCCGGATGGCATGGGCGCTGCGGATGGAGTGGAAGACGTCGAAGGCGTGCTGGGCGCCGGGGAGCTCGGCGTAGACCACCGACCGCCCCGACGTGCGCCGCAGCTCGGCGGTGAACAGCCGGGCCTGGTCGACCGACACGAGGGTGTCGAGCTCGCCGTGGATCACGAAGAAGTCGGGGGCGTCCGGTGTGATGCGCAGGATCGGTGACGCGGCCTCGTAGAGGTCGGGGGAGTCGGTCCAGGTCGTCTGCATGACGCGGGGGCCCAGGAAGCCGTCACGCATCCCGATGGCGTTGGCGAGACCGGTGGAGCCGGCGAAGTCGTAGACCCCGTAGAACGGAACTGCGGCGCGGACGCTGGTGTCGGCTTCCTCGAACCCCGGCTGGAAGGCCCGGTCGCCGGGGGTCAGGGCCGCGAGCGCGGCGAGGTGCCCGCCCGCGGAGCCGCCGGTGATGGTGAGGTAGTCGGGGTCGCCGCCGTAGTCGGCGATGTTGTCCTTGACCCAGGCGATGGCGCGCTTCACGTCGACGATGTGGGCCGGCCACGGGTCGCGGGGTGCGAGGCGGTAGTTGATGGCCACGCACACCCAGCCCTTGGCGGCCATCTGGTTCATGAGCGGGCGGCCCTGGTGCTCCTTCGCGCCGAGGGTCCACGCGCCGCCGTGGACCTGCAGCAGCACCGGCGTGTCCTTGATGGCGTCCTCCCCGGCCGGGAGGTAGATGTCGAGGTGGCCGCGACGGCCGGCCTCGGTGTAGGGCAGGTTGCTGATCACCTTCACGCCGTCGTCGGCGAAGCTGAACGGCCGGGCCAGCCGCCGCCACGGCGTGGCCAGGTCGGCCGGGGAGGGCACCTCGTCGAGCTGCTCGACGTAGTCCACGCCGAGCCCCTCGACGAGTGCGTCCTCGAATCCGTCCCTGGCCTGTCGGCTCTGCCGGATCATGCGCGCCATGCCGAGCGCGCTCGCGCCGGCGAGGGCGATCGCCGCCGTGCCCCGGACCCCGGCACGGCGGCGGCGGGTGAGGTGCGTGGCGGCGTCGAGCGCTGTCAGCGCCAGCATCTGGGGCGCCATCTCGCCGAACACCCAGCCCGCCGCGAACGCGGGCACACCCGCCCGCTGGCCCCGCGGCGGCCTGAGCGCGTTCGCGGTGAGGGCGGCGATGACGGTCTGGCGACTGAGGAAGCTCACGCGTCCAACTTACTCGTCAGTACGAGAGCCTGGTCCGACGGTCCGCGAATCCCGCGTGGTGCGCCTTGACCTTGTCCCAGGGGCAGGCCGGAGGGTCGTCGCACCGGTGACCGACACCGGGGAGGATGGGGACGATGACGGACCTGCTGACGATCGGCGACTTCGCCCGCGAGTCGGGCCTGACGCCCAAGGCGCTGCGCCTGTACGACGACCTGGGGCTGCTGCGGCCCGCGGAGGTGGACCCGTCCACGGGCTACCGCCGCTACGCACCGGAGCAGCTCGAGCGGGCGCGCCTGGTGGCGACGCTGCGGCTGGTCGGCATGCCGCTGGCCAGGATCGACGCGGTCGTCAGCGCGCCGCCGAGCATGGCCGCGCGGCTGGTCCGGGCGTACTGGCTCCAGGTCGAGCACGACACGGCCAGCCGCCGCGAGATCGTCTCCGCCCTCGTCGACCAGATCGAGAGCGAGGCACCACCCATGACCACCACCACCGACACGCTGCAGGCCGCGATCGGCACCAGCCACCGCCTTGGCGGGCGTACGCACCAGCAGGACGCGCTCCTCGCGGCGCCCAGGCTGGTCGCCGTCGCCGACGGCTTCGGCGAGCGGTCCGACCTGTCCACGGCGGCGCTCGAGGCGTTCGCAGCCAGGGGCCTCGACGCCGCCGTTGCGACCGTGACGGCCGACGTCGAGCAGACGCTCCCCGACGCGCCGACCTCGGGGACCACCCTGACCGCCGTGTCGATCGACGGCGCGACCGCCTCCCTCACCCACGTAGGCGACGGCCGGGCCTGGCTGGTGCGCGGCGGCGAGGTGCGGCGGCTCACCCACGACCACACCGTGGCGGCCGCACTGGTCGAGTCCGGCCAGCTCACGCCCGAGGAGTACCGCTCGCACCCGCACCGCAGCCTGCTCAACCGCGCCCTGGTCCCCGGCGTCGTCGCCGACACGGCGACGGTGGACCTCCGCGCCGGTGACCGGCTCGTCCTCACGACGGACGGGGTTCACGCCGTCGTCGATGACCTGGCCCCCCTGCTGGCGTCGCCCGCTCCCGCCCAGCGGGTCGCCGACGACGTCGCCGCCGCCGTCGAGGCGGCGGGGGAGCCGGACAACCACACTGTCGTCGTGGTCGACCTGTCCTGAGGTGCCGCGGAGGGCCGCTTCGACGAGCGGTCGAGGCCGACACGCGGAGCAGGCTGGGCGACACGCCGTGCTCATGCTGCCCGCACCTCCCGGATCGGCCCCCCGGCACCCATCGCGGACTGATCAGTCCGCGAGTCATCGAAGACCCGGGCCGCCCGGAGGCCGGGACGCGCGGTCAAGCAGCCAGTCCTCGTGCACGTCGACCGGCGCCTGGATGAGCAGCACGTGGTCGTGCTGGTCGTGCAGAAGCAGCAGCTTGCCCTTCCTCCCGGGCCACGCCGCGGGGTGCAGAAGCTACCAGCCCACCTCGTCGACGTCGGTGACGAGCGTTGGTCCCGCCACGCTGCGCGCCCCGGGCTCCCCGGTCCCGAGGGCGCGCAGGCTCGGGAAGCGCAGCCGGGTGCGTTCCTCGAGCAGGTCGAGCGGCACGAGGTAGGTGTCGAACGCGTCGAGGAAGTCGAGGCCGACGACGCCGTCGAGGTCCTGGGACAGCAGGAAGCACCGGAACCGGGGCTCCCCGTCGAGGCGGTAGGCGACGACCTTCCAGTGCTCGCGCGGCACCTGGACGACCTCGCGGTAGACGGGGTCGTCGTCGGCAAGCACGGGGCCGGCGAGGAGCGACAGGCGCCGGTCGGTGAGGCCCTCCTGGGCGAGGACCGCGTTCTCGAGGAGGCCCCACACGCCGCCGCGCCCGGACTGGTTGAAGTCCTGGTGCTGCGGCGTGATGTTGGTGAAGAAGAACGAGTCGGAGTTCGCCTGCCTCGCCTCGGCGAGGGTGCCCCACAGCAGGTCCGAGCGCCGCGCGAGGTGACCGCGGTCGAGCTCGTTGTCGGCGTACGCCTCGTCGAGGGTCTGCTGGGAGCGCGGGATCCGGGGGTCGGCGCGGAAGTCCTGGCCCGACCTGCTGATGTCGTCGCCGGAGAACAGCGTGAGGCCGTCGATGTTCCACGCCACCCAGGACGCCAGCCGGCGGGTGCGGTGCATCTGGAGCGTGAAGTGCGTGTAGTCGAGCACGTCACTGCCCTCGGGGGACTCCGGTGGCGCGAGCGGGACGTCGAGGAAGTCGGGGTCGTACGCGGTCACGACAGGCGCTCCGCGAAGAAGTCGAGCACCGCGTCCACCGCGACCTGCGAGCGCTGCTCGGTGACGGTCGAGTGACCCCGGCCGTCGAGCTCGACCCGGATGAAGGCGTCGCCGACGAGTGAGGTGAGGGTGTCGAGGCGGGTGCCCACGAGCGGGTCCGAGGCGTAGCGGATGCCGAGCACCTTGCACCCGTCGGCGGCGCGACGGCGTACGGCCTCCGCGTCGGCGGGGGACAGGTTGAGGTCCGCGGCCCGCCCCGGCAGGCCGATGAACGGTGTGCTCGGCTGGCACACGACCGGCGCGACCGTTGTGTCGTCGACCATCATCGCCAGCGCGAACCCGCCCGTGAAGCACATGCCGAGCGCCCCGACGCCGGGCCCGCCGACGTCGGCGTGGAGCTCACGAGCCAGCGAGCGGAGCCAGCCCGCCACGGGCGTGGTCACGCCGCGCGCGAGCTTCGTAAACTCACGGCTCACGCAGATCCGCGGGAAGACCCGCGCCACGTCCAGGTTGCTGAACTCCCGGCCGGCGGGGCCGAACAGGTGCGGGAGCAGGACGGTGTGCCCGGCCTCGACGAGTTCCTCGGCGAAGCGGACCACGCCTGCGGTGAGACCGGGCATCTCGTGGACCACGACGATCCCGGGTCCCGTCCCTCGTCGCCAGACGGGGTGCGTCGTCGCCCTGCCCGCGACGTCGGCCGTGTGCTCGGTGCGGGTCCAGCCGTCGAGTACGTCCACGGACGGCAATCTCGCAGTCTTCGCGCGGATGCGGAAGGGCCCGGACGACCGGACGGCTCAGAACGTGTAGCCGAAGGCGTCGAGGTCTGCTGCGTAGACCTCGGCGACCTTCGCCCGCGTGGCGTCGGTGTAGTAGTCGCGGTAGCTGCCGTGCGGCGACCTGTTGCGGTGCGGGACGTGCACGGGGTCACCGCCGAGGCGCCGCTCGACGGTCGCGAGGTCGTCGGCGAAGCTCTCCGTCCGTCCGACGAAGTCGACCTCGCGGCCGGGCGCGCGGACGTACTCCACCTGCGGTCGTCCGACGCGGGGCAGCTCGTCGGGGCCGCGCAGCACGAACTCCTCGAAGCCGGAGTACGCCGCCGCCGCGCGCCACATGTCGTTGCCGCGCATCCGGGTGGCCCCCTCGCCCTGCGGCCGACCACTCGCGGGACCCCATGCGCGGTTCCAGTCGTCGATCATCGACCACCAGGACACCATCCGCGCCCACGGGTTCCGCACGAACGCGAAGGACCAGTAGTCGGCCACCTGCGGCTCCGCGCGCAGGATCCGGGCGTACGGCGCGTGCCGGCCGAGCGCCGGGTGGACGCCGGGCGCCTTGCTCCGGGCGTCGGGGCAGCAGCGCTCGAACGCCACGCCGACCGAGACCCCGCCCGTCTTGGGCACGTGCACGAACAGCGCGCGCCTGGCGTCGGAGATGAGCACGGCGCGAGGCTAGCCCACGCACCGGTGACAGGTGCCACCGCGCGGGACCGGGTGGGGGATGATCGGGCGCGTGATGACGTTCCTCGGGCTCGGGCCGGGCCGCGACTTCGTGCTGCTCGCCCTGCCGAAGACGGCCAGCACCACCCTGGAGCGCGCGCTGTCGCCGTACGCCACCGAGGTCGTGTCGTCACCGCCGGGTCGCAAGCACCTCCCGGCCCGCGGCTTCGTGCACACCAAGGCCCACGAGCTGGCCGAGCAGGGGCACCCGCGCGAGTCGTACGAGCTGGTGTCGATGTTCCGCGAGCCGATCGCCTGGCTCGAGTCGTGGTGGCGCTACCGCGCCCGCGACGACAGCCGGCAGTCGACCGCGGACATGACCTTCGAGGAGTTCGCCCTCCACTACCTCGCCGGCGACGACGACGCCCCGGTGCCGAAGGGGCGGCCCGCGAGGTTCCTCCACGCCCAGGGCGCCGTCGCGGTCGACCGGGTGTTCAGCGTCGAGCACCCCGACGTCTGGTCGGCGTGGTTCGGTGCACGGGTCGGCGCGACGCTGGACGTCGAGCGGCGCAACGCCTCCACGGCCGGGAGGGGCGAGCTGGGGTTCGCGACCCGCGAGGCGCTGGTCGCGCACTTCGCTCCCGAGTACGACGTGTGGCGTCGGCTCGAGGCGACCGGGGAGTGGTCGGGCGCGCGCGGGACGCGTCTCCCGGGCCTGTCCTGAGTCAGTAGGTGTAGCCGAAGAGGTCGATGTCCTCGGCGTAGACCTCCGCGACCCGCTGACGCGTCTCGTCGGTGTAGTAGTCGTGGTAGGTGCCGTGCTTCGACCTGTTCTTGTGCGCTGGCGTCGTCGGCTCGAGGCCGAGCTGCACCTGCACCTGCTGGAGGTCCGCGACGAAGCTCTCCGTGCGGCCGATGAAGTCGACCTCGCGCCCGTGCTTCGGCGCCCTGAGGTACCTGATCTGCGGGACGCCGACCCGCGGGAGCTCCTCGGTGCCGCGCATCACGAACTCGGCGAAGTCGGCGTACGCGGCCGCGGCGCGCCACATGTCGTTGCCGTCGCGCATCGACCCGTGCTTCACGTCCTGCGGCTTGCCGCTGCGGGGGCCGTGGCGCCGGTCCCACGCGGAGATCATGGAGTACCACGACACCATCCGCGCCCACGGGTTGCGGACGAACCCGAAGGTCCAGTAGTCGATGACCTGCGGCTCGTGCTTGATGATCTTGCCGAGCGTCGCGTGCCGGCCGATCGGGACCCGGGCCTTGCGCGCGTCGGGGCACGCCTCCTTGACGGTCTCCTCGACCGACACGCCACCCGTCTTGGGGACGTGGACGAAGAGGACCTTCCGCGAGTCGCTGATCAGCACGCGCCGAGGCTATCCCACGCTCAGGGACGTGCCGGACGGCGTGCCGGGTCCGTCGCTCGCTAGCATCCCGGGATGCCGACGACCGACGAGCCGCGCGGCTACCGCGCGTCGCAGAAGCTGGTGCACTGGCTCACCGTCACCGCCGTGGCCGCCCAGTTCGCGGTCGGCTACAACCTCGACCTCGACGACTGCGACCCGCCGGGGGAGGACCTCAGCGGCGGCGACACGTCCGACGCCTTCGAGGACCGGCTCGACCGGCTGGAGGACGCGTGCGAGGCGCGCGCCGACACCTACGACCTGCTCGGCGGAGGTCTCGACCTCGCCGAGGTGCACCTCTTCCTCGGCCTGCTGGTCCTCGGCCTCGGTGTGCTGCGACCCGTCGTGCGCCGGGTGGCCGGCCTGCCACCGTGGTCGGAGCACCTCGGCGCGGCCCGGCGGACGCAGGTGCACTGGACCGAGCGCGCGCTGATCGTCCTGCTGGTGCTGGTGCCGCTGTCCGGGATCGCGCTGGTCGCGACCGGCGACGACGCGTGGCTGCCGCTGCACGTCGGCGCGCACGTCGCGTTCTTCGTCGCGCTGGCCTCGCACCTGTCGACCAACCTGCGACCGGCGATCCTGCGCCGGATGCTCTGAGGCCGGGGAGGTCAGGCCTCCAGCGGCCACCCGCGCTTGGCCCACCCGCCGGTGCCGCCGGCCACGTTGATCGCCGTCACGCCCTGCGCCCGCAGGTGGTCCACGACCTGGCGGCTGCGGCCGCCCGACTGGCAGATGACGAAGACGGGTCGGTCCGTCGGCAGCTCGCCGCTGCGGGCCGGGACGTCGTTCATCGGGATGTGCACGGCGCCCGGCACCCGCCCGCCGGCCACCTCGTCGGCCTCGCGGACGTCGACGACGTAGGCGCCCTGGCTGTGCGCGGCGGCGAACTCGTCGAGGCCCACCTCGTCCTGGGGCGCGTTGGCCGCGGCCTCCTGCGCGGCTGCGACCTCCTGGCGCACGGCGTCCATGTCGAGCTCGCGGGCCTGGTCGATGACGCCGGCGAGGGCCTGCGGCGGCAGGGCGCCCGCCTGGTTGAAGAGCAGCACGCCGTCACGGAACAGCATCAGCGTGGGGATCGACGTGATGGCGGCCATCTGCGCCAGCTGCTGCTCGGCCTCGGTGTCGACCTTGCCGAAGACGATGTCGGGGTTGTCCTCCGACGCCTTCTCGTAGACCGGGGCGAACTGGCGGCACGGGCCGCACCACGCAGCCCAGAAGTCGACCAGGACGATGCCCTCGCCGCTCACGGTCTGCTCGAAGTCGGCCAGGGTCAGCTCACGCGTGCTCATGCTCCCAGCCTGCCACGCGGACGCGAGCCACCCACGCTCACCACCCGCGCTCTCGCCACTCCCCGAGGTGCGGCCGCTCGTCTCCCAGCACGCCGTCGTCGCCGTGCCCGGGGTAGAACCACGTCTCGTCCGGGAGCCGGCCGAACAGCTTGGTCTCGACCTCGTCGAGCAGCTGGACGAACTTCTCGGCGTCGCCGAACGTCGCGCCGACGCCGCCGGGGAACAGGCAGTCGCCGGTGAAGAGGTGCGGCGAGGGTGCGACCCGCCCGTCGTCGAGCAGCAGGCAGACCGACCCGGGCGTGTGCCCGGCCACCGGGACGACCGTCAGCTCGCACGTGCCGACGGACACGGTGTCGCCCTCGCCCACACGACGGTCCACCGTGACCCCGGTCTGCTCCTCGATCGCGTCGGCGTCGGGAGCGCCGGCCACGACGGTGGCGGCCGGGTGCGCCGCCTTCACGGCCGCCAGCGCGCGGTGGTGGTCCCAGTGCTGGTGCGTGGTGACGATGGCGGCCAGCCTCCGCTCGCCAATCAGCTCCAGCAACCGGGCGGGCTCCGCCGCGGCGTCCACCAGGACGACGTCGTCGGTCTCGGTGCAGTGGAGCAGGTAGCAGTTGTTGGACATCTCGGGGTCGACCGCGATCTTGGTCAGGGTCAGGCACCCGAGCGTGCGGACGTCGGGGTCACCGCCGGGGGACACCTCACCGGTGTAGGAGTCGCCGCTCACCATGTCGCTCACCATGCCTCCATCCGCGGGAGGACCCCGCTGTCCGACGCGAGCCCCTCGCCCGCGCCGCGTCCCGTCAGCCACCAGCCCAGCGCGCCGGCCGTGCCGCTGACGACGGGGCCTCCGTCCCCGTCCCCGTAGCGCCACGTGCCGTCGAGGTCCGTCGGGCGTACCTCGAAGGGCTGCTCGGTGTCGAACTTCGTCAGCGAGTCCAGCAGGACCCGGCAGAAGCGGGGCGACCAGTCGGCGGCCGTGTAGCCGGCGTCGAGGTCGGCGTGGTGGATCTCGACCTCGCGCAGGCGCATCAGCGGGACGTTGGCCAGCCGGATGCCGGGCGCGCCCGGGGTCCGCTCGAAGCGTCCCTTCCAGTCGCCCTCGTGCATCGCGCCGAGCGCCTCGGTGAACGTGCCGGTGGCTGCGAGGAACCGCTCGCGCAGGTCGGCCGTGGAGGCGCCGGCGAGCGCGGCGATGTCCGCGTCCCGCGCCTCCTGCGAGGCGTACATCGGCTGCGGGCTCCCCACGTGGGCTCCGTGCAGCACCCCGGCCAGCGCCTCCGCGTTGAGGGTGACGTGGGCCACCACGTGCGCGCGGGTCCAGCCGGGCAGTTGCGACGGCTCCGCATACTGGGAGTCGGAGAGGCCGTCCACGGTGCGCACCAGCGCCTGGTCGGCCATGGCGATGAGCTCGGGCAGCTCGCCCTGGTCGTCTGTCACGTGGTCATCGTGCCACCTCCGCGTGTCCACCCCCGTGGGTGACGGATGAGCCCGTTGTCGGTGGGGGGTCCTAGGGTGGAGCGGTGCGTCCGCTTGACCGTGACGCGCGTCCGAGACGAACATGTGTTCGACTCCACCGATCTACCTCGACGAGGACCACTGTGGCCGACCAGCTCATCATCCGGGGCGCCCGCGAGCACAACCTGAAGGACGTCTCCCTCGACCTCCCGCGCGACTCGCTCATCGTCTTCACGGGCCTGTCCGGGTCGGGCAAGTCCAGCCTCGCCTTCGACACGATCTTCGCCGAGGGCCAGCGTCGCTACGTCGAGTCGCTGTCGGCCTACGCACGCCAGTTCCTCGGGCAGATGGACAAGCCCGACGTCGACTTCATCGAGGGCCTCAGCCCCGCGGTCAGCATCGACCAGAAGTCGACGTCGAAGAACCCGCGCTCCACGGTCGGCACGATCACCGAGGTCTACGACTACCTCCGCCTGCTGTACGCCCGCGCCGGCCGCGCGCACTGCCCGACGTGCGGTGCGCCGATCGAGCGTCAGACGCCGCAGCAGATCGTCGACCGGGTCCTCGCCCTCGAGGAAGGCCGGCGCTTCCAGGTCCTGGCACCCGTCATCCGGGGCCGCAAGGGCGAGTACGTCGAGCTCTTCCGCCAGCTGCAGCAGCAGGGCTTCAGCCGGGCCCGCGTCGACGGCCAGACCCACACGCTCGACGACCCGCCGACGCTCGACAAGAAGCTCAAGCACACCATCGAGGTCGTCGTCGACCGCCTCGCGGTCAAGGAGTCGTCCAAGCGCCGCCTCACCGACTCGGTGGAGACCGCGCTCGGCCTCGCGGGCGGGCTGGTGGTCTTCGACTTCGTCGACCTCGACGCCAAGGACCCGGGCCGGGAGATGAAGTTCTCCGAGAAGATGGCCTGCCCCAACGACCACACCATCGACACCGACGACCTCGAGCCGCGCTCGTTCTCGTTCAACTCGCCCTTCGGCGCGTGCCCGGTCTGCTCCGGCCTCGGCACCAAGATGGAGGTCGACCCCGAGCTGGTCGTGCCCGACCCCGGCGCCACCCTCGGCGAGGGAGCCATCGCACCGTGGAGCGGCGCGCACGTCGCCGACTACTTCCTCCGCCTCGTCAACGCGCTCGGCGAGGAGCTCGGCTTCGACCTCAACACGCCGTGGGACCAGCTCACCCCCAAGGCGCGCACGTCCCTGCTCGAGGGGCACAAGACCAAGGTCCACGTCGTCACGAAGAACCGCTACGGCCGCCAGCGCGCCTACTACGCGGCGTTCGAGGGCGTACGCCCCTATGTCGAGCGCCGCCACCGCGAGGCCGAGTCCGACACGAGCCGCGAGCGGTTCGAGGGCTTCATGCGCGAGGTGCCCTGCCCGACCTGCCACGGCACGCGTCTCAAGCCGGTCTCCGTGTCGGTGACCCTCGGCGCCCGCGACGAGGGCGGCAAGAACATCGCGGAGGTCTGCGCGCTCCCGATCAACGAGGCCGCCCACTACCTGCGCACCGTCGACCTGTCGGTGCGCGAGCGCCAGATCGGCGAGCGGGTGCTCAAGGAGATCCAGGAGCGGCTCCAGTTCCTGCTCGACGTGGGTCTCGACTACCTCTCGCTCGACCGGCCCAGCGGCTCGCTCTCGGGCGGCGAGGCCCAGCGCATCCGCCTCGCGACGCAGATCGGCGCCGGCCTGGTGGGCGTGCTCTACGTCCTCGACGAGCCGTCGATCGGTCTGCACCAGCGCGACAACCAGCGCCTCATCGAGACGCTGGTCCGGCTCAAGGACCTCGGCAACACCCTGATCGTCGTCGAGCACGACGAGGACACGGTGCGCGTCGCCGACTGGGTCGTCGACATCGGTCCGGGCGCGGGCGAGCACGGCGGCCAGGTCGTCCACTCCGGCACCGTCGAGGACCTGCTGACCCACCCCGACTCGATGACGGGCCAGTACCTCTCCGGTCGCCGCGAGATCCCGGTCCCCGCGGTCCGCCGCCCGCGCACGGTGGGTCGCGAGCTCGTCGTCCACGGGGCGCGCGAGCACAACCTGCAGGACGTCGACGTGAGCTTCCCGCTCGGTGTCTTCTGCGCCGTCACCGGCGTGTCGGGCTCCGGCAAGTCGACGCTCGTCAACGACATCCTCTACACCTCGCTCGCCAAGCAGATCTACAACGCCCGTGCGGTCCCGGGGCGCCACACCAAGATCACGGGCCTCGAGCACGTCGACAAGGTCATCCACGTCGACCAGTCGCCCATCGGCCGCACGCCGCGCTCCAACCCGGCGACCTACACCGGCGTCTTCGACCACATCCGCAAGCTGTTCGCGTCCACGCCCGAGGCCAAGATGCGGGGCTACCTGCAGGGTCGGTTCTCGTTCAACGTCAAGGGCGGGCGCTGCGAGGCATGCTCCGGTGACGGCACGATCAAGATCGAGATGAACTTCCTCCCGGACGTCTACGTCCCGTGCGAGGTGTGCCACGGCGCCCGCTACAACCGCGAGACGCTCGAGGTGCACTACAAGGGCAAGACCATCGCCGAGGTCCTCGACATGCCGATCGAGGAGGCCGCCGACTTCTTCGCCGCGGTCCCGGCGATCGCGCGCCACATGACGACCCTCGAGGAGGTCGGCCTCGGCTACGTCCGCCTCGGGCAGCCGGCGACCACCCTCTCCGGCGGCGAGGCGCAGCGCGTCAAGCTCGCCAGCGAGCTGCAGAAGCGCTCGACGGGCCGCACCGTCTACGTGCTCGACGAGCCCACCACCGGGCTGCACTTCGAGGACATCCGCAAGCTCCTGGGCGTGTTGTCGAGCCTGGTCGACAAGGGCAACACGGTGCTGGTGATCGAGCACAACCTCGACGTCATCAAGACCGCCGACTGGCTCGTCGACATGGGGCCCGAGGGTGGCTCGCGCGGCGGCACCGTCGTCGCCGAGGGCACCCCGGAGGAGGTCGCCGAGGTGGGGGCCAGCCACACCGGCACCTTCCTGCGCCCGATCCTGGAGGGCCGGGGCGCCCAGCAGCCGGGCAAGCCGCGGCGCCCGAAGGCCGTGGCGGCCAAGTCCGCTCCGACGTCCCGCGCGACGACGAAGAAGGCGCCTGCGAAGAAGGCGCCTGCGAAGAAGGCCACCGCCACGAAGGCGCCGGCGAAGCGGGCGGCGAAGAAGTCCGGCTGAGCGTCACCGGATCGACACTGTCGTCTCAGCCTGCTCACAGGTCTGCTGGCTAGGGTCCCGCCATGACCGCCATCAACAGACGTCGCGCCCTGTCCGGTACTGCCGCCATCGCCGTCGGTGTCCCCGTCCTCGCCGCGTGCGGCTCGGACGACTCGACCCCGGACACCCCGGCCTCGTCGGCCACGGACGAGTCGAGCCCCAGCCCGTCGGAGGCCGCGCCCAGCTCCGACGGCACCTCGACCCCCGGCGCCGACGCGCTCGCGAGCGCGTCCGACGTGCCGGTCGGCGGCTGCTTCGTCGTCGCGGCCTCCAAGGTCGTCGTCACCCAGCCGACGGAGGGTGACTTCAAGGCGTTCACCGCGGTCTGCACCCACCAGGGCTGCCTGGTGGAGTCCAGCAGCGAGGGCGACATCCCGTGCCCGTGCCACCTGAGCAAGTTCTCGCTCGAGGACGGCTCGCCCCTCTCGGGGCCGGCCAGCTCGCCGCTCGAGGCGGTCGAGATCACGGTCGACGGGGACTCGATCTCGCTCGCCTGATCCCGACGGTGCACGTCCGGCGGCGTACGCCGGTCGGCTGGTCGCGCGCGGATCCCGTGCCGATGTTTCCCGGTGGCCCCGATGGGCCATGATGCTTCCGACGCGCCCGACCTACGGGCGCGTGACGGGGCAAGCACGGGGGAGCACACGCATGTCTGTACGAACACGTCTCACGGTCGCGACCGTGGCGGTCACCGCGACCGCACTGATGGCGCCCAGCGCCGGGGTGGCGGCACCGACCGCGCCTCGTGCCGGTGGCGCCGACGTCGTCGAGGTCCGCGGCACGGTCCGCGTCCTCGCCGGTGAGGGCGGCCAGCCCGACACCTACTCCGTCGAGACCCGCGACGGTCGCGTGATCCGTCTCGCGGACGGCTTCGAGGCCGACCCGGGCTCGGCCTTCAGCGGGGACCTGGTCGTCCCGGGCGGGACGGCCGGCGGCGGCCTGACCACCAGTGCGCGTCGCAGCGCCGCCCTCGACCGCGCCGAGCGCCGGCCCGACGGGGTGACCGCCCGCGACGTGCGCGTCGTGTCGCCGCGGCCCGCCGCCGGTCCCGCCGCCCACGCCACCTACCTGGTGAAGCTCACCAACCTCGGCGCCTTCAGCGTCCCGGACGCCGACCTCGTCGCGCAGGTCAACGCAGCCCAGCAGTACTGGGTGCGCGAGTCCGCAGGCGTCATCCCGGCCTGGTCCACCGTCACCGGCATGGCCGTGGCCGACTCCGCGGCCGCGTCGGTCGCCGGTGGCTGCGGCCTCGGCGCCGGCGGCGCGCAGTTCGACGCGATCTACCGCGACGTCGCCGCGCGGGTCTACCCGGGCGTGGACTTCACCGGCGACAGCCCCAACCACCTCGTGATCGTCGTGCCGTCGGCCTGCTTCTTCGACGAGGCCGTCGGCCGCGCGCGCCGCGGCGTCTCCCTCAACAGCGGCGGCCCCGTCATCGTCCTCGAGCGGGGCAACGGGGGCATGCAGAGCACCCTCGAGCACGAGTACGGCCACAACGTCGGGCTCCAGCACTCCACCAACGCCCGCGCCGAGTACGGCGGCCTCTACGAGCTCATGGGCTCCGACCCCGCCGGCCACACCAGCCCCGTCCTCGGGACCGTGTTCCGGTGGGAGCAGGGCGTCGTCGCCGCCGGTGAGTACGCCGACGCCAGCAACGGCCTCGGCGCGACGGCGATCGGCTCCCGGACGGCGGCGACGGGCCTGCGCAGCGTCGTCTTCATCGACCCGGACACCGGCAAGCGGACCTTTGTCGACTACCGCGACGGCGCCGGCGCCGACGCCGGGGCGTTCTACGCCAAGGGCCTCGGCGCGGTCGCGTCCTACGGCCAGTCCTACGCGAAGGGCCTCGTGCTCGAGCGCGAGAACGAGGAACGCGGGTCGTTCCTGCTCGACGTGCAGGGCGGCGACGGGGCGCTCCAGGCCGGCGAGAGCTGGTCCAACGCCAGCGGCAGCATCGTCGTGGCCGCCACCGGGGCCAACACGGTCCAGGTCACGCGGACCCAGAAGCCGCCGCTGCCGGCCGGCAGCGCGTCGGTCGCAGGCACCGCCGAGCCGTTGCGCACCGTCTCGGCGGGCGGCGCGGTCGCGGGTGCGACCGCGTACCGCTACCAGTGGCTGTTCAACGGGCAGCCGGTCCCGCAGGCCGACGACCCGACCTTCGCCCCCACGGTCGCCATGGCCGGCGGCCAGCTCAGCGTCCAGGTGACCGGCTACGCCGTGGGCCGCAACCCGAGCCCGACGGCGACGTCGGCGCCCGTCACCGTGCAGCCCGCTTCCTGGTACCGCCGCGAGGGCACGACGGGCGTCGTCAGCATCAGTGGCTCCCCGCGCGTGGGCCGTACGCTCACCGCGTCGGGGCTCGACTGGGTGAACTACCTGGGCACCAAGCCCGGCGACTACTCGACCACCTACGTCTGGTCGCGCAACGGCAAGACGATCAAGGGCGCGAGCGCCTCGACCTACCGCCTGACCGCCAAGGACCTCGGCAAGCGGATCCAGGTCCGTGAGTACCCGCGCGCGGCCGGTTACGCGACCAGCAGCTACGTACGCTCGTCGACCACCAGGAAGGTGCGCATCGGCACGCTCGTGACCAAGCGGCCGAAGATCACCGGCAAGGCCAAGGTCGGCAAGCGGCTCGTCGCCCGGGCGAAGGGCTGGACGAACGCCACGAGGTTCTCCTACCAGTGGTTCGTCGGCAAGAAGGCGATCCGTGGCGCGACGTCCAAGAAGCTGGCCGTGACCCGCGGGCTGAAGGGCAAGAAGGTGTCGGTGAAGGTGACCGGCAAGAAGAAGGGCTTCAAGAAGGCTTCGTCGAAGTCGAGGCCCAAGAAGATCAAGTGACGCACGACGCAGCGCGCTGAACCGATGCGGGCGGCCCACCGACACCACGGTGTCGGGGGCCGCCCGTAGGGTTGTCGGGTGGCCACGCCGAGCTCCTATCGACCCGCTCCCGGGTCGATCCCCACCAAGCCGGGCGTCTACCGCTTCCGCGACGCCAAGGGCCGCGTGATCTACGTCGGCAAGGCCAAGAGCCTGCGTCCGCGGCTGTCGTCCTACTTCCAGGACATCGCCAACCTGCACCCCCGCACGGCCACGATGGTCACCACCGGCGCCAGCGTCGAGTGGACCGTCGTCGACACCGAGGTCGAGGCGCTCCAGCTCGAGTACAGCTGGATCAAGGAGTTCGATCCGCGCTTCAACGTCAAGTACCGCGACGACAAGTCCTACCCGTGGC
The DNA here is from genome assembly GCF_013410035.1 of Nocardioides cavernae. Lineage (GTDB taxonomy): Bacteria > Actinomycetota > Actinomycetes > Propionibacteriales > Nocardioidaceae > Nocardioides > Nocardioides cavernae_A. The sequence goes on along the minus strand of NZ_JACCBW010000004.1, from coordinate 130,051 downwards.
TCGCGGTGACTGTCGGCGACGAGTTCCCGCGGGTGATGGTCGGCCGCGGCGCCAAGCGCAAGGGCACCCGCTACTTCGGCCCCTACAGCCATGCGTGGGCGATCCGCGAGACCGTCGACATCCTGCTCCGCGTCTTCCCGATGCGCTCGTGCTCCAACGGCGTCTTCAAGCGGTCCAGCCAGATCGGCCGGCCCTGCCTGCTGGGCTACATCGACAAGTGCTCCGCGCCGTGCGTCGGCAACGTCAGCGAGGAGGAGCACCGCCGGATCGTCGACGACTTCTGCGACTTCATGGGCGGCCAGACCAAGCCGTTCATGGCGCGCATCCGCAAGGAGATGTACGCCGCCAGCGAGGCGCTCGACTTCGAGAAGGCCGCCCGGCTGCGCGACGACCTCGGAGCGATGGAGCGGGCACTGGAGAAGCAGGCCGTCGTCCTCGGGGACGGCGCCGACGCCGACGTGATCGCCCTGGCGGAGGACCCGCTCGAGGTGGCCGTCCAGATCTTCTACGTCCGCGGCGGCCGGATCCGTGGGCAGCGCGGCTGGGTCGCCGACCGCACCGACGAGGGCGGTACGCCCGAGCTGGTGCAGGACTTCCTCCTGCAGCTCTACGGCGGCGTCAGTGCTGACGAGGGGGGAGAGAGCATCCCGCGCGAGGTGCTGGTCCCGGCGCTGCCGCCCGACCACGACGTGCTCGAGGAGCTGCTCACCGAGCGGCGCGGCAGCAAGGTCGCGATCCGGGTGCCCCAGCGCGGGGACAAGAAGGACCTGCAGGAGACGGTCGCGACCAACGCCGCCCAGGCCCTCGCGCTCCACAAGACCAAGCGCGCCAGCGACCTCACGACCCGCAACCGGGCGCTCGAGGAGATCCAGCAGGCGCTCACGCTCGACGAGGTGCCGCTGCGCATCGAGTGCTACGACGTCTCCAACCTCCAGGGCACCGAGGTCGTCGCGTCGATGGTCGTCTTCGAGGACGGGCTGTCCCGCAAGTCCGAGTACCGCCGCTTCGTGATCCGCGGCGTCGACGGCCAGAACGACGTCGCGTCGATGCACGAGGTCATCACCCGCCGGTTCAAGCGGCTGCTCGACGAGCAGGCCCGGAGTGTCGAGGTCCACGATGCTCCTCGGGGGACCTCGGGGCGTGCCTCGGCCTCGCACGCCCAGCCGGACGACGCCCAGCGGCCCCTCCTCGTCGACCCGGAGACGGGCCGCCCGCGGAAGTTCGCGTACGCCCCCTCGCTCGTCGTCGTCGACGGCGGGCCGCCGCAGGTCGCGGCCGCCCAGCAGGCGCTCGCCGAGCTCGGCGTCACCGACGTCCCCGTCTGCGGCCTGGCCAAGCGGCTCGAGGAGGTGTGGCTGCCGGGGGAGGAGGACCCGGTGATCATGGCCCGCACCAGCGAGGGGCTCTACCTCCTCCAGCGCATCCGCGACGAGGCGCACCGCTTCGCGATCACCCACCACCGCAACCGTCGCTCCAAGTCGATGGTGGAGAGCACGCTCGACGACGTGCCCGGCCTCGGCGAGGTGCGCCGCAAGACGCTCCTCAAGCACTTCGGCTCCCTCAAGAAGCTCCGCGAGGCCGAGGTCGACCAGATCGCCCTCGTACCGGGCATCGGGCCGCGCACGGCGACGGCGATCAAGGAGGCGGTCGCGAAGGCCGACGCGACCCGCAAGACTGCCGCCACGGCACCGGCGGTCAACACCGCCACCGGCGAGATCATGGAGGACGAGTGATGTCCCTGACGGACGACGCGACGCCCGGCGAGCTGGTGATCGTCACCGGCATGACCGGTGCGGGCCGCAGCACCGCCGCCAAGGAGCTGGAGGACCTCGGCTACTTCGTGGTCGACAACCTCCCGCCGACCCTCGTGCGCGACGTGGTGCGCCTCGTCGACGACAGCCGGGGGATCCACCAGCCGATCGCGGTGGTCGTCGACGTCCGGTCCGGGTCGTTCTTCGACTCCCTGCAGGCCAACCGCCACCAGCAGGTCACCGGGCGGCCGACGACGCTGCTGTTCCTCGAGGCCACCGACGACGTGCTGGTCCGTCGGCAGGAGGCGGCCCGGCGCCCGCACCCGCTCCAGGGCGGCGGCCGCCTGCTCCACGGGCTCCGGCGCGAGCGCGACGTGATGGCCGACATCCGGGGTGACGCCGACGTGCTGCTCGACACGTCGAACTTCAACGTCCACCAGCTCCAGGACCGGATCGCGGAGCTCTTCGGGACGGCTGCGTCGACCCGGCTCAAGGTCACCGTGATCAGCTTCGGCTTCAAGTACGGCATCCCCGTCGACGCCGACTGGGTGGCCGACATGCGGTTCCTCCCCAACCCGCACTGGGTCCCCGAGCTGCGCCCCCAGAACGGTCGCGACCCGGAGGTCTCGGCCTTCGTCCTCTCCCAACCCGGCGCGGCGCAGTTCCTCGAGCAGTACCTCCCGGTCCTGTCGACGGTCGCCGAGGGCTACCTGCGCGAGGGCAAGCGCTTCATGCAGGTCGCCGTCGGGTGCACCGGCGGCAAGCACCGCAGCGTGGCGACGACCGAGGAGATCGCGGCGCGCCTGCGCAGCGCCGGCTACGACGTCAGCACCGCCCACCGCGACCTCGGCAGGGAGTGAGGTGGCGCGCGACACCGCGCAGGCCGCGGTCGCCCTCGGGGGCGGGCACGGTCTGCACGCCACGCTCTCGGCGCTGCGCCGCCTGCACGACGACCTCACCATCGACGACCTGACGGCGATCGTCACGGTGGCCGACAACGGCGGCTCGTCCGGCAGGCTGCGCGGCGAGTTCGGCGTACTGCCCCCCGGCGACCTCCGGATGGCGCTCGCCGCCCTGTGCGGCGACGACGAGTGGGGCCGCACCTGGGCCGACGTCATCCAGCACCGCTTCGCGGGCCAGGGCGAGATGAACGGTCACGTCGTCGGCAACCTCCTGATCGTCGGCCTCTGGGAGCTGATGGGCGACCACGTACGCGCGCTCGACTGGGTCGGTCGGCTGCTCGGCGCGCACGGGCGGGTGCTGCCGATGGCCACCACCCCGATGGACATCACCGCGCGGGTGCGCGGCACCGACCCGGCGGCGCCCGACGCGGTGACCGTGGTCAGCGGGCAGGTCGAGGTCGCCACCACCGCGGGCCAGATCGAGTCCGTGGCCCTCGTCCCCGCGGACCCGCAGGCGTGCGCCGAGGCCGTCGACGCGATCCTCGCCGCCGAGTGGGTGGTCCTCGGGCCGGGCTCCTGGTTCAGCTCGGTCATCCCGCACCTCATGGTGCCCGGCCTGCGCCAGGCGCTCGCCGACACGCAGGGACGACTGGTCGTCGTGCTCAACCTGGAGGCGCAGGCGGGGGAGACCACGGGGTTCGGGCCCGTCGACCACCTCGAGGCGCTCTTCGAGCACGCGCCCGACCTCACCGTCCACTCCGTCCTCGTCGACTCCACCGCCCTGGCCATCGCCGGCGACCACGCCGACGGCCGTGCCGCGCTCGACCGTGCCGTGACCGACCGCGGTGCGCGGCTCGTCGTGGCCGACATCGCCGTCCCGGGGGAGCCGCGGCACGACCCCGACCGGCTGGCCGACGCCTTCCGAGGCATCGTCGACGGGGTGTGAGCGGACCCGTCCGAGGGTCGTTGACCTGCATGGCAGGATTCGCCACATGGCTATGACGGCACAGGTGAAGGCGGAGCTCGCCAACACCCAGATCACCAAGACCTGCTGCCGCAAGGCCGAGGTCGCGTCGATGCTCCGCTTCGCCGGGGGCCTGCACATCGTGAGCGGGCGCATCGTCGTCGAGGCCGAGCTCGACACCGGCGCCGCCGCGCGCCGGCTCCGCAAGGACATCTCCGAGGTCTACGGACACCCCTCCGACGTCGTCATGGTGCAGGGCAACGGGATCCGCAAGGGCAGCCGCTACATCGTCCGGGTGACCAAGGACGGCGAGGCCCTGGCCCGCCAGACCGGGTTGCTGGACCAGCGCGGCCGACCCGTACGCGGCCTGCCGCCCGCCGTCGTGAGCGGGGGCGGGTGCGACGCGGTCGCCGCCTGGCGCGGCGCGTTCCTCGCGCACGGCTCGCTCACCGAGCCCGGCCGGTCGTCCTCCCTCGAGATCACCTGCCCCGGCCCCGAGGCCGCCCTCGCCATCGTCGGCGTGGCCCGCCGCCTCGGCATCTCCGCCAAGGCGCGCGAGGTGCGCGGCGTCGACCGCGTCGTGATCCGCGACGGCGACGCCATCGGGGCGCTGCTCACGCGACTGGGCGCCCACGAGTCCCTCATGGCGTGGGAGGAGCGACGGATGCGCCGCGAGGTGCGCGCCACGGCCAACCGGCTGGCCAACTTCGACGACGCCAACCTGCGCCGCTCCGCCCGCGCGGCCGTCGCCGCCGGGGCCCGGGTCGAGCGCGCGCTCGAGATCCTCGCCGAGGAGATCCCCGACCACCTGCGCCAGGCCGGCCACCTGAGGCTCGAGCACAAGCAGGCCTCGCTCGAGGAGCTCGGCCAGCTGCACGAGCCGGTCCTCACCAAGGACGCCATCGCCGGCCGGATCCGCCGCCTGCTCGCCATGGCCGACAAGCGCGCCGAGGAGCTCGGCATCCCCGACACCGAGGCGTCGCTCACCCCGGAGATGCTCGCCGAGGACGCCTGAGGGTCGGTCGGGCGGTCCCCGGACATCCGGTGACCGCCCTGCTTCGAGGTGGAGATCTCCACCTCGAAGCACGGATCTCGGGCGCAGAGCTCATCTGCCGTCCAACCACGGGATGTGACCGGCGTCCCACCGATTGGAACGATCCAAGTTACCTGTCCGTACCGCGGGAGACTGCGGGTTCGAGGCTTCCCGGCAACCGATAGGGTCGGAACCGGTCACCAAAGGCCAGATCGTCCACGGGGTCACCGAAGGCCCCTTCGAAGGAGACAAACACCATGACTGTTCGCGTAGGCATCAACGGCTTCGGCCGCATCGGGCGCAACTTCTTCCGCGCCGTCCGCGCCTCGGGCGCCGACATCGAGATCGTCGGGGTCAACGACCTCACCGACAACGCCTCGCTCGCCCACCTGCTCAAGTACGACTCGATCCTCGGCCGCCTCGACGCCGACGTCTCGAGCGACGACACCTCGATCGTGGTCGGCGACCAGAAGATCGCCGTGTCCGCCGAGCGCGACCCGAGCGCGCTCAGCTGGGGCGACCTCGGCGTCGACGTCGTCGTCGAGTCCACCGGCTTCTTCACCGACGCGACCAAGGCCAAGGCCCACGTCGACGCCGGCGCCAAGAAGGTCATCATCTCGGCGCCCGCCTCCAACGAGGACATCACCATCGTGATGGGCGTCAACCACGAGCTCTACGACCCGGCCGCGCACACCGTCATCTCCAACGCGTCCTGCACGACCAACTGCCTCGCGCCGATGGCCAAGGCCCTCAACGACGGCCTCGGCATCAACAAGGGCCTGATGACGACGATCCACGCCTACACCGCGGACCAGAACCTCCAGGACAACATCCACAAGGACCCGCGTCGCGCCCGCGCCGCGGCCCTCAACATGGTCCCGACCTCGACCGGCGCCGCGAAGGCCATCGGCCTGGTCCTCCCCGAGCTCAAGGGCAAGCTCGACGGCTACGCCATGCGCGTCCCGGTGCCCACCGGCTCGGCCACCGACCTCACTTTCGAGGCGTCGCGCGAGACCAGCGTGGACGAGGTCAACGAGATCGTGAAGGCGGCCGCCGACGGTCGCTTCCTCAAGTACTCCACCGACCCGATCGTCTCCACCGACATCGTCACCGACCCGGCGTCCTGCATCTTCGACGCTCCGCTGACCAAGGTCATTGGCAACCAGGTCAAGGTGCTCGGCTGGTACGACAACGAGTGGGGCTACTCCAACCGCCTCGCCGACCTGATCACCCACGTCGGATCCTCGCTCTGACCCATGTCCGACATCTCCTCGCTGGGTGACCTGACCGGCAAGCGCGTCCTGGTCCGCTCGGACCTCAACGTGCCCCTCGACGGTACCGACATCACCGACGACGGCCGGATCCGCGCGAGCGTGCCGACCATCCAGCAGCTGTCCGACGCGGGCGCCCGGGTGGTCGTCACCGCCCACCTGGGCCGCCCGGACGGCTCGCCCGACCCGAAGTACTCGCTCGAGCCGGTGGTGAGCCGGCTCTCCGAGCTGCTCGGGCGCCCGGTGGCGTTCGCCACCGACACCGTCGGTGCGAGTGCGACGGAGACCGTGGCCGGTCTCCAGGACGGCGACGTCGCCGTCCTGGAGAACGTCCGCTTCAACGACGGCGAGACCAGCAAGGACGACGCCGTGCGCGGTGCGTTCGCCGACCAGCTCGCGCAGCTGGCGGACGCCTTCGTCTCCGACGGCTTCGGCGTCGTCCACCGCAAGCAGGCGAGCGTGTACGACGTCGCGCTGCGGCTCCCGTCCGCGATGGGCGGCCTGGTCGCGGCCGAGGTCGACGTGCTGCGCCGGCTCACCGAGCAGCCCGAGCGTCCCTACGTCGTCGTCCTCGGCGGGTCCAAGGTCTCCGACAAGCTCGGCGTGATCGACAACCTGATCGACAAGGCCGACAAGCTGCTCATCGGCGGCGGGATGGTGTTCACCTTCCTCAAGGCCCAGGGCCACGAGGTCGGCAAGAGCCTGCTCGAGGCCGACCAGCTCGACACCTGCACCCGCTACCTCACCGAGGCGGCGGACCGGGGTGTCGAGATCGTGCTGCCCAGCGACGTCGTCGTGGACACCGCGTTCCCGTCGGGTGATCGCCAGCCCGAGCCCCGCGTGGTCGCGGCGTCCGAGATCCCCGCCGACGCGCTCGGTCTCGACATCGGGCCCGAGTCGGCAGCCGCCTTCGCAGCCGCGCTCGCCGACGCCAGGACGGTGTTCTGGAACGGCCCGATGGGCGTGTTCGAGGTCGACGCCTTCGCCGCCGGCACCCGCGCGGTCGCCGAGGCGTTGACGAAGGTCGACGGCCTGTCCGTCGTCGGCGGCGGCGACTCGGCCGCAGCCGTACGACAGCTGGGCTTCGACGAGGCCGCCTTCGGCCACATCTCCACCGGCGGTGGCGCGTCGCTGGAGTTCCTGGAGGGCAAGGAGCTCCCGGGCATCGCCGTACTCGAGAGGGACTGACCCGTGGCTGAGAAGCGCACACCCCTGATGGCCGGCAACTGGAAGGCCAACCTCAACCACCAGGAAGCGGTGGTGCTGGTCCAGAAGCTCGCCTGGACGCTGTCCGACAAGCGCCACGACTTCGGCAAGGTCGAGGTCGTCGTGGTGCCGCCGTTCACCGACATCCGCTCGGTCCAGACGCTCGTCGACGGCGACCGCCTCGCGATCCGCTACGGCGCGCAGGACATCTCCGTGCACGACGGCGGTGCCTACACCGGTGAGATCACCGCGGGCATGCTGTCCAAGCTGGGCTGCTCCTACGTCGTGGTCGGCCACAGCGAGCGCCGGATGTACCACAACGAGTCCGACGAGCTGGTCAACGCCAAGGCCCACAAGGCCCTGCAGGCCGGCATGACGCCCATCGTGTGCGTCGGCGAGGGTCTCGACGTGCGCCAGGCCGGCGAGCACGTCCCGTTCACGCTCACGCAGGTCGAGGGCTCGCTCGACGGCTTCACCGCCGAGCAGGTCGCCGGTCTCGTCGTCGCCTACGAGCCCGTGTGGGCCATCGGCACCGGCGAGGTGGCGACCCCGGACGACGCGCAGGAGGTCTGCGCCGCCATCCGCGAGCGCGTGCGCGCGGTGCACGGCGACGCGGCCGCCGACGGTCTCCGGATCCTCTACGGCGGGTCGGTCAAGGCCGCCAACGTCGCCGGGATCATGGAGAAGGCGGACGTGGACGGCTGCCTCGTCGGCGGTGCGAGCCTGCAGGTCGACGAGTTCGGCGGGATCTGCCGTTTCTACGACATGCCCGTGCTGTGAGGCCCCCACGGGTTCCCACCCGACGTGACGTAGGCTTCCGACCGTGATTCAGCTCTTCACCGTCCTGCTCGTCATCACGAGCGCGATCATGATCCTGCTGGTGCTCCTCCACAAGGGCCGCGGTGGCGGCCTGTCCGACATGTTCGGTGGCGGCGTCTCCAGCAGCTTGGGGGGGTCGTCGGTCGCCGAGCGCAACCTCGACCGGTTCACGATCGGCGTCGGCGTCATCTGGTTTGCCTGCATTGTCGCCCTGGGCCTGCTGATGGCCTACCAGGGCAACTGATCCCCCTCTGAAGGTTCATGCGAAGGAGTCCTCGTGGCTGGTGGTGGAAACGCGATCCGCGGTAGTCGGGTCGGAGCCGGTCCCATGGGTGAGGCGGAGCGCGGCGAAGCCGCTCCCCGGCAGACCGTCACCTACTTCTGCAGTCACGACCACCGCTCGGTGGTGACGTTCGCGATCGAGGCCTCCGTGCCGGACTCGTGGGACTGCCCCAAGTGCGGCCTCCCGGCCAGCCTGGACAGCGAGAACCCGCCGCCGGCGCCGAAGATCGAGCCCTACAAGACGCACCTCGCCTACGTGAAGGAGCGTCGCAGCGAGACCGAGGCGGCCGACATCCTCGACGAGGCCGTGGCGCTGCTGCGCAGCCGTCGCAAGGCCGGCGAGATCATCTTCTGAGCGCGGGGTCGGGCGACTTCGACCTCACGACGGACGAGCTCCGTGCCGTCGCGGCGTTCGTCGTCGGCAGTGCCGAAGCGGTGCTGCCGGTCTTCGAGCGTGCGCACCCCGACGACGTACGCCCTCGCGCCGCGCTCGACGCGGCACGGGTCTTCGTCGCCGGTGCGGCCCGGTCGCGCCTGCAGCGCGTGACCTCGCTCGACGCCCATCGGGCAGCGCGCGAGGCGACGGACGAGGCCGCCCGACTCGCGGCCCGGGCCTGCGGCGACGCGGCGTCGGCGGCGTACCTCCACCCGATCGCGCGGGCGACGCAGGTCGGCCACGTCCTGCGCGCCACGGCGTCGGAGGCGCGGATCGCCGAGCTGCTGGCGGGGGAGGCTGCCGCCGCCGAGGTCCTCGCGTCAGCGAGCTCGCGCGCGGGCGCGGTCGTCCGCGACGTGCTCAGCCGCTACCCCGCCGCACCGGCCGGGCGCAGCCGGGTCGCCCGGCTGATGTCCGAGCTCGACGCCTCCCTGCGCTGACCGCGCCTCGTGGTCAGAGCGCCGACGCGGCGTCCTCGTCGAGCCACCACACCGTCTCGTCACCGCGTACGCCCCGGGCGGGCGTCTCGGCGACGGTCCCCTCGTCGGCCAGGGCGCGCGCGACGGCCTCGGCCTTGCCCGCTCCGCTCGCGATGAACCACACCGCACGGCAGCGCTCCATCGCCTCGAACGTGAGGGTGACGCGGTCCGGCGGCGGCTTGGGGGAGTCGTGCACGGCGACGGCGATGGCGTCACGGGCCTCGAGCGCCGGGTGGCCGGGGAAGAGGGAGGCGCAGTGCCCGTCGGGGCCGATGCCGAGCATCAGGACCTCGAAGAAGCCTGCGCCCTCCGAGCGCATGGTCGCGCTGTAGGCCTCGGCCGCCTCCTCCGCGGTGGCGACCTCGTCGCTGCCGGGGACGGCGTGCACGTGCGCGGGATCGACCGCCACGTGGTCGAGCAGGGCCTCGCGGGCCTGCAGCGCGTTGCGGTCGGGGGAGTCCGAGGCGACGAACCGCTCGTCGCCCCACCAGAAGACGATGCGCGACCAGTCGACCGACGAGTCGGGGGCACGGCGGGCGAGCTCGCGGTGCAGGTCCTCGGCGATGCTGCCGCCGGTGAGGCCGATGTGCGGCACCTCGCCGCGGGCCTGGGCGGACTCGATCCGGTCGAGCAGCGCCGAGGCGACGTCGCCGACGAGCACGTCGGCGTCGTCGTGGCGGCGGACCTCCGCAGCGGCGTTCACTTCGACCTCTTCAGCGTCACGAGGCGCGAGGCGACCTCGGCGTAGACGTCGTCCTCGTCGAGGCGGCGCAGCTCCTCCGACAGCAGGGCCGGCACCTCGCGCCGCTTGAGCGCGACCGGGCGGTCGGGACGGTTCGGCGACGAGAACGTGGCAAGTCGTCCGTCGGCGCGCGAGATGCGGATCGGGCCCTCCTTGGTGTCCATCGAGACCTCCGTGATGCCGGGGCCGTCCGAGCTGCCCCGGGTCACCTCGACCTTGAGCCGGTCGGCGAGCCAGGCCACGAGCAGGTCGGCGCTCGGGCTGATCCGCTCGGCGGTCACCTTGGCGCCGGTGACCTTGAGCGGGTGCTGGTCGAGCGCGGCCGCGAGCAGCGCGCGCCACGGGGTCAGGCGGGTCCAGCTCAGGTCGGTGTTGCCGGGGGCGTACGCCTCGCACTGCGTGCGCATCGCGGTCGACTTGCCCCGCGACACCGAGGCGGAGTCGGTGATCCGCCGCTGGGCGAGGGCGCCGAGCGGGTCGGACGCCGGGTCGGCCGGGGCCGACGTCGGCCACCAGATGGCGACGGGGGAGTCGGGCAGCAGCAGCGGCAGCACCACGGACTCGGCGTGCTTGACCACCTCGCCCTTGAGCCGGATGAGGGCGGTCTCACCGCCCCAGCCGTCGCCGCTGCCGACCTGGGCGTTGACCTGGGCCGCCCCGCGGGCGTCGCCGAGGATCACGCCGAGGACGCGCGAGGGGTGCTCGCGGGAGGCGCGCTTGGCGGCCAGCATCGCCTCGGCGGCGTCCTCCTCGGGCGCGACGATGACCAGCGTCATCACCATGCCCATCGCCGGGCTCCCGGCCCGGGTGCGCGCCCTGACGAACTCGGCGGCGATCTTCGACGCGTTGGTGTCGGTGAGCTCGATCATCTCGGGGTTCCCTCGGTGGTGGCGGGCGGAGGAGCGAAGCGGGGGAGGCTGGGAACAGCGTGGGGTGAGGTCATCGTCACGGCCTCCTCCACGTACGGCCCGCGCGGGCGAGCATCTTGTCGGCGGACTCCGGGCCCCACGTGCCCGAGTCGTAGGGCTCCGGCGTGCCCTTGCGCGCCCAGTGCTGGATCACGGGGTCGAGGATCTGCCAGGACAGCTCGACCTCCTCGTGCCGGGGGAAGAGGGGCGGGTCGCCGAGCAGGACGTCGAGGATGAGCCGCTCGTAGGCCTCGGCGCTCGCCTCGGTGAAGGAGCCGCCGTAGGCGAAGTCCATGTTGACGTCGCGGATCTCCATGGCGGTGCCGGGGACCTTGGAGCCGAACCGCATCGTCATGCCCTCGTCGGGCTGCACCCGGATGACCAGGGCGTTCTGGGTGAGGTCCTCGGTGGCGGTGGAGGTGAACGGCAGGTGCGGCGCGCGCTTGAACACGACGGCGACCTCGGTGACCCGGCGGCCCAGCCGCTTGCCGGTGCGCAGGTAGAACGGCACTCCGGCCCAGCGCCGGGTCTCGACGTTGACCGTGATCGCGGCGAAGGTCTCGGTCGTGGAGGTCTTCTTGATGCCCTCCTCCTCGAGGAAGCCGATGACCTTCTCGCCCCCGGCCCAGCCGGGCATGTACTGCCCGCGTGCGGTCGTGAGGTCGAGCCGCGGCGGGAGCGTGGCGGAGGCGAGCACCTTCTGCTTCTCGATCCGCAGGCTCTCGGCGTCGAACGCCACCGGCTCCTCCATCGCGACGAGCGCCATCAGCTGCAGGAGGTGGTTCTGGATGACGTCACGCGCGGCGCCGATGCCGTCGTAGTAGCCGGCACGGCCGCCGATGCCGATGTCCTCGGCCATCGTGATCTGCACGTGGTCGACGTAGTTGGAGTTCCAGATGGGCTCGAACATGTTGTTGGCGAAGCGCATCGCCAGGATGTTCTGGACCGTCTCCTTGCCGAGATAGTGGTCGATCCGGAACACCGACCCCGACGGGAAGACGCCCGCCAGGGTCTCGTTGAGCTCGCGGGCGGACTCGAGGTCGTGGCCGAACGGCTTCTCGACCACCACTCGGCGCCACTGGTCCGGGCCCGGGTCGGCGAGCCCGTGCTCCTTGAGCTGGCCCACCACCGTGCCGAAGAAGCCCGGGGGGATGGCGAGGTAGAACGCCATGTTGCCGCCGGTGCCACGCTTCTGGTCCAGCTCCTCGACCGTCCGGCGCAGCTGGTCGAAGGCCTCGTCGTCGTCGAAGTTGCCGGGCACGAAGCGGAAGCCCTCGGACAGCTGGTTCCAGACCTCCTCGCGGAACGGCGTACGCGCGTGCTCCTTGACGGCGTCGTGGACGATCTGCGCGAAGTCCTGGTCGGCCCAGTCGCGCCGGGCGAAGCCGATGAGGCTGAAGCCCGGCGGCAGCAGGCCGCGGTTCGCGAGGTCGTAGATGGCCGGCATGACCTTCTTGCGCGACAGGTCGCCGGTGACGCCGAACAGCACCATCCCGCAGGGTCCGGCGATGCGGGGCAGCCGCCGGTCCTGCGGGTCCCGGAGCGGGTTGGTGTAGGTCATCGGTCTCGGTTCTCCTGGTAGTACGTGATGAGCGACTGCGTCGACGCGTCCTGCTCGGCCAGGACGCCGGCGTCGCCCGAGACGGCGGGACCGAGCTGCTGGGCGAGCTGCTTGCCGAGCTCGACGCCCCACTGGTCGAAGCTGTCGATGCCCCAGACGGCGCCCTCGACGAACGTGATGTGCTCGTAGAGGGCGACGAGCTGCCCGAGCACCGACGGCGTCAGCGCCGGCGCCATGATCGAGGTCGTCGGACGGTTGCCCGGGAAGGTGCGCGCCGTGACGAGCTCCTCGGCCACGCCCTCCGCACGCACCTCGTCGGCCGTCTTCCCGAACGCGAGGGCCTTGGTCTGCGCGAAGAAGTTGGCCAGGAACAGCTCGTGCACGTCGGTGTCGCCGTCGGAGAGGGCGTACGCCGGGCGCGCGAAGGCGATGAAGTCGGCAGGCACCAGCCGGGTGCCCTGGTGGATCAGCTGGTAGAAGGCGTGCTGCCCGTTGGTGCCGGGCTCGCCCCAGAAGACCTCGCCGGTGTCGTACGCGACGGCGGTGCCGTCCCAGCGCACGCCCTTGCCGTTGGACTCCATCGTCAGCTGCTGGAGGTAGGCCGGGAACCGGTGCAGCAGCTGGGCGTAGGGCAGGACGGCGTGGGTGTGGGCGCCGAGGAAGTTGGCGTACCAGACGTTGAGCAGCCCCATCCGGAGTGGGACGTTGGCGGCGGCGGGCGCCGTGCGGAAGTGCTCGTCCATCGTGTGGAAGCCCGCGAGCAGCTCGGCGAACCGGTCGGGCCCGATGGCGATGACGAGGGACAGGCCGATGGCGGAGTCGACGGAGTAGCGGCCGCCGACCCAGTCCCAGAAGCCGAAGGCGTTGTCGGTGTCGATGCCGAAGTCGGCGACCTTGTCGAGCGCGGTGGACACGGCCACGAAGTGCCGCGCGACCGCGGCCCCCGGATCGCTGCCCGACGGCAGGTGCTCGAGCAGCCAGGCCTTGCACAGGCGCGCGTTGGTGAGGGTCTCGAGGGTGCCGAACGTCTTGCTGGAGACGATGAACAGCGTGGTCTCCGGGTCGAGGCCCGACAGCTTCTGCGCGGCGTCGGTCGGGTCGATGTTGCTGATGAAGCGGCAGGTCAGCCCGTCCTGGCGGTAGGGCTCGAGCGCCTCGTAGGCCATCACGGGCCCGAGGTCCGAGCCACCGATGCCGATGTTGACCACGGTCGCGATCCGCTTGCCGGTGACGCCGGTCCACGCACCGGAGCGCACTCGCTCCGCGAAGGCGTACGCGCGGTCGAGCACCTCGTGCACGTCGGCGACGACGTCCTGCCCGTCCACCGTCAGCGACGCGTCGGCCGGCAACCGCAGTGCGGTGTGCAGCACGGCGCGGTCCTCGGTGACGTTGATGGGCTCGCCGGCGAACATGGCGCGGCGTCGGTCGTCGAGCCCGACCTGCTCGGCCAGCGCGAGCAGGGCGGTCTCGACGTCGCCGTCGAACAGGTTCTTCGACAGGTCGACGTGCAGGTCACCGGCCGCGAGGGTCTGCTGCTCGACCCGCTCCGCGGTGAGCGCGGAGCGGAGGTCGAGCGTGTAGCCGTCGGAAAGGCGGGCCAGCTCGGCCCACGCTGCTGTGGTCGTGGGATCGACCGGCCCGCCCGCCGTCATGCCCGTGCGGCCTCGAGCGACGCCGCCAGGGTGGTCTGCAGCTCGTCCCACGCCACGACGAACTTGTCGACGCCCTCCTTGATGAGGACCTCGATCACGTCGTCGTAGTCGATGCCCGCGTCGGCCAGCGCCTGCATGTGCGCGGCGGCGTCGTCGTAGAACGGGCGTACGCGGTCACCGCGCACCTCGCCGTGGTCGGCGACGGCGTCCAGGGTCTTCTCCGGCATGGTGTTGACGGTGTCCTCCACCACGAGGTCGACGACGTACATCGTGTCGTCGTAGTCGGGGTTCTTCACCCCGGTCGAGGCCCACAGCGGACGCTGCTTGCGCGCGCCCTTGGCCGCGAGCGCCTCCCAGCGCTCGCCGGTGAAGAACTCCTCGTACATCTTGAACGCGAGCCGGGCGTTGGCCACGCCGGCCTTGCCGCGCAGCGCCGCGTCGGTGCCCGGTCCGTCGGTGGTCGCCTCGAGCCGCTTGTCGATCTCGGAGTCGACGCGCGAGACGAAGAACGAGGCGACCGAGTGGATGTCGGCGAGCTCGTGGCCATTGTCGGCGGCCTTCTCGAGGCCGGAGACGTAGGCCTCCATCACGTTGCGGTACTGCTCGAGACCGAAGATCAGCGTCACGTTGACGGAGATGCCGGCGGCGATCGTCTCGGTGATGGCCGGCCAGCCCTCCTCGGTGCCGGGGATCTTGATCATCACGTTGGGCTCGTCCACGGTCTCGTAGAGGATCGCAGCCTCCTTGACGGTCTGCTCGGTGTCGTGGGCGAAGCCGGGGGACACCTCGATCGAGACGCGGCCGTCGACGCCGTCGGTGGCGTCGAACACCGGGCGCATGACCTTGCAGGCCTCTCTCACGTCGTCGGTCGTGATCACCAGCGTCGCCCGGTCGACATCGGCCCCCTGGGCGGCGAGCTCACGGACCTGCGGGTCGTAGCGCTCGCCGTCGGCCAGCGCGGCCTGGAAGATCGCCGGGTTGGAGGTGACCCCGACGACGTGGCTGCTCTGGACGAGCTCGGCGAGGTTGCCGGTCTCGAGGCGCTCGCGGGACAGGTCGTCGAGCCAGATGGACACCCCGGCGTCGGCCAGGGCCTTGAGGCGGTCGTTCATGCGATTCCTCCCGTGGAAGTGGTCTGGTGGTCCGGGTCGGCCGTGGTCAGGCGCGGACGACGGCGACGCTGTCGCGTGCGGCGTCGGCGACGGCCTGCCCGGTCATGCCGAACTCGGTGTAGATGCGCGCGTAGTCGGCCGAGGCGCCGTAGTGGTCGATCGAGACGATGCGGCCGTTGTCGCCGACGATCTCGCGCCAGCCCTGGCGGACACCCGCCTCGACCGAGACGCGTGCCTTGACGGTGGGCGGCAGAACCATGTCGCGGTAGGCCTCGTCCTGGGCCTCGAACCACTCGAGGCACGGCATCGACACCACGCGCGCGTCGATGTCGTCGGCGGCGAGGAGCTCGCGCGCCTCGACGGCGAGCTGGACCTCGGAACCGGTGCCGATGAGGATGACGTCGGGCGTCGCCTTCTCGGAGTCGAGGAGCACGTAGGCGCCCCGCGCGACGCCCTCGGTCGAGCCCCAGCGCTTCCCGCTGTCGGCGTCGTCGCCGCGGGGGAAGACCGGGACGTTCTGCCGGGTGAGCGCCAGGGCCGCGGGCCGGTCGGTGTGGCCGAGGATGGCCTGCCACGCGGCGACGGTCTCGTTGGCGTCCGCCGGGCGTACGACGTCGAGGCCGGGCATCGCCCGCAGCGCGGCGAGGTGCTCGATCGGCTGGTGGGTCGGGCCGTCCTCGCCGAGCCCGATGGAGTCGTGGGTCCAGACGTAGGTGACCGGCAGCCGGCTGAGCGCCGCCACCCGGACCGAGCCGCGCATGTAGTCGGAGAAGGTGAGGAAGGTGCCGCCGAAGACGCGCGTCAGGCGGTCCGCCGCGATGCCGTTCATGATCGCGCCCATGCCGTGCTCGCGGATGCCGAAGTGCAGCACGCGGCCGGCGTAGGGGTCGGTGCTCCACTCGCCCACCTCGGCGACCTCGGGCCCGACCGACGGCGCGCTGGTGATCGTGGTGTTGTTGGAGCCGGCGAGGTCGGCGGAGCCGCCCCAGAGCTCGGGCAGCACCGGCGCGAGCGCGTTGATCACCTTGCCGGAGGCGGAGCGGGTCGCGACGCCCTTGGCGTCGGCGTCGAAGGACGGCATCGCGTCGGCGAGGTCGACGGGCAGCTCGCGGCGCTTGAGCCGGTGGAGCAGCTCGGCGGCCTCGGCGTTGGCGCCGGACCAGGCGGCGTACGCCTCGTCCCACTCGGCACCCCAGGCGGCGCCGCGCTCGCGCAGCTGCCGGGTGTGCTCGAGGACGCCCGACGGGATCTCGAAGGTCTTCTCGGGGTCGAAGCCCAGCACCTGCTTGGTCGCGGCGACCTCCTCGGCGCCCAGCGCGCTGCCGTGCGCTGCCTCGGTGCCCTGCGCGTTGGGGGCGGGCCAGGCGATGATCGTGTCGAGGACGATGAGCGTCGGCCGGTCGAGGACCTCGCGGCCCTCGCGGATCGCGGTGTAGAGCGCCTCGACGTCCTCGACGTACTCGGTGCCACCGTTGGTCCAGTCGACCACGCGCACGTCCCAGCCGTAGGCGGCGTAGCGCGCGGCGACGTCCTCGGTGAAGGCGATGTCGGTGTCGCCCTCGATGGAGATGCGGTTGCGGTCGTAGATGACCGTCAGGTTGCCGAGCTTCTGGGTGCCGGCGATCGAGCTGGCCTCGGAGCTCACGCCCTCCTGGAGATCGCCGTCGGAGGCGAGGGCGTAGACGTAGTGGTCGAACAGGCTCTCGCCGGGCGCGGCACCGGGGTCCAGCAGCCCGTGCACGCGACGTCCCGACAGGGCCATGCCGACGGCGTTGCCGACGCCCTGGCCGAGCGGGCCGGTCGTCACCTCGACACCCGCGGTGTGGCCGAGCTCGGGGTGGCCGGGCGTCTTCGAGCCCCAGGTGCGCAGCGCCTTGAGGTCGTCGAGCTCGAGGCCGAAGCCGCCGAGGAAGAGCTGGGTGTAGAGGGTGATGCTGGAGTGCCCGCACGACAAAACGAAGCGGTCGCGGGCGACCCACTCGGGGTCCGCCGGGTCGTGGCGCATCACCTTCTGGAAGAGCAGGTAGGCCGCAGGGGCCAGGCTCATGGCCGTGCCGGGGTGGCCGTTGCCGACCTTCTGCACTGCGTCCATGGCCAGCACGCGGGCGGTGTCGACGGCCTTGTCGTCGATGTCGCTCCAGTCGAGCGTGGCGGGCAGGGCGGACTTCTCGGTCAACGCAGTTCCTCTCGGGATGGGGTGAAGGCAGGATCACAGGTCCCCGGGGTGGCCTCGACTGCGAGCCTATCGCCGTGGCCGAGTAGACTCGACCCCGCCCGAGGGTGGTCCCGAAAGCCGGAATCGCTGCTGGTCCGTCACCTCCGGTTCCCACCACCCCTCGTCCTATCCGCCACCGTCATCCCGAGGTTGCCCACCGTGTCCCACGCCGGTCCGAACGCTGCTGCGTCCGCCCGGCCGTCGGGCGGTGACGACGGTGCGGCGCCGGACGGTCCGAAGACCTGGCGCGACGTCGTCGGTGCCTACGTCGGGCTCACCAAGCCGCGGGTGATCGAGCTCCTGCTGCTGACGACCGTGCCGGTGATGTTCTTCGCCGAGCGCGGCATCCCGTCCCTCGGCCTGGTGGCCGCCACCGTCGTCGGCGGCGCCCTGTCCGCCGGCTCGGCGTCGACCTACAACTGCGTCTACGACCGCGACATCGACGAGCAGATGAGGCGTACGCGTCGCCGCGCGCTGCCGCGCCACATCGTCTCGCCCGTCTCGGCGCTCGTCTTCGCGACCGTGCTCGCCGTGCTGTCGACCGTCGTGCTGGCGCTCTGGGTCAACTGGCTCTCCGCGGCGCTCTCGGTGCTGGCCAACGCGTTCTACGTGCTCGTCTACACGATGATCCTCAAGCGCCGCACCACCCAGAACATCGTGTGGGGCGGCCTCGCCGGGTGCTTCCCGGCGCTGATCGGCTGGACGGCCGTGACCGGCGAGCTGGCCTGGACGCCGGTCGTGCTCTTCCTCGTGGTCTTCTTCTGGACGCCGCCGCACACGTGGGCGCTGGCGCTGCGCTACCGCGAGGACTACCGCAACGTCGACGTCCCGATGCTGCCGGTCGTCAAGCCCGCCGCGGAGGTGGGGCGGCAGGTGGTCGTCTACAGCTGGGTCATGGTCGCGACCTCGCTGCTGCTGTGGCCGGTCGCCGGCACCAGCCTCGTCTACCCGGCCCTCGCCGCCGTCCTGGGCGTGGTGTTCCTCGTCGAGGCGCACCGCATGTGGTCACGCACCAAGGCGTCCGAGGCGCTCGGGGAGATCAACCCCATGCGGCTGTTCCACGCCTCGAACCTCTACCTGTCGCTGCTCTTCGTCGCCGTCGCCCTGGACCCGCTGCTGAGCCGCTAGCGCACGATCGAAGATCTCGCTGGGGAAATGAAGAACCCTAGACATCATCTTGAGACTACGTGCCGTGTTTCTAGGCCACCGTCCGTCGTTGAATCGTGCGGATGGGGAGGCATCGGGCCATCCCCTCACGGAACTGGGGGTTCTACCAGCATGTTCGCAGCACTCAGGGGAACGGTCGCAGCAGCGACCGAGGGAGACACCGGCACGCGCGTGGGGCGCCTGCCACGGGCCGTGTCCCGCGTCATGACGTTGACGGTCGGGGTCGGCTTCGCGGTCGTGGGGATCGCGGGAGCCGCCAGCGCCCACCACAACACCATCAGCGGTGACGTCACGTGCGCCACCGGTGGCGGCTGGACCGTCACGTGGCGGGTCGAGAACAGCGAGACCGTGCCCGAGACCGTCACCAGCTCCACGAGGACCAACGCGGTCCCGGTCGGCACGCGGCTCGCCTCGCGCCAGACGATCTACCGCACCGAGACCGTCACCACCAAGCCGTCGCAGCCGCTGACGCTGACGCTCGCGGCACGGTGGGACAACAATAACACCAACACCAGCTCCGGCAGCATCGCGGTGTCCAAGTTCGCCGACAACTGCGCGGTGAAGAAGGTCGACCAGCCGACGGTGCCCGTCGTCGACGACTGCGGCCCGGGCAACGCCCACTACGGCCAGGTCCCGACCGGTCCCTGGACCTCGACGACCAACCCGGACGGCAGCCTCACGGTGACGACCACCCCGGGCTACCAGTTCACCAACGGCCAGACCTCGGTGACCTACCCGGCGCCGGTCGACAGCAACCAGCCGTGCCCGACACCCACGCCGCCGGTCGTCACGCCGCCGGTGGTCACGCCGCCGGTGACCAACCCGCCCGAGGTGCTGCCCGCCCAGGTGCGCGTCGTCTCCGCCAACGTCCGCACGATCGACAAGTGCGGTCGCACCAGCGACATGTTCAAGGTGATCAAGCGCAACGGCGTCGTCTACAAGGCGCAGGGCAAGGTCGTGCGCCAGGGCGCCTGGATCAAGGCCACGAAGCGCACCGTCACCGTGCGGGCCGTCGCCGCCGACGCGTCGTTCAAGCTGCGCGGCAAGCAGGTCTGGAAGCTCAGCTTCACCAACAAGGCGTGCGCCCAGGCGCCGCAGGTCGCCCCCAACACCGGGGCTCGATGATCCGGAGGGCGTTCGCTCGCACCGGTGTCCTCGTGGCCCTGGTGGCGACCGTCCTGGCTGGTCAGGGTGCGGCACACGCCGCTCCTGACCGGCTGCGGATCGACCGCACCGGCACCGACGCGGTCGTCATTAAGGTGCCGGCGCGCAACGACACGCTCGCGGTCGGGCCCCGGCTGCGCGGCGCTGTCTACACCTGGTCCAAGGGTGACCCGCCGTGCGACCCCACGGGCAGCACGGTCTACGCCGGTCACGCCTGGCGCTCCGGCAACGGCGTCGCCGACAGGTGGGGCCAGCTGCGTCGCGGCGACGTCATCAAGGTCGCCGGGTGCCGGTTCGAGGTCACCAAGCGCGAGTTCTGGTCGGCCAAGCGCCGGATGGGCTCGCTCTACTCCGTCTCCGGGCCGGCGCGCATCGTGCTGGTGGCCTGCAAGGCGGACGACTACTCCAAGCGGACGGTCATTTTCGCCCGCAAGATCGGGCGCTGACCGCTCCGACAAGTCCTGGGAGGGCTAGGTCAGGCGAGTCGCAGCGTGGGGCTGCGGCTCGCCGCCGGCCTCCGCCTCGGCGGCGGCCCGGTGCGGCAGGACCGCCAGCGCGACACGGGCGAGCCCTGCGGCCAGCAGCCCGGCGCCGAGCATGTGCAGCGCGACGAGCGCGACCGGCAGGTCCAACCAGTACTGCACCCAGCCCAGCAGGCCCTGGAGCAGCTCGATGACGAGCACCAGGCCCGTGACCCGCGCGAGCCACGCGTGGCCGCCGCGCACAGCGACCAGGAGCAGGGCCACGGTCAGCGCGACCAGCACGTAGACCGAGACGGCGTGCACGTGCGACACAGTGGCCGGGTCCAGCCCGTTGCGGGGCGACTCCGTGTCGCCGGCGTGCGGCCCGGCTCCCGTCACGACCGTGCCGAGGTAGAGCACGACCCATCCCGAGGCGAGGGTCGCCCACGCCAGCGCGCGCGGCAGCGGGGGAGCGGGGCCGCGATCCGGGCTCCGCAGCTCGTCCAGCAGTGCGATGCAGACCATCACCATCGCCATCGACAGCAGGAAGTGCCCCGACACGATCCACGGGTTGAGGTCGGTGAGCACGGTGATGCCGCCGATCACCGCCTGCAGCGGGATGCCGAGGCCGACGACGAAGGCGAGCCTGGTCGCGCGCCGGTGCCGGGCCCCGAGGGCGGCGAGGAAGCAGGCGACCGCGATGGCCGCGAGCGCGAAGGTGAGCAACCGGTTGCCGAACTCGATCGCGCCGTGCAGGCCGAGCTCGCCGTGCGCGACGTAGGACTGGTCCGTGCAGCGGGGCCACGTCGGGCAGCCGAGCCCGGAGCCGGTGAGGCGTACGGCGCCGCCGGTCACCACGATGCCGATGTTGGCGACGAGGTTGGCGATCGCGAGGGGCCAGAGGTACCGGGAGAGCCGGTCGAGCAGCGCAGTCATCACTCCCACTTGAAGGTCCGTGCGGTCAGCACCGTGCCGGCCACCGCCCAGGCGGCGAGCACGAGCAGGGCGCTCACGTCGATCCGGGCGTCCACCAGCGTGGCACGCATCGCCTCGCCGAGGGCACCCGAGGGCAGCCACCGGATCAGCGCCTCGGCGGCGCCGTAGGTGCTGGCGGGCAGCACCACCCCGCCGCCGGCCATCAGGAGCAGGTAGACGAGGTTGGCCAGGGCCAGCGTCGCCTCGGCCCGCAGCGCCCCGGCGACGAGCAGCCCGAGCGCGGCGAACGCCGCCGTGCCGAGCCCGACGGCGAGCACCACCCCGAGCATCGTGCGCGGCGGGTGCGCGAGGGTGGGCTCCCACCCGAGCGCGAGGCCGACCACGACCAGCACCACGAGCTGGAGCGCGACCACGTTGAGCAGGGCGAGGACCTTGCCGAGGAGCAGGCCGTGGCGCGGCAGGGGCGACGAGCCGAGCAGCTTGATGACGCCGTACCTGCGTTCGAAGCCGGTGGCGATGGCGACGGAGGTGAACGCGGTCGACATGACGGCGAGCGCGAGCACGCCGGGAGTGAGCACGTCGACCGCGCGGTGGCCGTCGAGGTCGATCCCGATGCGCCCCGCGGCCAGCACGCCGCCCACCAGGACGATGACCGGGATCACGATGGCGAGCAGCAGCTGCTCGCCGTTGCGCAGCATGAGCCGCGCCTCCATCCGGGACTGGGCCAGGACCATCCGGGCGAGCGAGGCCCCGCCCGGCGCCGGGGAGAACGTCCCGACGCTCACGAGGCGAGCTCCCGTCCGGTGATCTCGAGGAAGACGTCCTCGAGCGTGCGCTGGCCGAGCGTGAGGGTCTGGGGGAGGACGTCGTGCGCCTCGCACCACCGCGACACCCGCCCGAGGGTGGTGCCGTCCGCCGGGCCGTGGATGAGCATGCTGACGTCGTCGAGCTGGCGCACCTCGGTCCCGGGCCCGAGGTCGGCCCGCAGCGACTCGGGAGCGCCCTCGGGGAAGGGCCGGTTGACGACGAGCCGGATCGTGGCGGACCGCCCGCCGCGGGTGAGCTCGGACGGCGTGCCGCTGGCGATGACCGTGCCCCGGTCGATGATGTGGATGCGGTCGGCGAGGTGCTCGGCCTCGTCCATGTGGTGCGTCGTCAGCACGACGGTCACGCCGTCGCCGCGGATCTCCTCCAGCAGCTCCCAGGTCGTGCGGCGCGCCTGCGGGTCCATGCCGGCCGTGGGCTCGTCGACGAAGACCAGCTCGGGTCGACCGACCAGCGCGAGGGCGAGCCCCAGCCGCTGCTTCTGGCCGCCGGACAGCCGGCGGTAGGGCGTACGCCCGCAGTCGCCCAGCCCGAGACGCTCGACCAGCATCGAGGTGTCGAGGGGGTGGGCGTGCAGCGCGGCGAGGTGCTCCAGCATCTCGACGGCCCGAGCCCCGCTCCACGCGCCGCCGCTCTGCAGCATGACGCCGATGCGCGGCAGGAGCGCGGCGCGGTCGCGCTGGGGGTCGAGCCCGAGCACGCGGACGGTGCCCCCCTGCGGGACGCGGTAGCCCTCACAGGTCTCGAGGGTCGTCGTCTTGCCGGCCCCGTTGGGGCCGAGGACCGCGGTCACCGAGCCGCGGGCCACCTCGAGCGACAGCCCGTCGACCGCCACCTTGTCGCCGTACCTCATCACCAGTCCGTCGATGACGACGGCGGGGGAGGCGGGTGGCACGCTGGAAGTCTAGGTGCGGCGACCCGGCGCGAGCTCCTCGGGCGGCGCGCGGTGGCACAGGTCACTTAGGCGACCCTTGCTTGAACGGCGTGGGGCAATAACGTCACACTGGCGTTGTGGAATTCACCAGGACGGCGGCGACCCGTGACGGGGACGCTCCCACGCGTGACCGCGTGGCCCGCGCCATCCTGGAGAACGGCCCCTCGACCGCCGCCGACCTCGCACGCCGGCTCGTCCTGACCCCCGCCGCGGTGCGCCGCCACCTCGACCACCTCGCGGCCGAGGGCGTCGTGGAGTCGCGCGAGCCGAAGGTCTACGGCACCCGGGGCCGGGGGCGCCCGGCGAAGGTCTTCGCGCTGACCGAGGCCGGTCGCGACAGCTTCGACCAGCAGTACGACGACCTCGCCGTCCAGGCGATGCGCTTCCTCGCCGAGACGCAGGGCGAGGACGCCGTCGTCGAGTTCGCCCGGCGCCGCGTGGCGTTCGTCGAGCGCGACTACGCCGCGGTGATGGCGCTCGACCCCGACCTGAGCCCGGCCCAGGCGCTGGCGAAGGTGTTCACCCAGAACGGCTACGCCGCCTCCGTACGCGAGCTCCCCGTCGTCGGCGAGCAGCTGTGCCAGCAGCACTGCCCGGTGTCCCACGTCGCCCACGAGTTCCCGCAGCTCTGCGAGGCCGAGACCGAGGCCATCGCCGCGGTCCTCGGCACCCACGTCCAGCGTCTGGCGACGATCGCCCACGGCGACGGCGTCTGCACCACCTGCATCCCCCAGACCCGCACGCCCGTACCGAAGAAGGAGCAGTCATGACCTCGATCGAGGAACTCAACCCGGAGCTCAAGGGCATCGGCAAGTACGAGTTCGGCTGGTCCGACTCCGACACGGCGGGTGCCACCGCCACGCGTGGGCTCAACGAGGACGTCGTGCGCGACATCTCCGGCAAGAAGTCCGAGCCGCAGTGGATGCTCGACCTGCGCCTCAAGGGCCTCAAGCTCTTCCACCGCAAGCCCATGCCGACGTGGGGCTCGGACCTGTCGACGATCGACTTCGACAACATCAAGTACTTCGTCCGCTCCAGCGAGAAGCAGGCCACCTCGTGGGAGGACCTCCCCGAGGACATCAAGAACACCTACGACAAGCTCGGCATCCCCGAGGCGGAGAAGCAGCGCCTCGTCGCCGGTGTCGCGGCCCAGTACGAGTCGGAGGTCGTCTACCACTCGATCCGCGAGGACCTCGAGGAGAAGGGCGTCATCTTCGTCGACACCGACACCGCCCTGAAGGAGCACGAGGACCTCTTCCGGGAGTACTTCGGCACCGTCATCCCCGTGGGTGACAACAAGTTCGCCGCGCTCAACACCTCGGTGTGGTCGGGCGGCTCGTTCATCTACGTCCCCAAGGGCGTGCACGTCGACATCCCGCTCCAGGCCTACTTCCGGATCAACACCGAGAACATGGGCCAGTTCGAGCGGACGCTGATCATCGCCGACGAGGACTCCTACGTGCACTACGTCGAGGGCTGCACGGCCCCGATCTACTCCTCGGACTCGCTGCACTCGGCAGTCGTCGAGATCGTCGTCAAGAAGGGCGCCCGCGTCCGCTACACGACCATCCAGAACTGGTCGAACAACGTCTACAACCTCGTCACCAAGCGCGCGACCTGCGAGGCCGGCGCGACGATGGAGTGGGTCGACGGCAACATCGGCTCCAAGGTCACCATGAAGTACCCCGCCGTCTACCTGATGGGCGAGCACGCCAAGGGCGAGACGCTGTCCATCGCCTTCGCCGGCGAGGGCCAGCACCAGGACGCCGGCGCCAAGATGGTGCACGCGGCGCCGCACACCTCGTCGTCCATCCTGAGCAAGTCGGTGGCGCGCGGCGGCGGTCGTACGTCCTACCGCGGCCTCATCCAGGTCAACGAGGGCGCCCACGGCTCCAAGTCCAACGTGCTGTGCGACGCGCTCCTGGTCGACCAGATCAGCCGCAGCGACACCTACCCCTACGTCGACATCCGCGAGGACGACGTGTCGATGGGCCACGAGGCGAGCGTCTCCAAGGTCTCCGACGACCAGCTCTTCTACCTCATGTCACGCGGCATGGAGGAGGACGAGGCGATGGCGATGATCGTGCGCGGCTTCGTCGAGCCGATCGCCAAGGAGCTGCCGATGGAGTACGCCCTCGAGCTCAACCGACTCATCGAGCTGCAGATGGAGGGCGCCGTCGGCTGACGCCGACGTCCCCCGTCCCGAGCACGACGCCGAGCACGACGCACAGAACGAAGAAAGAAGAGCAGTGACCGTCACCACCGACTCCGTCCGCTCCGCCCTGGAGCAGGCTGCGCCCGAGCAGGGTGCGATCGAGAGCCACCTCAACCCGGTGGGCTCCTTCGACGTCGCCGACCACCCCGTGCCCACCGGGCGCGAGGAGATCTGGCGCTTCAGCCCGCTCAAGCGGCTGCGCGACCTCCACGGGGACGCCCCGTTCAACCGCAGCACGACCTCCTGCACGTGGAACACGCCCGAGGGCGTACGCGTCGAGGGCGTCTCGGGCGAGGAGGCCCGCGGGCTGCGGGGCATCTCCGGCTGGGCCCCCAACACGCGCTTCGCGGCGCGGGTCCTGGCCGAGGTCCCTGCCTCCCTGCTGGTCGACGTCCCGGCCGACCTCGAGGTCGCCGAGCCGATCGTGATCTCGCTCGAGGGCGAGGACGCCACCAACACCGAGGCGGGTCACGTCGCGATGCGCTTCGGCGCGCACAGCCGCGCCGTCGTCGTGATCAACCACGAGGGCTCGGCGGCCATGGCCGCGGTCGTCGAGATCGTCGTCGGTGACGGTGCCGACGTCACCGTGGTGTCGATCCAGGACTGGGCCGACGACGCCGTCCACCTCGCGCACCACCAGGCGCTGGTCGGGCGCGACGCGACCTACAAGCACGCCGCGATCTCGTTCGGTGGCGACGTCGTCCGCATGGACGCCAATGTGACCTACGACGGTCCCGGTGGCTCCGCCGAGCTGCTCGGCCTCTACTTCGCCGACGCCGGCCAGCACATCGAGCACCGCCTGTTCGCCGACCACAACGCCCCGCACACCCGGAGCAACGTCGTCTACAAGGGCGCACTGCAGGGTGAGGGCGCGCACACGGTCTGGATCGGCAACGTCTTGATCCGCAAGGTCGCCGAGGGCATCGAGACCTACGAGGAGAACCGCAACCTCGTCCTCACCGACGGCTGCCGCGCGGACTCCGTGCCCAACCTCGAGATCGAGACCGGCGAGATCGAGGGCGCCGGTCACGCCTCGACCACCGCCCGCTTCGACGACGAGCAGCTGTTCTACCTCCAGTCGCGCGGCGTGTCCGAGCAGGAGGCCCAGCGACTCGTCGTGCACGGCTTCTTCAACGACCTGATCCGCAAGGTCGGCGTGCCGTCCATCGCCGACCGCCTGCTCACCACGGTCGAGGGCGAGCTCGCCAAGAACGTCCTCAAGGAGATCGCCCAGTGACCTTCGAGCGCGCGTGCGCGCTGTCCGACGTGGCCGCCGACCAGGCGCTCGCCGTCACCCTCGGGCGGTACGACCTCGCCATCGCCCGCGACGGCGACGAGGTCTTCGCCATCGAGAACACCTGCAGCCACGCCGAGGTCGCCCTCAGCGAGGGCGAGGTCGAGCGGACCGACGGCGGCTGCCAGATCGAGTGCTGGCTGCACGGGTCGATGTTCGACCTGCGCACCGGCAAGCCCACCAACCTCCCGGCGACCGAGCCGGTCGCCACTTTCCCGGTCGACGTACGCGACGGAGACGTCTACGTCGACACCGAGACCACCCTGAACGGAGTCACCCCCGCATGAGCAAGCTCGTCATCACCGACCTGCACGTCACCGTCGACACCGAGGACGGCCCCAAGGAGATCCTCAAGGGCGTCACCCTCACCATCAAGGACGGCGAGACCCACGCCATCATGGGGCCCAACGGCTCCGGCAAGTCGACGCTCGCCTACTCCATCGCCGGCCACCCCAAGTACACCATCACGGGTGGCTCGGTGACCCTCGACGGCCAGGACGTCCTCTCGCTCTCCGTCGACGAGCGCGCCCGCGCCGGCCTCTTCCTCGCGATGCAGTACCCCGTCGAGGTCCCGGGTGTCTCCGTCGCCAACTTCCTGCGCACGGCCAAGGCCGCCATCGACGGCGAGGCGCCCAAGCTGCGCACCTGGGTCAAGGACGTCAACGGCGCCCTCGAGGCGCTCAACCTCGACTCGTCGTTCTCGCAGCGCTCGGTCAACGAGGGCTTCTCCGGTGGTGAGAAGAAGCGCCACGAGATCGCCCAGCTGGAGCTCCTCGACCCCAAGGTCGCCGTCCTCGACGAGACCGACTCCGGCCTCGACATCGACGCGCTCAAGATCGTCTCCGAGGGCGTCAACCGCTTCCGCGCGCGTGAGGGCAAGGGTGTCCTGCTGATCACCCACTACACCCGCATCCTGCGCTACATCGAGCCCGACCACGTCCACGTGTTCGTCGACGGCAAGGTCGCCGAGTCCGGCGGCAAGGAGCTGGCCGACGAGCTCGAGGCCAACGGCTACGACCGCTACGTCAAGGCCGCCACGGCCTGACCTGCCCCCACCACTGCACCAGGAGAGGAGGACCACGATGCAAGGACTGCTCCCGGATCTCGACGTGATCCGCAAGGACTTCCCGATCCTCGAGCGCACGCTCGCGGGCGGTGCGCCGCTGGTCTACCTCGACAGCGCCAACACCTCGCAGAAGCCGCAGGTCGTCATCGACACGATGGTCGACCACCTCGAGCGGCACAACGCCAACATCGCCCGCGCCATGCACCAGCTCGGCGCGGAGTCGACGGAGGCCTACGAGGGGGCGCGGGACAAGGTGGCGGCGTTCCTCAACGCGCCCTCGCGCAACGAGGTCGTCTTCACCAAGAACGCCACCGAGGCGCTCAACCTGCTGGCCCGCACCATCGAGCTCGGCCCGGGCGACAACGTCGTCATCACCGAGATGGAGCACCACTCCAACATCGTGTCGTGGCAGCTGGCCTGCGAGCGCTCCGGCGCCGAGCTGCGCTGGTTCGGCCTGACCGACGACGGCCGGCTCGACCTGACGGACGCCGACCGGCTGGTCGACGAGCACACCAAGGTCGTCGCGTTCACCTGGGTGTCCAACATGCTCGGCACGATCAACCCCGTCGCCGACCTGGCGGCGCGGGCGAGGGCGGTCGGGGCGTACTCCGTCGTCGACGCCTCGCAGGCGGCGCCGCAGCTCGCCGTGGACGTGCAGGAGGTCGGGTGCGACTTCCTGGTCTTCACCGGCCACAAGGTCTGCGGCCCGACCGGCATCGGCGTGCTGTGGGGCCGTGAGGAGCTGCTCAACGAGCTCCCGCCCTTCCACGGCGGTGGCGAGATGATCGAGACCGTCACCATGGCGCGCTCGACGTTCGCCAGGGCGCCCCACCGGTTCGAGGCCGGCACGCCGCCGATCGTCGAGGCCATCGGCCTCGGCTGCGCGGTCGACTACCTCGCTCACATCGGGCTCGACGCCATCCACGCGCACGAGCAGGCCATCACGGCGTACGCCCTCGAGGGCCTGCAGTCCGTCCCGGGGCTGACGGTGCTCGGACCGCTCGACGCCACCCAGCGCGGCGGCGCGATCTCGTTCGAGCTCGACGGCGTGCACCCGCACGACATCGCGCAGGTCCTCGACTCGCGCGGTGTCGCGGTGCGCGCGGGCCACCACTGCGCGAAGCCGGCGCACGCCCGCTTCGGCGTGCAGAGCTCGACGCGGATGTCGTCCTACCTCTACACGACGCCCGCGGAGATCGACGCGCTCGTCGAGGCCCTCCACCACACCCGCAGCTACTTCAAGGTGGACCGATGAGCACCGACCTCGACGCGCTCTACCAGGAGATCATCCTGGACCACTACAAGAACCCGCACCACAAGGGACTCAGGGGCGACCCGTCCTCCGCCGGCACTGCCGAGGTGCACCACGTCAACCCGACCTGCGGCGACGAGGTGACCCTCCGGGTGCACCTCGCCGAGGGTCCCGACGGCCCCGTCGTCGAGGACGTGTCCTACGACTCGGTCGGCTGCTCCATCTCGCAGGCCTCGGCCTCCGTGCTGACCGACCTCGTGATCGGCAAGCCCGTCGGCGACGCCATGGCGATCCACCAGACCTTCCTCGAGCTCATGCAGGGCAAGGGGCAGGTCGAGCCGGACGAGGACGTCCTCGAGGACGGCATCGCGTTCGCCGGCGTCGCCAAGTTCCCCGCGCGCGTGAAGTGCGCCCTGCTCTCCTGGATGGCGTGGAAGGACGCGACCACCCAGGCCACGACCGAAGGAGCCTCCTCATGACCGAGACCCAGCCGGACCACAGCGACCTGCCCGAGGTCCCCGAGGCCACCCAGGGCGGGGGCACCTCCACCGTCACCGTGGACGACGTCACCGAGGCGATGAAGGACGTCGTCGACCCCGAGCTCGGGATCAACGTCGTGGACCTCGGCCTCGTCTACGGCGTCCACCTCGACGAGCACGCCAACGCCGTGCTCGACATGACCCTCACCTCGGCGGCCTGCCCGCTGACCGACGTGATCACCGACCAGACCGAGTCGGCCCTCGAGGGCCTCGTCGGCGACGTCGCGATCAACTGGGTCTGGATGCCCCCGTGGGGCCCGGACAAGATCACCGAGGACGGCCGCGAGCAGCTGCGGGCCCTCGGGTTCAACGTCTGACCTGCAGATATTGCGTGGCGCGGGGACACGTGCCGCGCGCACACTCCTTGCGTGCTGAACCCCCACCCCACCCGCTTCGCCGACCTCAACGGCGTGCTGCACGAGCTCGTCACGGACGCGCAGGCGATCCTGGGCGACTCGTTCGTGGGGGCCTACCTGCAGGGCTCGTTCGCCCTCGGCGCCGGTGACCGCCACAGCGACTGCGACTTCCTCGTCGTGGTGCGCGGGCGGCCCGACGCGGCGCAGGAGGCCGCGCTGCGGGAGGTGCACCGGCAGCTCCCGCGCCGCGGCGGCTTCTGGCACGGACACCTGGAGGGGTCGTACGCCGTCGCGTCCGACCTGCGCACGACGGCGGGTCTCGGCCGGGAGTGGCTCTACGTCGACCACGGCTCCGACGAGATGATCTGGTCGACCCACTGCAACCAGCCGTGGACCCGCTGGATCCTCCGCGAGCACGGCATCACGCTCGTCGGACCGTGCCCGGAGCGGCTCGTCGAACCGGTGCCGGACACGGTGCTCCGCGACTGTGCCCGCGCGGGCCTGGCCACGCTGGCCGACGACGTCCTCGCCTGGTGCTCGCCGAGCGTCGCGTGGTGCCAGCGCTACCTCGTGGTGCAGGCGAGTCGCAGCCTCTACACGGTCCGCACCGGGGCGGTCGCGAGCAAGCGCGACGCCCTGCGGTGGGCGATGATGCACGCCGACCCGCGCTGGCGGCCCCTGCTGCAGCAGGTGCTCGCGGACCGCGACCTCGGGCTCGACCCGGCATCCGCGCCGCGGCCGGGCTCGATGGACCAGGCGCGGGCGTTCGCGTCGTACGTCGCCGACGTGGCTTGACTGGCTAGGCTCCGTGCATGGAGCCGCCCGAGGTCGACCCCGCCGCTGATGTCGAGTTCGACCACGAGGAGCTGCGGGTCTTCTGGGACCTCGCTCGCTACCACGCCAAGCTCAACGCCGCTCCGACCTACTTCGGGCCGACCACCCTCGAGTCCGTCCCCCCGCCGGCATGGGCCTTCGGCGACTCCGCGGGGGAGTCCGACGCCTTCGTCGCCGAGGTGCTCGCCGACGAGCTGGGCAGCACCACCGCGTCGACCGCCGACTACGGCGACGAGCTGCCGGAGACCGGCGTCCTGTCGATCCTCTGCGACGGGTCGGGGGTGCCGCGTGCACTGGTGGAGGTCACGGACGTGGACGTCGAGGGCGACCGCGTCGTGGAGTCGTTCAAGGTCGTCTACCAGCCCTGAGCGTCCCTGACCGGACGTCCCGCCGACCGTGTGGGAGAGTCCTCGCATGGCCGAGCGGATGACCTACCTCCTCGTCGACGGGGAGAACATCGACGCCACCCTGGGCACCTCCATCCTGGGTCGTCGCCCCCGCCCCGAGGAGCGGCCGCGCTGGGACCGGCTGCTCGAGTGGGCCGAGCGGGCCTTCGAACAGGACGTCACCGGCCTGTTCTTCCTCGCCGCCAGCACCGAGCTGCCGACCAGCTTCGTCCAGGCGCTGCTCGCCATCGGGTTCAAGCCGATCCCGCTGAGCGGGGAGGGCAAGATCGTCGACATCGCGATCCAGCGCACCGCTGAGGCGCTGGTCGACCGGCCGGCCGACGTCGTGCTCGTCAGCCACGACGGCGACTTCGTCGACCAGGTCTCCGCGCTGTGCGACGGCAGCCGTCAGGTCGGCGTGGTCGGGTTCGGCGAGTTCATGAACTCGCAGTTCCGCAACCTCCCCGGGCTGCGGATCATCGACCTGGAGTACGACATCGGGGCCTTCAACTCCTCGTTGCCGCGGATCCGCATCATCCCGATCGACGAGTTCGACCCGTTCGACTTCCTCTGACGGCCCGGGCCGCGGAAGCGGTCAGTCGACGAAGATCGACATCAGGGTGAGCATGATCGCCATGAACCCCGCGAGGGCGGGCAGCCCTGCCCACCACGCGACGGCGCGCTGCTCGCGGGCCTCGGCGCCGACGGCGGACAGCTGGGACCGCCACAGCTGGACGTCGACGACGTCGAACGGCGTCATGGCGAGCACGACCGGGGCGTACGCCACCATGGCGGGTCCCGAGACGACCAGGGCCCACAACGGGTCGCCGAGACGCCCCGCCAGCAGGTCGCCCAGCCAGGCGACGATCGCGTAGAGCGCGAGCAGGACGGTCGAGCGGAGGAACGAGACAGGGCCTGCCCACGCGCCGAGCCGTCGCACGCTGCGGACCCACCACACCGCGATCCGGCGCTCGGACCCGAGGCTCGCATCCAGCGCCAGGGACCAGACGATGAGCGCGCCCCCGACGAGGAGGACGTACCCCCAGCCGCTCTCGGCCCCCGGAACGCGCATGCCGCGGAGGCTAGCGCGACCCGGGGGCCGATCGTGACATCCTCAGGCGGCCGCCGTCACCGAGAGCACCTGCGCGTGACGCGAGTCGTCCTCGATCGCGTCCGCCTCGACCCGCGCGACCTGGCGGCGCGACACCCTCATCGTCGGTGCGAGGTCGTCGGTGCTGACGTGGGCGGGCGCGTCGGTCGCCTCGTCGTGCAGGACCGTCGGGCGCACGATCGTCCACGCGAGGCCGCTCTCGCGGACCACCTCCTCCTGGCGCTCGTGGTCGCGGACCTGCGGCCGGATGCCGAGCGTGAAGAACGCCTTGAGCGCGAGCGGCAGGTGCCGGTAGGTGTCGCCGATGCCGTAGGTCGACTGGACCACGAGGCGTGGGACGTCGTGCTCGCCCATCGCGTCGAGCACCGCTCGCGTGCCGGCCGAGCGGACGTCGAGCCGCGAGCTCGCGCGCCGGGTCAGCCGTACCCGGAAGGGGTTGTCCGGGATGCCGAGCGTCACCGCCACGGCGTCCTGCCCGACCATCGCCTTGCCGAGGGCGTCCGCGTCCAGCACGTCGCCCGTCACGGTCCGCACGCCCTCGGGGTGTGCTCCCGCTCGGCGCGAGAACGCGGTGACCACGTGACCCCGCTCGGCCAGCTCCTCGACCAGCTCCGCGCCGGTGCCGCGGCTTGCTCCCACAACGAGAACCCTCATGACGCTCCTCCATCGGTGTGCCCGGACCTGTTCCGGTGATGAGTCCAGACTGGTACCGCGGGGTCGGACGATCAATGCCGGATCGACCGCATCCCTTGCTCGATCGTCCGGCAGGGAGGATGCTGAGCGCGTGGACCGTGACCTCCTCACCGACACGCTCACCGACTTCGGCATGAGCGGGGTGTTCTACGCCGTGTCGCTGCTCCGCGCCCCGTGGGGCATCGAGATCCCTCCCCTCCCGGGCACCGTGGTCTTCCACCTCGTGACCGCCGGCGAGCTCGTGCTCGAGGTCGACGGGGAGACCCTGCGGATGGGGCAGGGCGACATGGCGCTCGTGCCCACGGGTGCCGGCCACGTCATCCTCGACGCCCCCGGCAGCCGGGCGACACCGCTCTTCGACCTGCCGCGGGTGGAGCTGGGCGAGCGCTACGAGCGGCTCGACATCCCGGGCCCGGGGGAGCCGTGCGAGCTGGTGTGCGGAGCGGTCTCGTTCAGCGGGCTCGGCGTGGCGCGCCTGCTGCGCAGCCTCCCGGCCATCCTGCCGGCAGGCACGGACGGCGACGCCGACTGGATGCGGGCCGCGTTCGACGTGATCGGAGCGGAGTCGCGCAGCCCGCGGCCGGGCAGCGACGTGGTCACGGCGCGGCTCGCCGACGTCCTCGTGGTCCAGGCGGTCCGGTCGTGGCTGGAGTCCGGCGCGCAGGACCGCGGGTGGGTCGCGGGCCTGCGCGACCCGCAGGTCGGCCTCGCCCTCGCCGCGTTCCACGCCGAGCCCGGCGCACCGTGGACCCTGGCCTCGCTCGCGGCCGAGGCCGGCATGTCCCGCTCCGCCTTCGCCGACCGCTTCCGCCAGACGCTGGGCGAGCCGGCGATGGGCTACGTCACCGCGTGGCGCATGGACCTCGCGGCGCGGCTGGTCCGTGAGCGCAGGCTCTCGCTCGCCCGGGTCGCCGAGCGCGTCGGCTACCAGTCGGAGGCGGCCTTCAACCGCGCGTTCCGCCGGGCGCACGGCATGACACCGGGTGCGTACGCCCGCCACGACCCCGCCGAGCTGGTGCTGCCCGGCGGGGTGACGGTGCCCCGCCCCGAGGTGCCCGCAGGCTAGGTTCGACGCGTGCCCGAGGTCCTCGTCCCGTCCGCGCGCTGGGAGCGCTGGGTCGGCAACTTCTCGACCGGTCACGGTGGGGCCGAGCTCGCCGTCGGCGACGGGGCGCTCCGCGGTGCGGCCGTCGACGGCTCCCACTTCGTCGCCCGCCTGCCCTTCGCCGAGCCGTACGCCGGACCGCCCGACGCCGCCGCCCTCGCCGCCGCCGTGGTGCCGCCTGACGCCTGGGGCGTGCTGCTGGTGCGCAAGGGCGGGTTCGCCGTCGCGCGGCTGCAGGGCCCCGCGGTGGTCGAGCACAAGATCGGCCAGCGCCACGTGCAGGGGCGGACCAAGGCGGGTGGGCAGAGCCAGCAGCGCTTCGCCCGCCGTCGCGACAACCAGGCGCGCCAGGCGTACGAGGCGGCGGCCGACCACGCGGCACGCATCCTCGCCGGTGTCCCCGTCGTCGTCACCGGTGGTGACCACGTCGCCGTCGACGCCGTGCTCGCCGACCAGCGGCTGTCGTCGGTGCGGGTCGTCGCGCCGTGGCTCGCCGTGCCGGACCCGCGCCGGGCGGTGCTCGACCGCGCCGTCGTCGACGCGCAGTCGATCCGGGTCGAGGTCGTCAACGCCTAGCCGGAGCTGAGGGCGCCTGGTGGCGCTACCGCGGTCGCGACATCGGCTAGCGTCCTGCCTATGTGGCAACCCGAGCCGGGCTGGCGGCCCCTCCCGGGGGCCGGGCCGGCCACCGACGGCGTCTGGTCGGCGACCCACCTCGGTCGCGAGGTGGTCGTCAAGCGGCTGCGCCACCCCGACCCGCACGACGTCCCCGGCGCGCTGCTGCCCGGCGACGTGAACTACTGGCGCCGCGCCGCCGACGTCGCGCTCAGCGGCGTGGTCGCCGCGGCCCCCGGGCTCCGCGAGGCGCCCGTCGTGCGGGTCGACGAGGACGACGAGGGCATCACCCTCGTCCACGAGCGGGTCGGGTCCCACGACGCACCCGGGCCGTGGCTCGCCGCGTGCCTGGGCCGGTTCGCCGCCGTCGACCTCGGCGCCCACCGTTGGCTGGCGCGCGACCAGCTCCGCAGCCGGCTCGCCCTGGTCGAGCGGCGCGGGGGGTGGCGGACGCTGGCCCGCACGCCCGTGGCCGACATCGCCGACCACCTCTGGTCGCACCGGAGCGTCTGGCTCGAGCGGTCCGACGCGCTCCCGCAGGTCGCGCAGCACGGCGACCCCTCGGCCGCCAACATCCCCGGGCGGACGCCCGGCGGGGACGGGGCCATAGCCATCGACTGGGCCCACCTCGGACGCGGTCCGGTGGGTGCCGACCTCGGCTACCTGTCGCTGGCGACCCGGGAGGAGGTCGAACCCCTCGTGCAGGCGTACACCGACGCGCTTCCCGCCGGGCTGGCCTCGCCCGACGAGGTGCTCACCGGCGCCCGGGTGATGGCCGTCTACACCGCCCTGACCCGCCTCGACTGGGCACTGGCGCGGGTCGCCGATGGCGAGGGTGCGCTGGCCGGGAAGTTCCGCCACCCCAGCGTGGCGCCGTACATCCATGCCATGCAGCGGCAGGTGGACCACATCGAGGCCCTGCTGGGCTGAGCGCCGGGGCCGGGCCTCGGCCCGTGCTCACAGCTGGCCGGCGGAGAACGTGTCGCAGGCGTCGAGGGTGCCCTGCTCGTAGCCGGTGGTGAACCACGCCATCCGCTGCTCGGACGAGCCGTGCGTCCAACCCTCCGGGTCGACCCGCTGCCCCGACTGCTGCTGGATCCGGTCGTCGCCGACCGCCTTGGCGGAGTCGAGCGCCTCGCTGATGTCGCCGTCGTCGAGGGTCAACAGCTCGCTGTCCTCGGCGTACCTGGTCCACATGCCGGCGTAGCAGTCGGCCTGGAGCTCGAGGCGTACGGCGTCGGAGTCGGCCCCCTGCTGGGTGCGGACCTTGCCCATGGTGCCCATGAGGTTCTGGATGTGGTGGCCGTACTCGTGGCCGAGGACGTAGGGCTCGACGAAGTCGCCGCCCTGCCCGCCGAGCTGGCCCTCGAGGACGTCGGCGAAGAACGTGGTGTCGAGGTAGACCTGCTGGTCGGCCGGGCAGTAGAAGGGCCCCACCTGCGACGTGGCCTGGCCGCACCCGGTGTTGATCCCGCCCGCGAACGTGTTGATGGTGGCGGGCTGGAAGTCGACGCCGCCCTGGTCGGGCAACGTCTCGGACCAGTAGTCCTCCAGCGACACGGCCACTCCGAGGCGGGCGCAGTCGGGGTCGTCGTTGGCGTCGGCGCCCGTCTTGCAGTTGGCGTAGCGCTCGTCACCGGTGTCGATGCCGTCGGGCTGCGACTGGCCCTGCTGGCTGGTGCCGCCGCCCGGGCTGGGCAGACCGCCACCTCCACCCACGCACTGCGTGAGGACCACGAAGAGGATGATGATGATCAGGCCACCGATGCCGCCGCCGGCGCGGGTGCCGCCCGGCAGCGGGAGCCGCATCCCGCCGCCGCCACCGCCGCCGCTTCCCCCTGCGTCACGGACGCGCCCGCCGCTGATGTCGGACTTCGGGTTGAAGCGCATGGTGGTCGCCTTTCAGCGGTTCGTCCCGGGCGGGGAGAGGACTGGACAGCCTGCGCGCAATGTAGCGCGAACGGCTCCCGATGGGGCTCCGGGAGCCACCCCTTCGTAGGATGGCGCCACGATGATCACCGCCCAGAAGCTCGAGGTCCGAGCCGGCGCGCGGCTCCTCATGGAGGACGTCACCTTCCGGATCGCCGCGGGCGACAAGGTCGGCCTCGTGGGGCGCAACGGCGCCGGCAAGACGACGCTCACCCGCATCCTCGCCGGCGAGGGACAGCCCGCCTCGGGGCAGGTCCTGCGCAGCGGCGACATCGGCTACCTCCCGCAGGACCCACGGGTGGGCGACCCCGAGGTGATCGCGCGCGACCGCATCCTCTCGGCCCGCGGCCTCGACGAGGTCGTACGCCGGCTCCGTGCGGCCGAGGTCGACATGGCCAGCGAGGACCCGAAGGTCCACGAGCGGGGGATGCGCCGGTGGTCGCGCGCCGACGCCGAGTTGCATGCCGGTGGCGGCTACGCCGCGGAGTCCGAGGCCGCGCAGATGGCGGCGGCGCTGGGGATCGAGGAGCGCATCCTCGCCCAGCCGATCGGCACCCTGTCCGGCGGACAGCGCCGTCGTGTCGAGCTGGCCCGCATCCTGTTCTCCGGCGCCGAGATCATGCTGCTCGACGAGCCGACCAACCACCTCGACGCCGACTCCATCGTGTGGCTGCGCGACTTCCTCAAGGCGCACCGCGGCGGGTTCGTGGTCATCAGCCACGACAACGCGCTGCTCGAGGCGACGGTCAACAAGGTCTTCCACCTCGATGCCAACCGCGCCGTCATCGACGTCTACAACATGGGCTGGCACAACTACCTCACCCAGCGCGAGGACGACGAGAAGCGCCGCAAGCGCGAGCGCCAGAACGCCGAGAACAAGGCGAAGGTGCTCACCGACCAGGCCAACAAGATGCGCGCCAAGGCCACCAAGGCCCAGGCCGCGCAGTCGATGCTCAAGCGGGCCGAGAAGATGATGGCCGGCATCGAGAGCGAGCGCGCCGCCGACAAGGTCGCGCGGATCGCCTTCCCCGAGCCCGCGCCGTGCGGCCGGACCCCGCTCATGGGCACGGAGCTGTCGAAGTCCTACGGCTCCCTGGAGGTCTTCACCGCCGTTGACCTCGCGATCGACCGGGGGAGCCGGGTGGTGATCCTCGGGCTGAACGGCGCCGGGAAGACCACGATGCTGCGCATCCTCGCGGGCGTCGACCAGCCCGACACCGGGTCGGTGGTCGCCGGTCACGGGCTCAAGATGGGCTACTACGCCCAGGAGCACGAGACCCTCGACGTCAACCGCACCGTGCTGGAGAACATGCACAGCGCCGCGCCGGAGCTCACCGACACCCAGGCGCGCTCGGTGCTCGGGTCGTTCCTCTTCTCCGGCGACGACGCGCACAAGCCCGCCGGTGTGCTCTCCGGCGGCGAGAAGACCCGGCTCGCGCTGGCGATCCTCGTCGTCTCGAGCGCCAACGTGCTGCTGCTCGACGAGCCCACCAACAACCTCGACCCGGCCTCGCGGGAGGAGGTGCTCCACGCGATCCGCAGCTACACCGGCGCGATCATCCTCGTCACCCACGACGAGGGCGCCGTGCGCGCGCTGGACCCCGACCGCGTGCTGCTGCTGCCCGACGGGGACGAGGACCTGTGGAGCGACGAGTACGCCGACCTGGTGTCCCTCGCCTAGCTCCTCGCCGGTCTCGATACGCTCGCGAGCGCTCGCTACTCGACCACCAAGGAGAGCCATGACTCCAGCAGACCTCGCCGCCGTCGGGCTCCGGCTCGACGTCGACGGCCCCGTCGCGACCATCACGCTCGACCGGCCCGAGGTGCGCAACGCCCAGACGCCCGCGATGTGGATCGCCCTCGGTGAGATCGGCCGGACCCTGCCCGACGACGTGGCCGTGGTCGTGGTGACGGGGGAGGGCGAGACCTTCTCCGCCGGGCTCGACCGCGCCATGCTCGACCCCTCGGCGGCCGGGGGCGACGGCGAGAGCGTCATCGGGCTGCTGGCGCTCAGCGACGACGAGGCGTCGGCGCGGATCGAGGAGTTCCAGCGCGGCTTCACCTGGCTGCGCGACCCGCGCTTCGTCTCGATCGCCAAGGTGCGGGGCTACGCCATCGGCGCCGGCTTCCAGCTCGCGCTCGCGTGCGACCTCCGCGTCGTCGCCGACGACGTCAGGTTCTCGATGAAGGAGTCCGCGCTCGGCCTCGTCCCCGACCTCACCGGCACCAAGCCGCTCGTCGAGCACGTCGGCTACTCCCGCGCGCTGGAGATCTGCGCCACGGCGCGGGTCGTCGGGGCCGACGAGGCCGTCCGGATCGGGCTCGCCACGGGGGCGTACGCGTCCGACGAGCTCGACGCCGCCGTGGCCGACCTCGTCGCCGCCCTCGTCGCGCCGATGTCCGGCGTCGTCCCCGCCACCAAGGCCCTCCTGCAGGGCGCGGCCGACCGGGACCTCGACGAGCAGCGCCGCCTCGAGCGGGAGGCCCAGGTCCGTCGCTTCCGCGCGGTGGCCGCCGCGCTCGGGTGACTCACCCCGTCGGGCGCGCGGACACCGCGAGGAACAATGCCTCCGCGCCGTCGGTTGTGACGGACGGACGAAGGAGCATGCATGTCGATGGGACCGGGGGCCGGCGGGCCGCCGTGGCGCTTCCTGCGCAGTGACCGGAGCGTCGTCGAGCAGAAGATCGAGCGCCGCACGGTGCGGCGCGTGCTGTCGTTCGCGCGACCCCACCGCCGCCTGATCGCAGGTTTCCTCGGTGTCACGGTCGTCGACGCGGCACTGGTGGTCCTGCCCCCGCTGCTGCTCAAGGCGATCATCGACGACGGCGTCCAGACGGGGAACACCTCGCTCGTCGTCTGGCTTGCCGTCCTGGTCGCGCTCGTCGCCGTGTTGGACTCGGCGTTCGGACTGATTACCGGGTGGCTGTCGAGCCGCATCGGCGAGGGGCTCATCTACGACCTGCGGACCCAGGTGTTCGCGCACGTGCAGCGCCAGTCGCTCGCGTTCTTCACCCGCACCCAGACCGGCGCCCTCGTCAGCCGGCTCAACAACGACGTGATCGGCGCCCAGCGCGCGTTCACCTCGACGCTGCAGGGCACGGTCTCCAACATCATCGCCGCCGTCGTCGTCGGCGTGACGATGCTGTTCCTCAGCTGGCCGGTGACGCTGCTCTGCCTGGCGCTGTTCCCGATCCTGCTGCTCGCCTCGCGCATGGTGGGCAACCGGCTCGCCGCCCTGTCGCGCCAGCAGATGGACGGCAACGCCGACCTCGGCAACGCGATGACCGAGCGGTTCAACGTCGGCGGCGCGATGCTCCTCAAGCTGTTCGGGCGGCGCGAGGAGGAGGACGTGGCGTACGCCCGCA
Source organism: Nocardioides cavernae (assembly GCF_013410035.1). Classification (GTDB taxonomy): domain Bacteria; phylum Actinomycetota; class Actinomycetes; order Propionibacteriales; family Nocardioidaceae; genus Nocardioides; species Nocardioides cavernae_A. Next base: position 90,470 of record NZ_JACCBW010000004.1, on the reverse strand, counting down.
AGGCCGCCGTCGTGCGCGACCTGGGCGTGCGCATCTCGCTCCTCACCCGCATCTTCTTCGCCGCGATGACCCTCGTGCCGTCCCTCGCGACGGCGCTCGTCTACGGCATCGGCGGCTGGCTGGCCATCCGGGGCGACCTCTCGGTCGGCACGATCGTGGCCCTCGGGGTCCTGCTCACCCGGCTGCTCGGCCCACTGCAGGGCCTGTCCAACGTCCGCATCGACGTGATGACCGCCCTGGTCAGCTTCGACCGCGTCTTCGAGGTCCTCGACCTGCCCTCGCTCATCCAGGAGAAGCCCGACGCGGTCGCGCTCCCCGCCTCGACCTCCCGCCTCGAGTTCGACCACGTCGCGTTCACCTACCCGCGTGCCGACGAGATCTCCCTCGCCTCGCTCGAGACCGTCGCGCGCACCGAGTCCCGCGACAGCGGCGAGGTCCTCCACGACGTCACCTTCACGGCCGAGCCCGGCCAGATGGTCGCCCTGGTCGGCCCGTCGGGGGCCGGCAAGACCACGGTGACCCACCTCGTCGCGCGGCTCTACGACGTCGGGGCGGGCGCCGTCCGGGTCGGCGGGCACGACGTGCGCGACGTGACCCTGCAGTCCCTCGAGGACGTCGTCGGCTACGTCACCCAGGACGCCCACATGTTCCACGACACCATCCGGGCCAACCTGCAGTACGCCCGCCCGGAGGCCACCGAGGCCGAGGTGTGGGCGGCGCTCGAGGCGGCGCAGATCGCGCCGCTGGTGCGTGCGCTGCCCGACGGCCTCGACACGGTCGTGGGCGACCGCGGCTACCGCCTCAGCGGCGGCGAGCGGCAGCGGCTCGCGATCGCCAGGCTGCTGCTCAAGGCGCCCGCCATCGTCGTCCTCGACGAGGCGACGGCGCACCTCGACAGCGAGTCCGAGGCCGCGGTGCAGCAGGCGCTGGACGCCGCGCTCGAGGGCCGCACGTCCCTCGTCATCGCGCACCGGCTCTCGACGGTCCGCAACGCCGACCTGATCCTCGTCCTCGACGACGGCCGGGTCGTGCAGTCCGGCACCCACGCCGAGCTGCTCGCCGCGGGGGGCCTCTACGCCACCCTCCACGCGACGCAGTTCCGCGCGGAGAAGGTCGACCTCCCGGGCTGACGAGCTCGGTGCTGCAGCCGGTTAGGTTGTGTGGATGGACCTCCAGCTGACCGACCGCGTCCACATCGTCACCGGTGGGGCGCGCGGGCTCGGCCGGGCCAGCGCGGAGGCACTGGTCGCGGAGGGAGCGCGGGTCGTGCTGTCGGGACGCTCGCAGGAGTCCCTCGGCCGGGCGGCGGCCGAGCTCGACGAGCGCGCCGGCCGTCACGCCGCCGTGGCGGTCACCGTCGACAACGCCGACCGGGACGCCCCGGCGCGGCTGCTCGCCGCCGGGCGGGACGCCTGGGGGCGCGTCGACGGCGCGCTCATCAGCGTCGGCGGGCCGCCGAAGGGCCCGGTCACCGCGACCACCGACGAGCAGTGGACCTCCGCCTTCGAGTCGGTCTTCCTCGGAGCCGTACGCCTCGCGCGCGAGGTCGGCACCGCTCTGCCGGCAGGGGGCGCCCTCGGGCTCGTCCTGTCGTCGAGCGTGCGGGCCCCGCTTCCCGAGATGGCCATCTCCAACGGCCTGCGCCCGGGGCTCGCGATGGTCGCCAAGACCCTCGCGGACGAGCTCGGCCCTCGGGGCGTACGCGTCAACGGGCTGCTGCCCGGCCGGATCGCCACCGACCGCGTCGCCGAGCTCGACGCCTCGACGGGCGACCCCGAGGCTGCGCGGCGTGCCGCGGAGGCGTCGATCCCGCTCGGACGCTACGGGGAGCCCGAGGAGTTCGGCGCGGTGGCCGCGTTCCTCATGTCGCCGGCCGCGTCATTCCTGACGGGCGTGATGCTCCCGGTCGACGGTGGCCTGCTGCGGGCGCTCTGAGGGCTCCGCGCCCCCGGGGACGTCGGGCTCGTCGTCCGGCTCGAGCATCTCCCGCCAGGTCCGCCGCTTCTTCTTCGGCGGGGCGGTCGGCGTCGGCGTGCGCTCGGCCGGGCCGCGAGCAGGGGACGGGCCGGGCCCGCGGCCGCCGCGGACCTCGTCGTAGATGAGGAAGAAGAACCCGAAGATCGCGAGCGCACCGAAGAACCACCACTGGAGGCCGTAGAAGAAGTGCGGGCCGTTGTCGAGCTCGGGCAGCTCGACCGGCAGGAGCGCGGTCGCGGGCTCGGGGGACTCCGAGCGCAGGTCGACCCACCCGCCGAGCACCTCCCGGTCCAGGGCCTGCGCGATCTCCTGGCTGTCGACGGCGCGGGTGGACTTGTCGGTGACCTGCGTGCTGTCGCCCTCGGCGTCCTGGCGGACCCACCCCGTCACGGTCACCTCACCCGGGGGCGGTGCCGGCACGTCCTCGCGGGTGGCACCGCGGTTGTCGGTGGCGTACCAGCCGCGGTCGACGAGCAGGCTCGTCCCGTCGGCGAGCTCGAGCGGCACCACCACGTTCACGCCCGCCTCGCCCTCGCGGGTGCGGTAGCGCACGATCACGGTGTCGTCGACGGCGTAGGTCCCGGTGGCCTCGACGATCCGCCACTCGTCCGGTCGGGCGACCGGGCGACCGGGCGCGAGGACGTCCTCCACCGGGGACGGGCCGGCCTCCTCGTTGCGCTCGATGATCGCGTTGCGGTCCTTGCGGTCCTCGAGGCGGTGGAACTGCCACTCGCCGAGCCGCCACGCGACCCACGCGAGGAAGACGACCACCAGCGCGAACACGATCCAGCGGCGCGAGAACAGGAACCGCAGGGAGTGCACCAGCCGAGGCTATCCGGCTGGTCCTGAGCCCCAGACGGGGCCTCGTTACAGTTGTGACCGTGACGACACCACTCGCAGACCGCTTCGGCCGCGTGGCCACGGACCTGCGGGTCTCGCTCACCGACCGCTGCAACCTCCGCTGCAACTACTGCATGCCCGCCGAGGGCCTCGACTGGCTGCCGACGGAGCAGACGCTGACCGACGACGAGGTCGTCCGGCTGATCACCATCGGCGTCGAGCGCCTCGGGATCCGGGAGGTGCGGTTCACCGGCGGCGAGCCGCTCCTGCGCCGCGGGCTGGTCGACATCGTCGGGCGTACGCACGCGCTCGGCGTCGAGACGTCGCTGACCACCAACGCCCTCGGCCTGTCGCGCAACGCGCAGGCGCTCGCCGACGCGGGACTCGACCGGATCAACGCCAGCATCGACTCCGTGCGGCCCGAGACGTTCGCAGCGATCACCCGCCGCGACCGGCTCCACGACGTCATCGAGGGCCTCGAGGCCGCCAAGGCGGCCGGGCTCGGCCCCGTCAAGCTCAACGCTGTCCTGCTGCGCGGCACCAACGACGACCAGGCCGCCGAGCTGCTGCGGTGGGCGGTCACGCACGGCTACGAGCTGCGCTTCATCGAGCAGATGCCGCTCGACGCCCAGCACGACTGGAGCCGCGCGGCGATGGTGACCGCCGACGAGATCCACGAGGCGCTGTCCGCGGAGTTCACGCTCACGCCGCACGGCGCACCGCGGGGGAGCGCCCCCGCCGAGCTCTTCGACGTCGACGGTGGGCCGGCCACGGTCGGGATCATCGCGTCGGTGACGCGCCCGTTCTGCGGCGACTGCGACCGCGTACGCCTCACCGCCGACGGCCAGGTGCGCAACTGCCTGTTCGCCCGCGAGGAGTCCGACCTGCGCGCCGCGCTCCGCTCCGGTGCGAGCGACGACGAGATCGCCGAGCGCTGGGTGGTCGCGATGCGCGGCAAGCGGGCCGGCCACGGCATCGACGACGAGACGTTCCTCCAGCCCGACCGCCCCATGTCGGCGATCGGCGGCTAGCTCCGCCGACGGACCGGCCGGGCGCGCCGGGCGGTCAGTTGAAGGTGCGCGTGGTCGTGGTGTCGCGGACGGTCCACTGGAACGTCATGCTGGCGTCGAACGACGGCACCGCCGCGGGCGTCGGCATCGCTGACGAACCGGCCCAGCACGACAGGGTGAAGGTCAGGGACGTGTCCGCCGAGCCCATGGTCTGCACGATCGTCGCGGTGGGAGGGGTCGAGGACGCGTGGTAGCCGCTCACCAACGCCGTGGAGCCCTTGGTGCCGAACGTCCAGCCGTTGCCGAAGAACGGGCCGGCGTCGCAGCTCGAGACGTCGCCCTCGAAGCTGTAGGCCAGCGGCTCGATCAGGGCGCCGGCGGGGACCTTGTCGGCGGAGGTCCGGTTGACGGTGGTGTCGCCGTTCTGCTCGTGGTGGATCGTCCAGGTGGCGACGCCGTCCGGCTCGGCCTGGCCCGAGGGTCCGGGCGCTCCGTCCTTGCCGTCCTTGCCGTCCCTGCCCGCGGCACCCGCCGGTCCGGCGGGTCCCGCAGGTCCCGCGGGGCCGGCGGGACCGACGACGCCCTGCAGGCCGGCGTCGAGGTCGGCGGCCGTGATGGAACCGTCGCGGACATGGCGACCCGTGATCGCGTTCTTGCGGACCGTCATGCCCTGCACCGAGTCGGGGGCGAGGTTCTTGGGCCCGATGCTGTACTTCGCGATGTCCTTGCCGGTGATGAGCCGGTCGGCTGCGGCCAGGGTCGCCGGGCCGGCCGTCACGACGAGGCCCCCCAGGACGGCGGCGGTGGTGCCGACCACGGCCAGGTCGCGCAGGCGGGACGAGCGTGAGGACGTCATGGAAGGGCCCCTCGACGGCGGGCCGCCGGTCGCGATCCCTGGTGGGACCACGCTAGGTCCGCCTCGCGGTGGGCGTCCGGCGAACGCGTGAACTGGTCGCCGAGGTGGCGGGTCCGCAGGGTCAGCCGGCGGGCCGGTGGGGCACGACGTCCTTCAGGAACCCGCGCGCTCCGAGGAAGTCCGACAGCGACTGACGGTGCTCGTCGCACGCGAGCCACGACTTGCGGCGCTCGGGGGTGTGGATCTTGGGGTTGTTCCACTGCAGGTCCCACACGGCGTCGGCCTGGCAGCCCTTGGCCGAGCAGATGTCACGGTCGAGCTCCACGGGGCTCACCTCCGGGGTGGGTCGGGCAGGTCGGTGCCGTCACATGAGAGGTGCCGGACAGCCACGGGGGGAAGCTGTCCGGCACCTCGACGCGATCACGCAGACGGGGGATGCTGCGTTCGCGTCAGCGATCATGGCACGGGACTGGATGAAAACCAAACATCCCCGGGCCGGTCTCGACGGGACTTTCCTCAGCGTTCGTCGTCCCTTGCCGTCAGTTCATGGGTGTACTGGCCGTTCGGCAAGGTGAATCCGTCGTCGCGCTGGTCGCTGGCGTTGGCGATGACGACAGCGAGGAACGGCAGGAACACCGCACCGGCGACGAGGACCCAGCGCAGGATGCCGGGACCGACCATCACGGCGGCCAAGAAGCAGACCATGCGGATGCTCATGGACACCGCGTACCGCCACTGCCGCGAGCGCATGTCGGCGGCGGCGCTGCTGCGAGCGGTCGTGATGCGCACCGCGTCCTGCTTGGCCATGTCTCGATCCTACGTCGCTAGTCTCAGCAGACCAGCCCGGGACGGACCCGGCCGGCCGGCCCGCAGGAGGAGCCCATGACCAACCGCACCTACCGCGTCACCGAGATCGTCGGGACCTCTCCGGACGGCATCGACCAGGCCGTCCGCAACGGCATCGAGCGGGCGGGCAAGACGCTGCGCCACATCGACTGGTTCGAGATCACCCAGATCCGCGGCCAGGCCAAGGACGGCGCGGTCGAGCACTTCCAGGTCGGCATGAAGGTCGGCTTCCGGCTCGAGGACGAGTGACGGCTCCCCGTGCGGCGGGCCTGTTTCGGCGTACCCCCGAGTAATCACTAGCGTCGGCCACGTGAGCGAGAACCCGAGCACCCCCCGTTCCGTGCTGGTCACCGGTGGCAACCGCGGCATCGGCCGTGCGATCGCCGAGGCCTTCATCGCCCAGGGCGACAAGGTCGCGGTGACGACCCGCAACGGCGGCGCCCCCGAGGGCGCCCTCGACGTCCGCTGCGACATCACCGACCCGGAGGCCGTCGAGGCGGCCTTCGCCCAGGTCGAGGAGGCGCACGGACCGGTCGAGGTGCTCGTCGCCAACGCCGGCATCACCAAGGACACCCTGCTGCTCCGGATGAGCGAGGACGACTGGTCCTCGGTGATCGACACCAACCTCACCGGGACCTTCCGCCTCGCCAAGCGCGCGGCCAAGGGGATGCTGCGGCTGCGTCGCGGACGGATCATCCTGATCTCGTCGGTGGTCGGCCTGCTCGGCTCGGCCGGCCAGGTCAATTACGCGGCCTCCAAGTCCGGGCTCGTCGGCCTCGCCCGCTCGCTGGCCCGTGAGCTCGGCAGCCGCTCCATCACCACCAACGTGGTCTCGCCGGGCTTCGTCGAGACCGACATGACCGACGTCCTCACCGACGACCAGAAGGCCATGATCAAGGCGCAGGTCCCGCTCGGCCGGTACGCCTCGACGACCGAGGTCGCCTCCGCGGTCACCTGGCTGGCCTCGGACGGCGCGGCCTACGTCACCGGGGCCGTGATCCCGGTCGACGGCGGCCTCGGCATGGGCCACTGACCCCCTACGACCCCGAGAGAAGGCACACGCAATGGGAATCCTCGACGGCAAGCGCATCCTCGTCGCCGGCGTCACGATGGACAGCTCGATCGGCTTCGCGACCGCCCGGGTCGCCCAGGAGCAGGGCGCCACGGTGCTGATCTCCAACTTCGGCCGCGCGCTCGGCATCACCCGCCGGATCGCCAAGCGGCTCCCGCAGGAGCCGCCGGTGCTGGAGCTCGACGTGACCGACGAGGACCACCTCGCCGGCCTCGCCGACCAGGTGCGCGAGCACGTCGACGGCCTCGACGGTGTCGTGCACTCGATCGCGTACGGCAACCCGGAGACCCTGCTGGGCGGCAAGTTCATGGAGGGCCCCTGGGACGACGTGGCGCAGGCCGTGCAGGTCTCGGCGTACTCCCTCAAGTCGCTCGCCGTCGCGACGAAGCCGCTCATGCAGCCCGGCGGATCGATCGTCGGGCTGACCTTCGACGCGACCACGGCGTGGCCGGCGTACGACTGGATGGGCGTGGCGAAGGCGGCGCTCGAGAACACCTCCCGCTACCTCGCGCGCGACCTGGGTCCCGAGGGCATCCGCTGCAACCTCGTGTCGGCCGGCCCGCTCAAGACGCTGGCCGCGAAGGCGATCCCCGGCTTCGAGGACCTCGAGTCGTCGTGGAAGGACCGCGCCCCGCTCGGCTGGGACGAGACCGACCACACCCCGACCGCCCGGGCCGTGTGCGCCCTGCTGAGCGACTTCTTCCCGGCGACGACGGGCGAGATCGTCCACGTCGACGGTGGCTTCCACGCGATGGGCCTCTGAACGGGTCCTGAGATCCGCTAGTTTCCCCGGGTGACCTCACTCGTCGAGCTGCGCATCCTCGAAGGACCGAACCTCTACTTCCCTCGCGCCGCGGTCAAGCTCACGCTCGACGTCTCGACCATCACCGAGGCCGGCGAGGAGCCGGTGCTGCGCTTCGCCCGGCGGATCGGTCTGCGGACCACCCGCCCGGGGGCGGCCGGGTCGGGCTTCCGGCAGCGGTTCGCGCTGCGCGCGGTGGAGCGGCTCGTGCGGGCGGTCGCGAGCGAGGCCGGCACGCGCCGCCTCGCGGTGCGCGTACGCCCGACCTCCGACCCCGACGTCGTCGTGGTCGCGTTCCCGTGGCGCAACCGCGGGCGGGCGCGGGCGCTGGGCGAGGCCGTCGCGCACGTCCTCGACGCCCTGCCGGCCCCCGACGTGGACGCAGCCGTCAGCACAGCCGCCGCGCAGGTCGCCGCGGCTCCTCGGGGCGACCGCCCCACCACGATCACCCCGTCGATCCCGGTGGTCGCGGTCACGGGCACCAACGGCAAGACCACGACGAGCCGGATGATCGCCCACGTCGCGCGCACGAGCGGCCTGGTGGTCGGCTGGTCCAACACCGACGGTGTCTACCGCGACGGCGTGCTCGTCGAGGCGGGCGACTACTCGGGCCCGTCCGGCGCCGGGCGCGCGCTGGGGCTCGAGGGGGTCCAGCTCGCCGTCACCGAGACCGCCCGCGGGGGCATCCTGCTCAAGGGCATCGGCGTGACCCGCAACGACGTGTCGGTCGTGACCAACGTGACGGCCGACCACCTCGGGATGCAGGGGATCGACACCGTCGACCAGCTCGCCGAGGTGAAGTCCGTCGTCCCGCGGATCACCCGCAAGGACGGCTGGGCGGTGCTCAACGGCGACGACCCCCGTGTCCTCGCGATGCAGTCGGTCGTGCAGGCGCAGCCGTGGGTGTTCAGCCGCGACCCGGACTCGCCGGCGGTCCGCGAGGTGCTGGGCCACGGCGGAGGACGCGCGACGACCGTCATCGACGGCTGGATCACCGTGCTGCGGCCCGGCGCCGACCCCGACCCGCTCGTCGAGCTGGTCGACGTGCCGATGACCCTGGCCGGGCTGTCCCGCTTCAACATCGAGAACGCCCTCGCCGCCGCCTCCGCCGCCCTCGCGATCGGGCTGCCGCGCGAGCGCGTGGTCGAGGGCCTGCGCTCGTTCCGCCCCGACGCCGAGCACAACCCGGGCCGGATGAACTTCTTCTCGCTGCCGGCCTCCGGCGGCGAGGGCGTCTCGGTGGTCATGGACCTGGCCCACAACGAGGCCGGCCTCGAGGCGCTGCTCGAGATCATGTCGGGCGTACGCCGTCCCGGGGCGCGCCTGCTCCTCGGCCTCGGCGCCGTGGGGGACCGCACCGACGAGCTGATCGACGCGCTGGGCGAGATCGGCGCCAAGGGCAGCGACGTGGTCGCCATCGGCCACAAGGCGCACTACCTGCGCGGTCGCACGATGGAGGAGATCGACGCCCTGCTGCGTGCCGGGGCCGCGCGCGTGGGCGTCACCGACATCGACACCTACGAGACCGAGGTGGAGTGCCTCGCCGCGCTCGTCGCCCGGGCCCGGCCCGGCGACGTCGTCGGCCTCATGTGCCACGCCGAGCGGCAGCAGGCGTACGACTGGATCGCCGCCCACGGTGGCACCCCGGACAGCCCCGAGATCCTCTCGGCGAAGGTGCGCGCCGCGGGGCGGTGAGTGAGGCAGGTTCTGGCGGCCGAGAACGTGCGTCACGCACCGCCCGTACGCCCGCCCGCCGGTGGGCGGTGAGTGAGGCAGGTTCTGCGGGTCGAAAATGTGGCTCACGCACCGCCCGTACGCCGGCCCGCCGCTGGGCGGTGAGTGAGGCAGGTTCTGGCGGCCGAGAACGTGCGTCACGCACCGCCCGTACGCCCGTCCGACGCTGGGCGGTGAGTGAGGCAGGTTCTGGCGGCCGAGAACGTGCGTCACGCACCGCCCGTACGCCCGCCCGGCGCTGGGCGGTGAGTGAGCCACGTTCTGCGGGGCGAAAACGTGCGTCACGCACCGCCCGTACGCCCGCGCGCCGTCCTCGGGAGGCCGGGGCGTGGGACCCGCGGCGCGCGACGGACCTAGACGTCGCCGGGGTCCACCTGCTCACCGGGCGCACCGATGTCGAGGTCGCCCTCGACGATGATCCCGGTCATGCCAGCAGGGGAACGCGTCTCGTGGACCTCGCCGGTCTCCCACACGGCGCCCTGGCCCGGTCCGATGCGGCGCACGTCGAGCTCGGCGCCGCTGACCTCGGCCTCGCCGGACAGCACCACCAGCAGCTGGCGAGCCAGCGCTGGGTGACGCCCGATGACCCCGCCCGGGACGAGCGTGACCGCGACGAGGTGGGTGTCCGCGCCGAGGCCGAACGCGCCGACGGAGAAGCCCCGGCTGCCGTGTGCCTCGACGGACCGGTGGGGCAGTCCGGCGAGGTCGAGGACCCTCACTCAGCCGGCTCTTCGACGGGCGGGGTGAAGTCGGGGTCGGCGGCCGGCGCCTCCGACGACGCCCCGGCGCCGGCGTACGCCTGGTCGGACCAGTTCTCCAGCTCCGACATCACCTCGGCGTGCTTGTCGACGCAGACCACGACGAGGTCGCCGCGGTTGGCGCGGCTCATCGCGTGGCGTACGGCCTCGATCTCCTCCAGCACCAGCTCCGCCTGCTTGCAGCGGGCGCCCGCCGCCATCGCGGAGTGGACGCCCTCGAGCACCAGTGCCGCCACCTCGCCGCGCTGACGGCCACGGAGCGCGACGTCCTCGCGGACGATGCAGACGTCGAAGTGCTGGGCGGCGATCTCGCCGAGCTCGCGCATGTCCTGGTCGCGGCGGTCGCCGGCGGTGGCGATGATGCCGATGCGCGACGGCCGGGCGAGGTCGTGGGAGGACTCGAGCGACTCGCCGACGCGGTCCACGAAGTCGCCGAGCATCCGCATGCCGGGCGCGTTGTGGCAGTAGTCGACGATGACGTTGACGCCGTTGACCTCGACCTCGTTGAGGCGTCCGGGGGAGAGGTAGTAGTTGGTCGAGAAGGTGCGCAAGCCCTGCCGGATGTCGTGCAGCGGCGCGCCGGCCGCGAAGGCCGCGGCGGCGGCCGCGAGGGAGTTCTGCACGTTCATCCGGGCGCGACCGTTGAAGGTCGCGGGCAGCAGGTGCGTCCACGCGAGCTGCATCGAGCGGCGGCCGTGCAGCACGACCATCATCTCGCCGCGCTCGCTCGGGTCGAGCACGATGGCCTTGCCGCCCCGGCGGCAGTGCGCGTCGATCATCTCGCGCGTCTCGCTGCCGGGCTCGTCCATCGAGAACCACACGACCTGGCCCGAGCACTTGCGGCGCATCTCGCGCACCAGCGGGTCGTCGGCGTTGAGCACGGCGTGGCCGTCGCGCGGCACCGCCTCGACGATGACGGCCTTGACGTCGGCGAGCTGCTCGACCGTGTCGATGCCGCGCAGCCCGAGGTGGTCGGGCTGCACGTTGAGGACCACGGCGACGTCGTTGCGCTCGTAGCCCAGGCCCTCGCGGAGGATGCCACCGCGGGCGACCTCGAAGACGGCGAAGTCGACGCGCGGGTTCTGCAGCACCATGCGGGCCGACCGCGGGCCCGAGGCGTCGGCGCGGATGAGGAGGCGCTCGTCGATCACGACGCCGTCGGTGGACGTCATGCCGACCTTGCGGCCCATCCCCTTGAAGATGTGGCTGATCATCCGGCTGGTGGTGGTCTTGCCGTTGGTGCCGGTCACCGCGACGATCGGGATCCGCGACGTGGCGCCGGGCGGGAAGAGCATGTCGACGACCGGCTTCGCGATGAACTGCGGCTCGCCGATCGTCGGGTGCGTGTGCATCCGGAAGCCGGGGGCCGCGTTGACCTCGCAGATCGCCCCGCCGGTCTCGCGGACGGGCTGGGTGATGTCGGGGCAGATGAAGTCGATGCCGGCGATGTCGAGGCCGACCATGCGGGCGGCCTCCTCGGCGATCTCGACGTTCTCCGGGTGGGCCTCGAAGGTGCGGTCGATCGAGATGCCGCCGGTCGACATGTTGCCGGTGAGCGCGAGCTTGACCATCTCGCCCTCCGCCGGGACGGACTCGAGCGTGTGCCCCTGGTCGGCCAGCACCTCGACGGCGGCGTCGTCGACCTTGATCCGGGTGAGCACCTTCTCGTGGCCCACCCCGCGGCGCGGGTCGGCGTTGGTGAGGTCGACGAGCTCCTGGACCGTCGACGTCCCGTCGCCGGTCACCGAGGCGGGGACGCGCTCGGCGATCGCGACCATCCGGCCGTCGATGATGAGGCAGCGGTAGTCCTTGCCGGTGACGAACGACTCGACGATGACGTTGCCGCGGCGCGACTGCTCCGCCGCGACGGGGAACGCCGCGCGTACGTCCTCCTCGCTCTGCAGGTCGAGGCACACGCCGCGGCCGTGGTTGCCGTCGAGGGGCTTCAGCACGACGGGGTAGCCGATGCGGCGGGCGGCGGCGACCGCGCCCTCCTCGGTGCGGATCGACTCCTGCTTGGGCACGGGGAGCCCGGCCGCGCCGAGGAGCTTGGTGGTGAGGTCCTTGTCGGAGGCGATGTCGACGGCGATCGACGACGTCTCGCTGGTCATCGTCGCGCGGATCCGCTTGGCGTGGACGCCCTGGCCGAGCTGGACGAGGGAGTACTGGTTGAGCCGGATCCACGGGATGTCGCGGGAGACCGCCTCGTCGACGATGGCCTGGGTCGAGGGCCCGAACGCGGTGCGCTCGGCGCGCCGGATGAAGTCGTCACGCTCGGTCTCCCAGTCGAAGTCCGGGTCGCCCTCGACGAGGTGATTGACCAGCCGTACGGCGAGCCGGCCGGCGGTGAGGCCGACGTTCTCCTCGATGTAGCCGTAGACGATGTTGTAGCGGCCGGGGACGCCCTTGACCTGGCGGGTCTTGCCGCGGCGGATGTCGTGGCCGACGAGCTGCTGCAGCGCGAGCGCGACGTGCTCGGCGACGTGGCCGAGCCAGGTGCCCTCGTTGAGCCGCTCGAGGAAGCCGCCGCGGCGCCCCCGGGAGCACGAGTGCTCGCGCAGCCCGGGCAGCATCTGCACCAGGTCGTCGGTGAAGCCGGGGATGGTGTTGGTGGGGAACTGCTCGAGCGAGCCCAGGTCGACCACGAGGTGGATCGACTTGTCGTAGGACCAGACGTTGGGGCCGCGGTAGACCCGCGTCTCGACGATCTCCAGGTCCGGCGTGGGGCGTTCACTCATGGATGTCTCCCTGGGGGTGGGCGGGGTGCTCTACGACGAACGGGGGGTACGCCGCTTCCTGAGGCGGCGTGCGACCGCGGCGGGCGTGGCGTCGGCCGCGGCGATGTCACGCGCGAGCTCGCGCAGGTCGCGGCTGGCCTCGGCGAGCTCGTCCGCGTCCTCGGCGTCGACGACCGGCTCCTGCGGCACCAGCGTGCGCGTGGACAGGTTGAACACCGCGCCCTCGGGCAACGTGTGGAACACGACGCCGCTGGCCAGGAGCGGGGACGAGCGCTTGGCCTCGTGGGCGTTGGAGACCATCCGCGAGCCGTCGAAGATCGTCACCGCCCCCTTGCCGAGCACGCGCATCAGCAGGTCGCCGTCCACGTCCTCGACGAGGCCGCAGGTGTCCTCGTCGACGCCGATCCCCAGCAGCTGCGGGCTCTGCGCGACGATCATCAGCAGGCGTCCGTAGCGGTTGCGCTGGTCGAAGTGCTGGTCGATGACGGCCGCGTCGACCAGGCCGAGGCCCGCCGCCACCTGCGTCATCCGCTGCTTCGGGGTGGCGCCCCCGACGCCGAAGGCGACCATGTGGGACGACTGGATGCTGGCGCCCGCCGACGTGCCGGCCACGACCGCACCACGCTCGTGGGCACGGACGATCGCGTCGCCGACGGGCGTGCCGCACACGATCGAGGACAGCTTGAGCTGGTTGCCACCGGTCATGAACACCCCGGTGGCCTCGTCAAGGGCCTTCACGAGCGCGGGGTCGTGGGCCTGCTCGCGGGATTCGGGGCGTACGGCGTCGACCCGGGCGGCACCGAACTTGGTGAACAGCGCGTCGTAGACGTCCACGACCTCGCGGCCGAGCGAGGATGCGGTCGGGATCACGGCGATGCGGGCGTCCCTGCCGCCGCTGAGGGCGACGAAGTGCTTGAGGATGGTCGGCTTGCGCACCTTGTCCTCGGCACCACCGATGATCATGAGTGGTCCGTGGGGCATGACAGGCAGGCTAGCGGCTGGAAGGGTTGGAGGATGCAGGAGTCAGTCGGGAAGGCAGGCGACAGCATGGTGAGGCGACTCGTCGTCGTACGTCACAGCAAGGCGGAGGCGGGCGGTCCGTCGGACCACGAGCGGGCGCTGGCACCGCAGGGGCATGCCGACGCCGAGGAGGCAGGCCGCTGGCTGGCATCGCGCGGGATCGTCCCCGACGCGGCCCTCGTCTCGGACGCGCTGCGCACCCGTGAGACCTGGGCGGACCTGGCCGGCGGGGCGGGGTGGGACCTCGTGCCCGACTTCGTCGCGGCGCTCTACGCAGCCGGGCCGGACGCGGCGATGGACCTCGTCCGCGAGACCGACCCGGACGTGGCGACGCTCGTCGTTCTCGGGCACAACCCGACGGTGGCCTACGTCGCCGAGCTGCTGGACGACGGCGACGGGGATGCCGACGCCACCACCGACCTGATCACGCGGGGCTTCCCGACCTCGACCCTCGCCGTCTTCGCGGTCGATGCACCGTGGGCCGACCTCGCGCCCGGGACGGGTCGGCTCGAGGCCTTCCACGTCGGGGACGGATGAGCGGACCCGTTCCCGGAGCGGTCGTCGACCGGCTGCGAGCGGCGGGATGCGTGTGGGCCGAGGACGAGGCGGCCCTGCTCGCAGCAGCAGCGACCGGCGCGGACCTCGAGGCGCTCGTGGCTCGACGCGAGGCCGGTGAGCCGCTGGAGCTGGTGCTCGGCTGGGTCGCGTTCCTCGGCCGCCGCCTCGTCGTGGCGCCGGGGGTGTTCGTGCCGCGCCGGCGCACCGAGCTCCTCGCGCGTACGGCGCTCGCGGAGGTCGCCGCCCGCGCCGGGCGACCCGTGGTGGTGGAGATGTGCTGCGGCGTCGCACCGGTGGCGGCCTCGCTGCCGCCGGCCGCCGAGGTGCACGCCGCGGACCTGGATCCCGGAGCGCTGGCGTGCGCCGCGGTCAACGCTCCCCTGGCCGACCTCCACGCGGGTGACCTCTACGACGCACTGCCGGCATCGCTGCGCGCCGGCGTGGACGTCCTGGTCGCCAACGCGCCCTACGTCCCGACGGACCGGATCGCCGACATGCCGCCCGAGGCCCGCGACCACGAGCCGCGGACCGCGCTCGACGGGGGAGCGGACGGCGCGGACCTCCACCGCCGCCTCGCCGCGGGGGCGACGGACTGGCTCGTGCCGGGAGGCGTGCTGCTCATGGAGACCAGCACCTGGCAGGACGGCTTGACGACGGGGGCGATGCGAGACGCCGGACTGGCCACCGAGGTCGTGGTGGACGAGGAGACGGGCGGCTGCGTCGCCATCGGCCGTCGGCCGGTCAGTCGATGAGCGGCGGCGAGGGCGTGACGATCCCGACCTCGGCGTCGGCCTCCTCGATCTCCTCGCGGGAGATCCCGAGCAGGTAGAGCACGGTGTCGAGGTAGGGCACGTTGACGGACGTGTGCGCGGCGTCGCGCACCATCGGCTTGGCGTTGTAGGCGATGCCGAGGCCGGCCGCGTCGATCATGTCGAGGTCGTTGGCGCCGTCGCCGATCGCGATCGTCGCCTCCAGCGGTACGCCGACCTCCGCGGCGAACTCGCGCAGCGCCGCGGCCTTGCCGGCCCGGTCCACGACGTCGCCGACGATGCGCCCGGTCAGCCGGCCGTCGACGATCTCGAGCTCGTTGGCGCGGGCGAAGTGGATGCCGAGGTCCGCGGCGAGGCGGTCGGTGATCTGGGTGAACCCGCCGGAGACGATGGCGAAGCGGTAGCCGAGCCGACGCAGGGTGCGCACCATCGTCCGCGCCCCCGCCGCCAGGACGATCGAGTCGTAGACCTCGTCGAGCGCCGACGCGGGCACGCCCTCGAGCAGCGCCACCCGCTCGCGGAGCGACTGCTCGAAGTCGAGCTCACCGCGCATGGCGGCCTCGGTGACCCGCGCGACCTCGGCCTCCTGCCCGGCGTGGGCGGCGATCATCTCGATCACCTCGCCCTGGATGAGGGTCGAGTCGACGTCCATCACGATCAGCCGGACGCCGCGACGGTGCAGCGACTCGCGCTGGACCGCCAAGTCGATGCCCTGCCGGGCGGCCTCGGCCGTGAGCAGGGGGCGCAGCCGGTCCGCCGGGGCGCCGGACACGTGCAGCTCGATCGCGGTGACGGGGTAGCGCGCCATCCGCTCGATGCGGTCGATGTTGGCGCCCGAGTCGGCGATCCGTCCGGCGATCGCCGACATCGCCGACGCCTTGAGGGGGCGCCCGATGAGCGTGATGTGGGAGCGGTCGCCGTTGCGCCTGCGGTTGTCGCCGGCGCCGCGGTCGACCTCGACGCTCATCCCCAGCTCGGCGGCGGTGCGCTCGATGACGTCGCGCAACCTCTTCCAGTCGCGCGGCGCCGTCACGAGGATGCCGAGCAGGAGCCGGCGGCGCAGCACGACCTGCTCGATGTCGAGGACCTCGACCCCGGCCGCGGCGAGCGCCGCGAACATCGTCGACGTGACGCCCGGGCGGTCCTTGCCGGTGAGGGTGACCAAGAGGGTCTTCGGCTCGTCTTCCATCGTGGTCGAAGGCTAGTCGTGGCGGTGTCGCCTCCGCTGCCGGGTCCGCGCCTCGGGCGCACCCGGGGACCGCGTCCGCCGTGGTGGTGCTGGCACCGCTGCCCGGCATGCCCTACGGTGCTCCCGCTGGCGGGTCCGGTCCTCGGCGCCGCCCGGACACAGGGGGACCGGTCCATGGGCTTCACCACCGCAGTGCGCACGTGCCTGTCGAAGTACGTCACGTTCTCGGGCCGCGCACGGCGCTCCGAGTTCTGGTACTTCGCGCTGTTCACGTTCCTGGTCGGGATCGTCTCGAGCGCCCTCGACCACGCCCTCGGCACGGACGAGTTCAACGAGGGCAACGGGGTCGTCGGCACGGTGACCGGCCTGGCCCTGCTGCTGCCCTCGCTCGCGGCGGCGGCGCGACGGCTGCACGACATCGGGCGCAGTGGCTGGTGGCAGGCCCTCGTGTACGCCTCCCTGCCGCTCCTCTTCCTGGCCCCGGCCGTCGGGCTGATCCTGTTCCTGGTCTCGGTCGTGCTGCTGATCGTCTGGTTCTGCACCGACTCCAGGCCCGACAACCAGTACGGCCCCAACCCGAAGGCGCCCGCCTCGCCCTACGGCGATGGCTACGGCGGCTACGGGGGTGCCTACCCGCCGCCGCCCCCGTACGGCGGCTGACCGCTGTCGGTGGGTCGCCCTAGCGTCAGGGGCATGAGCCAGGTCCACCACACCATCGACTACATCGAGATCAACGTCTCCGACATGGCCGCCGCCCGGGCGTTCTACGAGCAGGCCTTCGGGTGGGCGTTCAACGACTACGGTCCCACCTACTCCGGGATCCGCGCGGCATCGGGGGACGGCGAGGTCGGCGGCCTCAACGGCACCGGCACGCCCGGCCCGGGCGGTCCGCTCGTCCTGCTCTACTCCGACGACCTCGACGCGACCGTCGCGGCGGTGCTGGCGGCCGGCGGCGCCGTCACCTCCGGGCCCTACGAGTTCCCCGGCGGGCGGCGCTTCGAGTTCAGCGACCCGGCCGGCAACGTGCTCGGCGCCTGGTCGACCTCCTGACGGTGGCGCCCGGCTAGTAGCCCTCCGGCCACACCTCGGGCGAGCACGCGGCGACGATCGCGCGTCTCGCGGCCCGCCCGAGCGGCTGGAGCAGGCCACGACGCCGCTCCACCTCGTACGACGACAGTGCTCCGCCGTCGTCGACGAGGGCCAGGTCGACGATCGCCCACGCCTGCAGCCCCCGCGCGGCGAGGTCCACGCACCGCGGCGGGGTGCCGAGCGGCGCGTCGAGCGCGGGTCGGTGGTGGAGGTTCATCAAGGCGTCGGCCGCCTCGGGGCGCCACCGCGCCACGTCGAGGTCGGCGAGGTCGGCGGCCGCACCCAGCAGGCTCTCGCGCAGCGCGCGGTCGGCCTCCCCGACGTCCGGCAGCTGGCGCCGGCCGGCGGGCAGGGGGCGCCACTGCACCGTGTCGCCCTGCTCCTCCGGGACGAGCCCGAGGTCACCGACCACGACGGCCTGTCCCGCCTCGGTCGCGGCCTCGTTGAGCTCGCGCGGTCCGCCCAGGCCGAGCAGGTCCCCCTCGACGGGGAGGGCGACGCCCGCGTGCGACGCGCCGGTGCCGCGCGCCCGGACGAGCAGGTCGAGCGCGGACCCGCCCTGCAGCAGGTGGGTGTCGACGGACAGCGCGTCGAGCACGTGGTCGGTCTGCTCGTGCCCGCGCAGCCAGGCCGTCAGCCACCACGCCAGCGAGGCGGAGTGCGGCAGGGCGGGGGACGGCGTCGACATCGCGGGCGAGGCTACTCGCCGCGTCCGTCCGCCGTGTCCGACCCGGTCCTGTGACGGCTGCTGGATAGGGTGACGCCCGTGGTCGCCGTCATCGAGTTCGCCGGGGTCACGGTGCGCCGTGGCTCGACGCTGCTGCTCGACGAGGTCGACTGGTTCGTCGAGGAGGACGAGCGCTGGGTCGTCCTCGGTCCCAACGGTGCCGGCAAGACGACGTTGCTCCAGGTCGCGGCCGCCCAGCTGCACCCCACCTCCGGCGTCGCCGGGATCCTCGACGTCGTCCTCGGCACGACCGACGTCTTCGAGCTGCGACCGCGCATCGGCCTGACCAGCGCCGTGCTCGCCGACCGCATCCCGCGCGGCGAGCTGGTCCGCGACGTGGTCGTCTCGGCGTCCTACGGGGTCGTCGGCCGCTGGCGCGAGGAGTACGCCGACCTCGACCACGACCGCGCCGGCGACCTGCTCTCCGAGGTGGGGGCCGGCCACCTCCTCGACCGCACCTTCGGCACGCTCAGCGAGGGCGAGCGCAAGCGGGTCCAGATCGCCCGCGCCCTGATGACCGATCCCGAGCTGCTGCTGCTGGACGAGCCGGCTGCCGGGCTCGACCTGGGCGGCCGGGAGGACCTCGTCGCCACGCTCTCGCAGCTCGCCCTCGACCCGGACTCCCCGGCCACCGTCCTGGTGTCCCACCACGTCGAGGAGATCCCGCCCGGATTCACCCACGCCCTGCTGCTGCGCGGGGGACGGGTCGTGGACTCAGGCCCCGTCGAGGAGGTCGTGACGGCCGAGACGCTCTCGGAGACCTTCGGCATGCCGCTGCTCCTGCGACGCGAGGACGACCGCTTCGCCGCACGTCGACGCCCCGCCCAGCGGGTCGCCCAGCCGTGACCCGCGCACCGACTGGATAGGGTCGGGCCATGGACTGGATCCGCGACCACCTCTGGGAGACCTGGCTGGCTCTCTCGATCATGCTGGGCGTGGCCGAGATGTTCAGCCTCGACCTGATCTTGGCCATGCTCGCGGCCGGGGCCGTCGTCGGCATGATCACCGCGCTGGTGGGCCTGCCACTCGAGCTCACCCTGCTCGCCGCCGTCGCCACGTCCGTCGCGATGCTGGCGCTCGTACGCCCGTCGTTCGTCAAGCGGCTCCACTCCGGGCCCGAGCTCGCGCTCGGGCACGGCAAGCTCGTCGGCACCCGCGGGATGGTGACCGAGGAGATCACCGGCCTGGCGCCGGGGCGGATCAAGGCCGGCGGCGAGGTCTGGACGGCCCTGCCCTACGACGAGAACCTCCGGATCGCCCCGGGCGAGACCGTCGAGATCCTGCAGATCAAGGGCGCCACCGCCTACGTCCACCCGGTGGCCACGCTCGAGCCCTGAGCCGGGCGCCACCGGGCCCGCACCAGCACCACCCACGCATCACCCACGCACCACACACGCTCAACCGAGATCGGGGGGAAACCATGGGAACAGCACTGCTGGTCCTGCTCCTGCTCGTCGTCCTGTTCGTCGTCGTCATGCTCGCCAAGACGGTCCGGATCGTGCCCCAGGCACGCGCGGCCATCGTCGAGCGCTTCGGCAAGTACAAGGGGACGTTGCCAGCGGGACTCAACATCGTCGTGCCGTTCATCGACAAGGTGCGCTACCTCATCGACCTGCGTGAGCAGGTCGTGAGCTTCCCGCCCCAGCCGGTGATCACCGAGGACAACCTCGTGGTGTCCATCGACACGGTCATCTACTTCCAGGTCACCGACCCGGTGGCGGCCACCTACGAGATCGCCAACTACATCCAGGCCGTCGAGCAGCTCACGATGACCACGCTGCGCAACATCGTCGGTGGCATGGACCTCGAGCAGACCCTGACCTCCCGCGAGGAGATCAACAACGGCCTGCGTGGCGTCCTCGACGAGGCGACCGGCAAGTGGGGCATCCGCGTCAACCGCGTCGAGATCAAGGGCATCGACCCGCCGCCGTCGATCAAGGACGCGATGGAGAAGCAGATGCGCGCCGACCGCGACAAGCGTGCGCTCATCCTCAGCGCGGAGGGACAGCGGCAGTCCGCGATCCTCACCGCGGAGGGCAACAAGCAGTCGCAGATCCTCAACGCCGAGGGTGACCGCGAGTCGCAGATCCTGCGCGCGCAGGCCGACCGCGAGGCCGCGATCCTGCGCGCCCAGGGTGAGGGCCAGGCCATCCAGACCGTCTTCCAGGCGATCCACGACGGCCAGCCCGACCAGTCCCTCCTGGCCTACCAGTACCTCCAGATGATGCCGAAGATCGCCGAGGGCAGCGCCAACAAGGTGTGGGTCATCCCGTCCGAGATCACCAAGGCGATGGAGGGCCTCGGCTCCTCGATCCACGAGATCGCCGGCATCCCCAAGGACGCCACGCCGCGCAAGCGCGTCGACATGGGCTCCACCGAGCCGCTGCTGCCGCGTGGGTCGGACGACCCGGAGACCCGGGCCACCAGCGAGGCGGTGCAGCAGGCGATCGCCGAGGCCGAGATCGCGGCCAACCCGGGCAAGTCCGCCCGGTCGCTCGACGTGGGCACCACCGACCCGGCGGGCACCGACCCGCTGGGTGCCGACCCGCTGGGCACCGACCCGCTGGGCACGGACCCTGACGAGCCGGGAGCACCCGCCGGCCAGTGAGTCCCGCAGAAGCCGTGCTGATCACCCTCGCGGGGGTGGCCGCCGGCACCATCAACACCGTGGTGGGGTCGGGAACGCTGATCACGTTCCCGACCCTCCTCGCGTTCGGCGTACCTCCGGTCACGGCCAACGTCAGCAACACCGTCGGCCTCGTGCCGGGCAGCATGTCCGGGGTCTTCGGCTACCGACGCGAGCTCGCGGGCCAGCGCTCGCGCGTGCTGCGCCTCGGCGTGGCCTCGCTGCTCGGCGGCATCGTCGGGGCACTGCTCCTGCTGTGGCTCCCGTCGTCGGCGTTCGACGCCATCGTCCCGGCACTGATCGCCCTCGGCGTGGTGCTGGTGCTCCTCGGGCCGCGCATCCAGCGCTCGGTCGCGGCCCGGGCCGAGGCGCGCGGCGGCATCCCGGACCACGGTGTGTGGTGGGTCTGGCCGGCCGTCGCGGCGGCGGGCGTCTACGGCGGCTACTTCGGGGCCGCCCAGGGCGTCCTGCTGATGGCCATCCTCGGCATCGGCGTGGCCGACTCGATGCAGCGCCACACGGCCACCAAGAACGTGCTCGCCCTCCTGGTCAACGCCGTGGCCGCGCTGGTCTTCATCGCGGTCGCCGACATCGACTGGGTGGTCGCCGGGCTCATCGCCCTCGGCTCGGTGGTGGGCGGCCAGATCGGCGCCGGAGTCGGGCGGCGCCTGCCGCCCACGCTGCTACGCGCGGTGATCGCCGTGGTCGGCGTCGCCGCCCTCGTCGTCCTGCTCGCCTGAGGGTCGGGGCACCCACGCGTCGAGCCACGTGCTCATCGCGGCGTACGCCTGCGCCCGCGGCCCGGGTCGCGACAGCACCACGTCGTGCATCGCCCCCTCGATCGCCACGGACGTGACGTGGCGTCCCACCGACGACGCCCAGTGCCGGATCTGCTGCACGTCGAGGACGATGTCGTGGGTGGCGGCGGTCTCGTCCGTCTGCGCGCCGAACCACGAGCGCGCCGAGGACAGCACCAGGGTCGGTACGCCGATGTCGAGCCCGTCGTGCAGCATCGCGTGGCCCCGGCGGATGGCGCGGAGCCACCCGACGTAGACGGGACGGGACTCCAGCGGCTTCCAGTCGAGGTCGTAGTCCCACTCGCCGCCGTGGTCGCGGTGCAGGGAACGGCCGTAGACGCCGTTGATCCGGCGCGGGATCTGTTGCAGGGGTCGGCTGGTCCCGATGCGCTCGATGGCGACGCGGGCCGCGGGGCTGCGCAGCCACGCCGGCCCCTGCATGTCGAACCACGGCGAGTTGAGCACCATCGCCACGAGCTCGGCGGGTCGTCGCTCGTGGACCCAGAGGGGGACCGTGAGCCCGCCGGTGCTGTGGCCGGAGGCGACGACCTCGCGGTGCCCGTCGCGCTGGGTGATGCGCCACCACGCGAGGTCGATCTCGGCGTGGTACTCGCCGAGGTCGGCGACGTAGTTGGGCGTCTGGTGCGCGCGGATGGACCGGCCGTACTTGCGCAGGTCGAGGGCGTAGAAGGTGTAGCCGCGTGCGGCCCACCACTCGGCGTACTCGGTGTGGAAGAAGTAGTCGGCGAAGCCGTGCACGTGGAGGACGGCGCGTCCGTTGGACCGCTCGGGCTCGAGCGTGACGAGGGTGGCGACGACCGGACCCTCGGTGTCGGGCGGGAGCGAGATCGTCTCCACCCGGTAGTCGGGCCCGAGGATGTCGGCCTGGAGCGGGACCAGCGGCATGGCGCGACCCTATCCATCAGGTCTCACTTTCCCGGTTCGGCCTCGGGCAAGGTCTGTCGAGACCTACCCTTTCGCCGTGTCGAGTGCTGTGGGGTCCGTCGTGCGCGGAGTCGCGTCGTACGTCCAGCAGCGCGTCGACGGCTGGCGGACCGGATCGCGCGGGAGCCAGGCGTTCCTGCTGGGGGTGCTGGTCGTCATGGTGGGGCTGACCACGCTGCTCGGTGCCCTCGTCGAGGTGGTCGTCCCGATCGCCATGTGGTTCCTGTTCCTCATGGTCGGCACGATGCTCCTGCGCTTCGTCCCGCTCGTGCTCCTGGCGGTCGTGCTGGCCGCGATCGCGGTGTGGACGTCGATGGAGTCGGACTACGTCCCGGCGAGCCGCGAGTCGGCCATGACGATCTTCGGGCTCGCGCTGCTGCTGGCGATCTACCAGTCGAGCCGCCAGCGCTCGGGCCTGCCCATGGCGCTCAGCGAGGCCGTGCTGACCCAGCTGCGCGACCGCCTGCAGCGGCAGGGGGTCGTCCCGGAGCTGCCCACGGGCTGGCGTACGCAGTCGGCGACCCTCACCGCCAACGGGCCGAGCTATGCCGGTGACTTCCTCGTCGCCGACCTGCGCGAGAGGCGCTGGCTGGAGATGGCGCTGGTCGACGTGTGTGGCAAGGGCACCGCCGTGGGGCCGCAGGCCCTCCAGTTCGCAGGCGCGCTGGGCGGCCTGATCGGGGCGCTGCCGCCCGCCCAGCTGATGGCCGCGGCCAACGCGTTCCTGCTGCGCCAGGAGTCGGAGGAGTCGCTGGCCACGGCCGTGCACGTCAAGGTGGACCTGGTGACGGGCGACTACACGATCACCAGCGCGGGTCACCCGCCGGCGCTGCACTGGCACCTCGGCGAGCGGGGCTGGTCGGTCGACAACGCACGGGGCATGGCGCTCGGCGTGATCGACGACGCCGACTTCACCCCCAGCACCGGACGCCTGCAGCCCGGCGAGGCGCTGATGTTCTACACCGACGGCGTCATCGAGTCGGCGGACAAGGACCTCGACGCGGGCATCGACTGGCTGC
This sequence comes from Nocardioides cavernae, assembly GCF_013410035.1. Taxonomy (GTDB): domain Bacteria; phylum Actinomycetota; class Actinomycetes; order Propionibacteriales; family Nocardioidaceae; genus Nocardioides; species Nocardioides cavernae_A. The sequence continues at coordinate 67,097 of NZ_JACCBW010000004.1, read as the reverse complement.
GCACCGAGGCGCTCCGGGCGGTCGACGCGCGGGGCTTCACCGGACTGCCGCGCCGCGTGCTCAAGAAGGTCGCCCGTGGTGACGACGACCGCGCCATGCTGGTCCTCGAGCGCCAGCCGCTCACCTCGCCCGAGATCGACGCCGAGCGCGCGCGGAGCCTCGGCAGCGTCTGAGCCCCGGCCCCGACCCCGGGGCGCTCACCCGCCGCGCGAGTAGAGCTCACGGATCACGTCCTCGATGTCGGGCTCCTGGATCGAGAGGTCCGCGACGTCGTACGCCGCGGCGACGGCGGCGACCACCGGCGCGGCGCTCGCGTCGGCGGGGAAGGACAGCCACTGGCGCGGCCCCTCGACCCGTCGCACGGACGCGCCGGGGACGACGATGGGCGGCGCCTCGTCGACCAGGTCGACCACGAGCGTGCGCGACGACCCGCCCTCGGCGTGAAGCCCCGCCAGGGACCCGTCGTAGACGGAGGTGCCGTGGTCGATGACGATGACCCGGTCGCACAGCGCCTCGATGTCCTGGAGGTCGTGCGTCGTGAGCAGCAGGGTGGTGCCGCGCTCCGCGTTGAGTGCCCGGAGGAACTCGCGGAGGCGACCCTTGCTCACCACGTCGAGCCCGATCGTGGGCTCGTCCAGGTAGAGCACCTCGGGGTCGTGGAGCAGTGCCGCGGTGATGTCGCCGCGCATCCGCTGGCCCAGGCTGAGCTGGCGCACGGGGGTGTCGAGCTGGGCGCCGAGGTCGAGCAGGTCGACGAAGCGGTCCAGGTTCTCCCGGTAGCGCGCCGGGGCGATCCGGTACATCTTCTGGAGCAGGTCGAAGGAGTCCCGCAGCGGCAGGTCCCACCAGAGCGTGGAGCGCTGGCCGAAGACCACACCGATCCGCCGCGCGAGCGGGACCCGGTCGCGGCTGGGGTCGAGACCGGCGACCGAGACGCGGCCGCCGGTGGGGACCAGGATGCCGGTGAGCATCTTGATCGTCGTGGACTTCCCGGCGCCGTTGGGACCGATGTAGCCCACCATCTCCCCGGCGTCGACGGAGAACGTCAGGTCGTGCACGGCGCGCACGGACTCGCGCAGCCGCCCACGGCGGCCCTCGACCCTGCGGCGCACGTCGAAGGTGCGCTCGAGGTCGCGCACGTCGATCAGGGGCTGGGACGGGTCGGCGGCCATGTCAGCTCCCGGTCGAGGTGTAGTGGCGGACGCCGGTGCGCCACACCAGCAGCGCCGCGCCCATCGTGAGCGCGCCGGCCACGGGCGAGGCGAACTGGAGCGCCTGCGGCAGTCCGAAGGGGTCGGTGCGGCCGAGGAGGTAGAGACAGGGGTACCAGTTGACGAACGCGACCGGGACGACGAACGTCAGCCCGACCAGCACCTCCCGCGGGAAGATGCTGAGGGGGTACTGGGTGACGGTGGCGCCGCCGTAGGTGAAGGCGTTGGCGAACTCGGTGGCGTCCGTGGTCCAGAACTGGATGCAGGAGAAGCCGACGAAGAGCCCGAAGAACACCAGCGCGCCGCTGAGGAGCATGGACACCGCCACGACGACCCGCAGCGGGGTCCAGTCGACGAAGGAGCAGGCCCAGCCGAACACGACGGCGGCCTGCGTGAGCCGGCCGAGCCGGCGCAGCGTGAACTGGTCGGCGCACACCTGCACCAGCAGCGGGACCGGCTTCGTCATCATCTGGTCGAGGCGACCGGTGCGGATGTAGGTGCCGATGCGCTCGACGCTCCCGATCGCGGTGTCGGCGAGCGCCAGGGCCAGCGAGGCGCTGCCGTACAGCAGGGCCACCTCGTGCAGCGAGAAGCCGGCCAGGTCGCGCAGGTGGGCGAACATGATCCACAGCCCCACGAAGTCGAGCCCGGTGATCAGGCCGTTGCCGACGGCGAGCAGCACGAACGAGGTGGGGTACTGCCACGCGGCGCGGATCCACAACCAGGCGATCTGCCCGTAGGTGCGCAGGTGCTGCGCGGGCGAGGCGACGGAGGGCGCATCAGCCACCCTGGACCACCACCTTGCGGGTCGCGAGGCGCACCACGCCCCGGCAGGCGGCGAGCAGGAGCACGGCCCAGCCGAGCTGGAAGCCCAGCGCGACGAGGAGGTCCGCTCCAAGGTGCTTGCCGAGCCAGATGTCGGCCGGCACCTGGAGGTACGAGGCCCACGGGAGGCCGTTCGCGACGGTGCCGAGCCAGCCGGGGAAGAGGACCAGCGGCAGCATCATCCCGCTGAAGAAGATCGCGAACGCGCCGCTCATCACCTTCACTCCCGACTGGTCGAGCAGCCAGAACGCGGTGCTCGCGACGAGGAACCGGATCGTGAAGCTCACCACGACGGCGAGGACGACCGACACCGCGAACGCCGCAGCAGCGACGGGGGAGTCGGGCAGGGCGATGCCGAAGACGACGAAACCGATGACCGTCGGCGCGAGCCCGCGGGTGAGGAGGTGGTACGCCGCCCGGCCGAGGTCGCTCGCGAGGTACCACCCCACCAGGCCCACGGGGCGGTAGAGGTCGATCGCCACGTCGCCGGTGCGGATCCGCTCGGCGAGGTCGTCGGTGGTCCCGCCGCCCCAGAGGGCGATGGTCATCAGCAGCGCCTGACCGAGCCAGACGTACGTCACCGCGTCCTGCGCGTCGTAGCCGCCCGCCGTCTCGTTCGCCCGCCACAGGGCGAGGTAGACGTAGGAGTAGATGACCCCGAAGACCGAGTTCGTGAAGATGCCGGCGAGCGTGGCCGCCCGGTAGGTGGAGTAGCGCCGGAACGCCCGCGTCGCGACGGCGAGGTGCAGCGTCCCACCGCCCGTCATCGCACAGCCCCCTGACATGAGTTCGTCCCCGGCCCACCCACGAGGGGGCCGGGGATCGTCTCACACCCGTGGGGTGCCGTGCACCTGCCTCGTCGGGTCAGCCGTGGCGGACCAGGTTGACGACCCCGATGGTGCGTCCCTGGCCGTCGTTGGTGATGGCGACGCCGGCGCGGCGGGCGCGCGGGCTGAGGATGATCTCGCGGTGGCCGGGGGAGTCGAGCCAGAGGTCGACCATGTCGCCGGGGCTGAGCGCCGTGCCCCGTACGAGGGTCTCGCCGGCCCACGAGTTGTCACACCTGCGGATGATCTCGCCCTGGTCGCGGTGCTCGAAGCGACCGGTCCGTGCGATGCGCTCGCCCCACTGCTCGGCGAGGGCATCGGTGCACACGTCGAAGTTCCAGATCTTGCGGAGGCCGTTGGCCGCGCGCGCCTCGTTGATCTCGACCATGAGCGCGTCCTCGAGGTCGCTGTTGCTCAGGTCGGACGCGTCCTTCACGGACACGGCGGCGGGCACGGACCAGGTCCTGGACCACGTCTTAGCCTCGGCCGTCCCGGGGACACCGCACAGCAGCGCGGCCGCGGCGCCGAGCGCCGCGAGGCGGGTGGTGCGTCGAAGGTGCTGCACGGGGGTTCCTCCGGGGGCGGGATCCGCACCGCGACGGGCGAACGGATCTTGAGGCAATCTTTGTAAAAACTACGATTGAAGATACGCACGACGTGTGCTGACTGTCGAGTCCCGTGGCCAGATCCCCGGTACATCATGGGTTTGGTCAAGGTTCTGGGGCAGAGCTTCGAAACCGTCCGGTAGGAATCCAAACGGCTTGACGGTTTCTGCGGGGGGCGAATCGCGAAAAAGAGCCCCGTGGTCTGGACCTCTCGGTCCAGAGCACGAGGCTCGTGGGGGTGGTGGGACGGGTGTGCCGCCTGTGCCGCAGGTGCCGCCTAGTGCTGGTAGGTCCCGTGGATGATCGCGCGCCCCAGGGTCTTGAACGCCAGGTTGAACGACACCACGGCGGGGGAGGCGTCGGCGTCGACCCCGAGGGACGCCTCCTGGACGGCGTGCACCACGAAGAAGTAGCGGTGGACCTGGTCGCCCTTCGGCGGCGCGGCACCCATGAAGCCGGCCTCACCGCCGTCGTTGCGCACGTGGAACGCCGCGCCGGGCAGCTCCCCGGCCGCAGCACCCGTGTCGAGCGACGTCACGTCCGCGGGCACGTCGACGAGGCACCAGTGCCAGAACCCGCTCGGCGTCGGGGCGTCCGGGTCGAAGCAGGTGACGACGTAGGACTGGGTGCCCTCCGGCGCCCCCGACCAGCTGAGCTGGGGTGAGGTGTTGCCCTTGTCGGCCACCTGGTCGTCCTTGAGGGGCGCGCCGTCGGTGACGTCCTCGCTCGTGACGGTGAAGGAGGCGGTGGCGGGCAGGTAGTCGTAGGGATCGGGGCTGACGGGACGCTCGATGCTCATACCTCGAACCTAGCGACGGCCCGGAAGTGCGGGCCAGACAGAATGTCCGGATGCCCGACACGACTGCGCCGGACCCCCACCCCTACCTCGCCGGGCTGGTGCTCACCGGCCGCAGGGTGGTCGTGGTCGGCGGGGGCCACGTCGCCCAGCGCCGCGTCCCGGCGCTCATCGCGAGCGGTGCCGACGTCACGGTGGTGAGCCCCGAGGTGACGCCCGCGATCGAGGGCCTCGGGTCCGAGCTCACCCTGGTGCTGCGCGACTTCACCGAGACCGACCTCGACGGCGCGTGGTACGTCGTCGCCGCCACCGACGACGCCGACGTGAACGCGCGGGTGGTGGCCGCCGCCGAGGCGCGCCACACCTTCTGCGTGCGTGCGGACGACGCCCTCGGCGGCACCGCCTGGACGCCCGCCGTCGGCCACCACGGCAGCGTCACCGTCGGCGTACTCGGCAACCGCGAGCCGCGCCGGTCCGCGGCCCTGCGCGACGACATCGTCACCGCCCTGCGCGACGGGCACCTCACGGCCTCCGACGCGCTCGACCGCACGCCCGGCGTCGTCCTGGTCGGAGGCGGGCCGGGGGAGCCGGAGCTGGTGACCGTGGCGGCCCGCCACGCGCTGGCGAGCGCGGACGTCGTCGTCGCCGACCGGCTCGCCCCCCGCGAGCTGCTCGACGAGCTGGGCCCGCACGTCGAGCTGATCGACGTCGCCAAGCTGCCGCGCGGCCGGTCGGCCTCCCAGGACCACATCAACCAGGTCATCGTCGACCGCGCCCGCGCGGGCAAGCGGGTGGTCCGCTTCAAGGGCGGCGACAACTTCGTGTTCGGTCGCGGCTACGAGGAGGTGCTGGCCTGTGCGGCCGCCGACGTGCCGGTCACGGTCGTGCCGGGGCTCAGCTCCGCCATCGCCGTGCCCGCCCGGGTCGGCATCCCCGTCACCCACCGCGGCGTGGCCCACGAGTTCACCGTCATCTCCGGACACCTGCCACCCGGCCACCCGGAGTCCCTCGTGGCCTGGGACGCCGTCGCCGGCCTCCGCGGAACCCTCGTCCTGCTCATGGCGGTCGACAACGCCCCGGCGATCGCCACCGCGCTGCTCACGGGCGGCCGCGACGCCGCCACCCCCGTCGCCGTCGTCGTCGACGGCACCATGCCGACCGAGCGGGTCGTCCTGTCGACCCTCGGCACCCTGGCCGACGACCTCGCCGAGCACCGCGTGGTGCCCCCGGCGATCATCGTCGTCGGGGAGGTGGTCGCCGTGGCGCGACCGGACCGGTACGCCCGTGGCTGAGGTCGTCGAGATCAGCGACCCCGGCGACCCGCGGCTCGCCGACTACCGCGACCTGCGCGACGTCGAGCTGCGCAAGCACCTCGAGGCCGAGCACGGGCTCTTCCTTGCGGAGGGCGCCAAGGTCGTGCGACGCGCGGTGGAGGCCGGTCACGACGCGCGCTCCTTCCTGATGGCGCCGCGCTGGCTCGACGGCCTCGCCGACGTGCTCGAGCGCAGCGACGGCCCCTGCTTCGTGCTCTCCGAGGAGATGATCGAGCAGGTCACCGGCTTCCACGTGCACCGCGGCGCCCTAGCGTCGCTGCGCAGGCAGCAGCTGCCGCCGGTCGACGACGTCCTGGCGGGCGCGCGCTCGGTGCTCGTGCTGGAGGACATCGTCGACCACACCAACGTGGGCGCGATCTTCCGCTCCGGGGCAGCCCTCGGCTTCGACGCCGTCCTCCTGGCACCCCGGTGCGCCGACCCGCTCTACCGCCGCTCCATCAAGGTCGGGATGGGCGCCGTGTTCAGCACCCCGTGGACCCGCCTGCCCGACTGGTACGACGCCCTGCCCGAGCTGTCGCGGCGCGGGTTCACCACGGTCGCGCTCACGCTGTCCGAGGACTCGGTGCCGATCGAGGAGGCGGTGGCGGGTGTCGGCCGGCTGGCGCTGGTGCTCGGCTCGGAGGGCCACGGCCTCTCCCCGCGGTGGGAGGCGTCCGCCGACCGGCGCGCGATCATCCCGATGGCGGCCGGCATCGACTCGCTCAACGTCGCCGCGGCTACTGCGGTGGCGTGCTACGCCGCCGCTCGCCGGTGATGCGGTGGCGGAGCCTGCGTGCCGCCACGACGACCAGCACGATCGCCAGGAGCACGTAGACGACGTTGCTCGCGGGGCCGACGTACGCCTCCACGAGGTGCCACTGCTCGCCGAGCTCGAAGCCCGCCAGCACCAGTGCGCTGTTCCACAGCAGGCTGCCGACGGTGGTGTAGAGGCAGAAGGTCCACAGCGGCATCCGGTCGACCCCGGCCGGGATCGACACGAGGCTGCGCACCCCCGGCACGAGACGGCCGAAGAACACGGCGGCCCGCCCGTGCCTGCCGAACCAGTCGACGGCCTTGCGCACGTCCTCGGCGTGCATCAGCGGGATCCGGTCGGCGAGGGCAGCGAGGCGCTCGAGCCCCCAGGCGGCACCCAGCCAGTAGAGGACGAGTGCGCCCGCCAGCGACCCGCCGGTCGCCCACACGATGGCGGCGACTACGCTGTAGTGGCCCTGGCTGGCCGTGTAGCCCGCCAGAGGGAGCACCAGCTCGCTCGGGACGGGTGGGAACACCGTCTCGAGCGCGGTGGCCAGCCCCACGCCGGGCGAGCCGATGGTGCGCATGACGAGGACGAGCCAGTCGAGCACTGCTTCCACGTCGCGTCAGCCTCGCTGCTGCAGCGCGTGGTGCAGCACGATCGAGCCGGCGACCGCGGCGTTGAGGGACGAGGCCGAGCCGACCATCGGGATGCTCGCCACGTCGTCGCACGCCGCGCGCCAGCCCGACGACAGGCCGTGGGTCTCGTTGCCGACGACGAGCACGACACGTCCGGTGAGGTCGACCTCGGCCAGCGTGGTGCCCTCCTCGTCCGTGCCCACGATGCGGTAGCCGTGCGCGTGGGCCCACTCCACGACGGGGCCGGGCCCCGGCACCCGGAGCACCGTCAGGGCGAAGAGCGAGCCGGTGCTGGCCCGGACGGCCTGCGGGTCGTAGGGATCGGCGGCGTGGCCGGTCACGACCAGCGCCGCCGCCCCGAAGGCATCGGCCGACCGCGCGAGCGTGCCGATGTTGCCCGGGCTGGTCGGCCGGTCCAGGACGACGACCGGACCGTGGGGTCGGGTGGAGTCGGCCAGCCGCTCGACGCCGTCCTCGGGCATCTCGACGACCGCGACGAGCTCGGCGCCGTCCTCACGGCCGCTCAGCCGGGCATGGAGGTCGGGGGAGAGGACCACCCGCTCCGCGTCGGTGGAGGACCAGAGGTCCTCCGCCCACGACGAGCCCGACCCCTCGGCCCGGAGCAGCGCGCGCACGCGCCAGCCCTCCTCGACGGCTCGGGTCAGGGGGCGTACGCCCTGCACGAGCAGCTCGCGGTTGCGGTGTCGCTTGCTGCGGTTCGTCAGCAGTGCCTCCCACTGCTGGAAGCGGGCGTTCTCCCGGGTGATGCGGAGGTCGGCCATCACTCGGCGGGCGCGGCCGGCTCGGCGGGCCAGGTCAGCGGGTAGTCCTCGGCGGCGGCGTCGTGCTTCTTGCCGAGCTTCTTGCGCGACTTGGCCGAGAGGCGGTCGCCGAAGACCGTGCCGAGTGTGTGGTCGGTCTCGTGCTGGAGGCAGCGGGCCAACAGGCCGTCGCCCTCGAAGCCGACCGGCTCGCCGTCGAGGCCTGTGCCCTCGACGCGCGCCCACGACGGGCGGGCGCACGGCTCGAACGAGCCCGGGAACGACAGGCACCCCTCGTCGTCGTCGTCGAGCGTGCGGTCCTTGCCCTCGGGCAGCGTGAGCACGGGGTTGCAGACGACGCCCACGGTGCGCACGCCGTCGTCGTCGGGGCAGTCGAACACGAACATCGCGACGTCCTCGCCCACCTGGCAGGCGGCGAGCCCGACGCCGTCGGCGGCGTACATCGTCGCGACCATGTCGGCCGCGAGGGACGCCAGCGCCTCGTCGTACGTCGTCACCGCGGCCTGTGGCCGGTGCATGACGGGCGTGCCCCACCGGGTGATGGGTCGCACCGTGCCACCCTCGGGGAGTGGGCCGTGCGGCGCGTGGACGTCGGTGGCGGACTCACGTGACATGCGCGAAGCCTAGCGAGGAGGGGTGGGGTGACCCGCACCACGGGAGCGTCTCTGGCCAAGGGTGTAACTCAGAGTTACAGTTTGGCCATGTCCTTCATGAACAGCCTCCGGCCCGGCGGCCGCCACGGGTTGTCCTCGCGCGAGGAGCGCGACCCGATCGGCATCGCCGTGGCGGCGGTCAGCAAGCTGGCCCAGAGCGACCTCATCGACCGCGTCGGACTGCGCCGGCAGGCCGAGCAGGTCGTCTACTCCACGACCCGCAACGGCTTCCGGGTCGCCACGGCAGCCGGCCGCCGGTTCGCACGGGCGGGGTCACGGTCCCAGGGCGCGCGGCCGGCGAGCGCGACCTCGAGCGGTGTCTTCGACCTGACGCCCACCGAGGACGAGCAGATGCTGGTCGACGTGGTCCGAGAGCTGGCGGCCGAGGTGCTGCGCCCGGCCGCCGCCGGCGCCGACGAGGCCTGTTCCGCGCCTGCCGAGGTGCTCGCCGCCGCGCAGGAGGTCGGCCTCCCGGTGCTCGGTGTCCCCGAGGAGCTCGGCGGCATCATGGAGGAGCGCTCGGCGATGGCCGGCACGCTGGTCGCCGAGGCCCTCGCGACCGGCGACATGGGCCTCGCCGTCGCGACCCTCGCGCCCGGCGCCGTGGCCACCGCGATCGGGCTGTGGGGCACCGAGGCCCAACAGCAGACCTACCTCCCGGCCTTCACCGGCGACGGAGGGGAGGCAGGCGTCCCGGTCGCCGCGCTCTCCATCGCCGAGCCGACCGTGCTGTTCGACCCGTTCGCGCTGTCCACGACCGCGCAGCGAGACGGTGACGGCTACGTCCTCGACGGGGTGAAGTCCGCCGTCGTACGCGGTGCCGAGGCAGAGCTCTTCGTGGTCGCCGCGATGCTCGACGGCACCCCGGCGCTGTTCCTGGTGGAGTCCGGCACGCCGGGCCTCGAGGTCGAGGCCGACCCGTCGATGGGCGTCCGCGCCGCCGGGCTCTCCCGCCTGCACCTGTCGGGCGTACGCCTCGGCGCAGACGCGCTGCTCGGGGACACCGACGCGATCGCGTACGCCGAGTGCGTGCGGCTCTCGCGCCTGGCGTGGTGCGCCCTCGCGGTCGGCACCGGCCAGGCGGTGCTCGACTACGTCAAGGACTACGTCAACGAGCGCGAGGCCTTCGGCGAGCCGATCAGCCACCGTCAGTCGGTGGCCTTCATGGTGGCCGACATCGCGATCGAGCTGCAGGCGATGCGGCTGGTGACGTGGAAGGCCGCGTCGCGGGCCGCGCGGGGCCAGGACTTCGCCCGCGAGGTCGCGCTGGCCCGCCAGCTGTGCACGGAGCGTGGCATGCGCATCGGCCTCGACGGCGTCCAGCTGCTCGGGGGCCACGGGTTCGTCAAGGAGCACCCGGTCGAGCGGTGGTACCGCGACCTGCGGGCCGTCGGAGTGATGGAAGGCGTGGTGATGGTCTGATGATCAACCTCGAGACCCCGAGGAAGCAGGCGGGCCTGATCGACCAGGCCCACCAGCTCGCGATGAACATGCTGCGCCCCATCTCGCGCAAGTACGACCGCGCCGAGCACGAGTACCCCAAGGAGCTCGACATGCTGGCCGCGCTGATCGACGGCGTGAGCGAGACCGGCGCGACCGGCGGCGCGGGTGCGGGCGGCGTGCGGCGCGACGAGCGGGCGGCCGAGTCCACGACGGTGCGCAACGGCGCCAACATGGCGTCCGCGCTCTCCATCGCCGAGATGTGCTGGGGCGACACCGCGCTCCTGCTCTCCATGCCGCGCCAGGGCCTCGGCAACTCGGCGATCGCGTCGGTCGCCAACGAGGAGCAGCTCGAGCGCTACGCCGGCACCTGGGCGGCGATGGCGATCACCGAGCCCGGCACCGGGTCGGACTCGGCCAACATCACCACCACCGCGGTGCTCGACGGCGACGAGTACGTCATCAACGGCGAGAAGATCTACGTCACCTCCGGCGACCGCGCCGACAGCGTCGTGGTGTGGGCCACGCTCGACAGGTCGAAGGGTCGCGCCGCGATCAAGTCCTTCCTCGTCCGCAAGGACAACCCCGGCCTGAAGGTCGAGCGCCTCGAGCACAAGCTCGGCATCCGCGCCTCCGACACGGCCGCGATCACCTTCACCGACTGCCGGGTGCCGGCCGAGGACCTGCTCGGCTCGCCCGAGATCGACACGAGGTCCGGCTTCGGCGGGGCGATGGCCACCTTCGACAACACCCGTCCCCTGGTGGCGGGCATGGCCGTCGGCTGCGCCCGCGCCTCGCTCGACCTCACCCGCGACCTGCTCGAGCAGGCGGGCGTCGCCATCGACTACGACAGGCCCGCGCAGTCGCAGTCCGCGGCCGCGGCGAAGTTCCTCCAGCTCGAGGCCGACTGGGAGGGTGCCAAGCTGCTGATGATGCAGGCCGCGTGGATGGCCGACAACCGGCAGCCCAACTCGCTGGAGGCCTCGATGGCCAAGGCGAAGGCCGGCCGCGTGGGCTCCGACGTGACGCTCTCGTGCGTGCAGCTGTGCGGCACGCTCGGCTACAGCGAGGCCGAGCTGCTGGAGAAGTGGGCGCGCGACTCCAAGATCCTCGACATCTTCGAGGGCACCCAGCAGATCCAGCAGCTGATCGTGGCCCGGAGGGTCCTGGGCCTCTCGAGCGCCGAGCTGCGCTGAGCGGGTCCCGGTCCAGCGAGCGGCGGCCCCTACGAAGGTAGGTGGTTTCGTCGAACCCCGGGTGCGCCGGAGCGGACGGTGGTGGAATCGCCGCTCCGCCACCTCCCGAGGAGACCCGTGAACCTGCGCTTCCCGCGCCACCTGACCCTGCTCGCCCTCGTCGCCCCGGCCCTCGCCGTGCCGCTCACCGTGTCGGTGGCCGGACCAGCAGCCGCCGAGCGCCCCGACGAGGTCGCGTCGGCGTACGTCGTCGACGAGTGGACCCGAAGCGGCGTGAAGCTGCCGCCCGGCACCTACACGGCGGTCGAGGTCGCCTACGACGCGACCTTCGGCATCACGCTCGACGGCCAGGTCCGTGCCGGCGCCGGGTACGGCGGGCCGCACGTGCTGCAGCCTCCGCAGTTCGACCGCCCCGTCGTCGACGTCACCGCGGGGACGACCTTCGGCATCGCGATCGACGACCTCGGGCAGCTGCGCACCTGGGGGGACGGCTCGCCGGTCCCCGACGAGGACATGGCCGAGACGTACCGTGACGTCGAGGCGGTCGGTGGCGCCGCCATCGGCGTGACCACCGACGGGGAGCTGCGCTACTGGGGCGCCCGCGAGGGGACCTTCGACGAGGCCGAGGTCGCCGCCTCCGACATCGTCTCCGTCTCCCTCAACAGTGACAGTGCCGTGGCCCTCACGTCCGACGGGCGGATCCTGTCCGCGGGCTACGCCCTCGACGGGACCTACTTCCAGTCCTCGCCCTTCCCCGCCGACCGCGCCGACGAGACCTTCGTGGCCGTCGACGCCGGCGTGTTCACCGCGGTCGCGCTCACCGACGACGGTGAGATCGTCACGTGGGGCTCCTACCAGAACGGCGAGGACCAGGTGCCGGCCCTCCCGGCCGGTCGTCGTGCGGTCGCCGTGTCGGCGGGCATGTGGATGTCCGCGGCCGTCCTCGACGACGGCTCCGTCATCCGCTGGGGCTCGGGCGAGCACCAGGTGCTGCCTCCCGTCCGCGCCGGGTTGCAGGCCGTCGACGTCGACGTCGACCGCTACCGCGCCCTGATCACCTACGCGGCGCTCGAGAACGTCACGGCGCCGACCATCTCCGGCACGCCGCAGTTCGGCACCGAGCTCACCGCGACGCCCGGTGAGTGGAGCGACACGCCTGACGACGTCCACTACGAGTGGACACTGCACACCGGCGGCGACGCGAAGGTCGTCGGCACCGACTCCGCGACCTACACGCCCACCGCCGCCGACGCGCTCGCGGGCGGCACGCTCGAGGTGGCGGTGACGGCCGAGAGGTCTGGGTTCGTGGGGGCGTCGGCGACCAGCCGGCAGACCGCCCCGGTCGCGCGTCGCACGTTCGCGACGGCGCCGGTCGTCACCGTCGGCGGCACGCCTCGCGTCGGCGGGACCCTCACCGCCACCGCGAGCGGTACGACGCCTGCCGCCGACACGACGGCGTACGCGTGGTTCACCCGCGACGGCGCGGCGCTGACCCCGATCGCCGGCGCGACGGGCGGCACGCTGGAGCTCACCCCCGGTCTCGTGGGTCGCAGCGTCGTGGCACGAGCCACGTCCTCGCGCAACGGCTACGTCGACGTGTCGGCCGACAGCGCGCCGGTCCCGGTCGCAGCTGCCACGCTCGGCGCCCCCGGCGTGACCGTGACCGGCTCGACGCGGGTCGGCCAGCTCCTCACCGGCTCCGTGACCGCCGACCGGTCCGCCACCACAGCGGCCTACCAGTGGCTCCGCGGCACGACGCCCGTCCCCGGTGCCACGTCGACCACCTACCAGGTCTCCGGCGCCGACCTCGGCCACACGCTCAGCATGCGCGTGACCAGCAGTGCACCCGGTCACCACGACGCCTCCGCCACCTCGGCCCCGACCGCCCGGGTCACCCTGCCGGCCACGACGCTGCGGGTGAAGGCGCCGAAGAAGGTGGCCGCGGGCAGCAAGGCCGTCCTCAAGGTCTCCGGCCTGGCCGGCGGCGAGACCGTGACGGTGACCGTCAGGGGCACGAGGGTCACCGCGTCCGCGAACGCGGCCGGGGTGGCCACGGTCAAGGTCAAGGTCACGGGCAAGACCGGCAGGCGCGTCGTGAAGGTCACCGGGTCGATGGCGGACCGTGCCGGCACCACCACGCTGAAGGTCGTGCGCCCGAGGCGGTGAGGGACGCCTCGCCGCGAACGCCACGAAGCCCCTCCCGGATGGTTCCGGGAGGGGCTTCGTGGTCGACGGGCTCGACGGGTCAGGAGACGGACCGGAAGGGGTCGTGCTCGGCGAGGAGCTTGTCGACACGGGCCTGGTCGATGCGGTGGAAGACCCGCTGGTCCTCCTGCTGGTCGCGGACGACCTTGGCGAGGGTGAAGGTCGAGGTCGTGAGGTAGAGGGTGCCGAGGGCCAGGAAGCCCTTGATCCAGGCGTCGGCCTCCATGAAGTAGATCGCGAGGAGCATCGCGAAGAGCGAGGCTCCGAAGGAGATCGCGGCCTGGGCGGCGAAGGCGGTGGTGTTCTTGGCGGTGGAGTCGGTCTTGGAGGTCATGGCAGCAGCCTGTTCGGAGTTCTCCGGCGCGGGACCTGCCCGACTACCCGATCCCCACTGAGTACGAGCACCTGACTGCCACCGGTACGTTCACCCCATGCCCGACCAGTCCGTGCCCGACCAGTCCGTGCCCGACGAGTCCCTGCGCGCGCACATGTCGCCCGAGGAGTTCCGTCGCCAGGGGCACGCGACCATCGACTGGATCGCCGACTACTGGGCGTCGCTCGACGGCCTGCCCGTGCGTGCCCAGGTGGCGCCCGGCGACGTACGTGGCCTGCTCCCGCCTTCCGCGCCGGAGTCGCCGGAGCCGTTCGACGCCGTGCTCGCCGACCTCGACCGGGTGGTCGTCCCGGGTCTCACGCACTGGCAGCACCCGCGCTTCTTCGCGTACTTCCCGGCCAACTCCTCACCGGCCGCGATCCTCGGCGACCTCGTCTCCAGCGGCATCGGCGCGCAGGGGATGATCTGGGCGACCAGCCCGGCGGTCACAGAGGTCGAGCAGGTCGTGCTCGACTGGCTCGCCGAGGCGCTCGGCCTGCCCGAGGCCTACCGCAGCGACGGTCCCGGCGGCGGCGTCATCCAGGACACGGCATCCACGGCGACCTTCACCGCGCTGCTCTCCGCCCTGCACCGGGCAAGCGGGGGAGCCGTGCGCCGCAGCGGCGTGGGCGGCACGCGCTGGCGGGTGTACGGCTCCACGCAGGCGCACTCGTCGCTGGTGAAGGCCGCCATGATGGCCGGTCTGGGCGAGGACGCGGTGCGCACCATCGACGTGGACGCGTCGACCCAGGCGATGGACGTCGACGCCCTGCGCGACGCGCTGCTCGAGGACGTCGAGGCCGGTCTGCGGCCGGTCATGGTCCACGTCGCCGCGGGCAGCACGTCGACCGGGGCGATGGACGACGTCGCCGCCGTCGCCGAGGTCGTCCGCGAGTGGGGCGTGTGGGTGCACGTCGACGCCGCGTGGGCGGGCGTCGCGGCCGTGTGCCCGGAGCACCGCGGCCACCTGGCGGGTGTCGAGGCGGCGGACTCGTTCGTCACGAACCCGCACAAGTGGCTGCTCACGACCTTCGACTGCTCGACCTTCTGGGTGCGGGACCGCGCAGCGCTGACCGGCGCCCTGTCGATCCTCCCGGAGTACCTCCGCAACGCCGCCACCGAGTCCGGGGAGGTGGTCGACTACCGCGACTGGCACCCCCAGCTCGGCCGCCGGTTCCGCGCGGTCAAGCTGTGGGCCGTGCTGAGGACGTACGGCCTCGAGGGGCTCCGCGCGCACGTGCGCAGCGGGGTGGCGCTCGCCGCCCGGGTCGCCGACCTCGTTTCGGCGGACGACCGGTGGGAGCTGGTGACCGAGCCCTCGCTCTCGCTCGTCGTGTTCCGGCTGCGCGCCGGTGACGAGGAGACGATGGCGGCCATGGAGGCGGTCAACGCCTCGGGCGAGGCATACCTCAGCCACACGACGGTCGAGGGCCGGGCGGCGATCCGGCTCGCGGTCGGGAGCTGGCGCACGACCCAGGCGGACGTCGACCGGGCGTGGGCTGCGCTGCAGGACGCGGCCGCCGGCCAGGGCGGCTGATCAGGACCCGTCGAGGAGGCCCAGCTTCCGGAGCCGGTCCTCGCGCAGCTAGCGCCTCCCCGTGGGGTCGGCGGCGATGAGCTCGCGCGTGCGCTCGACCGACTGGGTCAGCAGGTACTCGAGGTGGAACCGGCCCTCGCGCGCCACCCGGAAGGCCGTGTCGCCCACGGGGTGCACGTCGACCCGTCGGTCCGCGCCGTGCAGCACGAAGATGGCCAGGGGGCGGCCCTGGCGCCGCGTCGGGGTGCTCTCCCGCAGCACCCAGGTCGTGCTGCCGCCGGAGATCGAGACGAACGGGCCGCGGTCGCGGATCGCGGTGACGAGGTCGGCGAGCGTCGGTGCGCGGTGCGGTCGTCGAGGTCGAGGACGCGCGTGTCGTCGACGGCGTCGTCGCCCATGGACACCGGGTCGCGGGTCACGATGACGGGGAAGCCCGGTGCGTCCACGACGGCGCGCTCGCGGCGCGCGCCGAGGTCGCGCACCTCCACCACCCACGGCACGACCCGCACGAGCCGCAGCACGACCACCAGCGGCACGAGGACGACGCGGAGGAGCAGCTCGATGCCGGCGAGCACGGTGATGGCCGTCTCGCGGTCGACGGGGATGCGCTGCGGCCACGGCATCCAGCGACGGCGTACCGCGTACGTGCGGCCGGTCGGCGACGTCACCTCCACGACGTTCCCCCGGACGCACCCATGCGCGACAGTGTGGGGCATGAAGCTCTTCGCCGACACCCCGGTCCGTCGCACCCTCCAGGTGCTCGCCGACGTCCTGTTCGTCGCCTGGCTCGTGCTGTGGGTGTGGATCGGCGTGGCCGTCCACGACGGGACGGAGCAGCTCGCCGGTCCGGCGCGACAGACCGACTCCGCGGCGACGTCGATGGCCGAGCAGCTCCGTGACGCAGGTGGTCGGCTGGGCGAGGCACCCCTGGTGGGTGACGAGCTGTCCGTGCCGTTCGACCGGGCGGCCGACGCCTCCGACGGCCTGGCGTCGGCGGGACGCGACACGGTCGAGGCGGTCGAGCGGCTGGCCCTGCTCCTCGGCCTGTCGGTGGCGCTGATCCCGATCCTCATCGCGGCGGCGATCCACCTGCCCATCCGGTGGAGGTTCGTCCGGGAGGCGACGGCCGGGGCGAGGTTCATCGACGCGCAGGAGGACCTCGACCTCTTCGCGCTGCGAGCCCTGGCCCACCAGCCCATGCGGGTCCTGGCGACCGTCAGCGACGACCCGGCCGGGGCCTGGCGGGCGCGGGACCCGGAGGTCGTGCGCCGGCTCGCCGAGCTGGAGCTCGCCGACGTGGGCCTGCGCCCGAGGAAGCTCCCCGGGTCGGCCGCGTCGTCCGCGTAGAGTCACCCCACGTGCAGTTCCTCGACGGCGCCACGCCGCCCCACGACCTGACCTACGACGACGTCTTCATGGTGCCGCGCCACTCGGCGGTGGCCAGCCGCTACGACGTCGACCTGTCGACCTCCGACGGCACCGGGGCCACCCTCCCGCTCGTCGTCGCCAACATGACGGCGATCGCGGGCAGGCGGATGGCCGAGACGGTGGCGCGGCGCGGCGGCATCACCGTCATCCCGCAGGACATCCCGATCCCCGTCGTCGCCGACGTCGTCGCGTGGGTCAAGCAGCGGCACCACGTCTTCGACACCCCCATCGAGCTGCGCCCGGACCAGACGGTCGCCGAGGCGCTCGCGCTGATCCCGAAGCGCGCGCACAAGGCCGCGGTCGTCGTCGAGGACGGGCGTCCGGTCGGCGTCGTGTCGGAGTCCGACTGCGCCGAGGTCGACCGGTTCGCGCAGGTGTCGTCGGTGATGAACCGGTCCGTCGTGACGGTCTCGTCGAGCACCGACCCGCGCGAGGTCTACGACGCCATCGAGCGGGCCAAGGCCCCGCTGGCGGTCGCCGTGTCCGGGAGCGGGTCGCTGGTCGGCGTGCTGACCCGGCTCGGCGCCCTGCGGGCCACCCTCTACGCGCCGGCGCTCGACACCTCGGGCGGCCTGCGGATCGCCGCCGCCGTCGGGGTCAACGGCGAGGTGGAGCAGCGAGCCGCGCAGCTGCTCGAGGCCGGGGTGGACTGCCTCGTGGTCGACACGGCGCACGGCGACCAGGACCGCATGGTGCAGGCGCTCCGGTCGGTCCGCGGCCTCGCCCCGTCCGTACCCGTCGCCGCGGGCAACGTCGTCTCCGCGGAGGGCACCCGCACCCTCATCGAGGCGGGTGCCGACATCGTCAAGGTCGGGGTCGGGCCGGGCGCCATGTGCACCACCCGCATGATGACCGGCGTCGGCCGTCCCCAGTTCTCGGCCGTCCTCGAGTGCGCCACCGCAGCCCGCGCGCTGGGCAGGCACGTGTGGGCCGACGGGGGCGTACGCCACCCGCGCGACGTCGCGCTCGCCCTCGCGGCAGGTGCCTCCTCCGTGATGATCGGGTCCTGGTTCGCCGGCACCCACGAGTCGCCCGGCGACCTCGTGCACGACGCCGACGGCCGCCCGTTCAAGGTGTCCTTCGGGATGGCGTCGGCCCGTGCGGTCGCCCACCGGACCGCGGGGGAGTCGTCCTACGACCGGGCGCGCAAGGGCCTCTACGAGGAAGGCATCTCCTCGTCGCGGATGTACCTCGACCCCCAGCGTCCCGGCGTCGAGGACCTCATCGACCAGATCTGCTCCGGCGTGCGCTCCTCGTGCACCTACGCCGGTGCGCGCGACCTCGCCGAGCTGCACGAGCGTGCGCTCGTCGGCGTGCAGTCGGCCGCCGGGTTCCACGAGGGCCGTCCGCTCGACAGGTCCTGGTGAGCGGCCCGGCCATGGACCACGTCTTCGTGATGACCTACGGCAGGTCGGGCTCGACCCTGCTGATGGGCATCCTCAACTCGATCCCCGGGTGGCTGCTGCGCGGGGAGAACCGCCACGCGATGCGACACCTCTACGACTTCCACCGCAGCGGCCTGCGGGAGCGCGCCCGCGTGGACGCGGCCCGGGCCAGCCAGCCGACGCACCCGTGGTTCGGCATCGAGGGCTACCCCGAGCAGGCCTCGCTCGAGCACATCCGTGCGCTCGCCGAGGCCACCCTGCTGCGGCCCGAGCCGGGCACCCGGGTCACGGGCTACAAGGAGATCCGCTGGTACGACAAGGACCTCCCCGACTACCTCGAGTTCCTCCAACAGGTGTTCCCGGGCGCGAGGTTCGTGATCAACACCCGCAACCTCGCGGACGTCGCGGCCAGCAACTACTGGACCCACAAGGACGACCCGCTCGGGCAGGTGACCCGCAACGAGGCCGCCATGCTCGCCGCGGCCGAGGGCCTCGGCGACGCGGCCTACCGCGTGCACTACGACGACTACGTCGCCGACCCGGAGGTGCTGCGCGGGCTGTTCGACTGGTTGGGCGAGCACTTCGACCCCGACGCGGTCCGCGCAGTGATGGCCACGCCCCACTCCAGCCGCGGCAAGCACCGTGGCTGAGCGCCACCTCGTCGTCTCGGCGACGGCGGCCGAGGCCGCGCACGTCCCGCCGGACCTGCCGCTGCTGATCACCGGGATCGGCAAGACCGCTGCCGCGGCGGCCACGGCCCGCGCCCTCGCGGCGTACGACCACCTCTCGGGGCTCACCGTGGTCAACGTCGGCACCGCGGGTGCGTTGCGACCGGGCCTGTCCGGCCTGTTCGAGCCCGGGGTCGTCCTCAACCACGACATCAACGCCGACGTGATCCGCTCCCTCGGCCACGACCCGCAGGAGCGGCTGGTGGTCGGCACGTCCGAGGTCGTGCTCGCCACCGGGGACGTGTTCGTCAGCGACCCGGTCGTGCGCGACGCCCTCGCCGGGCGCGCGCACCTCGTCGACATGGAGGGGTACGCCGTCGCCTGGGCCGCGCAGCAGGCAGGTGTCCCCGTCCGGCTGGTCAAGCACGTCTCCGACACGGCCGACGAGTCCGCGCTGGACTGGGCGTCGATGGTCGAGGCCTCTGCCGTCGCGCTGGGCGAGTGGCTGGAGAGCAGCCTGTAGGGAGCGACTCAGGTCACCCGGCGGTTGCTGACCGGTCCGCGGCGCACGGCGCGCGCGAGCCCGCCGAGGACCGTGCGCGGTCGCAGGACCTGGCTGTGGGACGACGCGGCGTCCCGCATCCCCTCGACGACCTCGGCGAGCACGGACGTGGCGTCGTGCGAGGGCATCCAGCCGAGCTCGGTGAGCGCGCGGGTGGTGTCGAGCAGCGGCACGGCGAAGCCCATGTCGACCCACCCCGGGTCGAGGGGCTGGAGGTGGGCGTGCCACGACGCCGAGACCGCCGCGCGCAGCGCCGCCGAGGGGACGTGCACCAGTCGTGCGCCGAGGGCCGTCGCGATGGTGTCGGCGGTGACGGGCGGAGCGGCCGCGAGGTTGAACGCCCCCTGCACCGTGCCGTCGAGCGCGCGGACGATGGCGTCGGCGACGTCGTCGGCGTGGACGAGCGGGATCGAGAGGCCGCGGTCGAGCGGCAGCACCGGCACGTGACGGAGGGCGGCGGCCGGCACGACGGCCGGCAGCCCGTAGCGCAGCAGGGCGCTGCCGGCGTCGCGCTGCCCGACGATCCCCGGCCGCAGGCGCGTCACGACGATTCCGGAGTCGCCCTGCTCGGCGAGGTCGAGCAGCCGCTCGGCGGCGGACTTGTGCCGGCTGTACATGGACGTGCGCACCCCGCCGGTCGGCCACGACTCGTCCACCGGCGCGTCGTCCCGCTTCGGCGAGTAGGCGCCGACCGAGGACATGTGGACGAGGTGCCGGACGCCGCAGGCGGCCACGGCGTCGAGCACCCGGGAGGTGCCACCGACGCCGAGGGCCCGCAGGTAGGCCTCGCGGTGGGACGGCTGGAAGCCCCACGCCAGGTGCACGACGGCGTCGGCGCCCTGGAACGTCGCGCGCAGCACCTCGGTGTCCTCGCGGGACAGGTCGACCGCCGCCCAGCGCACCCCGGGGTGGGTCTCGGGCGGGGGAGGCCTGCGTACGACCCCCACGACGTCGTGGTGACCGTCGCGGGCCAGCCGCCGCAGCAGCGCCGACCCGATGTTCCCGCTCGCGCCCGTGACGACGACGCGCATGGTGCACCTCCTCCGCGACGCACCACAGCGGCCCGTCGGGCTGTCGGTACCCCGTCGCGCGCGCGGCAGACGTCCGCGAGCGCCTCAGCGCGAGGTGTTGGCCGTACGTCCCTTCGTCACGCCGACGAACGCCTGCGTCACCTCGTCGTCGCGCTCGACGCGCCAGATGAGGGCGATGGTGGTGGGCTCGAGGTCGGACACCACGCGGGTGACGACGTCCTTGCGCTGGTGCAGGCGCGCGACCGACATCGGCACGATCAGGACCCCCGTGCCGGCGGCGACCGTCTCGACCGCCTCCTGCTCGGTCATGGGTGGCCAGTCGAGCTGGTCGGCCTCCGGCGTCCAGCCGCTCGGGTGCGGCCGCACGAGCTGCTCGTCGACGAGGTCGGCCGTCGTGACCTCCTCGTCGGCCGCCGCGAGGACGTGCTCGCGCGAGGCGACCGCGACCTGCAGCTCGTCGTAGAGGCGGACGCAGTGCAGGCCGTCGCGGTCGACGGGCAGCCGCACGAGTGCCATGTCGAGGCTGCCGTCGCGCACGCCGTCGACCTGTGCGGCCTCCGTCACCGGCACGAGCTCCAGCGGCTCGCGGCGGCGGTCGCGCCAGTGGCGGGCCCACTTGTCCGGGGTCGCGCCGGTGACGAAGCCGATGCGCAGGGGGTCGACGCTCATGCGCACGACCCTAGTTCCGCGACGCCTCGGGGTCCTTCTCCACGGCGATCACGAAGTCATCGCCGTGCTCGGTGACGCCGGTGATGACGGCGGCCTCGACGGCCTCGATGGCGTACTTGCGACGGACGACGAGGGGGTCCTGGGCGAGGTCCTTCACCAGCGCCACGGCCAGCCCGATCATGATGAGCACGAACGGGAGCGCCGCGATGACGGTGATCGTCTGCAGTCCGCTCAGCGCGTCGGCCCCGCCCACGAGCAGCATCACGGCGGCCACCGCGCCGGTGGCGACTCCCCAGAAGATGACCGTCGGACGGCTCGGGTGGATGGTGCCGCGCTCGGACAGCGACCCCATCACGATCGACGCGGCGTCGGCGCCGGAGACGAAGAAGATGCCGACCAGGACCATCACCAGGATGCTGGAGACCGTCGCCAGCGGGAAGGACTCGAGGGTGCTGAAGAGCTGCTGCTCCAGGCCCCCCGCGCCGGCGATGTCGGTGCCGCCCTGCTGGAGGTCGATGGCGGCGCCGCCGAAGATGCAGAACCACACGACGCTCACCAGGCTGGGGACCAGCAGCACGCCGGTGACGAACTGGCGGATGGTCCGCCCGCGGGAGATGCGCGCGATGAACATGCCGACGAACGGCGTCCAGGACAGCCACCACGCCCAGTAGAAGACGGTCCAGGTGGAGAGCCAGTCACTGGTCTCGGCACCCTCGGCGGCGGTGCGCGCGGCCATCATCGGGAGGTCGGCGACGTAGCTGCCGATCGACGTCGGCACCAGGTTGAGGATGAAGACGGTCGGTCCGACGATGAACACGAACAGGGCCAGCGCGACGGCCAGGACCATGTTGATGTTGGACAGCCACTGGATGCCCTTGGCGACCCCGGAGACGGCGGAGAGCACGAAGGCGGCGGTGAGCACGGCGATGATGCCGACGAGGACGGCGTTGCCGGTGTCGCCGATGCCGGCGACGATCCGCAGGCCCGACTCGATCTGGAGCGCGCCGAGGCCGAGCGAGGTGGCGGAGCCGAAGAGCGTCGCGAAGATCGCGAACATGTCGATGGCCTTGCCGCCGAGCCCGTGGGCGTGGTGCCCGAGCAGCGGCTCGAAGGCCGAGCTGATCAGCTGGAGCCGGCCCTTGCGGTAGACGCCGTACGCGACGGCGAGGCCCACCACGGCGTAGATCGCCCACGGGTGCAGCGTCCAGTGGAACATCGTGGTGGCCATGGCGGTCTGGGCCGCCTCGGGGTTGCCGGCCTCACCGGTGCCGGGCGGCGGGGTGACGAAGTGGGTGATCGGCTCGCTGACGCCGTAGAACATCAGGCCGATGCCCATCCCGGCGCTGAACATCATCGCCACCCACGAGACCGTCCGGAACTCCGGCTCCTCGTCGTCGCGACCGAGTGGGATGTTGCCGAACTTGCCGAGCGCCAGCCAGATCACGAACACGACGAACGCGCTCGAGGTGAGCACGAACAGCCAGCCGGTCTTCTCCATCGTCCAGGCCAGGCCTGCGGACGACGCGTCGGCGAGGCTGCCGGTGCTGACGAAGCCCCACACCAGGAAGGCGAGGCTCACCAGCGCCGTGACGCCGAAGACCACCTTGTCCAGGCCGCGCTCGGGAGGGGTCGTGGACCCGATGGCGGCGTCGAGGGCGGGGTGGGGATCGTCGGGCACGTCGGGTGTGGGCAGGTCGCGCGGGTGTTCGATTCCTGTGGCCATCCGCCGACCAGACCAAGAATCTCGACGTCGAGCAAGCCGAGGCGGCCGGTTCCCGCGGAGACCGAGAGAAGGCTCACATCACGACTCGGTGCCGCCGGGCTTGCCGGCCTCGGCGTAGGAGCGGACCACCGAGACGTTGAGGGGGAAGTCGACCGGGTGCTCGCGGAACACCAGCGTCCCGGCAGCGACCGCTGCGGCCTCCACCTCGGCCACCACGGCGTCGGCCAGGTGGGCGGGCGCATGGACGACGACCTCGTCGTGCAGGAAGAACACCAGGTGCGGCCGGCCCTCCAGCGGGGCGTCGCCGTCGCCGAGCCGCCAGAGCCGGTTGCGGAGGTCGGCGAGCCAGCAGGACGCCCACTCGGCGGCGGTGCCCTGGACCACGAAGTTGCGGGTGAACCTGCCGTACGCCCGCCGGTGCCGGTCCTGGGCGTCGAGGTCGTCGGGCGGCGCGTCGGGCGACTCGTCCCACGAGCCGCCGAGGGCGGGGCACCCGCGCCCGAGGAGCGTACGCACGACCTGGCCGCGCTCTCCTGCGCGCGCCGCCTCCTCGACGAGGCCGAACGCCTGCGGGTAGCGACGGGTCAGGCCCGCCACCATCCGCCCGCTCTCCCCGCTGGTCGCGCCGTACATCGCGCCCAGCAGGCCGAGCTTGGCGTCCTGGCGTGACGCGACGGCACCGGCGTCGACCATGCCCTGGTAGAGGTCGGCGCCGCGTGCAGCGCGGGCGAGACCGAGGTCACCACTCATCCCGGCGAGCACCCGCGGCTCGAGCTGGGCGACGTCGGCCACCACGAGCAGCCAGCCCTCGTCCGCGACGGCGGCCGAACGCACCTGCACCGGGAAGGAGAGCGCTCCGCCTCCGTTGGACGACCAGCGCCCCGTG
This sequence comes from Nocardioides cavernae, assembly GCF_013410035.1. Taxonomy (GTDB): domain Bacteria; phylum Actinomycetota; class Actinomycetes; order Propionibacteriales; family Nocardioidaceae; genus Nocardioides; species Nocardioides cavernae_A. The sequence continues at coordinate 43,590 of NZ_JACCBW010000004.1, read as the reverse complement.
GCCGAGCCTGCGGGCTGGTAGACCGGCCGGAACCGGCCGCCGCTGACCCATTCGTCGATCCAGGCCCACCCGTTGGTGGTGAACAGGTGCGAGAGCTTCTTGTAGCGCAGCAGCGGCTCGGCCACCGGGTGCTCGATGCGCCGGATCGTCCAGGCACGCGTATCGGCCACGTCCACCCCGGCGCGGCGCAGGGCAGCGAGCAGGTCGGGGCGCGAGTCGGGGTTGAGCCCGGGGGAGCCCAGCAGGGCCCGCACCTCCTCGGCGCACTCGGCGAGCAGGCGCGGGCGGGCGCCCCGCGGCGGGCGCGGGCCGAGGCGCTCGGTGAGGAGCGCCTCGTGGACGTCGACGCGCCACGGCACACCGGCGTGGGTCATCTCCGCGGCGACCAGGGCGCTCGCGGACTCCGCGGCCAGCAGAAGGGCGAGCCGCGCGGCGTCGGGGGACGCGGCGACAGCGCCGAGCTGGCGGGCGTCCTCGACGGCGGCGTCGAGGTGCTCGCTCGCGGCGGCGGCGCTGAACAGGACGGGCTCGCTCGGTTGCGCGGGCGCAAGCCCGTCCCACAGTTCCGCGTCCTCGCCCCGCAGGAGGGACTGGTCGACCGCGGGTGCCCGCGACAGGACCCGGCGGCAGAGCCGGAGGTCGTGGCAGCGCGCGACGCGCACACCTGCGGCGAGGAGCGCGGGGTACCACCGGGCGGTGTCGTCCCACACCCAGCGCGGCCCGCCGTCCGGCCCCTCGCCGTGCGCTGTCTCGCGCTCGGCGACCAGGCCCGGGAGCTCGGCGAGGTCCACGTCCTCGACGACGTCGGGATCGTGCTCGCCGCCAGCGGTGCCGACGCGCACCCGCTCGCCCGGCAGGCGGGTGAGGTGGACGCGAGGAGCAGGAGCGGGCACGTGGACACTGTCGCCCACGGCACCGACGCTCAGGCCCAGGAGGGGGTGTCGGCGGCAGCGAGCAGGCGCAGGCCCTCGTGGCTGGGCGTGCCGGGCGTCGCGGTGAAGACCAGGAGGTGGTGCGACTGGAACGGGTCCTGCACGACCTGGCAGCTCAGCTCGAGCAGGCCGACGGCCGGGTGCACGTAGCGCTTGACCTCCCGCGGGCGGATGCCGACCTCGTGCGCCGCCCACCAGTGCCGGAACTCCTCGCTGCGCTCGAGCAGGAGCTCGCTGAGGTGCGCGGCCCGGGAGCCGGGGCCGCGGAGGGCGAGGACGCCACGCAGCCCCGAGGCGTACATCCGCGAGTAGTGCTCGTGGTCCTCGGGCGGGTGCAGGCGGCGGGCGGTCGGGTCGGTGAACCAGCGGAACCCCATGCTGCGCGCCGGGCCGGTGTAGCCGGTCAGGTCGCCGACCAGCGCGACGCTGAGCGGCGTCTGCCGCAGCGTCTCGCCGAGCTCGGTGACGATCTCGGCCGGGGTGTCGGTGAGGCGGTCGAAGATCCGCAGCATCCCCGGCGCGACGTGGTCGCCCGCGGCCTCGCGCACGGGCGGGTGGTGCCCCGCGAGCCGGAACAGGTGGTCGCGCTCCTCGAGCGACAGGTGCAGCCCCTGCGCGATCGCGGCCACCATCTGCTCGGACGGCTGCGGGCCGCGTCCGCGCTCGAGCCGGGAGTAGAAGTCGCTCGACATGTGGGCGAGCGCGGCGACCTCCTCGCGCCGCAACCCCGGCGTACGCCGGCGCGCACCGCGCGGCAGCCCGACGTCCTCGGGCTGCAGGGCCTCCCGGCGCCTGCGCAGGAAGTCGGCGAGGCCGGCACGATCGATCACCCGCCCATCCTGACGGGTCGGCCCGCTCCCATCCACGGATCGTCAGGCCGTGGATGGGAGCCGGGCGGTCGGCCACGCTGGACCGCGACCACCCCAGGACGACAGGAGCCGCCGTGCCTCGCAGGCAGTACGACCTCACCCTCCCCGACCTCACCGGACGCCGTGCGCTCGTCACCGGCGCCAGCGACGGCATGGGCCTCGGCATGGCGGAGGCCCTCGCCGCAGCCGGCGCCGAGGTGCTGGTCCCCGTGCGCAACCGCGCCAAGGGCGAGGCGGCCGTCGCCGTGATCCGCGGACGGGTGCCGCACGCCCGGCTCGTGCTCCACGACCTCGACCTCTCCTCGCTGGAGTCCGTCGCGGCGCTGGGCGAGCGCTTGGTGGCCGAGGGCGAGCCGATCCACCTGATGATCAACAACGCTGGGGTGATGACGCCGCCGGACCGGCAGACCACCGCCGACGGGCACGAGCTCCAGCTCGGGACGAACCACCTCGGTCACTTCGCCCTCACCGGCCGCCTCCTGCCTCTGCTGCGGGCGGGGCGCGCGCGGGTCACCTCCCAGGCGAGCGTGGCCGCACGACGCGGCTCGATCAACTGGGACGACCTGTCCTGGGAGCGGTCCTACGACGGCATGGGCGCCTACCGCCAGTCCAAGATCGCGTGCGGCCTGTTCGGCCTCGAGCTCAGCCGCCGCAGCGCGGCGGGGGGCTGGGGCCTCACGAGCAACGTCTCCCACCCGGGCGTCGCACCGACGAGCCTGCTCGCCGCGCGCCCCGAGGTCGGCCGTGGTGACGACACGACGAGCGTGAAGGTGATCCGCTGGCTCTCGGCACGCGGTCTGCTCGTCGGGACCGTCGAGACCGCGAAGCTGCCCGCGCTCATGGCTGTGACGACCGGGGACGACGGCGGCTTCTACGGGCCCCAGTGGCCGGGCAGAGCCGGGGGACCGCCCGGACCCGAGGCCCTGTGGGCGCCGCTGCGCCGCGACGCCGACGCCGCACGCCTCTGGGAGGTCTCCGAGGAGCTGACCGGGGTCCGGTTCGGCTGAGCCTTGTCGCCCACCGGGATGATGGCGGCGTGCTGCACCGACATCCGCTCCTCAGCTTGCTCACGCTGCTCTACCTGGGCTTCGTCGGACTGGTGACGCTCACGCCGGGGCAGGACCAGCCCGACTACACCGGTCTCGCCGTGCGCATCCTCGACCGGCTGGAGCGCTATCCCGACCTCGACCCGCTGACCAGCCGGCTGAGCGTCGAGCGGGTCGAGTTTCTCGCCAACGTCGGGCTCTTCGTGCCGCTGGGCGTCTTCCTGATCCTGCTCGTGGGGTCGCGCTTCTGGCTGGTGGCGCTCGCCGCGGGGATCGTGCTGACCTCGATGATCGAGAGCGTCCAGGGGCAGATCCCCGGACGCGTGTCCGACCCGCGCGACGTCGCCGCCAACTCGATCGGGATGTTCCTCGGGATCTTCCTGGGGATCGTGCTCACCCTGCCCGCGACGCTGCGTCGCCGACGCGAACGCGCCGCCGGGGCGTGAGCGGGGCCCTCGTCAGGGAGCGCCGCGGGGCTCGTCGCGGACCGGCTCGTCGCTGAGCTCATCCACGACGAGGAGGTCGTGGCGGACCTGCCCGGCACGGAACGACGCGCGCCCCACCATGTGGCTCGAGACGACGCTCGTGGCCATCTGGAGCAGCACGACCAGGATCAGCAGGCCCACGACGGAGGGGTCCCGCAACCGCAGGGCGACTCCGGTCATCACGAGCACGGTCCCGAGGACCTGCGGCTTCGTCGCCGCGTGCATCCGGCTCAGCAGGTCGGGCATCCGCAGCACGCCGATGGCCGCCACCAGTGCGAGCAGCGCACCGAGCAGGATGCACCCCGCGGCCAGCACGTCGGCGACGGTGGTCCAGCCCGTCCGGCTCATCGGCCCTCACCACCGTTGCGGGCCTCGCCCGACTCGCCGGCCCCGAGGTCGTCGCTGCGGCTCGCGTAGCGCGCGACGCTGACGGCCCCGACCATCCCGCAACCCGCCAGCACGACCAGCATCGGCAGCGCGTACGTCACGCCGGTGCGGGCGACGTGGAGCCCGGTGGCGCACACGGTGACGGCCACGAGGACGTCGAGGGCGACGCTGCGGTCGAGGATCGTCGGGCCGATGGTCATCCGGACCACGAGCAGGACGGCCGCCACCGCGAGCAGCGCGGCCGCCAGGACCAGGACGGCTGTCATGTGGGCTCCTGGGTCGTGGACGGGGTGCTGGGTGGGGCCGGCCGGGGCGGCAGCGCGCGCAGCACCCGCTGCTCGAGCGCGAGGGCCGTACGCCGGAACTCCTCGGCGCCGGCCTCGTCGGCGACGTCGAGGACGTGCAGGTAGAGCGTGTGCGTGGACCGCCGCGCCTCGACCACGACCGAGCCGGGCACCAGCGAGAGCATGCTCGCGACGAGGGTGGTGATGAAGTCGGAGCTGGTCTCGAGGTCGACCGCGACCACCGCGTTGGTCACGTGCCGGCGCGCGAGGACGACGCGCGCGACCTGGACGCTCGCGCGCACGACGTCCACGAGGAAGAGGCCGATGAGGACCAGGAGGGCGACGGGGCGTACGCGCGAGCCCAGGTCGATCGGCGGCAGCGGGAACGCGAGGCTGACGAGCACGGCGACCAGCACGCCGCCGGCTAGGAGCAGCGGCGTGACCTCGCCCCACAGGGCCAGCCACACGAGCACGAGCCACGCGAGCGGGACCGGCTGGAGGGCGCGGTAGCGGGCCGAGCGGGTGGTCCCGTCGCGACGCGTGCGCACGACCGGGCTCACGGCTGCTCCTCGGTGAGCACGCTCGTGAGGTAGGCCGTGCGGTCGTGCAGGTCGTCGGCGGCGCGGGTGCCCAGGGCGTAGAGGGGCCCGGCGACGACGGTGAGCGCGACGCTGACCGCGACCAGTGCCGCTGCCGGGACCAGCATGCCGAGCGGTGAGTGCCGGTTGTCCTCGCCCGCCTCGATCAGCTTGTGGAAGTCCCGGTCGGGGGCGTCGTCGTCCTCGAGCCGGCGTGCCTCCTCGATGTCGGTGCGCGACACCGTCCCCTGGGCGGTGTGGACGTGCCCACGGTGCTGGCGCGCGTGCGTGTCGTGCCCGGGCACCGCGGCGTCGGCACCGATGGCCTCGAGCGCCTCGTGCGCCTCCAGCGGGGTGCGCCAGAACGCGACCGCCCAGGTCTTCGCGACGGCGTACAGCGTGAGGAGGCTGGTCACGGCGCCCGCGCCGACGAGCGTCCAGGCGAGCCAGCCACCGTCGGCCTGGGCGGCCTGGAACAGGCCCACCTTGCCGATGAATCCGGAGAACGGGGGGATGCCGGCCAGGTTCATCGCCGGCACGAAGAACAGGACGGCCAGCAGCGGGGCGATCCGGGCGAGGCCGCCGATGCGCATGAGGGCCGTGCTGCCGGCTCGTCGTTCGACCAGCCCCAGCACCAGGAACAGGGCCGTCTGGATGGTGATGTGGTGGACCACGTAGAACGTCGTCCCGGCGGTGCCGGCGCGACTGGCCAGCGCGACGCCGAGGATGAGGTAGCCGATGTGGCTCACCAGGGTGAAGGACAGCATGCGCTTGATGTCGGACTGCGCGATCGCGCCGAGGATGCCGACGATCATCGTGAGCAGGGCCGCGCACAGCAGCAGGTCGGTCAGCGGGCTGTAGGGGAACAGCAGCGTCTGGACGCGGAGGATGGCGTAGACGCCGACCTTGGTGAGCAGGCCGGCGAAGACGGCGGTCACCGGCGCGGGTGCCGTCGGGTAGCTGTCGGGCAGCCACAGCGACAGCGGGAACACCGCCGCCTTGATGGCGAAGGTGGTGAGCAGCATCAGCTGGATCATCAGCGACACGTGGTCGGGGAGCTCGGCCAGCCGCTGCGTGAGGTGGGCGAGCGTCAGCGTGCCGGTGGCGGCGTACGTGACCGCGATGCTGATGAGGAAGAGCGTCGAGGAGAGCAGGTTGACCAGGACGTAGATCGTGCCGGCGCGGATGCGGGCGGCGGTGCCGCCGAGCGTCAGCAGGACGTAGCTTGCGAACAGCAGCATCTCGAAGCTGACGAAGAGGTTGAACAGGTCGCCGGCGAGGAACGCGTTGGCGACGCCGGCGACGAGCACCAGGAAGGTGGGGTGGTAGATCGAGATCGGCGCACCCTCCTCGTCCTCGGTCATGCCCTGCCCGACGGAGTACGCGAGGACCGCGAGGGTGACGACCGCGCTGACGAGCAGCATCAGCGCCGCCAGCCGGTCGGCGACCAGCACGATGCCGAGCGTCTCGGGCCAGGCGCCGATCCACACCGTCTGCGGGCCGCTGCGGTCGGCCTCGACGAGCAGCACGGCGGCGATCACGACGACGGCGGACAACACGCCCAGGCTGAGCCACCGCTGGATGCGGGGGTGGTGGAGGAGCGCGAGGGAGGCGCCGGCGCCCAGGACGGGCAGCAGCACCGGGAGCGGGACGAGTGCGTTCATGACCGGATCTCCGCCTCGTCGGCGACCAGCGGGTCGTCGTCCGGGCCCTGCCCGGGGTCGCCGCTCGAGTCGTCGCCGGGGAAGTCGGAGGTCGTGGCCTCGTAGGCCTCCGACGTGACGTCGCTGGTCGCGAGCCTGCGGATGATGTCGTCCTCCACGTCGTCCTGCACGTCGTCGTGCCCGTTGAGCTGCCAGCTGCGGTAGGCCATCGCGAGCACGAAGGCGACGGTCGCCAGCATGATCACGATCGCCGTCAGGACCATCGCCTGGGGCAGGGGGTCCGAGAGGCCGGTGGTGTCGCCGTCCTTGGCCACGATCGGGGCGCGACCCGACGGCCCGCCCGCGACGAGGAACGCGATGCTCGTGCCGTTGCCGATCATGACCAGCCCGACCAGCACCCGCGTCAGGCTGCGCTCGAGCACGAGGTAGGTCCCGCAGCCGAGCAGCGCCGCCGCGGTGAGGGCGAGGGTGAGGTTGACCGTCATGCCGCACCCACCTCCGCCTCGGCCTGCCGTCGCGCGCGCTGGATGTCACGGTCGATGTGCGAGCCCAGGGCGCGGAGCAGGTCGAGGACGAGTCCGACGACCACGAGGTAGACGCCGACGTCGAAGAGGACGGAGGTCACCAGGTGCAGCTCGCCGAGCAGGGGCAGCGGCACGTCGACGACCGCGGACTGCAGCACCACCCCGCCGAAGGCGAGCGGGAACAGCGCCGCCACCGCGGCGACCGCGAGCCCTCCGCCGATCAGTCGCCCGGCGTCCACCGGAGCCGCCTCGTCGAGCTCGTAGCGCCCTCCCGCGAGGTAGCGCACGACGAGCGCGAGGCCGGTCGTCATGCCGGCGGCGAAGCCGCCACCCGGGGCGTTGTGGCCGGCGAGCAGGAGGTAGATGGAGATCACGACCAACGAGTGGAAGACGAGCCTGACCACGACCTCGAAGATGATCGAGCGCTTCTCCGGCGCCAGGGTCCGCGACCCCGGCAGCCAGGCGCGTCGGCCCCGCCCGGTCGGGATCTTGGTGACGTCGGCGGGGTAGGGGATGTCCTTGACGCGCCGGATGTCGGCACCCCGGGCGTTGACGTAGATGAGGCTGGCCACGCCGGTGGCCGCGGCCACGAGCACGGACAGCTCGCCGAGGGTGTCCCACGCCCGCGTGTCGACGAGGATGACGTTGACGATGTTGCCGCCGCCGCCGAACTCGAGCGCCTCGGGCGGGAGCGCGAGCGACACGGGGTCCGAGGTGCGGGCGGACCCCGCGACCAGCAGGAAGCCCGCCGTCACCACGGCGACGGCCAGGCCGAGCGCCGCGCGCAGGTAGCGCTGCCGGGAGAGTGGCCGGTCGGTGAAGTACTCCGGGAGCCGGCGCAGCGCCAGCACGAAGACGACCACGGTGAGGGTCTCGACGAGGGCCTGGGTCAGGGCGAGGTCGGGCGCGCCGTGCAGGACGAACAGCAGGGCCGTGCCGTAGCCGGTGACGCCGACGAGCAGGACCGCGCGGATGCGGCGCCGCGAGCGGACCGTGAGCACCGCCGCCACAACGACGACCACCCCCACCACCGCCTGGGCCGGGGTGTCCCAGGCGGCGATCGTGAGCCGGTCGGGTCCGGCGAGCGCCCGGACCATCGCCCACCCGGGTAGCGCCACGAGGACGACGAGGATGACGGCGAGGTACGCCGCCGCGGACCCGCGCTGCACCACGCCCGTGACCTCGACGGCGGTGCGGTCGAGCCGCCGCATGCCGCCGCGGTACGCCCGCTCGAGGCTCCAGTCGTGGGCGAGCGCCGTCTGCGCCCGGGCGACGGGCTCGCGGGCGACGAAGAGCAGGACACCGAGACCCACGCTGACGGCGGTGAGCAGGAGGGGGAGGCTGACGCCGTGCCACAGCACCAGCTCGGGCTCGTGGGCGCCCGGTGGGAAGGCCTCGGCCTGCGCCGACAGCAGCGAGGTGAGGGGGCCGCCGAGCAGCCCGAGGAGGACCGTCAGGCCCGCGAGCACGACGGGGGCCGCGACGAAGGCCGGGCCCGGGGCGTGGACGGTGAGGGGCTCCTCGACCTCGCGCCGGCCGAACGCCCCCCAGACGAAGCGGGCCGAGTAGGCGACCGTCAGCACCGACCCCAGCACCACGCCCACCACGAGGGCCCAGCCGTTCGCCGCGCCGAGGCCGGTGCCGTCGCCCTCGCGCGCGACGTCGACGAGGGCGACGAGGACGCCCTCCTTGGCGAGGAAGCCGAGGAGCGGCGGGAGCCCGGCCATCGAGGCGGCGGCCACGACCGAGGCCACCATCACGGCGGGCATCCGGCCGGCGAGGCCGGTCAGCCGTCGCAGGTCGCGCGTGCCCGTGCTGTGGTCGATGATGCCGACCACCAGGAAGAGGGTGGCCTTGAAGAGCGCGTGCGCGAGGAGCAGCGCGAGACCGGCCAGGGTCGCACTGCGGGTGCCGACACCGAGGACGAGCACGAGGAAGCCGAGCTGGCTCACGGTGCCGTACGCCAGGAGCAGCTTGAGGTCGTGCTGGCGCAGCGCGCGGACGCCGCCGAGCAGCATCGTCGCGAGCCCGAGGACCAGCAGCACCTCGCGCCAGCCGGCGACGCCGGCGAAGGCGGGCGCGAGCAGTGCGACGAGGTAGACGCCGGCCTTCACCATCGACGCCGCGTGCAGGTAGGCGCTGACCGGGGTCGGCGCCGCCATCGCCGAGGGGAGCCAGAAGTGGAAGGGGAGCAGCGCCGACTTGCTCACGGCGCCGACGAGGAGGAGGTGGACACCCACGGTGACGGCCGTCCCCGCGGGCGGGTCGGCCAGGATCTGGGAGATGCGGTAGGTGTCGGCCCCGTGGGCCACGACGATCGCCCCGACGAGCATCGCCAGGCCGCCCAGCGTGGTGACGATCAGCGCCTGGATCGCCGCCCGGCGGCTCGCCCGCCTGCCGGGGTCGTGGCCGATGAGCAGGAAGGAGAAGACGGTGGTCAGCTCCCAGAAGACGTAGAGCAGCAGCAGGTCGTCGGCGAGGACCAGTCCGAGCATGGAGCCCACGAACGCCACCAGGACGCCCGCGAAGCGGGGCACGCCGAGGTCGTCGCCGTCGAAGTACCACGCGCAGTAGGCGAGGACGAGGGCGCCGATCCCCAGGACGACCAGCGCCATGACCCACTGCAGCGTGCCCATCGCGAGGGCGAGCTCCATCCCGACGCCCGGCACCCAGGGGTGGAGCTCCGCGGGTCCGCGACCGTCGAGGACGGCCGGTCCCTGAGCCGCGACCCACACGGTGCCGGCGAGCGGGACGAGGGCGATCGCCACGAACGCCCGGCTGCCGGCGCGCAGCACCAGCCACGGGGACACCACCGCGGTCGCGAGCACGACGGCGATGAGGATGAGCACGGAAGCGGTCCCGGGGGTCGAGTGGGCAGGGGCGGGTGTTGCCGCAAACCTACTGGCGCGCGGGCCCGGACCACGCACCCGAAGGGGCTGCGGCCGCCAAGATGGGGGCTGGACCCCATGCGGACGCGCCGCGGGCGGGACACGGGCCGGCCACACCCCCCAGCGTCGCCGGCCCGTGCACCACAGGTTCTACCTGCCCGGCGGTCAGACGCCCAGGTCGAGCAGGCCGAGGGCCAGGTCCAGCAAGCCCTGGAGCCGGCCGAGCACGGTCGAGCACGTCCGGCGCACAGCAGCGGCCCAGCCGTCTCGGGGGGATCGGGCTGGGCCGCTGCTCGAGGCCAGGTGACGCAGCGCTGGGGGGATCCCTGTGCGCCAGCGGGAGTCGGAGCACGGGGGACTGTGTCACCTGGGCCCTCAGCGTCTGGGACGACCGATCTGTCACGGCATGACGCGGATCGGCGGGAGATCTTCGCGGTCGGTGCCGGCACGGCAACAGCCCCGAGCCTCTGACCTGCAGAGACTCGGGGCTGTGTCGGTGTCCGAGGGGGGACTTGAACCCCCACGCCCTAATACGGGCACTAGCACCTCAAGCTAGCGCGTCTGCCAATTCCGCCACCCGGACGAGTGCTGGAGAAATGTAGCAAAGCCCCACCCCAGCAACGAATCGGGGCTGGTGCCTGCTCGTGGGGCAGGATGGACGGCATGGAACAGGCGCCCAGTGACAGTCCGCAGGCCGGCTCGCAGGACCGTTCGTACGACCCCGCGAAGGAGGTCGTGCAGCTCTGCCAGGACCTGATCGGCATCGACACCTCCAACTACGGCACCGACGACGGGCCGGGGGAGCGGAAGGCCGCCGAGCACGTCGCAGCGCTCCTCGACGAGGTCGGCATCGACAGCCAGGTCATCGAGGGCCGGCCGGGCCGGGCCAACGTCGTGGCCCGCTGGGGTGGCGGGGACGGTCTCCCCCCGCTGCTGGTCCACGGCCACCTGGACGTCGTGCCCGCCGAGGCGTCGGACTGGCAGGTCGACCCGTTCAGCGGCGAGATCCGCGACGGCCACGTGTGGGGTCGCGGCGCCGTCGACATGAAGGACTTCGACGCCATGCTCCTCAGCGTCGTGCGCGCCCGCGCCGCCGCGGGTGCGGCCCCCGACCGCGAGCTGGTGCTCTGCTTCACCGCCGACGAGGAGGCGGGCGGCCACCACGGCGCCGGGGTCCTCGTCGACGACCACGCCGACCTGCTCGCCGACTGCAGCGAGGCCGTCGGCGAGGTCGGCGGCTTCTCCGCCACGATCCGCGGACGCCGCGTCTACCTCATCGAGGCCGCCGAGAAGGGCATGGCGTGGATGCGGCTCACGGCCCGCGGACGCGCCGGCCACGGATCGATGATCAACGACGACAACGCGGTGACCCGCCTCGCCGGCGCGGTCGCGCGGATCGGTGCCCACCAGTGGCCCGTACGGCTCACCCCGACGATGGAGGTGCTCCTCGCGACCGTCGGCGAGCTGGCCGGGACCGAGGCGACGCCCGAGAACGCCGAGGCCCTCGTCGAGGAGTTCGGGGACGCCGCACGGATGCTCGGCGCCGTCATCCGCAACACCGCGAACCCGACGATGCTGCAGGCGGGCTACAAGACCAACGTGATCCCGACCGACGCGCAGGCGACCGTCGACGGACGCTTCCTCCCCGGCTACGAGGACGAGTTCTTCGCCACGCTGCACGAGCTCGCCGGCGACGGCATCGAGTTCTCGTTCGAGTCCAAGCAGGACCCGTGGGAGACGCCGTACGACGGCGACCTCGTCACGGCGATCACCCGGAGCCTGCTCGCCGAGGACCCCGACGCCCTCGTCGCGCCGTACCTCATGAGCGGCGGCACCGACGCCAAGCACTTCCGCAAGCTCGGGATGCGCTCCTACGGCTTCGCCCCGCTGCGGCTGCCCGCCGACCTCGACTTCACCGCGCTCTTCCACGGGGTGGACGAGCGGGTGCCGGTCGACGCGCTCGAGTTCGGCGCGCGGGTCTTCGACCGCTTCCTCGGCCAGGTCTGACGCTCCGGGAGGTGCCAGCCGGGCCCGAGCATCCCCTCGGCAGGTGTTGCGCACGTCACCCGCGGACAGCGACGAGGGAATGCGCCGCGCTGTGGCACAGTTACCGGCGTTAGAGCTTGCGTGCTCTGGGGGCGGTGGAAATCCGCACCGGCGGTCACAGTCCGCGACCCGACCACTGCCAGTGGCCGGTTGACCAGGTGGAACTCCTGGACCGACGGTCACAGTCCGGATGAGAAGTGCACGCTGACGGTTCGCCCGTGTCCCCTCGGGGACGGTGCGCCCCGCCGCCCGCCCCCCGAGAGTCCGCACCACCGGACCGGAGGCGGAGATGACGACCAGCGAGGCAGAGCGCAGCGCCATGCGGCGCGCCCTGTCGCTCGCCGCCACCCCGGGCGTACCCCTCGGTCCCAACCCGCGCGTCGGCTGTGTGCTCCTCGCGCCCGACGGCACCACGATCGCCGAGGGCTTCCACCGCGGAGCCGGTACGCCCCACGCGGAGGCCGCCGCCCTCGCCGAGGCCGGCGCAGCGGCCCGCGGGGCGACCGCGGTCGTCAGCCTCGAACCCTGCAACCACACGGGCCGCACCGGTCCCTGCAGCGAGGCGCTCATCGCGGCGGGCGTCGTGCGCGTCGTCTTCGCCCAGCCGGACGCCAACCCGGTCGCGGTCGGCGGAGCGGCACGGCTGCGTGAGGCCGGCGTCGAGGTCGTCGGCGGCGAGATGATCGACGAGGCGCAGGCGCTCAACCGCGTCTGGAGCTTCTCGGTCGCCCACCGCCGGCCGTTCGTCACCTGGAAGTTCGCCACCACCCTCGACGGACGCAGCGCCGCGGCCGACGGCACCAGCCGCTGGGTGTCCAGCCGGGCCGCCCGGATCGACACCCACCGGCTCCGCGGCCTGTGCGACACCATGCTGGTCGGCACGCACACCGTCGAGGTCGACGACCCCGAGCTCACCGTCCGCGACGAGCACGACCAGCCGGTCGCGGTGCAACCGCTGCGCGCCGTCATGGGGCTGCGCGACCTGCCGCCCGGCCGCCGCGTCTTCAACGACCGGGCCGAGACCGTGCACCTGCGCACCCGCGACCCCGAGGACGCGCTGGCCCGGCTCCACGCCCTCGACCGGCAGCACGTCTTCCTCGAGGGCGGCCCGTCGCTGGCCGGGGCGTTCCTGGCGGCCGGCCTCGTCGACGAGGTCGTCACCTACGTCGCCCCGATGCTGCTCGGGGCAGGCGCCAGCGCCGTCGCCGACCTCGGCATCACCACGATCACCGACGCCGTGCACCTCGACGTCTCGGACGTGACCGTGCTCCACGGTCACGACGGCGAGGACACGAACGTCCGCCTGACCATGCGCCCCCAGCTGAGGAGGAACTAGATGTTCACCGGGATCGTCGAGGAGCTCGGCACCATCGCCGAGGTCACCGACCAGGGCGACGCCATCCGTCTGACCGTCGAGGCCGGCACGGTGCTCGAGGGCACCGGGCTCGGGGACTCGATCTCGGTCAACGGCTGCTGTCTGACCGTCGCCGAGCTCGGTGAGGGCCGGTGGACCGCCGACCTCATGCAGGAGACCCTCGACAAGACCTCGCTGCGCGGCGCCGCCCCGGGCGACCGCGTCAACCTCGAGCGCGCCGTCACCGTGGACAAGCGCCTCGGTGGCCACATCGTGCAGGGGCACGTCGACGGCGTCGGCCGGATCCTCTCCCGCGCCCCGAGCGAGCACTGGGACGTCGTCGAGGTCTCGCTGCCCGGCCACCTCGCCCGCTACCTCGTCGACAAGGGATCGATCACCGTCGACGGGGTCAGCCTCACGGTCGTGGAGGTCCGCGACGCCAGCTTCACCGTCAGCCTCATCCCCGAGACGCTCGCGCGCACGACCCTCGGCACCCGACGGGTCGGCGACCTGGTCAACCTCGAGGCCGACGTGATCGCGAAGCACGTCGAGAAGCTCCTCGGCGGCTACCTCCCCAGCCCGGGCAGCACGACCGGCCACGGCAACCCCGGCAGCTCCGACAACCCCGAGAACGAGGACGACTGATGAACGACCTGCTCGACTGGCTGGTGCACGGCACCATCCCCGTGCCCGGCGGCGCGCTGGGCGTCCGCGAGGTGATCGGCAACCTCTTCGGCCTCGCCAGCGCGATCCTCGGCATGAAGCGGTTCGTCTGGGCCTGGCCGATCGGGCTGGTCGGCAACGTCCTGCTCTTCACCGTGTTCGCCACCGGCGAGCTCTCCGGCCACATCGACGAGCCCTTGTGGGGCCAGGCCGGACGCCAGGTGTTCTTCGCCGCCGTGTCGGTCTACGGCTGGTGGCGCTGGTCGCAGGTGCGCAGCGCCGGTGGCGCGTCCGACGGAGGCGCCATCGCGCCGCGGTGGGCGACGAACGCCGAGCGGCTGCAGCTCCTCGTCCTCGGCGTCGTCGGGTACGCCGCGGCCTACGTCCTGCTGACGCAGGTCCTCGGCTCGTGGGGCCCGACCACCGAGGCGTGGATCCTCGCCGGCTCGATGCTCGCGACCTACGGCATGGCGCGTGGCTGGGTCGAGTTCTGGCTGGTCTGGATCCTCGTCGACGTCGTCGGCGTGACGACGCTCGTCCAGGCGGAGTACTACCCGACGGCCGGCATGTACCTCTTCTACGCCGTCTTCGTCGTCATCGGCTTCGTCGTGTGGCTGCGCGACGCCCGCACCGTGTCGGACACGAGCACGGTCGAGGAGAAGGACGCGATCCCCGCATGAGCGAGGCAGTGCGGCTCGACTCCGTGGAGCGCGCGATCGCGGACATCGCCGCCGGCCGCGCCGTCATCGTCGTCGACGACGAGGACCGCGAGAACGAGGGCGACATCATCTTCGCCGCAGCCAGGGCGACCCCGGAGCTGATGGCGTTCACGATCCGTCACTCCAGCGGCGTGATCTGCGTGCCGATGCCGGGCGATATGCTCGAACGGCTCGAGATCCCGTTGATGACGCCGCACAACAAGGACCGCCTGCGCACGGCGTACACGATCTCGGTCGACGCCCGCGACGGCGTCTCGACCGGCATCAGCGCGGCCGACCGAGCCCACACCGCCCGTACGCTCGCCGACTCCGCGACCGAGCCGTGGGAGCTGACCCGGCCCGGGCACGTCTTCCCGCTGCGCTACCGCGAGGGCGGCGTCCTCGTCCGCCGCGGCCACACCGAGGCGGCCGTCGACCTCGCGAAGCTCGCCGGCCTCACCCCGGCCGGTGTGCTGGTCGAGGTGGTCAACGACGACGGCACCATGAAGCGGGCGCCCGAGCTGCGCGCCTTCGCCGACGAGCACGGCCTCGCGATGATCTCGATCGAGGACCTCGTCCGGCACCGACGTCGCCACGAGCGCCACGTCGAGCGGGTCGCCGAGACCCGGTTGCCCACCCGCCACGGCCAGTTCACGGCCTACGGCTACCGGATCACGATCGACGGCAGCGAGCACGTCGCCCTGGTCCACGGTGACGTCGCGGGCGCCGTCGAGCGTGGTGAGCCCGTGCTGACCCGGGTGCACAGCGAGTGCCTCACCGGGGACGTCTTCGGCAGCGAGCGCTGCGACTGCGGCCCCCAGCTCGACGAGGCGCTGGCCCGCGTCGTCGAGGAGGGCAGGGGAGTGGTCGTCTACCTGCGCGGGCACGAGGGCCGCGGCATCGGCCTCGTCGCCAAGCTGCAGGCCTACCAGCTCCAGGACGGCGGCCGCGACACCGTCGACGCCAACCTCGACCTCGGGCTGCCCGCCGATGCCCGCCACTACGGCACGGCCACCCAGGTGCTGCGCGACCTCGGCGTCACGTCGGTGCGGCTGATGACCAACAACCCCGACAAGACCGCGAGCCTCGAGGACTTCGGGATCCACGTCGCCGAGCGGGTGCCGCTGACGCCGCACCCCAACGACCACAACCTCGCCTACCTGCTGACCAAGCGCGACCGGATGGGCCACGAGCTGCCCGACCTGACAGGAGAGACCCCATGAGCGGAGCGGGTGCACCCACCGCCCGGCCCTACGACGCGAGCGGCCTCCGGGTCGCCGTCGTCGCGGCGACCTGGCACACGCAGGTGATGGACGGCCTGGTCGCCGGCGCCGAGCGCGCGCTGGCGGCGTACGGCATCAGCGAGCCCGAGGTGATCCGGGTCCCGGGCACCTTCGAGCTCCCCGTCGTCGCGGCCGCCCTCGCCCGGGCCGGCTACGACGCCGTCGTCGCCCTGGGCGTGGTCATCCGCGGCGGCACGCCGCACTTCGACTACGTCTGCTCGGCGGCCACCGACGGACTGACGCAGGTCAGCGTCGACCACGCGATCCCGGTGGGCTTCGGCGTGCTGACCTGCGACACCGAGGAGCAGGCGCTCGACCGCGCCGGTCTCGAGGGCTCGGCGGAGGACAAGGGCTGGGAGGCCACCGCGGCAGCACTCGACACCGCGCGGGTCGTGCGGGCGGTCCGCGGCGTCTAGCTCGTCCGGTCGCTGTTCGACTGCAACCGGTCGATGTGCTCCGAGGCCTCGGCCTTGGTGAGGTCGGCAGGCAGCTCCTCGCCCGCCTCGCGCGCGAGGGTGTCGAGGTAGCTGCGCTGGGCGCCGGTCATGGGCTCGTCGCCGGTGACCCAGTCCTCGGGGTCCTTGCGGGTGGTGTCACCCTCCGTGCCACCGATGGTCTCCTGGGCGGGGTCGGTCTCCGAATGCATGTTCGAATCAGTCATGCTCCGACCGTAGCGCGGTCCTCCGACGACGCCACCGCACGAAGGGGTGGTCCGTCCGCGGGACCGGGGCACCGACCGCCGTCGACCGCGCCGTAGGCTGGTCCCGTGAAGACGTTCGAGGACCTGTGGGCGGAGCTGTCCACCAAGGCCGCGGAGCGCCCCGAGGGGTCCGGCACCGTGCAGCAGCTCGACGCCGGCGTCCATGCCATCGGCAAGAAGCTGCTGGAGGAGGCCGCCGAGTCCTGGATGGCCGCCGAGCACGAGGGCAAGGACGCGACGGCGCTGGAGATCAGCCAGCTGCTCTACCACGCGCAGGTCCTCATGCTGGCCTCCGGCCTGACCCTCGACGACGTCTACGCCCACCTCTGAGCACGGCTCAGAGCACACACCGAGTGAGCCGACCGTGACCCTCCGCATCGCCGTCCCCAACAAGGGATCGCTCTCCCAGGCCGCCACCGACATCCTGCGGGAGTCGGGCTACCGCCAGCGCTCCGACTCCAAGGAGCTCGCGCTGGTCGACGCCGAGAACGACGTCGAGTTCTTCTACCTGCGCCCGCGCGACATCGCGCTCTACGTCGGCGAGGGCACCCTCGACGCCGGCATCACCGGGCGCGACCTCCTCCTCGACTCCGGCGCCAAGGCCGACGAGGTCATGGACCTCGGCTTCGGGCGCTCGCGGTTCCACTTCGCCGGGCCCGCCGGCCGCTACTCCTCGCTGGAGGACCTCCGCGGCCTGCGCGTCGCGACGTCGTACGTCGGCGTCGTCGAGGACTACCTCTTCCGCCACGGCATCGACGCCACCGTCACCCGCCTCGACGGCGCGGTCGAGACGAGCATCCAGCTCGGGGTGGCCGACGTGATCGCCGACGTGGTGGAGACCGGCTCGACGCTGCGGGCGGCCGGGCTGGCCACCTTCGGCGACGTCATCCTCGAGTCGCAGGCGGTCCTCGTCACGCGCGGCGGCGCGGTCCCCGACGACTTCGAGATCTTCCGGCGCCGCATCGAGGGCGTCCTCGTCGCACGCAGCTACGTGATGATGGACTACGACATCGAGCAGGTCCACCTCGACGCCGCGACCGCGCTCGCTCCGGGACGCGAGGGCCCGACCATCTCGCCCCTCGGCAAGGAGGGCTGGGTCGCCGTGCGCGTGATGGTGCCCCGGGCCGGCTCGCAGCGCCTGATGGACGACCTCTACTCCATCGGGGCCCGCGCCATCCTGCTGACGGACATCCATGCCTGCCGCCTCTGACCGACCGACCTCCGACGGTCGCAGCCTCCCGTCCCTGCCGCGCACCTGGCGGCCCATGGGCGTGCGCTTCGCGGTCGTCGGCTTCGGGCTGATGCTCCTCGTGGTGTGCGCCGCCGCCTGGTTCGGCTTCGACGACGAGACCCGCGCCAAGTTCAACATCCTCCAACGCCTCACGCTCCTCGTGATGGGCGGCGGCTTCGCGACGATCGGGTGGGCCCTCGGCCGGGCGCGGGTGACCGCGGGCACGGACGAGGTCGTCGTGGTCAACGGCTTCAGGGCGCGCACGCTCGCGTGGGAAGAGGTCGTCGCGATCCACCTCCCCGAGGGCGCCCCGTGGGCGACCCTCGACCTCGCCGACGGCACCACGATCTCCGCGATGGCGTTCCAGGGCTCCGACGGCCGCGTCGCCCGCGAGGGCGTGCGCGAGATGCGCGCGCTCATCGATCGCGACCCCTCGGGCGGCCGCTGACGCTGCGGGGTAGGCTCCTCAGAGCACGTGGATGCCCCACGACACCGACAGCTCGTCGCCGCTCGTCCCGGCAGGAGCGAGGCTCGCCAGGTCGGTGCCGGAGTTGAAGGCGTCGGCCGGCGCGGTCATCGGCTCGACGGCGATCCCGGCCCGGGGGCCGTCGCTCGGTGCGGTGTAGAGCTGCAGCCACCGGTGGCGCTCGTCCACCCAGAGCGCGGTGCCGCGCCCACCGGAGGGCTCGCGCAGGGTCACCGTCGTCCGACCGTCCGCGCGGACCAGGTCGCCGTAGCCGTCGTCGAGCACCTCGTCGCCGATGCGCCGCGGCGACGTCCAGTCGTACGCCCCGCGCGCGGGCTCGGTGCCGGTCGGCAGCTGCCGGTCGTCGACCAGCACGCGCGTGCGGGCGGGCACGGTGAGCTCGAGGTCCTCGATCATGTCGCCCACGCGCAGGTAGGGGTGCGCGCCACTGGCGTACGGCGCGGGCTCGGGGGACAGGTTCGTCGCCGTCTGGGTCACCCGGAGCCCGTCGGCCGACAGGTCGTAGAGGACGTGCAGGTCGAGGGTCCAGGGGTAGCCCGTCTGCGCCATCACCCGGTATACCAGCGACACCGACGTCGCGGTGTGCTCCTCCGGGGTCCAGGCCGCCCACCGGGCGAGCCCGTGCGACGCGTTGCCCTTGCCGGGATCCGTGAGCCCGAGCTGGAGCTCCCGTCCGCCGAAGGAGTAGCGGCCGTCACGGATCCGGTTGGGCCACGGCATCAGCAGCTGGCCCCGCCCGCCGCTCGACATCTCGTCCTCGCCGAACCCGAGCACCAGGTCGCGGTCCTCGTGGCGCAGGACCCGCAGGGCCGCACCGCTCTCCGTGACGACGGCGACGTAGCCGGCCGCCGCGATCTCGAACTGGTCGCCGCTGGGGAACACCATGACCGCCACCCTAGACACGGCGCGTCAGTCCGTCGTCACCACCAGGTCGGCGTGGTCCCGGGTGCGCAACCGGGCGAACAGGGCGTCCTCGTCGACCCGCCACCGCTCCCAGTGCGGCCGCATCTGCTCCCCGTCGCGCTCGATGCCGCGGGCGAGCCGCACCTCGGACGCGGCCTCCACCCACACGAGCACGCCCACGTGGTCGGCGATCGCCGGCGACCAGCAGCCGACCCCCTCGAGCACGAGCAGCCCACCCGGTCGGACCGGGTGCGTCTCGGCCCAGTCGTCGGCGTGCCAGTCCCAGCGCCGCCACTCGCCGTCCCGGCCCGCGGCCAGCGGGGTCACCAGGGCCTGCACCGTCGCCGCGAGCCCCGGGAGCCCGCGCCACCCCTGCAGCAGCTCGTCGCAGTGCACCACCTCGGCAGAGGGCACCGCCTCGGCGAGCGCCCCGGCCACGGTGGTCTTCCCGGAGCCGGCGGGCCCGTCGACGCAGACCAGCCGTCCGCTGCCCAGGGTCGGGGGCTGTGCCAGCACGCGGTCGGCCACCTCGCGGGCGACCTCCGACGGGTCGGCGGGCATCAGAACGCGAGCCCGCAGCCCCGGTACGACGGCACGACCTCTGCGACGGCGTCGCCCTGCACGAGGTGCACGTCCCGCACGTGCTCGAACAGCTCGCCCGACTTCGCGTGCCGGAACCAGACCAGGTCGCCGATCCGCAGCAGCGCGGCCGGGTGCCCGGTCAGCGGCGTCTGCACCTCGCCGGCGCCCTCCAGCCCGGTGAGGTGGAGCCCCGGCGGGGCCCACGGGACGGGGGAGCGGTCCGCCCCGGTCGCGCCGCTCGCGATGAGCCCGCCGCCGTGGACCGTCGCCATGGCCGGGGTGGGCTTGCGACTCACCCGGAGGCCGAAGTACGCGGCCGGGCGCGGCTCGAAGGAGGCGTAGTGATCGAAGATCCCGGGGACGAGCAGTCCAGACCCGGCGGCGATCTCGGTGACCGCGCCGTCGGCCGCGGTGGCCTCGACGGACCCGGAGCCCCCGCCGTTCCAGAACTCGAGCTCGGTCAGCTGCGACAGCGCCTCGGAGATCTCGCTGCGGCGGACGTCGAGCTGGGCCATCGACGCCTGCTTGAGCCGCCGGACCAGGAGCGACCTGGTGCGCTGGTCGGGCACGTCGTCCTGCACGCCCGCGACCTGGCCCTCGTACGTCATCACGCCGACCAGCCGGAAGCCCGCACGCCCCACCACCGTGCGCGCGAGCGCCACGACGTCGGCGGTGTCGAAGAGCGGCGAGCGCTTCGGGCCGATGTGCTGGCCGCCGAGGCGGAGCCCGGCGTCGACGTCGAGCGCGATGCGGACCGGCACCGCGAGCGAGGTGCGGGTCGCGTCGACGACGTCGAGGTGGGCCGGGTCGTCGACCATGAGGGTGATCGCCGCGGCCGCGGACGGCGAGGACGTGAGCCGGGTCAGGGCGGCGGCGTCCACGGTGGGGTAGGCGACGACGATGTCGTCGCTGACGCCCGCCTCGTGCAGCCACAGCGCCTCGGCGAGGGTGTACGCCAGCACGCCCGCGAAGCCGTCGCGGGCCAGCGCGCGTTGGACCAGGGCGGGGACGCGGAGGGACTTCGACGCGACCCGGATCGGCTTGCCCCCGGCCCGGCGCACGAGGTCGGCGGCGTTGGTGTCGAACGCGTCGAGGTCGACCACGGCGATCGGCGTGGCGGGGGGCTCGGGCAGGGACGCGACGGCGCCGTTGAGGCGCGACCACAGGCGGTTGCGGTCGACGAAGTGCTCGCTCACTCGATGCCCCGCCGGCGGAGCAGCGCCTCGATGTCGGCGAGGTCGTCGTCGACCGGTGAGCCGCCGGGCTTCCTCGCGGCCGCCGGGGGGAGCTCGGTGGTGCGGCCCGGTCGCGCGGTCGCACCGGTGCCGCGCTGGGCGCGCCCGAGCTGGCGGTCGCGGATGAACCCGCTGACGACGAAGAGGACGACCGCGAGCCCGGCGAGCCCGACGCCGGTCCAGGTCAGGACGTTGAAGACCAGGCTGGTCGCCCAGTCGGTGACGGAGCCGGCGATCTCGACGACCATCTCGAGGGTCCCGGTCAGCCACGCGGCGGCGGGGAGCAGGGTGAAGCCGAGGGCGCGCAGGCCGTTGGCCGCTCCTCGGCGGCGGAACGCGATCCACGTCCAGATGGCTCCGGCGACGGTCAGCGCGGCGGTCAGTGCGGCCCAGGTTGTCCCTTCCACGGGCCCAGAGTCCCACAGCGGTCCACGCGTCGGGGACAATGGTGGACGTGCCCCACGACGACGCCGCACCCCTGGAGCGGGTGATCCCGGACTCCGGGTTCGCCGACGACGACGGTGCCGCCGACGTACGCCTGGCGCAGGCGCTCGCGGCCCGCGCGGCCGGTGCCGCCACGTCGGGCACCGTGCTCGCCGCCCTCCAGGACGCCCGCCTGCTGGTGCCGGTCGTGGCGGTCCTCGGCGAGGTGGAGCTCGACGAGCGGGGCCTGGCCCACGACAAGTCCTCGGACATGGCGGCCGTCCTCGTCCAGGCGGCCGACGGCAGCAAGGCGCTCCTCGCGTTCACGTCCACCGAGACGCTGACCCGGTGGGACCCCGACGCCCGGCCGGTCCCGGTCACGGCCGCCACCGCCGCCACGGCCGCGGTCCAGGACGGCGCCGAGGCGCTGGTGGTGGATCTCGCCGGCCCCGTCACCCACGTCGTCGACGGCGACGACCTGGCCCGGCTCGCCGCAGGCTTCCGACTGGTCGCGGTGGGCACGGGTCACGGCTGGATTGGGCCGTCAGCGGAATGATCGGCTAACCTTCCGTGTTGACCGATCAGTGGCACCAGCAGCACCGGTGCCACCGATCCCGCCAAGCGGAGTCGAGCACCACCCGTCTCCCACCCGCATCGACCGCCCTGCACCACAGGTCGTCGGGTCCCGGTCCAGTGCCACGGCTGTCGAGGGACAGACGCGGACGCAGTTTCCCCGTGAGGGGTGACGTGTGACGACTGGCTCCCGCTTGGCAACAGCGGGAGCCATTGTTCATTTCCGGGCCACCAGTCCGTGGATGGGTGCCGGCTCCCATCCATCAAGTCACTGGAGGCAACATCAGCACCGAGCTGCGCATCAACGACCGGATCCGTGTGCCTGAGGTCCGGCTCGTGGGACCCAACGGCGAGACCGTTGGCATCGTGCCGACCGATCAGGCACTCAAGCTGGCCCAGGAGGCCGACCTCGACCTCGTCGAGATCGCCCCTCAGGGACGCCCGCCGGTCTGCAAGCTCATGGACTACGGCAAGTTCAAGTACGAGAACGCCCAGAAGGCGCGCGAGTCCCGTCGCAACCAGACGAACGTGATCATCAAGGAGATGAAGCTTCGTCCCAAGATCGACAAGCACGACTACGAGACCAAGAAGGGTCACGTCGTGCGGTTCCTGGGTGCCGGCGACAAGGTCAAGATCACGATCATGTTCCGCGGTCGTGAGCAGCACCGCCCCGAGCTGGGCTTCCGCCTGCTGCAGAAGCTGGCCGAGGACGTCCAGGAGCTGGGCTTCGTCGAGTCCTCGCCCAAGCAGGACGGCCGCAACATGACGATGGTCATCGGCCCGCACAAGAAGAAGGCCGACGCCAAGATCGACGCCGACGCCGCCCGCGCCTCCAAGGAGCAGGCGCGCGCCGACCGCAAGGCCGAGGAGGACGCCGAGCGCGAGGCGGCCCACGCCGCCGGCCCGGTCGCCCAGAAGAAGGAGCGTCGCCGCTCCGAGAACCTCGATCCTGAGATCGAGGCCTGAGCGAAGGGCTCGATCGAGCACGTCGCGGCGAAGCCGTGACGACCCCGCTGAGCAGGGTCTGCCAAGACCCGCCACGAAGACCCCGAACCACGCACGCACAAGGAAGTTGAGGCAGACACATGCCGAAGAACAAGACCCACTCGGGCGCGAAGAAGCGCTTCAAGGTGACCGGCTCGGGCAAGATCATGCGCCTGCAGGCCGGCCGCAAGTCCGGCGCTGCGTTCGCGTCCGCGCCGACCACGGGCAGCCGCAAGAAGCACCGCCGCAACGCCGGCATGGTCGAGCTCGAGAAGGGCGACGTCGCCCGCGCCAAGAAGATGCTCGGCATCTGAGCCTCCACCCATCCCACCTGGTGGCCCAGCCGCCGTTCCCCGTCTTCACCAGCATCAAGGAGTAACCCATGGCACGCGTCAAGCGCGCAGTGAACGCCCAGAAGAAGCGTCGTACCACCCTCGAGCGCGCCGCCGGCTACCGCGGCCAGCGCTCGCGGCTCTACCGCAAGGCCAAGGAGCAGGTCACCCACTCCCTGGTCTACAGCTACAACGACCGCCGCAAGAACAAGGGCAACTTCCGCAAGCTCTGGATCCAGCGCATCAACGCTGCGGCCCGCGCCAACGGCATGACCTACAACCGCTTCATCCAGGGCCTCGGCCTGGCCGGCATCGAGGTCGACCGCAAGATCCTCGCCGAGCTCGCCGTCAACGACGCGCCGGCCTTCGCCGCGCTCGTCGAGGCCGCCAGGGCTGCGCTGCCCGAGGACGTCAACGCGCCCAAGGTCTCCGCCTGAACCACGTGCAGCCCCTCGCCGCGAGCAACGCTCGGGTGAAGGAGGCGCGCAAGTTGAGCCGCCGCTCGGTACGCACCGAGCGGCGGCTCTTCCTCGCCGACGGCCCGAAGGCCGTCGAGGGGGCCCTCTCGGTCGACGGCTGCGTCGTCGAGGTGTACGCCACCCCGACCGCGGTCGAGCAGCACGCCGACCTGCTCGCCGGCGCCACCGTCACCGTCGTCGACGACCGCGCGCTCGCGTCGCTGTCCGACGCGGTCAGCCCGGCCGGGCTCGTCGCGCTGTGCCGTCACGTCGACGCCCCGCTCGCTCGGGTGCTCGACGTGTCCGCACGCCTCCTCGCGATCTGCGCCGACGTGCGCGACCCCGGCAACGCTGGCAACGTGATCCGTACGGCGGACGCGGCCGGCGCCGACGCCGTCGTCCTGGCCGGCCGGTCGGTCGACGCCTACAACCCCAAGACGGTCCGCAGCACCGTCGGGAGCCTGTTCCACCTGCCGCTCGCCCTCGAGCCGGATCCGGCAGCCGCGGTCCGGGCGGCCCAGCAGCGCGGGCTGACCGTGCTCGCCGCCGACGGCGCCGGCGAGGTCGACCTGTTCGACGCGGACCTGTCCGGCCCGACCGCGTGGTTGTTCGGCAACGAGGCGTGGGGGCTGCCCGACGAGCTCGCGGCCCTCGCCGACCACCGGGTCGCCATCCCGATCCACGGTCGTGCCGAGAGCCTCAACCTGTCGACGGCCGCCGCGGTGTGCCTGTACGCCAGCGCCCGGGCCCAGCGCGGCTGACCCCTGCGGGGAGCGCGCCGGTGCGATCCGCGGCTGCCGGTGCCCTAGGCTCGACGGCGATGATCCTCATCGACCCGCCGGCCGTCCCGCGCTGGGACCGGCTCTGGTCGCACCTGGCCAGCGACACGTCGTACGACGAGGCGCACGCGTTCGCCGCTGCCCACGGGATCCCCGGGCGCGGTTGGGACCGGGACCACTACGACGTGCCGGACGACCACTACGACCGGATGGTCGCTGCCGGCGCCGTCCCGGTGACGTCGCGCGAGCTGGTCGCCGCGCTGCGCGCCGCCGGGTTGCGCCGCCCCAAGCCGTTGCGCGACTAGGGTTCCGAAGATGTCCGAGGAGCTCAGTCGCCGGGTCGACAGCACGCCCAGCCGCCTGCGCTCGCTCGCGGACTACTACCCCGACGGGATCCTCGGCGCGACCCGGGAGGGCGTCGTGACCCTCCTCAACGCTCAGGGAGCAGCCCTGCTGGGCATCGGCTCCGAGGAGGCCCTCGGGCTGCCGCTGCCCGAGGTGCTGCGACTCCTCGACCAGGACGGCCGGACCTGGCTCTCGGTCAACCGGCCCTTCGACAGCATCTCGATCGTGCGCGGGATGCCCGAGCAGTCGTGGCTCAACGCCTCCGGCGAGGAGGTCCTGACCACCGCGACCCTCGTCCGTGAGGGAGCGCTCGGCCAGGTGGTGGGCATCGCGGTGGGGCTGCGCAGCGGCCGCGGCCGCGCCCGCCTCGACCGCGAACGGTCCGACCTCGTCGCCACCGTCGCCCACGAGCTGCGCTCTCCGCTCACCGGCGTGAAGGGCTTCGTGCAGGCCCTGCTGAACCGGTGGGACAAGCTCAACGACGACCAGCGCAAGCTCATGCTGACGACCGTCAACGCCGACGCCGACCGCCTCGCCCGGCTCATCGCGGAGCTGCTCGACGTGGCCCGCATCGACACCGGCCGGCTGCAGCTCTACCCGCGCGAGTCCTCGGCGGAGGTGCTCGTGGGCCGCGTCGTCGCCTCGATCGAGGCAGGGACCTCCCGGGAGATCAGGGTGGAGGTCCAGGACGGCCTGCCCGACGTCTTCGCCGACCCCGACAAGTTCACGCAGGTGGTCACCAATCTGGTCGAGAACGCCATCCGTCACGGCCGGGGGCAGGTCACCGTCCGGCTCGCCGCCTCCGAGGCGCTCGACGGCGTGCGGATCACCGTCGACGACGAGGGGGAGGGCATCCCCGCCGAGCTCCGGCGCCGCGTGTTCACGAAGTTCTGGACCACCGGTGGGTCCGGTGGGACCGGCCTCGGGATGTACGTCGTGGGCGGTCTCGCGCGCGCCCACGGCGGCTGGGTGACCATCGACGACGTGCCGGGCGGCGGCGCCCGCGTCCACGTGGACTGGCCCCGCGAGGACCAGCGCCCGGAGTAGGCGCTCCGCACCTCCCGGCCGCACGCCTCCACACAACCTTCACGAGTCGTCCCCCTCGTCCGCGCGCCCCGGCTCCTAGGGTCGTGCCATGACCTCGACGACGCCCGCGCGCACCGCCCTGGTGGTGGAGGACGAACGCACCATCAACGACGCGCTGGCCCAGCGCCTGCGGGCCGAGGGGTACGCCGTCGAGCAGGCCTTCGACGGCCCGTCGGCGGTGGAGCTCGCCGCGTCGGCACGCCCCGACGTCGTGCTGCTCGACGTGATGCTGCCCGGCTTCGACGGGCTCGAGGTGTGCCGCCGGATCCAGGCCGCCCGCCCCGTCCCGGTGCTCATGCTGACCGCCCGCGACGACGAGGCCGACGTGCTCGTGGGTCTGGGCGTGGGCGCGGACGACTACCTCACCAAGCCGTTCTCGATGCGCGAGGTGGTGGCGCGGGTCGCGGCGCTCATCCGCCGCGTCGACAGGGCCGCGGCCCTCGCCGAGGAGCGTCCTGCGGTGATCGCGGTCGGCGGTGTCGCGATCGACCCCGGCGCGCGGCGTACGACCGTCGCGGGCGAGCCCGTCCACCTCACGCCCACCGAGTTCGACCTGCTGCTGTGCCTGGCGCGGGTGCCCGGGCAGGTGCTGGGCCGCGAACGGCTGCTGCGCGAGGTGTGGGACTGGGGCGACGCCTGGGGGAGCGCGAGCGCGACCCGCACGGTGGACAGCCACGTCAAGGCACTGCGCGCCAAGGTCGGCGCCGCCCGGATCCGCACCGTCCACGGTGTCGGCTACGCGCTCGAGGACCTGCCGTGAGGACCACCCCGACGAGCGCGTGGCTCGACACCGTCTCGAGCCTCAAGGTCAAGCTCGGCCTGCTCGTCGCCGCGTCCGTCGTGGCGGCCGTGCTGCTCTCCCTGCTCGGCTCCGCCGCCGACGTGCCGGCCCTGCTGGTGCTGCCCGTCAGCGTGGCCCTCGCCCTGGGGGTGACCCAGCTCCTGGCCGCCGGCATGGTGGCGCCGCTGCGCCGGATGACCGAGGTGTCGCGGGCGATGGCGCGCGGCGACTACTCGGGGCGGGTGCACACCACGTCCACCGACGAGGTCGGTCAGCTCGCCGCCGCGTTCAACCGGATGGCCGAGGACCTCGCCACCGTCGACCGCGAGCGCCGCGACCTCATCGCGACGGTGTCGCACGAGCTGCGCACCCCGCTCACGGCGATGACGGCCCTGCTCGAGAACCTCGCCGACGGCGTCGTCCCCGCCGACCCCGCCCACCTCGGCGGGGCTCTCGAGGAGGCGCAGCGGCTCGGGCGTCTCGTGGAGGACCTCCTGCAGCTGTCCCGGCTCGAGGCCGGCGTCGTCGACCTCGACCGCCAGGACGTCGACCTCCGCTCGCTCGTCGGTGAGTCGGTCGACCAGGTCGGCACCGCGGGCCGCACCGGGACCTTCGTCGTCGACCTGCCCGACGACCTCGTCGTGGGTGCAGACCCCGCGCGGCTGCGCCAGCTGCTCGTCAACGTGCTCGACAACGCGGGGCGGCACGCCCCGGCCGGCACCGACGTCCGGGTCTCGGGCGGCCCGGGCGGCCCGGGGGACGCGGCCGGCTGGTGGCTCGAGGTCGCCGACGAGGGTGGGGGAGTCGCCCCGGAGGACCGCGAACGGGTCTTCGAGCGCTTCGGCACCGACGGCGCGGGCGGCACCGGGCTCGGCCTCGCGGTCGCCCGCTGGGTCGCCCAGCTCCACGGCGGCACCCTCCGCTTCCTCGACCCCGAGGGCGGCAGCGGTGCGCGGCTGCGCCTCGAGGTGCCCACGACCGTCCCGCCGCCCGGACGCCCGACGCCCGCCCCGTCCCAGGAGCCCGCCGTGACCCAGGTCCCGACCCCGATCCCGACCCAGCCCGCTACTCCCGCCCCTGTCACGGCAGAGGTCCCGCAGCCCGCGCTCGACGGCCTGTTCGGCAGGTTCTGGCCGGAGCGTGAGCTGGGTCCGGGGACACGCACGGTCCTCGCCTCCGCTGTCGCGGGCCTGGTGGCCGGCCTGGCCCTGTCGTTCACCGGTGTCGGCGTGAGCTGGACGCTGGCCGCGATCGCGTGCGGCGCCGCCGCCCTCGTCACCGCACGTCACGGCCGCGAGGGGTGGACGCTCGCGTGCGCCGGGCTGGCGCTGCTCCTCGTCCTGCCCATGACGCTCCTCGACGCCTGGTGGATCCAGATGCTCTGCCTCCTCGCAGCCACGGCAGTCTTCCTGTCCGGGGTGACCGGTGCGCGCACGATGCGCGGGATCGTCCTCTCCGGACTGGCCTGGCCCCTGGCGTCGTTGCGCGGGCTGCCGTGGTTCGGGCGCTCGCTGCGCCTGGCCGGCACCGGGACGCGCACACCCGCCGTGGTGCGTACGACCGCGTGGTCGCTGCTGGGCCTCGGCGTCTTCGGCACGATCTTCGCCACCGCCAACCCGGTCTTCGGCGGCTGGGTCGACCAGCTCGTCCCCAACCTCACCTTCAACGACCTCGTCGGTCGCGCCTTCGTCGCCTGCTTCGTGTTCGCCGCCACCCTCGGTGCGGCGTACCTCGCGCTCAACCCGGCCGACGTCGAGGTCGGGTCCGGCAGACGCCCGGCGGCCCTCGCCAACCGGTTCGAGTGGCTCGTGCCCGTCCTCGTCGTCGACGCCGTCTTCGTCGCCTTCATCACCGCCCAGGCCCGCGCGCTCATCGGCGGGGAGGACTACATCCAGGAGACGACCGGTCTGACCTACGCCGACTTCGTGCACCAGGGGTTCGGCCAGCTCACCCTGGCCACCGCCCTCACCGTGCTCGTCGTGTGGGTCGCGTCCCGCCGGGCCGGGCGCACGGCCCAGGACCGCCGGTGGCTGCTCGGCTCCCTCGGGCTGCTCTGCACGCTGACCCTCGTCGTGGTGGCCTCGGCCCTGCGGGGGATGGCGGTCTACCAGGACGCCTACGGCTTCACGACCCTGCGCCTCTTCGTCGACGTCTTCGAGGGCTGGCTCGGCCTCGTGGTCCTCGCGATCATGGTCGCGGGTCTAGCGGGGCGGGGGCGTTGGGTGCCGCGGATCGCGCTGGCCTCGGGTGCCCTCGCCCTCGTCGGCCTCGCGGCCATCAACCCCGACGCCTGGGTCGCGAGCCGCAACCTCGACCGCTACGAGGCGACCGGCAGGCTCGACCTGTCCTACCTCGCGACGCTGTCGGCCGACGCGGCCCCGGTCGTCGCCGAGCGGCTGCCCCCGGAGACGGCGCGCTGCGTCCTGGCCCTCCTCCCGTACGACGAGCTGGACGCCGACGTGCTGGCCGACCCCCGCGCGTGGAACCTCTCGCGCAGCCGCGCCCAGGAGGTCGTGGAGGACCTCGATCTCGTCGCCGACCCGGGCGCCGCCTCCTCGGGGTCCATCGGCGGGGACCCGGAATGCCGTGGCGTGTGGGCGGCCTACGACGGGTAGAGTCACGCACGTGGACACGAGCCTGCGATTTCTGCGCCCCGGACCTGGTCGGTCGGGCAGCTGACGCCACCGGGTCCGGGGAGTCCCCGTCCGACCCGACGCTCCTCCACTCCTAGACTCTGCGGCGACGTCTGACACCGCCGGGAGGCCATCGCCTCCTGCGGTGACACCGGTAGCGCTGCGCGAAAGAGAGCCATGTCCGGCCCCAACACCGACTACGACCCCGTCGAAGTGACCCCCCTCAAGGCCGACCAGGTCGAGGCGATGCGCGAGGCGGCCCTCGCCGCGATCGCCGCCGCCCCCGACCTCGACGCCCTCAAGCAGGTCCGGCTCGACCACACGGGCGACCGCTCCCCGCTGGCCCTCGCCAACCGGGAGATCGGCGCCCTGCCGCCGCAGGCGCGCAAGGAGGCCGGCCAGCGCGTCGGCCAGGCCCGCGGGGCCGTCAACCAGGCCCTCGCCGCGCGCCAGACCGTGCTCGAGGCCGAGCACGAGGAGCGGATGCTGGTCGAGGAGACCGTCGACGTCTCCCTGCCGACCACGCGCCGCCGCCGCGGCAGCCGGCACCCGATCACCCTGCAGTCCGAGCTGATCGCCGACCTCTTCGTCGCGATGGGCTACGAGGTCTCCGAGGGTCCGGTCGTCGAGGCCGAGTGGCTCAACTTCGACGCCCTCAACCTCGGTCCCGACCACCCGGCGCGCACCATGCAGGACACCTTCTGGACCGAGCCGGCCGAGGACCACGTCGTGCTCCGCACGCAGACGTCGCCGGTGCAGGCCCGCACGATGCTCACCCGGAAGCCGCCGATCTACGTCGTGTGCCCGGGCCGGGTCTTCCGCACCGACGAGTACGACGCGACCCACTCGCCGATGTTCCACCAGGTCGAGGGCCTCGTCGTCGACGAGGGCATCACGATGGCCCACCTCAAGGGCACGCTCGACCACTTCGCCTCGCAGCTGTTCGGCGACGGCATCACGACGCGCTTCCGGCCGTCGTACTTCCCGTTCACCGAGCCGTCCGCCGAGGTCGACGTGCTGTGCTTCGTGTGCCGCAACGTCGACCCGTCCACGTGCCGCACCTGTCGTGGCGAGGGCTGGATCGAGTGGGGCGGCTGCGGCGTGGTCAACCCCCGCGTCCTGGTCGCCTGCGGCGTCGACCCCGAGGTCTACAGCGGCTTCGCGTTCGGCATGGGCATCGACCGGTCGTTCATGTTCCGACACGACCTCGAGGACCTGCGCCCCCTCTTCGAGGGCGACGTCCGCTTCTCCTCTGCCTTCGGCAGCGAGATCTGAGGGAGAGAACTGAGATGAAGGCACCCCTGTCCTGGATCCTCGAGCACGTCGACGTCCCCGCGGGCACGACGACCGAGCACCTCACCGACCGGCTCACCCTCACCGGCCTCAAGCTCGAGGCCGTCGAGAGCCCCGGCCGCGAGATCACCGGCCCGCTGGTCATCGGCCGCGTGCTGACGATGGAGCCCGAGCCGCAGAAGAACGGCAAGACCATCAACTGGTGCACCGTCGACGTCGGCGACGCCAACGGCACCGGCGAGCCGCAGGGCATCGTCTGCGGAGCCCACAACTTCGCACCCGGCGACCTCGTCGTCACGGTGCTGCCCGGTGGCGTCCTGCCCGGGGGCTTCGAGATCGGCGCCCGCAAGACCTACGGCCACATGTCCGCCGGCATGATCTGCTCGGCCCGCGAGCTGGGCCTCGGCGACGACCACGACGGCATCATCGTGCTGCCCGCGGACGCGGGCGAGCCCGGCCAGGACGTACGTCCCGTGCTGGGGCTCGACGAGGAGACGATCGAGCTCGAGATCAACCCCGACCGCGCGTACGCCCTCTCGATCCGGGGCATCGCGCGCGAGGTGCTGGTCTCGGTCGAGGGCGCGAGCGGCTTCCGCGACCCGGCGGTGCGCGACACCCCGGCGGCCAACGCCGACGGCCACCCCGTCACCGTGGAGGACCCCGAGGGCTGCCCGGTCTTCGTCGCGCGGACGGTCACGGGCTTCGATCCGACGGCGAAGACCCCAGACCACGTCGTCCAGCGGATCACGGCCGCCGGGATGCGGCCGATCTCGCTGGCCGTCGACATCACCAACTACGTGATGCTCGAGACCGGGCGGCCGATCCACGGCTACGACGCCGACACGGTCAGCGGCCCGATCGTGGTGCGCCGCGCACGCGACGGCGAGACCCTCACCACGCTCGACGGCACCACGCGCGAGCTCGACCCGGCCGACCTGGTCGTCACCGACGACTCCGGGATCATCGGCCTCGGTGGCGTCATGGGCGGTGAGACCACGGAGATGTCCGCGACGACGACGTCGATCCTCGTCGAGGCCGCCCACTGGGACGCCGCGTCGATGTACCGCACCGGGCGACGCCACAAGATCACCTCCGAGGCCGGCAAGCGCAACGAGCGCGGCGTGGACCCGACGATCTGCGAGGCCGCGGCGGACCGCGTCGTCGAGCTGCTCGTGGAGCACGGCGGTGGCCGGGCCGAGCCCGGGGTGACCGTCGTCGGCACGCCGCCGACGGCGCCGGTGGTCGAGGTGCCCGGGGACCTCGCCGCCCGCGTGTCCGGCATGCCGATCACCGAGGAGCAGGCCGTCGCCTGCCTGCGGGCCGTCGGGTGCGAGGTGTCGGGGTCCGGCACCCTGTCCGTGACGCCGCCGCCGTGGCGTCCCGACCTGACGGACGCGCAGGACTTCTCCGAGGAGGTGGTCCGGCTCGTCGGCTACGACCGCGTCCCGTCGGTCCTGCCCACCCCGCCGTCGGGTCGCGGCCTCACCCGCGCGCAGCAGCTGCGGCGCCGCATCGGGCGGACCCTCGCCGGCGAGGGCTTCGTGGAGGTCGTGAGCTTCCCGTTCGTCGGAATCTCCGACCTCGACGCCCTCGGCCTGGCCGACGACGACCCGCGTCGCGACCTGCTGCAGCTGTCCAACCCGCTCAGCAACGAGGCCGGCTTCATGACGTCGACCCTCCTGCCGGGGCTCCTGCGCGCCGCGGGCCGGAACATCGGCCACGGGAACGCCGACGTCGCGATCTTCGAGACGGGCACCGTCACGCTGCCGCGGCACGCGGGGCCGGCCGCCATCCTGCCGGTGGACCGGCGCCCGACCGACGACGAGTTCGCGGCCCTCGACGCCGCTCTTCCCGCGCAGCCGCTCCACCTGGGCCTCGTCGCCGCGGGTGACGCGGTCTCCGGCGGCTGGTGGGGCGACGCGCGTCCCGTCTCGTGGGCCGACGCCGTCGAGGCGGTCCGCTCGGTGGCGGCGGCGCTGGGTCTGGAGGTGGCTGCGTCGGCGGCCGAGCTCGCGCCGTGGCACCCCGGCCGCTGCGCGGAGCTCACGGTCGACGGCGAGGTCGTCGGCCACGCCGGCGAGCTGCACCCCACGGTGTGCCAGGCCTTCGGGTTGCCGAAGCGCTCCGTCGCGGCCGAGGTCGACCTCGACGTCCTGATCGGCAGGGCGGTCCACCTGCGCGCGGCGCCGACCTTCTCGACCTACCCGGTCGCCAAGGAGGACGTCGCCCTCGTCGTGGACGCCTCCGTCCCGGCCGCCGACGTCGAGGCCGCGCTCCGCGAGGGCGCGGGCGAGCTGCTCGAGTCGATCCGCCTCTTCGACGTCTACACCGGCGACCAGGTCGGCGAGGGGAGGAAGTCGCTGGCCTACGCCCTGCGCCTCCGCGCCTTCGACCGCACGCTCAAGGAGGGCGAGGCCGCCGCCGCCCGCGACGCCGCGGTGGCGCTGGCCGCCGAGCGGACGGGCGCCGTCCAGCGCGCCTGATCCACCACGCCGGAGCCGCACGGGCCCTCGAGTCTCCCGGAGACTCGAGGGCCCGTGGCCGTCGAGCGGGACTGCGGCCGGGCCTCAGTCGATCGGCGACTCCACGACCGTGCGGAAGCGGGCCAGCACGCCCTGGTCCCCTGCGACGGAGATCCCGGCGTCGTCCGTCCGGCTCCACAGCCACAGGTCGAGGTCGCGGGCCGTGCCGTCGACGACCGCGTCCGGCTCGACGTCGGGGTCCTCGGGCGCCGCGACCACGTGGAAGTCCTCCTCGTCGCCGTAGTGCCTGCCGCTCTCCGGGTGGGTGCCGTCGAAGACGCCGAAGCGGAGCCAGAACGACGCGCCCGTGTCCGTCACGTCCACACGGACCTGTCCCTCGCCGGGCGTCCAGGTGCCCCACGGCGGCATCCCGCCGTACATCACGTCGAGGAGCTCGTGGACACCGTCGGTGGCGAGGACCGGGTCGACCTCTGAGGGAACCCCCGCCGCCTGCTCGGCGTCGACGCGGTGGATGAGCGCCTCGTGCGCCTGGCGCCGGAGGATGAAGCCGACGGTGTGGTCGTCCGTCCAGTTCCAGGCCTCCTCACCGGGATCCGCCGCTGCGAGGACGGAGGCCAGGTCGGCGGACCAGAGGTCGTAGGTGGCCAGCAGCTCGGCGTACGACTCCGGTCGCTGCGGCTCGACCTCCTCCGGCCGCGCAGGTCGCGCGGCGAGCACCTCGGCCCACCATCGCTGCACGGTCGCCAGGTGCCACAGCAGGTCCGCGGCGTCCCAGTCCGGGCAGGCGGGGACGCGTGCCGTGGGGTCGCAGTCGGCCAGCACGTCGCGGAAACGGGCCGAGTCGGCGCGCAGGTGCTCGAGGTAGACGTCGGGGGACAGGCGGGTGTGGAGTGGGGTCACCCCGGCACCGTAGGGCAGCCGCGCCGACGGACGCCTCGTCATTTCCGGTGGTCTGCGACCCGCCACCCGCCCGGTGCGACAAGTCATGCAGGGCAATGTATAGTCATGCACATGTCCGTCTCAGCAGCCATCGCCGGAGCCAGTGGGTACGCCGGGGGCGAGGTCCTGCGCCTGCTCCTCGGCCACCCCGACGTCGAGGTCGGCACGCTCACTGCGGGGTCCAACGCGGGCGAGCGCCTCGGTGCGCTGCAGCCGCACCTCCTGCCGCTCGCGGACCGGGTGCTCGCCGACACCACCCTCGACCAGCTGGCCGGGCACGACGTCGTGTTCCTCGCCCTCCCGCACGGCCAGTCGGCGGCGATCGCGCAGGCACTCGGCGACGACACCGTCGTCGTCGACTGCGGGGCCGACTTCCGCCTGACCGACCCGGGGGAGTGGCAGGCGTTCTACGGCGGTGAGCACGCCGGTTCCTGGCCCTACGGCCTGCCCGAGCTCCCCGGCCAGCGCGAGCTGCTCCGCGGCGCGCGGCGGATCGCGGTCCCGGGGTGCTACCCGACGGTCTCCACGCTCGCGGTCGCGCCGGCCGTCGGTGCCGACCTGGTCCGGCCCGACGTCACCGTCGTCGCCGCCTCGGGCACCAGCGGTGCGGGCAAGGCCGCCAAGGCGCACCTGCTCGGCAGCGAGGTCATGGGCAACGCGAGCGCCTACGGCGTCGGCGGCGTGCACCGCCACACGCCCGAGATCGTGCAGAACCTCAGCGCCGTTGCCGGGGTGCCGGTCTCGGTCGGCTTCACCCCGCTCCTCGTCCCGATGTCGCGCGGCATCCTCGCGACCGTCCAGGCGCCGCTGGTCGACGGCGTCGACCTCGCCGCGGTGCGCGAGGCCTACGCCGCGGCGTACGACCACGAGCCGTTCGTGCACCTCCTGCCCGAGGGGCAGTGGCCCCAGACGCAGTCCGTGCTCGGCTCCAACGCCGTGCAGGTCCAGGTCGCCGTCGACGAGCGCGTACGACGACTGGTGGCGGTGGCCGTGGTCGACAACCTCGCCAAGGGCACCGCCGGCGCCGCCGTCCAGTGCATGAACCTCGCCCTGGGCCTCGACGAGGCCACCGGGCTCTCCACGATCGGACTCGCTCCATGACTGTCACCCACCCCAGCGGCTTCACCGCCGCCGGCGTCGCGGCCGGACTCAAGTCCACCGGCGCGAAGGACCTCGCCCTCGTCGTCAACCAGGGGCCCACCTTCGACTCCGCCACCGTCTTCACCGCCAACCGCTGCAAGGCCAACCCGGTCCTCTGGAGCCAGGAGGTCGTCAAGGACGGCACGGTCAGGGCCGTCGTGCTCAACTCCGGCGGCGCGAACTGCTACACCGGCCCCGAGGGCTTCCAGACCACCCACGCCGTCGCCGAGAAGGTCGCCGGCGGCCTGGGCATCGGTGCGATCGACGTCGTCGTCTGCTCCACCGGGCTGATCGGCCTCGCCAACGACCGCGACGACCTGCTCGCGGGCGTCGAGGCGGCGACGGCAGCGCTCTCCGCCGACGGCGGTGCGAGCGCCGCGGAGGCGATCATGACCACCGACTCGGTCAGCAAGAACACCGTGGTCGAGGGTGCCGGCTGGTCGATCGGCGGCATGGCCAAGGGCGCCGGCATGCTCGCCCCGCAGCTCGCCACGATGCTGGTCGTGCTCACCACCGATGCCGTCGTCCCCGCCGCCGACCTCGACGCCGCGCTGCGCGCCGCGACGCGCGTCAGCTTCGACCGGCTCGACTCGGACGGCTGCATGTCCACCAACGACACGGTGACCGTCCTCGCCAGCGGTGCCAGCGGCATCACGCCGACCCCCGAGGACTTCACCGCTGCGCTGACCCAGGCGTGCACCGACCTGGCGATGCAGCTGCTCAAGGACGCCGAGGGCGCCGACCACGAGATCGCGATCACCACGCTCCACGCCGCGTCCGAGGACGAGGCCGTCGAGGTGAGCCGGAGCGTCGCGCGCAGCATCCTGTTCAAGGCCGCGATCTTCGGCAACGACCCCAACTGGGGGCGCGTCCTGGCCTCCATCGGCACCACGCAGGCGCAGTTCGACCCCGCCGACCTCGACGTGGCGATGAACGGCACCTGGGTGTGCCGGCAGTCCACCCCGGCCGAGGACCCCGCGACCGTCGACCTCACCGGCCGCGAGGTCACCGTGACGATCGACCTCAAGTCCGGCGACTCCCGCGCCACCGTCTGGACCAACGACCTCACCCACGCCTACGTCCACGAGAACAGCGCCTACAGCTCATGACCGACACCGCGAGCACCACCGAGACCAGCCAGAACCCGCGCCGCCCCGACCCGGTCAAGGCCCGCACGCTCGCCGCGGCCCTGCCGTGGCTCAAGCGCTACCACGGGCAGACGATCGTGGTGAAGTACGGCGGCAACGCGATGACCGACGACTCCCTCAAGGTCGCGTTCGCCGAGGACATCGCCTTCCTGCGCTTCGCCGGCTTCAAGCCCGTCGTGGTCCACGGCGGCGGTCCGCAGATCTCCCGGATGCTCGACCGGCTCGGGATCCAGTCGGAGTTCCGCGGCGGCCTGCGGGTCACGACGCCCGAGGCGATGGACGTCGTCCGGATGGTGCTCGTCGGCCAGGTGCAGCGCGAGCTCGTCGGCCTCGTCAACCAGCACGGCGCGCTCGCGGTCGGGCTGTCCGGCGAGGACGCCGGCCTGTTCACCGCCGAGCCCGCCAACACCGTCGTCGACGGCGAGGAGGTCGACCTCGGCCTCGTCGGCGAGGTCGCGCACGTGCGTCCCGAGGCGGTGCTCGACCTCATCGAGGCCGGCCGCGTCCCCGTCGTCAGCTCCGTCGCGCCCGACGTCCACGGGCGGGTGCACAACGTCAACGCCGACACGGCCGCCGCAGCTCTGGCCGTCGCCCTCGGTGCCGAGAAGCTGCTCGTCCTCACCGACGTCGAGGGCCTGTACCGCGACTACGGCAACTCCGACGACCTCATCCAGGAGATCAGCCCCGAGGCCCTCGGTGAGCTGCTCCCGACGCTCGACGCGGGCATGGTGCCCAAGATGCGCGCCTGCTACGAGGCCGTCACCGGGGGAGTCCCGCGGGCGACCGTCGTCGACGGCCGCGAGCCGCACGCCGTGCTGCTCGAGATCTTCACCGACGAGGGCGTCGGCACGCAGGTGCTGCCCGGTGCCGCCACCAAGATGCGCAAGCCCTACGGGGCGGAGGAGCAGGCATGAGCACCTCGGTCCAGGACCGCTACGCCGGCGCCGTGATGAACACCTTCGGCCCGCCCGCGCTGGCCCTCGTCCGCGGCCGCGGCGCCCACGTGTGGGACGTCGACGGCAAGGAGTACGTCGACCTGCTCGGCGGCATCGCGGTGAACGCCCTCGGGCACGCACACCCCGCGCTCGTCGAGGCCGTGACGACGCAGCTCGCGACGCTGGGGCACGTCAGCAACTTCTTCGCGACCGAGCCGCAGGTGGCCCTGGCCGAGCGCCTCGTCGGGCTCCTCGGCTGGGACGACTCCGCCCGGGTGTTCCTCAGCAACTCCGGAGCCGAGGCCAACGAGGCGGCCCTCAAGCTGACCCGGCGCACCGGGCGCACCCGTGTGGTCGCGGCCCAGGGGTCCTTCCACGGCCGGACCATGGGGGCGCTGTCGCTCACCTCCAAGGCCGCCTACCGCGAGCCCTTCGCGCCGTTGCCGGGCGAGGTCACCTTCGTGGCGTACGACGACGTGGCCGCGCTGGAGGCCGCGGTCGACGACACCGTCGCCGCCGTCGTGCTCGAGCCCGTGCAGGGCGAGGCCGGCGTCGTCGTGCCGTCGCCCGACTACCTCGCCGCCGCCCAGCGGATCGCCCACGACCACGGTGCGCTGCTGTGGCTCGACGAGGTCCAGACCGGCATCGGCCGCACCGGCGCGTGGTTCGCCCACCAGCTCCTCGAGGGCGTCACGCCCGACGTCGTCACCCTGGCCAAGGGACTCGGCGGTGGCATCCCGATCGGCGCCACGGTGGCGCGCGGCGACGCCGCGACCCTGCTGCAGCCCGGCAACCACGGCACCACCTTCGGCGGCAACCCCGTCGCTGCCGCCGCGGCGCTCGCCGTCCTCGACACGATCGTCGCCGAGGGCCTGCTCGAGGCCACCCTCGCCCGCGGCACCCAGCTCGAGTCGATCCTCCGCACGCAGCCGGGCGTCGTCGAGGTGACCGGTGCCGGCCTGATGCGCGGTGCCGAGCTCGACGGGCCGTACGCCCCCCACGCCGTCGCGGCAGGACGCGCGGCCGGGTTCATCCTCAACGCCACCGGACCCAGCCGCCTGCGGTTCGTCCCGCCGCTGGTCGTCACGTCCGACGACCTCGACGCCCTCGACGCGGCCCTTCCCGCGATCCTCGACACCGCCCGCGCCGCAGCCCAGGAGGCCTCCTCATGACCCGCCACTTCCTCCGCGACGACGACCTCTCGCCGGCCGAGCTCCTCGAGGTCCTCGACCTCGCCGACCGGATGAAGGCCGAGCCCTTCGACCACCAGCCGCTCGCCGGGCCGCGCACCGTGGCGCTCGTCTTCGACCGCCCGACCCTGCGCACGCAGGTGTCGTTCGCGGCCGGCATCGCCGAGCTCGGCGGCAACCCGATGACCGTCGACGGGGGCCTGGCCGCCATGGGCTCCCGCGAGGGCGTCGAGGACGTCGCTCGGATCCTCGGGCGGCAGGCGGCCGCCGTCGTCTGGCGCACCGCCCACCAGGCCGACGTCGTCACGATGGCGGCGTACGCCGGCGTCCCCGTCCTCAACGCGCTCACCGACGAGTTCCACCCGTGCCAGCTGCTCGCCGACCTCCAGACGGTCCGCGAGCACAAGGGCCGCCTCGCCGGCGTCCGTGCGGCGTTCGTCGGCGACGGCGCCTGCAACATGGGCAACTCCTGGGTCCTTGCCGGAGCCTCCGCCGGCATGCACGTCGTCGTCGGGGCGCCCGACGGGTTCACCCCCGACGCGCACGTCGTCGCCAAGGCCCGCGAGATCGCCCAGGACACCGGCGGCTCGGTGGAGCTCACCGTCGACCCCGTCGAGGCCGTGCGGTCCGCCGACGTCGTCGTCACCGACTCGTGGGTCAGCATGGGCCGCGAGGAGGAGTCGCAGGAGCGGCTGCGCATCTTCCCGCCCTACGGCGTCACCGACGAGCTCCTCGCCCACGCCGCGGCCGACGCCATCGTCATGCACTGCCTGCCGGCCTACCGCGGCAAGGAGATCGCCGAGGAGGTCATCGAGGGCCCGCAGTCCGTCGTGTGGGACGAGGCGGAGAACCGCCGCCACGCGCAGAAGGCGGTCCTCACCTGGCTGCTGGAGCGGTCGTCGTGACCGCCGTCTCGCCGCTGACCAAAAGCGCGCGCCACCAGCGGATCATCGACATCGTCGCCGCCCACCCGGTCCGCTCGCAGACCGAGCTCGCGGACCTGCTGGCCGACCACGGCGTCCGCGTCACCCAGGCCACGCTGAGCCGCGACCTCGTCGAGCTCGACGCGGTGAAGGTCCGCAGCGCCGACGGCGCCCTCGTGTACGCCGTGCCGGGGGAGGGCGGCGACCGCTCCGTCGCGGCACCGCGGGAGACGGCCGCCGGTCGTGACCGCCTCGCCCGGCTGTGCGCCGAGCTCCTCGTCAGCGCCGAGGCGAGCGCCAACCTCGTCGTGCTCCGCACGCCGCCCGGCGCCGCGCAGTTCCTGGCCTCGGCGTTCGACAAGGCCGAGATGGGCGAGATCCTGGGCACCATCGCCGGGGATGACACCCTCCTCGTCATCGGGCGGGACCCGCTCGGGGGCGACGCCCTCGCCCAGCGCTTCCTCGACCTGGCCAACGACCCCCACCACGCAGCACCCGTCGCACCACCCATCGAAGTCGCACCACCCATCGAAAAGGACGTCCCGTGAGCAAGGTCCTCACCTCCCTCCCCGTCGGCGAGCGCGTCGGCATCGCCTTCTCCGGAGGGCTCGACACCTCCGTGGCGGTCGCCTGGATGCGCGCCAAGGGGGCGGTGCCGTGCACCTACACCGCCGACATCGGCCAGTACGACGAGCCCGACATCTCCGGGGTCCCGTCCCGCGCGCTGCAGTACGGCGCCGAGCTGGCGCGGGCCGTGGACTGCAAGACGCAGCTGGTCGAGGAGGGCCTGGCCGCGCTCGCGTGCGGCGCCTTCCACATCCGCTCCGGCGGCCGGGCCTACTTCAACACCACGCCGCTGGGCCGGGCCGTGACCGGCACGATGCTCGTGCGCGCCATGCACGAGGACGACGTCAACATCTGGGGCGACGGCTCGACCTTCAAGGGCAACGACATCGAGCGGTTCTACCGCTACGGCCTGCTCGCCAACCCCGACCTCCGGATCTACAAGCCCTGGCTCGACGCCGACTTCGTCACCGAGCTCGGCGGCCGCCACGAGATGAGCGCCTGGCTCACCGAGAACGGCCTGCCGTACCGCGACAGCCAGGAGAAGGCGTACTCCACCGACGCCAACATCTGGGGCGCCACCCACGAGGCCAAGACCCTCGAGCACCTCGACGTCTCGCTCGAGACGGTCGAGCCGATCATGGGCGTCAAGTTCTGGGACCCGTCCGTCGCCATCGAGACCGAGGACGTCACGGTCCGCTTCGACCAGGGCCGCCCGGTCGCCATCAACGGCGTCGCCTACTCCGACCCCGTCGCCCTGGTGCACGAGGCCAACGCGATCGGCGGCCGCCACGGCCTCGGCATGTCCGACCAGATCGAGAACCGCATCATCGAGGCCAAGTCGCGCGGCATCTACGAGGCGCCCGCGATGGCGTTGCTCTACGCCGCCTACGAGCGGCTGGTCAACGCGATCCACAACGAGGACACCGTCGCGCAGTACCACAACGAGGGCCGCAAGCTCGGCCGCCTGCTCTACGAGGGCCGGTGGCTCGACCCGCAGGCGCTGATGATCCGCGAGTCCATCCAGCGCTGGATCGCGTCCCTCGTCACCGGCGAGGTCACCCTGCGGCTGCGCCGCGGCGAGGACTACACGGTCCTGCGCACGGACGGTCCGGCGTTCTCCTACCACCCCGACAAGCTGTCGATGGAGCGCACCGAGAACGCCGCGTTCGGGCCCACCGACCGCATCGGCCAGCTCACCATGCGCAACCTCGACATCGCCGACTCGCGCGCCAAGCTCGAGCAGTACGCCAACCAGCCGCTCGACCAGGGGCAGGTCCTCGTCGAGAACGGCACCCTCTACGGTGCCATCGAGGCCGGTGGCTTCGACCGGATCACCGGCGCCGCGGCCGCCGCCCAGGCGGACGACGGCGACCTCGACGAGAGCGCGCTGGAGAGCGCGGCGATGGAGTTCGGGACCGACTGATGGCAGACGCACAGGCAGGCACGACCAACGAGGGCTCCCTGTGGGGCGGGCGCTTCGCGAGCGGACCGTCGCCAGAGCTGCAGGCGCTGTCGCGCTCCACGCACTTCGACTGGCAGCTCACGCCGTACGACCTCGCCGGCTCGCGCGCGCACGCCAACGCCCTGCACCGCGCCGGCCTGCTGACCGACGCCGACCACGCCGAGCTGCTGCGCGGCCTGGCGGTGCTGGGGGAGCGGTACGCCGCCGGGGACCTGCGTCCCGCCGAGTCCGACGAGGACGTGCACGGCGCGCTCGAGCGGCTGCTGCTCGACGAGGTCGGCCCCGAGGTGGGCGGACGGCTCCGCGCCGGACGCTCCCGCAACGACCAGGTCGCGACGCTCTTCCGCGCCTACCTGCGCGACCACGCCCGCACGATCGCCGGACTGGTCCTCGACCTCGTCGAGGTCCTCGCCACCCAGGCGGGGGAGCACGTCGCACCCGGTCGCGAGACCGTCATGCCCGGCCGCACCCACCTCCAGCACGCCCAGCCCGTCCTGCTCGCCCACCACCTGCTCGCCCATGCCTGGCCGCTCGTGCGCGACGTCGAACGGCTGCGCGACTGGGACGCGCGCGTGGCCGCCGACTCGCCGTACGGCTCCGGTGCCCTCGCCGGCCAGACGCTCGGCCTCGACCCCGAGGCCGTCGCCGCCGAGCTCGGCTTCACGGGGTCCTCCGGCAACTCCCTCGACGGCACGGCGGCACGCGACTTCGCCGCCGAGTTCGCCTTCGTCACCGCGCAGGTCGGGGTCGACCTCTCGCGCCTCGCCGAGGACGTCATCCTCTGGACCACGCGCGAGTTCGGGTTCGCGACGCTCCACGACTCGTGGTCGACCGGGTCGAGCATCATGCCGCAGAAGAAAAACCCCGACATCGCCGAGCTGGCTCGCGGCAAGTCCGGCCGGCTCATCGGCAACCTGTCCGGCCTGCTGGCCACGCTCAAGGGCCTGCCGCTCGCCTACAACCGCGACCTCCAGGAGGACAAGGAGCCGGTCTTCGACTCCGTCGAGACCCTCGAGGTGCTCCTTCCCGCGGTCACCGGGATGGTCGCCACCCTCACCTTCGACGCCGCCCGGATGGCCGAGCTGGCGCCCCAGGGCTTCTCGCTCGCCACCGACGTGGCGGAGTGGCTGGTGCGCGAGGGCGTGCCCTTCCGCGACGCGCACGAGCTCGCCGGCGCCTGCGTACGCCGCTGCGAGGAGCTCGGCTGCGACCTGCCCGACCTC
Source organism: Nocardioides cavernae (assembly GCF_013410035.1). GTDB lineage: Bacteria > Actinomycetota > Actinomycetes > Propionibacteriales > Nocardioidaceae > Nocardioides > Nocardioides cavernae_A. The sequence continues at coordinate 1,054 of NZ_JACCBW010000004.1, read as the reverse complement.
ACCGACGAGCAGCTCGCCGCCGTCTCGCCGGCGCTGACCCCCGACGTCCGGTCGGTGCTGACCGTCGAGGGGTCCGTCGCGTCGCGCTCCGGCCGTGGCGGCACCGCACCGGTCCGCGTCCGCGAGCAGCTCGACGAGCTCCGCGCCGCGAGCGGCGCGCACCGTGCCCGCCTGGGCTGAGGGCGACCCGCTCGAGGTCGCGCCACGGCTGCTCGGCGCCGTCCTCACCCACGGCGGTGTCTCCGTGCGCCTCACCGAGGTGGAGGCGTACGCCGGCCCCGCGGACCCCGGCTCGCACGCCTACCGCGGGCGCACGCCGCGCAACGCCGTGATGTTCGGCCCGCCCGGTCATCTCTACGTCTACTTCGTCTACGGGATGCACCACTGCGCCAACCTCGTCACCGGTCCCGACGGGGACCCGGGTGCCGTGCTGCTGCGTGCGGGGGAGGTCGTCGACGGGCTCGACGTGGCGCGGGCCCGCCGCCCGGGGGTCCGCGACCGCGAGCTGGCGCGGGGCCCGGCCCGGCTGTGCCGAACCCTGGGCATCGACCTCGCCGACAACGGAGTACGCCCGCAGCTCGCCCGCGGCACTCCGGCGGGCGACATCAGCACCGGCCCCCGGGTCGGGTTGCGGCACGCCGCCGACCGTCCGTGGCGGTTCTGGATCACCGGAGATCCGACGGTCAGCACCTACCGCCCGGCGGCACTGAGACGCGGTACAGGCCGCTGACCTGCGATTTTGCGTGAAGGGCACCCCCGGTTTTGCATGACCCCGAGACGTCGTCTAATGTTCTTCCTGTCGCCGCAAGCGGCGCCGCTCCCCGGCCAGAAGGCTGGATGGAACGGAGACCAGTTGCGACCACCACCGAGCGTCAGACCCACAGTTTGACGGTGAGCCTCACGCCCGGTAAGTTTCTGCAGGTTGCCCCGCGACCAGACCAGCACAGCTGGCGAGGATCGGGTGCGTCTGATTCTTGAGAACTCAACAGTGTGTTTGATTAGTCGACGAATTAGTTTGTTATGCCCCGTTGACATCGGTTGTTCTGCTGGCCTT
>NZ_JACCBW010000003.1 GCF_013410035.1 Nocardioides cavernae | reverse complement strand
CGGAGGTGTACAGCAGTAATGCCCAGCCGACCGGTACTAATAGGCCGAGGGCTTGTCCCAACCACGTACACAACCACACACCACCACACCACCCAAGTCACCACGATCAGTGTGTGAACCAAAGTGTGTGAACACGTGACAACACCGCGCACCACACCAACAGCACAGCTGTTCGCGTCCACTAAGCAGTTCCCAACCAACAAACCCACACACCCCCCAACATCCAGGGGGGTGGGTGTGGACAGGTTGAAAGAGTTACGGCGGCCATAGCGAAACGGGAAACACCCGGTCCCATACCGAACCCGGAAGTTAAGCCTTTCAGCGCCGATGGTACTGCAACCGAGAGGTTGTGGGAGAGTAGGACGCCGCCGGACATACATTGTGGAAGTGGGGTCACCTTCGGGTGGCCCCACTTTTGCGTGTCCGGCCTCTCGTTCGACCGGTACCGGACGTGCCTGGCCACCAACTCTCCACAGCGTCCCCGTGTTCGCCGTTCTCCACAGGGGAATCGTGCAGACGCGTCGCAATGTCCGAGCCCGCGTGGAAAGTCGTTGCAGGAGGTGCACTGTGACGAAGACACAGCACGACATGACGGACATGGCCGAGGGCGTGATCAACGAGGTACGCCTGGTCGGCCGGATCAGCGGGGAGCCGGTGCTCGTCGAGCTGCCGAGCGGTGACGCGCTCGTGACGTTCCGGATCGCGGTCCCGCGCCCGCCCGAGCGGCGTGCGGGATCCCGTACGACGGCGCGCAAGCACACGGACTCGGTGCCGTGCACCGCGTGGGCGCCGCGGCTGCGGCGCAGCATCGCGACCTGGCGTACGGGAGATCTCGTGGAGGTGACCGGCGCGATCCGGTGCCGGTTCTACCAAGCAGGGGGAACGACCAGGTCCCGGGTCGAGGTCGAGGCGACGTCCGCGAGGATCATGCGTCGCTCATCGGCCGCATGAGGACGCCCAGGCTCGGTTTGGGCTGGAACGACGTCGCCTTCTCGGGGAGCAGGCCGCCGGCCTCGACGAGCGCGCGTACCTGGTCGAAGTGCGGACTCGGCAGCAGCACCGCCGGCGCGGATGCCGAGGCCGCCTCGAGGGCGTCTTCGACGGTGTGGTGGTACGCGACGCGGGTCGGTGGCGCCGCCAGCCTGGCCAACACCCGTGCGTGGAGCCAGGAGACGGCTGCCTCGTGGTCCAGCTCGAGTGGCCCTACGGCGCGCCACTCGTCCCCGTCGGTGAGGACGACATGAGTGCTGTCGAGCGCGCCCAGCGCCTCGTGGCGCGTTTGCGGCGTCACCTGCGCGCCCGCTGTGGTCGCGGCATCGACGAGGTCCTGGAGCAGGGCTCCCGGCAGCGTGCGATGGATCGCGCCGAGGAAGAGAGGGGTGTCGTGCTGGTCGACCAGCATCGCGAGACCGGCGTCCCACGCACTGCCGGGGTGCTCCTGCTGCAGCCGGAGGTAGGCGGCGTACCGGTGGTGGCCGTCGGCCACGAGGCAGCTCGTCCGCGCGAGGAGGTCCCCGATCTCGGCGAGGACGGCCTCGTCCCGGATCGCCCAGATCCGCTGGCGCTGGCCCGTGCGGTCGAGGTAGCGCCAGTCGGGTCGTCCGGTCGCGATGCGCGAGACCAGGTCCCGCAGGGCCGCACGACCGTGGTGGACCAGGAGGATGGGAGCCGGGTTGAGGTCCATCTGCCACATGCGGTCAGCGAGCTCGCCGGCCTGCTCGGGGTGGATCGCCTCGTGGGGCCAGACGGCACGTTCACCGAGGGAGTCGGCCCGCCGGGACACACGGAGGGCGCCCACCAGTCCACGGACGGTCAACCCACCGGCGGTGTACTCGTGGAGGTAGACCGCGGGAGCCGTGTCGGAGACCGCAAGTCCACGCTCGATCCACTGCGTCAGCCGGGCCGCGACGTCGCGGTAGGGTCGCGCGAGAGCTCGTGCGGACGCGGGATCGCCCACGCGGTCCGGAGCCAGCATCACGGCCTTGAACGGCAGGAGCTCGACGGGCCGTGCCACATGCGGGGGCACGACAACGGCGGGGTCCATCGGAGCATCGTAGGGGGACGTTCGTCCCGATCCGGAGAGGGGTGGAGCATGCTCGAGGAGTCGAGGTCTCCGATCCTGGAGGCGCACGACCTGGTCATGTTCGACCTGGACGGTGTGGTCTACGTCGGCAGCGACGCCGTCGACGGCGTGGCCGCCCGGATCGATCGGATCCGCGAGACCGGCCGCCACGTCGCCTTCGTGACCAACAACGCGTCGCGGACGCCGGCCCAGGTGGCGGAGAAGCTCGTCGGTGTGGGCGTGAGCGCGGAGCCGGGGGACGTCGTGACCTCGGCGCAGGCGGCCGCCCGGCTCCTGGCCGAGGAGCACGGCTCGGGGGCGAAGATCCTCGTGCTCGGGGGAGAGGGCCTGCGGGTCGCACTCGTCGAGGCCGGGCTCGAGCCGGTCGAGGACCCCGAGGGCGCCGTCGCCGTGGTGAGCGGATACGGACCGGACGTCCGGTGGCGCGACATCATGAGGGCCAGCACCTTGATCAGGGACGGTCTGCCCTACGTGGCCAGCAACGCGGACCTCACCATCCCCACGCCCTACGGTCTCGCTCCCGGTCACGGGGTGCTCGTGCGCACGATCACGTCCTTCGCCGGGGTCGAGGCGACCGTCGCCGGCAAGCCGGAGAAACCTCTGATGGACGAGACCGTCCGTCGGGTCGGGGGAGACCGACCGATCATGGTCGGCGACCGTCTCGACACCGACATCGAGGGCGCCCACGCCATCGACATACCGTCCCTGCTCGTGCTGACGGGGGTCACGTGGCTGGAGGACCTGGCGACGGCGACGCCGGAGCTGCGGCCGAGCTACATCGCGCCGACGCTCGAGGGGCTGTTCGAGCCGCATCCGGTCCCCATCACCTCGGACGAGTCCGCCGAGCTGGGCGGATGGCGGGCGACTGTCCGGGACGGGCGGCTCGAGGTGACGGGGGACGGCGACGTACGCGACTGGTGGCGCGTCGCGGCGACCGCCTGCTGGCTCCGCCTGGATGCGAGCGGGTCACCCGCGGACGTCGCCGACGCCCGCCCGCCCGGGCCGGTCCGTGTCCTCGGTGCCGAGTAGGCTCGCGGCCATGGAAGACGTCCGCGACGAGCTGCCCCGTCCGGCGGCGGTCGACTACGAGCCGACCGGCATCGAGGCGGTCGACCGCGTGCTGGCGGAGGTGACCGCGGTCGTCGACGCGCCCGTCGGCGAGCACGTCCAGGTCTTCGAGCGCGCACACGAGCAGCTGCGGCGCGCTCTCGACGCCCAGCCCGATCCCGCCGGCGACGACCGGGACGTCTGACCCCGTGCCCCCCAGACGACTTCGCCTGGACCAGGAGCTCGTCCGGCGCGGCCTGGCTCGCTCGCGCGAGCACGCCAGCGAGCTGGTGGCGGCGGGCCGCGTGAGCGTCTCCGGGGCTCCGGCCACCAAGCCCGCGACGGGCGTGACCACGGACGTGGCCATCGTGGTCAAGGACGACCCGACATCCGTGGACTACGTGTCGCGGGGTGGGCACAAGCTGGCCGGCGCGCTCGAGGTGTTCGCCGACCACGGCCTCACCGTCCGTGGCAGACGGTGCCTCGACGCCGGGGCCTCGACCGGCGGGTTCACCGACGTCCTGCTGCGGGCGGGTGCGCGTGAGGTGGTCGCCGTGGACGTCGGCTACGGCCAGCTCGCCTGGTCGCTGCAGAGCGACGACCGGGTGCAGGTCCACGACCGGACCAACATCCGCGAGCTGGACCTCGACGTCGTCGGCGAACCCGTCGACCTCGTCGTCGGTGACCTCTCCTTCATCTCGCTGGCGCTCGTGCTCGACCCCCTCCTGTCGGTGACGCGCGAGGACGGCGAGCTGGCCTTGATGGTGAAGCCGCAGTTCGAGGTGGGCAAGGACCGCGTCGGCAAGGGAGGGGTCGTGCGCGACCTCGCGTTGCGCGCCGAGGCCGTCACGACGATCGCCGACCTCGCGGCCGCGCGCGGCTGGGGTGCGGTCGCCGTGACCGTGAGCCCGCTGCCCGGGCCTTCGGGCAACGTCGAGTTCTTCCTGCTGCTGCGTCGTGGTGCCCCCGCGGTCGATGCCGACGACATCCGCGCCGAGGTCGATCGTGCGGCCTCGCTGGGGGTGGCGGGTGAGAGGGTGGACCAGTGACAGTCGAGACCTCCGCGAGCCCCCAGCGTCGGGTGCTCGTGCTCGCCCACACCGGCCGTGAGGAAGTGCGCGAGGTCGCCCGGGCCTGTGTGCAGGCACTCACCACCCACGGCGTGGGCGTGCGCCTCCTGGTCGACGAGGCCGCCGACCTCGGGCTCGAGGCAGAGGACGGGCTCGTCGAGACGACCGCACCCGACGACGTGCCCGGCGAGGACTGCGAGCTGGTGCTGGTCATCGGTGGGGACGGCTCGATCCTGCGGGCAGCCGAGCTGACCCACGAGACCAGCACGCCCCTGCTCGGCATCAACCTCGGGCACGTCGGGTTCCTGGCGGAGGCCGAGCCGGAGGACGTCGACGCGACGATCGCCTCGATCGTCGCCCGCGACTACACGGCCGAGGACCGGCTGACGTTGGACGTCCGCGTCAAGGTCGACAACGAGACCATGTTCTCCACGTTCGCGCTCAACGAGGCGAGTGTCGAGAAGGCCGCCCGCGAGCGCATGCTGGAGGTCGTGGTCGAGGTCGATGACCGTCCGCTCTCGCGCTGGGGCTGCGACGGCGTGGTCTGCGCGACCCCGACCGGGTCGACGGCGTACAACTTCAGTGCCGGCGGCCCCGTCGTGTGGCCCGAGGTCGAGGCGCTGCTGATGGTGCCGCTGAGCGCGCACGCGCTGTTCGCCCGACCGATGGTCGTCGCGCCGACCTCGGTGCTGGCGGTGGAGGTCCTCTCCAACACCGAGGGGTCCGGGGTGCTGTGGTGCGACGGTCGCCGCACCGTCGACCTTCCGCCGGGAGCCCGGATCGAGGTCCGTCGGGGTGCGCGGCCCGTACGCCTGGTCCGGCTGCACCGGGCACCGTTCACCGACCGGCTCGTCGCGAAGTTCGGCCTCCCGGTCGAGGGCTGGCGAGGCGCGGCGGAGCGTCGTCGGCGCGACGGGGGTGAGCACGATGCTTGAGGAGCTGCGGATCAGTCAGCTCGGGGTGATCGAGTCCTCCACCCTGGAGCTCGGACCCGGCCTGACCGTGATCACCGGTGAGACCGGCGCCGGCAAGACGATGGTCGTCACCGCGCTGGGGCTGCTGCTGGGCGGTCGTGCCGACTCGGGCGCCGTGCGGTCCGGTGCACGCCAGGCGCGGGTCGAGGGCGTCGTCGCCGCGGGTGACCTCGTCGGCTTCCGCACCGCGGTCGAGGAGTCCGGCGGTGAGGTCGAGGACGACCAGGTCGTGCTCGCCCGCAACGTCGCAGCGCAGGGCCGCTCGCGTGCCTGGGTCGGCGGCGCCTCGGTGCCGGTGACCACGCTCGCGGAGGTGGCAGAGCCGCTCGTCGCGGTGCACGGGCAGTCCGACCAGCACCGCCTGTTGAAGGCCGGCGCACAGCGGGCGTCGCTCGACCGGTTCGGGGGCGAGGAGCTCGCGCGGACCGCGGGGGCGTACGCCGAGCTGTGGGCCGAGCTGGCTGCGACCGAGCGGACGCTCGCGGAGGTGATCGGCTCCGCCCGCGAACGTGCGCGTGAGGCCGACCAGCTGCGCTTCGGCCTCGGGGAGGTGGAGGCCGTCGACCCGCGTCCGGGTGAGGATGCGGAGCTCGCCGCCGAGGAGACGCGGCTGGGGTTCGCCGACACTCTGCGCACCGCCGCGGAGACCGCCCGCGAGGCGCTCTCGAGCGAGGACGGGGCCACCGACGCGCTCGCGACCACCAGCGCGGCGCGCCAGGCCCTCGAGGGGGTGCGCGAGCACGACGCGACGGCGGGCGAGCTCGCCGACCGGCTTGCCGAGCTCGGCCACCTGCTGGTCGACGTGGCCGGCGACGTCGCCTCCTACGCCGCGTCACTGGAGACCGACCCGGCGCGTCTCGCCGCGGTCTCCGAGCGGAGGGCCGCGCTCACGGCGCTGACGCGTAAGTACGGCGAGACCATCGACGAGGTCCTGGCGTGGGCCGAGGACGGTGCGAAGCGGCTCCTCGACCTCGAGGACACCGACGGCCACATCGGTGAGCTCGAGGCGCGGCGCGACCGGATCCGTGGCGAGCTCGGCGACCTGGCCGCCAGGCTCACCCGTCAGCGGAGCGTCGCCGCCGAGCGCCTCGGCGCCGCGGTGAGCGACGAGCTGACGTCACTGGCGATGCCGCACGCGACGGTGACGATCGCGGTGAGCCAGCAGGAGACGCCGGCGCCCGAGGTGCCGGCCGGTCCGCAGCTCCTCGTCGACGGCCGGTGGCTCCGGGCGACGTCGCACGGCGTGGACGACGTCGAGTTCCTCCTCGCGGCCAACACCGGTGCCGACGCCCGTCCGCTCCACAAGGGCGCGTCGGGCGGCGAGCTCTCGCGCGTCATGCTCGCGCTCGAGGTGTCGCTGGCCGAGACCGGCTCGGTGCCGACGTTCGTCTTCGACGAGGTGGACGCGGGGGTCGGGGGCAAGGCCGCCATCGAGGTCGGCCGCCGGCTTGCCGCGCTGGCGCGTACGTCCCAGGTGCTCGTCGTCACCCACCTGCCCCAGGTCGCGGCGTACGCCGACCGCCACGTCGTGGTCCACAAGGCCAGCGACGGCTCGGTCACCACCTCCGGCCTGATCTCCCTCGCCGAGGCGGACCGCGAGCGGGAGCTGTCGCGGATGCTCGCCGGCGTGGAGGACTCCGACAGTGCTCGCGCGCACGCCCGGGAGCTGCTCGACGCCGCCGCGCCCGAGCGGGCGTGCCTCCCGGAGAGGCAGGGTCGCGGCTGACACCATGGCGCGGTCATGAAGTTCGCAGTCCGCTCCCGTCCAGCCCCCCACCTGCCCGGCGTGCACGGTCCCGCCCGGGTCCACCGCCGTACCGCCAGCGTCCTCGGACGGCTGCACGCCGGTGACATCGCGGTCCTCGACCACCTCGACATGGACCGCGAGACCGCGCAGGCGCTCGTCGACGCCGGGGTCGTGGGGGTCGTCAACGCCAGCCCGATGATCTCCGGGCGCTACCCCAACCTCGGCCCCGAGCTGCTCGTCGAGGCGGGCGTCGCCGTGGTCGACAGCGCGGGCTCCGAGGTGTTCGACCGGGTCCGGGACGGCGCCGCCCTGCGGATCGACGGGGGAGCGGTCCACGCGGGCGACAGCCTCGTCGCGGACGCCCGCGAGCTCACCGCCGACCTGGTGCGCTCCGAGATGGGCGATGCGCGCTCGGGCCTGGCCGCCCAGCTCGACAGCTTCACCCACAACAGCACGGAGTTCCTCCGCCGCGAGCAGGACCTGCTCCTGCACGGCCACGGCGTCCCGCGGACCGCCACCGAGATGGCCGGTCGTGCGGTCGTCGTCGCGGTCCGCTCCCACGGCTGGGAGGAGGAGCTGCGCGGCATCAAGCCGTTCGTCAAGGAGCAGCGCCCGGTCCTCGTCGGCGTGGACCGGGGTGCCGACGCACTCGCGAGCGCCGGCCACCGGCCCGACGTCGTCGTGGTGACCGGCGCGTCCGACGACCTGCCCTCCGCAGCAGTGCTGCGCAAGGCCCGCGACGTCGTCGTCCTGGTCGAGCGCGGTGCACCCCGCGGCGCGATCGACCAGCTCGAGCGGCTCGGCATCCGCCCGCTGCGCTTCGAGACCACGGCCACGACGGAGGACGCCGCGCTGCTCCTCGCGTCCGCGCGCGAGGCTTCGCTGATCGTCGGCGTGGGCATGCACGCCACCCTCGACGAGTTCCTCGACCGCCGTCGCAGCGGGCTCGCGAGCACGTTCCTGACCCGGCTCAAGGTCGGCCCGGACCTGGTCGACGCCGCCGCCGTGCCGCGCCTCTACGACGGAGCGGTGCGCCCGCGCCACCTCGTCGGTGCGCTCGCCGCCGGCGTCCTCGCCCTCGCGGCCGCCATCAGCGTCACGCCGGTCGGCCAGGAGTGGGTCGACGACGTCTCGCCGGTCGTCAGCAGCACCACGTCCGACCTGATCGACAACGTACGAGGAATCCTCCCGTGATCACCCTGCGCCACCACCTGCTCACCATCGTCGCCGTCTTCCTCGCCCTGGCGGCGGGGATCGCCCTCGGCGGCGGCCCGCTGTCAGGCGTCGGCGCGACGGTCGCCACGGCCGGCTCCGCGGAGGAGTCGGCGCCCGCCGCGGACCGGGTCCAGACCGACTACACCGAGCAGTTCGTGACCACCCTCGGTCCGCCGGTCCTCAACGCCCGGCTGCAGGACCGCTCCGTGGCGCTGGTGACGGTGCCCGGAGCGGACGAGCAGCTCGTCGGCGCGCTCGCCGCCCAGGTGGAGGCGGCAGGCGGCAGCGTCAGCGCCCGCTACGACCTCGCCGAGGACCTCGTCGACCCGGGCCAGAAGTCGCTCGTCGACACGCTCGGCAGCCAGCTGCTCACCCAGCAGGCCGCGGGGGACGTGGCCGCGGACGCGTCGACGTACGACCGGATCGGCCAGCTGCTGGGCCTCGCGATCGGCACCAAGGACCTCGAGGGCCAGGACGTGAGCGGCAAGGCACGCGCCGTCGTCGACGCCGTCACGGGTGCGGGCCTGATGGCGAAGCCCGACTCGGTCATTCAGCGCTCCCCGCTGGTGCTCCTCGTCCTGGGCGATGACGCCGACGACGAGGGCTCGGACGCCATCCTCGCCGGCCTCGCCAGCGGTCTCGCGGTCCAGGCGACCGGTGTCGTGGTCGTCGGGACGACCGACGACGGGGGACAGGGCCAGCTCGGCCGGCTGCGGGCCTCGCCGGCCGCCGCGAGCGTCGCGACGCTCGACGGCATCGACACCGTCGCCGGGCAGCTGGCGACGGTGATGACGTTGCAGCGCTCGCTCACGACTCCGGGCGGTGCTTTCGGGGCGTCGGGTGCGGACGGACCCGTTCCCCTCGGGTAGGATCGAAGCCCGTGAAGAGTCCCACGCCGACCAAGCACGTGTTCGTGACCGGAGGCGTCGCCTCCTCGCTCGGCAAGGGGCTCACCGCCTCCAGCCTGGGGAACCTGCTGAAGGCGCGCGGCCTGCGCGTCACGATGCAGAAGCTGGATCCCTACCTCAACGTGGATCCGGGCACGATGAACCCCTTCCAGCACGGCGAGGTCTTCGTGACCAACGACGGCGCGGAGACCGACCTCGACATCGGTCACTACGAGCGGTTCCTCGACACCGACCTCAACCAGATCGCCAACGTGACGACCGGGCAGGTCTACTCGACGGTCATCGCCAAGGAACGCCGCGGCGACTACCTCGGCGACACGGTGCAGGTCATCCCGCACATCACCAACGAGATCAAGGACCGCATCCTCGCGATGGGCGGCCCGGACATCGACGTGGTCATCACCGAGGTCGGCGGGACCGTCGGTGACATCGAGTCGCTGCCGTTCCTCGAGGCCGCCCGCCAGACGCGGCACGAGATCGGCCGGGACAACTGCTTCTTCATCCACGTCTCCCTCGTGCCCTACATCGGCCCGTCGGGCGAGCTGAAGACCAAGCCGACCCAGCACTCGGTCGCGGCGCTGCGCTCCATCGGCATCCAGCCCGACGCGATCGTGTGCCGGGCCGACCGCGAGCTCCCCGACGGCATCAAGCGCAAGATCGCGCTCATGTGCGACGTCGACGACGACGCGGTGGTCACCGCGGCCGACGCGCCCTCGATCTACGACATCCCCAAGGTGCTGCACCGCGAGGGGCTCGACGCCTACGTCGTGCGCCGCCTCGACCTGCCGTTCCGCGACGTCGACTGGACCGACTGGGACGACCTGCTGCGGCGCGTGCACCACCCGTCGGAGGAGGTGACCGTCGCGCTGGTCGGCAAGTACATCGACCTCCCCGACGCCTACCTCTCGGTCAGCGAGGCCCTGCGCGCGGGCGGGTTCGCCCACGAGGCGAAGGTCAACATCCGCTGGGTCGCCTCCGACACCTGCGAGACCGACGCGGGAGCAGCCAAGGCCCTCGCCGACGTCGACGCGGTCCTCGTCCCGGGCGGCTTCGGGGTGCGCGGCATCGAGGGCAAGCTCGGTGCGCTGCGCTACACCCGCACCCACGGCATCCCCACCCTCGGCCTGTGCCTGGGCCTGCAGTGCATGGTCATCGAGTACGCCCGCAACGTGGCCGGTCTCGGCAAGGCCGGTTCCACGGAGTTCGACCCCGACACCGTCGAGCCGGTGATCTCGACGATCGAGGAGCAGAAGAAGTACGTCGAGGGTGCCGGCGACCTCGGCGGCACCATGCGCCTGGGCCTGCAGCGCGCCGAGCTCGCCGCGGGCAGCGTGGTGCGCGGGGCGTACGGCTCCGAGGTGATCGAGGAGCGACACCGCCACCGCTACGAGTTCAACGACGCCTACCGCGAGACCCTGGCCGAGGCCGGTCTGGTCTTCTCCGGGATCAACCCCGAGCTCGGCCTGGTGGAGTTCGTCGAGCTGCCCGCCGACGTGCACCCCTACTACGTGGCCACCCAGGCCCACCCGGAGCTGCGCTCGCGCCCGACCCGACCTCACCCGCTCTTCGCGGGGCTGGTCGGTGCGGCTATCGAGCGGCAGCGCTCCGAGCGGTTCCCGCTGGACGAGTCCGGGCTGCGCCGCAAGGACGAGGCCACCGAGGACTGAGCGGGTCTCGATACGCCCGCTCGTGCCTCGCGGGCTACTCGACCACCGTGGAGGTCAGAGCCGGCGGGCCTGCAGTATCCGGCTGAGGACGAACGAGTTCGAGCGGAGCTGGTTGCGGGCGTACGCCATCAGGCTGGTGTCGTCCGCGGCGGCCTCGGCGGCGGCGAGGAAGGTCTCGTCGCCGGCGCCGAGGGGGAACATCGCACGGATCGTGAGGCCCTGGTTGAGCAGACCGCCCTTGAGCGTGTGCAGCTCCTCGAGGTAGCGGTGGGTGAACGGCGCGAGCAGCTCGGCCTGCCCCGGGCGCCAGAAGGTCGACCCGAGCACCAGCGTCTCGCGGCTCGCGGGCACGGCGTAGTCGACGAAGAACGCGCGCCAGACCTCCTCCTTGGTCTCGACGCTCGGGTGGGCGGCCAGCACGGCCAGTCGACGCATCCCGGCGTCGGGGTCCGGGTCGGACTCGAGCAGGCGACGCACGGCGTCCTCGTCGTAGTCGCCCAGCTCGGAGCGTCGTACGGCCATCCGCCACGCGAGGTCGAGGTCGGTCGCCTCCGCGGCGGCCGCCTCGAGGACCGACCAGTGGGCGTCGGTCGAGGCCGACGCCGCGAGCGTGCGCAGGGCGGCCTGCCGCGCGTCCGGGACCTCGACGAGCCCGACGACGGCGTCCGCGAGCGCGCTCAGCAGCGCGGGTGACTCCGCGGCCGGTGCCCAGCGGTCGGCGACCTGCAGGGCCTGGCCGAGGAACGGCTCGACGAGGGCGGGGCTGGTCTCGGTGCGCAGGGCCCGGGTCAGCGACGCCGCGACGTCGCGCGGCGCCACGTCCCCGAGCAGCAGCAGCTGGCCGGCGGTCGCGGCGACGAGGGCGCGGTCCAGCGGGTCCTCGAGCTGCTGGACCCGCTCGAGCATCGTGGTGAGCGACTCGGCGTCCGGCTTGACCGCGGCGAAGGTGAGGTCGCCGGCGTTGACGAGGCGGAGGCCACCGGCCGGGAGGTCGACCGGCGTGCGCGGGCCGGTCACCTCGTGGGACGACCGTCCGACGGGCGCCAGCGTGTCGCCCGACGCGTCGAAGACCGCGATGTCGAGGCGGTGCGGACGCGGCTCCTGCCCGTCGGTGGTCTCGACGACGAGCTCGTCGTCGATCAGGGAGACGACGTCGGTGCCGGCCTCGTCGAGCCACGCCTTCGTCCAGGCGGAGAGGTCACGCCCGGATGCGCGGGAGTAGCAGTCCATGAGGTCGTCGAGCGAGGTGTTGGCGAAGGCGTAGCGGCTGAAGTAGTCGCGCAGCCCCTCGACGAACGCGTCCTCGCCGATGAAGGCGACGAGCTGGTGCAGCACGCTCTGGCCCTTGACGTAGGTGATCGCGTCGAAGTTGGACATCGCGGCCGACACGTCGGGGACGTCGCCGCGGATCGGGTGCCGGGCCGGGCTCATGTCCATCTCGTAGGCGGTCCGCTTGGCCGCGGCGAGGAAGGTCGCCCACTGGTCGGTGAACTCGCTCGCGTGGGCCATCCCCCAGTTGGCCGCCCACGACGCGAACGCCTCGTTGAGCCAGAGGTCGTCCCACCACTGCATGGTGACGAGGTCGCCGAACCACATGTGGGCCATCTCGTGGAAGATGAACTCGGCCCGCACCCCGCGCTGGGCGTACGTCGGAGGGGTGCGGAACAGCTGGCCGTCGCCGTAGGTGACGCAGCCCCAGTTCTCCATCGCACCGCCGAGGTTGGGCACGAACACCTGGTCGTAGCGTGCCTGCGGGAACGGGAAGGCGAAGCGCTCGCCGAAGAACGCCAACCCCTGGCGGGTCAGCGTCACCAGCTCGTCGAGGTCGCGCTCGAGGACGGGGACGAGCGACTGTCGACAGTAGAACCCGAGGTCGTAGCCGTCGTGCTGGCGGCGTACCTCGTGGAACGGGCCGGCGTTGACGACGACGACGTACGTCGACAGGCGGGGGGTGTCGGGGTAGGTCCACACCTTCGCGTCGTCGGTCTCGTGGTCGACGACGGACTCCGGCGCCCCGTTGGAGGTCACCAGCCACGCGGACGGGGCGGTGACCGTGAAGCGGTGGGGGGCCTTGAGGTCGGGCTGGTCGAAGCACGCCCAGATGCGGCGGGCCTCGTCGGGCTCGAGGCTCGTCCAGACGTAGACGAGCTTGTCGGTCGGGTCGACGGTGCGCAGGACGCCCTCGCCGGTGGCGGTGTTGGTCGTGCTGGCCTCGACGACGAGCACGTTGTCGGCGGCGAGCGCGGGGAGCGGCAGGCGGCCGTCGGCGGCGGCCGAGACGTCGACCTCCTCGCCGTTGAGCGTGGCGCGCGCGACGTCCATCGCGACGTCGACGAAGGTCGTCGCGCCGGGCTCGGAGCAGGTGAAGGTGATCGTGCTGACCGACGACCACACCTCGCCCTCGAGCAGGCCGGTCATGTCGACGGCGATGTCGTAGCGCTGCACCTCGAGCAGCTTCGAGCGCGCAGCGGCTTCGGTCTTGGTCAGGCTCGACAGCGTCATGGACCGAACCTACTCACCGTGTCCATCGTCACCATCCCCGACCCGTCCCGCGCTAGCGTGCGTGGCATGTCCGTCGAATCCGGGAGCACACCCGCAGATCGTCCTGCCGAACCGCTCGCCGACCGGCCGATGTCGTGGCCGGTCGTCTCCAGCCGCGACCTCCACCGCGACGACTGGGTCGTCGCCCTGCGCGAGGACACGATCACCCGCCCGGGGCACCCGGAGCAGTTCAGCCGGGTCAGCCTCGAGCACCCCGGCGCGGTGATCGTCCTCGCGGTCGACGCCGACGAGCGGGTGGTGTGCCTGCGGCAGTACCGCCACACCAGCGGCCACGAGTTCGTGGAGCTGCCGGCCGGGCTGCGCGACGCGGGCGACGAGCCCGCGGTCGAGACCGCGAAGCGGGAGCTGCAGGAGGAGGTGGAGCTGCAGGCGTCGGACTGGCGCCTGCTGCTGAGCACCTACTCCAGCGCCGGCATCACCGACGAGGTGCACGAGATCTTCCTGGCCCGCGGCCTGTCGCCCGCGCCCCGTGGGGACTTCGAGATGCGCCACGAGGAGGCGGAGATGGAGACGCTCTGGGTGGCGATGCCCGACCTCCTCGACGCGGTGCTCGAGGGACGGGTGCGCGAGGGTCCGCTGGCGCAGGCGGTGCTGGCGTACGACGTGCTCAAGCGCCGCGGCTCGCTGGGCCCGATCCCCGACCCGAGCCCGGACCAGACCCTGGACGCCGGGTGAGGTCCTCCGGGAGTAGTCTCGCTCCCGCTGTGAGGCGGCCCACATCGTGGTGGGTCCTCTGACCCTGAGGAGCAAGGCATGAAGGTCGGCGTACCCAAGGAAGTCAAGAACCGCGAGTACCGCGTGGCCCTGACCCCCATCGGCGTGCACGAGCTGGTCCAGCACGGCCACGACGTCGTGGTCCAGAAGACCGCGGGCGAGGGCTCGCAGATCACCGACGAGGAGTACGTCGCCGCCGGCGCGACGATGCTCGACACGGCCGACGACGTGTGGGGCGAGGCCGACATGATCCTCAAGGTCAAGGAGCCGGTCGCGGAGGAGTACGGCCGGATGCGGGAGGGCCAGACCCTCTTCACCTACCTCCACCTCGCCGCGGACAAGCCGCTGACCGAGGAGCTGATGACCCGCAAGGTCACCGCGATCGCGTACGAGACGGTGCAGCTGCCCTCGGGCGCGCTCCCGCTGCTCTACCCGATGTCCGAGGTCGCGGGCTGCCTCGCGCCTCAGGTGGGCGCGTACTCCCTGATGAAGGCCAACGGTGGCCGCGGCGTCCTGATGGGCGGCGTCGGCGGTGTGGCCAACGCGAAGGTCGTCATCATCGGTGCCGGCGTCTCGGGCCAGAACGCCGCCAACATCGCGCTCGGCATGGGCGCCGACGTGACGCTGCTCGACACCGACCTCGACAAGCTGCGGATGTCGTTCTGGCGCTACAACAACCGCGTCCACGGCCTGGCGTCGTCGAAGCTGGCGATCGAGCAGCAGGTGATGGAGGCCGACATGGTCATCGGCGCCGTGCTGATCCCCGGTGCCGCCGCGCCCAAGCTGGTCTCCAACGACCTGGTCTCGCGGATGAAGCCGGGCTCGGTGCTCGTCGACATCGCCATCGACCAGGGCGGCTGCTTCGAGGACTCCCACGCCACCACCCACGACGACCCGACCTACGCGGTCCACGACTCGGTCTTCTACTGCGTGGCCAACATGCCGGGCGCGGTGCCGAACACCTCGACGTACGCCCTGACCAACGCGACGCTGCCCTACGCCGTGGCGCTGGCCGACAAGGGCTGGCAGCAGGCGCTGCGCGACGACCACAGCCTCGCGCTGGGCCTGAACACCCACGCGGGCCAGCTGACCAACGGCCCGGTCGGCACGGCTGTCGGCATCGAGTCGGTGGGACTCGATACCGTTCTGGGGTGAGCTCTGGGGTTCCGCTGCGTCGGGCCGTCCGCACCTATCTCGACCACCTCGCGGTCGAGCGCGGCCTCGCGGCGAACACGCTGAGCTCCTACACGCGTGACCTGGGCCGCTACGACGAGTTCCTCGCGACCCAGGGGATCGATGCCCTGGACGCGGTCACCGAGTCGACGGTGGCCGCGTTCCTGGTGAGCCTGCGCGAGGGCAGCGAGGCGCACCCGCCGCTGAGCGCGACGTCGGCGGCCCGCACGGTCGTCGCGGTGCGCGGGTTCCACAAGTTCGCGGTCTCCGACGGGTTCGCCGTCGCGGACCCGGCCGCGGCGGTCAAGCCGCCGACCCCGGCGAAGCGGCTGCCCAAGGCGCTGCCGCTGTCGGACGTCGAGGCGATCCTCGAGGCGGCCGGGGCGCCCGACACGGTCCTCGCGCTGCGCGACCGCGCGCTGCTGGAGCTGCTCTACGGCACGGGCGCGCGCATCTCGGAGGCCGTCGGTCTCGACGTCGACGACCTCGACCAGGTCGACGGCACGGTGCTGCTGCGCGGCAAGGGGGGCAAGGAGCGGCTCGTGCCGGTCGGCGGGTACGCCCGCGAGGCGGTCGCCGCCTACCTCACCCGGGCGCGTCCCGAGCTCGTCGGCACGGGTCGCGGTGGCCCGGCGATGTTCCTCAACTCGCGTGGAGGCCGGTTGTCGCGGCAGAGTGCGTGGGCGGTCTTGGTGAAGGCCGCCGAGCGGGCGGGCGTGACCGCGTCGGTGTCCCCGCACACGCTGCGGCACTCCTTCGCGACGCACCTGCTCGACGGCGGCGCGGACGTGCGCGTCGTGCAGGAGCTCCTCGGCCACGCCTCCGTGACGACGACCCAGGTCTACACGCTCGTGACCGTCGACAACCTCCGCGAGGTCTTCGCGACCGCGCACCCGCGGGCCCGTGAATGACGCGCGCCGCATGAGCATCCGTCTGCGCCTGCTCGACACCCCGACGTGGGAGGGCGCCCCGATCGTCGGGGCCCGCCTGCACGCCCTCCTCGCCGCGCTGGTGATGGAGCCTCGTGGACTGAGCGTCGCGCAGCTCATCGAGCAGGTCTGGGAGGACGAGCCGCCCGCGACGCCCGGCAAGGCGCTGCAGGTCCTCGTCTCCCGCGCGCGCTCGGCGACGGCCGCCGAGGTGGTCCACCTGACCGAGACCGGCTACCGGCTCGGGCTGGAGCCCGACGAGGTCGACGTGCTGGCGCTGGGGCTGCACGTCGGCCGGGCGCGTGAGCTGCTCGCGGCGGGTGACGCCGTCGCCGCGGGGGAGCAGGCCGAGCTGGTGCGGGCGTGGCCCGAGCCCGCCACGGACCGGGCAGGCTCGGCGGCTGGACCCCTGGCGCGGCTGCGCACGCTCGCCAGCCGCACGCTGGACGCGGCCGACGACCTGCTCGGCCGTGCCCTGGCCCGGCAGGGCCGGCACGCCGAGGCCCTCCCGCTGCTCGAGGCGGCCGCCGCCCGGTGGGGCGACGACGCCAGCGTGCTCGCCGACCTGCTGCGCACCATGGCGGCGATCGGCGGGCCCGCGGTGGCGCTCGGTCGCTACGAGGCGCACCGCGTCGACCTCGCCGAACGCCTCGGCATCGACCCCGCGCCCGAGCTGCAGCGCCTGCACCGCGAGCTCCTCGCTGCCGACGACCCGGTCCGCACCGGGCTGCGCTACGACGGCGAGGGGCTGCTCGGCCGGGAGCAGGACCTCGCCCGGCTGCGCTCGGCGATCGCGTCGTCGCGACTGGTGACGATCCTCGGTCCCGGCGGCATCGGCAAGACCAGCGTCGCGCAGGTGCTGGCGCGGGAGTCGGCGCTCCCGCACGTGCACGTCGTCGAGCTGGTCGGCGTGGGGGCCGGGGACGACGTCGTGGTCGCGGTCGGTGCGGCCCTGGGCGTCCGCGGGTCGGTGACGGCGAGGCGCACGCTCACACCTGCCCAGCAGGCGGACGTACGCACCAGGCTGGCGCAGGAGCTCGACGCGGGGCCGACGCTCCTGGTGCTCGACAACTGCGAGCACGTCCTCGAGCCGGTCGCGGCCCTCGTCGCGTACCTCCTGGCCACCACGCGCGACCTGCAGGTGCTCACCACCAGCCGGGCGCCGCTGCGCCTGGCCGTCGAGCGCGCCGTCCCGCTCAGCCAGCTGACGACGTCCGACGCCGAGGACCTGTTCGTCCGGCGGGCGCAGGCCACCCGACCCGACGTCGTGCTCGACCCGGCGGCGGTGCGCGCGGTGGTCGACCGCCTCGACGGCCTGCCGCTCGCGGTCGAGCTCGCGGCGGCCCGGGTGCGGACGATGACGGCGGCCGAGGTCGCAGCCGCGCTCGATGACCGGTTCGCCACGTTGCGCAGCCGCGACCGCAGCACGCCCGACCGGCACCGCACGCTCGAGGCGGTGATCGCGTGGTCGTGGGACCTGCTCACCGACGACGAGCAGCGGGCGCTGGCGTGGCTCTCGCTCTTCCAGGACGGCTTCGACCGGGCCGCAGCGACGGCCGTGCTCGGGCGTGACGGGACGGACCTCGTCGACACGCTCGTCGAGCAGTCGCTCCTCGTGCTGACCGAGGACGGAGGCGTCGCCCGGTTCCGGGCGCTGGAGACGATCCGGGAGTACGCCGCCGCGCGGCTCGTCGCGCGAGGGGAGGTCGACGCCGCGACCGAGGCCCAGCAGCGGTGGGCGCGGGGCCTGGCCGACCGGGCGGAGGACCTCGTCCTCGCCGACGACCAGGTCATCCTCGTCGACGTGCTCGTGCGCGAGCAGAACAACCTGACCGACGTCCTGCGCCACGCGCTCGCGACCAACGAGCGCGAGCTCGTGGCCAGGCTCGTCTCGCTGCTGGGCTCGCTCTGGACGGTCACCGGCGACCAGCCCAGGGTCTTCGCGATCTGCGATGCCGCCGTCGACGTGCTGACCGGCTGGGAGGTGCCCGACGGCCTGCACCGCCACGCGCAGGACGCGGCGGGGGTGCTGATGATCCACCTGAGCTGGATGCCGGGGGTCGACCTCGAGGCGCTGCGAGCTCTGCTGGTGCAGGGCGGCCCACCCACGGGCACGTGGGGCCTGGTCGCCCACACGGTCCACGTCGCGGAGGACGGCGGCACGCCCGCCGGCCTCGCCCGCGTCGCCGCACGGCAGACCAGGCCGGCGATGGCGGGCGCACTGCTGCTGTGGGCGGCGATCGTGGCGGAGAACGCCGGCGACGTCGACACTGCCCGGCGCCATGCCGAGGAGGCGCTGCGACGCCCGCTCCCGCCGTACCTCAGCGGGTCGCTGCACGCCGAGCTCGGCCAGCTCGCCATGACCGCGGGCGACCACCGGCGCGCGGCCCGGCACGCAGAGGTCGCGTGGCCGCTGCTCGAGCGGATCCACTCCGTCACCGACGCCTACAGCCTCCAGGTCGCGACCGCCATGGCACCCCTGCTCGAGGGCCGGGTCGAGGAGGCGCAACGACTGCTCGACCGATTCGGTCCGCCGGACGGCGACCAGGCCCAGATGGGGGCGCGGCTGACGTGGCACGCGGCCCAGGCCGAGCTCGCGCTGGCCAGGGGTGACGTCACCGAGGCGCTCGAGCGCTACGACGCGACCGTCGACCTCGTGACGGACCTGGACGGCGCTCCCGGTGCCTCGCCGTGGCTGGCCATCGCGGCGTCCGCGGCGCTCGTGGCCCGGGTGCGCCACGCCGCGGACGGTCCGGACCCGCGGGCGGACGAGCTCCGCGACCTGGTCGCCGGTGACGGGGCTCACCGGCCGCCCGGCACGCTCTGGTTCACCGACCTGCCCCTCAACGGCGTGCTGCTCGTGGCGCTCGGCTCCTGGGTGCTGCGGCACGGGCCGGCGGACCAGCACGAGGACGCGGTGCGCCTCCTCGCGGTCGCGCACCGCTGGTCCTACAACCGGAGCATCCCGGTCATGGCCTGGGACTCGATGGTGGCGCTCGCGGACACGGCCCTGCCCGGGCGGGTCGACCGGCTCGTCGAGGAGCTGGCCGACCGCCCGGGACCCGAGCTGCTGCCCGAGGTGGCGGCCACGGTCGAGCGGCTGCAGCAGCGCTGGGTCACATCTTCCGGTTGAAGGCCCGCACCGACAGCGGCGCGAACACCGCGATCACGACCGCGCAGCCGAGCAGGGCCCAGCCGACGTTGCCGGTGACGGCGCCCTCGTTGGCGAGGTCGCGGATGGCGGTGATGACCAGCGAGACGGGGTTGACCTCGGCGAAGGCCCGCAGCGGGCCCGGCATCGTGTCGGTCGGGACGAAGGCGTTGGACAGGAACGTCAGCGGGAACATCACCAGCAGTGAGATGCCCTGCACGGCCTGGGCGTTGCGTCCGACGATGCCGAACAGCGTGAAGATCCACGCCAGCGACCAGCCGGCGAGCATCGCGAGGAGCACCGCGCCGGCGACGCCGAGGACGCCGCCGCCGGGCCGGTAGCCGATCGCGATGCCGACGGCGAACGTCAGCACCGACGCGATGAAGTAGCGCAGCAGGTCGGCGACCATCGGGCCGGCGAGCGGGGCGATGCGGGCGATGGGCAGCACCTTGAAGCGGTCGAAGACCCCGGTGTCCATGTCGGTGCGCAGCTGCACGCCGGTGGCGACGCAGGCGGTCAGCACGGTCTGCCCGATCAGGCCGGTGATGATCAGCGGCAGGTAGCTGTCGACGTCGCCGGCGACGGCGCCGCCGAAGATGTAGGCGAACATGCCGGTGAAGACGAGCGGCTGGATCGTGACGTCGAACATCACCTCCATGCTGCGGCGCATCTTCATCGTGGCGCGCCAGGCGAGGGTCAGCGTCTGGCTGAGGGTGTCGGCCAGCCCCACCCGCGACGGGAGGTCGGCAGTCGGGTCGGACACGGACATCTCGCCCCTCTCGGGCACGGTCAGGCTGCTCATCGGGCTGCCTCCATCTGCAGGTCGGTCTGGTCGGTCGGGTCGGTGGTCGTGACGTCGTCGTGCGACGGGTCCTGGGTGTCGTGGCCGGTCAGGGCGAGGAACACCTCGTCGAGCGAGGGCTTCTGCACGGTGACCGACTCGATGGCGACGTCGCGGTCGCGGAGCGCGACGAGCACGTCGACGGACTGGTCGGTGCGGGCGAGGGGGACGTTGACGCGACGTGCCTCCGGCGTGAGGACGACGTCCTCGCCGAGGAGCCGTCGCACCTCCTCGGCCACCAGCGGCAGGTCGGCCGGGTCGGCGACCTGGATCTGCAGCGTCGACTGGCCGACGGAGGACTTGAGCTCGTCGGCGGTGCCCTCGGCGACCTTCACGCCACGGTCGATCACCGCGATCCGGTCGGCGAGCTGGTCGGCCTCGTCGAGGTACTGCGTGGTGAGCAGCACGGTGCAGCCGGTGCGGACGAGGTCGCGGATGGTGTCCCACATCTGCCCGCGGGTGCGCGGGTCCAGGCCGGTCGTGGGCTCGTCGAGGAAGATCAGCGGGGGCCGGGTGAGGAGGCTGGCGGCGAGGTCGAGCCGGCGGCGCATCCCGCCGGAGAAGGCGGAGATCGGCTTGGACGCGGCCTCCGCGAGGTCGAACTGCTCGAGCAGCTCCGCGCCCCGGGCACGGGCCTCGGCGCGGCCGAGACCCTGCAGCCGCGCGAAGAGCCAGAGGTTCTCGGTGGCGGTCAGGTTCTCGTCGACCGAGGCGTACTGCCCCGTGACGCCCAGCAGCCGGCGTACGGCGTGGGGCTCGGCACGGACGTCGTGGCCGAAGACCAGCGCCTGTCCGGCGTCGATGTGCAGCAGCGTGGCGAGCATCCGGAGCATGGTCGTCTTGCCGGCGCCGTTGGGGCCCAGGACGCCGAAGACCTCCCCGCGGCGGACCTCGAGGTCGATGTGGTCGACGGCGCGCTGGTCGCCGAACTGCTTGACGAGCCCGGTGGCCCGGACCGCGAGGTCGATGTCGTGTGTGGTCATGTCCACCAGCGTGGGCGCGTCCGGTTTCACGGCGGTTGCACGACGGCTGCGTGGCGCCCGCGGCCACGAAACCGGCGGGTGGTTGGATCGACCCATGCCGGATCCAGTGCGCCTCGACACGCGGGTCCCGACCGGGGCCGACCCCGACGCGGTGTACGACGCGTTCACCGGCTGGGCGACCGACCGCGGCCTCGCGCTCTACCCCCACCAGGACGAGGCCGTCATCGAGCTGCTGGGTGGCAACCACGTGATCCTCGCGACGCCGACCGGGTCGGGGAAGTCGCTGGTCGCGATCGGCGCGCACGTCGCAGCGCTCGCCCGCGACGAGGTGAGCTTCTACACCGCGCCGATCAAGGCGCTGGTGAGCGAGAAGTTCTTCGCCCTCATCGACGTCTTCGGCGCCGACAACGTCGGGATGCTGACCGGCGACGCGGCGGTCAACCCGGACGCCCCCATCATCTGCTGCACCGCCGAGGTGCTCGCCAACATCGCGCTGCGCGAGGGGCGTACGGCCGACGTGGGGCTCGTCGTGATGGACGAGTTCCACTTCTACTCCGAGGGCGACCGCGGCTGGGCGTGGCAGGTGCCGCTCCTCGAGCTGGTCGACGCGCAGTTCCTGCTGATGTCCGCGACCCTCGGTGACGTCTCCTTCTTCGTCGAGGACCTGAAGCGGCGCACCGGGCGCGACACCGCGGTCGTCGACGACGCCGAGCGGCCGGTGCCGCTGAGCTTCCGCTGGTCGATGGAGCCGCTCGACGACACCCTGGAGGAGCTCGTCACCACCGGGCAGGACCCCGTCTACGTCGTCCACTTCACGCAGGCGGCCGCCGTCGAGCACGCCACCAACCTCCTGCGGCACCCGCCGAAGAAGGTCGACAAGGACGCGATCGCCGACCGGATCGGTGCGTTCCGCTTCGGCGCCGGCTTCGGCAAGACGCTCTCGCGACTCGTCCGCAACGGGATCGGCGTCCACCACGCCGGGATGCTCCCGAAGTACCGCCGCCTCGTGGAGACCCTCGCCCAGTCCGGCCTGCTGCGCGTCATCTGCGGCACCGACACCCTGGGCGTCGGGATCAACGTCCCCATCCGCACGGTCCTGTTCACCGGGCTCGCCAAGTTCGACGGCAACCGGCAACGCGTCCTGCGCACCCGCGAGTTCCAGCAGATCGCGGGCCGGGCCGGGCGCGCCGGCTACGACACGGCCGGCTACGTCGTCGTCCAGGCCCCCGAGCACGTCATCGAGAACGAGCAGGCCAAGGCGAAGGCCGCGGCGCGGGTGGCGGCCGGCAAGAAGAAGTCCAAGGCCCAGCTCAAAAAGGCGCCCGAGGGCACCGTGGTGTGGACCGAGCAGACCTTCGACAAGCTCGTCGCCGGCGTGCCCGAACGGCTCACGAGCCGGATGAAGGTCGACAACGCGATGCTCGTCAACGTGGTGTCGCGCGAGCAGGACGCGTTCGCGGTGATGCGGCGGCTGATGACCGACAACCACGAGGACCCGCGCGGTCGCGCCCGCCTGGCACGGCGGGCGCTGCGGCTCTCGCGCTCGCTCGTGCGTACCGGCATCGTGACGCGGCTCGACGAGCCGGACGCCTTCGGCCGGCGCTTCGTGATGACCGAGGCGCTGCCGGAGGACTTCGCGCTCAACCAGCCGCTCGCGCACTTCGCGCTCGCGGCCTTCGACGTGCTGGACCCCGAGTCGGAGAGCTACGGCCTCGACGTCGTCTCGGTCGTCGAGGCGGTCCTCGAGGCGCCCCGGCAGATCCTCATGGCCCAGCAGCACGCTGCCCGCGGCGAGGCCATCGGCGAGATGAAGGCAGACGGCCTCGAGTACGACGAGCGGATGGCGCTGCTGGAGGAGATCACCTGGCCGCAGCCGCTGCGCGAGCTGCTCGAGGCGCTCTACGAGACCTACCGCCAGACCCACCCGTGGCTCCCCGACGACGCCCTCGGGCCGAAGTCGGTCGTGCGCGAGATGTGGGAGAACGGGATGGGCTTCACCGACTTCGTCGGTCGCTACCAGCTCGCGCGCTCGGAGGGCCTCGTGCTGCGCTACCTGACCGACGCCTACCGCACCCTGCGGCAGACCGTCCCGGAGGCGCACCGCTCGCCCGAGGTCGAGGACGTCATCGAGTGGCTCGGCGAGACCGTCCGGCAGACCGACTCCTCGCTCCTCGACGAGTGGGAGGCGCTGGCCGACCCCGACCACGCGCCGTCCGCGGTCGCGCACCACGAGCCGCCGCCCCCTCCCCGCCCCCTGTCCCGGCAGGAGCGCCCGTTTCGGGTGATGCTCCGCAACGCGATGTGGGCGCGGGTCGACGCGGTGTCGCGCGACGACCTGGACACGCTCGTACGCCTGGAGCGCGCCGCCGCCGACCGCACCGACCCCCCGCGCCAGGTCGTCGTCGGGCGGTCGGTCTGGGACGCCGCGCTGGAGGACTACTACGCCGAGCACGACCGCGTGCTGACCGACGGCGACGCGCGCGGCCCCGACCTGCTGGTGGTGGGGGAGGAGCGGGTCGGCGAGCCGGTCGGGTCCGAGGAGGGCACGTCCGCGCGGCTGCGCGACGTGCGGCAGACGATCCACGACCCCGAGGGACACCACGACTGGGTCATCGAGGCCGTCGCCGACTGCGACGCGACCGACGAGGCGGGCGAGCTGGTGCTCGCGACGGTGGCGATGCGGCGGCTGTGAGGCCCGTGCCGAGGCGGCCGGGGAGCACGTCGGACGTACACAGGGTTCTGCACAGGCGGGCCCGTCCTGTGCACCCGACCGGCCCTCCGTGCACAGATCGGGGCGCCGGCCTGTGGGTTGCGGGGGCGGTGTTCCCCCGGCGCGGACGGGCGTCCTAGAGTCTCGCGAAGCCCGGCGTCGAACTGTCGACGTGTCGACAAAGCCCAGGGCCGTCGGCGTGGTGCAATCGGGACAGCAGGGCGGCTACGTCGACGAACGAGGAGCAGGCATGAGCGGTCAGGGACTACCCGGTTCGGGATTCGGCAGCAGCGCCTCGGAGGTGCCGCCCCTCGTCCGACCACCCCAGCCGCACCCCGCCCAGCCCGGCCCTTCCCCCCGAGACGAGCAGACCGTGACGCAGCCCCTTCCCTTCGAACGCCCGACCCCTGCCGAGGCACCCGTCGAGGCACCCGCTGCCGAGATCACCCTCGGCCCCACGGGCCGCCCGATGCCGGTCTTCCCGGAGCCCTCGGCCCCGGCGCGGCACGGCAGCGCACGGGTGGTCTCGATGTGCAACCAGAAGGGCGGCGTCGGCAAGACCACGACGACGATCAACCTCGGTGCGTCCCTCGCGGAGTTCGGGCGCAAGGTCCTGCTCGTCGACTTCGACCCGCAGGGCTCGCTGTCGGTGGGCCTGGGCCTCAACCCGCACGAGATGGACCTGACCATCTACAACCTGCTGATGGACCGCGAGACCACGCTCGACGAGGTCGTCGTCCCCTCCGGCATCCCCGGCATGGACCTGCTGCCGTCCAACATCGACCTGTCCGCCGCCGAGGTGCAGCTCGTCCACGAGGTGGCCCGGGAGCAGACGCTCCAGCGGGTCCTCGCCCCGGCGCTCGAGCAGTACGACGTGATCCTCATCGACTGCCAGCCGTCGCTCGGCCTGCTGACCGTGAACGCCCTGACCGCCTCCGACGGGGTGATCGTCCCGCTGGAGTGCGAGTACTTCGCGCTGCGCGGCGTGGCCCTGCTCAAGACCACCATCGACAAGGTGCGCGAGCGGCTCAACCCCAAGCTCGAGATCGACGGGGTGCTCGGCACGATGTTCGACGGGCGCACCCTGCACAGCCGTGAGGTGATGGAGCGCCTGGTCTCGGCGTGGGGCGACACCGTGTTCCACACCGTCATCCGGCGCACGGTGAAGTTCTCCGACGCCACGGTGGCCGGTGAGCCGATCACGTCGTACGCGTCCTCGTCCACGGGTGCCGACGCCTACCGCCAGCTCGCGAAGGAGGTGCTGACCCGGTGGCCCGCCGAGTGAGCATGCCGACCGCGGACGACCTGTTCCGCCCGACGGTCGACCCTGCGACGCCGGAGCAGCCGGACGAGCCGCGCCAGCGCCGGGTGCGTGCCGTCGCCGCGCAGCCCGAGGTGGAGGCCGAGCCGGCGGGTCCGAAGAAGCCGAGCGGGCGCGTGCGCCACGACGAGAAGATGACGGTCTACGTCACCTCCGACGAGCTGCTCGACATCGAGCACGCCCGGCTCACGCTGCGCCGCGAGCACGGCCTCGCGGTCGACCGCGGCCGGCTGGTCCGCGAGGCGCTCGCGCTCGTGCTCGCCGACCTCGAGGGCCAGGGCGCCGACAGCGCTCTGGTGCAGCGACTGCTCGACGACGAGTGAGCGCGACCGCCCGGACCGACCCGGACCTCGCCCCCGACCCGGGCGGTGAGACCCCGGCGTTCGCCGTGCGCCTCGACAACTTCGAGGGGCCGTTCGACCTGCTGCTCGGACTGATCGCCAAGCACAAGCTCGACATCACCGAGGTGGCGCTGTCGCAGGTCACCGACGAGTTCATCGCGCACGTGAAGAACCTCGGCGACCAGTGGGACCTCGAGCAGACGACGTCCTTCCTGCTCGTCGCCGCGACCCTGCTCGACCTCAAGGCGGCGCGGCTGCTCCCGCAGGGCGACGTCGAGGACGAGGAGGACCTCGCGCTGCTCGAGGCGCGCGACCTGCTGTTCGCGCGACTCATGCAGTACCGCGCGTTCAAGCAGGTGGCGTCGGTGCTGGAGGAGCGGCTGGCCTCGGAGTCGCGACGCCACCCGCGAGCGGTCGGGCTGGAGGGGCGTTTCGCGACGCTCCTGCCCGAGGTGCTGATCGGCATCGGCCTCGACCAGTTCGCCCGGCTCGCGGCGAAGGCGATGGAGCCCAAGCCCGTCCTCGAGGTGTCCCTGCACCACATCCACGCCGCGAAGGTCAGCGTGCGCGAGCAGGCGCAGGTCGTGGTGGACCGCCTGCGTCGCAGCGGCACCATGACGTTCCGGGCGCTGTGCGGCGACTCGCCCGACCGGCTCACGACGGTCGCGCGGTTCCTGTCGCTGCTCGAGCTGTTCCGCGAGGGCGCGGTGTCGTTCGACCAGGTGACGCCGCTCGGTGAGCTCACCGTCCGCTGGACGGGCGGCGAGGACGCCGAGGTCGACATCACCGACGAGTTCGACGGCGCGCCGCCGCCGGACGAGGATGGACCCGATGGGGCAGCGGCACCGGAAGCGGTCGCCCCCGAGGAGGACGCATGAGCGAGCAGACCGACACGGCCACCGGCGACGTCGAGACCCTCGAGGTGGCCGTCGCCGAGCTGCGACCGGCGCTCGAGGCCATCTTGATGGTCTCCGACGAGCCGCTCGCCACCGTCCGGCTGGCCTCGGTCGTCGGCCACCCCGTGGACGACGTCGAGGCCGCGCTGGAGGCCCTGGCCGCGGAGTACGCCGAGCAGGGTCGCGGCTTCGACCTGCGCGCGGTGGCCGGAGGCTGGCGCTTCTACTCGCGCCCGGAGTACGCCGGCGTGGTCGAGTCGTTCGTCCTCGAGGGCCAGCAGGCGCGGCTCACCCAGGCCGCGCTCGAGACGCTGTCCGTGGTGGCCTACAAGCAGCCTGTGTCGCGGGCCCGCGTCTCCGCCGTGCGCGGCGTCAACGTCGACGGCGTGATGCGCACGCTCCTGACCCGGGGCCTCGTCGAGGAGGCGGGGCAGGACGAGCAGAGCGGCGCCAACCTCTACCGGACGACCTCCTACTTCCTCGAGCGGATCGGCATCACCTCCCTCGACGAGCTGCCCGAGCTCGCGCCGTACCTCCCCGACATGGACGACCTGGAGGACGAGCTCGCGAGCGTCGCGGGGCTCGACGCACCCGCCCCGGAGGTCGAGGTCCCCGCGGATCCGGAGCCCCCGGTCGTGCACCACCCGTCGCCGCACAGCGGGTCCGGCACCGAGCCCGACGGCGGGACCGAGATCGCATGAGGACCGAGACGCCATGAAGCCCCACGACGCACCCGACAACGACCAGCCCTCCTCGCAGCGGCCCGAGACCGACGAGGACGGCCTGATCCGGCTGCAGAAGCTGCTCGCCCAGTCCGGCGTCGCCAGCCGGCGCAAGTGCGAGGAGCTCATGCTCGACGGCCTCGTCGAGGTCGACGGCGAGGTCGTCACCCGGCTCGGCACCAAGGTCGACCCGCGCACGGCCGTGATCCGCGTCGACGGCAAGCGGCTGCCGCCGATCAGCGACAAGGTCTACCTCGTGCTCAACAAGCCGCGCGGCGTGGTGTCGACGATGTCCGACCCGGAGGGGCGCCGCACGCTCGGCGACCTCGTGGCGGACCGTCCCGAACGGCTGTTCCACGTCGGGCGCCTCGACACCGACACCGAGGGCCTGATCATCCTGACCAACGACGGCGACTTCGCCCAGCACCTCGCCCACCCCTCGCACGAGGTCGACAAGACCTACGTCGCGGAGGTCGACGGCGAGGTGCACGTCCGCACCGTGCGGCAGCTGCTCGCCGGGGTGACGCTCGACGACGGCCCGGTGACGGTCACCCACGCGCGTGTCGTGGGCGGCGACCCCCGGCGCGAGGGGAGCCACCGCTCGATCGTCGAGCTCACCATCCACGAGGGGCGCAACCGGATCGTGCGGCGGCTGCTCGACCACCTCGGCCATCCCGTCCGGCGCCTGACCCGGACGCAGATCGGGCCGGTGACCCTCGCCCGGCTGAGATCGGGGGAGATGCGCGAGCTCACCGTCGCCGAGCTCGGCGAGCTGATGGACAGCGCGAGCCTCTAGGCAGGGCGCCCGGCCCGCGTACGGTGGCGACATGGCCGCCGTGCACCCCGCGCTGTCGCCGTACGTCCGCTCGCTCGTGGCGTACGACGTCTCCTTCGCGGGCCCCGGCATCCACATCGGGATGCCGTCGACCGAGCTGACCTGGGTGCTGCCCCTCGACGAGCCCCTGGGCGTCGCGTGGGAGGGCGAGCCGGGCTCGCGCAGGGTCGGGTGGACGTCGGTGTCCGGACTGCACACCCGTCCCGCCGCCGTCGAGCACGGGCTCCGGCAGCGGGGCATCCAGCTCGCGCTGACCACCGAGGGTGCGCGGGCCCTGTGGGGCGTGCCCGCCGCCGCTCTCGCCGGGCACCTCCTGGAGCTCGGCGACGTGGCGCCGGACCTCGCCGACCTGCCGGAACGCCTCGCGGGGCACCGGTCGGCCGCCGACGCCCTGCCCGAGGTCGAGCGGGCGCTGCTCGACGCCCTCCGGCGGCACCGCCGACCACCTCAGCGCCCCGAGGTCACCCGGGCCCTGGCGTTGCTCACGCGGGGAGTCCCGGTCGCAGCGACGGCCGGCGACGTCGGCTACAGCAGGCGGCGTCTCACCACCCTGGTGCGTGACGAGGCGGGGGTCGCGCCCAAGACCTACCAGCGGCTGGCGCGCTTCGCCCGCTCGCACGCGCTCATGCGGCGGGCCGCGCTGTCGGGCGAGGTGTCCGTCGCGACCGTGGCCGCGCGTGCGGGGTACGCCGACCAGGCCCACCTCGCCCGCGAGTGGTCCGAGATGGCCGGGTGCAGCCCCACGGAGTGGGTGCGCCGGGAGTTCCCCGTCGTCCAAGCCACCCGTGGTGCCGAGGCGGCAGGGTGATGATCACCGACCCGCCGCCACCCGGCCGACCGACGAGGAGCACCTCCATGTCCAAGACCCCCGACGTCTCCCGCACCACCCTCTGGCACACGTTCGTCGTCCGCGACGCCGAGGTGATGACCGCCTGGCTGGCCGCGGTGGGCTTCACCGAGCACGCGACCCACCGCGACGAGCAGGACGACTCCGTCGTCGTCCACGCGGAGTGGGCGTGGCCGGGCGGTGGCGGGATCATGTTCGGCACCGCGCGCGACGACAGCCCCCTCAGCGGCACCGCGCCCGCCGCGGCCTACCTCGTCACGCCCGATCCCGACGCGGCGTTCGACGCGGCCGTCGCCGCCGGGGCGACCGTCGTACGCCCGATGGAGGACCACGACTACGGCGGGCGCGGCGGGAGCGTCAACGACCCGGAGGGCAACCACTGGTCCTTCGGGAGCTACCAGCCGGCCTGAGCCGCGCCGCGAGACACCTCGCGGACACGACGTCGGGCTGGCCTAGGCTCCTCCCGTGGCAGTGAGGGCAGTGCGTGGGGCGACCCAGCTCGAGGAGGACACCCGCGAGCACATGCTGGACCGGGTGGCCGAGCTCGTCACCGACGTGATGGAGGCCAACGGCCTCGAGGTCGACGACTTCATCTCGATCATCTTCACCGCCACCAGTGACCTCACCAGCGAGTTCCCGGCGTACGCCGCGCGACAGCTCGGCTTCTCGGACGTGCCACTGGTGTGCGCCCGCGAGCTCGAGATCGAGGGCTCGATGCCCCGGGTCGTGCGGCTGATGGCGCACGTGGAGACCGACCTGCCGCGCGCCGACATCACCCACGCCTACCTGCACGGCGCCGCCAACCTGCGTCGCGACCTCGCCCGGACCACCAGCCATGACTGACCTCGGGGACGAGGCGGCCCTCCCCGCCCTCGTCGGGCCGGTCGAGGTCGTCGGCGCGGGCCTGATCGGCACGTCCATCGCGCTCGTGTGCGCCCGCCTCGGGATCGAGGTCGTGCTGCGCGACACCGCCGAGGAGAACGTCCGCACGGCGCACGGCCTGGGCGCCGGCCGCCCGGTGCGACCCGAGGACCGGCCGCAGCTCGTGGTGGTCGCGGTCCCGCCTGCGGCGATCGCGGACGCCATCGTGGACGCGCTGCAGCGCACCGACGCCGTCGTCACCGACGTCGGCAGCGTCAAGGCCGCGCCGCTCACGGCCGTGGCTGCCCGCGTGGCCGGCGCGGACCTGGCGCGCTACGTCGGGTCGCACCCGATGGCCGGCAGCGAGCGCTCCGGCCCGCTGGCCGCGAGTGCGGCGCTGTTCGACGGGCGGCCGTGGGCGGTCACGCCCCACCTGGACGCCCGACCCGACGCCGTCGGTCTCGTCGAGACACTGGTGCTCGAGTGCGGTGCCGCACCGATCCGGATGGAGCCCGCGGAGCACGATCGCGCCGTCGCGCGGATCTCCCACCTCCCGCACCTCGCCGCCGTGCTCGTCGCGGGCCGCCTCGCCGCCGCGCCCGCCGAGCACCTCGCCCTGTCGGGTCAGGGCGTACGTGACGTCACGCGGGTCGCCGCGAGCGACCCCGGGCTGTGGCAGCAGATCCTCGAGGCCAACAGCGAGGCGGTCCTCGACCTGCTCGCGGAGGTCCGCGCCGACCTCGACGACCTGATGAGCGCGGTGTCCGCGGCTCCCACTGCGCCTTCCGGGCCGTCGGCCCCCGGCCTCGTCGAGATCCTCACCCGCGGCAACGCAGGCACCGCCGCGATCCCCGGCAAGCACGGCGGACCCGCGCGGCCGACGCGGTCGGTCTT
This sequence comes from Nocardioides cavernae, assembly GCF_013410035.1. Taxonomy (GTDB): domain Bacteria; phylum Actinomycetota; class Actinomycetes; order Propionibacteriales; family Nocardioidaceae; genus Nocardioides; species Nocardioides cavernae_A. The sequence goes on along the minus strand of NZ_JACCBW010000003.1, from coordinate 303,178 downwards.
CGTCGCGGTGCCGGACCACCCGGGCGAGCTGGCCCGGCTGTTCGGCGATGCCGGCGAGATCGGCGTCAACATCGAGGACGTCCACATCGATCACGACCCCGGGCGACCGGTCGGGCTCACCGAGCTGGTCGTCGACCGCGGCAGCGCCGAGCAGCTCCTGGCCGCGCTCGAATCCCGCGGCTGGACGACCCACCGGTAACCTTGTGGCCCGTGAGCGACCAGACCTCCCTCGACCCCACGGCCCTCGTCATCGCGATCGACGGCACCTCCGGGTCCGGGAAGTCGAGCACGTCGCGGGGCGTGGCCGGTCGCCTGGGCCTGCGCTACCTCGACACCGGCGCGATGTTCCGTGCGATGACGTGGTGGCTGCTGCGCGAGGGCGTCGACGTGCACGACGTGGCTGCCGTGGCTGCGGCCTGCGGCCGCCCGGTGATCGAGTCCGGCACCGACCCGCTCGCCCCCACCATCACCGTGGACGGCGTCGACGTCTCGGTCGAGATCCGCAGCGACGAGGTCAACGCCGCGGTCAGCCCGGTCAGCGCGGTCCCCGAGGTGCGCAGCCTGCTGCTCGACCTCCAGCGTGAGGTGATCGGCACCGGCGGGATCGTCGTGGAGGGCCGCGACATCGGCTCCGTCGTGTGGCCGCAGGCCGAGCTCAAGGTCTACCTCAGCGCAGACCCCGACGCACGCGCGCAGCGCCGCGCTCTGGAGGAGGGCGGCAGCGACCTCGCCAGCACCCAGCAGTCGCTGCTCGAGCGCGACCGCATCGACTCCGGGCGAGCGACCGCGCCGCTGACGATGGCCGACGGCGCCGTGCACGTCGACAGCACCCACCTCACGCTGCCCGAGGTGGTCGACCGGATCGTCACCCTCGCCGAGGAGGCGCGGGGCAGGTGACCACCGACCTGCCCGGCAGCGCCGCGGGGCACCCGCCGACACGGTTGCTGTGCGGGCTCCGGCCCGCCGCCGCGTGGCTGCTGCGGCGTCGCTGGTCGGTGCAGGTGCACCACCCCGAGCGGGTGCCGGCGACCGGCGGAGTGATCCTCGCGGCCAACCACGTCGGCGTGATCGACGGACCGCTGCTGGCGGTCGTGGCTCCACGCCCCGTGCACGCGCTGACCAAGCAGGAGATGTTCGCCGGCCCTCTCGGACGGTTCCTCCGCGCCTCCGGCCAGGTGCCGCTCGACCGCTTCCACGCCGACCCCGGCGCGATCCGTACGTGCCTGCGCGTCCTGCGCGACGGGGGAGTGGTCGGGATCTTCCCGGAGGGCACCCGCGGCGACGGCGAGCTGCGACGCTTCCACCACGGCGCGGCGTACCTGGCCCTCGTGACGGGCGCACCTGTCGTACCGGTGACTCTCGTCGGTACGCGCGAGCCCGGCGGCGCCACCGGCTCGCTGCCACCCCGCGGCGCGCGGATCGACGTGGTCGTCGGCACGCCGTGGCACACGACACAGCAGGCGTGGCCGCGCACCCGGGAACACGTCGCCGCCACGTCGGTGTTGCTCAAGGGGCACATGCTGTCCGAGCTGGCGGCCGCGCTGGCCGACACGCGCCGATCCTTGCCCGGGCCCCTTCCTGCGGGACAATCCGAGGACGACCCCGACACCGGGCTCGTCGAGCCATCCAGAGAGCTGTGAGCACCCATGACTGAGTACGACGCCGCCAGCGTCGAGCCCGCCACCGACGAGACGTCCGGGCCCGTCCCCGTCCTCGCCGTGGTCGGCCGACCCAACGTGGGGAAGTCGACCCTCGTCAACCGGATCATCGGCCGCCGTGAGGCGGTCGTCGAGGACCGCCCGGGGGTGACCCGCGACCGCGTGTCCTACGACGCCAACTGGAACGGCCGCGCCTTCACGGTGGTCGACACCGGCGGCTGGGACCCCGACGCCCGCGGCCTCGCCGAGCGGATCGCCGGGCAGGCCGAGGTCGCCGTGTCGCTGGCCGACGCCGTCCTGTTCGTCGTGGACGCCACCGTCGGCATCACCGACTCCGACGAGGCGGTCGTCCGGATCCTGCGCAAGTCGGGCAAGCCCGTGGTGCTGGCCGCCAACAAGGTCGACGACCAGCGCACCGAGGCCGAGGCGTTCGGCCTCTGGAACCTCGGCCTCGGTGAGCCCTACCCCGTCTCCGCGCTGCACGGCCGCGGCTCCGGCGACATGCTCGACGCCATCCTGGAGGCGCTGCCCGAGACGCCCGCGGAGTCGTTCGAGGAGGTCGGCGGCCCGCGCCGCATCGCCATCGTCGGCAAGCCCAACGTCGGCAAGTCCTCGCTGCTCAACATGCTCGCCAAGGAGGACCGTGTCGTCGTCGACAACGTCGCCGGCACGACGGTCGACCCGGTCGACGAGCTGATCACGCTCGGTGACCGCACCTGGCGCTTCATCGACACCGCGGGCATCCGCAAGCGCGTGAACCAGGCGTCCGGCCACGAGTACTACGCCTCGCTGCGGACCTCCACCGCAATCGACCGGGCCGAGGTCGCCGTGCTGGTCCTCGACGCCAGCCAGACCGTGTCCGAGCAGGACATGCGGATCATCCAGACGATCCGGGACGCCGGGCGGGCGATGATCGTGGCCTTCAACAAGTGGGACCTCGTCGACGAGGAGCGCCGCTACTACCTCGAGCGCGAGATCGAGCGCGACCTGGTGCAGCTGCAGTGGGCGCCGCGGATCAACTTCACCGCCCGCACGGGCTGGCACGTCGATCGTCTCGTCCCGGCCATCGACAAGGCGCTGGAGGGCTGGGAGACGCGCATCGGCACCGGCGCCCTCAACACCTTCCTCGGTCGGCTCGTCGCCGAGCACCCGCACCCGGTGCGCAGCGGCAAGCAGCCCAAGATCCTGTTCGCCACGCAGCCCTCGGTCGCCCCGCCCACCTTCGTGCTGTTCACCAGCGGCAAGCTCGACGCCGCCTACGAGCGCTACGTCGAGCGTCGGCTCCGTGAGGAGTTCGGCTTCGTCGGCACGCCCATCGTCATCCAGCAGAAGCCGCGCGAGAAGCGCAAGCGCTGACACGCAGTCTGGTGCGGGACCGGTTCAGGGCGTGAGCCCCGCCGCGCGCAGCCAGTCCATCGGGTCCACCGGGCTGCCGCCGGCGGGGCGTACCTCCAGGTGCAGGTGCGGTCCCGTCGAGTTGCCCGACGAGCCGACCGTGCCGATGACGTCGGCGAGGTCGACGGCCTGGCCGGGCTGGACGGTGGCGCTCGTCTGGTGGCAGTACCAGACCTCCGTGCCGTCCGGCAACGTGACGATCGTGCGCAGGCCGTAGGGACCGGCGTCGGCGACCTCGGTGACGGTACCGGCGGCGACGGAGACGATCGTCTCGCCGACGGCGGCGCCGAAGTCCTGCCCGCCGTGCTCGTCCTCCCACAGCGGTCCGGTGAGACCGAAGCCGGCGGAGATGCGGTAGTCGGCGAGCGGCAGCACGGCGCGGGCGGCCTCGGGGTCGCCGCTCCAGCCGTACGCCGCGAGCACCCGCGCGCGCCCGAGGAGTGCGCGATCACGGGTGTCGGCCCGTCGGTTCAGGCTCGCAAGTGCCTGCTGGCGCGCGCCGACCTGACGTGCCAGGTCGACGGCCCGGGCGACCCGGGCGTCCTCGCGCACGGCGGACTCAGGTGCTGCCCCGGCCCGGGGCGCGGCGACGCCCAGCCCGGCGGCAGCCAGGAGGACGGCTGCGACCAGGCTGGAGCGGCGCGGCACGGATGACACTCAGAACCCCCCACAGGTCGGTGGTCCATGGTGTGCCGACCGGGACGTCCACCGCGGGCGTTCGGGGTCGAATGACCCACACGGACCAGGCGCTCTGGTCCGAGCGGTGGGGGACCGGCGCACGAGGCCCGGCCCGATTCCGTCACCCCGGTGTGGCTGCGGTAGTGTTCCCCTCGCTTCGCAGGCCTCGCGCCGGGAGCACTCGGGCTGTGGCGCAGCTTGGTAGCGCACTTGACTGGGGGTCAAGGGGTCGCAGGTTCAAATCCTGTCAGCCCGACCGAGAAGAAGCCCCTGACCAGCGGAGACGCCGGTCAGGGGCTTCGTCGTTCCTGAAGCTGTCGACCAGTGGGACGTCCATGGGACGAGCCGCCGGAAGGGGCACAGGGTCAGGCGTCAGGCAGAGACGCGATGCGCGGGGCGTACGGCCACGTGACCCGCACGCGCAGGCCATCCGTGTCATCGGACGCGGTCAGCCACACCTCCCGTGGAGGCCCTGTCGCTACGTGGTCGGAGCGGGTGATCCACGAGTGCACTTCGTCGTGGACCGCGAGCAGGCCCGGATACTGTGCATCGACGTCGCCCACGACTGGGCAGCCCGCGGCAACAGCCATGACCGCCATCCTCGATGTAGCACTCGCCCGGGCGAGTGCTGGAGAGCGGCCTTGTAGGGTTGGCCGTCCCGGCGCAGGGTAGGAGACCGTCTTGATCATCAACCCCGGCAGTCACGACGAGCAGGGTCCGTGGGATCCGGACGCCAAGAAGTCCTACGTCGACACGCGTTACTTCTGGACCCTCCTGCCCCTCCTGCTGCTCATGGTCGGCGGGTTCGTGATCGTCTACGCCTTCGGGTCCTGACGCATCGACTCGGTACGTCCGGCGGTGGCGCACGGCGCGTGCCGGTCGTCCCGGTCTCAGGACACCGTGCGGCCGGGCGCCTTGAAGGTGTTGCAGTCGCCTGGCTGAGCGGAGGCGTAGCCGCGGTCGGTCCAGTAGGCCTGGTTGGCGAGCGAGCCGTGGTTGCTGACGCTGATGTAGCGCCAGAGCTCGGGTCGTTGGGAGTAGTCCGCGAGGATCGGGTAGGCGTCGCGTTGCGCGGAGAGCCAGACGTTGCCCAGGCAGCTCGCCTGGAGCTCGGCCCGACGCTCGAGCTTGCCCTTGTACCGCGGGCCGATGGTTCGCAGGATGCCAACGAGCTGCTGCACGTGGTGGCCGTACTCGTGCGCGAGGGTGTGCGTGGCGGCAAGGCGGGTCAAGCCGTGGCTGTACTCATCGCCGGGGTAGGCGTTCCACGGGTTCACTATCTCGGCGTCGTACATGTAGATCGTCTTGTTCTGGCCGCAGTAGAACGACAGGCGACCCGGCGTGCCGCACGGGCTCGAGGACGAGCCGTTGTGGACGACGACCTTCGGGGCTCGGAACTTCACGCCCGCCTTGCGCAGCTTCCGCCAGCTGCCCTTCCACGCCTGGTCCAGGCACGGAAGGGTCGACCGGTAGTAGGCCAGGAGGTTGGCGGAGCTGTCGAGAGGTACCTGTGAGGCCGGGGCGCAGCCTGCGCCCGTCATGGTCCCGACGCGGTAGAGCCGGTTGCGCTTCAAGACGTCGGGCTTGATCCGGCGCGGGTCGATCCGACGCGCCGGGGTTGCTGCAACAGGCGCGGCCGCCGCCAGACCTGCGGTCGGGGCGGTACTCGTCGCCGAGGCAGGGACGCCACCAGCCAGTGAGCCAAGCAGACAGGCCGCGGCAAGTGCGGCGACACCGAAGGCACGCCGGTGGGAGGGAACGACGCGTGCAGTGATGCGGCAAGTCATGCTGAGTCCTTTGCATCCGGGACGGCCCTATGGCCGCGCCCCGGAAGCCTGCCCGCACCCACCCACCCCAAACCTCACACCCTGCCGTCACACCCCTTTCGTCACACCCCTGTCGTCACACCTGGGGAGGCGCAGCGGGACAACCTCACTCGGCAGGTCCGCGTACTCGTCTCTGCAGACGTGAACGCATGCCATCCGAAAGCTCACGTGCGTCGCTACGAGACGGTTGAATGCAGGCGAGGGTCCATAGGGGGACGACATGGCTGCAGATGTGTACACCGACGTGCTGAGCTCGGACCACGGGGTGGTGGTGCTGCGAGGCGGCGCGAGGGCAGAGGCATGGGAGGACAACACCCTCCTTCTCGTCGGGGTCGAGGAGGCCATGGGTGACCTGTGGATCCAGACGGGCTCGCAGTGGGGTCCGTTCGAGGTGACGACGGCTCTGCTCGAGTCCGAACCGCCGCTGCGCGATGGGTACGAGGACATCGTCGAGCTGAGCATCGAGGCTCTCGGCCCGATCGCAGTGACCGAGCTGGACGACGGGGACCTCGGGATTCCTGTCGTGCCCTCGGCCGGGTCGTACCGGATCCGCGTGAGCGCGCGGGGGCGACTCCATGACCGCGACCGCGGCGACGAGGACGGCGAGCAGGAGCTGGGAGAAGACCCGGTCGAGTGGTACTTCATCGAGTCGTGGCCAGCCACGCCGGCAGGCCGTGTCGTGCACAGGATGACGAGCGCCTACGCGCTGGAGCACACCGATGAGCCTGAGCTGATGCGCATTCCGGAGGCTGCCGCCGGACTCGCCGCATCGCAGCGGATCGGTCGTGACGTCGACGGCGGCGCAGGAGCGCGGACCCTCACAGGGGACCTCGGCTCGCTCAGACTGACACAGACGGTGCGCGGCACCCGCCGGAAGATGTTCCTGGTCGTGAGCCACGTGACCAGCTGGAGCAGCTGGCGGGTCACCGAGGGCAGCTGGATCTTCGGGGGAGGTGGCAACCGCTACGAGCTGGGCGCGCGGATGTCCGCGTACTCCAGCGACACAGCCGATCAGCTCACCGGGTCGAACGGCACGATCATCTCGTGGTTCACGGAGGTCGATCGGCCACGGCGGGCGGTCCGGCTCTGGAACTGGGGCGTCAAGGTGCCGGGACGCCCGGCCTGGGACAAAGACATGTTCCTGCCGACCGACACGCGGGTGACCACGACCCTGGAGACCAGCCGCGACGATCACGGTGACCCGTGGACGACGATCGAGCACGAGCACAGCGACGTACCCATCGAGTGGGTGGACGACCTGCGCGACTGGTGGTCCATGCAGCTCGCCATCCACGAAGTGGAGCAGGAAGCGGAGTTCGGCCGGGCGGCTCGTCGTAAGACACCCTGACGAGCCGGACATCCTCGACGCTTCCTGCGCGTGGATGGCTGGGGTCCGCGACCTCGCTCGGCTGGTCCGGGTACGTCCGTTTCCCAGTGAGCAACTGACGGGGGATCAGTGGCAACGCACGTCGGCGCATGCGGACTTTGCGAACGTCCCGACGGCGGCGTGAAGGCGCACTCATCGCGGCATGTGCGGATGTTCAGGAAAGCGCGATTTGCTCTGAATCGACCTTGCCGACGGGCCACACGACGTCGGCCGCATCGACGAACCACGCCTGTGTCTCAAGTCCCTCAGCCAGAAGCAAGCCGACTTCAGCGACCCACGCGGGAGACCGGGTCTCGAAGATGAGCGACGACATCTGCTCGGGACCGGACAACCCGCCATCGCCCGCTCGCCAGTCCTGCCAATCGGCTGCAAGGTTCTCGGCGGGGTAGATGTTTGTCAGCGGCGCAGTTGCGCCGTCGCAATGCAGCAGGTCGTCACCAGCAACCACGAAACGACCGTCGGGCTCAAGCACGGACGCGACGCTGCGGAAGAGGTTGGGATCGTCGCTGAGGACGACTACTGACCGAGGCACCCTCGCAGGCTAGTCACGAGCCCATCCGGACATCGGCAGATCCGGACGATCTGATCGCGGCAGATCCGATCAATCGCGGCTCCAACGCCTTGGCTGTGGAAGGTGCGGTCGGGTTCGCCGACGAGATCCTGAGTTCCGGCCCACAGCGGGTGTGTTGCCGCCTAACCTGCAGTGATGTTGGAGAGCTTTGTACTGCTTTCGCCGCTGTGGTTCCTGGCGCTCATCGGCATCGCGGTGTTGAGCAACCGTCGGAGGCAGGTCGCGTGGACGCCGGCGAGGGGAATCGTGACTCATGTGCGGCGCCGGACGAACACCAACGACGACGACACCCCCAGTTCGTCGTACCTCGTTGTGACGTACGAGTACCGCGACCACCTCGGACGCATGCACCGCGGCGAGGGGTCGGCGAGAGGGCTGCAGATCAGCCTCGGCGACGAGGCGCAGACCATCGAGCTGAGGGTGGACCCTAAGAATCCGACCCGGTCCGTCGTCGCTGAACCTCCCAGCAAGGCCGGGGCCTGGTGGTGATGAAGTTCCTTTTCGCGCTGGTGTGCACCGCGCTTCCCGCCTACGGCCTCCTGCTGGGGTCTCGCAGCCGTGCGCGCCAGCGGTCCTGGATCCCGACGGTCGGGAGCATCACCCGACTTCGCACCACCTCCGGCAGCGACGTCGCATCCGGGTCCGCGTCGCTGGTGGCCGACTACGAATACGTCGACCCTGCCGGGGTGGTTCGTCGCGGTCGAGGATCTCCTGGCAGCCGAGGAGTACCTGTTGGGGCGGGACCGCGACCGATCAACCTCCTGGTCAACCCGCATGATCCGTCCACGTCGGTCATCGCCGGCAGCTCGGACGTGGGGAGTCGGCTCTTCGCCGTGCTGTGCTCCGGCTTCTTCGTCGTCGGCATCATCTTGACGATCGACGCGCTCAATCCTGGCTGACACTGTCGCAAGGAAGTGGCCCTTCCCTTGGCGCATCAATTGAACCAGGTCCACGGATCTCGACATGAGCGGATGATCGGGTCGCGGCATATCTGGACTCACAGCGTGTGCAGGTCGTGCGTCTTGTCTTGCGCGGGACGGTCGGCAGAGACCCCGTATTGGTCGAGCGCGCGGGACTTGCTGCCCGTATCGCTTAGTGAGCCTCCAGTCATCGAACCGGACACAGGACTCCTACGAGCTTCAGCTGACGGCCGCCTCGACGCGGCGCATAGGCGTACCCCGCCTGGTCGCGGAGCGCGATACACGAGTGCATCGACCGGTGCATGAACGCGCCTACGATTCTCTTGTGATCCGCGCAGCACGCAGCGAAGACTTCGGTGCCATCCGCCGCCTGTATCGACAGCTGCAACCAGAAGATCCCGTCGTTCCGGACGACGCGGCGCGTTCCATCTTCGACACGATTCTCGATACCCCTGGCCTCACCCTGCTGGTCCTGGAGGCCGACGGCGTCGTTGTCGCCACTACCTACCTCAACGTCATCCCCAACATGACGCGGAGCGCGTCGCCCTACGCGGTGATCGAGAACGTCGTGGTGCACGAATCTGTGCGTGGCACCGGGTTCGGAAAGCAGATCATGGAGGCAACTCTGCAGCACGCCTGGAACGCAGGCTGCTACAAAGCCATGCTGCTCACGGGATCGAAAGATGCTCGTACCCACGCGTTCTACCGAACGTGCGGGTTCTCGCGCGACGCCAAGACGGCCTACCTCGCACGACCGTGACAGTTCGCCCCGCGTCGACCCGGGGCATGAGAGTCCGTCCACACGTCGCGGTGGAGCGACGTGACCCGCCGCCCACCCGTCCCGCGTGCGCCGCTCGCGAAGGCGAACACCCCGCCGAGGAGTGGGTCTCCAGCCACACCGAGAGCCGTCCCACCCAGCACGCCCGAGGCCGCGAGCCCCCAGCGATCCTTCGGGTGAGCCCGATGACGGACACCAGGCGCATCGCTGCCCCGTGCTGACCGCTCCGCCGGACTTCCCCGCGGTACGACCCCAGGGCCAGCGTCGTGGATCCCGGGGCGGTCCAGGCTCGTCGATCGTCCGGGCGCCGAGGCGTGTCTAGGCTGGACCGGGAGAGGGGGAGTTCATGTCAGGCCACAACGACGCCATCGAGGATGCAGACGCAGCCATCGTCGAGGGGAAGGCGCCTCCGTCGAGAGGCCGGCCCCTCGATCGCGAGCGCATCCTCTCTGCAGCCATCGACTACATCGACGACAGCGGCCTCGCGGGTCTGACGATGCGCCGCCTGGGCGAGAGGCTCGGCGTCGAGGCGATGGCGCTGTACCGCTACGTCCAGGGCAAGGACGAGCTCCTCGACGGCGTGGTCGAGGCCCTCGTCGACGCCATGGATGTCGACAGCGACGTCATCGACGCCCCACAGGACGGGTGGCAGGACTTCGTGCAGCGTCTGGCCCACGGCGTACGACGCGTGGCGCTCGCCCACCCGAAGGCGTTTCCCCTGATCGCCTCCCGCCCACCCGAGGCGCCGTGGCTACGACCCCCACTGCGCAGCCTGCGCTGGGTCGAGATCTTCCTCGCCGGCCTCGAGGCCGAGGGATTCTCCGATGAGGCGGCGGTCGCCAGCTATCGCGCGTTCTCCAGCTTCCTGCTGGGTCACCTCTTGCTCGAGGTCGCCACGCTCGGAGCAGACGTCGGCCCCCTCGACGTGGTGGACGAAGCTCCCGAGCCGGAGGGCCTGGCCTCGTACCCCCACGTTCAGCGGCTCCGGCCGGCGCTGTCGATCGACACGTCCTCCGTCGAGTTCGAGGAAGCCCTGGAGGAGCTCTTGAACCGCATGGCCCTCATGCGGCACGAGACCACCCACGACTGAGCCTCGTCGGCGATCCGCATCGGCGACGGGACAGCTCCGCGAGGTCCGAAGGGGTGGACGGCGGTTGCTCCTCCGTTCGCTCCCATGGTGTGGTTTACAACGTAAACCAGCCGTGACCGCTCGCTCCCTGGCCCAGCCGATGGCTACCGGGTGAGCACCTGATCGCGCCCGCGTCATGCAACTGCGGGTGCGGTTCGTGCTGTCCGGGTGCACCGACACCAAGGAGAAATCATGCGTGACTCACTAGAGAACGGTCTGCGGGACGGGTTCAGCCTGCTCGCCGAATTCATCCCGAAGCTCGTCCTGTTCCTTATCATCCTCATCGTCGGCCTCCTCATCGCCAAGGCCATCGGGAAGGCCCTGAGCGCCCTCCTCGAGCGCGTCGGCTTTGACAGGGCGGTCGAGCGCGGCGGGGTGAAGAAGGCGCTCGCGAACTCGAAGATGGACGCCAGCGACATCATCGCCAAGCTGGTCTACTACACGCTCATGCTGTTCGTGCTCCAGCTGGCCTTCGGCGTCTTCGGACCCAACCCGATCGGCGAGCTCCTCACGCAGGTCATCACGTTCCTGCCGAGCCTGATCGTCGCCATCATCATCCTGGTCGTGGCCTCGGCGATCGCGGCCGCCGTGAAGGTCCTCGTCGAGGGCGCCCTGGGCGGACTCTCGTACGGCAGGGCGCTCGCGAACATCTCCTCGATCTTCATCCTCTTCCTCGGCGTGGTCGCCGCCCTCAACCAGGTCGGCGTCGCCACCACGGTCACGACCCCCGTCCTGATCGCCATCCTCGCCACCGTCGGCGGTGTGATCGTGGTGGGCGTGGGCGGCGGTCTGATCAAGCCCATGCAGCACCGCTGGGAGGGCTACCTGACCAAGGCCGAGGAGGAGGCCCCGCGTCTCAAGCGCGAGGCCGCCGGCGCCCCCGACGCGAAGGACCAGCTTCAGCACGCCGCGTCTGCGGCGTCGCCCTCCACGCCTGGCGCCACCTACGCAACCGGGTCCACCGGCAACGCACACCCGCTCGACAGCTGAGGTCCAGCCACTGCGCGACGTTGCACGTACGCACCTCAGCAGCCACCCGTCCGGGGAGACCCGGGCGGGTGGCCGGCGTCCTGGCGGTTCTTTCGTCCCCCCAGCTCGCTCGACGCCGCAGGGCGGCCGACGGACGCAATCGTCACGGTAGATCCGGACGCACTGCTAAGGGTGGTAGCGGAAGTCGTACCGGTCGCCGAGTTCCGAACGTAGCCGCGCGAGGAGCATCTCGGCCTCTGCGTCGCGCTGAGCGTGATCCTGGGGCCCATCCCAGCGCCTCCCCCAGTCCTCCAAGGCCAGAGCAAGTCCCTGACTGAGCCCGAGCAGTCGAACTCCCTCGTCTGCGTCAGCGAGCAACAACCCGTCATGCCACAGCGGCATGTCGGCGCCGTAATCACCCATCAGCTTGATCAGCGATCCGGCCGGCGGTGGCTCCCACGTGTCGGCACTCTCGTGGCCCACCGCTTCGTACGAGACGTATCCCTCCGTGGGCGCGTGTTCGTCGTGCTTGGCCATGAAGCGAAGTCTGCCTCGACACATCCGCATCGGTACCAGATCCGGATGTCCCCGATAGGCGACGGAAGGGACGCATGTGAGCGCTGCGCTCGTCGTGACCTACCGCGGGCCCGACTACTGGCCCGTGAGACAGCGGCAGCGCCCCGGCCGTCACGACACGCAGAACTCGTTGCCCTCCGGGTCGTGCATGACCACGTAGTAGACCGGGTCGCTCAGGTCGTCTTTTCTGGTCCGGTGGTCCACGGTCGCACCTAGCCGGGCGAGCTCGGCAACGCGTGCCTCGACGAGGTGGACCCGGGCGTCCATGGACATGCCGTCGTCGCGACCGGTGGGGTACACGTCGAGGTGCAGCCGGTTCTTGCCGGCCTTCGGCTCCGGGACACTCTGGAACCAGATGACGGGGCCACGGCCCGCGGGGTCGAAGATGCGGTCGTCGAACGCGACTTCGTCCCCCAGTCGTCTGCGGTAGTGCGCGTGCCACGTCGTGTCGGGGTGGTCAGGTGGAACTGGCACGTAACCCAACACCTCGGCCCAGAAGCGAGCGAGGCGAGGCGGGTCGTTCGCATCGATCGCCAGCTGCCAGAACGTCACCCCGACCACGCTAGACGTTCCGATGGCCACGTGGCGTCGAGGCTTCCTCGACGGTCAGTGCGGCGTCCTGCCTTTGCGTGACACCACGGCGTGGATCGATGTGGGTGGCGTCCGGGGGATTGGGGCGTTCGACTGCGGTGCCGCGCAGCGGGCTCTAACGTTCGTCGCGGACCGGCTGCCCCCGGCGCTGGTTCATCGATGCGTCGAGGGCGGGCAGAACCTCGCAGAACGGCGGACATCGTGCAGCACACTGACTGGTCACCCCAGGTCTCTACGGCAGGGAAGGGCTCCGGGGTGGGTGGGGCAGGCGCGGCCGCGCGGCTGTTCACCGCGATGACCGTGCTTCTCGTCGCGGGGCTTCTCGCTGCCGTGGCACCTGCGGAGGCAGCGCCTGTCGGAGCTGCCGTGTCGGCGTCGCAGGGTGGGAAGGTCGTGGCATGGGGTGCCAGCGGTGGGCAGCAGGCGGTCGTCCCGGCCAGCTTGGCTGACAAGACCGTGACCGCGGTGGCCGCTGGGCAGGCTCACTCGCTGGCGCTGACCAGTGACGGAAGGGTCACAGCGTGGGGGGTGAACCTCGCAGGCAGCACCACGCCCCCGTCCGTACTGGCCACGAAGACCGCGACGAGCGTCGCCGCCGGTCAGGCCCATTCCCTGGCGCTGACGAGCGACGGCGAGGTCGTCGGGTGGGGCGACAACCAGGCCGGGCAGGCCACGCCTCCTGCCGCGCTCGCGGGCACGACAGTCACCGCCATCGCAGCCGGAGGCCAGCACTCCCTCGCTCTCTCCAGTGACGGCCAGGTCATCGGGTGGGGGTCGAACAGCTTCGGCCAGGCGGCCGCTGACCCTGCTCTGAACGACAAGCACGTCACGGCAATCGCCGCCGGCTTCGCGCACTCGCTCGCCCTGACCAGTGACGGTCGTGTGACGGCGTGGGGGTTCGGAGACCAGGGTCAGACGAACGTCCCCTCCAGCTTGGACGGCAAGACCGTGACGGCCATCGCCGCCGGTGCCAACCACTCGGTCGCCCTGACCAGCGATGGCAAGGTCACGGCCTGGGGCAACAACGGCAACGGGCAGATCACAGCGCCTCCCAGCCTCGCTGACGAGACGGTCATCGCGATCGCGGCAGGCACGTACCACACCCTGGCCCTGACGAGCGCCGGAGAACTCGTCACGTGGGGCTACGGCGGCGCCGGCCTGGCGCCGGTCCCGTCCAAGCTCGATGGCTTGCGCGTCAGCGCACTCGCGGCGGGCGGCACCCACTCGCTGGCGATCACCGCCGCGTTGCGTGCCGACCACGCACCCGTGATCTCCGGGGTGCCGCAGGTATCGAACGCACTGACCGCCGTCCCCGGCACCTACACCGCGGATCCCGACTCGGTCGACTTCGTGTGGAAGGCGAACGGCACGCCCGTCGGCACCAGCGCCGCGACGTACCGCCCCACGCCGGCTGACCTCGGCAAGACCCTCACCGTCACGGTCACCGCCGAGAAGTCGGGGTACGCAGATGCCGTGACCACCTCTGCCGCGACCGGCACCGTGACCGCGGGGGGCCGCGTCACAGCCTGGGGCAGCAACTTCCAGGGCGAGAGCACCGTCCCGGCATCGTTGGCGCGGAAGACGGTCACAGCGATCGCGGCCGGGTTCAACCACACCCTCGCCCTCACCGCCGACGGCAAGATCACCGCCTGGGGTGCCGGCACCCAGGGGACTGTCCCGAGCGCCGTGGCCGCACAGACGGTCGCCGCCATCGCCGCCGGGACCAACCACAACCTCGCCCTGACCACGGACGGACGGGTCCTGGCGTGGGGCAACAGCGGCAACGCACGGACCGCCGTACCCGCCACCCTCGACGGACGCACCGTGATCGCCGTCGCGGCCGGCGACGCCCATTCGCTCGCCCTCACCGACGACGGACAGCTCACTGCCTGGGGCAGCAACTCCGCCGGTCAAGCAGCCATCCCTGACGTCTTGAACGGGAAGCTCGTGGTCGCCGTCGCTGCCGGCTCGAACCACAGCCTCGCACTGACGTCGGACGGACAGGTCGTGGCCTGGGGGAGCAACACCCAGGGCCAGAGCACCGTGCCCGCCACCCTGAGCGGAAGGACCGTCGTCGCGATCGGCGGCGGTACGACCCACTCGATTGCCCTGACCGCTGACGGCAAGGTCACCGCCTGGGGTGGTGACAACACCTCGAACCAGGCCGTCGTTCCTGCCAGCCTGGCGACCAAGACCGTCGTCGCTGTCGCCACGGGAGCTGGATCCGACCACACGCTGGCCATGACCAGCGACCGGCAGATCGTCGGCTGGGGCACCAATGCCAACGGGGCTCGCACGATCCCGACCTCGCTCAACGGCCGGCCCAACACGGCCATCGCCGCCGGCGGCACCCATTCACTCGCCCTGACCGCCGCCGTGATCGCCGACCAGGCGCCCTCGATCAGTGGCACCCCCGCCGTGGGCTCCACGCTGTCGGCCGAGATCGGCGACTACAACGTCAACCCCGACACCTACGGGCTGCAGTGGCTCGCTGATGGCGTCGAGATCCCCGGCGCCATCCACCTCGACTTCACCCCGACGGTGGCCCAGCTCGGGCGGACCATCACCCTCAGCGTCACGGTCACCAGGAACGGCCACGCCGACGCCGTCGACGCCACCCTCGGTGTTGGGCCCGTCACGTCGGGCTCGTTCACCACTGGACCGGACGCCGAGATCACCGGCACCCCGGTCGTGGACGGCACTCTGACTGCGTCGCCCGGTGCGGCCCAGCTGGGGTCGACGTCGCCGGCTGCGGAGTCGTTCACCTACTCGTGGGCCGCTGACGGCACCACCATCAGCGGGGCCACCGGCCGCACCCTCGACCTGACGCCCGCGATGGTCGGTCAGACGATCACGGTCACGGTGACCGCGGCACGCGACGGGTACGCCGACGCCACCGACACCTCGGCCGCCACGGTTGCTGTCGCGAAGGCGGCGTTCACCACGGGGCCGGAAGCTCAGATCACCGGCACCCCGGTCGTGGACGGCACCCTGACCGCGTCGCCCGGTGCGGCGCAGCTGGGGTCGACGTCGCCGCCTGCGGAGTCGTTCACCTACGCGTGGGCCGCTGACGGCACCACCATCAGCGGGGCCACCGGCCGCACCCTCGACCTGACGCCCGCGATGGTCGGCACGACGATCACGGTCACGGTGACCTCGGCACGCGACGGGTACGCCGACGCCACCGACACCTCGGCCGCCACGGCGGCTGTCGCGAAAGCGGCGTTCACCACCGGGCCTGACGCTCAGGTCACCGGCACCCCGGTCGTGGACGGCGTGCTGAAGGCGGTTGTCTCCGCGCCGACGCCGGCCGCCGACAGCTACACCTATGCGTGGTTCGCCGACGGCAGCCAGATAGGCGGTGCTGCTGGCGAGGAGCTGGCCCTGCCCGCGGAGCTGGTCGGGAAGCGGATCACCGTCGAGGTGAGTGCGTCCCGCGAGGGGTACGTCGACGCCACAGCCGCATCCGAGATGAGCGCCGCCGTCGTCCGGGCCACCTTCGCCACGGCTCCGCCGGCAGCGGTCAGCGGTACGGCGCAGGTCGGGCACGTGCTCACCGCCCTCACCGGACCCACCGCACCCGCCGCCACGGCGTACCGTTTCGAGTGGCTCGCCGACGACATGTCGATCCCCGGAGCCGACAGCGCGACGTTGCTGCTCACCTCCGCGCATCGCGGGCAACGCATCAGCGTGAGGGTCATCGCCACGAGGGCCGGCTACACCGACGCGTCGACCCGTTCGAGCAGCACCGGGCCCGTGGCCACCGACCAGGCCCCCTCGGTGCAGCTGACCATCTCCGTACCGGCCGGGGCACGCGAAGCCGCCGCGACCCCCGATGGCCAGCCCACGATCAGGCGCGGCCGCACGGCCACGGTCAGCTGGACCAGCCACGGAGGTGCATCCCTGAGCGCCACCGGGGCACTGCAGGATCTCCTGCGCGAGGCCTACGGCGCCTCGCCCGTCCCCGCGAACGGGTCGGCCAAGGTCACGCTCGACCGCACGGGCCTGCACACCTTCCGGATGATCGCGTCCAACGAGCTCGGCTCCACCAGCGCGAGCACCTCGGTCGTGGCAGTGCGGGCACCCACACGCCTCACGGTCGGAACGGTGGCACGCGCCACGCGGGGTACGACGATCCGCCTGCGGGTGACCGGACTGGGGTTCGGCGAGCGCTACGTCATCACCGTCAACGGTGAGCGCGTCGGTCGCACTGGCACGCGCGCCGACGCCAGCACCCTCGTCCGTCGGATCACGCTTCCGCGCACCCTCGAGCCCGGCAAGGTCCGCATCACGGTCACCGGACGATCCACCCGACGCACCGGAACGGCCACCGTCAACGTCAGCTAGTGCGCAGACACCTCCCGTGCGGCTACGGACCCCACCGAACGCGGGGAGGCACGTGCGGGCCGAGATCGAGGCACGGTGGCGTCCCACCGGCCGAGCAGGTGGGCCTCCGTGAGTGCTCGAGGTGTGGGACCCGTACGTCGCGTCCGGCGGTGACCCCGTCGTGGTGGTCAGGCCGACACGGACTCGACGGCCTCGACCACCCGCTCGGCCATCCGGTCGGCGCCGAAGTGGTCGTCGGCGGTGATCGTGACGACGGCGTCGCGGCAGAACACCACCAGCTGGCCGTGGGCGCCGTGCAGGCGCCATGCATCGCCCGGCCCGCCCCACGCGCCGAGCGAGTAGCGCGCGTAGGACGGGGGTGCTTGGTGCTCGATCCAGTCCGAGCGCATCGCCTCCGGCCAACGCGACGACACCAGGCGTGCGCCCTGCCACACGCCGTCGTCCCGGATGAGCCGGCCGATCCGGGCGAGCTCGTCCACGGTCAGGTGGAGGCCTCCGCCGGCCTCGATCCACCCGTGGGGGCAGCGGTCCCACTCGGGGGCGTCGATGGCGAGCGGCTCGTAGAGCCGCGGGGTCAGCCACGCGTGCACGTCGCCGACGACGGCCCCGAGCGCGCGCATGGCGGTGTAGGTGCTGGCGTTGGAGTACTGGAAGCTCCGGCCCGTGGTCGGACGGGACAGGAACTCGTGGGCCAGGTCCGGCCAGTCGGTCATCAGCGTCCCGGACCAGGCGAGATCGATGCCGCTCGTCATGCTGAGCAGGTGCCGCGTGGTCACCTCCTCGACGCCCGGCCCGCACACCACCCGGGGGAACCACTGCGCCACCGGTGCATCGACGTCGAAGACGCCGGCGTCATGGGCGATTCCCGCGGCGAGCACGCAGACTGCCTTCGAGGCCGAGTGGACGTCGCGGCGTACGTCCTCGTGCCACGAGTGCTGCGCGACCTCGTCGCCGACGAGCACGTGAGCAGCATGGGCGTCGAACCCGTCACCCTCAGCATCCCGGACGATGCGGTCGAGGACCTCCTGCGCGCGGGACACGAGGCTCATTGTGCCGCGCGGCCGGTCGACCGATCGAAAGAGCAGCGACTAACGTGACTTTCATGCAGCAGTCGCGGCGCGCACTCGCCCTCGTGGTCCTGAGCTGGCTCGTCGCGACCCTGGCCCTCTCGGGAGGTGCGGCGTCGGCCGAGTCGGCGGGCACCCCGGCGGAGGCGCGCACGGTCCGCGTCGGGACCGAGGGGACGTACCCGCCCTTCACGTTCCACGATCCCGACACCGACGAGCTCACCGGCTTCGACATCGAGGTGATCCGCGCCGTGGCCGACGAGGCCGGGTGGGACCTCGAGTTCGTCGAGGCTCCCTTCGACTCGATCTTCCCGGCGCTCGATGCCGGCCGGGTCGACGTGATCGCCAACCAGATCACGATCAACCCCGAGCGCGAGGCGCGGTACCTCTTCTCGGCGCCCTACACCTACTCCCGAGGCGTCATCGTCACCGCCGCCGGCAACGACGACGTCACGACGCTCGACGACCTCGACGGCCTGGTCGCCGCGGAGAACGAGACCAGCAACTGGGCGCAGGTCGCCCGCGACGCCGGCGCCGAGATCCGCGCGGTCGACCAGTTCGCCCAGGCAGCCGAGCTGCTCGTGCAGGGGCGAGTCGATGTCGTCGTCAACGACAACATCGCGGTCCTCGACTACCTCGCATCCTCAGGGTCCGACGAGATCCAGATCGTCGGCGAGGCGGGCGAGGAGGTGAGCCGCCAGGCGCTGACCTTCCGCCAGGACGACCCCGAGCTGCAGCAGGAGGCCGACGACGCCCTCGCCAGGCTGGCCGACGACGGCACGCTCGCGGACATCTCGGAGGACTACTTCGGCGCCGACGTGACGGTCGAGGACGCCGCCGAGGTCACCGACGTGAAGGGCTCGGACACCCGCTCGACCGCCGAGGTCGTCCGAGGCGCGGCGTGGCCCATGCTCCGGGGGCTGCTGGTCTACACGCTTCCGCTCACCGCCGCCAGCTTCGCGATCGGCCTGGTGCTGGCGCTGCTCACGGCACTGGCCAGGATGTCGTCCAACCGGCTCGTCCAGCTGCCCGCCCGCGTCTACATCTCCGCGATCCGTGGCACCCCGCTCCTGGTCCAGCTCTTCATCGCGTTCTACGGCCTCGGCCAGATCGGGCTGACCATCCCGCCCGTGCCCGCCGCCATCCTCGCGCTCAGCCTCAACGTCGGTGGCTATGCCGCTGAGGTCATCCGCGGCTCGATCCTGTCCGTCCCACGCGGGCAGTACGAGGCGGCCACCACGATCGGCATGCGCTACCCGCAGCTGATGCGCCGGATCGTGCTGCCGCAGGCCGCACGGATCGCGGTGCCGCCACTGTCCAACACGCTGCTCTCGCTGATCAAGGACACCTCGCTGGCCTCGGTCATCCTGGTGCCCGAGCTACTGAGACAGGCGGTCAACGCCGCGTCGCCGAGTGCGGACTTCATGCCCCTCTACCTCTTCGCCGCGCTCTACTACTGGGTCGTCTGCTTCCTGGTCTCGCAAGCACAAGGACCGCTGGAGAAGCGGCTCGGGAGGTATGCCGCATGAGCACCACGCCACTGATCGAGGCCCGCGGGCTGCGCAAGGCCTTCGGCGACAACGAGGTGCTCAAGGGCGTCGACCTCAGCGCCGACGAGGGGACGGCCACCGCGATCATCGGTCCGTCGGGATCCGGCAAGACGACCATCCTGCGCTCGCTGAACGTCCTCGAGGTGCCGGACAGCGGGACCGTACGCATCGCTGACGCCACCGTCGACTTCGGCGACGCCTCGGTCGACCGGTCCACCCGGCGCGACGAGGTCGAGGCCCTGCGCTCGCACAGCGGCATGGTCTTCCAGTCGCACCACCTCTTCCCGCACAAGACGGTCCTGCAGAACCTGCTCGAAGGGCCTGTTCAGGTGCAGGGCCGCGAGGTCGACGAGGCCACCGCCGACGCCCGCCGCCTGCTCGAGCAGGTCGGCCTCGCCGGGCGGGAGGACCAGTACCCCTCGCAGCTCTCCGGCGGCCAGCAGCAGCGCGTCGGCATCGCCCGCGCGCTCGCCCTGAACCCGGAGGTCGTGCTGTTCGACGAGCCCACCTCGGCGCTCGACCCCGAGCTGGTCGGCGAGGTGCTGGCGGTCATCCGCGACCTGGCGACCTCGGGCTGGACCCTCGTGATCGTCACCCACGAGATCCGCTTCGCCCGCGACGTCGCCGACCAGGTGCTCTTCCTCGACGCAGGCGTCATCGCCGAGCAGGGTGGCTCCGAGGTGCTCCGCGACCCGCAGCAGGAGCGTACGAAGCAGTTCCTGCGGCGAGTGCTCGAGCCGGGCTGACGCCGCGCTCGTCCGCGCGGCACTGCGTGCGTCGTGAGGGCGGCCCGTCGATGATGGGACGGTGCCCCCGGCCGTACCGGCCACCACGGCACCCCTCAGCCAAGGAGGACCGCAGATGACGCCAGCAGCAGCGGCCGCGACGCCCGGATGGGTGCGCGGCTTCTACGACAGGAAGTCGGAGGTCGCCGGACCGTCGGGCGTCCTGGACCACCACGTCGAGCGCGCGCAGGCCGTCGAGACCCTCACCGGCCGGGTCGCCGGGCGGGTCCTCGAGCTGGGTGCCGGAGCAGGCGGGTCCGCCGTCGCGACCGCGCGCCTGGGCTACGACGTGACGGCGGTGGAGCTGAGCGGCGTGCGGGCCGGCTTCGCGCGCGACCTCGCACGCGAGCACGGCGTCGACCTGACGGTGGTGGAGGGGGACTTCCTCACCCACGACCTCGGCGCCCGCTTCGACGTGGTGACCATGTGGAACGGCTTCGGCATGGGCGACGACGCCCACCAACGCGCGATCCTCGAGGCGGCTGGCTCACGGTGGCTGGACGAGGGCGGGCACGTGGTCCTCGACGTCTACAACCCCGCCGCGTGGATCCGGTGGGCCGGCACGGACGAGGTCGACGAGGAGACCGGGTGTCGCAACGTCGTCGACTACGACGTCGTCGGGGCGCGGTTCGTCGACACCTGGTGGTTCGACGGGCCGGACGGCCCACCGATGGCCCAGACGGTCCGCTGCTACGCGCCGGTCGACCTCGAGCTGCTGGCCCGGGGGACGGGTCTGTGCGTCGAGAGCTGTCGGCCGGCCGGGCACCCCGCGTTCACGGACCGCATGGCGACGGGACCGCTGGGGGAGGACTGGGGCTATCGCGCCGTGCTCCGCCACGACGTCTGATCGGGCTCGCGGTCCGTCGAGCACCAGCAGCCGCGACCCCACCCCGACGACGGCACCACGTGCTCGGCGACGCGTCCGGAGTCCCGAGGCTCATGGCCGGGTCGGGCCGCCCGGCGTCCCCGTAGGGTCGGAACCACCAGCGCGAGCACGAGGACACGAGGGGGCGCGGTGCGACATCATGACGTGCTCATCGTGGGCGGAGGCAACGCCGGGGTGTCGTTGGCCGCGCGCCTGCTACGCGACGGCGCGCCCGACGTGGCGCTCGTCGAGTCAGAGACGGTGCACCGCTACCGACCGCTGCTGAACTACGTCGGCGCCGGCGAGGCCGTGATGGCATCGCTCGAGCGTGCCGCCTCGGACGTGGTCCCGGACGGGTGCACCTGGATCAGCGATCGAGTCGTCAGCGTCGACCTCGAGCCCACGGGTGAGGTCCCGGGGCCGGTGGTGCACACGGGGGGCGGTCCCGTCAGCTGTCGCGCCCTCGTGCTGTGCACCGGCCTGGAGGAGGACTGGGACGCGACCCCCGGCCTGGCCGAGGCGTACGCCGACGGATGGGCCGCGTCCACGTTCACGATCGACGGCGTCACCCGGGTGTGGCCGGCGCTCAGCGGGCGGACCCGTGGCCGGGTGCTCTTCACGGTGCCGCCCGAACCGGCTCCGTGCGCGGCGACCGCCCTCAAGCCGTTGTTCATGGCGTGCGACCACTGGCGACGCGCCGGCGTCCTCGACGACATCGACGTGACCGTGGTCCTCCCACGGAGCACACCCGTCGGCGATGGAGGAACGGACCACATCCTGGGGGCGGCGTTCGCGTCGTACGGCGTCGCCGTCGTGCGCGACGCACGGGTCACGCGGGTCGCTCCGCACCAGGTGAGGGTCCGCACTCCTGCAGGTGAGGTCGAGCTCGACGACGTCGACTTCGCCCACGTGGTGCCGCACTACCGAGCACCGGACTGGGTCGTCCGCTCGGGCCTCTCGGACGGGTCGCCTGCCGGGCTGGTCGACATCGACCCCGAGACCTTGCGGCACCGCGCCCATCCGGCCGTGTGGTCCATCGGTGACGTCGCCGCCGTCGCGACCCCGCCCTCGGGCGGCGCACTGCGCAAGCAGGTCGAGGTGCTCGCCCACAACCTCGCAGCAGCGGCCGCCGGCAAGGACGGTCGCGAGCTCCGGCGTTACGACGGGTACACCGTCATGCCGATCACCACCGGACGTCACGAGCTCATGCTGCTCGAGGTGGACCGGACCGGGCGTCGCGTTCCCACGGTCCCGTTCCCTGATCTCGTCAGACCCCGCCACTCCACGTGGTTGCTGGACCGCTACGCGTTGCCGCAGACGTACTTCAGACGCATCCTGCGCGGCAAGGTCTGAGTCAGCGCAGGGACAGTCTCGATCTGCCTCTGGACGTCGGCGCCCAACCGGAACCACCCGATGGGCGGTACGGGCGCCCACGGCGGCATGCGCAGACGACCGCGAGTCCGATCCCCAGCAGCGACAGCGTCTCGACCGAGCCGCTCGTGTCCGATCCTCGCGAGAAGTACGCCCCTGGAGCGTGACGAATCGGGCGCTCGACACGACCAACGTGCGTCGGACTCGTGCGAGCCCGGCTCCCGACCGAAGGAGAGGAGCGCCCGTCATCGGACACCACCACCTGCGATCGCGTCCTCGAGCGGGAGGCGCTCCATCGCCCGTCGCGTCGTGAGGGAACCGGCACCGTGGACGTCCGGCTCTCGTACGCCACGAGCACTGGTCGTGGGACGCGCAGGCGGCGTGGGCCACCGCCTCGCGGTCCTGCTCGCCTGCGGCGGACTGGACTCGGTGCACGTGACGAGTGCGGACCAGGCTTTCACAGACGATGCTCCCGTCTCCGCTGATCTCGTCCTGATCGAGTCGGACCCGCCGCATGTCGTCGGTGTCGCGGTGTGTTCCGAGCTGCGCCGGCGCGGTCATGCAGGAGGCATCGTGATCGTCGGGGACCACTACGACGAGCTGGCGGTGGTGGCGGCCCTGGACGCAGGCGCCGACGACGTCGTGTCACAGCCCTGGACCGTCGCCGAGCTGCTGTCGCGCGTGCGCGCGGTGCTGCGGCGCCTGGAGCGCGAGGGACGCAGCGGTACGGATGCGGCGGAGGCACTGAGCGTCGATGACGATCGCCACTCGGTCAGGTGGGGAGGAGTCGTCGTCACGACGACCGGGCGTGAGCACGAGGTGCTCCTGGCGTTGATCGCCCACCGCGGGCGCGTCGTCACCCACGAGGAGCTGATGCGTTCCATCTGGGGCCCGGAGTGGTCCGGCAGCCCGATGGTGCTGAGCGCCGCCGTCACGCGACTGCGGTCCCGGCTCGCAGCCGCGGGCGCCCCCGACGTGATCGAGAATGTCCGAGGCGTCGGGTTCAGGTTGTCGGTCGGGCACACCCGAGGGACATCGGCGCGCGACACGGGCTCCATCGAAGGATGGAACGTGCCGTGATCCCTCCTCCGGCCCTCGCGAGCAGGGGCAGGTGATTCCTAGCGTCGTGGACGTGCCAGATCCGGTCCACGACGAAGGAGCAGCTCCCATGTCCCACACCCGCACCACGTCCCGACTCCGTCGAGTCGCACTCGCAGCCGTCCTGGCATCGGTGACCGCAGGACCCGTCCCCGCATCCGCCGTGGCCGTCCAGGACTCCGTCCGGCCCGACGCACCGGCGCCCACCGAGACCAGGTCGAGCGGCGTCCAGTCCCGCCTCGAGCGGCTGCTGTCCGAGACCGGGCTGCCCGGCGCCATCGCGACGGTGAAGGACGGTGAGGGCAGGACCCGCACCTACGTCGCCGGCACCGCGCAGATCGGCACCGACCGAGCCATCGATCCGAGGTCACGCGTCCGCATCGCCAGCAACACCAAGATGTTCACCGCGACGGTGGTGCTCCAGCTCGTCGCCGAGGGCCGGGTCGGGCTCGACCGCTCGGTCGACACCTACCTGCCCGGCCTGGTCCGCGGCTCGAGCAACGACGGCCGTCGCATCACGGTGCGTCAGCTGCTCCAGCAGCGCAGCGGACTGCCCGACTACGACTCGCTGGTCATCGATGCCGGCGGTTCGTTGGACGCGGTGAGGCACACCTACGTCGAGCCGCACGAGCTGCTCACCGCCGCACTCGCCGAGCGACGCCACTTCCGCCCCGGCACGAGGTGGGCCTACAGCAACACCAACTACGTCCTGCTCGGCCTGCTGGCCCAGAAGGTCACCGGCCGTCCGGTGGGGGAGCTGATCACCCGCCGCATCATCGAGCCGCTCGGCCTCGCGGACACGTACTGGCCCGAGGTCGGGGAGCAGGGCATCCGCGGGCCACACCCGCACGGCTACCTCACCGAGGCGCCCGGGGATCCGTGGACCGACGCCACCCGGCTGGACCCCTCGCTCGGGTGGGCGGCCGGCCAGCTCGTGTCGACACCGGGGGACCTGGGTCGCTTCCTGCAGGGCCTCATGGGAGGCGAGCTGCTGCCCGTCGACCTGCTGGCCCAGATGAGGACGGGCGTCCGCGCGCCGCACTTCGACGCCGAGCCCGGGTGGCGCTACGGCCTCGGTCTGGCCTCGCGCACGCTGAGCTGCGGCGTGCGGGCCTGGGGGCACGGCGGCGACATCCAGGGGTTCGAGACCCGCGACCTGATCACCCGCGACGGCCGGTGGGCCACCGTGGCCGTGACGGCGCTGCCCGCGGACCTGGAGACGGTCGCTGCGGTGAACCGCACCGTGGACGACGTCATCTGTTCCTCCTGAGCCGGTCCGTCCAGCGCACCGACGCCCGATGTTCACCCGGCCGGTGCACGCGCGTCGAACGGGGTACGGCAGACTGCGCTCGCCCGAACCAAGAGGACGGAACCACCGCCATGGCAACTGACTACGACGCCTCCCGCAAGAGCGAGGAGGAGCAGAAGGAGGAGAGCCTCGAGGCTCTCCGGCTCGCTGCGACCGACAAGGACGCGAGCTCCAGCAAGATCGACGAGGACGAGGCGGAGGCCGCGGAGTCCTTCGAGCTGCCCGGCGCGGACCTGTCGAACGAGGAGCTCAGCATCGAGGTGGTGCCGAAGCAGGACGACGAGTTCACCTGCTCCGTGTGCTTCCTCGTGCACCACCGCAGCGCGCGCGTGTCCGACGACCCGCTCCTCTGTCGCGACTGCGCCTGAACCCCAACCGCCTGAACCCCGACTGCGCCTGACCACGACGGGGTCAGGGCGAGGGGCAGGGGCGCCCCGGCCGGGCGGCCCCCACGTCAGGCGTACCGGCGGGGCGGGGTCCAGTGGCGGCCGAACTCGAGGTCGAAGGACGCGGGTTCGAACGGACTGTCCCCGCCCGCCGGGAAGCTCGAGAGCTCGCCGAACACCACGCGGTCGGGGAGGTCGTAGAGGTCGACCCGGACGAAGTCGGTCTCCTCGGCGAGGCGCTCGGCGATGCGGATCATCTCCGGCAGCCGCTCGGGTCGCGGAAGGGGTGGGTCCGCCCAGCCGTGCCCGCCGCTGAGCGGGAGGTGGTCCCAGTCGGGGGTGAAGAAGTCCTGCGTCCGGGCGTCGAAGCGGCCGCGGTCGACCTGCACGTAGCGGACGACTCCGTGGAACACGAAGAACTTGTAGTCGTCGGGGACGGTGCCGGTGGGACCGGTGAGGAACTCCTCCACGACGAGCCGCCGCGGGACGTGGCCGTAGGCCCACTCCCGGTTGGGGCCCTGGCCGTACAGCTTCGAGAGCCAGACCTCCGCGAGCGCGCTCAGGTGACTCGTCGGGGCGTGCTCGGGCCGCACGTGGTGGTAGGTCCAGGCGGCGTCGAGGTCCGGGAGGCGGGCCTCGGGCTGCGCCTGCTCCGAGACGATGACGGCGACGCCGCTCCCGTGCGTGGGCTTGAGCACGAAGGCGGGGGGCAGGTCCACGCTGCACAGCTGCTGAGGATCGTCGAGCACATGGTGCAGCCGCGGCAGGACGTGGGTCCCCACACGAGCGGCGACGTAGTCGCGCACGGCGTGCTTGTCGGAGAACGTCACCATCAGCGCCCGGTGGTCGCGCAGCATCTTGTAACGGACCTTCTCGGTGAAGGTGCGTGGGCGCGAGGTGCGCCACAGCCGCCACCACCGGACGAGTCGGCTGCGTTGGCGCCACGCGACCGGCCGACCGGGCGGGGGCGTGGGACGTACGAGCGCGGTCACGCGAGCGGTGCTCGTGACCGCTCGTCGACCACGCCGTCGAGGTAGCGCACGACGACGGCCAGCACGGCTGCGACGGGCACCGCGAAGAACGCGCCGGTGATGCCGAAGAGCGTGCCCCCCAGCGTGACCGAGAGCAGCACGACGGCCGCGTGCAGGTCCATCGACTTGGACTGCAGCATCGGGGAGAGGACGTTGCCCTCCAGCTGCTGCACCACCACGATGAGCGCCAGGACGAGCAGCGCCCCGGTCACACCGTTGGACACCAGCGCGATCAGCACCGAGATGATGCCGGCCACGAACGCTCCCGCGATCGGCACGAAGCCCGCAACGAAGGTGAGGACGGCGAGCGGGAGTGCAAGCGGGACGCCGATCACGGCCAGGCCGGCGCCGATCAGCACCGCGTCGATGAACGAGACCAGCGCCTGCGTACGGATGAACCCGCTGAGCGTGTCCCACGAACGCTGACCCACCGCCTGGAGGTGGCGGCCGGCGGTGGGGCCGGCGAGGCGGCCCACCCACGGCAGGAACCGCGAGCCGTCCTTGAGGAAGAGGAAGCTCAGGATGAGGACGAGGACGAGGTTGACCAGGCCGTTCGTCACCGCGGAGACACCGGTGAGCACGCCGGTCGCGATGCTCCCGGCCGATCCGGACAGGCGCTCCTGGAGCGACTGGAGTCCCGCGTCGACCTGTTCCTTGGAGACGAAGTCCGACTCCTGCACCCAGTCCTGCACACGCTGCAGGCCGCCCGTGGCCCCGTCGACGATGTCGCTGCCCTGCGACGTGACCGACGGCGCGATCGTGAAGCCCACCGCCACGACGAGGAGGATCGCCCCGATCATGGTGACGGCGGCGGCCAGCGCGCGGGGCAGTCGCGCCCGGGTGTGCAGCACCCGGGACACCGGCGAGAGCACCGTGCACAGCAGGAGGGCCATCAGCACCGGGAAGAGCACGACCCAGGCGTACTTCACCACGAGTCCGAGGAGGGCCGCGCCGAGGGCGATGGCGATCACCCGCAGGCTCCACCGCGCCGTCCACGCCACACCGTGGCCGATGGTCTGCTCGCGCGACGGCGGCGGGGGCTGCACGTCCTGGCGGACACCCCCGTCGGGCTTCGACGAAGTGGTGGTCGACGACTCGGTCCTGCTGAAGAACTTCACGCCGGACCGTACCCGCACGCCGGGCTCGCGATGAGTCCCGGGGTGGCCCGGGTCGACCGCGCGGCCGCCACGTCGAGGTCAGGCTCGGACGTGGGGAGCAGGCGCTTCAGCCACGACCTCGCCGGTGAGGCCGTCGACGAGCTGGGTGCCGTCGCGGGCGGACCGGAGTGCGCGAAGGGCGATGGCGCGCCGGTCGTAGGAGTCCGGCTCGACGTCGGGGTCGGTGCCCACGCGGGGTGGGGACAGGACCCATCGCCGCGGTGCTCGCACGCCCCGTGCCGCGCGCTCGGGTCCGGGGTCGCGGTCCGCCGTCGCGACGTAGTCGGCGTGCAGCGCCTCGGCGACCCGGCCCGCCAGGACCGGTCCGATGCCCGGGTGGGAGCGCAGGCCCTCGGGCGCCGCCGCAGCGACCCCCGCCAGGCTGCCGTAGGCGTCCAACAGGCTCCGCGACATCGTGGTGCTGATGCCCGGCACGACCGACAGCATCACCTCGGCCTGGGCCGAGGGGTGCCGCGGCACGCGCCGGGGTCCCTCTGCCCGGACGGTCGCCGCAGGCCGGCGGGCTCGCTTCGCGAGGCGCACCAGCCAGGCGACCGAGTCCTCCACGTCGAGGCTGTGCAGGACGGTGAACCCGTCCTCGACGAGCCGGCACACGGCCCCGCGCCACGCATCCTCGGCGACGAAGCGCGGCTCGCCCTCGATCAGCAGGACCGCCTGCACGAACGTCGACTGCAACCGCACCGCCTGCTCGAACAGCCGCCCGTCACGGATCGAGGCACCCAGGTCGGACGGCCCCTTGCGCTCGACCGCGAGGCCCGGGCCCAGGACGTAGTCGCCGACCGGGAGGTCGGTCAGCTCCACCTCGAGTCCCGCCGCGACCAGCGCTTCGGGGATGCCGCTGCCGCGCTCGCGGTGGTCGACCAGCACCGGACCCGTCTCGTGCACGCCTCCGACGTTACCCAGCCGCGCATCCGCGCATGCGAGGCCGGGTACGGCATCGCGTCGCCCTGCCCGACGCGGGGCCCACCAGGAGGAGTCCCATGAGCTCGACACCGGCGAGCAGCGCGCAGCCCCCTGCCCTGCGCCTGGCGGTCCTCGGTGACTCCATCGCCTGGGGTCAGGGCGCCGCCACTCCCGACGACCGGCTGGCACCACGGCTGACCGGAGCACTGCGTGCGCGCGGTCTCACCGTCGCCGACCGCGTCTTCGCCGAGCCCGGGGCCCGCAGCCGCGACCTCGGCGCACAGGTCGACCGTGCCCTCACGTGGCGCCCGCACGTCGCGCTGGTCGTCATCGGCGCGAACGACGTGACGCACCGCGAACCGGTGCAGGCCGCGGCGGCCGCGCTCGAGCAGGCAGTGCGCCGGCTACGCGGGTCCGGCAGTGAGGTCGTGGTCGCACCCGCGCCGGACCTCGGCGCGGTCCCGCACGTCCCGGCCGCCCTGCGCCAGGTGGTCCGCGCCGCGAGCGAGACATTGCGGCGCCGTCAGGCCGACGCGGTGGTCGCCGCGGGCGGGCGCGTCGCGGATGCCGACCAGCGGGCGTCGCAGGCCTTCGGCTCCGACCCGGCCCTCTTCTCGGCCGACCGGTTCCACCCCTCGTCCGCCGGGTACGCCGTGATCGCCGACGCGGTCCTGCCCGCGCTCGACCTCGCTGTCCGGAGCGCCGCGCGAGCGCAGGGACCCGCAGGGCCGCAGCTCCCCTGACGAGGTCTCACGTGCGTACGACGGCGGCCAGCAGGCCGAGGATCATGAGCACGCCCCAGAGCTGGAGGCATCGCAGTGCCCAGTCCTGCCGGCGTCTCGTGCCGAGGCTGCCGCCGGTGAACCGCGATGCCGGGTCCGCGTAGAACACCGGGACCACGGTGCCCGGGCCGACGTCGACCTGCAGCTCCCGGACGCGGGCGGGGTCCCACCGTGGCGCGGCCCGCACCACGTGCGGTCCGGCCGGGACCTCGAGCAGGTTGTCCCCGATCCCCACCGGGACCCGCACTCCGTCGACCTGCACCCACGGCACGTGACGGCCGCTGCCGAGCGTCGGTGGGCGCACGTGCAGGCGGATGAGCCCGTCGGGCTGCGCGGAGGGGTCGGCGGTCACGGGCCCATTGCAGCAGGAAACGACCTGCACGGGTGACCTTTCGGTACGCCCCGCCCCGCACCGCCACCGCTACGGTGACGCCATGGCGCTGCGACGTACGTGGACCACCACGGTGTGGTGCACGTGGGTCGCCGCCAGCGCCCTCCTCACGGGGATCGCCCTCGCGTCGCCGGAGGTCGGAGGGGACCTCGCCGGCGCTCCGGGTGCCGGCAGCGTGGCGTGGGCGTGCGGGCTCGCCCTCGTCGCGGCCCAGGCCGCAGCACTCCTGTGGTCTCCCCGCCGTCCGGCTCTCGCCCTGCTCCTGGTCGCTGCGGCCGCACCCGCCGCGGCCCTCTTCCTCGGTCCGGCCGCCGGCTGCACGTCGGTGGCGGTGCTGGTGGCGGCGTTCCGGGCGACGCTCGACGTCGCGGCTCCGCGCACGTGGCAGACCCTGGCGGCGGCCGTGCTCCTGGTCGGCGTCGGTGACCTCCTGACGAGGATCGGGCTCGGGCCAGCGGGGCCGTCAGCGGTCGTGGGGGCCCTCGTCCAGGGCGTGGGCACCGTCGGGATCGCCGCGCTGGCCGGGACGATCGTCGGCACGCGTCGCGAGAGCAGGAGGGCCCGGGAGGAACGGGACCGGGCCGCGGCGCGGGAGCGTTCGGCGCTCGTCGAGGTGGCGGTCGCCCGCGAGCGCACCGCGATGGCGCGCGAGCTGCACGACATCGCCGCGCACCACCTGACCGGGATCGCCGTGATGACCGGCGCCATCAGCAGGCAGATCGACCGGGATCCCGAGGGCGCCAAGCGGGCCGTCGACCAGGTGCGCGAGCAGAGCACCGAGATGCTGCGGGACATGCGCGGCCTGGTGGCCCTGCTGCGGCCCGCGTCGCACGGCCCGGACGGCACGGACTCCGACGGGGGAGCCGTCCAGCAGCACTCGTTCGACGGCGTTCCGCAGCTCGTCGCGGACGCCACCGCCCGCGGTGGGCTCGTCGACCTGGTCGTCCTCGAGCCCGAGGGTGAGGACCCGCGCGACCGGATCGGCCCGCTCGCGCAGCTGTCGGCGTACCGCACGGTCCAGGAGGCGCTCTCCAACGCGGCGCGCCACGCACCCGGCAGGCCGTGCCGGGTCGAGGTCGACGCGCGTTCCGCGGACGGGGTGCAGGTGACCATCACGAGCGAGATGGCGGGCGACGGCGACGGCGCCGGTCCCGGACGCACCGGGTTCGGGCTGGTGGGGATGCGCGAGCGTGCCGAGCTGACGGACTCGCGCGTGACGTACGGGCCCGAGCAGGGACACTGGGTCGTCCGGCTCCGGGTGCCGGCGCGCGACGACCGGGTGGTCGCTCGTGCGCCTGACGCAGGGACCGGGGCAGGGACCGGGGCAGGGATCGAGGCAGGGGAGACGCGGTGAGCGGGACGAACATCCGGGTGGTGGTGGCCGACGACCAGCCGCTGGTGCGCGCAGGGCTGACCACCCTGCTCGACCTCGAGGACGACATCGAGGTCGTGGCCGCCGTGCCCGACGGTGAGGAGGCGGTGCGGGCCACTCGCGAGCTGACGCCGGACGTGGTGTGCCTCGACATCCGGATGCCGAGGCTGGACGGGATCGCAGCGGCGCGACAGATCTGCGGCCCGGACGTCGAGTCGCCCACGCCCGTGCTGATCCTCACGACGTTCGACATCGACGACTACCTCTTCGGTGCCTTCGAGGCAGGCGTGTCCGGCTTCCTCCTCAAGGACGCCGAGGCGTCGGTCGTCGTCGACGCGGTGCGCTCGGTGGCGGCCGGCAACGGGACGATCGCGGACAGCCTCACCAAGCGCGTCCTGGGGGAGCTGGTGAGCCGCAGGAGCATGCACCCCGTCACGGCGGCCCGCGCCGACGAGGTCCTCACCGCCCGCGAGCGCGAGATCGTGCTGCTGCTGGCCGAGGGCCTCTCCAACGACGAGATCGCCCGTGCCCTCGTCGTCGAGACCTCCACGGTGAAGTCGCACCTGGCCAGGATCCTGCCCAAGCTGGGCGTCAGGTCGCGCCTGCAGGCGGCGGTCTGGGCCTACCAGAACGGGCTGGTCTCGATCGGGGGATGAGCCGCTTGCATCGAAGGATGCACGCGGACGGGTTCACCACAACGGCTCTCGTCCGAGGGGGTCGCCGGTTCCTAGCGTGACGGCATGTTCACGTTGCGGCAACGCCCACCCCAGCCCGGACCGACACCCGCCCTCCGACCCGGCACCGGCGAGCAGGCCGTCGTCAGCCTCGCCGGGGTCTGGAAGACCTACGACGGGGCCGTCCCCGTCGACGCCCTGCGGGGGGTGGACCTGCGGCTCGCGCCCGGGTCCGTCACCGCGGTGATGGGACCGTCGGGGTCCGGCAAGTCGACCCTGCTCAACGTCGCCGCGGGCCTCGACACCCCCACGCGGGGCACCGTGGTCGTCGGCGGCCACGACCTCAGCACCCTGTCGCAGGACGCCCTGACCCGCTTCCGCCGTGGGCACGTCGGCTTCGTCTTCCAGGGCTACAACCTGCTGCCCCACCTCGACGTGGTCTCGAACATCGCGTTGCCCCTCGTCCTCGCCGGGCGGCAGCTCGACGCCGGGTGGGCCGCCGAGCTCGTCGGCCGGCTCGGCCTGACCGGGCTCGAGCAGCGGCGCCCCGGCGAGCTGTCGGGAGGGCAGGCGCAGCGGGTCGCGATCGCCCGGGCGCTCGCGACGCGGCCGGCCGTGATCTTCGCGGACGAGCCGACGGGGGCCCTCGACTCCCGCTCGGGCAAGGACGTGCTCGCCCTGTTCCTCGAGGTCGCCCACGAGCTGGGCCAGACGCTCATCATCGTCACGCACGACGCCTCGGTCGCCGCGGCCGCCGAGGAGGCCGTCCTGCTCGCCGACGGCCGGATCGCGGACCGCGTCCCCTCGCCCACGGCGGACGGCGTCGCGGCACGCCTCGTCGAGCTCGGGAGGTGAGCGGGATGTCTCGTGACGTGTCGGGCGGGCGCACCGTCCGCGACGAGGAGGTCAGCCCCGGCGACCGTTCAGGCACGTGGCGGCTGGCGAGGTCCTCGGCCGTCGCCCACGCGTCCGACCTCGCGGGGACCGGCCTCGTCCTCGCCGCCGCGGGCGCCGTCGTGTCGCTCACCGGCGTGCTCCTGGAGACGGGGTTGCGCGCACCCGCCTCGGACGCGGCCCCGGGGATGCTGACCGCGCTCGCGTCGTCGTACGCCGGCACCGCCCTGGTGGTGCTCCTCATGGTCGTCACCTCGACCGTGGCGCTGGCCCTGGGCCGACGGGTCAGGCAGCTGTCCCTGCTCCGGACGGTCGGGGCCACCCGCAGCCAGGTCCGGGCGATGGTGTCGCTCGAGGTCGCCCTGCTCGCCCTCGTCGCGGTGCCTCTCGGCGCGGTCCCCGGCACCTGGGGCGCCCGCCTGCTCGTCCCCCTCCTCGTGGACGCGCAGGTGCTCGCCCCCGGCGCCCGCCTCGTCCTGTCGCCGCTGCCGTCACTGGGTGCCCTCGTCCTGATCGTGCCCGTCGCCCTCCTCGCCGGTCGACTGGCCGTACGTCGCTCGCTGCTCGGGCCTCCCACCACGGCCGTCCGCCTCGCCGTCGTCGAGCCCGACGGCATCGGCCGAGCACGCAAGGTCGCCGCGGTGCTGCTCGCCCTCGGCGGTCTCTCCGTCGCGGGAAGCCCCGTCCTGGTGCCCGGCACCGTCGGGGCGGCCTCCGCAGCCGTCTCCGCACTGCTGCTGGTCGGGGCCGCCGCTGCGGCCGGACCGTGGCTGGTGCACGCCGCGTTCTCCCGGCTCGCGCCCCTCTCCGGCGCCGGCCCCCACGCCTCGGCTCGTCTCGCCCTCGGCAACGTCGTCGGGTTCTCGCGTCGCCTGACCGCCGTCGTCGTGCCCCTGGCGCTCGTCGTGGCCGTCGGCACGATGTCGGCCAGCGTGGACGGGGCGGTCGAGCGAGCCGCCCACCAGCAGCTCGCCGACGCCCTGCGCGCCGACCTGGTCGCCGTCGCCCCGGGTGGTGGCACCTCGCAGGACCTCGAACGCCTCCGCGAGGACCCGGCCGTCGCCGACGCGGTCGCGCTCGGGTCGGCGCCGGTGCAGGTGCGGGTCGACGCCGACCTGTCGGGGCCCCTCGCGTGGGAGACGACCGCCGTGGCCGTGGTGGACCCGTCCCGTCTCGGCGACGTCGTCGACCCGGGCTTCACGACCGGCGGCGCACCCGACCTCGCCGTCCCCGGCACGGTGGCGCTGAGCGCCGACGCGGCCTTCGAGCTCGCCGCCCACGTCGGCGACGAGGTCGCCGTGCGGGTCGCAGGGCGGGACGTCGACCTGCGGGTTGCGGCGGTCCACGACCGGGGCCTGGGGCTCGGGGGACTCCTCGTGAGCCCTGCCACCGCCGCAGCAGCAGGGGCGGACGTGTCGACCGACGTCGTCCTGGTTCGCGCGGCCCGCGGCGCCACCGCCGGATCCGTCGTCGAGGCGGTGGAGCGCACCCTCGGCGCCCGCGTCGACGTCACGCCGGTGGACGCGTGGGTGGACGAGGCGGTGAGCTCCGACGCCGCGAGCCAGCGGCTGTCGTCCGTCCTGCTGCTCGCGCTGCTCGGCTTCGTCGCCCTCGGTGCCGGCAACGCTGTCGCCCTCACGACCCGCAACCGGCGCGACGAGCTCGTGCTCCTGGGCCGCACCGGGGCCACGCGGCGGCAACGCATCGCCATGGTGGTCATCGAGGCGTCGATCGCCGCCGCCGTGGCGTGGGCGCTCGGCACCCTGAGCGTCCTTCCGGCCGCGATCGCCGTCAACCTCGCCCTCCTCGGCGCCACGGCGCCGGCCCTGCCGCTGGCGACGTTCGGCGGGCTGTCCGCGGCGATCTTCGTGGTGGCGCTCAGCGCGGCGCTGGTGTCGGTCCTGCAGGCCACCCGCGACGGGTCGCGAGGGCCGCTGCGGGTGGGGCTGCCCGGGCGCTGACGGGGCGCTGTCGGGGCGCTGTCGCCGAATGGCCTTCCCCGCGAACGTTGCTAGGGTCGGGCACATGGAGGCGACCGGGGTGCTCGAGGCGACTGCGCCCGACCGTACGCACCTGCCCTCCCACGTGCCGTCCGGGGCCGCGCTGCTCGCGATCGAGCTCAGCGAGGAGGCGCGCGGCATCCGTGGCCTCGACGTGCTGCGCCGCAGCGTCGACCGCGCCCCTCCCGTGG
Organism: Nocardioides cavernae; assembly: GCF_013410035.1. Taxonomy (GTDB): domain Bacteria; phylum Actinomycetota; class Actinomycetes; order Propionibacteriales; family Nocardioidaceae; genus Nocardioides; species Nocardioides cavernae_A. Next base: position 268,506 of record NZ_JACCBW010000003.1, on the reverse strand, counting down.
GCTGAGCCGACTCCTCCCGGGTGACGACGTCTCGTCGCCCGCCCGTGGCGCACCCGCTGCGCCCCGTCCGCCGCACGCCGCGTCAGCGGCGCTCGCGTGACGGACGACCGCGCCAGTGCACACCGATCCAGCCGTGCCCTGACGCCTTCCGTCTGCTCGTCCTGCCCTCACGAAAGCACCTTCGCCATGCCTCAGTCCGTCGCCGTCGTCGGAGCCGGGATGGTCGGCCTCTCGACCGCCTGGCACCTCCAGGAGCACGGCATCGACGTCACCGTCGTCGAACGCCACCACGTCGCAGCCGGGTCGTCCTGGGGGAACGCCGGCTGGCTCACCCCCGCCCTCACCGCCCCGCTGCCCGAACCCGCCGTCCTGCGCTACGGCGTACGGGCCCTCGTCAGCCCGTCCTCGCCGGTCTACGTCCCGCTCAGGCCCGATCCGCGCCTGCTGCGCTTCCTCGCCGGCTTCGCCCGCAACAGCACGCACCGGCGCTGGGCGCGCGGGATGCGCGCCTATGCAGCGATGAACGCGCGAGCGCTCGACGCCTTCGACGAGCTCACCGCCAACGGCGTCGCGGCCGCCACCCGCCCTGCCGCCCCGTTCCTCGCCGCGTTCCGCACCGTCGAGGAGCGGTCCGCGCTCGTCGACGAGCTCGAGCACGTCCGGGCCGCCGGGCAGCCGGTGGCGTACGACCTCCTCACCGGCGCCGAGGCACGGACGATCGAGCCCGCCCTCTCCTCCGCGGTCGGGGCGGTCGTGCGGCTGCACGACCAGCGCTACATCGACCCGCCGGCCTTCGTCGGGGAGCTCGCGCGGGCCGTCGTGGAGCGCGGCGGCCGGATCGTCGAGGGCGCCTCCGTCACCGGCGTGCATCCCCGGGACGGCGGTGTCCACGTCACCACCCGCGAGGACGTCGGGGGCTCGCACCGCTACGACGCGGTGGTGCTCGCCAACGGTGCCTGGCTCGGTCACCTCGGTCGCCGGTTCGGCGTACGGCAGCCCGTTCAGGCCGGACGGGGCTACTCGTTCAGCGTGGCCGGCGAGAACCTCCCGTCGGCTCCCGTGTACTTCCCGGCCCAGCGGGTCGCGTGCACGCCGCTCGACGGCCCCGGCGGGACCCGGCTGCGGGTCGCGGGGATGATGGAGCTCCGCGCCCCCGACGCCGCGCTCGACCGGCGCCGGATCGCCGCGATCGTCGACGCGGCGCGGCCGCTGCTGGACGGGGTCGACCTCGACGACCGACGTGACGAGTGGGTCGGGTCCCGCCCGTGCACCGCGGACGGCCTGCCGCTCATCGGTGCGACCCGAGCGCCCGGCGTGCACGTCGCCGGTGGCCACGGCATGTGGGGCATCGCGCTGGGGCCGCTGACCGGCAGGCTCCTCGCCCAGCAGGTCGCCACCGGGGTCACGCCGCCCGAGCTGGTGGCGTTCGACCCGTTGCGGTGACGGACCCACGACGACCGCCGGCACCGCCGCGGTCCCGACCAGCCCGGACGCCCACGACCTCGCGGAGGAGACCCCTCGTGCACACCCACCAGCAGCTGCCGACCACGCCCGTCCCGGGCTCCACGCCACCCGAGCACCGGCCCGGCACCGAGGGCGCCCCGGGCGCGTGGGACCACCTGGACACGCGGGCCGACGCCTGACCGCCCTCGACGTCAGCCGGGCTGCACCGCCGAGCGTCGCAGCGCCACGGCGGTGGCCGTCGCCAGGACCGCGGCGGCGACGGCACCGGCGACGACGACGGCGAGGGTGCCGTCGTCAACGCCGGTGACGACGATGCCGGCCAGCGCCCACAGCCCTGCCGCCGCGTAGGCGGGCAGCCGCGTCGTCAGCACGAAGCCCACGAGGGTGGCCGTGGCGACCGCCACGACGACCAGCTGCCACGCGACCGCATCGGCGTCGACGAGGCCCCATCCCACCAGGGCGGTGGAGAGGTTGAGGAAGAAGGCCGCCGACACCCAGCCCGCGAAGAGCCCGAACGCGGTGCGGCTGATGATGCGGTGACGTCGTGGCTCCACCGTCGTGCGCGCCAGGGTGAGCACGCCGTCGAGGGCGGCGACGAACATCACCGCCAGGGCGAGGAAGGTGAGCGTGCTGCTGTCGAGGGCCGCCATGAAGATCCACAGCACCGCGGCGGAGTAGAGCACCACCTGGTCGACCTGGAAGCGCCGGGAGACCCGGACGTCGGAGCTCAGCAGCGCCGAGAGGGCCTGCACGATGGCGAGCGTGTAGACGACGCCCCAGATCGAGAAGGCCCACCCCACGGGCGTGATCAGCAGCTCGGCGCCGGCCCCGTCGCCCGGCGAGGAGCCCGGCCCGTTGATCGTGACCGCGGGTGCCACCACCTGGAGGACGGCGGTCGTGAGGACCGCCCAGGCCAGCGGGCGGTGCTGCGCGGTGGTCGTGGGCTCCTGTGCGTGCGCGCGGGTCCTCATCCGCCCAGCCTAGGAGCGGGGTGGGAGGCCACCCCGCTCACAGGCACCGGCCTCAGCTGCGGGCCGGCTCGCGCTCCGGCACGGCAGCCGGTTCGGTGTGAGACGCGTGGCCGGTGGCCTCGACCCGCACGTGGGGCAGCAGCCGGTCGAGCCACCGGGGCACGTACCAGGCCCAGCGGCCGAGCAACGTCATCGACGCCGGGACGAGCACGAGGCGCACGACGGTCGCGTCGAGCGCGATGGCGACCGCCATCCCGATGCCGAGCGTCTTGATGAGGACGTTGGAGTCGAAGGCGAACCCGACGAAGACCGCGACCATGATGGCCGCTGCCGACGAGATCACCCGGCCGGTGGCGGCCAGGCCGGTCACCACGCTGCGTCGGGCGTCGCCGGTGGCGAGCCAGTCCTCGCGGACGCGGGACAGCAGGAAGACCTCGTAGTCCATCGAGAGCCCGAAGAGGATCGCGAACATGATGATCGGCGCGAAGCTCGAGATGGCCACGCCGTGGTCGAGCCCGAGCAGCCGTGCCCCCGCGTCGTTCTGGAAGAGCGCGACGATGACCCCGTAGGCGGCGCCGATCGACAGCAGGTTCATCACCGCCGCCTTCAGCGGCACCACGACCGAGCGGAACATCAGCATCAGCATCAGGACGGACAGCGCGATCACCACCCCCGCGACCACCCAGACGCGCTCCGACACGATCTCCGACAGGTCCGCCTGCATCGGCGCGTACCCCGTGACCTCCACGCCGTCGGGGTTGGCGGCGCGCAGCTGCGCGATGAGCTCGGGCGTGCGGGGGTCCTGCGGGGCGAACGACGCCTCGGCGGTCCAGGTCGCGAGGGCCCCGTCGGGGGACTGGCGGACCGGCGAGACGGCGGCGACGTCGGGGTGGTCGGCGACCGAGGCGTGGAGGGCGGCGACCTCCTCGTCGCCGACCTCCGCGCGGTCGGCGACGAGGATGTACGGCCCGGTGGCACCCGGACCGAACTCGGCGGCCACCAGGTCGTACGCCTGACGCGCCGTCGAGTCGGCGGGGTCGACGCTGGGGTCGAGCGGCCAGATGCGCATGCCGACGGCGGGAGCAGCGAGGGCGAGCAGCACGGTGGTCGCGAGCAGGGCCCAGGCCACGGGGCGTCGCACGACGCGAGCGACCCAGCGCTCGACGTGGGTAGGTCCTCGGCCGGCGGCCGCCCGCCGGCGCCGACCGCCCAGGTGCCGGTGGCCGGCCGCGGCGAGCGCAGGCACCAGGGTGATGGCGGCGAGCAGCACCGCGAGCACCGCGAGCGCGGTCACCACGCCGAAGGACTCGAACAGGGGGAGCCCGCCCAGGCGCAGCCCGAAGAGCGACACGAGGACCGTGACGCCCGCGAAGACGACGGCGCGACCGGCCGTGGCGTTGGCCCGGGCGGCCGACTCGACCGGGTCGTGCCCGGCCTCGCGGTTCTCGACGAAGCGGGTCACCAGGAGCAGCGCGTAGTCGATGCCGACCCCGAGCCCCACCATGGTCGCGACGGTGGGCGCGAAGCTGCTGACGTCCATGAACCGGGTGAGCACCACGCCCGCGGCCGACCCCAGGCCCAGGCCGAGGAAGGCCACGAGCAGGGGAAGGCCCGCGGCGAGCAGGGAACCGAAGGTGAGGACGAGCAGCACCAGGGCCGCCGCCACCCCGAGGACCTCGCCGGTGCCGCCGACCTCGATGGCCGACTCGGGCACCTCGCCGCCGTAGGCGACCACGACGTCCCCGAGCCCGGCGGCCGCGACGGCGTCCTCCAGCGCCTGCACGTTGCCCATGACGTCGTCGTGGGTCACGGGGACGTCGTAGCCGATCGCCAGGAGCGCGGTGTCGCCGTCCTCCGACAGGCGCGGCGGCGCCACGGAGGCGACGCGCGGCACGCCCACCAGGGTGCCGGCCAGTCGCTCCAGCGCCGCAGGGTCGACGCTCCGTACGGGGTCATGGACCGTCACGGTCGCGGACGCGCCGGCCATCGCCGGGACGTGCGCGGCGAGCTGGTCGAAGCCCCGCTGGCTGGGCGCGGACGGCAGCTCGTAGTCGTCGACGGGCTCACCGCCGAACGCGGCCGCGGCCCCGAACGCCGTCGCCACGGCCACCAGCCACATGACGACGACCCGCCACGGATGACGGGCCGACCACCTCCCGCAGCGGTACAAGATGCTGTCCACGACCGTTCCTCCTCCTCGACGGGGAGGCGACCTGCCTCCGCGGCGACGAGGCTGGCGCCGACGTCTTGCGCCGACCTTGCACGCGTCTGGCGCACCACTCAGCCGGCGCGGGGGAGGCCGGTCAGGTACGCGGTGAGCATCCTCTCGGCGTCGGCACGGGCTCCGCGCACGCCGGGACCGGCGAGGCGGTGGTAGACGAGCCCGTCGAGGATCGTCACCAGGTCGAGGGCGTGCTCGTCCGGACGGTCGACGCCGAGCGCCTCGAGCCCGGCCCGGGCCCCGGACAGCAGGAGCTCGCGCACGGGCGCGCCGTCGGTCATCAGCGAGTGGAGGTCGGGCTCATCGACCAGGTCGACGGCCAGCGCGAGCCGGGCCCGGGAGTCCGCCTCCCGCGCGACCACCTGCTCGGTGACCGCGGCGAGGGCCTTCGCCAGCCCCGCCGACGTCCGCGGGAGCGGGGCGGACGAGCGGGTGACCTCGCCCGCGGTGCGCTCCGAGAGACGTCGCACCACCAGCTCCACCAGGTCGCGCCTGGTCCGCGCGTAGTAGGACGTGGACCCGATGGCGATGGCGAGCTCGCGGTCCACGGCCCGGTGGGTCAGTCCGCGGAGGCCGTCACGCGCGATCACCCGGATCGCGGCGTCCGCGATGTCGGGGCGTCGGGTCTCCACCACCGCTCCACCTCACCTCTTGTCGACACTACGGCTGTAGAGTAGCGTCCTCTTCACATGTAGAGGGACCCGAGGCCCTCGACGTCGCGAGGAGGGCACCGTGTCCGGCATCGTGCTGCGGCTGCTGGGGGATCCCCAGCTGCGGGTCGTCGACGAGGACGGCACGCCCCGGACCGTGGGGCCGCAGTCGGGACGGGTGAGCGGGCTGCTCGCGCTGCTCGCGCTCAACGTCGGGCGGGTCGTCACCACCGACCGGCTCGTGGAGGAGCTGTGGTCGGAGGACCCGCCGGACACGGCGCGGGCCACCATCCACGTCAACGTCTCGCGGCTGCGCCGGCAGCTGCGCGAGACCCCGATGGCGGTGGTGACCCGACCGTCGGGCTACCGCCTCGAGGCGGGCGAGGACGCGATCGACCTCCACGTCTTCACCCGGCTCGCCCGCGACGCCGAGGCCGCCGCGGGGCGGCTGGACTGGGACGCAGCGATCGACCTCGCGGCGCGGGCGCGCGAGATGTGGAGGGGAGAGCCGTTCCCCGCCACGGTCGTCCCCGTGCTCGAGGTGGAGCGCGAGCACCTGACCGCCCTGCTGCGCTCCACCACCGAGGTCCAGTGCCGTGCCCTGCTCGAGCGGGGACGTGCCGCCGAGGCCCTCGAGCTCGCGCGCTGGCTGCGCAGCGCCGAGCCCTGGGCGGAGGTCGGCACGTGGGCGACGATGCGGGCGCTGCACGCGCTCGGCCGCGGGCCGGCCGCGCTCGAGGTGTTCGAGGAGCACCGGCGGACGATGGCCGACGAGCTCGGGCTCGACCCCGGCGCGACGGTGTCGGCGCTCCAGCTGGAGATCCTGCGCGCGGGTGCGGAGGTCACGGCCCCCACCGGCACGGCCGGCGGGTCGATGCCGGCCCCCCACAGCGCCCCGGCGGGACTTCCTGCGGTGCCCGCACCGGCCGAGGTGGCCGGGGCCCTCGGACTCATCGGGCGCGAGCGCGAGACGGCCGCCCTGGACGACGTCGTGGCCGGCCTGCGCGGGCAGCGCCCCGCCGTCGTGCTGCTGGAGGGCGAGGGCGGGATCGGCAAGACCACCCTGGCGCGCTATGCAGCCAGACGGGCGGAGCAGATGGGGTGCCGCGTCGTGTGGGCGCGGGCGGCCGACGGCCTCGCGATGCCGCCACTCGCGCTGTGGCGGCGCGTCCTGGGCGAGCTGGCGCTGGAGGCGCCGCGGGCGGGGGAGGACGGGCGGACCGTCGAGCGAGCCTTCGAGCACTACGACGCCGTCGTCGACCTGCTCCTCTCCGGCGTCCCCGGGAACGGGCTGCTGATCGTGCTCGACGACATCCAGTGGGCCGACGACGCCACGCTCCAGGTGCTGCAGCTGGTGGCCAACCGGATGTGGAGCGAGCCGCTGGCCGTGGTGGTGACGCGACGGCCGTCGCCCACGCGCCTGACGGTCACCGGCGCGACCGCGCTCGAGCGGATCGTCGGGGAGCAGGTCACGACCCGGCTGCCGGTCGGCCCGCTGACGCGGGAGGACCTGACCGTCGTCGCAGGCGGCGGGACAGCCGGGGACGCACTCCTGGCGCGGACGGGGGGCAACCCCTTCCTCGTGGGCGAGGTCCTGCGGCTGGGCGCCGATCCGGTCGGACGCACGGTCGTGCCGTCGGGAGCACTCTCGATCATCAGGTCCCGTGCCACCGGGCTGCCCAACGAGGTGCGTGAGGTGCTCGACCTCGCGGCGGTCGCCGGGCGGGCGCTCGACCTCCCCGTCCTGTCGGAGGCGCTCGAGGTGCCGGTCGCCGAGCTGGTCGAGCTGCTGCAGCCAGCGGTCGAGCGGGGTTTGCTCGTCCTCGACGGCACCGGCCCGTCGTGGTCCTTCGAGCACGACCTGGCGCGCGAGGCGCTCTGTGAGCTGCAGACCCCGCAGTGCCGCGGTCGGCGCCACGCGCGCCTCGCCGACGCCCTGGAGCGGCTCCACGCGCACGACCTCGCGCCCGTCCTGGCCGAGCTGGCGCGGCACCGCTACGAGGCGGCGCTGGGCCAGCCGTCCATGCCGGCGCACGTCGCCTGCAGCCGCGCGGCGGACGCCGCCGCCGAGCAGCTGGCGTTCGACCGGGCGGCCCACCACCGGACCCGTGCGCTGGCGACCCTCGAGCGCTCGCCCGACCACCGTCGCCAGCGCTTCGCGTGCCTGGTGGCGCTCACCCGTGAGCGACGGCACGTCGGCGACGTCGTCGGGGCCTCGGCGGCCCTCGACGAGGCGCGCCGGCTGGCGACCGGGATGCAGGACGACGCGCTGACCCGCGAGGCGCTGGTGCTCCTCGGCGGGCCGACGTTGTGGAACTGGCGCCAGCTCGACGAGGTCGACACCGTCTCGATCGAGGCGCTCGACCGGCTGGTCGCGACGACCACCGAGCCCGGCCCGCGGGCCGAGCTGCTCGGCACGCTGGGGGTCGAGCTCTACTACAGCGACGACCGTTCCCGCGGGATCGAGTGCGCCCGGGAGGCGGTGGAGGTCGCGCGCCGGCTCGGCGACACGGCGCTCCAGGCGCGCACGCTGAACAACTTCGCCATCGCGTCGTGGGTGCCGTCGTGCGCCCGTGAGCGCCGCGCCGCCATCGACGAGACGCTCGGCCTGGGCCCGGACCTGCCCGGCGCCAACGAGGCGATCGCTCTGCTGCACCGCGCCCCGCTGCTGATGCGCGAGGGCCGCATGGGCGAGGCCCGGCACGACCTCGCCCGCGTCGAGCGCCTGGCGCCCCGGCTCGGGCTGCCGGAGATCGAGGGCCAGCTGTCGGCGCAGCTGGCCGGTTTGGCGATGCTCGAGGGTGACGAGACCTGGGCGGAGGAGTCCATCGAGCGTGCCTACGACGTCCTGTCCCGCACCAGCCTGTGGGGCGGACGGTGGGTGCGGCAGGTGCAGCAGGTGACGCTCGCCCGGGACCGCGGCCGTCTGGGCGAGGTGCAGGACGAGCTCGTGCGGACGGCGTCGCAGGAGGCCTTCCGTGCCCTGCGGTGGACCGCCCTGCTGGCGCTCGCGGAGACCGGCCGGGTCGCCGAGGCGCGCTCGTGGCAGAAGCGCTGGAACCTGACGACGTTGCCGCGTCCCTACTGGAACGGCGACTTCGACGACGTGCAGGCGGGGATGGTCGCGGCGCTCCTGGGCTGCCCCGACCCTGCCACCTGCTACGACCACCTCCTCTCCCTGCGCGGGACGGTGACCGTCGCGGGCACCGGGCTCGCGGTCTGGGGACCCGTCGACGACGTGCTCGCCGACCTGGCCGAGCGGCTGGGGCGCCCCGCGGACGCGACGGCCCACCGGCGCGACGCCGACGCCCTGCGCCGTGCGGTTCAGGCCGACCTCCTCGGCGCCGACGGCGCCGCCGGTTGAGCGTCGGTGGAGCGCCGGGCGAGTGCCGGTGGAGCAAGGCTGCTGCAAGGCGCCGGGGGCACGGTGAGGGGAACCAGTCAGCCCTACGAACCGGAAGCAGCCGATGAACCACCTCGCCCACGCCGTGCCCGCCCTCCCGGCGACCTCCCTCGTCGCGGCCCGCCCGTGCTGACGCCGCAGAGGTGTCCGCGGTGCGGGCACGGCGAGCCGCACCTGCGTTCGACGCCCACCCGCGCCGACGACGCGTACGGGTGCGAGGCGTGCGCCGGGTGCGACCGCACGCGGTCCCGCCTCCGCATCCCCACGTCGTTCCGCCTGGCGCACCTCCTGCTGCTCCGCCAGGTCGACGGCGTCGCCGCGCATCTCGGGGTGGAGGTGGTGTCGCTGCAGGAGGTGGCGGGTGAGTACGCCGCACGGCTGCGCCGCGACGACCTGCTCGGGGAGGGCGTCGGGCCCTGCTGGGGCGACGTCGGGTGGCTCGTCCACGACCTCGAGGACTGGGACCTCCTCGACCTGCACCGAGCCCTGGCTCGACCATTGACGGCTCGATCGCGCGGAGCACACCCCGTCGTGGCCGGCGTCTCGCTCAGCCAGCGTGGCGCGACGGTGGTCCGGCTGCTGGACGGCTGAGCGCCACGCGCGCGACCACCTGCTGCTCCGTCGTCGTGCGCTCGGCGCGCCCGGTGCCGGCGAAGGCGACGAACCAGTGGAACACCGCTGTCACCCGGTTGCGGAACTCGGTCAGGTAGAACAGGTGCAGGCCGAGCCACAGCAGCCAGGCAAGCAGCCCGGTGACCGGGACGCCGGCGACGACGCCGACCGCGCGGAACCGCCCGACGATCGCCATCGTCCCCTTGTCCCGGTAGCGGAAGGCGCGGCCGTCGGGGGAACGCCCCTCTGCGCGCCGTGCGACGGCTCGCGCGGCGTACCGCCCGCCCTGCATGGCCACCTGGGCGACCCCCGGGAGGCCGTCGAGGGCAGCGAGGTCGCCGACGACGTGCACCTCGGGGTGGCCCGGGAGGGTGAGGTCGGGCTCGACGGCCACCCGGCCCTGCCGGTCGAGGGCGGCGCCGGACCGCTCGGCGAGGAGCCGGCCGAGCGGGCTGGCCTCGACGCCCGCGGCCCAGATCTTCGTGGCCGCGTCGATCCGGGCGGTGCCGCCGTCGGCCCACCGGACGTCGATCCCGTCCGCGTCCATGCCCACGACCACCGTGCCGAGGACGACCTCGACGCCGAGACGTCGCAGGTCGCGATGCGCCCTGGCACCCAGGCGCTCCGGCAGGCCGGGCAGGACCCGGTCGGCGCCGTCGAGCAGCACGACCCTGGCCGCGGCAGGGTCGACGGCGCGGAACTCACCGGCGAGCGTGCGGCGGGCGAGCTCGGCGACCTGTCCGGCCATCTCGACCCCGGTGGGTCCTGCGCCGACCACGACGAAGGTCAGCAGGTCGGTCGGGTCCTCGCCGCGTGAGGCGGCGAGCTCCGCGCGCTCGAAGGCGCCGAGGATGCGGCCGCGCAGCTCGAGGGCGTCGTCGACGCTCTTCATGCCGGGGGCGAAGTCGGCGAAGTGGTGGTTGCCGAAGTAGGACTGCCCGGACCCGGCAGCGACGACCAGCGAGTCGTACGCCGTCGTCGTCTCGCGCCCGGCGACGCGGGACACGACGGTGCGGGCGTCCAGGTCGATGTCGACGACGTCCCCGAGCAGCACGCCGGCGTTGCGCTGTCGCCGCAGGACCGCCCGCGTCGGCGGAGCGACCTCGCCCTCGGACAGGATCCCGGTCGCAACCTGGTAGAGCAGCGGCTGGAACAGGTGGTACGTCGTCCGCGAGACGAGGGTCACGTCGACCGGTGCACGGCGTAGTGCCCGCGCGGCCGCCAGTCCGCCGAAGCCCGATCCGATGACCACGACGCGGTGCCGGTGCGCCGGGCTGCTCATCGGTGGTGCTCCTCGAAGAGGGGCGGGAGGAGGTGCTCGAGCAGCCCCACCTCCTCGACGTTGTGGGTGATCCAGGCCTGCTCCATGGACGGGCGGAACACACGCGCGCGGAGGTAGGCGTTGACCGGTGCGAACACGGGTGATCGGGCGCCGAGGTCGAACACGGACGTGTAGTGCGTGCGACCACGTCCCGCGGACCACGTGTGCTCGAGCTGGAAGACCTGGACCCCGGCGACGCGGAGCACCAGCCGGATCCCGGTGCGGTCCAGCTTCTCGACCCGGTCGACCGAGTCGACGAGCATCGAGTCGTCGCCGGCGAAGCGCTCCCGGATGTGGAAGCGAGCGCCCTCGCCGATCGACCCGTCGGGCGCGGGTCGCTCTAGTCGCCACGAGAGGTGGTCGTGGGGGTGCCACACCGAGTAGCGCGGGTAGGTGCCGCCGGCGTACGCCATCGTCCCGCCGATGTTGCGGAACCACCACAGCAGCATCTCGGGGGTGACGCCCTCGAGAGGCGCGTGGTCGATGGTCATCCGCAGGCGGTTGCGGGGCATCCGGGTGATCTCGGTACGCGCGGTCGTGACGTCGCGCATCGGGTGGATCGCCGGGGTCGCGACCGTGGGGTCGTGCTCGTCGCCGTGGTGGGCGTGGGTGGACGGGACGGGTGTGCGCATGACGGGCGCCTCTCTCGCGTAGGTGGCCCGAACGCTCGCGCGACGGCCTTGCGCGGGTCTTGCGCGCGGTGCAAGGACCGAGCAAGCGGGCCGGGGGAGAACTGGGCCGAGCGGCCGCCCGGCCGCGCCCGACCCGAGTCAGGAGCACCCATGACCCACAGCCCCACCACCACGCCATCCCTCGCCCGACGGCTCCGCGAGGAGGGAGTCGACGCCGTGTCACCGCAGGAGGACGGCGTCGGGCTGCCCCGGTTCAACCTCGCGATCGAGCACCGTCCGGACGCGGTGGTGCGTCCCGCCACGGCGGAGGGCGTGGCGGCCGCGGTCCGCTTCGCGGCGGCGCACGGGCTCGGGGTCACGGCCGTCGGCCGTGGGCACGGATTCCTGCGGGGCATCCGGGGCGGCATCGCGATCGACACGAGCCGCCTCGCCGGCGTCACGGTCGACCCGTCGGCGCGTACGGCCCGCGTCGGCGCCGGGACGTCGTGGGAGCGGGTGATCGAGGCTGCGGCCGCGCACGGTCTGGCGCCGCTGGCCGGGTCCGCGCCCCACGTGGGAGTGGTGGGCTACGTGCTCGGTGGCGGGCTCGGGCCGGTGGCCCGGACGTTCGGCTTCGCCGCCGACCACGTGCGTGAGGTGACCGTGGTGACCGCTGGCGGAGCGGTGCTGGTCGTCGACCACGAGACCCACGCGGACCTGTTCTGGGCGCTGCGCGGCGGCAAGCACGGCCTCGGGATCGTCACCGAGGTCGTCCTCGACCTGTTCGCGCTGCGCGTCCTCCAGGGCGGCGGGTTCTACTTCGACGGCGCCGATGCCGCGGCGGTCCTGAACCGCTTCGTCGAGTGGTCCGCCACGGTTCCCGACAGCGTGTCGACGTCCGTGGCGCTGCTGCGGCTGCCGCCCCTGCCCGAGCTCCCCGCGCCGATCCGCGGTCGGTTCGTCGTCCACGTGCGCGTCGCGGTGGTCGGCGACGAGGACGCGGACGCCCTGGTCGCGCCGCTGCGCGAGGTCGCGACGCCACTGATGGACGTCTTCGGCGAGATGCCCTACGCCGCGCTGGGCATGATCCACGCCGACCCGGTCGCGCCGATGCCCGTCGCGGACGCAGGCGTGCTGCTGCGCGGGCTCGACGGAGACGCCGTACGCGCCCTGCTGGAGGTCGCAGGTCCGGACGTGGACGCGCCGCTGGCGGCCGTCGAGCTCCGCCTGCTGGGCGGCGCGGTGGCACGTGAGCCCGTCTGGCCCAACGCTGTCGGGGGTCGCGACGCCGGCTTCTCGCTGCACGTGGTGGGCGCCCCGGTGCCCGAGCTCCTCGACGAGGTCGTCCCCTCCGTCGTCGCCGCCCTCTTCGAGCAGATGGCGCCGTGGAGCACGGGCACCTGCCAGGCCAACTTCGTCGGCGGCGCCAATGACGCGGACGCGCTCGACCGCTCGTGGTCGCCGTCCGTGGCGGAGCGACTCGACGACATCCGCAGGCGCTACGACCCGACGGGCGTGTTCCGAGCGGCGCAGCCGACCGCGGGAGGGGACCGGTGAAGGTCGCCGTCGTCGGCGCCGGCATCGGCGGTCTCGCCGCTGCGTGCGGTCTGCAGCGTCTCGGCGCCGACGTGTCCGTCCTCGAACGCGCCGTGGCCCCACCCGCGTCCGGCTCCGGGCTATCGGTCTTCGGCAACGGCTGGGCCGCGCTCGACGCCGTCGGTGTCGGGGATGCCGCGCGCGCGGTCGCGGGCGGGCAGGTGCGCGACCTCCGCGCCGGCCAGCGGCGCCCCGACGGCAGCTGGCTGACGACCACGCCCCCGGGCGCGCTGCGCGACCTGCGGATCCTGCACCGCGCGGACCTGCAGCAGGTCCTCCTCGACGCCCTCGCCCCGGGCACGGCGAGGTTCGGCGCCGACGTGACGGAAGCGCTGCCGAGCGGCGAGGTGACCACCGCAGCCGGGGCGTCGAGCGAGCGGTTCGACCTCGTGGTGGCGGCCGACGGGATCCGCAGCAGGATCCGTGCGAGCTGGGGACGCGACCCCGGGACGCGCTACTCCGGCTACAGCGCCTGGCGCGGCATCACCCGCGAGCCGGTCGACCTCCTCGGCGCGGCGGGGGAGACCTGGGGCGCGGGCCGTCGCTTCGGCTGTGCCCCGCTGCGCGACGGGCGCGTCTACTGGTTCGCGGTCGCGACCATGCCGGCCACCGCCGTCGTGCAGGACGAGCACGCCGCCGTCGTGGACCTGGTGGGCGACTGGCACGAGCCGATCGGCTCCCTGCTGGCGTGCACGGACCCCGCCGCGGTCGTCCGGCACCCGGTGAGCGACCTCGCCCGCCCGCTCCCGTCCTTCCGGCGGGGCCGGACCGTCCTCCTCGGCGACGCCGCCCACGCCATGACGCCCGACCTCGGACAGGGCGGCAACCAGGCGATGGAGGACGCCGCGACGCTGGCCGCGCTGCTCGGCGGCCTGCGCGGCGACCTGCACGGCTACGCGCAGCCGGACCCCGACCGGGTGGACCGGGCGTTGGCCGACTACGACCGCCTGCGCCGGCGCCGCACCCAGCCGATCGCCCGGCGGGCGAGGACGGTGGGCCGCGTCGCGCAGGCGCGGGGTCGCGTCACGGTGCCGCTGCGCGACGCGGCACTCCGCGCGACGCCGCCGAGCGCGCTGGACCGGGCGGCGAGGGTCGTCCAGGACTGGCGCCCCCCGGCCCCGGGCGACCCACGGGTGCCGTGACGCCGTCTCGGTGCCGCCGGGTCACGGACCCGTCGTGTCGTGCGTCGGGACCTGCACGTGCACGACTGTCCCGCCCTCCGGTCCGCCGTCCGCCCAGATGCGGCCGCCGTGCCGTTCCACGATGCGACGGCAGGTGGCGAGGCCGATCCCGGTGCCGGGGTAGTCCGTGGCCTCCCGGTGGAACATCTCGAACACCCGCTCACGGGACTCGGGTGGGATGCCGATCCCGTTGTCGGAGAAGTGCAGGGTCCACGACCCTGACGCGTGGTCCTCGTCCGCCGACACGTGCACGTGGGGGTCCGTCCCCACCGCGACGTACTTGATGCCGTTGCCGATCACGTTGGCGACGACCTGCCGGAAGAGGGTCGCCTCGACGGGCAGCGCGGGGAGGTCGTCGCGCGTGACGTGGATCGGACGGTCAGCCGTGAGGGCGAGCTCCGCGCCCACGTCGTCGACCAACGGACCGAGCTCGACGCTCTCGCGGCGGAGCCCGGCGCCCTGCGCCCGCGAGTGGTCGAGCAGGCCCTCGATGAGGGCGTTCATCCGCGTGGCCGCGCGGGAGATCGCCCGCGCCCTCCGCAGGTCGACGCCGTCCGGCTCGGTCTCGGCGAGGAGCTCGGCGTGCATGCCGATCGCCGTCAGGGGGTTCTTGAGGTCGTGGGCGACGGCCGCGGTGAACCGGTCGAGCTCGGCGTTGGCGCGGGCGAGCTCGGCGTTGGCGTGCCGCAGCTCTGCGTTGAGGCGCAGGAGCTCCTCCGCCCCGGCGCGACGCTCGGTGACGTCGAGCAGCTGGTGGATGCTGTGCAGCGGTGCGCCGTCGAGCGCACGGATGACGGTGGCGCTGGACGCCACCCACACCTCCCGGCCGTCGGAACGGACGTACCGCTTCTCGTGCTGCAGCTGCTCCAGCTCACCGGCCAGGAGGTGGGGCACCTTCTCCTCGTCCACACGTCGGTCGTCGGGGTGCGTGATGTCGCGCCACGAACGCTCGCGCAGCTGCTCCTGGGTGTAGCCGAGCATCGCCACGGCCGCCGGGTTCGCGGCGACCACCCGACCGAGCCCGCCGTCGACGACCTCGAAGAGCAGCATGCCCACGGGGGCGTTCTCGAAGACCATCCGAGCGCGTGTCTCGCTGTGCTCGAGGGCGCTGCGAGCCGCCTCGCGGTCCGTCACGTCACGGACGAACGCATGGAAGCGCGGACCTCCCTCCCACTCGAGCTCCCCGACGCTGAGCTCGACCAGGATCCGGCTCCCGTCGCGACACACGGCCTCGACCTGCACGGGGTCCGCACCCAGGTGCGGCTCGCCGCCGGCCGCGCGCCGGCGCAGCCCCTCGTGGTGCGCCGCCCGGTGCTGCTCGGGTACGACGAGCTCGGTCAGCAGGCGACCCACCGCCTCGTCGAGCGACCAGCCGAAGAGCTGTTCCGCAGCGCGGTTCCACCACTCCACGCGGTCCTCGTGGTCGATGACGACGAACGCGTCCGGGGAGGTCTGCATGGCCGCCAGCAGCATCCGCTCACGGGGGGCGCCCGTGCCGTCGCCCGCGACGCGCGCGTCCGGCGGCGGTGTCGCGTGGGCCGTCGGGACGTCCATCGGTGCAGTATGTGCCCGCCGCGCCGGGGTGTGTCGCGTCTCCCCGTCCATCCGGGTGGGGACCGCGGGACGGCCCGCCGGCGCAGGACCCGGGGTTCGCGAGAGGTGTGACGTGCGACCGATCTGGTGGAAGGCGCAACTTTCCCGTCGGCAGCGTCGTCACCTCTGATGTTGCTGATCCCGAGGCGACGGCGTGGGGCCGTCGCAGCGCCGCCGCACGTCGGCGACCAGAAAGGCGTGTCCGTGTCGAGGTTCCTCCTGCTCGTGCTCACCCTGTGCCTGGTCCTGGGCACGCAGCCGGCCGAGGCGGCCGACGCCACGACCGGCGCGGCGCCGGTGGCGAGCGCTGCCCAACCGGGGTCGTCGGCGAAGGCCTCGACGCAGGCGCGGCAGGGCAAGGCACGCTGGAAGCGGTGGACGGCCCCTCGCGGCCCGCACTTCAACGACCCGCACCTCACGAAGGGGCACTACCGGATCGAGCGGCGCATCATCCAGACGATCAAGCACGCCCGCAAGGGCTCGACGATCCGCATCGCGGTCTACTCCTTCGACCGGATGCCGGTGGCCAAGGCGCTCATCGCCGCCCACAAGCGCGGGGTCAAGCTGCAGATGCTGCTCAACGACCACTGGGACACCCCGGCGATGAAGGCGGTCCGTGCCCGGATCGGGACCGACCGCACCTCGAACAGCTTCATCTACAAGTGCAAGGCGGGGTGCCGCGCCACCCGCAACGAGTACAACAACATGCACTCGAAGTTCTACTCGTTCTCGCAGGCGGGCAGGTCGAAGGACGTGCTCGCCGTCGGCTCGCACAACCTCACCCGCAACGCCGACATCCACCAGTGGAACGACCTCTACTTCACCTCGGGGGACCACGAGCTGTTCCGCCAGTTCGTCTCGCTCTTCAACGACATGCGCAAGGACTACTCGACGCGCCAGCCCGCGCGCTTCTTCTGCGGTACGCCCGCCAACGGGGTCGCGTGCGACGACTCGGTCGACAAGCACACCGTGTGGGCGTTCCCGAAGCCGTCCGGACCGAAGAACGACGTGGTCCTCGACGTGCTCCGCAAGGTCCAGTGCCTCACACCGACCTCCTCGGGCGGGCGTACCCGCACCAGGCTGAACCTGTCGATGCACACCATGCGCGGCAAGCGGGGGGACTACCTCGCCTCGGCGATCCGGCAGAAGCACGCCGAGGGCTGCAAGGTGCGTGTCATGTACGGCCTGATCGGCTACCACACCAAGCGGGTCATCGGCGCTCCGACGAAGCGCGGTCGCATCCCGCTGCGCTCGACCGGCCTCGACTACAACACCGAGGACAACTTCGACCTCAACAACGACGGCAAGGACGACCTGATCCTCGACTACTACAGCCACCAGAAGTACCTGACCGTCCAGGGCACCTACAACGGTGTCCCGGACACCCACATGGTCCTCACCGGGTCCTCCAACTGGGCCAGCCTGAGCACCGGCAACGACGAGGTCCTCATGACGGTGCGCGGCAGGAAGGTGGTGCGCAAGTACGTCAAGAACTTCGACTACCAGTGGAGGAACAAGCGGAACTCACGCAACGCCTACACCACGACCTACGCCAACTTCCGGGTGCAGCGCACCGTCCGGGACGCCGACGGAAGCAGCCGCACCGTCTGGGTGACCGAGCGGCGCCCGATCGTCACGATCGAGCCGGACAACTACCGCACCGGCCCGTACTGGGAGAACGACTGACGTACGCCCGGCGCGACGGTCCCTGCCGGAGTGTCTGCACGCTCGCCGCTCGCGCGTGCCTATGCTCGACCCGCTGCGCCGGCCGATCGGCGCTGGACGTCGTCGCCGGTGGCGGCGCAGCAGAACGGGGAACACGGTGTCGAAGAAGTTGGTGACGGGCCTGGTCGGCCTGTGCCTCGTGGTGAGCGGCGTGCTGGCGGGCGCCGCCCAGGCGTACCCCTCGCAGGACCCGGGGACGGTGACCGCGGCGAAGCCCGGCAAGCCGAGCAAGCCAGGCAAGCCCGGCAAGCCCGGCAAGCCGAGCAAGTGGGACGCGCCGCGGGGTCCGTTCTTCAACGACCCGCACCTGAAGAAGGGGCACTACCGCATCGAGCGGCAGGTCATCCAGACCATCAAGCACACCCCGAAGGGGTCGACGATCCGGATCGCCGTCTACTCCTTCGACCGCTACCAGGTCGCCGACGCGCTCATCGCGGCGGCGCGGCGCGGCGTGAAGGTGCAGATGCTCCTCAACGACCACTGGGACACCCCGGCCATGCGGCGCATCCGGGCGGTCATCGGCACCGACCGGCGCAAGAGCAGCTTCATCTACAAGTGCAAGCAGAGCTGCCGCGGCGCGGCCAACGAGCTCAACAACCTGCACTCCAAGTTCTACCTCTTCAGCCAGGCCGGTCGGACCGAGGACGTGATCGCCGTCGGGTCGGCGAACATGACGAGGAACGCCGACATCCACCAGTGGAACGACCTCTACTTCACCTCCGGCGACCACGGACTCTTCCGCGAGTTCGTCTCGCTCTTCAACGACATGAAGAAGGACTACTCCGTGCGGCAGGAGCCGCGGACCTTCTGCGGGGGCGCACCGGTGACCGGGGTGTGCGACGACTCCGTCGACAAGCACACGGTCGTGGCGTTCCCGCGGCTGTCGGGCCCCAAGAACGACCTCGTGCTCACCATGCTCGACCGCGTCCAGTGCCTGACCCCCGACGGGGCCGGCGGACAGACCCGCACCAAGCTGGCGCTCTCGATGCACACCATGCGAGGTGCGCGCGGTGACTACCTCGCCGCGGCGATCCGCAAGAAGTACGCCCAGGGCTGCGACGTGCGGGTGATGTTCGGCCTGATCGGCTACCACACCAAGGGAGTCATCGCGGCGCCCACGCCGCGCGGGCGCATCCCCCTGCGATCCACCGGGATGGACTACAACACCGACGACAACTTCGACCTCAACTCCGACGGCGTCGACGACCTGATCCTGGACTACTACAGCCACCAGAAGTACCTCATCGTCCAGGGCACCTACAACGGGGTCCCGGACACCAACATGGTGCTGACCGGATCGTCGAACTGGGCCAGCCTGAGCACCGCGAACGACGAGGTCTGGTTCACGATCCAGGGCGCGAAGGTCGCGAAGAAGTACCTCAAGAACTACGACTACCAGTGGAACAACCCGCGCAACACCCGCAACGCGTACACCACGACGTACGCGAACTTCCGGGTCGCGCGGTGGGTGCGCGACGAGGACGGCACGCTCCGCAAGACCTACGTCACGGTCCGGCGGCCGGTGACCACCCTCGACCGCACCCGCTACCTCGAGGGTCCCTACTGGGAGAACGACTGAGCGGCGCCCCCGGCGGGACCCGACCGGTACGAAACTTCCCGTCCCGACCCGTAACACCCCGGGCGTCGGGGGCGCTGAAGGAGTGAGCGGCCGCGTTCCGTGGGGCCGTCACTGCCACCCGTGCCTCGACCTCCCGCCGAGGCACGGATCCCCCCAGAGGCAGTGCCGGCGCCGAAAACGCGCAGGGCAGCGGCGCGACCCACCCGGGTCGCGCCGCTGCTGCGTCCCGGGCCCGGGTCAGCCCAGCGTGGCGGGGTCGGTGTTGGCGCCGCACACGACGACCGCGACCCGTTCGCCGGGCTCGGGCGTCCACGCGCGGGAGTGGAGGGCGGCATAGGCCGTCGCGGCGCCGTGCTCGGACGCGATCCGGTAGTCCTCCCACAGGGCACGGCGGGCGGCCACGACCGCGTCCTCGTCGACGAGCACCGGCACCGGGGCCTCGGCCTGCGCGGCGGCGTACGCCAGGTCCCCGAGGCGTCGCGCGCCCAGCGAGTCGGCCGCCACCCCGGACACGTCCACGTCCACGGGCCCGCCTGCGTCGAGCGCGCGGTGCAGCGTCGGGCACCGCTCGGGCTCGACCGCGACCACCCGTGCCCGGCCCCGGACCGCCGCGGCGACCCCGGCGTACAGCCCGCCTCCGCCGACGGCGACCACGATCGTGTCGATCCCCGGCTCGTCCTCGAGCACCTCCTCGGCGAGGGTGCCGGCTCCGGCCGCCACCTCCGGCTGGTCGTAGGCGTGGGCGAAGGCGGCGCCCTCCGCGTCGGCGAAGGCGACGGCCGCCTGCTGCGCCGCGGCGAACTCGGTGCCGACGCGACGCACCTCCGCGCCGTAGCGACGGATCCTCTGGACCTTGACCTCGGGTGCGGTCTCCGGCACGAACACGGTCGCGCGGATCCCGAGGTCGCGGGCGGCGTACGCCTGGGCGAGCCCCGCGTTGCCCCCCGAGGCCACGACGACCCCGGCCGCGCCGATCTCGTCGCGCTCGAGGCCGGCGAGCTGGCGGTTGAAGGCGCCGCGGGTCTTGAAGACACCGCAGTGCTGGAGGTGCTCGCACTTGAGCCACAGCCGCCCGTCGCCGGCCGACGCGAGCAGGGGAGTGCGGCGCACCCGTCCCGCGATCCGGTCCCGCGCGGCCGCCACGTCGTCCCTGGAGATCGTCACCCGGTCAGTATCGCGAGACCGCGGCGACGGGGGGTCAGCGGATGGCCAGGGTGGCGGCCGTCACGCAGACGGTGGCGCACAGGACGCCCCAGCCGGCCAGCTTGAGCAGCGGGACCCGCAACCCCGCGGACCGGCAGCGCTGGAGCCACAGGAGCGTGGCGAGCGACGCCCACGGGGTGACGAGCGCACCCGCGTTGACCCCCACGAGCGCGGCGACCAGCCGACGCACGTCGTCGGCGGCGGAGGGCTCGACGAGGAGGTAGGCGGGGAGGTTGTTGACCAGGTTGGCGGCCGTCGCCGACGCCGCGGAGAGGTGCAGGAGGTCGACCGTGCGGGTGCCGGTGCCGACCGCGGGGCCGAGCCAGTCGAGGAGGCCGTCGGCCTGCGCGACCCGCAGCAGGCCGGCCACCAGGACGAACGCCCCCGCCATGAGCCACGGGGGACGTACGTCGCGGAGCAGCTCCGGGGCGCGCCACAGCAGCGCGGCCAGCAGCACGACGGCCGAGCCCAGCGCGACGATCGCGGGCTCGAGGCCCACCGCGAACAGCGGCCCGATGGCGAGGCAGACGACCGACCCGATCACCAGCAGCACCCGGTCGTGCGGGTCGGCGGGCGGCTCGACGTCGTACGACCCACGCAGCGAGCGACGCTGCAGGAGGGCGATCAGGACGAGCGTCGCGGCGACCGCGGCGAGGGCCGGCAGGGCGGCCGTGCGCACGTAGTCGCCGTGCCCGGCGCCGAGGTCCTCGAAGCGGTGCACGGCGAGCAGGTTGGTGAGGTTGGAGACCGGGAGCAGCAGCGACCCGGTGTTGGCGATCCAGAGGGTCGTGAGCGCGAACGGCATCGGCGCGATGCCCGTCTGCTGCGCGACCGCGAGACCGACCGGCGTGAGGAGCACGGCGGTCGTGTCGAGGCTGAGCACGATGGTGCACAGGACGGCGAGGGCCGCGAAGGTGAGCCACAGCAGCGCGACGCGGTGCCGGGCCCGGCGGGCCAGCGCGTGCGCGGCGACGTCGAAGACGCCGGCGAGCTGGGCGACCTCGGCGGTCACCGTGATCGCGACCAGGAACACCGCGACCGGGAGGACCTGGACCAGGACGGGATGGAGGGTCTCGGTCACGGGATCAGGATGAGGTCTTGCGACCGGGGCGGGCCGAGGCGTCCGTGCCCGTGCCGGTGCCGGTGCCCGTGCTCGTGCTCGTCGGGGCGGGGTCGGGGAGCGGACCGAACTGCTGGTTGCAGGTCCACCCGGCGCAGTCGACGAGCTCGCGGCGGCGCAGCTCCAGCGCCGCGCGTACCGCCTCGTAGGCCGGGTCGTCGATCAGGTTGACCATCTCGCCGGGGTCGAGGAGGCGGTCGTAGAGGAAGCCCTCGGCGCCGTCGGTGCCGTAGAGGTAGCGCTCGGTGCGCACCCCGCGGTGCGACCAGCCGTTGCCGAGCGTGCGGCCGGTCTGGACGAGGGTCGTGTCGCGGAAGGACTGGGGCTCGCCGCGCAGCGTCGGCGCGAGCGACGTCCCGTCCACCTGCCACTGCGTCGTCACCCCGGTCAGCGCCGCGAAGGTGGCGGGCAGGTCGACCAGCGTGACGGGCAGGTCCGAGGTCGAGCCGGGAGCGATGCCGGGGCCGCGGACCACGAGCGGCACCTGCAGGGCCTCTTCGGTGAGCACGTCCTTGCCGACGAAGCGGTGCTCGCCGAGGGAGTAGCCGTTGTCGGAGGTGAAGACGATGTAGGTGTCGTCCAGGACGCCCTCCTGCTCGAGCGTCTCCACGAGCGAGCCGACCGCGCGGTCCACGGCCTGCAGGGACTGCAGCCGGGCGGTGTTCTCGGCGCGGACCTCGTCGGGGGAGACCGGGGCACGGTTGCGCAGGTACGACGGCTGGTCGGTGACGTCGTCCTCGTTGAACGCCGGGTCGTCGAAGGACGACGGGCGCTCGTCGAGGAACAGGCCCTCGTCCTGCGGCATTGCCGGCGGCAGGCCGCGCCCGCCCTCGGGCGTGATCCGGTAGTGGGGCGCGAGGTGCCAGGCGTACACCACGAAGGGGTCGCCGGCGCGCGCGAAGTCGCGGACGTCCTCGTTGGTGCGGTCCTCGATCACCGAGGTGATGTAGCTGTCGGTGTAGCGCACCGGGTCGCCGTCGCCGGTCATCGAGAACGTCTGGTAGTCGTAGACGCCCCGCGTCAGGGCGTCCCAGCGCGTCCAGCCGGCCGGACGGACGTCACCGGGGTGGTAGCCGTTGAGGAACTTCCCGACGAACGCCGTGCGGTAGCCCTCGTCGCGGAACCACGCGCTCGCCTCCTGCGACGGGTCGAGCGCCTGGAAGCCTCCGTGCACGCCGCGGTTGTGCTGCACGCCGTTGTTCTGGGCGTACTGCCCGGTCGCGAGCTGGGCGCGGGCGGGGCAGCACAGCGGGTGCGGGGAGATGGCGTCGGTGAGCTCCATGCCCTCGTCGACGAGCAGACGCCGGGTGATCGGCATGTGGTCGAGGTCGTCGTCGCGCATGTCGTCGGTCAGGACGAAGACCAGGTTGGGGCGCTGCGGCTCGGGCGACGAGGCCTGGGTGCCCTGCGCGAGGCTCACCGCGCCGACGCGGTCCGAGCCGGCCCCGTCACCGGTCGCGGTGACCGTGGCGAGGGTGGCGACGAGGACGACGAGCAAGGCAGCGGTGATCGACTGTGCCCACGCTCGCATCTACGTCATTCCTCGCCGGGACCCGCGCGGGTCCTGTTGTCGACCACCCCTGGTTGCGGGCACAGACTAGGGCGGCGCGGGGTCGCTCCCCAAAGCGACACGTCGGCTGTGTCGAGACTGGTCCCGACCGTTACCCTGTCGTCCTCCGGACGTCGCCGGACGACACCCGGATCCGACGGGCGACCGACCCGATCCACCGACCCAGAGAAGGAACGCGCAGCAGCCGCCATGGACGATAGTCAAAGTCCCCGCACGACCGCATCGATCCCGAGGTGCGCGTCGTGACCCCCCTCCTGCTCCTCCTTGTCTCGCTGGCCCTCGTGGCCGCCTGCGGCCTCTTCGTGGCCGCGGAGTTCTCCTTGGTCACGGTCGACCGGCCGAGCGTCGAGCGCGCCGCCGCCGAGGGCGACGAGGGCGCCCGCGGCGTCCAGCTCGCCCTGCGCTCGCTGTCGACCCAGCTCTCCGGCGCGCAGGTCGGCATCACCGTGACCAACCTGGCCATCGGCTTCCTGGCCGAGCCGGCCATCGCCGACCTCATCGACGACCCGCTGGCCGCGGCGGGCGTCCCCGACGGCGTCGTCACGCCGCTGGCGCTGGCCCTCGGGCTGGTCCTCGGCACCGTCGTGACGATGATCTTCGGCGAGATGGTCCCCAAGAACATCGCCATCGCGCGGCCGCTGGAGACCGCGCGCACCACCCAGGGCTTCATGCGCGGCTTCACCGCCCTGACCCGCGGCCCGATCCGCGCGCTCAACGGCTCGGCCAACGCGATCGTGCGTCGCCTCGGCATCGAGCCGCAGGAGGAGCTCCGCTCGGCGCGCAGCTCCCAGGAGCTGGCCTCGCTGGTCCAGCGCTCCGCCGACCAGGGCACCCTCGACGCCGACACCGCCGAGCTCGTCGAGCGGTCGGTGGAGTTCGGCAGCCGCACCGCGGGCGAGATCATGACCCCCCGCGTGCGTACGACGACGGTGGAGGACGGCGACCGCGTGTCCGCCGTCATCGACCTCGCCCGGCAGACGGGCCACTCGCGCTTCCCCGTGCTCGACGCCGAGGACGTCGTCGTCGGCACGGTCCACGTCAAGCACGCCGTCGCGGTGCCCGTCCACGAGCGCTCCACGACGCGGATCAAGCACGTCATGGTCAAGCCGGTGGTCGTCCCCGACAGCCTCCGCCTCGACCCCCTGCTGGCCCTGCTGCGCCAGGACGGCTTCCAGATGGCGATCGTGCTCGACGAGTACGGCGGCCACGCCGGCATCGTGACGCTCGAGGACGTCGTCGAGGAGATCGTCGGCGACATCTCCGACGAGCACGACCGCCTCGGCTCCCGCATCCGCCAGCGCCGCGACGGCAGCTGGACGCTGTCCGGGCTCCTGCGCCCCGACGAGGTCGAGGACGCCACCGAGATCGAGCTGCCCGACCACGAGGACTACGACACGGTGGCGGGCCTGGTGATGCGCGAGCTGGGCAAGATCCCCGAGCCCGGCGACCGCGTCGAGCTCCCCGTGCCGGACCGCACCGACCCCCACGAGCTGCGCGAGCGGCTGGTGACGCTGACGGTCGAGCGGATGGACGGGCTGCGCATCGACCGGCTCGACCTGCGCCTGGTCACGCCGGAGCCGGCCGACGGCACCACCGCCGGCACCACCACCGCCGGCGCCGCCGACGGCGTACCCGCCGCCGCGCAGGAGGTCGCCCGATGAACAGCGACCTGTTCGGAGTCGGCCTGGCGGTCGTGCTCCTCGCCCTCAACGCCTTCTTCGTCGGCGCCGAGTTCGCCCTCCTCGCCGCACGGCGCAGCCAGATCGAGCCGCGGGCGCAGGAGGGCTCCCGGGCCGCCCGCACCACGCTGCGCGCCATGGAGAACGTGTCGCTCGTGATGGCCGGCGCCCAGCTCGGCATCACGGTGTGCTCGCTGGGCCTCGGCGCGATCGGCGAGCCCGCCGTGGCACATCTCCTCGAGCCGCTGTTCCACGCCGCGCACCTCCCGGAGAACCTGCTGCACCCGGTGTCCTTCGTCGTCGCGATGTCGATCGTGGTCTACCTCCACGTCGTCCTCGGCGAGATGGTCCCGAAGAACATCGCGCTCGCCGGGGCCGACCGCGCCGCGATGGTGCTGAGCCCCCCGATGATGGTGATCGTCACCGTGCTGCGCCCGCTCATCGGCGGGATGAACATGATCGCCAACGGCGTCCTGCGGCTGCTGCGCATCGAGCCCAAGGACGAGGTCCACTCCAGCTTCACGCGCGAGGAGGTCGCCGCCCTCGTCGAGGAGTCGCGGGGCGAGGGCCTGATCGAGGCCGACGAGTACGACCGGCTCGCGGGAGCACTCGGCTTCACCGAGAAGTCCGTGTCGTCGATCGTGATGCCGCCCGACACGCTCGCGACCGTCGCTCCCGGGTCCACCGTGGCCGACGTCGAGGCGCTGTGCGCGTCGACCGGGTTCAGCCGGTTCCCGGTGGCGGCGGCCGACGGCACCCTGCTCGGCTACCTCCACATCAAGGACGCGCTGGAGTCCGACGACGACAAGCGCTCGCGGGTCATCGAGGACAAGTGGATCCGCCCCTTCGCCTCGGTCAACCCCGACGACCTCCTCCACGACGCGCTGGAGAGCCTGCAGGTCAAGGGGGCCCACATGGCCCGCGTCGTGCAGCGCGACGGCGAGGTGATCGGCCTGGTGACCCTCGAGGACGTCCTCGAGGAGCTGGTCGGCGAGATCCGGGACGCGGCACACCACGACGTACCCACGGTCGACGCCTGAGTGCTGGATAGGGTCTGACCCGTGTCCGAGGAAGCGACGGAAGCGACCCGCGTCTGGACCGTGCCCAACATCATCAGTGTGGTGCGGCTCGCGGGCGTGCCGTTGTTCCTGTGGCTCGTCCTCGGTCCCGAGCTCGACGCGATCGCGCTGGTCGTCCTCATGGTCGCCGGCTTCACCGACTACCTCGACGGCTGGCTGGCGCGACGCCTCGACCAGTACTCCAAGCTAGGCGAGATCCTGGACCCGGTGGCCGACCGCCTCTACATCCTCGCGGTGGTCGTCGGGCTCTACCTCCGCGACATCATCCCGTGGTGGGTCGCGCTCGCCCTGCCGCTGCGCGACCTGTTCCTGTGGGGGCTGGTGCCGATCCTGCGCACGCGCGGGTTCTCCGCGCTGCCGGTGCACTTCCTCGGCAAGGCCGCGACGTTCAACCTCCTGTACGCCTTCCCGCTCCTGCTGCTCGGCGAGGGGGACGGCATCGTCGCCACCCTCGCGCGCACCTTCGGCTGGGCGTTCGCCTGGTGGGGGATCGGCCTCTACTGGTGGGCCGGCGTGCTCTACGCCTGGCAGGTGCGCACCCTGTTGCGCGACACCCCGCGCCGCACCTCCGCGACGACCGACCATGGCTGAGCCCGGCTCCGGGCCCTCCAGCTCCGGGCCGACCTCGACGGACACGCGGGAGCGCCCGCTGCCCGCTCACGTCACCACGCCGCTGCTGACGCTGATCACCGCGCGGTCGATGGACGAGGACTACGCCCACGTCGCGCAGAAGCGGGCCGAGGCGGGCGAGGAGCGCCCGGCGGTCACCCGACCGCACTGGACGAGCGTCCTGGCCATCGCGGTCCTCGGTGTCCTGGCGGCGATCGTGGCGGCCCAGACCGACCGCCAGGCCGAGGTCGACGAGCTCAGCCGGGCGGCACTGACCGACCAGATCGACTCCCGTCGCTCGGAGCTGCGCGCGCTGCAGAGCCAGGTCGGGGAGCTGACCATCTCCAACGCCAACGCCGCCAGCAACAGCACCACGGTGCAGGGCCAGCTCGACGACCTGCAGTCGCGGGTGCGGCGCGCGGAGCTCAACACCGGCTACGCCCCCGTCCACGGCCCCGGCGTCCGGATCACCGTCGACAGCGCACCCGACGCCGACGTCGACAGCGAGGTCCGCGACGAGGACCTCGCCACGCTGGTCGACGGCCTGTGGGAGGCCGGCGCCGAGGCGATCGCCGTCAACGACCAGCGGCTCAACGTCCTGGGCGGCATCCGCAACACCAACCGCGCGATCCACGTCAACGGCCGGCCGGTCAACGCGCCCTACGTCGTGTCCGTCATCGGCGACAACAAGACCCTGCAGGCGCGCCTGGTGCAGACGAGCGAGGGGGCCGAGTGGTTCGCGCTCGTCAACGGCCTCGAGTTCGTTTACGAGGCCGAGAACGTCGACGACATCCGCCTGCCGGCTGCCCCCGAGCGCCAGCTTCGTGATGTGATCGAGCTCAACGCCGACCCCGACGGGGGACCCGAGGGAGAAGGGAGCTCGCCGTGATCGCCGCACTGGGCCTGCTCCTGGGCATCGTCGCCGGGCTGGTGTTCGCCCCGGACGTGCCGCTCAGCCTCCAGAACTACCTGCCGATCGCGGTCGTCGCCGCGCTCGACGCCGTGTTCGGCGGCCTGCGCGCCTACCTCGACGGCATCTTCGACGACAAGGTCTTCGTCGTCTCGTTCGTCTCCAACGTCGTCGTCGCCGCCGCGATCGTCTACCTCGGCGACCAGCTCGGGGTCGGGTCGCAGCTCAGCACCGGCGTCATCGTCGTGCTGGGCATCCGGATCTTCTCCAACGTGGCCGCCATCCGGAGGCACGTCTTCCATGCCTGACCGGCACCACCCCACGCACCTCCAGGACGCGCACGGCGGCCCGGCCCCGGCCCCGAAGCCCGACGAGCCCGGTCGTGAGCGGCTGCGCCGCGCCCTCGTACGCCCCTCGCGCCGCCAGGCGGTCGTCGCGGTGCTGCTCGCGGTGCTCGGGTTCGCCTTCGTCGTGCAGGTGCGCGACACCCAGGCCAACGACACCTACTCCGGCCTGCGCGAGAGCGAGCTCATCCAGGTCCTCGACGGACTCACCGGGACCGCGGAGCGCGCGAGGCGCGAGGTGGACCGGCTGGAGAGCCGGCGTGACGAGCTGCGCGACGAGAGCCAGGCCCGCGCCGCCGCGCTCGACGAGGCGGAGCAGCGCGTGCGCACCCTCAACATCATCGCCGGCCTCGTGCCGGTCTCCGGTCCGGGGCTGCGCGTCACCATCACCGAGTCGACCAGCCGGGTCGCCGTCGGGTCGCTGCTCGACACGGTCCAGGAGCTGCGTACCGCCGGGGCGGAGTCGATGGAGTTCAACGACTCCATCCGCATGGGGGCGAGCTCGTCGTTCGAGAACGCGGTCGGAGGCATCGAGCTCGACGACCAGCTGCTCGAGCCGCCGTACGTCCTCGACGTCATCGGCGACCCGCACATCCTCGAGACGGCGCTGACCTTCTCCACCGGGCCCGTCGAGACCCTCCAGGAGGACGGCGCCACGGTGACGATCGAGGAGCTCGAGCAGGTCGAGATCACCAGTGTGCGCGACGCGCCCCGACCGGAGTATGCGGAGCTCGGCACCGGCCAGTAGCCTGCCGCACATCGGCGACCCAGCCCACCCGGGCCCACCCACCCAGAGGAGTCCTCGTGTATCCGGAGAACCTGAAGTACACCAGCGAGCACGAGTGGGTCCGTACGCCCGGGGAGGCCGAGGGATCGGTCCGGGTCGGGATCACCGACTTCGCGCAGGACGCCCTCGGCGACATCGTGTACGCCTCCCTGCCGCAGGTCGGCGACCAGGTGACGGCGGGGGAGACCTGCGGCGAGCTGGAGTCGACCAAGTCCGTCAGCGACATCTACGCACCCGTCACCGGTGAGGTCGTGGCGACCAACGCGGCGCTCGACTCGACCCCCGAGCTGGTCAACAGCGATCCCTACGAGGCCGGCTGGCTCTTCGAGGTCGCCGTGGCCGATGCGAGCCAGGTCGACGGCCTGATGGACGCCGCCGCCTACCAGGCCGGTCTCGACGGCTGATCCGTCGCGACCGGTCCGCCCCCGATCCCTGCCCGGCCCCATCGGCGGGCTGGTAGGTTCGGGACAACCGTCAACCTCAACCCTCGGCTGAGGGTTCTGTGTCGATCCGTCGAGGAGTTTCCATGCCGTTCTGCACCGCCTGTGGCAAGCAGAACCCTGACGATGCCCGCTTCTGTGCCCAGTGCGGCACCAAGCTGCTCGGCGGGGAGGACGCGGGCACCGGCCCGGTCGAGCCAAGCCAGGTCGAGACCACCGCGACCATCACGTTCGGTGCCCCCGACCAGCGCGAGTCGTCCGACCGGCAGCTGAGCCCCGTCGACGCCGCGGCCGTCGACGCCCTCCCGGAGGGCCACGCCCTGCTCGTCGTGCAACGCGGCCCCAGCGCGGGCAGCCGGTTCCTCCTCGACACCGAGGTCGTCGGCGCCGGCCGGCACCCCGACAGCGAGATCTTCCTCGACGACGTCACGGTCTCGCGACGGCACGCGGAGTTCCGTCGTTCGGGCACGGGCTACTCCGTCAGCGACGTCGGCAGCCTCAACGGCACCTACGTCAACCGCGACCGCATCGACGCCGTCGAGCTCAACGACGGCGACGAGGTCCAGATCGGCAAGTACCGCCTCGTGTTCTTCTCCTCGCACCCGGCCAGCTGATCCGTGAGTGCCTCGACGCCCTCGGCTGCGGGTCGCGGCGCCCGCTACAACATCGGGCAGGTCCTGGACCAGCTCCGAGCGGACTTCCCGGGCGTGACGATCCCCAAGATCCGCTTCCTGGAGGACCAGGGTCTGGTCAAGCCAGAGCGCACCGCCGCGGGCTACCGCAAGTTCTCCGGGGACGACGTGGCCCGGCTGCGCTACATCCTGCTGATGCAGCGCGACCACTACCTGCCGCTCAAGGTGATCGGAGACCACCTCGACGCCATCGACCGCGGCCTCGAGCCGCCGGCGATCGAGTCGGTGGTCCCGACGGTGCCCAAGGTGGCGCTGAGCTCCGACGGGCTGCCGAGCCCCGAGTCGTTCCGCCGCACCAGCGACCTGCGCCTGTCGCGGCGCGAGCTGCTCAAGGTCGCCGAGATCTCCGAGGACCTGCTCGGCCAGCTCGAGCAGTACGGCCTCGTGCAGGCGCGCACCGGGACCGGCCACTTCGACAGCGACGCGCTCGTCGTGGCGCAGACGGCCAGGGAGCTGGCCGACTTCGGCTTCGAACCACGCCACCTGCGGGCGTTCAAGACCGCCGCCGACCGCGAGGTGGGCCTGGTCCAGCAGGTCGTCGCCCCCCTCGCCCGGGGTCGCGACGCGGCCGCGCGCGGGCGTGCCGAGGACGCCACCGCCGAGATCGCCGCGCTGTCGGTCCGCCTCCACGCCACGCTCGTCAAGGTCGGCCTCGACCGAGGGTGACGCGGCCCCCGGAGCGGTCAGGGGGTCTGAGTAGGGTGGGGCCATGCGCGAAATGGACGTCGTCGGAGTCCGCGTCGAGATGCCCTCCAACCAGCCGATCGTGCTGCTGCGCGAGGTGACAGGGGAGCGCTACCTCCCGATCTGGATCGGGGCGGTGGAGGCCACCGCGATCGCGTTCGCGCAGCAGGGAGTCACCCCGCCGCGGCCGTTGACGCACGACCTGATGCGCGACGTGCTCGCGGCCACCGGCCAGCGCCTCGACGAGGTGCGCATCACCGACATGCAGGACCGGGTGTTCTTCGCCCGGCTCGTCTTCGACGGAGGTGCCGAGGTCGACGCGCGCCCCTCCGACTCGATCGCGCTCGCCCTGCGCACCGGCACCCGGATCCTGTGCGCCGAGTCGGTGCTCGAGGAGGCCGGCCTGGCCGTCCCCGCCGAGCAGGAGGACGAGGTCGAGCGCTTCCGCGAGTTCCTCGACCACGTCTCCCCGGACGACTTCGAGTCGCCCTGAGCACTGGCGACGAACGCTCACCCTCAACCTGAGGTTGAGGGTTTGCGACACGCCGCCCCGTGGATGGACAACCTCCC
Organism: Nocardioides cavernae; assembly: GCF_013410035.1. Taxonomy (GTDB): domain Bacteria; phylum Actinomycetota; class Actinomycetes; order Propionibacteriales; family Nocardioidaceae; genus Nocardioides; species Nocardioides cavernae_A. The sequence continues at coordinate 237,892 of NZ_JACCBW010000003.1, read as the reverse complement.
CTCCCGGGCTTACCTTGAACTGTCTCTGTTGTAACTCCACCGCTGTGGTTGTCGGATCTCCGGCTCCCGGGCGGGCCCTTCCCCCAGGAGTTACCGCTCAGCGGAGGAACTGACCTGGAGGGTCACTGTGGGTAGCAACGAGAACGAGCACGGCGCCGACCGCGCCGAGATGGCGGCTGCTGCCGAGGCGGCGGGCCTCGCCGAGGAGCAGGGACTGCTGTTCGACGACGACGTCTCCCCGCTGCCGAGCGACACCGGCTACCGCGGTCCGACCGCGTGCAACGCCGCCGGCATCACCTACCGCCAGCTCGACTACTGGGCACGCACGGGGCTCGTCGAGCCGAGCGTGCGCGGCGCCGCCGGCTCCGGCTCGCAGCGGCTCTACTCCTTCCGCGACATCCTGATCCTCAAGGTCGTCAAGCGCCTGCTGGACGCCGGGATCTCGCTGCAGCAGATCCGCACCGCCACGGCGCACCTGCGCGAGCGCGGCACCGACGACCTGACGCGCGTGACGCTCATGAGCGACGGCGCGTCCGTCTACGAGTGCACCAGCAACGACGAGGTCATCGACCTCCTGCAGGGCGGCCAGGGCGTCTTCGGCATCGCCATCGGCGGCGTGTGGCGCGAGATCGAGGGCACCCTCGCCGAGCTGCCGTCGGAGCGCACCGCCGCGGAGCCCGGCGCCGAGGTCCCGGGCGACGAGCTCGCGGCCCGACGTGCCGCCCGCCAGACCGGCTGACACCCCGACACCACCCGATCCTTCGCGCTGAAGCCGCCCGGCCACCGGGCGGCTTCACGCATTTCTGCGGCGGGTCGCTAAACTGCGGGTGCCGACATCCCGTGCGGGAGAGTCGTTGCGGCAGGTCCTCCGGACGGGTCGCAGTGCGCCGAAGGGGCAAATCCTCCCGGAACCTCTCAGGCATCCAGGACCGCACGGGTTGGCACTCTGGAGGCCTCCCGGCTGACAGAGGGGAGGTCATCCGAGTGACCTCAAGGAGTGCCCGTGCCGGACGCCACCCCCGTTGTGAGCCCTGACGCCACCCCCTCGCCCGAGACGTCGCACGACGCGTCGGCGCTCGGCGAGTTCGTCGCCCGCCACATCGGACCCGACGACGCCGCCGTGGCACACATGCTCGACGCGATCGGCCACGAGTCGCTGGAGTCGCTCATGGCGGCAGCCGTGCCCGGTGGCATCCGCACGGCCGCGGCCCTCGACCTCCCCGACCCCCTCGACGAGGAGGCCACCGCCCGCGCGCTGCGCACGCTCGCGTCGCAGAACCGTCCGGCCGAGGCGATGATCGGCCTCGGCTACCACGCCACGATCACGCCGCCCGTCATCCGGCGCAACGTGCTGGAGGACCCCTCCTGGTACACCGCCTACACGCCCTACCAGCCCGAGATCTCCCAGGGCCGGCTCGAGGCGCTGCTCAACTTCCAGACCGTCGTGGCAGACCTGACCGGCCTGCCCACGGCCAACGCGTCGCTCCTCGACGAGGGCACCGCCGCCGCGGAGGCGATGACCCTCGTACGCCGCGCGCAGCGCACCGCGTCCGGCCCCTTCGTCGTCGACGCCGACGCCCTCCCGCAGACCATCGACGTGGTCCGCACCCGGGCCGCGGGGATGGGGATCGAGGTCGTCGTCGCCGACCTCGACGACGGCCTGCCCGAGGGCGACCTGTCCGGCGTGCTCGTGCAGTTCCCCGGGGCCTCCGGCCGGGTCCGCGACCCCCGACCGGTCATCGACGCCGCGCACGAGCGCGGTGCGCTGGCCGTGGTCGCCGCCGACCTCCTGGCGCTCGCGCTGCTCGAGGCGCCCGGCACCTTCGGCGCCGACGTCGTGGTCGGCTCGTCGCAGCGCTTCGGCGTGCCGCTGTTCTACGGCGGCCCCCACGCCGGCTTCATGTCCGTGTCCGCAGGACTCGAGCGCCACCTCCCGGGCCGCCTGGTCGGTGTCTCCGTCGACGCGGAGGGGCGGCCGGCGTACCGGCTCGCCCTGCAGACCCGCGAGCAGCACATCCGTCGCGACAAGGCGACGTCCAACATCTGCACCGCGCAGGTGCTGCTCGCCGTCGTGGCGTCGATGTACGCCGTCTACCACGGTCCCGACGGGCTGCGTCGGATCGCTCGGCGCACCCACGACCACGCCAGCCGGATCGCGGCCGCGCTGCGGGCCGGGGGAGCGGAGGTCGTCAACGACACCTGGTTCGACACCCTCACCGTGGCCGTCCCGGGCCGCGCGGGCGACGTCGTCGCCGCGGCCCGCCAGGTCGGGCTGCACCTGCGCCTGATCGACGAGGACCACGTGGGCCTGTCGACGTCGGAGCGCACCAGCCCCTCGACGGTCGCCGCCGTGCTGAGGGCCTTCGGCGTGACCGCGGTCGACGACGCCGCGTCCGGCCTGCCGGAGGGCCTGCGCCGCAGCACCGACTTCCTCACCCACGAGGTCTTCAACTCCCACCACAGCGAGACGCAGATGCTGCGCTACCTGCACCGGCTCTCGGCCCGCGACTACGCCCTGGACCGCGGCATGATCCCGCTGGGATCGTGCACGATGAAGCTCAACGCCACCACCGAGATGGAGCCGGTCAGCCTGCCGGGGTTCGCCGACCTCCACCCGTTCGCACCCGCCCAGGACGCCACCGGCTACCGCGAGCTCGTCGACGACGTCGAGCGCTGGCTCGCCGAGGTCACCGGCTACGACACCGTGTCCGTGCAGCCCAACGCGGGGTCGCAGGGCGAGCTGGCCGGCCTGCTCGCGATCCGTGGCTACCACCTGGCCAACGGCGACGGCGGTCGCAACGTGTGCCTGATCCCGTCGTCCGCCCACGGCACCAACGCCGCGTCCGCGGTGATGGCCGGGATGAAGGTCGTCGTGGTCAAGGCCTCCGAGGACGGCTCGGTCGACCTCGACGACCTGCTGGCGAAGTGCGACCAGCACGCCGAGACGCTGGCCGCGATCATGGTGACCTACCCCTCGACGCACGGCGCCTACGAGGACTCGATCACCGACCTGTGCAAGATCGTCCACGACCACGGCGGTCAGGTCTACGTCGACGGTGCGAACCTCAACGCCCTGCTCGGCCACGCGCGGCCGGGCGAGTTCGGCGGCGACGTCTCGCACCTCAACCTGCACAAGACGTTCTGCATCCCGCACGGTGGCGGCGGCCCGGGCGTCGGACCGGTCGCCGTGCGCGCCCACCTGGCGCCGTACCTGCCCTCGCACGAGGCGCACCCGGAGTCCGACAAGCGCCACGGCATCGGCGCGATCAGCGCGGCCCCCTACGGCTCGGCGGGGATCCTGCCCATCACGTGGGCCTACATCCGGATGATGGGCGCCGCGGGCCTGACCCGGGCGACCGCCGTGGCGGTGCTGTCGGCCAACTACATCGCCCACCGGCTCGACGAGCACTTCCCGGTGCTCTACCGCGGCCACGGCGACCTCGTGGCCCACGAGTGCATCCTCGACCTGCGCGGCATCTCCAAGGCCAGCGGCGTCAGCGTCGACGACGTCGCCAAGCGCCTCGTGGACTACGGCTTCCACGCCCCGACCATGTCGTTCCCCGTCGCCGGCACCCTCATGGTCGAGCCCACCGAGTCCGAGGACCTCGCGGAGATCGACCGCTTCTGCGACGCGATGATCGCGATCCGCGGCGAGATCGCTCGCGTCGAGGCGGGCGAGTGGACGCCGGAGGACTCCCCGCTGCGCCGCGCCCCGCACACCGCACGCGCGCTCGTCGGTGAGTGGGAGCGGCCCTACTCCCGCGAGGTGGCCGTCTTCCCGCAGGGCGTCGACCCCGACAAGTACTGGCCTCCCGTCGCCCGGATCGACCAGGCGTACGGCGACCGCAACCTGGTCTGCGCCTGCCCGCCGCCGGAGGCGTTCGCCGACAGCTGAGCGTGAGGAGGGCCGTACGTCCTAGGGTGCGGTCATGAGCGACCAGCGCCAGCGCCTGCTCGACGTCGCCCAGGCCGAGGGGCGGCTCACCTCCGTGGTCGGCGCGGTCCTCGACCGCTACGGCGCGGTGTGGGCCGGCGGCGCCGGTGACGCACCCGGGCTCGACGGGCAGTACCGCATCGGCTCGATCACCAAGACGCTGACGGCGGTCCTCGTGATGCAGGCGCGCGACGCCGGGCTGCTCGACCTCGACGACCCGCTGTCGAGGCACCTCGGGGACGTGGGGTACGGCGAGGTGACGGTGCGGGACGCGCTCGCCCACACGTCGGGGATGCAGAGCGAGCCGCGCGGCGAGTGGTGGGAGCGCACCCGCGGGGGCGACTTCACCGCCCTCGCCCGCGCCAACGACGGCAGCGGCCGCGTCGCCGGGCCGGGGGAGCTGTTCCACTACTCCAACCTCGGCTACGCGCTCCTCGGCGAGGTGGTCGCGCGCAGGACGGGGGCGCCGTGGCGGGTCCTGGTCGCCGAGCGGCTCCTGCAGCCGCTCGGGATGCGGGCGACGTCCTACCTGCCGCGGCCCGGCGCGCAGCCGGGGTGGAGCGTCGACCACTTCACCGGCATCCGGGTCCACGAGCCGCTGGCCGACACCGGCGCGATGGCGCCCGCCGGCCAGCTCTGGTCCACGCTCGCCGACCTCGTCACGTGGGGCCAGGTCCTCGGCGGCTCGCGCCCCGACGTCCTCGCCCCGGCCACGCTGGAGGAGATGCGGCAGCCGGTGACGGACGACTACGGGCTCGGCCTCATGCTCGGCATGCACCCCGGCGGCCGCCTCGTCGGCCACAACGGGTCGATGCCCGGCTTCCTGGCCGCCCTCCACGTCGACCCCGACAGCGGGATCGGCGCCGTGGTGCTGACCAACGCCACCACGGGCATCGACCCCCGCGCGCTCGCGGTGTCGCTCATCGAGGGGGACCCGGACGCCGACGACACCCGTCCGGCGCCGTGGCGCCCGACCATCGTGCTCCCGCCGGAGGCGCACGGCGTGCCCGGCCTGTGGTTCTGGGGCAACACCGCCTACGACGTGCGCTGGCACAACGAGGGCCTCGAGCTGCGGTCGATGGCACGCGGCAACGTCGTCACCGACCGGTTCGAGGTGGTCGGGTTGCGGTTGGTCGGCACGCTGGGCTACCACCGCGGCGAGGTGCTCGACGTGGTGCGACGTCCGGACGGCGCGATCCGCAACCTCCAGTGCGCGACCTTCGTCTACACGCGTACGCCCTACGACCCCGACGTGGCGATCCCGGGCGGACACCCCCGCTGACCGCTACTGTTGCCGCCGGGTGCTCCGAGGGTGCACCCGCATCCAACGGGGAGGGAACGGACATGGGACTCATCCAGGCGGTCAGCGGTGCCATCGGCGGGACGCTCGCGGATCAGTGGCTCGACTTCTTCGGCGTCCCTGAGGGGCTCGCCCCGACCGCGGCCCTCTTCCCGGCCGTGCGCAAGGACCAGAACGCCGGACGTGGCGCCAACGGCGGCGCCTCCGACGGCGTCATCACCAACGGCTCCAAGATCGTCGTGCCCGAGGGCTACGGCCTGGTGCTGCTCGAGGACGGTGCCTTCACCGGCTTCGCCGCCCAGCCCGGCGCGTACGTCTGGGACTCCGAGGAGAGCGCCTCGCAGTCGGTCTTCTCCGGCGGCGGCCTGGTCGACTCGATCATCAAGCAGAGCTGGGAGCGCTTCAAGTTCGGCGGTCGCCCGGGCTCGCAGCAGACGGCCCTCTTCGTCGCGCTCAAGGAGCTGCCCAACAACCGGTTCGGCACCCAGTCGGAGATCTACTGGGACGACGCGTTCCTCAACACCCAGGTCGGCGCCGTCACGCGCGGCACCTACACGATCAAGATCAGCGACCCGCTGACCTTCATCCGCAACTTCGTCCCCGCCGGGGTGATCAACGGCCGCGGTGTCTTCGACTTCACCGACATGGACAACCCCGCCGGCGAGCAGCTCTTCAACGAGGTCGTCGGCTCCCTCGCGCCGGCGTTCTCGATGTACACCAACGACCCTGCCAAGGGGAACCGGATCAGCCGCCTGCAGCAGGACTCCGTCGGCTTCGCGCAGTCGCTCTCGGCCGCGGTCGAGGAGAACTACCAGTGGCGCACCGATCGCGGCCTCGAGATCGTCAAGACCGCGATCATCTCCATCGAGTACGACGAGAACACCCGCGAGCTGCTCAAGAACGTCCAGCGCGCCGACGCCCTCTCCGGCTCGCGCGGCAACTCCAACCTCCAGGCCTCGGTCGCCGCCGGCATCGAGGCGGCCGGCGAGAACGCCGGGCCGGGCGGCCTGGTCGGGATGGGCATGGCCACCGGGGGGATGGGGCTCGGCGGGCTCCAGCAGCCGGCCGCACCGGCGGCGGCGCCTGCGGCGGCGCCTGCGGCCCCTGCAGCCCCGGCGGCCGACGACCCGGTCGCCGTCCTCAAGCGCGCCAAGGAGATGCTCGACGCCGGGCTGATCACCCAGGACGACTACGACGCGGCGAAGGCCAAGGCGCTGGGACTCTGAGCGCGGTCCACTGAGATGACGCAGGACGCCCAGCCGCCCCGGGACCCGGACGCCCCGGTCTTCGACGGTCCGCCCCTCTCCCTCGAGGAGGAGCTGGCCGCCGCGCGTGCCGAACCCGAGCCCGGGCCCGACATCGACACCGTCAACGCCGAGCTCGCCGATGGGATCAACCGCTGCCCGAAGTGCGGCTCGACCGACGTGCAGCTGCGCGCGTCCACCGGGATGCTCGTGTGCCTGTTCTGCCGCCACCAGTGGCAGGAGGACCGGGTCGAGGAGGAGTTCGGCCTCGGTGTCGGCATCGAGGAGCTCGACGGCACGGTGATCGCCGGCGGCGCCGGCACCATCGCCGCCGACGTCGCGGACCAGGTCACGCTCACGTGCGGCGGCTGCGGGGCCGAGGTCGTGGTCGACACGGCGCACGCGATGAACGCGCGCTGCCACTGGTGCCGCCACACCCTCAACATCAACCAGCAGACGCCGAACGGTGCCGTCCCCGACGCCGTGCTGCCGTTCCGGCTCACGCATGCCGAGGCGGTCGAGCGGATCCGCGAGTTCGCCTCGAAGCGTCGCCTCTTCGCGCACCCGCGCTTCAAGAAGGAGTTCGTCCCGGAGAACGTCCTGGGCGTCTACCTGCCCTACCTCGTCATCGACGCGCGCGCCGAGACGACGTACGTCGGCAAGGGCGAGGTGCAGACCCGCCGCTGGACCGAGAAGAGTGGCGACAACACCGTCACCTACTACGCCGCCGACGTCTACCAGGTGCAGCGCTCGGTGGGGCTCACCGTCGACGACCTCACCATCGAGGGGGCCGCCGACCGCAGGGACTTCGACGGGTCGACGACCAACAACATCATCAACACGATCCTGCCGTTCGACACCAAGAACGCGGTGAAGTGGAACTCCAGCTACCTCGTCGGCTTCACCAGCGAGAAGCGCGACCTCGACGTCGACGACCTGCACCCCGTGATGGAGGAGCAGCTGCTCTCGATCGGGCGCTCGCAGGTGGAGGGGTCCCTCGGCCAGTTCGACCGCGGCGTGCGGTGGGAGGCCGAGCAGGTCGACGTCGGCGGGTCGCGTTGGGTGTCGATGTACCTGCCCGTGTGGCTCTACTCCTACTACCAGGAGAACACCCAGACGCTGCACTACATCGCGGTCAACGCCCGCACGGGCGAGACCATGGGCAGCGTGCCGGTCTCGCAGTGGCGGCTCATCACCGCGGCGCTCACCGTCGGCACGTTCCTCGAGGGCATCGCCGGCGCGATCCTGGTGGCGACGGCATGATCGACGTCGTCGTCATGGCCGGCGACTCGGCCCCGGTCTGGATCCTCGCCGCCGGTCCGGCAGGTGCGGCGGCGACCTACTGGGCGCTCTACCGCTACTACCGCAACACCGACAAGTCGCACGCCTACGAGCGCGACACGATCATCGAGGCCCAGCAGGTGACCGGCGGGCAGGAGAAGGTCGACCACGTCTCCCGGACCCGCAAGTCCAGCATCGACGGCGACAACTCCTCGAAGCACCGCCAGCGGGTCCAGCGGCTTCGCTGACGTCGTCGCGGTCGCGCCCCTGGGTACGCCGGCCCGGGGGCACGGACCGCCACACGTGTCCGCGATGTCGCCCCCGGTACGCCGGCCCGGGGGCCAGGACCGCCGCACGTGTCCGCGAACTTGCCCCCCGTACGCCGACGCGGGGGCCGGAACCGCCGCACGTGTCCGCGATGTCGCCCTTGGTACGCCGGCCCGGGGGCCAGGACCGCTACACGTGTCCGCGATGTCGCCCCTCGTACGCCGGCCCGGGGGCCAGGACCGCCGCACGTGTCCGCGAAGCCGCCCCTCGTACGCCGACGCGGGGGCCAGGACCGCCACACGTGTCCGCGATGTCGCCCTTGGTACGCCGGCCCGGGGGCCAGGACCGCTACACGTGTCCGCGAAGCCGCCCCTCGTACGCCGGCCCGGGGGCCAGAACCGCCACACGTGTCGGCGAACTTGCCCCCGGCACGCCGACGCGGGGACCAGGACCGCCACACGTGTCCGCGAAGCCGCCCCCGGCACGCCGACCTGCGGACGGTCAGACGCCCTGCGACACGCTCGACATGTTGAAGTCGGGGATCCGCAGCGCCGGGGTGGCCGTACGCGAGAAGTAGTCGTCGCCCCACTCGCGGCTGAAGCTCGGCACGGTGGCGGAGGCCGCGCTGAACCTGTTGAGCAGGTCGATCGGGCTCTCGTTCCAGCGGAAGTTGTTGGCGGCGCCGACGATCTCGCCGTCCTCGACGACGTAGACCCCGTCGCGGGTCAGGCCGGTCAGGAGCATCGACTGCGGGTCGACCTCGCGGATGTACCACAGGCACGTGAGCAGCAGCCCGCGCTGCGTGCCGGCGACCAGGTCCTCGATGCTGCCCGCGCCGTCGCCGGTCTCGAGGACCAGGTTGTCGATCATCGGCGTCACCGGTTGACCGGTCATGCCGGCGGAGTGCCGGGTCTGGATCAGGCCGGTCAGCAGGCCGTCGCGGATCCAGTCCGTACGCTTCAGCGCGAGGCCGTTGTCGAAGACCGAGTCGGTGTTGTCCGACGCGCCGGCGATCACGAAGGGCGCGCACTCCAGGCCCGCGTACGCCGGGTCGGAGAACAGGCTCACCCCGGGCGCGGCGACCTTGTCGTGGATCCGGGTCCCGCCGCCACGCCGGCTGTAGACCGACTCGCCCTCGTGGGCGACGCGGGCGCCGGCGCCCCAGTAGGCGTCGATCATCAGGTCGGCCACCGACGACGGGGGCAGGATCGTGTCGTAGCGGCCGGCGGGCAGGTCGATGCGCCGGTCCGCCCAGCCGAGCCGCTGCGCGACCGTCGCGGCCATCGCGGCGGCGTCGACGTCGTTGAAGTCGCGGGTCGCGCCACCGGTCCAGGCCGACCGGGTCAGCGAGGAGTCCTTGGCCGTGCAGGCGTAGTGCCCGGTCGGTTGGGCGTGGCGCAGCCGCAGCCCCCGGGTGGAGCCGAGGTAGGTCGTGGCGACGTCGTGGTTGACGAAGCCGTAGAGGAGCCGGTGCTCGGCCGTAGCCTGGCCGAACGCCTCGCCGAGCGCCGGTGCGAAGGAGTCGTAGACGCCGATGTCGGTGGTCTGCGCCTCGAGGTCCCAGTCGGGAGAGGTGACGTCGGCGACCAGCTCGGCCGCGTCCTCGGCGGGCGAGCCGTTGCGCGCGGCCGCGTCGGCCGCCGCGACGAGGGCGGAGACCTGCTCCGTGGTGGCCGCGCTGCCGGAGACGGAGCCGGTCGCGATGCCGCCGTCCACGGAGGCGAAGCTGACCACGGTGACGGACACCTCGGTCATCACGCCGTTGGTGGTGAGGGTGTTGTTGGCCCAGCGGAGGTTGGCGCTGGTGATGTCGCGGACGATCGCGATGCAGTCGTCGGCCGTCGAGACGGCGAGCGCGTGCTCGACGAGCTGCTGGGGGGAGGTCGTCATCAGTGGCCTGCCTCGTCGATGGTGTTGAGGATGTTGACGCCGCGGAAGAGTGCGCTGGGGCAGCCGTGGCTGACCGCCGCGACCTGGCCGGGCTGGGCCTTGCCGCAGTTGAACGCGCCGCCGAGCACCCAGGTGTCCGGACCGCCGACCGCCTCCATCGAGCCCCAGAAGTCGGTGGTGGTCGCCTGGTAGGCGACGTCGCGCAGCATGCCGTCGAGCCTGCCGTCGGTGATCTTGTAGAACCGCTGGCCGGTGAACTGGAAGTTGAAGCGCTGCATGTCGATCGACCACGACTTGTCGCCGATGACGTAGATGCCGCGCTCGACCCTGCCGATCAGGTCCTCGGTCGTGAGGCCGTCGGTGCCGGGCATCAGCGAGACGTTGGCCATCCGCTGGATGGGGATGTGGCCGGGGGAGTCGGCGTAGGCGCAGCCGTTGGAGCGTCCTGCGTTCAGCTCGGGCTTGAGGTGACCCATCGACCGGTCGAGCTGGTAGCCGACGAGCACGCCGTCGCGGACGATGTCCCAGCTCTGGGTCTGCACGCCCTCGTCGTCGTAGCCGGTCGTGGCCAGCCCGTGCTCCTGCGTGCGGTCGCCCTGGACGTTCATCACGGGGGAGCCGTACTGCAGGGTGCCGAGCTTGTCGTAGGTGGCGAACGAGGTGCCGGCGTAGTTGGCCTCGTAGCCGAGGGCCCTGTCGAGCTCGGTCGCGTGCCCGATGGACTCGTGGATGGTCAGCCACAGGTTGGACGGGTCGACCACGAGGTCGTACGCCCCCGCCTCGACGCTCGGTGCGGTGAGCTTCTCGGCGAGGAGCTCGGGCACCTCCGCCAGCTCGGCGTCCCAGTCCCAGTGGGAGCCGGTGAGGTACTCCCATCCGCGGCCGACCGGCGGGGCGATCGAGGCCATCGAGTCGAAGATGCCGGTGTCGGCGTCCTCGCCGGTGGCCTCGAACCCGGGCTGCAGGCGTACGCGCTGCTGGGTCGTCCGGGTGCCGGCGAGGTCGGCGTAGTACTTGTTCTCCTGCACCTGCTGGAGGAACGCCGTGGCGTGCGCGACTGCCGACCCCGTCCGCAGCCGCTCGGTCCAGTCGACGAGCAGCGCGGCCTTCTCGCGCGTGGGCACGTCGAGCGGGTTGACCTCGTAGCCCGAGATCCAGGTGACGTCGTCGTGGACGGGCTCGGGTGCCAGCTCGACCGGGGTGGAGGTCATGGCCGCGGCGACCTTGGCGACGGAGACGGCCGTCTCGGCGACACGGCGCGCCTCGTCGTCGGTGAGGACGACGCCGGAGGCGAAGCCCCACGCGCCGGCGTGGACCACGCGTACGGCGAACCCGAGGTCCTCGGCGTCGCTGGCGGTCTGCAGCACGCCGTCCCGGGCACCGAGGTACTGGTAGCGGTTGCGTTCGAAGCGGAAGTCCGCGTGACTGGCGCCCAGCTCCTGGGCCCGGGCGAGGGCCACCTCGCCGAGCCGGCGGTGCGGCAGGTCGCTGAAGGTCGGGTCGAGTCCGGGCGCACTCATGGCACGAACCTAGCCCAGCCGCGCTGCCGGATCAGGCCAGGGTGAGCGTGGTGCGGCTGCCGGTCCGCCGCCGGTGCACCCGCAGCTGGGTGGGGATCCGGGTCTGGAGCTCGGGGACGTGGCTGACGACGCCGACGACCCGGCCCCCGTCGCGGAGCGTGTCGAGGGTGTCCATGACGTCCTCGAGCGTCTCGGCGTCGAGCGAGCCGAAGCCCTCGTCGACGAACAGGGTGTCGAGGTCGGCGCCGCCGGCCTCGTCGGTGATGACGTCGGCGAGACCCAGGGCGAGCGCCAGCGAGACGACGAAGGTCTCGCCACCGGACAGCGTCGCGGGGTCGCGCGAGTCTCCCGTCCAGTCGTCGCGCACGAGCAGGCTGAGCCCGCCGCGGGTCTCGCCGGCTCCCCGCTGCCCGGTGTGGACCAGGGAGTAGCGCTGGTCGCTCATGGAGGACAGGCGCAGGTTGGCTGCCTCGACCACCTGGCTGAGCCGGTGGGCCAGGACGTAGGCGGAGAGCCTCATCTGGTGACGGTTGTCGGGGTGCTTGCCCTCCACGAGGGCGGACAGGTCGCCCACCAGGTCGAGGTCGGTGAGCACGGGACGCCACGCGTCGAGGGCGGCGGTGAGGGAGCCCTGGAGCGCGCGCAGCCGGCGCTCGCGGTCCCGCAGGGCCACCTCGGCCTGCCGGGCGGTCGCGAGCGCCTCCTTGGCGTGGTGGTGTGCCCGGGCGAGCGCCTCGAGGTCGGGGGGCTCGGACGCCGCTGCGCGGACGAGCGCGTCGTCGGCGAGGAGGTCGCCGACGCGCGCGACCTCGCGCTCGTGCTGCTCGATGGCCTGCTGCAGGGCGTCGAGCTCGGGCTCGGCCAGCCAGGACGAGGCGGCGACGGAGGAGGACGTGAATCCCCGGGCGATCGCCACCTCGTCGGCTGCCTCCTGCGTGCTGGTCGCGGTGGTGCGCGCCCGAGCGAGCTCGGTGGTGAGCCGCTGGTGCTCCTGGGCGAGCGACTCGACCTGCTGGTGGTGTGCGGCGAGCGCGTCGAGGTCGGTACCCCCGGCCACCACGGCGTCCACCTGCTCTCGCAGCGCCGCCACCCGCGCGGCGAGGCCCGCAGCCTCGGCGTCCTGCTGGGCAGCCGTGGCGATCAGGGCCGCCCGACGTTCGGTCAGCCTCGCCTGCTCCTCCTCGAGCGAGGCGACCCGGCCGGCGAGCGGGGCGGTCGTGGCGGCCAGGGCGCGGACCTCGTCGAGCCGTGCACGTGCCGCCGCCTCCTCGGCGAGGAGGCCGCGGAGCGAATCGCCGGACTCCGCCCGGGCGGTCGCCAGCTGCTGCTCGAGCCCTCGGACCTGCTGGGCGTGCGCCTCGACGACGACCTCGAGGTCGTCGACCTCGCGACGCGCCTCACGCTCCGCGGCCTCGTCGGGGGCACCCTGCGCGGGCGACGCGGGACGCGGGTGGTCGTGCGAGCCGCACACCGGGCAGCTCGCACCGACGGCGAGCTTGGCGGCGATCTCGGCGGCCATGCCGTCGAGCCGCCGCTCGCGGATCTCGACGAGCGTCTCGCGGGCGAGCAGGCGCGCGTCGGTGGCCGCGCGCAGCTCCTCGCTGGCAGCCGCGACCCGGGCGGCCAGGGTCTCGGCGGTGCGGGCGGCGTGCACCCGGACTCGCAGCTGCCCCAGGTCGCGCTCGACCTCCTCGGCCGTCGCCGCCGCCGCGCGCGCCTGCGCGAGGGCAGGCTCGAGCTCGGCCAGGGCGAGGGGGATCTCCGCGACGCGCGCCTCGATCCGGTCGACCTCGACCCCGGTCTGCTCGCGTGCCCGGAGCACGCGGTCGTGCTGACGGTCGATGTCGTCGGCCTGGCGCAGCAGCGGGCGGACCCGGGCGATGTCGGTGAGCGCACGTGTCGCGGTGCGGTGGTGCTCGGCGACGGCCCGCTCGTCGAGGGTGGGCTCGCCGAGGAGCGAGCCGAGCGCGTCGTGGGAGTCGGCGGCGCGGCGCTCCAGGGCGTCGACCTCCGCACGGGAGCGGACAGCCAGGTCGTGGAGGGGACGCACCGCACCGGCTCGCTGCGCCTCGTCCGCACGACGCCGGCGGCTCGCGTGCTCCTCCGCGCCCGCTGCGAGCTCGTCGCGGGCGCGCCGAGCCGCGGCGTACGTCGCACGGAGGCCGGCGAGCTCGGTGCCGGCGGCGCTGGCGTCGGCGGCACGGACCTCGGCCGCGACGGCGGCCTCGACGAGCACGGTCTGCTCGCTGGACGCGGTCGCAGCGGCGTCCGCCAGCCCGGTGACCCACCCGGGCAGCAGGTCGGGGTCGGAGGACCAGTCCTCGGGGGGCACGTCGCCAGCCACCTCGCTGGTCCGGCTCACCAGGTCGGCCACGGCGCCACGGTGCGACTCCGACGTCCGTCTGAGCTCGACCCGACGCTCGCGGAGCCAGCGTTCGGTGCGGTCGAAGCGACCCGTCTGGAAGACCTGCTGGAGCAGGGCGTGCCGTTCGTCGGACCGGGCACGGAGGAACGCCTGGAACCGCCCCTGCGGCAGGAGCGCGACCTGGCAGAACTGGGGGAGCGTCATCCCGACGAGCCGGGTCACGAGGTGCCCGGTCTCGTCGAGCCGGGTGCTGAGCGGGTGCCACTCGGCGGTGGGCTCGCCGGGACCCCCCGGTCGGCGCTCGGAGATGACCACCCGTGCCTGCTCGGTCGTGGTGCCGGTGCCGCGCTTCTTCGCGCGGGTCCAGGCAGGTGACCGGTCGATGCGGAACCGGCGCCCCGACAAGGTCGCCTCCAGCACGACGCGCGGGGCGACGCCGGGGGCCGCGTGGTCCGAGCGGAGCCGCTTGGCGACGGCCCGGTCGCCGGGGACGTCGCCGTAGAGCGCGAAGCACACGGCGTCGAGGATGCTCGACTTGCCAGCGCCGGTGGGCCCGCTGAGCAGGAACAACCCGGCGTCGGAGAGCGCGTCGAAATCGACGGTGACGGGGTCGGCGAAGGGGCCGAAGGCGGTGACCTCGAGCCGGTGCAGCCTCACGCCGTGGCCTCCCCGTGGTCGCCGACGCCGCCGGGACCGGCGGTGCTGCCGACGAGGACGTCCTGGTCGGGGTCGTGGCAGCAGGCGTCGATCGCTTCCCGGAGCAGCGACGACTCGGCCGCGGTGGCCGCCGAGCCGCGCACGTGGCGTACGAAGTCGAGGGAGATGGCGTGGTCGCTCGTGCCGGCGGCGGGACGGCCGGGGGTGCGGGGGTCGGCGACGGGTGTCGGGAACTGGAGGACCAGGGTGTGCGGGAAACGGCGGCGCAGCTTCTCCATCGCGCGGGCCGGGCGCCGGTCGTCGGTGAGCGTCACCTGGACCCAGTCGTCCTCCCGGTCGGCGAGGGACGGGTCGGTCAGGAGCTCGGCGAGGGTGCCGGCGAGGCGGGTGAGCCGGCGGGGGACCGGGGCGTCGATCCACGTCGCCGAGGTGAGGCCCCGGGCGCCGAGCTCCACGAGCCAGGACCCCTTGACGTGGTCGGCCTCGGAGAACGAGTAGGCCAGCGGCGAGCCGCAGTAGCGCAGACCCTCCGCCAGCACGTGGCGGCCGTGCAGGTGCCCGAGCGCGGTGTAGTCGATGCCGTCGAAGAGCCCCGTCGCCACCCGCGACACGCCCCCGACACTGATGTCGCGCTCGGACTCCGACGGTGTCGCGCCCGCGACGAACGCGTGAGCCATCACCACCGACCGGGTCGTCGCGGGGCGGGCGGCGAGGTCGGCGCGCACGCGGACCATGGCCTCGGCGAGCGCGACCTCGTGGCTGCGGCGAGCGAGCGCCCAGGGCTCGAGCAACGCCGAGGGGTCGAGGTAGGGGAGTGCGTGGATCGCCACGTCCCCGTGCTGGTCGTGCAGCACGACGGGCCTGCCCACGCTCGACGCGTCGGTGCGCACGAACACGCCGGCGGCGTCCATCAGCCGGGAGCCGAAGCCGAGGCGCTGCGCGCTGTCGTGGTTGCCGCTGCTCACCACGACCTGCGCGCGCGAGGCGGCGAGCCGGGCGAACGTCTCGTCGGCCAGCGCGACGGCGTCGACGTGGGGGAGCGCCCGGTCGTAGACGTCGCCGGAGACCACGACGACGTCGACCTCCTCCCGCGCCACCACCTCGAGCAGGTGGTCGACGAACGCACCCTGGTGGCCCAGGAGGTCCTCACGGTGGAAGGACCTCCCCAGGTGCCAGTCAGAGGTGTGGAGGATGCGCACGGGACGACCGTAGGACGTCGCACCGACAGCGTCGGGCCACCACGCCGCCGACCGCTCAGGAGTAGCGGACCGACCGCCCCGGGGAGGTGAACCCCCACAGGTCGATGCCGGCCTCGTCGGCCAGCCGGGCCGCGAGGCTCGTCGGCGCGCCGACGGCCACGATGCTCCCGATGCCGGAGGCCGCGGCCTTCTGGACCAGCTCGAACCCGACGCGTCCGCTGAGCACGAGGCACGCGGCTGCGGGCGGGTCGCCGGCGAGGACCCTCGCGCCGACCACCTTGTCGACCGCGTTGTGCCGTCCCACGTCCTCGCGGACCACGAGCATCGTGCCGTCGGCGTCGGCGAGGCCGGCCGCGTGCACGCCGCCGGTCCGGGCGAACAGCGTCTGCCGCTCGCGCAGCGACTCCGGGAGGCGGCGTACGACCTCCGGTGCGGGCCGGGAGCCGGGCCACGGCGCCGCAGCGCGCGTCGAGAGCGCGTCCGCGACGCTGTCCTTGCCGCACACCCCGCACGCCGACGACCCGGCGGACGCGGCGACGTGGCGGTGGGGGAGGTCTGCGGTGGTCCCGGCGAGGGTGACCGTGACGACGTTGAACTCCTGCTCGGGTGCGAGGTCGGTGTCGGTGCAGTAGGCGACCTGGGCGAGCGCGTCCGCCGTGGCGAGGCCCTCGTTGACGAGCCAGCCGGCCGCCAGCTCGAAGTCGTGCCCGGGGGTGCGCATCGTGACCCAGGCGCGCCGCGCCGGCAGGGCCGCGGTGCGGACACGGATCTCGAGCGGCTCCTCGGTGATCAGCCGGTCCTCGCGCTCGAGCGGGGCCGCGTCCGTGTGCTCCACCACGCGCGTACGGACCGAGGGCCCCGGGCGTCGAGCGCGCTGCGTCGTCACGTCCCGACCCTAGCCAACGACACCTGCGCGCACCGCCCTCGCGGGTGGTCGAGATCACCCCGTCGCGGATGCGGACCGGGCTGCTACCCGCACGTAACATGTAAGAGCCGCAAAGGAGTGGCAACGTCTTACACATTCGCTCACCACGTGAGGGCCACACGCCCTCGGAAGGATTGATCTCCGATGAACCCGCAGCTGCACCTCGCCCTCAGCCTCGTCGACGCGCGAGCGCGCTCGACCGAGGACCGAGCCCTCCTGCGCAACATCGAGATCGCCCGTCGTGAGGAGCGTCGCGCCCGCCGCGCTGAGCGTCGCGTCACCCGCTGACCCAGTGCGGCGCGCGTCCGACCCCACGTCGGACGTCCGCCCCGAGCCGCGCCCAGCGCGCGCCGCGGTGGTGGAGGCACCCTGTCGGATCCCCCGTCCGGCAGGGTGTTCCTGATTTGCGGGGGAGCGGTCCGGGGGACCGTCCGGCCTCTGGCATCGTGGAGGCCATGAGCGACCAGACCCCGGACCCGCAGCTGCGCAGCGTCGAGCTCACCCGCATCGGGCCCGCCCGGTTCAAGGCGACCAACGCCCGAGGCGGTGAGACGTTCTTCGGGACCGGGGGAGAGGACCCCGACTTCACGCCCGTCGAGCTGCTGCTCGCCGCGATCGCCGGGTGCAGCGCGCTCGACGTCGAGGCGATCACCCACAAGCGCACGACGAGCACGACGTTCGACGTCCACGCCGAGGGCCGCAAGGTGCGCGACGAGCACGGCAACCACGTCACCGGTTTGCGCGTGGCGTTCGACGTCGCGTTCCCCGACAGCCCTGAGGGCGACGCGGCGCGCGAGCGTCTGCAGTCGGCGATCGAGATGTCGCGCGACCGGCTGTGCTCGGTCTCGCGGACGGTCCAGCTCGGCGAGGAGGTCGTCTACGACCCGGTCAGCCGATCGTGACCTTCTCGATGGTGACGGGCTTGTTGGGTGCACCGCCACCGGCCGGGTTGCTGTTGTCGTTGCCCTCGGCCGCGATCGCGTCGATGACCTTCAGCCCGGCCTCGTCGATCGTGCCGAAGGTCGTGTAGCTCGGCGGGAACTGCGAGTCGCGGAAGACCAGGAAGAACTGCGAGCCGTTGGTGTCCGCTCCGGCGTTGGCCATCGCGAGGGTGCCGGCCGGGTAGGTCTCGTCGCCGGTCAGCTCGTCGCCGAAGGAGTAGCCCGGCCCGCCCGAGGAGGTGCCGGTCGGGTCGCCGCACTGCAGGATGCCGAAGCCGTCCTGGTCGCCGATCCGCGGGCACGGGGTGTCGTCGTAGAAGCCCTGCTCGGCGAGCGAGACGAACGAGTTCACGGTGCAGGGGGCGTCCGCGCGGTCCAGCGTCAGGCCGATGTCGCCGAAGCTGATCGTCATGGTGGCGGTCACGGTGCCCTCGGACTCGGCGTCGGCGGGCGGCGGGTCGACCTCGCGCGCGGCCTCCTGGCCGTCCTCGGGGTACTCGCAGGTCACGGTGGCCGCCGGCGAGTCGGTGGTCTCGGTGGCGTCGGAGGCCGTGTCACCCCCGTCGCTCTCGTTGCCGCACCCGGCGAGGGCGAGCACGGACAGGCAGGCGGCCACGGCGGCCAGTCGCTTCAGCATGGCGCCGAGGATAGCCAGCGCCGCCTCACATCTCCTCGTGGGTGTCCGGGTCGCCGCCGAAGAGGCGCCCGTCCGGCTCGGCGAGCCCGGAGATCGCCGCCATCTCCTGGTCGGTGAGCTCGAACCCGAAGACGTCGAGGTTCTGCGCCTGCCGCGCCGGGTCGCCCGACTTGGGGATCGGCAGTGACCCGAGCTGGACGTGCCAGCGGAGGATGACCTGGCCCGGCGTGACGCCGTACGCCTCGGCGGGCGCCGTCACGGCGTCCTCGTCGAGGGGGGCCCGGCGCTTGCCCATCGGGCTCCACGCCTCCGTACGGATCCCGAGGCGCTCGTGGACCGCGCGCAGCGCCTCCTGCGGGAAGCGGGGGTGCAGCTCGACCTGATTGACCGCTGGGGTGACCCCGGTGTCGTCGATGATCCGGGTGAGGTGCTCCTCGGTGAAGTTCGAGACGCCGATGGAGCGGACCAGGCCGTCCTTCTGCAGCTGGACCAGCGCGCGCCACGCCTCGACGTAGTGACCCTGGCTCGGGTTGGGCCAGTGAATGAGGTGGAGGTCCGTGTGCTCGAGGCCGAGACGGTCGAGGGACGCGCGCACCGACGCGATGGCGTCGTCGTAGCGGTGGTGGCGGCCGGGGATCTTGCTCGCCACGAGCACCTCGTCGCGGGGCAGGCCGGAGCGGCGGAGCGCCTCACCGACCTCGAACTCGTTCTCGTAGTTCACCGCCGTGTCCACCAGGCGGTAGCCCGCCTCGAGGGCACCGAGGATCGAGGTGGTGCCGGCCTCGCCGCGCAGGGGATAGGTGCCGAAGCCGATCGCGGGGATCGTGGTGCCGTCGTTGAGGTCGTAGGTCGGGATCTGGGCCATGGACCCAACGTAGGGCCCCCGCCAAGCACCGGGGACCGTGTCCACAGCCCGTGGTGGGCGGGGTCAGCGGTCGAGGCGCAGCTCCTGGGCGTCGATCATGGACGAGGCGCGGGCGAGGGCTCCGGTGCTGTACGCCCCGATGGCCCGCTCCTCGTGGAGGGCCTCGCGCATCAGCGAGATGAACTCACGGTGCAGGAGCAGCCGCTGCGCCTGCTGCGTCAGCGCCTCGGGGGTGCCGCCGGCGCGGTGCTCCTCGACCCGCTCGAGCCAGGCGAGCTGCTGCTCGGCCAGGTCGCGGTCGATCGGCTGCCCGTCGATGACGATCTGGTCGAGGGGGCCCAGGGCGGCTGCGGCCGTGGTGGTGATGTCGCCGAAGAGCTCGGCCACCTCGGCACGCTCGCGGTCGGGGTCGACCCCGGAGACGCCGAGCCTGCGGATCAGCAGCGGCAGCGTGCCGCCGTACACGAGGAGCGAGACGACCGCGACGACGAACGCGACGGTGACGAGCAGCGTGCGCTCCTCGACCTCGGGCGGGATCGTGAGGGCGGCCGCGAGGGTGACGACGCCCCGCATGCCCGCCCACGACAGCACGGCCCCGCCGCGGGCCGTCACCGGCTCGCTCGCCTGGTAGGCCACGTCGGCGCGACCGCGCGCCACGCGCCGCCGGAACTGCGACATCCGCTGCTGCCCGCGCGGGCTGTCGATGCGCGGACCGCCCTGGTCGGCCATCGAGTCCACGCGGTCGCTGATCTGGTCGAGCCGCCTGCGCATGGCGTCGAGCCTCGGCTGCTGACGACGCTCGCCGAGGATCTCCACGCCGACGAACCCGACGCGCAGCACCAGGAGGAGCGCGAGCACGAGGGCTGCGATGCCGAGCACCTCCTGCGGCGTGCTCGAGGAGTCGTCGAGGTCGCGCAGCAGCGACTCCAGCTGCAGGCCCATCAGGAGGAAGACGCCGTTCTCCACGAGGAACTGCAGGGTGAGCCAGTTGGTGCGCTCGGTGAGACGTTCGCGGGCGCTGAACCGCCGTGCCCCGTGGTGGCCCGCGACGAGGCCCGCGACGACGACGGCGACCACGCCGGAGGCCTCGGCCTCCTCGGCGGGGAGGAAGGCGAGGAACGGGACGATGAAGCTGACCGCCGTCGTGAGGACGGGGTCGTCGAGCCGGCTCCTCAGCCACACGGTGGCGTGCCCGACGACGTACCCGACGAGCGCCGCCAGCGCCACCGCGCGGACGAAGTCGAGGACCGCGTCGCCGAGGCTGAAGCCGGCCGTGATCGCGAGCAGGGCGGTGCGCAGCACGACGAGGGCCGACGCGTCGTTGAGCAGGCTCTCGCCCTCCAGCACGGTCATCAGCCGGTGGGGGAGTCCGAGCCGCTTGCCGATCGCGGTCGCGGCGACGGCGTCGGTGGGGCTGACGACCGCGCCCAGCGCGACTCCGGCGGCGAACGAGACCTCCGGCACGACCAGGTGCACGACCGCGCCGACGGCGAGGGCCGACACGACGACCAGCGTGACGGAGAGCCAGGTGATCATGCCGAAGCTGCGTCTCAGGTCGATGACCGGCACCTGCACCGCCGTGGCGTACAGCAGCGGTGGCAGCGCACCGAGCAGGATCCAGTCGGGCTCGAGCTCGAACTCCGGCGTGGCGGGGACCAGGCTGAAGACGATGCCGACGACGAGCAGGACCAGGGGAGTCGCGATCCCGGTCCGGCGGGACAGCACGGCGGCCACGACGATGGCCGTGAGCGCCGCGATGGCCAGGGTGAGCAGGTGCACGCCCGCAAGGGTAGGACGGCGTCAGCCGACGCGCGCCCGCCCGCCGAGCGCGTCGAGGGCCGACTGCAGCCCGGCGCGCGCGTCGTCGCACAGGCGCGCCACCGACCGCGCGGCCAGCCGGTCGGCGAGCCGGGGGAGGCGGCGGTAGCGGTACGAGGTCGTGTACTCCACGACGGTCGTGCCGCCGTGGCTGCGCAGCTCGATGAGGTCGTGGGCGGCCACCAGGTCGCTCTCACCGACCCACTCGATGACGGCGTCTGGCTCGAGCCGCGTCACCGTGTAGCGCATCGGCACGGTACGGCCGGCGAACGCCACCTCGCACTCGTAGACCGAGCCGGTGCCGCCGTCGCCCTCGACGCGCCGTGCGCCGGACGCCCGCGGGTCCCAGGCGTTGACGGAGGTGAAGTCGGCGAGGAAGGCGTACACCGCGGATGACGGCGCGTCCGCGGCGACCGTGCGTACGAAGGTCAGCATCCGGTCCGGTACCCAGGCGGCCGCGATGGCACGCGCCGCGCGCTAGTGTGAGGCGCATGCCGCGCTTCGTGCTGCATGACCACCGCAAGCCCTCGCCGCACTTCGACCTGCGCCTCGAGGAGGACGGGGTGCTGCGCAGCTGGGCGGTGCCCAAGGGCCTTCCGCAGGACTCCGCGCACGACCGGCTCGCGATCGCCGTGGCGGACCACGACCTGGAGCACGTCGACCACGAGGACGAGCACAAGACGGTCGCCGACACCGGCACGTGGGACGAGCACGACCGCGACGAGCGACGTCTGGTGTTCTCGCTGCACGGCCGCGAGGGCGTACGCCGTTATGCGTTGATCCAGACCGGCGGCACCCAGTGGTTGCTCCACCTGACCAAGGAGCAGGGGAGCACGTGAGGCAGCCCCAGCCGGGATCCGGTCATCAGATAATGACATAATGTCAGTTATCGGCGACATTCTCACGTGTGCCAGTGGGTTTGAGCCCCGCGTCGCGGCGACGTCACGAAGCCACTGAAGGACGGTGGAGTCCTGAGGTCACGACGTGGCCTCCCGGCTCCACCATCCAATTGCTACGCCGGCGCCCGCGCGTCCCGGAACGGCGTCAGCGCCAGCCCCACGGTGACCGTCGCGAACACGCCGACCGCGACGAACCACACCGCCCAGCGCACGCCGTCGGCGATGTCGGACTGCAGCCCGCGGGCCGTCAGGCCGGTTCGGGGCGGAGGCTCCTCGTGGTCGATGCGGCTGAGTGCGAACGCCGACCAGAGATAGGTGAGCGAGTCGAGCACCACGGCGAGCGGCGCCCCGACCGCACTCACCAGCAGCCCGCCCAGCGCGGGACCGGTCGTCGAGGCGACGGCGTCGGCGCCGTCGATGCGCGCGTGCGCGGGCTGCAGGTCGGACCGGGGCACGAGCCGGGGCGCCGTCGAGGGTGAGCACCACCAGCGCCTGCAGCGCGAACAACGTCACGTACGTGCCCAGGCCGGAGACCGCCGCCGCGCGCCAGTAGAGCGTGAACGAGCGCGAGATCACCCCAGGCGCCGGAGCTGGTAGGTGCCGGCCGTCGAGGCGACGACCTCGCCCTGCACGTCGGTCAGCGTGGCCTCGAGCCCGAACTCCCCCTTGCCGGTCGCCAGGGCGTCGGCGCGCACCCGCGTCACCTCGTCCGGCGACAGCGTGGTCGTCGCCCGGACGACCCCGACGGCCGGCCGGCGGAACCGGATCGTCGACTCCTTGACCAGCGGCACGTACCCCGCGAGCTCGCCCTCGAGGTCGAAGGTCCGCAGGCACAGCACGCCGCCGAGCATCTCGGCGAGGCTGAACAACGACCCGGCGTAGGTGACGCCGAAGTGGTTCACGTTGGGTTCGGGAGGGAGCTCGGCGGTGGCGAGTCCCGCCCGGACCTCCACGACTCGGATGCCCATGGCCTCCAGGATCGGGACGGATCCGAGGCCCACGGCTTCCTCCACTCTCAACGTATAGGCCATCAGGGGGCTTGCCGCAAGGCCCCCGCGCTGCCCCACACTGCACGGCGTGATGCCGCAGGACGCCCCCACAGACACCCCCACAGACACCCACCCGTTCGCCCTTCCCGACGCCCTCGCAGCCAAGGCCGCGCCCGACCTCATCGATGCCGACCGCGCCCACTTCGCGGCGATCGGCGTGAGCCTGGGCCACGCCGTCGCCGAGCTCGAGCAGGCGCTCGCCGACGCCCGGCGCACCACTGCGCGCCACGGCACGGCGGCGCTCGAGCGGGACCAGGAGGTGCACCGCCTGTCCTCGCGGCTGCGCGCACTGCGCAGGTACGACCTCGACCTCTGCCTCGGCCGGATCGTGCCCGCCGACGGCACGGAGCCGACGTACGTCGGTCGCTTCGGCCTCGCCGGCCCCGACGGCCGCCGGCTCCTCGTCGACTGGCGCTCCCCCGCCGCCGAGCCGTTCTTCGCCGCCACGCACGCCCACCCCCAGGGCCTCGTCAGCCGCCGCCGCTACCGGTGGGCGAACGGTCGTGTCGTGGACTACTGGGACGAGGCGTTCACCGACGAGGGCCTGGGCCACACGGCGGCGCTCGACGACCAGTCGGCGTTCCTCGCGACCCTGGGCGGCAGCCGTACGCCCCGCATGCGCGACGTGCTCGGCACGATCCAGGCCGACCAGGACGCCATCGTCCGTGCCGGCTCGCGCGGCGCCCTCGTCGTGGACGGCGGTCCCGGCACGGGCAAGACGGTCGTGGCGCTGCACCGCACGGCGTACCTCCTCTACGCCGACCCCCGGCTCGGGCACCGCCGGGGCGGGGTGCTGTTCGTCGGGCCCCACGAGCCCTACCTCGCCTACGTCGCCGACGTGCTCCCGAGCCTCGGCGAGGAGGGTGTCCGGACGTGCACGGTCCGCGACCTGGTGCCCGAGTCCCCCGCCGCCGTCCCCGAGCCCGACGACCGTGTCGCCGCGCTCAAGTCGGACCTGCGGATGGTCGCCGCCATCGAGCCCGCGGTGGCGCTCTACGAGGAGCCGCCGACCGAGGCGTACGTCGTCGAGACCCCGTGGGCCGACGTCCGGATCACCGCGGCGGAGTGGGCCGAGGCGTTCGACGCCGCGGATCCCGGCACGCCGCACAACCTCGCCCGCGACGACGTGTGGGACGAGGTCGTGACGATCCTCGTGGACAAGGCCGTCGACGTGCTTGAGGAGCCCACCGGCGACGAGGTCCGGCGGTTCCTGGACCGGCACGCGGGCCTGCGCGACGCGTTCGACCGCGCCTGGCCGCTGATCGAGCACACGGACCTCGTGGGCGACCTCTGGACCGTCCCCGCCTACCTCCGGCGCTGCGCTCCGTGGCTGGAGGCCGACGAGGTGCGTGCGCTGCGCCGCGACGACCCCGGCGCCTGGACGTACGCCGACCTGCCGCTGCTCGACGCCGCGCGACTGCGCCTCGGGGACCCGGAGGCCTCGCGACGCAGGAGGCAGGCAGCAGCCGCGGAGGCACGCGAGCGGGCCAGGATGGACGAGGTCGTCGACGACCTGCGGACCACGGCCCGCGAGAGCGGCGCCGACGAGTTCGGCGACGGCCTCGTCTCGATGCTCGTCCACGACGACCTCCGCACGGCGCTCGTCGACGACGGTGCGCTGCCGACGCACGACGTCGACGTGCTGGCGGGACCCTTCGCCCACGTCGTGGTCGACGAGGCGCAGGAGCTCACCGACGCCGAGTGGCAGATGCTGCTGCGCCGCTGCCCCTCCCGCAGCCTGACCGTCGTCGGCGACCGCGCGCAGGCTCGCCGCGGGTTCGCCGAGCCGTGGACCGAGCGGCTCGCCCGCATCGGCCTGCCCGACGCCACGGTGGCTCCCCTGACGATCAACTACCGCACGCCGGCGGAGGTGATGGCCGAGGCGGCGCCCGTGATCCGCGCCGCCGTGCCCGGTGCCAACGTCCCGACATCGGTCCGCGAGAGCGGGGTCCCGGTGCTCCACTCCCCCGCGACCCGGCTCGAGGAGGTCGTCGACGAGTGGCTCGCGACGCACCCCGAGGGCACCGGGGCCGTCGTCACCGCGGACGTGCGGAGGCTGCCCGGGCGCTGGCACCCCCGGGTGCGGTCGCTCACCCCGGAGCTCGCCAAGGGCCTGGAGTTCGACCTCGTCGTCCTCGTGGACCCCGACGACCTGGGCGCAGGGGTCGCCGGAGCCGTCGACCGCTACGTCGCGATGACGCGCGCCACCGAGCGGCTGGTGGTGCTCAGGTCATGACGGCCTCGTGGTCACGGCCGTGCTGCGAGGGCGTCCCGCAGAGCGCTGACGTCCTCGGGCGAGACCCGGCAGCACCCGCCGACGAGCCGGCCACCGCCCTCCACCCACGCGGCGACGTCGGCCGCGTCGAACGCCGAGCGGCCCTCCCACTCCCGCGTGACGGCGTTCCAGCCCTGACCCGAGTTGGGGTACACGACGACGGCGCCGTGCCGGCCGGCGAGCGGCACGGCGGCCCCGGCGTCGCTCGGAGTCGTGCAGTTGACGCCCACGGCCAGCACCTCGGCGACGTCGGCCGCCATGGCGAACGCGTCCTCGAGGGGCTCGCCCGCGCGCGTACGGCCGCCCGCGGCCGACAGCGAGAGCCAGGCCGGCACGCCGGTGCCGTCGAGCTCGGCGAGCACCGCCTCGACCTCGGCCAGGCAGGGCACGGTCTCGACGGCGAGCACGTCGGCGCCGTCTCCCACGGTGGAGGCCAGGACGTCGAGCCGTGGCCGGTGGAAGGCGCGCAGGCCCGCGACGTCGAGGTCGTAGTCGCCGCGGTACTCCGACCCGTCGGCCAGCACCGCGCCGTAGGGGCCCACCGAGGCGGCGACCCAGCCGCCCGGCGCGGTGTCGTCGCGCGCCTCGGCGGCGACGGCCACGCTGCGCCGCAGGAGCCGCTCGACCTCGCCCCGCTCGACCCCTTCGGACGCGAAGCCCTGGAAGGACACCTGGTAGGACGCGGTGATCGCGACCTCCGCACCTGCGGCGAAGAACTCGCGGTGCGCGGCGCCGATCGCGTCGGGGTCGTCGCGCAGCAGGCGCGCCGACCAGAGGTCGCTCGACAGGTCGTGGCCGTGTCGCTCGAGCAGGGTCGCGAGGCCGCCGTCGAGGACGACGGGACGCCGGGCGATGGTGTCGGCGAGGCTGCCGCGGAGGCTGTCACGGGTCACGGCACGAGTCTGGCACCCGAGGGGTGTGCCCGCCGCTTGGTCTCGTCGGCGACGATCGCCGCGTGCCCGAAGGCCACACCATCCACCGTCTCGCCCGCCGCCACGCCCGGCTGCTGGGCGGTGAGCGCGTGTCCGCCGACAGCCCGCAGGGACGGTTCGAGGACGGCGCCGCGCTGCTCGACGGGCGCGTCCTGACCCGCACCGACGCGTGGGGCAAGCACCTCTTCCACCAGTACGACGACCTCTGGCTGCACGTGCACCTCGGCCTCTACGGCACGTTCCGCGACGGCGCCCTGCCCGCACCGCTCCCCCGCGGCGCCCTGCGTCTGCGGCTCCAGGGCGCCGGTCACTGGCTCGAGCTGCGTGGCCCCACCGCGTGCGAGGTGATGACCGACGGGGAGCGGAAGGCGGTGCTCGCCAGGCTCGGTCCCGACCCGCTGCGTCGTCGCCCCGACCGGGAGGCGTTCGTGGCGCGCGTGCTGCGCAGCCGGGCCCCCGTCGCCACCCTCCTGATGGACCAGTCCGTCGTCGCCGGGGTCGGCAACGTCTACCGCGCCGAGGTGCTGTTCCGGCAGCGGCTCGAGCCGTACCGTCCCGGACGCGACCACGACGCCGCCGTGCTGCACGCGCTCTGGGACGACCTCGTCGTGCTGCTGCGCGCCGGCGTCCGCGCGGGTCGCATCGTCACCACGCGGCCCGAGGACCGCGAGCGCCCCGCCGGACGGCCGCGGCGCGTGGACGCCCACTACGTGTACGGCCGGGCGGGGCTGCCGTGCCGTGTCTGCGGGACGGCGGTGCTGGACACGATGATCGCCGCCCGGCGCCTGTTCTGGTGCCCGGTCTGCCAGGCCTGAGCACAGGTTCCCAGCCGGGATCGACCTCAGGCCCCGACGTAGGCAGCGAGGTGCTTGCCGGTGAGCGTCGGCTCCTGCGCGGCGACCATGTCGGCCGGGGTGCCCTCGAAGACGATGGTGCCGCCCTCGTGCCCGGCACCGGGGCCGATGTCGATGATCCAGTCCGCGTGCGCCATGACCGCCTGGTGGTGCTCGATGACGATGACGGACTTGCCCGCGTCGACGAGCCGGTCGAGCAGGCCGAGCAGGTTCTCCACGTCGGCGAGGTGGAGGCCGGTCGTCGGCTCGTCGAGGATGTAGACGTCGCCCTTCTCCCCCATCTGCACCGCGAGCTTGATGCGCTGCCGCTCGCCGCCGGACAGCGTGCTGAGCGGCTGGCCGAGCGTGATGTAGCCCAGGCCGACGTCGGCGAGGCGGTCCAGGATCTTGAGCGCTGCCGGGATCTTCGCCTCGCCCGCGCCGAAGTGCTCGCGGGCGTCGGTCACCGACATCTCGTGCACCTCGGCGATGTCCTTGCCGCCGAGGGTGTGCTCGAGCACCTCCGCCTTGAACCGGCGGCCCTCGCACTCCTCGCAGGGTGACTCGACGGTGGCCATCGGGCCGAGCTCGGTGAAGATCACCCCGGCGCCGTTGCAGGTGGGGCAGGCGCCCTCGGAGTTGGAGCTGAACAGCGCGGGCTTCACGCCGTTGGCCTTCGCGAAGGCCTTGCGGATCGGCTCGAGGAGGCCGGTGTAGGTCGCGGGGTTGCTGCGCCGCGAGCCCTTGATCGCACCCTGGTCGATCACGATGACGTCCTCGCGGCCGGCCAGCGAGCCGTGGATGAGCGAGCTCTTCCCGGAGCCCGCGACTCCGGTGACCACGGTCAGCAGGCCGAGCGGCACGTCGACGTCGACGTCCTTGAGGTTGTGCGTGCTCGCGCCGCGCACCTCCATCGTCCCGGTGGCCTCGCGCACGGCGTCCTTGAGCCGGGCGCGGTCGTCGAGGTGCGTGCCGGTGATGGTCCCGCTCGCGCGGAGGCCCTCGACGTCGCCCTCGAAGCAGATCTGCCCACCGGCGGCGCCGGCCGCGGGGCCGATGTCGACGACGTGGTCGGCGATCTCGATCGTCTCGGGCTTGTGCTCCACCACCAGGACGGTGTTGCCCTTGTCGCGCAGCTGCCGCAGGAGGTTGTTCATCCGCTCGATGTCGTGCGGGTGCAGGCCGATGGTGGGCTCGTCGAAGACGTAGGTGACGTCGGTCAGCGACGACCCGAGGTGGCGGATCATCTTCGTGCGCTGGGCCTCGCCGCCGGACAGGGTGCCCGCAGGACGGTCCAGGGAGAGGTAGCCGAGCCCGATCTCGGAGAAGGAGTCGAGCAGGTGCTGGAGCCCCTTGAGCAACGGCGCGACGGACGGCTCGTCGAGGTCGCGGACCCACTCGGCGAGGTCGCTGATCTGCATCGCGCACAGGTCGGCGATGGACTTGCCGTTGATCTTCGACCTCCGGGCCTCGGGGGTCAGCCGGGTCCCCTCGCAGTCCGGGCAGGTCTGGAAGGTCACCGCCCGGTCCACGAAGCGCCGGATGTGCGGCTGCATCGCCTCGGGGTCCTTGGACAGGATCGACTTCTGGATCTGCGGGATCATCCCGGTGAAGGTGAGGTTGACCCCCTCGACCTTGAGCTTCGTCGGCTCCGACCACAGCATCGTCTCGAGCTGCTTCTTGGTGAACGACTTGATGGGCTTGTCCATCGGCAGGCCCATGCCCTCGAACAGCCGGCCGTACCACCCGTCCATGGAGTAGCCGGGCACCGTCAGCGCACCCTCGGAGAGCGACTTCTCTTCGTCGTAGAGCGCCGTGAGGTCGATGTCGTTGACCTTGCCCATGCCCTCGCAGCGCGGGCACATGCCGCCGAGGTAGACCTCCTGCTTGGCGATGCGCCGCTCGGTGCGGCCACCCTTCTCGGTGGTCATCATCCCGCTCGCCTTGCGGGTCGGGACGTTGAAGGAGTACGCCGTGGGCGGGCCGACGTAGGGGTCCCCGAGGCGGCTGTAGAGGATCCGCAGCATCGCGTTGGCGTCGGTCGCGGTGCCGACGGTCGAGCGCGGGTTGGCGCCCATCCGCTCCTGGTCGACGATGATCGCGGTCGTCAGGCCCTCGAGGTGGTCGACGTCCGGGCGGGCGAGGGAGGGCATGAAGCCCTGCACGAAGGCGCTGTAGGTCTCGTTGATCATCCGCTGGGACTCGGCCGCGATGGTCGCGAACACCAGCGAGCTCTTGCCCGACCCCGAGACGCCGGTGAAGACCGTCAGCCGGCGCTTGGGCAGCTCGACGCTGACGTTCTTCAGGTTGTTCTCCCGGGCTCCCTCGACGCGGATCAGGGCGTGGTCGTCGGCTGGGTGTGTGGTGGTCATGCTGGGCATCTCCCCGGGTGTCCGTGCTGCCTGCTCGATCGCGGCCAATCCTGCCAGTACGACGGGCCCCGGCGCCCCGATGTGACGGCCCCGTCCCTCGGGATGGTGTGGAGGGTTTGTCCACCGTGCGACCGTCGGTGCCATGACCACACACGACGACCAGATCGCGACCGTTGCCGAGATCATGAAGGAGACGCGCATCGCCGTGCTCACCTACACGTCGCTGCAGGGCGCGCTCGTCTCGACGCCGATGGGCACCCAGGACTTCGACGAGCCCGGCACGACCTGGTTCCTCACCGAGCGGAGCTCGGACAAGGTCGCCGCGATCGAGGCGGACCCCCGGGTCAACGTCTCCTACTCAAGCAACGCCGGGTGGGTGTCGTTGTCGGGCACGGCGCGGGTGAGCGAGGACCGCGAGAAGCTGCGTGAGCTGTGGGACGCGTCGGCCGGGGCGTTCATGTCCGGCGGTCCGGACGACCCGGACAACGTGCTGCTCGAGATCGACGGGGCGACGGCCGAGTACTGGGAGTCCCCCGGCAAGGTCAAGGCCGCCATCCAGCTCGCCAAGGGGCTCGTGGGCGACAGCACCCCCGACCTCGGCGACAACGACACCGTCATCCTCTGAGCCGTGCTCGTCGAGGCCCGAGGTCCCGCGCACGCCGACGAGGTGTGGCGCCAGTTCACCGACCCCGACACCTGGTCCACGTGGGCACCGCTCATCCAGCACGTCGACGCCGACGACCCCGCGCTCGTGACGGGCACGACGGGACGCGTGCACGGCCCGGCCGGCGTGGCGGTCGACTTCCGGGTCACCGACCTCGACGCGGACCTGCGCTCGTGGACGTGGTCGGTGGGACGAGGTCCCGCCGCCGTCCGGATGGACCACCACGTGCTCCCGGCGCCGGGCGGCGGGAGCCGGGCCGTGCTGCGGGTCGCCGCTCCGGCCGCGGCCGTCCTCCAGCCCTACCGCGTCCCCGCGGCCGGCGCCCTGCGGCGGCTCGTCGGCAGGACCGGCGGCGGTGACGTCGCCCCGGACGCGGTCGAGGCCTTCGACTTCGCGTTCGCCCCGGCGTACGCCCTCCCCGCGCGCGCGTTCGGCGTCACGCCCGCGACGACCACCGTCGAGCTCGGGCCGCAGTGGCTCTACGTCCGCTACGGGCCGTGGCGGCTGGTCACCCCGCGCAGCAACATCGCCTCCACCGAGGTGACCGGCGGCTTCCGGTGGCACCGCACCGCCGGACCGCCGCACCTGTCGCTGACCGATCGTGGCGTCTCGTTCACCACCAACGGTGAGCGCGCGCTCTGCCTGACCTTCCACGAGCCCGTCCCCGCCATCGACCCGACCGGGGCGATCCGGCACCCCGGGGCGACCCTCGCGGTCGCCGATCCCGAGCGACTGGCGGAGGCCCTCGGCCTCGACGCCTCCTGACCCGCCCGCAGGGGACGCGGGGCGCGGGTCAGGCGCGCGCGACCTCGAGCCCCAGCCACGCCGCGAGCGCGTCGACCTCGGCGTCCACGCGGGCCCGCCGCGACCGCGACCAGTCGCCGTCCTCGTGCACGGCGTCCACGATCAGCACCCCGCCGTCGCGGTCCGCGGTGGCGTCGACCTTCCCGACGAGCTCGTCGCCGTCGAGGACCGGCATCGCCCAGTAGCCCCACCGGCGCGTGGCGGCCGGCTTGTACATCTCCAGCTGGTAGTCGAAGGCGAACAGGTCCTCCATCCGCTTGCGGTCGAACACCAGCCGGTCGAGGGGAGACAGCACGGCCGTGCGCCCCTCGAAGGCATCGAGGTCGGCGAGTCGGTCGGGGTCCACGCGCCACGTGCCGCGTACGCCCTCGACGCGGGCGCCCAGGCCGGTGTCGCGCACCGGGTGGCGCTCGTCCCACGCCTCCAACGCGCGCGGGCGGGCGATGCCGAGGGCGCGGAGCCGGCGCGAGGCGAGGGTGCGGTGCGCCTCGGCGACGGGCACGGCCGGGTCGCCGGGGTGGACGCGCGAGGCCAGGTCCCAGCGGCGCTCGCGACCCTCGCGGGTGGCGACGGCGACCTCGCCGCGCGACTCCAGGCACTCGAGGAGCTTCATGACGTTCTTGTTGTCGGTCCAGCCGGTCGAGCGCCACGGCACCTCGCAGGTGTCCGGAAGGTCCCGGGCGGCGGTCGGCCCCTCCGCCCGGAGCAGCGCGAGGATCTCGCGACGGCAGGCGTCGTTCGCGGCTACCCAGTCGCGCAGGTCCTCCTGCCACTCCTTCAGCGGCGGCTCACCCGGCCACAGGTCCATGTCGGCGCGGTGCAGCGCGATGTCCTCGCCCGGCAGCAGGTGGGCCCTGTGCTCGACCAGCGCCCCGTCGCCGACCAGCTCTTCGAGGTCCCCGGGGTCGTAGGCCTCCCCCAGCCGGCTCCACAGCGCGAGGTCCGGGTGCTGCGCGACGACGTTGGTCAGGTCGACCTGCAGGAAGCCGAGGTGCCGGATCGTCTCCAGCGCGTCCGCGGGCCTATGCGCGGACAGCAGCTGCGCGCGTACGGCGATGCGCCGGGCCTGCTGCGGCGTGAGTAGGAGGTCGGCGGCCATGGCCGCGATCCTAGGCCCGGTCGAGGCGGGCGGATGGCCCCATCGGGCCCGCGCGATGGGACCACGGCCATGGCCCGAACGGGTCATTCGTGCCCCAGATCGGGCAATCCTGCTCCCGTTCGCGCCATCCGGGCGCGCTCCGGTGCGACCCTCGAGAGCACCCGCAGGAGGGCTGCGGGACGCCGATCGAGTGGGGGCAACACCATGTGGGACACCGTCGAGACCAACGCGGTGCACCTGTCGCACGACCTGCCGTGCAGCGCCTGCGGCCACGGCCGGCACACCTACCTGCCGTGCTCGGACAGCTGCGACTGCGTCCACGGGCGCGACCGGGTGCTCAGCACCCTCTGAGCACCGCGCCCCCGGCAGCGCTCAGCGCTGCGTGACGGGTCCACCCGTCGTACGCCGGCGCACCCGCTGGCGGATCCGGTGCCGGGCCTTGGCGACGACGCCCTGGCGCGGCGGCGGGTCGCCGTGCTCGTCGATCTCGTAGGCCTCCACCTTCGCCAGCCGCGGACGCGCGTGGTCGTCGACCACCTCGCCGGTGACCCACCACATCCGCAGTCCCCGCCCGGCCAGCCGGAGGAAGGCCAGGTTGTTGTCGAACCACGGTCCCTCGGCGTAGGTCCACGTCAGCGGCGCGTCGGGCACCTTGGTCGAGCGGGCCGCGAGCCGTCCGACGGGCCCCGCCACGCCGTACGACAGCACCGCCGTCGCGAACCGCATGTTGCGCGAGAGCGGGTTGCGGATCGGCGAGCAGACCGCCTGCAGCACCGTCGAGGTGAGCCGCGGACCGCCCTTCGCGGGTCGCGCCTCGCTGACGTAGCTGTGGTGCACGTCGCCGGACAGGAACGTCACGGTCGACGGAGCGCGTCCGCGCTCCCCTGCCGCGACCTCCATCGCCTGGTGGGCCACCTGCTGGAAGCTGTGCTGGAACGCACCCCAGTGCTCGAGGTCCACGGTCTGGCGCAGCTTCTCGCCGAGCCGGCCCCCGCGCTCGCCCCACGCTCCGTCCGCGAGGGCCTCGCTGAAGGCCTCGAGGTGGTGGAGACCGCGCGCCAGCAGGAACGGCAGCGAGGTCCCGACCAGGAGGTGGTCGACGTCGCCGCGCAGCTGCTGGTCGAGCCACGCCGACTCGTCCGCGTCCAGCATCGCCCGGTCGTCCGGTTCGAGCCGGCGCGCCGCGCGCGAGTCGACGACCACGAGCCGGGCCTGGGTGTCGAAGTCGCGGGTGTAGCTCCAGCGGTAGGTCTCCGGCTCCTGGTCCACCCGCTCGGCGAACGCGTCGAGCAGCGGTCCGAGGTCGTGCTCCCCGCTCTCGTCGCCCGTGTGGGCGCGGACGGCGGCGTACACCTCGTCCTGCTCACGCGCGGCGGGTGAGAGGTTGCCGAGGTGCTGGTAGACCCAGTACGACGCGAGCCCTGCGACGATGCGGCCGTGCCACCACGACGTGGACTCCATCTCGCGCCGCCACTCCAGCGAGGTGTTCCAGTCGTCGCGGATGTCGTGGTCGTCGAAGATCATCGCGCTCGGGACGGTGGACAGGAGCCAGCGGTTGGCGTGGTCGGACCAGGCCAGCCAGTAGAGGTGGGCGTACTCTTCGTAGTCCTTCAGCTCGGTCCACGGCGGCTGGTCGATGTCGCGGCGCGCCTCGATGAACGCGCGCATCTCGTCGGTCGTCTCGTCGGCGTAGACCTGGTCGCCGAGGAAGAGCACCAGGTCGGGCAGCCGCCCCGGCGCGAGGTCGGGGTCGTCGAGGTCCGCGGGGTCGACCTGGTCGGCGACGCGCAGGGCCCAGGCCCGCAGCGCGTCCACCCCGTGGAGGTTGTTGCCCTTCTCGTCGTGCGACACCGACGTGCGGCACGAGCCGAACGCGAGGTGCAGCGGCCGGCCGGCCTCGAGCGTGGCGATGACGGGCGCGGGGAACGGCGAGTCGGGCTCCGGCCACACCCGCGAGCCGTCGACGTCGACCGTGTAGGCCTCGCTGCTCCCGGGCGCGAGGCCGCCGAGCTCGACGAGCGCGTAGTGGTGGCCGTGGACCAGGAACGTACGCGCGCTGGCCGAGGTCGTGCCGCGGGTGACGGTGACGGTCGCCGCGCTCTCGGTCTCGACCCAGACGGCGGCCGACGTCTCGTCGACGTAGCGCAGGAGCGGTCCGAGTCGCAGCGCGCTCACGGCTGGAGCAGGACCTTGATCGCGCGGCGCTCGTCCATCGCGCGGTAGCCCTCGGCCGACTCCGCCATCGGCAGCGTCAGGTCGAAGACCCGGCCGGGGTCGATCGCGCCGGACAGCACGCGGTCGAGCAGGTCGGGCAGGTAGCGACGCACCGGCGCCATGCCGCCGGCCAGGCCGACGTTCTTCTGGAACATCCGTCGCACCGGGAGCTCGACGCCGTGCGGCACCCCGACGAAGCCGACGGTGGCGCCGGGCCGGGCGACGGCGAACGCGGTCTTCATCGCGCCGTCGGTGCCGACGCACTCGAGCACGGAGTCGGCGCCCACCCCATCGGTGAGGTCGGCGAGGATCGCCTCGCCCTCCTTGCCACGCTCGGCCACGACGTGCGTCGCGCCGAAGGCGCGGGCGATCTCCTGGCGCGGCTCGTGACGCGACATCGCGATGACGCGCTCCGCGCCCATCTGGGCCGCGGCGAGCACGCCGCTGAGGCCGACGGCGCCGTCGCCGACCACGACGGTCGTGTGGCCGGGCTGCACGCCCGCGGCGACGGCCGCGTGCCAGCCGGTGGCCATCACGTCGGTGAGCGCCAGCAGCGAGGGGACGAGGTGGTCGTCGGGCATGCCGTCGGTCGCGACGAGGCTGCCGTCGGCCTGCGTCACGCGGGCGTACTCCCCCTGCCCGCTCTGCGTGATGCCGAGGTTGACGCACGCGGACTGCACCCCCGCGGCGCAGTGGACGCACGTGTTGTCGCAGTGGCAGAACGGGACGATGACGAAGTCGCCGACCTTGGTCGTGGAGACGGCCGAGCCGACCTCCTCGACGATGCCGACGCACTCGTGGCCGATCGTCGAGCCGGCGGTGACGTCGTTCTCCCCGCGGTAGGGCCAGAGGTCGGAGCCGCAGATGCAGCCCGCGACGACCTTGACGATCGCGTCGGTGGGCTCCTCGATCCGCGGGTCGGGGACCTCCTCGAAGCGGATGTCACCGGGGGCGTGGATGGTGGTTGCGCGCATGCTCGGATCCTGCCACGCAGCTCCGAGCCCCCCTCCCCCGTAGGGCGGGTCGGCCCGGACGCGCCGGGCGCGGCCACGACTGGCTTTATCTCATATCTGAGATACCGTGGTCGGCATGGCTGACTACAAGGGCCGCATCGGCAACCTCATCCGCGACGCGCGCAAGCACCGCGGTCTCACCCAGCACCAGCTCGCCGACCTCCTCGGCACGAGCCAGAGTGCGATCAACCGGATCGAGAAGGGCCACCAGAACCTCTCCCTCGAGATGCTGGCGCGCATCGGCGCCGCCCTCGACTCGGAGATCGTCGCGCTCGGTGCCGGGCCCACGCACCTGCGGGTCGACGGGCCGACCACGCTCTCGGGCTCCATCGACGTGAAGACCTCCAAGAACGCCGGCGTCGCGCTGCTGTGCGCCTCGCTGCTCAACAAGGGGCGTACGACGCTGCGCAAGGTCGCGCGGATCGAGGAGGTCAACCGCCTGCTCGAGGTGCTCAACTCGCTGGGCGTGGCGACCCGCTGGCTCAACGCGGACAACGACCTCGAGATCGTCCCGCCGCCGCACCTCGACCTCTCGCAGATCGACGAGGGCGCCGCCCGCCGCACCCGCTCGGTGATCATGTTCCTCGGCCCCCTGCTGCACCGGACCGAGGAGTTCGAGCTCCCCTACGCCGGCGGCTGCAACCTCGGCACCCGCACCGTCGAGCCGCACATGACCGCCCTGAGGCCCTTCGGCCTCGAGGTCAAGGCGACCGACGGCGCCTACCACGCGCGCGTCAACCGGGCGATCGAGCCCGAGCGGCCGATCGTGCTCACCGAGCGCGGCGACACCGTCACCGAGAACGCGCTCATGGCGGCCGCGCTGCACCCCGGCACCACCGTCATCCGCAACGCCTCGTCCAACTACATGGTCCAGGACCTCTGCTTCTACCTGCAGAAGCTCGGCGTCGACGTGCAGGGCATCGGCACGACCACGCTGCGGGTCACCGGCCGCTCCTCGATCGACGTCGACGTCGACTACGCGCCCGCCGAGGACCCGATCGAGGCGATGTCGCTGCTCGCCGCCGCCATCGTGACGAAGTCGTCGATCACCATCCGGCGGGTGCCGATCGAGTTCCTCGAGATCGAGCTGGCCACGCTCGAGGAGATGGGCTTCCGCTACGACCGGTCCGAGGAGTACGACGCCCTCAACGGCGAGACCCGCCTGGTCGACATCACGACGCACCCCTCCGAGCTGCACGCGCCGCTCGACAAGATCCACCCGATGCCGTTCCCGGGGCTCAACATCGACAACCTGCCGTTCTTCGCGGTCATCGCCGCCGTCGCCGACGGGCAGACCCTCCTGCACGACTGGGTCTACGAGAACCGGGCGATCTACTTCACCGAGCTCAACAAGCTCGGCGCCCAGGTCAAGCTCCTCGACCCGCACCGGGTGCTCGTCGAGGGCCCGACGCACTTCTCGGGCGCGGAGATCGTGTGCCCGCCCGCGCTGCGCCCGGCCGTCGTGCTGCTGATCGCGATGCTCGCCTCGAAGGGTCGCAGCGTGCTGCGCTCGACCTACGTCATCCACCGCGGCTACGAGGACCTCGCGGAGCGGCTCAACGAGCTCGGCGCCAACATCGAGACCTTCCGCGACATCTGAGACGCGCAGCCTCGACCGAGGCACGAGGTCGGTGCGTCGGCGCGGCCAGATCGAGTAGACCCGCGACCGAGGAACGAGGTCGCGCACGGTCATACCGAGATCTCACCTCGGCGGTAGAGCCGTCCTGGGATCGGGTCTCGATACGGCTCGCTCGCTCCTCGCTCGCCTGCTCGACCGCCCTCGGGAGACTCAGCCGAAGAGCGTCTCCACCCAGGCGCGCGACACCTTGCCGGTCGACGGCGGGGCCGTCATGTCGGCGGTGATCCGCGGCAGCGGCGCCGTGTGCTGGCCGGCGTTGCGGTGCCAGTCGTTCTCCGCCTCCACCAGCACACCGAGGTCAGCGCGCGAGAGGAACACGCCGTGTCCCTCGGGGCACTGACTGACCGTCGCCTCGCCGAGGGTCTTCTCGTCCATC
Organism: Nocardioides cavernae; assembly: GCF_013410035.1. Classification (GTDB taxonomy): domain Bacteria; phylum Actinomycetota; class Actinomycetes; order Propionibacteriales; family Nocardioidaceae; genus Nocardioides; species Nocardioides cavernae_A. Next base: position 200,880 of record NZ_JACCBW010000003.1, on the reverse strand, counting down.
TCGGCACCACATCGGGGACACGTCAGGCTCTCCATCCCACGACGGTACCGCTGGACCCCATACTTCGACCGTGACCGCGCCGAACAGCCCCAGCACGGGCTACCTCGACTCCCCGACCCCGATCGCCTTCGCCCACCGCGGCGGGGCCTACCACCCCGAGATCGAGGGCCTCGAGAACACGCTCGCGGCCTTCCGGCACGCCGTGGGACTGGGCTACACCTACCTCGAGACGGACGTGCACGTAACCAGCGACGGCGTGCTGCTGGCGTTCCACGACACGGTCCTGGACCGGGTGACCGACCGCACCGGCGACATCGCCACCTCGACGTACGCCGAGGTGCAGGGCGCGCTGATCGGTGGCAGCGAGCCGGTGCCGACCCTCGCGCAGCTGTTCGACGCCTTCCCCGACGCCCGGTTCAACATCGACCTCAAGTCCCACGGTGCCGTCGACGCCCTGGCGGCGTTCGTCGAGGAGCGCGAGGCGTGGGACCGCGTGCTGGTGGGCTCGTTCTCGCGGCGTCGGATGATCGCGTTCCGCCGGCGCACCGCAGGTCGCGTCGCGACGTCCGCCCACCCGCTCGAGGTGGTGGCCTTCGTCCTCTCCCCCTCGGCACGCCTCGCGCGGCTGCTGACCCGCGGGCGACCGGTCGCGCTGCAGGTCCCCCACCGGCAGGGGCCGGTGCTCGTCGTGTCGCGAGGGCTGGTGCGACGCGCGCGGGCGGCGGGGGTGCAGGTCCACGTGTGGACGATCGACGATCCGATCGAGATGAACACCCTCCTCGACCGTGGTGTCGACGGCATCATGACCGATCGCACGGACATACTCAGGGACGTGCTCCGCTCCCGCGGACAGTGGCACGGCCCGACCGGGTCGTCCGAGGACCCCACGAAGGGTGAGGCATGAGCGACGTGACCAGCCCGATCGCCAACCTGGCACCGTTGGACCAGGCACGCGAGCAGAAGGCCTGGTACTGGTACGACTGGGCCAACAGCGCCTACACGACGACCATCGGCACGGTCTTCTTCGGCCCCTACTTCATCAGCCTGGCGGAGAACGCCGTCGGCGGGGAGGACGGGACGTTCCGCTTCGCCGGGCTCGACCTGCCCCCGGACTCGCTGTTCTTCTGGCTCATCACCGTGTCGACGATCCTGTCGGCGCTGGTCCTCCCGCCGCTGGGGGCGTACGCCGACCGCGTCGCCAACAAGAAGGGGCTGCTCGCCGCACTGGCGTGGACCGGCGCGTTCTTCGCCGCCCTGATCTTCTTCGCCACCGGGGACAACTGGCAGCTCGCCGCCCTCGGCATCGTGCTGGGCAACCTGTTCTTCGGCGCGGCCGGTGTCGTCAACGACTCGATCCTGCCGCTCATCTCGGACGAGGAGAACCGTGACCGCGTCTCGTCGCGCGGCTGGGCGTGGGGCTACCTCGGCGGCGGCCTGCTCCTGGTGATCAACCTCGCGGTCTACCTCGGCCACGACAGCCTCGGCCTCGGGGAGGCGCTCGCCGCCCGGCTGTGCATGCTCTCGGCCGCCGTGTGGTGGGCCGGGTTCACCCTCATCCCGTTCCTGCGGCTGCGCAACCACCCGCCGGTGGACGTCGAGCAGGTGTCCGGCAACGCCGTCGCGCGGAGCTTCGGCCAGCTCGCCGCGACCCTGCGCGACATGCGCAACTACCCCATGGCGCTGACCTTCCTGGTCGCCTACCTGTTCTTCAACGACGGCATCCAGACCGTCATCGCCTCCGCGTCGGTCTACGGCTCCGAGGAGCTCGGTCACTCCCAGACGATCCTCATCGCGACGATCCTCATGGTGCAGTTCGTCGCGTTCGGCGGAGCGCTGCTGTTCGGCCGGCTCGCGGCCCGGCTGGGCGCCAAGCGCACGATCCTGGGCGGTCTGGCGATCTGGTGCGTCATCGTCACCGTCGCCCTCTTCCTGCCCGCCGGCAACGTGCCCTTCTTCCTCGTCCTCGGCGCCGCCATCGGCATCGTGCTCGGTGGCACCCAGGCGCTGGCGCGGTCGTACTTCTCGCTGCTGATCCCCCGCGGCAAGGAGGCGGAGTACTTCAGCTTCTACCACGCGATGGACCGCGGGACGTCGTGGTTCGGGACCGCCACGTTCGGCATCGTCCTGGCCCTCACCGACTCCTACCGGCCCGCGATCTTCGCCCTGATCGCCTTCTTCGTCATCGGCGGCCTGCTGCTGACCCGCGTCGACACCGAGCGCGGCATCCGCGAGGCCGGCAACGACCTCCCGAGCGTCATCTGAGGCCCGCCGCCCCGCATGTGACGAGCATCACCCCTGGGGGTGAGGTTCCTCTCGCCTGAGCGTGGCCCGCCCGGCCGCGAATCCACGGAATTGTGACGGCCCCGCTACCGTTGAAGATCAAAGGAGACGGGCCGCGTCGTCATGAGCGGCGTCACGAAACCACGTCTGGCTCGTTTCCCACTTGACCCGGTACACAACACAACGGGTGTCAGCAACCCAATGGAGGTGGGCACGGTGGCGGAGCGCACACTGCGTGGCGCGAGGCTCGGCGGCCAGAGCTTTGAGGACGAGCGCGGCATCGAGTTCGCGGCTCGTCAGCAGGTCGGATACCGATGCAAGCAGGGCCACGAGTTCGAGGTCACGATGTCGGTCGAGGCCGACATCCCGGCGGTGTGGGAGTGCCCGCGCTGCGGCGCCGAGGCGCTGAGCACGGCGGGCATCCTGCCCGAGGAGAAGGTCGAGAAGCCCGCTCGTACGCACTGGGACATGCTCCTGGAGCGTCGCTCGGAGAAGGAGCTCGAGGACATCCTCAAGGAGCGCCTCGAGCTGCTGCGCGGCGGCGAGATCGGTCCCGCGCACCTGCACCGCGCGAACAAGAAGAAGCGCGTCTCCTGACCGCTTCGACCTGAGGAGCACGACCTACGGGTCGATCACGTCGCCCCGGACCACCGGCCCATCGCCGCCCGGTCCGGGGCGACGCTCATGTCCGGGGCCGGAGCCCGGTCCGAACCCCGGTCCGAATCCGGCACCCCCGCCGAAGCCCGGGCCGAACCCGGCGCCGAACGGTCCGCCCGCCGGGGTGGCGACGAGCCGCTTCTCGACCACCGTCGTGAGCAGCCGCCGGGCGACCGGACGGGTGAACGGCAGGATCAGGAGGATGCCGAGCACGTCGAGGACGAAGCCCGGGCTGAGCATGAGGGTGCCGCCGATCAGGACGAGGGCGCCGTCGGCGATCTCGCGTGCGGGCATCCGACCGTCCTGCAGCGCCTGGCGCAGTGCTCGCCAGGCCCGGCCGCCCTCGCGCTTGATCAGCCAGGCGCCGACCATGCTGTCGAGGACGAGGAGCAGGATCGTCCACCAGGGCCCGACGAGCTGCCCGACCTGGAGGATCGCCCAGATCTCCACGAGCGGCACCACCACGAACGCGGCGGCGAGCACCGGTCGCAGCCACGGCCGGCGACGGCGCGGGGAGGGCGGAGCCGGGTGCGTCATCGGTGTCGCCGGGCCTTGAGGTGGGCGAGGCGCTCGGACAGGCCCCACCGCGTGATCAGTCGGAGGGACTCCGAAGCCACCTGGCCGCTCATCTTGGAGTCGCCGCGCTCGCGTTCGATGAACTCGATCGGCACCTCGGCGACGCGGAGCCCGCGGCTCACGGTGCGGTAGGCGAGGTCGGTCTGGAACACGTACCCAGTAGACCGCACGGCCCCAAGGTCGATGGCCTCCAGCGTGGTCCGGCGGAACAGGCGGAAGCCGGCGGTGGCGTCCTTGACCTTCATGCCGAGCAGCAGCCGGACGTAGAGGTTGCCGCCGCGGGACAGCAGGAGCCGCTGCACGGGCCAGTTCACGACCGACCCGCCGCTGACGTAGCGCGACCCGATGACCAGGTCGGCGGTGCGCAACGCGTCGAGCAGCAGGTGGAGCTGCTCGGGCTGGTGGGACCCGTCGGCGTCCATCTCGCCGATGACGTCGTAGCCCGCCGCGAGGGCGACGTCGAAGCCGTTGAGGTACGCCGCGCCGAGGCCGGCCTTCTCGGTCCGGTGGACGACGGTGACCGCGGGATCGGCGGCGGCGAGCCGGTCGGCGATGGCGCCGGTGCCGTCGGGGCTGTTGTCGTCGACGACCATCACGTCGACGCCCGGCTGGGCCGCCCGCAGACGACCCACGATCCACTCGAGGTTCTCCGACTCGTTGTAGGTCGGGATCACCATGACGCAACGCCCGAGTCCCTCGACGCTCACGTGCTCACACCCTGCTCCATGACGGCGCTGCCGGGGCGGGTGCCCCGTCGGCGACGACCATAGGCGATGAGGACCGTGAGGGTGTGCACGAGGAGGAAGACCAGGGCGAGTCGTCCCGGCCACACCCCGAGCACGACGGCAGGCGTGGTCGTGGTGCTGAGGCCCACCGTCTCGACGAGGACCTCCTGGCCGCGGGCGGGGACCGAGGCGACGACGGTGCCGTCCGGGCGCACGACGCCCGAGATGCCGTTGATCGCGGCGACGACGACCCAGCGGCCGGTCTCGAGCGCCCGGAGCCGGCTGATCTCGAACTGCTGCGCCAGCTGGCCCGTGCGGCTGAACATCGCGTTGCTGGTCTGCACGGTGACCAGCTCGGCGCCGCGCGCGACCTGACCGGCGATGCCCTCGTCGTACGCCACGTCGAAGCAGATCGCGTCGGCGACCCGGATACCGCCCACGCGCAGCGGCTCGAGGCTGGTGCCGCGCACCATGTCGCGGGGCACCTCGGTGAGCCGTCCGTAGGACGACGGCATCCAGCTGACGCCGCGGAAGGGGATGTACTCCCCGTAGGGCACGGGATGGCGCTTGGTGTAGCGGTCGCCGCTGCCGAGGCCCGGCTCGTAGACGATCCCCTGGTTGAGCACCTGCGTCTCGTCGAGCGGGTCGTTCGACATCCCACCGACGATGACCGGCACGCCGATGGCGTCCGAGGCGGAGATGATCCCGGCGTGGATCTCGGTGTCGAGGAACGGGTCGACGGCCGTGGAGTTCTCCGGCCACACGACGAAGTCCGGCTGCGGCTCGTCGCCCGCCTCGACCGCGTCCGCGAGCTCGCGGGTGAGCCGGACGTGGTTGGCGGTGACCTCACGGTGGACGGCGGGGACGTTGAGGCCGGTGCCGGGCACGTCCCCCTGCACCGCGGCGACCGTGGCCGTCCCGGACTCCTCGACGGGGACCTGGACCAGCACGGGCGCGACCGTCACGACGGCCAGCGCGGCGACGACCGCGTACGCCCGGCGCGTCGGCGTGCGGACCTGCAGCAGCAGCCACGCGAGGGTCGTGCCGGTGAGGGCGACGAGGAGGCTGGCCCCGACCATCCCGACCCAGGGGATCGCGTCGGCCCAGGGTGTGTCGGCGGTGGCGTACGCAAGGCGGCCGAACGGCATGCCGCTGAAGGGGAAGCCGCTGCGCAGCGTCTCGATCCCGACCCACCACAGGGCCGCCAGGACCGGCCAGGCGCGCGATCGCAGGCTCCAGGACAGACCGATGCCCAGCGGCACGAAGAAGGCCGCCTCGAGGGCGCACATGGCGATCCAGGCGTCGGTGCCCACCGCGCGCATCCAGACCATCACCGCGTAGACGAACGCGATGCCGAACAGCAGGCTCGGGAGCCAGGCCCGCCGCGGGGCGAGCCCGCGCACCGAGAGCACGAGCGCGGCGATCGCCGGGGGCATCAGCCACGCGATGCCGACCGGCTCGAACGCCGCCGCCAGCACGAGCCCGCCGACGAGGGCGAGGAGGCAGCGGAGCGGCACGCCCGAACGGTAGCCGACACCAGGTCGGCCGGCGGGGGCGCCTGCAGCGGAGCGGGAGGAACGCGGAGGCTTCGGACCAACGCACGACCGCCTGGCTGACGATCGCGCGGAGTTGTCTAACGCCCCGGGGTTCCTCCCGCATCCGGCCCCCGCGGAGCACTCACGACGAGTCGACCGACGGAGGGCATCGCTGGCTTCGCGTACCTCACGTCAGTCTCCCCACTGCCGATCGTGCCGACCGCGGGCTGCACAGGCGGACCACGGAACCCTCCCTCCCCCGGGGTGTGGTGTCAACACGCGCCTGACCTGCACGGACGCGGGAATTCGCAGGTCAGCGGGGTGCGCGTCCCGGGAGGAACACGGAGGATTTCTGACCCGCTGCGGCGTGTCGCGCGGGACACGCCGCAGCCGGGCGTCGCTGTTTCAGGAAGCGGGAGGTACGACAACGGTCCCGGTCGCCGTGGTGGCGACGACCGGCGGGTCGAGCACCTGCGCGGCACCGGGGGCCTCGGGGGTGGGCGCGCCCCGGCCGACGACGTGGACGGCGAAGTCCATCACCCGGCTGCGGGTGCCCTCGCGCACCAGCGTCGCGCTGATCTCGAGGACGTCGCCGGCGCGCACGGGCGCCTTGAACTGGACGTCGGAGTAGGACGCGAAGAGCCCCTCGTCACCGTCGAGGACGATGCACATCTCCGTCGCGACGTCCCCGAAGAGGCCGAGGCTGTAGGCGCCGTCCACCAGGTTGCCGGCGTAGTGGGCGTGGGAGTAGGGGACGTAGCGGCGGTGCGTGACCCTCGTGCCGACCCGGTCGGGGGTGTCGCTCATGAGGCGCTCCTGTTCGTGAGTCGGTGGACGATGAAGGACGCGACCTCGCCGGGGGTCGTGCCGCGGCTGAAGACCCGGTCGACACCGAGCTCGTCGGCCATCGTCTCGTCGAAGCGCGGTCCGCCGACGACCAGCAGCGGTCGCTTCGCTGCGGGGTACGCCTCGCGGAAGGCGGCGGACATCTCGCGGGTGTTGAGCAGGTGCGCGTCGCGCTGGGTGACGACCTGCGAGACGAGGACCGCGTCGGCCTTCTCCTCGCGGGCGGCCTCGACGAGCTGGGGCACGGAAACCTGCGCGCCGAGGTTCACGACCTTGAGCTCGCGGTAGTACTCCAGGCCCTTCTCCCCCGCGAAGCCCTTGATGTTGAGGATCGCGTCGATGCCGACGGTGTGCGCGTCGGTGCCGATGCACCCGCCGACCACCACCAGGCGGCGACGCATCGAACGCTTGATCGCCGCGTTGGCTTCCTTGGGCGTCAGCAGCGGGTAGTCGCGCTCCACGACCTCCACCGTGCTGGGGTCGACCAGGTGGTTCACCCGGCCGTAGACGACGAAGAAGGTGAACCCCTCCCCCATCGGCTTGGCGTGGACGACCAGGGCCGGGTCCATGCCCATCTTGTTGGCCAGCTGGACCGCGGCGCCCTCGGCGACCTTCGAGTGCTCGATCGGCAGGGTGAAGGACAGCTGCACCATCCCGTCGCCGGTGGTGTCGCCGTAGGGCCGGATCAGACCGGTCATCGCTGGTCTCCCTCGAGGATCTCGGTCGCGGGGTTGTAGTAGCCGGCGGCCTTCGCCGCGACGCCCTCGAGCCCCTTGCCCTTGTCGGCGGGACGCTTCATCAGGCCGAAGGTGCCGTCGGCGATCGCCGACAGCAGGGGCGGCTCGCCGGGCACGCTGCGGTCGGCCTTGATCTGCTCGAGGAGGCCGACGGCCTCGCCGAGCACCTCGCGGGCCCGGGTGGCGATGAAGCCGTCGGGCGCCGGGTGGAAGTCCTCGCGCAGGTTGCCCGCGGCGTTCATGACGTAGCGGACGTTCTGCAGCGCGAGGTCGCGGTCGGAGATCCACGGCGTCACGACGGCCTCGGTCATCATCCCGACGAGCAGGATGCCCTGCCCGGTCATCGCGCCGACGAGGTTGAAGAAGCCGTCGAGGAGGTAGCCCTTGAAGATGTCTCCGGTCATGTGGCGCGTCGGCGGCATCCACTTGAGCGGCGCGTCCGGGAACAGCTCTCGCGCCAGCATCGCGTGGGCGAGCTCGAGGCGGAACGAGTCGGGCACCTCGGGGTCGATCTCGAACGCGTGACCGAGGCCGAGCTGCCAGTCCTCGAGCCCGGCCTCCTTGGCGAAGTACTCGTTGAGCAGCTGGCTCGTCGTCACCGTGTGCGCGGCCTCGACGGCGTCCGCGGTGGTGAGGTAGTTGTCCTCGCCGGTGTTGATGATGATGCCGGCACGGGCGTGGACCTGGCGGCTGAAGCGCTGGTCCACGAAGGTGCGGACCGGGTTGATGTCGCGGAACAGGATGCCGTACATCGAGTCGTTCAGCATCATGTCGAGGCGCTCGAGGCCGGCCAGTGCCGCGATCTCCGGCATGCACAGCCCGGAGGCGTAGTTGGTGAGCCGGACGTAGCGACCGAGCTCCTTCGACGTCTCGTCGAGCGCCGCGCGCATCAGGCGGAAGTTCTCCTGCGTGGCGTAGGTCCCGGCGAAGCCCTCGCGGGTGGCGCCCTCGGGCACGAAGTCCAGCAGGGACTGGCCGGTCGAGCGGATCACCGCGATGACGTCGGCGCCCTCCCGGGCGGCGGCCTGCGCCTGCGGGATGTCCTCGTGGATGTCGCCGGTGGCGACGATGAGGTAGATCCAGGGCTTGCTGGGGGCGTCGCCGACCTTGGCGATCATCCGCTCGCGGGCGCCCCGCTGTCGGTCGATCCGCGTGATGCCGGCCGCGACCGCCCTGCGGGAGGCCGTACGCGCCCGGGTCGCGTCCTTGCCTTCGGGGACGCGGAAGGTGACGGACCCGGCTGCGGCCTTCTGCGCGAGCACCAGCAGGTCGTCGCCCTCGCCGCGGGCCAGGGCGTCCCACACGGGGAGGCTGACCCCGTGCTCGAGGCCGACGTCGGCGCGGACCGCGTCGGCGAGGCGGTTGACCCACGGCGTGCCGTCCGGGTCGGCTCCCCCGAGGCCCGCGAGACGCAGCGTGGCGCGCTCGACGGACACGGTCGTGTGGCGGGTGGCGAGGTCGACGATCGGCTTGCCGACCTGCCGGGCGAGGGTGCGCGCGCGGCGTACGTCGGCGCGGTCGATGCCGAGCTGGCTGCGCGGGGTCCTGCTGGTCGCCGCCATCACAGCCTCCGCTCGAACAGGGCGCGGACGCCGGCGTCGGCGCGCAGCAGCTCCATCGCGTACGCCGCGTGACCGGGGACGTACCCGTTGCCGACGAGCATCCGCACGTCGGCGGCCAGGCCCTCGGCCCCGAGCGCCGCCGCGCTGAAGCTGGTGGCCATCGAGAAGAAGATGACGGTGCCGCCCTCGGCGGTGGCGAGGATCGCGCCGCCCTCGCATCCGGGGACGTCGACGCAGACCACGGTGACGTCGGCGGGGCCACCGGCGGCGGTCACGGCGTCGCGCAGGCCGATCGGGTCGCGCGCGTCGGAGATGGTGACCTCGTCGGCGATGCCCGCGCGGGCGAGCAGGTCGCGCTCGGCCTCGTGCGGCACGACGCCGATGGTGCGGGCGGCGCCGGCGGCGCGAGCGGCGGCCAGGCTCAGGGACCCGGACTTGCCGGCACCCCCGATGACGGCCACGGTCGGCGCCTGGCCGCGCGCGGCGTACTCCTCGACGACGCGTGCGGTGAGGGCGGGGGCGCCGCACACGTCCATCACGCTGAGCGACAGGGCCGGGTCGAGGTCGTCGGGGATGACCGCGGCGATCGAGCGGCCGAAGAGCACGGCGTACCCGTCGCACGGGACCTGCTCGCCGCGACCGTCCCACCCGGCCAGGCCGTCCTCGATGACGAGGGGGGTCAGGGTGAGGCTGACGAGCGTGGCGACGCGGTCGCCGACGGACAGCCCGAGCGGTGACTCGGGGCCGACCTCCTCGACGGTGCCCACGAGCATGCCGCCCGAGCCGGTGACCGGGTTCTGCATCTTGCCGCGGGTGGCGACGATGTCGAGGACCTCGGCGCGGACCCCCGCTCCGTCGGTCTCGCCGTACTTCGTGTGCGCGCGCTCGAGCTGGCGGAAGGACGCGGCGTCGAGGTTGAGTCGCTCGACCCGCACCCGCACCTCGTCGGGCCACAGGTCGCGACGCGTGTCGAGGCGCTGGGCCGCCTGCGGCAGGACCGCCTGGTCGTCGAGGACGCGGTGGAGACCGGTCGGGTCGCCGGTGCGGATGTCCGTGGGGGTGCTCATGCGGGTCATCCTTCTATGTTGCCGCTGATCTGCAGTAAATATTGCGGCGCGCCATTGGACTAGCCGCACGTTCTCCACGTACTCTCCCAGATGTGTCGCCGCACACACAACCGGCGCGCCGCACCTGTCGCAGCACCAGCTCAGTACTCAGGAGAACCCATGAGCATCGAGACCGCCGTCCCGTCGGACCTGGCTCTCGCCACCGGACAGCCCTACCCCTACCAGCGGGTCGAGCTCGTCGAGCCCGACTGGACCCGCTTCCCGGGCTGGCGCGACGTCACGGCCGCCGACTGGGCCTCGGTCCAGTGGCAGCGCGCCCACTGCATCAAGAACGTCAAGCAGCTGCGCGAGCTCATGGGTGACCTGCTCGACGAGCGGTTCTACGCCGACCTCGAGCGCGACCAGGCCGAGCGCGCGACGATGTCGATGCTCGTCCCGCCGCAGATGATGAACACCATGGTGCCGACGTTGACGTCGTCGGCAGCGGGCTCGTTCACCGAGGCGTTCTACGCCGACCCCGTGCGCCACTACATGGTCCCGGTCTTCAGCGACCGGCGCACCGACTGGCCCTCGCACCCGCACGCCGCCCGCGACTCGCTCCACGAGCACGACATGTGGGCCACCGAGGGCCTCACCCACCGCTACCCCACCAAGGTGCTCGCCGAGCTGCTGCCGACCTGCCCGCAGTACTGCGGCCACTGCACCCGGATGGACCTGGTCGGCAACTCGACGCCGGTCATCGACAAGCTCAAGTTCGCCGGCAAGCCCAACGACCGCCTCGGCGACATGATCGCCTACCTCCAGCGCACCCCGTCGGTGCGCGACGTCGTGGTCTCCGGCGGCGACGTCGCCAACATGCCGTGGCCCCGGCTCGAGGCGTTCCTGATGTCGGTGCTCGAAGTCGAGAACATCCGCGACATCCGCCTGGCCACCAAGGCGCTCATCGGCCTGCCGCAGCACTGGCTGCAGCCCGACGTCGTCGAGGGCGTCGCCCGCGTCGCCGCGGTGGCCCGCTCGCGCGGGGTGTCCCTCGCGATGCACACCCACGCCAACCACGCGAACTCGGTGACCCCGATCGTCGCCGAGGCGTCGCGCGCGATGCTCGACGCCGGCCTGCGCGACGTGCGCAACCAGGGCGTCCTCCTCAACGGCGTGAACGCCGACCCGCACGCCCTGCTCGACCTGTGCTTCCGCCTGCTCGACGGCGCGCAGATCATGCCCTACTACTTCTACATGTGCGACATGATCCCGTTCTCGGAGCACTGGCGGGTCTCGCTCGCCGACGCGCAGCGCCTCCAGCACCACATCATGGGCTACCTGCCGGGCTTCGCGACGCCGCGCATCGTGTGCGACGTGCCCTTCGTGGGCAAGCGCTGGGTCCACCAGAACGCCGACTACGACACCGAGCACGGCATCTCCTTCTGGACCAAGAACTACCGCACGTCGATCGAGGCCGACGACGCCGAGGCCCTCTCGCGCTACTACGAGTACTACGACCCGATCCACACGCTCCCCGAGTCCGGCCAGCAGTGGTGGGAGCAGCACGGGCGCCTCGACGAGGCCTCGCTCAAGGCCGCCGAGATGGCCGAGGCGTCGCGGCGTACGGCGGCCCTCCAGGCGTACTGAGGGGCTGCGGGGGCCGAAATCCGCGCGCTCGTGCCTACGTCCGTCAGTGATCCCCGGTCAGCCGGGGATCACTGACGTTGTCGGCCTTTGCAACCCCTGACAACGTCAGCGAGAGCCTGACAACCCCTGTCCCGGGACGAGCAGGTCGACCGCAGGGCGTCCACAGGGCCGTCGTACGCGCGCTTCTCCCCACGTCACTGGAGACTGTGGTGCGGGGCGGCGGGCTGCGGGTCACGATCCACGCATGGATCACCAGCTGAGAGCGCTCATCGACCGGCATGGCGTCTTCACTCGCAAGGACGCGATGGCGCTCGGCTACCACGATCGCGCCATCGCGCTGCTCGTCCGTGGCGGCGACTGGGTCCGGGTGCGTCGGGGGGCGTACGTCCTCGGCGACGGCTGGGCCGGACTGGGCAGCAACGAGCGGTACGCCGTCCTGTGCCGCGCGGTCGTACGTCAGGCGCGTACGGAGGTGGTCCTGAGCCACCTGAGCGCTGCCAGCGAGCACGGCACACCTCTCTGGGATTGCGACCTGTCGACCGTCCACGTCACGCGACCCGACGAGCGGGCGGGCCGCGCCGAGGCCGGGGTCGTCCAGCACCGTGGCGTCATCGTCCGGGGACCGGACGGTGAGAACTCGGTGGAAGGTGACCTGGAGCTGCGGAACGGGCTGTGGGTGATGAGCGCGACCCGAACCGCGCTCGAGCTCACGACGATCCTCGATGTCGAGCACGCGCTGGTCGAGATCGACCACCTGCTGCACCAGGGACACACGACCCTCGAGAAGCTCTGGAGGCGCTACGAGTCGATGTCCTGCTGGCCGCGCACGCTGACCACGGACCTCGTGCTCCGACTTGCCGACGGACGTTCCGAGTCCGTCGGCGAGACGCGAACCCGCCACCTGTGCTGGACCCAGCACCTTCCGGCGCCGATACCGAACCACCCCATCCTGGACGAGCGGGGCGTCGAGATCGCCAGAGTCGACCTGGCGTGGCCGGAGCTGGGTGTCTTCCTCGAGTTCGACGGCAAGGTGAAGTACGTGGAGCACCGGCGCGCCGGTGAGTCCGTCGTCGACTGCGTGCTACGCGAGAAGCAGCGCGAGTCCCTCATCGTCGAGCTCACCGGCTGGCGCTGCATCCGCATCGTCTGGGCCGACCTCTACAAGCCTGCGGAGACGGCCGACCGCATCCGCCACCTCTTCCGTGGTGCCGCTGCCTGAAGTTGTCAGGCTCTCGCTGACGTTGTGGGCCTTTGCAACACCTGACAACGTCAGTGATCCCCGGTCAGCCGGGGATCACTGAGCAGGGGGCCCGCCGAGCCCCGGACCGCCGGCGGTCAGTCGAGCGGGCGGTTCTCGTACGGCGTCGAGAGCACGATGGTCGTACGGGTGGACACGCTCGCGGACGCCCGGATCCGCGCCAGCAGCTCCTCGAGGGCGAGCGGGGTCGCCACGCGGATCTTGAGGATGTAGGACTCCTCGCCCGCGACCGACCAGCACGACTCGATCTCCTTGATCCCGACGAGCCGCTCGGGGTAGTCGTCGGGCTGCGAGGGGTCGATCGGCGTGATCGAGATGAAGGCCGTCAGCGGCCGGCCGAGCTGGTCGTGGTCGACCGTCGCGCCGTAGCCGGTGATCAGACCGCGCTGCTCGAGACGCTTCACCCGCTGGTGCACCGCCGAGGTCGACAGGTCCGTCGCCTTGCCGAGATCGGTGAAGGACATCCGGCCGTCCGCGGCCAGCAGGGAGAGGATCTGGCGGTCCTTGGACTCCACCTCGGAAGAACTCACGTGGGCACCCTAGTCCGAACCGGACAGCGCCTGCACGAGTCTCACCGCCGACGAGCCGAGACCCCACCTCTCGTCGAGGGCGAGGACGGCGTCGTGGTCCGCGGGCGTACGCGGGCGGGTCAGGTCGGGCGTGCCGAGGTCGAGGTCGCGACGCACGGCGACCACGCGCGGTGCGACCGCGAGGTAGTCGGCCGCCGCCTTGATCTTGCCCCGCGGACCGGGCCCCATGTCGGAGTCGGGGTCCGCGGCGGCCTCGACGACCGCGTCGATCGTCCCGAAGCGGTTGAGCAGCGTCGCCGCCGTCTTGTCCCCCACCCCGGCCACGCCCGGCAGGCCGTCGGAGGCGTCCCCGCGCAGGGTCGCGAGGTCGGCGTACTGGTGTGCGTCGACGCCGTACTTGGCCCGCACCCAGGCGTTGTCGACCCGCTCGTGCTTGCTCACCCCGCGCGCGACGTAGAGCACCCGGACCGCGGCGTCGTCGTCGACGAGCTGGAAGAGGTCACGGTCGCCGGTGACGATGTCGACGGCCATCCCGGCGTCCGTGGCCAGGGTGCCGATGACGTCGTCGGCCTCCATCTCCGGGTGCCCGACGACGGGGATGCCGTAGGCCTCCAGCACGGACAGGATGACCGGGACCTGCGCCTCGAGCGGGTCGGGCACCTCCTCGACGTCCGGGCGCGGACCGGGGACGGCCCGCACGACCCGGTGCGCCTTGTACGACGGGATCAGGTCCACCCGCCACTGCGGGCGCCAGTCGTCGTCCCAGCAGCACGCGAGGTGCGTCGGGTCGTACTCCCCCACCAGACGGCTGATGAAGTCCATCAGCCCGCGCACGGCGTTGACGGGGGTGCCGTCCGGCGCCCTGACCGAGTCGGGCACGCCGAAGAACGCCCGGAAGTAGAGGGAGGCGGTGTCGAGCAGCAGCAGTCGCCCGTCGGAGGAGGTCATGCGCTCAGCCTTTCACTCGGCGAGGACGGAGTACGCGATCACGCCCCGCTTGAGCAGCCTGGCCGTCGCGCGGGCCGTCTCGCGCAGGTCGCTGTCACCGGCGGCGTCGGCCACCTGTCCGCAGAGATCGAGCAGCTGTTTCATCCAGCGCACGAAGTCGCCGGCCGACAGTCCCGTCACCATGAGGACGTCGTCGAGGTCGTCGCCCTCGGCCCACCGCCACGCAGCCCACGCGAAGCCGATGTCGGGCTCGCGGAGGAAGTCGAGCTTGTGGTCGCGCTCGAGGGCGTCGAGCTGGCCCCACAGGCGGACGACCTCGGCGAGGACGGGGCGTACGCCGCCGCCGGGCATCTTGGGTGAGGACGCGTCGTCGGCGCGGCGGGCCTCGAAGACCAGCGCCGACAGCACGGCCGCCAGCTCGGACGGGGCGAGCTCGTCGAAGAGCCCGGCCCGGATCGCCTCGGCGGCCACGAGGTCCATGTCGGAGTAGATGCGGCGCAGGTGCACGCCCTTGTCGGTGACCTTGTCGCCCTCGAGGTAGCCGAGCGCCGTCAGCACGTCGCAGACCCGGTCGAAGGTGCGGGCGACGGTGTTGGTCCGGTTCTCCACCCGCCGCTTGAGGGTCTCGGTATCCCGCTCGAGCTTGAAGTAGCGCTCGGCCCACCGCGAGTGGTCCTCGCGCTCGGGGCACTGGTGGCACGGGTGCGCCTTCAGCTCCGCGCGCAGCCGGCCGATCTCGCGGTCCGCCGGGCTGTCGCTGAAGGAGTCGCGCTGCTGCGCGCGTCGAGACGCCGGCGCGTCGAACGAGTCGGCCCGCGAGCGCAGCGCGTTCGCCAGCTCGCGCCGCTGGGCGGGATTGCGTCCGTTGAACGACTTCGGGATCCGCAGGCGTCCGATCGACTCCACCGGCACCGGGAAGTCCATCATGGCCAGCCGTCGCGCCTGGCGGTCCGCGGTCACGACGTAGGGGCGGGGCTCCTCGCCCGAGGCCCCGGGATCGATGACGACGGCGAGACCGCTGAACTTGCCGGCCGGCACCTGGATGACGTCGCCGGGACGCAGCTTGCCGAGCGAGGCGGCGGCCTCGCCCCGGCGGTCCTGCCGGCGCTCGCGGGCGGCGCCCTTCTCGAGGTCGGAGATCCGGCGGCGGAGGGCGGCGTACTCCATGAAGTCGCCGACGTGGCACTGCGCGGCGTCGCGGTAGCCGTCGAGCGCCTCCTCCGCCTTGTGCACCTGACGGGCGAGCCCCACGACGGCCTTGTCGGCCTGGAACTGCGCGAAGGACTGTTCGAGCAGCTCGCGCGAGCGGGAGCGGCCGAACTGGTGCACCAGGTTGACCGCCATGTTGTAGGACGGGCGGAAGGACGAGCGGAGCGGATAGGTACGCGTGGAGGCGAGGCCGGCGACCTCGCCCGGGTTCATCCCGGGCTGGTAGAGCACGACGCCGTGCCCCTCGATGTCGAGACCGCGACGCCCCGCACGCCCGGTCAGCTGGGTGTACTCCCCCGGTGTCAGGTCGGCGTGCGACTCCCCGTTCCACTTCGACAGCTTCTCGATGACGACCGTCCGGGCCGGCATGTTGATGCCGAGCGCGAGGGTCTCGGTGGCGAAGACGACCTTGACCAGGCCCTCCTGGAACAGCTCCTCGACCACCTGCTTGAACGCGGGCAGCAGCCCCGCGTGGTGGGCGGCGATGCCACGGGTCAGCCCGTCGAGGAACTCGTGGTAGCCCAGGACGTGCAGGTCCTCCTCCGGCAGCGTCCGCGACGCCGCCTCGACGCGCGCGAAGATCTCGTCGCGCTCGGCGGCGGTGGTGAGCCGGGTGTTGGCCTGGACGAGCTGGGTCACCGCGGCGTCGCAGCCGGCCCGGCTGAAGATGAAGACGATCGCCGGCAGCAGGCCCTCGCGGTCGAGGCGCTCGACGACGTCGACCCGGCTGGGGATCCAGACGCGACGGCCGTTGCCGACCGCGCGCGGGTTCTTCGAGGACCCGGGCTTGCCCTTGCGCGGCGAGCGACGGTCGCGCATGAGTCGCGTGCTGGCCCAGTCGTCGCGTGCGATCCGGGTGAGCTCCTCGTTGACCGGGGCGCCCTCCTTGACGAAGCCCGCGCTCGCGTCGACGTCGGAGGAGGCGAAGAGGTCGAGCAGCCGCCGGCCGACCATGACGTGCTGGAACAGCGGGACGGGCCGCTTCTCCTCGAGCACCGTGGTGGTCTCGCCGCGGACGGTGGCCAGCCACTCACCGAACTCCTCGGCGTTGGAGACGGTCGCCGACAGCGACACCAGGGTCACCGACTCGGGCAGGTGGATGATCACCTCCTCCCACACCGCCCCCCGCATCCGGTCGGCGAGGTAGTGCACCTCGTCCATCACGACGTAGCCGAGGCCGAGCAGGGTCCGGGAGCCGGCGTACAGCATGTTGCGCAGCACCTCGGTCGTCATCACGACGACGGGGGCCTCGCCGTTGACGACGTTGTCGCCGGTCAGCAGGCCGACGTTCTCGGCGCCGTAGCGCTTCACGAGGTCGTGGTACTTCTGGTTCGACAGCGCCTTGATCGGCGTCGTGTAGAACGCCTTGCGGCCGGTCTGCAGCGCCAGGTGGATGGCGAACTCGCCGACGATCGTCTTGCCGGAGCCGGTCGGCGCGGCGACGAGGACGCCGCGCCCGCGCTCGATCTCCTGGCACGCGCGCACCTGGAAGTCGTCGAGCTCGAAGCCGTGGAGGCCGGCGAAGTCCTTGAGCATGGGGTACGGCTTCTCCCGCTGGAACGCTGCGTAGCGCTCGGCGGGCGACGGTGTGGACATGTCTGCTGACTCCTCGTGGGGGCGGTCGCCGCTCATGCGATCACGTCCAGTGCCCCGGGCACGCACTCGACCGTGAGGGGCAGTGGGCCGAAGCGCTCGCCGTCGGCGTACGACACGATGCCGGGCGCCGCGACGGTGACCGAGCGGACCCGGCGGTGGACGTACTCCGCGACGCCGTCGATGCGGCCGGTGAACAGGCGGGGGTAGGAGCGGACCAGCTTGGGCTTGCTCATCCGCGTGATCACCACGACGTCGAGCAGGCCGTCGTCGAGCAGGGCGCCCTCGGTGATCCGCAGCCCGCCACCGAAGGACGGCCCGTTGCCGACCGCGACCAGCATCGCCTCGTGCTCGACCGTCTCCGTCGCGGACCCGTCGTCGAGCTGCAGGACGTAGGGCAGGGGCCGGAACGTGCGCAGCTCGGCGAGGGTGGCGAGGTTGTAGCGCATCTGGCCGCGCGGCCACGTCATCGCGTTGGCGCGCTCGTTGACGATCGCGTCGAAGCCGGCCGCCATCACGGTGACGAAGTAGCGGTCGCCGCTGCGGGCCAGGTCGATCCGGCGGCGGCGCGAGGCGATGACGCGGTCGGCCGCGGCGACGGGGTCGGTGCGGGGCAGCCCGAGGTAGCGGGCCACGTCGTTGCCGGTGCCGCTCGGGATGAGGCCGAGCGGTACGCCCGTGCCGGCGACCGCCTGCGCGCCGAGGTGGACGAGCCCGTCGCCGCCGCAGACGACGAGCGCCTCCACGCCGTCGGCGACGCAGCCGCGCGCCAGGTCGAAGGCCTCGTCCGCGTCGCGTCCCTGGAGGTTGCGCACCACGAAGCCGCTCTCCCGCAGCCGGGCCAGCGCCACGTCGCGGTGCCGGGCGCCCCTGCCCCGACCGGACGTCGGGTTGGTCAGCAGGGCGATCTCTCGGCCACGCACCGGGTGGCCCGGTGCTTGCGGGTCGTGCATGGCGCGACCCTATCCCGCACCCTCACGCCGGACGGGCGGACACGAGCCCCGTCGACACGTCAGCGGCCGAGCCGCAGCAGCACGGCGTACCGCTCCGCGTGCGCGCCCACCGCGCGGGCCAGTCGCCCCACGACGTCGAGGACCAGCTCGGGCCCGAACGCGGTGCCCGGGACGGCGAGCGCGAGGCGACCGTCGACCTCGCCGATGACGACCTGGCCGTGGCGCCAGGCCTGGTGCACCCGCAGCCGGGTGGCGTCGTCGACGACGGGCGCGGGGTAGGCCTCGTCGACCGCGAGGAGGTCGCAAGCGAGCACCTGGTCGGTGGTGCCGCCGTCGGCGGTGAGCCGCCCGGCCACCCGGTGGCCGACCGGCAGCCCGTCCTCGGCGCGCCAGACGACGTCGGAGGTGCCGAGCCACTCCGGCAGGTCGAACGGGTCGACGTCGATCAGCGTGGCCGGCATGGTCCCACCCTGTCAGACCGCGCGGCGCCGGCCGGGTCGGGGTCTGGTCAGATCCGGGACGCCTCGTCGGGCCCCGGGCCGCCCTCGCGGTTGCGTGCGCGGCGGCGGTCGTTGATCCGCGCGATGGCCTCCGAGGCGAAGAAGAGCACCACCATGGGCACCGCCATGAGCGTCATCGTGAACGGGTCGGCCGAGGGCGTCGCCACGGCCGCGAAGACGAACGTGCCGATGATGATCCACGGCCGGTAGGCCTTGAGGTGGGCGCCCTTCACGACGCCGGCGAAGTTGAGCAGCACGACGAACACGGGGATGTTGAAGGCCAGGCCGAACACGAACAGGGTCCGGGTGAAGAACTGCAGGTAGCCGTTGAAGTCGATCAGGTTGGTGACGCCGTCGGGGTTGAACCCGATCAGGACCTCCAGCGCCAGCGGCAGCGTGACGTAGCCGAGGACGACACCGCCGAGGAACAGCGGACCCGCGATGGCGACGAAGATGCGGCTCATCTTCCGCTCCTGCGGATAGAGCCCGGGGAGCACGAACGCCCAGATCTGGTAGAGCCAGTAGGGCGCCGTGACGATCGCGGAGGCGAACCCGCACAGCGTCAGCCACAGCAGCAGCCCCGCGCCGGCGCCACTCGTCGTCGCCTCGGTCGTGCCCTCGGGCAGCTTGTCACGCGCCTGCTCGTAGGGTCCGTAGACCAGCTCGAGCAGCTCGTGGCGGAAGACCAGCGCGACCGCGAGCACGACCACGAACGCCAGCAGGCACCGCAGCAGCCGCGCGCGGAACTCCCGGAAGTGGTCCGAGAGGGCCATCCGGCCGTCGGGGCCGACGTCGTGGTGCGGCCGGCCCTTGAACAGGCCGACGAGACCGGCGATCCTCACGCTAGTCGTGGCTCGTCTCGAGCGGGATCAGGCGGTGGTGTCGTCGCGGCGCTCGCGGAGCACCTCGCCGGAGGTCTCGCTGCGCGCCTCGTCGTGCGCCTCGCGGCGGGCCTCGTCGCGGGCCTCGATCTCGCGCTGGGCCTCGGTCGTCTCGGACGCGGCCTTCTCGTCGTCACGCAGACCCTTGGTCTCGCTCTTGAAGATGCGCAGCGCCTGACCGGAGCTGCGGGCGAGGTCGGGGAGCTTCGCGGCACCGAACACGAGGATGACGATCGCGAGGATCACGAGCCACTCAGCACCCTGCGGCATGCCGATCATCGGGTTGATCATGGAAACACTCCGTCATCGTGGGTTGGGGCGGTCCTGCGAGGTTCGCCTAGGAGTCTACGTGGTCGCCCTCGTAGAGCCTGAGCGCCGCCCGCGCCGAGTCCGTGAACGCCCTGGCGTAGTGCGGCGGCGACAGGATCGTCGCGTGGGGCGCCAGGCGCAGGAGCAGCGACTGGATCCACTGCTCGCTCGCGACCTCGAGGTCGACGTCCACGGTGCCGTCGGGACCGGGGCGCTGGTCGGTCACGTCGTAGTACTCGACGACCCAGCGCGCCTGCGGTGCGAGCCGCAGGGTGACGGTCGTCGTCTCGGCGTCGGTGAACCAGCCCCCCGTCAGGTCACGGGCGCGGGCGCCGGGGTCGGCCACGGGGGTGTCGAGCTCGGTGGCGGCGAGGATCCGGTCGACGCGGAAGGCGCGGTCGCCCTGGGCGGTGTGGCACCACGCGTCGAGGTAGACGAGGTCCTCGACACGGGCGAGCCCGCGGGGGTCGACGACGCGACGAGACTCCTGGTCGCGGGAGGGCACGTGGTAGGTGATCTCGACCTGGTGGCCGTGCGCGAGCGCGGACTCGAGGACCGGGACGACCGCGCTGGTCTCGAGACGGGTCGGCGCGACGTGCAGGCGCAGCAGGCCCTCGCCGTCCTGTCCGGCCGCCTCCTCCAGCTTGGTCAGGGTGCGCGCGATCACCTCACGGGCCTCCGACGGCGCCGCCTCGACCATCGTGCGCAGCGCCACCACCAGCGACGTCGCCTCGGCCGGCGAGAACCGCACGGGGCGGGCGAGGTAGTCGGCGTTGTCGACGCGGATGATCCGGTCGCCCTCCAGCGCCTCGAGGTCCACCTCGATGAGGTCGCCCGGCAGGCCCGGGGAGACGCCGGTCATGAACAGCAGCCGCAGGTCCCGCTCGATCTGGTCGGCGTCGGTGCCGAAGTGTGCGGCCGCGTCGTCGAGCCTCACCTCGCCGTGGGCGAGGAGGTAGGGCACGAGCGCCAGGAGCCGGGCGACCTGGTCGGGGGCGGTGTCGCCTGCCTGCGCGGTCATCGGGCCTCCTCCGCGGGCACGGCCGACGCGGCGACGGCGCGCAGGCGGGCCACCACGTCCTCGCGCAGGGACTGCGGACCGTCGACGACGGCGTCGGCACCGTTGGTGAGCACCTCGTCGGAGATCTCGTGGACGGGCCCCTCGACGACGACGAGGTCCCAGCCCGGCGCGTCGTCGAGGGCGGTGACGGACTCGGCGCGCCGGCGCAGGCCGACCCCGGTGCCCTGGCGTACGCGGATCTCGGCGCGCACCGAGGGGTAGGACGGCGACAGGCGCCGGGCGACCGCGCGCACGTCCGTGCCCGCGGGGACCTCGTAGGCCCCGGACTTCCCGCTCGCGCGGACCGGGCCGACGATCCGCGACAGGCGGAAGACCCGCTCGGCGCCGCGGTCGACGTCGAACCCGACGACGTACCAGCGACCGGACGAGCGGGCGAGCCCCCACGGCTGGACCTTGCGCGTGGTGGGCTGGGTCTCGGAGGCCCGCTGGTAGGGGAAGGTCACCTGGCGGCGCTTGCCGACGGCGTCCCACAGGGGCTCGAACGCCGGCTCGTCGGCCGTGATCGCCGGGGCGACGACCTCGAGCCGGGTCGGGTCGATCTCCACGCCCTGGCCCTTCAGCTTGGCCAGCGCCCGGCCGGTGGCCTTCGCGAGGGTGGCCTGCTGCCACACCTGGGCGGCCAGCCCGAGCACGGCGGCCTCGTCGGACTCGAAGCGGATCTCGGGCAGCGAGGTCTGCTCGGTGGGGATGCGGTAGCCGATCTCGTCGTCGAAGAACGCGTCCGCGCTGCCGACCTCGATCACGGCCCCGATCTGCCGCAGGGCGTCCTTGTCGCGCTCGAAGGCACGCTCGAACGCCTCGTCACCGGCCGCGCCGCGCGGGTGCTCGGGGTAGATCGCGTCCCGGATCGCGTCCTTGCCGATGAAGCGCTTGGCGCCGAGCAGGAGGATGTGCAGGTTCATCAGCCGCTCGGCCCGAGGCTGCGCCATCCCCCTGCTCCCGTCGTCCGTCCGGACCGCGTGCTACTTGGCGGCGAGGATGTCGACGACGAAGAAGAGCGTGTCGGTGCCCTTGATGCCGGCGCCCTCGTTGCCCTTCTCGCCGTAGCCCTTGGCCGGCGGGATCTCGAGGATCACGCGCGAGCCGACGGTGCGGCCCACGAGTCGCTCGTCCCAGCCCGCGATGACCTGACCGACGCCGATGGGGAACTCGGCGGGCTCGCCGCTGTAGGACTCGTCGAAGGGCTTGTCGGCCTCGTAGACCTGGCCGAGGTAGTTGACGGTCAGCGTCTGGCCGGACTTCACCTTCGCGCCGTCGCCCTTGACCAGGGTCGTGGCGATGAGCTCGCCGCTCGGCTCGTGGGCGGTGGAGAAGTCGAAGCCGGTGATCACGCCGTCCTTCTCGACCAGCGTCGGCGCCCACCCGGCCGGCTTCTTGTCCTCGCCCTGCGGGCCGTCGAGCGGCGGCACGGTCTCGGAGCGGTCCATGATGTCGACGATGGCGAGGACGGAGTCCTTGTTGCCGATGCCGATGCTCGGGTTGCCCGACTCGCCGTAGGCCTTCTCCGCCGAGGTCAGCATGACGACGCGGTCGCCGACCTTGTGCCCGATCAGTGCCTCGCGCAGGAACGGCAGGATCTCCTCGGTCACCTCGACCGACTGCGGCGCCTCGTCGTAGGTCGTCTGGGCTTCCTTCTCGGTGAAGCCGTTGCCGATCCACCAGTGCGTGGACACGGTGTCCCCGTCGGCCACGGTCTCGCCGTCGCCCTCCACGAGCACCTCGGTCTCGGTCTTCGAGCCGTCGAGGCGGCCGTCGAAGGTGACCTTGGGCTCCTTGCCCTGCTTGCCCTCGATGGTCACCGAGCTGAGCGGCGCACCACCCTCGGAGTCGGACTCGCTCGACGCGGAGCCGCACGCGGCGAGGCCGAGCATGCTGACGGCCAGGACACCGCTGAGGACTCGACGGCGGGCAGCGGAACGTACACGGGACACAGGTTCAACCTCATCGGTGGGGACAGCGTTGCCGGGTCACCCTATCCAGCCGACCCCACCGAGTGGGGACGACACCGCTCACATGCCGTCGATGAGGCGCTGCACCCGCTCGTCGTAGGCCTTGAACGGGTCCTTGCACAGGACCGTGCGCTGCGCTTGGTCGTTGAGCTTGAGGTGGACCCAGTCGACGGTGAAGTCGCGGCGGCGCTCCTGCGCGCGCCGGATGAACTCGCCGCGCAGCCGGGCGCGGGTGTCCTGGGGCGGCACGCTCTTGGCCTCGAAGATCTTGAGGTCCGACGTCACCCGCGCCACCGCACCACGCTTCTCGAGCAGGTAGTAGAGCCCGCGACCGCGGTGGATGTCGTGGTAGGCGAGGTCGAGCTGCGCGATGCGCGCGTCGCCGAGGGAGAGCCCGTGCTTGGCGCGGTAGCGCTCGATGAGCTTGAGCTTGATCACCCAGTCGATCTCGCGGTCGACCAGGCCGAGGTCGTCGGACTCGACGGCCTTCAGCCCGCGCTCCCACAGGTCGAGCGCCCGCTCGATGGTCGGGGTGGAGATCTGGCGGCGGTCGACGAAGTCGCGGGCCTTGGAGAGGTACTCCCCCTGGATCTCCAGCGCGCTCGCCTCGCGACCGTTGGCGAGGCGGACCTTGCGGCGCCCGCTCGGGTCGTGGCTGATCTCGCGGATCGCGCGGATCGGGTTCTCCATGGTGAGGTCACGCATCACCACGCCCTCCTCGATCATCCGCAGCACGAGGTCGCACGACGCCACCTTGAGCATCGTGGTGGTCTCGCTCATGTTGGAGTCGCCGACGATGACGTGCAGGCGGCGGAACCGCTCCGCGTCCGCGTGCGGCTCGTCGCGCGTGTTGATGATCGGCCGGCTGCGCGTCGTGGCGCTGCTGACGCCCTCCCAGATGTGCTCGGCGCGCTGGCTCACGCTGTACGACGCCCCGCGCGGCGTCATCACGACCTTGCCCGCGCCGACGACGATCTGGCGGGTCACCAGGAACGGGATCAGGATGTCCGCGAGCCGGCTGAACTCGCCGGCGCGGCCCACGAGGTAGTTCTCGTGGCACCCGTAGGAGTTGCCGGCCGAGTCGGTGTTGTTCTTGAACAGGTAGATGTCCCCGGCGATGCCCTCCTCGTGCAGGCGCGCCTCGGCGTCGAGCAGCAGTCCCTCGAGGATCCGCTCCCCCGCCTTGTCGTGGGTGACCAGCTCGACGATGTCGTCGCACTCGGGCGTGGCGTACTCGGGGTGGCTGCCGACGTCGAGGTAGAGCCGGGCGCCGTTGCGGAGGAAGACGTTGGACGAGCGGCCCCAGCTGACGACCTTGCGGAAGAGGTAGCGGGCGACCTCGTCGGGACTCAACCGGCGCTGCCCCTTGAACGTGCACGTGACGCCGTACTCGTTCTCGATCCCGAAGATCCGCCGGTCCATGGATCCACCCTAGTCTCGCCCTGGGCGGACAGACGTGGATCGTGGCCTTGACGGTGCGGCCCTGCTCGGGTGAGCGTGCCTGCATGGGACCCCGCCACCTCGTCGCGACCGCACTGGTCGAGCCCAGCGTCGTGGCGGACGTCGAGCTGCGCGTGATGACCGACGACCTGTGGCTGTGGCCGGTCCGCACCGCCCCCGTGGTCGTCGACGGCCCGCGCCTGGAGTTCCAGCTGCGGCGGCGGCTCGTCGAGCAGCGTCGTGGAGCCTGGGACGACGCGGCCACGTGGACGCCCGTCTGGATCGGGTTCGGCGATGCGTGGCACGAGTTCGGCCCGGACGGCAACGTACGACCGACCGGCCCCCTCCCCTGGGCGGCGCACGAGCGGCTCTGGCACGCGCTGGACGAGTTCGGCCCGCTCGTCCGCTTCCGCCGACGCCTCGCCGGCATCCCCACCGTGCCGACGTCCGACTGGCCGGGGCTCAACCTCCGCTGACGCACGCGCGGGTTGTGCCGACCGCCTAGGTTGCGGGCATGGATCCGATCGCGAACGCCCCGACGCCGCCACCCGTGTCCTGGCCGACCGAGGTCGCCATGGCCGTGCTCAGCGGGGTCGTGACGGCCCGGTGGCCCTCGCAGCGCTGGTCGCGCGGGGCGCAGTGGGCGATGCACGGCGGGCTCGGCGCGTTGGCCGCTGCTGGCACGGGACTGTTCGTGAGCAACCCGGAGCGCTTCTCGAGAGCCTCCTCCCCCCAGGAGCCGTCCGTCACCCCCTCGACCGCGCCCTCGACCGCCCGGTCCACGGCCCGCGCCCTCGGCGCGGCCGCCGCCGTCGGTCTCGCCGTCGCGGGGGTGAGCCGCGGCGGCCAGGCCGCGGACGCCTGGGTCGAGCGTCGCCTCACGGCGAGGGGCGTACGCCGTCCCCGCCTGTGGATCGGTGTCGCCGCGGCCGGCCTGTCGCTCGGGATGAGCGCGATCGACCGGAGACGCCCGCGTCAGGACGTCGATGCCGCGTTGGGCGCGGCTTCCCGCACGTCGACCGGCGGGGGCGCACCGCCCGTCACGTAGCGCAGGTGCCACGCGAGCATCAGGACGGTGCACGTGAGGTTGAAGCCGTGGAGGAACCAGACCGGTCCCACCGGCAGGCTGACCACGTAGACCGAGTTCACGACGTTGCCCACCGTGGCGAGCACGAGCTGGCCGCGGCTGTAGGAGTCGAGGTCGCGCGTGCGGGCCGCCTTGACGAGCATGGGCAGGTAGCTGAGGACGAACAGCGCCGTCGAGAAGGTGCCGGCGATCAGCGCTGCGTCCACGGGGTGGTCGTTCGTGGTCATGCCCGGACGCTAGGAGCGGGCGGCCGCGCCACGCGTCGGTGAGGACCCCCCATCTGCGCCCCACCCCGCACGGAGCGGGGTGCGGGTGGGGAGGTCGAGGGTCCCGGGGTGGGTGACGCGGCCGGCCCGCACGCGGGGCGGCTCCCGATGCGGGACCCCACGAGCGCGGTCCAGCCTGTGGACGTCCGGTCTCGAGCAGCGGGGCCGGAGTCCCAGGAGACCGTCATGAACCAGCCACTGGCCCAGCAGCTCGCCGGCCTCTACGTCGCGGAGCGCCTCGCACGCGCGGAGTGCGGCAGGCGCAGTCGGCTCGCCGCACGCGACGCCTCGTCCGGTTCGCCGAGGACGCCCACGGGCCGGTCCGGCGACCCGGCCGACACCTAGCCGCGCGGCTGGTCCGGGTCGGCCGGCGGAGCGACGGGGGGCGCCACGGGGGGCGCCACGGGGGGCGCGACCGGGGGCTCGGCAGCCGGCTCGCCGCTGACCGGGTCCTCGAGGGGTGCGACGGCGCCGCTGACCTGGTCGGTCGGGTCGGACGGGTCGTCGACACCGCCCTGGTGCCGGCCGACTCCCCCGTTGGCGTCGACAGCGTCGCTCCCGGTCCCGGCGTCGGTCCCGGCGTCCGACGGGGCCGTGCCACGGTCCCCGAGGACCTCGGCGAGCCGCGCCTCACGCAGGCGCAGGAACTTCCTCGGCTGGGTGCGGGTGCGGTCGAGCGCGGCGACCTCGAGGTCGCCTGCGGGGATCACCCGGTCGTCGGACTCGCTGTGGCCGAGCGCGGCGACGGCGACGCGCAGGGCGTCCTCCAGCGACGCCCCGGCCACGAAGTGCTCGGCGAGGTGGGACGCGACCACGTCCGCAGCGCCGCCCATGACCGCGTAGCCGTGCTCGTCGGCGACCTGGCCGTCGTAGGTGAGCCGGTAGAGCTGGTCGTCGGCGGCCGAGTCACCGATCTCCGCGACGAAGATCTCCACCTCGTAGGGCTTCTCGCCCCCGGAGGAGAAGATCGTGCCGAGGGTCTGGGCGTAGGCGTTGGCCAGGCCGCGGCCGGTGACGTCGCGACGGTCGTAGGCGTAGCCGCGCATGTCGGCCAGGCGCACCCCGGCGATCCGGAGGTTCTCGAACTCGTTGTAGCGGCCCACCGCCGCGAAGGCGATCCGGTCGTAGATCTCGCTCACCTTGTGCAGCGCCTGCGACGGGTTCTCCGAGACGAACAGCACCCCGTCGGCGTACTGGACCGCGACCACGGACCGGCCCCGGGCGATGCCCTTGCGGGCGAAGTCGGCCCGGTCCTTCATCAGCTGCTCGGGCGAGACGTAGAACGGCATGCTCATCTGGCTGGACTCTCCGCGTTGTCGTCGATCGGGTCGATCAGGTCAGGGGTGCGGCAGGA
Organism: Nocardioides cavernae; assembly: GCF_013410035.1. GTDB lineage: Bacteria > Actinomycetota > Actinomycetes > Propionibacteriales > Nocardioidaceae > Nocardioides > Nocardioides cavernae_A. The sequence goes on along the minus strand of NZ_JACCBW010000003.1, from coordinate 173,911 downwards.
CCGTCGGGCCGCTGCATGCGGGAGGCGATCATGCGGTCGGCGATCACGGACACCTCCGCGTCGGGCAGCCGCCGGCCGCCGTCGGCGGTGATCACGTGGACGACCGGGAAGATCCGCCGGGTGAGGTCGGGACCGCCCGTGGCGGAGTCGTCGTCGGCGGCGTCGTAGAGCGCCTGCACGACGGCCGTCACCGTCCCCTCGGCGTCGAGGTCCTCGCGGTAGAGCTTCTTGAGCGAGCCGCGGGCGAAGAGCGAGCCGGAGCCGACGGAGTGGAACGCCGTCTCCTCGTAGCGTCCCCCGGTCACGTCGTAGCTGAAGATGCGGCCCTGGCCGGCGACGAGGTCGTAGCCCGCGAACAGCGGCACGACCGCGAGACCCTGCATGGCGAGTCCGAGGTTGGCGCGGATGAGCGCGGAGAGACGGTTGGCCTTGCCGTCCATCGACAGCGTGGTGCCCTCGATCTTCTCGTAGTGCTCGAGCTCGGTCTGGAACAGCCGCACCATCTCGACCGCGAGGCCCGCGGTGCCGGCGATCCCGACGACGGAGAACTCGTCGGCGGGGAAGACCTTCTCGATGTCACGCTGGGCGATGATGTTGCCCATCGTCGCGCGACGGTCGCCCGCCATCACCACGCCACCGGCGAAGGTCGCGGCGACGATGGTCGTGCCGTGCGGCGCGAGGTCACCGGCGGCACCGGCGGGGACGGCACGGCTCGACGGCAGCAGGTCGGGCGCCTCGACGCCGAGGAAGTCGGCGAAGCTCGACGTCCCCGGGGCCATGAACGAGGCGGGCAGGCGAGAGTCGGCCATGCGGCTCACTGGCCACCCTTCTGGATGAAGGACTTCACGAAGTCCTCCGCGTTGGTCTCGAGGACCTCGTCGATCTCGTCGAGGATCGCGTCGACGTCCTCATCGATCATCTCCTTGCGCTCGGCGACGTCGGTCTCCACGACCTCCTCGGTCGCCGTCTCCTCCTGCGAGGACTTGCGCGGCTGCTTCTGCTCCTGGGCCATGGGACGACCCTATCCACTCCCACCGACGCCACAAGGCGTTGGCGGTCGGGGGGCGGCGCGTCGCCGCGCCGCCGGGTCAGCGCGTGATCGCCGCGACCAGCGCCTGGGCGGTGTCGCTGCGGTCGATGAGCTCGCCGACGTGGACGCGCGTGCCGCGCAGGGGGTCGATCGTCGGCACCCGCTGGAGGGACTCCCGGCCGGGGAGGTCGAAGATCACGGAGTCCCAGGACGCGGCGGCCACCGCCCCGGCGTACTTGTCGAGACAGCGCCCGCGGAAGTACGCCCGGGTGTCCGTCGGGGGCTCGTGCATCGCCGCCTCGACGGTGGCGTCGTCGAGCAGCCGCCGGATCCGGCCGGCACCGGCCAGCCGGTGGTAGAGCCCCTTGTCGGGGCGTACGTCGGCGTACTGCAGGTCGATGAGGTGCAGCTTGGCGTCGTCCCAGTCGAGGCTGTCGCGGTCGCGGTACTGCTCGAGCAGCTTGAGCTTGGCGACCCAGTCGAGCTCGGTGGCGCACTCCATCGGGTCGCGCTCGAGGCGGGTCAGCACCGACTCCCAGCGGGCCAGGACGTCGACGGTCTGCTCGTCGGCATCGGCGCCGTAGCGGTCCTCGACGTACTTGCGGGCGAGCTCGAGGTACTCCAGCTGGAGCTGGACGGCGGTGAGGCGCCGGCCGTCGCGCAGCGTGACCAGGTGCCTCAGGGTCGGGTCGTGCGAGACGTCGCGCAGCGCCTTCACCGCCCCCTCGACGCTGAGGTCGCGGTCGATGAAGCCGTCCTCGATCATCGCGAGGACCAGTGCGGTGGTGCCGGACTTGAGGTAGATCGAGATCTCGGCGAGGTTGGCGTCGCCGAGGATGACGTGGAGGCGCCGGTAGACCGCGGGGTCGGCGTGCGGCTCGTCGCGGGTGTTGATGATCGGCCGCTTGAGCGTCGTCTCGAGACCGACCTCGACTTCGAAGTAGTCGGCGCGCTGGCTGATCTGGAAGCCGCGCTCGGGGGTGGTGTCGCGACCGTCCTGCCCGATCCCCACCCGCCCGGCGCCCGTGACGACCTGGCGGGACACGAAGAAGGGCGTGAGGTGGCGGACGATGTCGGCGAACTGCGTCGAGCGCCGCATGAGGTAGTTCTCGTGGGCGCCGTAGGAGGCGCCCTTGTTGTCGGTGTTGTTCTTGTAGAGCACGATCGGCGTGCTCCCCGGGACCTGCGCGGCCATCCGCGAGGCGTCGAGCATGACCTGCTCCCCCGCCTTCTCCCAGCGCACCACGTCGAGCGGCGTGGTCACCTCGGGCGAGGAGTACTCCGGGTGGGCGTGGTCGACGTAGAGCCGGGCGCCGTTGGTGAGGATGACGTTGGCCAGCCCGAGGTCCTCGTCGGTGAGCTGGGTGGGGTCGGCCACCTGGCGGGCCATGTCGAAGCCACGCGCGTCCCGCAGCGGGGACTCCTCCTCGAAGTCCCAGCGGGCCCGCCGGGCCCGGGCGGTCGAGCTCGCGTAGGCGTTGACGATCTGCGAGGACGCGACCATCGGGTTGGCCGACGGCTGTCCCTGGACCGAGATGCCGTACTCGACCTCCGTGCCCATCACGCGGCGTACGCTCATGACATGAGCCTACGGGTGTGGGACGAGCGGGTGGTGCCGCGCCTGACCGACCTGAGCCTGCGGGGGCACGAGGTGGGCGAGATGCGCGAGGTCGCCTGCGCCGGGCTCACCGGCCGCGTCCTCGAGATCGGGTTCGGCAGCGGCCTCAACGTCCGGTGGTACCCGCCTGGCGTGACGTCGGTGACGGCGATCGAGCCCTCCGACCTCGGCTGGGAGATCTCACGGCGTCGACGTGCCCGCACCACGCTGCCGATCGATCGCGCGGGGCTGGACGGGCAGCGGCTGGACCTGCCCGACGACTCCCACGACAGCGCCCTCGTCACGTTCAGCCTCTGCACCATCCCCGACCCCGTGCTCGCGCTCCGCGAGGCACGGCGGGTGGTGCGCCACGGCGGGCGGCTGCACGTCCTCGAGCACGGGCTGGCGCCCGACGAGGGCGTACGCCGCTGGCAGCGCCGGATGGAGCCGCTGCAGCGCGCCGTCGCCGGCGGCTGCCACCTCACGCGGGACGTGCCCGCGATGGTGTCCGAGGCCGGGTGGCAGGTCACCGAGCTGCAGCAGGAGTACCTGCCCGGCCCCGCGGTCTCGCGACCGTGGGTGTTCGGCACCCGGCTGGTCGCGGTCCGGGACTAGGTCCGGGTCCGGGTCGTGCGGTCAGCGGCCGCGGCGCAGGAACCCCAGCAGGAAGATGACCACGACGATGATGACGATGATGATCAGGATGCTTCGCATCGGGCCAACCTAGCGGTCCCCGGCCCCGGCCGGGCCCTCCCCGCGGGTGAGCGGCTCAGGACTGGCGCGACTGCCAGGCGTGGGCGAGGTTGACGCCCACGATCCCGGCCAGGGTGACCAGCAGCGCCAGGAACTCGCCGTTGACGCCCAGCGCGATGCTGATCGGGATGAACGCGACGAGCGAGACGATGCCGAGCGCGAGCTGGCGGGCCCCGCCGCCCGCCACCGCCGCCGTACGCCCGCGCTGGAGGGCGACCTGGTCGGCCACCCGACGGTCCACGGCGCGCTCGATGCGCTCCGCGAACCCCTCCACGAGCTCGGCGTCGTAGCGTGCGCCGAGCTCGCGACGCGTCGCCAGCGCGGCCTCGATGTCGCCGTGCCCGAGCTCCTCCTCGCGCGTCACGTGCACCTCAGAGGTACTGACCGGTGTTGGCGACCGTGTCGATCGAGCGGCCCGGCTCGGTGCCCTGCTTGCCGGTGATCAGCGTGCGGATGAAGACGATCCGCTCGCCCTTCTTGCCCGAGATCCGCGCCCAGTCGTCGGGGTTGGTCGTGTTGGGCAGGTCCTCGTTCTCCTTGAACTCGTCCACGCACGCCTGGAGCATGTGCTGGACCCGCAGGCCGCGCTGGGCGGGGTTGAGGTCGCTGTCGAGGAAGTCCTTGATCGCCATCTTCTTCGCCCGGTCGACGATGTTCTGGATCATCGCGCCAGAGTTGAAGTCCTTGAAGTAGAGGACCTCCTTGTCGCCGTTGGCGTAGGTGACCTCGAGGAAGCGGTTCTCCTCCGACTCGGTGTACATCCGCTCGACGGTGGCGCGGATCATCGCGTCGACGGTCGCAGCGCGGTCCTGCCCGAACTCGGCCAGGTCGTCGGCGTGCAGCGGCAGCGTCGGGGTGAGGTACTTGGAGAAGATGTCGCGGGCCGACTCGGCGTCCGGCCGCTCGATCTTGATCTTCACGTCCAGCCGGCCCGGGCGCAGGATGGCCGGGTCGATCATGTCCTCGCGGTTGGAGGCGCCGATCACGAGGACGTTCTCCAGCGCCTCGACGCCGTCGATCTCGCTGAGCAGCTGCGGGACGATCGTGTTCTCCACGTCGGAGGACACGCCCGAGCCGCGGGTGCGGAACAGCGAGTCCATCTCGTCGAAGAAGACGATGACCGGGGTGCCGAGGGACGCCTTCTCACGGGCGCGCTGGAAGACCAGGCGGATGTGGCGCTCGGTCTCGCCGACGTACTTGTTGAGCAGCTCGGGACCCTTGATGTTGAGGAAGTAGGACTTCCCCGAGGCGCCGGTCTTCTCCGCGACCTTCTTGGCCAGCGAGTTGGCGACCGCCTTGGCGATCAGGGTCTTGCCGCAGCCGGGAGGGCCGTAGAGGAGCACGCCCTTGGGCGGCTTGAGCTCGTGGTCGCGGAACAGCTCGGGGTGCAGGTAGGGCAGCTCGACGGCGTCACGGATGGCGTCGATCTGGGTGGTGAGCCCTCCGATCGAGCCGTACTCGATGTCCGGCACCTCCTCGAGGACGAGCTCCTCGACCTCGGACTTGGGCACCACCTCGTAGACGTAGCCCGCCCGGGTGTCGAGCAGCAGCGAGTCACCGGCCCGGATGGTGACGTCCTCGGCGCGCAGCGGCTCGGCGAGGCGCACGACGCGCTCCTCGTCGGCGTTGGCGATCACGAGGGCGCGCTCGCCGTCGGCGAGGATCTCCTTGAGCATCACGACCTCGCCGACCTGCTCGAAGTCGAGCGCGGCGACCACGTTGAGGGCCTCGTTGAGCATGACCTCCTGGCCGCGCACGAGGCCGTCGAGCTCGACGGCGGGGCTCACGCTGACGCGGAGCTTGCGCCCGCCGGTGAACACGTCTACCGAGTCGTCGTCGTTGCGCCCGAGGAAGGTGCCGAAGCCGGCGGGCGGCTGGGCCAGACGGTCGACCTCCTCCTTGAGCGTGGTGATCTGGTCGCGCGCGTCGCGCAGGGTCTGGGCCAGGCGCTCGTTCTGGCTCGACACGGCGGCCAGCGACCGCTGCGCGTCGGCCAGCCGGTTCTCCAGGCCGCGCGCGTGCCCGGGCACGTCGTCGAGACGGCGGCGCAGGTCCGTGACCTCGGCCTCCAGATAGCGCACCTGAGTGGCAAGTTGCTCGCGGGTCGGCTCAATCATCTCGCACCTCCTGCCCAGTGACACTACCCACCCACCCGAGGGACGGAAGTGGATATCTCGTCGTGTTGGTCACCGTTTCGCAACGGCGGCGGACGAGCGCGCTCAGGCGGGGTCGTTCAACCGTCGGATCGCGACGAGCTCGGCGGCGGTGAGCTCGCCCGACTCCTCGAGCACCTGCTGGAGCACCGCGGACTTGCCCGCGACGTAGGTGTCGATGTCCATGCCGGGGTCGGCTGCGAGGGCGCGCTTGACCCCGGCGTACGCCTCGCGCAGGTCGTCGCGGGCGCGCAGGACGTCGCGGACGGCGAGGTGGTTGCGCACGTTGGCGCTGCCTGCGGTGCAGATGTAGACGTGGCGCCGGGGCTCGTCGGGGGCGTGGAACGCCTCCCTGCCGCTCACGCCCAGGTCGCCGCGGTGGACGTAGCCGACGGACTCGAGCGCCGCGACCGCGGCCGCGACGGCGTGCTCCTCGACGATCACGTCGATGTCGAGGACGGGCTTGGCCGCCAGGCCGGGGACCGATGTCGAGCCCACGTGCTCGACCCGTGCCGAGGGCACCGAGCGCAGCGCGTCACGCAGGACGGCGGCCACCTCGTCGAACTGCTCGGCCCACCGCGGTGTCCAGTCGACGACCTCGATGCGGCTCACGCCTGGTCGTCGGCGGGGGCCGGCTCCGGCTGGGACACGTCGGCCGGTCGCGGGCCGGTGTAGTCGGGTCCGTACGCACCGGGCGCGGGCCGGCGCGTCTTGCGCGGCGGCTTCTCCCCCGGCGCCATCCGGCGCGCGGTGACCAGGAAGGCGGTGTGCCCGATCATCTTGTGGCCCGGTCGCACGGCCAGGCCCTCCACGTGCCAGTCACGCACCATCGACTCCCACGGCTGGGGCTCGGTGAAGCCGCCGTGGACCCGCAGGGTCTCCACGACGCGGGACAGCTGGGTGGTCGTCGCGACGTAGGCGCACACGATCCCGCCCGGCACGAGGGCGTCGGCGACGGCGTCGACGCAGCTCCAGGGGTCGAGCATGTCGAGGATGATCCGGTCCACCTGGCCGTCGAGCGTGGGCAGGCCCTCCTTGAGGTCGCCGAGGCGCAGGTCCCAGGCCGGGTGCGTGCGCCCGTCGGGCGCGGAGAAGAACTGCTCGACGTTGCGCCGGGCGACGTCGGCGAACTCCTCGCGGAGCTCGAAGGAGGTGACCCGGCCCCACGGCCCGACGGCGCGCAGCAGCGAGCAGGTCAGGGCGCCCGAGCCGGCGCCGGCCTCGACGACACGGGCGCCGGGGTAGATGTCGGCCAGGGCCACGATCTGCGCCGCGTCCTTGGGGTAGACCACGGCGGCGCCGCGGGGCATCGACACGACGAACTCGCTGAGCAGCGGGCGGAAGACGAGGTACTGCCCGCCGGCGGAGGAGGTGATCGTGAACCCCTCGTCGCGCCCGAGCATGTCGTCGTGGTCGAGGTGGCCCTTGTTGGAGAAGAAGCGCTTGCCGGCGACGAGCTCGAAGTTGTGCTTGCGGCCCTTCTGGTCGACCAGGCGCACCCACTCGCCCTCGCGCAGGGGGCCGCGGTGGACGCCGGACCAGGCCTCGGCGGGGACGTCGGGAGAGGGGTCGGACATGGCCGGAACCCTAGTTGCTGCGGGGCCGAATCCCTCAGCGGCGGGCGTTGTCGCGGAAGGCACGGTCGACGTCCGCGGTGGAGAGCACGCCGTAGATGCGACCGTCCTCCTCGACGAGGAGGTACTCCTCGGCGGGGCGACGGCTGATGGCGAGGATGAGGTCCTCGCCGGCGACGGTGGCGGGGAGGGTCAGGCCCGACTCCATCGTGCGGGCCACGGTCGACACCGCGACCCAAGGCCGACGCTCGGCGGGCATCGCCGTCACGGCGGCCTCGCTGACGATGCCGAGGGGCGTGCCGTCCGGCGCGACGGTGACGATGCTGCCCGCCTGGGCCTCCTGCGCACGACGCACCGCCTCGGCCAGCGGGAGGTCCTCGGGGACGGTGAGCGTACGCCGGGCGAGGGGGCGTGCGACCAGCGCGGGCAGGCGCTGGCGGACCCGGGCGTGCGCCATCGCGGCGGTCGCGCCGGTCCACAGGAAGAGCCCCAGGATGAAGACGAGGACCAGGTCGACGATCGTCGGCGGCTCGCCGATGAGGGGCTCCTGCACGACCGGCCAGGCGAGGAGCGCCAGGGCGGTCAGCCGGCCGCCCCACCCGGCGACGATGGTCGCGCGGTGCTGGTCGCCGGAGGCGCCCCACACGGCCGACTTGAGCACCCGGCCGCCGTCGAGGGGCAGCCCGGGGACGAGGTTGAGCACGCCGATGACGAGGTTGGCGCCGGCCAGACCGAACACGGCCTCCCGGAGGAGGCCGTCGGGCACGACCCACCACACCGCCGCCGCCGCCACGCCCACGGCGATCGACGTCAGCGGCCCCACCACGGCGATCCAGAACTCGTCGCGTGGCCGGCGCGACTGGCCGTCGATCTCGGTCATCCCGCCCAGGAAGTGGAGGGTGATCGAGTGGACGCCGTAGCCGCGGCGCTGGGCGACCACGGCGTGCGAGGCCTCGTGCAGCAGCACCGAGAGGTAGAGCACGACGGCGAAGACGAAGCCGGCGACGTACTTCCAGAAGCCGAGCCCGGGCTCGGACGCCTCGATCCGCGGGGCGAACGTCACCGAGATCAGCAGCGCCACGATGAACCACGAGCCGGTGATGAGCACGTCGATCCCCGCGATGGAGCCGATCCGCAGGGTCCCGGGCGCGCGCGGACCGGGGCGGGAGCCCCCCGTGCCGGGGGCTGCGTCGGTCGGCTCGGCCACCCCTCGACCCTAACGAACCCCACCCACGCCGACCCCGCCCGGGAGCGGCGCCCCGGCACTGTCGTACGCCTCACCTAGGGTGACCGCGTCATGTCGCTCCACGATCCGTCCCCGTCCCCCTCCCCGTCCCCCTCCCCCTCCCCGTCCCCGGCCCCGCCCGCGTCGCCGGCCGAGCGGGTCTCCACGCCGGTCGACGGTGTCGACGTGCTGGGCGCGCTCTCGCCGAGCCGCGCGGGCGACTTCATGGCCTGCCCCCTGATGTACCGCTACCGCACGATCGACCGGCTCCCCGAGGAGCCGTCGCCCGCCGCCGTCCGCGGCACCGTGGTGCACAAGGTGCTGGAGGACCTCTTCGACCTCGACGCCCCCGACCGCACCCCTGACCGGGCCGCCGACATGCTGCTGCCGGCGTGGGAGACCGTCCTGGAGGCGGAGCCGGGGCTCGAGGAGATGTTCGGCGGCGAGGGGCCCGACCTCGCCGCGTGGCTCGTGTCCTGTCGCACCGTGCTCGACCGCTACTTCGACCTCGAGGACCCGCGCCGCCTCGAGCCGGCGGAGCGCGAGCTCTACGTCGAGGCCCTGCTCGACTCGCGGCTGCTGCTGCGCGGCTTCGTGGACCGGGTCGACATCGCGCCCGACGGCCGCATCAGGGTGGTCGACTACAAGACGAGCCGGTCCCCCGCCGAGGGCTTCGAGGCCAAGGCGCTGTTCCAGATGAAGTTCTACGCCCTGGTCATGTGGCGCGTGCGGGGCATCGTGCCGTCGGTGCTCCAGCTGGTCTACCTCGGCAACGGCGAGATCGTCCGCTACGAGCCGGACGAGCAGGACCTGCTCGCGACCGAGCGCAAGGTCGAGGCCCTCTGGCGCGCGATCAGCCTCGCCACCGAGACCGGTGACTGGCGACCGAGCCCGTCGCGCCTGTGCGACTGGTGCTCGTTCCACGAGTTCTGCCCGACCAAGGGCGGGACCGTCCCGCCGCTGCCCGAGCGGACCCCGCGACCCGTGGACGCCACGGTCGACGAGTCGCAGGACTGAGCCCGGTCAGACCTCGCCGATCGCCAGGTTGTGCGGGGCGTCGTCGACGTCGGGACCACCGAAGCCCTCGGTGACCACCACCGGGTCCACCGCGTGCGGCTGCAGCTCGCCCGCGGCGATCTGCTCGGCGTAGTGGCACGCCACCCGGTGCCCGGAGGACACCCCCTCGGCCTCGACCACCCGCAGCTGCGGGCGCTCGGTGTCGCAGCGCGTCTCCTGCCGCCACGGGCACCGCGTGTGGAAGCGGCAGCCGGTGGGCGGGTTCGCGGGCGAGGGCAGGTCCCCGGTCAGCAGGATCTGCTCGCGCGAGTCCTCGACCCGGGGGTCGGGCACGGGCACCGCGGACATGAGGGCGCGCGTGTAGGGGTGCAGCGGCAGGTCGTAGAGCTCGGCCGCGTCGGACTCCTCGACGAGGCCCCCGAGGTACATCACGCCGATCCGGTCGCTGATGTGGCGCACGACCGCGAGGTCATGGGCGACGACGAGGTAGGTCAGCCCGAGGTCGTCCTGCAGGTCCTGCAGCAGGTTGATCACCTGCGCCTGGATCGAGACGTCGAGGGCGCTGACCGGCTCGTCGGCGACGATGAGGTCGGGGCCGACGGACAGGGCCCGCGCGATGCCGATGCGCTGGCGCTGGCCACCCGAGAACTCGTGGGGGTACTTGGACAGGCCCGCCGGCGGGAGCCCGACGGCGGACATGAGCTCGCGCAGCCGCGCCTGCGTGGCCGCCTTGTCGTCGGCCAGGCCGTGGGCGCGCATGCCCTCCACGAGGATCGACTCGACCGTCTGGCGGGGGTCGAGGCTCGACATCGGGTCCTGGAACACCATCTGGAACCGCTTGCGCTCGCGCCGCAGGTCCTCCCCGGTCAGGGAGGCGATGTCGGTGCCGTCGAACACGACGGACCCCGCGGTCGGAGGCTCGAGGTTGAGGATGGCCTTGCCGAGGGTCGACTTCCCACAGCCGGACTCCCCCACCAGGCCGTACGTCTCGCCGCGGCGGATGCTGAGGTCGACCCCGTCGACGGCACGGACGTGGCCGACTGTGCGGTCGAACACGATCCCGCTCTTGATCGGGAAGTGCACCTCAAGGCCGCGCACCTCGACGAGGACGTCGCTGCCCGCCTCCGCCGGCGTCGTGGACGCGGCGGGCGTGGCCGGCGTGGCGCTCATCGGGCCTCCCCCATCGGGTTGAAGCAGCGGAAGCCGACGACCTGGTCGCCCTCCCACTGCGGGGTCTCGCGGGTGCAGGTGTCCACGACGTGGGAGCAGCGGGGCGCGAAGGCGCACGCCGAGGTCCACGGCAGGTTGTCGGCGACCGAGCCCGGCACCGGCGAGAGCTTCTCGCCGCGGGGCGCGTCGAGCCGCGGGATCGAGTCGAGGAGGCCGACGGTGTAGGGGTGGCGCGGGCGCGCGAACAGCCCGTGCCGTCCGCCGCGCTCCACGACCTTGCCGGCGTAGAGCACGTTGACCTCGTCGCAGAGCCCGGCGACGACACCCAGGTCGTGGGTGATCATCACCAGGGCGGTGCCGGTGTCGACCACGAGCTCCTTGAGCAGGGCCAGGATCTGCGCCTGGATCGTGACGTCGAGGGCCGTCGTGGGCTCGTCGGCGATCAGCAGTCGCGGGTTGCAGGCCAGTGCCATCGCGATGAGCGCCCGCTGCCGCATGCCGCCGCTGAGCTGGTGGGGGTAGTTGACCAGCCGGGCCTTCGGGTCGGGGATCCCGACGCGCTCGAGGAGCTCGGCGGCCTTCGGCATGGCCTCCTTGCGGCTGAGCCCCTGGTGGCGCTCCATCACCTCGGTCACCTGGCGCCCGATCGTGATCACCGGGTTGAGGGAGGACAGCGGGTCCTGGAAGATCATCGCGATCTCGGCCCCACGCCGGTCGCGCATCTGCGACGGCGACAGCCCCAGCAGGTCCTCGCCGTCGAAGACGGCGGAGCCCTCGACCCTGTTGCCGCGCGCCGGGAGCAGCCCCATGATCGCGAGCGACGTCACGGACTTGCCGCAGCCGGACTCGCCGACGAGGCCTACGGTCTGGCCGGGGCGCACGTCGAAGCTGACACCGTCGACGGCGGTGAACGCCTCCTCGCCGTGGCGCTGGAAGGTGACGCGCAGGTCGCGCACCGAGAGCAGCGGCTCGCCGGTGCCCGGCGAGCGGCGGGTGTGGGTGGTCTGGGTCATCGAGGTCACCTCCGTGACTTCGGGTCGAGGGCCTCGCGCAGCGACTCGCCCATCAGCGTGAAGCCGAGGGCGACCACGATGATGCAGCCCGCCGGGTAGAACGCCAGGTGGGGCGCCTCGGTGATGAAGGGCTGGGCGCGCCCGAGCATCTGCCCCCACTCGGGCTGCCTCTGGTCGGGATTGCCCAGGCCGAGGAACGACAGGGCGGCGGCGTCGATGATCGCCACCGCCAGCGACAGGGTCGCCTGCACGATCACCGGGCCGAGCGAGTTGGGCAGCATGTGGCGGAAGACGATCGCGCCCGGCCTGACGCCGAGGGAGCGTGCCGCCAGCACGTGGTCGCTGCCCCGCTGCGCGAGCATCGACCCGCGCAGCAGCCGCGCGAAGATCGGCACCTGGATGATCGCGATGGCGATGACCAGCGTCCACTGGCTGGGGTTGCGCGCGAGCGAGGCGACCGTGAAGGCCAGCAGCAGCGACGGGATCGACAGCATGACGTCGACGATCCGCATCACCAGGGAGTCGACCCAGCCGCCGATCGCGCCGGCGACGGTGCCCAGGGTGAGTCCGCCGAGCAGGCCGAAGAGCGTCGCCACCACGCCGACGACCAGCGTCTGGCGGCTGCCCACGAGCAGGCGCGAGAACAGGTCCCGCCCACGGTCGTCGGCGCCGAGCAGGTGGCCGGCCTCGGGCCCGGGCACGGGGTTGGACTGCGGGCGGACCTTGTCGAGCAGCGGGGTGGCGGTGACGTCCCACGGGGCGACCCAGGGGGCGATGGCCGCCAGCACGACGAACAGGAGCGTGATGCCGGCGCCGATGAGGAAGACCGGGTTGCGGCGCAGGCGATGCCACGCGCTGCGGATCAGCGAGACGCCCGGCTCCTCGGTGACGGTGCCCGCGGTCGCGAGCTGGTCGATGCGGTCCTTGCGGAGGCTGCCGTACGACCGGCGCTGCGGCGAGGTGGGGTCGGTCATCGGGTCACCTCGTCCTGATCCGGGGGTCGATGATCGCGTAGGCGACGTCGACCAGCAGGTTGACGAGGACGTAGATCACGGCTGCCGCCATGATCAGCACCTGGAGCACGGGGTAGTCCTTCTCCCGGAAGGCGGTGGCCAGGGCGTCGCCGACGCCGCGGAACGAGAAGACGGTCTCGGTGAGCACGGCACCCGCGAGCAGGCCGCCGACCTGCAGGCCGATGGTGGTCACGACGGGCAGCATCGCGTTGCGCAGGACGTGGCGGGCGCGGATCACGCGGGCGGTGAGGCCCTTGGCCTCGGCCGTGCGGACGTAGTCCTCGTCGAGCACGTCGAGCACCGCGGCGCGGGTGATGCGGAAGATCACCGCGAACGGGATGGTCGCGAGCGCGAGCGACGGGAGGATGAGGTGCTTGAGGGCGTCCCAGGCGGCGTCCCACTCGCGCGTGAGGACGCCGTCGAGGACGAACATGCCGGTCACCCGCGTGGCGTCGAGGCCGGTGCTCTGGCGTCCCGAGACGGGCAGCAGGTTCCACTCGACGGCGAAGAAGTACTTGAGGAGGAACGCGGTGAAGAAGACCGGCACGGCCACGCCGACGAGCGAGAAGATCACCGCACCGGTGTCGGTGAGGGAGCCTCGGCGGCGCGCGGCGAGGTAGCCGAGCGGGATGCCGAGGACGATCGCGAGCAGCATCGCGAGGAACGACAGCTCGACGGTGGCCGGCAGCCGGTCGAGGAACACCTGGAAGGCGTCCTCACCCGGCAGGACCTTGGTGGAGACGCCGAAGTTGCCCTGGACGGCTCGCTCGAGGAACTTGAGGTACTGCACGGGGAGCGGCTGGTCGAGGCCGAGGGCGGCCTCGAGGGCGGCGCGGCGCTCCTCGGTCTGGCGCTCGCCGAGCATCGCCGACACCGGTCCGCCGGGCAGCGAGCGCAGCCAGGCGAAGACGAGCATCGACAGGACGAGGACGACCAGGCACATCTGGAGCAGTCGTCGTACGACGAAGCGGATCAAGGGTTCTCCTCACACGCTCGCGCGGGTCCGGGGGCCGTCGTCGGACGGCCCCCGGACGCCACGCACGTCGGTCGGTCAGCGGGTGGGGCTCACTGCCCACCCTCGACCGTGACCGAGTCGAACTCCTCCGCGGTCAGCGGGCTGGGAACCACGCCGTCGACCCCGGGACCGACCACCAGCGCGGGCGGCGAGTGGCTGATCGGCAGGCCGGGGAGGTACTCCTCCATGATCTGGCCGTTGATCTCCTCGAACGCGGCTGCCCGCTCGCCCTCGTCGACGATCGCGTCGGCGGCCTTGAGGTCGTCGGCGAGCTGCTTGCCCCAGGGCATGCCCTTGGTGCCGAAGTCGTTCTCCTTGAGGTTGCCGAAGAACGTGCCGATGAAGTTGAACGGGGAGTCGTAGTCGCCGGTCCAGCCCAGGATGTAGGCGTCGTAGCGACCGGCGGTGACGTTGTCGAGGTAGCCGCCGTTCCACGACGCCGTCTTGACGTTGACCTTCACGCCGACCGCCTCGAGGTCGGTGCGCAGCGCCTCGTAGATCTTCTCCGGGTCCGGCATGTAGGGCCGGCTCACCTCGGTCGGGTAGGCGAAGGTGAGCTCCATGCCCTCGGCGCCGGCCTCGGCGAGCAGGCGCTTGGCCTCCTCCGGGTCGTACTCGTAGGGCTGGAGGTCGGTGTTGTAGCCGCTCACCGTGTCGGGCATGAACTGGGTGGCGACGGTCGCGCCCTCGGGCAGCTGGGTCTGGACCAGCTGGTCGCGGTTCAGCGCGTGGTAGAGCGCCTGGCGGACCTTCGGGTCCTTGAGCTGCGGGTTGGCGCCGTCGAGGTTGAACCCGAGGTAGAGGATGTTGAACGCGTCGCGGATCTCGACGCTGTTGCCGTCGTCCTCGAGGCCCTGCCAGTCGACCGGGTTGGGCAGGTCGTAGCCGTTGATGCTGCCGGCCTCGAGCTCCTGGCGACGCGTGCTCTCGTCGGGGATCACCCGGAAGACGAGCTCGCTGACGCCGGCCTGCTCGCCGTAGTAGTCGTCGTTGCGCTCGAGGGTGATGGTGCCGTTGGCCTCGTCGTACTCGCCGAAGGTGAACGGGCCGGTGCCGACCGGGTTGTCGGCGTAGTCGGGGAAGCTGAAGCCCTCGCCCTCGGCGGCGATGCCGTTGGCGTCTCCCTCCTCCATCGCGGTGGGCGACTGCATCGACAGCGATGCGAGCGACAGCATCGTCGGGAAGCCCGACGTCGGGCCGCTGATGGTGACCACGGCCTCGTAGTCGCCGGTGGCCTCGCAGCCCTGGTAGAGCGAGTTGGCCGCGTCGTTCTTGAACGCGCCCATGACGTAGCCCCAGTACTCACCGGCGGTCTGGCCGGCCTCGTTCTGGTCGAACATCCGCTCGAAGTTGGCGCACACGGCCTCGGCGTTGAAGTCGGTGCCGTCGTGGAACTTCACGTCGTCGCGCAGCTCGAAGGTCCACTCGGTGCCGTCCTCGTTGGGCTCCCACGAGGTGGCCAGCTCGGGCACGACCTCGGCGGTGCCCGGCTCGATCCCGACGAGGCCCTCGAACATCTGGCGGGTGACGCGGAACGTCTCGCCGTCGGTGGCGTAGAAGGGGTCGAACATCTCGGGCGCGCCGGCGGCACCGAAGACGAACGTCCCGCTGTCCTCGCCACCCCCGCTGCTGCCGTCGTCGTCGCGTTGGCTCTCGGCACATCCTGCGAGAGTGGCTGCTGCCAGGACTGCTGTCGTCCATGCAGCTACGGAGCGTGTACGAGACATCCGTGGTGGTCCTTCCGTCCGGTATGCGGTTGGCACAGCACCCTAGACCGGACGCTGTGGGCCAGACCACACCACGGTGATCACGGTCGTGTCACGTGTCGCGCAGGAGTCCGCCCAGGTCGGCGGCGCCGAGGCCGGCGAGCGTGTCGGCGAAGACCCGGCGCTCGCCCTCGAGGATCGGCACGTGGTGCGGCACGCACAGGACGGTGCACCCCGCTGCCACCGCGGACTTGGCGCCCGTGTTGGAGTCCTCGATCGCCAGGCACCGGTCCGGCGGGAGGCCCAGCTCGGCGGCGGCCGTCAGGTAGGGCTCGGGGTGCGGCTTGCCCAGCTCGACCCGGTCGCCGGTCACGACGCTCGCGAAGGTCCCGGACGGGAGCTGGGCGAGGATCGGCGCCACGAAGCGCTGCCACGACATCGTCACGAGCGCGCACGGGACGTCGTGGTCGTGCAGGTCGGAGAGGAGCTCGCGGGCACCTGGACGCCACGGGACGTCGTCCTCGACCCGGGCCACCACGCCGTCGAGCAGCTCGTCGACGATCTGCTGGGGGGTGCGGTCGATGCCCATGTGGACGCGGATGTAGTCACCCGAGTCGAGGAGCGCGTTGCCGACCAGGTTCATCGCGTGCTCCTGCGACCACGTCCCGCCGTACTTCTCCGCCATCGCGTACTCGGTGTCGATCCAGTAGGGCTCGGTGTCGACGAGGGTGCCGTCCATGTCCCATAGGACGGCCGCGGGCCACCGGATGGGGTCCTCGAGGGGCTGACCTGCAGGTTTACTCCGAAATGCGGTGCTCAGAATGCCCTCCCAGACGCGTCATGCAACGTTCCATGCAACGAACGATCCTAAATCGAAGGCGTCCCACATCGGGCATCGTCGAGGCGGAGCACCGACATCCCGGCGCCGACAAGCGGATTGGGTGGCCCCCCGCGCGCACCTGAAAGGCATGAGCAACCACACCATCGCCACCCCGATCACCACCTGGGCGGCCGCCCGCACCACGGACCGGGAGGTTCTCAACCGTGCCGAGGTCGCCACCCTCCTCAGCCTCGACCCACGCACCGTCGACCACGCCATCGCCGACGGCACCATCCCGGCCGTCCACGTCGGGCGACGGGTGCTGATCCCCCGCCGTCCGTTCCTACACGCCTTCGGAGCCGACGCCCCGACGACCACGATCCTCCCGCCCGACGGGGTATCGGCATGACCGCGACCCGGCACCGATCCAGGCGCCGCTCGGTCCGCGGTCGCGGCACCGGGTCGATCACGGCTTACGACACGAAGGCCGGCACGAGGTGGCGCTTCCAGGTGACCGTCCCGGTGGATGTGGCCCGCCCGGAGATCGGTGAACGCAAGCACTCCCGGGCGGGGTTCACGAGCTACGAGGCGGCCGATGCCGCGCTGACCCTGCTGCGTGCCGATGTGATGCGCAACGTGCTGCAACCCCGCGGTCGCGACACCTTCGCCGCCTACGGGCAGCGCTGGCTCGACGGACATGCCGTCGGGAACGGGACCCGGATGTACATCCAGCGCGTCCTCGACGCCATGGACCCCTACATCGGCTCCGTCCCGATGGCCGACATCCGTGCCACCGATCTCGCGGCCACCTACCGCGGCCTGGAGCACGGCACGAGACAGACGCCCTCGCCGAAGCGACATCGGAAGGGGCTCGCCAGCTCGACCGTCGCCCGCTACGCCAACTGGGTCAACACCATCTTCCTGGCGGCACTGGACGAGGGGATCGTCGCCCGCAACCCGGCGAACTCGAAGCACGCCGGCCGGCCGCGAGGCGAGACGGCGAAGCGGGTCAAGCCGTTCGTCATCTGGAACGTGGAGCAGCTCACCTCGTTCTGCGACTGGGCCCTCGCCGACGACCAGCCCTGGGCGCACGGCTGGATCCTCCTGAGCCGCACGGGCCTGCGCTCCGGCGAGCTCCTGGCCCTGCGATGGGGTGACGTCGACGTCACCAGGAGCGAGATACGCATCGAACGCGCCCTCCACTACGACGAGACGCTTCCGGCCGGCGAGCGCTACGTCATCGGATCGGTCAAGGGCGGACGGCCCCGCACCGTGTCATTCGACAGGACCTGCGCTTCGATCCTCGACGACTGGCGAAAGGTCCTGCCCGTACTGCTCGCCGGCGGTGGGCACAACGTGACTCCGCTGTTCGGCCTTCGAGCCCATGACTCGCTGTTTCCCTCGCTGCCCGGACGCGCGGCCACCCAGTCCGGACTGCACGCGGCGTTTCAGCGGGCGCAGAAGCGCTACCGGGACGCCCACCCCGATCGCGACCTCCCCCGCCTCACCGTCCACGAACTGCGCCACACCCACGCCTCCCTGCTCTTCGAGGCGGGCCAGTCCGTCAAGGTCGTCCAGGAACGCCTGGGCCATGCCAGCGCCCAGGTCACGCTCAACACCTATGCGCACCTGCTCCACGACGCGCAGAGCCGTGCGGCAGCTGCGCTCGACGACCTGCTCGCAACTGGGAGGTCGCATCGAACTCGCGAGGTGGGTCCGAGCTGATCTACGACCTGCAGTGGGAGAACAGCTCGAACTGACTCGAATAGGTGACGGCGACGCTTCTGCAGCCCGTTCCGGTCCTCGATGTATGGCGCACTCAGAGATGTCGGCGTGGCTCCCGTCCACCTGGGTGCGCTCCGCGGCGCACCGGTCGCGAGACATCGGCGGTTCATTGACGCTGACAGGCCGGACGTCAGCGAGGAACAATCAGGTGATGAACGCGCGTGCCCAGTGGCCGCCCAACGGCGGCAGCCCTGATCGCCGGCTTCCTCGCCCGACGGGTGAGGCACCGAATGGGGACTCGCTTGCTGTGCGCCTTCGAGAGGCGCGCGTTGCCACGTTCCTCGGCGGGGACCTCATTGAGCCGCAGACCGAGCTCGATGCGTTGATCTCTCGGACGGCTCGTTTGTTCGCTGAGTCGATCACCGCCCAGACGCGCCAGGACTATGCGCGTCGCTGGCGCAAGTTCGAAGCTTGGTGTGTCGAGAAGCGCATCGAGCCGCTGAATTGTCCGCCCGAGGTCGTGATGATGTTCCTTGCCGACCACGTTGGGCAGCACGGGGCAGCACTGGGGACGCTGCGGTCGTACATGGCGGCCATCAACCGCATTCATGTGGAGGCCGGGCTGGCGCCGCCGGGCGACGATCCGGCCATGACGATGTACCTACGATCCCTTCGTAAGGCTGCCGTCCCCGCAGACTCGAACGGTCAGGTGTCGGCGCTCACGATCGGCCCCTTGCGTGAGGTCTGTCGTTACCTCGACTCGATCGGGCCGGACCCCGTCGAGATCCGGGACAGGGCGTTGTTCGCCATGCACCGAGCCGGCGCCGGGGACGGGGAGATCGCCCGTTTGCGCTGGGACGACGTGCGGCTCACCAGCCGGCGCGCAACGCTAGTACTCCGCAGTGTCCGCGCCGACCGGTCCGACCGGACCGTACAGATCAGGGCGCACAACGACCCGGATCTCTGCGGCGTACGGGCCATACGGGCGTGGCGGTACCTGAGCGACACCTCGGTTCCCTGGGTCGTTACCCAGACAAGTCACGCCGGAGGCTGCGAGAACCGCGAGTGGACTCCTCGCGACGTGTTCCGTATCCGCAAGGCGCGCCTGACGTCTCTCGGACACCCTGGGGTCGGGGCGACCCCCGAGCAGGCGATGCGACTGCTCGGCTCATCCCGCCCAGGAGTCTTGCGGGACAAGGCGATCATCCTGCTCGGATTCGCGGGCGCGTTCCGACGCCCAGATCTCGTCGGGTTCCGCTGGTCCGACGTGACCCTCGCTGACAGCGGGATGATCCTGCGACTACGCCACAGCAAGACCGACCGGCTCGGTCAAGGCATCGACGTCGGCATCCCGACCGGCGCCTCGCACACCACCGATCCAGTGGCGGCACTCCTGAGCTGGCGCGACCGGGTCGAGCGGCAACTCGGCGCGGACCGCCTCGAGAACAGGCCCTGCTTCACCACGATCGGACGAGCGGGCCGCATCGGCACCGAACCGCTCACCCCCAGCGCCGTCTCCGTCATGGTTCGCACACGGATGGCCGAGGCCGGCATCGAAGGACACTGGTCTGGTCGTTCGCTGCGCCGTGGATTTATCAGCACCGCAGCCGACCTGGGACTCCGGCTTGAGGACATCGCGAAGGGCTCACGCCACGCCACCCTGGACAGCCTGATCCGCTACATTGCCAACGACGACCCCTTCCGAAACAATCCGACCGCACAGTTGGGGCTCTGAGGATGGATCGGGACGAGGCTCTGAAAGGCTCGGTGGCACCGCGGCGCGCGGAACGGGCGAAACTCGAGGCATCGGCGTACGCAGCGTTCCGGTCGCGCTTCGACCTCGAGGACACCGCCGAGACACTGACGCTTTACCTGACGACACTTCTCGACGACCAGACCCCCACCTGGGCCATTCGGGGACGACTTCAGCTACTGGACCTTGACCGTCGACTCCGCGGGCTGGCCCCGTGGCATCAGCACCAAGACGTGCGGACCTTTCTCCGTGGCCTGTTCTCCCATCGCCCGGTCGGGGACCGGCACAGCCACTACGAACCGCTCTATCTCGAGCTCGTGCACGCCCTAGTCGACGCCTGTCGAGTACCGAGCGCGGATCAACGGCGCGCGCTCGCCGCCAGGATGCTCCGTGAACGGCTCGGGCTAGGGGCAGCGACCATGGCGCGACTTCGCTGGTCCGATGTCGACATCGGCAAGGACCAGGTTCAGCTCAGGCTGGTCACGAAGGTGGGGCGCGGCGAACCCGTCGTCGTATCCCGGTCGCTTGGCGCAGCCGTCGGTGACGCACGGTGCCCGGTCGCCGCCATTCGTGCTCTTCGGCCTCTCGGCGGCGGCGAGTTCGTGTTCGGGACGAGCGGACGACCCCTCGACATCAACCGCCTCGGCCGCCTGCTTCGCCCGGGCGGCGCGGGCGGGTCGACTCCGGCACAGGGCCGTGACCGGGCTTTGCTTCTCATCGGCTATGCCGCGGGACTGCGGACCGGCGAGGCGCTTTCCCTCCGTCAACGGGACGTGGTCTCGCATGATAGAGGCTTGGTGCTATCCATCCAGGGTCGGCGCCGGCTGACCTACCTAGTCTCTGCAACGGACCGCGCCCATGACCCAGCCACGGCTTGGAGCACCTGGCTGGACGAATTGGAGATGCACGGGCTTCGCGATCCGAATGGGCTCGCTTTCCGAGCCACGAACTTCTCCGTCATTTTCGAGAAGGGCATGGCGGAGGTCGGGCTCAACCGTCTGGTCCACCAGAGGGCCGAGGAAGCTGGACTCACCGGCCGTTTCGCCTGGACGTCGCTCCGAACTGGGATGATCAGGACCGCCGTGCGAGATGGCGTGCGCTCGCACATCATCGCTTCGCAAGCCGACCTCATCTCACTCGGATCCGTCCAGCGCCACGAACGGCGAGAGACCCTACTGAGCGACCGCAACGTCGCCGGGAGACTCGGTCTCTGATCCCCCGGCACGCTCACACGATGACCCAACTGGCCGAGAGTCACGCGCCGGATGAGTTCGTGATGGCGGACTGGCACCGGGCGAGTTGCTGACCACACTAAACCTGTCTTCCGACAGCGCGCTTCGTGCACAGGCCGAAGTCGGTGGTGGGCTGCAGCCCATGCCTCCTAGCGGCCTGGGATTGTAACGACCGAGCGCGCCGGAGGATCGACGCTCGGCCGATGGCAGTGGCTCACCTAACGATCTGCTGCGCGGGGTTGCGTGGGGAAGAAAGGATGAGCCCTCTGTATGCGCCGACTACTTCTTGGTGCGCCTCGGCTGGGGGAACGTGCTCCCACACCCTCATGACATGGAGGCCAGCAGCGCTCAAACGCTCATCAGTGTCGCGGTCACGAGACCGGTTTCCCTCGATCTTGTTAGCCCAGAAGTCACGCCTAGTCTTCGGCATCACGAAGTGGGCGGGACATCCGTGCCAAAAACATCCGTCAACGAAGACGTAGAGCCCCACGCGCGTGAATACAATGTCCGCGCGTCGGCGGCGATCGAACGGGAGAGGCAGATCCACTCGGAACCTCAACCCGGAACGGTGCAGCAGCGACCTGAGCACGAGCTCGGGCCCGGTGTCGCGCCCCCGGTTCGCCTGCATGGTTCTCCGGGTCGCGGCCGCCACGGGAGCAAGGTCTGTCGGCGCTGCAACGTAGCCTGCCGGAGACACGCCCCCAAGCTGACGCCCTGCTTGATCTTCGCTTGGCATGATTCGAACACTAGGAGGACTGATCCGGTGACGGGAACCAAGGCCTATGAGGTGGCGCCTTCCGCCGCGCGTTTGACCGGATCCCTGCGCGACATTGGATACGACTTTCCCACCGCCGTAGCGGACCTGGTGGACAACTCGATCACTGCCGGGGCCTCGCGGATCAACGTCTTCACACAGTTCGAGCCGAACGGCTCCTACGTCCTGATCAGTGACGACGGCTGCGGCATGTCGCAGACCGGCCTGATCGAGGCACTGCGGTTCGGCACCCGTCGGGACTACGAGACCAACGAGCTCGGCCGGTTCGGTTTGGGCCTGAAGACCGGATCGCTGTCACAGTGCCGTCGCCTCACGGTGGCGACACGAACGTCTCCGAAGCACTGTTCGATCCGCGTCATGACGCTGGATCTCAACCGAATCACCCGCACCGACCGCTGGGACATCACGGCCAACGAGACCTCCCCTGCGATCGAGCATGCGAAGAGGATCCTGAGTGAGTCGCCCGGAACCGTGGTCGTGTGGGAGGACCTGGACCGGGTCCTCCCCGAGCGATACGCGGAGAGCGGCTGGGGCAGGCGGCGGTTGCGTTCACTGGCAGGAAAGACGGCTGAGCACCTTGCGATGGTGTTCCACCGTTTCATCGCCGGCGACGTTCCGGAACGCGGCGAGGTCATCATCTGTGTGGACGACGAGAAGCTCCGTCCGTGGGATCCCTTCGCCCCGGAGGAGGCAGAACGACTCGTGCTGCAGGACCATGTCTTCGAGATCGAGACCGACGGGGGTTCATCGGAGGTCCGCTTCCGCGGGACCGTCCTACCCGCGCGTGATCGATTCTCGTCCCTGGATGAGTTCGAGCGGCTTTCAGGACCGTTGAAGTGGAATCGCCAGCAAGGCTTGTACATCTATCGGGCCAATCGTCTCGTTCAGCACGGCGGATGGTCCGGCCTGCGCGGGATTGACGAGCATATGAAGCTCGCGCGAGCAGCGATCGACTTCGACACAGACCTTGATGAATCGTTCCAGATCAATGTCGCGAAGATGAGCGTTGAGCTGCCCCCAGTCGTGCGGCAGATGTTGGAGCGTCCCGTGGCCGAGCTGTGCGTGTTGGCAGACGACGCCTACCGCCGGTCGGCGAACTCAGGGGAGCGTCCGGACGCGTCGCCGAAGGCGTCGAAAGCGTCCGAGACGGCTCTTCGCGACGTCGGGATCGCACTGAAGGCGGCACTCATCGAGGACAGGTCACTGGTCGAGTTCCGTTCCGCCTTGGACCTGCTGCGCTCGAAGCACCCGGAGCTGGCCAAGCAGCTCGATCTCTAGCGTCCGAAGCGGCTTCCGTACTCGCACCACTGGGCGAGCGGACATTCGGGACATCGCGGAGCTTTAGGGGTGCAAACCCGCGCGCCCAGTTCGATGAGCGCGACCTGAGCCTGACGGCTCTCCTCGTCGAAGCCGATCAGACGGCCGACGGCGATACGCCCGTCCGAGTTCCGGTTCTTCAACCAGCGCTCCGTGCCTTGAAAGAATCGGCCTGCGACACGAAGCGCGGCCGTGTTGGCGATGACCGGTTCCTCTCCCTCGGGGTCGGCGATCATCGCTAGCTCTGCGGCGGCACGCCTGAGAAGACCACGAGCGACCAGGTTCTCCAAGTGGTCGTCGTCGAGTGAGCCGCCCTCCGCGGCAACTGCTCCGGCCAGTTCCGTCAATGCCGAGCCGGCATCGGTCTTACCGAGCCATGACGTGACTTCGGCGACCCGGTCCTGGTCCTGGACGAAGCGCTCCGGCGTCGTCCAGTTCTCGACCAACGGCCAGATGGCCTTTGAGACGATCGGTGACTGATCCCCGAGAAGCGAGTCACCAAGGACGACGAGCCAGCGTGAGCGAGATCGCAACCAGGGACTGACCCCGTCTGCGCACCTTCCCCATTCGACGAGAGCTGATCGCGTCGTGTCCGTACGGAGTGCCAACGGAGCCGTTCGCTGCGTCAGGACCTGGGAGACTGCCGTCCCGATGGCACGAGCGAGCCGAGGCGGAACCGCGTTCCCAATCTGTTTGAAGGCAGCGGTCGGCGGCCCGGCGAACCTGAAGTGATCCGGGAACGTCTGGATCCGCGCGGCTTCTCTGATCGTGAGGGTCCGGTTCTGCTCAGGGTGGATGTACCAGTACCCGTCCTTGGCGATGTGTGCCGTGATTGTCCGAGACAGATCGTCGGCGTCCAGCCGCTTGTACTTGTCGTCGAAGATGTCGTCGCGATACCGCTTCAACTCGTCCGGCAACTCTGAGTACTTGGTCTTGGTGTCCAGGTGCTCGAACGCCGCTTCGTCGTCGTCGCGTACGCGCCTGGTGACGTGGTCGTACACGCGATTGGCGTGCGACTCAGGGACGCCAGCACGCATCTCACGTTGGAACGCCGTGCGCGGGCCGTTGTAGAGCCGCCAGACCTGACGTGTCTCGTCGAAGAGCCACCCTTCCTTTGGGCCGACAGGGGGCAGGTCGCGGATGGCGTTCCCGAGCGTGACCTTCTTGTTCGACTCCGCAGGCCATACGAACTCCAAGCCGCCCTTGAGCGCGACGAGGATCAGCCGTTGCCTGAACTGCGGAACGCCGTACCGATAGGTGTCGACGACACGTTCTTGGACGGAGTAGCCCCAGTCCTCCAAGCGCCGGACGATAGAGCGAAGGATGAACATCTCGCGGTCCAGCGCCATGTCGGGGACGTTCTCCATGATCACGGCGCGTGGCTGCGCAAGACGAACTATCTCCAGGTAGGACTGCCACAGGTCCCGACGCTTGTCGTGAGGTTCTCGCATTCCGTGCTGAACCAAGTAGCGCATGCGCGATCTGCCAGCCTTCGAGAAGGGCTGGCACGGGGGGCCGCCCGCGAGGACATCAATGTTGATGGCGCGGAGGATGTTCCCGACCTCGTCGACGCGATCTGGGTCGCCCAGATCCCAGCCGACCGACATGCCGGCGAAGTGATGCGCGTGGGTTCGGAGGGCGTCCTGATCGAAGTCAGCCCCGAAGACGACCTTCATCCCTGCCTGCTCGAGGCCGAGGCTCATGCCTCCGGCGCCGGAGAAGAGGTCCGCCGCGATCAACTGCCCCGGACGATCGCGGCGGATGCGACGAGAAAAAGCGACTACCTCGTCCGCGGTCTCACAGTGTTCCGGATGGCGAGCCAGTCGAAGTGCCTGACCGCGATCGATCCGCTGCTTCTCCGGCTGTCCCACTGCACTCACCACAGGGATTCTACGTAGCTGGCCGGCGTCTGTTGGCACTTGGCACGCGCGTCGCGCGCCATCAGAGGTCCACCTTGAACCCATGCTCTTGCAGACGTCGGGTGATCCTCGAGAGATGGCGCGATTCGAAGAGCCCGCGGTATGGCCTAGACGACATTTGGGCCTCGATAGAGAGATCCAAGCGCCCGAGTCGATGGAGGGCCACGAAGGCCGCGGTCGGCTCCGCTAGGTCAGCGATCAACTCACTAGCCCTGCGCGAGCCCACCGTGGCGACCAACTTCCGTAGCGCGGCCTCGTCGTAGCCGATCGAGCGCATCTGCATCATGGCGTTAGCCACGGCACGCTCGTACTCGCGCTCGAGTGTCGCTTGGTCGGGATCGCTTGCAAGAGCGGTTGACGTCGAGTCGGCCTCCCGCTCGAGGTCGGTAGCCCCTCGCCCGCCGCGATTGGGTGCAACCGAGTCGCGATTGGGAGTGTCCACGCGGGGCGGATGCCTATCCGCGGAAACCGCCGCTCCCCCACCGGCCGCCATGTTCGATGTCTGGTCCGCGTCATGGTCGTGGACCCCACCGGCTTGGAGAGGCAAGCGGGCGACCAACGAAGCCACTTCACCGTCCCCGCGCGCCTCCAGCGCCGGCACCAGATCCGCGGGCGCGATGCCGACAGCTGCGGCCAACCGAGTCCGATGTGCCACGAGCGACTTCGGGAGCGTCGTGAGCCGAGCCAATTCCTCCACGACATCGTCCTGAGTTGGGGGTCTGATGACTCGGACCTCCAGTCCGCAGTCCGCGAGGTTGAACCGGAGGGCCAGCTGATCCCCGACCGAAGCTCCGGAGTCTTCCAGCAACTCGCGGATGGACCCTATGTGTGGGCCCGAGTGCGTCGTCTCGCTCCAGGCCACGGGGATCAGACCCGCGGCGGTCGTCAGCTCCGTCCGGTCGCCCGGACGAAGACCCAGATCCGATGCGATCTCTTGCGGGATGCTCCGCCCGCTTCCCCGAAGCATGTCGTTGTCGACGGCAGTGCACCACACGGTCGTGCGGACATCGGATTGGCGATACAGACCGCGCACCTTCCACGGCTTGTGTCGCGGCACGTACGGTTCCCGTCGAGATCGAAGCGCGATGGTGTCACCTGTCACCTTGAAGGCCGGCGCCGCCGCGTACATACGCACCGAGGCTGAAGCGATCTCGTAGCGTTCAGCCAGTTCGTCCGCCAACTCGTCCAAGTCCATGGGGCCACTCGCCAGACGATCCAACATGAGCTCGGCCACTCCGCTGTATCTGACGCCTCCCCAGCGCCGCAGCCCGACCTTGTTCTTCGTGACTCTCATCAGCCGTGGGTCTTCGAAAATCCTATTTCGCGCGGACCTCGACCCACCCTCGCCATATGCGGCGCTGACCAACTGGTCGATGTTTTGAGGCTCATCGCGGATCTCGAGAACCGCAACGGCCTTGTCCACGACGGAACCGCTCCATCGGACCAGCTGCCCGTCAACCCGGGATACGCCGGTGACCGAACTGAGTGCGAACTCCACATGCTGCTCTAGGACGCCAAGAGCGTGCAGGCGCTCAACCACTTCGTACTCGTCCACGACGAAGTCGGTGTCAGCCATAGTGGGCAACTCGGCAACGTTCGGCAGCTTTAGGCCCTCACGGACCAGTGCTGGATCGGACCGTTCGTAGCCGGCCAGTCGGGCGACGAGGTGCCGTTCCGCCGGACTCCACCGCGGGAGCGCACGGGCAAGGACGTCGCTCGGCGCGTACGCCCCCGCCTGCGCTACGACTCGTTCCGCCGCCCACCTCACGACGCGCCATGTCGGCGAGGAGTCGAAGTTGGACCGCAAGCGTTCGAGGCTCTTCGACTCGATCTGCCGCATGCGCTCGCGCGTCACCCCAAACTCCGTCGCAAGTTCTTGCAGCGTCAGTGGTTCGCTGCTCGCAACGCGGTCAATCAGTACCCGGGAGCGACGGGGGTCATCGGCAAGGAACTCCGCCAACGGCGACCTCTCCACCAGCGCCGGGAGGTCCATCGCGAGCAGCTCCTGCCAGGCGCCTGCGACGTCCGCCGGCATGGCCTCTGCCGAGACCATGAGCGCCTCTCCCCACGTCGTGGCGCCAGCGACCGAACTCGCCCAGGCGACGACCATCTCTAGAATGGCGTGACGTCTGGAGTCGGCCGACGGCGTGTCAGGAGCGGGTGTTGCGGCGACGTCGTCCCACGCAACGATTGTGGGTGCCGCGCCTGCTAGGCGTCCTAGGTAGTCATACAGACGCCGTACCTTCGACGGCCCCAGTCCGCGCAGATGAAGTAGGTCCTGGCGAGTGAGCGCGAGAAGATCCCCGATGAGAGCGGCGCCCGTCCTAGCGAGCCAGCTGTGGGCAAGGCCATCGCCCGGCTCGACCCATGCCGCTTTGAGTAGAGGATCGCTCAACGACCTACCAGCGAGGAGCGTGAGGCCAGGGAACTCCGAGCCGAGGGTGTTGGGGGAAGCCGGGGCGTCGCCGACCTTTGCACGTCCGCCAAGGTCTTGCCATTTCGGCTTGGGACGCTCCTCGACAACGTCCCAGCCAGCCGGCGAGAGGGGTTGGGGCTCCCAATCGAAATCGACTACCGGGAGGTGTGAACTCGGAGCGGGATCATCCCACCGCAGTGCTGTGCGGATCCGATCGAGGAGCTCCGCGACCTCGTCGACGCTCTGCTCGCCGATGTTCGGTACGTCGCAGAGCTCGGATCTCGACAGGGACGCAACGCTACCCACGGTTGTGAAGCCGTCCGCCTTCAGCAACTCAAAGAGCGTCCATTCCCGGATCGACTGTCGGAACGGGGAGAGCTCCGGCGAGTCGAGGGAGAGCTCCGCCAGCCGGTCAACCCTCGACTCGGGCTGCATGTCGTCGGTTTCGCCGTTCAACGCGCACCCGCGAAGCCCAACCGTTTGGCCTCTTCGAGGATCAGCGCGCCTTGGTTTGCCTGCTTTCTCGAAGGTGTCGAACCGGCCTTCACGATCCGCCCGAGACTGAACGCGAGACTGCGCTGCCAGGACTGGAGGTTCCCAGTCTGCTTCGCCCACTGGCTAAGGACGAACCAGTCGTCACCGGAGATGGAGGTGACCGCCGCGAGTGCCGCGCGTTCGTCATCGTTCAACAATTCGCCGATGCTCGTGTCCGTCGTGGTCTTGGTACGTCGACGACCACTCGTGAGTGACTTCGCAAGATCATCCGGCACGGCCCACGGCATCGACAGAACTGCCTTCCAGCAGTCCTCCTTCTTGGCCCATTCGCTGATGTTCCTTGTGCCGGCACTCTCGAACAGCACATCGTGGATCCGAGGCGCGAGCTCGAGGATCGCTTGAGCGAGCGGCGCCGGCAGTTCTTGGGACCGCCAGAGTGCCCTGAGGTCTACGCGCTGTTCCGTCGCGTGTGCCAGCTTTGCGAGCGTGTAGGTCACGGTCTGTGCTCGGTAGCCGCCGAGATTGAGACTGCCTACGAGCTTCTCCGCCGATCGGAACAGCAGTGCCTTGGCGACCAGCAGCTCGAAGTAGCCCTGGTCCGGCTTGAAGGACGATCCGCGCCGCTCGATGCGAAGCATGAACTCGCGGAAGTTCTTCTCCGCACCATAGGAGACGATCCACGGCAGTTGGTCCCAGGTGTTTTCGAACTTCGCCAGATCGGTCTTGGTGAACTTCTGGTTGAGCGGGTGGACGGCCTTGAACTCACGCTGCTTCGCTGGCGTGCGTTCCCGCGCATGCGCGTCTGCGTACTGTCCACGGGCCCGTTCATAGAACCATCGGGTCATCCGAGCGGTGCCGCCCTTGCCGGGAGCCCAGACCGATCGGGACAGCTTCTCGACCTCTACATGGAACGGGTCATTTGCGCTGAAGTCAGCCATGTTGACCTTGTTCTGACTGTTGGCGAACTGGCTGATCCGCGGCACGAGATTCATCAGGTGCGTCGGCTCGACGACTGACAACTTGGCTTGGACGTAGATGTCCGCCAAGGCCTGCTTTCCCTTCACCTTGGCGTAGTGCAGGGATGCGCTGGTCTGACCTCCATTGACGATCTGCAGGTCATGGATCTCGCTGATTCCCACCCCACCCCCCGGTAGCGCCACCACACCGACCTCGGCGGCGGTCATCGAGACTCCGTTGTTGTAGGCGAGGAAGCTTCGGGGCTCGTCCCGGACCGTCTCTTGGATGCCGCGATTCACCTTGCCCCTCGATTGCAGGAACGAGCGCACGTTGAGTTCGAGTAGGCGCGGGCCGTGCTCCTCGTAGATCCTCGAGATGAACTCGCCCGGCAGCATCGTCAGATACGACTCGTACCGGCCCGGGTCGCCCTGAGGGCCAAGGCACGGTATGGCCTCACCCCACATCGCGACCACATCGATGTGAATGGGCTCCTGGGTTCGTCCACTCGTCACGAGCTGATGAAGTCTCGTAGCGTCCCACACGGACAAGTGGACCGGTCGCGCATCGATGGAACCCGGACGCGTGACGGTCGTCCGAAGATCCGAGTTCGTCAGGATGACCAATCGGACCTCGGCGACCTTCGGCCACGTCTCTGCTACACGCTGAGCCATGTCCCATGCGGGCGACGTCTCCTCCAGCTGCCGCCAGAGTCCGCCGACTGCTTGCTCCAGGAATCCCGTCATTCGCCGTACACCGGCGTCCAATGCCGCCTTGGTGTAGGACTCGACATCTAGGCCGCCGCGGTAGTCAGTCAGAAACAGCCAGAGCGTCGATTCGTCCTCGCTGAAGGTGAACCCTGACGCTCTAGCGGCCCGAGCCTCGTACATCGCTACGTCTGCGCCGTCGATCTCACCGGCTTCAGTGAGTACGTCGAACATGTACTCCGTAAATACCTCTGGGATGCTGCGTTCAGCACCTTCTTGGGACGCGGTGAGCGCCAACTCTTGGTGGAGATCGACGATGAACGTCGAGAGGTCACTATTGCTCATTGCTTCGTCCTCAGGTGCGCTACGACGGCGTCCCGCTCGATCAAGTAGGGATCCAGTGCACTTCGCTCTAGCAGATAGCTCACATTGCTGATGCCGGTCGGGATCTCGCTGGCGACTAAGCGCGGGAACGCGTCAGAGACGAGGAAGAACTCCACCGAGCGAACCTCGTAGCGCTCGTTGCGGAATTCCGCATATGAGTCGTGCCAGCCGCAGTTGAGCAGCTTGCCTTCGAAGAGGTGCGAAGCGGGGACGGAGCTGCTCAATTGTTGGCGAACGTCGTCGACCAGCTCAAGGAGCGTAACGCCAGTGCCGTCTTGGCGCTCGTCGAGGGATACATATGCCACGTACAGGTCGGTGACACCGATGTGGTCCAGCTGGCGCTCAGAACTGATCTTCATCCGTCCGGCCCCACCGCCGCGATACGTCTTGACCTCGACGGCCAAGTCGGCGAACTGGAAGTCTTGGAGCGCCGGATCCGGACCCGTCCATCCGTAAGTGGCGGCGGATGTGCCAAGTGCACCGATGAAGCAGCCTCCTAGAACGGTCAGTTCGCCGAACAGACCCGCTGCCATCTCCTCTGAGAACGGTTCGCTCCGTCGCGCGTAGAACTCCTGCCAAGCGAGGACGCGCTCGACCACCCGAGTCGCCGCATCGGCGCCGGGGAATGAAGCCAGCGTGCTGACCACATCGGATGCGAGCTCGGTGAAGAGCGGATCGCCCAGTTTCGTCATCGATCGAAGACGCACCTTGGTGCGGTTTGGATCTGTTGAGTCGACCGTGATCTCCAATCCTTTGGACTGGCGCCACTTCTTTGGCATGTTGGACGCCAAGCCGAGAACTGATAACTCGAGGACGCGATTCCTGTCTGGGCGAGTCTCCCCGATGAACACATCGTGCGGCAGTCCAGGCAGCACTCGGCGCAACACTGCGCCCGCGGGCAGTGGGTCCTCGGCGATCTTCGCCCACAGGGCCGGATTCAGCGCGTCACTCATCGTCGTCGCCGTCCCACCCGAAGACGTTCTTGAGGAAGATCGGGTTGACCTTGTATTCCAAGGGCTTCGCCCCTACCGAATGCGGGAAGGACACCGCGAACCCAACGAACGGTTCATTCGAGAGGTCCTCTCCCTCGTGAGTCTTCAACCACGGAGTGGCCGAAAGTGGGTACACGAGAAGCAGACCGTTGTTCACCGAACGACGGAACCGTTCTGATCGCCCACTGGGCGCGGTCGGCGGCTTTGCCCCCGCCTTCTTGTTCGGCCGCTTCTCCCAAGCCTCAACAGTGTCCGCAAGCGCTTGGTCCCAGCCCGGCGTGGCCGCAGTGAAGTCGACAAGCTCATGTGCAGGGCTCACTACTCGTCGCACCGTGTAGCGTCCCGACTCCTTGCCGGCCTGGTTGCTCCGCTCGATGAGGCTGAGCTGCTGCCCCGCCACGGTCCAATGTTCTGTGCCGTTCTGCCGACCGGCGACGACGACGGTCCAAGAGCCAAGCTCGCCCTCCGCTCGGCGTGCTTGGATGTACTTGATCAGGGGCTCCGGAAGGCTCTTCAGTGCGGCCTTGTCCGCCTTGTATCCGGACAAGAACCTGATGACCGTGTCCGCGCCAACGTTTCTCCACACACGCCCGTCGCCGACCGGGGAATGATCGCCTCCGAGGGAGCTGATGAGCTCGGTCAGCGCCCCGATGTTCGCCTCGCGCTGGTCAGGCAGGAATGTCACCGTTTCGGAGATCCCGCCGCTGAAGGAGATGGAGTACGTAGCGGCGTGCTTGAGCTTCTGAGGCGATGTGACCAGGAGCCCATCCGGAAGCTGACGGACACGGAGGCCGAACTGTTCGGGTGTAGACCCCACGGCCGACATAGCTTCGAACTCCGCTTGGAGCTCCGCGCTGGCGGCCGTGATCTTCTCGTACCAGCTGACAAGGGGTGAGGTGGTGTATAAGCGGCAGAGGTCCAGATAGCCCGGGCGGTAGCCGAACCATCGGCCCATCTGCATGAGGGTGTCGTACATGCGGCTCGCTCGGAGGTAGTACGAAACGCAGAGACCCTCCAAGGTGAGGCCACGCGAAAGCTTGTCGCCACCAATCGCGATGACGCTGATCCCATCAGGGTGGTCGACGTACTCCAAGGCGTCAGCAGACGTCCCGTTGACGACATGGAGCCGGGTCCGCCGAGCCGCCTCAACCATCTCCGCCTTCACGTCCTCCAAGTGCGGGATGTCACCCACCTGTGAGGCGAGGTCTTCACGGCTTGCGATGTCCAGACTCGTCGGGAGGAGATCCTCGCTCCAGAGCCGGTCGATCTGCGAGGCGAGCACGGTAGATCCACCCTCGCCGAACTCGAGCCTGTCCCTCACACTGTCGAGGTAGTCGCCGACTTGGTCCGCGACCCGACGTTGCATGTCGGTGAAGCGCGTTACGTGGATCAGCATCGAATGGTGCTTCTGCACTTGTCCGCGGAGCCTGCGGACAGCACCAGCCATTAGGAAGAAGACGATTGCGTCTTTGAGGCTGTCAGGCAGCTCATCGCCAAGTGGATCGAGTGCCTTGTGCTTGTCTGGAAGCCACTCGTCGTAGTCCCACGGCTTCCTGACGATGTCGAGGGCTTCGACACCTTCGATGGCGTTGGCATTGTCGGCATCAAGCCCGAAGACACGTTCAGGTCCGATGTACGTGCTCGGAGCCGGAAGGTTCACGATGAAGCTGCGAGGAAACAGATCCTCACCGACCGTGGAGTGGTCAGCATCCGGGTCGATGAAGATGTTCGCGAACGGAGTTGCCGTATACGCGACGTACGAGGTTTGTTCGAATGTGTCGAGAAATTTCCGGATTAGGCGATTGATCACGGACGGGTCGATCTCCGTGTCATCCTTTGCGAACTTCGTGTTCACCGATGCATGGTCTGCTTCGTCGTCGATCACTAGGACCGGCACGTTTCGAACTCTGAACTTTCCCGTCTCCGGATCGGTGGAGCCCTTCAGATGCGTCGACCACTTGTAGAGGTTTTCGAGGATCGACTTGTTCTTCTTGACCACCAGGATGATCGGATCTGAGCCTCCGGGCACCACCCCCATCCCTTGGGCGACGGCCAGCTTGAAGTCCCCCGACTCGGACGACGACGTGAACGAGCTGACGTGCAGCCATTCGCCCGCGAGCTTCCCCACACCGATGCGGTTGGCGCCGTCCGCCTGCTGGGCCTTGCGGATCGCCCGAGTGTCGAACCCAAGGATCCCTTCGTCGATCCGGGCTTGCGTCTGGCTGCGAAGACTGTTGTGGACGCCGGCTAGGACGACGATCAGCTTGTAACCGTTGTCGATCGCCTTCGCGATCAGGCCCGTGTAGTTCCCGGTCTTACCGGACTGAACTTGACCAGCCACAAGACCCCGGCGGTCCCAAGTGCCCTCGCGCTTCGGGTCCTCCAACCGGCCGAGGATGTCGTCGGTCACCTCGTCCAAACGGTCGACCGACTTCGGCGGCAGTTTGAGCTCGTTCCGCATCAGTCGCTCATAACGACTCCAGAACTTCCACTCAGCCTTGTCATCGAGGCGCTCTTGCAGCCAAGGGATGTGGTCTGAGTCATCCGACATCGAGTTCCAGTTGCCGATGTGGACATTGACATCGGACTCGATCTCCTTGGCGATCTGCTCACGATCGACGATGTCGTCGGGCTCCATGCCTTCGGCCATGTCAGCCATGGCGTCCACCCAAGCCCTGACCTGCTCTGGGGTCACCGGCTTGTTCTGGCTCACGAACTGGTCGATCTTCGTGATGACGAAGCCACGGACCGCTGTCGTGTTACTCATCGCTGACTCTCTCGGAAGGCTTGGACAATCTGGGGAAACTGCGAGAACGGTTCGATGACTCCGATCCGATCCAAGGCCTCATCGGCCGAATAGCCATCCTTCACAAGGTCCGTGAAGACGAAGTCGATGAGCGGCTTCAGATCCTTCGGCGCGTCTCCGAAGGGGGTCGGCTGCTGATCCAGCGAGTCGGCGATGCTGACGCCGATGAGCGTGGTGGGGACGGTCTCCTCGATGAACCGGAGCGCCTTCTCAACCTCCCGTTTTCGCCCACCGGTGGAATCCAGGAGCGCGACGATCACGGGGTGCGACCTGTTGACCTTGTAGCGGATCTCGCCCGCTCTATCGGTGTACTGCTGCCACGCTACGACGAATGGTTGGCTCGTCTTGGACGCCGTGATCTTGCCGCGGAACCGGTAGACCTCCTCCGCCCGCGAGCGCGCAGCCTTCGCAATACGCCGGAGCTCAGCGACAAGCGGCCCCGGAGTCCGTGCGGATGACTTCTTCACGTCAACCTGCCACGCGTGATCGAGGCTGGCAGGGAAGTCGACCGCGATGCGCGCGAGTTTGGTGTGCTCGTCTTTCGCGAACCCGAGCCCGAGCCAGTCACCTTGGACCAAGAGGCGGTTGGAGCGATAGAGGTAGAACCCCTGCTGCTGGTTCCATCCTGATGCCCCATGGCCATGGTCGGCCTGGGTCGGCGTCAGTTTGCTGCGGTGCGGGAGCACGTACGCCGTCACCTTGATCAGCTCCCCCTGGAATGGCAGCTCCTCCGAGAACAGCTGCTGAGTGGCCGGGTGATCGGTCAGGAACGGGTCCCACGGGATGACCGGCTGACCGTTGACGGTCATCGTGACCCTTCCTCGCCCGACCAAGAACCGGTGGAACGTCGCTTCGAGATGTTGCTTCACCCGGCGGGTCAGTTGGAGGAACCGGTCGTGCGCCTTCGAATCGCTCGCGTCGACGTCGCCGACCAACCGGTCGCACTTCGACCAAACCACCAAGGTTCCGGCATCGTCGTCCGGGGTGAGATCCAGGTCGGACGGTCCCGACCGCAGCAGGCGCCACTCCCCGGTCACCGCGACGGTGTCCAGGTCCCACCGCCGTACAGCGTGTCCGTTGGACTTCGTCCGGGTGAGCACCGTCAATTCACGCGCCTGGGAGAACGACGCGGTCTTCAGCCCCAGTCCGAAGCGACCGAGGTCGTCCGTCGAACGATCTTCGAGGGGGCTCCGACTGCCCGGCCGCATCGCGTCGTACAGCGTCGCTTCGGACATGCCGTGACCGTCGTCAGCGACGGTGACGACGGAGTCCCTACCGTCCCAGACGAGATCGATCCGGATCGTCCTAGCACCCGCCGAGATGCTGTTGTCGACGAGATCGGCGATCGCTGCCTCCGGCGTGTAGCCGAACGCTCGCAGAGACTCGATGAGTGCGTCAGCCCGCGGCTCCGCGATGTCCCAGTCCGACAAGCTTCCCTCTCTCGGTGAGGCACTTCCTCTTTACCCGGAGGTTAGTGCTTGCTCCCGACAAAAACGGCTGAAACGCCCATCTCGTGCAATCGCTGGGCCGTGGAACGAGCTCCGACGACGGCGATCCCGGCGTTCTCCAGCTGACTCGGATTGAAGCTCCTAAGCTCGCGCCGTGATGGCTACCGACGCTGCGCGCACACGGCGCGCTTGGCTCCTGATGGCGCTTGCTCCCGCTGACCGATCCTATGGCGGCAACGACGGCTACGAGGACGACATCAGCACGTTCTACTCATGGAACAGTCGGGTCCCGAACTCCCGAGCCATCGCGGTGGGCGATCGTGTCGTCCTGTGGGACAAGCTCGGCTTGTTGGGCTTCTCCACGGTCGAGAAGATCACCACGGGGACGGGGACAGTCGACCGCCGACTTTGCCCTACCTGTGGATCCGCCGACATCAAGTACAGGAAGACCAAGTCTCCGGACTGGCGGTGCTTCGACTGCTACACCGAGTTCGACGACGCTGACACCGAGGTCGTCGAGGTGACGACGTTTCGGGCGGACTACGGGAGTGAGTGGGTTGATGCCCCGGGTGTCATGACCGCAGCGGAGGTACGGCGGTTGGCCCTGTCGCCGAGGTCCCAACATGCGATGCGCGAGGCCGACTGGCAGGTCGTGCAGGACGCTCTCGTATCGAAGGGTCGTCAAGCCTGACCGAGTCGTGGGCCAACACGACAAGTGCAGACTCCCCCCGAGCCCTCCGACGTGGAGTTGGATTTCGTGCGCAGGGGGCGGGCAGACCGGGCAGTTGTCGGCTTCGTGAACGGGGTGCGCGTCGCATGGAGTGTCGCTCGCGACCTGATTTCGACCTCTGCGCCGAGATGCTGCCCGGTCAGGGCACGTATCGTCGCAGCGTGGTCGCCACGCGGCGCCGGGCAGATCCCAGCACCTGTGCGTCGCCGGATCTGACGACAAGGCGTGAGTGCAGCATCAGGCGGCCTGACCTATTCAATGGCGGCAGGTCTGAGCGTTGCCGAAGTGGCCGCGCGACATGGACAGTGCACCGTGCGACGATGGAAACGACGAGCAGGCTGACCTTGATCGTGTCCTAGGCAAGGATCAGGACCACCAAGTTCTACCCGCCGGACGCCCGGCCTGCGCCACCGCATGCATGCCGATCAGAAGGACGCAAGCGACCGCGACGGCGGAAAGGGTGGTCCGCAACCGCA
Organism: Nocardioides cavernae; assembly: GCF_013410035.1. Lineage (GTDB taxonomy): Bacteria > Actinomycetota > Actinomycetes > Propionibacteriales > Nocardioidaceae > Nocardioides > Nocardioides cavernae_A. The sequence continues at coordinate 137,696 of NZ_JACCBW010000003.1, read as the reverse complement.
GCGGCAGAGATCGCGCCCGTCGGACACGAACGTTAGAGGATGCGTAGGTCTGGAGGTAGGGGTGCATCGCAGCGGCGGCGGCGGCGGCGAACGGCAGCGCGAGCAAGACCAGCATGGCCTCCGGATGGGTCGGGCCTCCCTCGATACGCCGAGCGTCGGGCGACCGCGGATGACATCGCTCCCCCTGTGGAGGACCAACCCATCGGCTCACCTATGAAGCCGGAATGGCCCAAGGTCACTTACCGGAGTCGTTGGGGGGCGCTGGGTAGCGCTGGCCGAGAGCGCCGCACGCAAGACGGCGAGCGCACGCTGGCGATCCGCGCGCTGAGCATCGTTCTTCGCTGCACCGCCGAGCGGCAGGTCAGAGGTCAGTTTGTAGCGGTCGCGGTACGCCGCGACCGTCGTCGCCGCACCCAGCCAGGCTTCGTCGCCTCCGGTCGCCGTGGCGGGGCGCGGTCCGAGGCCTCGGGCCCACGCCTCGGAGTGGGCGACCGCTTCCTCGGCGAGGGCGCGAGCCCGCGACTCGATGAGCTCCTTGCGTTCGTCGATCGCCTGCCGATCCTCTGCAGTCATTCGGCCCAGCGGCTCGGGGACGAGCCCGCCGATCAGCCGCGGGCGGAGTTTGCAGTGCCGCGGCGAGGACGAAGCGACCCGGTCGAGTCGATACGACAGGACGGCAGCGATGTCGTCCGCGTCATCGAGCCCGTGCTGACCGACGATCCGGGGCACGAGGGTCTCCAGATCGTGGTGGTACGCCTCGGCCCGTCGGAGCGTCGCAGTGAGCGGACCGAACGCCGTGGAGCCGACGACCGCGGCGTGCTGCCCGGCAGTCATGCCGGAGCGCCGCAGGAGGTCGGAGAACCTGGCGCGCTGCGCGTCCGCGGCGATGGACTCGAGTTCGGCGGCAAGGCGGTCGATCCCGCCGTGAAGCTCGTACTCGGCCTCGATCGTTTGGGTGGCAGACAGATCGGCGCCGCTGTGCTGGAGGACGCCGTAAAGAACCGTTCTGGTCGTCACGTCATCCGCCTCCGGCGTGGAGTGGCTGTCGTCTGGCTGGTCGAGGGCGACGTACGCGATGTTCGAATCGCGGCCACGTGTCATCGAGACGTACAAGTTCTCTCGGGTCGTCGACGCGGTCACGACGACGTGCGCGGTGTCGACGGTGACGCCCTGAGCTCTATGCGCGGTGACGGCGTAGCCGAGGTCGAGGTGCTCGGCAACGTACTGCGGCGGCAGGACAGTTCGCCTGCCGTCGCCTCCGTGGCGCTTGACGACAACAGAACCGTCCCGCCGGATGTCGGTGACCAGCCAGCGATCGCCGTTCTTAACCCACCCACCGCGCATGGTCCGGATGGTGCGGTCGTTCTGGCGGGTGATGACGACGTCTCCGACCGAGGCTCGGCAGCCGTCGATCAGGTGGGCCTCGCGGTGATCGACGGCGCCATCCAGAAGCAGCCGCTCGGCCCGGGCGCGTTCATTGAGCGCCCGGACATCCCGAGCCGACTCGGTCACGAGGATGCTTGCGCGCCCGGCGGCACAGTCCGCGCGCCAGGCAACGTACGCCGCGTCGACCATCTCCTCCGTGAGGCCCTCGCGGATCCGCTCGTGGCGGGCGTAGACCGAGATGACCTGCACGTCGCCGCGACTCAGCGCGAGTGAGGACTCCTTCTCCCACTCGTTGGTGAACCGGTGGATCTCACTCAGCTCCGGGGCGTCCGGACGACGGTCGACGAGAAGTGCGAAGGCTCCGCCGGCATCGACGGACTGAAGCTGGTGCGGGTCACCGACCAACAGCACCTTGGCGCCCGCGGCTGCGGCGATCCCCGTGAGCCGGTCCAGCGTCACCGTGTCGGCGAGAGTCGCCTCGTCGACAATCACCAGTTGACCTCGGCGGAGTTCGGTCCGGCCGTGGTCGTACTCGTGGAGCCACTTCGACGTGTTCTCGCACGCCACGCCGAGGTCGTCGGCCAGCGCCTGGGCTGCGGCGGCGGACGGCGCCAGACCGACGACACTCCCCCGCCCGTGCTCGCTGATCCAGGCCGCGCGGAGTGCTCTCATCGTGGTGGTCTTGCCAGCCCCTGCGGGCCCGACGAGCAGGTCGACCTGGCGGCCAGAGCGACAGACGCTCTCCACAGCACGCCGCTGCTGAACCGTCAGCGAGACCGCGCCACGACCAGCAACCCCGGCCGACACGGTTGGCCCAGTCATCTTCTCGGCGCGAGCCAACAGTCTCGCTTCGGCGTTGAGCACTGCGATCGAGGAGTACTTCTCTCCGTGCCGCGGGCGGAACCGGCTCGTGCCGTCCTCGCGCTGGAACCGAGCCGGGCTGAGGGCGAGTTCCGGCGGCGTGAGGACGACGGAGCGTGCCTGCGCCGCATCCACGATGAGGCCGACGACGGCCTCGCGGTCCTCGGTCGTCGCGAACCTCAGGTCCATCGTCTGCTTGGCCGCCTCGGCCATTAGGTTCCAATGCGTCCACACCGCCCGCTTCACAGAGACCGCCGCGACCACCCCGGCGCTGATCGTCTCGATCGCAGCCGGTGGCACATCGTCTACAGTCGGGAGGGCTCCCTCCCGGCCGATCAGCGACTGCGACCATGCCGTGGGTTCCGTCCCCAACCGCTCGGCGGCACGCTGCCGCCACTCAGCTGTCAGGTCGACCAGTGCCCGGACTTCCTTCGGCGGGCGGGTGGCGAGCGTCGCTTGGGCACGGAGTTCGACGATGGTCTTCGCTGACGGCATCCGCCCGCGCCGAGCGACGTACTCGGCGATGAGCTCGTCCTTCTTGAGCTCGATCTCGCGGGTGCGGCTAGAGAACTCGGTGATCAGGTCGTCGGTTACGCCCGCGATCTCCCATCGAAGATTCCGGTCGGGTCCGCGCTGCCTCAGCTCCCAGTCGATGCCGAGGTCGCGCGACAGCCGGTCCGCCAGGAGTGCGTCGTAGTGCGCGGATAGGCCTGTACGCGAGGCGAAGATCGGGCGTCCGTCGAGGCTGCGCCAGCGGCCGTCCATGACGGTGAGGACCTTATTGGCGACGACGACGTGCGTGTGGAGCTGCGGGTCCCCGGCGCGCGAGTCGAAGTGGTCGTAGGCGACGGCCGCGACACCCGCCACGTCGACCTGGGCGACGGCGCCGTCAGCGTCGGAGATGCCCGCCCGAGTGGAGGCAATCTCTCGTTCGAAAAGCGCAATGACGTCTGCGACCGCCGCGTGATGGGCCGCGACGATCCGCTTCTGGGTGACGGCGTCGGCGACACCCCAAAGCACGGAGACCGACTTCGGGACGCTGAAGGTGAGGTCGAACCCTGCCACCGCTCGCCGTATCCCGGCCGCGGTCTCCTCAGCCTCCATCCGCGTCCTCTCGGCGGCGCACTCCTCTTGGGTCATCTCCGGATCGAGAGCGGCGACCCGCTCGTCGATGCGGTCCGACAGATTCTTGTACGACGGATACGCGCGGCCGAGTTGCTCTCCCGTGATCGGGTCTCGGCCCATGCCGATAAGCAGTGCGAGCTGCTCCTCGCTCACCTGCATGCCCGACCGAAGCCGGCCGGTGCCGAAGGCGCCGACACCAGAGCCCAGCCAGCGGCCGGACGGCGTACCGACCTCGAAGTAGTACCGGGTCAGGGGCGTCGACAGGACGCGGTTGCCGTCGCCCGCAGCGACGCTGCGCAGCAGGTACTGGTACCCGCTGCCCGCGGACATCCGCCGCATCGACATCGTCACGGCCAGCCAAGCCTCATAAGCCACAGGTGTGCAGGTTCATCCAGAACCCCTCGATCTGCACACCGTGTGAAGTCGGTGAAGGTGGACGAAAGCCTGGACAAGAACAGGGAGGCGCGAGCGGATGACAGGTCGGGCGCACCTGCAGGGCGAAGAATTGAATGAACGTCTGGTCGGCTCTGAGGGGCATTGCGTTGCCGACGGTGCCGTGTCGTAATAGGAGAGGTTCGTAAACGAAGTGCCAGTAGACGGCTCGAGGAGCGCGAACGTCACGGGAGTCCACGGTGCCGTGGGCCCCACGGCACCGTGATCACCCAAGAGCCCACGGTGCAGTGGGCCCCACTGCACCGGAGCGCGTCAGTCACCGCCGTCCGCGCGGCCTTGCAGCGGGCGCCACCCAACCGGGCCTCACCCGCCACAGCGTCGCTCCGAATGCCTGCCTGCCTATCCCCGCCCCGGATCAGCAGGGGTGAGCTGAGGCTGATGATGAGCCAGACCGCCCAATCGGGCTTGGCTCAGAGGCGATGCGAACCGCAGCCACAGCCGGGTATGCGACCGCCACGACCGCCCGGAGGTGTGCCTGAGCGTCGCTTCACGCGAGATGGCCCAGTGGCCCTGCCGCGCGACCCATTCGCAAGGTGCTGGGGTAGCAGGCACACTCCTCGTTATGCCTCCTAAAACCGTACGAACCCGCTTCGAGAAGATGCGAGCCCTTCGTATCGTCAGTTCGGAACTCCGCCAGATGGCTCACGCAACGCGCCTGCAACGCGACAGTGAAACTTCCAGCGGGGACCCAATGGCCGAAAACGCATACATTGATTCTGCCGCCTTGCACGCTCGGGCACTTATCGACTTCTTCATCAAGCCCAAGGGTTTCCCCAGCGACATCCGACGCACTGACTTCGCGCCTGACTGGACTCCCGCTCCGGACAAGGCCGTGGCGCGGATCAAAAAAGACGGATGGATGCTCAATAAGTACCTCGCCCACATGACGTGGGAGCGAGCCACACCGAGCGCCCCTTCCTGGAATTATCCCGACCTGACCGAGGACGTCTTTGACATCGCCGAAGCTTGGTGTGCTCACCTAGCAGCGAGTGACGGGGACCTTTCGGAGTACTTCGCAGGACAAATCAAGCCCGCTCGCGCCGCGCTTGCCTAATTTCCATGGCGCATCGCTTCGTTTCGCAAAGGTATCCAACCGAGTGTCTCGATGGCTCAGGCTGTGGCCGGTGGCGCGTTCCGCCGCGAGCGCCGCAGCCACGCGCGAGAGGTCGAACTCGCGGTTCGGACCTATTCATGGCGCCGCACACCGGTGAACCCCGAACTCGCTGACACGAGCCTAGTCCCGCCGTCTACCCAAGGCGCCTGCTTCAATGAGTGTGAGTTGCCGGCGATCGGACAGGTCCTGTTGCCCGTCCCCGTCTCGGTCAGCGTTACTTGGAGGCTCGAGACCTCCGATCGGGTCGTCAATGATGCGGAACACGTCCGGACCGTCCGACAGATTGCTGGCGAATGGAGCAAGTGTGGCCATCTCTGTGTCGCGCCACTCACGGCGATCGGTCCCTTTAACTCGCCGGAGCATCTCTACGATCTCCGCCCGGTCGTAATCGCGAGTCGTGACTGAGTCCATCGGGAGTCGAATCAATTGACTCCACCCATCGCGACCGCACATCTGAAGGTCGCTCCAGAACTGCCGCCACGGAATGCATGTGGGTTCGGGGGCTCCCGAGCCCCACAAGCGAGTCGGTGCGGTCGCGCTTGCCGTCAGGTCGAACCGAACTAGGCGACACGACGCGTTCTTTCGGGATGGGGATCCATGAGCCGCCAGTTCGGGTGCGAGGACGCTGGCAACTTGGTCGGTGGTGAGCACCACGAGCCAGTCCGCGAACCACCAACCTTGACCACTTCGAGAGAAGGCGAGCTCGCTGGGAGGAATATTCGCTGCGATTGCGACCGCCTCAAGGTCGCCGGTCCAATCTGGCCACGGGAAGACATAGAACGGCTTCTGCCCCGGCGGCAACTGGTCGTAGTCCCACAGCTGACCCAGGTTGACCTTCACGTCTTGAAGGTTGGCGCCTGCCACAATGGACGTCTTCAGTTCGAGTTGCACGGCCTTCCCTGGACAGTTTGGAAGCCATCGAATGTCGATGTCGACACCAGTCGCCGGCCACCACATAGCCGCCCTCGACCGGTACCTGTACGCAAGATAGAGGCTTGACCAATGCTCGAGTGTTTTCTCCGGAACGGATACCTTCGCCACGGTCACGACACTAGGTCAGCTTGACCTGCACTGCGCGTATTCGCCGTGCGGTCTTCCCGCCGCTTCGGCCGTGACGATGCGATGAACTGTCCGGCTCGCAAATGGGTCTGTCGCGGTGCACTGAGTCGCGGCTGACCCCATGGGATTCGGCTCCGACGACGGGCATCGCCAACACATGGGACGTCGTGGCAGGCTCGCTCAATGACCTGGCGCGACGATCTGGCATTCGATCCGTTTGAGGAGCCGTTCCCGCAAGCTTGGGAGGAACTCCTCCAAGAGATGGTTAGGGCTGGCGGAGCCGTAAACTTGCGAGAGGCGGCCGCGGCTCGACTGGACGCGTACGTTCGCCTTGCGGAGTTGCAGCATCGATTGCTGATCGCCGATCGCCATCAGCGGTTGATGAGCGACGCCGAGGCGGCGTCTAAGGCCAATACCCGGGCGCTGCTCGATCAAGCCGCCGCGCAGGATCGCCAAGCGACAGCGGCGAACTCTCACGCCGCGTCCCTCAAGTGGGCAACTTGGGCATTGGTCGCCGCGACTGTCGTTCTCATCATCGTCACTGCGCTCGGTGGGTGACGCTGCTCGCGCCGAGCAGCGGCTTGCTGGCGTGCGTCTCTCCGCCGCGATGCACCGCACGTGTTGAGTCCTGCGGAACTGCACCATCAGGTGTCCCGGGATTGAACTCCCACTCAGTTACTGGGAGACCCCGTGCATGTCCTGCCTTTCGCACCAGTCCCGTATGCGGCCGTTCCTTAGTGCGACAAACTGCGCGACGTTGTCCAAGTAGCGACGATAGGCATCGAGGTTCTGCGGAAGCGGTGGTCGATCGAAGGACCACTCTCGGTCGACGTGCCCATCCAGCCATCGCACTGAATCGGGCGACGCGAGGTCCTGCAGGTGGAAGAATTCCACGAAGGCAGCAAAGCCGCTTTGCCCCCCACCGAAGAGCTGGAAGTAGCCGGCGTCCAGACAGAGCACGTCGCCCAAAGGGTTGTCGACCTGACCGAAGTAGTGCTGTCGGATGCACTCGAGCGTGAGGTCGAACCTGTCCGCGATTGCCCGATCCCTGCCCCGTCTTTGGTTGAGGGACTGAGGATGCGTCGGAAAGATGATGAATCCGCCGATCGTGTAGAACCCGCGGTCGTATCGCGTGCGCTCGGCTTCTGTAAGGCTTTTCCACATCTGCGCAGCGCCGAGGCGCCGATAGTTCGAGTGTGTTGTGGCGATGGTGTCGCTGGACACGCGAACGTCGCCGTGGACCAAGCACGACGTGCCTGGCTCAAGGTCCCAGGTAAGGAGCTCGCCGGTGGGTAGCGGCTTGCTCCAGAGTTGCCGGTGCCATCTCGAAAGGATGTGGCTGTCGCGATCGGCGTCCGTGAGAAAATCGGGGTCATCGTAGAAGCAGAAGTCCACGTCGATTCGGTCCACGGCCTCAAGGTAGACGCCACCGCGGACGTTGGAGTAGAAGATGGGTCAGACCTGCATCTTTCGCCGCGTTCCGTGTGGGGTGGTGGTCAGCTGGGCCCGGTTCGGGCGAGCTGACGGTTGCAGGCACGTCGGGGTCGCGACCGCCCTATCTAGCGGTCCGGACGAGTGCGGCGAGCTCTGAGGCGTCGAGGCGTTGGGCAAAACTCGCGCGACCTCCAGTCATGTCGACGCCCTCCTCAATCAGCAACTGAGCTGGGTCACGGAGGTCATCCGGATCGGACCACGTGAATCCGGCCGAAACGACGCCCTTCTCCGACAGCACGCGATGGGCGTGCGGGCACTCCACACATCTAGTGATGTGTTGGCCGAGGGGTTGCGCCGCCGTGCCGACGAGTTGGGCCAGCACGCCGTATGTTGTCCACCGGCCCTCCGGTATCGCTGCCATATAAGCGTGAAGCCGGGACCAGTCGAATGCCGCTGCTGAGCTCGGCGGGGCTGCATCAGCCGTGGCACCGATCTCTTGGAACATGCGGGCCATGGCTGCCGATATCCGATCGACGGCACCAGGGTGAGAGAACAGAGGCTCGGCAGCGACGGACGGCCGCTTTCGCCATCCGACCACTCGACCGGCGGCAAAGGCTTCTGCGAGCCCCGGGAGGTCGCCAAGCTCAGAGGCAAGCGATTCCATGTAGTCCGCGGAGAGAACACGTCCTTGCTTGTGGATCCAGTCCAGATTGAGGGTCCACACCACGCCGAGGTGCGTGAACACGCTCCACGGTTGGGCACGAACGGCTCCAGCAGACATGGTGGCCGTGACCGACGGTGAACGCGCTGTGCCGTAGTAGAACCCCGCGCCCGGCCCCAGGGCCTCGTGCGCAGCCAGCAACGCGCCGATCGCGTCGGCAACCTGAGGCGTTGTTTCCGCTCGCACCGCCGGCATGAGGTCGGAAGACGACCACGTCGCACCAGACTGCTGGATTGCTTTCGTCCGGACTTGCTTGCCCCAATCGTTGGGCTGTACGGCAAGGGAAAGCAGGGGCGCATAGGGCGAGTCCCCGATGCGCACAGCCTTCACCTCGACAGCGAAGAATCGAGTTGTCTCGTCGGTCCGCTCGTTGAGCCACTCCAAAGCACGGCGGTGCTCCGGTCGGAAGGACGGTGCGACCCACACGATATGAGCCGCGTCCGTGCCACCCGCGTACGTCATGATCTGGCCAAGATGGGTGTGATCGCTCTGCTCGAGTTGGTTCTCCACGATCACGAGATCGCCCGAGATGCGGTCGCGCCCGATGAGGTCGAGACTGAAATCGCCCACCGCGTGCTCGGCAGTGTCGAGCTCGAGGTCCAGTCCGATCACCTCTGACAAGACATCGGCGTTGTCCAACAGCCACGGAGTGAAATCGAGAGCCTCATGACGCCACACTTCCCGAGCTGGCACGGACCTGAGGCGCCCGATGACAATCTCCTCGTCCATGCATGAAGGCTACTTGGCAGCTTGCTCGAGCGTGTGCGATCGGGCGGGACAGTAAGGGGCGAGCGGCGCTTCGAACACCGTCATACCGCGAGGCAGGTACGCCAGGGCCGGAGGCCGCGGGTCCGCCCTAGGCCTCTCCATCAACGAACCGTCGAATTGCGTCGGCGGCAGCCAGAGCTCCGCCTGTGTCGGCGCCGTAACTGAATACGACCTCGTTCTTGGGTAGTCGAAGCTCGCCGCCAGGCAAGTCGCGAACAGCGTCGACGAGCCGGTTCGACGCGACGACCAATTGACCGCTGTTCTGGAATAGACTCGCCTGCTGCCGCTTGCCGGGGTACGTCCAGCGGATGTAGGTGCTCTTGGGAGGCGTAGAGGGCGTCCACCCCGTTGCGAGCAACTCATCGTGAACGGAACGCGCAGATTCGGATCCTGAGTAGCGCACGAAGCGACTCAACATCGCCGCGACTGCGTCGTCGGGAGTTCTTCTGATCCCGTCGCGCGCAAGATTCGCCTCAAGACTGTCTATGACCTTCTCTTGCGTGGGGAGATCAGCCTCGCTCACGATTTGTTCGAGAGTGTGAAGCGCTGCCCTTCCTACGCTGACCTCGTTGTTTCCTACCTTGAAACGGGTTGGGACGACGCCAAAGGTGGCGCAGATCAGGAATGCTCCGGCCACGATGAAGAGCGCGGCGGTGCCGAGCTCGTTCGTGGTCTCGAAGACGGCAAAGGCTCCGCCGACGGCGGCGGCTAGTCCTATCGCGCCCGCGACCACACGTTGTCCGAGCGGAGCCACATCGCCCACCGGTTGGCGTCCAGCATTCTCAGGTGCATTCACCCTTAAGAGGATGCCTTATGGGCATGGGTCTGACACCTCTGACCTGCGGTGTTCGGCTCGTTGTAGATCGAGACGGATGCGCTTTTCGGACGTCTACTGAGGCGGTCTCCGGAGACCATGTGCGCAAAGCGCAGGCAGCCAGCGCGCGCAAGCCCGTAGGTGGCCGAAGTGGTGGTTCACTACCCGTATGAATTCTGCGTGGTTGGCGATAGTGGGCACCCTGGCGGGCGCGAGCCTGACGTTCCTGTTCCAACGGATCAACGCATCGAGGGCGGAGGAGGCCGCTCGTGCCGAGCGTCTGCGCGAACGCCGAATCGCGGCCTATGCAAGCTTCGCAGAGAAACTTATGGAGTGGCGTAGAACGCAAGTCATTCGCTCCTCTATCCCGCTTCAGTCGGTGCAACCATCGATCCCAGAAGTCGACGCCGTCAAGGACGAGAACCGCCGTGCGCGAGCCGCCGCCTGGACCGCCTTCTATCAGGTGAAGTTGGTCGTCGACGACTCGGATTTGGATGATCTTGCGCGGGCCGCCCTCGAGGCAACCCGGAACATGAAGAGAGCCAAGACCAAACGCGACATCAACGCCGCCGGAGACGAAGTGCGTGCCCGTCTGGAAGGGTTTCTAATCCCGGCAGCGGCTCAGATCATCGCGTGAGCGGCCGCCTTGGCTCTGTCGCTCCGAACCCACATCCCGGCGCGGAGTTTCGAGGACGCTTGCCCCACCCGCGTCACTTCGCCGCGGACGTGTGTGAAGGTCCGCAGCGTTGGGTAGATTGGCTTGCGATGTAGGGGCCTTGGCGCAACTGGTAGCGCACTGCGGTTGCAACGCAGGGTTGCGGTTTCGAATCCCGCAGGCCCCACGTGGTGTCGCCACGACTGCCCCGATACATCAGCCTCTCGGACGCTGCGCAGGTGTTAGCGGTGTCCGAGAAGACCATCCGTCGCTTCATCGCGAGCGGGGAACTACCGGGCTACACGCTCGGCAAGCGTGGCCCCGGGAGCGGTCGCCCGATCAGGGTGCGTCTGGAGGATGTCGAGGCACTCCTGCGACGCATCCCGACCGCAGGCGACGACCGTCCGTCGTGACGGATGCCCGTGCTATGACGGAGTTTTGCGAGGGGCGGCGCAGCGTCCGACGCGTCATGCAACGTTCCGTGCAACGAAGTGCCCGGAATCTCGTTGCATTCACATGCTCTTCGATGCCGTCACGATCGGTCGAACCGAGCGCTGACCTGCGATAACGTGTACCTCAACGCTTCTCGATGCACCCGGATCCGGGGTTCATAGCGTCCATGTCCCAGAGCACGGCGGCCGGGAGGGGCAAGGGAGTGCCGGCGACCTCGTCGCCACGGCCACGGTGTGATGCCACGCTGACCGAGTCTAGGAGCATCCCGGGGCGTCGACGTCGGCGCCCACGCAGCGGGCGGTGCTGGCCAAGCGGCCTCCACCACCGGTAGACAGAGGGCGGCTCGGGAGCGTCCCGAGGCTCCGACATCTCGGGAGTGTCCCTTGGTCGCCCTCCACACCGCCATCGCTATCGTCCTGGTCGTCGCCCTCATCATCAAGGTGCGCATCGATCCGGTGATCTCGCTGATCCTCGGCTCGCTCTACCTCGGGCTGGCCAGCGGCGTGGGCTTCGCCGGCACCGTGGAGGCGATCACGACCGGGTTCGGCGGCATCATGGCCGAGGTCGGCCTGCTCATCGGGTTCGGCGTCCTCATCGGGGCCCTGCTGCACTCCACGGGCGCCTTCCGCCGTCTCGTCGGGCTGCTCGTGCAGCGGGTCGGGGCGGGTCGGCTGCCGTACGCGCTCACGTCGATGCTCGCCGTCGTGATGCCGTCGATCTACGTCGACGTGCAGGTCGTCCTGGCCGCCCCGGTCGCGCGGTCCGCGTCGCCGTTCATCGGCCGGATCGGGCTGCCGGTGCTCGCGTCGGCGCTGGGCTGCGGCATCTTCGCGGGCTACGTCTTCGTCATCCCGGGCCTGGCCGCGATCTCGATCGCGGGGCTCCTCGACATCAGGCTGGGCGACTGGCTCGTCTGGGGCGTGGTCATCGGGCTGGTGACCGCTCTGGTCTCGACGCTGCTGATGCGCCTGCTCTTCAGCGCCGGTGGCTTCTGGAACCCCGAGACCGACGAGGAGGTCGACGAGGCCATGGTCGAGCAGGAGGCCGCCGACCGCGCCTACCTGACCGGCGAGGTCGACTCGTCGGAGGAGGCGCTCGCGCGGACCGAGGCGTCCGCGAGCGCGTCCGAGGCCGAGGAGGGCGTACGCCGCCTCCCGCTGCTGGTGCTGATGCTGCCGATCCTCGTGCCGCTACTGCTCATCGCGTTCGGCGCGTTCGCCGAGCTGGGCGGCTGGTCGACCGCGTTCATCGCGTTCCTCGGCGACGCCAACGTCGCGCTGTTCATCGGCCTGCTGGGCGCGTACGCCCTCTCGCGCGCGTCAGCCGGTCAGGACCGCACCAGTGAGGCGATGGAGGATGGCTTCCACACCACCGGCGAGATCCTGCTGATCACCGGGGTCGGCGGCTCGCTGGGCGCGGTCATCGAGGCGACCGGGCTGGACCAGGTGCTCGGCGACCTCTTCCAGGCCGACGAGGGTGCGCCGGTCGTGCTGAGCATCCTGCTGGCGTGGTTCATCGCCGCGGTGCTGCACCTCGCGATCGGGTCGGTGTCGGTCGCCGCGATCACCGCTGCCGGCATCATCGCGCCGATCCTCGACTCCCTGACGATCTCCCCCATCGCCATCGGCCTCGCGATCGCCTCGGGCGCCATGTTCGCGCTGCAGGTCAACAGCAACTTCTTCTGGATGTTCAAGTCGCTGCTCGGCCTGTCGACCAAGGGCACGCTCAAGACCCTCACGCTCGTCACGTCCGTGGCGTCGGTCGTCTCGCTGCCGCTGGTGATGGCCGCCGCCGTGGTGCTCTAGGCGTGCCCCGGGCGGACACCGCGCCGCTCAGTCCTCGGGGTCGTAGCCCAGGTTGGGCGAGAGCCACCGCTCGGCCTCGGCGAGGCTCCAGCCCTTGCGGTCGGCGTAGTCGGCGACCTGGTCGCGCGCGAGCCGGCCAACCACGAAGTACTGCGACTGGGGGTGCGAGTAGTAGAACCCGCTGACCGATGCCCCCGGCCACATCGCCATCGACTCGGTGAGCTGGATGCCGGTGTGCGCCTCGACGTCGAGGAGCTCCCACAGGGTGCGCTTCTCGGTGTGCTCGGGGCACGCGGGGTAGCCGGGCGCGGGCCGGATGCCGTCGTACTGCTCCTTGATGAGCCCGACGTTGTCGAGGTCCTCGTCGGGCGCGTAGCCCCACAGCTCGGTGCGCACCCGCTCGTGCAGCCACTCGGCGAAGGCCTCCGCGAGGCGGTCGGCGAGGGACTCCAGCAGGATGGCGTTGTAGTCGTCGAGGTCCTCGCGGAACGCGGCCACGCGCTCTTGGACGCCGTCCCCGGCCGTGACCGCGAAGGCGCCGACGTGGTCGCGCAGCCCGGTCTCCTTGGGCGCGACGTAGTCGGCGAGCGAGCGGTTGGGCACGCCCTCGCGGTGCTCGCCCTGCTGGCGCAGGTGGTGGAGCCGCGCGCGCACCTCGCTGCGCTCGCTGTCGCGGTAGAGCTCGACGTCGTCACCGACGGCGTTCGCCGGGAAGAAGCCGACGACACCGTGGGCCCGGATCCACTTCTCCTCGATGGCCTGGTCGAGCATGGCCTGGGCGTCGTCGTAGAGCTTGCGCGCGGCCGGGCCGGAGCTCGGGTTGTTGAGAATGTCGGGGAACGAGCCCTTCATCTCCCACGCGTTGAAGAACGGCTGCCAGTCGATGTAGCGACGCAGGACCGTGAGGTCCTGGTCGCGCAGCACGCGGACGGGCTCACCGCCGCCCTCCAGCATCCGCGGCGCCGGCGACTCGTAGCCGGTCCAGTCGACCGGGGTCGCGTTGGCCCGTGCCCTCTCCAGCGTCGTCATCGGACGGTCGTGCTTGGCGGCGTGGCGCTTGCGCAGCGCGTCGAAGTCGGTCTTCACGTCGGCGAGGAGCTTCTCGCGACCCGTCGGGTGGAGCAGCGCTGCGGCGGTCGGCACCGACCGGGAGGCGTCCTTCACCCACACGACGGGGCCGTCGTACTTCTGGTCGATCTTGACCGCGGTGTGGGCGCGCGAGGTGGTGGCGCCACCGATCAGCAGCGGCAGGTCGAGGCCCAGGCGCTGCATCTCCGAGGCGAAGTTGACCATCTCGTCCAGCGACGGCGTGATCAGCCCGGAGAGCCCGATGATGTCGGCGCCGACCTCGGTCGCGGTGTCGAGGATCTTCTGGGCGGGGACCATCACGCCGAGGTCGATGACCTCGTAGTTGTTGCACTGGAGGACCACGCCGACGATGTTCTTCCCGATGTCGTGGACGTCGCCCTTCACGGTCGCCATCACGATCGTGCCGTTGGTGTCCTTCTGGGCCGCCAGCGCCGGGTCCTTGGCCTTCTCCTCCTCGATGAAGGGGATGAGGTAGGCGACGGCCTTCTTCATGACCCGCGCGCTCTTGACCACCTGGGGCAGGAACATCTTGCCGGCGCCGAACAGGTCGCCGACGACGTTCATCCCGTCCATCAGCGGGCCCTCGATGACCTCGATGGGCCGACCGCCGCTCGCGGCGATCTCGGCGCGCAGTGCCTCGGTGTCGTCCTCGACGTGCTGGTCGATGCCCTTCACCAGCGCGTGCGTGATCCGCTCGCGCAGTGGCAGGGCGCGCCACTCGTCCTGGGCCTGCTCCGCCTCGTCGGCGGCGACGTTGAAGCGCTCGGCGATCTCGAGCAGCCGCTCGGCTGCATCGGGACGGCGGTTGAGCACGACGTCCTCGATGCGCTCGCGCAGCTCCGGGTCGACCTCGTCGTAGACCACGAGGGCGCCGGCGTTGACGATGCCCATGTCGAGGCCGGCGCGGATCGCGTGGAAGAGGAATACGGCGTGGATCGCCTCGCGCACCGGGTTGTTGCCGCGGAACGAGAAGGAGACGTTGGAGATCCCGCCGCTGACCTTCGCGCCGGGCAGGTTCTGCTTGATCCAGCGGGTCGCCTCGATGAAGTCCTCGCCGTAGGAGGCGTGCTCCTCGATGCCCGTCGCCACGGCGAACACGTTGGGGTCGAAGATGATGTCCTCGGGCGGGAAGCCGACCTCGTCGACCAGGATGCGGTACGCCCGCTCGCAGATCGCCTTGCGCCGCTCGAGGCTGTCGGCCTGGCCGTCCTCGTCGAACGCCATCACGACCACCGCGGCGCCGTACTTGCGGCACAGGCGGGCGTGCCGGCGGAACGCCTCCTCGCCCTCCTTCATCGAGATGGAGTTGACGATCGCCTTGCCCTGGACGCACTTGAGGCCGGCCTCGATGACCTCCCACTTCGAGGAGTCGACCATCACCGGCACCCGGCTGATGTCGGGCTCGGAGGCGATGAGCTTGAGGAAGCGGTCCATCGCGGCGACGCCGTCGATCATGCCCTCGTCCATGTTGACGTCGATGACCTGGGCACCGGCCTCGACCTGCTGGGCGGCGACGCCGAGCGCGGTGTCGTAGTCCCCGTCCTTGATCAGCGTGCGGAAGCGGGCCGAGCCGGTGATGTTGGTGCGCTCGCCGACGTTGACGAAGAGGCTCTCCTCGGTGATGGTCAGCGGCTCGAGGCCCGAGAGCCGCATCACCGGCTGGTGCTCGACGGGCTCCCGGCGGGCCTTGCCGCCGACCGCGCGGGCGATCGCCTCGATGTGGTCCGGCGTGGTGCCGCAGCAGCCGCCGACGAGGTTGAGGAAGCCGGCCTCGGCGAACTCCTCGAGCACCGCCGCCGTCTGCTCGGGCGTCTCGTCGTACTCGCCGAACGCGTTGGGCAGGCCGGCGTTGGGGTAGACGCTGACGAACGAGTCGGCGAGCCGCGAGAGCTCCGCGACGTAGGGGCGCATGTCGCGCGCGCCCAGCGCGCAGTTGAGCCCGACCGCCAGCGGACGCGCGTGGCGTACGGAGTCCCAGAAGGCCTCGGTCACCTGCCCGGACAGAGTGCGGCCCGAGGCGTCGGTGATCGTGCCGGAGATGATCACCGGCCAGCGACGGTCCTGCTCCTCGAAGAGCGTCTCGACGGCGAAGATCGCGGCCTTGGCGTTGAGCGTGTCGAAGATGGTCTCGATCACCAGCAGGTCCGCCCCGCCGTCCACCAGCCCGCGGGCCGCAACCAGGTACGCCTCGGCCAGCTCGTCGAAGGACACGTTGCGGGCACCGGGGTCGTTGACGTCGGGCGAGATCGAGGCCGTACGCGTGGTCGGCCCGAGCGCGCCGGCGACCCAGCGCGGCCAGTCGTCGGTGGCGACGGCGTCGGCGGCCCGCCGGGCCAGCCGGGCGGAGGCGTGGTTGAGCTCGTACGCCAGGTGCTCGAGGCCGTAGTCGGCGAGCGAGACGGCGTTGGCGTTGAAGGTGTTGGTCTCGATGACGTCCGCGCCGGCGGCGAGGTACTCCTCGTGGATCGTGCGGATGATCTCCGGCTGCGTGAGCGTGAGCAGGTCGTTGTTGCCGACGAGGTCGCTCGGGTGGTCGGCGAAGCGCTCGCCGCGGTAGCCGGCCTCGTCCGGGCGGTCCCGCTGGATCGCCGTCCCCATCGCGCCGTCGAGCACCATGATCCGTTCGGCGAGGATCGCCGACAGGGCGTCGGTGGCGTCGGGACGGTGCTGGGGCTCCACGGGTGGGTGGCTCCTCTCGGGCGGCGGTGAGTGCCAGCCTAGGAACGTCGTCCGGCATGCGGACTGGGTTCCCACATGGTGGCACCCGGCGCGTCGGCCGACGAAATCACGGCAGGTCGCTGGGGGATGCGTCCTAGGCTGGGCAGGTGATCGAGTTCGACGACGTGCAGGACCTGGTCTCCCCCGTGGTGATCGCGGCGTTCGAGGGATGGAACGACGCCGCCGACGCGGCCTCCGGGCTGGTCGACCACCTGATGGAGCAGTGGAAGGCCGAGGTCATCGGCGCGGTGGATCCCGAGGAGTTCTACGACTTCCAGGTCAACCGACCGGTCATCGGCACCGACGTCAACGGCCACCGGCGCCTCACCTGGCCCACCACGCGCATCGCCGTCGCCCGTCCGCCGGAGCTGGACCGTGACGTGATCCTGGTCCGCGGCATCGAGCCCAACATGAAGTGGCGCCAGTTCTGCGCCGAGCTCCTCGCCGCCTGCGACGACCTCGGGGCCGAGCTCGTCGTGACCCTGGGCGCGCTGCTGGCCGACACCCCGCACACCCGACCGATCCCGGTGACCGGCACCGCCAGCGAGCCCGAGCTGGTCGACCGGCTCGAGGTCGAGGAGTCGACCTACGAGGGACCCACGGGCATCGTCGGCGTCTTCAACGACGCGTGCACCCAGCTCGACATCCCCGCCGTGTCCTACTGGGCCGCGGTCCCCCACTACGTCGCCCAGCCGCCCTGCCCCAAGGCCACCCTCGCGCTGCTCGGCCAGCTCGAGGAGCTGCTGCAGGCCCCGATGCCGATCGGCGACCTCGCCGAGGACGCCCGCGCCTGGGAGCGCGGGGTCGACGAGCTGGCCGCCGAGGACGAGGACGTCGCCGACTACGTCCGCGCGCTCGAGGAGACCCGGGACACCGCCGACCTGCCCGAGGCCTCCGGCGAGGCCATCGCGCGGGAGTTCGAGCGGTACCTCAAGCGGCGCGACACCGACTGAGCGGGCTGGAGGCCATTCCCTTGGCATCATGAGCGGCCATATGTCCGCTCATGATGCGGAATTCCGTGCGACGAGCGGCCACATCGGATCATGAGTCGGATGGGCCGGCCACATCGGGTCATGAGCGTCCATATGTGCGCTCATGTGGGGATGTTCCGACCGCCCACCGGGCAAGCGGTGCGTGACGCACGTTTCCGACTCGCAGAACGTGTCTCACGCACCGCCCGGCGGCGCGTCGTACGCCGACACGCGGGCCAGCGGTGAGTGAGCCACACAAGCGGCCCGCAGGATGTGGCTCACGCACCGCCCAACCCGGCGAGCGGTGTGTGACGCACGTTTTCAGCCCGCAGGACGTGCCTCACGCACCGCCCCCGGGAGGGCGTACGTCAGAGCGACAGGCCGAGGGCCGCGTCGAGGAGGCGGTGCACGGCCGCCGCGGCGTCGGCGTCCGAGGTGTCGGCGAGGCCGGTCGTGCCGAGGGTCGCGTCGACCCACTCCTGCACCGCGGCGACGGCCGTGGGGGCGTCGAGGTCGTCGGCGAGGGCGTCGAGCACGGCGGTGACGACCGGGGTGGCGGGCGCACCCGCGCCGAGCGCGAGGGCGCGGCGCCAGGAGGCGAGGGTGTCGACGGCGTCCCAGAGCTGGTCGTCGGTCCACTCCCAGTCGCTGCGGTAGTGGTGGCGCAGCAGCACGAGCCGGATCGCCATCGGGTCGACCTCGCTCATCCGCAGCGCGGAGACGAAGACCAGGTTGCCCTTGGACTTCGACATCTTCTCGCCGTCGTAGGCGACCATGCCGGCATGGGCGTACCCCCGGGCGAACCGCTCGCCGGGGTGCGCGACCTGCGCCTCCCCCGCGGACATCTCGTGGTGGGGGAAGACCAGGTCGCTGCCGCCACCCTGGACGTCGAAGGCGGTGCCGAGGTGGTCGAGCGCGATCGCGGAGCACTCGATGTGCCAGCCGGGGCGACCGGGGCCCCACGGGCTGTCCCACGCGGGCTCGCCGGGACGCTCGGCCCGCCACAGCAGGCAGTCGAGCGCGTCCTTCTTGCCCTCGCGATCGGGGTCGCCGCCGCGCTGCGGGAAGATCTCGAGCATCTCCTCGCGGGACAGGCCGCTGACGGAGCCGAAGGCGTCGTCGGCGGTCACGGAGAAGTAGAGGTCGTCGTCGACCGTGTAGACCGCGCCCGCCTCGTCGAGGCGCTCGATCAGGGTGATCACCTGCGGGATCGACTCGACGGCACCGATGTAGTGCGCGGGCGGGAGCACGCGCAGCGCCTCCATGTCGTCGCGGAAGAGCTGGGTCTCCCGCTCGGCCAGCTCCGCCCAGTCGACCTTGACCTTCTCGGCGCGCTCGAGCAGGGGGTCGTCGACGTCGGTGACGTTCTGGACGTAGGTGACCTCGTGGCCGGCGTTGCGCCACGCCCGGTGCAGCAGGTCGAAGGCGACGTAGGTGGCCGCGTGGCCCATGTGGGTCGCGTCGTAGGGCGTGATGCCGCAGACGTACATCCGCGCGGGCCCCTCGGGCCGCGTCTGGACGACCGCCCCGCTCGCGGTGTCGTGCAGCCGCACGGCCGGGCCCGTCACGGGCAGGGGGGGAACGTCGGGGGACGACCAGGCACGCATGTGGCGCAGCCTATCGGCCGGGTCCCACGGAGCCGCGGATCGCCCTCGGTCCACGTCGTCGGCCCGTTCCTCGCCCGACGACTGCCGGTCTCAGAAGGGCGGCCAGGGGATGACGGGGTACGCCGAGGTGGCGGGAGGCGGGAACGTCCCGTCGGACAGCAGGCGCGCGAGACGCCGCTGGGTGACCGCCACCTCGTCCTCGGTCAGCATCCCGGCGAGGAGGGCGCCGAGGTCCCCGTGCAGCACCGTGCCGAGCCGCCGCAGGCCCGCGGCCTCGTCGTCGGTGATCGGCTCCCCGACGAAGCCCCACAGCACCGTGCGCAGCTTGTGCTCGACGTGGAACGCGAGCCCGTGGTCGACGCCGTGGCGGTGCCCGCCGGGCATCGGCAGCACGTGCCCGCCCTTGCGGTCGGCGTTGTTGACCACGACGTCGAAGAGCGCCATCCGCCGCAGCTCCGGCGAGTCCTCGTGGACCAGGGACACCGGCTGGTCGTGGGCGTCGAGGCCGTCGAAGACGTGGCGGTAGCCCGGGGGCACCTGCCCCTCCCCCACGATGTCGACGGGCGCCTGGTCCTCGTCCTCCTCGCGCCAGAGCTGGACCATCCCCGGCCCGTGGGGACCGTCGCCCAGGATCGTCGGCGGCACGACGTCCCAGCCCAGCGCCTCCGAGACGGCGTACGACCCCACCTCGCGCGCGGCGAGGGTGCCGTCGGGGAAGTCCCAGAGCGGCCGCTCCCCCGCGATCGGCTTGTAGACGACCTTGACCCCGTCGATCTCGCCGACGAAGGTCGCGTTGGAGGCGGGCAGGACGCGCCCGTGCAGCGTGAGGTCCCCGACCGGGAACCCCGCAGGACGGTCAGGGATCACGGCGCCGGAAGCCGTTGGCCCGCACGCAGAGGTGGCCGTCGGGGTCGATCGGCTCCCCGCAGAACGGGCAGTCGGGGCGGCCGGCGCCGATGACGTTGAGGGACCGCTCGACGAACGAGCGGGCTGCGGCGGCGGTGATCCGGACCAGGAAGATCTCCTCGGGCTCCGGCTCGAGGAGGTCCTCGAGGTCCTCCTGCAGCTGCTCGGGCGACACGACGGCCGCCTCGGTGAAGGGGAAGACCTCGATCACGACCCGCTCGTCGGCGCCGTCCCACGACAGGGTCATCGTGCCCGCGCGGAACTCCTCCTCGATCGGCTGCTCGAGCGGCTGGCTGTCGGCGAGGTCGCGGGGGGCGATGGCCGGGATCAGGACGTCGCCGCCGGCGGCGCGCATGAGCTCGTCGAGCAGCTCGTCGATGCGCTCGGCGAGGGCCTGCACCTGCTGCTTCTCCAGCGACACGCTCACCAGCCGCGCACCCTCGCGGGCCTGCAGGAAGAAGGTGCGCTGGCCGGGCTCGCCCACGGTGCCGGCGACGAAGCGCTCGGGTGGGTCGAAGCGGTGCACGACGGGCATGTCACTCACCCTAGGACCCCGTTGTCTGGGGGCTCGTCCCAGGCCCCGCGCCGCCACCGACCGCCGCGTCCGAGGACGCCCGCCGCGACCGGGCCGTCTTCTTCGCGGGCGGGGTGAGCCACGCGAGGTCGCCGGCATGGGTGTTGGTGCCCAGGACGAACGGCCGGGACTCGGTGTAGCGGACCACCGAGACCGAGGCCGGGTCGACGTGGATGCGCTGGAAGAGGTCGAGGTGCGTGCCGAGCGCGTCGGCGAGGATCGACTTGATGACGTCGCCGTGGCTCACCGCCAGCCAGACGGCGTCCTCGCCGTGCTCGGCGGCGACGCGCGCGTCGTGGCGACGGATGGCTGCCACCGCCCGGTCCTGCATGGCCCGCATCGACTCGCCGCCGGGGAAGGTCGCCGCCGACGGCTGGGCCTGGACGGTCCTCCAGAGCTTCTCCTTGGCGAGCTCCTTGAGCGGGCGACCCTGCCAGTCGCCGTAGTCGCACTCGGAGAGCTGCTTGTCGGTGCTCGCCCGCATCGGCGTCGGCTGGCGCGACGTGATCTCACGGCACGTCTCCCGGCACCGCTCGAGAGGGCTCGTCACCGCGGCGGACAGGCGTACGCCCGCCAACCGGTCGCCGACGGCCGCGGCCTGCTGCACGCCTGCGTCGTCGAGGTGGACGCCGGGCAGCCGGCCGGCCAGGACTCCGGTCGCGTTGGCCGTCGAGCGGCCGTGTCGCACGAGGATCACGGTGGGCACGACAGCGACACTACCGAGCACGCGGGCACTAGCCTGAGCGCGTGATCGTCGACAACGCCCTCTACCACCGGGGCAAGCGGGTCCCGCTCGGCGACGGAGACGACCAGAGCCTCGGCAGCGCGCGCGTGCCCTGCGACCCGGGCGACTTCCAGTGGATCGGCATCCACGACCCGAGCCCCGAGGAGCTCGAGCTCATCGCAGGCACCTTCGACCTGCACCCCCTCGCCGTCGAGGACGCGGGCGACTCCCACCAGCGACCCAAGGTCGACCGCTACGGCGACACGCTCTTCGTCGTGCTCAAGACGCTCTGGTACGTCGACGAGCAGGACGCCGTGGAGACCGGTGAGATCAACATGTTCGTCGGCCACGACTTCGTCGTCACGGTGCGCCACGGCCAGGGCATCGACCTGTCGGGCGCCAGGCGTGACCTCGAGCAGCGCGCGCAGGTCCTCGAGCACGGGCCGATGGGGGTGCTCTACGCGATCTGCGACCGCGTGGTCGACGAGTACGAGAAGGTCGGCGCCGCCCTCGAGGTCGACGTCGACGAGGTGGAGGAGTCGGTCTTCTCCCCCGCCCGCACCGACGACTCCTCGCGGATCTACGTCCTCAAGCGCGAGATCGCCGAGGTGCGCCGGGCGGTGCTGCCGCTGCGCGAGCCGATGCGGAAGTTCGCCATGGGGGTGCACCCCGACATCTCGGCGGAGAACGCGACCTACTTCCGCGACGTGGCCGACCACCTGCAGCGGGTCTCCGAGGTCATCGACAACCTCGACGGCCTGCTGTCCACCGCCTTCGACGCCCACCTCGCGCGCATCTCGGTCCAGCAGAACGAGGACATGCGCAAGATCTCGGCCGGCGCCGCGATCGTCGTCGTCCCCACCCTCATCGCGGGCGTCTACGGGATGAACTTCGACACGATGCCCGAGCTGCACTGGACCTACGGCTACCCCTACGCCCTCGCGCTCATGGCCGGTGTGGGCTATGCCCTCTACCTGTTCTTCAAGAGGTCCGGGTGGCTCTGACCCCACCGGCGCCGGCCTCCCCGAGCGCGTGGCGGGTCGTGTGGTGGTTCGGCCTCGTCAGCCTGGCTGCCGACATGGTCTACGAGGGTGCCCGCTCGGTGTACGGCCCGCTGCTGGCCGCGCTGGGCGCCTCGGCGCTCGTCGTCGGCCTCGTCACCGGCGCGGGCGAGGCGGTCGCCCTGGTGCTGCGGCTGGCCTTCGGCCCGATCGCGGACCGGTCCGGTCGCTACTGGACGCTGACCATCGTCGGCTACGGGCTGACCGCCGTGTGCGTCCCCCTGCTCTGGCTGGCCCCCCGGCTCGGCGCGGCGGGACTGGCCTTCGCCGCGACGATGATCCTGCTCGAACGCCTCGGCAAGGCCGTGCGGTCGCCGTCGAAGTCGGCGCTGCTCGCGCACGTGGCCTCCGCGGTCGGCCGCGGGCGCGGCTTCGGCGTCCACAAGGCGCTCGACCAGGTCGGCGCGTTCGCCGGCCCCCTCGTCGTCGCTGCCGTGGTGGCCTCGGCCTCGATCTGGGCGGGGATGGCGGTCCTGGCGGTGCCCGGGGCGGTGGCGATGGTGCTGCTCCTCGCCCTGCGCCGTCGGGTCCCGGACCCCGCCGCGTACGACGCCGCCCCCACCCCGGAGCGCGCGGCCGACGCCCGTGGCTGGTGGGCGGAGTCCGTCGGCGCCGGGCTGTCCGGCGACTTCTTCCGCTACGCCGTCGCCGCCTCCCTCACCACCGGGGCGCTCGTGACGTTCGGGATCATCGGCTACCACGTGACGGTCGACGGGATCCTCCCGGTCGCGGCGGTGCCGGTGCTGTACGCCGCCGCGATGGGCGTCGAGGCCGTCGCGGCGCTGGTGGTGGGCTCGGTCTACGACCGCACCGGCGCCCGCGTCCTGCTCGTCGTGCCCGTCCTGGTGGCGCTCGTGCCCGCCCTGGCCCTCGGGTCGGCCCTCGTCGCGGTGCTCGCCGGTGTCGTGGCGTGGGGCGTCGCGCAGGGCGTTCAGGACTCCACGGTCAAGGCGGTCGTGGCGGACCTCGTCGAGGCGCCACGTCGCGCGACGGCGTACGGCGTGTTCGCCGGCATCCAGGGCCTGCTGGCGATCGTCGGCGGCGTGACGGCCGGGTGGCTCTACGAGCGGTCGCTGGTCGCGCTGGTGGTCGTCGTCGCGCTCACCCAGGCGGTGGCGCTGGCGTTGCTGGCCGACACGCTGGGCGGCGGCACCGTCAGGCGGTCAGCACGCCGGCGCCGAGCAGGATGAGCGTGCCCGCGCCGAGCAGGATGCGGTAGACGACGAACGGGGTGTAGGAGCGCGTGCTGACGTAGCGCAGCAGCCACGCGATCGCGGCGTAGCCGACGACGAAGGACACCACCGTCGCGGTGATCGTGGGCCCCCACCCGAAGTCGTTGTGGCCGTGCGGGATCTCCTTGAGCTCGAACAGCCCCGCGCCGACGACGGCCGGGATGGCGAGCAGGAAGGCGAACCTGGTCGCGGCCTCCCGCTCGAAGCCGAGGAACCGGCCCATCGAGATCGTCGCGCCCGAGCGGGAGACCCCCGGGATCAGCGCGAGCGCCTGGGCGGCGCCCATCAGCACGGCGTCCTTCAGCGTGAGCTTGCCCAGCGGCCGGTCCGTGCGTCCGACCCGGTCGGCGATGCCCAGCACGATGCCCATCACGATCAGCGTGCACCCGATGATCCAGAGGTTGCGGAAGTCGCGCTCGATGACGTCCTTGAGCAGCACGCCCAGGACGACGATCGGGAGTGAGCCGACGATGATGAACCAGCCCATCCGCGCGTCGAACGTGCCGCGGTACTCGGCCTGGATGAGCGAGCGCACCCACGCGCTGCCGATGCGCCAGATGTCCTTGCGGAAGTAGATGAGCACCGCGAGCTCCGTGCCGATCTGGATGACGGCCGTGAACGCAGCGCCCGGGTCACCCCAGCCGAACAGCTCGGGGAAGATCCGCAGGTGGGCGCTGCTCGAGATCGGCAGGAACTCGGTGAGTCCCTGGATGACGCCGAGGACCACGGCCTTCAGGAGATCGATCACGAGGCGTCAGCCTACGGGCGCGTCCCTCCGGCGAACGTGCAGGGCGCGTGGCTACGCTCACCTGCATGCAGCAGCGTTCCCTCGGCGCGACCGGTCTCAAGGTCTCGCGGCTCGGCCTCGGCACCATGACGTGGGGGCGTGACACCGACGAGCACGAGGCGCGCGACCAGCTGGTCGCGTTCGCCGAGGCGGGCGGCACCCTCGTCGACACGGCGGCTGGCTACGGCGACGGGGCGAGCGAGGAGCTCATCGGCACCCTGATCGGCGACGTGGTCGCCCGGGACGAGGTCGTCCTGGCCACCAAGGCCGGCATCTCCCGCCGCACGGGCGAACGCGTCACCGACACCTCGCGGGGCACCCTGCTCACCACGCTCGACGCGTCGCTCGAGCGGCTCGGCGTCGACCACGTCGACCTGTGGCAGGTCCACGTCTGGACCGACGAGACGCCGCTGGAGGAGACGCTGCACGCACTCGACCTCGCCGTCTCGTCCGGGCGCGCCTCCTACGTCGGGATCTCCAACTACACCGGGTGGCAGACCGCGCAGGCGGCGACGTGGCAGCGCGCGGTCCCGATGCGTACGCCCCTCGCGTCGACCCAGGTCGAGTACTCCCTGCTCAACCGCCAGGTCGAGCACGAGGTGCTGCCGGCCGCCCAGGCCCTCGGCCTCGGGGTGCTGCCGTGGTCGCCCCTCGGCCGCGGCGTCCTCACCGGGAAGTACCGCTCGGGGACCCCATCGGACTCCCGCGCGGCCAGCGAGCACTTCGCCCGCTTCGTCGGCACCTACCTCGACGAGCGCGGCCGCGGGATCGTCGAGGCGGTGGCCCGCGCCGCCGACGGCCTCGGCTGGTCCCCGCTCGAGGTCTCCCTCGTGTGGGTGCGCGACCGGCCGGGGATCACGGCCCCCATCGTCGGGGCACGCACCGCCGCCCAGCTCGGTGGTGCCCTCGGCATCGAGGAGCTCACCCTGCCCCCCGAGATCGTCGACGCCCTCGACGACGTCTCCGCCGACTGACCCGACGGTCCCACCCGACCAGCAGCCCATGAGAGGAGTCACATGGCCCGGATCCAGCGCCGCCCGCCCGGCCGCGGTGTCGAGTGGGAGTTCGAGACGCTCGTGCTGCCCAAGGACTTCTCCCGCAACGTGGTGACCCGGGTGCTCGTCGAGCGCGCCGAGCACGGCGGGTGGGAGCTCGACCGGCTCCGCATCGGCAACGACGGCAAGCGGCGGGTGGTCCTGCGCCGCAAGATCATCCGCCAGCGGCTCACGCTCTTCGCCGGCTGACCCGTCCGCTCACGCCGCACGAGGTCGACGGCCCCGCCAGCGCCGAGCCGGAGCTGCGCAGCCAGCAGGTCGGCGACCGCGGTCTGCACTGAGCCCGGGGGCTACCAGCCCTGGGTGCCGGGGGCTCCCTTGAACGGCCCGACGACCCGCGACGTGATCCACCCGCCGTAGAAGCTGCCGGGCTGCGGCTCGACGACCTCGCCGTCGACCGTGCAGCGGTCGACCCTGCCGGGGTAGAGCGCGACGTGGTCGAGGAGCGCCTCGAAGCCCTTGCTCGGCGTGGGGTAGGTCCATGCCACCGCAGGCAGCACCTCGTCCCCGACGACGAGGTCGTAGTAGGCGGCCTGTCCCTTCCACTCGCACCAGGACGCACCCTGGCCCGGGCGCAGCACGCCGGCGGCGAACGACGACGCGGGCAGGTAGTAGGTCGGCGGGTGACTGGTCTCCAGCACCCGGAGGCTCGCGGTGGTGTCGGCGAGGACCACACCGGCGTGGGTGACCACGACGTGCTCGGTGCTCGGGTCGACGCGCGGAGGGCGGGGGTAGTCCCACACGGACTCGGTCATGCCGCCAATCTACGGACCGGTCCCTACGACGGCGGATCCTGCAGACGGCGCTGCGACTTCTCGTGGCCCGGCGGGTACGGACGCCACTCTCCGGGCGTGCCCGGGTGCTCGCGGAGGCTCTCCCGCGCCGCACGCAGGTCGGTCTCCTCCAGCAGGCGCGAGGGGCTCTGGGGTGTCTGGCTCGGCTCGAGGTCGTACAGGTGGTGGACGAGGTACGGCGCCTGGTCCGCCTGGGCGAGGGCGAGGGCGCGCAGCAGGTGCTGGGCGGCGCCGTCGAAGGAGCCGTACGGGACCCTCACCAGGTCCTCCCACTCCCGCTCCGTCATCACGACCTCGACCCGCTGTCGGCCGATGCGCACGCGGATGCGTCCCGGCGTCGACGCGTCGACCTCCCCCACGGTCCCGAGCAGGGTGAGCAGGCGCTCCCACGGCCGGGCGTGGCGCGGCATCAGCCCAGCGCCGCCTCGGCCCGCGCCCTGAGCTCGCGCACCATCGCGTCCGGGTCGTCGGCGGAGTAGACGGCGCTCCCGGCGACGAAGACGTCCGCGCCCGCCTCGGCGCAGCGCTCGATGGTCTCGAGGGACACTCCCCCGTCGACCTGGATCCAGGTCTGGACGTCGTGCCTGCGCACCAGCTCGCGGGCCGTGCGGATCTTGGGCAGGCACAGGTCGAGGAACTTCTGCCCCCCGAAGCCCGGCTCGACCGTCATGATCAGCACCATGTCGAGCTCGGGCAGCAGCGCCTCGTAGGGCTCGATGGGGGTCGCCGGCTTGAGCGCCATGGACGCCCGGGCGCCCTGGGCGCGGATCTCCCGCGCGAGGCGTACGGGGGCCTTCGCCGCCTCGGCGTGGAACGTGACCGACCCGCAGCCCGCCTCGGCGTACGCCGGTGCCCACCTGTCGGCGTCCTCGATCATCAGGTGGGCGTCGATCGGCTGCGACACGTGTCCGCGGAGCGCCTCGATCATCGGCAGTCCGAGCGTGAGGTTGGGGACGAAGTGGTTGTCCATCACGTCGACGTGCACCCAGTCGGCGCTGGGGATGCGCGCGATCTCGTCGGCGAGGTGCGAGAGGTCGGCGTTGAGGATGCTCGGCGTGATCTGGATGCCCACGGCACGATCCTAGGGAGTCGGGGTGCCGTCCATCCGCGCGGCACGGCTCGTCGTCGGCACGACGACGTGCAGGGCGTTGCGGTCCACCTCGAACTTAGCGGTCGTCGTGGCCGCGATCTCGCCGTCCAGGTTGACCGGCAGGGGCTCGTCGGTGACGAGGCGCAGCCGGCGGGTGGTGACGTGGTGGACGCGCTCGTGCTCGACCAGGTGCCCGGTGCGCAGCAGGCGGGCGACCGACACGTGGTCGCGCAGGCGGCCCTGCTCGACGGCGTACACGTCGAGCAGGTGGTCGTCGATGGAGGCGTCCGGCGCGACGGTGAGCCCGCCGCCGTAGTGCCGGCCGTTGCCCACCGCGACCTGCATGAGGTCGCGCAGCTCGAGGACCCGGCCGTCGTCGAGCTCGAGCCGTGCTGCGAACGGCCGGTGCGAGCGGTACGCCGCGATCGTCGCGGCGGGGTAGGCGAAGCGCCCCAGCCGCCGCTTGAGGCCGGGGGTGAGGCGCTGCGTCACCGCCACCGAAAGCCCGACCGAGGCCACGTTGAGGTACGCCCGTCCGTCGACGCGGCCGAGGTCGACGTCCACGACCCTGCCGGTCGCGAGGGTGTCGACCGCAGCGACCAGGTTCGACGGGATCTCCAACGTCCGGGCGAAGTCGTTGGCGGTGCCGAGCGGCAGGACGCCCAGGGTCGTACGCGTGTGGGCCACCGTCGCGGCCGCGTACCCGATCGTGCCGTCGCCGCCACCGACGACGAGCAGGTCGGGCGCGTGGGCCATCACGTCGTCGAGCGCCCGCCGGAGCTCCGGTCCCCCGCTGACCGCGTGCACGCGCACCTCGTCCGCGACGCCCCGCAGCGCCTGCCCGACGAGCGGCAGGGCGTGGGCCCCGCGACGCGCGGCGGTGTTGACGACGACGGCCACGCGATCGGTGCGGGGGCGGCTGGCGATGTCCTCGGGCATGCCGTCGAGGCTACGAGCCCCACGTGAGAGGACGGTGAGGACGACCTGTGCGGGGGCTGTGCACCCGCGCCGGGCTCAGGCGGTCGCGCCGTCCTGCACCGCGCTGTTGCGGCGCGAGTAGCCCCAGAGGAGCCCCAGCGCCGCCGCCAAGGGTCCGAGGAGCGGCACGAAGTTCAGGATCAGGACCGCGATCGCTCCGAAGGTGCGCATCACGCCCCTCGAGACGAGGCGGAACGCCACCAGGGTGCACACCACTCCGAGCACCACGGTGAGGAGCAGCAGCCACTCGGCGGCGACCGGTAGGACGGGGCTTGCGGAGACGGCGGCAGGGTTCACCCGTCGATCCTAGGCGGACCCGGGCGGTGCGCGCAGCGTCGCGATGGTCCGCATCAGAATTCATGCTGAGGGCCGGGTCCAACCTGATTTTCGATGCGGACCACACCGGAAGCGGCGCCGGGCCGGGCGTGCGCCGCGGCAGTCAGTCCTCGTCCGGCTCGGGCGGGGTGTCGGCGCCTTCGGCCTCGTCGCGCGCGGCCCACTCGAGGAGGGGGGCGATGTCGAAGGGGTGGTCGTCGATGGCGGCGTGCAGGTCGCCGATCTCGGCGAAGCGGGCGGGCATCGTGGCGATCGTGAAGTCGTCCGGCTCGCAGTGGTCGACCTCGTCCCAGCGGATCGGGGCGGAGACGCGGGCGCGGGGGACGCCGCGGACGGAGTAGGCCGCCGCGATCGTGTGGTCGCGGGCGTTCTGGTTGTAGTCCACGAACAGCTGGTCCGGGTCGCGGTCCTTGCGCCACCACGCGGTGGTGACGTCTCCCCCGCTGCGACGCTCGACCTCGCGCGCGAACGCGAGCGCGCCGCGGCGTACGTCCTGGAACCCGTGGTCGGGCGGGATCCGGACGTAGACGTGCAGCCCGGAGCCACCGCTGGTCTTGGGGAAGCCGACGGCGCCCAGCTCGTCGAGGACCTCGTGCGCGACGTGCGCCACGCGCTGGACGGTGTCCCACCCGCAGTCCGGGCCGGGGTCGAGGTCGATGCGCCACTCGTCGGGCTTCTCGGTGTCGGCGCGGCGGCTGTTCCACGGGTGGAACTCCACCGTCGACATCTGGACGGCCCAGATCACGCTGGCGAGCTCGGTGACGCACAGCTCGTCGGCGGTGCGCTTCCAGCGCGGGAAGAACAGCTGGACCGTCTCGACCCACTCGGGAGCGCCGGCGGGGAGGCGCTTCTGGTGGACCTTGTCGCCGGCCAGGCCCTTGGGGAAGCGGTGCAGCATGCAGGGCCGCTCGCGGAGTGCGTTGACGATGCCGTCGCCGACGGCGAGGTAGTACTCGACCAGGTCGAGCTTGGTCGCCCCGGTCTCGGGGAAGTAGACCCGGTCGGGGTTGGTGACCTTGACGACGCGGTCGTCGACCTCGATCTCGATGAACGGCGACGCCATGCGCCGAGCCTAGCCGCGCGGGCTACTGCTGCGCCGGAGCCTCGGACTGGTCGGGCTGGCCGGACTGGCCGGACTGGTTGGACTGGTCGGGCTGGGCAGGCTGCGTGGCCGTCACGGTGACCGTCTGGGACCAGCCCTCGTCGGCGTACTGGCCCTCCGGGCGGTGCCAGCGGAACTCGGTGGTCTCCGCGACCGGCACGGACACCCGCGCGACACCGTCGCGACCGGCCAGGACGGGCCTGCCGACCGGGGACCACCCGGCGCCGGGCACCCGCTGCTCGAGGACGAGGGAGTCGCCGGTGAGGCGGCCGGCGCCGTCGGTGACCCGGCCGGTGATCTCGACCTCGTCGCCCACCGCGACCTGCTGCCTGCCGGCGGCGATCGTGCTGGTCAGGGTGACCCCCTCGAAGTCGAGCGTCGTCCCGGACGACCGCACCGCGTCGAGGTTGAAGGCCTTCCCGTCGCAGCCGAGGCCCGTGACCACGAAGCCGGCGCCGTCGCCGTGCTCGGCGGCGAACGCAGCCGGGGTGGCGGTGCCGGCGGCGTCGAGGGCGGCGCCGGTCGCGAGGTCGACCAGCGTCCAGGTGTAGGTCAGTTCGGACGCGGAGACCTGCTGCCACGACCCGGCCGGGACGGAGACGGTCGCACGGCCGCGCCAGGCCGTGCCGACGGGACTGGCCTGCGTGACCGCCAGGATCCAGGACACGCCCCGGCCGCCGCCGGTCGCGGCCACGGACACCGAGGCGTCGACGTCGGCCAGCGACTCGATGGTGGCGTACGGACCCGCGGCGCTGCCGCCCGCGGCCGGCACCAGGCCGAGCGAGCGGCGCCCGAGCGGGGCGGCGTACGGGCCGAGGTTGATCCGGGACTGCGGCGCCACGGCGCTGCCGAACAGGTCGTCGCAGCGGACGTAGGTGAGGTAGACGTCGTCGTCACCGGTGGCGGGCCCCGACACGGTCCGCGAGCCGGCAGCGCCGGCCGGGCCCGCCAGCAGGCCGAGCGACATCGTCGTGGCGGCCACGACCCCAAGAAGACTTCGCACGTGCATGTGTTCCCAGCTCCCCGTGACGCCGAGCACCCCTCCGGTGCGCGGCGCTGGACCCCATCATGCTCGGCCGTGCACGCGTTGGGAACAGCCGACGCGCACCGGACGCGGGGAGGTCGCCGGAGATTCACCTGTCTGGGTGACGGACCGACCCACCGGCGGCCCGTCGGTGCCGCTGGCTACGGTGTCGCCATGCCGTGGCGGGGTGAGGACATCACGCGACACCCCGTGCGTCGCGTCGAGGCGCGTCGTGGCCACGAGCTGGCTCCTCGGGGCTATCCCGCGTCCATCCCCGCGGTCGCCCAGGTCCTCGCCGAGGGCCTCGACCTCGGTCCCGGGGTGACCTTCCTGGTCGGGGAGAACGGCTCGGGCAAGTCGACCCTCGTCGAGGCGGTGGCGACCGCGTACGGCCTGTCCCCGGAGGGCGGGAGCACCCACAGCCGGCACTCCACCCGGGCCACCGAGTCGCCCCTCGGTGACGCGCTCCAGCTGGTGCGCGGTGCGGGGGCGAGCAGGTGGGGCTTCTTCCTGCGTGCCGAGACGATGCACGGGTGGTACTCCTACCTGGAGGACCACCCCGCCGGCCGCGACCCGGACCCGGCCTTCCACGAGATGAGCCACGGCGAGTCGTTCCTCGCGGTGCTGGAGTCGAGGTTCACCGGGCCGGGGTTCTTCTGCCTCGACGAGCCGGAGGCGGCGCTCTCGTTCTCCTCCACCCTGGGGCTCGTCGCCGCGCTGCAGCGCGTGGTCGCCCGCAGGGGGCAGGTGCTCTGCGCCACCCACTCCCCCGTCCTCGCCGCGATGCCCGGCGCCCGCATCCTCGAGGTCGGACCGTGGGGGCTGCGCGAGTCGGCGTGGGAGGACCTCGAGGTCGTCGACCACTGGCGCCGCTACCTCGCGGAGCCGTGGGCCTACCTGCGGCACCTCGAGGACGACTGAGCCCGGTCTCAGCCCTCGCGGCGGAGCGTCGCGGCGAACATCGCGTCGGTGCCGTCGCGGTGCGGCCACAGCTGCAGGCGGTCGACCTCGACGGTGTCTGCGCGCCTGGCGAGCACCGCCTGCACCACCTCGGTCGTCTCGGCGAGGAGCGGCGAGCACGTGGCGTAGACCACGACGCCGCCCGGACGTACGGACTCCAGGGCCACGTCGAGCAGCACCTGCTGGAGGGCGACGAGCTGGCCGAGGTCACCGGGAGCGCGGCGCCAGCGTGCCTCCGGACGGCGTCGCAGGGCGCCGAGACCGGTGCAGGCCGCGTCGACCAGGACGCGGTCGAAGACGCCGGGCACCCACGCCGGTCGCATCCCGTCACCGGCGAGGACGTGCGCGACGCCGGCGGGGACGGCCCGCAGCGCGGACGCGACGAGCGCGGCACGGTGGGGCTGGCGCTCGTTGGCCACGAGGGTGGCTCCTCGCTGGGCGGCGATCGCCGCGAGGAGGGCCGCCTTGCCGCCGGGGCCGGCGCAGAGGTCGAGCCACGTCTCGTCGCGTCCCTCGAGCACCGCATCGGCCAGGGCGAGCGCGACGAGCTGGGACCCCTCGTCCTGGACGCCGGCCCGTCCCTCGGCGACGGCGGGGACGCTCCCGGGGTCGCCACCGGTCAGCACGACGCCGTGGGGCGAGCGTGGCGTACGGCTGCCGCCGGCCGCCTCGAGCTCCGCGACGCTCGCGAGGCCGGGGCGGGCGACGAGGGTGACCCGGGGGGCGGCGTTGTCGGCCGCGAGGAGGTCCTCGAGCTCGTCGTCGGCCCCGAGTGCGTCGGCGAGAGCGTCGACGACCCACCGCGGGTGTGACTGTGCGACGGCGAGGTGCCCGTGGAGGTCGGACGCGCGACCAGGCGCGACGTCGTCGATCCAGTCCTGCACGCCACGTCGGCTGATGGCGCGGAGGACGGCGTTGACGAGCCCCGCCGGCCCCTGACCGACGCTGGCCCGGACGAGGTCGACGCTCGTCGAGATCGCCGCGTGGTCGGGCACCCGCATGGACAGCAGCTGGTGGGCGCCGAGGCGCAGGACGTCGCGCACCTCCGGCTGGAGCCGCGGCTTGGTGAGGCAGGCGTCGATCACGGGGTCGTAGAGGCCCTGCATCCTGATCGCGCCCGAGGCGAGCTCCGTGGCCAGGCCTGCGTCGCGGCCCTCGAGCCGGTGCTTGCGGAGGACCTGCGGGAGGACGAGGTTGGCGTACGCGCCGTCGGCGCGGACGGCGGTGAGGACGTCGAGCGCCGCACGCCGCGGCCGGTCGACCGGTCGGCGGCGCTCACTCACCGAGGTGCTCCCGGACCAGCTTCCTCGGTGCCTTGGTGGCCCACGCGTCGGTGATGACCTCGACGAGCTCCTGCCGGCTGATCTCGCCGAGCCGGGAGAGCCGCACCAGGACGGCGGCGTGGCCGTCGAAGTGGTCGATGGTGAAGAACGGGGTCGACCCGTCCTCGACCAGCGCGTGCTTCTCCACCTCGGTCGGGGTGGTGATGACCACCAGGTCGTCGTACATCTCCCCGGTGTCGGGATCGACCGCCGTCTTGTGCGGAGCGCGGTAGAGGACGAAGCCCTTGCCCTTGTCCCCGCGCGGCACCTTCCACGTGGGCCGGTCGCCCCACGACGTGCCGAGCTCGGTCTCCGGCAGGGAGCCGCAGATCTCGTCGACGTCCTCGGGGCGCGCGGGACGGGTGCCGGACCGGGAGGTGCTCACCGGACGAGACTAGTCGCCGACGCGGGCACCGGACTCGAGGCGTACGCCGCGGGCCCAGTCGGCGGCGGACATCTGCCTCTTGCCGAAGGCCTTGACGTCGCCGAGCCGGACGGGAGCCGTCGCGGTGCCGACGAGGACGGCGTTCTTGGTGACCTCGAGGACGCCGGGCGTGAGCGGCTCGCGGTCCACGACCTGCAGCGGGCCGAGCTTGACCCGCTCTCCACCGAAGGTCGTCCACGCACCGGGCGCCGGGTGGCAGGCCCGGACCTGGCGGTCGATGCCCACGGCCGGGCGGGTCCAGTCGACCCGGGCGTCGTCGACCAGGATCTTGGGGGCGAAGGACACGCCGTCCTCAGGCTGCTCGCGCGCCTGCAGGCTGCCGTCCTCGATGCCGTCGAGGGTCTGCACGAGGAGCCCGGCGCCGCCCTCGGCGAGACGCCCGAGCAGCGCGCCGGCGGTGTCGTCGGGTCGGACCCGTTCGGTCATCACGCCGAACACGGGTCCCGCGTCGAGCGCCTTGACGATGCGGAAGGTCGAGGCGCCGGTGAGCTCGTCGCCCGCCCACAGCGCGTGCTGGACCGGCGCGGCACCGCGCCAGGCGGGGAGGAGGGAGAAGTGCAGGTTGATCCACCCGTGGGGCACGAGGTCGAGCGCGGACTGCGGCAGCAGGGCCCCGTAGGCGACCACCGGGCAGGCGTCCGGGCGGAGGTCGGCGAGGGCAGCCTGGAAGTCGGGGTCGCGCGGGTGCTCGGGCGTGAGGACGGGTACGCCGAGCTCCTCGGCGCGCTGGGCGACGGGGCTCGCGACGAGCCTGCGTCCGCGACCGCTCGGCGCGTCAGGACGGGTGACGACACCGACGAGCTCGTGGCGGCTCGCGGCGACGGCGTCCAGCGCGGGGAGGGCGACCTCGGGGGTGCCGGCGAAGACGACGCGCATCAGAGGCCGAGACCGCGGGTCGCGTGCGGGCTGACCTTGATCGTCGGCTTCTCGAGGCCGAACCAGTCCGACTCGCGGATCTCCTTCATCGCCGCCTTGCGGGCGTCGGTGTCGAGCTTGTCGATGAAGAGGACGCCGTCGAGGTGGTCGGTCTCGTGCTGCATCGCGCGGGCCAGCAGCTCGGAGGCCTCGATGCGCTGGGGCTCGCCGTGCATGTCGAAGCCGGTGGCCACCACCGACAGCGCCCGCAGGCAGTCGTAGGTCAGCTCCGGCAGCGACAGGCACCCCTCGGCGCCGTCCTGCGTCTCGTCGGAGAGCTGCAGGGACGGGTTCACGAGGTGGCCGACCTCGCCGTGGACGTTCCAGGTGAAGACCCGCAGGCCGACCCCGATCTGCGGCGCGGCGAGACCGGCGCCCGGGGCGGCGAGCATCGTGTCGGTGAGGTCCGTGACGAGCTGGCGGACCTCCTTGTCGAAGGCGTCGACCTCGACGGCGCGCTGCCGGAGCACGGGGTCGCCGAAGAGGCGGATGGGCTGGACGGCCACGGATCTCCTTGGTCACGGTGGTCACGGTGCGGGGCTCGAGTCTAGGGACGGCACCCGGCGGCGGCCGCACCGGCGCCGACCGGCCACGCGCGGGCTAGAGGGTGGGCGGGTCGACCTGGATCCGCACGGGGTCGAGCTTGCGGGCCGACCGGATGCGCTGGAGGTCGCCCAGGGCCTGCGACAGCTCCTGCCCGGCAGCCCGCGGCACGCGCAGGAGCACCCGGTGCTCGACGGCACCGGCCGGCGCGGCCGGCGCGGAGGGGGGCGGCGCGTCGACGGCTACCGGACCCAGCACCTCGGCCCCGTCGGGCAGGTCGAGCAGGTGCAGCACGTCGTCGAGGGCACCGAGGTCACCGGTGACCGTCGCGATCCGGGCGGCGGGCGGGAGGTGCGCCTGGGAGCGCTCGTCGGTCTCGCGTCGCGCGAAGCCGGCGGGGTCCCACCGCACCAGCGCCTGCAGCGCGGGGTGGGCGGGGTCACCGACGGCGACGACGTGACCGCCCGGGCGCACGAGCGCCGCCGCGTTGAGCCAGCGCCGCAGCGCCTCCTCGGCGGCCCGGAGGTCGTCGCGGGCGAGGGTCAACCAGGTGTCGAGGACGACGACCGCGGCGTAGCCGTCGTCCGCCACGGGCTCGGCGCCGACGGTCGCGACGACGAGGTCCCCCGTGGGGCCGACCCGGTCGAGCACCCGGTCGCCGCTCGAGCTGCGGACGGTGGTGCCGGGGAACATCCGCCCCAGCTCCTCGGCGGTGCGCGCCTCCCCCCGGACCGGGGCCCGCAGGCCACGTCCACCGCAGGTCGGGCACGCCCACGCCGACTCGACGTGCCCGCACCACCGGCAGTGCGGCGGGACGGTCGGTCCGGCGACGGCGAGCGGGCCGGTGCACACCGTGCACCGCGCAGGCGCGCGGCAGGTGTCGCAGGCGAGGGAGGCGGCGTAGCCGGCGCGCGGCGTCTGGACCAGGACCGGACCGACGTCGAGCCCGCGGCGGACGGCGTCGTAGGCGGCGCGCGGGATGCGGGTGCCGACGGACCGGTCCTCGGCGGGGACCGCCTCGACGCGCACGCGGCGACGCAGCACCTCGCGCGGGACGGCGAGCTCGTGGGCCCATCCCGTCGTCAGCAGCTGCTGCGTCTCGGCGGTCCGCGCGATCGCGCCGAACAGGGCCGCGGTCCCCTGCTGCTCCGCGCGCAGCACCAGGACCTCGCGGGTGTGGGGGTAGGGCGCGCGGGGCTCGGCGTGGAGGTCGTCGCCGTCGTCCCAGAGCACGACGAGCCCCAGGTCGTGGACGGGCGCGAACGCGGCGGACCGCGTCCCGACCACGATGCGTCGGGCCCCGCGCGCGACGGCGAGGAAGTCGCGGTAGCGAGCCGCCGGGCCGCCGTCCGCGGTGAGGCAGACGTGGTGCCCGTCCCCGAGCAGCGCCGTCAGCGCGGCGTCGACGCGCGCGACGTCGCGCCCGTCGGGGACGCAGACCAGCACGCCGCGGCCCGTGGCGTACGTCGTGGCGACCGCCTCGGCGACCATCGCGGGCCAGTCGTCGGCAGGCGCGGCGGACCACACGGCGCGGGGCGGGTCACCGGCGGCGAGCCGGCGCAGGAAGGCGTCGGCGTGCGCGACCTCGGCCCAGCGGGTCGGTGCGGGCGCCGCCGCCTCGGGGGCGGGGGCGGATGGCGCCTTCTCCGCGGCGGCGTGCCGCGGGGGGACGGCGAGGCGCAGCACGTCGGACCGGGCCCCGGCGTAGCGACGGGCGAGGGTCTCGCTGAGACGGACGATCTCGGGCGCCAGGACGGGCTCGGGGCTGACCACGCGGCGCAGGGGCTGCAGGTGGCCGGTGTGGTCGGTCTGGCTCGCGCGCTCGACCAGGAACCCGTCGACGTCCTGGCCCGCGAAGCGCACCTTGACCCGCGCGCCGGGCACCGCGGTGTCGGCCATGCCCACCGGCACGGCGTAGTCGAAGGGGCGGTCGAGGTGGGCCAGCGCGATGTCGACCAGCACCCGGGCCACCGGGTCGGTCTCGGCGGGCTCCCAGGACGCGGCCTTGCGGCGCCGGGTCGCCGCGGCCTTGGCCCGCGCGTCGTCCACCGCAGCACGAAGCCCCGGGAGCATCTCTGCCTCCGGGGCCTCGTGGGACGTCATGCGGGCGATTGTGTCAGCGCGGCCCGACAGCCGTCCGGGTGCCTGTGGACGGCTCGGGGATCAGACCCCGGCGGCCGCCTTGAGCTTGTCGGCGCGCTCGGTCGACTCCCAGGTGAACTCGGGGAGCTCGCGGCCGAAGTGGCCGTAGGCGCTCGTCTCCGCGTAGATCGGGCGGAGCAGGTCGAGGTCGCGGATGATCGCGGCCGGCCGCAGGTCGAAGACCTCCAGCACGGCCTGCTGGATCTTCTCGTCCGGGACCACCCCGGTGCCGAACGTCTGGATGAAGACGCCCACCGGCGCGGCCTTGCCGATGGCGTACGCGACCTGGGCCTCGCAGCGACGGGCCAGGCCCGCGGCGACGACGTTCTTCGCGACCCAGCGCATCGCGTAGGCGGCCGACCGGTCGACCTTCGACGGGTCCTTGCCGGAGAACGCGCCTCCGCCGTGGCGGGCCATGCCGCCGTAGGTGTCGACGATGATCTTGCGCCCGGTGAGGCCCGCGTCGCCCATCGGGCCGCCGATGACGAAGGTGCCGGTCGGGTTCACCAGCATGCGGTAGCCCTCGGACGGGATGTCGAAGGTCGCGAGCACCGGGTCGATCACGTGGTGCTTGATGTCGGCCTCGAGCGTGGCGTGCTCGACGTCGGGGTCGTGCTGGGTCGAGAGCACGACGGTGTCGATGCGCACCGGACGGTCGTCGGCGTCGTACTCGATGGTGACCTGCGTCTTGCCGTCGGGCCGCAGGTAGTCCAGCGTGCCGTCCTTGCGCACCTCGGTGAGGCGCTGGGCGAGGCGCTGGGCGATCGTGATCGGCAGCGGCATCAGCTCGGGGGTGTCGTCGCAGGCGTAGCCGAACATCAGGCCCTGGTCGCCGGCGCCGCGCTTGTCGAGCTCGTCGTCGGAGTCGCCCACGCGGGACTCGTGGCCAGCGTCGACGCCGGCGGCGATGTCGCTGGACTGGGCGCCGATGGCGACCTGGACGCCGCACGTCGTGCCGTCGAAGCCCTTCTCCGAGGAGTCGTAGCCGATGTCGAGGATGGCCTTGCGCACGATGTCGGCGACCGGGGCGTAGGCGCCGGTGCGGACCTCGCCGGCCACGACGACCAGGCCGGTCGTCAGGAGCGTCTCCACGGCCACGCGCAGGTTGGCGCGGTCGGGGTCCTCCGACATGAGGTGGTCGAGGACGGAGTCGCTGATCCTGTCGGCGATCTTGTCCGGGTGACCCTCGGTCACGGACTCGGAGGTGAAGAGGCGTCCAGCCACGTTGCTCTCTCGATTCTTCTGGAACGGTGGGGTCAAACGTATCGCCAGCCCAGCATCCGGGACCGACGTCTCACTCGGCGAATCGCCGGGCGACCTCGTCCCAGATGACGTGCGCCAGGGCGGTCTTGCTGCCGCGGGGCACGTCGACGGCCGCGCCGTCGGTGCCGAGGATGACCGCCTCGTTGTCGGCGCTGCCGAACACCGCTCCCCCGCTGACGTCGTTGACGACGAGCAGGTCGCAGCCCTTGCGGGCGAGCTTGGCCCGGCCGAGGTCGAGGACCGACCCGGTCGCGTCACCCGTCTCGGCCGCGAACCCGACGATGACGGCGCCCTCCCGGGCCCGGTCGTGGGAGATCTCGGCGAGGATGTCGGGGTTCTGGACCAGCTCGATGGCGGGCGCGGAGCCGTCGTCGGCCTTCTTGATCTTGGCGTCGCTGACCGCGGTGGGCCGGAAGTCCGCAGGCGCGGCGGCCATCACCACCGCATCGGCGCTCGCGGTCGCCGCGAGGACCGCACCGCGCAGTTGCTCGGTGGTCTCGACGTGCACGACGCTCACCCCGGCCGGGTCCGGCAGCACGACGTTGGCGCTCACGAGGGTCACCTGCGCCCCGCGGGCCGCCGCGGCGCGGGCCAGGGCGTACCCCTGGAGCCCGGACGAGCGGTTGCCGAGGAAGCGGACCGGGTCGAGGTACTCCCGGGTGCCTCCGGCGGACACCACGACCGTACGGCCGGCGAGGTCCTGGGCCGGGCCACGGGCCGCGCCGCGGCCCAGGACGCCGAGGACGAGCTCGAAGATCTCGGCCGGCTCGGGCAGGCGGCCCTTGCCGGTGTCGGCGCCGGTGAGCCTGCCCTCGGCGGGCTCGATGACGACGGCGCCGCGCGCGCGCAGCGTGGCGACGTTGGCCTGCGTCGCCGGGTGCTCCCACATCTCGGTGTGCATCGCCGGGGCGAACACGACCGGGCAGCGCGCCGTGAGGAGCGTGTTGGTGAGGAGGTCGTCGGCGAGGCCGTGCGCGGCCCTGGCGAGCACGTCGGCGGTCGCCGGGGCGACCACGACGACGTCGGCGCCCTTGCCGATCCGGACGTGCGGCACGGCATGGACGCCGGTCCACACGTCGGTCGCGACCGGCTTGCCCGACAGGGCGGCCCAGGTCGGCGCCCCCACGAACTCGAGGGCCGCGGCCGTGGGCACGACGGTGACGTCGTGCCCCGACTCGGTGAACCGGCGCAGCAGCTCGCAGGCCTTGTAGGCCGCGATGCCGCCCGACACCCCGAGGACGACGCTCGTCGTCATCGGGCGGTCGTCACTCCGTGGCGTCGCCGGCAGCGTCCTCGGCGGCGGCCTCGGCGGCGGGGTCGATGTCCTCGCAGGTCAGCAGGTCGTCGTTGATCTCGCGCAGCGCGATCGAGAGGGGCTTCTCCTGCACGTGGGTGTCGACCAGCGGGCCGACGTACTCGAGGAGGCCCTCGCCGAGCTGGGAGTAGTAGGCGTTGATCTGGCGGGCACGCTGGGCGCTGTAGAGCACCAGCTTGTACTTGCTGTCGGTCTTGCTGAGCAGGTCGTCGATCGAGGGGTTGGTCACGCCCTGA
This sequence comes from Nocardioides cavernae, assembly GCF_013410035.1. Lineage (GTDB taxonomy): Bacteria > Actinomycetota > Actinomycetes > Propionibacteriales > Nocardioidaceae > Nocardioides > Nocardioides cavernae_A. The sequence goes on along the minus strand of NZ_JACCBW010000003.1, from coordinate 97,859 downwards.
GCGTCGATGGTGGGAGAAGCCACGGTGTGGGTGCCTCGCTAGTCAGTTACGGATGGAGCAGGTCCAACTATCAAGGCTACCAACTCGTCCGCAGCAGCGTGAACTTCGTGGTTGACGATGGTGACGTCGAACTCGCTCTCGGCCTCCAGCTCCGCCCGGGCGGTCTCGAGACGTCGCTCGCGCTCGGCCTCGGTCTCGGTGCCGCGGCCGACGAGACGGCGTACGAGCTCGTCCCACGACGGTGGCTTGAGGAAGACGAACAGCGCCTCGGGCATCGTCTCGCGCACCTGCCGCGCGCCCTGCAGGTCGATCTCGAGCATCGCGGGGTGCCCGGATGCGAGCGCGAGGTCGACCGGGCCGCGCGGGGTGCCGTAGCGGGCCGCCTTGTGCACGACCGCCCACTCGAGGAGGTCGCCCTTGTCCACCATCGCGTCGAACTCGTCGTCGGAGACGAACCAGTAGTGGACGCCGTTCTCCTCGCCGGGTCGCGGGGCGCGGGTGGTGGCCGACACCGAGATCCAGACCTCGGGGTGCGTCTCGCGCACGGCCGCGGCGACGGTGCCCTTGCCGACGGCGGTCGGGCCGGCGAGGACGATCAGCCGCGAGCGGCCCGTCGGGTTGCCGGCTCCCTCGGCGGTGTGGTGACCGGACTCGATCACGACGCGTCGGGGCCGAATTCACGCTCGAGCGCGGCGACCTGCTTGACGCCCAGCCCGCGCACCCGACGGCTCTCGGCGATGCCGAGGCGCTCCATCACCTGGCGCGCACGCACCCGGCCGAGACCCGGCACGGACTGCAGGAGCTCGACCACGCGCATCTTGCCGATGACCTCGTTGGTCTGGCCCTCGTGCAGCACGTCGAGGATCGAGCCGCCCGAGTTCTTCAGGCGGTTCTTCACCTCGGCCCGCTCGCGTCGGGAGGCCGCAGCCTTGTCGAGGGCTGCCTGGCGCTGCTCGGGCGTCAGAGGGGGCAAGGCCACGGAGGCGATCCTTCGGGGTCGATGCGGGGTCGGATGGGGTGAGGTCCGGCTTCGGTCCGGGTCAATCTAGTCAGATCCCGTCGGGGCAGGCAATCGGGTCACCACCACCGCGCCGGGCACGTGACGTGGGCTACTCCCCGCCGCCGGCCGCACGCCGGTCCGCACGTCGGGCCGCACGTCGGGCGGCACGTCGGGCCGCGCGCGGCTCAGCGCGAGAGTGGCGTGCCGCACACGTCGAGCGAGTGCTGCTCGAGCGCCGCCATCGCCTGCACGGTCTGCTCGGAGCCGACGGTGCGCGCGGCCGCCTCGATCTCCTCCCGGGTGGCGCCGTCGAGGTCGACGGGCGGCTGCGCGGCCGCGTAGGTGGACGGGTCGATCCCGCTCTCGTCCAGCACGTCCTCGAGGGCGTGGAGCGGCTCGACGACGTCGGCCCAGTCGTCGGCGATGTCGCGCGGGGCCACGGCACGCAGGTCGTCGTAGTCGTCGAGCGCGTCGAAGAGGGCACCGGCGTCGTCGGAGGCAGCGACGTCGCTCAGCGCCACCTGGTGCTCCTCGACCTCGTCGCAGTAGGCGTCCTGCGGATCGCCGGAGCAGCCGCCGACGGCGAGGCACCCGGCCAGGGCGACGCCGGCCGCGAGGCGGCGGGTCGCTCCGGCTGGGATCACGCTCCCAAGCCTCGCACGGCGTCGTTGCCGCGCAGCGCGGCGTCGCGCAGGGCCGCCGGGTCCGGGCCGGCGCGCAGGACCTCGCGCGACGAGCTCGGCAGCGCCCAGCGGGCGGCGGCGCCGAGGATCCGCTCGAGGTCCTCGGCGGTGCCCCCCTGGGCGCCGTAGCCCGGCACCAGCAGCGGCCCGTTGACGTCGAGGTCCTCGTCGGTCCGACCGATCGTCGCGCCGACCACGGCGCCGAACGACCCGACCGGCGTGGCGTCGGCGTTGGCCCGGCGCAGGTGGGCCAGCACCGTGCCGGCGACGGTGCCGTGGGGCGTACGCGCGTGCTGCACCTCGGGCCCCTCCTCGTTGGAGGTGAGGGCCAGCACGAACAGCCCGCCCCCGTGGCGGCGGCACGCCTCGAGCATGGGGTCGAGCGAGCCGAAGCCGAGGTAGGGGCTCGCCGTCACGGCGTCGGAGGCGAGCGGCGACGTCGGGTCGAGGTAGGCGTCGGCGTACGCCTCGCTGGTGGAGCCGATGTCGCCGCGCTTGGCGTCCATCAGCACCAGCGCACCCGCGGCGCGGGACTCGGCGACGACCCGCTCGAGGACGGCGACGCCCCGGCTCCCGAAGCGCTCGTAGAACGCGCTCTGCGGCTTGACCACGCCGACCACGGGCGCGACCGCCTCCACCACCGTGAGGGCGAACCGCTCGAGGGAGGCCACGTCGTCGTCGAGGCCCCACTCGCGCAGGAGGGCGGCGTGGGGGTCGATGCCCACGCAGAACCGGCCGCGCTGCTCGATCGCGGTCGCGAGTCGGGCGCCGAAGGGGGTGCCGGCTGGGCTGGTCATGGGGTCTCCTCTGGTCCGGGCAGGTGGGCGGTCGTGCGCAGCGTGGCGCGCAGCCGGGCGACGGTGGTGGGGTCGTGGAGCAGGGCGGTGCCGACCTGGACGGCGCGCGCACCGGCGTCGAGGTAGGCGTTGGCCGAGGCGAGGTCGCGTACGCCGCCGCACCCGATCGTGGGCACGTCGGGGTGGGCGCGGCGCACCTCGGCGACGCACCGGAGCGCGATCGGTGCCACGGCCGGCCCGCTGAGCCCGCCGGCGCGCCCGTCGGGGAACGCGGCGGGGACGGCGTTGCCGATGACGACCGCGGTCGCGCCGGCCTCGTGGCAGGAGCGGGCGCCCTCGACGATGCGGGACACGTCGGGCCGCAGCTTGGCCAGGACGGGACGGTCGGAGGCGAACTCGCGGCGGACGGCGGCGATGACGCTGGCGGAGTGGAAGGGCTCGCGGACCTCGTAGAGACCGGCACCGACGTCGTCGGGCGCGCCGACGTTGACCTCGAGGCCGGCGACCCCGGGGGCACGGGCGAGGCGGCGCGCCAGGTCGGCGTACTCCCCCATCGTCGCGCCGGCGATCGACACCAGCACCCGGGCGCCGGCGCGCACCAGCCACGGGAGCTCGGTGGCGAGGAAGTGCTCGAGGCCGGGATTGGGCAGCCCGACGGCGTTCACCAGGCCGCCCGGCACCTCGACGACCCGCGGCCCCGGACCGCCGCTGCGGGCGTCGAGGGTGATCGAGCGGGTCACGACGTGCAGCCCGTCGAGTCCGTCGTCGCCGCAGAACGGCTCGAGCTCGCGGCCCGTGCCCCCGCAACCGGCGGCGACCATCACCGGGCCGGGCAGCGGCGCGCTCACGAGCCCGCCCCCAGCGCGTCCCACCGCACGCGGTCGCCGCGGACGACGGGGCCCTCGGTGCAGCCGCGCACCACACGGTCCACACCGTCCTCGCCGACGACGGGCAGGGCGCAGCCGTGGCAGAGGCCGGTGCCGCACGGGGTGGGCACCTCGACGGCCACCTGGCTCCACGACCCGGCGCGCTCGGCGGCCGCGGCGACGCTGGCGAGGACGGCGGTGGGTCCTGCGGCGTAGACGATGTCGGCGTCGCTGCGCGCGACGAGGTCGTCGACGACGTCGGGCACCCGGCCGCGCTGCCCCACCGATCCGTCGGCGGTGAGCACGGTGACCGAGCGCACCGAGCGGCGTGCCTCGAGCGCCGAGAGGAGGCCGGCCTCGTCGGGCGCGGAGACGACGAGCGAGACGCCGCACCCGCGCTCGCGGAGGCGTTCGGCGAGCGGGAACAGCGGTGCGGCGGCGTACCCCTCGCCGACGAGCAGGCACGCGACCGGGTCCTTCGGCAGGGCGAACGGGCGCCCGAGCGGGCCGGTGACGGCGACGCGGGTGCCGACGGGCTGGGCGGCGAGCCAGGCGGTGCCGCTCCCCCGCACCTGGACGACGACGTCGAGGGTCGGGCCGAACGCGCTGGAGGCACGCACGCGGTGGATCCACAGGGGGCGACGCGCGATGTGGCCGGCGACGCTGACAGCGACGAAGGTGCCGGCGCGGAAGCGTTCGGGCAGTCCGGGGGCGGTCAGCGTCAGGTGGCGGTAGCCGCCGACGCGCTTGGTGGCGACGACCTCGCCCTCCACGTGCACGGGGCCCGCGACGCGCCGCCGCTCGTCAGCCATCGGCAGCGAGCCCCCGGACGATCCGCCGCGGCCACAGCGGACCCTCGTAGACGAAGGCGGTGTAGGCCTGCAGCAGGTCGGCGCCCGCGGCCACCCTGCGGCGTGCGTCGTCGACGCTCGTGATGCCCCCGACGCCGACGAGCGTCAGGTCGGCGCCGACGCGTGCGCGCAGCATCCGTACGACGTCCTCCGAGCGACGGGTCAGGGGCCGGCCGCTGAGCCCGCCGGCCCCGACCTCGTCGAGGGTCGCGGCCGACGTCGCCAGGCCGTCGCGGCTGATCGTCGTGTTGGTGGCGATGACGCCGTCGAGCCCGCTGGCCAGCGCCAGGTCGGCGACCGCGACCACGTCGTCGTCGCTCAGGTCGGGCGCGATCTTCACCAGGAGCGGCACCCGGTGGTCGGGGCGCACCTCGTCGGCACGGCGGCGCACGGCCGCGAGGATGGGCTCGAGCTTCTCGACCGCCTGGAGGTTGCGCAGGCCCGGCGTGTTGGGCGAGGAGACGTTGACGACGAGGTAGTCGGCGTAGGGGGCCAGCAGGCCGGCGGACTTCTCGTAGTCGCGGGCCGCCTCGTCCTCCGGGACGACCTTCGACTTGCCGATGTTGACCCCGAGGATGGTGCTGCGCCCGGTCGCCCGCCACGCCGCGAGCCGCCGTGCCACGACCTCCGCGCCGTCGTTGTTGAACCCCATCCGGTTGACGATCGCCCGGTCGTCCTTGAGCCGGAACAGCCGCGGCGTCGGGTTGCCGGGCTGGGCCTCGCCCGTGACGGTCCCGACCTCGACGTGCCCGAAGCCGAGCGCCGCGAGACCGTCGATGCCGACGGCGTTCTTGTCGAAGCCGGCGGCGAGGCCGAGGCGGTGCGGGAACCTCAGCCCGAGCGCCTCCACCGGTGCCGCCGGCACGCGCACCGCGCGGCTCGTGAGGGGCCCGGCCGCCCGGATCGCCCGGAACGCGGCGTGGTGGATGCGCTCGGGGTCGACCCGGGTGAGGGCCTGCTCGAAGAGGAGGTCGTAGGGCCGCACCGTCAGGCGTTCCCGCCGGTCGAGGCCCGGCCCGACAGGGCCGCCCAGTCCTGCAGGGACCGGACGCCGATGTCACCGCGGCGCATCGCCTCCAGGCCCTGCACCGCCGCGCCCAGGCCCTGGATGGTGGTGATGCACGGGATGTCGGTGAGCACGGCGGCCGTGCGGATGTCGTAGCCGTCCGCGCGCGGCGAGCCGCCGCTGGTCGCACCGTGCGGGGTGTTGATCACCAGGTCGACCTCGCGGTTGCGGATCCGCCCGACGATCGTGGGCTCGCCGTCGGGGCCCTCGCCCTCGGACTGCTTGCGCACCACGGTGGCCGCCACGCCGTTGCGGCGCAGCACCTCGGCGGTGCCCGCGGTGGCGAGGATCTCGAAGCCCATGTCGGCGATCTGCTTGACCGGGAAGATCATGTGTCGCTTGTCGCGGTTGGCGACGGACACGAAGACCCGGCCCGACATCGGCAGCGAGCCGTAGGACGCGGCCTGCGCCTTGGCGAACGCGGTGCCGAAGAAGGCGTCGAAGCCCATCACCTCGCCGGTGGAGCGCATCTCGGGGCCGAGCAGCGCGTCGACCGTGCGGCCGTCGGCGGTCTTGAAGCGGTCGAAGGGCATGACCGCCTCCTTGACCGCGATCGGCGCGCCGTCGGCGAGGTGCCCGCCGTCGCCCTCGGCCGGGAGCACGCCGGCCGCACGCAGGTCGGCGATCGACTCGCCGAGCATGACCCGGGCCGCCGCCTTCGCGAGCGGCGTCGCGGTGGCCTTCGAGACGAACGGCACCGTCCGGGACGCCCGCGGGTTGGCCTCGAGGACGTAGAGGACGTCGGAGACCAGCGCGAACTGGATGTTGAGCAGCCCGCGGACCCCGAGGCCGCGCGCGATGGCCTCGGTCGAGCGGCGGATCCGGTCGATCTCCTCACGGCCCAGGGTGATCGGCGGCAGGGCGCAGGAGGAGTCGCCGGAGTGGATGCCGGCCTCCTCGATGTGCTCCATCACGCCACCGAGGAAGAGCTCGTCGCCGTCGAAGATCCCGTCGACGTCGATCTCCACCGCGTCGTCGAGGAACCGGTCGACGAGCACCGGCTGGCGCTCGTTGATCAGGCCGTTGGCGACGTACTTCTCGAGGTACGCCTCCAGCGCGGCGTCGTCGTAGACGATCTCCATGCCCCGCCCGCCGAGGACGTAGGACGGGCGGACCAGGACCGGGTAGCCGATCTCGTGGGCGATCCGCTGCGCCTGGGGGTACGACGTCGCGGTCCCGTGCTTGGGCGCCGGCAGGCCCGCGTCGGCGAGCACCCGGCCGAAGGCGCCGCGCTCCTCGGCGAGGTGGATCGCCTCGGGGGTGGTGCCGACGATCGGCACGCCTGCATCGGCGAGGCCCTGCGCGAGCCCGAGCGGGGTCTGGCCGCCGAGCTGGCACACGACGCCCGCGACCGGCCCGGCGAGCTGCTCGGCGTGGACGATCTCGAGCACGTCCTCCAGCGTGAGCGGCTCGAAGTAGAGCCGGTCGGAGGTGTCGTAGTCGGTGCTCACCGTCTCCGGGTTGCAGTTGACCATGATCGTCTCGTAGCCCGCCTCGGCGAGCGCCAGGGAGGCGTGCACGCACGAGTAGTCGAACTCGATGCCCTGGCCGATGCGGTTGGGCCCGGAGCCGAGGATGATCACGGCTTCCTTGCCCTCCGCCCGGGGCTGCACCTCGGTCTCCTCGTCGTAGGACGAGTAGTGGTAGGGCGTGCGAGCGGCGAACTCGGCGGCGCAGGTGTCGACGGTCTTGAAGACCGGCCGGATGCCCAGCGCGTGGCGTACGCCGCGGATCACGTCGGCCGACAGGCCGCGGATCTTGCCGACCTGCTCGTCGGAGAAGCCGTGGCGCTTGGCCAGGCGCAGCAGGTCGGGGGTGAGCTCGGTGGCGTCGATGAGCTGCACCGCGACCTCGTTGATCAGCGCGAGCTGGTCGAGGAACCACGGGTCGATCCTCGTGGCCTCGAAGACCTCCTCGGGCGTCGCGCCGGCGCGGATCGCGTCCATCACCTTCTTGAGCCGGCCGTCGTGCGGCGTCGCGACCTCGGCGAGCAGCGCGTCCTTGTCGAGCTCGACGAACTCCTTGTGCCAGTCGAACGGCGCGTGCGTGCTCTCCAGGGACCGGAGCGCCTTCTGCAGCGCCTCGGTGAAGTTGCGGCCGATGGCCATCGCCTCACCGACCGACTTCATGTGGGTGGTCAGCGTCGGGTCGGCCTCGGGGAACTTCTCGAAGGCGAAGCGAGGCACCTTCACCACGACGTAGTCGAGCGTGGGCTCGAAGGACGCCGGGGTCTCCTCGGTGATGTCGTTCTGGATCTCGTCGAGCGTGTAGCCGATTGCGACCTTCGCGGCGATCTTGGCGATCGGGAAGCCCGTCGCCTTGGACGCAAGCGCGCTCGAGCGGGACACGCGGGGGTTCATCTCGATGACGATGAGCCGGCCGTCGGCGGGGTTGACGGCGTACTGGATGTTGCAGCCGCCCGTGTCCACGCCCACCGCGCGGATGATGGCGATCGCGAGGTCGCGCATCTTCTGGTACTCGCGGTCGGTGAGGGTCAGGGCGGGCGCGACGGTGATCGAGTCGCCGGTGTGGACGCCCATCGGGTCGAGGTTCTCGATCGAGCAGACGATCACGCTGTTGTCCATGCGGTCGCGCATGACCTCGAGCTCGTACTCCTTCCAGCCGAGGATCGACTCCTCGAGGAGCACCTCGGTGGTGGGGCTGGCCGCGAGGCCGGCGCCGCCGATGCGGCGCAGGTCCGCCTCGTCGTACGCCATCCCGGAGCCGGTGCCGCCCATGGTGAAGGACGGCCGGACGACCATCGGGTAGCCGAGGTCGTCGGCCGCGGCGAGCAGGTCGTCCATCGAGTGGCAGATCACGCTGCGGGCGGACTCGCCGCCGAGCTCCTCCACGATCTTCTTGAACTGCTGGCGATTCTCGCCGCGCTCGATGGCCTCGATCGAGGCGCCGATGAGCTCGACCCCGTACTTCTCCAGGACCCCGGCCCTGTCGAGGGCCATCGCGCAGTTGAGCGCCGTCTGGCCGCCGAGGGTGGCGAGCAGCGCGTCGGGGCGCTCCTTGGCGATGACCTTCTTGACGTAGTCCGGGGTGATCGGCTCGACGTAGGTCGCGTCGGCGAACTCCGGGTCGGTCATGATCGTGGCCGGGTTGGAGTTGACCAGGATGACGCGCAGGCCCTCCTGCCGCAGCACGCGGCACGCCTGGGTGCCGGAGTAGTCGAACTCGCAGGCCTGGCCGATGATGATCGGCCCCGAGCCGATGACCAGGACGCTCTGGATGTCGGTGCGCTTCGGCATCTCAGGCCTTCCCTTCCATCAGCGCGGAGAAGCGGTCGAACAGGTACGCCGCGTCGTGCGGGCCGGCCGCCGCCTCGGGGTGGTACTGCACGGAGAACGACCGGAGGTTGCCGTCCGCGTCCCGGAGCTCGAGCCCCTCGACGACGTCGTCGTTGAGGCAGACGTGGCTGACCGTGGCCTCGCCGAACTCGGTGCTCGTGGCGCCCTCGAGCGGGGCGTCGACCGCGAAGCCGTGGTTGTGGGCGGTCACCTCGACCTTGCCGGTGGTGCGGTCCATCACCGGCTGGTTGATGCCGCGGTGGCCGTACTTCAGCTTGTAGGTGCCGAAGCCGAGCGCGCGGCCGAAGAGCTGGTTGCCGAAGCAGATCCCGAAGTAGGGGATGCCGGCGCGCAGGGCGCCCCGCAGCAGCTCGACCTGTCCGGTCGTGGCCGCCGGGTCGCCGGGGCCGTTGGAGAAGAACAATCCGTCGGGGGCGACCGCCTGCACCTCTTCGAGGCTCGCCGTCGCGGGGAGCACGTGCACCTCGATGCCGCGCTCGCTCATCATCCGCGGGGTGTTGGACTTGATGCCGAGGTCGACCGCCGCGACCGTGAAGCGCTTCTCGCCGACGCTTGGGACGACGTAGGCCTCCTGCGTGCTGACGGCCTCGCTGAGGTTGGCGCCGGACATCTCGCCCGACTGCAGGACGCGCTCCAGCAGCCGCTGGGGGTCGGTCTCCGTGGTCGAGATGCCCACCCGCATGGCACCGCGCTCGCGCAGGTGGCGGGTGAGCGCGCGGGTGTCGACGCCGCTGATGCCGACGACACCCTGCTCGCGCAGGTCGTCGTCGAGCGTGCGCACGCTGCGCCAGCTGCTGGGGACCCGGGCGGGGTCGCGCACGACGTATCCGGCGACCCAGATGCGCGAGGACTCCACGTCCTCGTCGTTCATCCCGGTGTTGCCGACGTGCGGGGCCGTCATGACGACGACCTGGCGGTGGTAGCTGGGGTCGGTCAGCGTCTCCTGGTAGCCGGACATGCCGGTCGAGAAGACGGCTTCGCCGAAGGTCTCGCCCTCGGCTCCGAAGGACTCACCGCGGAAGGTGCGCCCGTCCTCGAGGACCAGCAGTGCCGATCGGGGCCGGGCCGGGGTCAGATTCCTGGCAGGCAGAGCCATGCCGTACCTCCTTCTCCGCCTCACGGGACGGATCGTTAAAGGATGTTCGAGCCGTCGCCGACACTACCAGCGAGCGGGGGTCACGGTGTCATCGCGTCCACCCCGCGAGCCGCAGCACCGGCCCCTCCCAGCGCCGCCGCAACCACCGGTCGTGCGAGGCGAGCACGACGCCGCCCGGGGCGGTCGCCAGGGCCTCCTCGAGCTCCCCGGCCAGCGACAGCGAGACGTGGTTGGTCGGCTCGTCGAGCAGCAGCAGGTCCGGTGCCGCGGCGATCGCGACGGCCAGCCCGAGCCGACGGCGCTGGCCCACCGAGAGGCTGCCCACCGGCGTGCGGTGGTCGCGGGGGTGCAGGAGGCCGAGGTCGCGCAGCGCGGGCGGGTCGACGAGGCCGCGCACGGCACGGTCGTACGTCGCCAGCGCCGACCGTCCCGGGTCGGCGACGTCGGGGTCCTGGGTCAGCTCGCGGACCGTGCGTGCGCCCACGTCGACCGTCCCGGCGGTGGGGGTGAGGCGTCCCGACAGCACGCCGAGCAGGGTGGACTTGCCCGATCCGTTGGGGCCGGTCAGCAGGAGGTGCTCGCCCGCCGCGAGGTCGAGACGGTCGAGGCGCAAGCGCCCGTCCACCTCCACGTCGCGGGCCCGCACGAGCGGGCCGGTCGCGGGCGAGGTGAGGTCGGCGCGGAACGTGAGGGGCGCTGGCGGCTTGCGCACCTGCTCGCGCTCGGCGACCTCGAGCCGCCGCTGCGCGTCCCTCGTGCGCCGCGCGAGGGTCTGCTCGACGCGCGCGCCCTTGAAGGCGTGGATGAACTTGTCGCCGTCCGTCGGTCCCCGGCCGTGCGCGATCGCCCCGGTACCGATGCGGGTCGCGTCGCGCAGGCGCGCGAGCTCGTCCTGCTGCGCGGCGTAGGTCTCCTCCCACCGGCGCCGGGCGTCGGCGCGGGCCGCCTCGTAGGCGCTCCAGCCTCCGCCGAACCGGCGTCCGCCGCTGCCGTCGGTGCCGAGCTCGCCGGCGTCGAGGTCGACGAGGTCGGTGCAGACGTCGTCGAGCAGCACCCGGTCGTGGCTGGCCAGGACGACCACGCCCGGGAGCTCGCGCAGGAATCCCGTGAGCACGTCGACGGCGTCGTCGTCGAGGTGGTTGGTGGGCTCGTCGAGCAGCAGGCACGTCGGGCGGGTCGTCATGATGGTCGCGAGCGCGAGCCGGGTGCGCTGGCCGCCGGACAGCGTCGCCACCGCACGGTCCGGGTCGAGGTCCTCCAGGCCGAGCCGGGAGGCGGCGAGTGCCGCACGCCGGTCGGCGTGCCAGGCGTCGTGGGCGAGCGCGTCCTCGAGCGCCCGCGCGTACGCCGCGTCCCCGTCCGCGGTGCCCACCTGCGCGGCCAGCCGCTCGACGTCGGCGACCGCCGTGCGCAGCGGCGCGAGGGTCATGGCCAGCACCTGCCGGAGGGTCGCGGTGTCGCGGAATGGTGGCTCCTGCCCGAGGAGCACGAGGTCGTCGGGCGCGCTGACCGTGCCCGTCATCCGCGCCCGGGAGGGCAGGCGGCCGCCCACGGCTCGCAGCAGGGTCGACTTGCCGGCACCGTTCTCCCCCACCAGGCCGATGCGGCGTCCGGGCTGGGCCAGCAGGTCGACGCCGGAGAGGACCGTCCGGTCGGGGTAGGTCACCGACAACCCGGTGACGACGAGCGGTGCGAGCATGTGGGAGGTCCTTCGCGATCAGGAGAGGACTCGCCGGGCCAGATGGCGCACTGCTGCGCCGCCGCGGACGCGAGTCGGGTCAGTCCTGGATCCACATGATGAGGACCAGCCTACGACCTGCCGCGGCACCGCCCCACCGGTTTTCCGTGCCGGGTCGTTTCGCGCGGCGCTCGACGGGGCAGGAGCGGCGTCATGTTCTCCACGACGACCGTCCTGTCCCGGGCCGCCGCTGCGGCCGCCACCACGTTCGCCGCCTCGAGCGTGCTCCTCGCCATCGGCGCCCCGGCCCATGCCGCGCCCGTCGTGCAGGACTGCGCCGGCGGGCCGGTGACGATCGCCCCGACGATCGACGACGTGACCCTCACCGGCGTCTGCACCGACGTGCGCATCGAGGCCTCCAACATCACGGTCGTCCTCCCCGCCACGACGTCGCTCACCATCACGGGTGCCAACCTCGACGTCAGCGCCTCCGGACCCGTCGGGACGCTGGCCCAGGCCGGGGCCAACAACACCCTCACCGCCCCGAGCGCCGGGGACGTCGAGGTGAGCGGCGGCAACAACGAGGCGACCTTCGCCGGGGCCGTGGGCACGGCGTCCTTGATCGGCGGCAACAACACGCTCACGGTGGACGCGGCCTCCCGGCTGCTGGTCAAGGGCGGCAACCAGACCGTCCGCGCAGGCACCCTCGGCTCGACGACGATCAAGGGCAGCAACGCCACCCTCAAGGCCGCCAAGGCCCCGAAGGTCGTCGTCCGTGGCGCCAACAACGAGGTGAAGGTCACCAAGCTCCCCGTCCTCAAGATCGTCGGCAGCAACAACAAGGCCGTGGTGAAGAAGGGGAAGACCAAGGTCTCCGTGCGCGGGGCCAACAACGTGGTGCGGGTGAAGAAGCGAGCCTGACCACGCCGGTGCCGGGCTCCTCATCGGCCCGGGCGGGGCGTGCTGGCACGCTGTCGGCATGCACGTCGTCGACCTCGCCCGGGCCGCTGAGGCCGTACGCCAGCACTGCGGCGCGCTCGCCGGCGAGCCGCGGGTCGTGGTGAGCGGCAACTTCGCCTCGCCCGTCACCCTGCTCTCTGCCCTGCTGCCCGAGCTGGCGCACGTGCGGCTGCACGCGCTGAACGCCCAGCCCGGCCTCCCGCTGCACGACGGCGTGGTGCCGGAGACGGCGTTCGTCGGCCCCGGCTTCCGGCGGCACCCGCGGCTGTCGTACGTCCCCTGCCGGCTGTCGATGGTGCCGCGGCTCTTCCACGGTCCCCTCGCTCCCGACGTGGTCGTCGTCCACACCACGACGCCGCGCGACGGGCGGGTGTCCCTGGGCCTCGAGGTCAACGTGCTGCCGGCCGCGATCGAGGCGGCCCGCGCTCGGGGCGCGCTGGTCGTCGCCCAGCTCAACCCGCGGATGCCGTGGACCTTCGGAGACGCCGAGGTGTCGGTCGACGACCTCGACCTCGGCGTCGAGGTCGACGAGGCCCTGACCACCCACACCGCCCGGGTGCCGGGTGACGACGCCCGGCTCATCGGCTCGCGGGTCGCCGCCGAGATCGGCGACGGCGCCACCCTGCAGGCGGGCATCGGCGAGGTGCCCGACGCCACCATCGCCGGCGTGCTCGAGCGGCGCGGGCTCAGGGTGTGGACCGAGATGTTCAGCGACGGCGTCCTCACCCTGGAGCGCGCCGGTGCGCTGGACCGCGGCACGCCGGTGCGGACGTCGTTCGTCTTCGGCAGCCAGGAGCTCTACGACTGGGTCGACGACAACCCCCGGGTGCGGATGCTGCGCACGGAGACCACCAACTCCCCCGCCGAGATCGCGAAGCAGCCCGCCATGACGTCGATCAACACCGCACTGCAGGTCGACCTGTTCGACCAGGCCAACGCCTCGCGCATCGGAGCCCGCATCTACAGCGGCTTCGGGGGGCAGACCGACTTCACGGTCGGCGCGAGCCACTCGCCCGGCGGCCGCGCGTTCATGGCGCTGCGCAGCTGGCACCCCCGGGCGGACGTCTCGACGATCGTCCCGCTGGTCGACGAGCCGGTCACGTCCTTCCAGCACGGCGCGGTCGTCACCGAGCAGGGCGTCGCGTGGATGTGGGGGCGCGACGAGCGCCAGCAGGCCCACAACCTGATCGAGCACGCCGCCCACCCCAGCGTCCGCGACGACCTCCGCGAGGAGGCGCGGGCACTCGGCCTCGCCTAGCCCGACCCGGTCAGGCCACGAACACGCAGAAGACGTGGCCGGCCGGGCTGGCGTACGCCCTCAGCGGCTCGTCGGGGTCGTCGGCCCGGTCGTGGCGCAGCGCGCCGCCGAGCTCGAGGACGCGGTCGTGCACGGCGTCGAGCGCGGCCCGCGACGGCACCGTCGTGTCGAGGTGCGACACCGCGGGGTGGCCAGGCTCGGGCCACCTGCTCGGGGTCAGGTGCTCGACCTCCTGGACGGCGAGGCAGCGCCGGCCGTCGGGGTGGGTGAGCACCAGCCAGTCGGCGTCGTCAGCGCCGTCGGCCGGCACCTCGTCGCCCTCGCGGTAGGCGAGCCCCAGCAGGTCGCGCCAGAACTCCGCCTCGCCACGCACGTCGACGGCGTCGAGGACGGTGTGCAGGAGCTGCGGGACCACGGGCGGGAAGTCGCTCATCGCTCGACCCTACGACCTGTCAGGATCGGGCCATGGACGCGCGCCCCGGCTGGATCCAGCTCTTCCTCGACACACCGGCCACGGACCTCGATCGGGCCGCCGCCTTCTGGTCGGCCGCGACGGGGTGGCGGCCGTCACCGCGTCGGGGCGAGTCCGACCAGTTCCTGACGCTGCTCCCGAGCGCCGGCGCGGCCTGGGTGAAGCTGCAGGCGGTGGACGGACCCGGCGGCGTGCACCTCGACCTCGACAGCACCGACCGCGACGCGGCGCTGGCGCGCTCGCGCGAGCTGGGTGCGTCCGACGCCTGGGTCTACGAGGGCGTCCCGGTCATGCGCTCCCCCGGCGGCCTCACGTTCTGCCACACGCTCCTGGCCGACGACGGGGACGACGACGGGGCCGACGGCGGCGACGGCCCGGCGCTCGCCCGCGACGGCGGCACCGTGCTCGACCAGGTCTGCCTCGACGTCCCGTGGGCGCTGTGGGACGTCGAGGTCGACTTCTGGAGCCGGATGACGGGTCGCGAGCTGCAGCAGGGGTCCTCGCCCGAGTTCGCGCGGCTGCTGGCGCCCGGCGCTCCGCGCATCCTCCTCCAGCGCCTCGGGGAGCGGGACGGAGCCGTACGCGCGCACCCCGACCTCGCGACCGCCGACCGGGCGGGCGACCTCCAGCTCCACCTCGGCCTCGGCGCCCGGCACGAGGACGAGCGCGACCACTGGAGCGTGCTGACGGCGCCCGGTGGGCAGGTCTACTGCCTCACCGACCGCGACCCCGCGACGGGCTCCGCGGGCTGAACCGCCCGACGCCCCGTGTCAGGCGAGGGCGCCGTCGCGCACGGTCACCCGGCCGGCGTACACCGTGTGCACGACCCGCGACGTCAGCTCGCGGCCGTGCCACGGGTTGTTGCGCGACAGCGACGCCGAGGCGTCACGGTCCACCGTGACCGAGGCATCCGGGTCGACGAGCACGAGGTGGGCCGGGTGGCCCGGGGCCAGCGGGCGGCCCTGGTCGGCGAGGCCCGCGATGCGGGCCGGGGTGACGGACATGACGCGGGCGACGTCGGACCACGACAGGTCGGGCAGGGCCGTACGCACGACGCCGAGGGCGGTCTCGATGCCGAGCATGCCGAAGGCGGCGTCGACGAAGGCGTGCTCCTTGTCGTGGCGCGCGTGCGGCGCGTGGTCGGTCGCGACGGCGTCGATGGTGCCGTCGGCGAGCGCGGCGCGCAGGGCCTCGACGTCCTCCTGCGGTCGGAGCGGCGGGTTGACCTTGAAGGTCGGGTCGTAGCCGGCGAGCAGGTCGGTCGTCAGCAGCAGGTGGTGGGGGGTGACCTCGGCGGTGACGTCGATGCCCTGCCCCTTGGCCCAGCGGAGCACCTCCACGGAGCCGGCCGTCGACACATGGGCCACGTGCACGCGCGAGCCGGTGTGCCGGGCCAGCATGACGTCGCGGGCGACGATGACCTCCTCGGCGATCCCGGGCCAGCCGGGCAGGCCGAGGCGGCCGGACAGCTCGCCCTCGTGGCAGCACGCGGCCGGACCGGCCAGGGTCGGGTCCTGCGAGTGCTGGGACACGACGCCGCCGAACGCCTTGACGTACTCCAGCGCGCGGCGCATGACGCGCGCGTCGTGGACGCACCTGCCGTCGTCGGAGAAGACGTTGACCCCGGCGCGCGAGCGGTGCATGAGACCCAACTCGGCGAGCTCCTCCCCCGCGAGCCCGCGGGTGACCGCGCCGACCGGCTGGACGTGCACCAGCCCGGCCTCGCGACCGAGCTCCCACACCCGGGTCGCGGCCTCGGCGGTGTCGGTGACGGGGGTGGTGTTGGCCATCGCGAGGACCGCGGTGTAGCCGCCCAGCGCGGCGGCCCGTGAGCCGGTGAGGATGGTCTCGGCGTCCTCGCGGCCGGGCTCGCGCAGGTGGGTGTGCAGGTCGACGAGGCCGGGCAGCGCGACGAGGCCGTCCGCGTCGATCGTCTCGGCGCCGTCGGGCGCGGCGTCGACGAACGTCCCCGCGTCGTCGACGTACAGGTCGGTGGTCTCCTCGCCGAGCAGCGAGGCACCCTTGATCACGAGCGCCATCAGGCGGTCCCTCCCTGGAGGTCTCCGGCGAGCAGGTGGTAGAGCACGGCCATCCGGATCGCGAGGCCGCTGGAGACCTGCTCCAGCACGACCGACTGGGCCGCGTCGGCCGCGTCGGCGGCGATCTCGAGGCCGCGGTTCATCGGGCCGGGGTGGCAGATCGGCACGTCGGGCGCGAGGAGCGAGAGCCGGTCGCGGGTCAGGCCGTAGCCGACGGTGTACTCCCGCGGGCTCGGGAAGAACGCACCCGACATCCGCTCCCGCTGGACCCGCAGCATCATCACGGCGTCCACGTCGTCGTGGGTGCCCGCACCGCGCAGGACCTCGTCGAGGTCGTACGACGTCTCGAAGCCGGCCGCGGCCGACCAGGGGCCGATGCCACTCGGCATCAGCGTCGGCGGCGCGACCACGGTGACCCGGGCGCCGAGGCGCGTGAGGCACTGGACGTTGGAGCGGAAGACCCGGCTGTGGGTGAGGTCGCCGATGATCGCGACGTGGCGGCCGTCGAGGCTGCCGAGGTGGCGCTGCAGGGTGTACGCGTCGAGCAGCGCCTGCGTCGGGTGCTCGTGCATCCCGTCCCCGGCGTTGACGACGGACGCGTCGACCCACTGGCTGACCTGCAGCGCGGCCCCGCTGGCCGGGTGGCGGATCACCAGCCCGTCGACGCCCATCGCGCAGACGGTGAGCACGGTGTCGCGCAGGCTCTCGCCCTTGGAGGTGCTGGATCCCTTGGCACTGACGTTGATCACGTCGGCCGAGAGCCACTTGCCGGCGATCTCGAAGGAGGACCGGGTGCGGGTGGAGTCCTCGAAGAACATGTTGACGACCGTGCGGCCGCGCAGGGCGGGCAGCTTCTTGACCTCGCGGCTCTGGACGTCGTGCATGTCGGCGGCGGTCTCGAACAGGCCGAGGATCTCCTCGGTCGCGAGGTCGTCGACGGAGAGCAGGTGCTTCACGAGATCGTCACCTCGTCCGAGCCGTCGACCTCGGCCAGGCGGACGCTGACCCGCTCGGCAAGGGCGCTGGGGAGGTTCTTGCCGACGTGGTCGGCGCGGATCGGGAGCTCGCGGTGACCGCGGTCGACCAGCACGGCGAGGCGCACGGCGCTCGGCCGGCCGAGGTCGGCGAGCGCGTCGAGGGCGGCGCGGATCGTACGCCCGGAGAACAGCACGTCGTCCACGAGCACCACCACCTTGCGGTCGATGCCGCCCGGGGGCAGCGCGGTCTTGTGCGCGCGGCGGGTGGGCTGGGACCGCAGGTCGTCGCGGTACATCGTCACGTCGAGCTCGCCGACCGCGACCGGGGCGCCCTCGACGGCGGCGATCTTGTCCGCGATCCGCTTCGCGAGCGGCACGCCGCGGGTGTGCAGGCCGAGCAGCACGAGGTCGGTGGCGCCCTTGTTGCGCTCGAGGAGCTCGTGCGAGATCCGCGTGAGCGCCCGGGAGATGTCACGGGCGTCGAGGACGGTGCGGTCGCCCCGCTCGGGGCCGGTCTGTTCGGTGGCAGGCATCTGCGCGCCGGACCTCCTTCTCCGCCTCACGGGACGGCTCGTTAAAGGATGTCGATCGGGGCGACCCTACCGTCAGCGCTCCAGGATCGCGACGACGCCCTGCCCGCCGGCGGCGCAGATCGAGATCAGCGCGCGGCCCCGGCCCCGCTGCGCGAGGAGCTTGGCGGCGACGGGCAGGATCCGCCCGCCGGTCGCGGCGAACGGGTGCGCGGCCGCCAGGGACGACCCCGTGACATTGAGCTTCTCGCGGTCGATCGATCCCAGCGGGGTGTCGAGCCCGAGGCGCTGCTGGCAGAACACCGGGTCCTCCCAGGCGGCCAGCGTCGCGAGGACCTGCGAGGCGAACGCCTCGTGGATCTCGTAGTAGTCGAAGTCCTGGAGGGTGAGGCCGTTGCGTGCGAGCATCCGCGGCACGGCGTACGCCGGGGCCATCAGCAGCCCCTCGTGGCCGTTGACGTAGTCGACCGCGGCCGTCTCGGCGTCGACGAGGTGCGCGAGCACCGGCAGGCCACGCTCCTCGGCCCACGCGTCGCTCGACAGCAGGACGGCCGAGGCGCCGTCGGAGAGCGGCGTGCTGTTGCCGGCGGTCATCGTCGCCGCGGCGCCCTTGCCGAAGACCGGCTTGAGGGTGGCGAGCTTCTCGACCGACGAGTCCGGGCGCAGGTTGTTGTCGCGCTCGACCCCGCGGAAGGGCGTGATGAGGTCGTCCTGGAAGCCCTCGTCGTAGGACCGGGCCAGGTTGTGGTGCGAGCGGGCGGCCAGCTCGTCCTGCGCCTCACGCGTGATCCGCCACTCCAGCGCGGTGAGCGCGGCGTGCTCGCCCATCGACAGCCTGGTCCGCGGCTCGCCGTTCTGCGGGATGTCGAGCCCGATGTCGCCGGGGCGGATGGCGCCCAGCGCCTTGAGCCGGCTCGCGGTGTCCTTCGCGGCGTTGACCTTCATCAGCTTGCGGCGCAGCCGGTCGCTGATGGCGACGGGGGCGTCGGAGGTGGTGTCGGTGCCGCCGGCGATCCCGGCGTCGACCACGCCGAGCGCGATCTTGTTCGCGACCTGGATCGCCGCCTGCAGACCGGTCCCGCAGGCCTGCTGGATGTCGGTGGCGGGCGTCTCGGGCGCCAGCCTGGAACCGAGGACGGACTCGCGGGTGAGGTTGAAGTCGCGCGAGTGCTTGAGCACGGCCCCGGCGACGACCTCGCCGAGCCGCTCGTCCTGCAGGTCGAACCGCTCGACCAGGCCGTCGATCACCGCGGTGAGCATCTCCTGGTTGGAGACCCCGGCGTAGACCGTGTTGGACCGTGCGAAGGGGATGCGGTTGCCGCCGACGACGGCGACGGGGCGGGTGGTGGGCTGCATGTTCCTATCCTTGCCGGTGGGGTCCTGCCCGCCAACGGTATGAGGGGCAGGTCACCAAGTGTGGACTCCGAGTTGCACACACAGTTACATAGGCTCGTCCGCCGTACCACCGGAAAGGCTCCGCCACGTCATGAGCGACCGCTACCAGGGCTTCGCGTCCACCCCGATCGGCCGACTTCTGGTCAAGAACCTCGGCCTGCCGAACCCCACCGCGCTCGAGCGCTGGAGCGAGGGCTCGCCGCTGGTCGACGGCGTGGTCGTGCTGGGCGGCGAGGGACGCCTCGCCGAGGTGCTGCCCACGACGCTCGACGGCCTCGGGATCGCCTCGACCACCGCCCTCGCCGACGACGTACGCGCCAAGGCCCTGGTCCTCGACGCGACCGGGATCACCGACACCACCGGGCTCGTCGCCCTGCAGGAGTTCTTCACCCCGCTCATGCGGCGTCTGGACACCTGCCCGCGCGTCGTCGTGCTGGGCACCCCGCCGGAGACGCTGACCGGCGGCGAGCGGGTCGCCCAGCGGGCCCTCGAGGGCTTCACGCGCTCGATGGGCAAGGAGATCGGCCGCGGCGGCACCGTCCAGCTGGTCTACGTCGCCCCGGCGGCCGACGGCGCCATCGCCTCCACCCTGGCGTTCCTGCTGTCCCCCAAGTCCGCCTACGTGTCGGGCCAGGTGGTGCGCATCGGCGCCCACGGCGCGACCACCACGGACCCGGTCGCCGACTGGACCCGTCCGCTCGCCGGCAAGGTCGCGCTGGTCACCGGCGCCAGCCGCGGCATCGGCGAGGAGATCGCGCGGGTCCTGCACCGCGACGGCGCCACCGTCGTCGGGGTCGACGTGCCCCAGGCGGCCAGCGAGCTGCAGACCCTGATGGGCGAGCTCGACGGTGACCACCTCGTCCTCGACATCACCGCCAAGGACGCGCCGCAGCGGATCGCGCACCACCTGAGGGAGCACCACGGCGGGGTGGACGTCGTCGTGCACAACGCCGGCATCACGCGGGACAGGAGGCTCGCCAACATGGCCGCCGACCGCTGGAGCAGCGTGGTCGCGGTCAACCTCACCGCACCCGAGCTGATCACCCGCGAGCTGCTCGACGCCGGCGTCGTCCACGCGGGCGGCCGGATCATCGGCGTCGCCTCGATCGCCGGCATCGCGGGCAATGTCGGCCAGACCAACTACGCCACCTCCAAGGCCGGCGTCATCGGTCTCGTGGACAGCCTGCGCGACGAGCTGGGCGACGGCATCACGGTCAACGCGGTGGCGCCCGGCTTCATCATCACCCAGATGACCGCGGCCGTCCCGTTCGCCACCCGCGAGGTCGGCCAGCGCCTCAACGCGATGGCCCAGGGCGGGCTGCCGGTCGACGTCGCCGAGACCATCGCCTGGTTCGCCAGTGCCGGCTCGGGCGCCGTCAACGGCAACGTCGTGCGGGTCTGCGGCCAGATGATGCTGGGCGCCTGATGGCGGCCACGGCGCCGAAGACGCTCAGCGGCGAGCCGGGACGGCTCGGCACGCTGCTCCGGGCCGCGCTGCCGGCCGTGCCCGTCGTGAACCGGCTGCCCGGCGTGCGCAAGGGTGCGGCGGACGACTTCGGAGGGCTGACGTACGTCCGGGCGGGGGTCGTCGCCGACCGTGCCCGCGTCGACGCGTACGCCGCGGTCTGCGGCTTCCCGCGCAAGGACGTCGTGCCGCTGACCTATCCCCACGTGCTGGCGTTCCCGCTGCACATGGCGGTCATGTCCGACCCGACGTTCCCCTACGCGGCGATGGGCATGGTGCACGTGGAGAACACCATCACCGCGCACCGCGCCATCGACGTCGGCGAGTCGCTCGAGGTGGCGACGTCGGTCGGCGCCCCGCGCCCGCACGCTCGCGGCGTGCTCCTCGATTTCGCCACGAAGGTGACCTCCGGCGGTGAGGTCGCCTGGGAGTCGACCTCGACCTACCTGCGGCGTGGACGCCCCGTCGACGGCGAACCGGCGCCAGGCCTCGAGGTGCCGGACCCGCCGTCCGGGGGCATCCGGTGGCGGCTGCCCGCGGACCTCGGCCGGACGTACGCCGCGGTGTCGGGCGACGCGAACCCGATCCACCTCTACCCGCTGACGGCCCGGGCCCTCGGCTTCCCGCGCCAGATCGCGCACGGCATGTGGACCACGGCGCGCTCGGTGGCCGCGATCGAGAACCGGCTCCCGGCCGCCGTCACGGTGGAGGTCGCCTTCAAGAAGCCGGTCCTCCTGCCGGCCACCGTGGCGTACGCCGCGCGGCGCGACCGGGCCGGCTGGACGTTCGCCCTGACCCGCCCGGGGGACGGCGCTCCGCACCTGCTGGGGCGTACCTCGTCCCCCTGACGCTTCACCATGGGATGCAGACGAACCTGCACTCCCCCGTGTCAGCGAACCTCGGGAACTGCAGGTCCACCGACATCCCATGGTGGAGCGTCAGGAAGCACGCCCGTCGTGCAGCCGGATCAGGCCCTCCTGGGCCACCGTCGCGACGAGCTCGCCGGACTGGGTGAAGACCCGCGCGACGGCCAGCCCGCGGCCACCGCCCGCAAACGGCGAGAACTGGTCGTAGAGCCACCACTCGTCGGCGCGGAAGGGGCGGTGGAACCAGATCGTGTGGTCGAGCGAGGCCGGCTGCAGCTTCGGCGACCCGATCGTGATGCCGTGCGGGACCAGCGCCGCGCCGAGCAGCGTGAGGTCGCTGGCGTAGGTGAAGGCCGCGGTCTGCTGGGTCGGGTCGTCGGACAGGTCGCCCGCGACCCGGAGCCAGATCCTCGCCTGCGCGGGGTGCGCGGGGTCCTCGGGGATGCCCATCCCGCTGATGCCGACGTGGCGCACGTCGAGCGCCGCCCACTCGCGCACCCAGTCGGCCTCGGCGTCGGCGCCCTGGCGGCGTACGAGCTCGCGCAGGGGGATGCCGTCCTCGGGCGCCGGCACGTCGGGCATCCCGTCCTGGTGCTCGAGGCCGCCCTCGGGCACCTGGAAGTTGGCCGTCATGTAGTAGATCGGACGCCCGTGCTGCCGGGCCGAGACGCGGCGGGTGACGAAGGAGCGGCCGTCTCGGATGCGCTCGACGTCGTAGACGATCGGGACGGTGGTGTCGCCCGGGCGCAGGAAGTAGGAGTGCAGCGAGTGCAGCGCGAAGTCGCCGTCCACGCTGCGGGTCGCGGCGACCACGGCCTGCGCCGCGACCTGACCACCGAAGACGCGCTGTCGCTCGGTGCGCGCCTGCGCGCCGCGGTAGAGGTCGACCTCGAGCCGCTCGAGGTCCAGGAGCGCGGTCAGCTCCTCCGCACTGCCGGCCATCAGCGCTCCTCCCAGCCCTGGTCGTCGTCGCCGGCGTCACCCTTGGGCCGGTCGTCGAGGTCGGCGAGGAACGCCTCGAAGGCGCTGCCGATCTCCTCGCCGGTCGGCAGCGGCTCGTCGCCGGCGAGCAGCGAGGACCCCCGGGCCTCGGCCTCGCGGAAGGAGTCGTACTGCTGCTCGAGCCCGCGGACGACCTCGCCGACCTCGTCGTTGGCCGAGAGGTAGCGGTCGACCTCGGTCTCGGTGATCTGCGCGGCCTCGCGGAGGTCGCTGAGGTCGATGGTCAGCCGGCCGCCGATCTCCAGGTGCTCGAGCAGCACGAGGGCGGCCTGGGGGTACTCCATCTGCGCGAGGTAGTGCGGGATGTGGGCGACGAAGCCGAGCGCGTCGACGCCCCACTCCCCGAGCCGGATCTCCAGCAGCGCCTGGGCGCTGGCCGGGACGCGCAGCTCGCCCTGCCAGGGGCTCTCGCCGGGGACGAGCTCGGGGCGGTTGGCGTGCGGGGTGATGGCGATGGGCCGGGTGTGCGGCACCGCCATCGGGACCGCACCCATGCTCACCACGCGGGAGACGCCGAAGTGGTCGACGACCTCGCGCACGGCGCGGGCGAAGGCCTCCCACCGGATGTCGGGCTCCGGACCGGCGAGCAGGAGGAAGGGCGTACCGCCGGTGTCGCGCAGGGTGCGCACGACCAGGCGCGGCGCCTCGTAGTCGGCGTAGTGGTCGCGTACGAAGGTCAGCGGCGGACGGCGGGCGCGGTAGTCGTGCAGCGCGTCGACGTCGAAGGTCGCCACGACCTTGCCGTCCGACCTGCCGCCGGCGGGGTCGGCGAGGTCGGCGAGGTGGCGCGCCGCGAGCTCGGCCGCCTTCCCCGCGTCGAGGAACCCGGTGAGCACGACCACCATCGTGAGGTCGCCGGCGTCTGCCAGCACCTCGGCGTCGTCGACGATGTGCACGAGACGTTCGGCCATGGCTGAAGCCTAGTGACATCGACCGAGTGACCTGACACACACCCGTCCCGGGGGGCGGCCGTTGTTACCGAGGGGTAACCTGAGGGCACCTGTCCACTCAGCACCACAGGAGCAGCCCGTGTCCCGTCCCCAGCGTGAGGTCGTCTTCGTCGACGGCGTGCGCACCCCGTTCGGCAAGGCCAAGGGCCAGTACGCCGAGACGCGCGCCGACGACCTCGTCATCAAGTCCATCCGCGAGCTGATGCGCCGCAACCCGTCGCTGCCCCCCGAGCGGGTCGACGAGGTCGCCATCGCCGCCACGACGCAGATCGGCGACCAGGGCCTCACGCTCGGGCGTACGGCCGCACTGCTCGCCGGGCTGCCCCAGAGTGTCCCGGGCTACTCCATCGACCGCATGTGCGCGGGCGCGATGACCGCGGTCACCAGCACGGCGTCCGGCATCGCGTTCGGCGCCTACGACGTCGCGATCGCCGGCGGCGTCGAGCACATGGGCCGCCACCCGATGGGCGAGGGCGTGGACCCCAACCCGCGCATCCTCTCGGAGCGGATCGTCAACCCGGACGCGCTCGTGATGGGCAAGACGGCCGAGAACCTGCACGACCGCTACCCCACGATCACCAAGGAGCGCGTCGACGCCTACGCCGTGCGCAGCCAGCAGAAGACCAAGGCGGCCTACGACGCGGGCGTGATCCAGCCCGACCTGGTGCCCGTCGCGACCCGGTCCGCCGAGGCGGGCTGGGGCCTGGCGACCTCCGACGAGCCGATGCGCCCCGAGACGACCATGGAGTCGCTCGCCGGCCTCAAGACCCCCTTCCGCTCGCACGGCAACGTCACGGCGGGCAACGCCGCGGGCATCAACGACGGTGCCACCGCGGCCCTCCTCGCCGACGAGGACACCGCGCGCGAGCTCGGCCTGCCCGTGAAGATGCGCCTGGTCACCTACGCCTTCGTCGGCGTGGAGCCCGAGGTGATGGGCGCCGGTCCCATCCCCGCCACCGAGAAGGCGCTGCGCCTCGCCGGGCTCACGATCGACGACATCGAGGCCTTCGAGGTCAACGAGGCGTTCGCGGTGCAGGTGCTCGCGTTCCTCGAGCACTACGGCATCGCGGACGACGACGCCCGGGTGAACCCCTACGGCGGTGCGATCGCGATGGGCCACCCGCTCGCCTCGTCGGGCGTACGCCTGATGAACCAGCTCGCCCGCCAGTTCGAGGAGCGCCCCGAGGTCCGCTACGGCCTCACCACCATGTGCATCGGCATCGGCATGGGCGGCACCGTCATCTGGGAGAACCCGCACTGGAACGGCAACGCCACGGACGAGGGAGAGACCAAGTGAGCACCACGATCTTCGATCGCGCGCGGGGGATCGTCTCCGACGCCGAGCGCGTGACGCAGGCCCACCTGCGCACGGTCGCCCTGCCCGGCGCGACCATCGGCCTGATCACGCTGGACAACGGCGAGGACCACACCAAGCCCAACACGTTCGGCCCGGCGTCGCTGCTCGCGCTCGACACCGCCATCGACGCGGCGCTGGCGGACGACGCGATCGACGCGATCGCCGTCACCGGCAAGCCGTTCATCCTCGCGGCGGGCGCCGACCTCACCTCCATCCAGGGCGGCGGCCCCGACGCGGTGCGCATCGTCGCCGAGCTCGGCCACGCGGTCTTCCGCAAGCTCGGCGAGGGCGGCAAGCCCTCGTTCGGGTTCGTCAACGGCCTCGCCCTCGGCGGCGGCCTCGAGGTGGCGCTGCACTGCACCTACCGCACGGTCATGGACTCGGCGCCCGCACTGGGCCTCCCCGAGGTCATGCTCGGCCTCGTCCCCGGCTGGGGCGGCGCGTGGCTCGTGCCCAACCTCCTCGGCGCCGACAAGGCGGTGACGCTGATCCTCGAGAACCCGCTCAACCAGGGCAAGACCCTCGGCGGCCAGGCGGCGTACGACCTCGGCCTGGCCGACGCGGTCTTCAACGGCGCGGACTTCCTCGAGCAGTCGCTGCTGTGGGCGGCCTCGGTGCTGCGTGGCGAGACGACCGTCTCGCGGCCCGACGTCGACCGCGGCGAGGCGTGGGACGCCGCCGTCGAGCGCGCGAAGGGCATCGTGGCGGCGAAGACCGGTGGGGCCTCCCCCGCCGCGGCCAAGGCCGTCGAGCTCATCGCCGCCGCCCGTGACACCGACCGGGACACCGGCTTCGCGGCCGAGGACGACGCACTGCACGCGCTGTCGCAGACGCCTGAGCTGCTCGCGTCGCTCTACTCCTTCGACCTCGTGCAGAAGCGGGCGAAGCGGCCCGCCGGTGCGCCCGACAGGTCGCTGGCGCGTCCGGTGACGAAGGTCGGCATCGTGGGCGCCGGACTCATGGCGAGCCAGCTCGCGCTGCTGTTCGTACGCCGCCTCGAGGTCCCGGTCGTGCTGACCGACCTCGACCAGGAGCGGGCCGACAAGGGGGTGGCCTACGTCCACGCCGAGATCGACAAGCTCCTGGCCAAGGGCCGGATCAACCAGGACAAGGCGAACCGGCACAAGGCGCTCGTCTCCGGCGCGACCGACAAGCAGGTCGCCTTCGGCGACGCCGACTTCGTCATCGAGGCCGTCTTCGAGGAGATGTCGGTCAAGAAGACCGTCTTCGCGGACGTGGAGAAGGTCGTCTCGCCCGAGTGCGTCCTGGCCACCAACACCTCGTCGCTGTCGATCACCGAGATGGCCGCCGACCTCGAGCACCCCGAGCGCGTGGTCGGCTTCCACTTCTTCAACCCCGTCGCGGTGATGCCGCTGCTGGAGATCGTGCGTGGCGAGGCCACCGACGACGCGACCCTCGCCACGGCGTTCGCCACCGGCAAGGCGCTGAAGAAGACGAGCATCCTGGTGAAGGACAGCCCGTCGTTCATCGTCAACCGGCTGCTCGGGCGCTTCATGAGCGAGGTCGGCCGGATCGTCGACGAGGGCACCCCGGTGCAGGTCGCCGACGGCGCCTTCGCCGGCATCGCGCCGATGCCGCCGTTCGTGCTGCTGTCGCTCGTCGGCCCGGCGATCGCGCTGCACAACAACGAGACGCTCGCGGGCGCCTTCCCCGACCGCTTCTACGTCTCCCCGGCGCTGGAGCGGATCGTGGCGGCGCGCAAGCCCGCCTACTACGGCGCCGACGGCGCGCTCGACCCCGAGGTCGAGGCGATGCTGGAGAAGCCGGCCTCGCCGGTGGTCCTCACCGCCGACGAGGTCCGCGAGAAGACGCTCGCCGGGCTCGCCGAGGAGGCGCGCCTGATGCTCGACGAGGGCGTCGTCGCCGCGCCGCAGGACATCGACCTGGCCATGATCACCGGCGCCGGGTTCTCGTTCTGGAACGGCGGGCTGACGTTCATGCTCGACGTCGCCGGCATCTCGGAGAAGGTGACCGGCCGACGGTTCCACTGATCGCCCGACCCAGGCCGTACGCCGTCGGGGGGCGGTGCGTCAGCCACATTCCGCAGACCAGGAATGTGGCTGGGGCACCGCCCCTCGGCGTGTCGCAGGCGTACGCGCCGGCGAGCGGTGCGTGAGCCACGTTTCCCACGCCGGGAATGTGGCTCACTCACCGCTCGATCAGCGACTGTCTGTCAGCGGGCGGAGTAGTCCTCCGCGGGGATGCCCTCGCCGCGACCGACCCGGCTGTGGCGGTAGCCGTACCCGAAGTAGATCGCGAAGCCGAGCGCCATCCAGACGAGGAACCGCAGCCACGTCTCGGCGGTGAGGTTGAGCATCAGGAACACGCAGATCGCGGCGGAGAGCCAGGGCAGGAACGGGGAGAACGGCACCCGGAAGGACCGCTCCAGGTCGGGGCGGTTCTTGCGCAGGATGGGCACCGCGATCGACACGAGCGCGAAGGCCGACAGCGTGCCGATGTTGACCATCTCCTCGAGCTTGCCGATCGGCGTGAGTGAGGCGACGAACGCGACCACGAGGCCGATGGCGAGCGTGATCCGTACGGGCGTGCCGGTGCGCGGGTTGACGTGGGCCAGCGCCGTCGGCATGAGGCCGTCGCGGCTCATCGCGAAGAACACCCGCACCGCGCCGATCAGCAGGGTCATCACGACGGTGGTGAGGCCCGCCACGGCACCGGCCGAGATCAAGGTGGCGTAGCCGTCCTTGCCCTGCGCGATGAACGCGTTCGCTAGCGCCGCGTCCGGGTTGATCTGGTCGTACTTGACCATGCCGGTGATGACGAGCGCGACGGCCATGTAGAGGATCGTGCAGACGACCAGCGAGCCGATGATGCCGCGCGGCAGGTCCTTCTGGGGGTTGCGCGCCTCCTCGGCGGTGGTGGCGACGACGTCGAAGCCGATGTAGGCGAAGAAGACGAGCGACGCCGCGAAGAGGATCCCGGCGACGCCGTAGACACCCGGGGCGCCGAAGACCGTCTGGATGAGCGGCGTGTGCAGCCATCCCTCCCCCGTGGTGCCGGGAGCGCTGTCGGGGACGAACGGCTGGTAGTTGTCGGTGTCGATGAACTGGATGCCGGCGACGATCACGAACAGCACGATGAAGAGCTTGAGGGCGACGAGCACGAGGTTGACCCGCAGCGACTCCTTGATGCCGAAGGCGACGAGTGCCGTGAGCACCGCGACCAGCAGGAACGCCGGCAGGTCGAAGGTGTCGCCGTAGCCGAGGTGGGCGGGCCAGGTGATCCCGATCTCGCCGAGGAACGTCTCGAAGTAGGACGACCAGCCCTGCGCCACGACCGACGCCCCGAGCATCAGCTCCAGGATCAGGTCCCAGCCGATGATCCACGCGATCATCTCGCCGAGGGTCGCGTAGGAGAACGTGTACGCCGACCCGGAGACCGGCACCGTCGAGGCGAACTCGGCGTAGCAGAGGGCGGCGAGCCCGCAGCAGATCGCGGCGATGGCGAAGGAGAACACCACGCCCGGCCCGGCGTACGCCTGCGCGACACGTCCGGTGAGCGTGAAGATGCCGGCACCGATGATGACGCCGATGCCGAAGACGGTCAGGTCCAGGGCGGTGAGGCTCTTCTTGAGCTTGAACTCGGGGTCCTCGGTGTCCGCCATGGAGTGCTCGACGGACTTCGTGCGCCAGATGCTCATCCCTGCAAACTAGACCTCCCGCACCGCGCTCGCGAGCACCGTCCAGCACGTGTCCCGACGGCGTGTCCCGGCGGCGTGTCGGGAGCGGTGCGGGAGCGGGTCAGGCGGTGTGGTCGACCTCGACGAGCGTCGGGCCCTGGTCGAGGGCGGTGACGGACTCGACGACGTCGCGCGCGATGGTCTGCGCGTCGAGGCCGATCCGGGCGAGGATCGCGTCGCGCTTGGCGTGGTCGAGGAACTCCTGAGGGATGCCGTGCAGCCGGAAGGGCGTACGCACGCCCGCGTCGTTGAGGGCCTGGAGCAGCGTCGCGCCGCACCCGCCGACGCGGCCGTTGTCCTCCACGCTGACGACGAGGCGGTGCTGGCGGGCGAGCTCGATGATCGCGGGGTCGACGGGCTTGACCCAGCGCGGGTCGACGACGGTGACGCCGATGCCCTGAGCGGTGAGGCGCGCGGCCACGTCGACCGCGGTGGTGCACATCGAGCCGACGGCGACGACGAGGACGTCCTGCTCGCCCTCGCGCACGAGGACGTCGGCGCCGCCGACGCGGTCGACGGCCGGCACGTCCTCGGGCGGCGGTCCCTTGGGGAAGCGCACGACGGTCGGGGCGTCGTCGACCTGCACGGCCTCGTCGAGGAGCTCGCGGAGCCGGGTGACGTCGCGCGGGGCGGCGAGGCGGAGTCCGGGGACGACCTGGAGGACCGACATGTCCCACATGCCGTTGTGGCTGGCGCCGTCGTCGCCCGTGACGCCGGAGCGGTCGAGCACGAACGTGACGCCGCAGCGGTGCAGGGCCACGTCCATCAGGACCTGGTCGAAGGCCCGGTTGAGGAAGGTCGCGTAGACCGCGAAGACCGGGTGCAGGCCGCCCATCGCGAGGCCGGCCGCCGAGGTGACGGCGTGCTGCTCGGCGATGCCGACGTCGAAGGTGCGCTCGGGGAACCTCGAGGCGAACACGTCGAGGCCGACCGGGTGCATCATCGCCGCGGTGAGGGCGACGACGTCCTCCCGGCGGGCGCCGAGGTCGACGATCGCCTCGGAGAAGTGGTCGGTCCAGATCTTGCCCTTGGGCTTCTCCGCGCCGGTCTGGACGTCGAACGGCCCGGGCGCGTGGAACTGGTCGGCCTCGTGCCGCAGCGCCGGGTCGTAGCCCTGACCCTTGCGGGTGATGGCGTGCACGATGACGGGGCCGTTGAAGCGCTTGGCGTTGGCCAGCACCTGCTCCATCGCGGCGCGGTCGTGGCCGTCGACGGGGCCGACGTACTTCAGCCCGAGGTCCTCGAAGAGTCCCTGCGGCGCGAGGGCGTCCTTCATGCCCTTCTTGACCGCGTGCAGCGCGTCGTACGCCGCGTGCCCGACGCCGGGCACCGCGTTGAGGCGCTTCTTCACCAGGTCGAGGACCTGCTCGTAGCGCGGGTTGGTGCGCAGCGAGGTGAGTGCGGTCGCCAGTCCGCCGATCGTCGGCGTGTAGGACCGCTCGTTGTCGTTGACGACGATGACGAGGCGGCTGTCCTTGGCGATCGCGATGTTGTTGAGCGCCTCCCATGCCATGCCGCCGGTCAGCGCACCGTCGCCGATGACGGCGACGACGTGGCGGTCCTCCCCGCGGATGGCGTACGCCTTGGCGAGCCCGTCGGCGTAGGACAGGGAGGTGGAGGCGTGGGAGTTCTCCACGATGTCGTGCTCGGACTCCGACTGGCTGGGGTAGCCGCTGACGCCGCCCTCCTTGCGCAGGGTGGCGAAGTCGGCGTGCCGGCCGGTGACGAGCTTGTGGACGTAGGACTGGTGCCCGGTGTCGAAGACGACGCGGTCGTGCGGGGAGTCGAAGACGCGGTGGATCGCGAGCGTCAGCTCGACGACGCCGAGGTTGGGACCGAGGTGCCCGGAGTTCGTCGCGACCGTGCGGATCATCAGGTCGCGGACCTCGGCGGCCAGCTCGTCCAGCTGCTCCGGCGAGAGTCCGCGGAGGTCGCGCGGGGAGCCGATCGAGTCGAGGAGTGCCATGTCGGCCGAGTCTATTTCATGGCCGGTCGAGGACGGCCACCGACGGCTCGTGGAGGCTGCCGAGCCACACCTTCCCGTCGTGCTCGCGGACCCCGGTCACCATGTGGAACCCCGGCCCCGAACCGGGCTGGGCGAGGTCGAGGTCGTGCACGAGCCCGCCGGTGTCGTCGTAGGCCTGCACCCGGATGGTCTGCTTCGGCCGGGGCTGCAGCGCCTCCGGGATCCGGGTCACCAGCCGGCGCAGCGCCAGCGGCGCGGACCCGAGGCCCTCGACGACCGGGTCGGTCGGGCTGGCCAGGGTGACCCAGATGAGCCCGTCGCTGCCGCGGCTGATGTTGTCGGGGTAGCCCGGGAGGTCCCTCACGAGGTGGTCGCGCTCCCCCGCCCGCGGACCGGCGAGCCAGAGGCGTACGACCGCGCGTCCGCGGCACTCCGCGACCGCAACGTAGGACTCGTCGGCCGCCAGCGCGACCCCGTTGGAGAACCGGAGGCCGTCGAGGACCACCGCGACGGTCCCGTCCGGGTCGCGTCGCAGCAGCCGGCCCGTGCGGGTGTCCTGGACGAAGTCGTCCTTCCACCGGTCGACGCCGAAGTGCCGCGAGGAGTCGCTGAACCAGATCGTCCCGTCCGCCGCGACCGCCGCGTTGTTGCAGAACCGCATCGGCTCGCCGTCGACCTCCGCGACGAGCACCTCGACGGCGCCCGTGCGCGGGTCGACGCGCAGCACGCCGCGCACGGCGTCGCACACGACGAGGTCGTCGTCGAGGAGCTCGATGCCGAGCGGGCGGCCACCGGTGTCGGCGACGCGACGGGTGCTGCCCGTCGCGGGGTCGAGCGCCCAGACGGCCCCGTCCTCGGTGCCGGTGAAGACCGTGCCGTCCGCGCCGACGACGACGTCCTCGGCGCCCATGGAGGGGACGGGGTGCACGGTCAGGCTCCGGGAGTGGGTCATGGCGCCATGCTGGCGTAGAGATCGCTGCGGAGGAAGGCCGGGACGATGCCCTCCGCACCCCTGGTCAGGCGGAGGCCGGGCACGGTGGCCGGGTCGACGAACACGATCTGTCGGCCCTCCCGACAGTCGATGTCGTCGTCGGTGAGGTCGACGGCTGCGGCGTAGACCCACATCCGGTCCCACGTGCCGTAGGACTCGCGGTGGTCGTTGGCGAAGACACCCAGCTCGTGCACGTCGGTGGCGGCGAGGCGTACGCCCGTCTCCTCCTCGAGCTCGCGCAGCGCGCCGTCGCGGGGCTGCTCCCCCGGCTCGAGGTGGCCGCCGGACAGGCCCCAGCAGTCCGGGTCGATGAGGGGGTGCTCGTCGCGCTCCTGCAGCAGGATCCATCCGCGACGGTCGACCAGCACCACGCCGGCGAAGGCACGGGCGTCCGGTCCGGGCGCGGGGGTGTGGTCGGCGGCCCAGGTGCGCAGGGCGTGCAGCACCCGTCGCGTCGAGTCCACCAACGGGAGGTCGTCGACCACGGCGGGGTCGACGAACACGATCTGGCGCCCCTCCTGGCAGTCGACGTCGCGGTCACCGAGCTCGGTCGGTGCGGCGAACGCGTGGTAGCGGAACCGGCCGTGCGGCGAGGCCACCTCGAACTCCCCGAGGTCGTGCGCCTCACCCGGCGCCGGCTCGATCCCCGTCTCCTCGGCCAGCTCGCGCAGGGCGCCGTCGCGGGGGGACTCGCCGGGCTCCAGGCCGCCGCCGGGGAAGCACCAGGTGTCGGGCCAGACGGGCGCGTGCTCGTCGCGCTCCTGCATGAGGAACCAGCCGCGCGGGTCGACCAGGGTGAGGCACACGTAGTCGGTGCGCACGGGCTGCTCGGGCATCGTCCGACCCTAGCCACGCGCTACATCCGGACCCGGTAGCGACGCCCCCGCAGCGCCTCCTCGACCAGGCCCACCTCGCGGCGCACCCCCATCAGGCGCGCGTCCTCGAGCTGGAAGGTCTGCACGGCGGCCAGCACGACGGCCTCGTCGGCGACGTCCTTGAGGTCGCCCCGGATCTCGCTGAGGCCCCGTCGGGTCGCGAGCTGCTGCGCCTCGACGTGCAGGACCGCGAACCGGGCCAGCACGACCACGTGGCGCCGCAGCCCCGGGAACCTGCGGTAGTCCGGCGGGCAGAGGTCGAGCAGCCAGCTCGCGGCCGTCGTCTCCCAGTCGGGCGCGTCGGGCGGGCGTACCTGCCGGGGCCATCCGGGCGGCGCCACGCCGCGGTGACCCTCGGGCGGGGTGGGCCGCTGACGGGGCTGCGGGGGCGGGAACACGGGTGCAGCATATCGAACGCGTGTTCGATCGATCCGCGGGTCAGCCGCCCTCGAGCGCCGCCTCGATCGCCGCCAGGTCGGGGTCGCGCAGCCCGACGAGGTCCAGCCGCCACCACACGTCGGGGTAGACCAGGCGCCCCGTCATCCACGACTCGTGAGCAGCCAGCACCCGCACCTGGCAGGCCGGGTCGGGGATCCGGTGCGAGGGACGCTCGAGGCCGTGGGCGGACGCGCGGTCCCAGCCGCGTGTGCCGTAGTAGCCCGGGTCGCCCTCGAGGAAGACCAGCGGCGCGCCGAGTCGCTCGGCGACCGCGGGCACCGCCTCGAGCAGCGCGCTCCCGATGCCGGACCGCTGGTGCTCGGGCGCGACGGCGAGCGGGCTCAGCACGAGGACGTCGACCAGCCGCTCACGTGCGTCCAGCCAGGCCCGGGACAGGGCGACGCAGCCCACGACCTGCTCCTCGTGGCCCTCACCGGTCACGGCGACCAGCTCGGCCGCCAGGTCCTCGACCGATCGCAGGCGCGCGATGACGTCGTTGACAGCCGCGCCGTGGTCGCCGAAGGCCGCCTCGACGACGGCCTCGACCGCCGGGGTGTCGACGTCTCCCGCCTCGCGGATCCGCACCACGGCTCAGCCCTCCGGGGAGGTGGGGCCGGAGGAGAGGAAGGACCAGCGCACCTCGCGCTCGACGTTGTCGACGTTGAGGTCGACGAGGCAGATGCTCTGCCACGTGCCGAGCGCGAGGCGCCCGTCGAGCACGGGCACCGTGGCGTGGGGCGGGACGATGGCCGGCATCACGTGCGAGCGTCCGTGCCCCGGTGACCCGTGCCGGTGTCGCCACCGGTCGTCGGCCGGGATCAGGTCGCCGAGGGCGGCCAGCAGGTCGTCGTCGGACCCGGCTCCGGTCTCGATGATCGCGATCCCGGCGGTCGCGTGCGGCACGAAGACGTGGAGCAGGCCGTCGCCGCGCCCGCTCACGACGTCCGCCGCGTCGCGGGTCAGGTCGAGCACGACCTCGTCGCGCCCGGTCTCGTAGGTGCGGACCTCGCTGTGCACCTCAGCCCTCCCCCAGCGCCTGCTCGATGCGTTCCACCTTGGCGGTGAGCTGGCCGTCGTAGCCGGGCCTGATGTCGGCCTTGAGGACGAGCCCGACGCGTGGCGAGGCCGCGGCCACCACGTCGACCGCCTGCTTCACCACGGCCATCACCTCGTCCCACTCGCCCTCGATGTTGGTGAACATCGCGTTGGTCTCGTGCGGGAGGCCGGACTCGCGGACGACGCGGACCGCGGCGGCGACCGCCTCGGTCACCGAACCCGAGGGGTCGCTGGAGGTGGGTGAGAGGGAGAAGGCGACGATCATGCGTCCACGCTAGCCACCCCGGTCGACTCAGGCGTTCGCGCCCTCGCCCAGGAGCGCGCCCTGCGGGTCGGGCGTACCTCCCCGGCAGCTGACGCCGAACTCGGGGGCGGTGTGGCCGTCGCCGTACTCCTCGAGGAAGAGGCCGAGCCGGCGGTCGTCGGCGCCGTCGAGCCGCAGCTGCGCCCCCCACACCGTGACGACGACGGGCGACGGCAGTCCGTCGCGCGGCGACATGATCCCGTTGTCGGGGAGCTGCCCGGCCAGCGTCTCGAGGTCCGCCGCCGGGAGGTCGGGGTCGTGGGTGATCCAGATGGTGCCGTGCTCGAGGTCGTGGACGGCGTTCTCCTCGCGCACCGGCTCGTCGTAGACACCACACGCGAGCCAGACCGGCGCGTGCGCGCCTCCGGCGGGCGGGTCCTGCGGGTAGTCCACGTCGTCCATGGTGTGCGCGCGGTCGGTGATGTCCCACGTCTCGACCAGGGTCAGGTCGAGGGCGCGCTGCGCCTCCTCCTCGCCGCGGATGGCCCGGTCGACCAGGGGCGCGACCAGGGCGGCGCCCAGGACGACGAGCGCGGAGACGGTGGCGAGCACCAGCGGGAGCCGGCTGGGCCGGACCTCCTCGACGACCGGAGCGGGTGCGAGGCCCTCCTCGTGGAGGTCGACCTCCGGCGCGGGGGTGTCGGCGTCACTCACCGCGTCAGGCTACCGGCGCGGTCCTCGGGCCAAGGCAGCGCGTACGGCCTCGGCGCGGGCGTCGAGCTCGTCCTGCGGGGTGTCCGGGAGCATGTCGGCCCAGACGGGGAGGTTGGACCCGCGGAGCTGGAGGACGCCACGCGGACGCGCCATGACGTTCATGGAGAAGTGTCCGGCGCCGTTCTCCCACTTGGTGATGTGCACGTTGCCGACACCGTCGAGGGCCTGCACCGCGGCGTAGGTCCGCGCGACCAGGCGCCCGAGCTCCACGTGGCCAGCGTCGTCGAGGTCGTCGAGCAGGACGTGCTCGCGGGTGACGACGTTGGCGACGAACGGCAGGCTCGTCGCACCCGGTCGGACGACCGCGAGACGGCCGCCGGTGTGCAGCACCTGCGGCGCCGTGTCCAGGGCCTGGCAGGTGCGGCAGTCGGCGGGTGCCTTGCGTCGGTCGGGCTCGGGGTCGGCGAGCTCCGTGAGCGGACGTGCCTGCAGCCCGTCGCGCTCGAAGGGGAACACGTCCCAGTCCGGCATGGCACCGAGCGGGAGGCGGCCGTCGTCGCCGACGGCCGCCTCCGCGCGGTCGAGGAAGTCCCCCACCGATCAGCCGCGCAGCAGGTTGCGCAGGACGTACTGCATGATCCCGCCGTTGCGGTAGTAGTTCGCCTCGCCCGGGGTGTCGATGCGCACGACGGCCTCGAACTCGCTGGTCTCGCCGTGGGCCTGGTCGGTGCCCGGGGCGGGCTCCACCTTGACGGTGACCGTCTTGGGCGTGGTGCCGTCGTTGAGCTCGGTGATGCCGGAGATCGAGATGATCTCGGCACCCGTGAGGCCCAGGTCGTCGGCGGTCTTGCCCGCGGGGAACTGCAGCGGGATGACACCCATGCCGATGAGGTTGGAGCGGTGGATCCGCTCGTAGGACTCGGCGATGACGGCCTTGACGCCCAGCAGCGCGGTGCCCTTGGCGGCCCAGTCGCGCGACGAGCCGGAGCCGTACTCCTTGCCCGCCAGGACGACCAGCGGGGTGCCGGCGGCCTGGTAGTTCTCGCTCGCCTCGAAGACGCTGGTGACCTCGCCGTCACGGGTGAAGTCCTTGGTGACGCCGCCCTCGGTGCCCGGCGCGATCTGGTTGCGCAGGCGGATGTTGGCGAACGTTCCTCGGATCATGACCTCGTGGTTGCCGCGGCGCGAGCCGTAGGAGTTGAAGTCACGCTGCTCGACGCCGTGCTCGGCGAGGTAGCGACCCGCCGGGCTGTCCTTCTTGATCGCTCCGGCCGGGCTGATGTGGTCGGTCGTGACCGAGTCACCCAGCTTGAGCAGCACGCGGGCGCCGACGATGTCGGTGACCGGCTCGGGCTCGTCGGGCATGCCGTCGAAGTAGGGAGGACGGCGGACGTAGGTGGACTCGGGGTCCCACGCGAAGGTGTTGCCCTCCGGGGTGGGCAGCGACTGCCAGCGCTCGTCACCCTTGAACACGTCGGCGTAGGACGAGCCGAACATGTCGGCGGTGATCGCGCGGGCGATCGTCTCCTCGACCTCCTGCGGGCTCGGCCAGATGTCCTTGAGGAACACGTCGTTGCCGTCGGTGTCCTGGCCGAGCGGGTCGCCGAACAGGTCGACGTCCATCGAGCCGGCGAGCGCGTAGGCGACGACGAGCGGCGGGGACGCGAGGTAGTTCATCTTCACGTCCGGGTTGATCCGGCCCTCGAAGTTGCGGTTGCCCGACAGGACCGAGACGACCGCCAGGTCGGCCTCGTTGACGGCCGCGGAGACCTCCGGGATCAGCGGACCGGAGTTGCCGATGCAGGTGGTGCAGCCGTAGCCGACGAGGTTGAAGCCGAGCTTGTCGAGGTACGGCGTCAGGCCGGCACGCTCGTAGTAGTCGGAGACGACCTTGGAGCCGGGGGCGAGCGAGGTCTTGACCCACGGCTTGCGCGACAGGCCCTTCTCGACGGCGTTCTTGGCGAGCAGGGCCGCACCGATCATCACGCTCGGGTTGGAGGTGTTGGTGCACGAGGTGATCGCGGCGATCACCACGGCGCCGTGGTCGATCTCGACGTCCTGGCCGTCGAGCGACACGGTGGTCGGCTTCGACGCGCGTCCGGCGCCGGCAGGGGCGTCGGCGTGCACGGGCTTGCCGTTGCCGCCCTCGTGGCTCGGGGCGTCGGAGGCCGGGAAGGACTCCTCGAGCGCCTCGTCGTAGCCGGTGGCAGCGGCGGCGTCGTCCGGGTCGGAGTCGCCCTCGTCGACGTAGTCGACCAGCGCGGCGCGGAACGAGTCCTTGGCGGCGGACACCTCGACGCGGTCCTGCGGGCGCTTCGGACCCGCGAGCGACGGGACGACCGTGGAGACGTCGAGCTCGAGCTGCTCGCTGTAGCGCGGCTCGGCGCTCGGGTCGTGCCAGAGGCCCTGCTCCTTGGCGTACGCCTCGACGAGCGCGAGCTGCTCGTCGGTGCGGCCGGTGAGGCGCAGGTAGTCGATGGTCTGCTCGTCGATCGGGAAGACGGCGATGGTCGAGCCGAACTCCGGGCTCATGTTGCCGATGGTGGCGCGGTTGGCCAGGGGCAGCGCGGAGACGCCCTCGCCGTAGAACTCGACGAACTTCCCGACGACGCCGTGCTCGCGGAGCATCTCGGTGATCGTCAGGACGAGGTCGGTGGCGGTGGAGCCCTCGGGGAGCTCGCCGGAGAGCTTGAAGCCCACGACGCGCGGGATGAGCATGGAGACCGGCTGGCCGAGCATCGCGGCCTCGGCCTCGATGCCGCCGACGCCCCAGCCGACCACGCCGATGCCGTTGACCATCGTGGTGTGGGAGTCGGTGCCGACGCAGGTGTCGGGGTAGGCCACGCCGTCGCGCACCATGACCACGCGCGCGAGGTGCTCGATGTTGACCTGGTGCACGATGCCGGTGCCGGGCGGGACGACCTTGAAGTCGTCGAAGGCACCCTGGCCCCAGCGCAGGAACTGGTAGCGCTCGCGGTTGCGCTCGTACTCGATCTCGACGTTCTTCTCGAACGCCGCCGGGGTGCCGAAGACGTCGGCGATGACCGAGTGGTCGATGACCATCTCGGCAGGCGCCAGCGGGTTGATCTTCGTCGCGTCGCCGCCGAGCTCGGCCATCGCCTCGCGCATGGTGGCGAGGTCGACGACGCAGGGGACGCCGGTGAAGTCCTGCATGATCACGCGGGCGGGCGTGAACTGGATCTCCTGGTCGGGCGCCGCGCTGGCGTCCCACCCGGCGATCGCCTTGATGTGGTCGGCCGTGATGTCGGCGCCGTCCTCGGTGCGGAGCAGGTTCTCCAGCAGCACCTTGAGCGAGAAGGGCAGGCTCTCGACGTCGAGGCCCTCTCCCTTGACCGCGTCGAGGCGGTAGATCTCGTAGGACTGTCCGTCCACGTCCAAGGTGCCCTTGGCACCGAAGCTGTCCTGACTGGCCATCAGCCAACATCTCCTCGGGAGTTCGCGGGTTCACGCCCATCTTGCCGTCGCGCCGGTGAGCGCGGGAAGACAGGCGACCCTAAGTACTGACGTCGCTTTATCTTGACGTCAAGATACCACAGTCGTCCGGGTCGCTCGACCAGCCTCCCCGGCGTGCCGACCCTCCTCCACCTCAACGGACCCTCCGGCGTCGGCAAGTCGACGCTCGCCCGCGCCCACGCGGCGAGCCACCCGGGCACGCTCGTGTGCGACATCGTCCTGCCGCAGCTCATCGTGACCCCGTCGCGGGCCGAGAGGTTCGTGGCCGCGGTCGTCTCGCGCATCATCGAGGAGCGCGGCGGGGACCCGCTCGTGCTGGAGGGGCGTCGGCAGCTGCTCGACCTCGCACCGGCCCACGGGTGGCAGGTGGTGGACGCGACCGACCGGGACCGCGCGCTGGCCCGCCTGGCCGCGCTGGTGTGAGCTACTCGATCCCGGCCATCTGGTCGAGGCGCTGCAGCAGGTCGTGGGCTGCCAGCTCGACGGCCTTGTGCCGCCACTCCGCAGCGCGGTAGACGCAGGCGATCAGCCCGCTGCGGTGCACTCGGCGCAGGTCGCCGTACACGAAGGCGTGGCGCGCCTTGGTGTCCTCGTTGGCACCCTCGGTGAGGCCGAGGTGCCACGCGGCGTAGTCGGCCCACGTGTGCTTCTCGAGGTAGGCGTTCTGGGCCTCTGCACCCGGCTGCACCTCGCCCCAGTCGCTGTCGAGGACGTACTGCCGCGCGTCGATCAGCCGACGGGCGTGCGCGACCGCTGCGGGGTTGACCGTGTAGGTGGCCATGGCGACCACGATGCCATGCTCAGAACCCGAGCACCTTGCCCAGCGCGGAGAAGAGGGCGTCGAAGGCGCGGGCGACCGGGTTCCGGACGCCGTCGGAGCTGGCCTTCTGCCAGAACAGCGGCTCGGAACCGGTGAACTCGTCGTCCACGAGGGGCGTCCGCCCCCACAGGTAGGGCCAGAACACCTC
This sequence comes from Nocardioides cavernae, assembly GCF_013410035.1. Lineage (GTDB taxonomy): Bacteria > Actinomycetota > Actinomycetes > Propionibacteriales > Nocardioidaceae > Nocardioides > Nocardioides cavernae_A. Next base: position 58,790 of record NZ_JACCBW010000003.1, on the reverse strand, counting down.
GGTGCGGTCGACCCCGACCTCCAGCCGGGAGTCGAAGCCCATCACGAGGTGCTGCTCCATCCGCGTGGTCCCGCCCCGGGGACTCGTCGCGACGACGTCGCCGTGCCCCTGGACGATCAGGCTGCCGGTGCCGGCGAACAGGATGTAGCGCACCTGCCAGGTGGCGAAGGACTGGATCCCCCACCGCCAGCGCGTCTCCAGCCGGGGCGTGCCGATCACACCGACGACGTGCCGGGGGCGCATGACCACCCCCGGGTGGTCGGCGAAGTCGATGCGCATCAGGTAGGAGTCGGGGTCGTCCGGTGTCGAGAGGGTCGCTGCGGTGACCCTCTCGTCGCCGGTGACCCGGCTGAGGCCGAACAGCCCTGCCGCGAAGCTGATGAAGGGTGCGGACCAGTCGTACAGCAGGTGGCTGCGGACGCGGCCCTGCACCGGGCGTACGTGCTCCGAGCGCGCGGAGAGCACCTCACCCGGGCCGAGGTCCACGGTGAGGGTGCGGTGCGCCGTTGAGGTCACGAGCTCGCCGCCGGCGCCCGCCTGCCCGGCGAGGCGGATCGGCCGGTGGACGCGGTGGACCAGCGGCATGAGGACGAAGTACGCGACGGTCCTCACCACCGGCGGGAGGAGCAGCACGAGCAGGGCGATGGCCGCCAGCCAGCGCCACGACCGCGCCCACTGGTCGACGACCCAGCCCACGCCCGTGCCCTGGGTCGCCTCGAGACTGCGTTCCTCGGCCTGCCTCTGTTCCAGCGAGGCCTCGGTGCCGTCGATCTCGTCCTCGGCCGCGGTCGCTCCGGTGTCCGTGGTGAGCCGGTCGAGCTTCTCCTGCGGGCTCAGCGTGGGGTCGCGTAGCACCGCCGCGTCCGCCTCGGCACCGGCAAGGCCCGCCTCGAGCCTGTCGAGGGCGTCCTCGGCCGCCTCGGCGGCTCGCTCCTTCAGCTCGCAGCTGTCCGGCACCACAGGCAGGCTCTCGAACAGCCTCCGCAGCCGGCTGCACTCGTCGCTGTCCTCGCGTGCCTGCTCGGCCTCCGCCCGCTGGTCCGCCACCTGGTCGCCGAGGCCGTCGACGGCCTCGTCGATCGCGCGGAGCCGGGACGCCACCGCGTCGTCGCGGAGGGACGCGAGGTCCCGCTCGAGCGCGGCGCGTTCCACGCGGACCTGCTGGAGGCGCTCCCGGTCGGTGACGGCCTCCTTCACGGCGGGGAAGGCGGCCTGGACGAGGAGGTAACCCACGAAGAGGGCGAGGACGATGACGAGGAGCCCGCCGGCCTTCTTCAGCACGAAGCCGAGGACGGCCGAGACGAGACGCACCCGCGGGACTCTAGTGGCGCCCGACCGGGCGGCGGCTCACCCCGTGCGGGGACCGGTCCGCGTCAGCAGCGCCACGCACTCGACGTGGTGCGTCATGGGGAACAGGTCGAAGGCGCGGACGGCGGTCAGCTCGTAGCCGTGCTCGGCGAAGATCGCGACGTCCCTGCCCAGGGCCGCGGGGTCGCAGGCGACGTACGCCACGGCGCGCGGGCGCCGGTCGACCACCTGCTCCACGACCGCGCGCTTGGCACCCTCGCGCGGCGGGTCGAGGACGACGAGGTCGAACGGCTCGTCGTAGCCGTCGCGGAGGACCTTGTCGGTGGGCCCGCACTCGACCACGGCCGCCTCGAGCGCCGCGAGGTTGCCGCGCGCGTGCTGGCAGGCCGTGCGGTCGGCCTCGACCGCGACGACCCGGGCGCCGGTGGCCCGGCCGACGAAGCGTGCGAACAGCCCGACGCCGGCGTAGAGGTCGAGCGCCCGCTCGCCCGGCCGTGGCCCCAGGAGCTCGAGCACGGTGTCGACGAGCACGCGGGTGGCCTCGGGGTGGACCTGCCAGAAGCCGTCACCGGCGACGACGAAGTCGTGGCGCTCCCCCGCCGCGTCGACGGCGTGGGTGACGGGGTCCCGCGAGGGCGGCGCGACGTCGGCGGGCCGAGCGCCGTCGGCCGCGATCAGGCAGTCGTCCAGCGGCACGAGGTCGTGCGAGCGGTGCGCCCGCATCGCGGGACGTCCGTCGGGGAGCGCGGCGTAGCGCTGACGCGTACGCCAGCGCAGCCCGTCGTCCGCTCGCCCCGGCACGGGCACTGCCTCGACGTGCAGCCCGGTCACGACGGCCGAGTCGGCCGGGAGGCGGCCGAGGCGTACGAGCTGCTCGCGCACCACCGCGGTCTTGAGGTCGCGCTGGGCCGGCAGGGCGACGTGCTGGAAGTCGCAGCCGCCGCAGAGGCCGGGCCCGGCCACCGGGCACGGGGGCGTCACGCGGTCGGCAGACGGGTCGAGCACCTCGACGGCGTCGCCGCGCCAGAAGCGGTCACCGTCCGTGCCCTCGGTGATCTCGACGACGACCCGCTCCCCCGGCAGCGTGTGGCGCACGAACACCACGCGGGACTCCGGCTCGGGCAGCCGGGCGACGCAGTGCCCGCCGTGGGCGACGGGTCCGACCTCGACCTCGAAGCGCTCACCCACCCGAGAGCGGCCGCGGGGCTTGCGGGCGCGGTTCGTACGGCTCACGCGTCGTCTACCGTCCGGGAGGGTCCGCGCGACGTCACGCGTCCGCGCCGCAGGTCTCCGGCGTGGACGCGGGTCTCGTCGCGGCGTCCGCGCTCCTGCGCGAGCTGGGAGGACCGCAGCTGGTAGGGCACCGAGATCACCATGACGCCCGGCGTGAACAGCAGGCGGCCCTTGAGGCGCAGCGCGGTCTGGTTGTGCAGCAGCTGCTCCCACCAGCGACCGACGACGTACTCCGGGATGTAGACCGCCACCACGCCTCGCGGGCTCGCCCGGCGGATCTCCTGGGTGTACTCGACGATCGGCCGCACGACCTCGCGGTAGGGCGAGTGCAGCACCTTGAGCGGGATGTCGAGGTGGCGGTCGTCCCACTCCTCGAGGAGGCGGCTGGTCGCCTTCGCGTCGACGCTGACGTAGATCGCCTCGAGCACGTTGGGCCGGGTGGCGCGGGCGAAGGCGAGGGCGCGCAGCGTCGGCTTGTGCAGCTTGGAGGCGAGGACGATCGCGTGGACCCGGGTCGGCATGACCTTGTCCTGCTCGTCGGCGGCCAGCTCGAGCTCGACGCGGGCGTAGTGGCGACCGATCGCCTGCATGACGAGGAAGAAGAAGCCCATCGCGAGGATGGTGATCCACGCGCCGGCCAGGAACTTGGTGATCAGCACGATCACCAGGACGACGGCCGTCATGCCCAGGCCGAAGGCGTTGATCGCCCGCGAGCGCATCATCCGGCGACGCACCGCCGGGTCGCGCTCGGTCCGCAGGTGCCGCGACCAGTGGCGGATCATGCCGAGCTGGCTGAGGTTGAAGGACACGAAGACGCCGACGATGTAGAGCTGGATGAGCTTGGTCGTCTCCGCGTCGAAGATCCAGATCAGCAGGATCGACATCGCCGCGAGGAAGACGATGCCGTTGCTGTAGGCCAGCCGGTCGCCGCGCGAGCCGAGCGACCGGGGCGCCAGGCCGTCCTGGGCGAGGATGGAGCCTAGCACCGGGAAGCCGTTGAACGCCGTGTTGGCCGCGAGCACGAGGATGACGCCGGTGACGGTGACGACGAAGTAGAACCCCGGCGAGAAGTGGTCGAAGACGCCGGCGGCGATCTGGGAGATCACGGGGTGCTGCACGTAGCCGTCGGGGACCGCGCCCGAGGCGGTGCGCAGCCGGTCCAGCTCGTGGGGGTCGACGTAGCGGATCGCCATCTGCTTGGCGAGCACGATGACGCTCATCATCATCGAGATCGCGATCATCCCGAGCAGCAGCAACGTGGTCGCTGCATTACGGCTCTTGGGCTTCCGGAAGGCCGGCACGCCGTTGCTGATGGCCTCGACGCCGGTCAGGGCTGCACACCCGGAGGAGAAGGCCCGCGCCAGCAGGAACATCAGCCCGACCTGGGTGAGCGGACCGTCCCAGCCCTCCTGGGGCCGGATCACCAGGTCGGCGCTCTCCGCGTCGGGCAGGTCGCCGGCGAGCAGCCGGAGCAGGCCGTACGCGCACATGCCGAGGATGGCGACCATGAAGAGGTAGGTCGGGACGGCGAAGAACGAGCCCGACTCGCGCACGCCGCGCAGGTTCATCGCGGTGAGCAGGACCACCGCCAGGATGCCGACCGTCGCCTCGTGCCCGATGAGGAACGGGATCGCACCGGCGGCGTACTGGGCGGCCGAGGAGATCGAGACCGCGACGGTGAGGACGTAGTCGACGAGCAGTGCGCTCGCGACCGTGACGCCCGCGTTGCGACCGAGGTTGACCGTGGCCACCTCGTAGTCGCCGCCGCCGGACGGGTAGGCGTGCACGGTCTGGCGGTAGCTCGCCACCACGGTGAGCATCACGAGCGCGACGGCGAGGCCGATCTTCCACGACCAGACGTAGGTCGACGCGCCGGCGACCGCCAGCATGATGAAGACCTCGTCCGGGGCGTACGCCACCGACGACAGGGCGTCGCTGGCGAAGACCGGCAGTGCGATGCGCTTCGGGAGGAGCGTCTCGCCCAGCTGGCTGCTGCGGAGCTTGCGACCCAGCAGGATGCGCTTCGAGACGTCACCGACACTCACGGTGGGGAAGCCTAGACCCGCGGACGTCGGATTCCCCGCTGGGATACGGTTCTGGCGTGCACGTCGTGATCATGGGTTGTGGCCGCGTCGGATCGACGCTCGCCCGCAGCCTCGAGGACCGCAACCACACCGTGTCGATCATCGACAGCGAGCCGGACTCGTTCCGGAGGCTCGGCCCGGAGTTCAACGGCGACAAGATCACGGGCTACGGCTTCGACCAGCAGGTGCTGGAGAAGGCCGGCATCCGCCGCGCCGACGCGTTCGCCGCGGTCTCGAGCGGCGACAACTCCAACATCATCGCGGCCCGCGTGGCGCGGGAGACCTTCGGGCTGCAGCAGGTCGTCGCCCGCATCTACGACCCGGGCCGCGCGGAGGTCTACCAGCGCCTCGGCATCACGACCGTCGCGACGGTGAAGTGGACCGCCGACCAGGTCCTGCGCCGGATCCTGCCCGCCGGCGCCGAGCCCGACTTCCGCGACCCCTCCGGCACGATCCGCGTCGACCATATCCCCGTGCCCGAGTCGTGGGTCGGCAACCGGACGGTGGAGTTCCAGATGCAGTCCCGCAGCCGGATCGCCTGGATCGACCGGCTCGGCGAGGGCATGCTGCCGACGCGCGAGACCGTCCTCCAGGAGGGCGACATGCTGCACATCGTGATCCGCGAGGAGAACGCCGCGCACGCCTACGCCGTGCTCGACTCCGGCCCCGAAGACGACTGAAGGAACATCTGAGACATGCGCGTCGCCATCGCCGGAGCCGGAGCCGTGGGCCGATCCATCGCCCGGGAGCTGATCGAGAACGGCCACCAGGTCCTGCTCATCGACAAGAACCCGTCCTCCATCCGTCCCGAGCGCGTCCCCAACGCCGAGTGGCTCCTCGCCGACTCGTGCGAGCTCTCCTCGCTCGCCGAGGCACAGCTCGGGAAGTGCGACGTGGTGATCGCCGCGACCGGTGACGACAAGGCCAACCTCGTGACGTCGCTGCTGGCCAAGACGGAGTTCGGCGTCCCCCGCACCGTCGGCCGCGTCAACCACCCCAACAACGAGTGGCTCTTCACCGAGGCCTGGGGCGTCGACGTCAACGTCTCGACCCCGCGCATCATGTCGGCCCTGGTCGAGGAGGCGGTCTCGATCGGCGACCTCGTCCGCCTCTTCACGTTCCGCCAGGGCAACGCCAACCTCGTGGAGCTGACGCTGTCGGCCGACTCCCCCTACGTGGGCACCCCCGCCGGGCTGGTCCCCTTCCCGGACAACTGCGCGCTGGTGACGATCCTGCGCGACGGGCAGGTCTACACGCCCGAGGCGGAACAGCCCCTCGAGTCGGGTGACGAGCTGCTGTTCGTGGTCCCGGCCGAGGTGGAGACCGAGCTCGAGCAGCTGCTGTCGCCGGGGAACCACCCGAGCTGAGCCGTGCCCTGACCTGCCGTGAGTCTCTCGGAGACTCAGGCCGGGGTCGGGTCGGCCGCGACCGGGGTCCGGTTGCGGGAGAGCAGCCAGATCATGCCGCCCAGGGCCGCGAGCTGGAGCGGCCATCCGAGGCCGAGCTTGGCGACGCCGAGGATGGCGATGGCCGTGTCCGGGTCCATCGCGCCCGAGCTGCCGGCCAGCCAGATCGGCGCCTGCACCGCGACGCGGACCAGGCACGGCAGCACCAGGAGCCAGGTGAGGCGGCTGCACAGTTTCACCAGCGGCTTGTCCTCGTGCCACGCCGTGGGGTCGCCGGTGATGCTGCCGACCATGAACCCGACCAGCGGCCAGCCGATGATGCAGGTGAAGGCGAGCACGAGGGCGTACCCGCCGTTGTAGAGGATCCCCGGCAGGAAGTACGCCAACGCGGCCTCCTGCTCCGACCCGCCCGACTGGAGCGTGCGGTAGGCGAAGTAGGCGCCGATGCCGATGCCGAACAGGGCGTTGACGACGAACTGGACGGTGGAGCGCTGCACGAGTCGCACGACGAGCAGGACGAGCGCTGCGCCGACGCTGACCTGGAGCGCGAGGGTGAGGTCCTTCGTGGAGAGCCAAATGACCGTGAAGAGGATCGTCGGGACGGCCGCCTCGGCCATCCCGCGACGCCCGCCGAGCGCCTTGGCGAGCTGCTGGCGCACCACGGCCTCGACCGTGTCGGCCGCCGGTGCCTTGTCCGCCGGTGCCTTGTCCGCCGGTGCCTTGTCCGCCGGTGCCTTGTCCGCCGCGGTCTCGTCGGTCACGGGAGGAGCTCGTAGCGGGGGTTGAACATGATCGGCACCCCGCCCTGGCGACCGATGCAGCCGGCGACCGTGACGGATCGGCCGGGGTCGACGCCGGTGATGCGGCGCCGGCCGAGCCAGACGACGGTGATCACGCCGGAGCCGTCGTCGAGCTCGGCCTCGAGCGCGGGGACCCCGCCGCGGGGGCGGAGGGTGACGGTGCGCAGCACTCCGTTGACCGTGACGCGCTCGCGCTCCGGCGCGTCGGCGATGGCGAGGGCCTCGTCCTTGGCGTGCGTCTGGCGCAGGTCGCGCTGGTGGGCCTCGGAGCTGTCCGCCCACTTCGACAGCGCCTGCCGGAGGCGGCTCTTCTCGGCCACGTGGTCACCTCACCCGTCGGGCGTCGTCCGGAAGCTTCACGGGCAGGGGCTCGCCGACCGGCATGGCGCCCTCGCCGCGGCGTACGACGACCTGCGCGAGGGCGTCCTCCCAGTCGGTGGTGGCGTCGGGATCGATCGCCGGGCGCCCGAGGAACGACGCGCGCAGCATCCACCGCTCGCCGTTGATGCCGATGATCCGCGAGGGCTGGGTCGCCGTGGTGCCGTCGGGGCGCTGGACGGGCATCTGGCAGACGAGCTCGGTGCCCCAGCGGCCCTCACGCTCGGTGGCCTGCCCGCCGCGGCGGACCATGTCCTCGGCGATCTGGGGTCGGACGTCGCCCCAGAGGTCGCCGTTGCGGGGGGCGGCGAAGGCCTGGAACTCGCACGCGCCGTCCTGGCCGGCGAGCATCACGGCCCGGACCTGGCCGCTCTTCTCATCGACCTGGAGCCGCAGCTCGCGCTCGGCGATCGCGGGGACCAGGACCGAGCCGAGGTCGGCGCGCTCGACGCCGTCGCCCTCGACCTGGGACACGTCGAACGGACCCGAGGCCGGGTCCGTCTGCGCTGCCGAGGCAGCGTCGGACGCACCGGCGGTCGCCTCGCCGCCCGACTGGGCGGCCTCGTCCGACTTGCGGCGGAACCTCACGTCACCACTCCTTCGTCACCACCGGTCAGGACCCCTGACCGGTACCTGTAGAACCGTAGCCCCCGGCCCCCCGGGACGACTCGGGCAGCACCCCCACCTCGACGAACCGCGCCCGCTCGAAGCGCTGGACGACGAGCTGGGCGATGCGGTCGCCGCGTGCGAGCGTGATCGCCTCGACGGGGTCGTGGTTGATCAGCAGCACCTTGATCTCGCCGCGGTAGCCCGCATCGACCGTGCCGGGCGTGTTCACGATGGACAGCCCGTGACGCGCCGCGAGTCCCGACCTCGGGTGGACGAGCGCGACGTAGCCCTCCGGCAGCGCGATCGACAGCCCCGTCGGGACGAGTGCCCGCTCGCCCGGCGCCAGGTGGACGTCGACGGTCGTGTGCAGGTCCGCTCCGGCGTCGCCCGGGTGGGCGTACGACGGGAGCGGCAGGTCGGGGTCGAGCCGGACGACGCTGATGTCCAGGTCGTGCTCAGGGTGGAGGTCGGGCACGAGGAGTGAATCTATAGGCTCTGCGCCGTGGACTACGCCGAACGCCTCACCGTCCCGCTGCGCTGGTGGGCGCAGGGCACGATGCTCGTGGCGTCCGTGTGGCTCGCGCTGGTCGTCGCCGTCCCGGGCATCCTCGCGTGGTCCGTCACGGCCGCCGCGCTGGCCCTGATGATTGCCCTCTTCGCCTCCTACGGCGGCGCCCGGGTCGCCGTGGAGGGATCGACCTTCCGCGCCGGTCGCGCGCACATCGGGCTCGAGCACGTCGGTGCCGTCACCGCGCTGGACCGCGAGGGGGTACGCCGGCTGGCCGGCGTGGACGCCGACGCCCGGGCGTACCTGCTCCTGCGGCCCTACCTCAAGCGGGGCGTGCGCGTGGACATCGAGGACCCCGCCGACCCGACGCCGTACTGGCTCGTCAGCTGCCGTCGGCCCGACGCGCTCGCCTCAGCCCTGGAGGCGGGGCGGAGCCGCCGGGCGGCTCGGTAGTGTGACGGACATGGCCTCTTCCTCGAAGGACAGCACCAGCAAGGTCTACTCCGCGTTCTCCCTCGTGGCCGCCATCGGCGCGGCCTCGGTGGCGAAGAAGGCCCTGAACTCGTCCTGGCGCGCTGCCACCGGCAAGAACCCGCCCGCGAACCCGGCGGACCCCGACGTCGGTCTCAGCGAGGCCGTGATGTGGGCCGCCGTCAGCGGGACCCTGATCGGCGTCGCCCGGATGCTCGCCACGCGCCGTGCCGCGCACTACTACGCCAAGTCGACGGGTCACCTGCCCCCGCAGCTGAAGAAGGACGGCCAGGACGCCAAGAAGGCGCCCGCCCCCGAGTCCTGAGCCGCCGCTCCGTCTCACCCTCCTGTGGGCGTCCTTTCCCGTGAGTCTCCCTGCGACTCAGGGTTGCCGGGCGACCCCGGGCCGCCGACCCGAGTCCGCGCACCCTCGCCCGTGAGTCCCTGAGCGACTCACGGGCGAGGGTGGCGTCTGGTCGGAGTACGCCCGGGGCCCGCAGCCGCGGACAGGCCACTGGGTGTCCACAGGGGTGCGACAGGACGTCTCAGCCCACCTGGCTGTGGATGAGCTGCCGGACTTGTCGGTGGTGCGCCGTGGGATGGCTGCACGAGCGCCCGACCGGGGCGCCGGGACAGCCAGTCAGGAGACCACGATGGAGGACACGACCGCACGCACCAGGTCCGGCGACGGCCCGACGACGGTCCGGCTCACGACGGTGCGCGAGCGCCACTACCCGTCGCGGGAGGAGTACGAGCGCCTCACCGACGACGAGCGGGAGTGGTGGTCGTTGGGGCCGTTCGCGGGCGAGGTGCCGGGGCTGGTCCGCAGGATCCGGCGCATCCTCGACGTCTCGCAGCGCGGGCTCGCCGCCCTCCTCGAGGTGTCCCAGTCGGTCGTGGCCCGGTGGGAGACCGGCCGGACCAGCCCCAGGGCGGACGTGCTGCAGCGCATGCTGCGGCTGGCGCGGGTCCGGACGTCCTTCCACGACGAGGAGTCGGGAGAGGTGGTGGAGCCGATGCGGGACGACGGTGCCCGTGACCGGGCCTGTCGCCGGTTCCCGGCGCACTGCGACCTCCGGCTGCGGGGGTGGTGGTTGCCGCGTCAGATGAGGACGTGGACCTCCGCCCACGCGCTGTTCGTCGAGCGGGAGTCGCGGCGGACGGGGCGCGTGGCGATCGGCTACCGGGCCTCTCCGTCCTACAAGCACCTCGAACGCACCCTGCGCGGCACGCCTGTCGACCACGCGGCCCGCCACCAGCTCGTCGCCGAGATGGAGCACCGCGACGAGTGTCACGCGGAGTGGAAGCGGCAGGTGCGCCTGCGCGCGGCGGGCGGTTCGTGAGGGGCCCCGGACACGGCACAGCGCCCGTCCCCCAGAGGGACGAGCGCCGTTGCGTACAGAGGTGGGCCGGGCTCAGATGCAGTCGCGGCAGATGAGCTTCTTCTCGTCGGCGAGCTGCGAGCGGTGGTGCACCAGGAAGCAGCTCATGCAGGTGAACTCGTCGTCCTGTCGAGGCATGACCTCGACGGCGAGCTCCTCGTGCGAGAGGTCGGCACCGGGCAGCTCGAAGGACTCGGCGGCCTCCGCCTCGTCCTCGTCGACCTTGCCGGAGTTCTTGTCGTGCCGGCGCGCCTTGAGCTCCTCGATGCTCTCCTCGCTCTGGTCTTCCTCTGTCTTGCGTGGTGCGTCGTAGTCGGTGGCCATCGGATCCCTCTCCCCATGCTGTGGTCGATGCCGTCCGGATCGCGGCCGGCATGACCCGTTGTGCACGTCGTCGGCGCCAGATTGTGCACCATGGACCGGCTCCGTGGTGAGACGGTCCGCAACGTGTCGCCAGAACAGCGGGTCACGCCCCGCTATTCCCTCCGGACCGGGGTGGCCCGGTGCACCCGTTCAGGCGACGAAACCGGCCGTCCTGAGCGCGACCACGAAGGTGTCCCAGCCGTCGGCCGGAGCGCCGACGACCACGTTGCGCGGGGGGTGCGACCCGAGGGCGAGGGTGCCGTCGAGGAGGTCGAACCGACCCCCGGCCTCACGCAGCACCAGTCCGCCCGCCGACCAGTCCCAGGGCTGGGGACCGGCCTCGACGTACGCGTCCCCGCTTCCCTCCGCGACGTGGCAGAGGTCGAGCGAGCACGAGCCCATCCGGCGGATGTCGCGGACCTCCGGGAGCAGCCTGGCGACGCACCCGGCCTGGTGCTCGCGCACGTGTCGTTCGTAGCCGAAGCCGGTCAGCACCAGGCGTTCCGCGAGCGGCGGGGTCGGACGAACGGCGATCGGCTGCCCGTCGCGGGTCGCGCCGTGGCCGAGCGCGGCGGCGTACTCCGTGCCGGTCGGGATGGTCACCACGGCCCCGGCGACGACCGTGCCCTCGACCTCGGCGGCGATCGACACGGCGCAGTCGGGCAGGCCGTAGAGGTAGTTCACCGTCCCGTCGATCGGGTCGACCACCCAGCGGACCCCCGAGGTGCCGGGGCGGTCGTCACCCTCCTCCCCCAGGATCGCGTCGTCGGGGCGCGCCGCGCTGATGCGCGAGCGGATCAGGGCCTCGACGGCGCGGTCCGCCTCGGTGACGACGTCGACCGCGCTGGTCTTGGTGTCGGCGACGTCGATCCCGCCGCGCCGCATCTCCCGGGCCAGGTCAGCGCCCTCGTGGGCCAGGGCGCGCGCCAGGTCGCGCAGGTCCTGGGGGGCGTCGCTCACGAGTCGCGGCCGCACAGAGCCGGTCGCTGGGGGTTGCGGGCGTTCGGGCAGCAGCCCGCACCGCAGATGTCCGGGCCCGCGGGCAGCGAGCCGACGGCGGGGCGCTCCGGCGACGCGCCGCGCTCAGCAGCCGCCCGCTCGAGGACGAGGTCGCGGACCATCGCCACGAACCGCGGGTCGGTCCCGGCCGTTGCTGCGCGCACCGCCTGGATGCCCAGGCGCTCCGCCGTCGCCATGGCCTCGGTGTCGAGGTCGTAGATGACCTCCATGTGGTCGGACACGAACCCGATCGGGATGAGGACGACCTGGGCGACGCCGTCGCTGGCGAGCTCCTCGAGGTGGTCGTTCACGTCGGGCTCGAGCCACGGCGTCGACGGCGCGCCGGACCGCGAGCAGTAGACGAGGTCGTGCCGGTGCGCGCGACCGGTGGCCGCACGCACCCGGGCGGCCACCTCGTCGGCGGCGCTGCGGTGCTGGCGCACGTAGGCCGGACGGGGCTGGCCGAGGGGGTCCTCCGAGCCGCTGGTCTCGGCCATCTCGGTCGGGATGGAGTGCGTGACGAAGACGAGCCGGGCGGCGTCCCCGTTGGTCGGCAGGTCGGCCAGCGCCGCGAGGCACGCGTCGACGACGGGCTCGAGGAAGCCCGGGTGGTTGTAGTACTGCCGGAGCTTGTCGAGGCGGGGAGCGCCCTCGGTCTGCTCGACGGCGTCCCAGAGGTTCTCGCGGTACTGCCGGCACGAGGACCACGACGAGTACGCCGAGGTCGCGAAGACCGCGGCGCGCTCGACGCCGTCGGCCGTCATCCGGGCGAGCGTGTCGGCCAGGTACGGCTCCCAGTTGCGGTTGCCGAAGTAGATGGGCAGATCGATGCCCTGGTCGGCGAAGTCCTTCTCCAGCTCGGCGATCAGGGCGCGGTTCTGGTCGTTGATGGGGCTCTTGCCGCCGAAGAGGAAGTAGTGCTCCCCCACCTCCGCCAGGCGCTCACGCGGGATGCCCCGCCCGCGCGTCACGTTCTCGAGGAACGGGACCACGTCGTCGGGCTTCTCCGGCCCCCCGAAGGAGAGGACGAGGAGGGCGTCGTACGGCTTCACGTCGGGGTGACCCGCAGGATTCATGTGGCCAGCGTAGAGCGGCCTACCATCCGGGTGATGCTCGACTCCTACCGCCGGGTCCTGTCGCGACCGGGCGCCCTCGCCTTCAGCAGCGCCGCGCTGGTCGCCAGGCTGCCGATCTCGATGGTCGGGCTGGGGATCGTGCTCCTCGTCGAGGGCCGCACCGGCTCCTACGGCCTGGCCGGGACCGTCTCGGCGGTCTTCGTGCTGTCCGAGGCGGCCTTCGCCGTGCTCCACGGCCGCTGGGTCGACCACCACGGGCAGGCGCGCGTGCTGCCGCTGGCCATCTCCGTCTTCGGCGCCGGGCTCGCGCTGATGATGCTCGCGGTCGAGCAGGACTGGGCGCGCCCGTGGACGCACGTCTTCGCCGCCGTCGCCGGCGCCGCACTCCCCCAGGTCGGTGCGAGCGTCCGGACCCGCTGGTCGCACCTGCTCGACGACGCCGGCGAGAAGCAGACCGCGTTCGCGCTCGAGGCGGTCCTCGACGAGGTCGTCTTCGTCGTCGGCCCGGTGCTCGTCACCCTGCTGGCCACGGGCTGGCACCCCGTCGCGGGCCTGACGGTCGCCGTCGTCACCGGCCTCGTCGGGACGTACGCCTTCGCGGCCCAGCGGAGCACCGAGCCTCCTGCCGGGCGGAGCGCGCCGAGCGGCGGCGACAGGACCCCGATGCCGTGGCGGCTCGTGCTCCCCCTCGCCGTCGTCTGCCTGACCCTCGGCGCGCTGTTCGGCGCGGCCGAGGTCACGACCGTCGCGTTCGCCGAGGAGCAGGGCCAGCGGTGGGTGGCCGGCTGGCTGCTCGCCGCCTGGTCGCTCGGCAGCCTGGTCGCCGGGCTCGTCACGGGCGCGGTGGTGTGGCGTCGCGGTCCGGACGTACGGCTCCGGTGGGGCTCCGCCGCGATGGCCGCGACGATGGCCCCGCTGATGTTCGTCTCGTCCGTCCCGGTGATGGCCCTCGTCCTGCTCGTCGGCGGGCTCGCCGTGGCCCCGACGCTGATCAGCGCGATGACGATGGTCGAGCAGGGCGTGCCGTCCGCCCGGCTGACCGAGGGGATGGCGATCCTCCACACGGGGATCGTGGCGGGCGTCGCTCCGGGCGCGAGCATCGCGGGCTTCGTCGTCGACCACAGCGGCGCCTCCGCGGCGTACGCCGTCGCGCTCGCGGGCGGCGTGCTCGGCGCGCTGGCCGCGCAGGCGGCGCGCCCCACGAGGACGCCCCGGAGCGTTAGCGTGCGGGCATGACCTCCCCCGTCCACGGCCACCTCTGGCGCAACTGGAGCGGACTCGAGGAGGCCGTCCCCCGCCACGTCGAGACCCCCGCCGCCGTCGGCGCCGTCGTCGCGGCCGTCCGACGCGCACGCGAGGCCGGCACCACCGTGAAGATGACCGGTACCGGCCACAGCTTCACCGCGATCGCCGCCCCCGAGCACACCCTCCTGCGTCCCGAGGCGATGACGGGGATCCTGGACGTCGACCGTGAGGCGATGACCGTCACCGCCCGCGCCGGCACCCCGCTCAAGGACCTCAACCTGGCCCTCGAGCGCCTCGGCCTGTCGCTGCACAACATGGGCGACATCGCCGAGCAGACGCTGGCCGGGGCGACGTCGACCGGCACCCACGGCACCGGCGGGACGGCCGCCGGCCTCGCCGCGCAGCTCGCCGGCCTCGAGCTCGTGACCGGGACGGGCGAGGTGCTCCGGGCCTCCGCCGAGGAGAACCCCGACGTGCTCGAGGTCGCCCGGGTGGGCCTGGGGGCGCTCGGGATCGTGACGAGCCTGACCTTCCACGTCGAGCCGCTGTTCGTGGTCGAGGCGCACGAGCAGCCGATGGGCTGGGACGAGGCACTCGGGTCCTACGACGAGATGGTCGCCGCGGCCCACCACGTCGACATGTACTGGTTCCCCCACACCGACCGCCTCGTGGTCAAGCAGAACGTGCGCACCGACCTCGACCCCGGCGAGCAGCAGCCGCCGTCCCGACTCGCTGCGTGGTGGGAGGACGAGCTGGTCTCCAACACCGTCTTCGGCGGCCTCTGCCGCCTCGGCGAGAGGGTCCCCGCCCTCGTGCCGCGGATCAACCGGGTCGCGGGGCGCGCCCTGTCCGAGCGTCGCTACAGCGACCTCGCGCACCGGGTGTTCGTCACGCCGCGCCGGGTGCGGTTCCGGGAGATGGAGTACGCCGTCCCGCGCCAGGTCGGCCTCGACGTGCTGCGCGAGTGCCGGCGGATGATCGACGCCAGCGACTGGCGCGTGGCGTTCCCGGTGGAGATCCGCACCGCACCGGCCGACGACATCGCCCTGTCCACGTCCCACGGCCGCGACAGCTTCTACCTCGCGTTCCACGTGCCCGCCGGCACCGACCACAGGGCGTACTTCGGCGGCCTCGAGCCCCTCCTGCGCGAGGCGGGCGGCCGCCCGCACTGGGGCAAGGTGCACACCCGTACGGCCGCGGACCTCGCTCCGGTCTACGACCGCTTCGACGACTTCCTCGCGATGCGGGACCGGCTCGACCCCGACCGGGTCTTCGCCAACGACTACCTGCGCCGGGTGCTGGGTCCCTGAGGTCGAGGCACCTCAGACGTTGGCCGGACCACGCGGCATCGGCGCCTGCCACCCACGCACCAGCGCGAGCAGCCGCCAGCCGAGGCAGGTCGTGAAGCCCGCCGCGGCCAGCCCCGCCCCGGGGACGCCCAGGCGGTCGAGCACGACGACCACGCCCGCGCCCGCCAGGGCCGGGGTGGCGTAGAGGGCACCCTCGAAGATCACCGGCACCCGACCGGCGAGCACGTCGCGCAGGATGCCGCCGCCGATGCCGGTGACCATGCCGAGCAGCGCGGCCGGCAGCGGTCCGAGGCCGTAGTCGATCGCCTTCAGCGTCCCCGTGACGCAGAACAGCGCGAGGCCGAAGGAGTCGAAGAGCGTGACCACCCGCTCGACCCGCCCGATCGCGGGGTGGAAGAAGAAGGTGAGCACGCCGGCGGCGGCCGGCACGAGGAGGTAGCGCCAGTCGGCGAGCGCAGCCGGGGGCGTGGCCCCGATGAGGACGTCGCGGATGAAGCCGCCGCCGAGGCCGGTCACGCCGGCGAGGACGGTGGCGGCGAAGAGGTCGAGGTTCTTGCGGACCGCGACGAGCGCCCCGGTCACCGCGAAGACGAAGATGCCGGTCAGGTCGAGCACCACCAGGGTGGTCGCGAACTCCGTCTCGGGCACATCCGAAGGTTAGGGCCACCGGCGCGCCGCAGGCGTGCCGGCCCGCTGCGATCCGCTGGCGTAGGCTCGCCGGAACGGTGCCGGCAGCGCCGTGATCGCACCCACCAGACCAGGCAGGAGCCCGCCGTCCATGGCCAAGCTGACGTTCACCGGACGCAGCCGGGACGGCAAGCGCCTGCGACTGGTGGACGAGTCGGGCCAGGAGCACAGCCTGGTGATCGACACCCGGCTCCGCCGCGCCCTCTCGAGCGCACCCGACAGCGACGCCCAGTTGGAGATCCCGATGGAATCAAGCCTCCGTCCCCGCGACATCCAGACGCGCATCCGTGCCGGGGAGACCCCCGAGGCGGTGGCGCACGCCGCCGGCACGTCGGTCGAGAAGATCATGCCGTTCGCGGCCCCCGTGCTGGCCGAGCGCGCCCACGTGGCCCAGCGTGCCCAGCTGGCCTCCGTACGCCGTCGCGCCGCCGAGTCGGGCGCCCGCACCCTCGGCGAGGCGGTCGACGCCCACCTGCGCTCGGTCAACGTCGACCCGGGAGCGGTCGAGTGGGACGCCTGGCGCCGTGAGGACGGCCGCTGGACGCTGACCGGCCTCTACGACGTGGCCGGACGCGTCGGCACCGCGACCTTCTCCCACGACCCCCGCGGCAACTACGTGACGGTCGACGACGACGACGCCCGCTGGCTGGTCGGCGACGCCGCGCCCGCCGCGGAGTCCGCCCCGGGACCGACCGCGGAGCCCGCCGCGGACGACCTCGCAGCGGCCCGGCAGCGACGGCTCACCGCGGTCGGTGACGACGTCCCGCTCGGCGACGACGCGATCGAGATGGTCACGCACGAGACGGTCACCGACGAGACGGTGACGGGCGCGTCGGCGACGGACGAGGCGGCCATGGACGAGGCGTCGGCGACCGAGACGACCATGGAGATCCGCGACGCCCCGGCCGAGCCGGCCGACGACGCCGCCGAGTCCGCGGACCTTGCCGGGAAGCCGGCCGAGTCCCCGGCCAAGCCTGCCCGCAAGCGTGGTCGCGCGTCCGTGCCGAGCTGGGACGAGATCATGTTCGGCGGCGGGCCGAGCGAGCGGTGAGGCTGCTCCAGCTCAACGTCCACCCCCTCAAGTCCGGCGCCGTCCGCCCGGTCCCGTCCGCGCAGGTGCTGGCGAGTGGCCTGGCCGACGACCGGTCGTGGATGCTCGTGGACGCCGACGGCCGGCTGGTCTCGGCGCGTGAGGCGCACGAGACGTTCACCGTCACCGCGGACACGCCGGCCACCGACCCCAGCGTCACCTCGGCGCTGCGGCTGCGCGCCCCCGGCCTGGAGGACCTCGACCTGGACGTGCCCACGGGGGACCCGGTCCCCGTGCGGCTCTTCTCGCTCGACCTGCACGCCGTCCCGGCGCCGGCTGCGGACGCGTGGGTCAGGCGGGCGGTCGGTCGCGACGACGTACGCCTGGTGTGGTGCCACGACCCGCAGGCGCGCAACCTCCAGCCCGGGTTCTCCGAGCCCACGGACTTCACCGCCTTCGCCGACGCGTTCCCGGTGACGGTCGCATCACTGGCCTCCTTGCGCCAGCTCGACGACTGGATCACCGAGCGTGCCCTCGAGCTCGGCGAGGAGCCGCACGACCCGATGCCCGTCGAGCGCTTCCGGGCGAACCTCGTGGTCGACGGCGAGGAGCCGTTCGCCGAGGACCACTGGACGAGCGTCGTCGTCGGCGAGGTGAGGTTCCGGGTGGCGAAGCCGACCAGCCGGTGCGTGATGACCACCATCGACCCGCGCACCCTCACCACGGCGAAGGAGCCGATCCGCTCCCTGGCGCGGCACCGGCTCGTCGGCGGCAAGACGATGTTCGCGGCGCACCTCGTGCCCGAGACGTCGGGCCGGATCAGCGTCGGGGACGAGGTCCGCGCCGGCTGACGCGATCGCCGCGCCGGGTCACTCCCCCGTGGCCACGGGACGCGTCGGGTCGGCGATCCACCCGCTCCAGCTGCCGGGGTAGAGCGCGGCGCCGATGCCGGCGACCTCCATCGCGAGGAGGTCGTGGGTCGCGGTCACGCCCGAGCCGCAGTAGACGGCGACGCTCGACGTCGTGTCCGCCCCGACCCGGGCGTACGCCTGGCGCAGACGCTCCGGGGAGCGGAACCGTCCCCGCTCGTCCAGGTTCTCGGTGGTCGGCACGTTGACCGCGCCCGGGATGTGGCCGGCGACCGGGTCGACGGGCTCGGTCTCGCCGCGGAACCGCTCCGCCGCGCGCGCGTCGACGAGCACGTCCACGGCGAGCACGTCGTCCGCCTCCACGAGCGGTGCGTGCGTCGCGGCCGAGACCGCGAAGTCGCCGGGCACGACGTCGGGGGCGCCCGTCTCGACGGGGTGCCCGTCCTCGCGCCACGCGGTCCACCCGCCGTCGAGGACCCGGACGTCGCGGTGGCCGTGGTGCCGCAGCAGCCACCAGGCGCGAGCCGCCGCGCGGCCCTGCCAGTCGTCGTACACCACCACCGGCCGGTCCGCGCGCACCCCCGCGCGGCGCATGGCCGCCTCGAACCGCGCCTCGTCGGGCAGCGGGTGGCGACCACCCGGGCCCGGCGGGTCGGCGAGGTCGGCGTCCAGGTCGACGTACGCCGCGCCCGGGACGTGGCCGGCGGCGTGCAGGTCGCGTCCCGGCGGTCCGCCCATCAGGTAGCGGACGTCCAGGACGGTGACCGAGCCGAGCGTGGCGGCCAGCTCGTCGGGGGTGATCAGTGGTCCGTCCGTCATGTCGGCAGCCTCCCACGGCCGGGCTGTGACAAGATCGCCCGGACATGGCTGAACTGCACTTCTTCACCGGCACGATGGACTCCGGCAAGTCGACGCTGGCGCTCCAGACCAACCACAACCACGCCGCCCGCGGACGGGTCGGCCGGATCTTCACCACCCACGACCGCGCGGGCGCCGCCGTGGTGTCCAGCCGGCTCGGGCTGACGCACGAGGCGCTCGAGGTGGACGGCGAGTTCGACTTCTGGGCGTACGTCGTCGACACCCTGACCCGCGGCGGGCGCATCGACTACCTCGTGTGCGACGAGGCGCAGTTCTACACCTCCGAGCAGATCGACCAGCTCGCGAAGGTCGTCGACGAGCTCCAGATCGACGTGTTCGCCTTCGGCATCCTCACCGACTTCCGCACGCTCCTCTTCCCCGGCAGCGCCCGCCTCGTTGAGCTCGCCGACCGGATGAACGTCCTCCAGGTCGAGGCCCTCTGCTGGTGCGGCAAGCGCGCCACCCACAACGCGCGGACCGAGAACGGCGCGATGGTCGTCGAGGGCGAGGTCATCGTCGTCGGTGACGTCGACCAGGTCGACGAGCCCCCGGCCGACGTGGCCTACGAGGTGCTGTGCCGCCAGCACCACCGCCGCCGGCTGACCGCCGCCCGCGCCAAGGCCGTCTCGCTGGCCCCGGAGCCGCTGCCCTTCGGCTGACCCCTCAGCCGAGGAGGATCGGGATGACCATCTCCGCGGAGGTCAGCGAGCCGTGCAGGCCCACGAGGGTGTCCTCGTAGGCGAAGTCGACGCTCGACACGACGGCGGTGTCGTCGTGGCAGGCCACCATGACGTCGCCGAGCCGCGGCAGCACGCCGGGCGCCACGTCACCGAACCAGCCGCGCGCGACCGCCTCCTCGCGGGTGAGGACCGTCGCCCTCGCCCCCAGCACAGCGCGCCACGTGGCAGCCACGTCGTCGACGGCGCCCGCCGAGCAGTAGAGGTGCCGGAAGCGCGCCTCGCCGCCGAGCAGCGCCACCCCGTCGCGCATGCCGTCCACCTCGTCGACGTCCACCCGCGACCCGCGCGGGCTGTCGACCATCCCGTGGTCGGCGACCACGAGGAGGCGGGTGGAGGGCGGCAGCGCCTCGCGCAGCTGCTCCGCCTCGGCGTCGACCATCGCGAGCTGCTGGAGCCACTGGGTCGAGGCCACGCCGAACTTGTGCCCGGTCCAGTCGAGGTCCGAGTCGTAGACGTAGGTCAGCGACGGGGCGGACGAGGAGGCGCTGACCGTCGCGGCGATCCGCTCGCCCACGCGGTCGGCGCCGACGTAGGTCGCGCCGCGCTGGGAGGCGACCGTCAGGCCCGAGCCGTCGAAGTCGCGCTTGTTGACCGACGTGACCTGCACCCCGGCGTGCGCCAGCCGGCCGAGGGCGGTCGGGTGCGGCTGCCACTCGAGGGGGTCGACGTGCTTGTCCCACCACAGGTGGTTGAGCAGCCGGTCGGTCCCCGGGATGCGGGCGGTGAAGCCGACGAGCCCGTGCGCGCCCGGCGTGAGGCCCGTGCCCAGCGAGGTGAGCGACGTCGCGGTCGTCGAGGGCACCCCGGCCGTACCCGTCGCGCTCTTCTCGAGCAGCGAGGAGAGGTAGGGCGCGGCGTGCGCGTGGCGGGCGAGGAGCTCGGCACCCATCCCGTCGACGAGGAAGACGACGTACGACGGCGCGTCGGGGAGGTCGAGGCCCGCGGCCAGGCCGTCCAGCGGGGACCCCAGCGCCCGGGCGACGGACGGGATGACGTCGGCGAGCGAGCGGTCGCCGTAGGCCGGGGCCGTGAAGCCCGACGGCTCGGGCACCGTCACCGGCCGCTCACCCGCGGGTGCGCGAGGACAGCGCCTCGGCGAAGTCGAGCAGCCCCGCGACCGCGTCGGCGCCCTCGGCGGCAGCGGAGACGCGCAGGGTGTAGTCGTCGCCGGCCAGGGTCCCGGTGTACCCGTGGTCGGCGTCGCAGTCCGGGTCCGAGCAGGCGGCCGGCTCGAGGTCGAGACGCCCGACGCCGCCCCAGCCGATCGTGAGGACGGCCTCGGCCGGCGGCGCGACGCCCGCGGTCGGGTTCGCGACCATCCGGGTCACCACGACCGTGCGGATCGAGGTGAGGGTGACCGCCTCGGTGGTCGTCGAGGTGTACGGCTCGGGCAGCAGGTCGTCGCCCGGGTGCTCGTCGGTGTGCGCGATCACCAGGCGCGTCGGCGTCAGCAGGAGCGCCGTGAGGTGGCGGCGCACCTCCTCGTGGTCGAACGTCGTCTCGTGGTGCACGAAGTAGGAGACGACCTCCTCGCCGCCGGCTGCGGAGAAGACGCCGTCGGCGACGACCTCCGGGTAGTAGCCGGTGCGGTGGATCGCCTGGCGGAGGTCCTGCGAGACGTCCGCGTCACGGGTGGAGCGAGGCATGGCCGCAGTCTGTCACGCGCCGGTCAGTCGGGCAGCGTGTCCCCGGGCATCGTGCTGAGCCGGCGCACGAACCAGTCCGAGCGCGGGTCCTTCACCGGCTCCACCCGCACGGACGCCCCCAGCACGGTCGCCGCGCCGGCACCGGCCAGCACGAGCGGGAGCTGCAGGGCCCGGACCTGCGGCAGGTCGTGCTGGAGCTGGGCGACCTGGCGCAGCAACCGCTCGATCTCGGCCACGTCGACGATCTCGCTGCCCCGGTAGCCGAAGAGCAGCGGTGAGGCCTTGATCTCGCGGACCATGTCCTGCGCGTCGTGGTCGGCGAGCGGCGGGATGCGGAACGAGCGGTCACCGAGCAGCTCGGTCAGCGGACCGCCGATCCCGAACGACAGGACCGGCCCGAAGAGTGGGTCCTCCATCGTGTTGATCGACACCGGGACTCCCGGGGGCGCGTTGCGCTGGACCACGAAGCCGGCCTTCTCGGGGTCGGTGATGATCTCGTTGAGCGCCCGCCAGGCGATCGCCATCTCCTCGGCGGAGTCGATGTTGCGCCACACGTGGGCCAGGTCCGGCCGGTCGCGCAGGTGGTCGGCGGTCGCCTTGAGCACGACGTCCCACCCGAGCGCCTCCCCCGCGGTGCTCGCCTCGTCGAGCGTCTCGACGGCGTAGGTGTCCCAGAGGTCGATGTCGTAGGCGTGCAGCAGGCGGCTGAGCTCGGGGTAGTCGAGGTCGCGGCCCTCGGGGTCGCGCATGAGGACCTCGTTGACGAGGTGGCGGGCGGCGTCGAGGTCGTTGGTGCTCGCCTCGACCGACGCGGCCTGCGGCACGCGCACCCACACGGCGTACTCCACGACGCGAGCCAGCGCGCGGACGGCGGCCTCGACGGCGGGGTACGACGGCACCGACCCGCGGCCGGCGCTCGACCCGGCGACGTCGGGCACGCGCAGCAGCTCGGGAACGCCCTCGGTGCCGAGGAACGTCGAGACGATCGGCTTGTCGGACTGCTCGCCGACGGCCGCGAGCACGTTGGCGACCTCCTCGCGCGCACCGGTGACGTTGAGCGGGGGGATGAAGATCGCGACCACGGCGTCGACCTCGGGGTCGTCGATCGCGGCGTCCAGCGCGTCCTCGAAGTCCTCGGCGGTCGCGTCGGCGCCGAGCGCCTCCTGCCGGTTGACGACCAGGCCCACCGAGTTGGCGGCGTCGGCCGCGAGCAGCCCGAGCGCGTCGGAGTTGCCGACGATCGCGACCCGGCGCCCGCGTGGCAGCGGCTGGTGCGCGAGCAGCTGGGCGACGTCGAACATCTCCTCGAGCGACTCGACCTGGATGATCCCGGCCTGGCGGAACATCGCGTCGACGGCCTGTGCGGGTGCCCCGATCTTGCGGACCGCGTGGCCCATCGGGACGCCCTGGGAGCTGCGCCCGGACCGGACGGCGACGATGGGCTTGCGCCGGCTGACCCGTCGGGCGATCCGGGAGAACTTGCGCGGGTTGCCGATGGACTCGAGGTAGAGCAGCACGACCTCGGTGGCGTCGTCCTCCTCCCAGTACTGGAGGAGGTCGTTGCCCGAGACGTCGGCGCGGTTGCCCGCGCTGACGAAGGTCGTCAGGCCGAGGCCACGGTTCTGCACCTTCTCCAGGATCGCGGAGCCCAGCGCGCCGGACTGGCAGAAGAACCCGGCGCGACCGCGCGGCGGCATGACCGACGACAGCGACGCGTTGAGCTGGACGTCGGGGTCGGTGTTGATGATCCCGAGCGCGTTGGGACCGATCAGGCGCAGGCCGTAGGAGCGGGACAGCCCGACGAGTCGCCGCTGCCGCATCCGGCCCTCCTCGCCCGTCTCGGCGAAGCCGGACGAGATGACCACGAGCCCGTGGACGCCCTTGGCGGCGCAGTCGAGCACCACGTCCTGCACGGACTCGGCGGGCACGGCGACGATGGCCACGTCGACCTCCCCGGGGATCTCCCCCACCGTCTTCCACGCGGGCATGCCGGAGACGGAGTCGGCGCTCGGGTTGACCACGTGGATGCGGCCGGTGAAGTTGCCGAGGACGAGGTGACGCACGAGCGCGCGGCCGATGGTGTCCTGGCGGCGGCTGGCGCCGATGATCGCGACCGACCTCGGGGAGAAGAAGCGCTCGATGGAGGCGTACTCCGCGCGGTGCTCGCGCTGCTCCATCACGCCGATGGCGGTGTCGGTCGGGTCGATGCGGAACACGAGCTCCATCACGCCGTCCTCGAAGGCGCTCTTCACCTGGTAGCCGGCGTCCTTGAAGGTGTGGATCATCGCCTGGTTGTCGGGCAGGACCTCGGCGACGAACTCCTCGATGCCGCGCTCGCGGCCCGCCTGGGCGAGGTGCTCGAGGAGCAGCTGGCCGATCCCGCGGCCCTGGTGGCGGTCCTCGACGAGGAACGCCACCTCGGCGTAGCCGGGGCGGATCGTGTCGTAGCGCCCGACGGCGATCATCTGGCCGGCGACGAGGAGGATCATCGCGACACGCTCGCGGTGGTCGACCCGCGTGAACCGGTCGAGGTCGCGCTCGGACAGCTCGGGCATCGGCGAGAAGAAGCGGTAGTACTTCGACTGGTCCGAGACCCGGCTGTAGAACTCGACGAGCAGCGCGCGGTCCTCCGGCATCATCGGCCGGATGTGCGCCGTACGACCGTCGCGCAGCAGGACGTCCGCCTCCCAGTGCCGGGGAGGCGCCGGGGCGGTCGAGAGCTGGTCCGCTTCGGTCACACCCGCAATCTATCGGCAAGGAACCCGCAAGAGCGCCCGTCCCCTCGGATCCGTGGGTGCCGCCCCGGCGTGCCCCCGCGGGGTGGGCGGGGCGGAGCGGGGACAATGGCGCGCATGGCACGCCGTACGACGAAGCAGCCCCTCCCGGACGACTTCGAGGAGCACATCCTCGACACCGACATCCGCGACGAGATGCAGACGTCGTTCCTGGAGTACGCCTACTCGGTCATCTACTCCCGGGCGCTGCCCGACGCGCGCGACGGCCTCAAGCCGGTCCAGCGGCGGATCCTCTACACGATGGACGACATGAGCCTGCGCCCCGACCGCGGGCACGTGAAGAGCGCCCGCGTCGTCGGGGAGGTCATGGGCCGGCTCCACCCGCACGGTGACGGCGCGATCTACGACGCGCTGGTGCGGATGGCCCAGCCGTGGTCGATGCGGCTGCGGACCGTCGACGGGCACGGCAACTTCGGCTCGCCCGACGACGCTCCCGCCGCGATGCGCTACACCGAGTGCCGGATGGCGCCCGCCGCGGTCGCGATGACCGCCTCGATCGACGAGGACACGGTCGACTTCAAGCCCAACTACGACTCGCGCGAGATGGAGCCGGTCGTCCTGCCGGCCGCCATCCCCCACCTGCTGGTCAACGGCTCGGCCGGGATCGCGGTCGGCATGGCCACCAACATCGCGCCGCACAACCTCGTCGAGGTGGTGCAGGCGCTCAAGCACCTCATCACCCACCCCAAGGCCTCGCTCGACGACCTCATGCGGTTCGTCCCCGGCCCGGACCTGCCGACCGGCGGCAAGATCGTGGGCCTCGACGGGATCCGCGACGCCTACGAGTCGGGCCGCGGCACGTTCCGGATGCGCGCGACCGCCCGCGTCGAGTCGGTCACCCCGCGCCGCAAGGGCATCGTGGTCACCGAGCTCCCCTACGGCGTCGGCACCGAGCGGGTGATGGAGCAGATCAAGAAGCTCGTGCTCGCCAAGAAGCTCCAGGGCATCGCCGACATCAAGGACCTCAGCGACCGCGACCACGGCCTGCGGCTGGTCATCGAGGTCAAGAACGGCTTCGTCCCCGAGGCGATCCTCGAACAGCTCTACCGCCAGACGCCGATGGAGGACTCCTTCGGCATCAACGCCGTCGCCCTCGTCGACGGCCAGCCCCGCACGCTCGGGCTCAAGGAGCTGCTCGACGTCTTCCTGGGCCACCGGTTCGAGGTCGTGCGGCGCCGCTCGGTCTTCCGCCGCAGCAAGGCCGCGGACCGCCTCCACCTCGTCGACGGCCTGCTCGTGGCGATCCTCGACATCGACGAGGTCATCCAGGTCATCCGCGGCTCCGACAACGCCGCCGCCGCCAAGGAGCGGCTGATCTCGGTCTTCGACCTGTCCGAGGCCCAGGCCGACTACATCCTCGACATGCCGCTGCGCCGGCTCACGAAGTTCTCCAAGCTCGAGCTCGAGAAGGAGAAGACCGAGCTCGAGCGCACGATCGAGTACCTCGACGCGATCCTCGCCGACGAGAAGCTGCTCCGGAAGGTCGTGTCCGACGAGCTCACCGACGTCGCCAAGGAGCACGGCACGCCGCGCCGCACGGTCCTGCTCGCCTCGGCCGGCACCACCGTGACCGCGGCGAGCGCCACGCCGCTGGAGGTCGCCGACGACCCGTGCTTCGCGCTGCTGTCCTCCAGCGGGCTGCTCGCGCGTACGACGTCCGCCGCGCCGCCGGGCCACGGCGAGGGCCGCGCCAACCACGACGTCGTCACCAGCGCCGTACGCACGAGCGCCCGCGGCGAGGTCGGGGTCGTCACCAACCGCGGCCGGCTGCTCAAGGTCGGCGTGCTCGACATGCCGGAGCTGCCCGACTCGGCCAACGACCCCAACCTGCAGGGCGGTCTGCCGCTCAGCGAGATCCTGTCGCTCGACGCCGGCGAGCGGGCCCTCGCGCTCAGCGCTCTGCCCACCGACGGCCCCGGCCTGGCCCTCGGCACCCGCGACGGCATCGTCAAGCGGGTCAACCCCGAGGTCCTCGGCCGCGACGAGTGGGAGGTCATCGGGCTCAAGGACGGCGACGAGGTCGTCGGCGTCGTCGAGCTGACCACCGGCGAGGAGGAGCTGTGCTTCATCTCCTCCGACGCCCAGCTGCTGCACTTCCCCGCCTCGGGCGTACGCCCCCAGGGCCGGGCGGGCGGCGGCATGGCCGGCATCAAGCTCGGGGCCGGCCAGCACGTCGCGTTCTTCGGGGCGTTCGACCCCGCCGACGCCGTCGTCGTCACGGCCTCCGGTTCCTCGACGGCCCTGCCCGGCACCGAGGCCGGGGCGGTGAAGGTGACGCCCTTCAGCGAGTACCCCGGCAAGGGACGCGCGACCGGCGGCGTGCGCAGCCACCGCTTCCTCAAGGGCGAGGACGTCCTCGTCGCCGCGTGGGCCGGACCGGGACCGGCACGCGCCGCGGCGTCGAGCGGGGCGCCCATCGACCTCCCCGAGGCCACCGGCAAGCGGGACGGCTCGGGCGTCCCCGCCCCGCAGCCGATCGCCGCCGTCGCCTCGCCGGTCGCCGCCCAGGTGGCGGCCGGCGCGACTCCCGGCGGCGCGCCCAAGCCTGTGGAAGGCTGAGCCCATGCGCACCTCCGGACGTCTCGCCACGACCGCCGCCGCGGTCCTCCTCGCCCTCCCCACCCTCGCCGCCTGCTCCGGTGACGACGGCGGCAGCGGTGGCGGGGGCGACGACGGACCCACCCCCGAGGAGGCGCTGGCGACGGCCGCCACCACGCTCGAGGAGACCAGCGGCGTCGAGCTGACACTCTCCACCGACGCCCTCCCCGAAGGCGTCTCGGGCATCACCCGCGCCGTCGGCACGCTCACCAACGCGCCCGCCTTCGAGGGCTCCATCACGGTCGTCTTCGCCGGCCAGACCGTCGACGTGCCGGTCATCGCCGTCGACGACACCGTCTACGCCCAGCTGCCGTTCACCCCGGGCTACGACAAGGTCAACCCCAAGGAGTACGGCGCCCCCGACCCGTCGGGCCTCATCGGCGCGGACGGGTTCGCGGGCCTGCTCGGCCTCACCGACTCCCCCGTGGCCGGCGAGAGCGTGCGCGGCGGCAGCAACAACACCGAGGTCCTCACCACCTACTCCGGCACCGTGCCCGGCGACGCGATGGACGCGATCATCCCGTCGTCCTCCGGCGACACCTTCGACGTCGAGTGGCAGGTCACCGACGACGGCGAGCTGCGCCGGGCGACCCTCACGGGGATCTTCTACCCGCGCGCCGAGGAGATGACCTACACCGTCGACTTCGCCGACTACGGCACCGAGAAGGACATCACCGCGCCGTGAGCGCCGCCGCCGGCGTGGTCGAGGTCTCGCGCACCTCCCGGGTCCTCCTCGCCATGGCGGCGGTCGCCGTCGCCTTCGCCGCAGCCGACACCTACGTCGTCGTGCTGGCGCTGCCGGACATGATGACCGGCGTCGGCGTCCCGATCGACCAGCTCCAGCGGGCCGCCCCGATCGTCAGCGGCTTCCTGCTCGGCTACGTCGCGATGCTCCCGCTCATCGGCCGGATCGCCGACCAGCGCGGGCGGGTGCCGGTCCTGGTCATGGCGCTGGTGCTGTTCGCGCTCGGCTCGCTCATCACGACGGTCGCCTACGACATGCCCAGCATCGTCGCGGGCCGTTTCCTCCAGGGCGTCGGCGGAGGCGGCCTCGTGCCGGCCACGCTCGCCCTGGTCGCCGACCTCTACCCCGCGGAGCGTCGCGGGATCCCGCTCGGCGTCGTGTCCGCGGTGCAGGAGATCGGCTCGGTGCTGGGCCCCCTCTTCGGTGCGGCGGTGCTCGCCGTCTCCGACTGGCGCGCGATCTTCGCGATCAACCTCGCCGTCGGGCTGGTCCTCGCCGCCGCGATCCGTACGCTCGCGCCGCGCGCGCGCTCGACCGCGGCGGGGGCCGAGCCGGCGCCACGCCCGCCACGCTCCCGCCCGGACGTCGTCGGCGCGCTCCTGCTCCTCGCCACCCTCGCCGCGGCCGCCGTCGTCTTCCTGCGACCCCCCGCGCTCATGCGGGACCTGACCTGGGGCCAGCTCTTCATCCCGTTCGCCGGCGACGGGCGCTGGCTCACCCCGATCGGCGCGGTGACGACCGGCGCGTTCCTGCTGCTCGTGGCGTGGTGCTGGTTCGCGCCGAGACCCCTGCTCGACCTCCGCGGATGGGTCCGCGTGCTGGTCGACGCCGACCTCGCCGGCGCACTGCTCCTCGCCGCGGCCCTCGGCGGCGTGATCCTCGCGTTCGCCACGGCGGACCCCAAGATCGAGGTCTTCTCCCCCCGCGGCCGGTGGTACCTGCTCGGCGCCGTCGTGGCCTCGGCGGCCTTCGCGTGGCACGTGCGCCGCGCCGCGAACCCCCTCGTCCCCCGCGGTGCGCTGCGTCGTACGCCCGCGTGGGGCGCCCTGCTCGTCAGCTTCTTCATCGGCGCCGCGCTCATCGCCGCGCTCATCGACATCCCGCTCTTCGCCCGCACGACCGTCTACCCCGACGACCAGCTCCCGGCGGCACTGGTGCTCGTGCGCTTCCTGCTCGCCCTCCCCGTCGGCGCGGTCGCCGGCGGGTGGCTGATCCGCTCGCTCTCCCCCGGCGTCGTCACGGCGCTCGGCATGGTGATGGCGGCCGTCGGCTTCGTGCTGATGACCCGCTGGGGGCTCACGACCATCGAGGAGCCGGTCGCCAACGTCGCGCTCGTGGTCGGCGGGCTGGGGTTCGGTCTCGCCCTCGCGCCGGTCAACGCCGCCCTCCTCGCCCACACCGACGACGACGTCCACGGGGTCGCGAGCGCGTTCGTCGTGGTGGCCCGGATGGTGGGCATGCTCGTCGGGATCTCCGCCCTCACGACGATCGGTCTGCGGCGCTACTACGCCGAGCAGCGCGCGGTCCCGCCGGTGCAGGAGGTCTGCGACGGGAAGAGCCGGTGCACGGAGTTCTCCGACCTGCTGCGGGTGGCCGGCATCGCCCAGGAGCACGCGGTCTTCTGGGGCGCGGCCGGCTGCGCCGTGGTCGCGGCGGTGCTGGCGCTGGTGCTGTTCCGTCAGGTCGGGCCGACCAGGATCGCCGTGCGCGACGCGGTGGGTAAGGGCGGGTGAGCCTCCCCGGATCCGGGAGGTTGTAGCGCCGGCAGACCGTGGGTAGGCACCTGTCATGAGCTTCGATGTCACCCCACACGTCCTGACGACGGTCGGCGACGAGCTGATCTTCCTCGGCGCCCAGACCATCGGCATGGCCCGCCTGCAGGCCGACCGCATCCCCGACGCCTCCGGCGGGGCGGTCTTCATGCACCTGCAGGACATGCTCGTCGAGAGCCGTGCCCAGCTCATCGAGGCCTACGAGCGCGGCCACCACTACCCGAGGTACTTCGCCAGTGCCGGGTTGGCCATCAAGCAGTGCGCCGACGAGTACCGCTACGTCGACCAGGCAGCACGGGAGCGGCTCGACGCCCTCATGACCGATGCCGAGTCGCTGCCCGACAACCAGAGCCTGGGCGGCGATCCCGACGACCACGGTGCCACGAGGTCGTCCGTCTACGACGCGATGGACTCCGACGCGATGCCGGGCGACTGGAGCGACTGGACCACGGTTCGGGGCTTCCTCGACTACGGGGCCAGCCTGACCGCGTGGCTCTCGCTCGCCAACCTCTACTCCAGCCCGATCGACGGCCTCCTCGACTCCCTCGCGGGCGAGTGGGAGGTCCTGGACGAGACGTGGAACGCGCTGCACCGGCTGGAGCTCTACTGGGAGGCGATCCGCGAGGAGGTGGCGGAGTCGATCGCCTACCTCGACACCGGGTGGAGCGGCAACGCCGCCAGCAGGGTGTTCGACTGGTTCCACCAGTTCGACGACCTGCTGCGCGACCACGCGATCGGGATCAGCGAGCGCAAGGACCGGGTGATCTTCCTCCACGACGGGCTGCAGATCACGATCGAGGGCCTGCGTCCCTACATGGACATGATCGCGGCGATCCTCGAGGAGTTCGCCGCCTCGGCGATCACCTGGGTCGACGCAGCCGGTCGGCTCGTCAACGTCTACTCGTGGGCGCTCATGGTCGTCGACGGCCTCTTCCTCAGCGCGGGCCTCGTCAACCTCGGCTTCTCCCTGCTCCCGGTCCGCGACCTGCGCTACCCCGACGACTCGCTGCCGGTCCTCGCCGCACCCGACGTGGCCGGCCCGTGAGCGGCACCGACGCCCACGACCCGCTCGGCGTGGCACTGGCGGACATCCGTCGGCGCATCGAGTCCGTGCAGCGCTCGCACCCCGCGTCCGCCGACGACGGCGGCGGCCTGCGCAGGATGCTGGAGCAGGCCGACCTCCGGGAGTGCAGCCCGGAGTTCCGCCAGGTCGCCACCCGGTTCCTCAACGGCCACTCCGGCCCCGCCGACGTACGCCGCCATCCCGACTACGCCCGGATCCTGGGCGCCCGGCTGGCCGAGAAGCGCGAGGACTAGCCTGCGGGGCGTGAGCGACTTCGACGACCTCCTCCAGGCCAACCGCGCGTTCGCGGACGACTTCCACCTCGGCGGCTTCGACGGCAAGGCCCACGCGGGCATCGCCCTCGTGACCTGCATGGACTCGCGCATCGACCCCCTCGGCATGCTGGGCCTCAAGCACGGCGACGCCAAGATCTTCCGCAACCCCGGAGCGCGCGTGACCCCGCAAGCGCTCGAGGCGCTGGTGCTCGGCGTGCACCTGCTCAACGTGCAGCGCATCCTCGTCGTCCCGCACACCCGCTGCGCGATGGCGTCGGCCTCGGAGCAGGAGCTGCGCGTGAAGATCGGCGAGTCCGCCGGCGTCGACGCCAGCTGGGCGTCGTTCGGCGTCGTGTCCGACCAGCTCGACCAGCTGCGCCAGGACGTCGCCAAGGTCCGCACGCACCCGCTGATCGGCGAGCGCACCAAGGTGGGCGGCTTCCTCTACGACGTGGACTCCGGACTCCTCACCCAGCACGTGTGAGGAGGCACGTGGGGTCGACCACGGCGAGGCTCGACTCACACTCCGCCGTGTCGTCCGGTCGAGAGGGTGGCCGACCGGCGAGAGGATGGAACCGTGGCAGTGAACCGTGGACCTGACGAGCAGCACGAGAGCGTGGCGCAGCTGCTCGACGAGCGCGCCCGCCTGCTCGCCATCGGCTACCGCATGCTCGGCAGCCGCGCCGAGGCCGAGGACGCGGTCCAGGAGACCTACGTCCGGTGGTACCGCCTGACCGCGGACGAGCAGGCGGGCATCCGCAACCCCGCGGCCTGGCTGACCACCGCCATGACCCGCGTGTGCCTCAACGTCCTCGACTCCGCCCGGCACCGCCGCGAGTCCTACGTCGGCGAGTGGCTCCCCGAGCCGCTCGCCGCAGGCTCCCCGATCGCGCGCGGATCGGGTGCGCCCGCCGACCCGGCCGACCGCGCGGCCCTGGCCGACGAGGTGACGATGGCACTCATGGTCGTCCTCGACGCGTTGACCCCCGGCGAGCGGGTCGCCCTCGTCCTGCACGACGTCTTCGGCTACCCCTTCGACGAGATCGCCGACATGGTCGGGCGCTCGTCGCAGGCGGTCCGCAAGCTCGCGTCGACGGCGCGCAAGCACGTCGAGGAGGAGCGTCGTCGCACCTCCACGCCGCTGCAGCAGCGTCAGGTCGTGGAGTCGTTCGTGGCCGCCTGCCTCACCGGGGACGTCGCGACCCTCGTCGCGCGGCTCGACCCCGGCGCCGTGGCGACGAGCGACGGCGGAGGCCGCGTCAGGGCCGCGCTGCGCCCAGTCGTCGGAGCCGACCGGGTGGCACGGTTCCTCGTCGGGGCGTTCCGCAGGTCGCCCGACCTCACCGCCACCCTGGAGGACACGGGTGACGAGACCCGGTTGGTCCTGCGCAGCGCCGACGGGGTGGCGGCCGTCGCGACCTTCCAGGTGCTCGACGACCGGGTCCGCCACGTCTGGGTCACCCTCAACCCGGACAAGCTCAGCACCTGGCGCGACGACGACCTCGACACGGACGGGTCCTGACGGGTCCTGACCTCACATCCGGGCCCCCTGCCCGGTCGACCTCGTATGAGCAACGAACCCACACCCAGCCCGCAGCCCGACCCTCCAGCACGCATCGCCGTCGCCGGTGGCACCGGCACGGTCGGGCGCCACGTCGTCGAGATCGCCCGGCGTCGCGGGCACGACGTGGTCGTGCTGTCCCGCACCACCGGTGTCGACCTGGTCGCCGGCACCGGGCTCGAGGAGGCGCTGCACGGCGTCCAGGTGGTCGTCGACGTCAGCTCGCAGGTGTCGCAGAAGAGCTCGGAGTCACGTGACTTCTTCGGCACCGTGACGCGCAACCTGCTTGCCGCCGAGGCGGGCGCGGGGGTCGGGCACCACGTCGCCCTCTCGATCGTCGGCATCGACCGGGCGCCCCACGGCTACTACGCCGGCAAGGTCCTGCAGGAGGAGCTCGTCCGTGCGTCCGAGGTGCCCTGGTCCATCCTGCGGGCGACCCAGTTCCACGAGTTCGCGAGCCAGATCCACGGCGCCGTCACGCTCGGCCCCCTCCACGTCGTCCCCCGCATGCTCTCCGAGCCCGTCGCCGCCGCCGAGGTCGCCGACCGGCTCGTGGACGTCGCGACCGCGCCGGCCGCCGGCCGTGTGCGGGACCTCGGCGGCCCGCGTCGCGAGCGCATGGTCGACATGGTCCGCCGGTGGGCCTCGGCGACGGGGCGGCCCGGCCGCGTCGTCGCCGTGCCGCTGCCGGGTGCCCTCGGCAGGGCGATGCGGGACGGGAGCCTGGTCACGGGGGCGGACGCCGACCACGGCACGACGACCTTCGACCAGTGGCTCGAGACCGTCCGATGAGCCTCGCCCTGCGCCGTACGCTCCTGTGGGCGACGGCGCTGATCGGGATCTACGTCGGCGGATGGGCCGCGTCCGCGCCCCGGTCCTTCTACGACTCGTTCCCGGGCCTGGGCCTGATCTGGATCTCGATCGACGGCCCCTACAACGAGCACCTGGTCCGCGACGTCGGGGCGCTCTACCTCGGCCTGGCGGCCGGCACCGCGTTCGCCGCCGCCCAGCGCGCCGAAGCGGCCGCCGTCGTCGCCGGTCGGGTGGTCGGGCTGGCGTGGCTGGTCTTCTCGGTGCCGCACCTCGGCTACCACGCGCTGCACCTCGACGGGCTCGGCGCCGTCGACGTCGTGGCCCAGCTGGTGTCCCTCG
The DNA here is from genome assembly GCF_013410035.1 of Nocardioides cavernae. Classification (GTDB taxonomy): domain Bacteria; phylum Actinomycetota; class Actinomycetes; order Propionibacteriales; family Nocardioidaceae; genus Nocardioides; species Nocardioides cavernae_A. The sequence goes on along the minus strand of NZ_JACCBW010000003.1, from coordinate 25,827 downwards.
GCAGCACGGTCGTGCTCGGGGCCCTCCTGCTCCTCGGGCCCGAGCGCGGGCGTGCCAGGACGCCGTGAGGCCGGCGCCGCGCCACCGCCAGTCTCCTAGGCGTCGAGCGCCTCGACGTCCACCTCGTAGGCGCCCTGGACGATGAACTCCTTGCGCGGCGCGACGTCGGAGCCCATCAGCAGGTCGAAGACCCGCGCCGCCTCGTCGACGTCGTCGATCGTGAGCTTGCGCAGCGTGCGGTAGCGGGGGTCCATCGTGGTCTCCGCCAGCTGGTCGGCGTCCATCTCGCCGAGGCCCTTGTAGCGCTGCACCGGGTCCTTCCAGCGGACGTTCTTCTTCTTCAGCTCCGCCAGCCGGCGCTGCAGCTCGTCGTCGGAGTAGGTGTAGATGTACTTGTCCATCCCCTTCTTCGGGTTGGACAGCTCGATGCGGTGCAGCGGCGGCACGGCCGAGTAGAGCCGCCCGTCGCGCACCAGCTCGGGCATGTACTTGAAGAACAGCGTCGCCAGCAGGCAGCGGATGTGGGCGCCGTCGGAGTCGGCGTCGGCCATCAGGATGATGCGACCGTAGCGGGCCTGCTCGAGCTCGAAGGTGCGTCCGGACCCGGCGCCGACGACCTGGATGATCGAGGCGCACTCGGCGTTCTTCAGCATGTCGCCGACGGTCGCCTTCTGGACGTTGAGGATCTTGCCGCGGATCGGCAGCAGGGCCTGGAACTCGCTGCTGCGCGCCGCCTTGGCGGTGCCCATGGCCGAGTCGCCCTCGACGATGAACAGCTCGGTGCGCTCGGTGTCGGTGCTGCGGCAGTCGAAGAGCTTCGCCGGCAGCGCGGAGGACTCCAGGGCGTTCTTGCGGCGCTGGTTCTCCTTGTGCTGGCGCGCCGCCAGCCTGGTCTTGGACGCCCCGGCGACCTTCTCCATGAGGAGCTTGGCCTGCGCCTTCTCGGCGCGCTTCGTCGAGGTCAGGAAGGACTTGAGCTCCCCCGCCACCACCTTGCGCACGACGCTGCGCGCCGCCGGGGTGCCGAGGATCTCCTTGGTCTGGCCCTCGAACTGCGGCTCGGCCAGGCGGACGGTCACCACCGCCGTGAGCCCCTCCAGCACGTCGTCCTTGATCACGTCGGTGTCGGCGGCCTTGAGCACCTTGGCGCCCCGCATGGCGTCGTTGAACGTCTTGGTCAGCGCAGCCTCGAACCCGCTGACGTGGGTGCCGCCCTTCGGCGTCGCGATCACGTTGACGAACGAGCGCACCTCGGTGTCGTACGCCGTGTCCCACCGTACGGCGACGTCGACGGCCAGCTCGCGCTCGACCTCCTGCGGCGTCATGTGGCCCTTGTCGTCGAGCAGCGGGACCGTCTCGGTGAAGGTGTCGGTGCCTTGCAGCCGCAGGATGTCGGTGACCGGCTCGCCGTGGGAGAGGAAGTCGACGAACTCCGCGATGCCGCCGTCGTGGCGGAACTTCTCCTCCACCATCTCGCCCGAGCGCTGGTCACGGATGACGAGCTCGAGGCCCGGCACGATGTACGACGTCTGCCGCGCGCGGCCGACGAGGCCGTCCATCTCGAAGCGGGCGTCCTTGGTGAAGATCTGGCGGTCCGGCCAGAACCGGATCCTGGTGCCGGTCCTGCCCTTCGCCACGCGCTTGCCCTTGCGGGTCAGTCCCGACTGCGGCGTGAAGCCGGCACCGGGGCCGTCACCGTCGAACACGCCCGGCACGCCCCGCTGGAACGACAGTCCCTGCTGGGTGGGTGAGCGGTCGACGTCGATGTCCATCCGCGACGACAGCGCGTTGACCACCGACAGGCCCACGCCGTGGAGGCCACCGGTCGCGACGTAGGAGCCGCCGCCGAACTTGCCGCCGGCGTGCAGCTTGGTGGCGACGACCTCGACACCCGGCAGGCCCGTCTTGGGCTCCTTGTCCGTGGGGATGCCGCGGCCGTCGTCGAAGACCTCGACCGAGCCGTCGTCGTGCAGGGTCACCTCGACGAGGTGCGCGACGCCGGCCAGCGCCTCGTCCACGCCGTTGTCGATGATCTCCCACAGGCAGTGCATGAGGCCGCGGGTGTCGGTCGAGCCGATGTACATGCCCGGGCGCTTGCGCACGGCGTCGAGGCCCTCGAGGACCAGCAGGTGCGCGGCGTTGTAGGTGTTGTCTGACGGTGCTGCCACAAGGGGAGAACCTACCCGCGACACGCCAGGCGTCGGCGGAGGCACGCCTGCCCCCGGTCGTGGACGCTGCGGTCTAGCGTGGGAGGCACCGCACACGTATCTGTTCTGCAACGGCTCGTCCACGCTTGAGGACAACACCAGCGGGGAACAGTGTGACGTGATTGACTTGAAGAGTTCTCGAACGCGAAACGACAGCAGGGAATCTTTGTCCCACTGGCTACGTTGGGCCAGACACCGATGAACAGAAATGAGGCTGACGTGACCACTGCCACCGCACCCACCCAGGCCGTCCTCACGGCTGGTGACCGCTGCGACCGTTGCGGCGCCCAGGCCTACCTCCGTGTGGAGCTCCAGGCCGGCGGCGAGCTGCTCTTCTGCGCGCACCACGCACGCGAGCACGGCGAGAAGCTCCGCGAGGTCGCCGCGACGGTCCACGACGAGACGCACAAGCTCGCGACCCCGGCCTCCCCGGCCGCGGGCGACGAGGCCTGAGCACCACCCGCAGCACCACCCGCACACCGACTTCCAGGACGACCCCGGACACGCTCTCCGGGGTCGTCCTGCGTCTGCGGCCACGTCTGGGAGGCTGTGACCCGTGAGCCTCACCGAAGTCCTCGTCGCCCTCGCGATCGCCGTCGGCATCGTCGGCATCATCGTCCCGGTGCTGCCGGGCACGATCCTGGTCATGGCGGCGATCCTCGTCTGGGCCGTCCAGGTCGGCACGACGACCGCCTGGGTCGTGTTCGCGGTCGCGGCCGTGCTGCTCGCCGCGGGCTCGGTCGTGAAGTTCCTCGTCCCGGGACGCCGGCTCAAGGCCTCGGGAGTCCCCAACCGGACCCTGCTGGTCGGTGCCCTCCTGGCCTTCGTCGGCTTCTTCGCCGTCCCCGTGGTCGGCATGTTCATCGGCTTCGTCCTCGGCGTCTACCTCGCAGAGCGGGCCCGCCTCGGCGGTGCGCAGGCCTGGCCCTCCACCGTGGGCGCCCTCAAGGCGGTCGGCGTGTCGATCCTCATCGAGCTCGTCGCCGCCTTCCTCGCCACCGTCACCTGGGTCGTCGGCGTCGTCGCGACCTGAGCCGCCACCCAGCCGCCACTGAACCCGCCGAACCAGCCGAACCTGCCGACATGGTCGTCCTCCTCTCCCTCGCCGCCGCGCTCGCGTACGGCCTCTCCGACTTCGTCGGTGGCGTCGCCTCGCGTCGCACGTCCGCCTGGCCGGTCGCGTTCGTCGGCAGCCTCGCGGCCTTCGCCGGAGCCGTCGTCATGGCCCTCGTGGTCGACGGCGACCCCACCCGGGCACACCTGCTCTGGGGCGCGCTCGCGGGCGTCGGGTCGGGCGCCGGTGGCGCCTTCCTCTACCGGGGGCTCGCCGCGGGCCGGATGGGTGTCGTCGCGCCGATCTCGGCCGTGGGCGCGGCCCTGCTGCCGGTCGTCGTGGGCGTCGCTACCGGGGAGCGTCCCGACCTGCTCGTGTGGCTCGGGATCGCGGCGGCGGTCCCCGGCATCTGGTTGGTCAGCCGGGAGCCGGGCGGGACGGGCGACCTCGCCGCCGGCATCACCGACGGCGTGCTCGCCGGCGTCGGCTTCGGCCTGCTCTTCGCGGCCATGGGCCAGGTGCCCGACGACGCGGGCTTCGCCCCCCTCGCCGTCGCGCAGGGCGTGTCCGTCGTCGCGGTCCTCGCGACCGCGGTCGCCCTGGGCGGGCGGTGGCGGCCGTACGACGTCTCGCAGGCGTGGGGCGTCGTCGCGGGCGTCCTCGCCACGGTCGCAGCGACGGCGTTCCTCCTCGCGACCCAGACGGGCCTGCTGACCATCGCGTCCGTCGTGACGTCGCTCTACCCGGCCGTCACGATCGCGCTCGCGGCCGTCGTGCTGCGCGAGCGCATCCACGGCTCCCAGGGCGTCGGACTGCTCCTGTGCGGGATCGCGGTCGGGCTGGTCGCGGCCGCCTGACCTCAGGCGCCGAGCCCGGAGCCGATCGGCAGGCTCCACCGCTGGCGCCTCGGCGCCCAGTCGCGCACCGGCCGGGACCCGTCGCCCTCGTCGACCATCTTGACCGACACGCGCACCGACGGCGCGCGATCGAGGCAGTCGCGGCTGATCACCGCCCGGAAGACGTCCTGGCCCCACTTCGGGCGGGCCGAGTAGTCGCAGTCGACCCGGTCGTCGCTGCCCTGCCAGCCGTCGGCCACCGTGAGGACGTAGTCGGTGCCGTCGCCGAGGCCGCTGCTGAGGACGTACTCGGGGCCCTTCTCCTCGCGATCGGTGTCGAGGAAGACCGACACCCCGGCCGCACTGGAGCGCATGAGCTCGTTGAAGCGGACCTTGACCAGCACGTTGTTGCTGCCGTGGTTGACCTCGAGACCGTAGATGTCGGTGAGCGAGCCCTTCGCGTCGGCGGGGTCGTCGACACGGTAGAACTCCGCGTGCGCCGGCGCGGCGAGCACCACGGAGGCGGCCGCCGCCAGGACGAGCGCGGGGACGGCCGTGAGCGAGATCCGAGTTCTCATGCCCCGAGTGTGGCACTCCCGGCCGCCGCGCCGTCACCCACTTCGGGAGGGCGGACACCCCGGCCGCGTGCCACACTCCAGCGCATGGGGACGTGGGTGCGCAGCTGCACCGGTCTCGCGGCTGCGGTGCTGGTCGCCGGGTGCTCCACCTCCCCGCCCCCGACAGACCGCCCGTCCGTTCCGGTGACGACCTCGGAGCCCCCGTCACGGTCCGTGCCGAGCCCGTCGTCCGCCTCGCCCCCGCGCACGCCCCCGCGCACCCTGGAGCGCCCCGTCACGATCGCCCTCGTCGGCGACGTCCACTTCGAGGGGGTGCTGGCCGACCGGCTCAGCGATCCGGGGACGGCTCTCGGTCCGGTCGCGGACGTCCTCTCGAGCGCCGACCTCACGATCGCCAACCTCGAGACCTCGGTCGGCTCGGGCGGGCGGCCCGAGCCGGGCAAGCGCTTCACCTTCTCCGCCGGGCCCCAGGCGCTGACCGCGCTCGCCGCGGCGGGTGTCGACGTGGCGACGATGGCGAACAACCATGCCCTCGACTTCGGCCGCGCGAGACTGCCGAGCACGTTCGCGGCGATCCGCGACGCGGCCCGCGCGGAGCCAGCCCTGGAGGTCGTCGGGATCGGTCGCGACGCCGCCACGGCGTTCGCACCTGCCGTCCACGACGTCCGGGGCACCCGCGTCGCCACCGTCGGCGCGTCGGCGGCCGACCTGGACCCCACGGCCGACCCGACGGGGCGGTGGGCCGCGACCGGCGGCCGGCCGGGCGTGGCGGACGCGGTGGACCCGCGCCGCCTGCTGCGCGCCGTGCGGCTCGCAGCCGCGGAGGCCGACGTCGTCGTCGCCTACCTGCACTGGGGCGTCCAGGGCGAACGCTGCCCGGGGCCGGACCAGCGCCGGCTCGCCCGGCGTCTCGTCGACGCCGGCGCGGACGTGGTCGCCGGCTCCCACGCGCACGAGCTGCAGGGCGACGGGCGCCTCGGCGACGGCTACGTCGCCTACGGGCTCGGCAACTTCGCCTGGTACTCCCCCGGCCCCACGGGCGTCCTCACCCTCACCGTCCGCCCACCGGACGACCCCGCGGGTCGTGCCCGCGTCGCCGCCGCCGACTGGTGGCCCGGCGAGATCGGACCGGACGGCCTCCCGTCCCGGCTGGGCGGGACTGCCGCACGTGCCTTTCGCGCGGACCGTCGGTCGCTGCGGGCGTGCGCCGGGCTCGCCGACCGGGACGGAGCGGCCGGTTAGCGCGGCGCCAGCCAGGCCAGGAGCAGCCGGCCCGTCCGCTCGAGCTGAGCAGGCGCCACGACCGCCGGGACGTCACCCGCCGAGTGGTAGCCCGCGTAGGGCGTCGATCCCAGCCGCGCCGCCGGAATCCCGGCCCTCACGAACGACCAGTGGTCGCTGCTCCGCTCCTCGGACTCCGGCACGATCGGCACGCCGGCGCGCCGAGCGGCGGCGACGAGCGCCCCGCGGACCGGGTCCGACGTCCCCGCCTCCAGCGCGGACCCGACGGGCACGACCGAGCCGACACCGACCCTGTCGAGGGAGACCATCCCCCTCACCGCTCGGCGCTCGGCGCGGGTGAGGTCCGCGACGTAGTGCCGGGATCCGAAGTGGTGCAGGTCGTCACCGGACCCGCGCGGCTCCTCGGCACCGAACGCGACGAGGACGACCGGCAGCCGCGTACGCCGTCCGGCGACCGCCTCGGCGGCGGCGAGCAGGACACCGACCCCGGACGCGTTGTCCTCGGCCCCCGGCGCCTGCGAGACGGTGTCGAGGTGGGCGCCCACGACGAGGTGCGGCTCGGTGGCGTCGAAGCCCGCCGGGACGGCCACGACGTTGGCGGAACGCCCCGGTGGCAACGGCGCACCCTGCCACGACACCCCGGCGGGCACGTCGACGCGCTGGCGGGAGACGTCGTACCCGAGGCGGACGAGCTCGTCCTCGACCCAGCCCGCCGCGCGGCGGAAGCCGGGGCTCGTCGCCTCACGGGGGCCGACCACGCCGGCGAGGTGACGGACGGCGCGGACCGCGGTCGCGCGGTCGAGGTCATCGGGACGGACCGGGCGAGGCTGCTCGGGGCTGGCGGGCGCCGGCTCCGCCGAGGGCGTGTCGGACGGTGAGGACGTACGCGTCGACGAGGTCGAGTCCGCCGGGGCGGTGGGCGCGGGCGGCTCGTCCGCGGCGGTGCACGCGCTCAGCGTCAGCACGCCCACCGCGCCGACGGCGACCACGCGGCGGACGGCAGGCCTGCGTTCACCGTAGCCGCGCGGCCAGGTACGCCCCGAGCATCCGCTCCACCTCGGTCAGCGCCGCTTGGCGTGAAGGGTCGTCGACCGGGTGGCGGGCCAGGGTGTGGCGCACGGTCTCGATGCAGAGACCGACGACGTCGTGCAGCTCGGCGTCCGGCGTGGTGGCCCCCGCCGCGCGCAGGGAGTCGGCGAAGAGCCGGATGAGCTGCTCGCGCACGGCGTGGGCCGGTGAGTCCGTCCGCTCGGGGGCGACCTCCTCGGTGAGCCGGTAGTAGCCGGGGTGGCGTGCCTGCAGGTCCGCGGCCCGGTGGATCAGCTCGCCGACCACGCCGCCGGCGTCGGCCACCGAGGAGACACCGGCGACCACGTCGGCGTAGGTCGGTGCGACGTCCGCGAGGTAGCGGGCGGCGAGGGCGTCGGCGATCTCCTCCTTGTCGTGGAAGAAGCGGTAGAGGGCACCCACCGAGAGACCGGCGCGCGCGGCGATGCGGGTGGTGCTGGCCCCGCGGAGGCCGCGCTCGCCGATCTCCTGGTCGGCGGCCAGCAGGATCCGGTCCACGGTCTCCTGGGACCGGACCTGCTGGGGGTCACGCCGGGTGGCGCGCTCACTGGACAAGCACGTCTCCGGCCGGTGTGCGTACGCAGGTGACGCGCGCGGCGGCACCGCTCCACGCACCGGCGAGGCAGCGCCCGAGGACCTGGTGCCCGGCGGCGTTGGGGTGCCACGACTCCTGGCAGGTCTGGTAGTAGTCGGAGCAGGTGTCGGTCACCCGCTTGATGTCGAACTTGTCGTAGGGACCGAAGCTCGTCACGTGGACGCCGCTCGGCCCGTCCATCACCCGCAGCGGGGTGGCGAGCGCATTGCCGGGGCTGCCGGGGCTCTCGCAGAGCCGGGCGCCGTCGAAGGCGCGCTGCACGTCGAGGTAGGTGATCTTCGCGCCGGGCCGCTCGGCCTGGAGGGTGCTGGCGACCCCCGAGACGAGGCGGCCGAGGTTCTGGCTGAACCGGTGCGCCGGCGCGAGGCTGTCGATGTCGGCGGGGCAGCCCGCGGCGTACCTCTCGTCGACGAGCCCGCGGTACTTGTCGCGGGTGTCGCTGCGGCCGTCCTCGGTGCGGTACTGCTCGGCGTACGCCTGCGGCAGCGGGTTCGTGTAGTCCTGCAGGACGACGCGGTGATCGCCGTCGGCGTCGACCTCGTCGAGCACGTCGAGCACCTGGCGCACCGCGGCCGTCGTCTCGGCCTGGGCGGCGGAGACCTGGGCGGCCGTGGCGAAGTCGGCGTCGTTGCAGGCCCGCTCGTTGAGCTCGGCCCCGGTGACCCAGTTGGCGAAGTGGATCCAGACCTCCCACCAGCCGGTGTAGCCGTCGGCGACGAACCGGCCCGCGCACTCGGCCGCGACCCCGCCGAAGGTGAACTGGCTGTTGTTGGACCCGAGTCCGAGCAGGACGAGGTCGATGTCGCCGGTCTGCGCGACCTGGCGCAGCTGCTCGACCTGGGCCGCCACCGTACGCCCGGCGGGGCGGGCGCTCGACGCGTTCGCCATGTCGGCGGGCTGGGCGCCCGAGCAGGCCAGGTTGACCCGCTGGACGATGCCGGGGAGCGAGGCGACCTGGATCGATGCGTTCGCCGACCGGTGGCAGAAGTAGGGGTTGCTGTTGTCCGCGGCCCAGCCGGGGAAGCCCTGCTGGACACCGGACTGGTCGGTCACCGCGGTGTAGGCCCCGGCGCCTTCGCCGCTGATGAAGCTGTCGCCCATCGCCACGGCGGTCGGGGGCAGCGGGTCGGCCTGCGCCGGCGGCGCCAGCGCGAGCGGAGCGGCCAGGGCCGCGGTGGTGAGGAGCAGCGCGCCGGCGAGTGCCGACGAGGCGCGTGCGAGGCGTCCGAGCATGGTGAGGTCCCTCCCGAGAGAAACGCGAAGAAGTCTTCGCGTCTCCTGATCGTGCTCCCGGCAGGCGGAGCCGTCAAGAGGCGACGTCGCGAGCTGGGTGGGCGCGGTCGCGGGCGCGGGCGGCTCGCCCGGCTCGGCCGGGGCCGACGCTCAGGCGGCCACCTTGGGCGTACGTGCGGTGGTCACGACGACCGTGGCGTCCGCGGTGCGGGCGGTCACCCGCACCTTGAGCCGCTTGCCCACGAGGTCCTTGGTGACCTTCAGCCTGACACCCGTGGCGTGCTTGATCCGTCGTCCGTCGGCGAGCCACTGGTAGGTGAACGACACGCGGGTCGCGGCCACCCAGTCGCCGCGCGCCACGCGCAGACGCTTGCCCACGACCGCCTTGCCACTGATCGTCGGCTTCGTCTCGTTGGTCAGCGCGAGGGGCGGCGACGCAGGCGCGGCCGGTGCGACCACCGGGGTCTGGGCGGGCGGCGCGACCGGGGTCTGGGCAGGAGGCGCGACCGGAGCGACGGGGGTGAGGACGGCGTCGTGGCCCGGCGAGACGGTGTCCTCCTCGACGGCGATGTCGGACGCGAGCTCGACGGTGGCCGCGTCGTCCCAGAACTCGGGCACGAGCTGGGCCTTCTCCTCGGTGAAACCGATGCGGTAGGTGCCGGCCTTCAGGTTGAGCCGGTAGGTGCCGTCGAAGCTGGTCCAGATGAAGTCGCTGGGGGCCCACGCGCCGTCGGCGAGCTGGTAGGCGGTCACCTTGACCCGGTCGGTCGACCGGAGGCCGCCGACGCTGCCGGTGATGGCACCGCGGATGCCGATGGGCACGTAGGGCGGCGCCAGGACTGCGCTGACGTTCTCGACCGACTCCCCGGCCGACACCTCGAGGTCGTCAGATTCCTCGATCGTCCCCCAGTTGCTCCAGTACTCGTCCACGTACGTCCCCGTGAGGTCGTCGAAGCCGACGCGGTAGGTGCCGGGCTCGACGTCGGAGAGGACGTAGTCGCCGTCGACGTCGGTGGAGGTCGTCGCGACCGACACCCAGGTCGCGTCGGGACCGCTGCGCTCGTAGAGGTCGATCTTCACCCCGGCGAGCGGGGCGCCGCCCGTGGCCAGGACCGTGCCGCGGACGGTGGCGGTCCCGACGGCAGCGCCGGCGTACGACGCCGGGAGCAGCGCGCCGACGAGCGCGAGCAGGACGGTGGTCAGCAGGACTGACGCAGGACGTGACGAACCGAGCACGGGCGGCCTCTCTCGATGTCCTCCCCCTGAGGACGCCTGCCCGGAGGCTAGCCGATCAGGGGCGACGCCGCAGGCGAAGCCGCGACGCGTCGCCCCCGATCTCAGTCCAGGTAGTCGCGCAGCACCTGCGAGCGGCTCGGGTGGCGCAGCTTCGACATGGTCTTCGACTCGATCTGGCGGATCCGCTCGCGGGTCACGCCGTAGACCTTGCCGATCTCGTCGAGGGTCTTGGGCTGGCCGTCGGTGAGGCCGAAGCGCATCGAGACGACGCCCGCCTCGCGCTCGGAGAGAGTGTCGAGGACTGCGTGCAGCTGCTCCTGCAGGAGGGTGAACGACACCGCGTCGGCCGGGACGATGGCCTCGGAGTCCTCGATGAGGTCACCGAACTCGGAGTCGCCGTCCTCGCCGAGGGGCGTGTGCAGCGAGATGGGCTCGCGGCCGTACTTCTGGACCTCGATGACCTTCTCCGGGGTCATGTCGAGCTCCTTGGCCAGCTCCTCCGGCGTGGGCTCGCGGCCCAGGTCCTGGAGCATCTGGCGCTGGACGCGGGCGAGCTTGTTGATGACCTCGACCATGTGCACCGGGATGCGGATCGTGCGGGCCTGGTCGGCCATCGCGCGGGTGATCGCCTGACGGATCCACCACGTCGCGTAGGTCGAGAACTTGTAGCCCTTGGTGTAGTCGAACTTCTCGACCGCACGGATGAGGCCGAGGTTGCCCTCCTGGATCAGGTCGAGGAAGAGCATGCCGCGACCGGTGTAGCGCTTGGCCAGCGAGACGACGAGTCGCAGGTTGGCCTCGAGGAGGTGGTTCTTGGCGCGCCGACCGTCCTCGGCGATCCACTCGTACTCCTCGAGCATCTTCGGGCTGATCCGGCCGCCCTTCGCGAGCTTCTCCTCCGAGAACAGGCCGGCCTCGATCCGCTTGGCGAGCTCGACCTCCATCTCGGCGTTGAGCAGCGGGACCTTGCCGATCTGCTTGAGGTAGTCCTTGACCGGGTCGGCGGTCGCACCGGCGACCATGACCTGCTGCTCCGGCTCGTCGGTCTCGTCGGCCGCGGAGACGGTGAACGCCTGCTTCTCGTCCTCCTTGATGGAGGGGTCGGCGACGACGTCCTTCTCGAACTGGTCGTCGGGGATGTCGGGCAGGACCTTCTTGCCGTCCGGACCGACGGCGGGGGCCGCGACCTCGCCGAGGTCGACGGCGGGCTCGGCCGCCTTCTTCGCAGCGGACTTCTTGGCCGCGGTCTTCTTCGCCGGTGCCTCGGTCGGCGCCGCGGCGGTCTTCTTGGCCGCGGTCTTCTTGGCCGGCGCCTTCTTGGCGGCCGACGACGTGGCGGCCCGCTTGCTGGTCGAGGCAGCGACCGCACGCGCGCCCATGGCATCGATCTGGACCGAGATGCCGAGCCCGCTCAGGTGGACCAGGAGCGCCTTGAGGTGCCGAGGCTCGACACCGGCCTCGTCACTGGCGCGGCGCACGTCCTCGGGGGACACGGTGCCGGAGGGGGTGGCGCCGGCGACCAGGGCGGCGATGGCGGGGTGCGTCAGCACCTCCGCGGGGAGCAACTTGCGAGCGTGTGAGGACACGAACACCTCTCGTCGAACAGCTTTGGGGCGCGGCGATGCCCGGTGACGTCAAGAGCCGCGCCGTCATTCTGCCACGCCCCACCTGATGCGTCCGCACCCGCCCGCCCGGCCGCGCGTGTCGACCACTCAGCCAGCGGTCGGCGCGGTCCCCCCGTCGGCCCCGGGGGCATTGGTGGCCGTGGTGGTCGTGGCGGTCGTGGTCGCCTTCTTCGCCTTCGCGGCCTTCTTGAAGTCGCGCACCTTCTGCAGCGACTCCGCGTCGACCACGTCGGCGACCGAGCGGTGGCCCTCCAGCGCGTAGTCCCCCACGACCGCCTCCCAGCCCTCGGGGCGTACGCCCAGCTGCTTGGCCAGCAGGGCGACGAAGATCTGCGCCTTCTGCTTGCCGAAGCCCGGCAGGGCCATCACCCGCTTGAGGAGGTCCTTGCCGTCGGCGGCCTCGGTCCACAGCCGCGAGGCATCGCCGCCGTAGGTGTCCTCCACGATGCGGGCGAGCTCCTGCAGCCGCGCCGCCATCGAGCCCGGGAAGCGGTGGATCGCCGGCGGCGTCGAGGCCATCGCCGCGAACTCCTCCGGGTCGGCGGCCGCGATCGCCTCGGGCTCGACCGTCCCGAGCCGGTCCAGCACCTTCGCCGGGCCGCGGAAGGCGTGCTCCATCGGGTACTGCTGGTCGAGCATCATCCCGGCGAGCAGGGCGAAGGCGGAGTCGTCGAGAACCTTGTCGGCGGCGGGGTCGCCGGTGATCTGGAAGCCCATGCGCCGATTCTGCCCGATCTCCGGCGGGCCCGACCGGGTGGAGCCCGGCGGCCCCGGTCGGACCGGACTACTGCGCCTTGACGGCCAGGACGGGGCAGGGGGCGTCGAGGAGCACGCGCTGGGCGTTGCTGCCGAGGATGAGCTTGCCGACCGGCGAGCGGCGTCGCAGGCCGATGACGAGCAGCTCGGCGTTGTTGGCCTCGGCGATGCTGATGAGGTCCTCGGCCGGCTCGAAGCCGCGGACGAGCTGGCGGATGTCGTGCTCGACGCCGGCCTCCTGCAGGCGGGCCTGGATGCCGGCGAGGTCGTCCTCGGCGGCGCGGGCGGCGGGGCCGTCGAACTCCTGGCCACCACGGTGCGAGTTCACCACCACGAGCTTGCTGCCGCGCAGCTTCGCCTCGTTGATGCCGGCAGCGAGGGCGGCTTCGCCCTCCGGCTTGGGGACGTATCCGACGACGACGGTGCCCATGGTGTCTCCTCTCGCGGCCACGGGCGCTTCGCCGTGGACCTGTTGGCACCGTAACGGAAACCGACGTGCTTGGGCAGCCTGTGGAGACACGCATGGGACCTCCGGCGGTGCGGCACTCTGGACGGGTGCCTCCGCAGCCCCCTCCCCTGCCGGCGCTGCAGGCACCGGTCGACCGGCGCACCCACGTGCTGTTGCGCGCGGCGGTCGTCGACCTGGTCGAGCGCGAGCAGGCGCGTCGCTTCGCGCCGACGGTGCACGCGGGCGCGCCGGGCCGCTCGGTGCGTCACGTCGACGATCCGGCGCTGGGCGATGCGGGGGCGCGCGCCGACGTCGTGCTGGCGATGCTCCGCGCCGTCTCCGGCCGTACGCCCGACCCGCTCCTGTGGCTCACCCGGCCGGGCGAGCTGAGCCCGCACGACGTCGACCTGCGGTGGTTGGCGCCGGCCGCGTGGGCCAGCCGGGCGTACGGGCTCGACGTCGGACTGGTCGTCGTGACGCGGCTGGGATGGTTCGACCCGGTGAGCGGCGTGTGCCGGGAATGGCGTCGGCTCCGGCCCGGGCCACGCGCCCGGACGATGCCGGGGACGCCCGCCCCCCGGCCGTGACGCCGCCCGGCTCGCCGGGTCGGTCGCTGGGTGGCTCGCTGGGTGAGTCGGTGGGTGTCAGTCCCAGGTGTGCACGGGCTCGTTGCTGTGCATCCGCTCGCGGTAGTCGAGCAGGGTGGCGCGCAGCGCGTCGTAGCGGTCCTCGCCGCGGCGCTCGTGCACCCGGTCGACGAACCAGCCCGCACCGCTCGCCTCGGTCTGGCAGCGCTGCTCGATGATCCCGAGGTAGCGATCGCTCTCCTCGGCCGGCACGCCCCAGGCGTCCAGTCCTGCCTGCGCCATCGGCAGGAGCCGGCGCAGCACGAGCTCCGTCGCGCGGACCTGGCCGATGCCGGGCCAGTACACCTGGGCGTCGACGCCCATCTGGGCGGCGACGTGGAAGTTCTCCTCCGCGGCGGAGAAGGACATCTGGGACCACAGCGGGCGCTCGCTCTCGGCGAGGTAGCGGACCAGGCCGAACCAGAGCGCCGCGTTGGCGATGGTGTCCGCGACGGTCGGCCCGGCCGCGAGGAGGCGGTTCTCCACGCGCAGGTGGGGCCGGCCGTCGGCGATGTCGTAGACGGGGCGGTTCCAGCGGTAGATCGTGCCGTTGTGGAGCTTGAGCTCGTGGAGGGCCGGCGTGCGCCCGGACTCGAGCACCTCGAGCGGGTCCTCCTCGTCGGTGACCGGGAGCAGCGCGGGGAAGTAGCGGACGTTCTCCTCGAAGAGGTCGAACACCGAGGTGATCCACCGCTCGCCGAACCACACCCGCGGGCGGACTCCCTGCGCCTTGAGCTCCTCGCTGCGGGTGTCGGTGGCCTGCTCGAACAGCGGGATCCGGGTCTCGCGCCACAGCTCCTTACCGAGGAGGTAGGGCGAGTTGGAGCCCACGGCGAGCTGCACACCGGCGACCGCCTGGGCGGCGTTCCAGTAGGCGGCGAACTGGTCGGGCGAGGTCTGCACGTGGAACTGGGTGCTGGTGCAGGCCGCCTCCGGGACGATCGAGTCGGCGCTCGTGGTGAGCCGCTCGCGTCCGGAGATGCTGATCGTGATGTCCTCGCCGCGGGCCGCGAGGATCTGCTCGGAGAGCAGCTTGTAGCGCGGGTTGGAGCTCAGCGAGGACAGGTTCATGTGCCCGTCGGCGAGCGTCGGGAGGATGCCGATCATCACCTGGTGGGCGCCGACCTTGGCGGCCTTCTCCTCGGCGTCGTTGAGCGAGCGCCGCAGGCTCGCCTCGAACGTCGACAGCCCGCCCTCGCGCAGCTTGGCCGGCGCGAGGTTGATCTCGATGTTGAACTGCCCGAGCTCGGTCTGGAAGTCGGGGTCGGCGATCGCCTCGAGGACCTCGGCGTTCTTGAGCGCGGGGTCGCCGGCGTCGTCGATGAGGTTGAGCTCCATCTCGAGGCCGGTCATCGGGTCGTCGGTGTCGAACGCCGCCTCGCGGAGCATCCGCGCGAACACGTCGAGGTTGCGGCGCACCTTCTCGCGGTGCCGCGTCCGGTCGGCCCGGCTGAACTCCTGCTGCGCGACCTCTTCTCCCATGACGGCACACTAGCCACGCCCGGCCAAGGCGGGAACCGTCCCGGGGGGGGCTGGTCGGCGCACCTCAGGCCGCCGGGTCACCGCTGGAGGTGAGGGCGGGCCGCAGCTCGGCCCAGCGGTCCGGTGACGTCGCGCTCTCCAGCAGCTGGGCGACGAGGTCGGCCAGCGAGTGCGACGCCTGGGCCTCGCGACAGCGGTCGACGGCGCACCACGCGAGCGCGCCGTCGCCCACCAGCCACGCACAGAACGCCAGCACCGCGGCCGGGCCGGCCACGTGCGAGGTGGGGAGCCGGCGTACGGCGTCGGACCACAGGTCGGCCGCCCTGCGCGCCTGCGCCCGGTCGAGCCACACCCACGCCTCGTCGCGACGCTCGCCGATCGGGACGCTCACCGCGACCGAGGCGAGCTCGGCCCGGGAGAAGGTGGTGGCGAGGTCGACGTGCCGACGGACCAGCGCACCGAGTGCGCCGGGCGCCAGCACCTCGGCGTCGGCGAGGTCGGGCAGGGTGCGCCGCACCGCGTCGGCGTCCGCGGCGATCGTGCCGCGCAGCGCGTCCCGGCTGGCGTGGGTGACCCGCCCCTCGAACACACCGCGCGCCGTGAACGGGTGCTCGGCCAGGGTGAACGGCACCCCGCGGTAGGCGGCGAGCGGCGCGCCCGGCAGGACGGCGTACCAGTGGTCGTCGTGGACGCGCAGCACCTCACGGACGTGGATGCCCGCGGCGGTGAACTCCTCGTGGACGGCCCACGCGGCCTCGTCGGCGACCGTCGTGTCGTCGTCGTAGACCACCACGACGACGGCGCGCACGCCGTTGCTCCGGCACGGACGGAGCAGCGCCTCCACGACGTCGTCGACGTCGTCGGGGTCGTGCGGCAGGTCCACCCGGGCGTGCATCGAGCCGGGGCCACCGATGCCGACGGTCACCACGGACCGGGATGGGACGAAGCCGAGCGCGAGGGGCACGAAGGCCGCGATGTCGGCCGGCGTGCGGGCGCGCAGCGGCACGGAGCCGGGAGCCCGGTCCGCAGGATCGGCGGGGTGGCCGGCTCGGTGGCCGGTGGCGGGAGCGGTGTCGTCTGGTTCCATGCCGACGACGCTTCCCGCGGCCACCGACGCCCCATGCCGACCCGCGCCCGAGCCTGTGGAGATCGCCCTCCGGGACCGGCCTGTGGACGTCTGCTGGCCCGTCGCGGGGGGCTCGGGCGGGGCTCAGGCGGGTGGGTGAGAATGAGGACGTGACGCACGCAGCCGCCGACGCCCCGTTCCCGGGCTGATGCGCAGCACCGCGTCGATCCTCCACCTCGACCTGGACGCCTTCTTCGCCGCCGTCGAGCAGCGCGACAAGCCGTCCCTGCGGGGCAAGCCGGTCATCGTCGGCGGCACGGGTGGGCGCGGCGTGGTGTCGACGGCGTCGTACGAGGCCCGCAGGTACGGCGTGGGCTCGGCGATGTCCGGGCGCGAGGCGCGAGCCCGGTGCCCGCACGCGGCCTTCCTGAGCGGGCGCTTCCACGCCTACCGCGCGACGAGCAAGGAGGTCATGCGGGTGCTGCGCGACCTCTCCCCGCTGGTCGAGCCGCTGTCGCTCGACGAGGCCTTCGTCGACCTCGCCGCGGCCGACCTCCCCGATCTCGAGGTGGCGACCGTGACCGAGGTGGGCGAGCAGCTCCGGGCCCGCGTGCGCGAGGTGACCGGAGGGATCACTGCGACGGTGGGGATCGCCTCGTCGAAGTTCCTGGCGAAGGTCGCGAGCGAGCTGGACAAGCCCGACGGGATGACGGTCGTGCCGCCGGGCACCGAGCTGGACCTGCTGCGACCGATGCGCGTCAACGTCATCCCCGGCGTGGGTCCGGCGACGTCGGAGCGGTTGCGGCGCGCGGGCATCCACACCATCGCCGAGCTCGAGGCGGTGAGCGAGGACGAGCTCGTCCGGCTGCTCGGTCAGGCGCACGGCCACGGTCTCTGGCAGCTCGCCCGCGCCCAGGACCACCGCCCGGTGGTCGCCGAGCGCGAGGCCAAGTCCATCAGCGTGGAGGGCACCTACGACACGGACCTCACCGACCGCCGGCTGATGGAGGGCCTGCTGACCCGGCAGGCCAGGGAGGTCGGCGCCCGGATGCGGAAGAACGGCACCTCGGGCCGGACCGTGACCATCAAGGTGCGCCTCTACGACTTCACCACGCTCAGCAGGTCGAGCACCCTGCCGAGCCCCACCGACGACGGGGCCACGATCGCCCGGGTCGCCCGCACGCTGCTCGGCGACCTCGACACCACCGGTGGCGTACGCCTGCTCGGCGTGGGCGTGTCCGGCCTGGCCGACTGGGTGCAGGAGGACCTCTTCGGGGACACCGGAGAGGACGAGGACGACGAGGTCGTCGTCCCCGAGCCCCCGCGCCGCGCCTGGCCGCCCGGCGCCGACGTCGAGCACGACGAGATGGGGCGCGGCTGGGTGTGGGGGTCCGGGTCCGGCGTCGTCACCGTGCGCTTCGAGACCGCGGACACGCCGCCGGGGCCGGTGCGCAGCTTCCGCGCCGACGACCCCGCGCTGCACCGGTGGGAGCCGCCCGCCGAGGAATGACGCCCCTCACAGCACCCGCAGGGCCACCCGCTCCCCCGGCCGCAGCTGGGCGCAGAGGTCCAGGTCGTCGTCCTCGACGACGGCGACCACGGGGTAGCCACCGGTGGTCGGGTGATCGGCGAGGAAGACGACCGGCTGGCCCGACGGCGGCAGCTGGACGGCGCCGAGCACGATCCCCTCGCTGGGCAGCTCGCCGGGGCGGCGGCGCAGACGGGGACCGTCGAGCCGGAGCCCGACGCGGTCGCTGTCGGGGGCGACGGCGTACTCCGCGCCGTCGAGCGCGTCCCACGACGACGGCTCGACCCAGTCCCCGCGCGGGCCCCGGCGCAGCCGCAGCACGGACGGACGCGGGCGTACGACCGCGGCGGCGGGCGGCTCGGGAAGGTCTCCCGGCCGGCCGAGCGGGAGGACGTCGCCCGCTGCCAGTCGGGGCGGCCCCACCCACGCCAGCGTGTCCGTGGAGCGGGAGCCGAGCACCTCGGGCACCGCCACTCCCCCGGCGAACGCGACGTAGGACCGTACGCCCGACGTGGCGGCCCCCACCCGGACCACCGCGTCCGCGGGCACCGTGACAGGCGCGGAGTGCGCGACGCCGCGCCGGTCCACCGTGACCTCGCAGGGGGCACCGGTGACGGCGAGCGTGAGCGCCCGACGGGTCCTGAGGACGAGCCCGCCCACCGTCGTCTCGACCACCGCGTCGTCCGGCGTCCCGCCGACGAGGCGGCGGGCCAGCGCGGCCGCACCACGGTCGAGCGCCCCGGCCCGCGGGACGCCGAGGTGCGCCCATCCCCGGCGGCCCCTGTCCTGCAGCGTCGACAGCGGGCCGGGGTCCACGACCAGGACGCCGTCGCGCGTCATCCGCGCACCTCGAAGCGGACGCGGGTGCCGGGTGCTAGCAGCGCAGGCTGCTCGCGGGCGACGTCCCACAGCGGCACGTCCGTCGTGCCGAGCAGGAGCCAGCCGCCGGGGGACGCCGTCGGGTAGATGCCGCACCAGGTGTCGGCGAGGCCGACCGACCCGGCGGGGACCCGTGCGCGGGGCGACGACCGGCGCGGGACGGCCCGCTCGGCGGGCAGCCCGGCGAGGTAGGAGAAGCCGGGAGCGAAGCCGCTGAACAGCGCCACGAGCTCCACGGAGGTGTGGATCCGCACGACCTCGTCGACGGAGCAACCCCAGTGCCCGGCAACGTCCTCGAGGTCGGGACCGGAGTAGTCGACGGGCACCCGCACGAGGGGGCCGTCGAGGTCGGCCGCGTCGGGCGACCAATGCCGCAGCAGGGCCGAGACCTCGTCCGGGTCGGTCCCGTCGAAGAGGACCGTCGCGGCGGCGGGCACGACCTCCTCGGACCGCAGCCCGCGTGCGCGGGACCAGGCAGCGAGCGAGGCGGCGGCCACCGCGTCCTCGACCTCGACGAGGCAGGCGCGCGCACCGACCCAGACGACCCTCACGGCGCTCATTGTCCATCGGCTCGTCCGGCGGCGTCGTGCCCGCACCCGGGACATGGGTGAGGGGCTCCCGACGGTATGAGCGTCAGGAGCCCCTCGGTGCGGCCGGGGTGGTGACGTCCGGCCCATCGCACCGGCGTCCCAGTCCCCGCCGACCCCGTCACCGGGCCTGCGCGGCGAGCACGCTCGCCGGGTGGGGCTGTTCGTCCGATCCGATCCCCGACCCCGCCGGAGCGGCGTCGGTAGGGAGAGTTCTATGCCTGTCCCGCGGGCCGCCGCAAGGGGTTGGCACGACGGACTTCGTCGCTCACAGGGTTCCCCACAGAAGTCGTCGCACGCTCCACAGGATCGAGCGGCGCGTCCACAGGAAGGACGTCATCCTGTGGATGGCCGGGCGGACCGCCACGGGCTCTGCACCGCCAGCCCGGCCGCCTCCAGTGCACGGCGTACGGCCCGCGCGGTCTCGACGGCGCCCGGGGAGTCGCCGTGGACGCACACCGAGTCCACGGTCGCCGCGAGCACCACGGCCCGCCCGGCGACCTCGTGGGGATCGGTGACCAGTGCGCCGGGACGGTCGCGCGGCAGCAACCCGCCGTCGTCGTCGTACCCGCGGTCGGGGAAGCCCTCGAGCCGTACGCCCCGACCGCGCGCCGCGGCCAGGGCCAGCAGCCGCGCGCCGGGCATCCCCAGCACGGGGAGGTCGGCGGACCCGTCGAGCACCGCCGCGGCCTGCATCTCGTCGACGGCCACTCGGTGGTAGAGCGCGCCGTGCGGCTTCACGTAGGCGACGCTCGCGCCCTCGGCCACTGCGACGGCCGACAAGAGGCCCACCTGCTCGGCGACCTGGTCGCGCAGCACGTCGGCCGGGACGTCGCGCGCCACCCGCCCGAAGTTCTCGCGGTCGTCGTACGACACCTGCGCACCCACCGCCACCCCACGTCGTACGGCCCCCGCGCAGACCGCCTGCATCGTGGCGCGGGTGCCGGCGTGGAAGCCGCACGCGACGTTGGCGCTGGTGACGACGTCGAGCAGCCCTTCGTCGTCGGTGACCTCCTCGCCGAGGTCGGCATTGAGGTCGACGGTCCCGGTCGGTGCGCGGCGCATGGATCCAGTGTCCCCGGGGCACCCCTGAGAAGTCCCTGAGAGTTCGACGATCGTGCAACTCACGGGGTCGCTGGCTCGTCAAGGCAGGTGAAGGCACCACAACTCGACCGGGAACACCGGGTCGGCAATCGGTGTTGGACCAGGTGTGCGACACGGGGTGGTCGCACGAGAAGCAGGAGGACGAAGATGAGCACTGCACAGGCCAAGCGCACGACCACCACTCGCGAGATCGAGGGCCGCGACAGCGTCGGTCTCTACCTCGACGAGATCGCTCGCACCCCGCTCCTCGACGCCGAGACCGAGGTCGAGCTCTCCAAGACCATCGAGGCCGGGCTGCTCGCGCAGCACCTCCTCGACACCGGCCGCACCGGCCGCAAGAAGGGCGGCGCCCCGATGAGCGCCAGCGAGGCCGAGCTCGAGTGGCTCGCCGAGCAGGGCCGGATGGCGGTGGACCGCTTCATCGAGGCCAACCTGCGCCTCGTGGTCTCGATCGCCCGCAAGTACGGCCGCTCCCAGATGCCGATGCTCGACCTGATCCAGGAGGGCAACACCGGCCTGATCCGCGCGGTCGAGAAGTTCGACTACACCAAGGGCTACAAGTTCTCCACCTACGCCACGTGGTGGGTCCGCCAGGCCATCACCCGCGGCATCGCGCAGCAGGCCCGCGTCGTGCGCCTGCCCGTGCACGTCGTCGAGGAGCTCAACCAGGTCGGTAGCGCCCGGCGTACGCTCGAGCGCCAGCTCGGCCGCGAGCCCGAGCCGCAGGAGATCGCCACCGAGCTCGGCATGGACCTCGACCGCGTGCTGGACCTGATGAGCTGGGGCCGCGACCACGTCTCCCTCGACACTCCGGTGGACGAGGACGGCGACACCTCGCTCGGCGACCTGATGGCCCAGGAGACCGCTCCCGGACCGGACCTCAACGTCCTCGACGCCGAGGCCCGCCAGCGCCTCGACGACCTCGTCGGGATCCTGGACGACCGGTCGGCCGACATCGTCCGGGCCCGCTACGGCCTGGCCGACGGGCGCCAGCACAAGCTCGCCGACATCGGCGCACGCCACGGCATCTCCGCCGAGCGTGTCCGCCAGCTCGAGCGGGAGGCGCTGCAGAAGCTCCGCCGTGCCGGCGACCCGGACCTCGCGGCCTGATCGCCGCGCCCCGGTGAGGCCTGCTGGGCACCCGAGTTCCGGGGTTCGGTGCCGAGATCTCCACCTCGAAGCAGGGCGGTCACCGGACATCCGGTGACTCCAGAGCAGCCAGGTCGGCCGTCGGCCCAGACCTGACACACCCTCAGTACGCCGCGGACTCCAGGTCGGCGCTCGCGGCCCGTGCCTTCTCGACCACGTCGGGGGGCACGGGCCGTTCTGCTGCCACCCGCGCCTGCCACGCCTGGACCGCCACGACGCGCGCGGCGGCCTCCTCGACCCGGTCGCGGGAGATCTCGCCGGACTCGATGGCGTCGACGACGATCTGGTGGGTGACGGCCGTGTCGACCGGCATCAGCAGCAGGTCGGCGCCTGCCGCCAGGGCCTGCAGGGCGGGCTTGGGGCGCCCGCCGACGGCGCCCATGCCGAGCGAGTCTGTGATGGTGACGCCCTCGAAGCCGAGGTCGTCGCGCAGCAGGTCGTAGACCTCGGGCGCCATGCTGGCCGGGACCCCGGGGGCGATGGACGTCAGGTCGAGGTGGCTGAGCATGACCGCCGGAGCCGCGTGGCGGATGGCGGAGTCGAACGGCGGCAGGTCGTGGGCCTCGATCTCCGCGAGGGTCGAGTCGACGAGCGGCAGCGTGTCGTGGCTGTCGGCGGTCGCGGTGCCGTGACCCGGGAAGTGCTTGACGGTGGACACGATGCCGGCGTCGTCGTAGCCCTTGACGGCCGCGCCGACGGCCTGCGACGCGACCTTCGGGTCCATGGACGGCGAGCGGGCGCCGATCGTCGGGTCGGCCGCGCCGACGGTCACGTCCGCGACGGGGGCGAAGACCCACGTGAAGCCGAGGTCGCGGAGCTCCAGTCCGGTCGTCAGGGCCGCGGCCCGCGTCACGCGGCGGCCGAGGCGCGCGTCGGACTGGATCGCCAGCCCGGCGGACTGGAAGTGGGGGAAGTCGGTCGCGACCCCGCGCAGGTGCGACACGTAGCCGCCCTCCTGGTCCACCCCGATGACGGGCGGGACGTCCCGGCCGTCGGCGGCCGCGGCGTCGGCGATGGCCGTGGTCATGGCCACCACCTGGTCGTGGTCCGCGACGTTGTCGCCGGTGACCGAGACCCCCGCGAGGTGCATCTCGCGCACCATCCGCGCGGGCTCGGCGGGGTCGGTGCCGTGGAAGCGCCCGACGATGACGCCGCCGGCGAGCTGGGCCGGTGTCCACCCGCTCACGAGCGCGCGGGCGTCCTCGAGCTCGCCGAACGTCGGTCCCCACGTGGTGGGGGCGTCGCGGTCGACCTCGGGCGTCGGCTTCGTGGTGGGAGAGCTGGACGGGGACGTCGACGACGGCTCCGAGCCCTGCGGGGCCGGTGTCGGCGACCGGTCGTCGGAGGTCGTGCCGAGGCCGGCGCAGCCGCTCACGAGCAGGACTCCGGTGGCCACCACAGCCAGTCGGGGTCGGATCGGGCGCACGGCCCGGAGGCTACCCGCCGGACCCTGCGGGACCCGAAACGCTGGGCGCCTCACGCGCGCGCGGCGAGCTCGGCGTGGACCTCCTCCACGCGCCGCCGCAGGTCCTCCATCGACCCCGAGTTGTCGACGACGTGCGTGGCGACGGCGAGGCGCTGCTCCCGCGTGGCCTGGGCGGCGATGCGGGACTCGGCCTCCTCGCGGGACCACCCGCGGTCGCGCACCATGCGCTCCACCTGGACCTCGGTCGGCACGTCGACGACGACGACCGCGTCGAACTGGCCGGCCCGCCCGACCTCGGCGAGCAGGGGGATGTCGTGGACGACCAGCGCTCCGGGCGCCGCCGCCTCCTCGACCTCGGCGCTGCGGCGGTGGACGAGCGGGTGCACGATCGCCTCGAGGCGCTTGCGTGCGTCCGGGTCGCCGAACACCAGCGCCCCCATCGCGGGCCGGTCGAGGTCTCCCTCGGGCGTCAACAGGCCGGACCCGAACTCCTCCACCACGGCCGCGAGCCCCGGCGTCCCGCGCGCCACGACCTCGCGGGCGATCAGGTCCGCGTCGACGACGACCGCGCCGAGCTCGGCGAGGATCGCGGACACGGTGCTCTTGCCCGAGGCGATGC
The DNA here is from genome assembly GCF_013410035.1 of Nocardioides cavernae. Taxonomy (GTDB): domain Bacteria; phylum Actinomycetota; class Actinomycetes; order Propionibacteriales; family Nocardioidaceae; genus Nocardioides; species Nocardioides cavernae_A. The sequence continues at coordinate 2,483 of NZ_JACCBW010000003.1, read as the reverse complement.
CCCCGGTCAGTCCGACCCGGACGGTCACTGGTCCTCCCCCACGACGACGGTCAGGATGTCGTGGAGCGTACGGCGTTGGGCCGGGGACAGCACGGCGAGGGCCCGCTGCGAGGCCTCCCGTCGGGCGACGTCCACCCGGGCGACGAGCCCGCGTCCCTCGTCGGTGAGGGTCAGCAGCGTCGCGCGACGGTCGGCGGGGTCCGGTGACCGGCGTACCCAGCCCCGGTCCTCCAGCGCGTCGACCACCTCGGTCGCCGAGCGGGGCGCGATGCGCAGCACCTCGGCGAGCGTCGACGGACGCATGCCGTCCCCGCCTGCGGCGACCACGCGCAGCGCGCGCGACTGCGACGGGGTCACGTCCCACTCGGCGAGGGCGTCGAGCGTGGCGCGCCGCACGCGTCGCGCGAGGGCCATCACCAGGTCGCCCGTGTCGGGAGAACGGTCCACGGGAATACCTCCGTCACGCACGTCGTTGTCACCTCATAGTGAGGCTACCTCACCTTTGTCCCTGAACCACGAGAGGAGCTGGTCGCATGACAGACCGCCCTGACTCCCCGCACTCCGCAAGCACTCGCGGAGCCCGCGGCTCCCGCGCGGGCCGACCCGACCCCGCCGACCTCCGCCAGCTGGCGGACTCCCCCGTCTCGCTGCGCCGCATCGCGCGCCTGTTCGCACCGCACCGGGCGACGCTGGGCGTCGTCGTGGCGCTGATCGTGCTGAGCTCCGCGGTCGGGCTCGCGCAGCCCTTCCTCGTGCGCCACGTCATCGACGACGCCCTGCCGCGCCAGGACGTACGCCTCCTGCTCCTGCTCGTCGCCGCGATGATCGGCGTCGCCGTCGCGACCGCGGTCATCGGCGTCGTGCAGACCTGGCTGTCCACCGCGGTCGGCCAGCGCGTCATGCACCGCCTGCGCAGCGACCTGTTCGCCCACCTGCAGCAGCAGTCCCTGGGCTTCTTCACCCGCACCCGTGGCGGCGAGGTGCAGTCCCGGCTGGTCAACGACATCGGCAGCATGCAGGGCGTCGTCACCCAGACCGCGACGTCCATCGCCGCCAACCTGACCGTCGTGGTCGGCACGGCCGTCGCGATGGTCGCCCTCAGCTGGCGCCTCGCGCTGCTCTCGCTGGTGGTGCTGCCACCCGCCGTGCTGCTGACCCGCCAGGTCGCGCGGATGCGCCACGCGGTCACCGGCGAGCGCCAGCGCCGCCTCGCCGACCTGCACGTGCAGATCGAGGAGGGCCTGTCCGTCAGCGGCGTGCTGCTCACCAAGACGCTCGGCGCCTCCCCCCGCCTGACCACCCGGTTCGAGGAGACCTCCGCCGACCTCGTCGGCCTCGAGATCCGCTCGCGCCTGGCGGGCCGGTGGCGGATGGCCACGATGAACATCGTCTTCGCAGCCGTCCCCGCCGCGATCTACCTCGCGGCCGGCTTCCCGGCCACCTCGGGCGGGATGACCATCGGCACGCTGGTCGCCTTCGTCGCGCTGCAGGGCAACCTGTTCCGCCCCCTGATGGGCCTGCTCAACGTCGGCGTCGACATCACCGCCTCGCTCGCGCTCTTCAGCCGGATCTTCGAGTACGCCGACCTGCCGGTCGAGATCGCCGAGTCCCCGGACCCCGTCCGGCTGCCCCGTCGTGCCGCCGCGGGCGAGGTCCGGTTCGAGGGGGTCGGGTTCGCGTACGACGCCGACCGGCCCGTGCTCGACGGCATCGACCTGCACGTCCCCGCAGGCTCCACGCTGGCGCTGGTGGGCGAGACCGGCAGCGGCAAGTCGACGCTCGCCTCCCTGGTCCCCCGACTCCACGACGCGACGTCCGGCCGGGTCACCATCGACGGTGTCGACGTGCGCGACCTGGCCGGCACCGACCTCGCCGACCTCGTCGGGGTGGTCACCCAGGACACCTACCTCCTGCACGCCAGCGTGCGCGACAACCTGCGCCACGCCCGTCCCGGGTCCACGGACGCGGAGATCGAGCAGGCCTGCCGCGACGCGCGCATCCACGACCTCGTGTCCTCGCTCCCGGACGGCTACGACACCGTCGTCGGCTCCCGCGGACACCGCTTCTCGGGCGGCGAGCAGCAGCGCCTCGCGATCGCGCGCACGCTCCTGCGCGACCCTGCCGTCCTGATCCTCGACGAGGCGACCAGCGCCCTGGACAACGCCACCGAGCGCTCGATCCTCGCGACCCTCGACGAGGTGACCCGCAGCCGCACCACGATCATCATCGCGCACCGGCTCTCCACGGTGCGTGACGCCGACCAGATCGCCGTGCTGCACCGCGGCCGGGTCGTCGAGCTCGGGACGCACGAGGAGCTGCTCCTGCGCGGCGGGAGGTACGCCGACCTCGTCCGCGGCGGTCTCGGCAGCGAGCCGGCAGCCGCCTAGCTGTAGTTCCCCGTGACGTTGTGAATGCGGTCTGCGGGGACGAGGCCCTCGATGCCGGTGTGGGGTCGGTGGTGATTGTAGAAGTGGAGCCAGTCG
>NZ_JACCBW010000002.1:1365912-1536238 GCF_013410035.1 Nocardioides cavernae | reverse complement strand
AAGGCCAGCAGAACAACCGATGTCAACGGGGCATAACAAACTAATTCGTCGACTAATCAAACACACTGTTGAGTTCTCAAGAATCAGACGCACCCACATCGCGATCCGGTGAGGATCTCGGTTGCGTGAGGCAACTGGTCAAACCTAGCGAGCGACTTTCTGACGAGGCAAATCCTCGACTGTTTCGCTCTGACCCACTGGTGTCACCGTGACCGATGACCGCTTCGGGTTGTCCTGCCCGGGGCCGCGAGCCCGGCCTGACCGGCCTTGCTCACCGCCGCTCCCTGGCGACAAAGAGAACAGTATGCGTACTCATGACATCGCGCAAATCGAAACGGTGTGACCGCGGGCACATCAGCGTTTTCGCAGGTCAGAGGCCTGTTGTGACGCGTGGGGCGGCGTGTCAGCCCACCTCGACGCCCGCGAAGCGCTTCTTGCCACGGCGTAGGACCAGCCACGAACCGCCCACCAGGTCGGCCTCGGTGGGCCGCAGCTCGGGGTCCTCGACGCGCACGTTGTTGAGGTAGGCGCCGCCCTCTGCCACCGTGCGGCGGGCCTCGCCCTTGCTCGCGACCAGGCCGGCCGCCACGAAGAGGTCGAGGATCCCGGGCAGGTCGCCTGCGGGGACGGTGGTCCCACCGGCCTCGCGCAGCGCCGAGGCGAGGGTGTCGGGCTTGATGCCGGCGAGGTCTCCCCCACCGAACAGCGCTGCCGCCGCCGCCTTGGCCTGCTCGACCTCGTCCGCACCGTGCACCAGCGCGGTCACCTCGTCGGCGAGCCGCTTCTGTCCCGCGCGCAGGAAGGGCTTGTCCGCCGTCTGCTGCTCGAGGTCCTCGATCTCCTCGCGGGAGAGGAAGGTGAAGACCCGGAGCAGCTCGCCCACCTTCTCGTCCTCGGCGTTGAGCCAGAACTGATGGAAGGCGTAGGGCGACAGCATCGCCGGGTCGAGCCACAGTGCGCCGCCCTCGGTCTTGCCGTACTTGGTGCCGTCGGACTTGGTGAGCAGCGGCGTGGCCAGGGCGTGCACGTGCGCGCCGTCCGTGCGGCGGATCAGGTCGACCCCCGCGGTGAGGTTGCCCCACTGGTCGGAGCCGCCGAACTGGAGCGTGATGCCGTGCTGGCGGTGGAGCTCGAGGTAGTCCATCGACTGGAGGAGCACGTAGGAGAACTCGGTGTAGCTGATGCCCGACTCGAGGCGACGCTTCACGGTGTCGCGGGCGAGCATCCGGTTGACCGGGAAGTGCTTGCCGATGTCGCGCAGGAAGTCGATGACCGACAGCGACGCCGTCCAGTCGTGGTTGTTGACCATCGTCGCGGCGTTGTCGCCGTCGAAGGAGAGGAACGGCTCGATCTGGCCGCGCACCCGCTCGACCCACTCCCGGACGGTGTCGGAGGAGTGGAGGGTGCGCTCCCCGGAGTCCCGGGGGTCGCCGATCATGCCGGTGGCCCCTCCCACGAGGGCGTACGGCGTGTGACCGGCCTCCTGGAGGCGGCGAGCCGTGAGCACCTGGACCAGGTGGCCCATGTGGAGGCTCGGCGCCGTGGGGTCGAAGCCCACGTAGAACCTGACGCTCCCCTCGCCCAGCGCCGCGCGGAGCGCGTCGCGGTCGGTGGAGTGCGCGATCAGGCCGCGCCACTCCAGCTCGTCGAGGACATTCGGCGTCGTCACGTGGGTTCCTTACGGGTGAGGTGGGTTGGTGGCCGGGCACTAGCCTAGGGCGCGGACGCAGGAGGTACGGCACGTGATCGCTGGCAGGTACACGCTCGAGCGGGAGATCGGCCGGGGTGGCTCCGGCACGGTGCACCTCGCGCACGACGAGGTGCTCGGACGCCAGGTCGCGATCAAGCGGATCGGGCTCATCCCGGGCTCGGACAGCGTCGAGCTGGAACGCGCCGAGCGCGAGGCCCGGCTGGCGGCGGCGCTCAACCACCCGCACGTCGTGTCGGTGTTCGACCTGGTCGACGAGCAGGACGTGCGGTGGCTGGTGATGGAGTACGTCGACGGGCAGACGCTCAGCGAACGCGTACGCACGACCGGGCCGCTCGAGGCCACCGAGGCGGCCGCGCTGCTCGCGCAGACGGCCGACGCCCTCGTCGAGGCCCACGCCCACGGGATCGTGCACCGCGACGTCAAGCCCAGCAACATCATGCTCGCCGGCGCCGGGGCCAAGCTGAACGACTTCGGCATCGCGCGCTCGGCCGACGACCCGTCCCTCACCCAGACCGGTCTCGTCACGGGCTCCCCCGCCTACCTCGCCCCCGAGGTGGCCTCCGGCTCCTCCGCCACGCCTGCCAGCGACGTCTGGTCGCTGGGGGCCACGCTCTACCACGCGGTCACGGGCCGCCCGCCGTACGAGGTCGGCGACAACCTCATCGGGGCGCTCTACAAGATCGTCCACGAGGACCCGCCGCGCCTTCCGGAGGACCACCCGCTCGCCGGACTGCTCTCGGTGATGATGCACCGGGAGCCGGACGCCCGCTGGCCGATGCCGCGCGTGCGCGACGAGCTCGCCCGGATCGCGCGCGGCCAGCGCTCCACCGTCGTCGCCACCGCCGCGGCGCCGCCCGTGCGTGAGCACACCGGCGTGCTCCCCCCGGCGCAGCCGACACCGGTCGCGCGCGAGCGACGCGGTCGCGGGCTGCGGTGGGCGGTGATCGCAGCAGCCGCGGTGCTCGCCGTCGCGGCGGTCGTGGCGGCGTACGTCCTCGCGGGACGCCAGGCCCCGGAGGCGAGCCCCGACCGGGACACCCGGTCCCCCGCCACCTCGGAGACCTCCGGGACGCCCGAGGGCGAGAGCCCTCCCCCGGTGACGGCCGAAGAGGTCAGGCAGCAGATGGACACGTTCATCACGTCCTACCTCTCCACCGTCACGAGCAACCCTCGCGCAGCGTTCGACCAGCTCACGCCGGAGTTCCAGGAGCGCAGCGGCGGCTTCGACGGCTACATGAACTGGTGGGGCAAGGTGCGGTCGGCGACCCTCGCCGAGGTCCGGTCCGACCCGTCCGACCTCACCGTGGGCTACACCGTCGACTACGTCATGACGTCGGGCGAGCGCAGCACCCAGCGCGTACGCCTCCAGCTCGAGCGCCTCGACGACCGGCTGCTGATCGCCGGCGAGGGCTGAGGGCCCCGGGGCCGAGGGGCCGAGGGGGCGCTCAGCGGCCGCCGAGGTCGTGGCGGGCGGCCCAGAGCGCCGCCTGGGTGCGGTCGGCGACCCCGATGCGCTGGTAGGCCGAGGTCAGGTGCGCCTTCACGGTGCGCTCGGTGATCCCGAGGCGCTGGGCGATCTGCTTGTTGAGCAGACCCTCGACCACGAGGGCGAGGACCTCCGCCTCGCGCGGCGACAGGTCGGCGGGCGCGCCGCCGCCGGAGCCCGCGGCACCACCCGCGGCGTGGGGAGGGGCCCCGGTCGCGCGGGTGAGCAACCGGCGCGCGGCCCGGGGGTCGAGCGGAGACTCCCCGCGGGCCACGGCGCGGATCCCGTCGAGGAGGATGTCGGGCTCGGCGTCCTTGAGGAGGTAGCCGACCGCGCCGGCCTCGACCGCCGCGTCGATGCGCGCGTGGTCGGAGAACGAGGTCAGCACCAGCACCTCGGTGCCGGCCTGCTCGGCGACGATGGCGCGGGTCGCCTCGACGCCGTCGAGCACGGGCATCTGCAGGTCCATCACGGCGACGTCGGGGCGGTGCCGGCGCACCAGGTCCACCGCCTCGCTCCCGTCGCGCGCCACCGCGACGACCTCGAGGTCGTCGGTCGACTCGATGAGACCCGTCAGCCCCCTGCGCACGACCGCATGGTCGTCGGCCACCACCACACGGATCATGCGACCGGCACCTCCACCCGCACCGTGGTGCCCGAGCCCGGGGCGGACTCGACGTCCATCGTGCCGCCGTGCTCGCGCACCAGGCTGTCCGCCGCGCGGAGGCCGAACCGGTCGTCCGCGGGCGCCGCACCGGGGACGAAGCCGCGTCCGTCGTCGACCACCTCGAGCACCAGGGAGTCGCCCTGACGGTGCACCGTGAGCGACATGCGGCCGGCCCCGGCGTGCCGGGCCACGTTGCGCACCGCCTCCTGGGCCACCCGCCACACGAGCGCGACGGCCGGGCGGGACGCGTCCTCGTCGCCGCTCACGTGCACGTCGACGCTCACGCCCGTGGCCGCGAGCGGGGCGACGAGGTCGTCCACCGCCGCCGCGATGCCGGCCGTGTGCAGGTCCGGCGGGTAGATCTCGACCAGCAGCGAGCGGAGCGCACGCATGCTCACGCGCAGGGAGCGGCCCACCTGCTCGAGCTCGTCACGGTCAGGTCCAGCGACGCGCGCGGCGACGGTGGAGAGGGTCATCGACGACCCGGCGAGATCCTGCACGACGCCGTCGTGGAGGTCGCGGGCGATGCGCAGCCGCTCGGCGTCGGAGGCGCGTACGGCAGCCTCGAGCAGGCGCTCGCGCTCCCGCGCCCCCCGCGCGATGCGGCGCGAGAGGAGCCACACGAGGGGCGTGCTGAGGGCCACCAGGGCTAGCAGCGAGCCGATGGTGATGGGCAGGAACCGGTCGAGCACCTCCGCCCGGCTCTCCCGGATCCGGTCCACGCCCAGGTAGGCCTCGAAGAGCAGCGGCTCCCCCTCGGGCGACTCGATGCGGGTGTAGACCTCGAGGAGGTCGCCGCCGATCGCGCGCTCGAACCGGTTCTCCGGCTTGGACAGGTCGGACAGCTCGGCGTCGGTCCCGCCCTCGTCGAGCACCTCGAGCTCGTCGTCGTCGAGCGGGTAGACCGCACCGATCAGCTCGGTCCGGTCGCTGTAGAGCACCGTGCCGTCGCGGTCCCAGATCTTGATCCGCAGCACGTCACCGACGAGCAGGCGGTCGAGCGCCGTACGGTCCAGCCGGTCGATCGCGGCGGCGTCGCCGTCCACCAGCCCGGGCGGGATCGCCGGCTGCGCGACGGACGTCCCGAGCACCCGCGTCAGGGAGCGGGCGTCGGCGACCGCCTCGTCGTCGGCGGCCGAGCGGCTGAGCGCGCTGGTCGCGACGAGCACGACCACGAGCGTGACGAATCCCGTGGCCAGGAACTGCACCACGGGATTCGTCAGCCAACGCATGGGGTCCACCTCCGGTGAGGTCAGTAGTTGACCACACCCCGGCAGACCTGCCCGTTGCGCACCGCACGGAACGTCAGGGTGTCCGTGCCGGCGAGGTCGACGACCTTGCGCTCGACCTCGAACGAGCCGCTGCGGGCCGTGGTGGTGGCGGAGCCGCGGTCGCTGACCGAGCCGTTGTGCCGCAGCGTCCAGCCCCAGCGCTGGCCGGCGACGTTGCTGTCCACCTCGCCCTCGACCTCGAGGCGCCCGTCGTCGGTCTTCACCTTGAGCTTCCACGTGGCGCCGCTGCCGCAGCCGCCGGTGCGGATGACGCGGTCGTCGTCACGCCCGTCGTCACGGCCGTCGTCATCGCCGCCGTTGTCGTCGTCGCTGCTGTCGTCGCTGTCGTCGCTGCGGTCCCCGCCGTGGTCGTCACCGGCGTCGTGGCCGGGACCGTCGTCGCCGCCGCTGCGCAGGGACAGAGGGTGGGTCTCGTGGGCGTCGGCTGCCGTGGCGGTCGCGGCGAGGGTGCCGGCGGAGAGGCCGGCGAGCGCGACGGCGACGGCGAGGGAGCGGGCGGTGCGGGTCCGGATGCTGGTCATGGGTCCTCCTGGGTTCGGTGGGACCAGCCTCGTCGCCGCCGCGGGCGGCCGACAGATGTCCGATGGTGCTAGTACCCCCGGGCACCGTCCGGGACGAGGCACGCGGACGAGGCACACGAGCGAGGCACACGAACGAGGAGTAGGGCGGGTGGGGCTCGAACCCACGACCCAAGGATTATGAGTCCTCTGCTCTGACCGACTGAGCTACCGCCCCGTGACGCCCGCGCAGCCTAGCCGCCGCCCACCGGCGCTCCGGCGCTCGGGCCGTCGAGGGTTTTGGCGGGTCATGGCAGGTCGTGGCAGCCGGTGGCGAGGGATGCCACCGGATCGGGCCAATCCGGGCATTCGGCCACATCGGACGCGGAATCGCGCGACAGTTGTTGTCCAGACCACGCGTCGTCGCCACCCGGAGATCCCATGGACCAGGTTGCCGAGACTCCCGCAGCCACGCAGCTGCGCCTCGACGAGCCCACCCGCGAGCACCTGTACGTGCTCGCCGAGGGCGCTGCCGCGCTCGCCGAGTTCAGCCTGTCCGCGATCAGCATCCGCGACGGCGACGAGCTCGAGGTGGTGGCCGCCTACGGCCCCGGGGTGGCCGAGGCCATCCTCGGCAGGCGGTTGCCGGTGGCGCTGCTGGAGGCCGAGATCGAGAACGCCGACGAGTGGGGTCCGTGGCGCTTCGTGCCGCACGACCGGGAGACGGCCGAGATCGCCGGCTACGGCTACGTCTACGAGAGCGTGCTGACCGACGCCCCGGGCGCGTGGCACCCCCGCGACTTCCTGGCCGCGCCGCTCGTGGACGAGTCCGGCGAGCTGCGCGGCGTACTGTCGGTCGACGTGCCGCTGGACGGCCGCCGCCCCGGCAAGGTCCAGCGCGAGCTGCTGGAGAAGTGCGCGGTGGTCACCCGCCGGACCGTGCTGACGGCGCTCGAGCGGATGGAGCTCGCCGAGCGGGTGCGGCTCGCGGCCACGACACGGGAGATCGTGCGGCAGGCGCTCGGCGAGCCGACCCTGGACCTCGTCGTGGAGGCGTCCCGCTCGGCGATCGTGCAGTGCTTCGACGCGTTCGGCATGTGGCTCACGGCCTTCGACGCCCAGGGGGGCACGTCGACGACCTGGTACGCCGAGGGCGAGCCCGCGGAGCCGGCGTTCGACCAGGTCGACGTGGTGGTGGCGGGCCTGGCCGAGCAGTGCTGGGCCGAGCAGCGGGTCGCCCCGTTCTCGGCCGCCGACACCGCCGGCATCCCCCGGTCCGACGCTGACCGCCTGCTCGCGTTCCTCTCCGGCATCGGGATCGGCTCGGTGCTGCTCGTCCCGCTGGGCGTGGGCACGCAGTGCCTGGGCTTCCTGGTGCTCACGCGCGTCTCGGACGTCCGGACGTGGACCGACGTCGAGCTCGACGCCGCGCTGGACATCGGCCACGACCTGGGCCGCGCCGTGGCCAACGCCCGCCAGGTCGACCAGCTCCGGCGGATCGACACCTACCGCACCCAGATGGTCAACACGCTCGGGCACGAGCTGCGCAACCCGATCTTCACGGCGAGCGCGAACCTCGAGATGCTCGGGCTCGCGGACCTCGACCCGGCGGACCACACGTCGCTGACCGCGGCGTCGCGCGCGGTCGCCCGCCTGGAGTCCGTCGTCGACGACCTCCTCACGATGGCGCGGATCGCCGACCCCGACCGGGCCTTCGAGCCGGTCCCGGTCGACCTGCACGACGTGCTGGCCGAGGTCGGCGAGGACTGCGGCCCGGTCGCTGCGTCGAAGTCGGTCGCCTACGCCATCCACGCACCCGCGGGGCCGGTCGTGGTGCCGGGCAACCGCGACGAGCTGCTGCGGCTGCTCTGCAACCTGTCCAGCAACGCCGTGAAGTACACCGACGCCGGAGGGCGGGTCGACCTGCGCGTCGTGCGCCGGGACGACGACGTGGTCGTCACCGTGGCCGACACCGGGATCGGCATCTCGGAGGACGACCAGCGCACGCTGTTCCGCGAGTTCCACCGCTCCACCAACCCCGCTGCGCTGGAGCGGCCCGGCACGGGTCTCGGTCTGGCCATCGTCGAGCGGATCGTCCAGCGGCACTCCGGCACCCTCGACCTGAGCTCGACGCTCGGGGTGGGCACGACGCTCACCGTCCGGCTGCCGGCCGCGGACGCGGCTGTCGCCTGACCGCCACGGTCACCCTCGGACGGCGGCCTCCATCTCGTACATCCGCTCCACGACGCGGAACCCCATGGCCGTGTTGGTGCGGTGCATCGCCGCGTTGTCCGGCGCGGTCCACGTGTGGACCGAGGTGACCTCCGGCGGCAGGTCGGCGTAGTTGGCCGACTTGAGGGCGGCGCCGAGACGGTGGCCGCGGTGCTCCGGCATGACCAGCGTGTCGTCCTGCCAGCCGTAGTCGGTGCCGTGCGGCACGAAGAGCAGGGAGTAACCGCCGAAGGTGCCGTCCGCCCGCCGGCGGGCAGCGGCGACGCGCACGTCGTACGCCCGCATCAGCCGTTCCTCCGACGCGGCGAGACGCTCCTCGTCCACGACCGCCGCCTCCAGCTCGAGCTCGCCGACGGGGACGTCGGCGTTCATCTGGTTGCGCATCGCGAGGTAGGCCCCGCGGTGCTCGTCGGGGCACCGACCGCGCCAGCTGACGACCTCGTACGCCGGGTCCACCGGGGTGGCGCGCACCGGCAGGTCGGCGAGCAGGTGGTCCTCGCGGTGCTTCTCGACCGCACCCATCGCGACGGCGAAGTCGTGCGCCGCGCCGGCCACGTCGACGTCGACCGTCACCTCGCCGCCGATCCGCGTACGCCCGGCGGCGCGGGACCGCTCGATGAGCGCCTCCCACAGCGCGCGGCCGACGCCTTGTCTGCGGTGGGACGGCAGCACCTGGACCTCTACCCAGGCCACGTCGGTGTTCTCGCTCAGGGGCAGCTCGAGCTCGGCGACGCCGACGACCGTGCCGTCGACCGTCGCGCGGAGCCAGGTCCGGTCGTAGTGCGTGCTCGGGGACGTCGCGGTGACCTCGAACGCGGCCGGTGTGGTGACCAGCGCGTGGGGCCGGTCGGCGCGCACCGACCGCTCCATCACGTCGTGCCAGACGGCCCGGGCGGCGGCGTCGGTCGGGTCGAGCGCGTCGATGTGCACACCGCATCCGACCGCACGGACGGAGCGGTCCGCAAACGAGATGCGAGCTCGACTTCGCGTCCGGCTCCGGGCGTGGGACAGTGATGCGTCTCTCTGGGGCTCGGGTTGGGAGGACCTACGTGGCAGGGAAGAAGTCCGGGCGGACGTCGGAGCTGTTGCCGCCGTCGCAGCGTCACCTGGTGACGCGCTTCGGCTACGGCGTCGACGCCACCCTCGCGAAGGACGTCCGCAAGGCCGGTGGCGCCGCGGCGTGGTTCGAGAAGCAGCTCACGCGTCCGGGGGCGTTCCCCGACGCGTCGGCCGACTCGTTGCGCCGGTGGTGGCCGGACCTCGACCGCAAGCCGCGGGACCTGTGGCAGCGGCAGGTCACCGAGGTGCGCGGCGGCTACCAGGTGATGGAGGACTACGGCCGCTGGCTGCTGGTCCGGAGGATCCGCACCCGGCGCCCCGTGCTCGAGAAGATGACCGAGTTCTGGGAGGGCATGCTCCACGTCCCGGTCAGCGGCGACGCGCACTTCACCTGGCGGGCGGCCTACGGCGAGACGGTCCGTGCGCACGCGCTCGGCCGCTTCGACGAGCTCCTGACGGCGACGACGACCCACCCGGCGATGCTGATCTTCCTGTCCGCAGCCACGTCGACGAAGCGTGCGCCCAACGAGAACCTCGGCCGCGAGCTCCTCGAGCTGCACACGCTCGGCGCGGGCAACTACAGCGAGGACGACGTCAAGGCCTCGGCGCGCATCCTGACCGGGTGGCACGTGGACCTCTGGGAGTCCTGGTCGCGGTCCTACGTGAAGGAGGACCACTACACCGGCACGGTGAAGGTCCGTGGCTTCACCCACAACAACCGCAAGGCCGACGGCCGGGAGGTCACGAGGGAGTACCTCCGCTACCTGGCCCACCACCCGGACACCGCGCGCCACGTCTGCGAGCGGCTCGCCACCAAGTTCGTGCGCGACGACCCGCCGCGCGGGCTGGTCGAGCGGCTCGCGAAGGTCTACCTCAGGAACGACACCGAGATCGTCCCCGTGCTGCGCGCGCTGGTGGCCAGCAAGGAGTTCCGCGCGTCGGCCGGCAAGAAGCTGCGTGACCCCAGCGAGGACGTGGTCGCGACCTACCGCGCCCTCGGCGTCGGGGTCGGCCGGCCCACCCGCAACGACTCGGCCGGCAACGCCGTCCTCTGGCAGGCCTCCGGGCTCGGCCTCTCCCCGCACGCGTGGCCCCGACCCGACGGGACCCCGGTCACCGACGCGGTCTGGGCCTCGCCGTCGCGCGCGCTGGGCTCGATGAGCATGCACTGGTCGATGGCCGGCGGCTGGTGGCCATCGCACGGCCTGTCCTACCGCGAGCCCAAGGAGTGGGTGCCGGCGAAGAAGCCGGTCCGGTTCAAGGACCTCGTCGACGACGTCAGCCGCGACCTGCTCCACCGCCCGGCCTCGAAGCGGCTCCTCGAGACCGCGTGCCTGGCCACCGGCTGCACGGCCAAGGAGAAGATCGACCGCGAGCACGGCCTCTACCAGTGGGGCTTCCCGCGACTCCTGGCCGCCGTCCTCGACTCCCCCGACCACCTGGCGTGCTGACATGACGACTTCCGACCACACTCCCCCCGCCGTCGCCCGCTCCTGCGGGTGCCCCGACTTCGTCGAGGCGCGGCTCGCGCTGAGTCGCCGCCGGGTCGTCGGCACCGCCCTGGCCGGCGGTGCGCTGGCCCTGGGCCCGTCGCTGACCGGCACCGGGCCGCAGGCGTACGCCGTCACCGGGCGCACGGCGCGGACGCTCGCCGCCCCCGGCGGCTCGGTCCTGGTGCTGCTCTCGCTGCGCGGGGCGGCCGACGGCCTCTCGCTCGTCGTGCCGCACGCCGACCCGGTCTACTACGCCGCCCGGCCGCGGCTGGCCGTGCCCGCCGCCTCGCTCCTCGCCCCGGACGCGATGTTCGGCCTGCACCCGGCGCTCGCACCGCTCCTGCCGATGTGGCAGGCCGGCCGGCTCGCCGCCGTCCACGCGACCGGGATGGCGACGCCGAACCGGTCCCACTTCGCCGCGATGGAGGCCATCGAGGACGCCGCGCCCGGCTCGACCGAGCGCAACGGCTGGCTGAACCGGCTCCTCGGCCAGCTCGCCGGCGAGTCGCCGCTGCAGGGCACGGCCATGGGCAACCAGGTCCCGACCTCGCTCTTCGGCACCCATCCCGCGTTCGTGGTCAACCGGGTCGACAACGCCAAGGTCGCCGGCACCGAGGAGGACGGGCGCCGGCTCGCCTCGCTCTCGCACGCCTGGACGGGCAGCAGCCCGATGAGCCGCGCGGTGCGCGACGCGATCTCGGGCGCGCAGACCTTCGGGGTCGCACGCGACACGGCCGCTGGCACGCCCACCCCGGCGTACCCCGGCACGGGCCTGGGCAAGGCGCTGTCCGACGTGTCACGGATCGTGCGTTCCGGCGTCGGGGCCGAGGTGATCACCGTGGACCAGGGCGACTGGGACATGCACACCGACGCGGGCACGCTCGAGTGGGGCGAGATGAAGCGCAACGCCGGTGACCTCGCCGGCTCGATCGCCGCGTTCTTCGCCGACCTCGGCCCGGCCGCCGACCGCGTGACGCTGGTGACGCTCAGCGAGTTCGGCCGGCGCGTCAAGGAGAACGACAACTACGGCACCGACCATGGCTTCGGCAACGTCATGTTCGTCGCCGGTGCGGGCGTCCGGGGCGGGCAGTACTACGGCTCCTGGCCCGGTCTGCAGAACACCCTCGACGGCGACCTCCTCGTCACCACCGACTACCGCAGCGTGCTGACCGAGATCGTCACGAAGCGCTTCGGCGTATCGGTGGCGCAGGTGTTCCCGGGCTTCTCGCCGCAGCCGGTCGGCGTGATGGCCTGAGCCGTCAGACGACGGTCACCGGATGGCGCACCACCGCGTCGAAGAAGTAGCCCTGCGTGTTGTACGCCGCGACGAGCGGCTGCGTGCGCCCGAGCTCGTCGGTGGCGCGCGCCAGCAGGTGGCGCGGCCCGGGGCGCAGGCGCGCGGTGCGGACCGACCACTGCGTCCAGCCCTGCTCGCGCTGCGAGCGCCGGTCGAGGACCGCGGGCCGCCACGACCGGCCGTCGTCGAGGCTGATCTGGACCGACCGGATCCGGCCGGCCCCGCTCCACGACCGACCGGTGAGCGTGGACGGGCGCGACGGCAGGGTGGCCCCGGCGGCCAGCTCCCAGGCGGAGCGGACCGGGTTGACGGTCAACGGCGGCGAGTCGGCCGGCCAGTCGGGTCCGGTCATCCGGTAGAACGTCGTGTTCCACGGCGACGTGAGCTGGGTGCGGGACACCTCGAGCGAGCCGAGCCACTTGATGCTGGCGATGCCGACCCAACCGGGGAGCACCAGCCGCAGGGGGTAGCCGTGGTCGGGAAGCAGGTCCTCGCCGTTCATCCCCCAGGCCAGCAGCGCGTCGTCGAGCGCCTTGGCGACCGGGAACGGGCGGCGCACCCGCCCGTGGTCGATGCCCCCGGAGACGAAGGGGTCGTCGAGACCCGTCGCCTGGATGGACACGGCATCGGGCGCGATGCCGACCGCGCGGAGCACGTCGCGCAGGCGCACGCCGGTCCAGAGCACCGTGCCGACCGCGCCGAGCGTCCAGGCGGTGCCCGAGACCGACTGCCCCTGCTGGCTGGTGAAGTGGCTGCGGCCGTTGCCGGTGCACTCGAGGACGGCGGTCAGGTCGTGGTGGGGCAGCCGCTGGAGGTCGGCGAACGACAGGCGCAGCGCCTCGCCCTCGGTGCGGGCGGTCGCCAGGCCGTCGCCGAACACGCGCAGGCCGTAGGTCGAGCGGTCGACCTGGGGGGTACGCGTGTGGTTGCGCACGAACAGCCGCGACTGGGGCGTGAGGTAGGCGCCCGGCTCGACCGAGTCCCACCGCATCTCGGCGTTGGTGCCGAAGTCACGGAACCAGGCGGGCGGGGTCGGCTTGAGGATGGCGGGCGCGGCGGCGACGGCCGGGCCGGCGCGCCAGATCGATCCCGGGACGGCGGCGGTTCCGCCGACGAGGGCGGCGGTGGCGAGGAGCCCACGGCGGGTGGGGGCGTACGGGGTCATGGGGCGACCATATATGAGTAAGTCGTTCGTTTCACTACACTAGCGTCGCGGTGCGATGCTCGGTCCATGACCGACCAGCGTCCCGCACCGCCGTCCTACGAGCCGCTCCCCGAGGACTGGGACAGCGCCCTGTTCGTGGTCGCGCACCCCGACGACATCGAGTACGGCGCGGCCGCGGCGGTCGCCCGCTGGACGGGCCAGGGCAAGCGGGTCGTCTACTGCATGGTGACCAGCGGCGAGGCCGGCATCGACGGGATCAGCCCGGACGAGTGCCGCGCCGTGCGCGAGGCCGAGGAGATCGCGTCGGCCGCCGTGGTCGGGGTGGACGAGGTCGTCTTCCTCCGGCTCCCCGACGGGGTGCTGGAGTACGGCGTCGAGCTGCGCCGCGCGATCGCGCAGGTGGTGCGCGAGCACCGCCCCGACGTCGCGATGACCATCAACTTCCGCGAGACCTTCGGTGGGACCAACCTCAACCAGGCCGACCACATCGCGGTCGGCAGGGCGCTGCTCGACGCCGTGCGCGACGCGGGCAACCGCTGGATCTTCCCCGAGCAGCTGGTCGACGGGCTCGAGCCCTGGGGTGGGGTGAGGGCCGTCTGGGCCGGCAGCTCGCCGCAGTCGACGCACGCGGTCGACGTGACCGACACCTTCGACGCCGGGGTGACCTCGCTCCGGGAGCACAAGGCCTACATCGACGGTCTCGGCTGGGAGGGCTGGGACCCCGAGGAGTTCCTCGACGGGATCCTCCGCAGCGGCGGACAGGGGCTGGGCGTGACGCACGCGACGGCCTTCGAGGTGTTCCCGCTCGGCTGGGGCTGAGCGGGGCCACCACCCCGTCCGGTCAGCTGATGAGCTCGTCGAGCCGGGAGTACGCCTCGGCGTCGCCACGGAGGACGCGGCTCGGCCGTCCGTCGATGCTCACCGGCACGTCGCCCGCGACGGTGATCCGCGCCATCTCGCGGTACTCGGTGCCGAAGTCGGCCACCGCGTAGTGCTGCGTGGCCCGGTTGTCCCAGACCGCGAGGTCACCGGGCTGCCAGGCCCAGCGGATCGTGTTCTCCAGCCGCGTGATCCGGTTCTGCAGCAGGGTGAACAGGGCGATCGACTCCGCGCTGTTGAACCCGCTGAACCCCTTGACGAAGTGGCCGAGCACGAGCGAGCGCTCCCCCGTCTCCGGGTGCACGCGCACGACCGGGTGCTCGGTCTCGAACAGCTGCGAGGCGAAGTCGGCGCGCGTGTAGTTGGCGTCCGGCTCCTCGGAGTCCTCGTCACGCTGGGCGTAGTCGTAGCTGTTGGTGTGCACCGCCCACAGGTCGTCGACCAGCGCCTTCAGCGGCGCCGGCAGCGCGTCGTACGCCGCGACGGTGTTCGCCCACACCGTGTTGCCGCCGTAGGGCGGCAGGTGCACGGCCCGCAGCACGCTGATGGCCGGCACCCGGTCGACGAAGGTGACGTCGGTGTGCCACGCGTTGGCGGCCATGCCCTTGTCGGCGGTCACCTTGAAGACCCTGCCGCTCCCGGTGTTGACCGTCGGGTGGGCCGACGTCAGCGGCCCGAAGGTCTCCGCGAACGCCTGGTGGCCCGCCTCGTCGAGGTGGTCCTGGCCGCGGAAGAAGACGACCTTGTGGCGCAGGAGCGCCTGCCTGATGGTCGCGAGGGTCGCCTCGGACAGGTCGCCGCCGAGGCGTACGCCGTCGATGCGGGCGCCGATGCGGCCGCCGAGCTGCTGGACGGTCACGGCACCGACGGGGGCGGCGGTGTGAGCGGTGGTGGGGGCGTCGAGGGTGGAGGTCATGTCAGTTCCTTTCGGGACGTGCGGTCAGGCGACGGGGACCGGCTCTGCGGTCACGGTCCTCGTCGGGGCGGCTGCGCGACGGCGTGGCCACCACGAGGGTTCGGCGCGGCCCTGGCCGCCGAGGGCCGAGGTCACGCGGTCGAGGTAGATGGCGATGACCACGACGGCGAGGCCGCCCTCGATGGACGCGGCGATCTGCAGTCCCTGGACCGCGTTGACCACCACTCCGCCGAGGCCCGCGCCACCGACCAGACCGGCGACGACCACCATCGACAGGGCGAGCATGATCACCTGGTTGACGCCGGTCATGATCGACGGCATCGCGAGCGGGAGCTGCACCTCGCGCAGCACCTCGCCCCGCGACGCACCGAAGGCCACGGAGGCCTCCACCGTCTCGCCGTCGACCTGGTTGATGCCCAGCTGCGTCAGCCGGACGGCCGGCGGCACGGAGAACACGATCGTCGCCACCAGGCCGGGGGCGTCGCCGACGCCGAAGAACAGGATCGTCGGCAGCAGGTAGACGAAGACCGGGAGCGTCTGCATGAGGTCGAGGACCGGCCGCAGCACGCTGCGTACCACCGGGTCGAACGCCGACCAGATGCCGAGGGGGATGCCGACGAGCAGGGCCACGACCGTCGCCACGACCACCGACGCCATCGTCTGCATGGTCTCGGGCCACAGGTCCATGGACTGGATGAGCAGCAGGCCCAGTCCCAGCCCGGCCGACAGCAGCACCCGGCGGGTCGCCAGCAGCGCGATCACCACGAGCACGACGACCATGGCCACGGGCGTGAGCGCCGTCAGCAGGTCATAGACGGAGCGCAGGCCGAAGTTGAGGATGTCCTTGAGCAGGTCGAAGAAGCCCCCGAGGTGCTCGGTCATGTAGTCGATGACGCTCTCGCCGCGTTCACCGATGCGGAGGTCAGGCACTGACCGCCACCTCCAGCCGTTCGTCGGCCTCCCGCTCGGCGAGGGGCGCCGTCGAGAGCGTGGACAGGATCGTGGCGCGGGGCACCACGCCCCTCAGCCGGCCACGCTCGTCGACCACGGTCACCGGCACGACCTGCCGGCCGGCCCGGTGCATGAAGTCACCGATGTGCGCCGTGGGCTCCACGGTGTGGAAGTCCTGGGTCACCGCACCGGTCAGGTCCTGGTCGCCACGGTTGGCGGCACCCAGGAGGGCCGCATCGGTGACGACGCCCAGCAGGCGCTCGTCGGCGCCGACGACGAAGGCACCCTGGGCCTCGTTGTCACCGAGGCGGCGCAGCGCCTCGTCGGGACGGTCGTCGGCCGAGAACACCAGCTTCGCGGGGCGCAGCAGGTCGTACGCCGTGAGCACCCGGGCGCGGTCGACGTCGGCCACGAACTCGCTGACGTAGTCGTCGGCGGGGTGGGCCACGATCTCGGCGCCGGGGGCGCACTGGACGACCCGGCCCTGGCGCATGACCATCACCTGGTCGCCGATGCGCATCGCCTCGTTCAGGTCGTGCGTCACGAACACCGTGGTGCGCCGGTCCTCCGCCTGGAGCTCGAGCAGGAGGTCCTGCATGTCGCGCCGGATGAGCGGGTCGAGCGCCGAGAACGGCTCGTCCATCAGCAGGATGGGTGGGTCGACGGCGAGCGCACGGGCGAGCCCGACGCGTTGCCGCATCCCTCCGGACAGCTCGTGCGGCATCTTGTCGCCGCGGTCGCCGAGCCCGACCCTGGCGAGGGCGGCCTCGGCACGGTCGCGGCGCTCCGCCCTGCCGACGCCGCGGACCTTCAGCCCGTAGGCGGCGTTGTCGCGGACGGTGCGGTGCGGGAAGAGCGAGAAGTGCTGGAACACCATGCCGATGTCGTTGTTGCGGATCTCGCGGAGTCGCGCGTCGCTGACCCGGGTGATGTCCTCGCCGTCGATGAGCAGCTCACCGGCGGTGGGCTCGTTGAGCCGGTTGACCATCCGCAGCACGGTGGACTTGCCCGAACCGGAGAGGCCCATCACCACGAACATCTCGCCCTTGCCGATCGAGAAGCTCACGTCGCTGGCGCCGAGGTAGCCACCCGCCGCGCTCACCGCGGCGGCCGGGTCGTCGGAGGCCAGGGCGCGGGCGGCCTGACGGTCGCTGAGGCCGTAGACCTTGGAGAGCGACCGGCCCTCGATCGCCGGCTGCTCGCCCGACCGGCCGGTCGGCGCGGTGGTCGTCGCGGTGGTCGTGCCCGGACCGGCCGTCATGACGCGAACGCCTGGGCCGCCGGCTCCCCGTCGGCGTCCTCGACGCCGTCGAGGAACGTCGCCACGGTGTCGGGGTTGGCCTCGATCCAGGCCGCGGCGATGTCGGCGAGCTCCTGGCCGTCCTTGTCGTGGGCGTAGTAGAACTCGCCGGCCTGGTCGGTGGTGAAGGTCAGGTTGCCGAGGAACTCGTTGATCTCCGGGTTGTCGTCGGCGAAGCCGGCGCGCGTGACCGTCCGGATCTCACCGGCACCGCCCCAGACCTCCTCGGGGTCCTCGAGGAAGACGGTGTCGAACTCGACGGTCATCCAGTGGGGGCTCCAGGCCAGGAAGACGATGGGGTCGCCGGCCTTCTGCGCCTTGGTGACCTGGGCGAGCATCGCCGGGGTGCCGCTCGCGACGAGCTCCCAGTCGCCGAGACCGTAGGCGTCGGCGTCGATGGCCGCCTGGATGGTCTCGTTGCCCGGCGACCCGGCCTCGATGCCGTAGATCTTGCGGCCGAACTCGTCCGCGTGCTCGTCCAGGTCGGCGAGCGAGGACACCCCGAGCTCCTGGGCCACGTCGCCCGGGACGGCCGGGGCGTACTCCGTGCCCGTGACGAGGGTCGAGACCACGTCGACGTCTCCCCCGTCGATCAGCTCGCCGAAGGTCGGCTCCTGCGAGGGCCACCAGTTGCCGAGGTACGCGTCGATGTCGCCGGTACCGAGCGCGGAGGCCGCGTTCTCCACCGACAGGTTCTTCTTGATCGAGGCGTCGTAGCCGATCTGCTCGAGCACCTGGACCGCGATCTCGTTCTCGACCTGGAGGTCGACCCACGGCTGCTCGGCGAGCACGACCGAGTCGGTGCCGCCGCCGGAGCTGCTGCTGGCGAAGTCGTCGCCGGCGCCGTCGGCGTCCGAGGCGCAGCCGGTCAGCAACGCGCCGAGGCCGAGCGTGGCGACGACGGCGAGGCGGGCGCCGCGAGTGGTGGTGCGGTGGGTCATGGGAGCTCCTGGTCCGGAAGGGTCGATCAATATATGAGTGAAACGATAGACTTACGTCACTCGTCGAACCAAGCGAGGACGCGCCGGGACCCAGACGGGTTGTGAGCGACAGGCATAGGCGTCGCCTATGCCTCCACGGACAAGGGACGGAACGCCATGGAGCGCAGGCAGCTCGAGTTCTTCCTCGCCATCGCCGAGGCGGGCAGCTTCACCCGGGCGGCTCAGGCGCTGCACGTCGCCCAGCCGTCCCTGTCGCACTCGATGCGCACGCTCGAGACCGAGCTCGGATCGCCGCTGTTCGAGCGACACGGGCGCGGCGTACGCCTGACCGCGGCCGGCGAGGCGCTCCTCGCTCCGGCCAGGCGGGCGGTCCGGTCCTTCGGGCTTGCCGCGAGCGCGGTGCGGGGGGTGGCCGACGGCGGCTCCGGGACGCTCCGCCTCGTCTCCAGCACCTCGTGGGCCGTCCACCCGCTGGTCGGGCTCATCGGCGAGTTCCGCCGGCAGCGCCCGCAGGTCCGGTTCGAGGTGACGGACCCGGCCGCCCGCGCGGTGGTGCTCGACCAGGTGAGGACGGGACAGGTCGACTTCGGGCTGGTGGACGGTGCCCCGCCGTCCGGGTCGCTCGCCAGCCTCGAGCTCGCCGAGCAGCAGCTGCTGGCCGTCCTGCCACCCGGCCAGGACCCGGGGCTCAGCACCACCATCGAGCGGCTCGCGCGGCACGGCCTGATCGGCACACCTCGGGGGACGGCGCTCCGCGGGCTGCTGGACGGCTGTCTGGAGGCGGCCGGGCGGGCGACCGAGGTGATGGTCGAGACCGCGCACGCGGCGTCCGTCGTCCCGCTGGTCGTCTCCGGCGCCGGGGCCACCGTCCTCCCGGAGGGCATGGCGGTCGACGCGGCGACGAAGGGAGCGCGGGTGGCCCGCCTCGAGCCGGGGATCCGGGCGACCGTGTCCCTCGTCTGGCGTACGGGTGGACCGCACGGTCTCGCGGCAGACTTCCTGGAGCTGGTCCGGGAGCACCACGCCGGACGCGTCGGCTGACGGTTCCGGTTCCGCGTCAGGCGCCCCTCAGCGCAGCCCGAACCCCCGGCGGCGGCGCGCCCGCGGCTTTCGCTCCCCTGCGCCGGCGAACCGTGCACCGGCGAGCGGCGGGGGTGCCACGACGGGCTGCGGGGCGTCGGCCACCACCGCCGCGGCCTCGGGGCCGACGGGGTCGCCCGGGGCGCGTACGGACCCCAGGTCGTGCGGGGCGAGGATGGCGCGCACCTCGTCGATCACCGCCACCAGGTCGGCGTCCGGGGTCGGGCCGACGCCGGCCACGAGGGCGTGCCGGCCGAGTGAGGCACCGACCACCGCGCCCTCCTCGAAGCGCAGCCGCACGAAGCCGCTCGCGTGCTGGTCCTCGAGCGATCGCAGGATCGCGAGCATCCGGTTGCCCACCTCCGGCAGGTGGTGCAGCTCCGCGTCCTCCCCCCGGGCGGCGACCACGCGTGAGCCGGCCGTCACGACGGTGCTCCACCGCACGCCGTCGAGCGACATCAGGCGCGTCAGGCAGTGGTCCACGGCCGCCGCGGCGTCGACCGCGCCGACGACCGTGAAGTGCGGCACCACGCGCGGCTCGACGGGGTGCGCCGTCGCCCGGTAGGTGCCCTCGCCGGCCGGTGTCCACGTCACCGTGACCCCGAGCCGACGGCGACCGAGCGCCTCCATGGCGCGCAGGTCGCCGACACCGGCGAGCTCGCCCATGCGTCGCGCGAGACGACCGGTGTAGGGCAGCGCCGCCGCCAGTGCGCCCGCAGCCCCGTCGCTGCCGACCACGGTTCCGTCCGGACGCACCACGAACTCGCTCGCCGCCTGCAGGTGCTCGCTGCTCATGGACACACCCTCGCGCAGGCCGCGACCCACGCCGGGGCGCGTAACGCACAGTTCACACCCGACGCGGAAAGCGTTACGTGGCGGCAACCGGAGGCGGTCGCAGCCCCTCGTGCGGGCCGCGGCGACGGCGCTAGGTTCGAGGGATGCGGATCGAACTCAGCGGCAAGCGCGTCCTCGTCACCGGTTCCAGCCAGGGCATCGGCCTCGCGATCGTCGAGCAGCTCGTCTCCGCGGGCGCGGAGGCCGTGGGGGTGAACGGCAGGTCGTCCGGCTCGGTGGACCGCGCGATCGAGGAGGTGCGGAGCGCGGTGCCGGACGGACCGACGACGCTGGTCCCCGTGGTCGCCGACGTCGCCACGGACGAGGGCTTCGCCCTGGCCGTCGAGGCGATGGCGGAGGTCGACGTGCTCGTCAACAATCTCGGCATCTTCGAGAGCAGGCCGGCCCTGGAGATCACCGACGACGAGTGGCGCCGGTTCTTCGAGGTCAACGTGCTCGCGGGCGTACGCCTCACGCGCCACCACCTGCCCCGCATGGTCGAGCGCGGGTGGGGACGGGTCCTCTACGTCGCGAGCGACTCCGCCGTCGTGACGCCCGTCGAGATGATCCACTACGGCGTGTCCAAGACCGCGCTCCTCGCGGTCTCGCGCGGCTTCGCCAAGGAGGCGGCCGGCACCGGCGTGACGGTCAACTCCGTGATCGCGGGCCCCACCCACACCGGGGGCGTCGAGGACTTCGTGCGCAGCCTCGTGGGTGACGACCTGCCGTGGGAGGACGCGCAGCGCGAGTTCATGCGCGAGCACCGGCCGCAGTCGCTGCTGCAGCGGCTCATCGAGCCCTCCGAGATCGCCGCGATGGTCGCCTACCTCAGCTCTCCGCTGGCGTCCGCGACCACCGGCGGGGCCGTGCGCGTCGACGGCGGCTACGTGGACGCGATCCTGCCCTGAGCGCGGGTGCGGACGAGTGGTTGAGCCGAGCCTGGCGGGGTAGGACTCCGACTGCGCGGGGCGGTTGATACGTTCCCCCGCGCACAACGGGGGTGCGTGCGGTGACGTACGGGCCTGTGTCCGACCCAGGTCCGGCATCGTCCGGACACGACCAAGGAGAACCACTGCATGAAGATCCTCACGCGCCTCGGCACGACCGTCGCCGTCGCGGCCCTGGCACTGTCCACCGCCTCGATCGCGACCCCGGCGCAGGCCGCGCCCGGTGACGCGACGCTGACGTTCGCGCCCACCGCGGTGCTGCCGGCCGACACCTGCATCGACCACGCCTACACCTACTCCGTCGAGCTCCCCGAGGGCACGACCAGCTGGTCGATCGTCATCGAGCTGATCGCGCCCGACGGCACCAACGCGCACCGCGAGTCCTTCGGCACGTTCAACGGCGCACCGGCCGCCCAGCAGGGCCTCGGGCTGCAGCTGTGCTCGGTCTACGAGCAGTACGGCACCTACACCGTCGCGACCACGACCGACTACAAGGTCGGCACCGCCCCGACGGTCTTCGGCGCCAAGCAGGTGGAGGGGACCATCGAGGTCGTCGGCCAGGCGACGTCCAAGGTCGCCCTCAAGGCCAAGCGCAAGGGCACCAAGGTGACCGCGACCGCGAAGGTGACGGCCACCGTCGGCTCGACCACCGGTCCGGTCGCCGCGGGCGCCAAGGTCACCTTCCAGAAGAAGGTCGGCAAGAAGTGGAAGAAGGTCGGCAAGGGCTCGACCGACGCCGCGGGCGTCGCCAAGGCGAAGTTCAAGGGCAAGAAGGGCGACCGCGTCCGCGCGGTCTTCGCCGGCGCCGGCGAGGTCATCGTCGGCAGCGGCAGCTCGCCGGTCCCCGCCGCGACATCGAAGGCCGTGCGCGTCAAGTGACCTGCTAGCGCGCGGGACGACCGCGTACGACGAAGGGCCCGAGGCGATCGCCTCGGGCCCTTCTCGTGCCGCTCCCCCACCTGGACTCGAACCAGGAACCCTCCGATTAACAGTCGAATGCTCTGCCAATTGAGCTATAGGGGATCGCTTGTGCAGCGAGGCGAAACACTAGCAAGCCTCGTCACCGCGGGTGAAATCAGGGCAGGCCCACCTCGCGCTGCGCGAGCTCGAGCGCGTCCCGGGCCGCTGCCCTGACCGCCGGCGCATCCGGGTCGACGCCCTCGTCGTACTCGTAGACCCACTGCACGCCGCCCGCTCCCGAGGGTGCGCGCCGGGCGATCACCCGCAGCCCGCGGCGGCGGTCGACGGCCACGTGGCGCTGCAGGACGATGCTCGCGGTGACCCGCTCGTGGACGAGCTCGAGCAGGCGTCCGGGGTCGGCGAGGGTCGCCGTGTGGACCGGACGCTCCTCGCCCCAGGAGCCGACCTCGGAGAGGCGGAACGTGTCGGTGTCGCGGTCCCACCCGGCCGCCTCCACCTGCTCCCACGGCACCCGGCGGGTCTCGTCGTCGCGCACGAGGTAGAACGCGTCGCGCGTGCCGGCCAGCACGGCACCGTCGCCGGCCGTCGCCGACGCGAGCACCCGCTCCCCGCGCCCGACCGCGATCCTCGGGTGGGTCGTACGACTCCAGAAGCGGCTCACGACGCGCCCGCCTGACCCACCGCGCCCTCGCGCAGCCTACGCCGGTGCTGCTCGAGCATCACGAGCTCGCCGAACATCCGGTTGTAGTCGAGCGCGTGCTCGACGGGGTTGGTGCGCTGCAGGCGTGCCTTGACGTCGGCGATGCGGCGGGAGGTGGTGAGCTCCTGCAGCCGGTAGACGTAGGCGACGGCGAACGTCGGGTTGGGGTCGGAGGTGCCGCGCACCGGCTCGACCCCCAGCTCGGTGATCGCGGCGACGACGGCCGGGTCGGTCGCGGCCCCGCGCACCCGGTTGGCCCAGCCGGCGTCCTCGGCCCCGGAGGCCGGCCCCCCGGCGGCCGTCACCGCCTCCCACACGCCCTGGAACGTCGGGTGGGTGAAGTCCGCGCCCGTGACGTGGGTGGTCGTACGCCCCACGCCGGCCGGGTGCTGGATGACGAGCTTGAGCAGCTCACGCTCGATGAGGAAGCGCGGGTCGGACAGGCTCGGCAGGGCCGGACGTGGGGGCTCGGGCGCCTCCGCGGGGTCCGGGGCGCGCTGCGGGCGGCGCTCCTCGGTGCGGGCCGGTCGGCTCGCGGCCTGGCGCACCTCCGCGCGCACCTGCTCGATGTCGACGCCGACCATGTGCGACAGCTCGCGGGAGA
Source organism: Nocardioides cavernae (assembly GCF_013410035.1). GTDB lineage: Bacteria > Actinomycetota > Actinomycetes > Propionibacteriales > Nocardioidaceae > Nocardioides > Nocardioides cavernae_A. The sequence goes on along the minus strand of NZ_JACCBW010000002.1, from coordinate 1,513,266 downwards.
AGGTCTCGACCTTGGTCTTGTCGCGGATGCTCGCCACCAGCCCGGCCGCGTCGCGCAGCGCGTCGACCCGGCCATCGGCGCGGTCGAGGTCGTAGCGGGTGAGGATGTTGTCGAGGGCGAAGCGGTAGAGCGGCTGCCGGGACGCGACGAGGTCGCGCACCGCGGCGTCGCCCTCCTGCATGCGGAGGTCGCACGGGTCCATGCCCTCGGGCGCGACCGCGACGTAGGTCTGCGAGGCGAAGACCTGGTCGCTCTCGAGCACCTTCATCGCCGCCTTCTGGCCCGCGGAGTCGCCGTCGAAGGTGAAGATCACCTCGCCGCTCGTCGTGCCGTGGTCGCCGAGGAAGCGGCGCAGGACGCGCGCGTGTTCGGTGCCGAACGCGGTGCCGCACGACGCCACGGCGGTCGTGACGCCGGACAGGTGGCACGCCATCACGTCGGTGTAGCCCTCGACGACGACCGCCTGCTGGCTGTCCTTCATCGCGGTGCGGGCCAGGTCGATGCCGTAGAGCACCTGGCTCTTCTTGTAGATCGCGGTCTCCGAGGTGTTGAGGTACTTCGCCTCGATCCGGTCGTCGTCGAAGATGCGCCTCGCGCCGAACCCGATGGTGTCGCCGTTGGCCTCGCGGATCGGCCACACCAGGCGACCGCGGAACCGGTCGTAGTGGGAACGGCCGAGGGCGACGAGACCCGCGGCCACCGTCTCCTCGTCGGAGAAGCGGCGCCCGCGCAGGTGCCGGGTCAGCGCCTCCCCGTCGCGCGGCGCGAAACCGACGCCGAACATCTCCGCGGCGGCCTGGTCGAACCCGCGCTGGCCGAGGAACTGGCGGGCCACGAGCGCGTCCGGGGTGGCGAGCTGCTCGGCGTAGAAATGCTGGGCGACCTTGTGCGCCTCGATCAGCCGACCGCGGGCGGGGCCGCGCGGGCGTACGGGCTCGTCGCCGCCGTCCTCGCGGCGCAGCTGGACGCCGTACTTCTCGGCGAGACGCTCGACGGTCTCGGTGAAGGTGAGGCCGTCGACCTTCATCACGAACGAGATCACGTCCCCGCCCTCGCCACACCCGAAGCAGTGCCAGAACTGGCGGGCGGGGTTGACGTTGAACGACGGCGTCTTCTCGTCGTGGAACGGGCAGAGGCCCTTGAGGGAGCCGCCGCCGGCGCGCTTGAGGGTGACGTAGCCGGACACCACGTCGTCGATCCGCGCCTTCTCGCGCACCTCGGCGATGTCGTCGTCGCGAATCCGGCCTGCCACGCCCGGGAGTCTACGGGCGCGCACCCACCGTCGTGCGGTCGTCTCCACATCGTCCGCGCCCACCCCTCCGGGTTGTCCGGGCTGGTGGGGGGCGGGGCACTTTGGCAAGGTCGAGGCATGACCTCTCAGCACGGAGCGCCGGAGAGTCAGACTCTCGGAGCACTCGTCCACCAGCTGTCCCAGCAGATCCCCGAGCTCGTCCGCTCGGAGATCCGGCTGGCCCAGGCCGAGGTGGCCCAGAAGGGCAAGCGCGTCGGCATCGGGATCGGGATGTTCAGCGTCGCCGGGCTGCTCGCCTTCTTCGCCCTGGCCGCGCTCGTCACCACGGCGATCCTCGGGCTCGCCCACGTCGTCGACGCCTGGCTCGCGGCCCTCATCGTGGCCGTGGTCCTCCTCGCCGCCGCCGGTGTCGCCGCGCTCCTCGGGAAGAACAAGGTGGCCGAGGCCGCCCCGCCGACGCCCGAGCGGGCGATCGAGGGCATCAAGGAGGACATCGCGACGGTGAAGGGAGACCACCATGGCTGAGGAGACGGGTCGGACCGGCCAGACCCCCGAGGAGCTCGAGGCCGAGGTCGCGCTGCAGCGCGAGCAGCTCGCGCACACCGTCGACGACCTCGCGGCCAAGCTCGACGTGAAGTCGCAGGCCAGGCACAAGGTCGCCGAGCTCAAGGACTCCGCGACCACCGATGCCGGCACGCCGCGCCCCGAGGTGCTGGCGGCGGCCGCGTCGCTCGTCGCGATGGCCGTGGTGCTCCTCGTGTGGCGCCGTCGTCGCGACCACTGAGGCCACCGGGCACGACCGCACGACCACACGACCACCAGGGAAGGGAGACCCACCATGAGGAAGCTCACGCTGCTCGTCGCCGCAGGAGTCGGCTACGTGCTCGGCACCCGCGCGGGACGCGAGCGCTACGAACAGATCAAGAAGACCGCCATGCGCGTCAAGGACGACCCCCGGGTGCAGGAGAAGGCGCACCAGGCCGCCGACGTCGCCCGCGAGACGGCCCGGGAGAAGGCACCGGTCGTCAAGGACGCCGTCACCTCCGCTGCCGCCACGGTCGCCGACAAGGTCACGCCCTCCTCCAGCGGCAGCGGCAGCAGCAGCTCGTCCGACACCTCGGACCTCGAGGAGAAGCTGCACCCCGACAGCACCGCGCGGCAGGACGACCCCTACCCCAAGGGCGACCTGCCCTGACCGGGTCGGGCGCCCGACCGGGTCGGGCGCCCGACCCGGTCGGGCGTCCGACCGGGTCGGGCGTCCGAGGACGGTCTCAGGAGCGGAGGCCGGCGTGGCGGGCGACGGCGCTCGCGTCCGTCAGTGACGCCACCTGGTCGATGACGACCCGGCGGCGGGCGGCGTCGTCCACCGCGTCGTCCCAGTCGGCGACGAACACCGGGTCGAGGCCGTCGCGACCGCGTGCCCACAGGCCGTCGACGAGCTCGGCCACGAGCTGGCGCTGGCGCTCCATCAGCGCGACGCGGTCGTCGGCCTTCATGACGTAGTGGGCGGCGATGCCCTTGAGGACGCCGATCTCGACCTCGGTGCGCTCGGGCACGACCAGGTCGGCGCGGTGCCGCACGAGGGGAGCGCCGTCGGTCGCCGCGAAGGTCGCCTGCTGGACGCTGTCGCAGAAGCGTCCGATGAGGTCGCTGGTGAGGTTCTTGATCGCGGCGAGGCTGCGCCTGCTCCCGTCGTACGGCGTGCGTGGCCAGCTGCCGACCGCCTGCAGGTCGTCGAGGGCCGCGTCCAGGGCGGTGTCGTCGGTGCCGGGGAGGTACCACGCGCGCACCGTCTCGCGGAGCGCTCCACGATCGAGGCGGGTGAGGTCGAGGCGGCCGGCGACGATGCCGTCCTCGACGTCGTGCACGGAGTAGGCCACGTCGTCGGCGAGGTCCATCACCTGTGCCTCGAGGCAGCGGCGCCTGCCCTCCACGCCGGTGCGCAGCCAGTCGAAGACGGGCCGGTCGTCGGTGTAGACGCCGAACTTGACGACGACCCGGGGGGTCCCGTCGGCGTGCACACCGTCCGGCTGGGAGGCCTGTGCACGGTCCCAGGGGTACTTCGTGCAGGCGTCGAGGGTGGCCCGGGTGAGGTTGAGGCCCACCGAGCGACCGTCGGCGTCGAAGGTCTTGGACTCGAGCCGGGTCAGCAGGCGCAGCGTCTGGGCGTTGCCCTCGAAGCCGCCGCAGTCGGCGCTCAGCCCGGCGAGCACCCGCTCCCCGTTGTGGCCGAAGGGCGGGTGGCCGAGGTCGTGGGCCAGCGCGGCGGTCTCGGCGATGTCCGGGTGCGTGCCGAGGGCCCGGGCCAGGTCGCGGGCGACCTGGGCGACCTCGAGGCTGTGGGTGAGCCGGTTGCGCACGAAGTCGTCGGTCTGTGGCCCGACGACCTGCGTCTTGGCCGCGAGACGTCGCGACGCAGCAGCGTGCACGACCCGCGCCCGGTCGCGCTCGAACGCGAGGCGTACGGGCGCGTCGACCCGCTTGGGGGGCTCGGCGACCATGCGCTCGCGTGCGGCCTCGTCGTACAGGTCCTCGATGCTCATCGGCCGGTCAGCCTAGCCAGCACCGGGGACACCGCAGCGACGCGGGCTCCCTGGTGCTCAGTAGACCGTGACGTGCACGTGGTCGTAGTGGTTGGCGGTGACCGAGCCGCGGTTCGACATGCCGCGCCAGCCCTCGCCGGAGCGCTCCACGGACCAGATCTTCTGCGAGTAGATGATGTACTCGATGCCGAGGGCTGCGTAGTTGGCGCGCAGGAAGTCGGCGATCGCCCAGCCGGTCGCACCGCTCACCATGATGTCGATGGCGCGGCCCTGGCCGTGCTCGCCGTCGCCGCGCCACGTGCCGTAGCTCGTGATCTCGGGCCAGTTGGCGCACACGACGTCGTGGATCTCGTAGAGCGACGCGCGACCCGCCTCGATCGAGGACCCGTTACTGCACGCACCGCCGAGGCTCGGGCCCGGCTGCGGCTTGTCGGCGCTCAGGTAGTCGGAGCTGACCCACCGCGACTGACCGTCGATGACCACCTGGGTGCGCCCGGCCTGCTCACGACCGGTGACGGCCACCTGCTCGAGCGCGGCGATCTCGCCCATCTTCTCGGACTTCTCCGACGGACCGTCCCAGAGGTTGAGCACCTCGGTGGTCCACAGCCGGTCGCCGGCCTTCCTGGCGAGGCGGCGGGCCGTGCGGTCCACCGCGATCTGCTCGCGTGCGGCTGCCTCGGCCTTGGCGGCCGTACGGATCTGGGAGCGGGACACCGGCGCCCCACCGCGACGGCTCAGGGCGGTGCCGCTGGAGGCGGCGCTGCCGGTCGCCTCGGCGGCGTCGGCGGTGGCGTCGGCGGCGGCGTCGGCGGTGGCGTCGGTGGTGCCGCTGGACGTGGCGCCGGTGACCGAACCGGAGCTCGACGAGGCGAGCAGGTCGTCGCCCGAGGTCGCCGGCTCCGCGGCCAGGACACCCATGGTGACCGCCGACAGCGTCGCCACGACGGCGAGCGGGGCGGAGACGAGGACCGAGCGGGGGATGGAGGTGTGACGGGGGCGAGCAGGGGTTTCCCGCTTGTGGCGATGCTGAGCCACAGCGCTGATCCTTTGCTGTTGCTGACGGGGGACGGTGCGCCGAACCACGAGGAGGAACCGGGGAAGGTCTCGTGCCCACGTCGACGCGATCATCGAGTGAAGCACAGGATTTCGGCCCTGTCCCAATCTTGCACGGCAAAATCCCGGGTGTTCCGGGTCACCCGCCACCCGATCCGTGCCGCGGGCGGGAGGCGTCGCCTGTCGCCGGGGTCAGCCCCCGGTGGTCTCGTCGGCGTCCTCGCGCAGGTGCGACCCGCGGCCGTCGGTGTCGTCGAGCCAGCCCTCCGGCAGCACCACCCTGGCCCGCGGCGAGCCCTGCCGGCCGCGCGGCGTGCCGAGCTCGCGCTCGGGGAACGGGGCGTCGTCGTCGAGGCCGTCGAGCAGCACCTCGAGGCTCGCGAGCGAGTCGACGAGGGCGAGCTGGTGGCGCAGGTCGCCGCCGGCGGGGAAACCCTTGAGGTACCAGGTGATGTGCTTGCGGAACTCCTTGCAGCCCCGCTCCTCACCCATGTGCTCCGACAGCAGCTCGGCGTGGCGACGCATCATCGCCTTGACCTCGCCGAGCGTCGGGAGCGTCGCGACGTCCTCGCCGTGGAACGCGGCGGCGAGGTCGCGGAACAGCCACGGGCGGCCGAGGCAGCCGCGGCCGACGACGACACCGGCGGCACCGGTCTGCTCGACCATCCGCAGCGCGTCGGCGGCCTCCCAGATGTCGCCGTTGCCGAGGACGGGGATGTCGACGTGGTCGACCAGGGCGGCGATCGCGTCCCAGTCGGCCTCGCCGGAGTAGGCCTGGACGACCGTGCGGCCGTGCAGCGCGATCGCGGCGACACCGCTCTCCTGGGCGATCCGGCCGGCGTCGAGGTAGGTGAGGTGGTCGTCGTCGAGGCCCTTGCGGGTCTTCATCGTGACGGGGACGTCGTAGGGCGCGGCGGCCGCGACGGCGTGCTCGAGGATCTCGCCGAGGAGCCCCCGCTTCCAGGGCAGCGCTCCCCCGCCGCCCTTGCGGGTCACCTTCGGCACGGGGCAGCCGAAGTTGAGGTCGACGTGCGCGACGCCGTGGTCGGCGCAGAGGATCTCGACGGCCTTGCCGATGTAGACGGGGTCGGTGCCGTAGAGCTGCACGGAGCGGACCGACTCGAGGTCGTCGAAGACGAGCATCTTCCTCGTGGTCTCGTCACCCTCGACGAGACCACGGCTGGTGATCATCTCGCAGACGTAGAGGCCGGCGCCCTGCTCGGCGCACAGCCGGCGGTAGGCCGCGTTGGTGATGCCGGCCATCGGCGCGAGCACGACCGGGGTGTCGACGCGCAGCGAGCCCAGGGTGAGCGAGTCGGGCAGCACGGCGGACATGCCCCCATTGTCGAACCCGCCCGCGCCGCGCCCAAATCAGCCGCGCCCGGGCGTACCTGTCCACCGCACCGCCCGGCTTCCAGGTCGAGAGGCGTCAGCAGCCGACGAGCTTCTCCGCGAAGTAGCGTGTGATGCCGTCGAGGCTGACCCGCTCCTGGCCCATGGTGTCGCGCTCGCGCACCGTGACCGCGTCGTCGTCGAGGGTCTCGAAGTCGACCGTCACGCAGAAGGGCGTGCCGATCTCGTCCTGGCGGCGGTAGCGCCGACCGATCGCACCGGAGTCGTCGAACTCGACGTTCCAGTTCTGGCGCAGCTCGGACGCGAGGGCCTTCGCCTTCGGGGAGAGGTCGGCGTTGCGGCTCAGCGGCAGCACCGCGACCTTCACCGGCGAGAGGCGCGGGTCGAGCTTGAGCACGACGCGCTTGTCGACGCCGCCCTTGGTGTTGGGGGCCTCGTCCTCGGTGTAGGCGTCGATCAGGAACGCCATGAGCGAGCGGGTCAGGCCGGCTGCGGGCTCGATGACGTAGGGCAGGTAGCGCTCGTCGGCGGCCTGGTCGTAGTAGGACAGGTCCTTGCCGGAGAACTCGCTGTGCTGCCGGAGGTCGAAGTCGGTGCGGTTGGCGATGCCCTCGAGCTCCTCGAAGTCACGGCCGGAGAACCCGAAGCGGTACTCGATGTCGGTCGTGCCCTTGGAGTAGTGGGACAGCTTCTCCTGCGGGTGCTCGTAGTGGCGCAGGTTGTCGGGGTTGATGCCGAGGTCGACGTACCACCGGGTGCGCTCCTCGATCCAGTAGCGGAACCACTCGTCGTCCTCGCCGGGCTTGACGAAGAACTCCATCTCCATCTGCTCGAACTCGCGGGTGCGGAAGATGAAGTTGCCCGGCGTGATCTCGTTGCGGAAGCTCTTGCCCATCTGGGCGATGCCGAACGGCGGCTTCTGGCGGCTCGAGGTCACCACGTTGGCGAAGTTGAGGAAGATGCCCTGCGCGGTCTCGGGACGGAGGTAGTGCAGCCCGGACTCGTCCTCGATCACGCCGAGGTAGGTCTTGAGCATCATGTTGAAGTTGCGGGGCTCGGTCCACGCGTTGCGGGTGCCGCAGTTGGGGCAGGCGACCGACTCGTTGATGTCGACGGTGTCGGGGTCGTCGATGCCCTTCTTGGCCGCGTGGTCCTCCTGCAGGTGGTCCTCGCGGAAGCGCTTGTGGCACGACTGGCACTCGACCAGCGGGTCGCTGAAGGTGCTGAGGTGGCCGCTGGCCTCCCAGGTGCGCGTCGGCAGGATGACGCTGGAGTCCAGGCCCACCACGTCGTCACGGCGGGTGACCATGAACCGCCACCACTGGCGCTTGATGTTCTCCTTGAGCTCGACACCGAGCGGGCCGTAGTCCCAGGCGGACTTGGTACCGCCGTAGATCTCACCGCAGGGGTAGACGAAACCGCGCCGCTTGGCGAGGGAGACGACGTTGTCCAGGGCGGTCGGGGCGGGCTTGGCCACGGTGGAGGTCCTTCGGGGGTAGCAGCGCGGAACGAGCGCTCAGCCTAGCGAGCGGCTCCGGGCCTCGTTGAGGTCGGTCCCCTCCTCGACCACCTCGTAGGCGCTGGGCTCGTCCAGGGCGTGGACCATCAGCGGCTGGATGTGCATCTTGCCCTCGTACGACCCCAGGGCGCGGCGGTACGACCCGACGTTCTTCCAGTGCGTGGTGAGCACCCACAGCGTCGGGTCGTCGATGTTGCGGCCGACTCCCCCGCCGACGTAGCCCGGCTTGGCCGCCAGGATGGCCAGCGCGCGCAGCAGGCCCTCGCGCAGCCCCTGCTCGGCGGCGGGGTCGGGGTTGCCCGGCCCGGACGGCGTGTCGGGGCCGGAGGGCGTACGCAGGCGGGTGACGACGAGCACCCGCCCAGCCTAGGGCGCCCGGGAGATCGTCCGCAGTTTGACAACGGTTCTCAATTGTCGTGAGAATCGTTCTCATGTCGCTCCCCACCCGCTCGCTCACCGCCACCACCGGCCTCGCGGCTGCCACCGTCCTCCTTGCCGGTTGCGCAGCGCTGGGTGACGACTCGTCCGGAAATGGTCGCCGGGCGGTCGCGTCGTTCTACCCGCTGGCGTGGGTGACCGAGCGGGTGGCGGGCGACGGCTGGAGCGTCGAGAACCTCACCCAGCCCGGGCAGGAGCCCCACGACCTCGACCTGAGCATCGCCCAGACCGCGGCGCTCGAGGATGCCGACCTGGTCGTGCTCGAGGACGGCTTCCAGCCCGCCGTCGACGCCGCGGCCGAGAACACCGACGCCCCCGTCGTGGACGCGGCGGCCGTCGTCGACCTGCTGCCTGCCACGGAGGACGCGCACGACCACGAGGAGGGGCACGCCGAGGACGAGGCGCACGAGGGCGAGGAAGGTCATGCCGAGGAGGAGCACGACCACGGCGACCTGGACCCGCACTTCTGGCTCGACCCGTTGCTCGTGGCCGACTTCGCCGACGCCGTCGCCGACGAGCTGGGCGAGGTCGACCCCGACAACGCGCAGGCCTACGCGGACAACGCGGCGGACCTGCGCGACGAGCTGGAGTCCGTCGACGCGGACTACACCGAGGGCCTCGCGTCGTGCGAGCGGTCCGCGACCGTGGTGAGCCACCAGGCGTTCGGCTACCTGGCCCGCTACGGCCTCGCGTTCGAGCCGATCGCCGGCCTGTCCCCCGACGCCGAGCCGACGGCCGCCGACCTGGCCCACCTCCAGGAGCTCATCACCGAGGACGGCGTCACCACCGTGTTCTCCGAGCGGCTGGTCAGCCCGAAGATGGCCGAGACCCTCGCCGACGACATGGGCGTGAGGACCGCGGTCCTCGACCCGATCGAGGGCCTGTCGGACGAGACGTCCGACGAGGACTACCTTTCCCTCATGCGCTCGAACCTCACCGCACTCCAGCAGGCCAACGGCTGCTCGTGACGTCCAGCGACCCAGCGGCACCCGTCGTCCTCCACCAGGTCTCCGTCGCGATCGGCGGCCGGCCGATCCTGCGCGACGTCGACCTGGCCGTGCACAGCGGTGAGGTGGTGACGCTGCTCGGGCCCAACGGCTCGGGCAAGTCCACCCTCGTCCGCGCGGTCACGGGGCTGCTCCCGCACTCGCGCGGGACGGTGCGGCTCTTCGGGACGCCCATCGAGGACTTCCGCGACTGGCCGCGCCTCGGCTTCGTGCCGCAGCGCTCCTCCGCGGCCGGGGGCGTGCCCGCGACGGTGCGCGAGGTGGTCGCGTCGGGCCGGGTGGGCCGCCGTCGCCTGCTGCGCCCGTCGCGCGCCGCGGACCGGCGCGCGGTGCAGTCGGCTCTCGAGGTGGTCGGACTGGCCGACCGCGCGGCGTTCGGCGTCTCCCAGCTCTCCGGCGGCCAGCAGCAGCGGGTGCTCATCGCCCGCGCCCTCGCCGGCGAGCCCGACCTGCTGGTCCTCGACGAGCCCACCGCCGGTGTCGACCTGCCCAACCAGCAGGCCCTCGCCGATGCGCTGGGACGGCTGAAGGGCCGGGGCGCGACGATCCTGCTCGTCGCCCACGAGATCGGCCCGATGATGCCGCTCATCGACCGGACCGTGGTCATGCGCGACGGGCGGGTGGCGTACGACGGCCCGCCGCTGACGCAGGAGGTCGCCTCACACACCCACCACCCGCACGACCACACCCACGAGGGCCCCGGCGGCCACGACCACGCCCCGCACGTCGCGTCCCCCCTCGACTTCGAGCGCAGGGCGCGCTGATGGGCCTCCTCGACCTGTTCTCCTACGAGTTCATGCAGCGTGCGCTCCTGGCGGCCTTCGTGACCGGGCTGGCCGCGCCCGCCATCGGCACGTTCCTGGTCCAGCGCCGGCTCGCCCTGCTCGGTGACGGCATCGGCCACGTCGCGGTGACCGGCGTGGCGCTCGGGCTGCTGACCGGCACCTCCCCGACGTGGACGGCCGTCCTCGTGGCCGTCCTCGGCGCGGTCCTCATGGAGCTGATCCGCGAGCGCGGGCACACCAACGGCGACGTCGCGCTCGCGCTGCTGTTCTACGGCGGGCTGGCCGGCGGCCTGCTGATCACCGGGATCGCGGGTGAGGGCGCCGCCACCCTGCAGGCGTTCCTGTTCGGCTCGTTGAACGCCATCTCCGTCGAGGACGTGTGGTCGACGATCCTGCTCAGCGTCGTCGTCCTGGTGGTGGCCCTGGGCCTCTCGCCGCAGCTCTTCGCCGTGGCGAGCGACCCCGAGTTCGCGCGGGTCGCCGGGCTGCGCGTGCGGGCGTACAACCTGCTCATCGCGGTCCTCGCCGCCGTCAGCATCACCGTCGCCATGCGCACCGTCGGCCTGCTCCTGGTCTCGGCCCTCATGGTGGTGCCGGTCGCGACGTCGCAGCAGGTCGCCCGGTCGTTCCGCACGACCCTGCTGGGCGCGATGCTCATGGGGTGCGTCGCCGCGGTCGGGGGCCTGGTGCTGAGCGCCGCGCTGTCGTTCCGCGTCACCGTCGCCCCCGGCCCGACGATCGTGCTGCTGGCCCTGGCGATGTTCACCGCGACGTGGCCGCTCGGGGTGTGGCTGCGCCGGCGCAGCCGGCTGATGGCGCCGTTCCCCGAGGTCACGGCGACGCCGCACCGCTCGACCGACGAGCACCCGCACGAGCACGGCGAGACGTGCGGGCACCCGGCGGTCCCGCACGGCGACCACGTCGACTACGTCCACGACGGCCACCGCCATGCCGCCCACGGAGAGCACTATGACGAGCACTGATCAGTCCGGTCCGGCCGGCCGGTCGGCCGTGCGCCCCACCCGCCAGCGACGCGCCGTCGCGGCCGCGCTGGCCGGCTTCGACGACTTCCGCAGCGCCCAGGAGATCCACGACCTGATCACCGAGCAGGGCGACTCCGTCGGCCTGGCGACCGTCTACCGCACGCTCGCCGCGCTGGCCGACGCCGGCGAGGTCGACATGCTGCGCAACGAGGACGGCGAGGCGATCTGGCGCAGCTGCTCGGACGCGCACCACCACCACCTCGTGTGCCGTGCGTGCGGCGCGACGGTCGAGGTGGAGGGTCCTGCCGTCGAGCGGTGGACCAACGCGATCGCGACCGAGCACGGCTTCGCCGACATCAGCCACACGCTGGAGATCTTCGGCACCTGCCCGGCCTGCCGGTAGGACCACGGCGGCCGGTCACGGGTCAGGTCGTCCGGTTGGGCAGCGCGCCGCCGTAGCGGCGGTCGCGGCTGGCGTACGTCTCGATGGCGGACCAGAGGTGGCGACGGTCCACGTCGGGCCACAGCACGTCGGTGAAGACCATCTCGCTGTAGGCGGCCTGCCACAGCATGAAGTTGGACAGCCGCTGCTCCCCCGAGGTGCGCCACACCATGTCGGCCTCGGGCAGCTCGGGGACGTAGAGGTGCCGGGCGAAGGTCTTCTCGTCGACCTTGTCCGGGGCGAGCCGGCCCGCGGCGACCTCGCGGGCGATGGAGCGGGCCGCGTCGGCGAGCTCGGCACGACCGCCGTAGTTGACGCACATCGTCAGCGTCAGGACGTCGTTGTCCTTCGTCATCTGCTCGGCGACCTGGAGCTCCTTGATGACCGACCTCCAGAGCCGCGGCGCCCGGCCGGCCCAGCGCACGCGTACGCCGAGGTCGTGCATCTCGTCGCGGCGACGGCGGATCACGTCGCGGTTGAACCCCATGAGGAACCGCACCTCGTCGGGCGAGCGCGACCAGTTCTCGGTGGAGAACGCGTAGGCGGAGATGGCCTTCACGCCGATCTCGATGGCCCCCTCGACGACGTCGAAGAGCGTGCTCTCGCCCTCCTCGTGGCCCTTGGTCCGCGGCAGCCCGCGCTGCTTGGCCCACCGGCCGTTGCCGTCCATGATGATCGCGACGTGCTCGGGCACGAGGTCCTGCGGGACCGGCGGCGGCGTCGCGCCGCTGGGGTGCGGGGACGGCTGCTTGACCTGTCGCTTCACGGGCACCAGCGTAGTCGCGCCTGCCGGGCAGGGCGTCAGCCGCAGACGCCGAAGACCGGCTCGCTCTCCGAGTCGCCGCCCGAGCGGTCGCCCGACCCGCCGTCACCGGACCCGCCGTCGCCCTCGCCGTCGCCGTCGTCCCCGCCGCGCGACCCTCCCGGCCCGGCGGCGTCGACCGAGCTGTCGCCGATCAGGCTCGCGGGCAGCACCTCGTCGTGGTTGAGGAGGTCCCAGATGCGGTCGGCCTCGGGGGTCCAGAAGACCTTGCCGCGCAGGTCGGAGTCGGAGGGGAAGTAGTCGGTCGGCAGCGTGACGAACTGGACCTCGTCGAGGCCGATGTCCTGCAGCTGGAGCGCGATCCGGGCGAGCTGGGTGACCGAGCCGAGCTCCTCGTCGGTGCGCAGCGAGCGGGTCGCGGCGTCGAGGAAGCGCACCACCCGGTCGGGGCGGGCGAGCGTGCCGGCCGACTTCACCTTGCGCACCATCGCCCCGATGAACTCCTGCTGGCGCCGGATCCGCGAGATGTCGTTCTGCTCCTCGAAGTCGCCGACGTAGCGCGCGCGCACGTAGTCGAGCGCCTGGTCACCGGTCAGCACGGTCGGGTCGCCCTCCGGCACGAAGATCCCGTTGTCCCGGTCGACGATGTCCTCCGGCACGCACACCGGGACGCCACCGACGGCCTCGACCATGTCGCCGAAGCCGTTGAAGTCGATGACGACGTAGTGGTCGAGCAGCAGGTCGGTGGCCTGCTCGAACTGGTCGGCGGTGCAGAACTCGTCGCCCAGGCTGAACGCCTCGTTCCACAGCACGTCGGTGGCGGCCGGTGTGCGGCCGCCGTTGCACGCCGGCCGGTCGACGACGGAGTCGCGCGGGATCGAGACGGCGTACGCCCGGCTGCGGTCGGCGGACAGGTGCACGAGGATCGTGGTGTCGGACCCGCCCGCGCCCTCCTCGCCGTCGATCCGGTTGCCCTCGCCCTCGCGGGTGTCGCTGCCCATCACGAGGATGTTGAGCGGCTTGCCGTTGCCGGTGTACTGCCGCTCGGGCCGACCGGGGCCGAGCTCGTCCAGCGAGCCGGTCTCGATGTTGCCGTCGAGGTGGCGGATGAAGAGCCACGTGCCGATCCCGGAGACCAGGGCGAGCACGAGCACGCCGACCAGGACGACCTTCACGATCCTGCGCCTGCGGCCAGGGACGCGGCGCGGCGTCGGCGCGTCCGTCATCGCTCGACGTAGGCCAGGGACCGCAGGCCGCGCTCGAGGTGCCACGCGAGGTACGCCGAGACCAGGCTGCTGGCCTCGCGCAGGTGGCGGGGGTCGGCCGCGTGCACGGCGGGCCAGTCGCCCACGAGCAGGGCGCCGAGCACGAGCACGGTCTCCGGCGCGGGCGTCGCGGAGCCGGGGAGCCGGTCCTGCACGCACAGCACCCCACCGGCCGAGGGGTTGAAGAAGCGGTGCGGGCCCTCGACGCCGCACTGGACGCAGTGGTCGAACGACGGCGCGTAGCCGGCGACCGAGAGGGAGCGCAGGAGGTAGGAGTCGAGGACCTGCTTGGCCGGGTGCTCCCCGCCCGCCATCGCGCGCAGGCCGCCCACGAGCAGCAGGAACTGCTGGACCGACGGCTCCTTCTCCTCGGTGACGAGGCGCTCGGCGGTCTCGAGCATCACGGTGCCGGCGGTGTAGCGGTCGTAGTCGAGACCGAGGCGGGAGTGGAACGGGTCGAGGGTCTCGGCCTGGGTGATCACGTCGAGGCTGCGACCCTCGGCGAGCTGGAGGTCGACGTGGGTGAACGGCTCGAGCCGCGAGCCCCAGCGCGAGGTCGTACGCCTGACTCCCTTGGCGACGGCGCGCACCCGCCCGTGCTGACGGGTCAGCAGGGTGATGATCCGGTCGGCCTCGCCCAGCTTGTGGGTGCGGAGCACGACCGCCTCGTCGCGGTAGAGGGGCACCGGGACATTGTCCCCCACGGACCCCGCCGGGGCCTGGTGCGGCGTCAGCGTTTCCGCGCCCGGCCCCGGGTCTGCACCGGCGTGGCCCAGCACTCGAGGGCGAAGTCGGCGGCCGCGCGCGTGAGCCGGTCGGGACGCACGCGCCACTCGAGGATCGACGTGGCGCGCTCGAAGCGGGCGTTCGGCAGCTCGGCGGCGAGCATGTCGGCGTCGACGAAGGGGTGGATCGGGTCGGTCGGGTGGCCGACGACGAAGACCGGTGCCTGGATCCGCCGACGCTGCGCCGACGACGGCGCGATCCGGCCGAAGATCACGCCGTGCAGCACCGCGGCGAGCGCGTCGGCGCGGTGGTCGACCGTGTCGAGCCCGACCCCCGCCCAGAAGGGCACCAGCCCGCGCGGCACCGAGCGGGACGCCCGCTGCAGGACGTTGGCGGTGACGGGCAGGTAGCGCGCCGCGAGCATGATCGGGACGAACGCGAGCAGGCCGGCGACCAGGGCGTTGTTGAGCACCGGCATCTCGACGACCAGGCCCTTGACCCGCTCGGGGGCGATGACGGCGACCTCGAGCGAGACGTTGGCCCCGAGGGACGTGCCGCCGATGACGGCCTGGTCGGCACCGAGGTGGTCGAGCAGCGCGACGACCTGCTCGGCGAACGACGTCATCGAGTAGACGAGCGGGTCGGCGGGCTGGTCCGAGCGACCGTGCCCCAGCAGGTCGAGGGTGACGACGTGCAGGCCCTGCGCGGCCATCGCCCGCGCGAGCGGCTGCTGCATCCGGCGGGGCATGAGCAGGCCGTGCAGGAGCACGACCCACTCGTCGCCCGATCCGTACTCGGTGTACTCGAGCCGGTCCCGCCCGCCGTCGGACTCGACGAAGAGCTGACCGATCCGCTCGCTCACCAGCATGGAGCGAATGTAGCGCTCAGGCGCGGTTGACGGCGCTGATCACGGCCTTGAGGGAGGCGGTGACGATGTTGGCGTCGAGCCCCACCCCCCACAGCACCTTGTCACCGGCGGGCGAGGACACGGCACACTCGACGTAGGCCGCGGCGATGGCGTCGCCACCGGCGGACAGCGCGTGCTCGGCGTAGTCGAGGACGCGTACGTCGTGGCCGACCTCGGCGATCGCATCGACGAACGCGGCGATCGGGCCGTTGCCCTGCCCGGTGAGCTCGCGGCGCTCACCGTCGACGTAGACCCCGACGGTGAGCTGGTCCTTCTCGCCGGCGGCGCTGGAGGTGTGCACGGAGTTGAGCTTGAGGGGCGTCTCGCGGTCGAGGTACTCGGCGCGGAAGACCGACCAGATCTCCTCGGGCGTGATCTCGCCGCCCTCGGTGTCGGTGTGCTGCTGCACCACCCGGCTGAACTCGATCTGCGCGCGACGCGGCAGGTCGAGCTTGTGCTCGGACTTGAGGACGTAGGCGACGCCGCCCTTGCCGGACTGGCTGTTGACCCGGATCACGGCCTCGTAGGTGCGACCGACGTCCTTGGGGTCGATGGGGAGGTACGGCGCCTCCCACGGCAGGTCGCGCACGTCGACGCCCAGCGCGGCGGCCTTCTTGTCGAGGTCCTCCAGGCCCTTCTTGATGGCGTCCTGGTGGGAGCCGGAGAAGGCGGTGTAGACGAGGTCGCCCGCGTAGGGGTGGCGCGGGTGGACCGGCAGGTTGGTGCAGTACTCGACGGTGCGCCGCACCTCGTCGATGTCGCCGAGGTCGACCTGCGGGTCGATGCCCTGGCTGAAGAGGTTCATCGCGAGGGTGACCAGGTCGACGTTGCCGGTGCGCTCGCCGTGGCCGAACAGGCAGCCCTCGACGCGGTCGGCGCCGGCCATCAGGCCCAGCTCGGTGGCGGCGACCGCGGTCCCGCGGTCGTTGTGCGGGTGCAGGCTGATCGCGGAGTGCTCGCGGCGGGTCAGGCCGCGCCCGAAGTACTCGATCTGGTCGGCGTAGGTGTTGGGCGTCGACATCTCGACCGTGGCGGGCAGGTTGAGGATGATCTCGCGCCCGGCCTCGGGCTGCCACACGTCGGAGACCGCCTCGCACACGCTCAGGGCGAAGTCGGTGTCGGACTGCGTGAAGATCTCGGGGCTGTACTGGTAGCCGAAGTCCTGGCTGCCCACGAGGGAGCCGAGGCGCTCCTCGGCGTACTTCATCACCATCTCGGTGCCGCGCACGGCGATGTTGCGGCACTCGTCGGGCGTGACGTTGAAGACGACGCGCTGGAAGAGCGGCGCCGTCGCGTTGTAGAGGTGCACCGTGGCGCGGGGCGCTCCGACGAGCGAGTCGATGGTGCGCTCGATGAGGTCCTCGCGGGCCTGCGTCAGCACCGAGATCTGCACGTCGTCGGGGATCCGGTCCTCCTCGACGAGCTTGCGGACGAAGTCGAAGTCGGTCTGGCTGGCGCTCGGGAAGCCGACCTCGATCTCCTTGTAGCCCATCGCCACCAGCAGCTCGAACATGGTGAGCTTGCGAGCCGGCGTCATCGGGTCGATGAGTGCCTGGTTGCCGTCGCGCAGGTCGGTGGACAGCCAGCGCGGCGCCTTCTCGACCTTCTTCGTCGGCCAGGTGCGGTCGGGCACGTCCACGGGCACGAACGGCGTGTAGCGGCCGAACGGCATCGGGCTCGTGCCCTGCTGGTTGGCGGTGTTGCTCAGGTTGGTCATGGTGTCCTCGGGAGGTCGGTCTGCGATGGGCGACCGGCGCGCGCCACACTCCGCAACGAGGAAGCCGGCTCTAGGCCTCGTTGCGGCAGCGAAGGAGGAGGCTGCGCATCATGACCCCCTGAGGGTAGCCCCCTCTCCTGCGGGACGTCCCGTCCCTCCCGCGTGCTGAGACGTCGAGCCCGTCCCCACGCTCGTCCTCGCGCTCGTCCTCGGGCCGCGGTCAGGCTCGCCCGCGCGCGGCGTGGGCCACCGCGGTGAGGTCGAAGGGACCGTCGCCGAGACGCCGGCGGAGCGCCTCCTCGAGCCGCTCGCGGCCGTCCGCGCCGAGGGCAGCGACCGCGTCGCCGGCCGGACCGACGCCGTGGAGGTAGGGCTCCCACCACTCCTCGAAGGTCGGGTGGGTGACGGTGACGGCGAGCTCGACGGACTCGACGTCGCGCAGCGCCGCTCCCTCGAGGATCTCGACCAGGCCCTCGCGGGTGCCGCCGGGGAACTCCCTCTCGCCCGGGTGGTCGGGCTGGAGCTCGGCCACCGCGTCCCAGAGCGGCCACATCGGGGCGCGGTTGCCGGCGAGGTCCCACACCGTCGCGCCGACCCATCCTCCGGGACGGGTGATGCGCCTCATCTCCCGGAGACCCGCGACGGGGTCGGACATGAAGTGGACGACGAGGCAGGCGGCCGCGACGTCGCAGGTCGCGTCGCCGTACGGCAACGACTCGGCCGCGCCCCGGCGCACGTCCGCACCGGGGAAGCGCTCACGGCAGGCCTCGACGAAGGAGGCGGACGGGTCGATCGCGCGGACCCGGTCGGCACCGAGCCGCGCGACGAGCTGCTCGGTCAGGGCGCCGGGACCACAGCCGACGTCGGTGGCGCGCTGGCCCTCGTTCACCTCGAGCCAGTCGGCGAGGCGCGTCGCCAGCGGCCGGGAGTAGCGGCCCATGAAGCGGTCGTAGTCATCGCCCGACACGTCGAACGTCACCCGAGGACCGTACGCCCGCCCATCGGTCGGTGAGTAGCCTCGGCACGTGCCGCGCCTGCTGATCGTCCACCACTCGCCGACCCCGTCGGTGGCGGCCCTCACCGAGGCGGTCGTGGCCGGTGCCTGCGACGACGCGATCGACGACGTCGAGGTCGTGCTCCGTCCGGCGCTCGAGGCCTCGGCGGACGACGTCCTCGGCGCCGACGGCTGCGTGCTCGGCACCCCGGCGAACTTCGGCTACATGAGTGGTGCGCTCAAGCACTTCTTCGACTCGACGTTCCTGCAGGTGGGCGGAGCGCTCGGCGCGGACGGCTCGGCCACGTCGGCCGAGGGCGGGCGGAAGCCGTACGCGCTCTACGTGCACGGCCGCTACGACACCGCGGGCGCCGTGCGTTCCGTGCAGTCCATCGTCTCGGCGCTGCCCTGGCGGCAGGCGGCACCCGTGCTCGACGTCGTCGGCGAGGTCGGCGACCCGGAGCGCGCGCAGGCGTACGAGCTCGGCGGGACGCTCGCGGCCCTGGTGATGCGATGACGCGGCTCCTCGTGGCGGTCGCTGCCGCGGTCCTCCTGACCGGCTGCACGTCCTCGCCCTCGCAGCCGGGCGGACCGTCGGAGTCGGCCGACGCCCCGACGTCGTCCTCCGCGTCGCCGACCGAGACCACCCCGCCACCCGATCCCGGGCCCACGCCGGAGGTCGGCGAGTGCCACCGGCTGACCTTCCGGCAGGCGGTCGCGGTGGGGACCCGCACGGCGCCGGTCGCGTGCCGTCGCAAGCACACGGCCCAGACCTACTTCGTCGGACGCCTGGACCTCACGACGAAGTCCGGCTTCACGCGGCGGGTGGACTCGCAGGCCGCCCAGCGCCAGATGCGCCGGGCGTGCACGAACCGGCTCCCCCAGCACCTCGGGCGTACGCCTCGCGAGCTGCGGCTGAGCATGGCGCAGGCGGTGTGGTTCACCCCGAGCCCGGACCGGGCGGCCGCCGGCGCCGACTGGTTCCGCTGCGACGTGGTCGCGGTCGCCGCCCCGCGGACCCTCCTGCCGCTCCCCCGTCGGACCAAGGGCTGGGCGGGTCCGGAGATGTGCGCCACGGCGGCGCCGGGGACCCCGGGCTTCCGCCGCGTCACGTGCGGCGCGACGCACGCGTGGCGTGCCGTCTCGACCGTCGACATCGCGGGGAAGCGGCTGCCGAAGCCGGGCGCCGTCGCCGGCCTGATGGACGCACCCTGCCGCGACGCTGCGGCCTCCAGCGCGTCGGACCCGCTCGACTTCACCTGGGCGCAGGAGGGCCCGACCGAGGAGCAGTGGGACGCCGGGCAGCGCTACGGGATCTGTTGGGTCCCGGACTGACCGGACCTCGCGTCGAGGCTAGAAGCCGAGCTTGCGCAGCTGCCGCGGGTCGCGCTGCCAGTCCTTGGCGATCTTGACCTGCAGGTCGAGGTAGACCGGCGTGCCGAGCAGCGCCTCGATCTGGGTGCGCGCGGCCGTGCCCACGGCGCGCAGACGCGAGCCCTTGTGGCCGATCATGATGCCCTTCTGGGAGTCGCGCTCGACGTAGAGGTTGGCCACGATGTCGAGCAGCGGCTTGTCGTCGGGCCGGCCCTCCCGCAGCCCCATCTCCTCGACGACGACGGCGATCGAGTGCGGGAGCTCGTCGCGCACGCCCTCGAGGGCCGCCTCGCGGATCAGGTCGGCGGCGAGCGCCTCCTCGGGGGCGTCGGTGAGGTCGCCGTCGGGGTAGAGCGGCGGCCCCTCGGGCATCAGCGCGACCAGCAGGTCGGCGAGCAGGCCCACCTGGTCGCCGGCGACGGCGGAGACGGGCACGATCTCGGCCCACTCGGTCGACGTCTCCTCGCCCAGCGCGGCGATGTCCATGAGGTGCGTGGCCAGCTGCTCGGGCGTCACGAGGTCGGTCTTGGTGGCGACGGCGATGCGGACCGTACGCCGCACCTTGGCGAGCTCGGTGACGAGGAACCGGTCGCCGGGCCCGATCTTCTCGTTGGCGGGGAAGCACACCGCCACCACGTCGACCTCGGCCCACGTGGTCCGCACGAGGTCGTTGAGGCGCTCGCCCAGGAGGGTCCGCGGCCGGTGCAGCCCCGGCGTGTCGACGAGGATCAGCTGGGCGTCGTCACGGTGCACGATCCCGCGGACCACGTTGCGGGTGGTCTGCGGCTTCGAGGACGTGATGACGATCTTCTGCCCCACGAGCGCGTTGGTGAGCGTCGACTTCCCGGCGTTCGGCCGCCCGACGAAGGACGCGAAGCCGCTGCGGAAGCCCTCGGGCGCGGAGTAGAACGCGCCCGCCGGGGCGACCCCGGACAGGTCGAACTCGTCGTCGTCGTCGTTCTCGTCGAGGTCGTCCTCGTCGTCCTCGAGGTCCTCGAGGTCCTCGAGGTCCACGTCGTCCTCGAGGTACTCGACGTCCTTGCTGATGGGCTCGTCGTGATCAGCCATCGCTCGCCTCCCGTGCCGCGTCGTAGTCAGCCCAGATCTGCTCGTCGCTCTTGCCCTCGGCCTTGCCCGCCCGCCAGATCGGGCCGGGGTCGACCGCACGCGGCTGGCGTGCGGCGGTGGCGCGCCAGTAGCCCATGACGTCGTAGTGGGTGGTGGGCAGCCCGACCTCCCGCATCAGGTGCTTGCGGATGGCCCGCATCTGGGCGGACTCGCCGGCCATCCAGAAGTAGCCCTCGCCCGGCGGCCAGTCGATGCCCTCGACGACCTCGGCGAGCCCGCTCCGGCCCGGGCCCGGCGGCGCGAGCCACGTCACCGTGGCGGTGTCGGGCAGGTAGCCCGTCAGGGCCCGCTGGTCCTGCTCGGGCACCTCGGCCATGACGTACGTCGTGAGGTCGGGGTGGGTCTCGGCGATCCGCGCCATCGCGGGCAGGGCGGTGAGGTCGCCGACCAGGAGCAGCCACGTCGCCCCGGCGGGCGGCAGGAACGACGCCTTCGGCTCGGTGATGGTCACGACGTCGCCCACGCAGTCGCGCATCGCCCACTCGGTGACCAGGCCGACGTCGTGGACGACGACGTCGAGGGTCAGCTCACCGTCGGCGAAGGAGCGCACGGTGTAGTAGCGGCTCTGGAACTGGCCGGGCACCACGAGACCGACCCACTCGTCGGCGATGCCGGTGGAGGTGAGGTCGTCGAGGCCGTCGAGGACCAGACGCACGAGGTGGTCCGACAGCGACTCGCGGCGACGGACGGTCGCCTGGAACTGCGCTGCGCGGGTGCTCACCCGAGGAGGTTATCGCTGCGTCACCACGTGGGGCGCATCGGGAAGTCGGACCGGCCGTCGGCGTGGTTGCGCGTGGCGAGCACCTGGTGCAGCTCGACCTCGTCACGCTCGAACCCGACCCGCGACCCGGCGATGTAGAGGCCCCACACGCGCGCGGTGCCCTCCCCCACCTCGGCCACGCACTCGTCCCAGTTCTCGACGAGGTTGCGGTTCCAGTCGCGCAGCGTCGAGGCGTAGTGCAGGCGCAGGTTCTCGCTGTGCTGCACCTCGAGGCCCTGGTCCTGGGCGGCGGCGACGATCGTGCCGGAGCCGATGAGCTCCCCGTCGGGGAAGACGTAGCGGTCGATGAACGCGCCGGTCTCCTGTCGGCGGTTGTGGCGTCGCGTGATGCTGTGGTTGAGCAGGCGGCCGCCGGGCTTGAGCCGGTCGCGCAGGTGCCCGAAGTAGGACGGGTAGTTGCGCACGCCGATGTGCTCGGTGAGCCCGATCGAGCTGATCGCGTCGAACCCGGTCTCGACCACGTCGCGGTAGTCGAGGTGGCGAACCTCGGCGAGGTCGCCGAGGCCCTCCCGGTCGATGGCCTCCTTCGCCCACTGCGCCTGCTCGAGGGACAGCGTCACGCCGAGGGCGCGGACGCCGTACTCGCGGGCGGCGTGGCGCACCATCGTGCCCCAGCCGCACCCGACGTCGAGCAGCCGCTGGCCCGGCTGCAGGTCGAGCTTGCGGGCGACGAGGTCGAACTTGGCGGACTGCGCCTCCTCGAGGGTCGCGTCGGGGGCCTCGTAGAGGGCGCAGGTGTAGGCCATCGACGGACCCAGGACCATCTCGTAGAAGCGGTTGGACACGTCGTAGTGGTGCGAGATGACCTCGGCGTCACGCATCATCGAGTGCCGCAGCCCCTCGACGGCGCGGCGCCAGCGCGGCAGGTGCTCCTGGGGCGGCGGGGCGGGTGGACGCAGGTGCGAGAGGCCGAGGCCGCGGGCGATCTGCAGCGCCTCCGACGGTCCGGGCATCCGGAACTTCGTGTGGTCCTTGAGCAGGACGAGCGCCTCGTAGGGGTCGCCGGGGTGCGTGCCGACGAGGTCGAGGTCGCCGCTGACGTAGGCGCGGGCCATGCCGAGGTCGCCGGGGGCGGTCATCAGGTAGGACAGCCCGCGCTGGTTCGTCAGGTGCAGCCCGATCTCCGCGTCCGGGGGACCCGCGCTGCTGCCGTCGTACGCCGTGAAGCGCACCGGCAGCCCGCCGCGCACGAGGCGGTCCATCGCCTCGCCGATGGAGATGCGGGCCTGGGGAGTGGAGGTCGAGCGCGAGCTCATCGTCGTTGCACCACCTTGTCGAAGAGGGATGTGAGCCGGTCCTGCGGGTCGTGCTGCGCCTTCACGCTCGCGAGGTGCGCGCCGCCGTAGAGGCGGTCGAACTCCTCGCGGTCGTAGAAGGCCTCGGAGTAGAGGCTCTTGTGCCCGCCGAGCGCGGACACCTCGGCCTCGATCGCCCGGTTGCGCGGGGACGTCGGCGCCTCGGGCCCGACGTTGACGACGCCCCAGAAGCCGACGTTGACGTAGGTCCGCCCGGCCGACAGCGGGTAGCCGGGCCACGGTCGCTCGCTGCCCCCGCGGCGCAGCCGCAGGGGGCACAGCCACACCGGTCGCATCCCGACCTCGGCGTCGAACCACCCGAGGAACTCCGCGAGCCGGTCGACCGGCACCTCGACGTCCTGCACGACCCGCTCGCCCTGCGGACGGCCGGCGCGACGGTCGAGCCGGTCGCCGATGCCGAAGCGGCGGTCGAGCGCGACGAGCCTCCAGTACACGTCGGAGCGCCGCAGGCGGCGGGGCCACACCCGGCGTACGAGCGGGTGCTGGGCACCGAAGGCGCGCGAGCACCAGAACCAGTCGGTGTCCCAGCGCCAGAGGTAGTCGAGGATGGTGAGCCGGTCGGACGCGCGCTGCTGCAGCGAGCGGTAGAAGACCTGCTGGCGCGTGTAGTCGCTGGTCGGTCCGGGCTCGTCGGTCCACCGAGCGAGGGTGAGGTAGAGCTCGCCGGGGGCGAACGCGACGCCGTCGAGGCCGTCGACGCGCTCCCCCGCCCAGGCGCCCTCCTCGACGATGCGCGAGACGGCGTCGGCCAGCGCGGACGCGTCGTCGAAGCGCACGTGCCGCAGCGCGACGAACGGCGGGACCGGCTCGAGCTCGATGCGCAGGCGGGTGGCGTAGCCGAGCGAGCCGTAGGAGTTGGGGAACGCGTCGAAGAGCGCGTCACCCGGCGTGGTGGTGACGACCTCGCCGGAGCCGGTGAGCACGTCCATCTCGAGCACCGACTCGTGCGGGAGGCCGCTGCGGAAGCTGGTCGACTCGATCCCGAGACCGGTCACCGCACCGCCGAGCGTGATCGTGCGCAGCTGCGGCACCACGAGCGGGATCCGCCCGGTGGCCAGGGTCACCTCGACGAGGTGCTCGTAGGTGCACATGCCCTGGACCTCGGCGACGTCGCCGTCGACCTCGATCACCCCGTCGAGGCCGGTGACGTCGAGGCCGGGGCCCAGCTCGGCACGGCCGCGGAACAGGTTGCTGGTGCGCTTGGCGAGCCGCACCGGCGAGCCGGCCGGGAGGGCGTCGTAGGACTCCGTCAGCCGCGCCACTCCCGCGGAGTGCCGCTCCCATCCCACAGGCGTACGCACGCGGTCACGCTAGCGACTGCGCCGGAGCGGCGCGAGCGACTATCTCCTTGCTCACAACTGGTTGTGCTGCACAACCAGTTGTGTCATGCTCCGCCGGTCGCGAGCCGCGTGCGGATCCGTCCCCGACCGTCCCCGACCAGGACCGGCACGCCCGGTCCGGCGAAGTCGGTGGCCGCGCGGACGTCGACCTCGTCGGTCTCACCGTCGAGCAGCACGACGGCCGCCTCGAGCCCGGAGGAGGCCGAGGACACCGCCATCGCGACGCAGACGTCGAGCGCGGACAGCGTGAGGTGGGCCAGGTCGACGCTCGCGGCGGCGTACGTCCGACCGTCGCGGTCACGCACCGCTGCGCCCTGCACCGCGCGGGCGCGGGCGCGGGTGGCCCGGGCCAGGGTCACCAGCTTGGCGTCCTCGGCCGCGAGCGTCTCCTCGGGGTCGGGCAGGTCGTCGCTCATGGCGCCACCCTAGGAGACGCTCCCCTCGCGCGGCCTCGGCACTCGGGCGAAGGGCGACAGCAGGAACCAGCCCGGCAGCGCGCCGGCGACGTCGCGGCTCGCCACGACGCGCAACGAGTCGTCGCCGACGGCGCCGGCCCAGGTGCGGTCACCGCGCCAGACCTCGGTGAGCGTGCGCAGCGACGTCAGCACCAGCGCGACGGGCTCGTCCCCCGGGTCGACGTCGCACACGTCCGCGTCGTCCGGCGAGAGCACCAGCCACCACCGGGCCAGGCGGGGTCCGAGGTCGGCGAACTCGAACGACACCACGGTGCGTCGCGGGGGGACGCGGTCGTGGTCGACGTTGCGGTGCATGTCCCACAGCAGCAGCTTGGGGTCGAGGTCGGGGTCCCCGAGGTCGGGGATCCAGCGGGTGCCCCACACGCCGAGCGCCTCGACCACGGGTCGCAGCTCCTCGCCCGCACCCGTCAGCCGGTAGCGCACCTGTCCGTCGGCCTCCACACGCTCCACGACACCCGCCCGGGAGAGCTGCTGGAGCCGCCGGGACAGCAGGCTCGGGGACATCCGCGGCAGGCCGCGTCGCAGGTCGTTGAAGTGCTCGCTGCCGAGGATCAGCTCCCGCACGACGAGCAGGGTCCAGCGCTCGTCGAGCAGCTCCATGGCCTTGCTGACGGGGCAGAACTGGCGATAGCTCGCGCCCATGCGGCGCACGCTACGCCTGGGCACCGCCGGTGGTACAGATCGTGCACTCGTCGGTCCGGACCAGCAGTCCTAGCGTCGGGTCCACCACCCAGGGAGGGATGGGACACAGGGGAAGGACCGACGGATGACCAGCACGACCAGCACGACCCCGCGCGCCGACGACGAGCAGCTGAAGCAGAAGCACCGCGCCATGTGGGCCTCGAGCCACTACGACCGCGTCGCCCGTGAGGTGATCCCGGTCCTCGGCGAGCGGATCGCCGCACGGCTCGCCCCCGCGGCCGGCGAGCGCGTGCTCGACGTCGCGGCGGGCAGCGGGAACGCCGCCGTGCCGGCCGCCCGGGCCGGCGCCCGTGTCGTCGCCTCGGACCTCACCCCGGAGCTGCTCGAGGCCGGGCGCACCGCCCATCCGGACGCGCCGGTCGAGTGGGTCGTCGCGGACGCCGAGGCCCTGCCGTGGCCGGACGCGTCGTACGACGTGGTGATGAGCGTCGTGGGCGTGATGTTCGCCCCGCACCACCAGGCGGCCGCCGACGAGCTGGTACGGGTGCTCCGCCCGGGCGGCCGTCTCGGCGTCCTCAGCTGGACCCCCGAGGGATTCATCGGGCGGTTGTTCGCGACGATGCGCGACTTCGTGCCGCCGCCGCCCGCGGGGGTGCAGCCGCCCCCGCTGTGGGGCAGCGAGGAGCACGTCCGCGGGCTGCTCGGCGACCGGGTGACGGACCTCGCCTTCGTCCGCGACCACGTCGAGGTCGACCTGTTCCCCGGGCCGACGGACTTCCGGGACTACTTCCGCGAGAACTACGGGCCGACCCTGATGGCGTACCGCGCCCTGAGCGGCCAGCCGGACCGCGTGGCCGAGCTCGACGCCGCCCTCGACGCGCTCGCCGCCGGGGCGGACGAGGGCGGTGGCCGCATGCGCTGGGAGTACGTGCTGGTCAGCGCCCGGAGGAGCTGACCGCGGACGCGTCGTCGGCGTCCTCGCCCTCGATGCCCAGCACGGTCACGAGCACGGTCTCGATCTTGTTGCGCCGGCCGGTGGCGCGCTCGGCCTCGAGCCGCAGGCCGTGGCACTCCACCACGGAGCCGGGGATCGGGACCTTGCCGAGGTGCTTGGCCATCAGGCCCCCGACGCTGTCGACGTCGTCGTCCTCGACGGGGAAGCCGACGAGCTCGTCGAGGTCGTCGACGGGGTAGCGGGAGGACACCCGGATCGCCCCACCGTCCACGTGCTCGACCTCGACCTCCTCGGCGTCGTACTCGTCGGTGATCTCGCCGACGATCTCCTCGAGCACGTCCTCGATGGTGATCAGGCCGGCGGTGCCGCCGTACTCGTCGACCACGACGGCGATGTGCTGACGGCGGGCCTGGAGCTCGGTGAGCAGCGCGTCGACCGGCTTGGAGTCGGGCACGTAGTGGACCGGGCGCATCACCTCGTCGACGCGCTGGGTGAACTCCACGTCGGGCGCCTCGAAGTCCCTGCGGACCAGGTCCTTGAGGTAGGCCATGCCGACGATGTCGTCGAGGTTCTCGTCGACCACCGGGATCCGGGAGTAGCCGCTGCGCAGGAACAGCGAGAGGGTCTGGCGCAGGTTCTTGTGGCGCTCGATGTAGACGACGTCGGGACGCGGGACCATCACCTCGCGGGTGATGGTGTCGCCGAGCTCGAAGACCGAGTGGATCATCCGGCGCTCGCCCGACTCGATGACCGCCGACGCCTCGGCGAGGTCGACGAGCTCGCGCAGCTCGGTCTCGGTCGAGAACGGCCCCTCGCTGAAGCCCTTGCCGGGGGTGATCGCGTTGCCCAGCATGATCAGCAGCGCCGGGACCGGTCCGAGGATCGTGGTGACCAGCGAGAGCGGGCCCGCCGAGGCGAGCGCGACCGACGCGTCGTGCTGACGGCCGATGGTGCGCGGCGCGACGCCGATCACGACGAAGGACACGACCAGCATCACGCCGATGGTCGTCAGGAAGGTCGGCACCGGCGAGCCGTGGTAGGCGTCGCGGGCCCACGTCGCGACCAGCACGATCGCGCTGATCTCGCACAGCAGCCGCAGCATCAGCGCGGTGTTGAGGTAGCGGGTCGGGTCGTCGAGCAGCGCCACGAGGCGTACGGCCCCGGCGCGCCCCTCGGCCCGCAGCTCCTCGGCGCGGGCCCGGGAGAAGCTCGCGAGCGCAGCGTCGGCGGCGGAGAACAGCCCGGCGAGCAGCACCAGCAGGGCGGCGGAGCCGAGCTGCCAGATGTCGGCGGTCATCTCGGCCCGGTCAGGCGCGCTCGGGAGCGGCGCGCCACTTGTCGAGCAGCTCGCCCTGCAGCCCGAACATCACCGCGTGCTCCTCGGGCTCGGCGTGGTCGTAGCCGAGGAGGTGCAGGATGCCGTGCACGGTCAGCAGGTCGATCTCGGCCTCGCGACCGTGACCGGCCTCGTCGCCCTGGCGCTCGGCGACGGACGGCGCCAGCACGAGGTCGCCGAGGACCCCCTCCTCGGGCTCCTCGTTGACCTTGCCGGGCCGCAGCTCGTCCATCGGGAAGGCGAGGACGTCGGTCGGCCCCTCCTTCTCCATCCACTGCTCGTTGAGCCCGGCGATGGTGTCCTCGTCGACGGCCTTGATGCACAGCTCGGCCTGCGGGTGCACCCGCATCTCGTCCATCACGAAGCGCGCGAGGCGCGACAGGCGGCGTACGTCGACGTCGAGGCCGGACTCGTTGAGGACCTCGATGCTCATCGCGGGCCCCGGGAGCGGTCGCGCGGACCCTTGGCGGTCGTGGGCTTCGGGCGGTCGGCCTCACGCTCGGCGTCGTGGACCTCGTAGGCCTCCACGATCCTGCCGACCAGGCGGTGCCGGACGACGTCGGTCCCGGTCAACCGGCAGAACGTGATGTCGTCGACGCCCTCGAGGATGCCCTCGACGACCCGGAGGCCCGACTGCGTGCCCGAGGGCAGGTCGACCTGGCTGGTGTCGCCGGTGACGACGATCCGCGAGCCGAAGCCGAGGCGGGTCAGGAACATCTTCATCTGCTCGGGCGTCGTGTTCTGCGCCTCGTCGAGGATGATGAAGGAGTCGTTGAGCGAGCGTCCGCGCAGGAACGCCAGCGGCGCGACCTCGATCGTGCCGGCGGCCAGCAGCTTGGGGATCGTCTCCGGGTCGACCATGTCGTGCAGCGCGTCGTAGAGCGGGCGCAGGTAGGGGTCGATCTTCTCGCTCAGCGTGCCGGGCAGGAAGCCGAGCCGCTCCCCCGCCTCGACGGCAGGACGGCTCAGGATGATCCGGTTGACCTCCTTGGCCTGCAGGGCCTGCACGGCCTTGGCCATCGCGAGGTAGGTCTTGCCGGTGCCGGCGGGGCCGATGCCGAACGTGATCGTGGACTTGTCGATCGACTCGACGTAGCGCTTCTGGTTGAGCGTCTTGGGGCGGATCGTGCGGCCGCGGTTGGAGAGGATGTTGAGGCTCAGCACGTCGGCCGGGCGCTCCTGCGTCTCCGTGCGCAGCATCTGGATGATCCGCTCGACGGTCTCACCGGTGATGCCCTGGCCGGTGCGGACGAGTGTCACGACCTCGTCGAGCAGCCGCTCGGCCATCGCCACCTCGGCGGACTCGCCGGCGAGGGTGATCCGGTTGCCGCGGACGTGGACGTCGGCCTGGAAGGCCCGCTCGATGAGCCGCAGGTGCTCGTCACCCGGACCGAGGACCGAGACCATGTCGATGCTGTTGGGAACGACGACGGTGTGCGTCGGCTTCTCCTGCGGGGTGTTCGTCTCAGTCATGGATGCCCGAGCGGGCGGCCTTCCGGGTCGGTGGCAGAGCCCCTCCATGCTACCGAGCGGGCGGCGTACGGCCCACCTCGATGGGCGGGACCCCGGTCAGGGGTGGGTGACCTGCAGCATCCCGAGGCACATCTCGTCGGTCGTGCCCTCGCCCCAGACGACGTAGCGGTCGGGCTGTCCCTCGAAGGAGGGCAGCCGGTCGCGCAGCCACTGCACGTGCCGACAGGTGACCTCGACCTGCTCGAACGGCTCGAGCCGGACGGGGTCGATCGGCCGGCTGCCCTGGTCGTCGAAGTCCCACACCGGGATGTCGAGGACGGTCCTGGCCTGCGGCGTGCCGGGGTTGACCTCGATCCTGATCGAGCGGCCCAGGAGGTGCATGTGGCCGGCGACCCCGTGGATCGTGATCGGCTCCCCCAGCGTGCGTACGCACGACTGCACCTCGCCCGCCTGCGGCTCCCCGCCGCACAGCAGGTGCAGCAGGTCGGCGGTGTTGCCCTCGGCGCCGAAGCGCTCCTTGACGTCGGCCAGGGCGGCGGCGCGCTCGCAGAGCGCCCCGTCGGAGTGCCGGGGCCGGCACGGCAGCTCCACCGGCGCCGGGAGGAGCATCGTGGTGAGGGCCTCGTAGTCGCGCTTCCCGGGCGCGAGGCGCAGCTGGGCGGCGGAGGTGTCGGGCTGCTGGCCGGCGAGCAGGTTGTAGTGCACCTGCATCACGATCCGGCTCCCCTTCGCCAGGCGGGTGCCGAAGCCGGGCTTGGTCACCGTCTCGGTGCCGCCCGGCGCCCACGCACCGATCCACGACGAGTTGTCGACGTCCTGGAACCGGTCGAGGCCGGTGCCGCCGAAGCAGGTCCAGCCCTCGTCCTCCTCCGCGGCGTCCTTGGCCTCGGCCGCCGCGACCTGCCCGGGCGGGACCTGGAAGAGGATCACGTGGTGCACGACCTCGGGGTTGCCGGGCAGCACCTGGGTGCCGGTCAGCCAGGTGTCGCGCTCCAGCTGGGGGTCGAGGAGGAAGCACCGGTAGTCGTCGGTGCCCGTGCCGTAGGGCGCCGACGGGGTGTAGCTGCCCGGCATCGCGATGGTCTCGCGCGTCTCCCCCGCCCGCAGCGGCTTCGACCGGGCCGGTTCGGCGTAGTGCCCACCGTGCCCGGCGCCCTCGGGCTCCGCCGGCGGCTCGGCACCGGGCTCGGAGGCGGGTTCGGGGGCTGGTCCGGCGGCGGGCTGGGAGGCTGGCTCGGCCGGCTGGGTGGCGCGTCCGTCGGAGCCGCCGCACGCCGAGAGCGCCAGCAGGCCCGCGGCCAGCAGGGTGGCGAGGGCGCGGCGCGTACGCCTCGGACGCGTCGGCATCAGACGAGGTGCTCGGTCAGGCGCGCGGAACCGCCGAGGACGTGCAGGTGGGTGTGGAACACGGTCTGCCCCGCGCCGGCGCCGGTGTTGGCGATCAGGCGGTAGTCCGGGTTCCCCGACGCCGTGGCGACCTCGTCGGCGAGCGTCACCAGGTGGCCCAGCGTGGCGGGGTCGGCGGCGGCCGACGCGGCGGCGTTCTCGTGGTGGTCGAGCGGCACGACCAGCGCGTGGAACGGCGCCTGCGGGTTGAGGTCCTTGAACGCGATGGCGTGCTCGCTCCGGCCGAGGACGTCGGCGGGGACCTCCCCCGCGATGATGGTGCAGAAGATGCAGTCGTCCGACGTGGCGCTCATCGCACCAGCCTAGGGCCGCTCCGCGCGGCGTGTGACCGGACGGACGAGGCGCGCGTCCAACTAGCGTGACCCGCATGACCTTCCCCACCCGTCGTCCCGCGCGCCGCCGGACCGGCGCCGGCGCGCTCGCCGTCCTCGCGCCGCTCGCCCTCGTCCTCGCCCTGGCCGGGTGCGCGGGTGACGGCAAGCGCCCGGTCTCCGACGAACCGGGCGAGCCCACCTCCGCCGGGACGCCGACGGCGGCGGAGGACCCGACCCCGACCGGCGAACCGTCGGACGCGGCGACGGACGAGCCCACCGACGCACCCCCGGAGGAATCGGCGGGCGCGGCCGTACCGCTCTACTTCGCCGGGGACGCGCCGCGCGGCACGGCGCTCTTCCGGGAGTTCCAGCGCGTCGACGGCGACCCGCTGACCGAGGCCGCCCGCATCATCGCCGGCAACGGGTCACCCCAGGACCCCGACTACCGCACCCTCTGGCCCCAGATGGAGATCGCGTCGGTCCAGGCCACCGACGGCGTGCTGGTGGTCGACATCCCGACCGACGCCTTCACCGAGCGCCCCGACGGCATGTCGAAGCGTGCCGCGAGGCTCGCGCTCCAGCAGCTCGTCTACACGCTGCAGGGCGTGCAGCAGGAGCGCGTCCCGGTCGTGATCGAGCGCAGCGAGACCGAGCCGTCGCTGTTCGGCCTCTCCACCGAGACCCCGTTCACCGCGGGCAGCCCCATGAAGACGCTCAACCTCGTCAACATCACCGCGCCCGCCGAGGGCGACTCGACCACCCGGGACGTGTTGACCGTCTCGGGCAACGCCAACACGTTCGAGGCGTCCGGCCCCTGCCGCCTCCTCCAGGACGGCCAGGAGCTGACGACGGTCGCGTACTCGACCGAGGGCTGGGCCGAGGACCGGCTCTTCCCGTTCCAGGTCGACATCCCGCTCGACGGCGTCACGGGCGAGGTCGTGGTGCAGTGCGAGACCGACGACCCCAGCGGCGGGGCCGAGGGCAACGGACCCGCGATCGACACGAGGACGATCACCGTCGGCTAGCTGTCAACCGGGTCGCGCGCCGGGGCGTCCCCACTGCGTGACCATCCAGACCAGACCACCGCGAGGGAGGGTGCCGGTGAGCGCTCCCGACCTCAGCGGCGCGGGCGCCGACGAGGCGGTCGAGCAGCTGTACGCCGCGCACTGGCGCCAGCTCGTCCGGCTCTCCGCCCTGCTCGTGCACGACCAGGCGGCGGCCGAGGACGTCGTGCAGGACGCGTTCGTGGCGATGCACGGGAAGTGGGCGCGGCTGCGCGACCCCGACAAGGCGCTGGCCTACCTGCGCCAGGCGGTGGTGAACCGCTCCCGCTCGGCGTTGCGCCACCGCGCCGTCGTGGAGCGGCACGTGCGCAGGGGCACGCTCGGCGACGTCACGGTCGAGGGGCCGTCCGTCGGCGGTGCCCGGCGCGACGCCGTGAAGGAGGCGCTGCGCCGGCTCTCGGACCGCCAGCGGGAGGTGCTCGTGCTGCGCTACTACCTCGACTGGTCGGAGGCGCAGATCGCCGACGCGCTGGGCATCTCGCGCGGCTCGGTCAAGGCACACGCGCACCGGGGCGGCGCCGCGATGCGCGAGCTGCTCGGCGACTGGTGGGAGGACCCGTCATGAACGACCAGCTGATCCGCGACCTGCTCCACGAGGTGGCCGACGACGTCGAGCCGGGCGACCGGTGGGGCGCGATCCAGGCGGCGACAGCTCCTCGCGGGACCGGCCGGGGCTGGTGGGTGGCCGGCGGCGCCGGGCTGCTCGCCGCCTCGGTGGTCACCGCGTTCGCGCTGACGACCGGTGGGGCGCCGTCGTCGCAGCCGGCCCCGGTCGGGCCCGCGCCGACGACGGCCAGCGACCTCCCGGACGCGATGGACCGCCTCGTCCCGGTCTACTTCGTCGGGGACACGCCGTCCGGACCACGGCTCTACCGCGAGTTCCAGCGGGGGCCGGGACCGATGTCCGCCGAGACCTTCGCCTTCGACGCCGCCCTGCACGGTGACGCGCTCGACCCCGACTACGGGTCGTCGTGGCCGGCCGGCACCTCGCTCGACACCTATGACTTCGGCGCCGACCTCATCACGGTGTCGATCACCGGTGACGTCCGCGACCGGCCGGCCGGCATGTCGGACACCGACGCCCGGCTCGCGCTCGAGCAGCTCGTCCGCACGGCGCAGGGGGTGTACGGCGAGGGCCGCGTGCCGGTCAGCCTGCTCGTCGACGGCGAGCCGGTGCCGACGGTGCTCGGCGTGCCGACGGCGGAGCCGTTGACGGCGGGGTCGGACCTGGCGGTGCTCGCGCACGTGTCCCTCTCCGACCCGTCCGAGGGCCGCGAGGTCGACAACGACGAGCCGCTCACGGTCCGCGGCGTGGCGAGCTCGTTCGAGGGGAACGTCGTGACCCGCATCGAGCGCGTCGACGACGGTCAGGTCGTCGCCGAGGTGCCGGCCACCGCGGGCAGCTACGAGGACAGGCTGTTCCCGTTCCGCGTGACGCTCGACCTGTCCGACGTCCCGCCCGGCGACTACGTCGTGGTCTCGCGGACCGACGACCCCTCGGGCGAGGGCATGATCCACGTCGACACCCGTCGGATCACGGTCGTCGACTAGCCCCAGCGCGGGGTGCGTGCCAGCAGGGCGGCGACCGCCACCACCCCGGCGGTGGAGGTCCGCAGCACCTCGGCGCCGAGGCGTACGGCCTGCGCCCCGGCCGCGGTGAGTGCGGCGAGCTCCTCGGGCGCGACGCCCCCCTCCGGGCCGACGACCACGACGATCCGGCCCGCCGCAGGCACGTCGATCGCGCTCAGGGGCGCGGTGGCGTCCTCGTGCAGCACGACGGCCAGGTCCGCCTCGGCGACCAGCGCCGCCAGGTCGGCCGTCGACGCCAGCGGCGTGACGGTCGGCAGCCAGGCGCGGCGCGACTGCTTGGCGGCCTCGCGGGCGGTCGCCTGCCACCTGGCGTGGGACTTGACCGCGCGCTCACCCTTCCAGACCGCGACGGACCGCGCGGCCGCCCACGGCACGACGCGGTCCACTCCGACCTCGGTCAGCACCTCGACCGCGAGCTCGCCGCGCTCGCCCTTGGGCAGCGCCTGGACGACCGTGACCGCCGGCTCCGGCCGCTCGGCCGTCCGGACCTGGTCGACCCGGACGGTGAAGACCTTCTTGCCGGTCGAGGCGACCTCGCCCGTGGCCGAGGTCCCGAGGCCGTCGGTCAGCACGACTCGCTCGCCCTCGCGCAGCCGGCGTACGGCCACCGCGTGGTGCGCCTCGTCACCGGTCACCTCGACGGTCGAGCCGACCGATGTCCCGGCGAGGGACTCGACGAGGTGGACCGGGAGCGACATCAGCCCCGGCCTATCCCTGGAAGGCGTCGCGCAGTCGACCGAACATCGACTTGTGCGGCGCCTCGGCCTGCCCGGTGGGCGTCTCCTCGCCGCGGATCGCCGCCAGCTCGCGGAGAAGCTCCTCCTGGCGCGGGTCGAGGCGCGTCGGGGTGTCGACGACGATGCTGACCACGAGGTCGCCGCGGCCGCCGCGCAGGCTCGGCACGCCGAAGCCGCGGATCACCTGCTCGCTCCCCGACTGGGTGCCGGCGCGCACGTCGAGGTCGTAGGTCGTCGCCGGCTTCTCGCCGTCCGCGGTGTCGGCGGACTGCGGCAGGTCGGCCTCGAGCAGCGGCAGCGTGAGCTGCGTGCCGAGCGCCGCCGCCGTCATCGGCAGGGACACGGTCGTGTGGAGGTCGTTGCCGTTGCGGGTGAACGTCGGGTGCGGCTCGACGTGGATCTCGACGTAGAGGTCGCCGGCGGGCCCGCCACCGGGGCCGACCTCGCCCTGACCGGTCAGCTGGACGCGCGTCCCGTGGTCGACCCCCGCGGGGATCTTGACCGTCAGCGTGCGGCGCGAGCGGACCCTGCCGTCGCCGGAGCACTCGCGACAGGGGTCGGGGATGATCGAGCCGAAGCCCCGGCAGGCCGCGCACGGGCGGAGCGTCCGGATCTCGCCGAGGAACGAGCGCTGCACGACCGCGACCTCGCCCTGGCCGTGGCAGGTCTCGCACGTGACGGGCGAGGTGCCGGGCGCGGTGCCCTCGCCCTCGCACGCCTCGCACCGCAGCGCGGTGTCGACCTTGAGGTCGCGCGTCACGCCGAAGGCCGCCTCGGCGAGCTCGACGTCGAGGCGGATCAGGGCGTCCTGGCCGCGGCGCGCCCGCGAGCGCGGCCCCCGGCCCTGTCCGCCGGCCGCACCGCCGCCGAAGAACGCGTCCATGATGTCGGTGAAGCTGAAGCCCTGGCCGGCACCGCCGAAGCCCTGGCTGAAGGCGTCGCCGCCACGGTCGTACGCCGCCCGCTTGCCCGGGTCGCTCAGCACCTCGTAGGCGCGCGAGACGTCCTTGAAGCGCTCCTGCGTCTCGGGGTCGGGGTTGACGTCCGGGTGCAGCTGCCGCGCGAGCTTGCGGTAGGCCTTCTTGATCTCGTCGGCGCTGGCGTCACGCGAGACGCCGAGGATCTCGTAGGGGTCCTGGGTCACTGGTTTCCTTCATCGAGGATCCGGGAGACGTAGCGCGCGACCGCGCGCACGGCTGCCATGGATCCGGGGTAGTCCATGCGGGTCGGTCCGACCACGCCGAGGGATCCGAGGTGGAGCTCCTGCGGGCCGTAGCCCGTGGCCACCACGCTGGTGGCGGCGAGCTCGGAGTAGGGGCCTTCGTGCCCGATGCGCACGGTCAGCGCGTCGACGCCCGACTCCCCCAGCAGCTTGAGCAGTACCACGTGCTCCTCGAGCGCCTCGAGCAGCGGGCGCACCGCGGTGTCGAAGTCGCCGTAGCGGGCGAGGTTGGCGGCCCCGCTCACCGCGACGCGCTCGTCGCTGCGGTGGTCCGACATGGCCTCGACCAGGACGCCGACGACGGCGCCGGTCGAGGCGGCCTGCTCCGGGCGTACGGCGTCGGGCAGGGCAGCCAGCGCGGACGCGGCGGCGGCGATCTGCACGCCGGAGCTGGCCTGGTTGATCGCCACGCGCAGCTCGGCGAGGTCGGTGTCCGGGACCGGCTCGTCGAGCTCGACGAGGCGCTGCTCGACACGGCCCGTGCTGAGGATCAGGATCACCATCACCCGGGTCGGGGTGAGGGCGACGAGCTCGACGTGACGGACCGTGGACCGCGACAGCGAGGGGTACTGCACGATCGCGACCTGGCGGGTCAGCTGGCTCAGCAGCCGCACCGAGCGCTGCACCACGTCGTCGAGATCGACGGCACCGTCGAGGAGCGTCGAGATCGCCCGCCGCTCGGCGGCGCTCATCGGCTTGAGCGTGGCGAGCTTGTCGACGAAGAGCCGGTAGCCCTTGTCGGTGGGCACGCGGCCCGCGCTGGTGTGCGGCTGGTGGATGTAGCCCTCCTCCTCCAGCACCGCCATGTCGTTGCGGACCGTGGCCGGCGAGACACCGAGACCGTGCCGCTCCACGAGGGCCTTGGAGCCGACCGGCTCCTCGGTGGCGACGTAGTCCTCCACGATCGCGCGCAGCACGTCGAGCTTGCGGTCGTCGACCACGGGGACCTCCTCGCTGGGCTCTCGTTGGACCGGTTCTGGCACTCGTCTGACGGGAGTGCCAACTCTACTAGCAGCCCGTAGGGTCCGGAGCATGCCCGACTTCATCGAGGTGGCGCCGCGGGTCTGGGTGGCGCACTACGAGTGGATGCACGTCAACATCGTCCTGGTCGGCGGGTCGGACGGCCTCCTCATGGTCGACACGCACGGCTCGGCCGCGCAGGCGCGGGTCGTCGCCGACGACGTACGCCGCCTGGGCGCCGGCCCCCTCACCGGGCTCGTCAACACCCACGAGCACTGGGACCACCACTTCGGCAACGCGACGATGGTGGAGGAGTTCGGCGAGATGCCCGTCCACGCGACCGACTGGGCGCGCGACCACGTCGAGGAGTCGGCGACGCGGACCTTCGAGCACTACGCGCAGATCGGCGACGACCCGCGCCGCGAGGAGGTGCTGGCGACCACGCTGCACCTCCCGACGCACACGTTCTCCTCGGCCGTGCAGCTCGACCTGGGCGACCGGGCCGTCGAGCTCATCCACCCCGGCCGCGGTCACACCGCCGGCGACCTGGTCGTCCGGATCCCCGACGCCGACGTGCTGCTCGGCGGCGACCTCGTCGAGGAGTCGGACCCGCCGTCCATCGGCGACGACTCCTTCCCGCTCGAGTGGCCGACGACCCTCGACCTGGTCCTCGGCCTGATGACCGACCGCACGGTCGTCGTCCCCGGGCACGGCCAGGTGGTCGACAAGGCGTTCGTGCAGGACCAGCGCGTCGACCTCGGCGTCATCGCCGAGACGATCCGCGACCTCGCCTCGCGCGGGGTCCCGCAGTCCGAGGCGCTCGCCCAGGGCGAGTGGCCGTGGGACCCGCGGCTGCTCGAGAGCGCCGTGCGACGGGGCTACGAGCACCTCCCGCGCAGCCAGAGGCGGCTCCCGCTGGTCTGACGACCCCACCTCGGGTTAGGCTTGCCTTACCTAATGACGGAGGCGGCCGTGACCCCAGCAGAGACAGCACTGATCGCACGCAGCGTCCTGTCCTGCCCGCGCTCGATCACGCTGCGCGTCGACGACTCGAGCCCGGCGCTCGAGGAGGAGGGCTACGAGGTCACCACCGACGTCCACGGCGCACCGGTCTTCAGCGCCGCGCAGGGCTCCGCGCTCGTCGCAGGTGCCCACACCGGTGCCGAGGGCGTCGTCGAGGTGAGCAGCGGACTGGGCCACCGGTCGTCGCGCGAGCGGGGCCTGGGCCTCGTCCTGCGCGGCCGGCTGGCCCAGCGCGGCTCGGGCTGCGCGTGCTGCGGGGACACGAGGGCGCTCGTGGCCGTCGACCTCGCCGAGGTGACCCTCCTGCGGGGCACGCTCGCCATCCAGGTCGACCTCGACGAGTTCCGCGACGGGAGCCACGTCCTCAACCAGGGCTACCTCCAGCGCACCGCCGAGCACGCCAACGAGGCGCACGAGCGTGAGCTGCGCACCGCGACGGCCTCGACCTTCGGCCTGCCGCTGCGCACGCTCCTCGCGGCCAGCCTCCGCGCGGTCGACCCCGACGGCGTCGAGGTCGCCTGGCTCGACGACTCCGGCGCCCACACCCAGCGCCTGGACTTCCTCCGGCGGGCGTCCACCCCGCAGGAGCTCGGCGCGGCCCTGCGCACGCACCTGCACGCCGGCCTCTGCTGACCCCACCCCTCGGGGGCTGGTCCGGCGACGCCTCCGGTCGGTAGGACTGGGACATGACCGACAACGGATCCCAGCAGGACCCGAGCGAGACCCCCGAGGCGTCGAGCGGCACCAGCCCGGCGGACTCCGACCACTCCGGGGACAGCGCAGCGCCGGACGACGCCAGCATGAGCGGCATCTCCGACGACCAGCTGCCCGAGGACCTCCAGCCCGGCGAGGACAACCCGCTCGCCGAACCCCTCGACCCGGACGCCGAGGAGACCAAGGACCAGGACGAGCTGGAGATGGACGCGACGCAGGAGGACCTCGGCAACCCTCCGGTGGAGTCCGAGCGCGAGGACGGCGACGAGTCGGACGAGTCCGGCGAGACCGGCGGCGGCGCCAACAGCGGCGAGGGCGCCGAGGGCTCGGGCGTCGCCGAGGGCTGAGCCCCGGTCAGCGGGTCAGCGCGAGGTAGGCGATGAAGCCGGCGTACGCCCCGACGAACACGAGCACGATCGCCAGGGCGACCAGGAGCTCGGCCGACGGCAGCAGGCGGTCGAGTCGGTGGTGGTCCGCGTCGGCGTAGTCCTCGAAGTGGTTGCTGGAGTCGGACCACTGCCACCACGCCAGGGTGCGCTCGGCGCGGCTCATCTGCTCCGGCGGCCGGTCGCCGCGGTCGAGCTCCTCGGACGCGAACCCGCTGCGACCGCCGAAGGACCGCGCGATGTCCCTCTGCTGCGTCGCCCTGGTCCGTCGCCGCACGGCGTGCCACCCCCGGATTCGTCTCGCCCGGCGCCTAACGTATCCCGGTGCCTCACGATCGCTACGGAACCGACGTCCTGTCCGGCGACTGGCGCGTCCCCGCCCGGGGTCGCGCGGTCGAGGTGCCGACCGAGATCGGCATGGTGGTCGAGGAGGTGACCACCGACTGGTGCGGCGAGGTCGTAGCGGTCGACCGTGACATCGACACGCTCACGCTGGAGGACCGGCGCGGCAAGCGGCGTACGTTCCCGCTCGGCCCCGGGTTCCTGCTCGAGGGCAAGCCGGTGATCCTCACCCGCCCGGTGCGCGGCGGCGCTCCCGCAGCCCCCACGCGTACGGCGTCCGGCTCGGTCGCCGTGCCCAACGCCCGCGCCCGCGTCGCCCGCGCCAGCCGCATCTTCGTCGAGGGCCGCCACGACGCCGAGCTGGTCGAGAAGGTCTGGGGCGACGACCTGCGCGTCGAGGGCGTGGTGGTCGAGTACCTCGGCGGCGTCGACGACCTGGCCGAGCACCTGCGCGACTTCCGGCCCGGACCGGACCGCCGGGTCGGCGTCCTGGTCGACCATCTGGTCGCCGGGTCGAAGGAGCAACGGATCGCGCAGGGCATCGCCCGCTCCCCCATCGGCGCGCACGTCCTGGTCGTGGGCCACCCGTTCATCGACATCTGGCAGGCGGTCAAGCCCGACCGGCTCGGCATCCCCGCCTGGCCGTCCGTCCCCCGCGGGATCGACTGGAAGACCGGCACCTGCCAGCAGCTCGGGTGGCCGCACCGCGACCAGGCCGACATCGCCCGCGCCTGGAAGCACATCCTCGGCCGGGTGTCCTCCTACGCCGACCTCGAGCCCGCGCTGCTCGGACGGGTCGAGGAGCTCATCGACTTCACGACCCAGCCCTGAGCGGAGCGAAGGGCTGACGAGGTCGGGAGGTCGAGCAGGGCTCGGCCAGACCTGAGCGAAGCGAAGGACTGGCCGACCCGTGTCGAGACCCGCGGACCACCAGGTCTCGATGCGCCCGCTCGTCCCTCACGGGCACTCGACCACCTCTGGGGGGCTCAGTCGACGAGGTCGCGCACGACGGCGTCGGCGAGGAGCCGGCCGCGCTGGGTGAGCACGAGACGCTCGGCGATGAGCTCCACCAGTCCGTCGGCGACGAGCCGGGCGACGTGGGAGCGGCCGGTGGCCTCGAGGGCGGTGACCGGCAGTCCCTCGACCAGGCGGATCTCGAGCAGGATGCGCTCGACCCTCTGGTCGCGGTAGCCCAGCACCTCGCGCCCGTGCGCCGGCGAGACGCCACGCGCCAGCCGCTGGGCGTACGCCGCGGGGTGCTTGACGTTCCACCAGCGCACGCCACCGACGTGCGAGTGCGCGCCGGGACCGACGCCCCACCAGTGGCCGCCGGTCCAGTAGAGGAGGTTGTGGCGGCACCAGTGGTCGGGCGAGGTCGCCCAGTTGGACACCTCGTACCAGCTCATCCCGGCGGCGGACAGCTTCTCGTCGACGAGGTGGTACTTGTCGGCGAGGTCGTCCTCGTCGGGCATCGGCAGCTCCCCGCGGGCGACCTGGCGACCCATGGCCGTGCCCTCCTCGACGATGAGGGAGTACGCCGAGACGTGGTCGGGACGGCAGGAGAGGGCGACGTCGACCGAGGTCTCCCAGTCGGCGAGCGACTCCCCCGGGGTGCCGTAGATCAGGTCGAGGCTGACGTCGTCGAACCCCGCCTGGCGGGCCCAGTCGACGGCGGCCGGCACACGCATCGGGTCGTGCGTGCGGTCGAGCGTGCGCAGCACGTGGTCGACGGCGGACTGCATCCCGAAGCTGATCCGGTTGAAGCCGGCGGTGCGCAGCTCCTCGAGGTCCCACGCGGCGACGCTGTCGGGGTTGGCCTCGGTCGTGATCTCGACGTCGTCGACCAGGCCGAACTCCGCCGCGGCGCTCGCGACGATCGCGCCGAGGTCGGCGGGCTTCAGCAGCGTCGGCGTGCCGCCGCCGAAGAAGATCGTCTCGATCGGCACGTCGCGGTGGCCCAGGACGTGGCGGGCGAAGCGGATCTCACGGATCGCCGCCTCGGCGTAGGAGGACCGACTGGCGCCGACCTCGTCACCGAGCTCGTGGGCGGTGTAGGTGTTGAAGTCGCAGTAGCCGCAGCGCACCGAGCAGAACGGCACGTGGACGTAGAGGCCGAAGGGCCTGCTGCCGAACTCGGCCCACGCCTCGTCGGGCAGCAGGCCGTCCTCGGGGGCGACGTCGCCGTCGGGCTGAGCGGGGGGCACGCGGGTATCCAACCACGCGGCCCCGCCGCTCAGCAGCAGCGCCCGCTCAGGCGTACATCTGCTCGATCAGGGCCCTGTTGTTCTCCTCGACCACGTTGCGCTTGACCTTCATCGACGGGGTCAGCTCGCCCGACTCGACGGTGAGGTCGTGGTCGAGCAGCTTCCACTTCTTGATGGTCTCCCAGCGGTTGAGGTGGCTGTTGAGGTCGTCGACGTAGCCGCCGACCATCTTCTGCACCTCGTCGGACTGGACGATCTCGGTGTACGACCTGCCGCTCATGCCGTTCTCCTCGGCCCAGCCGGCCATGGCGTCCGGGTCGAGCGTGACGAGCGCGACGCAGAAGTTGCGCTCGTCGCCGAAGACCATGAACTGGCTGGCGTAGGGGCACACGGCCTTGAACTTCGACTCGATCGCGGGCGGGGCGATGTACTTGCCGCCGGAGGTCTTGAAGAGCTCCTTGATGCGGCCGGTGATGACCAGGTGTCCGTCCGCGTCGAGCGCACCCTTGTCGCCGGTGTGCAGCCAGCCGTCGGAGGTCAGCGTCTTCGCGGTCTCCTCGGGCAGGTTGTGGTAGCCGTCCATCACGCCGGGACCCTTGATCATGATCTCGTCGTTGTCGCCGAGCTTGACCTCGCTGCCCGGGAAGACCGGGCCGACCGTGCCGAACTTGTTCTGGTCCGGGTGGTTGACGAACGAGCCGGCCGAGGTCTCGGTGAGTCCGTAGCCCTCGAGGATCTTGATGCCGGCCGCACCGAACCACTCGGCGATGTCGCGGTTGAGCGCGGCGGCGCCGGAGATGAAGAACCGCACGTTTCCGCCGAAGCGGTCGCGGATCTTGGAGAAGACCAGCTTGTCGAACAGGCCGTGCTGGACCTTGAGGCCGAGCGGGACGGACCTGCCCTCGCGCTTGAGGCGCTCGACCTCGAGGCCGACCTCGAAGGCCTTCTTGAAGATCTTCTCC
Organism: Nocardioides cavernae; assembly: GCF_013410035.1. Taxonomy (GTDB): domain Bacteria; phylum Actinomycetota; class Actinomycetes; order Propionibacteriales; family Nocardioidaceae; genus Nocardioides; species Nocardioides cavernae_A. The sequence continues at coordinate 1,471,773 of NZ_JACCBW010000002.1, read as the reverse complement.
TTGGCACCGCCCTCGGCGGCCTGCATGGTGACGATGCGGCCGTGGGCCTTCTCGAAGATGCGCGGGGCGGCGCCCATGAAGGTCGGCTTCACGACGCCGAGGTTGTCGACGATCTTCTCCACGCGTCCGTCGATCGCGGCGGCGAAGCCGCACGCCATCTGGGTCGACATCAGCACCTTGCCGAAGGAGTGGGCCATCGGCAGCCAGCGGAACTCGAGGTCGGTCTCGGACAGGATCCCCTGCGCGCGGATCGCCTCGCCCTCGTAGACCCACGACGAGTGCCGCAGCCGCACGCCCTTGGGGCGACCGGTGGTGCCGGAGGTGTAGATCAAGGTGGCGAGCTGGTCGGGACGGATCGCCTCGGAGGTGGTGCGGACGACGTCGGGCTGCTCGGCGAGCTTCGCGGCGCCCAGCTCGGCCAGGCCGTCGAGGCTGATCACCCAGTCTTGATGATCCGCCGCGTGTCCTGAGCCTGTCGAGGCGTCGAAGACGACGACCTTGGAGACGTGGGGCAGCTCGGCGCGGTGCGAGGTCAGCTTGGCGAGCTGCTCGGCGTCCTCGGCGAAGACGACGCGGCTCTCGGAGTCGCCGAGGATGTAGACGGTGTCCTCGGCGTTGGTGCTCGGGTAGACGGTGGTGGTGGCACCGGCGGCGCACATGATCGCCAGGTCGGCGAGGATCCACTCGTAGCGGGTGCCCGACGCGATGCCGACGCGCTGCTCGGGCTCGACGCCCAGCGCGATCAGGCCGGCGGCGAGGGCCTCGACCCGGTCACCCGCCTGCTTCCAGGTGACCGACTCCCACGCCTCACCCCGCGGGAAGCGGAAGGCCTCGCTGTCGGGGGACGCGGCGACGCGGTCGAAGAACTGGACGGCCACGTTGGCCGGCATCGTGTCGAGGAAGGTCGTGTCGATGGTGATCGGCATCTGTTACCTACTCATGCTCGGAGCGTGGCGCGACGCACCACACAGCGGGGGCTGGGCTGCTGACTTGGGCTGTAACCTAGATCACGGTGTTTACCGAGCGGTAGCAAACCACCGCATTTGAGCGATCCAGTCGCCCGAGATGCGACTTTCGGCCCATGCCGGGTGGGTCCGGCCGGGACCGGCCTAGTCCTGGACCGCCTTGGTCACCGCGATGCAGCGGGTGATCCAGTCCCGCTCGTCGGCGTCGAGCCCTCGGCCCGCTGCGCGCGCGTCCTGCACGGTCCACGACGCGTTGACGACCATCCGGACGACGACCCAGTCCCGCGCACGGTCCTCGTCCAGCCCGCCGGCGTCGACGAGCGCGTGGAAGCGGCGGCGCAGCCCGTCGCGGACCGAGCCGACCGCGAGGGGCCCGCCCAGCTCCTCCATCCGGTTCCACAGCATCGGCGCCGGCTCGTAGTGCGCGTCGCCGGCCATCGGCTTCGGGTCGATCGCGTGCCAGTCCCCCGCGGCGTCGGCCAGCACGTTGGCGTAGTGCAGGTCGCCGTGCACCACGACCGGGGGTACGTCGTCGGCGAGGAGGTCGCGACCCAGCGACAGCGCCTGCTCGACGTACCTGCGCGGGATCGGGACGTCCCTGCCCAGCTCGTCGAGCTGGGCCAGCCAGCGCTCCACGGAGGACGACACGGTCGCGAGCTGCGGCATCGCGGGCACGTGCAGCCTGGGGTAGAGACCACCGACGGCCTCGCACGCCTCCACGTCCCAGGCGTCGCCCAGGTCGGGCCCGGGCAGCCAGTCCAGCAGCAGCGCGCGCCGTCGCGGGTCGGCCCGGCGCAGGCGTACGGCACCCCGTCCGCCCCAGTGCTGGAGGGCGAGCCCCTCGTGCAGCGACTCGTCGTCGCCGTCGTAGCCGATCTTGAGCGCCCCGGCCACCCCGTCCGCGTCGTCGACGGGGACCACGAGGGAGACGTAGCCGTGCAGCGGCTCGGCGGTCGGGGTGAGGTGCCACCCGGCCAACAGGTCCTCGACGAGCCGCGGCAGCCGGTCCAGCCAGTCGGTCCACCCCGTACCGGTACCGCGCGGCTCCCGCAGGGCTGCAGGGATGGTGACGGCCACGCCCGCGAGCCTAGGGTGAGCGTCATGACGCAGCGGCAGCAGCCCTGGTCCGACGAGGCGGTCGGGCACGGGCGGATCCTCGTGCTCAGCGACAACCCCATCGCCCGCGCGATCGCCGTCATCGCCTCCGCGGTCGGGCGCACGGTCGTCGTGGAGCCCGACGACGACGGTGGTCCCGGGCTCGACCCCCAGCCGGGGGACGCGGTCGTGCTCTGCGACCACGACGCCCCGGACGCGCCGACCGTCCTGCGAGCAGCCCTCGCGTCGCAGGCGTCCTACGTCGCGATGATGGCGAGCCGCCGCCGTGCGGCAGGCCTGCTCGACGAGCTCGTGGAGGAGGGTGTCGACGTGTCGGCGCTGCACGTGCCGGCCGGGCACGACCTCGGCGGCAAGGGCCCCGGTGAGATCGCGCTGTCGGTGGTCGCCGAGATCGTCGCCGGGTCCTACGGCCGTCCGGGCGGGCCGATGCGCGACCGGTCGCGCGGCTGAGCGTGGCGCTCACCTGGGACGACCTCGCGGGGGCGGCGCTGGCCCGTCAGTTCCCCGACGACCCCGGCACCGTCGCCGCCCGCGTGCACGCGATCGGCGACCTCCAGACCCAGACCGCGCGCTCTGCCTTCATCGGGCTCGGGGCGAGGTTCCCCGGCACGACGCACGCCGAGGTCACCGAGGCGTACGCCGCCGGCGACATCGTGCGGGGCAGCACGATCCGCGGCACCGTGCACACCGCCTCGCCGGAGGCGTACACCGTGCTCGCCGAGGCGACGCGGGTCGGGCAGCACGGCCGGTGGGCCCGGGTGCTGGGGATCTCCGAGGACCTCCTCGCCGAGCTGTGGACCTCGATCGAGGCGTACGCACGCACCTGGCGCACCCCCGACGAGCTGCGTGCGCACGTCGACGACTGGCTCGCCCGCCGGGCGCCGGGGTCGCTGGAGGCCGCCGCCGACGGGCCCGGGCGCTACCTGTCCTTCGCCCACGGGGCCCTGGTCCGGCGGCCCGCCTCCGGGGACAGGTGGGAGGGACAGGGCAAGCCGGTCTACGGCACCTTCGAACGCACCGGTCCGGCGACGCTCGCCGACGTGGTGCGCCACCACCTCCGCACCCACGGACCGTCGTCGCGGCAGGACGTGGCGTGGTGGGCCGGGATCCCGCTCAGGGCGGTGGAGGAGGGCCTCGACGGGCTGGACGTCGTCGAGGAGGACGGCCCCCGAGGACGGGCGTACGTCGACCTGCCCGGAGCGCCGCCGCCTCGCGAGCTGCCCGACGTACGCCTGCTGCCGGAGTTCGACGCACTGCTGTGCGGCTACGACTCCAGGGCGCGCGACCGCTTCGCCACCCCGGAGCACCACCGGAGGTTGTGGAACGAGTCCAACGGCATGCTGCTCCCGCCGCTGCTCGTGGACGGCCGGATCTCCGGCTTCTGGCGGGCTGCCGGGACCGCGAGGCGACGTCCGCTCGAGGTCACCTGGTTCGCGCGGACCCGCCGGCCGCGCAAGGCCGAGCTCGAGGTACCGGTCGCCGCCCTCGAGGCAGCACTCGGCATCACCGTCACGGACGTCTCCGTGGTGCGCGAGGTCGTCTGACTCAGAAGGGCAGGCCGGCGGCGCCGAGGGGCACGACGAGCAGCCCCAGGACCATGCCGTCGTGTCCGACGGCCACCCGGCCGTGCCACTCCCCCGCCTCGCAGACGAGGGTGGTGGCGCCCACCACCGTGCCCAGCACCGGGCCGTCCGCGGGCTCGCCCCCGGTGGGCTCGACGCGGGTGCCCTCGCAGCGGACCAGGTTGCCGGTCTCGGCCACCACCTGGGCCCATGTGCCGAGGACCGCCTCGCGGGTCAGGACCCGGGCGACGTCGTCGGGCAACAGCTCGCGCAGCTCGTCGTAGGCGCCGCCGTCGACGAGCGTGAAGACGCGCTCGGTGGTGGCGGTCACCGGGCCGCTGCGCTCGGCGGGGTGCGTGCCGGCCCCCTTCCTCGGGTCGCGGGGACTCCCGAACCTCTTGAAGGCGTTCTGCCGCGAGGTGCCGAGGGCCCCGCCGACGGCGGCCCAGCTGTGCCCGTTGGCCCGGGCGGCGCGTACGGCGTCGGCGAGCCCGCGCTCGGCGAGGTGGAGCGACGTCGCTGCCGCGCGGACGTCGTCCAGCCGCTCGTCACGCACGGTCCTCGGCACCCGCGCCGCGGACGGCGGCGCTGGTGGCGGGCACCACCGCGCCGGCCATGATGAAGCCGACCGCCCACCACGAGGCGCCGCCGCCCACGACGTACATCGCCCAGCCCAGCGCGACGGCCGCGACCGCTGCGACGGCGTACTGGCGCGCCGAGGTCCGGCCGCGAGAGGCAGGGGCACCGGCGTACGAGCCGGCGAAGAGCATCACCCACAGCGAGAGGGCCAGGACGGCGCCGGTGAGGAAGTAGGCCCAGCCACCGCCGGAGACCGCGCCGACGACGACGGTCACGGCGAGGGCGACGAGCAGGTGTCCCACGAGGTTCGTCATGGCACCACCGTCGCGCGTCGCGCGCGAAACGTCAACCGCTGGTTGACATCGCGCCGGGCTGGTCGCGGAGGTACTCCCCCGGGGTCATGCCGGTCACCGCGCGGAAGTCGTGGGTGAAGTGCGCCTGGTCGGTGTACCCCAGCTCGGCCGCCACCTGCGCTAGCGCCACCGTGCCGGACTTCAGCGCCTCGACGGCGTCGTGCAGCCGGCGACGCTGCACCAGCCACTTGGGACTGAGGCCGATGCGCTGCTCCACCAGGCGCTGCAGGCTGCGCTCGGACATCCCGAGCTCGCGGGCCACCTCCTCGACACGGGTGACCTCCGGGTGCTCCCGCAGCCAGTCGACCAGCCGGTTGACGAGCAGACCGGCGTCGTCGACGGGCAGGTGGGTCGCGAGCCACGCCTCGACCGCGCCGATGGCGGCGAGGTGGGCGGCCGGCGCGTGCGGGTCGGTCGCCATCGCCGCGCGCACCTGCTCCACGAGGCGCCCGTCGGGCAGCAGGTCGTCGAGGTCGGTCCACGTGTCGGTCAGGTCGGCGACCGGGCGTCCGAGGACCAGGCGTCCCGCCCCGGGTGTGAGCATGGTGCCGACCGCCCAGCCGTCGCCCTCGAGCGTGACGCTGGAGCGGCCGCGGGTGACGCCGTAGAGCCGGGCGTAGGTGTCGCTCACGACGACGAGGCACACGGGGTGCTGGAGCGTGCTCTGGGTCGAGGGCTCCGCGAGGGACCACACCGGGATCCAGTAGCGCTCGACCAGGTCGACGAGGTGGGCGCTCGGGGCGTAGCGGTGGATGGGTGGGGACGGCCGGCTGACGCCCGTGAGGTGGGCCCGGTCGACCGGGTCCACCGGACGCGGTGCGGTCTGCTCCGACATGTGTCGGATTATCACAAGCGCCACCGACACCGCGCCTGCGATCGTCGGGGCATGACCACGAGTGCAGACCGCTTCAGGGCCCGCGCCGACGCCTTCGCCGCCATCCTCGACGCCGCCGACGGCCGGTGGGACGCCGCCACCCCGTGCGACGACTGGACCGTGCGCGACGTCGTCGAGCACGCGATCGCCACCGAGCGCGACTTCCTCGAGCGCCAGGACCTGTCCCCCGGTCCCGCACCGGTCCTCGCGGACCTGGGCGCCGCGTGGCGCGAGCACGCGGCCGCCGTGGCGGAGGTGCTGTCCCGCGACGGCGTGGCCGAGCGGGAGTACGACGGCTACTTCGGGCGCACGACGATCGCCGCCACGATGGCCGACTTCTACGGCTGGGACCTCGTCGTCCACGGCTCCGACGTCGCCCGGGCGACCGGGCAGGCGTGGTCGGTCAGCGACGACGAGGCGGCCGCCCTCCACCGGACCGCGGACAGCTGGGGAGACGCGCTCTACTCCGAGGGCGTGTGCGCGGGGCCGGTGCCGGTGCCCGACGACGCCTCGCCGTCGGACCGGCTGCTGGCGCGGCTCGGCCGCGACCCGGAGTGGGTGCCGGCTGCCGGCTGACGGCGTCCAGCACCCCCTCAGGAACCGGTCCCGGGCCCGAGGCGCGGCGTCACCGTCGGCACACGTCCGCGTGGCGGGCTGCACGCGTTGGGGCTGGTCCTCGGGGCGCCGAGGGCGTACACCTGCGCGCTGCCCGCGTCCTTCCCGGTCACCCGGAACCGCCACCGGCCGGCCGTGCCCGACAACCCGCACGGCACGGTGCACACGACACGACCGCCCTCCAGGGACAGCCCGTGCGAGTACGGGGACGACACCAGCCCGCGTCGGTCGACCGGCCGGCCGTCGAGGCGGAGGTGCGACAGCTCGACCACTGGGACCGTCTCGCCGTCCGGGCCGGCGGCCGCCTCGACGACGAGCGAGGCGCCCACCTCCCTGACGACGTCCGCGCCGTTCTCGCACTCCTGGCCACCGCACCCGGAGAGGAGCGCAGCCGCGACGACCACCACCACGGCGCACGACCTCGACGGTGTCATGCCGGGTGGACGGCCGGGGCGCTCGCGCGGTTCCGCCGACCGGTCAGTCGCGCTCGAGGGTGACGACGGCGACCGTGCAGCGGCCGGCGACCTCGCCAGGGCCGACCACGAGGCTGCCGGCCTGCTCGCCCGTCAGGACGTACGCCGCCTGGTCGTCCGCGAGCGGGAGCGACGAGGAGCGCCCGAGCTCGAGGACGGTGACGAACGGCTGGACCGAGGCAGGGTCGACGACCACGTTGAGGACGCGGACCGGCCCCTCCGGCACCGACGCGACGACGGTCGCGGCGCCGGGGAAGGCGAACGGTCGCTGCGGCTCCACGACGTGCGGCTCGCCGTCGACGGTCAGGTCGAGGACCGGACCCTCGACGAGGGTCAGCACACGCAGGCGCCCCGCGAACGTCGAGAACGGCCCGTCGCGGTCGACGTCGGCCAGGCTGACCCGCCAGGCGCCGTCGTCGGCCACGGCCAGCTCACGCGTCGTGCCGCCGCCGTTGGCCCACGGCTGCGGGGGTACGTCCGCCGACCGAACCGTCCGAGCGGTCACTTCTTGCCGGACTTCTCCGCCGGCTGCGTCGTGGCGAGGGCGGCGACGAAGGCCTCGGGCGGCACCTCGACCGAGCCGATGTTCTTCATCCGCTTCTTGCCGGCCTTCTGCTTCTCGAGCAGCTTGCGCTTGCGGCTGATGTCACCGCCGTAGCACTTGGCGAGGACGTCCTTGCGGATCGCGCGGATGGTCTCGCGGGCGATCACGCGCGCACCGATGGCGGCCTGGATCGGCACCTCGAACTGCTGGCGCGGGATGAGGTCCTTGAGCTTGCCCGCCATCATCACGCCGTAGGAGTAGGCCGCCTCGCGGTGCACGATCGCGCTGAACGCGTCGACCGGCTCGCCCTGCAGCAGGATGTCGACCTTCACCAGGTCGGCGGCCTGCTCGCCCGAACGCTCGTAGTCGAGCGAGGCATAACCCTTGGTGCGCGACTTCAGCTGGTCGAAGAAGTCGAACACGATCTCGCCCATCGGCAGCGTGTAGCGCATCTCGACGCGGTCCTCGGAGAGGTAGTCCATCCCTTGCAGGTTGCCCCGCTTGAGCTGGCACAGCTCCATGATCGTGCCGATGTAGTCGGACGGCGCGAGGATCGTCGCCTTGACGACGGGCTCGCGGACCTCGGCGACCTTGCCGTCGGGGTACTCGCTCGGGTTGGTCACCTCGACCTCGGTGCCGTCGTCGAGGGCGACCTCGTAGACCACGTTGGGCGCGGTCGAGATCAGGTCGAGGTTGAACTCGCGCTCGAGCCGGTCGCGGGTGATCTCCATGTGGAGCAGGCCGAGGAACCCGCAGCGGAAGCCGAAGCCGAGCGCGCCGGAGGTCTCGGGCTCGTAGGTCAGCGCGGCGTCGTTGAGCTGCAGCTTCTCCAGCGCGTCGCGCAGCGTCGGGTAGTCGTCGCCGTCGATCGGGTAGAGGCCGGCGTAGACCATCGGGTTGGGGTGCTTGTAGCCGCCGAGCGACTCCGTGGCGCCGTGGTGCTGGGAGGTCACGGTGTCGCCCACCCGCGACTGGCGCACGTCCTTCACTCCGGTGATCAGATAGCCGACCTCGCCGACGCCGATCTCCCCGGCCTTGACGGGCTCCGGGCTGATCACGCCGACCTCGAGCATCTCGTGCACGGCGTTGGTCGACATCATCTTGATCCGGTCGCGGTGGCTCAGCTTGCCGTCGACGACGCGGACGTAGGTCACCACGCCCCGGTAGGTGTCGTAGACCGAGTCGAAGATGAGGGCGCGGGCCGGGGCGTCCGCGTCGCCCACCGGCGGCGGGGTCTGCTTCACGATCTCGTTGAGCAGCGACTCGACGCCCACGCCGGTCTTGGCGCTGGTCAGCAGCACCTCCTCGGGCTCGCACCCGACCAGGCCGGCGAGCTCGGCGGCGTACTTCTCGACGTTGGCGCTCGGGAGGTCGATCTTGTTGAGCACGGGGATGATGTGGAGGTCGGCGGCCATCGCGAGGTAGAGGTTGGCCAGCGTCTGGGCCTCGATGCCCTGGGCGGCGTCGACCAGCAGGATCGCCGCCTCGCAGGCCTCGAGCGAGCGCGAGACCTCGTAGGTGAAGTCGACGTGGCCCGGGGTGTCGATCATGTTGAGGACGTAGGTGCCGGGCTCGGCGCCCTCGGCGTTGCCGTCCGGGACGGTCCACGGCATCCGCACGGCCTGCGACTTGATGGTGATGCCGCGCTCGCGCTCGATGTCCATCCGGTCGAGGTACTGCGCCCGCGACGCCCGCTCGTCCACCACGCCGGTGAGCTGCAGCATGCGGTCGGCCAGGGTCGACTTGCCGTGGTCGATGTGCGCGATGATGCAGAAGTTGCGGATGATCGACGGGTCGGTCGAGCCAGGCTGGGGCGCGTTCTTGAGGCTCACGGACTGCTTTCAGGAGTACGACGGCGGGGTCGGGTCATTCTTCCACGCGGGCCGTGCCGCACCGAACCGGCGACGCCCGCGGGCCGCCTCGACGAGGAGGGCGACGAGGAAGACCGCCCACGTCCCCACCACGAGCGCACCGGCCAGCGCGGTGAAGAGGCCGACGGCCAGGGGGTCGGCTCCGGCGACCACGAGCCAGGCGGTCAGCGCGACGAGGGCGAGCGAGGGCACCACGGGCACCGCCCACGCCAGGGCGAGGAGACGGCCCGAGGAGCGGCCACGCGCTGCGGTCACGCCGCCGGCGACGGCGAGGACGAACAGCCCGGGCGCCGCCAGCACGCCGCCGCCCCCGGGGACGGCCACGCCGACGACGAGCAGCGCACCCGCGAGCAGCCACAGCCGCCGCAGCGGCGCCGTCGCGCCCGTCCCGCCCGCCACCACCGGCTCCATGACCGGACGCTAGCGTGCTGGCGTGGCCCAGCGGACCGGAACGAGCCTGCCCCTGGTCCCGGCCGCAGCCTTCGTGCTCGTGTGGTCGTCGGGCTACATCTCGGGCCCCGCCGCGGTCCACGCCGCGGCGCCGTTCTCGGTCCTGGGGTGGCGGTTCGTCCTGGCAGCCGTGCTCGCCGTCGGCCTGGCCCTCGCGCTGCGGCGCCCCTCCCGCATGGACCGGGCCACGCTGGGCCGGGTGGCGGCGGTGGGCCTGGTGATGAACGGCCTGCAGTTCGGGCTGATGTACGTCGCGTTCGATTTCGGCCTGGGCGCCACCCTGGCCTCGCTCTTCCACGCGCTGAGCCCCGTGCTGACCGCGCTGCTGGCCGCGGCGCTCCTCGGTGAGCGGGTCTCCGCCGTCCAGGTCGTCGGCTTCGTGGTCGGCGTCGCAGGCGTACTGCTCGTGCTCGGCTCCGACCTCGGCCACGCGGGCGGACCGGTGGCGGTGCTCGTCGGCTGCGTGAGCATGCTGACCCTCAGCCTCGGCACCCTCGGGCAGCGCTGGATCGGAGCGCAGCCCGACCTGCTGTGGTCGGCGGCCGTCCAGTTCGCCGTCTCGGCGCCGCCCCTGCTGGTGCTGGGCTGGACGACCGAGGGCGCCTGGCCGGTCACCGACGGGCGGCAGGCGCTCGTCGCCGTGCTCTTCCTCGCGATCGTGAACTCGATCGTCGGCCTGGTGCTGCTGTCGCTGCTGGTGCTGCGCGGCGGCTCGGGTGCGGCGGCCAGCCTGTTCTTCCTGAGCCCGCCGGTCACCGCGGTGCTCGCGTGGCTGGTGCTCGACGAGACACTCTCGCCGGCCCAGCTCGTCGGACTGGTCGTGGCGGTGGTCGGGGTCGGCGCGGCCACCCGGACCCGGCGGCCCGCGTCCCCGCTGCCGGTTCAGGACGTCGGCACCCAGTAGCGCCGCTTCACGCCGCGCACGTCCTCCAGCACGCCGCCCGCCGCCTCGATGACCCGGACGGAACCGACGTTGTCGAGGTCGCAGGTCACCAGCGCCGGGTCGATGCCGAGCTCGCGCGCCCACGGCAGGGCCTGCTGCAGCATCAGCGTGGCGTGGCCCTCGCGTCGCCGCGTCGGGCGTACGTCGTAGCCGATGTGGCCGCCCACCTCGAGGAGGAAGTCGTTGAGCACGTGCCGGATGGCGAGCCGACCGATGTAGGCGTCGCCGTCGACCCACCACAGCGTCGTGCACGGCACGTGCCACTCCAGCCGCGGCGTCTCGTCGAGGGCGTCGGCGCGGACCGCGTCGACGAACGCGGCGAAGGCGTCCGGCTCCGTCCATCCGGGGGCGTGGTGGTCGATCCAGGCCGCCGTCTGGCTGAGCTCCACGCCCTCGGCGACGAACTCGTCCATCGCCTCCAGGAAGGACTCGCGGACGGACGGGGTCGGCAGGACGAGCTCGGGCACGGCCCCATCGTGCCAAGCGCCGCGGCCCGCGCCCAACGGGATATCGGTTCGTGCCGGCGCAGGGCGTGGGGAAGGATCGGGCCCATGACCCGAGTGCCCCTGGCCCCCTACCCCGCCCCGCACGGGAGGACCGCCCAGCGGCTGGAGTGGGGCTTCCTGCCGCCGAACCTCCGGGCGTACATCGAGCGCAAGTGCGGGTCACCGGTCGTCTCGGCAACATCCCAGACCGGCGGCTTCACCCCCGGTTTCGCGTCGGTGCTCGTGTGCGAGGACGGCACGCGCCACTTCGTGAAGGCCGCGTCGGTCAAGGCCCAGCGCCCGTTCGCCGACTCCTACCGCGAGGAGGCCCGCAAGCTCGCCGCCCTGCCTGCGGACGTGCCGGCACCGCGCCTGCTGTGGACCCTCGACGACGACTGGGTCGTCCTCGGCATCGAGCACGTCGACGCGCGGGCACCGCACCGGCCGTGGGTGCGCGAGGACCTCGACGTCGTGCTCGACGCCCTCGAGCAGGTCGCCGACGTGCTCACGCCGCCGCCCGCGGGGCTCGCGCTCGACGACGCCGCCGACGACTTCGCGCCGCTCGTGGAGGGGTGGCCGGACCTGCGCGTACGGCGTACGGACCTCGACGCGGCCCACCTCGCCGAGGCCGAGGCACTCGCGCTGCGTCACGCCGAGGTCGTCGGCGGCGACACGCTCGTGCACACCGACGTCCGCTCCGACAACGTCCTCATCGCCGCCGACGGACGCGCCCTGGTCTGCGACTGGAACTGGCCGGTCCGCGGCGCGGCGTGGTTCGACTCGTTCGCCGCCCTGATCGGCGCGCGCGGGGACGGTCTCGACGTCGACGAGGTGCTGGCGTCGCGGCGGCTGCTGAAGGACGTGGGCCCCGAGACGATCGACATCGCGATCGCCCTCCACGTCGGCTACTTCCTCACCCAGTGCGAGCTCCCCGTGCCGCCCACGTCGCCGCACCTGCGCGACCACCAGCGCTGGCAGGGCGAGGTGTGCTGGGACTGGCTCGCCGAGCGCCGGGGCTGGGCGTGACCGCCCCCCGCGCGGTCGGCGTACGCCTGCCCTTCGCCGCCGTGCCGGCCGCCGTGCGGGCGTGGGTCGAGGCCGAGCTCGGCTCGCCCGTCGTGACCACGGTCGAGCAGGTCGGCGGGATGTCGCCCGGCTGCGCGACCCGGGTGACGTGCGCCGACGGCACCCGCGCGTTCGTCAAGGCGGTCGGCGACGAGCTCAACCCGGACACCCCGGGCCTGTTCCGACGCGAGGTCGCGGTCCTCACCCACCTCGGGGCCCACCCCCTGTGGGCGCGGCTCCTCGGCTCCTACGACGACGGCGCCTGGGTGGCGCTGCTCATCGAGGACGTCGAGGGACGGCACCCCGACTTCACCGACCCCGACGAGCTCGACGCCGTCCTGTCCGGGGTCGACCGCCTCGCCGCGGTCCTTGCCCAACGGGACGTGCCGGACTCGGTCGACCTCGTCCCGGTCTCCACCGTCTTCAGCACGTGGGCGGAGTCGCTCGACCGCCTCGCTCAGGCTCCTGCGCAGACCCCCGTGCCCGACTGGCTGCGCACCGACCCGTACGGCTGGGCGGCCGTGCTGCGTACGCAGGCCGGGCGGCCGATGCCGCACGTCGTCCACTGGGACATCCGCGTCGACAACCTCCTCCGTCGCCCGGACGGTCGCATCGTCTTCGTCGACTGGGGCACCACGGCCCGGGGTCCGGCGTGGGCCGACCCGCTCCTGGCCCGTTTGGAGCGGGTCGACGAGCCGTGGTTCGACGACTCGATCGCCTCCTCGCCCGCGCTCGCGGAGGCGGGCGACGAGGTGGTGACGGCGTTCCTGGCGGGCTTCGGCGCGCACCTGGCCGTACGCTCGGTGGTGGCCGTCGACGTCAACCTGCCCACCCTCAACGACTTCCGTCGCACGGAGTCGCGGCGCATGCTGGGGGCCGTCGGCCGGCGGACCGGCCGGTGACGCCCGACCTGCGCCCGGGCGATTTGGGCGCTCGCGCGGCCTGACGGTAGTGTTCCTCACTGCATGTCCGGCACCCGACCCTCACCTCATCTGAGCGGGGGGTTGCCAGGCAGCCGACAGGCACCAGACTTCCTTCCCGACCAGTTCTAGCTCCGAGGATTCACACGTGGCGAACATCAAGTCCCAGATCAAGCGCAACACGCAGAACGAGGTGCGCCGTCAGCGCAACCAGGCCGTCAAGTCGCGCCTGAAGACCGCCGTTCGCAAGTTCCGCGAACTGTCCGAGGGTGGCGACAAGGACGCGGCCGTGGCCGCCGGCCGCGACGCCATGAAGGCCCTCGACAAGGCCGCCTCCAAGGGCGTCATCCACGCCAACCAGGCCGCCAACCGCAAGTCGTCGATCGCCAAGAAGGCCGCGTCGCTCTGACCCGGCCCTCCTGCTGACACCCGCCCTCGTGGCGGGTGTTTCGCATTTCGGGGCCACCACCGCCACACGTGTCCGCGAAACCGCCCCCAGACCGACCCGACGAGGGCCACCACCGCCACACGTGTCCGCGCAACCGCCCCCCGGCCGACCTGGCGAGGACCCCCACCGCCACATGTGTCCGCGCAACTGCCCCCCGGCCGACCTGGCGAGGACCACCACCGCCACATGTGTCCGCGCAACTGCCCCCGGCCGACCTGGCGCCGACCAACGGGGCTCGGGTCAGCGGGCGTCGCGCAGCCCGGCGACGGTGAGCACGAGCCGCTCGAGGGTGTAGGACGCATCGTGGGCCTGGCCCTTGATGTCGGCGTCGGCGTGCGCGACCGCGCGGACCGCGGCGGCGATGCCGTCGGGCGTCCACGCGCGCGACTGGTCGCGCACCGTACGGACCTTCCACGGGGGGACGCCGAGGTCGCGGGCCAGGTCGGCGTCGCGCGCGCCGCGTGACGCCCCCAGGTAGCGCGCCAGGCTGCGGGCCGACGCGGCCATCGCCGAGGTGACGAGGACGGGCGCGGTCCCGGAGTCGAGCGCCCACCGCAGCTCCTCCAGCGCGACCGCTTGCTTCCCGGCGAACGCGGCGTCGGCCACCGTGAAGGACTTGGCCTCCGCCCGTCCGCCGAAGTAGCGCTGGACCTTGTCGACGGTGAGCTGCTCGCCGTGGAAGTCGTTGGTGAGCTGGTCGGCCGCGGCCGCCAGCGAGCGCAGGTCGTTGCCGACGGCCTGGACGAGGAACGCCGCGGCGTCGGGCGCGATCTTGGACCCGTGCAGCGCGACCTCGGCGCTCACGAAGGACGCCATCTCGCTCGGCCTGACCTCCTCGGACTTCACCTCGGTGACCGGTGGGAGCTTGCGGAGCTTGGTGAGCACGCCGCTGCCCTTCTGCCCGCCGGAGTGCACGAGCACGAGCGCGACGTCGTCGGCCGGTGCGGCGCAGTAGTCGAGGAGCCCGTCGACCGACTCGTCCGGCAGGTCCTCCAGCCCGCGCACGATCACGCAGCGGATCGAGGAGAACAGCGACGGCGCCGACATCTCGCCGAGCGACGCCAGGGTGAGGTCGGCCGCCATCGACTCGGCGAGCTCGGCCTCGGCGTCGTGCGCCCGGACCGCCTCGCGGACCGATGCGACCGTGCGCGCGGAGAGGAACTCCTCCTTGCCCGTCACGAGGACGACGTGGCCGAGGACCTGCGCGGCGGAGGGGGTGCGTGCCATGGTGCGGCGATCCTATCGGTGGGTGACGACACCGACGCCGTCCTCCCTCGCCACGATGACGACGTCGCCCGCCAGGTCCGTACGCCACACCCGCATGCCGGCCGCCCCGAGTGCGGTGAGGAGGTCGGGGGCGGGGTGTCCGTAGTCGTTGTCCTCCCCCACCGACACCAGCGCGACCCGGGCGCCGAGGGACGTGAGCCAGTCGGTGTCCTGGTGCCGGCTGCCGTGGTGCGGCACCTTGAGCACGTCGACCTCCAGCCCGGCGAGATCGCGCTCGAGCGCCGACTGCGCCGAGGGCTCGACGTCACCGGTGAGGAGCAGGCGGATCCCGGCGACCTCGGCCACGAGCACCACGCTGGCGTTGTTGGCCGCGCTCTCGGCCGGGTCGGCGCGCGCCCCGGGCCGGGGCCACACCGTCTGCAGCGTCACCGCGCCGACGTGGCGCGTGAGGCCGTACGCCGTGGGCGCGGGCACGGTGCCGAGCGCGTCCGTCACCGCGTCGACCCCCGACGCCGGCTCGAGCACGCCGGTCGCCTCGACCGCGCCCACCGTACGGCCGCCGAGGACTCCAGACAGGCCGTCGACGTGGTCGGCGTGGAAGTGGGTCAGCACGACGAGCGGGACCTCGTCGACGTCGAGCCGGTCGAGGCAGGCGTCGATCGAGACGGGATCGGGGCCGGCGTCGACGACGACCCCGGCCCGTGGACCTGAGCGCAGGACCAGTCCGTCGCCCTGCCCGACGTCGCACATGGCCAGGACCCAGCCCGCGGGCGGCCACCCGGGGGTGGGCGGGCGTACGAGCATGACCACGACCAGCAGTCCCGTGCACGCCAGGGTGGAGCCGGGGCGACCGAGCAGGCGCGGGGCGAGCGGCACCGAGAGCAGGCACAGGAGCGTGAGGAGCGCGAGCGGCAGTGGTCCCACGCCCCAGTCGACGGCCGCGGTCGGCACGGCTGATCCCCAGCGGGCGACGTGGATGATCCAGCCTGCGGACCATGCGGCCGGAGCAGCGACCAGGACGCCGAGCGGGGACCAGACCAGGCCCAGCAGCCCACCGGCCAGGCCGAGGACGGTCGCCGGGGCGACGGCGGGCGCGGCGAGCAGGTTGGCACCGACCGCGACCAGGCTGACCTGACCCGACAGCGCTGCCACGACGGGCGTGCAGGCGACCTGTGCGGCGAGCGGCACGGAGACCGCCTCGGCCGCCCAGCGGGGGGTCCACCGCATGAGTGCGTCGCGCCAGACCGGTGCGAGGAGGAGGATCCCGCCGGTCGCCAGCACGGACAGCGCGAACCCCGCAGTGACCGCCAGCCGGGGCCACACCAGCAGGAGCACGAGCACGGCGACACCGAGACCGCGCACCCCGCGCGAGCGACCGTTGCTGCCCATCCCGACGAGCGCCACCGTGCCCATCGCTGCCGCGCGCACGACGCTCGGCTCCGCGCGGGCGGTGAGGACGAACCCGGCGATCCCGACCGCCGCGACCACGTGGAGCCAGCGGCCACGCACGCCCAGCCAGCGCCCGAGGACGAGCAGGGAGCCCACCACCAGCGTGAGGTTGGTGCCGCTCACGGCCAGCAGGTGCGTGAGGCCCGTGGTCCGGAAGTCGTCGGCGAGGTCGGGGTCCAGCCCGCCGTCGTCACCGACCACGAGCGCCGGCACGAGCTCGCGGGCGTCGGCGTCGCGGCCGGCGACGGCCGCGCGCACCGCACGACGCACGGCAGCGGCCGCGTCCCACCAGACGTCGGGCTCGGCGAGCACCTCGGGTGGCCCGGTCGGGCGGACGAGGGCGGCGACGTCGTCGTCGGACTCGACGAGCCGGGCCGTCGTCGCCAGCGTGGTGCCCAGCGGGAGCCGTGGCCAGGCCGCCTCCGCCATCACCACGACGGGCGCGTCGAGCGTCCACGCCCTCCCGCGTCCCTCCACCCGCAGGACCCGGGCACGCACGACCTGCAGGTCGCCGTACTGCCCGGCCACGACGCGCACGTCCGAGGTCAGCTCGAGCCGCAACCGGACCACCGCGCCCTCGCCGGCCAGCGCGGTCAGCGGTGAGGTGGTGACCACGGCCTGCTGGAGCGTGGCGACCCCCGCGACGGCGGCGAGCGCGGCGACCGGTCCGAGCCAGCCGAGCGCCGACCTGTCCCTCGCCACGAGGAGGATGCCACCGCCCACCACCGAGCCGACCGCGCCGAGGGCCCACCACCCGGGCAGCAGGAGCACGAGCAGCGCCCCGCCCCAGGCACCGGCGCCGAGCGCGAGGGCGCGGACGTCGGGCACGGCCGGTCAGATGGTGACGAGCGGGGCGAGGTCGTCGAGGGTGGCCGGTCCGATGCCGTCGACCTCGAGCAGCTCGTCGACCGAGGTGAAGCCGCCGTTGTCCTCGCGCCACGACACGATCGCGTCGGCGGTCACGGGGCCGACCCCGGGCAGCGTGTCGAGTGCGGCCTGGTCGGCGGTGTTGAGGTTGACCAGGGTGCCGCCCTCGGGCAGGGGCTGGTCGAGGGTGCCCGCCACGCCGCTGGCGGGCGCGACCCCGACCAGGATCTGCTCGCCGTCGACGACCGGGCGGGCGAGGTTGAGCGCGGTGAGGTCGACCCCGTGGCGCGCTCCCCCGGCCGCCTCGAGCGCGTCGACGACCCGTGAGCCCGCCGGGAGGAGCGCGATGCCGGGGCGCCGGACCTTGCCCGCCACGTCGACCACGAGGTCGCCCGTGGGCTCCTCCGCTGCGGCCACCGGCGCGAGCGGCTCGGGCTCGGTGCTCGTGCCGCTCGTGCCGGCCACGTCCGCCAGCGGCACCACCTCCGCCTGGTCGCGTACGGCCCACCAGGCGGCCAGCCCGACCGCCACCGCCGCCACGACCGAGACGACCGCGAGGTGCACCGGTCCGAGCCGCAGCGCACCGATCCGGACCCGTCGCGACGCGTGCCGCCCCGGCACGGGCAGGACCACCGGGGCGGGGAGGTCGGCGGTGAGCGCGTCGGGTCGCTCCCGGACCCGGGTGTGCGCCGACGAGGTCACGTCGTCGTCCTCGCGCCGGACGGCGGCGAGCTCGGCGCTCAGGGTCGCCAGCCGCCGCGACACCGCCTCGGCGTGCTCGGAGGACGACTGGGATCGGCGCATGCCTCCACGCTAGGAACGCCCGGTCGCCCGCCGACAGGGGTGATCGGCAATCTGTGGACAGCCCGGCGACGCGCCACCATGGGATGTCGGTCGGTCGTCACTTCCCCAGGTCAACGAACCGAGGGATGCGCAGGTTCGTCTGCATCCCATGGTGAAGCATCACGGGCGCGGCGAGACGCAGACCGCGACCATGCCGGGCCCCACGTGCGCACCCAGCACGGCGCCGAGCTCCCCGCACATCACCTCACGGCCCTCGAGCCCGTCGGCGAGCCGCTGGGCGAGTGCCGCGGCGAGCTCCTCGGCGCGCGACGCGTTGGCGAGGTGGGACACGCAGACGTCGACCGGCCGGTCCCCGGCGGCCTCCACCGCGAGCTCGGCGAGGCGTGCGAGCGCCCGGGAGGCCGTACGCACGCGCTCGCGCGGGACCACGCGGCCGTCGGCGATCTCGAGGAGCGGCTTCACCGACAGCGCGCTGCCGAAGATCGCGGCGGCGGCACCGATCCGGCCGCCGCGGCGCAGGTGCTCGAGGGTGTCGACGTAGAACAGCGAGGACGACGCCTCGCCGCGGGCGAGGGCCGCCTCGGCGGCCTGCTCGCCCGTCCCGCCGGCGTCGAGCACGTCGCAGGCGGTGAGGGCGGCGTAGCCGGTCGCGATGCCGACCTGGCCGGAGTCGACGACGTGGACCGGCAGGTCGACCTCGAGCGCGGCGAGCTGCGCCGACTCGAAGGTCCCGCTCATCTCGCCCGACAGGTGGACCGAGACGATCTCGTCGACGCCCTCCGCCTCGAGGGCACGGTAGAGGTCCGCGAAGAGGGCGGGTGCGGGCCGGGAGGTGCTGACCGGCACGAAGTCACGCAGGGCCTCCGCCACCACGTCCGGGGTCGCCCCGTCCGGGCCCTCGTCGAGCACCCTGGCGCCGATGACGACCTGCAGCGGCACGACCCGGATGCCGCGAGCCTGCGCCACCTCGGCGGGCAGGCTCGCGGTCGAGTCGGTCACGACCACGACACGGGACATGTCGCGACCCTAACGGCAGGCGGAAGGCTCGGACGTCGGTGCTCAGACGACGATGTTCACCAGCTTGGGAGCACGCACGATCACCTTGCGGACCGTCGCGCCGTCGAGGGCACGACGGACACCCTCGTCGGCGAGGGCGGCAGCCTCGAGGTCGGCCTCGGAGATGTCGGGTGACACCTCCAGGCGGCCGCGCACCTTGCCCTTGACCTGGACGATCGCGGTGACGGTGTCCTCGACCAGCAGCGCCTCGTCGACGGCCGGCCAGCCCGCGCGCACCACCGTCGGCTCGTGGCCCAGCCGCTCCCACATCTCCTCGGCCGTGTAGGGCGCGACCAGCGAGAGCAGGATCGCGACGGCCTCGGTCGCCTCGCGGACCGCCGGGTCCTCGGGGCCGCATCCGGAGTCGATCGCCTTGCGGGTGGCGTTCACCAGCTCCATGACCCGGGCGACCATCACGTTGAACCTGTAGGTCTCGACCAGGCCGGCCGCGTCGTGGACCGTCCGGGCGGTCGTACGCCGCAGCGCCACGTCGCCGCTCGTCACGTCCGCTCCCGGGGCCGAGGTGACGTCGCCGGACAACCGCCAGGCGCGCTGCAGGAAGCGCAGCGACCCGTCGGGCGACATGTTGGCCCAGTCGATGTCGTCCTCCGGCGGGCCCGCGAACACCAGCGTCAGGCGTACGGCGTCGACACCGAAGGCGGCCAGCTGGTCGCCGAGGTTCACCCCGTTGCCCAGCGACTTGCTCATCTTCTTGCCCTGGTTGATCACGAAGCCCTGGTTGAGCTGGGCCGACCACGGCTCGCGGAAGTCCACCAGGCCCATGTCGTTGAGGACCTTGGTGAAGAACCGGCCGTAGAGCAGGTGCAGTACGGCGTGCTCGACGCCGCCGACGTAGAGGTTGGACGGCATCCAGGCGTTGACCTTGGCGCTGTCGAACGGCTGGTCGTCCTCGTGGGGCGAGCAGTAGCGGAACATGTACCAGGACGAGTCGACGAACGTGTCCATCGTGTCGGTGTCCCGCGTCGCCGGGCCGCCGCAGGACGGGCACTCGACGTTGACCCAGTCGGTCGCCCCGCCCAGCGGCGAGGTGCCCTTGGGCTTGAGGTCGGCGCCCCTGAGCATCGGCAGGGTGACGGGCAGCTGGTCCTCGGGCACCGGGACCTCGCCGTCCACCGGGCAGTGGATGATCGGGATCGGGGCGCCCCAGTAGCGCTGGCGGCTCAGCAGCCAGTCGCGCAGGCGGTAGTTGACCGCGCCGGAGCCCCGGCCGTCGGCCTCGAGCCGCGCGATGATCGTGCGGATGCCGGAGACCTTGTCGCTCAGCCCGTCCAGCTCGCCGGAGTTGACGTACGCCCCGTCGCCGGAGGTCGCGACGAACGTGTCCTCCGGATCCTCCTCCCCCGGCACGTCGATGACGCGCCGCACCGGCAGGCCCATCGCCTTCGCGAAGTCGAGGTCGCGCTGGTCGTGCGCGGGCACGGCCATGATCGCGCCGGTGCCGTAGTCGGCCAGGACGTAGTCGCTCGCCCAGACCGGGATCTCCTCGCCGGAGACCGGGTTGGTCGCGGTGATGCCCAGGTCGACGCCGGTCTTGGGTCGGTCGGTGGCGAGCCGGTCGATGTCGGAGGCCTTGCGCACCTCGACCAGGTAGTCGGCCAGGGCCTGCGCCCGGTCCGGGTGGACGATCTCGGCGGCCAGCGGGGCGTCCGCGGCCACCACCATGAACGTCGCGCCGTACAGCGTGTCGGCACGTGTCGTGTAGACCTCGATGTCGCGCTCACCGCCGGCGGTGTGCAGCGTGAAGGAGACGTGGGCGCCCTCCGAGCGACCGATCCAGTTGCGCTGCGCCGTGACGACGCGGTCCGGCCAGGTCTGCTCCAGCTCGTCCAGCCCGTCGAGCAGCTCCTGGGCGTAGTCGGTGATCTTGAAGTACCACTGGGTCAGCTCCTTCTTGGTCACCTCCGCCCCGCACCGCTCGCAGAAGCCGCCCACGACCTGCTCGTTGGCCAGCACGGTCTGGTCCTGCGGGCACCAGTTGACCGGGCTGTTCTTGCGGTAGGCCAGGCCTCGCTCGTAGAACTTCAGGAACAGCCACTGCGTCCAGCGGTAGTACTCCGGGTCGCTGGTGTTGAAGGTCCGCGACCAGTCGAACGACGCGGCGTAGCGCCGGCACGACTCGATGGAGCGCGCGATGTTGGCGCGCGTGTAGGTGTCGGGGTGCTCGTCGTTGCGGATTGCGGCGTTCTCCGCGGGCAGGCCGAAGGAGTCGAACCCCATCGGGTTGAGCACCTCGTAGCCCCGCTGCCACCAGTAGCGCGCCACCACGTCGTGCAGGGCGAACACCTCGGCGTGACCCATGTGCAGGTCGCCGCTCGGGTAGGGGAACATCGTCAGCGCGTAGCGTTTCTCGCGCGGGCTGTCGTCATCGGCGCGGAACGGCTCGAGGTCCTCCCACACCTGCTGCCACTTGGTCTCGGTGGCGGCGATGTCGTACGTCGTCCCGTCCTGGTTCGAACCGGGGGTGCTCTGCTCGGAATTCATCTCTCTCGCTCCTGGTGGTTCCGGCTCCCGACATGAAAAAACCCCTCACACATGGAGGGGTGGCCGCGATGACTGCCTGGACGGTGAGTCAGCGCGGCTGTCGAAGGAGCAGGATCTGCGACCGCATGGCGCCATCGTAGCGCGCTCGGGCCGGACCCGTCGGTCCGGCCCGACGCCGGGCTCACTTCACGAACTGCGGCGTGAGCGGCGGGGTCCACCACTCACCGTTCCACGCCTTGATCGCGCCGACGACGTGCAGGACGCCTGCGATGACCGGCGGGACGAAGAAGATCGGCAGCAGGACGAAGAAGCCGATGCCGAGGGTCAGCACGCCGAGCACGACGTAGGCGACGCCGAGGACCACCAGCCACAGGAACATCACGATCTGCAGGTTGAGCGAGTTCGCGGCGTGCGCACGCACGAACGGGCCGCGGTCCTTGTACATCACGAAGACCACGATCGAGGCGACGAAGCCCAGGAAGCCCAGGGAGCAGACCATCGCGACGACGGCGCCGGCGTGGCTGATCGCACCCCAGGTGCGCTCCTCCTGCACCGAGATCGGGGACTGCTCGGTGCGGTAGGACGGCTGGCCGTACGACGCCTGCCCGTACGACTGCTGCTCGTACGACTGCTGCCCGTACGACTGCTGCCCGTACGACTGCTGCCCGTACGACTGCTGGCCGTACGACGCCTCGCCGTAGGGCTGGGTGTGGTCGGGCTGGCCGTGGGGGCCGCCGCTGGGGTACTGGTCGGACATCTCACTCACTCCTCGGTGGGCCGGGTGCCCTCGTTGCGCTGTGACACCCAGCCAAGCAGGTCCGGAGCCGGTTTTCATCCCGTTCCGGGGAAGCCTCAGGGTCGGGTCAGGGATCATTCCGGGACCACTCCCCAACACCTGTTTGACAGTAGGCGGCGCGAGGGTGCACGGTACTGCCCAACACTTCTTGGAGGGTGAGCATGACCGACCATGCCGGCACCGACCCGGACGCGGTGGCGCGCCTGCGCGCGACCGCACACCCCCTGCGGCTGCGCATCCTGTCCCTGCTGACGGCGGAGGCGATGAGCGCCGCCGAGGTGGCACGGGCGCTCGAGATCACCCACGCCAACGCGTCGTACCACCTGCGCCAGCTCCACGACGTCGGCGAGCTCGTCGTCGAGGGCGAGGAGAAGATCCGCGGCGGCGTGGCCAAGCGCTACCGCTACGACGCGACCCGCGAGGTCGCCGAACGCTCCAGCGGCGTGGACGACCGGGTGGCGTACGCCCGGGCGACGGCCATCGAGGTCGAGCGACGCCTGCGTCAGGCCGGACGCGGCTCGGGGGCCTCGAGCGACCTCGAGGCGTGGGTGCCCGTCGACGCCTGGCGCCGCGCCCTCGACCTCCTCCACGAGGCCTCCCACCTGCTGCACGCGGCCGCACGGCCCGCCGGGACACCCGACACCGTCCACGTCAGCCTCACCTCCAACGCCTTCACGATGACCGGCGGCCTCGAGGGCGACGCCGCCCGCTGGGTGCCGGGACAGGAGACCGACCGATGACCTGGTCGACCGCGCTCGCGCCCCTGCGCAACCGCAGCTTCGCGTGGTACTTCGCCTCGCGCTTCGTCAACACCCTGGGCTCGATGATGGCGAGCATCGCCCTGGCGTTCGCGGTGCTCGACATCACCGACTCCCCCGTGGCGCTCGGCCAGGTGCTGGCCGCGCGCACCATCCCGATGATCGCGCTGCTGCTCTACGGCGGCGTCATCGCGGACCGGCTCCCCCGCACACTGGTGCTGCAGGTCTCCAACATCGGGTCCGCGGTCAGCCAGGGAGCGATCGCGGCCCTGGTGCTGTCGGGCCACGCCGAGATCTGGATGCTGGTCGTCCTGTCGGTGGTCCAGGGGGCCGTGTCGGGCGTCTCGTTCCCCGCGATGGCGAGCGTGCTGCCCCAGCTCGTCCCGCGCGAGCAGCTGCAGCCGGCCAACGCCCTCGTCTCGCTCACGCGCAACGGGATGATGGTCCTCGGCCCCACGGCCGGCGCGCTGCTGGTGGTGACGGTCGGCTCTGGATGGGCACTGGCGGTCGACGCCGCCACCTGGCTCGTCTCGGCGCTCCTCCTCCTGCCCGTGAGGGTGCCGCCCAAGGAGGCCGCCGGCGAGCCCGCGGACACGATCCGCGAGCTGCGCGAGGGCTGGACCTTCTTCTGGGCGACGCCGTGGCTGTGGCGCGTAGTGGTCGGCTTCGGGGGGCTCAACCTCATCCACGCGGGGGCCTGGTTCACCCTCGGGCCGGCCATCGCGGACGACACGATCGGTCGGCAGGGCTGGGGCTTCGTCCTGTCGGCCGAGGCGGCCGGGCTGCTCATCACGACCGTCGTCCTGCTGCGCGTACGGCTCGAGCGACCGCTCCTGCTCGGGATGCTGGGCATGGCCCTGATGGCGCCGCCGATGCTGCTGCTCGGCGTCTCGCCCCACCTCGTCGGACTGGTCGTGGCGGCGTTCGTGGCCGGCGTCGGCACCGAGGTCTTCGGGATGGGGTGGAACCTCGCGATGCAGGAGAACATCGACGACAGCATGCTCTCGCGCGCGTACTCCTACGACGCTTTGGGCTCGTTCGTGGCGCTCCCGGTCGGCCAGCTCACCTTCGGCCCCCTCGCCGCAGCGTTCGGCTTCGAGGAGGTGCTGGTCGTCGCCGCGGTCGTCTACGTCGTGATCTGCGCCCTCGTGCTCTGCTCCCGGTCCGTACGCACGCTCCCGCGCGTGCCGGTGGCGGGCCCGGAGGTCAGTCCAGCGTCCCCCTGAGCGTGGCGGTGCCCTTGGGGGCGCCCTGCTCGAGCTGGATCCCGACGACGGCACGCAGGGACGAGCCGGGGCCGATGATGCTGCCGGTGACGAAGATCGGCGTGCGCCACATCCCGGACCCGCCGATCACGCCTCCCGAGGTGCGGGTGCCGTCCGCGTCGTAGGTCGTCTTGCGCACCATCACGACGGTCGAGGCCGTCCGCAGGCGCTCCACGGGCTTCACGCGTACGCAGAAGCCGAGGTCGCCACCGCGGGTGGCGGCGTACATCCGGGCCGTGCCGAGGACCTCCCCCGTCCTGGTGCGCAGGGGCTTCGGGCGGGCGAGCGCGTCGGCGGAGCACGTCGCGGCCTGCCGGGCGGCGTGGCCGGCCCCCGCGGCCGCGTCGGGCGGCGCGGCGCCGGACGGCACCGTGCCGAGGGGGACGGCGAGCGCGGCGAGCAGGACCGGGGCACCGAGACGACTCCACATGCCGCGCACCCTAGGCGATCTCACTAGGGTTCGTGCCATGACCGTCCTGGACCTCTTCCGTCTCGACGACAAGGTCGTCATCGTCACCGGAGCGTCGAGCGGGCTCGGCGTCGCCTTCGCCCATGCCTTCGCCGAGGCGGGTGCCGACGTGGTGCTCGGAGCCCGCCGCGTGGACAAGCTGGAGCAGGTCGCCGAGTCCGTACGCTCCACCGGCCGCCGCGTCCACACCGTCGCCACCGACGTGGCCGACCCCCACCAGTGCCAGCGACTGGTCGACGAGGCGATGTCGACGTTCGACCGGGTCGATGTGCTGGTCAACAACGCGGGCGTCGGCACGGCGGTGCCGGCCACCCGCGAGACCCCCGAGCAGTTCCGCTCGGTCATCGACGTCAACCTCAACGGCTGCTACTGGATGGCCCAGGCGTGCGGCCGGGTGATGCAGCCGGGGTCGAGCATCATCAACATCTCCTCGATCCTCGGGATCACCACCGGCGGCCTCCCGCAGGCCGCGTACTCCGCGTCGAAGGCCGGTCTCGGCGGCCTCACGCGCGACCTGGCTCAGCAGTGGACGGGCCGCAAGGGCATCCGTGTCAACGCGCTCGCGCCGGGCTTCTTCGCCTCCGAGATGACCGACACCTACCCCGACGGCTACCTCGACCTCGCGATGCAGCGCGTGCCCACCGGCCGCACCGGTGACCCGCGCGAGCTGGCCGCCACCGCCGTGTGGCTGGCCTCGGACGCCGCCGGCTACGTCACGGGGCAGATGATCCCCGTCGACGGCGGGCTCACGATCGCCTGACCCATGTCGCACGGTGACTACAAGGCGTTCTTCGCCGCGGCCTGCGCAGGGGACGTCGCCCTGGTCGAGCACCACCTCGACGCGGGTGTGGACGTCGACTTCGTCCACGCCGAGCTCCAGTCGACCGCGCTCGTCGCGGCCATCGAGGAGGGGCGTGCCGAGGTGGCCGTGCTCCTGCTCGAACGGGGCGCGTCCCCGACGCTGCTCAGCCCGCTGGAGGGGATGACGCCACTGCAGGCGGCGCGGGCCGCCGGGCTGGGGCGCGTGGTCGCGCGGCTCAGCTGAGCCAGGGCTCGCCCGCGACGACGCCCTGGGTACGCCGGCCCTCCGCGGCCTCGGCAAGCCACACCTCTGCGTCCTCCACACCGGTGCTGCTCCAGCCGTCGAGCGAGCGGCGGACCACGAGGTCGCCGTTGCGCACCGCGAGGACGCCACCCGAGAGCGCGAGCACGAACACCGAGTCGACCGCGTCCAGGAGGTCCGCCGACCCGGTGTCGCAGGCGTCGCAGCCGCAGTCGGGCTGCAGGTCCAGCGCCTCGACGGGCTCGCCGACCCCCACGCGCACGAAGGTCTCGTCCTCCAGCAGCGACACGGTCACCGGCAGGGTCCCCGGCCGACCGCGCAGCACCGTGGTGCGGGCCGATGGCAGCGCCGAGGGCTCCACCCACTGGCGCTCGTTCGGATCCACCCGGTGCGCGGTCCCGAGGCCGGCGCTCACGACGGCCTCGACCCATGCATCCGCGCGGGCGGCCAGCAGCCGGTAGCGCTCGGGGTGCTCACGCCGGGAGTACTCGTCCTCGACCGCCGCACGGCCACCGGGGTGGGGGTTCGGCCAGTCCGCGAGGTCGCCGCGCAGCCGGTCGAACGCCTCGTCGACCGCGGGCAGCAGGGCGCTCGCTGCGAAGCGGCGACGGTCGGCGCGAGTGGAGACCCCGACGCCGTCGACGACGAGGTCGGTCGGGCCGGCGGCGGGCACTCCGAACGACAGCGAAGCGGCCGGCTCCCCCGCCGAGGCGTCCTCCTCGTCGGGCCAGGACATGTACCACGCGGTCCGGTCGAGGCCGACCGGGTCGCCCACCGGGGACAGCGTCACCTGCAGCCCGGTGGCGTCGTGCAGGACGCGACGCGGCCAGTGCTCGCTGGGATGGAACCCGAGGGCCAGCAGCAGGTCCGCCACCGGCTCGGGGTCGGGCGGGGCGAGGCCGACCCACTCGACGACCGGCCCGTCGGCCGGACCGGGCGGCATCGGCGTCGTCCACTGGATGAGGAAGGGCAGCGCCCAGCCGTAGGGCCCGTCGTTCACGTCGCACACCACCCACTCCACGACGTCGCCGTCGGGCGTGCGACGCGAGCCGGGCACGGCGGGTGCCGGGTCGAGGCCGGCGGCGCGCAACGCCTCGCGGGCTGTCTCCATGTCGTCCACGGCAACGGCCCACGAGAGGGGCCCGCGGGCACCGCGCACCCGGTCAAGCCAGGGGTTGGACTCGTCGCGTCCCGCTGCGATCAGCTCGACGTACGCCGCACCGGGGCCGCGCACGAGCGCGTTCTCGGTCCCGACGGGGTGCGCTCCCCCACGGACTGCCGGCAGGCCCGCGGCGCCCCACCGCGCCGCCGCCTCGTCGAGGTCGTCGACGGCGACGACGAGGTGGTCGAAGCGCGCGGCCACGGTGTCAGCCGGCGAGGATCTCGCGGACCGCGGTGACGAGCACGGCGATGTCCTCGTCGCTCGCGACGAGCGGCGGGGCGAAGCGAACGGTCGAGCCGTGGGTGTCCTTGGCGAGGATGCCGCGCGCCATCAGCGCCTCGGACATCTGCCGGCCCGACATCAGCGTCGGGTCGATGTCGATGCCGGCCCAGGCGCCGCGCACGCGTACGTCCGACAGGCCCTGGCCGACGAGCGGGCGGAAGCCCGCCTCCAGCAGCTCGCCGATCTCGGCCGAGCGGGCCTGGAAGGTGCCCTCCTCGAGCATCGCGACGACCTCGGTGCCGATCGCGGCGGCGAGCGGGTTGCCGCCGAAGGTCGAGCCGTGCGAGCCCGGGGTGATGACGTCCATGACGTCGTGGTCGGCCGCGATCGCGGACACGGGGTAGATCCCGCCCCCGAGCGCCTTGCCCATGACGTAGATGTCGGGGACGACGTCCTCGTGGTCGCACGCGAAGGTCTTCCCCGACCGGGCCAGCCCGGACTGGATCTCGTCGGCGACCATCAGGACGTTGCGGTCGGTGCAGAGCGCGCGGAGGTCGCGCAGGAAGCCCTCGGGCGGCATGACGACGCCGCCCTCGCCCTGGATCGGCTCGAACAGCACCGCGACGGTGGTCTCGTCGATGGCGGAGGCGATCGCGTCGACGTCGCCGTACGCCACGCGGCGGAAGCCCGTGGTGAAGGGGGCGTAGCCCGAGGTCGCGACGTCGTCGTCGGAGAAGCTCACGATCGTGGTGGTGCGGCCGTGGAAGTTGCCCTCCATGGTGATGATCGTGGCCTGCCCGGCGGGCACGCCCTTGACCTCGTAGCCCCACTTGCGGCTGACCTTGATCGCGGTCTCGACGGCCTCGGCGCCGGAGTTCATCGGCAGGACCATGTCCTTGCCGGTCAGCCGGGTCAGGGCCTCGGCGAAGCCGCTGAGCTTGTCGTTGAAGAAGGCGCGGCTGGTCAGGGTGAGAGCGCCGAGCTGCTCGCGCGCGACCGCCACCAGGCGCTCGTTGGAGTGCCCGAAGTTGAGCGCGGAGTAGCCCGCGAGGCAGTCGAGGTAGCGCTTGCCGTCGACGTCGATCACCCACGCGCCGTCGCCCTGCGCCAGCACCACCGGCAGCGGGTGGTAGTTGTGCGCGGCGTACTTCTCCGTGGCCTCGATGTGGGCCGCGGTGGCGGGGCTGGTGGAGACGTCGGTCACGGTCATGGAGCCATGGTGCCACCGGCGCCCGTCGAACGCCGATTCGCCCGTCGCTGGTCCGCACCACCGATGGATTTCCGCCCGTGCGCGCGGACCTCCATCACGCCTCGCGCTCGAGGGCCCGAAATGCAGATGAACTTCCACTCGTGCGAGTGGAAGTTCATCGTCGGTGGAGCTGAGGGGACTCGAACCCCTGACCCTCTGCATGCCATGCAGATGCGCTACCAGCTGCGCCACAGCCCCAACAGCCGAGAACACTAGCCGACACCCGACCGGCACGTGAAATCGGGGGTCCCCCTCACGTCAGCAGGCGCCAGACCAGCCAGATCCCGAGGACGGCGGCGGCCACCCCGGCCAGCAGGGGGACCACCATGAGGGCCACCGCACCGGCGATGTACGCCCCGCTCGGGGGCTCGCGGAGCGGCTCGCGCTCGATCTCGCGGAGCAGCAGGCGCAGGTTCTTGCGGTTGGCGCGGTGCGCGACGTCGAGCAGGTCGCCGACGCCCGGGACGAGACCCAGCAGCGCGTCGACGACGAGGTTGAGGCCCATCCGGGCGAGCACGACCATCGGCACCCGCGCCCGGACCGCGTCGCGCACGATGACACCCGACAGCGCGCTGCCGACGACGTCGCCGATGCCCGGCACCAGCCCGATGACGGCGTCGAGCCCGACCCCGATCCGGGTGCCCGGCACCGTCACCGCGTCGTCCATGACCCGGGCCAGCTGCCGGCTCAGCGCGACGTCGACCTCGCGGGCCCGGTGGCTCACGTGGCGCTCTCGTTGTAGGACGCGAGCTGGAGGTGCCCGAACCGGACGTGCTCGCGCAGTCGCAGCCAGTGGCAGTTGTCCATGCCCGCGAGCGTCTCGTCCATCTCGTCGGTCCACCCGAGCAGCCCGGCGACGCCGACGCGCAGGGCAGCGCCGTGCGCGACCACGACGCCGGTCTCCCCCGGCGCGAGCGCGTCCAGGCAGGCGCGCATGGCGGGCACCAGCCGCGCGCGTACGTCGGACGTCGTCTCCGCACCCGGGACGGTCAGGGACTCGTCGCCGGCCAGCCATGCGAGGTACTCCTCGGGGAAGGCCGCCTCGAACTCGTCGAAGGTCATCCCGGTGCGCGTGCCGACGTCGTACTCGCGCAGCGCCGGCACGACCTCGGGGCGTACGCCCGTCGCAGCACCGAGCACCTCCGCGGTCTGGCGGGCCCGCGCGAGGTCGCTGCACCAGATGCGCGTCGGCCCGAGGCGCGCCAGTGCGGTCGCGGCGGCAGCGGCCTGGGCGTGGCCGACCTCGTCGAGCTCGATGTCGGCGTGGCCCTGCGCCCTGCCGGCGTCGTTCCACGACGTCCGGCCGTGGCGCATGACGACCAGCGTCCGCGGCAGGCTCACGTCAGGCTGAGCGGGATGAGCGGGCAGTCGCTCCAGAGGCGCTCGAGGGCGTAGAAGGACCGCTCCTCCTCGTGCTGGACGTGGACGACGATCTCGCCGTAGTCGAGCAGCACCCAGCGCCCCTCCTTGTGGCCCTCGCGGCGGATCGGCTTGGCGCCGGCCTCGCGGAGCTTGTCCTCCACCTCGTCGACGATCGCGCCCACGGCGCGCTCGTTGCTCGCGCTGGCGAGCACGAAGGCGTCGGTGATCGCGAGCTGGTCGCTCACGTCGAAGGCCAGGACCTGGTCGGCCTTCTTGTCGTGCGCGGCCTGGGCCGCGACGGCGACGAGCTCGAGGGCGTGGTCGGTGGCAGTCATGCAGAGTCCTTGCTTCCGGTGCTGTAGAGGTCGTGCTTGGCGATGTACTGCACGACGCCGTCGGGCACGAGGTACCAGACGGGCTCGCCGCGACGCTTGCGGTCGCGGCAGTCGGTGGACGAGATCGCCAGGGCGGGGATCTCGACCATGGTCACGCGGTCCGAGGGGATCTTGGCGAGGGCCTCGGGGTCCATCTCGTAGCCGGGCCGCGTGCAGCCGACGAAGTTCGCGAGGGCGAACAGCTCGTCGGCGTCACGCCAGGTGAAGATGTCGGCCAGCGCGTCGGCGCCGGTGATGAAGAACAGCTCCGCGTCCGGCATCTCGTCCTTCAGGTCGCGCAGCGTGTCGATCGTGTAGGTCTTGCCCTCGCGGTCGATGTCGACGCGGGAGACGTTGAAGCGCGGGTTGGCGGCCGTCGCGACGACCGTCATGAGGTAGCGGTGCTCGGCCTCGGTGACGTCGCGGTCGCTCTTCTGCCACGGGTCGCCCGTCGGCACGAACAGCACCTCGTCCAGGCCGAACCAGGCCTGGACCTCCGAGGCCGCGACCAGGTGGCCGTGGTGGATCGGGTCGAAGGTGCCACCCATCACCCCGATGCGCCGCCCGGCGGCGGTCCCAGTCACGCGAGCGTCCCGCTCAGCTGTGCTCGCGTCCGCCACCGAAGGAGACCACGGCCAGGAGCAGCACGAGCAGGATCGCGAGCGCGACGCCACCGATGACGTAGGGGCTGACGGCGGGCTCGCTCTCGGCCTCGGCGGCCAGCGTGATGACGGTGCTCAGCATGGGCGCCAGCCTACCGTCACCGGCGCACGGCCACGCACGGCCGGGCGCACGGTCACCGGATGTGACCCTCGCCGACGACGACGTACTTGCTCGACGTCATCTCCGGCAGGCCCATCGGGCCGCGGGCGTGGAGCTTCTGGGTGGAGATGCCGATCTCTGCGCCGAAGCCGAACTCGCCCCCGTCGGTGAAGCGGGTCGAGGCGTTGACCATCACCGCGGCGGAGTCGACGGCCGCGACGAACCGCCGGACCGTCGCCTGGTCGCGGGCCACGATCGCCTCGGTGTGGCCGGAGGACCAGCGCCGGATGTGCGCGATCGCACCCTCGACGTCGGCGACGACCGCGGCGGAGATCTCCAGCCCGAGGAACTCGGCGGCGTGGTCCTCGTCGGTCACGGGCACGACGTCGTCGTACTCCGCGAACGAGGCGTCGCCGTGGACGAGGACACCCGCGTCCTGGAGCGCCTCGACGACGATCGGGAGGAACTCGTCGGCGACGTCCTCGTGCACGAGCAGCGACTCTGCGGCGTTGCAGACGCTCGTGCGGTGGGACTTGGAGTTCATCACGATCGCCAGCGCCTGCTCGAGGTCGGCGGAGGCGTCGACGTAGACGTGGCAGTTGCCCACGCCGGTCTCGATGACCGGCACGGTGGACTCCTCGACGACGCTGCGGATGAGCCCGGCGCCGCCCCGCGGGATGAGCACGTCGACGAGCCCTCGGGCGCGCATCAGCGCCTTGACGGAGTCGTGGGTGTCGCCGGGGACGAGCTGTACGGCGTCCTCCGGCAGGCCGCTGGCGGCCAGCGCACCGCGCATCGCCTCGACGATCGCGAGGTTGCTCGACCGGGCGCTGGACGAGCCGCGCAGCAGCACCGCGTTGCCGGACTTGAGGCAGATGCCGGCGGCGTCGGCGGTGACGTTGGGTCGCGCCTCGTAGATCATCCCGACGACGCCGAACGGGACGCGCACCTGGCGCAGCTCGAGGCCGTTGGCGAGCGTGCTGCCGCGCAGCACCTCGCCCACCGGGTCGGGCAGCGCCGCGACGTCGCGCAGGCCCCGGGCCATCGCCTCGAGCCGGCCGTCGTCGAGCCGGAGCCGATCGACGATGTTGGCCGCCGTCCCGGCCGCCTCGGCGCGTGCGACGTCCTCGGCGTTGGCGGCCAGCACCTGCGCGGCGGAAGCCAGCAGCGCGTCCGCCATCGCGTGCAGCGCGGCGTCCTTCGTCGCGCGGGTGGCGGTGGCGAGCTCGTGGCTCGCGGTCCGCGCACGACCCGCGGCGTGGCGTACGGCTTCCTCGCTGCTCATGACGACGAGGGTAGGCCGATCCGTCCTATGGTCGGCCCATGTCTCGCATCACGGGGATGGTCGTCGCGCTGACGACCGCAGCGGCCGTCCTGACCACGCCGACCAGCCAGGCCGCGCCGCCCGCGGCCCACGCGACCGCGTCCGCCGCTCTCCCGGCTGCGGCGTCCTCCGCCCCGCTCCCCACGGCCGCGCTGCCGCGCGACATCCCGGGCGGCGTCGAGCTGACGATGTCCGACGGCGACCGGCTCCGGCTGTGGGCCACCGAGCGCTACCGCGCCGTCGTCTCGCGGCGGTGGGACGCGGCGACCGGTACGTGGGGTCCGCGACGCGACGTCGTGCGCAACGCCCGCGTGCGGTGCGGAGCGGTCGACGCCCGCACCGCCAACGGCGCCGTCGCCGCGATCGCGCTCTGCGACGAGGGCGGCTACTACGAGGACACCGCACCGGTGGCCTCGCGCGCCCTCTGGTCCCCCGACGGCGTGACCTGGTCGTCGCACCGTCTCGACGGGGAGGCCTACGAGGAGCCCGGGATCTCCCCTGACGGCCAGAACGCGGTCTGGCCGATGCACCGGCGCTACACCACCCGCACCCCGGCCGGCTGGAGCGACCACGCCGTGCGCGCCCGCGGGCAGGAGTACACCGTCACCGCGACGATCACCGACACCCAGCAGGTGTCCTTCCTCTACGGCGGCCAGGTCGGCGAGCGCTGCCCCCTCGTCGTGCTGACGGGCACGGGCGACGCGGTGCCGGTCCGGCAGGAGGTCGCGCTCGGCAACGCCTGCTCCTCCGAGGCCGACCTCGTCAACGTCGACGCCGACACCGCGCTGTTCGGCTACCTCCCGAACCCCGCCCTCGTCGCGGTCGTCTCGCGCCCGGACGCCGCGTCCCCGTGGTCCGTCACCCGGGTCGCGCCGACGGACGCACCCGGGCTCGAGCGGGTGGAGCGACGCCTCTCCACCCAGTTCTTCACCGCGCCGGGCCTTCCCCTCGTCGCCGTCGGCTCGGCCGACGGGCGTCAGGTGCGCGCCCAGGTCTACGACGAGGCAGCCCAGGCGTGGGGCCCGGCCGCGACCGTCCACGACGCCGGTGACGCGCGGTGCCGGTGGGGCGACACCGCCACCCAGCAGCCGCTGGACGTGCTCGTCGTCGCCCTCGAGTGCGGCAGGCGCCACCTCGGCGTCGTCCTCACGACCCGCGACGCGGCCACGTGGCAGGCGCTGCGGTCCGGCGTGCACCCGCTCGGTGTGTCCGACGACGGGCGGTACGTCGCCGTCCCCGGCCGCAGCCGTACGTGGGTCGTCTCCGGCGAGCGGGGAGTCGTGACGCTCCCGGGCGGGGTCAGGGGCGCGTGCGACGTCGTCGTGCCCGACGGACCCGACGGCGCCGTGCTGCTGGCCACGTCAGGGGGCCGGCGCGGGTGGCCCGACGTGCTGTCGCACTCGTCCGCGGAGGGGTGGTCGCGGCTCTCGCGCACCAGGCTCCCGGCGCTGCCGGGACGCTGCTCCGAGGCGCAGGCCTCCTTCTGGGGGCGGCCCGTGCAGTTCCAGGTGCTCGGGACGCGGGACCGCGGCTACACGCTGCGCATCGCGCAGCGCGACGGACAGTGGGTCGCGCGCGCCTCGGTGTGGTGAGCCGCCGGCCCGCCACCACATGACGAACGCCCCCGGCCGCTGCGGCCGGGGGCGTTGGTCTCGGGTCGGGCGGCGATCAGCCCTTGCGCTCCTTGACCTTCTCGGTCGCGGCGGGCAGCACGGCGTGGAGGTCGCCCACCACACCGAAGTCGACCAGCTCGAAGATCGGGGCCTCGGGGTCCTTGTTGACCGCGACGATCGTCTTGGAGGTCTGCATGCCGGCCCGGTGCTGGATGGCGCCGGAGATGCCGTTGGCGACGTAGAGCTGCGGGGAGACGGTCTTGCCGGTCTGGCCGACCTGGAACGCGTGCGGCATCCAGCCCGAGTCGACGGCCGCGCGCGAGGCGCCGACGGCCGCACCGAGGGAGTCGGCGAATCCCTCGACCGGGGCGAAGTCGCCACCCGTGCCACGTCCGCCGGAGACGACGATCGCGGCCTCGGTCAGCTCGGGGCGACCGGTCGACTGCCGCGGCTGGGTCGCGACGATCTGCGCGGTCTTCGCCGCGTCGGAGATCGTGGCGGCGAACGCCTCGACGGCACCCGCGCCCTCGGACTCCTCGGGCGCGGCGGAGTTGGGCTTGACCGTGATGATCGGCGTGCCGGTGGTGACCTTCGCCTGCACGGTGTAGTTGCCGGCGAACACGCTCTGCGTGGTGACCCCACCGTCCGCGACGTCGACGGCGTCGGTGATCAGGCCCGAGCCCAGCTTGATCGCCAGGCGACCGGCGACCTCCTTGTTCTCGAACGTCGAGGGCAGCAGCACCGCAGCGGGGCTGGTCTTCTCGGCGAGCTGCTGCAGCGCCTCGGCCTTCGGCGCGACGAGGAAGCCCTTGATCTGGGCGTCGTCGACGACGTAGACCTTCGCGGCGCCGTACTTCCTGACCTTCTCGGCCACGGCGTCGCCCTGGTCGGGCGGGCCGAAGAAGACCGCGGACGGCTCACCGAGGCGGCGCGCGATCGTCAGCAGCTCGTAGGTCGGCTTCTTGACCTCGCCCTCGGCGTGGTCGATGACAACAAGGACCTCAGACATGTCTACGCAGCTCCTCAGATGAACTTCTTGGAGGCGAGGAAGTCGACCAGCGCGCCAGCGCCCGAGCCGTCCTCGTCGGTCACGATCTCGCCGGCGGTGCGCGGCGGGCGCGCGGTGGTGTCCTCGACCTGCGAGTACGCCACGGACAGGCCGACCTGGTCGGCGTCGAGGCCGAGGTCGCTCAGTGACCACGTCTCGAGCGGCTTCTTCTTCGCGGCCATGATGCCCTTGAAGGAGGGGTAGCGGGCCTCGCCGGACTGGTCGGTCACGGACAGCACGATCGGCAGGGTCGCGCCGATGACCTCGGTCGAGCCCTCGTTGTCGCGCTTGATCCGCACCTGGTCGCCCTGCGACTCCACGACCGAGGCCAGCGTCACCTGCGGCATCCCGAGGCGCTCGGCCAGCATGGCCGGCACGACCGACCCGGAGGCGTCGGTCGAGGCCATGCCGCAGACCACGAGGTCCACCCCGGCGTCGGCCTTGATCTTCTCGACCGCCTTGGCGAGCACCAGGGACGTGCCGAGGTAGTCGGAGCCGGCGATCGCGTCGTCGACCACGTGGACACCGGAGTCGGCACCCATCTGTAGCGCCTTGCGGACGGCGTCGACGGCCTTCTCGGGGCCGATCGTCAGCGCGGTGACGGTGATCTCCTCACCCTCGCGCTTCTCACGGAACTGGAGCGCCTGCTCCACGGCGTACTCGTCGAGCTCGGACAGCAGGCCGTCGACGCCGACGCGGTCGACGGTGTTGTCGTCCTCGAACTTGCGGTCGGCCGTGGCGTCCGGCACGTACTTCACACAGACAACAATGTTCATGGTGGTGTGGCCTCGCGGCCCCTCCTGTGCAGTCGGATGTGCTTCGGAGGCTACTAGCCGGTCACCCCCGACCGGAATGGCGTGCCGGGTGGGGTCAGTCACAGTGACACTGTCACGGTCGTCCGACCCGGTACCGGACCGTGCGCCGGGCCGCGAGGTGGTCCGCGTCCCCCGCGTAGGTCGCCACCAGGCGGTAGCGACCCGGGGCGAGACGTCCGAGCCGTACGGTGGCCCGTGCGGTGGCGTCCAGCGTGGCCGTACGCACCCGGCGAGGCCCGCCGGCCATCGCGAGCCGCAGCCGTACGTCACCGCCCGGGGACGTGCCGAAGTCGCCCCGCAGGTCGAGGCGCACCCGCGCGGCGGAGCGCGGACGGGCACCGCTCACCTGCACGCCGAGGTCGACCGCCGCCCGCTCCACCCGCCACTGCTGGACCGGCGAGGAGCTGCCCTCCTGCTGCAGCGGGAGCTGCGGGACGAACGTCGCACGCACCTCGTGGATGCCCACGGCTGTGTCCGGCAGCAGGACGCTCGCGGTGCCGCCACCGGTGAGGTTCGCCTTGATGGCGATGCCGTCGACCGTGAAGACGACGTCCCCCTGCGCGGGGCCGGCGCTGCTCGCGACCGCGGCGCTGGCGCGCACCGACTGGCCGTACGCCGAGGTGGGGTTGCTGAGCACGAGGGTCGTGCTGGTCGCAGGTGCCGCGCCCGCCGCCGTCGGCGACACCCAGCCCGCCACCGAGAGGACGAGGGCCGTCGCGCCGACCGCGAGCGAGCGCGCCATCAGGGCTTGACGATGCGGTCGAGGATCCGTCCGGCGACGAGCCACGCGATCGCGCCGAGGCCCCAGTTGAAGAGGGCGTTCTTGACGCCGGCGCCCTCGCCGCGGAACTGCTTGATCCCGCCCTCGCGGCCGAAGACGTCGAGGTCGACGTAGTCGGCGGCCCGCAGGACGAAGTCGACCAGCGCATTCTTCTCGTTGGCGTCCAGCGCGACCAGCAGCGCCCCCAGCGCCAGCACGAGCGCGCACAGCGCGCACACCAGCCAGATCAGCTGCGCCAGCATCGCCCGGATCTTCGTTGCCACGGTGGTGGTCTCCCTCTACGTCTGCAGGTCCTCGGTCACAGGTCGCTCACCGGCCGACGAAGGTCGCCTTGCCCGGTCCGTTCTCAACGAACGAGGTGATGCCGCGGGTACGGTCCTCCGTCGCGAAGACCCCGGCGAACTGCTGGCGCTCGATCTCGAGGCCGGTGTCGAGGTCGACCTCGCTCCCCCGGTCGATGCACTCCTTCGCGGCGCGGATCGCCAGCGCCGCGGCGTTGCTGAACTGCGCGGCCCAGGCGACCGACTCCTCCAGCACCTTGTCGGCGGGGACGACCCGGTCGACCATCCCGATGCGCAGCGCCTCGTCGGCCTTGACGAAGCGTCCGGTGAAGATGATGTCCTTCGCCCTCGAGGTGCCGACCAGTCGCGCGAGCCGCTGGGTGCCGCCGGCGCCCGGGATGATGCCGAGCAGCACCTCGGGCTGGCCGAGCACCGCGTCCTCGGCGGCGAAGCGCAGGTCCGCCGCCAGCGCGAGCTCGCAGCCCCCGCCGAGGGCGTACCCGTTGACCGCGGCGACCACGGGCTTGGGGATTCGCGCGATCGCCGTCGTCGCGCTGCTGACGGAGGTGGAGACCTTGACCATGTCGCTGTAGGACATGTCCGCCATCTCCTTGACGTCGTTGCCCGCGGCGAAGACCCGCTCGCCGCCCCACAGCACGACGGCGCGCACGTCGTCGCGCTCGGTGAGCTCGGCCGCGGCCTCCCGGAGGTCGGCCTGCACCTGCGTGCTGATCGCGTTCATCTTCGGCCGGTCGAGCCTCAGGACCGCGACGCCGTCGGTGACGTCGATCGACACGAACTCCATGGTGCTTCCCCTTCGTCGAGCGGTGCGTGCACGGCGGCACGGTGCGTGGCGCATTGTGCCGTGCGCCGACGATGCCACCACAATGGCCCGCGTGACGCCCCCGGAGACGAGCACGGTCTGGAACCACGTCGGCGAGACCATGGAGGTCTGGCCCGGACGCAACTACCCCCTGGGTGCGACGTGGTACGCCGAGGCGACGAACTTCGCGGTCTACGCGCCCGCGGCCGACGCGATGTGGGTGTGCGTCTTCGACGACGAGGGCACCGAGACGCGCCACCGCCTCACCGAGCAGGCGCTCGGCGTGTGGCACGGTGCCGTCCCCGGCCTGCCCGCCGGCACCCGCTACGGCTTCCGTGCCGACGGCCCGTGGGACCCCGAGGCGGGCCTGCGGTTCAACCCCGCCAAGCTGCTGCTCGACCCCTACGGCAAGGCGGTCTCGGGCGACCTGGTCGTCCACGACGCGATCTTCGGCTACGACCTGGACGACCCCGAGGTGATCAGCACCCTCGACTCCGCGCCGTACGTCCCCCGCAGCGTGGTCGTCCACGACGACTTCCAGTGGGGCGCCGACACCCACCCGCGGCGGCGCTGGCGCGACACCGTGATCTACGAGATGCACGTCAAGGGCATGACCCGGCTGCACGACCGCGTGCCCGAGCACCTGCGCGGGACGTACGCCGGGCTCGCGTCGCCCGCCGTCACCGACTACCTCAAGGACCTGGGCGTCACCGCGGTCGAGCTGCTGCCGGTGCACCAGTTCTTCTCCGAGCCCGCGCTCGCCGAGCGGGGCCTGGTGAACTACTGGGGCTACAACTCGCTGTGCTTCTTCGCCCCCCACAACGCCTACTCCTCCAGCGGCGACCGCGGCGAGCAGGTCACCGAGTTCAAGCAGATGGTCAAGGACTTCCACGCCGCCGGGCTCGAGGTCATCCTCGACGTGGTCTACAACCACACCGCCGAGGCCGGTCCGCTCGGGCCGACCCTGAGCTTCCGCGGCCTCGACGACCTCGGCTACTACCAGCGCGTGCAGCCGCCGGAGCCCGAGGCCGGCGAGGAGCCGGGGCCGGTCCGCTACTGGGACGTCACCGGGTGCGGCAACACCGTCGACTCGACGCACACCCAGAGCCTGCGGATGATCCTCGACTCGCTGCGCTACTGGGTCACCGAGATGCACGTCGACGGCTTCCGGTTCGACCTGATGAGCGCCATCACCCGCACCCAGCAGGTCGTCGACATGGGCTCGCACCTGCTCACCGCGATCGGGCAGGACCCGGTCCTGCGCCACGTCAAGCTCATCGCCGAGCCGTGGGACGCCTCGATGGACGGCTACCGCGTCGGCGGCTTCCCGCCGCCGTGGGTGGAGTGGAACGACCAGTTCCGCGACACGGTGCGCGACTTCTGGCGGGGCCACTCCGGCGGGGTGCGCACGGTGGCCACGCGGCTCGCCGGCTCGAGCGACCTCTACGCCGACGACGGCCGCAGCCCCTACGCGTCGGTCAACTTCGTCACCGCGCACGACGGGTTCACGCTGCGCGACCTGGTGTCGTACGACGAGAAGCACAACGAGGCCAACGGCGAGGACAACCGGGACGGCACCGACAACAACCGGTCGTGGAACTGCGGCGTCGAGGGCGAGACCGACGACCCGGCGATCATCGCGCTGCGCCGGCGGCAGGCGGCCAACCTCATGGCGACCCTCTGCTTCTCCAGCGGCGTGCCCATGCTCACCGCCGGCGACGAGCGCGGGCGTACGCAGGGCGGCAACAACAACGCCTACGGCCAGGACAACGAGACGTCGTGGATCGACTGGACGCCCGACGACGCGTGGCTCGACGTCTACGAGATCACCAAGACGGCGCTGCGTCTGCGGCGTGAGCACCCGGTGCTGCGCCAGCGGCACTGGTTCGCCGGGCGCCCGACGATCAAGGGCGGCATCAAGGACCTCGTCTGGATGCACCCGGACGGTCGCGAGATGACCACCGACGACTGGAACGACGACGCCGTGCGCACGATCGGGATGTTCCTCAACGGCTCGCCCCTGCGCTACCCCGGCCCCCGCGGCGAGCAGGTGCAGGACAGCTCGTTCATGATCTGGCTCAACGCCGGCGACCACGACGTCGAGCTGACGCTTCCCGCCAACCAGTGGGTCCACCGAGGCGAGGTCGTCCTGTCGACCAACGCCGACGTCGCCGTGGGGACGACCGCCGAGGCCGGCAGCACCCTGGACCTGCAGGCGCGGTCGGTGCTGGTGCTGCGCCAGGCCTGACCGGCTCCCGACCGCGCCTACGCGGGCTGCGCCACCCACTCCATCGGGTCGCCCGCGTCGAGGTCGGTGATGCCGACGGTCTCGAAGGCACCCAGCACCACCAGCCGGCGTACGGCGGCGAAGGTCAGCACGTGCGCCACCATCCCGCCGTAGGTGAACACCCGCGGCGGCTCGCAGGTCACGTCGAGGAAGGTGTCGTCGAGGCGCCCCTCCTCGACCGTGGCGCGGACCTGCGCGAGGAACGCCGGGCCCTCCTCGCCGAGCTCGCGGCGCAGCGTGCTGAGCGACTTGCCGCGCTCCTGGTCCCAGTCGTACCTCCGTTGCTCGACCGCGGCGTTCCACTGCGCGAGCTGGCCGACCAGCCGGCCGAGCACCGAGCGGATCGACATGTCGTCGTCGATGGTGCCGATGGGCACCTCGATCGGGGCGTCGAGCTGCTCGTCGGTGAGGCGGGCGGCCCGCTCGATCATCTCGCCGGTCAGCCAGACGTGGTGCTCGAGCATGCGCGTCATCAGGTCCATCGGGGTCACCTTTCGTGAGGTCGGCAGGCGGAGGCTGCCGGGCGGGTGGAAGTGCACGCCGCTCGGTCCCTCGATCTGGGTCCGGGTGGGGTGCTGCCGCCAGCGGCTCGGCGCCGTGCCGTACTCGCGCACGAACGCCCGGGTGAACGCCTCGTGGGAGCCGAAGCCCGCCTCGAACGCGATGTCCACCACCTGCTCGTCGCCGGACACGAGGCGGTACGCCGCGCGCTCCAGCAGCAGGCGGCGGCGCATCCGCTCCGGCGGCTCGCCTCCCGTCGCCGTCACCACGCGGGCGAGGTGGAAGCGGGAGAGGTGGAGCCGCCGCGCCCGCTCCTCGCCGCCCAGGTCGAGCGTCTCGGCCAGGGTGTCGAGGAACGCGGCGAAGGTGTCGGCCGCTGTCGTCATGCCGTCCAGCCTGTCCACGTGGGGCGCGCCGCGCTTGATCGCACGTGCGCAGTCTGCACCCGCTCAGCCGGTGCGCGCCTCCGTGGCGCCCTTGGCCGCACCGATGACGTCCGTCAGGCGGTCGCGCAGCTCCATCAGCTCCTCGAGGTCCATCCCGAGGCGCTCGAGGATCGTGCCGGGCACGTCGAGCGCCCGCTCGCGCAGCGCGCGGCCCTGCGGGGTGAGCGCGACGGCGAGGCTGCGCTCGTCCTCACGGTTGCGGTCGCGGCGGAGCAGGCCGGACACCTCGAGCCGCTTCAGCAGCCGCGACAGCGTCCCGGGGTCGAGGTCGAGCCGGCGGCTGAGCTCGGTGACCGAGAGCGGCTCCTCACCCCACAGCGCGAGCATCACGAGGTACTGCGGGTGGGTCAGCCCCATCGGCTCGAGGACCGGCCGGTAGACCGAGATCACCGTGCGCGAGGCCACCGCCAGGGCGAAGCAGACCTGGCGCTCGAGGGCGAGGGGGTCGTCGGTTCGGATCTCGGCGGACACTTTGTTAGCCTAGCAACAGTTGTCGCAGCAAGGATCATCCAGGAGGAGCCCGTGGCCAGCAGCGTCCCCGCCCGACGTACCGAGAAGGGACGGAGCCACCTCCTCGACCTGGACGCACCCCGCACGGTCGTCGCGGACCCCGAGAAGGACGCCCGCGACCTCGCCCGCGTCCAGCGCTGGGTGATGTCGACGCTCGCGGTCACCACGATCCTGCACCTCGTCGTCGGTCTCGTGGTCGCCGGCGTCATGCTCGACGGCCCGGACTCCTCCCGCGCGGGGCTCATCGTCATCGGCGGGATCTTCGGCGCCGGAGCCGTCGCGGCCTTCCGCGCCATCCACGGGATGCGGATCCTCTCCGCCTGGCTGCTGCTCGGCCTCGTCCCGATCGCCGTCGGCTGCTGGCTCGCGTTCGCCTGACCTCCGGCGTAGACGCGCGGACAGAAGTCGGCCGGCGTCCCACGTCGCACGCTCAGCCTCCCGGCCGCCCCGGACGTCTGTCCGCGCGTGTACGGCCGGGCCGTCCGACGGGCCGTCCGACGGACCGAACGACGAGTCACGCGCCGGCCCCCGCGTACGCCTGCCGGCCCGGGACCGTTCGGTCCGTTCGCCGGTCAGCTCGGCGTGACGCGCACGAAGAGCGCCCGCGGCGACAGGTCGCGAGATTCGGTGACATCCGTGCACGGCCCCGGGGCCATCGCCATGACGTCCCTACCGTCGGACGGACCCGGCGAGCAGCGAAGGAGCGACGTGATCCGTCCAGCAGCACTCGTCCTCGCCGTCGGCCTGACCTGGTCCGGGCTCTCCGCCGCCTCGGCACCGGCCGGCTCGACGTCCTTCGTCGCCACGGCGACGGAGCAGGCGACCGGGTCGTCCGTCCGCGTCGTCCGGGGCAGGAAGCTCGTCGTGACCACGCAGGTCCGCGGCCGCGCCGTGCGGGGCACGGGCCGCGTCCCCCGGGGCCTCTCGACCACCGGCATCACGGCGCGGCCGGCCCGCGACGCACTGGGGTCGGGCGCTCCGGAGGTCCTGGTGGACTTCGGTCCGGTGCCGGGCGACCCGAGCGCGCACGCCTACGGGTTCTTCACCCTCCACCGGGGTGCGCTGCGCCCCGTCCTCCTCGGCCGCGACCCGGCCGTCCTCGTGACGGCGACCGAGGGCGGCGACGACGTCGGGTTCCGCTGCGCCGGGCGCCGTCTGCAGGTGCACTGGTTCCACCGCGGGAGCGGACAGGGCGAGCGCACGGCCTACCGCCTGACCGGCACGCGCCTCGTCGAGGAGTCGCGTACGCCCCTCCGGCAGCCGACGCGCGGCGGGCCCGCCACCTGCGGCTGAGCGGCCCTCAGGCCGGCTCGGCCACCAGCCCGAGCTCCGCGACGGAGGCCAGCGCGTCGTTGCGCGGCACCACCCGGACCGTGTAGCCGAACGCACCGGAGTACGCCAGCGGGATGGTCGCGTCGAAGCGGTGACGGCTGCCGTCGTAGGACTCCCCCACCTCCATCGGCGTGACCGAGGTGGCGGTGAGCACGTCGTCGGAGCCGATCCGGCCGTGCACGACCTGGACCGAGACGTCCTGCGGCGACAGCGAGCCCAGCGCGACCCAGGCCTTGACGGCGAGGGTGGCGCCCACCTCGGCCTGGTCCCCCACACCCTCGGAGTCGACGTGCTCGACGCGGACGCCGGACCACGCGGACCGGACCTCGGCCTTCCAGCCCGACAGCGTGCGGGCGCCGGCGTAGTCGGCGTTCAGCGTGCGTGCGGTGTGGGCGGCCGGGGCGTACAGCTCGCGGACGTAGTCGCGGACCTGGCGCGTCGCGAGGACCTTGGGGCCCAGCGACTTGAGGGTGTGGCGGACCATCTCGAGCCATCGGGGCGGCACGCCCTCGTCGTTGTGCTCGTAGAACCGCGGCACGACGTCGTTCTCGATGAGGTCGTAGAGCGCGTTGGCCTCGAGGTCGTCACGACGGTCCGGGTCCTCGATGCCGTCGGCCGAGGGGATCGCCCAGCCGTTGTTGCCGTCGTACCACTCGTCCCACCAGCCGTCGAGGATCGACAGGTTGAGGCCGCCGTTGAGCGCCGCCTTCATGCCGGAGGTGCCGCAGGCCTCGTAGGGGCGCAGCGGGTTGTTGAGCCACACGTCGCACCCGGGGTAGAGCGGCTGCGCCATCGCGATGTCGTAGTTGGGCAGGAAGGCGATCCGGTGACGGATCTCCGGGTCGTCCGCGAAGCGCACCATCTCCTGGATGAGCCGCTTGCCGGTCTCGTCGGCCGGGTGGGCCTTGCCGGCGATGACGAGCTGGACGGGGCGCTCGGGGTCGAGGAGCAGCTTCTTGAGGCGCGCGGGGTCGCGCAGCATCAGGGTGAGGCGCTTGTAGGTCGGCACGCGGCGGGCGAACCCGATCGTGAGCACGTCGGGGTCGAGCGCGCTGTCGACCCAGGTCGTCTCGGCCGGGGCGAAGCCGCGCTTGAGCGCCGAGCGGCGCATCCGGTCGCGGGCGTCGTCGATGAAGCGGGTGCGCAGGGTGCGCTTGAGGTCCCAGATCTCGCGGTCGTTGATGTGGTCGACCAGGGGCCAGAGCGCGTCGGTGTCGTCACCGTCGACGTCGGCGCCACGGCTGGCGGCGAGCTCGACGACCTCGCGGGCGATCCAGGTCGGTCCGTGCACGCCGTTGGTGATCGACGAGATCGGCACCTCGGCCTCGTCGAAGGCGG
The DNA here is from genome assembly GCF_013410035.1 of Nocardioides cavernae. Classification (GTDB taxonomy): domain Bacteria; phylum Actinomycetota; class Actinomycetes; order Propionibacteriales; family Nocardioidaceae; genus Nocardioides; species Nocardioides cavernae_A. Next base: position 1,428,024 of record NZ_JACCBW010000002.1, on the reverse strand, counting down.
GCCACAGGCCGTTGAACATCCCGCGCGACACGTGGCCGTGCAGCTGCGAGACGCCGTTGGCGCGCTGGGCGAGCCGGAAGCCCATCACGGCCATGTTGAAGACACCGGCGTCGCCGCCGTCGTAGTCCTCCGCGCCGAGGGCGAGGACCCGCTCGACGGGTACGCCCGGGGTCGGGCTGTTGCCGCCGAAGTACTGCGACACGAGCTCGCGCGGGAACCGGTCGATGCCGGCCGGGACGGGCGTGTGCGTGGTGAACACCGTGCCGGCGCGCGAGACCTCGAGGGCGGTGTCGAAGTCGAGGTGAGGACCGGCCTCGTCGACCGTCAGCTCGCGGATCCGCTCGACGCCGAGGAAGCCGGCGTGGCCCTCGTTGGCGTGGAAGACCTCCGGGGCCGGGGCCCCGGTGATGCGCGACCACACCCGCAGCGCGCGTACGCCGCCCACGCCGAGGAGCAGCTCCTGGCGCAGCCGGTGCTCGGAGTTGCCGCCGTAGAGCCGGTCGGTGACGTCGCGGTAGTGGGCGCTGTTCTCCTCGATGTCGGTGTCGAGGAGCAGCAGCGGCACCCGACCGACGTGGGCCACGAGGATCCGGGCGACGAGGTCGGGGCCGTCGGGCAGCGCGATCGAGACGGTGGCTCGCGAGCCGTCGGCCTCGCGCAGGACGGTCAGCGGCAGCTCGTCCGGGTCGAGGACGGGGTAGCTCTCCTGCTGCCAGCCGTCGCGGTCGAGCGCCTGCTTGAAGTAGCCGTGGCGGTAGAACAGGCCCACCCCGACCAGCGGGATGCCGAGGTCGGACGACGCCTTGAGGTGGTCGCCGGCGAGGATGCCGAGGCCGCCGGAGTACTGCGGGAGCACGGACGTAATGCCGAACTCGGAGGAGAAGTACGCGATCGCGCGGGGCGCGTCGGCGCCGGCCTTGCGGGCGTACCAGCGGTCCTCGGTGAGGTAGCGCTCGAGGTCGGCCTGCGCGGCGTCGAGCCGGTGGCGGAAGTCCTGGTCGTCGACGAGCTCGTCGAGGCGCTCGCGGCTGACCGCGCCGAGGAAGCGGACGGGGTCGCCGGCCTTCTCGCGCCACAGGTCGGCATCGATCGCAGCGAACACGTCCTGCGTCGGTGGGTGCCACGACCAGCGCAGGTTGCCCGCGAGGACGGACAGCGCAGCCAGGGGCTCGGGGAGGACGGGACGGACGGTGAATCGACGGAACGCTCGCACGGTCCAGCACGCTATGGCATTTCTTGGATCGATCCAAGAACTCTGTCGAATGGGTGAGACCACACCCGCTCCGGCTTGCGTCGCTACCGGACGTTCGCAAGTGTGGGGGCATGGTTGGACGGATACCCGTGATGGATGTCTCGCCCGTCGTCGACCTGGGTCGCCAGTCGGCCAAGGCCACCGTCGGGGAGCCGATGCCCGTGCGCGCCTCGGTCTTCCGGGAGGGCCACGACCAGCTGGCCGCCGAGGTGGTGGCCACCGACCCGAAGGGCGCCAGGCGCGACCCGGTGCGGATGCAGCCCTACGGCGAGGAGCCGAACCGCTACGTCGCCCACGTCACCCCCGACGTGCCCGGCGAGTGGACCTTCGAGATCCACTCCTGGTCCGACCCGGTGGCCACCTGGCAGCACGACGCCGGCATCAAGATCCCGGCCGGCGTCGACGTCGAGCTGATGTTCACCGAGGCCCGCCTGCTCCTCGAGCGGGTCCGGCAGGACTACGCGAAGGGGCCGGCCAAGCTCGACAAGGCGGCCGTCGCCCTCGTCACCGGCGCCATCGCGGCCGCGAACGACCAGGACCGGCCGGTCGCCGCCCGCCTGGCCGCGCTGCAGGACCCCGAGCTCGACGCCCTGCTGCTGGCCCACCCGCTCCGCGAGCTGGTGTCGGTCAGCGGCCCGTTCCCGTTCCGCGCCGACCGCACCCGTGCGCTGTTCGGCAGCTGGTACGAGTTCTTCCCGCGCTCCGAGGGCGCGGTGCGCGACGAGAAGACCGGCAGGGTCACCAGCGGCACGTTCCTCACCGCGATGGAGCGCCTCGACCGGGTGGCCGAGATGGGCTTCGACGTCGTCTACCTCCCGCCGATCCACCCGATCGGCGAGGTCAACCGCAAGGGTCCCAACAACACGCTGACCCCCGGGCCGGACGACACCGGCTCCCCGTGGGCGATCGGCAGCAAGGACGGCGGTCACGACGCCATCCACCCCGAGCTCGGCACCTTCGACGACTTCGACGCCTTCGTCGCCCGGGCCCGGGAGCTCGACCTCGAGATCGCCCTCGACCTCGCGCTCCAGGCGGCGCCCGACCACCCGTGGGTGACCACGCACCCGCAGTTCTTCACCACGCGCGCCGACGGGACGATCGCGTACGCGGAGAACCCGCCCAAGAAGTACCAGGACATCTACCCGATCAACTTCGACAACGACCCCGCCGGCATCTGCCGCGAGGTCCTGCGGATCGTCAAGCTGTGGATGTCGCACGGCGTGCGGATCTTCCGCGTCGACAACCCGCACACCAAGCCGCTGGCGTTCTGGGAGTGGCTGCTCGCGGAGGTCCGGCGTACCGACCCCGACGTCCTCTTCCTCTCCGAGGCGTTCACGAAGCCGGCGATGATGCACGGCCTCGGCGCGGTCGGCTACCACCAGAGCTACACCTACTTCACGTGGCGCACCGGCAAGCGCGAGATCGAGGACTACCTCGTCGAGGTGTCGAGCGAGTCCGACCACCTCATGCGGCCGAACTTCTTCGTCAACACCCCCGACATCCTCCACGCCTACCTGCAGTACGGCGGCCCGGCGGCGTTCAAGGTGCGTGCGGCCCTCGCCGCGACCGGCTCCCCGAGCTGGGGCGTGTACGCCGGCTACGAGCTGTTCGAGCACGTCGCGGTGAAGCCGGGCTCGGAGGAGTACCTCGACTCCGAGAAGTACCAGATCCGCATCCGCGACTGGAAGAAGCGCGACGCCGAGGGCACCACGCTGGCGCCGTACCTCACCCGCCTCAACGAGATCCGCCGCCAGCACCCGGCCCTCCAGCTGCTGCGCAACGTGACGATCCACTCCAGCGAGGACGACAGCGTCCTGGTCTTCTCCAAGCGGGCTGCACTCCCCGACGGGGGCGACGACGTGGTCATCTCGGTGATCAACCTCGACCCGCACGGCACGCGGGAGACCGTGGTCCACCTCGACATGCCGGCCCTCGGGCTCGGCTGGCACGACTCGTTCGTCGCGCACGACGAGATCACCGGCGAGGACTGGAGCTGGAGCCAGCACAACTACGTCCGGCTCGACCCCGGTTGGGAGCCCGCCCACATCATCAGTGTCAGGAGGACCCGTTGACCGACCAGCCCATGCCGACGGACGCAGGCGCCGCCACGGCGGTGCTCAATGCGGAGCCGGACTGGTTCCGCACGGCGGTCTTCTACGAGGTGCTGGTCCGCTCGTTCCGTGACTCCAACGGCGACGGCACGGGCGACTTCCAGGGCCTCATCGAGAAGCTCGACTACCTCGAGTGGCTCGGCGTCGACTGCCTGTGGGTGCCGCCGTTCTTCACCTCGCCGCTGCGTGACGGCGGCTACGACGTCGCCGACTACAACAACATCCTCCCCGAGTGCGGCACGGTCGAGGACTTCCACGAGTTCATCGACGCCTGCCACCAGCGGGGCATCCGCGTGATCATCGACTTCGTCATGAACCACACGAGCGACGCGCACCCGTGGTTCCAGGCGAGCCGCAGCGACCCGGACGGCCCCTATGGCGACTTCTACGTCTGGTCCGACACCGATGAGCTCTACCAGGACGCGCGGGTCATCTTCGTCGACACCGAGCCGTCGAACTGGACGTGGGACCCGGTGCGCCAGCAGTACTTCTGGCACCGGTTCTTCCACCACCAGCCCGACCTCAACTTCGACAACCCCAAGGTCCACGACGCGATGCTCGAGGCGATGGCGTTCTGGCTCGACATGGGCCTCGACGGCTTCCGTCTCGACGCCGTGCCCTACCTCTACGAGCGGCCCGGCACCAACGGCGAGAACCTCCCCGAGACGCACGACTTCCTGAAGAAGTGCCGCCGCTTCGTCGACGAGAACTACCCGGGTCGCGTGCTGCTCTGCGAGGCCAACCAGTGGCCGGCCGACGTCGTGGAGTACTTCGGTCCCGAGCAGACCGAGGACGGTCGCTGGGTGGGCACCGAGTGCCACATGGCCTTCCACTTCCCGGTGATGCCGCGCATCTTCATGGCCGTGCGCCGCGAGTCGCGGTTCCCGATCTCGGAGATCCTCGAGCAGACGCCGGCGATCCCCGACGGCTGCCAGTGGGGCATCTTCCTGCGCAACCACGACGAGCTCACGCTCGAGATGGTCACCGACGAGGACCGCGACTACATGTGGTCCGAGTACGCCCACGACCCGCGGATGAAGGCCAACATCGGCATCCGCCGCCGCCTCGCGCCTCTGCTGGACGGCGACGTCAACCGGATGGAGCTCTTCACCGCGCTCCTGCTCTCGCTGCCCGGCTCCCCCGTCCTCTACTACGGCGACGAGATCGGGATGGGCGACAACATCTGGCTGGGCGACCGCGACGGCGTGCGTACGCCCATGCAGTGGACGCCCGACCGCAACGCCGGCTTCTCCTCCGCGACGCCCGGCAAGCTGCACCTCCCGGCGATCCAGGACCCGGTCTACGGCTACCAGTCGGTCAACGTCGAGGCGCAGCTGGAGAACACCTCGTCGCTGCTGCACTGGACGCGCCGCCTCGTGCACGCCCGGCGCCGGCACCCGGCGTTCGGCCTCGGCACCTTCACCGACCTCGGCGGGTCCAACCCCAGCGTGCTGTCCTACGTCCGCGAGCACTGCGCCGAGGGCGCCGGTGCGGAGGGCCGCGACATCATTCTGTGCGTCAACAACCTCTCCCGCTTCCCGCAGCCGGTCGAGCTCGACCTGCGCAGCTGGGAGGGGATGGTGCCCGTCGAGCTCCTCGGAGGCGTGCCGTTCCCTGCGATCGGCGAGCTGCCCTACCTGCTGACCCTGGGCGGCTACGGCTTCCTCTGGCTCAGGCTCACCGACCCGACGTCCTCGGAGGTGCCGGGATGAGTGCCCAGCGCAGCGACGTGGCCCTCGCCGACCTGCGGACCTGGATCGCGGAGGCCCGCTGGTTCGGCGGCAAGGGGCGCGAGTGGTCGCTGGTGGACGTGCGGTGCGTGGGCGTGCTGCCCGGCGCGCCGGACGGGGTCCGGGTGGCGATCGAGCTGGCCGAGGTGGCGTACGCCGACGGCGACGGCTCGGGCGGGACCGAGCTCTACCAGCTCCCGCTCGCCTACTACCCCGAGCCGCAGGACCGGCTCGAACACGCCCTCGTCGGCGAGTGGGACGACGAGGAGCTCGGCCACGCGTGGGTCTACGACGCGGTCCACGACCGCCAGGCGATGGCGCTGTGGCTCAAGGCCTTCTCCGCTCCCCCGCCGGGCGAGCTGATGTTCCACAGCCTGGCGGGCCACGACCTCGACCTCGACACGCACTCGACGCTCTTCTCGGGCGAGCAGTCGAACTCGTCGGTGGCGTTCGGCGAGGACGCGCTGATGAAGGTCTTCCGCAAGGTGACGCCGGGCGTGAACCCGGACATCGCGATCCATCAGGTCCTCACCGAGGCCGGGTCCACCCACGTCGCATCGCTCTACGGCTGGCTCGACCTGGTCGACGACGAGACCAACACGACCATCCAGCTCGCCATGCTGCAGCAGTTCCTGCGCACCGCGAGCGACGGCTGGGACCTGGCCCTGGCCAGCGTCCGCAACCTCTACGCCGAGGCCGACCTGCACGCCGACGAGGTCGGCGGCGACTTCGCCGGGGAGGCCGCACGGCTCGGTACGGCGCTGGCCGAGGTGCACGCCGACCTCGCCGCGCACTTCCCGGTGGAGCAGCGCGACGCCGCGACCGCCGCGGGCCTGGCGGACGCCATGGGCGCCCGGCTGCGCGAGGCGGTCGCCGTCGTGCCGGAGCTCGCGACGTACGAGGCCACGCTGCGCGAGACGTTCGACCGGCTCCGCACCCTCGACGGCGTCGAGGTGCAGCAGGTCCACGGCGACCTGCACCTCGGTCAGACGCTGCGCACCTCCAAGGGCTGGAAGATCGTCGACTTCGAGGGCGAGCCGGCCAAGCCGCTGGCCGAGCGGCTCAAGCCGGACTCGGTGTGGCGCGACGTCGCCGGGATGATCCGGTCCTTCGACTACGCGCCGCGGGTGGTCGCCCTCACCGGCGTCGGGACCGACATCGGCGCCGAGGCCGACCAGCGCGACTACCGCGCCGCCGAGTGGTCCGCACGCAACCGTGCCGCCTTCCTCGACGCGTACACCACGCAGAGCGGGGTACAGGCCGCCGGGACCGCTGAGATCCTGCTCGACGCCTACCTCGCCGATAAGGTCGTCTACGAGGCGGTCTACGAAGCACGCAACCGTCCGGGATGGCTCTCCATCCCGCTCGCAGCGCTGGGAGGCACGCAGTGACAGAGATGACGCACGCACCGGGTGAGCTCGACCTGCACCTGATCGGCGAGGGACGCCACGAGGAGCTCTGGAAGGTCCTCGGCGCGCAGGTCTCGACGAGCGCGACCGGCGAGGTGGACGGCACGTCGTTCCGCGTCTGGGCGCCCAACGCGCAGGAGGTCCAGGTCGCCGGCGAGTGGGCCGGCTGGGACGGCTCGCAGCACCCGATGACCCGACTCGACGGCTCGGGCGTCTGGCACGCCCACGTCGACGGGGCCGGCGTCGGCGCCCAGTACAAGTACCGGATCCGCGGCGCGGACGGCCAGTGGGTCGACCGCGCGGACCCGCTCGCGCAGTACGCCGAGAAGCCGCCGAGCTCCGCGTCACGCGTGTGGAGGTCGGAGCACGAGTGGGGCGACGAGGACTGGCTGGAGGCGCGGCGCACCAGGCAGCCCGTCGACGAGGCCATGTCGGTCTACGAGATCCACCTCGCATCCTGGAGGAAGCACTACTCCGGCGAGCTCTACTCCTGGGACGAGATCGCGGACGCGCTCGTGCCGTACGTCTCCGACCTGGGCTTCACCCACGTCGAGCTCATGCCCGTCATGCAGCACCCCTTCGGCGGCTCGTGGGGCTACCACGTCACCTCCTACTTCGCCCCCGACGCCCGGTTCGGCGACCCCGACGGCCTCAAGCGCCTCATCGACCGGCTCCACCAGGCCGGCGTCGGCGTGATCCTCGACTGGGTGCCCGGCCACTTCGCCACCGACGAGTGGGCGCTGGCGCGCTTCGACGGCACGCCGCTCTACGAGGACCCCAACCCCCAGCGCGGCTGGCACAAGGAGTGGGGCAGCCACATCTTCAACTTCGGCCGCAACGAGGTCCGCAACTTCCTCTACTCCAACGCGGTGTACTGGCTCGAGGAGTACCACGCCGACGGCCTGCGCGTGGACGGCGTCGCGTCGATGCTCTACCTCGACTACGCCCGCGAGCACGGCGAGTGGTCGCCCAACAAGAACGGCGGCCGCGAGAACCTCGAGGCGGTGCAGTTCCTCCAGGAGATGAACGCGACCGTCTACAAGCGCGTGCCCGGCATCGTCACCATCGCCGAGGAGTCCACGGCGTGGCCCGGCGTCACCGGTCCGACCAGCGACGGCGGCCTCGGCTTCGGGTTCAAGTGGAACATGGGCTGGATGCACGACTCGCTCAACTACGTCGCCCAGGACCCGCTCTACCGCAGCCACCACCACGGCCAGATGACGTTCTCGCTGGTCTACGCCTTCGCCGAGAACTACGTCCTCCCCATCAGCCACGACGAGGTCGTCCACGGCAAGGGGTCGCTGCTGCGCAAGATGCCGGGCGACCGGTGGCAGCAGCTCGCCAACCTGCGGGCGTACCTCGCCTACATGTGGGCTCACCCCGGCAAGCAGCTGCTGTTCATGGGCTGCGAGTTCGGCCAGGAGTCCGAGTGGGCCGAGAGCCGTGAGCTCGACTGGTGGCTGCTCGAGCACCCCGAGCACGCGGGCGTCCACGCGATGGTGCGCGACATGAACTCCGCCTACGTCCAGACGGGCGCCCTGTGGGGACGCGACAACGACCCGGCCGGCTTCGAGTGGATCGACGCCAACGACGCGGGCCGCAACACCTTCGCCTTCGCCCGCCGCTCGCCCGGCCACCCGGACCTCGTCTGCGTGTCCAACTTCGCCGGCAACCCGCACGAGGGCTACCGGCTCGGGCTCCCGTCCTCCGGCACGTGGTCGGAGGTGCTCAACACCGACGCCGAGTCCTACCACGGCTCCGGGGTGGGCAACCTCGGCTCGATCCAGGCCGTCGACGGCGAGCACCACGGCCAGCCGGCGCACGCGGACATCGTCGTGCCTCCCCTCGCGACCGTCTGGTTCCGGCGTTCTGACGACTGACGCTCCACCGCTGGCGACCCGCGCTGCTTCACCATGGGATGTCGAGCAACCTGCACTCACCCGGGTCAACTGACCCCGGGAACTGCAGGTCCACCGACATCCCATGGTGGAGCGTCAATCCGCAGCGCTCCGCCTGACATCCACAGACGGCCGACCTGAGGGGTCATCCACAGGAACGCCGTACGCCGCTGGCCGCCGCGCGCCTGTCACCGAATGCTCGAGGGATGGACGACCCCCTGCGCGCGATCAGCGCCGAGCTCGGCTTCTTCACCCGCGCCCATGCCCGGGAGGCCGGGTACGACGATCGCGTCATCGCCCGGGAGGCGCGGGCTGGTCGGTGGTTGCGCATCCGGCGTGGCTACTACACGTTCCCCGACACCTGGTCGGCCGCCAGCGCAGAGGAGCGGCACCTCCTCGTCTGCCGAACGGTGCTCGACTCGCTCGGTGGCAAGGTGGCCCTGAGCCACACCTCGGGCTGCCTCGCCCACCAGGTCGACGTGTGGGGGATCCCCCTCGACCGCATCCACGTGACCCGGCTGGACGGCGGCGCCGGACGCATCGAGGCCGGAGTCGTCCACCACGAGGGGCTGGTGCTCGACCACGAGGTGGGCGTCGTCGACGGGATGCGGGTGCTCGCCCCGCAGCGCTGCGTGCTCGAGGCAGGATCGCTCGGCCGTCCTGAGAGCGCGCTCGTGCTGCTCAACTCCGCGCTGCACCGTCGTCGTTGCAGCATCGACGACATCGGCGACCAGTTCGACACCATGGCGCACTGGCCCCGTGTGCGCCACCTGCACGTGCCGGTGCACATGGCGACGGACCAGGCCGAGTCCGTCGGCGAGTCCCGCGGGCTCTGGCTCTTCTTCGTCGAGCACCTGCCTGCCCCCACGCTCCAGCACGAGGTCGTCGTCGCCGGCCGACTCGTCGGGCGTACCGACTGGGCGTGGCTGAAGCACAACGGCCTCGGCGAGTTCGACGGCAAGGTGAAGTACGGCCGACTGCTCGAGCCGGGCCAGGACGCCGGCGAGGTCGTCTTCCAGGAGAAACGTCGCGAGGACCAGCTGCGCGAGGCAACTGATGCGTGGATGGTCCGACTGGTCTGGTCCGACCTCGACCGGCCCTCCCAGACGGCGGCCCGGATCCGCGCCAAGCTCGCACGAGCGAGCTGACCTCGCGGCGCCGGCGCCGGGCACGCGGCGCTGCTCCACCATGGGATGTCGAGGAAACCGCAGTTTCCCAGGTCGATCGACCTGGGGATGTGCATGCCCGTCGACATCCCATGGTGGAGCATCAGGCGGTGGCGACGCCGCGCGGCTACCTCCTCTCGCTAGGGTGAAGGCGTGCCCAGCCCGATCTCCCTGACCTCCGACGACGGGGTCGCCCGACTCGAGTGGGACGGGGAGGTCAGCACCGACGAGCTGCGGCGCGAGGTGGCCTCGGCCCTGACCGGGCACTCCCGGGTGGAGGTCCTCGTCGACGTCGACGACGCCCCCGCGCAGCGGGCGGCGACCTGGGCGGGCCTGCACCGCGAGGGCGTACGCCGTGGGCTGGGCGAGGACGGCGGCCAGGCGGACCTCGTCGTCTATGCGCGGCTCGTCACCGACACGCCGGTCCAGGAGCCGGGAGGCTTCCGGGCGCTCCTCAACTCCTTCCTCCCCCGCAAGCGCGCGATCTCGCAGATGCTCGTGCGCGACCCCGAGGGGCGGGTGCTGCTGTGCCAGCTGACGTACAAGCGCGACTGGGACCTGCCCGGCGGCGTGGTCGAGGTGGGCGAGTCCCCCCGCCTCGCCGTGCAGCGGGAGGTCGAGGAGGAGCTCGGGCTCGAGATCGAGCCGGGCGAGCTCGTGCTCACCGACTGGCTCCCGCCCTGGGGCGGCTGGGACGATGCGGTCTGCCTCGTCTTCGACGGCGGCACCCTGGCGCCCTCGGTGCTCGACACCGTGGTGAAGCAGGAGCGCGAGATCCGTGACGTGCGGTTCTGCACCCTCGAAGAGGTGGACGAGCTGGCGGCCGACTTCACCGCCCGACGCGTACGTGCCGCGGTCGGCGGCGCTCAACCGTATACGGAGTCCGGTCGCTGAGGCAGGATGCCTTGCATGACCTGGGTGTACGACTTCGCTGAGGGAAACAAGGACCAGAAGGACCTCTTGGGCGGCAAGGGGGCCAACCTCGCCGAGATGACGAACCTCGGCCTCCCCGTGCCGCCGGGCTTCACGATCTCGACCGAGACCTGCCGCGCCTACCTGGCCGAGGGCGGGATGCCGGACGGGCTCGCGGACGAGGTCACCGAGCACCTCGCGTCCCTGGAGGAGGCGATGGGCAAGAAGCTCGGCGACGCCGACGACCCGCTGCTCGTCTCGGTGCGCTCCGGCGCCAAGTTCTCGATGCCGGGCATGATGGAGACCGTCCTCAACGTCGGACTCAACGACACCTCGGTCGGCGGCCTCGCGGCCCGCAGTCAGTCCGAGCGGTTCGCCCAGGACTCCTACCGCCGGCTGCTCCAGATGTTCGGCGGCACGGTGCTCCACGTCGACGCCGAGCTGTTCTCCGAGGCGCTCGACGCTGCCAAGAAGGCCAAGGGCACCGAGTCCGACCTCGACCTGGACGCCGACGACCTCGCGGGCCTCGTCGAGACGTTCAAGGGCATCATCAGGGAGCAGACGGGACGCGACTTCCCGCAGGACCCGCGCGAGCAGATGGACCTCGCGATCCAGGCCGTCTTCAACTCGTGGAACACCGACCGCGCGCGGCTCTACCGTCGCCAGGAACGGATCCCCGAGGACCTCGGCACGGCGGTCAACGTGCAGGCCATGGTCTTCGGCAACTTCGGCATGGACTCCGGTTCGGGCGTCGCCTTCACCCGCGACCCGGCCAGCGGCGCCCAGGGCGAGTACGGCGACTACCTCCAGAACGCCCAGGGCGAGGACGTCGTCGCCGGCATCCGCAACACCGTCACGCTCGCCGACATGGCCGCGATCGACCGGACGTCGCACGACGACCTCATGGAGATCATGTCGCGCCTCGAGCGGCACTACCGCGACATGTGCGACATCGAGTTCACGGTCGAGCGCGGCAAGCTCTGGATGCTCCAGACGCGCGTCGGCAAGCGGACTCCCGAGGCGGCCTTCCGCATCGCCGTGCACATGGTGGACGAGGGCCTCATCGAGATGGACGAGGCCGTCCTGCGCGTCACCGGCGAGCAGCTCGCGCTGCTGATGTTCCCGCGCTTCGACGACGAGGCCGAGCGCACCCTGCTCGCGAAGGGCATGAACGCCTCACCCGGCGCTGCCGTCGGCAAGGCCGTCTTCGACTCCGACACCGCCGTGGAGTGGGCGGAGCGCGGCGAGGACGTCATCCTCGTCCGCAAGGAGACCAACCCCGACGACCTGCGCGGCATGGTGGCGGCCCGCGGCATCCTCACCAGCCGCGGCGGGAAGACCTCGCACGCCGCCGTCGTCGCGCGCGGGATGGGACGTACGTGCGTGTGCGGCGCGGAGTCGCTCGACGTCGACAGCAAGGCCGGGCAGTTCACCGTCCGCGACGGCGAGACGGTGCGCGAGGGCGACGTGATCTCGATCGACGGCTCGACCGGCGAGGTCTTCGCCGGGGCCGTGCCGGTCGCCGACTCCGTCGTCGTGCGGCTCTTCGAGGGCGAGAAGCTCGACGACGACCTCGCCCAGTCGGTCGCGCGGATCATGGCCCACGCCGACGGCGCCCGCCGGCTGCGGGTGCGCACCAACGCCGACACCCCGGAGGACGCCGCCCGCGCCCGGCGGTTCGGCGCCCAGGGCATCGGCCTGTGCCGCACCGAGCACATGTTCCTCGGGGAGCGTCGCGAGCTGGTGGAGAAGCTCATCGTCGCCGAGGACGAGGCCGGGGTGGAGGCCGCCCTCGCCGCCCTCCTGCCGCTGCAGAAGCAGGACTTCACCGAGATCCTCGAGGCGATGGACGGCCTGCCGGTGACGATCCGCCTCCTCGACCCGCCGCTGCACGAGTTCCTCCCCGACCTGACCGAGCTGAGCGTCGAGGTCGCGCTCGCCGACGAGCGCGGCGAGGACGACGAGCACGCCCGGCACCAGCGGACGCTGCTCACCCACGTCCGCCGCCTGCACGAGCAGAACCCGATGCTGGGGCTGCGCGGCGTACGGCTCGGGATCCAGATCCCCGGCCTGTTTCGGATGCAGGGCCGGGCGATCGCGGAGGCGGCGGCCGACCGGATGGCCGTCCACGGCACCCCGCGGCCGGAGATCATGGTCCCGCTGGTCGCCAGCGTCCGCGAGCTCGAGATCGTGAAGGCCGAGCTGGTCCAGCAGATCGCCGAGGTCGAGGAGGACCGCGGGGTCAAGCTCGACATCGCGATCGGCACGATGATCGAGCTGCCCCGCGCGGCCTTCCTCGCCGACCGGATCGCCAAGGAGGCCGAGTTCTTCTCCTTCGGCACCAACGACCTCACCCAGATGGGGTGGGGCTTCTCGCGCGACGACGTCGAGGCGGCGTTCTTCTCCCGCTACTTCGAGCATGGCATCTTCGACGTCTCGCCGTTCGAGTCGCTCGACCAGCGCGGCGTCGGCGGCATGGTCGAGATGGGGACCACGAAGGGTCGCGAGACCCGCCCCGACCTCAAGGTCGGCGTGTGCGGCGAGCACGGCGGTGACCCGCGCTCGGTCCACTTCTTCGACGAGGTCGGGCTGAACTACGTCTCGTGCTCGCCCTTCCGGGTGCCGGTCGCACGCCTCGAGGCCGGCCGCTCCGTCCTCGAGAAGCGCTAGGCCCCGGCGCGGCTCAGAACAGCGCCGACGCCAGGTTGCGACGGCCCGCCAGCACGCGCGGGTCGTCGTTGCCGACCGCGGCGAACAGCCCGAGCAGATGGTCGCGCGCCTTGTCGCGCTCCTTGTCGGACGTGCGCGCGACGAGGTTCACCAAGCGGGTGAAGGCGTCCTCGACGTGACCGCCGAGCATGTCGAGGTCGGCGACCATCGTCTGCGCGTCGACGTCGTCGGGGTTCTCGGCGGCCGCCGCGCGCGCCTCGTTGAGGTCCACGCCCTGGGTGCGCTGCATCACCTTCGCGATGGCGAGCCCGCCGGCGGCCTCGACGTCGGCCGGGTTGGCGTCGACGAGCTTCTGGTACTCCGCGATCGCGCCGTCGATGTCGCCCGCGGCGAGCGCGTCCTGGGCGGGCGCGTACCGCGGGTCGACGACCTCCTCCTCGCCCTCGCCCGCTGGCGCCGCGCTCGACCGGGGCTGGTGCCGGCCGGTGATGCCCTGCGCGGTGAGCTGCTGGACGAGCTGCGCGAACAGGGTGGACAGCTCCTCGGGCGACAGCGCGCCGGGGATCGGCTGGGTCGCGGGACGGCCCTCGAGCACCACCATCGTCAGCGGCACCTGCGGGATCTGCATCGCCTGGGCGATCTCGGGATGGGCGTCGACGTCGACCAGCGCCGCCAGGAGACGGCCCTCGAGCCGCTCCGCCTCGGCGGCGACGTCGGCCGCGTACTGCTCGCTGCCCGGCGCCTGGCGCGCGGAGTGGAAGACCAGGACGACGGGCGCCGCCATCGACTCCTGGAGCACCTGCTGGAAGTTGTCCTGCGTGATGGCGACGGAGTACGCCCCCGGCGCGGATCCGCTCCCGCCGGCCGGGGCCGCGTCCTGCGGCGGCGCGGGCGGTCGGCCGAGCCCGGAGAGGTCGATGGCACCTGGACGGCTGAACGGCTGCTGCGTCATGGGGACAATCCTAGGGACGTGGACCGCGCAGGGCACCGAGGGTCGGTAGCCTCGAGAGCATGACCTCTCGGGGAGCAGCGCTGATGACGCGTCACCGACGCAACGTCGTGCTCCTCGTGCGCTTCGGCGCGGTCGGCGTCTCGGGCGTCCTGGTCAACCTGCTCGTGCTGGTCCTGCTGCGCCGTCTCGGACCCCACTTCGACGACGCCGTCGTCGCGCTCGGGTCCTCGGGCTTCAACCTCCGCTGGTACCACGTCTACTCCACGCTCGCCTTCCTCGTCGCGAACCTGTCCAACTTCCAGCTCAACCGCACGTGGACGTTCCAGAGCTCGCGGGCCGCCGGCTGGTGGCGGGAGTACTGGCCGTTCCTCGTCGTCGGCCTCGGCGGCCAGGCGGTCGGCCTGGCCCTGCTCACCCTCCTCATGCACCCGCACTCCCCGATCAGCCTGCCGACCGACGTCTTCGACGACTCCACCGGTCTGCGCAACCGGCTCTACTGGTCGCAGCTCATCGTGATCGGGCTGGTCACCCCGCTCTCGTTCGTGCTCAACAAGCTCTGGACGTTCGCCGCCGTGCGCACCGGGCGCCTCGAGCTCGCCGACCCGCTGCGTGAGGAGGAGGTCCGCGCTGCCGACTCGAAGGCGTGACGCCGCTCGGCCGGGTTTTGTGGACGAACTGAGCACGGCGACGCCTGTCACCCCGCCCCTACCGCGTGGTAGAAAAACCCCCGAGCGACGGGGAGGGCGCCACAGCATGTCGACAGCGGGGTCGTACGACTTCACGGGGTACCAGGTCCTGGTCATCGGCGGGACCCGTGGGCAGGGGCACGCCATCGCCTCGTCGTTCGCGCGGTCCGGCGCCTCGGTGACGGTGACCGGCACGATGATGCTGCGCTCGCTCTACGACACCGACCTGTCGGCGTTCGACTACGAGTCGGTCAACCTGGCCCGCCAGGAGTCGATCGACCACCTCGTCGGCACGATCAGCCACATCGACGTCCTCGTCCTGGCGGCGTCCTGCCACCTGCCGTACGGCCTGCCACCCGACGAGCAGGCCTTCATCGCGCAGGCGGCGCGGTCGGGACTGCTCGGCCCCACGTTCCTCACCACCCGGCTGCGCCTCAAGCTCGGCCAGAGCCCGGCGCTCGGGGGCGGCTGCGTGGTCAACACCGGCTCGGTGACCAGCTGGCTCCAGCTCTCCGCCACCCCCGAGGACGCCCAGCGCGAGCTCGTGGAGTCCACCGCCCGCGCGGGCGAGAACTGGGCCGGGCTCGGCGTCCGGGTCAACTCCGTGCTCCCCGCGCCGCGGTCGGTGCTCCCCCGCCAGTATGCCCCCGCCTGGTCCTCCGGCGGCGGCAGCCGGGCGGCGGGCGGGACGCTCGTCCGCAGCCCGCAGCCGCGGGTGGGTGACGCCGTCGCCGACGCCACCCTCTTCCTCGCCAGCAGCGCCGCGGCCCGCATCACCGGCCAGACCCTGCGCCTCTCCTGACGGCGGTCGCCCGGGCCGGCCGGGTGGTCAGCCGACCGGCACCGGCTCGCGCGCGGGCTCCTCGGCGACCTCGGGCTGCTGCGCCCGCAGGCGCTCGGCGAGCGCGGCGCCCTCCACGTCGAGGTTCGGCAGCAACCGGTCGAGCCAGCGCGGCAGCCACCACGCGCGGTCGCCCAGCATCGAGAGCACGGCCGGCGTGAACGTCATCCGGATGAGGAAGGCGTCGAGGAGCACGCCCACCGCGAGCCCGAAGCCGATGGAGCGCGCCATCGTCATCTCGGCCCAGATGAACCCGGCGAAGACCGACACCATGATCAGCGCCGCCGCGGCCACGACCCGGGCGCCCGAGCTGAAGCCGTCGCGCACCGCCGTCCGGGCGTCCTTGCCATGGACGTACGCCTCGTGCATGCCCGAGACCAGGAACATCTGGTAGTCCATCGCCAGACCGAACAGGATCCCGATCAGCAGGGTGGGCATGAAGCTGAACACCGCCGACGGGTCGTGCACGTCGAACAACGAGCCGAGCCAGCCCCACTGGTAGACCGCGACGATCGCACCGAAGCTCGCTGCCACCGAGAGCAGGAAGCCCGCGGTCGCGACGAGGGGCACCAGGATCGAGCGGAACACGACCGTCAGCAGGACGAGCGAGAGCCCGATGACCATCGTGAGGTAGAGCGGCAGGGCACCCGCCAGGCGCTCGGAGACCTCGATGTTGGCGACGGTGGCCCCGGTCAGCCCGAGCCCCACGTCGTCGCCGAGCAGCTGCTCGCCGGTCGGGTTGACGTCGCTGATCATCGGCGCGTCGAAGAGGCCACGGACGTGGATGCGCTCGTCGCCGGCGGCCAGCCGGCGCAGTCCCTCGACCAGCTCGACGGTCGACTCGGCCGACGGTCCCTCCGCGGGCACGACCTGGAAGGCGAGCGTACGGCCGTCGTCGCTGGTGCCGACCGGCAGCACCGAGACGCGGTCGTCGACGGCCAGCACGGCGCGCGCCACCCGGGCCTGCTCGGCCACGAGGTCGTCCTCCCCCACGGGCTGGTCGTGCTCCGCGGCGAGCAGCAGGGGGCCGTTGGCGCCGGGACCGAAGTGGTCGGCGACGCGCTCGTAGGCCTGGTAGGCGGTGGAGTCCTGCGGCTCGGAGGAGCCGTCGGGCAGCCCGAGCCGCATCGACAGCGCGGGCAGGGCGAGCACCAGCATCACCAGGCTCACCAGGGCGGTCGCCGCCCGGGGGCGACGGGTGACCAGGCCGACCCAGCGCTGCGGCCAGCCCGCACGATCGGCGCCGGTGCTCGCGGACCGACGCCGACGCGGGACGGCGCGTGCGCCGACGAAGGACAGCAGGGCCGGGGTGAGGGTGAGCGCGACGGCGACGGTCACCGCCACGGTGAACGCGGCGAGCAGCCCCATCTGCAGGAGCGTGGGGATGCCGGAGACAGCGAGCGCGGCGAGGGCGATCACCACGGTGGTGCCGGCGACCACCACGGCCGAGCCGGCTGTGCCGGTCGCCAGTGCGATGCTGGCGCGCACCGCTTCGCGGTCCGGGCGTACGCCGTCCGGCAGGTCGGCCGTGAGGTCCGCGAGCTGGCGCCGGTGCCGGTTGACGATGAACAGGGCGTAGTCGATGCCGACCGCGAGGCCGAGCATCATGCCCAGCACGGGAGCCATCTGCTGGAGCTCGATCCACTGGGTCGTGGCGATGCCGAGGGTGAGGCTCACGCCGACGCCGACCATCGCGATGGCCAGCGGCAGTCCGGCGAGGACGAGCGAGCCGAGCATGACGAGCAGGACGACGCCCGCGACCGCGACGCCGATCGCCTCCCCGGGGCCGCCGACCTCCCGGCTCATCGTGAGCTCCTGGCCGTAGTCGGCCTCGATCCCCGCGTCGGCCAGCGCGGCCCCGGCGTGCGGCACCGCCTCGAGCACCGACGGGTCGAGCTCCTGGGTCTGGGTGTCGAAGCGGACCTGGACGAGCGCGGTGGTCCCGTCGTCGCTGACGAACGAGACCCCGTCGCCCGCGTCGGAGAGCGCGCGCCCGGCCGCGTACTGCGCCCAGCCGTCCGCGAGCTCCTGCTCCGCGCCGTCGAGCCGGGCGCGGCCGTCCCGGAGCTGCTGCTCGAGCTCAGGCGTCGAGGACGACGGGTCCTGGCGGAGCAGCGCCTCCAGGCCGGCGACCTGGGCGCGGCCGGAGTCGTATTGCTGCTGGCCCCGCGTCAGCCGGCGCTCCGCGCGGTCGAGCCGGTCGACGGAGCCGTCGAGACGACGCTGCAGCGCGAAGGGGTCCAGGACGTCGGTGACGTGGGGCAGCTGCTCCCAGGCGTCCATGGTGTCGCGCAGTGCCGTGCGCTGGTCGGCGTCGAACCCGCCCGGGCTGTGCACGACGACCGTCCCGGTGCCGCCGGCGACGTCGGGGATCTCCTCGCCGAGCTGGTCGAGGACCCGACCGAACTCGCTGCCGGGGATCTCGAATGCGTTGCTGAGCGGTCGCGAGAGCGTGGCCATGCCGCCGACGGAAGCAGCGATCACGAAGACCCACGCGAGCAGGACGGCGAGGGGGCGACGGGCCGAGAAGAGGCCGAGCCGGTGGAGCAGGGATGCCACGTCAGTTCTCCTCGGTGGGGGTGGGACGGGCGCCGGACTCGTCGAAGCCGGCGAACAGGAGGTCGAGGCCGCGGCGGATCCACTGCTTGTGCAGCTCTGCCGCGCGGGTGTCGTCGTCGGTGGCGGCGACGGCCAGCCGGGTGACGGCGCACAGCACGCCGAACGCGGCCGCAGCCAGGCCGGCCACGAAGATCGGGTCGGCGTCCTCGCCGAGGCGCCGGCGCAGGCCCTCCTCCAGGGCCCGGCACTGGCGGTCGTCGAACTCGAGGACGAAGCGGCGCGTGGCGGGCGACGTGGCCGCGGCACGCTCGAGGATCCGCACCTGCGCGAACGCGGGCGAGTCGATGAGCTCCTCGATCACGGCCATCGCCGCGTCTCGCAGGGACTCCTCGGCCGGACGGGCCACGATCGCGTCGATGGTCTCCGACGTCACGCCCTCGATCGTCGCGGTGAGGACGTCCTCCACCCGGGGGAAGTAGTTGAAGAGGGTGCGCCGGGAGACCCCGGCCGCCTCGGCGATCCGGTCGGCCGTCAGCGCCTCGATGCCCTCGCTGGCCAGCAGGGAGATCGCGGCCTCGGTCAGGGCGTCCCGGGTCTGGTTCTTGCGCGTCTCGCGCGCCGTCGTCGGCATGAGTTGCACTGTAGTGCAAGTTGCACTCGGGTGCAAAGCGGAAGCGGCTTGAGCCTGGCTGGCCTGTTTCTTGACAAATTCTTCGGGTTCTCCGACGCCCCTGCTCGATCCGACCTAGCGTTCGGATCGCACTGGCCGTTCCACCACCACCAGCAGCGTGTCCGCCTTCTCGGGGTCGGCCGATCCGCGCCCCACCACACGAAGGACGTGCGCCCATGACCGCCGAGCTCATCTCCTCGCACCGCCTCAGCTCCGGCTGGGCCGGCCGCGCCTCGCAGCACCGCCGCCACCAGGTGCGCTCGCGCACCTCGGGCGCCGACGGCGTCGACGCGATGTGGTCCTCGGTCGTCGACGTGCTCGCAGCGCTGCCGGGACGCGCAGGTGCCGTGCTGTGCACGGCCGACGGGAGCTCCGTCGCGACCTACGGACTGACCCGCGGCGAGCAGGTCCGCCTGCCGCAGGAGGCCGTGCAGCTCATCATGACCCACCGCGTCGCCGAGCGCTCGGCCACCGGGGTGGTCACGGCCGAGGTCGTCGCGGGACCGAGGTGCACGGTCGTCGCGCGCATCCCGAGCGCCGCCCGCGGTGACCACCTGCTACTGGTCACCGCGACCGACGTCAGCGCTCCCCTGCTGAACGCCTGGACGTCCCAGGCCGCCGAGGACCTGCGCCGGCTCCTGCTCGACGCGACGGCGTAGCGCGCAGCCGCGTGCACCGGCCGGGTGGCCCGGGCGGGCCCGGACGGCAAAGGTTTGCGCCCGCCCCTCGAAACCCGTCGCGCGAACGGAACAGGATGGTTACAGTTCCTCTACGCGACTGCCACACGGCTCGACCGGTGGCACCGCCCGACGATCCCGACCGAACCCCACTCGGACGGTGATCGCCTCCTCCGCAACCGCACCAGGCCCCGCTCCCGAGTCGCGACCCCACCACCGGCGACCCGAGGGCGGGGTCAGCGGTGCTGACGGGCTCAGCCCTCCAGCAGCACGTCGGCGGCGGCGTAGGGATCGACCTCGCCGGCCGCGACCCGTCCCGCGAGCGCGTCGAGGTCCGCTCCCGCACCGGCGCTCCCCCAGCGCTCGCGCAGGGCACCGAGCGCGATCGCCTCCACCTCGCGGCGCGCCCGGCGCGTACGCCGGCGCCCGAGCTCGCCCGACTCCGCGAGCCACGCGGCGTGGCGGTCCACCTCGGCCAGCAGCTCGTCGATCCCCAGGCCGGTGCTCGCGACGGTCTGCAGCACCGGCGCCCGCCACGCGCCGTCGGGGCGCTCGGCGACCGACAACATGCTGCGCAGCTCGCGACGCGTCCGGTCGGCGCCGTCGCGGTCGGCCTTGTTGACGGCGTACACGTCGCCGATCTCCAGGATCCCGGCCTTGGCCGCCTGGATCCCGTCACCCATCCCCGGCGCGAGCAGGACGAGGACCGTGTCCGCCAGGCCGGCCACCTCGACCTCGCTCTGCCCGACGCCCACTGTCTCCACCACCACGACGTCGCACCCGGCGGCGTCGAGGACGCGCACCGCCTGCGGGGTCGACCAGGCCAGGCCGCCGAGGTGCCCGCGCGCGCTCATCGAGCGGATGTAGACCCCCGGGTCCAGGGCGTGGTCGCCCATCCGCACGCGGTCGCCCAGCAGCGCCCCTCCCGAGAAGGGCGAGGACGGGTCGACCGCCAGCACCCCGACGCGCCGCCCGGCGCGACGCAGCGCGGCGACCAGGGCGTTGGTCGAGGTGGACTTGCCCACGCCCGGGGCTCCGGTGATGCCGACCACGTGCGCGGTGCCCGCATGGGGAGCCAGCGCGGCCATCACCTCCCGCAGCAGCGGCGAGGCGTCCTCGACCAGCGTGATGAGGCGGGCGACGGCGGCGGCGTCACCCTCGCGGGCGCGCCCCACCAGGTCGGGGACCGCAGGGGCCCCCCGCCTGGTCACGCGCGCTCCGGTCCGTGGTGCCTGCGTCAGGATGCGGCGGGCACGCGGATGATCAGGGCGTCGCCCTGGCCGCCGCCGCCGCACAGCGCGGCGGCACCCACGCCGCCGCCGCGACGCTGGAGCTCGAGGGCGAGGTGCAGCACGATGCGGGCGCCCGACATCCCCACCGGGTGCCCGAGGGCGATCGCGCCGCCGTTGACGTTGACCGCGTCCTCGTCGACGCCGAGCTGGCGGGCGGACTCGATGCCGACGGCCGCGAAGGCCTCGTTGAGCTCGAACAGGTCGATGTCGGACACCGCGATGCCCTCCTTCTCGGCGGCCTTCTCGATCGCGCGAGCGGGCTGCAGCTGCAGGGAGGAGTCGGGGCCGGCGACCTGGCCGTGCCCGCCGATCTCGGCGATCCACGTCAGGCCGAGCTCCTCGGCCTTCTCCTTGCGCATCACCACGACCGCGCAGGCCCCGTCGCTGATCTGCGAGGCGGAGCCCGCGGTGATGGTGCCGTCCTTGGCCACCGGGCGCAGGCCGGCGAGGGTCTCGACGGTCGTGTCCCCGCGTACGCCCTCGTCCTCCGACACCACGACGTCCCCGCGCCGTCCGGAGATCGTCACCGGGACGACCTCGTCGTCGAACACGCCGTTCTTCCAGGCGAGCGCGGCACGCTGGTGGGAGCGCGCGGCGAAGGCGTCCTGCTCCTCGCGCGAGAGGTTGGCGCCGGCGGCGTTGCACCCGTCGGTGAGGCTGATCATCGCCTGCTTGGTGGCCTGGTCGTAGAGAGCGTCGTAGGCCATCGAGTCCACGAGCGTGGTGTCGCCGTACTTGAAGCCCTCGCGCGACTTCGGGAGCAGGTGCGGAGCCTGGGTCATCGACTCCATGCCGCCCGCGACGACGACGTCGTGCTCCCCTGCGCGGATCAGCTGGTCGGCCATCGCGATCGCGTTGATGCCGGAGAGGCAGACCTTGTTGATGGTGATCGACGGCAGGCTCATCGGGAGGCCGGCGGCGATCCCGGCCGAGCGGGCGGGGTTCTGCCCGGCGCCGGCGAGGATGACCTGTCCCATGATGAGGTAGTCGACCTGGTCGGGGGCGACGCCCGCCTTCTCCAGGGCGCCCTTGATGGCGACCCCGCCGAGGTCGGCGGCGGAGAGGTCCTTCAGTCCCCCGAGGAGGCGCCCGATCGGGGTGCGGGCTCCGGCGACGATCACGGACGTGGTCATGGGGTTCCTCCAGGCGTGCGGGCGACTCGGACGACGATCTGCTGCGCTTCGGACGATACCCACCAGCGTGACGCCAACGGCAGGGGTGAGCGATCATTCACCTCTGAGGCGCACGTCACACCCGCCCACGCTCGTGCTCACCCCTCGGCGGCCCTAGTGGCGACCGTCACACCTCCTCGCGCGTCGCGCCCCCGAAGTGCACGATGTCCGCCATGACCTCCCCCGCGCTCCCCGGTGACCAGCTGAGCGACGTCCAGCACCTCTTCACCGCCATCGACCACGTGGGCATCGCCGTGCCCGACCTCGACGAGGCGATGGCGTTCTACCGCGGCGCCTACGGCATGCAGGTGCTCCACGAGGAGGTCAACGAGGAGCAGGGCGTACGCGAGGCGATGGTCGGCGTCGGCGACTCGGGCTCCTGCATCCAGCTCCTCGCGCCGCTCACGCCCGAGTCCACCATCGCGAAGTTCCTCGACCGCAACGGCCAGGGGATCCAGCAGCTCGCGTTCCGCGTCGACGACGTCGAGCACGCGGCCGCGGTGCTGCGCGAGCGCGGCCTCCGCCTGCTGTACGACGCGCCGAGGCGCGGCACCTCCGACAGCCGGGTCAACTTCATCCACCCCAAGGACGCCGGCGGGGTGCTGGTCGAGCTGGTCGAGCCCGCGTCCGGCCCCGGCCACTGAGCGACCTACGTCACACCTCCGACCGCTCGAGGTTACTCGCCGGTATCTTCGCCCCACTCGTGCCCCGACGCCCCACCAGGAGACACCGTGCAGCACATCCTCGACGCCATCCAGTCCGGCAGCGCCACGTCGGAGGACTTCGCCTCCCTCGAGCTCCCCGAGTCCTACCGCGCCGCCTTCGTGAAGAAGGAGGACGTGGACATGTTCGAGGGCCTGAGCGCCAAGGAGAAGGACCCGCGCAAGTCCCTCCACGTCGACGAGGTGCCGCTCCCCGATCTCGGCCCGGGTGAGGCGTTCGTGGCCGTGATGGCCAGCGCGATCAACTACAACACCGTGTGGACGTCGATCTTCGAGCCCGTCTCCACCTTCGGCTTCCTCGAGCGCTACGGCCGCAGCAGCGAGCTCACCAAGCGCCACGACCTGCCGTACCACGTCGTCGGCTCCGACCTCTCCGGCGTCGTCCTCAAGACCGGCCCGGGCGTGACCCGCTGGAAGCCGGGCGACCGGGTCGTCGCGCACTGCCTGTCGGTCGAGCTCGAGGGCCCCGACGGCCACAACGACACGATGCTCGACACGGAGCAGCGGATCTGGGGCTTCGAGACCAACTTCGGCGGTCTCGCCGACGTCGCGATGGTCAAGGCCAACCAGCTCATGCCCAAGCCCGAACACCTCACCTGGGAGGAGGCCGCCTCCCCGGGCCTCGTCAACTGCACGGCGTACCGCCAGCTCGTCTCCACCAACGGCGGCAACATGAAGCAGGGCGACAACGTCCTGATCTGGGGCGCCTCGGGCGGTCTCGGCGGCTTCGCGACGCAGTACGCCCTCAACGGCGGCGCGACGCCCGTGTGCGTGGTCTCCAACGAGGAGAAGGCGCAGATCGCGCGCAGCATGGGGGCGGAGCTGATCATCAACCGCTCCGAGGAGGGCTACAAGTTCTGGAACGACGAGGGCACCGAGCAGGACCCGCGCGAGTGGAAGCGCTTCGGCGCCCGGATCCGTGAGCTCACCGGCGGCGAGGACATCGACATCGTCTTCGAGCACCCCGGCCGCGAGACCTTCGGCGCCTCGGTGTTCGTCACCCGCAAGGGGGGCACCATCACGACCTGCGCGTCCACCACGGGCTACCTGCACGAGTACGACAACCGCTACCTGTGGATGAACCTCAAGCGCATCATCTCCAGCCACTTCGCCAACTACCGCGAGTCGTGGGAGGCCAACCGCCTCATCGCCAAGGGGAAGATCCACCCCACGCTCTCGAGGACCTACACCCTCGACGAGGTCGGGCAGGCGTCCCTCGACGTCCACCAGAACGCCCACCAGGGCAAGGTCGGCGTGCTGTGCCTGGCGCCGGAGGAGGGCCTCGGGGTCCTCGACCACGAGATGCGCGCCCAGCACGAGACGGCCATCAACCGCTTCCGCGGTGTCTGAACGGCGGACGATCGGCCTCTGAGATCTTTCGCTCACCCCGGTTCGCGGATCGCCCGCGAGCCGGGGTGTGTTCTTGCCCGGGCATCGGACACACTGACAGCGACGCAGTCCGTACGACGTGAGAGTGGGTGCCGCAGCATGAGCCGCGACCAGGGCCTGTCCATCTTCGACGAGCCGGAGAACGGTGACGACGCTGAGGCCACCGGCAGTGCCGGCGAGGAGACGCAGGTGCTCCCGGTGACCCCGAAGGACGATGCGAAGGACGATGCGAAGGACGACCCGGCGAGCGCCCGGAAGGACGCTCCGGAGGGTCGCGGGGCGGGCACGGACACACCCGCGAAGGCACCCGCGGCGGCGTCCCAGCCCCCGATGACCGAGCCCGTCCGGGCGACGCCCGAGCCGGAGCCGACCGTCAAGGCACCCGTGATCCCGCCGCCGGCGCCGACGTCCGCGCCGCGTGCCTCGGCCCCTGCCGCTCCTGCATCGACTGCGGTCTCGGCCCCGGCCCCTGCGCCGGTGGCGCAGCGGCCGGCCGTCCCCCCGGCCATCCCCCCGGCCGCGCCGCTCCCGGTCGTGCGGCGCGGTGGCTACGACAAGGCGGCCGTGGACCAGCGCGTCCACCAGCTGCAGTCCGAGAAGGCCGGCCTCGCCACGGGCCTGGCCAGCAGCGAGCAGCGGGTCATCGAGCTCGAGTCCGAGCTCGAGCGGCTGCGCGCGGAGGCGGCGGAGAACGCCAACCCGACGTACGCCGGCCTCGGCGGCCGCGCGACCTCGATGCTGAAGATGGCCGAGGACGAGGCCGCCGACGTGCGCGCGGCGGCGCGCCGCGAGGCCGCCGAGATCCGTACCCAGGCCGAGCGTGACGCCCAGAGCATCCGGGCCGACGCCGCGCGTGAGGCCGACGACATGCGCATGGTGCAGCTCAAGGAGCTCGACGAGATGCGCGCCCGGCTCACCGCCGACGCCGAGACCGAGCGCAGCCTGGCCAAGGCCGAGGCCGAGGACCTCCTCGCGGCCGCGCGTCGCGAGGCCGACCAGCTGCGCCTCGCCGCGCAGCAGGAGACCAACGAGATGCGGGTGACGGCGACGCGCGAGTCCGAGCAGGCTCGCGCGGCGGCCGACCGGGAGGTCCAGGAGGCGCGGCGGACCCTCGCGGTCGAGAAGGAGCGCCTGGCCCGCGAGGCGGCCGAGCACCACTCGAGCGCGACCGCGGAGACCCAGCGCCTCGTCGCCGAGGCCGAGGAGCGGGCCACCGCCGCCGAGCAGCGCGCGCGTGAGGCCACCACGCAGGCCAACACGCACCGCCAGCAGGCGCAGAGCGAGGCCGAGGGCCTGCTCAGCCGCGCCCGCCGCGAGGCCGAGCAGGTCGTCGCATCGGCGCGCACCCAGGCCGACTCGATCAACGCGACCCGCATCGCCGAGGCCGAGCGCGAGCTCGCCAACATCCAGTCCGAGGTCGAGCGTGCCGCCAAGCGGCGCGACGCGATCACCGCCCAGCTCGGCGCGCTGCGCGACGTGGTCGCAGGCTTCGGCGAGGACGAGTCCTGAGCGGCACCGGGCCCGGCGAGGAGCGCGAGGACCTCGCGGCCGGCGCCGCCGAGGCGATCGACGCGGCCGAGCGGGCCGAGTCCGCCGCCGAGCGCGCCGACACGGCCGCCGGGATCGCGCAGGAGGCCGCCGAGGAGTCCACCGAGGCTGCGGAGTCGGCGGCCGCGATCGCGGAGCGCATCGACGACTCGACCGACCTCGTCGTCCCCCCGGAGCCCGTGGTGTACCCGCCTCCGACGCACGACCAGGGCACGCACCACTCGTCCCTGCTGCGCCACTCCCCCTTCATCGTGGGGTTCTTCGGCGCGCTCGGCGTGCTGCTCGCGGTCTTCCTCGTCCAGCAGGTGCTCAGCATCAGCTCGGTCCTGGTCCTGCTGGTGCTGGCGATGTTCCTCGCGATCGGGCTCAACCCCGTCGTGGAGTGGTTCATGCAGCGCGGCGTGCGGCGCGGACTGTCCGTGCTGCTCGTGCTCGCGGTCGTACTGGCGGTGCTGGCCCTCTTCGTGGGTGCCGTGGTCCCGGTCATCAGCGAGCAGATCGCGCTGATCACCCGCAACGCACCGGCGTGGTTCTCCGACCTCCAGCAGAACACCTACGTCGAGCAGCTCGACGAGCGCTTCGCCATCATCGACAAGCTCCAGGACTACGTCACCAACGGCGACTTCAGCCAGCGGGTGTTCGGCGGGGCGGTCGGCGTCGGGCTGGCGGTCCTGTCCGCGTTGACCAACACCTTCATCGTGCTGGTGCTGATGATCTACTTCCTCGCCTCGCTCCCCAGCATCAAGCACGCCGGCTACAGCCTGGCGCCCGCCTCGAGGCGTCCGCGCGTGAGCGAGCTCGGCGACCGGATCATCCGCAGCACCGGCGCCTACGTCTCGGGCGCGTTCCTGGTGGCCCTGTGCGCCGGGATCAGCACCTTCATCTTCACGTGGGTCGTCGGCCTCGGCGACTACAGCTTCGCGCTCGCCTTCATCGTCGGGCTGCTCAGCCTGATCCCCGTGCTGGGCGCGGTCGTGAGCGGCGTGATCATGACGGCGCTGGCACTCACCATCTCACCCACGGTCGCGCTGGTCGCGGCGGTCTACTACATCGCCTACCAGCAGCTGGAGTCCTACGTGATCTCCCCGCGCATCATGAAGCGGGCGGTCGACATCCCCGGCGCGATCACCGTGATCGCGGCGCTGGTCGGGGGCAGCCTGATGGGCATCATCGGCGCCCTGCTCGCCGTGCCCGTGGCGGCGGCCCTGCTGCTGCTGCACCGCGAGGTGTTCCTCAAGCGGCAGGACGCCCGCTGAGGGTTGCTGGTTCGGGGTCGGGCTCGGGGAGCGGCTCGACCGTGAGCGGTGCGCGGCCCTCGCCCAGCTTGACCACGACGACGCCGGCGAGGACCAGCAGACCGCCCGCGAGCTGGACCGCGCGGGGCAGCTCGCCGAGGAGCAGCCACGCCCAGACGACCGCGGCGAGCACCTCACCGAGCGCGACGAAGGACGCCAACCGGCTCCCCAGCCGGCGGCCCGCCTCGATCCCCGTGACGTAGGAGAACGCGGCCGTCACCAGGCCCAGGGCCAGGACGGTGGCCCACCACGGCACGGTGAAGCCGTCGTAGACCGCGTCGGCCGTGGAGGCGGTGAAGGGCAGCAGCCCCGACGCACCGGCCGTGCCCAGCACCACGCTCGCCACGACCAGGCCGCCCGCCGCCAGGCTGATGCCCGGCAGGCCGTTGGACTCGTCGGCGGAGAGGATGAAGTAGGAGGCGGCACCCACCATGGCGCCGAGCGCCCACAGCACGCCGACCGCGCTCAGGTCGGCGCCCGAGATGACGTCGAGGACGAGCACCAGCCCGCAGGCCGCGAGCGCCGCGCCCACGACCGTGAGCCCGGACGGCCGGTGCCCGTGGCGCAGCCACAGCCACACGACGACCGCGACCGGGGCGGTGTACTCCAGGAGCAGCGCCACGCTGACCTGCATGTAGGTGACGGCGTAGAAGTAGCACAGCTGGGCGCCCGCCACGGCACTGACGCCGTAGATCGCGATCAGGCCGAGGTTGTCGCGCAGCAGCTCCCAGCGCCCACGGACCGCGAGCAGGCCCGGCACCACCAGCGCGAGCGCGGCGATCACGGTCCGCGCCGTGACGGCGGCGCCGGCGCTCCAACCGGTGTCGAGCAACCCCCGGGCCAGCGCGCCGGACAGCCCGAACGCGGTCGCGGAGGCCACCGCGAGGGTGAGCCCCGCGGCGGTCCGGGAGGAACCCGTGTCATGAGTCAAAGCCGTCACGGTCGTGACACTAGGGTGGCGCGGTGTAATGTGTCAACGTGCTCTTCACGGATGACACCGACGCGGCGCTGCAGGCCGCGGTCGCCCTCGCCAACTCGACCGACGAGCCCGGCGACCCCCTCGGCTCGGTGGACGACCTGTCCGCGTTCCTGGCGTCGTGGTCCTACACCGGACGGCACGACGCGACGCCGCAGGAGCTCGAGGCCGTACGGCGGCTGCGACCCGCGTTGAAGACCCTGCTGCTCGCAGAGCGCGACGAGGCCGCGGGCATCGTCAACACGATGCTCGCCCGCGCCAAGGCGCTCCCCCAGCTCCAGCGCCACGACCACTGGGACTGGCACCTGCACGCCGTCGACCCCGACCGCCCGTTGGACGAGCGCGTCGTCGTCGAGACCGCGATGGCGATGGTCGACGTGATCCGCGCCGACGAGATGTCCCGGCTCGACCGCTGCGCCGCGGACGACTGCGACGACGTGGTCCTCGACCTGTCGCGCAACCGCTCGCGCCGCTACTGCTCGACCACGTGCGGCAACCGCGAGGCCGTGGCGGCCTACCGGGCCCGCCAGAAGGCCTGAGGCGGCTCAGCGCAGGAAGCGGCGCAGCACCTCGAGGAAGATCTCCGGCTGCTCGGAGTGGACCCAGTGGCCCGCCTCCTTGATCAGCACCCGCCGGTTGCGCAGGAAGCGGCGGTCCATCTCCCCGGCGTGCTCGTCGGAGATGTAGTCGGACCTGGCTCCCCCGACCCAGAGGACCGGCCCGTCGTACGTGGCGTCGCCGAGCTCGTCCCCCGGCCACCCGGCGAGCTCGTCCATGTGGTCGGCGAGCAGCTCGAGGTGGGGCTGCCAGTGCCACCCGTCGTCGGTGCGGCGGAGGTTCTGGAGCAAGAAGCTGCGCACGACCGGGTTCGGCACCGCCTCGGCCATCGCCTCGTCGGCCTGGGCGCGCCGCTCGAGGCCCGCCAGGTCGAGCGCGCGCATCGTGCGGGTGTAGCCGATGAACTCGCGGCCGCTGTCGTACGCCACGGGCGCGATGTCCACCACCGCCAGCCGCTCGACGAGCTGCGGGTGCCGCAGCGCCAGGCACATCGCGATCTTGCCGCCCATCGAGTGCCCGACCAGGGCGACCGGCTCGTCGCCCGCCCAGCTCGACACGTCGGCAGCGACGAGGTCGGCGAGCTCGAGGTAGTCGAAGGTCTCGGTCCAGGGCGAGCGGCCGTGGTTGGGCATGTCGAGCAGGGCCACCCGGTGGTCCGCGCTGAGCGCCTTGGCGATCTGGGTCCAGTTCTTGCCCTGGCCGAACAGGCCGTGGCAGAAGACGACGCGCGGCCCGGACTCGCCGAGCTCGGTGCGGTGCAGGCTCACCCGGCCATCCTCCCGCAGGAGGCTCGGCGGGCGGCCACCGACCCCGCGGGCGACGAGCGCCGCGGACGTCAGAAGTCGAACCCGTCGAACATGTCGCCGATGCCGTCCCCGATGCCGCCGAACAGGTCGCCGATGCCCTCGCCGATGGCGCCGATGCCCTCGCCGAGGCCGTCGAACCCGCCCCCGAACAGCATGCCCATGAACATCCAGTCCATCGGCGAGAAGGCGCCGAAGTAGCCCTGGGCGTAGGGCTGGTAGGCACGACCGCCCTGCCAGTAGGGCACCCGGCGCGAGCCGACCATCACCTTCCGGATGTCGGGCTCGGCACCCGCACGCACGCGCTCGACGTCGAGCGCGCACGCCGGGACGTCGCGCTGGGCGCCACCGGGCGGGGTCCACGGCACGTCGGCCACGGACAGGCCGTGGCGCGGGTCGAAGAAGCACGGTGGGCGGCGCTGCGGCAGCGGCTCGCCCGCAACCCGGGCACGTACGCACGCCATGGCGTACCGGCCGTCCTCGAGGATCTCGGTGACGTGCTTGACGTCCTCCGCGCGCGTCAGCCCCGCCGCTGCGACCTTGGCCGACTCGTAGGAGTCGAGCGCGCGCTGGTAGTCGGCGTTGGCGCCCGCGTCGAGCGGCTCGCCGGCCAGGTCGATGTCGAGGTCCTGGAGCTCGACGCCGAGGGCGGTGACGTCCTCCTCGGCGAGCTTCTTCACCGGTGCCACCTCGGCCTCGACCCTGGCCAGCTCACGCTTCTTGCCCGTCCTGCCCGCGGTCACCGCGACCGCGGTCAGTCCGCCGAGGACGACCAGCACGAGGACGAGTTCCATGCACCAAGCCTACGCAGGAGCGGCAAGGTGCCCGGGGGTCCCGGGAGACGCCCCGGACGCTGCAGGAGCAGGCCGCCCATCGACCCCCGACGATGTGCGGCCTGCTCCGACAAGCGGCCGGTGCGAGCCGGGACCATCCCCTCGTGCGGTCCCGGCTCCCTCGGCGTACGAGAAGGCTCCCGCGACACCCCGCGTGCCAGCATCCGTAGTCCTACCTAACTCACCTACGTAGGGCGATAGATTCAGTCCGTGCTTGCCCCGTGCCTCGGTCGCGACGACGTCCAGCGTGCGCTGGGCGAGGCCCTCGACGAGTCGCGCTGGGTGACCGTCGTCGGCCCTCCCGGCAGCGGCAAGACGCTGCTCGTGCGGCACACGGCCGCCGGACGGACCGCGACGTCGTGGGTCGACGCCCGCAACCTGCGCAGCATCGACGACCTGCTCGTCGCGGCGCTCGAGAGCCTCGACTCCGAGACCGCTCCCGGCGACTCGCTCGCCGGTGCGCTGGGGCGCGCGGTCGACGGGCGCGAGTGCCTGCTGGTCCTCGACGGGCTCGACCTCGACGCCACCGACGCCGGGCCGGTCCTGCAGTCGGTCCTGGAGGCGACCAGCGACGCGCGGGTGGTCGTCACCTCACGCACCACGGCGGGCGAGCCGTACGAGTCCGTCGTCCGCGTCGGCCCCCTCCCCGTGCCCGCGTCCCGGGCGCCGCTCGAGGGTCCCGCGGTCGACCTGTTCGTCCGGCGCGTGCGCGCCGCCGGCCGGCAGGTCGACCTCGCCGCGCAGGCCCACGAGGTACGCCGCCTGCTGAGCGCGACGGGCGGCCTCCCGCTGCTCATCGAGCAGGTCGCCGTCCAGTCGGCGCTGGTCGGGCTCAGCAACGCCATGTCGACGGTGAGCCTCGACCAGGCGGTCGACTCGGCCCACGACCTGCTCGACCCGTCGAGCGCGACGGCGCTGCGCAGGATCGGGCTGCTCGACTTCCAGGTGGGCCTCGGCGTGCTGGCGCGGGTCCTCGACGTCACCGTCCCCGAGGCGGCCGAGCTCGCCGGCGACCTCGTGCGGCGCAGCCTCGTGGAGGTCGACGCCCACGGCCGCTTCGACATGCTCTCCCCCATCCGCGGCCGCGCCCGGGCGCTCGCCACGGAGGACGACGTACGTGCCGTGCGCGCCGGGCTGGTGTCGTGGGCCGAGGCGCACGCGCCCGCGCACGACAACTTCGGCGCCGCGGACGCCGAGTGGCTGCAGGACCTGCCCGCGATGCGTCAGGCGGTGCTGAGCGCGTGCGCCGACCCGGCCACGCGCGCCGCCGGCTACTCCCTGGCCAACCGGATCTTCTCCTCGCTCTACACCTCGATGCGCGCTCGTGACGCCGTCGAGATCCTCGAGGGCGCGCTCGCCAGCGGCGACGGTCCGCCCGGGCTCGGCGCCCAGATCGCCCGCCGGGCGGGGATCGCCGCCTCGGAGGTGCGCGGCACCTACGAGGGGCTGTGGCTGCTCGACCGCTCGGACCAGCACGCCTCCTCGGCGCCGCGTCCCGAGGAGCAGCTCGCCAAGACGGCCTCGATCCGCGCGGAGATGCACCTCGACGCCGGTGACCTCGCCAGCGCCGAGGCGGAGGCCAGGCGCGCCCTCAGCCTCGACCCCGACGGCTCGATCAGCCGGCAGGCCACCCGCACCCTCGCCGACGTCTATGCCTCGCAGGGCCGCTTCGCCGAGGCCACGCAGGCCGCCACCGAGGCGATCCCGGCGCGCACCACGAGCGACGAGCGCTGGATCGACCTCTCCCTGCGGACCGTGCTCGCCCGCATCGCGCTCGAGCAGGGGCGCATCGCCGAGGCCGTCGCCGGCACCCGCGCCGTCGTGGTCGAGGCGCGCGAGCTCGCCGAGGACCGGGTCGGCCTGCTCGCCGAGACCATGCTGCGCGGCCTCGACCCGACGTGGCAGCCCTCCGAGGTCGTGCGCGAGACCCTGCCGTGGGCCGTACGCCTGCCGGTCCTCGCCCAGGACGGCCGCGACCTGCTGGTCAGCGGCCAGCCACAGCTCGCCGCGGGTCTCGCCGCCGACGTCGTGGCGCTCGCGGACTCCGCCCGGCTGGGGCGCGACGGCGTCGAGGCGCGCCTGCTCCTGGGCCGCGCCCTGGTCGAGCTCGGCGACCTCGACCAGGCCACCACGACCTACCTCACCGCGCTCGACCAGTGCGCCACGATGCGCCTGCCGCTGCGGGCGGCCGACGTGCTCGACGGCCTCGCCGGTGTCGCCCGCGCCCGCGAGCTCCCCGAGGCCCGGGCGCTCGCCGCCGCGGCGTTCGCCCTGCGTACGCCCCGGATGGCGGTGCGCTGGGGCTACTCGGCCGACTACGCCGTCGTGCCGGCGAGCAGGGCTCCCGCGGAGTGGTTCGACGGCGACGACCTGTCGGCCGGCGCCGTGCCGCTGGTCACCGCGATCTTCCACCGGCCGACGTCCGCGCCGTCGTCCGTGCTCGACGCCCTGACCGCGGCCGAGCGGCAGGTCGCCGAGCGGGTGGCCCACGGGCTGACCAGCCGGCAGATCGCGGAGGAGCTGTTCGTCTCCCCGCGCACGGTGGACGCCCACCTGACGCACATCTACCGCAAGCTCGACATCAACACCCGCGCCCGCCTCGCCGCCCTGGTCGTCGACAGCCGCTGAGCCTCGCGACCGTCGGTGGTCGCGGGCAGGATGGCGGCATGAGCCGGACCATCCAGGTGACCTTCGACGCCCACGACCCCCAGACGCTCTCGCGGTTCTGGGCCGAGGCGATGGGCTACGTCAACCCGCCGCCCCCCGGGCGCACCCTCGAGCCGGGCCAGGACCCGTTCGAGGTGTGGCACGCGTTCCTCGCCGAGGTCGGCGTGCCCGAGTCGGAGTGGAACGCCGCCTCCGCCGCCGAGGACCCCGACGGCGACGGCCCGCGGCTGTTCTTCCAGCGGGTCCCGGAGGGCAAGGCTGCGAAGAACCGCGTCCACCTCGACCTCCGTGCCGCGCCCGGACTGCAGGGCGAGGAGCGGATGGCGGCGCTCGAGGCGGAGGCCGAGCGCCTCGTCGCCCTCGGCGCGACGCGGGGAGACCGCCACGAGCCGGCGCCGCCGATGACCGCCGGTCACATCGTCATGACCGACCCGGAGGGCAACGAATTCTGCCTCGACTGACCAGCGGCGACGCGACGCGTGTCGAGACCGATCAGCGCGCGCTGTAGTCCCGGAAGCCCCGCCCGGCCTTGCGGCCGAGGTAGCCGGCGGTGACCAGGTGCTCGAGCAGCGGGGCCGGGGCGAAGCCCGGCTCGCGGAACTCGAGGTACAGCTCGCGCTGGATGGCCAGCGAGACGTCGTTGCCGACCACGTCGAGGAGCTCGAAGGGGCCCATCGGCAGCGCGCAGCCCTGCTTCATCGCGGTGTCGATGTCGTCGGCGGTCGCGTAGTGCGCCTCGAGCATCTTCACCGCGTCGTTGAGGTAGGGGAAGAGCAGCGCGTTGACGATGAATCCCGAGCGGTCACCGCACTTCACGGCGACCTTGCCGACCCGGTCGCAGAGCGCCAGCACCGTCTCGGTGACCGACTCGTCGGTCGCGACCGTGGAGACCACCTCGACCAACTTCATGACCGCGGCGGGGTTGAAGAAGTGCATGCCGATGACGTGCTGCGGGCGCTTGGTCACCCGGGCCATCGCGATGATCGGGAGCGAGGACGTCGTCGTCGCCAGGATCGCGCCCGGCTTGCAGATCTCGTCGAGGTTCTCGAACAGCGTGGTCTTGACCGCGAGGTCCTCCGCGATCGCCTCGACGACGAGGTCGACGTCCCCGAGGTCGTCGAGGGACGTCGTGCCGCGCACGCGCGCCAGCACCTCGGTCTTCTGCTCCTCGGTCGCGCGTCCGCGCTGGATCTGCTTGTCGACGTTCTTCGTGATGGTCGCGACGACCCCGTCGACCTTGTCCTGGCTGCGGCCGGTGTAGAGCACGTCGTAGCCCGCCCTGGCGAAGACCTCGACGATGCCGGCCGCCATCGTGCCGGTGCCGACGACGCCGACGCGGCTGATGTCGTGACGCAGCCGGGGCTGGTCGTCGGCACCCGGGGTGTGGGCGTCGGCGACGACGACGGGCGAGTCCGGCGCCTCGTAGGTGTAGAAGCCGCGGCCGGACTTGCGCCCGAGGAGACCGGCGGTGACGTACTGCTTGAGGATCGGCGCCGGCGCGTGCAGCCGGTCGCGACCTTGCTTGTACATCGTGTCGAGGATCTCGTAGGCGGTGTCGAGGCCGATGAGGTCGAGCAGCGCGAGCGGACCCATCGGGTAGCCGCAGCCGAAGCGCATCGCGGCGTCGATGTCCTCGCGCGAGGCGTACTTGGCCTCGTACATCGCGACGGCGTGGTTGAGGTAGCCGAAGAGGAGGGTGTTGGCGATGAAGCCCGCCTTGTCGCCGCACACGACGGGGTTCTTGCCGAGGTCGACGAGCAGCTGCTGGACGTCGGCGAGGACGTCCGGCTCGGTGACGACCGTGCGGATGATCTCGACGAGGTCCTGCACCGGGGCGGGGTTGAAGAAGTGGACACCCACGACGCGACCGGGCTTGGAGTTGGCGGTGGAGATCTCGGTGACGCTCAGCGAGGACGTGTTCGTCGCCAGCACGGCGTCGGGGCGCACGATGTCGTCCAGGGTGCGGAAGATCGACCGCTTGACCTCCAGCGACTCGACGACCGCCTCGATGACCAGGTCGGCCTCGGCCAGGTCCTGCATCCGGGTGGTGAGCCTGATCCGGCCCAGCAGCTCGGCCTGCTGCTCCACGGTCATCTTCTCGCGCTTCACCGCGCGACCCGTGGAGTGCTCGAGGTGCTCCCGCCCGCGCTGGACCCCCGTGTCGTTGACCTCCACGCCGACGACCCCGTAGCCGTTGCGGGCGAAGACCTCGGCGATGCCGGCCCCCATGGTGCCCAGGCCGATGACGCCGACAGTGGTGAACTCGCGAGGAGCACTCTCAGTCATGGACGCATGCTCCCACGCGATCCGGCCGTCGCGAGTGTGGCAACCGTCACGCCCCGGCGCCGGCGTCGGGACGCCTGACGACCACCTCGTCGCCCGGTCGTACGGGTCCCGGACGGACGACCCGGGCGCAGAGGCCGCGCAGGCGGCGCGGGGTGCCCTCGGGGCCGTTGACGAAGGTCAGCGCGTCCTTGCCGAAGCGGGCGATGAACTTGCCGCACCCGTTGTGCGGCTGGTCGGTCACCACGATGACCGCGCCGTCCGGGCCGCCGATGTGCAGCTCGCTCCAGACCGGGAGGTTCTCGTGCGACAGGTCGAGGTCGACGAACATCTGGTCGCCGGCCAGCTGCTCGCGCTGGGGATCCTGGGCGAGGAACTCGACGAGCCGGTGGTTCATCAGGTTGAGCTGCATGTCGGGGTGGGCCGAGCCGTCGGGCGTACGCCGGCTGCCGCGGGACGCCCAGGTGTCGCCGACGAGGCCGTGGACCACGTCGAGCCGGCCCACGTCGAGCACCTCGCGCTCCCCCGCCGCGGGCCTGCGGACCACGGCGCGCAGCACGCCGACGTCGCGGGGCGACGCGTCGATCGTGGGCAGGACGCCCTCCAGCTCCGCGAGCGTGCGGTGCGCGCGCAGGACGCGCCGCATGAGCACGGTCCCCTCGTCGGCGTGCAGGTCGGCGAGGTGTCCCGGGACGGGCTCGTCGGGCGGCACCTCGGTGAACCCCCGGCCGCCGTAGGAAGGCGCCTCCGACGGGACGAGGGCGGCGAGGGCCTGGCCGTGCCCGCGAGCGGCCAGCCGCTCGCACGCCGCCTCGACGAGGGCGGCGTGCAGGAGCGGGTCACCACCGGGCGCCGCGAGCAGCGCGTGCCCCTTGGCCAGGCTGACGGAGAGGTGCGCGGCGGCGGGCTCGCCGGCGACCATCACGAACCCGGGGCCGTCGACCTCGTCGAGCGCGAGGTGGGCCAGGTCGCGTCGGCGCGCGGGGCGTACGTCGTGCGAGGTCACGGGGTCACTGTAGATTCGCCCGACGTGAGGCTGCATTCATGAGGTTGGTCGTCGCGCGCTGCCAGGTGGACTACGCAGGACGGCTGACGGCCCACCTGCCGCTCGCCACCCGCGTCCTGATGCTGAAGTCGGACGGGTCGGTGCTGATCCACTCCGACGGCGGTTCCTACAAGCCGCTCAACTGGATGTCGCCGCCGTGCACGGTCAGGGAGGGCGTCGCCGAGGACGGGCGCGCCGAGTGGCTGGTGTCGGCGACCAAGTCCGACGACACCCTGCGGATCCTCATCGACGAGGTGCTCCACGACACCTCCCACGACCTGGGCGTCGACCCGGGGCTGCAGAAGGACGGCGTCGAGAAGCACCTCCAGGAGCTGCTCGCCGAGCATCCCGCGACCCTGGCCGACGGCCTCACGCTCGTGCGCCGCGAGTACATGACCGCCATCGGCCCCGTCGACCTCATGTGCCGCGACGCCGACGGCCTGTCCGTGGCGGTCGAGATCAAGCGACGCGGCGAGATCGACGGCGTCGAGCAGCTCACCCGCTACCTCGAGCTGCTCAACCGCGACCCGCTGCTGAGCGCGAAGGGCCCGGTGCGCGGGATCTTCGCCGCCCAGGAGATCAAGCCGCAGGCCCGCGTGCTGGCCACCGACCGCGGCATCGCCTGCGCCCTCGTCGACTACGACGCGCTGCGCGGGATGGACGACGCGGAGCACCGGCTCTTCTAGGCTCGCCCGGTGACCGACGCCGTGCCGGAGCGCATCTTCCACATCGCCACCGCCGCCGACTGGCGTCGCGCGCTCGGGACGGGCACCTACACGACCTCCACGGTGGGCGTGACCCTCGAGGAGGAGGGGTTCATCCACGCCAGCAGGCGCGAGCAGGTGCAGGGTGTCTTCGACCGCTACTACGCCGGGCTCGACGAGGAGCTCGTGCTGCTCACCATCGACCCGGCACGCCTGGCGTCCGAGGTGCGGGTCGAGCCCGTGGGGGACGACACCTATCCCCACGTGTACGGACCCATCCATCCCCGAGCCGTCCTCGAGGTCGCCCCGCTCGACCGGCGCGGGAGGACCGAGACGCTGCAGTCGCTCTGGATCAAGGGCATGGCGAAGCGGATGGGCGTGGCCCTGGTCGTCATGGCCGTGGTCACGCTCGTCGTGCTGGTCGTCGAGCGGCAGGCCTGACAGCGGCTCAGGCCGCCTCGTCGCCCTTCTTGCCGCTCTTCCTGCCGCCCTTCCTGCCGTCCTCGACCGTGGCGTCGATCGTGACGAGCCTGCGCTTCTTGACCGTGTAGCCGGCCGGGAGGGTGCCCTCCTTGAGCATGCGCAGCGGGCAGCGGTTGCACTTCGTCGAGGAGACGCAGCACTTCTTCTTGGGAAGCTTGGCGACCTTCGCCCCGCCCTTCTTGCCCTTCGGCTTGCTCTTCGGCCTGTCCTTCGCCGCGTCCTTGGACTTCCCCACGCCGCGAGCGTACACCGCGAGAGTTAGGCCAGGCTAACCTCGCCCATCGTCCAGACGGGTCCCCACCCACGAGCGCGCGACCCAGCCGTCGGCGTCACCCTCGAGCGCGACCACACCGCCGTTCGGCAGGGGAAGGTCGCGGGCATGGCCGCTCGCGAGGTTGCGGGCGAGCGCCGGGAGGGCCAGGCACATCACTCCCCCGTGGCTGACGACGAGGACGGACTCGCCGCGGTGCGCGTCGGCGACCTCCTCGAGGACGAGGCGGCAGCGCTCGACGATCTCGTGACCGCTCTCGCCACCGGGGACCCGCGCGTCCAGGTCGCCGTCGAGCCAGGCCGCGAAGGTGGCAGCGAGGGGATCCGGCTCACCCGAGGTCCCGGCCGCGTCGCCGACACCGAGCTCGCGCAGGCCCCTGCGCACCACCACGTCGACGCCGAGCACGCCGGCCACGATCTCGCCGGTCTGCACGGCACGGGCCAGGTCGCTGGTCCACACCCGGGTGATCCGCTGCGGGGCGACCTCCTCGGCCAGCCGCCGCGCCTGGTCGCGACCGAGCGACGTCAGCCAGCCCCCGTCGTCGCTCAGCAGGTCGGACTCGTAGGTCGCGTCAGCGTGCCGGGCGACGAACAGCCGCGCGGCGCACTGGAGGTCAGTCATCGACCGACCGCACCACGTCGTCGGCGCAGCCCCACGACAGGGTCACCCCGGCTCCGCCGTGCCCGTAGCAGTGCACGACGTCGCCCACCCTCTCGAGCCGCACCTCGGGACGGGCCGGTCGCAGGCCCACCTTGTGCCGCAGCACCCTGGCCCCCTCCAGCGCGGGCACGAGCGCGGTGGCGCGGTGGAGCACCTGCTCGGCGACGTCCGGGTCGGGCGTACGGCTCCACTCCCCGTCCACCTCCGTGCCGCCGAGCACCACCTCGTGGATCCGCGGGACGATGTAGGTCAGGCCGTCGCCGTCGAGCGTCCAGCGGTCGAGCCCCACCTGCTCGACGACGACCACCTGACCGCGCACCGGCCGGACCGACGGGTCGGCGCCGGAGTGGCGCGCACCGAGACCGGTCGCGTTGACGACGAGGCTCCCGTCCTCGGGCAGGGTGGAGAGGTTCATCCGGGTGAGGGTGCCTCCCAGCCCCTCGATGCGCGAGACCAGCCAGCGGAGGTACACCGGCATGTCGACGACCGGGCTGGAGAAGGTCCGTCCGTCGGCGTAGCCGGGCGGCAGTGCCGTCTCGCGGTCGAACGACGGCACGGCGTCGCGCCACCACGGGTCGGGCTGCGGGGACCGCAGCAGCTCGGTGCCGGTCAGCATCCGCACGCCCGTGCGCTCGTCGCCGGCCAGGTCGGCGAACGCGGAGTACGCCGCCGCCGACCACGACGTGACCCGGTCCTCGGCCCGGGCGCCGAAGGGGTACCAGAGCGCGGCCGCCACCGCCGAGGTCGTCTCCAGCGGGAGGTCGCGGGCGACGACGTCGACCCGGTGGCCCGCCTCCAGCAGGCGTACGGCGCAGGTCAGCCCGACCACACCGGCACCCACCACGATCACACGTCGACCCCGACTGGACATGCGTGCAGTGTGCCAGCCGGTGCGTCCGCGGTCAGTCGAGCCCGTGGGCCTCCCGGATCACGTCGACGATGCCGCCCATGATCTCGGTGAGGCCGTAGTCCTTGGGGGTGTACACCGCGGCCACGCCGAGCTCGCGCAGGCGGCGGCCGTCGGAGTCGGGGATGATCCCGCCGACGATGACGGGGACGTCGGTGAGGCCGGCGTCGCGCAGGCCGTCGAGCACGTCCGGCACGAGCTCCATGTGCGACCCCGACAGGATCGACAGCCCGATGCAGTGCACGTCCTCGGCGACCGCGGCGGCCACGATCTGCTGGGGCGTCAGCCGGATCCCCTGGTAGATGACCTCGAACCCGGCGTCCCGGGCCCGGACGGCGACCTGCTCGGCGCCGTTGGAGTGTCCGTCGAGCCCGGGCTTGCCGACCAGCAGCCGCAGCCGGCCGCCGAGCTCCTCGCCCGTCGTGCGGACCCGGTCGCGCACGGCGGACAGCTCCGCGCCGGCCTCCGCGACGACGGCCCCGGTCACGCCGGTGGGCCCGCGGTACTCGCCGAAGACCTCGCGCAGCGTCGCCGCCCACTCCCCCGTCGTCGCCCCGGCGCGGGCCGCGACCAGCGTCGGCGCCATCAGGTTCTCGTCGGTCCTCGCCGCCGCTGCGAGGGCGGCGAGGGCCGCGGCGACCTCGGTCTCGTCGCGCTGTCCCTTCCACGCCTCGACGCTCGCGCGCGCCGTACGCTCCGCCTCCGGGTCGGCGGCCATGATGGCGCCGTCGAGGTCCGCGGTCAGCGGCGAGGGCTCGGTCGTCTCGAACCGGTTGACGCCCACGATGACCTCCTCGCCCGACTCGATCCGTGCACGGCGCGCGGTGTGGGAGGAGACCAGCTCGGACTTCATGTAGTCGACGGCGGCGATCGCCCCGCCCATCGCCTGCACGCGGTCGATCTCGGCCCTCGCGCCCTCGACGAGCTCGGCGACCTTGGCCGCGATGACGTGCGAGCCGTCGAAGATGTCGTCGTGCTCGAGCAGGTCGGACTCGAAGGCGAGGACCTGCTGGAGGCGCAGCGACCACTGCTGGTCCCACGGCCGCGGCAGGCCGAGGGCCTCGTTCCACGCCGGGAGCTGCACCGCACGCGCCCGGGCGTTCTTCGACAGCGTCACGCCGAGCATCTCGAGCACGATCCGCTGGACGTTGTTCTCCGGCTGCGCCTCGGTGAGGCCGAGCGAGTTCACCTGCACGCCGTAGCGGAACCGGCGCATCTTGGGGTCCTGCACGCCGTAGCGCTCCTGCGTGATCTCGTCCCAGAGCTGGACGAAGGCCCGCATCTTGCAGGTCTCCTCGACGAACCGCACGCCGGCGTTGACGAA
The DNA here is from genome assembly GCF_013410035.1 of Nocardioides cavernae. Lineage (GTDB taxonomy): Bacteria > Actinomycetota > Actinomycetes > Propionibacteriales > Nocardioidaceae > Nocardioides > Nocardioides cavernae_A. The sequence goes on along the minus strand of NZ_JACCBW010000002.1, from coordinate 1,387,559 downwards.
GAACGAGATCCGCCCGACGACCTTCTCGAAGTCGTCGTCCGACACCTGTCCGGCGTCCCTGACCTGGTCGAGGACGGCGATCGCCGTGCTGAGGGCGTACGCCAGCTCCTGCGTCGGCGTCGCGCCCGCCTCCTGCAGGTGGTAGCTGCAGATGTTGATGGGGTTCCACTTCGGGATGCGGTGGACCGTGTAGGCGATCATGTCCGCGATCAGCCGCATCGACGCCTCGGGCGGGAACGCGTACGTCCCCCGCGAGAGGTACTCCTTGATGATGTCGTTCTGGGTGGTGCCGGCCAGCTGGGCGGCGACCTCCTCCGGCGACAGGTCCGGGTTCTGCTCCTCGGCCACCACCTGGTACATCGCGAGCATCCACATCGCGACGGCGTTGATGGTCATCGAGGTGTTCATCTCGGTGAGCGGGATGTCCGCGAACAGGGTCCGCATCTCGCCGAGGTGCGGCACCGGGACCCCAACCTTGCCGACCTCACCGCGGCTGAGCGGGCTGTCCGGGTCGTAGCCGGTCTGGGTCGGGAGGTCGAACGCGACGCTCAGGCCGGTCTGCCCCTTGGCCAGGTTGGTGCGGTAGAGCGCGTTGGACGCCTCGGCCGTCGAGTGGCCGGCGTACGTGCGCATCACCCACGGGCGGTCCTTCTGCCCTGCCGATTCGCTCATGGCGACACAGTAGGACGCTGGTTACCGGGCAGTCACCGGCTGATCGTGTGACTGATGCCTCACGCGCGGAGGCTTGCGGGAGGGGTGTGTAGGCAGCCGTGGAGCCGGCCGCGGACCGTCCCGCTCAGGCGGTCGCGGCCGCCCGCTCGACCTCGATCGCGTGCGCGAGCCGGGTCAGGTGCGCCATCCGACGCACGGCCGGACCGGGGTTGCGGACCGTCAGGTGGTGCCCCGACAGCCAGGCGGCCCGGGTGGCGACGGCGAGCAGGCGGAGCGCGGTGGCGTCGATCGTGGTCACGTCGGTCATGTCGATGACCACGTCCTCGTCAAGACCCTCGAGTCGCGCGTAGATCGCCTGGCGCACCTCCCAGGTGCTCCGCACGTCGAACGACCCGTGCAGGACGAGCGTGTGACCCTCCGAGACGATGTCCATCCGGTGCTCCTCACCGGCGTCCCCCGACGCCCCTGGCAGTGACTGCTGTCACTCCTACTGACGCAGTTGTACCCCGACCGGTTGCTTCCATGCCTCACCTTTTCCGGCGGGTCGCGATCAGTAGGCTCGCCGACATGGTGAACCTGACGCGCATCTACACCCGCACCGGCGACGCCGGGCGGACCCGCCTCGGCGACATGAGCGAGACCTCCAAGACCGACCTCCGCCTCGAGGCGTACGCCTGCGTGGACGAGGGCAACGCCCACATCGGCGTCGCGCTCGCCCACGCCGCGACCGACGGCAGCCTCGGAGAGGACGTGGTCGCGGTGCTCACGCGCGTGCAGAACGACCTCTTCGACGTCGGCGCCGACTTCTCCACCCCGGTCGTGCCCGACCCGGCGTACCCCCCGCTGCGCGTCGAGCAGGACTACGTCGACCGGCTCGAGGCGTGGTGCGACCACTACAACGAGGAGCTGCCCGCGCTGCGCTCGTTCATCCTCAACGGCGGCACCCTCGGCGCCGCCCACCTCCACGTCGCGCGCACCGTGGTGCGTCGTGCGGAGCGGGCCGGCTGGGCGGCCTGGGCCGAGCACGAGAACACGATGAACCTCCTCGCGATCACCTACCTCAACCGGCTCTCCGACCTCCTGTTCATCCTCGCCCGGCACGCGAACCGGGAGAACGGCGACGTGCTCTGGGTGCCCGGGGGTGAGCGCTGACCCGCCACCGCGGCAGCCTGTGGAGAGACCGTCGCTGATGTCCGTGGGCGCTGACACCATGGGCGTGCCATGGACATCCGCGACGCCCTGACCGCGACCTACCTCGCGCGCTTCTTCGACCTCGGGACGCTGCTGCGTGCCCGCGACTACGTCGGCGTCGTCAGCGACCTCGCGATCGTCCACGAGACCACGGGCAGCCTGTCCGTGACCGCATCGGTCCCCGGGAGCGCGGCAGTGCCCTACCGGGTGCAGCTCCACGCCGAGGTCGACGAGACCGACGACTGGCTCTTCAGCTCCTGCACGTGCCCGGTGTCGCGCATGTGCAAGCACGGCGCGGCCGTCGCCCTCCGCCTGCGCGGCCCCGCGCGCACGGTCGAGCCCGGCGAGCCCGTGTGGCGCCGGCAGCTCGACCGGTTCGGCGACGAGGTCGCGGCGCGTGCCCGCGCCACGTTGTCCGGCCAGCGACTGGGTCTCGAGCTGGTCCTGCGGCCGCCGACGCGGTGGTCGCGCGGGGAGGCCGGAGAGATCACCATGCGACCGGTGCGCCCGGGCGCGCGGCGGGGGTGGGCACGCAGCGGGGCCGAGTGGGGCGACCTCGCCGGCCCGGTCGCGCTCACCCGGTTCGTCCCGGCGCAGGTCGAGGCGCTACGGGTGCTGCACCGCGGGCTCGTCTCCCGTCACACCTACCTCGTCGCGGGTGCCGCGCCGGCGCTGGACGACTACGGCGACCGCCTCGTGCCCGCCCTGCGAGCGGCGGTGGCGGCCGGGGTCACGCTCGTCCCCGGCGCCGGCGTCGCCTCGGTCGACCTGGCCGACGAACCGGCCGCGGTCGTCGCCGACCTCAGGGAGGTCGACGGACGCCCGACGCTGGAGCTGTCCGTCGACGCCGGTGGTCGCCGGTGGCGCGGCCACGCCGTCGTCCCCGTGGGTCAGCCCGCGACGTCCGTGGTCCTCGTCGACGGCGACGACCTGGTGCTGGCCGACCTCGCAGAGCCGTGCCCGGACTCGGTCATGGACCTCGTGCTCGGCCGTCCCGTGGTGGCGCCCGCCGAGGACCGCGACGACTTCGTGGACGCACTCGGACCGCTCGCCCGACGGGTGCGCCTGGAGTCCTCCGACGCCTCGATGGCGCTCCCCGCGCCGCTGCGACCCGTCCTGCACCTCACCGTCACCTGGCGCTCCGCCACCCACGCCGAGCTCACCTGGGCCTGGGCCTACGGCGACCACAGGTGCGGGCTCACCGATGCCGACGTGCTGGCGGGCCTGCGCGACCCGGTCGCCGAGCAGGACGTCCTGGCCCGCGTGCCGAGCGGCCTGCTCGCCACCTCCGCCGCGACGGGCGGTGACGCGCTGGCTCTCGCGCTGCACGACCTCCCCCACCTGCGCACGCTCGACGACGTCGCCGTCGACGAGGTCGAGCCACCCGAGTTCCGCGAGTCCGAGTCGGCTCCGCTGGTGACCTTCACCCTGGCGGAGGCTCAGCCCGACCACACCGACTGGCTCGACCTCGAGGTGCTGGTCAGGGTCGACGGTGAGGCGGTCCCCCTGCCCGAGGTGCTGGCCGCGGTGACCCGGGGCGAGGACTACCTCGTCCTGCCGAGCGGCACCTACGTCGCCCTCGCCCGACCCGAGTTCACCCGGCTCCACGATGCCGTCGCCCTCGCCGCGCAGCTGCGTGACGCGCGGGAGGACCGCATCAGCGTCGGCACCGCCGACCTCGGCGTGTGGGCCGAGCTGGCCGAGGTCGGTGTGGTCGACGACCGTGCGGCGGCGTGGGTGGAGCGGGCGACCGCGCTCCGCGACCTCGCCGACGTCCCGCGGCCGGAGCCGGTGGGCCTGGCGACGTCGTTGCGCCCCTACCAGCTCGAGGGATTCTGGTGGCTCGCGTTCCTCCACCAGCACCGCCTCGGCGGGATCCTGGCCGACGACATGGGACTGGGCAAGACCCTCCAGGTGCTCGCCCTCGTCCAGCACGCCCGCGCCGAGGGCTCGACCGGTCCCTTCCTCATCGTCGCGCCGACGAGCGTGGTCTCCGCGTGGCGGTCCCAGGCGGCGACCCACGCCCCCGGCCTCCGCGTGGGGGTGGTGCGCCGGCGCAGCGACGACGTGGCGGCGATCGCGCTCGGCCACGACGTCGTGGTGACCACCTACTCCGTGCTGCGCCTCGAGCGCGAGCAGTTCGCGGCGCGCCACTGGGGCGGGCTGGTGCTCGACGAGGCGCAGCAGGTCAAGAACCACCAGAGCAAGACCTATGCCGCCGCGCGGGTGGTCGAGGCCGACGTCCGTCTGGCGGTGACGGGCACCCCGTTCGAGAACCGCCTCATGGAGCTGTGGACGCTGCTCTCGCTGACGGCACCCGGGCTCTACCCCACGTCCCGTCGCTTCCGCGAGGTGGTGGTGGTCCCGGTCGAGAAGGAGGGCGACGACGCTGCCCTCGACCGCTTCCGCGCGCGGATCCGTCCGTTCGTCCTGCGACGCACCAAGGACCTCGTCGCCGCGGACCTCCCTCCCCGCCAGGAGCAGGTGCTCGACGTCGACCTGACCCCACGTCATCGGCGGATCTACGACACCCACCTCGCGCGCGAGCGCCAGAAGATCCTCGGCCTGGTGGAGGACTTCGGCCGCAACAGGGTGGCGATCTTCAGCGCCCTCACCCGGCTCCGGCAGCTGGCGCTCGACCCGGCACTGGTCGACGCCGGGCACGCCGAGGTCGGCTCCGCCAAGACCGACCTCCTCGCCGAGCACCTGGTCGAGATCACCGCGGAGGGGCACCGCGCCCTGGTCTTCAGCACGTTCACGACCTTCCTGCGGCGCGTGCGCGACCGCCTGACCGACGAGGGGGTCGCGACCGTCTACCTCGACGGCGGCACCCGGGACCGGGACGCGGTGATCGAGGCGTTCCGGTCCGGCGAGGCGCCCGTGTTCCTCATCAGCCTCAAGGCGGGCGGCACCGGACTGACCCTGACGGAGGCCGACTACGTGTTCCTCCTCGACCCCTGGTGGAACCCCGCGGCGGAGGCCCAGGCCGTCGATCGCGCGCACCGGATCGGCCAGACGAAGCCGGTGCACGTCTACCGTCTGGTCGCGAGCGACACGATCGAGGAGAAGGTGATGGCGCTCAAGGCGCGCAAGGCCGAGCTGTTCGCCAAGGTCGTCGACGGGGGCGGTGCCAGCGCCACCGGGATCACCGCCGACGACATCCGCGGGCTCTTCGACGGCTGATCGGGTGCCCGGGCGGCCCGAGCACGCCTAGGAGGTGGCGGCGGCGGGCGTACGCTGCTCGCGCGCGGCCGGCACCACCAGCGCGGCCGGCATGAGCAGCACCGCGACCACGAGCAGCGCCTTGAGGGTGCCGACCTCGTCGCCGACGAAGCCGAGGAACGGCGGTCCGGCGAGGAACGCGGCGTAGCCGATCGTGGAGACGACGCTGACCCGTGAGGCGGCCCGGACCGGGTCGTCGGCCGCGGCGCTCATCCCGACGGGGAAGCCGAGCGACGCCCCCGCCCCCCACAGCACGATGCCCACCACGACGAGGGCCGGCTCCTCGGCGAAGACGATCAGCAGCACGCCGGCCGCGGCCACGACCATCGTCGCCCAGAGCACCGCCACGCGGCCGAAGCGGTCGATCAGACCGGTCCCGGCGATCCGACCGGCGGTCATCGCCGTGACGAACACCGCGAAGCCGGCGACGCCCATCGCGTGCGACACGTCGTGGCCGTCGACCAGCGCGACGGCGAGCCAGTCGTTGGCGGTGCCCTCGGTCATGGCCAGGGCGAGCACCATCACGCCGATGAGCAGGGTGCGCGGCTCGAGCCAGGCGCGGGCGGCGGAGACCTTCGGCTGCTCGTGCGCCTCGTCCCGCTCCGCCACCGGCAGGAACGCGGGCGAGGCGCGCAGCACCAGCACCAGCGCGATCAGCACGACACCGACCAGGTGCACGACTGCGGGCAGGTCGAGCTCGACCAGCAGGGCGCCGACCAGCGCACCCACCACGGTCCCACCGCTGAACCCGGCGTGGAAGCGCGGCATGATGGTGCGGCCCAGCCCGCGTTCCACCTCGGCCGCCTCGACGTTCATCGCGACGTCCCACACGCCGATGCCGACGCCGTAGACCAGGAGGCCGGCGACGGCGAGGGGCAGGACGTTGCCCAAGGCCAGGGCGGCCGCGAGCATGCCCGCTGACGCGGCGAGCGCACCCACCCGCACCACGCGGACGGTCCCCCACCGGTTGATGGCGGCGCCGGTCGTCGGCAGGGCGACGACCGACCCGACGGCGATCGCGAGCAGGACGAGCCCGAGCTGGCCGTTGGTGAGGTCGAAGCTCTCGCGCACCTCGGGGATGCGTGAGACCCAGCTGGAGAAGACCAGGCCGTTGAGGAAGAACGTCAGCCCCACGGCGTTGCGGGCGGCGGTCAGGGTCGGCACGGGCTGCTCCTCGGGCGTACGGCATCGAAACGATTCGATCGAATCGTTTCGATGCTAACCTCTCCCCCGTGTCCGGACCAAGCCGCGCGCCCACGATGGCCGACGTCGCCGCGACGGCCGGGGTCTCGCTGTCGACGGCATCCCTGGCTTTCTCCGGCAACAAGCCGGTCTCCGCAGCGACCCGCGAGCGGGTGCTGTCCGCCGCCGCCCAGCTGGGCTACACCGGCCCCAACCCCCTGGCCCGCAACCTCCGCCAGGGGCGCAGCGGCGTCGTCGGCATCGCCGTCGGCCCCCTGAGCACGGCCTTCCGCGACCCGGCCGCGCTGCCCATGCTCGACGCCGTGTCTCAGGTGCTCGAGCGCGAGGGCCTGGGGCTCCTGCTCATGGGCGAGGGCGACGAGCACGCGGCGCTGCCCCTCGACGCGGTGATCTACGACATCTGCGGTCGTGAGACCTGGGACGCGTACGCCGACCTCGCCGCCCGCGACGTCCCCGTCGTGGTCGTCGAGGGCCCGTCGTGGCCGGGGAGCACCTTCATCGACATCGAGCACCACGCGGGAGCGACCGCCCTCGCCCGCCACCTGCACGACCTCGGGCACCGACGCGTCGCCACCGTGACGCTCGCGCCCTCCCACCCCCAGCGCGAGCGCGAGGCCGGCCTGCGCGAGGTGTTCCCCGACGCAGCAGTCGTCGGAGCCTGCGAGAGCGACCTCACGGCCGCCCAGGAGCTGGTCGGGCCCTGGCTGGACCACGGTCCCGGGGCGACGGCCGTCGTGTGCCAGAGCGACGTGCAGGCCGCCGGGGTGGTCCTGGAGGCGCGGCGCCGCGGGCTCGACGTGCCGGGCGACCTGAGCGTCGCGGGCTTCGACGGGGTCGCCACCCCGTGGCTCGACCTCGAGCTCACCACGGTGGTGCAGCCGCTCGCCGAGAAGGGCCGGGCCGTGGCGCGGGCCGTGCTCGACCGGATCAGCGGCACGGACACCGCCGACGTCCTGCTGCCCGTCGAGCTGCGGGTCGGCGGCTCCACCGGCCCCGCCCGGAGCTAGCGTCGGTTCCAGTCGGTGCCGGGGGGCCCGGACTCCAGCCACGACTGGAAGCCGGTGAGCGACGCCTCGCTCATCGCGATCTCGAGCGGCTCGCCGTCGTAGTGGCACGACGCCACGACGTGCCCGTCGTAGAGCGACATCTCCTCCGCCCCGGCCGGCGCCCGGCGCCCGGAGTACTCGAGCAGGTCGCGGGCCCACACGCGCTTGGGGCGCGGCGAGAGCGAGAAGATGCGGAACCACTCGAGCGACTGCCCGGAGTAGCGGCCGATGCCGAGCAGCCAGCCGCGGCCCGGGTGCTCGGTGCGGACCCGGTAGCTCAGCTCGAAGGTGCCGCCGTGGCGCGCCAGGAAGCGACGCCGGACGATGAGGGAGATGCCGTAGAGCAGGGCGAGGAGGAGGACGAGCCCGACGATGTCGAGCACCCATTCCCAGACCGGCATCCACACCCCTCACAACGCAGTGAGCGCACGAACCGGACGGTTCGTGCGCTCACCCTAGCGGTGCGGTGGAGGGGCCTCGTCAGGAGGCCCGCTCCGCGGCACGTACGCGTGCTTCGGCGCGTCGCAGCTTCTCCTGCGCCGCGTCGTCGTTCTCGCCGGCCTCCCGGCAGCGCTCGAGCTCGGCGCGCGCGTTCTCGAGGTCGATCTCGTGCGACATCTCGGCCCGCTCGGCCAGGATCGAGACGCGGTTGTCGGCCACCGACAGGAAGCCGGCGTCGACCGCCGCGATCCAGGTCTCGCCCTCCGCCGTCTGCACGTCCACGACGCCCTCGATGATCGAGGACAGGAGCGGAGCGTGGTTCGGGAGGATGCCGACGTCGCCCTCGGTCGTGCGGGCGATGACCATGGTGGCCTGGCCCGACCAGACGAGCCGGTCGGCGGCGACCAGCTCGACCTGGAGGACCTTGTCGGTGGACTCGGCCATCAGAGGCTCTTCTGGATCTCGGACCACTTCTGCTCGACGTCGTCCAGACCGCCGCACATGAAGAAGGCCTGCTCGGCCACGTGGTCGTACTCGCCGTCAGCGATCTTGTTGAACGCCTCGATGGTGTCGGCCACCGGGACGGTCGAACCCTCGATGCCGGTGAACTGCTTGGCGACGTAGGTGTTCTGCGACAGGAAGCGCTGGATGCGACGGGCCCGGGAGACGATGATCTTGTCCTCCTCGGAGAGCTCGTCGACACCGAGGATGGCGATGATGTCCTGGAGCTCCTTGTTGCGCTGCAGGATCTGCTTGACGCGTACCGCGCAGCGGTAGTGGTCGTCGCCGATGTACTGCGGGTCGAGGATCCGCGAGGTCGACGTGAGCGGGTCCACGGCCGGGTAGATGCCGAGCGAGGCGATCTCGCGCGACAGCTCGGTCGTCGCGTCGAGGTGCGCGAAGGTCGTGGCCGGGGCGGGGTCGGTGTAGTCGTCGGCGGGGACGTAGATCGCCTGCAGCGAGGTGATCGAGTGTCCACGCGTGGACGTGATCCGCTCCTGGAGCTGGCCCATCTCGTCGGCGAGGTTGGGCTGGTAGCCCACCGCGGACGGCATGCGGCCGAGCAGGGTCGACACCTCGGAACCGGCCTGGGTGAAGCGGAAGATGTTGTCGATGAACAGCAGCACGTCCTGCTTCTGCACGTCGCGGAAGTACTCCGCCATCGTGAGGGCCGACAGCGCGACGCGCAGGCGGGTGCCCGGCGGCTCGTCCATCTGGCCGAAGACGAGGGCGGTCTGGCCGAGGACGCCGGCCTCCTCCATCTCGACGATGAGGTCGTTGCCCTCGCGGGTGCGCTCGCCGACACCGGCGAACACCGACACACCACCGTGGTCCTTGGCGACGCGGGCGATCATCTCCTGGATGAGCACGGTCTTGCCGACGCCGGCACCACCGAACAGGCCGATCTTGCCGCCCTGGACGTAGGGGGTGAGCAGGTCGATGACCTTGATGCCGGTCTCGAACATCTGGGTCTTGGACTCCAGCTGGTCGAAGGCCGGCGCCTTGCGGTGGATGCCCCAGCGCTCGGCGGGCTCGAAGGTCTCACCCTCGGCGAGGTTGAGCACGTCGCCGGTGGTGTTGAACACCTTGCCGAGCGTCGCGTCGCCGACGGGCACCGTGATCGAGGCGCCCGTGTCGGTGACCTGGCCGCCGCGGACGAGACCGTCGGTCGGCTTCATCGAGATGGCGCGGACCATGCCGTCGCCGATGTGCTGGGCGACCTCGAGGATGATCTGGCGGCTCTCGCCGCTCAGCTCGAAGTCGGCCGTGAGGGCGTTGTAGATGGGGGGCATCGAGTCGGTCGGGAACTCGATGTCCACGACGGGGCCGATGACCCGGGCGATGCGGCCGACGGTGCCGCCACCCTGGGTGGTCGTCTCTTCAACAGTGGCAGTCATGTTCACTCACTCCCGGCTTGGGCGTCGGCAAGGGCGTTGACGCCACCGACGATCTCGCTGATCTCTTGGGTAATGCCAGCCTGGCGGGCCTGGTTGGCGATGCGCTTGTACTTCTTGATGAGCTCGTCGGCGTTGTCCGTGGCGGACTTCATCGCCTTCTGTCGTGCGGCCAGCTCGGACGCGGCCGCCTGCAGCAGGGCGAAGAAGATGCGGCTCTGGACGTAGCGCGGCAGCAGGGAGTCGAGCACCTCCGACGGGGACGGCTCGAACTCGTAGAGCGGCAGCAGGTCGCCCTGCTCGGGCGGCTCGGTGCCCTCCACGACCTCCAGCGGGAGGAGTCGTACGGCGGTGGGCTCCTGGCTGAGCATCGAGCGGAACCGCGTGTAGACCACGTGGACCTCGTCGACGGCGCCCTCCTCCTCACCGGTCTCGGCGAGGAAGGCCTCGATCAGCGTGGCGCCGATCTCGGCCGCGACGTCGTATGTCGGCTGGTCGGAGAAACCCGTCCAGGACTGCACGACCGCGCGCTGGCGGAACTTGAAGTAGGCCTCGCCCTTGCGACCGCTGGTGTAGAGGTCGACGTCCTTGCCCTCGCCCTTGAGCTTCTCGACGAGGCGCTCGGCCTCCTTGATCACGCTCGAGGAGTAGGCGCCGGCCAGACCGCGGTCGGAGGTGACGATGAGGACCGCGGCCTTCTTCGGGTCCTCCGGCTCCAGCGTCAGCGCGTGGTCGACGTTGGAGAACGTCGCCACGGCCGACACAGCGCGGGTCAGCTCACGGGCGTACGGCGCGGCCGCCTGCGCCCGCTGCTGGGCCTTGATGATCCGCGACGCAGCGATGAGCTCCATCGCACGCGTGATCTTCTTCATCGACTCCGTCGACCTGATCCGCGCGCGGTACTCGCGTACGGAGAGAGCCATGGCGTCAGCCCCGCTTCTGCTTGACGATCTGCTCCTGCTCGACGTCCTCGTCCTCGAGGGCGACGTGCTCTTCCGTGCCGGCCTTGATGCTCTGGCCGTCGGAGGTCTCGAACTGGTCGAGGAAGGAGTCGTAGGCCGACGCGAGCTGGTCCTCGGTCGAGTCCTCGAACTTCAGGCTCTCGCGGATGCCGGCGAGGATGCCCTCGTGGCTGCGACGCAGGTAGTCGAGGAACTCGTTCTCGAAGCGCAGCACGTCGTCGGTGGGCACCTTGTCGAGGCGACCCGACGTGCCGGTCCACAGCGAGACGGTCATCTCCTCGACCGGGTACGGCGAGTACTGCGGCTGCTTCAGCAGGGCCATCAGGCGCTGGCCGCGGTCGAGCTGCTGGCGCGAGGCCGCGTCGAGGTCGGAGGCGAACATGGCGAAGGCCTCCATGGCGCGGAACTGCGCCAGGTCGACCTTGAGCGAGCCGGTGACGGCCTTCATCGCCTTGGTCATGGCCGAGCCACCCACGCGCGAGACCGAGACACCGACGTCGATCGCAGGCCGCTGGTTGGCGGCGAACAGGTCGGACTGCAAGAAGATCTGGCCGTCGGTGATCGAGATGACGTTGGTCGGGATGAACGCCGACACGTCGTTGGCCTTGGTCTCGATGATCGGCAGGCCGGTCATCGAGCCCTTGCCCATGTCGTCGGAGAGCTTCGCGCAGCGCTCGAGCAGCCGGCTGTGCAGGTAGAAGACGTCACCGGGGTACGCCTCGCGGCCCGGCGGGCGGCGCAGCAGCAGCGACACGGCGCGGTAGGCCTCGGCCTGCTTGGTCAGGTCGTCGAAGACGATCAGGACGTGCTTGCCGTCGTACATCCAGTGCTGGCCGATGGCCGAGCCGGTGTAGGGGGCGAGGTACTTGAAGCCGGCGGAGTCGGACGCCGGGGAGGCCACGATGGTGGTGTACTCCAGCGCGCCGGCCTCCTCGAGGGCACCGCGCACCGAGGCGATGGTGGAGCCCTTCTGGCCGATGGCGACGTAGATGCAGCGCACCTGCTTGTCCGGGTCGCCGGACTCCCAGTTGGCCTTCTGGTTGATGATCGTGTCGATCGCGATCGTCGTCTTGCCGGTCGCGCGGTCACCGATGATGAGCTGACGCTGGCCGCGGCCGATGGGCGTCAGGGAGTCGATGGCCTTGATGCCGGTGGCAAGGGGCTCGTGCACGGACTTGCGCACCATCACGCCGGGAGCCTGCAGCTCCAGGGCGCGACGCTCGTCGGACGCGATCTCACCGAGGCCGTCGATGGGGTTGCCGAGCGGGTCGACCACCCGGCCGAGGTAGTTCTCGCCCACGGGGACCGAGAGGATCTCGCCCGTGCGTCGCACGACCTGGCCCTCCTCGATCTTGTCGAAGTCACCCAGGACCACGACGCCGACCTCGCGGGTGTCGAGGTTGAGGGCGAGGCCGAGCGTGCCGTCCTCGAACTCGAGCAGCTCGTTGGCCATCACGGAGGGCAGGCCGGAGACACGGGCGATGCCGTCCGCGGCCTCAGCCACGGTGCCGACCTCTTCCTTGCTGGCCGACTCGGGCTTGTAGTCCGACACGAAGCGCTGAAGAGCGTCGCGGATCTCGTCCGGACGGATGGACAGCTCCGTCATTTCATCTCACCTGTTCTCTGCTGTGCCCAGTGGCTGGGCTCGGAAAGTTCTTGGATGGTCGTCGCGCTCAGCCGGCGAGCCTGCGCCCGGCCTCGTCGAGACGGGAGGAGACGGTGCCGTCGATGACGTCGTCACCGATCTCCACCCGGATGCCACCGATGACCTCCGGGTCGACGATGACGTTGAGGTGCACCTGTCGACCATAGGTCCGCTCGAGAGCGGCGGCCAACCGGTCGTGCTCGGGCCCGGTGAGCGGCTGCGCCACCCGCACGGTCGCCACTCCCTGACCCCGGACCTCGGCCGCCACCTTCTGGTAGCTGGCCAGGGCCACGGTCACGGTGCGGTGGCTGCCGGACAGCGACTGCTGCACCAGCGCGATGGTCGCCGGGAGCACCTTGTCGCCCAGCAGGCCGCCGATGAGCGCGGCCTTGTCGTCGCGACTGCGGGCCGGGTCGGAGAGCGCGTCGCGCAGCTCCGGGTGGTCCTGGACGAGTCGTCCCACCGCGAAGATCTCGTCCTCCAGGCGGGTGACGTCACTGCCGGTCGAGCGGACCGCCGCGACGACGCCCAGCTCCTCCAGCGCGTCGGGCAGGTCCCGCCCGGCACTCCACCGCTGCGCGACCGCCGCGGTGACCACGCCCAGTGCCTCGGCGGAGACCTTGCCGGACAGCACGCTGCGCAGCAGCTCGGCCTTGGCCTCCCCCGGGATGGACGCGTCCGTGGCCACCCGGCGCAGGCCGGGCTCGGAGCGAACGAGGTCGGAGATCCCGAACAGGTCCTGGGCCACGGTGCCCAGGTCGCCGTCGCCCGGCAGGGCGGCGGCAGCCGCGGCGTAGGCGTCCGCAGAGGCTCCTCGCATCATCAGTTGACGCTCCCCTGGGCAGAGGTGGAGCCGTTCTGCGTCTCGAGCTCGGTGAGGAACCGGTCCACGACCCGGCTCTGGCGAGCCTCGTCGTCCAGGCTCTCGCCCACGATGCGCCCGGCGAGGCCGGTCGCGAGCGCGCCGACCTCGGCGCGGAGCGAGGTGACCGCCTGCTGGCGCTCTGCCTCGATCTGGGTCTTGCCGTGCTCGACGATGCGGGTGGACTCGGCCTGGGCCTGCTCCCGCATCTCGGCGATGATCGCCGCCCCCTGCTCGCGCGCCTCCTCGCGGATGCGCGCAGCCTCGTGACGGGCGTCGGCGAGCTGCTTCTCGAGCTCGGCGAGCTTGGCGTCGGCCTCGGCCTGCTTGGACTCGGCCGCGCTGAGCCCACCCTCGATCGCCTGGGTGCGCTCGGCGAACGTCTTCTCGAAGCTCGGCACGACGAACTTGCGCATGAGCACGAAGAGGATCGCGAACACGATCAGGGCGAGGATGACCTCTGACCAGACCGGCAGCACGGGGCTGTGGGTCTCACCCTCAGCAGCTGCCAGGACGATGTGGTCCATGAGTCGAACTCCTACGGTCTAGTGCGGTCGTGGTGCGGACGTCAGAGAGGCAGGACGAACGCGAGCGCGACGGTGATGATGAAGAGCGCCTCGGCGAGAACGAAGCCAAGAATGGCGATCGACTGCAGACGGCTCTGGGCCTCGGGCTGGCGCGCGACGCCGGAGATGAACGCGGCGAAGATCAGGCCGATACCGACACCGGGACCGATGGCGGACAGGCCGAGACCGACCAGGTTGATGGAGCCTTCCACGGCTTTTCCTTTCGTCGGCGACGCGTCTCTCGCGCCGCTGTTTGGCGAAACTTGTGGGGGGTGGTGCTGCGGATCAGTGCTCGTCGGCGAGGGCCTCGCCGATGTACATCGAGCTCAGGAGCGTGAAGACGTAGGCCTGCAGGAACATGACCAGCATCTCGAGGAAGCTGACGCCGATGCCGAGCCCGAAGGACAGCACGCCGACGGCGCCGTAGAGGATGTTGCCGCTCGCGAGGAGCGCGGCGCCACCGGTGGCGAACAGGATCAGCAGCAGGTGGCCGGCGAACATGTTGCCGAACAGACGCAGCGTCAGCGTGACGGGGCGGATGATGATGTTGGAGAAGAACTCCAGCGGCACGAGCAGCAGCAGGATCGGGCCCTTGACGCCGCCCGGCATGGTCGCGTGCTTGAGGTAGCCCAGCGGGCCGTGCTTCCAGACGCCGGCGCCGACGTAGATGCCCCAGCTCAGCAGCGCGAGCGGGACGATGAAGCCGATGCGCGAGAAGCTCGGGAACTGCAGGAACGGGATCACGCCGTAGTAGTTGTTCACCAGGATGAAGGTGAACAGCGTGAAGAGGTAGGGCACGAACTTCATGTAGTGCTCGGACCCGATGTTGTCGCGCGCCATGTTGTTGCGCACGAAGCCGTAGATCATCTCGCCCGCGAACTGGAGGCGGCCCGGCACGAGCGAGGCGTTGCGCGAGGCGGCGTAGAAGAAGCCGAAGACCAGCACGGCCGAGAGGGCGAGCAGCACCATGGGCTTGGTGACGTCACCGAAGATCGGGGGCAGCTCGAAGCTCGCCGGGCCGGGGGCGTGGAAGCCCGAACCGCCCTCTGCTGCCACAGGCTGGGTGATGCTCACTCCGACTCCTCGTCGTTCGTCTGGTCAGTCCGGTCAGTGCGGGTGGTGCCCTGCTCGTCGGCGGTGAGCCGGTTGAGCTGCACGATCATCATGTAGGTGCCGAGGCCGGCGCCCAGCAGGACGCCCGCCGCCACCAGGAAGCGGGTGCCCAGCCACTGGTCCAGCAGCCAGCCGACCGCGCCGTAGAACAACACACCGGCCACGAGGTAGCTGGGAGCGCTGCTGCTGCGAGGTTGGGAGGAAGAGGCACTGGACTCGGCCATCGCGGTCCGAACGTTAGCAGTCGTGGCGCTCATGCCTCACCCCCGGTCGGGAGGTCGAAGTAGGGCACCCGCTCGCGGGCCGTGAGGACCAGGTGCGACACCGTCCACACGAGCGTGGCGAGCACCATCGAGCCCGCCAGCCAGCCCCGCTCCTGCGTGCTGGCGAACAGGTCGCCACGCGTGATCGCGAGGAACACCAGCAGCACGATCGCCAGCTGCGTCACGTAGGTGAGGAGCGCGACCAGCAGCGAGGCGGTGGGCATCGCGCTGGCGACGACGTGCATCGACATGGTGCCGAAGGAGACGACGAGCGCGACGAGGCCGGCGCCGACGGCGGCCGCCCCCGCAGCGGACGGGCCGTGGACGAGCCCGGCGACCGCGCACGCGGCGACGCCCGCGAGGAGCGTCAGGGCGGCTGCGCGGACCACGACCCGCACGCCCGGCACGAGGCTGCTGCGGCGGGGGATCGCGCTGCTCTCGGTCGTCATCTCGGCGGCCTGTCTGGTCTCGGCGGTCGGCTTGCTTGAACGCTCGTGAAAACTATCACAAAGTCCCGGACGGGCCCCACACGGGGTCAGGCGGTGCTCTCCCCCGCCCGGCCGGACGCCTCCACGACACCCTCCGCGGGCGCCGAGGTCAAGTCGGCGGGCTCGCCGGCGGGCTCGTCGGCGGGCTCGTCGACCCGGCCCTCCACCGAGGCGTTCTCGGGGAGTCCGGTGTCGCCCAGGCCGGTCTTGCGCGGCCGGTTGACCCGCGGCAGGACGAACGTCAGCGCCACGCTCAGCGCGAGCATCGAGCCGACGCTCCACCAGACCCACGCGCTGTCGAAGAGGCTGACGAGCACGGCGCCGGTGGCGATCGTGAAGGCCCACATCCACATGATCAGCACGGCGCGGCGCTGCGAGTGGCCGATCTCGAGCAGCCGGTGGTGCAGGTGCTGCTTGTCCGCGCTCATGGGCGAGCGGCCCGCGCGGGTGCGGCGTACGACCGCGAGCACGAGGTCGACGATCGGCACCATCAGCAGCGAGATGGGCAGCAGCACCGGCAGGACCGTGGCGAAGAGGCTGTTGCCCCCGACCTCCGGCATGCCTGAGAACTGCCCGGTCAGCGTCAGCGCGCTGGCCGAGAGCACCAGGCCGATGAGCATCGAGCCGGAGTCGCCCATGAAGAGGCGCGCCGGGTGGAAGTTGTGCGGCAGGAATCCCGCGCAGGCGCCGGCCAGCGCCGCGCTGAGCAGCGCGCCGGTGGTGACGAGGGTGAGGTTGTTCTGCGCCGAGACGGTGTAGCAGTAGAGGAAGAACGCGGCCGCCCCGATCCCGACCACGCCGGAGGCGAGGCCGTCGAGGCCGTCCACGAAGTTGACGGCGTTCATGGTCCCGATCACCAGGACCAGCGTGAGCAGCGCCCCCTGGGCGTCGTCGAGGGCGAACTGGGTGCCGTCGGCCCCCGGGAAGTACCAGAACCGCACCCCGAACACGACGAGCAGCCCCGCGGCGAGCACCTGGCCGCCGAGCTTGGTCAGCGCGTCGAGGTCGAAGATGTCGTCGACCACCCCGACCGCGCAGACGAGGGCGCCGGCGAGCAGCACCACCCCCGCGTCCTTGAAGACGAATCCCTCGCTGCGGCTGAGGAACGGCAGCTCGCGCGCCACGAGGTAGGCCGCGCCCAGCCCGCCGAGCATCGCGAGGCCGCCGAGGTAGGGGATCGGCTCGGCGTGCACGTCGCGGTCACGCACCGCCGCGACCGCCCCGGTGCGCAGCGCGATCTCACGGGCGACGACGGTGAGCAGGTAGGTGACCGACAGGGCCACCAGGAAGACGAGGAGGTACTCCCGCATCCGGCCTAGCCCTGGTCCTCGAGCACGACGCCGTGCTCCGCGATGGCCGCGTTGAGGGTGTCGAGGGACAGTGCGCCGAGGCGCAGCACGCGCCCCTCGGAGACGGTGACGTCGATGATGGTGGAGGCCTCGCCACCGGGAGACGTGCCGCCGTCGACGATCACCGCGACGGCGTCGCCCAGCATCTCCTCGGCCTGGTCGGCGTCGGTCGCGGCGGGTCGTCCGGTGAGGTTGGCCGAGCTGACGGCCAGCGGCCCGGTGCGCTCGAGGACGGCGAGCGCCACCTCGTCGTCGGGCATCCGGACGGCGACGGTGCCGCGGGTCTCGCCGAGGTCCCACATGAGCGAGCCCTGCTGGCGGCACACCAGCGTGAGGGGGCCGGGCCAGAACTGCTCGACGAGGGTGCGCGCCCAGGGCGGCACCGTCTCGGCGAGGGCGTCGAGGGTCGTCGGGGCCGACACGAGGACCGGCGGCGGCATCTCGCGGCCGCGGCCCTTGGCGTCGAGCAGCCGCTGCACCGCCTCGTGGGAGAAGGCGTCGGCAGCGATGCCGTACACCGTGTCGGTGGGGATGACCACCAGGTCCCCGCGTCGTACGGCGCCGGCGGCGGCGGTCACCGCCGCCTCCCGCTCCTCCTCGGTCGAGGTCTCGAGCCTGTCCACGTCGCTCATCGTGCCAGTCGCGCGGTCAGGTAGCGCGCTCGACCCGCGAGGTCGGCGTGGTCGCGCACGTCGCGCCACCGCCCGCTCGCGACGAACACGGCCGGGGCCGACTCGCCCTGGAGGTCGGCGTGCTCCGCGCCCACCACTCCCCCGGGCCGCAGCAGCAGGGCCGCGCGCGCCTCGAGCAGGCGCATCGCGTCCAGGCCGTCGTCGCCGCTGAAGAGCGCCAGGTGGGGGTCGTGGTCGCGGGCCTCGACGGCCACCGACTCCCACGCCTCCAGCGGGATGTAGGGCGGGTTGCACACGACGACGTCGACGGTGCCGGCGAGGTCGTCGAACGCCGCGAAGGCGTCGCCGAGCCGCAGGTCGACGTCGGTCAGGTTGCGGCGGGCCCAGGCGTGGGCCTCGGGGCTCAGCTCGACCGCGTGCACCTCGGCGTGGGGCACCTCGTCCTTCACCGCTGCGGCGATGGCGCCGGACCCGGTGCACAGGTCGACCACGACCGGTGCTCCGTCGCACGCCAGCGCCTGCTCGATCGCCCAGCCCGCGAGCAGCTCGGTCTCCGGCCGCGGGACGAACACCCCGGGACCGACCGCGAGCTCGACGTGGCGGAAGGCCGCGGTGCCGGTCAGGTGCTGCAGCGGCTCGCGCCGCGCGCGTCGCTCGAGCAGCGCGTCGTACGCCGCCAGCTGGGCCTCGTCGAGCCCGTCGGCGAGCGGCAGCCGACCGAGCCCGACCCCGAGGACGTGCGCCAGCAGCAGGTCGGCGTCGCGCTCGGGCGACGCGACGCCCGCCTCCCGCAGCTGCTCGGCAGCCCTGCGGCGCAGGTCCCTCACTGCTCGAGCGCGGCGAGCCGGGCCGCCATGTCGGCCTCGACGCACGAGTCGAGGACCGGCTGGAGGTCGCCGTCGAGCACCTGGTCGAGGTTGTAGGACTTGTAGCCGGTGCGGTGGTCGGAGATCCGGTTCTCCGGGAAGTTGTAGGTGCGGATCCGCTCGGATCGGTCCACCGTGCGCACCTGCGACCTGCGCGCCTCGCTCGCCTCGGCGTCGGCGGCGTCCTGGGCGGCCTGCAGCAGCCGCGCGCGCAGGATCCGCATCGCCTGGTCCTTGTTCTGCAGCTGGCTCTTCTCGTTCTGGCAGCTGACCACGATGCCGGTGGGCAGGTGCGTGATCCGCACCGCCGAGTCGGTCGTGTTGACGCTCTGGCCGCCGGGACCGCTGGAGCGGAAGACGTCGATGCGCAGGTCGTTGTCGTCGATGGTCACGTCGACCTGCTCGGCCTCGGGCATCACGAGCACGCCGGCCGCCGACGTGTGGACGCGTCCCTGCGACTCCGTCACCGGCACCCGCTGGACCCGGTGCACGCCGCCCTCGAACTTGAGCAGGGCGTACGGCGCCTGACCGGGCTCGACGCTCCCGCGGGCCTTCACGGCCGCGGTGACCGACTTGTAGCCGCCGAGGTCGGACTCGGTGGCGTCGAGGACCTCGACGCTCCAGCCGCGTGCCTCGGCGTAGCGGGAGTACATCCGGAGCAGGTCGCCGGCAAAGAGGGCGGACTCCTCACCGCCCTCCCCCGACTTGATCTCCAGCAGGGCGTCCTTGCCGTCGGACGGGTCGCGCGGGACCAGGAGCCGGCGCAGGCGCTCCTCCGCCAGCTCGCGGCGCACGGCCAGCTCGTCGGCCTCCCGGGCGAAGGCCGGGTCGTCGGCGCCGAGCTCGCGCGCCGCCTCGATGTCGTCACCGAGCTGGCGCCACTCCTGCCACGTGCCGACGACGGCGGTCAGCTCGGCGTACCTCTGGTTCAGCTGCTTGGCGAGGCGCTGGTCGGCGTGGGTCTCCGGGAGCGCCAGGCGTCGCTCGAGCTCGGAGTGCTCCTCGCGCATCCCCTCGACGGCCTCGAACACGGGGCTCCTCCTCGGATCTGGGGTGGAGCGGTGCGTGAGACACGTTCTCGGGGCTCGGAACGTGCCTCACGCACCGCTCGGACAGACGACAAGGCGCCGGCCACCCGCGCAGTGCGGGCGACCGGCGCCTGGCGTGGACTACTTGGAGTCAGCAGTCTTCTTGGCGTAGCGGGCCTCGAAGCGGGCGACGCGGCCGCCGGTGTCGAGGATCTTCTGCTTGCCGGTGTAGAACGGGTGGCACTGCGAGCAGACATCGGCGTGGATCGAGCCGGAGGTCGCGGTGCTGCGGGTGGTGAACGACGCGCCACAAGTGCAGGTGACCTGGGTCTCGACGTACTCGGGGTGGGTGTCCTTCTTCATGGGTGTCCTCTCGAATTGCTCCGGGTCGCCCGCGTGGATCGCGTATGACGTGAACCGGAACCGACGCACAAGTGTGCCACCGGTCTGAACAGCGGCGCCAATCCGGGCATTCCCGGACCGGCGCCCGGGGTCAGCGGCCGACGACCTTCGCCACGGCCTGCTGCGAGTCGGCGGCGGCGAGCCGCTTGCGCAGGTCGCCCACGACCGCTCCCTCGGCGGGTGCGAGCAGCTTCTCCTCGTGGCGGGTCCGCGAGCGTGCCACGTCGACGGCGGGGACGATGCCCGCACCGGCGCGGTCCGCGCTGAGGACCAGCTCGAGGTTCTCGGTGCCCGCGATCTCCTCGAGGAAGAACTCGTCGGTCGCCGAGCCGGTGCCGACCGCGACGGTCGCGAGCACCGTGAGCGAGCCGGCGTCCTCGATCTTGCGCGCCGCGCCGAAGAACTCCTTCGTCGGGTGCACCGCCGAGGAGTCCACGATGCCCGCCAGCACGCGGCCGTTGGGCGGGGCGGCCAGGTTGTACGCCCGGCCGAGGCGGGTCAGCGAGTCGAGCAGGACGACCACGTCGTGGCCGAGCTCGACGAGCCGCTTGGCGCGCTCGATGGCGAGCTCTGCGACGAGGGTGTGGTCGGCCGGCTGCCGGTCGAACGTGGAGGCGACGACCTCGCCCTTGACGGCGCGCTGGAAGTCGGTGACCTCTTCCGGGCGGGCGTCGACCAGGACCACCATGACGTGGCACTCCGGGTTGTTGGTCGTCACCGACTGCGCGATCGACTGCAGCAGCGACGTGACGCCCGTGCGCGGCGGGGCAAGGATCAGCCCACGCTGGCCCTTGCCGATCGGCGAGGCGATGTCGATGACCTTGCCGGTGAGGTTGGCCTCGTCGGTCGCCAGGCGCAGGCGCTGGTGGGGGTGCACCGGGACGGCGTCGTGGAAGTCGGGGCGCTCCTTGGCGCCCTCGGCCTCCGTGCCGTTGACGCTGTCGATGCGCACCATCGGGTTGAACTTCTCGCGGCGCTCGCCCTCGCGCGGCTGGCGGACCTGCCCGACCACGGCGTCGCCGCGGCGCAGGTGGTACTTGCGCACCATCGACAGCGAGAGGTAGACGTCCTCGGTCCCCGGCAGGTAGCCCGACGTCCGGACGAAGGCGCAGTTGTCGAGGACGTCGAGGATGCCCGCCGCCGGCACGAGCACGTCGTCCTCGAGGATCGTGGTGTCGGGCTCGTTGCGACCGCCCTGGCGCGTCGCCGTGCGGTCGCGGCCGCGGCGGCGACGGTTGCGGCGGCTGCCGCCCTCGCCGTCCTCGTCGTCGTCGAACTGGCCCTGGTTCTGTTGCTGCTGCTGGTTCTGGTGCTGCTGGTCCTGGTCCTGGTGCTGCTGACCCTGGTGCTGCTGACCTTGGCGCTGGTTCTGCTGGTTGCCCTGGTCCTGCCTGGGCTGCTGCTTCTGGTCCTGCTTCTGACCCTGCCTCTGGTCCTGCCGGTCGGACTGCCTCTGGTCCTGCTTCGGGTCCTGCTTCGGGTCCTGCTTCTGGTCCTGCTTGTTCTTGCCCTGCTTGTCCCGCTGCTTGTCCTGCTGCTTGTCCCGCTGCTTGTCCTGCTTCGGGCCCTTGCCGGACTTCTCGGCTCCGGCCGCGGCCTCGGGCTGCTCGGGCGCCTCGGACCGCGCGGCCTGCTGGTCGGCCTGCTGCTCGGCCTGCTGCTCGGCCTGCTGCTCGGCCTGCTTGTCGGCCTGGCGCTGCTTGCGGGTGCGGGTGCGTACGGTCGTCTGGGCTGCCGGCTCCGCGGCGGACTCCTGGGCGGGAGCAGCGGCGCGCGGCTCCTCCGCGGTGGCCGCGGAGGT
>NZ_JACCBW010000002.1:0-1365816 GCF_013410035.1 Nocardioides cavernae | reverse complement strand
AGGTCGGCTGGGAGGTCGGCTGGGAGGTCGGCTGGGAGGTCGGCTGGGAGGTCGGCTGGGAGGTCGGCTGGGAGGTCGGCTGGGAGGTCGGCTGGGAGGTCGGCTGGGCCGGGGCGTCGGCCTGGGCGGCGGGTCGGCCGCCACCGGACTGGGTCGCCTTGATGGCGTCGACCAGCTGGGCCTTCTTCATCGAGCCGGCGCCGGCGATGCCGAGGCCGGCGGCCATCGACTTGAGGTCGGCCAGGAGCATCGAGCCGAGGCCGGAGCCCTTCGACGCCGCCCTCTTCGCGGGCTTGCTGGTCTCGGCCGTGGTCTCGGCCGTGGTCTCGGCGGCCTCGGG
Source organism: Nocardioides cavernae (assembly GCF_013410035.1). Classification (GTDB taxonomy): domain Bacteria; phylum Actinomycetota; class Actinomycetes; order Propionibacteriales; family Nocardioidaceae; genus Nocardioides; species Nocardioides cavernae_A. The sequence continues at coordinate 1,365,476 of NZ_JACCBW010000002.1, read as the reverse complement.
GGCAGCGTTCTCCGCGGTGGCGGAGGGGGTCTCGGTCACGTGGGTCCTTCGCACGTTGCGTCGCCTGCGGCGCCGTCGGGCGGCCGCGAGGCGGAAGGTGTGTCGCCCGTGCGCCCGATCGGACGGGCGGGCCGGGGACCGGCCGGGCGGTGCGCCGAACGGCGCGCCGTCAGGTTAGCAGGGCTCCCGCCGGGGTGGCGGACGGACGCCGTCAGAGCACGAGCGCGCCGGAGGGCTCGACCGCGAGGTCGTGGCAGGCCCACCCGTCGGGGCACCGTGCGGTGAGCGGCGAGGTGTCGGCCGAGCCGAAGGCGAGCACGGTGGGACCGGCGCCGGACACCACAGCGGGTACGCCGTCAGCGCGCAGGGCGCGTACGAGCGCGAGCGTCGCGGGCATGGCCGGCTCCCGCTGGTCCTGGTGCAGCCAGTCGCGGGTCGCGGCGAGCAGGTGCTCGGGCTGGCCGGTCAGGGCGGCGACGAGGAGGGCGGCGCGACCCGCGTTGGCGGCGGCGTCCGCGTGCGGCACCGAGTCGGGGAGCAGCCCCCGGGCGACCTTCGTCTCCACGCCGGTCGGCGGCACGAAGACGACCGCCGTGATGCGGGGGTCGACGCCGGCGCGCACGGCGTACCAGCGGTCGTCCTCGCGGCCCGAGATGACGAAGCCGCCGTAGAACGCGGGAGCGACGTTGTCGGGGTGGCCCTCGAGGTCCGCGGCGAGGTCGAAGAGCGTCTCGTCGGAGGCGAGGAGCTGCCCGCCCGCCACGAGCGCGCGTGCCAGCACGACGCCGGCGACGATCGCGGCGGACGACGAGCCGAGGCCGCGGGCGTGGGGGATGACGTTGCGGCACGACAGCCGCAGCCCGGGGGGCTGCTCCCCCATGAGGTCGAAGGCGGCGCGCATCGACCGGACGACCAGGTGCGACTCGTCGCGGGGTACGCCGTCCGCTCCCGCGCCGTCCACCTCGACCTCCAGGCCGTGTGGCAGCACCTCCGCCTCGAGCTCGTCACGCAGCGAGAGGGCGAGGCCGAGCGAGTCGAAGCCGGGGCCGAGGTTGGCGGACGTCGCGGGCACGGTGACCCGCACCGGCCCGTCGACGAACTGCGCCATCAGGCGAGACCGGCGGCCGCAGCGGCCGCGGCGACGTCGGCGTCCACCACGGTGTCGACGATGTCGGTGAACGTCTCCAGCGCGGTCGCGGTGTCCTTGAGGCCGTGGCCGGTGACGGTGATGACCACGGTCCGCCCCGCGTAGCTCTCCCCCGCCGACAGCTCGGCGAGCAGGCCGGCGACGCCGGCGGCCGAGGCCGGCTCGACGAAGACGCCGTCGTGGCGGGCCAGCTCCACCTGGGCGGCGAGGATCTGCTCGTCCGAGACCGCGGCGAAACGTCCCTCGGACTCCTTGGCCGCCATCTCGGCGAGGTGCCACGAGGCGGGGTTGCCGACGCGGATCGCGGTGGCCTTGGTCTCGGGGTCGGGGAACGGCTCGCCGGTCACCAGGGGCGCCGCGCCCTCGGCCTGGAAGCCGCGCATCACGGGGCGCCTCGTGGCGCGCCCGAGCTCGGCGTACTGCTGGTAGCCGAGCCAGTAGGCGGCGATGTTGCCCGCGTTGCCGACGGGCAGCAGGTGGAAGTCGGGCGCGTCGCCGAGGAAGTCGACGACCTCGAACGACGCCGTCTTCTGGCCCTGGAGGCGCACCGGGTTGACCGAGTTGACCAGGGCGACCGGGTAGTCGCGGGCCAGGCCGCGCGCGATGTCGAGGCAGTGGTCGAAGTTGCCGCGCACCATGATGATCTGGGCGCCGTGCACGACCGCCTGCGCCATCTTGCCGGCGGCGATCTTGCCCTCGGGGATCAGCACGAGGGGCTTGAGCCCGGCCTTCGCGGCGTAGGCCGCCATCGACGCGGACGTGTTGCCGGTGGACGCGCAGACCACCGCCTCGGCCCCCTCGTGCCGGGCGACCGAGATCGCCGCGGTCATCCCGCGGTCCTTGAACGACCCGGTCGGGTTGTTGGCCTCGACCTTGAGCCACACCTCACCGCCCGTGAGGCCGGTGAGCCACTCCGAGTGCACCAGCGGCGTGCCGCCCTCGCGCAGGGTGACCGCCGCCAGTCCCTCGGGCAGCTCGAGCAGGTCGCGGTACTCCTCGATGACGCCGCGCCACTGGCCGTTGGTGGTGCTCACTCGTCGCCTCCCTCGACCCGCATCACCGAGGTGACCTCGCGGACGATGTCCATCCTCCGCAGCTCCTCCACCGTGGCGCTGAGCGCAGCGTCCGGGGCGGCGTGCGAGACGACGACGAGCTGGGCGTCGGCGCCGCGACCCTCCTGGCGTACCGTCTGGATCGACACGTCGTGGTCGGCGAACGCGTTGGCCACCGCCGCGAGCACGCCCGCGCGGTCGTCGACGTCGATCGCCACGTGGTAGCGGGTGCGGGTCTCCCCCATCGGCTGCACAGCGCGGTCGGCGTACGCCGACTCCCCCGCCCCGCGGGTGTCGGCGAGGCGGTTGCGGGCGACCGTGACGAGGTCTCCGAGCACGGCGCTCGCCGTGGGCGCACCACCGGCGCCGGGGCCGTAGAACATCAGCTGGCCCGCGGCCTCCGACTCCACGAAGACGGCGTTGTAGGCCTCGCGCACGCTCGCCAGCGGGTGCGAGCGCGGGATCATCGCGGGGTGCACGCGGGCGGCCACCTGCTCGTGGCCGTCGGGCCCGCGTCGCAGCTCGCAGATCGCCAGCAGCTTGACGACCGATCCCATGTCGCGGGCGCTGGCGACGTCCGCGGCGGTGACCTCGGAGATGCCCTCGCGGTAGACGTCGGAGGCGGTGACGCGGGAGTGGAAGGCGAGGCTGGCGAGGATCGCGGCCTTGGCGGCGGCGTCGAAGCCCTCGACGTCGGCGGTCGGGTCGGCCTCGGCGTAGCCCAGGTCCTGGGCCTCCTCGAGCGCCTCGGAGAAGCCCGCCCCGGAGGTGTCCATCTTGTCGAGGATGAAGTTGGTGGTCCCGTTGACGATGCCGAGCACCCGGGTGACCTTGTCGCCGGCGAGGGACTCGCGCAGCGGGCGCAGGATGGGGATGGCGCCGGCGACGGCCGCCTCGTAGTAGAGGTCGCGCTCGGCTTTGGCGGCCGCCTCGAAGAGGGTCGGGCCGTCCTCGGCGAGCAGCGCCTTGTTGGCCGTGACGACGCTGGCTCCGTTCTCCAGCGCCGCGAGGATCAGCGAGCGGGCCGGCTCGATGCCGCCGATCACCTCGACGACGAGGTCGACGTCGTCGCGCGCGACGAGGCCGGCGGCGTCCGTGGTCAGCAGGCCCTCGGGGACCTCGACGTCGCGCGGGGCGTCGAGACGGCGTACGGCCACGCCGACGAGCTCGACGGGCGCGCCCACGCGGGCCGTGAGGTCGTCGCGCTGCTCGGTCAGCAGCCGCACCACCTGGGAGCCCACGGCTCCGCAGCCCAGGACAGCGACCCTCAGTCGCTTGTCAGCCTCACTCATCAGTACGCACCCACATCGGTCGCCAACAGGTCGGCCTCAGTCTCCCTGCGGAGGACGGTGAAGGTCTTCCCGTCCCGAACTCCGATCACCGGAGGACGCAGCGCGTGGTTGTAGTTGGACGCCATGGATCTGCAGTAGGCGCCCGTTCCGGGCACCGCGACGAGGTCGCCGGGGCGCACGTCGCCGGGGAGGAACTCGTCCTTCACGACGATGTCGCCGGCCTCGCAGTGCTTGCCGACCACCCGGGCCAGCAGCGGGCCCACCTCGGAGGGACGCGAGGCCAGGGTCGCGGAGTAGTCCGCGTCGTAGAGCGCGGTGCGGATGTTGTCGCTCATCCCGCCGTCGACCGAGACGTAGGAGCGGCGCAGGCCACCGTCGAGGGCGACCTCCTTGACCGTGCCGACCTCGTAGACGGTGCACATCGACGGGCCGACGATGGCCCGGCCCGGCTCGATCGACAGGCGCGGTCCGGCGATGCCCAGGGCCCGGCACTCGTGCGCCACGATCGTGCTCATCTCGGCCGCGAGCCGCGCGGGGTCCGCCGGGTCGTCCTGGGTGGTGTACGCGATCCCGAAGCCGCCGCCGAGGTCCATCTCGGGCATCTCGACGCCGAGCTCCTCGCTCACCTGGGCGTGCAGCGCGAGGACCCGGCGGGCGGCGACCTCGAAGCCGGAGGTGTCGAAGATCTGGCTGCCGATGTGGGAGTGCAGGCCGAGGAGTCGCAGCCCCGGCGCGGCGTGCACGCGGCGCACCGCCTCGAGGGCGTCGCCGCTGGCGATGGAGAAGCCGAACTTCTGGTCCTCGTGGGCGGTCGCGATGTACTCGTGGGTGTGCGCCTCCACGCCCGCGGTGACGCGCACCATCACGCCGACCGTGCGGCCGAGCTCGGTCGTGATCGCCGCCAGGCGCTCGACCTCGTGGAAGGAGTCCACGATGACGCGGCCGACGCCGAGCTCCACCGCGCGCTCCAGCTCGCCGAGCGTCTTGTTGTTGCCGTGGAAGCCGATCCGCTCCATCGGGAAGCCGCCGCGCTCGGCGACCGTGAGCTCGCCCCCGGAGCACACGTCGAGGGACAGCCCCTCCTCCGCGAGCCAGCGCACCACGGTCGTGCAGAGGAACGCCTTGCCGGCGTAGAAGACGTCGTAGTCGGCGAAGGCGTCGCGGAAGGCGCGGGCGCGCGCCCGGAAGTCGGCCTCGTCGAGGACGTACGCCGGGGACCCGTGCTCGGCCACCAGGTCGGGCAGCGGCACCCCGCCGACGCTCAGCACGCCGTCGGTCTTGGCGGTCGTGCTCGACCAGAGGTGCTCGACGAGGGCGTTGGGGTCGGCCGGCTCACGCAGCCAGTGCGGACCGCGCAGGGCACCGTCGGCGTGCGCCCAGCCGGAGGGGTGGGCAGTCGGCACGCCCGATCACATCCTCTCGGGAGCGGTGACCCCGAGCAGGCGCAGGCCGTTGGCGATGACCGTCCGGGTCGCGTGGACGAGCACCAGCCGGGCGAGGTTGGCCGGGCCCACGGGCTCGTCGCCCATCGGCAGCATCCGGCACTCCTTCGTGTCGTACCACTTGTTGAAGACCGAGGCGGTGTCCTCGAGGTAGCGCGCGACGCGGTGCGGCTCGCGCAGGTCGGTCGCGCTGGCGACGACGCGCGGGAACTCGGCGAGGGCGCGCAGCAGCTCGCCGTCGCGCTCGTGGGAGAGCAGCGACGGGTCGAAGTCGTCGCCGGGCAACGCCATGCCGAGGTCGGCGGCGTTGCCGATCATCCGGCAGGTGCGGGCGTGGGCGTACTGGACGTAGTAGACCGGGTTGTCGTTGGACGCCTTCGCCCAGAGCTCGAGGTCGATGTCGATCGTGGTGTCGTTGGTGTAGCGGGCCAGCACGTAGCGCGCGGCGTCGACGCCGATCGCGTCGACGAGGTCGTTCATCGAGATGACCGTGCCGTTGCGCTTGGACATCCGGACCGGCTGCCCGTCGCGGAGCAGGTTGACCATCTGCCCGATGAGGATCTCGAGGTTCTCGCCCGGGGTGTCGCCGAACGCGGCGCACATCGCCATCATCCGTCCGACGTAGCCGTGGTGGTCGGCGCCGAGCAGGATGAAGCAGCGGTCGAAGCCGCGCTCGCGCTTGTCGAGGTAGTAGCCGAGGTCTCCGGAGATGTAGGCGGGCGTGCCGTTGGACCGGACGATCACCCGGTCCTTGTCGTCGCCGTACTGCTCGGTGCGCAGCCACAGCGCGCCGTCCTCGGTGTAGGTGTTGCCCATCTCGGTGAGCCGCGCGATGGCCTTGTCGACGGCACCGGAGTCGTGCAGCGACTTCTCGTGGAAGTAGACGTCGAAGTCGACCCCGAAGTCGTGCAGGTCGGACTTGATCTCCTCGAACATCAGGTTGACGCCGACCTCGCGGAAGACCTCCCGCGCCGCCTCGTCGTCCAGGTCGAGGACGTCGGGACGCGCCGCGATCACCTGGTCGGCGATGTCCTTGATGTAGTCGCCGCCGTAGCCGTCCTCGGGCACCTCGCGACCGCGCGCCTGCGCGAGGAGCGAGCCGGAGAACCGGTCGATCTGGGCACCGTGGTCGTTGAAGTAGTACTCCCGGGTGACCTCGGCGCCGGAGAACGCCAGGACGCGGGCCAGCGCGTCGCCGACGGCGGCCCAGCGGGTGCCGCCGAGGTGGAGCGGACCGGTCGGGTTGGCGGAGACGAACTCGAGGTTGACCTTCTGCCCGGCGAGCGTCGTCGCGGAGCCGTACGCCGGACCGGCCGCCACGATGTCGGCCGCGACCTGGCCCTGGGCGCCGGCCTCGACGCTCACGTTGAGGAAACCGGGGCCGGCGACCTCGACGCCCGAGACGCCGTCGGCGGCGCGCAGCCGCTCGGCGACGAGGTCGGCGAAGGCCCGCGGGTTGGTCGAGGCCTTCTTGGCCAGCTGCAGGGCGACGTTGGTGGCGTAGTCGCCGTGACCCTTCTGCCGGGGTCGCTCCACCGTGACCTGGGTCGGCACGCCGTCGGGCAGCGTGATCGCACCGTCGGCCACGAGGGCCGTCAGCACATCGACGATGGTCTCGGAGAGCTGCTCAGGATTCACCGGGCAAGCCTATCGGCGGCCCTCGGCCGCGACCGAACCGGTTTCACGCCGTGGCCACCGCCGTCCGGGCACGAGCCTGCCCTAGGGTTCTTGCCTGTGACGACGCACCCGACCTACGACCAGCTGATCGGCCTGCCCGCCTATGTCGAGCAGCCCGTGCCGATGCCCTTCGAGGACATCAACGGCCACCTCAACGTGCGCCACTACGTCGGCATCGCCAGCGAGGGCCTCGACGAGTCCCTCGTCGAGGTCGGCATCCCCCAGATGTGGCCGCTGACCCACCAGCAGGCGTGCTTCACCGCCGAGCACCACGTCACCTACCTCAACGAGCTGCGCACCGGCGACACGATGTCGGCCCGCGTACGGCTGCTGGGCCGCTCCGAGCGGGCCGCCCACGCGCTCGTCTACCTCCTCGACGAGACCGAGCGGGTCGTCGCCTGCGTCGTGGAGGAGGTCTTCCTCCACATCGACCTCAGCACCCGTCGTACGTCGCCGTGGCCCGACGACGTCGCGGAGCGCATGGACGCCCGCATCGCCGAGCACGAGGCCCTTCCCTTCCCCGCCGTGACGTCCGGCTCCCTGGCTCTCCGCTGACCCTCGGCCGACCGTCGGCCCGCCCGGCGCCGAGGCGGTTGCGCGACCGCGTCGCCCGACCGGTAGTCTTCACCGCGCACCGCCCGGGGACTGCCCGGGCCGCGCACTGCCTCCGTAGCTCAGGGGATAGAGCACTGGTTTCCGGTACCAGGTGCCGCAGGTTCGAATCCTGCCGGAGGCGCCCCCGCACGAGACCCGAACCGCCACGGTTCGGGTCTTCGTCATTTCCTGTGGGCACCGTCACCATTGCGTGGCCGTCTCGTTGGGGCCTGCGAGGGAGTTACTGACGAGTCACCGCGGAACGGGTCGCGGAGGCGGCTCCCCGTCCCGGGAGGGCACACATGGACACCACGACGCGACGACGACTGACCACGGCCGTCGCGCTCACCCTCGGCGCGGCGCTCACGACCACGGTCGGCCTCGCCCCGGCCCGGGCGGAGGCCCCGGGTGCCACGACGGCGGCCCGCGCGGCCCAGGCCGACGTGCTGACCGACTTCGGCTACCGCGGCGACGTGTACGGCGTGAAGCTGGTCACCGACAGCGTGGAGGCGCTCGACCTCAAGGACGCCCACGCCCAGCAGCTGTGCACCCGGTCGGTGGGCAAGGTGAGCGAGCAGCGGAGCGTCGTGTCGGTGCCGGACAACCCGCTCATCCACGTCTCGGCGAGCACCAGCCGCACCGAGACCTACGCCGACGGCACGACCCACGGCGTCCGGGGCACGAACACGATCGGCGACATCAGCATCGGCGGCACGGTCGGTCCCCTGACGACCCCCCGCCTGGTCATCAAGGGCCTGCGCACCACCGCCCACGCCTTCCACACCCCTCAGGGCTACGGCCACGAGGAGGGCTTCACCTTCGCGAGCATCTCCCTCGAGCTCCTCGACAACACCGTCGTCCAGCAGCTCCCGCCCGAGCTCCAGCAGCTGCTCGCGCCGCTCGACCAGGTCACCGACACCGTCTTCACCGGCACCCAGCAGGTCGCCCAGCAGGTCTTCGACGTGCTCAGCGACGTCACGAAGCCGATCGCGATCCCCGGCCTCGGCACCATCGCGCTCGGCTACGAGAACGGGCGCGCCAACAGCAGCAACGCCCAGTCCCAGGCCTCCGCCCTGCGGATCGAGGTGACCGCGGGCGACCGGCGCCAGCTCGTCGAGCTCGGTACGGCTCGGGTCCGGATGGGCGGGCCCGCCCCCGTCGGCGTGTTCCGCTCGGGCGGCACCGCGATGGACTACCAGGCGCTGCAGGGTGCGCTGCGGTTCGGCAACGTCCAGCACAAGGCGCTCCCCTGCCAGGGCTCGCGCGGACGCACGCAGACCTACCAGGTCCCCCACGCCAGCCAGCTGCTGCCGGTGCCGGTCCTGCTCGACGGCGTGACCTACCAGGTCAACGGCGACCAGCACCGGGCGAAGAAGGTGGCCAAGGGCTGGTCGCGCACGGCCATCCGGTCGGTGTCCATCCCCACCGCCCAGCTCGTCATCAACGACGTGAGCTCGCGCGCGGCGATGCGCCAGAAGGCCGGCAAGCGGGTCGGCTCCAAGATCTCGACGGCCGTCGGCTCGATCACCGTGGGCGGGCAGGCCGTCGAGGTCCCGGCGCCCGGCGGCGTCGTCGAGCTGCCGGGCGGGGTCGGCGAGATCCAGCGCCAGCTGGTCGACACCGGCTACCGCGGGTCGCAGGTCGTCGCACTGCGGGTCACCCTCTACGCCGAGGCCGTCGTCATCGACCTGGCGCGGACGTCGGGCCGCATCTACGAGCGCTGACCCCGGTCGCTGAGGAGCTGCACCTCAGCAGTGCCGCAGGGCGGCGTCTCGCCGGGCCTCGCGCCCGAGGCGCCGCGCCTGCGGCACGTCGGGGAAGACCACGCTCGCCGCGCCGACGAAGCCGACCCGGCCCCCGACCACGCACGTCGTGATCCTGCGCGGGTCGACCTGGGCCACGGCCTGCGCGATCTCGAACAGCTCGGCCGGCGAGGCGTTGGTGTCCATGTGCGCCATCACCGACATCACACCGCGCTCGATGAACCCCGGCCGGTCGGCCTGGCTCCGGATGCGCGCGTGGATGCCGCGCAGCGTCCGCTGCTGGTTGGCCGACCGGTCGAAGTCGCCGCCGGCCAGCCCCTTGCGGATGCGGGAGAACGCCATCGCGTCGTAGCCGCCGAGGTGAATGCGTCCCTTCCGGAACCCTTCCCTCTTCAGGTACGGGTCGGCGAACCGCCGCGGGTTGGTCACGGTGATGCCGCCGATGTCGTCGACCATGTCCTCGAAGAAGGGGAAACGGGTCACCATCACGTAGTCGGGCTCGATGCCGACGAGGTTGCGCATCGCGCCGGCCATCCCGCGCGGGCCGGCGAAGTAGAGGGCGGAGTTGATCTTCTCCCTGCCGTGGCCCGGGATGCTCACCCACGAGTCGCGGGGCACGCCGATCGCGGTCGCCGAGCCCGTGCGGGTGTTGATGCCGACCAGCTGCAGCGCGTCACCGCGGGCGCGGGTCATCGCCTCTCCGGGGCGGGCGTCGGACCCGACGGCCAGGATCCACACGACGTCCTCGCCGCCCGTGGCCACGCCCTGGGCGTGCCGGATCTTGACGAGCGCGACGTCGGTGGGCTGCACGGCGGACTCGGGCACCACCAGCGCGGTCGCCGCGAGGACGCCCGTGAGGACCACGGCCCTCGCCGCCCGGTGGAGGCCCTGCATTCGGCTCCTCATCGGGACCCCTTCGCGACGTCGTAGCCGAAGACCCGCCAGGCCCCCCGCCGGTGGGTGAGGTACAGCCGGCCGCGAACCGTGGTGGTCCCGGTCTTGTCGCCGGTGGTGTCGAACGCGAGCACGAAGTGCGCCGTGACCGCACGCGCCTGCCTGCCGGTGGCGAGGATGTCGAGGGTGACCGTGCGCCTGCGCGCGGTCACGGAGTCGATGCGTGGCCCACCGGTCTGGTTGGTGAGCAGCGCCTTGTCCTCCCGCGCCCGCTGCTCGGCCGCGTCGGTGAACCCCGGGAAGGCCGCCGGGAAGGCGCTGCGGGGGTAGGTGCCACCGAGGTAGGCGGCGTCCCACCAGGCGTCCACCACCGCGCCGACCTGCCGGCGTACGGCCTTGCGTCGCGCGACGGGGAGCCGGCCGTGCACGCGGTGGATGCCGACCTTCGTCGGGACCCCGTGGGAGCTCAGCGTCACCTGGTCGTCGCTGCGGCTGGGCCGCTCGGGAGCGGCGCCCGGTCCGCCGTGGGACTGGCAGCCCGCGAGCAGCGCGACGAGCAGGGCGAGCAGGGCGGGCAGGGGTCCCACGACCCGACGGGCCCGCGGCGTGCGGCCCGGCGCGGGGCTTGGCATGACGACTCCAGGGTGGTGCTGGGACGGTGTGGCCCACACCATGCATCAAACGACGAGCCCGCCCCTGCATTTGCGTGCGTGTGGGACTAGCCTTGAGTGCGACTTGGTCAATCTTTTGCGCGATGAATCCTGGAAGAGGCGAAACAAGCGTGGCGCAGTCCCCGAACGGGCAGTCCGGCAACCAGTCCTCGGTTGCACCGTCATCCGACCTCGGAGCCAACGAGTGGCTCGTGGAGGAGATGAGGGAGCAGTACGACAAGGACCCCGCGAGCGTGGGTCCGGAGTGGGCGAAGTACTTCGGCAACGGGAGCGCGCCCGAGCCTGCGGCGGCCACCGCTGCGCCGGCGAAGGCCACGACCTCGGCCGCGACGTCGGCCCCGGCCAAGGCGCCGGCGAAGGCACCCGCGAAGGCCGCTGCCCCGCCCGCCGAGAAGGCCGCTGCCCCGCCCGCCGAGAAGCCCGCTGACAAGCCCGCCGAGAAGCCCGCTGACAAGCCCGCTGACAAGTCCGCCGACAAGCCCGCCGACAAGCCCGCCGACAAGCCCGCCGCGACCTCCCGGCCCCGCCCGGACGCGGCCGCAGCGGAGCCGGCGAAGGGCACGAGCACGCCGGTGGCCAAGGAGTCCAAGCCCGCCGCCCCGTCCGGCTCCAGCGACGAGCCGACCTACACGGTCCTGCGCGGCGCCCCGGCGCGTACGGCGGCCAACATGGACGCCTCGCTGTCGGTCCCCACGGCCACGTCGGTCCGCTCGGTCCCGGTGAAGCTCCTGTGGGACAACCGCACCGTCATCAACAACCACCTCGCCCGCGCCCGCGGCGGGAAGGTGTCCTTCACCCACATCATCGGCTATGCGCTAGTCAAGGCCCTGCGCTCGATGCCCGAGATGAACGTCGGCTACGAGGTCGTCGACGGCAAGCCCAACCTGATCACGCCGGCCCACATCAACCTCGGCCTCGCGATCGACATGCAGAAGCCCGACGGCACCCGCCAGCTCCTCGTGCCCAACATCAAGGGCGCCGAGTCGATGGACTTCGCGGCCTTCTGGACCGCCTACGAGGAGATGGTGCGCAAGGCGCGCGACGGCAAGCTGACCGTCGCCGACTTCCAGGGCACCACGATGTCGCTCACCAACCCGGGCGGGATCGGCACCGTGCACTCGGTGCCGCGCCTGATGTCGGGACAGGGCGCGATCATCGGCGTCGGCGCGATGGAGTACCCGCCGGAGTGGCAGGGCGCCTCCGAGGAGGCCATCAACCGCAACGCCATCAGCAAGGCGATGACGCTGACCTCGACCTACGACCACCGCGTCATCCAGGGTGCGCAGTCGGGTGAGTTCCTCAAGCGGGTCCACGGCCTGCTGCTCGGCGAGAACGACTTCTTCGACGAGATCTTCCGCTCGCTGCGGATCCCCTACGAGCCGATCCGCTGGGCGCGCGACGTCGTGGCCAGCCACGACGACGACATCGTCAAGCAGGCCCGGATCCTCGAGCTCATCCACGCCTACCGCGTGCGCGGCCACCTGATGGCCGACACCGACCCGCTGGAGTACCGCCAGCGCAGCCACCCCGACCTCGAGGTGGAGTCGCACGGCCTGACCCTGTGGGACCTCGACCGCGAGTTCGCGACCGGGTCGTTCGGCGGTGACGGCCGGCGCTTCATGAAGCTGCGCAACATCCTCGGCATCCTGCGCGACTCCTACTGCCGCACCACCGGCATCGAGTACATGCACATCATGGATCCCGAGCAGCGCAAGTGGATCCAGGAGCGCGTCGAGCAGCCGCACGTGAAGCCGCCCCGCGAGGAGCAGCTGCGGATCCTGCTCAAGCTCAACCAGGCCGAGGCGTTCGAGACCTTCCTGCAGACCAAGTTCGTCGGCCAGAAGCGCTTCAGCCTCGAGGGTGGCGAGACGACCATCCCGCTCGTCGACGAGATCTGCGAGGCCGCGGCCGAGCAGGGCCTCGACGAGGTCACGATCGGCATGGCCCACCGCGGCCGGCTCAACATGCTCGCCAACATCGTCGGCAAGAAGTACAGCCAGATCTTCCGTGAGTTCGAGGGCAACATCGACCCGCGCACGGTCCAGGGCTCCGGCGACGTGAAGTACCACCTCGGCGCCGAGGGCGAGTTCGTCGCCGGCTCCGGCGACAAGATCAAGGTCTCCGTCGCCGCGAACCCGTCGCACCTCGAGGCGGTCAACCCCGTCCTGGAGGGCATCGCCCGCGCCAAGCAGGACATCCTCGACCAGGGCGAGAAGTTCCCGGTGCTCCCGCTCCTCGTCCACGGTGACGCAGCGTTCGCCGGGCAGGGCGTGGTCGCCGAGACCCTCAACCTCTCGCAGCTGCGCGGCTACCGCACCGGCGGCACCGTCCACGTGGTGATCAACAACCAGGTCGGCTTCACCACCGCACCCGGCTCGTCGCGATCCTCCCTCTACGCCACCGACGTGGCGCGGATGGTGCAGGCGCCGATCTTCCACGTCAACGGCGACGACCCCGAGGCCTGCATCCGTGTGGCCCGGCTCGCGTTCGACTACCGCCAGGCGTTCAACAAGGACGTCGTCATCGACCTCGTCTGCTACCGCCGTCGCGGTCACAACGAGGGCGACGACCCGTCGTACACCCAGCCCCTCATGTACGACCTGATCGAGCAGAAGCGCTCGGTGCGCAAGCTCTACACCGAGTCCCTCATCGGGCGCGGTGACATCACGGTCGAGGAGGCCGAGCAGGTCCTGAAGGACTACCAGCAGCAGCTGGAGCGGGTCTTCACCGAGGTCCGCGAGGCCAGCTCCGAGGCGCCGATCGAGTGGACGACCGTCCCGGACTACCCGGACAAGCCGGCCGGCGACTTCTCCACGGCGGTGACGCCCGAGGTCCTCAAGCGGATCGCCGACAGCTACGTCACGCCTCCGGAGGGCTTCACCGTCCACCCGAAGGTCATGCCGCAGCTGCAGCGGCGCTCGGCCGCGATCACCGACGGCCCGATCGACTGGGGCACCGGCGAGATCCTCGCCTTCGGCTCCCTGCTGATGGACGGCCGCCCGGTCCGCCTCGCCGGCCAGGACTCGCGCCGCGGCACCTTCGTCCAGCGCTTCGCCACGATCATCGACCGCACCAACGCCGACGAGTGGACCCCGCTGACCAACCTCACCGAGGACCAGGCGAAGTTCCACGTCTACGACTCGCTGCTCTCGGAGTACGCCGCCCTCGGGTTCGAGTACGGCTACTCCGTGGCGCGCCCCGAGGCGCTGGTGCTGTGGGAGGCGCAGTTCGGCGACTTCGTCAACGGCGCACAGACGATCATCGACGAGTTCATCTCCGCCGGTGAGACCAAGTGGCGCCAGCAGTCCGGCGTCGTGCTGCTGCTCCCCCACGGCTACGAGGGCCAGGGTCCCGACCACTCGTCGGCGCGCATCGAGCGCTTCCTGACGATGAGCGCCGAGGACGCGATGGTCGTCGCGCAGCCCTCGACCCCCGCGTCGTACTTCCACCTGCTGCGGCGCCACTCGCTGGGCGAGGAGCACCGTCCGCTCATCGTCTTCACGCCCAAGTCGATGCTCAAGCGCAAGGAGGCGGCCTCGCAGCCGGCCGACTTCGTCGGGGACACCACCTTCCGCCCGTTCATCGGCGACGACGCGGCCGACCCCGCCAAGGTCGAGACGCTCATCATGTGCTCGGGCCGCGTCACGTGGGACCTCATGGTCGAGCGGGGCAAGCGCGAGGACGGCGACGCCTTCGCGATCGGCCGCGTCGAGCGGCTCTACCCCAACCCGGTCGAGGAGATCAAGGCCGAGATCGCCAAGTACCCCCACCTCAAGGCGGTCCGCTGGGTGCAGGACGAGCCGCGCAACATGGGCCCGTGGCCGCACTACCACCTCAACGTCTGGCCGCAGCTCGACGTCGAGGTCCAGCCGATCACCCGGCCTGCGTCGGCCTCGCCGTCCGTAGGCACGGTCAAGCGCCACGTCGAGGAGCAGAAGACCCTGCTCGACGCGGCCTTCGAGTCGCCGGCCGCCCGCGGCACCGACTACTGAGGTCGGCGCGGGTGTACTTCACCGACCGCGGGATCGAGGAGCTCATACGACGCCGTGGCGACGAGGAGTTCACGTGTGAGTGGCTCGCCGAGCAGCTCCAGGCCTTCGTCGACGCGAACCCGGACTTCGAGGTGCCCGTCGAGCGGTTCGCCACGTGGCTGGCGCGGCTCGACGACCCGGAGGACTGAGGGCCCGGTTCTCGCGGGCCGGGGCGACCGGCACGTCGTCTGGAGTCACCGGATATCCGGGGACCGCCCTGCTTCGCACCCGAGATCCCGCGTGCACAGCACGGATCTCGGGTGCGGAGCACTGCCACGACGGCTGGGCGGCGAGCGGGCGATCGTGGCGAAGACACCCACGCCGGCACTTCCAGTGAACGTACGTTCACTCGTCTGTCGCGGCACGGATGACTCTCGTCAACAGGTCGGCACGTGATCCGGGGCCCGTCGGTGGACAGTCGTGCACCGGTCCCTCGCGGACCGGTGCCCTACGATCGGGGGATGCCCACGGAGTCCCGGCCCCGGGCGCCGGACGCCGAGTCGCGTGCCGAGCGCAAGGAGCGCACCCGTCGTGCGATCCTCGACGCCGCGCTCGCCCTCGCCGCCGACTCCAACCTGGCCGCGATCTCGCTGCGCCAGGTCGCGAAGCAGGTCGGGGTCGTCCCGACCGCGTTCTACCGCCACTTCGGCTCGCTCGAGCTGCTCGGGCTCGCCCTGGTCGACGAGAGCTTCCGCTCCCTGCGCCTGATGCTCCTCGACGTGTGGCGCCACGCGCCGGAGTACCGCGACTTCATCGACGGCTCACTGCCGATCGTCGCCCAGCACGTCCGGGAGAACCGCACCCACTACGCGTTCATCGCCCGCGAACGCGTCGCCGGTCCCCCGCGCGTCCGCGAGGCGATCACCCACGAGATCGAGCTGATCACGCGCGAGCTCTCGACCGACATCGCCCGCAGCGGGGCGGCCGAGCACTACTCCTCCACCGACATCGCCCTGCTGGCCGACCTCATCGTGTCGTTCGTCGTCACGATGGCCGAGCGCCTTGTCGAGGACCCGGACTCCGAGGCCCGCATCCTCGCGCAGGCCCGCACGCAGCTGCGGATGCTGCTGGTGGGCGCGCTCAGCTGGCGCTCGCGCGAGCCGGCGGCCGGCGCCGAGGCCCGGGACGACTGAGGAGCAGCGAGCGCCGGGAGCCTCAGGCGCCCGGTCGCGGCGCGAGGGGTCGTACGGTCACGTCGGGGATCGTGGCGTCCGAAGGCAGGTCGACGACGTGGAGGATGGTGTCGACGACGGTCTCGGGCCTGATCCAGCGGGAGGCGTCGTAGGTCCTCCCCTCCTGCTCGTGGACCTTCTCCTGCATCGGCGTCGCGGTGCGGCTGGGGTAGACGGTGCTGACCCGGACCCCGAGGTCGGCCTCCTCGGCGCGCAGCGAGTCCGCGAAGGCGCGCAGGCCGAACTTCGACGCGGCGTACGCCGACCACTCCGCGCTCGCGGACAGGCCGGCGGAGGAGTTGACGAAGACGACCGTGCCGCGGGCCGCACGCAGGTGCGGCAGGAGCTCGCGGGTGAGCACGGCGGGCGCCGTGAGGTTGACGGTGAGATGTTCCTCCCACGCGGCCAGGCGCAGCCCCTCGACGGGCGCGAGGTCGACCACCCCCGCGACGTGGAGGACGGAGTCGACCGCCCCGTCGACCTGCCGGCCGAGGCCGTTGAGCGTGCCGGGGTCGGCGAGGTCGGCGACCAGCAGCTGCGCGTGGGGGAAGTCGCCGGCCAGCTCGGCGGCCCGGGCGTCGCTGCGCGCCAGGAGGACGAGGTCGTCGCCCCGGCCTGCGAGGCGCTCAGCCAGCGCTCGTCCGATGCCGGACCCGGCGCCGGTGAGGACGTGCCTCACCGGGTGAACACGATCTTGCCGAAGACGTCTCCCCCGGCCATCGCGGCGAAGCCCTCGCGGGCCTGCTCCATGGGGAGCGTGCGGTCCAGCAGCGGCCGCGTGCCGGTGGCGTCGAGGAACTTCACGAGGGCGTCGAGCTCGTGGCGGGTGCCCATCGTGGAGCCGATGACCGCGAGCTGGAGGAAGAAGATGCGGGTCAGCTCGGCGTCGTCGAGCCGCGGGCCGGACGTCGTGCCGCTGATGACGATGCGACCACCCGGGCGCAGCGAGCGGACCGAGTGGCTCCAGGTCGCGCGTCCGACGGTCTCCATCACGGCGTCGACCTTCACCGGCAGCCGCGCGCCCGACTCGTACGCCTCGTGCGCGCCGAGCTCGACCGCGCGGGACCGTTTGGCCTCGTCGCGGCTGGTGGCCAGCACCCGCAGTCCCGCGGCACGGCCGAGGATGATCAGCGCGGTGGCGACACCGCCGCCGGCACCCTGGACGAGGACGGTCTCGCCGGGCGTCAGACGTCCCTGGGTGAAGAGCATCCGGTAGGCGGTGAGATAGGCGGTCGGCAGGCAGGCCGCCTCCTCGAAGGACAGCGACGCCGGCTTGGGGACGAGGTTGCGACGCGGCACGACCACCTGGTCGGCGAGCGTGCCCTGGTGCTTCTCCGACAGCAGCGAACGACCCGGGTCGAGCGTCTCGTCGCCGCCGCGTCCGGGGTCCCCGATCACGGCGTGCACGACGACCTCGTTGCCGTCCTCGTCGAGGCCCGCGGCGTCA
This sequence comes from Nocardioides cavernae, assembly GCF_013410035.1. Classification (GTDB taxonomy): domain Bacteria; phylum Actinomycetota; class Actinomycetes; order Propionibacteriales; family Nocardioidaceae; genus Nocardioides; species Nocardioides cavernae_A. The sequence goes on along the minus strand of NZ_JACCBW010000002.1, from coordinate 1,348,294 downwards.
CAGCCGAGGATCATCGGCAGCGACTCCTCGCGCAGCCCGACGCCCCGCAGCGACCAGAGGTCGTGGTGGTTGAGGCTGGCCGCCTTCACCGTCACCGTGGCCCATCCCTCGGGCGCCTCCGGGGCCGGCCGCTCACCCACCACCAGGCCCGCGAGCGGGTCGTCGGAGGAGAAGGACTCGGCGTAAACGGCGAACATGCTCCGACCCTAGCGACCCGCAGTCGTTATCGGGTTGCGGGTCCCGGCACCGCACGATTGGCTGGCCGGGTGAGCATCGACGTGCGACCCGCGCAGGACTTCGACCGGTTCCTGGCCACCGACCAGCTCGTCTGGTTCGGCGAGGAGACCGACTCCGACGCCGAGCACGTCCGGCTCGGCCTCCCCGAGGACCAGCGCTTCGCGGCGGACCTCCCCGACGGACCGACCGACACCCACAGCGGCGTCTACGGCGTACGCCCGATGGAGATGTCGCTGCCCGGCGGCCGGGTCGTCCCGATCGCCGGGCTCACCTGGGTCGGCGTCCACCCGGACTGCCGCCGTCGCGGCGTCCTGACCGCGATGATGACCGACCACCTCGCCCGCACGCACGACGCCGGTCTCGCCGTCTCCGCGCTCCACGCCAGCGAGGCCGCCATCTACGGCAGGTACGGCTACGGCAACGCCGTCCTGACGCTCCAGGTCGAGCTCGGTCGCGGCACCACCTTCACCGCACCCCACCTCGAGGACGACGCCGCGCGCACGACCACGCACCTGGTCACCATGTCCGGGCCCGGTGTCACGGAGCGGATGCGGGCCTGCCAGCTCGGCTCTGCGCCCGACCACCCGGGCACCATCGTCGGCTCGCCCGACTACTTCTCGCTGATGGCCCTCGAGGCGCCGGAGCAGCTCCGCGACAAGGAGCGGCGCCGGGTCCTGCTCGCCCGGCGCGACGGCCGCGACGTCGGCTTCGTCGGCCTGCGCCGCGAGCACAAGTGGAGCAAGGCGCGCCCCTCCGGCACGGTGACGGTCGGCACGTTGTGCGGCGACCCCGCCGCCCGCCTCGCACTGGCCCGCCGCGTCGTCGACCTCGACCTCATGGGCACGACCCGGCTCGAGAATCTCGGCGTCGACGACCCCGTCCTCGACTGGGTGGGCGGCCCGCGCGGCACCGGGTCGCTCGAGACCTGGGACAGCACGTGGGTCCGCCTCGTCGACCTCGCTCACGCGTGGTCGCTGCGGACCTACGAGGACGACTGCGACGTGGTCGTCGAGCTGGCCGACCGCTTCGCGCCCTGGAACGCCGGGCGCTGGCGCCTCGCCTGCTCCGGCGGCACGGGCACCGCGACGCGCACCGACTCCCCCGCCGACCTCAGCCTCGACGTCGACGTCCTCGGTGCGGGCTACCTCGGGCGCGGCATCGGCTCCCGGCTGCGCGCCGGCCTCGTGCAGGAGCACCGGCCCGGCGCGTACGCCGAGCTGGCCCGCGCGATGCGGACCCTCGTCGCGCCGGAGCCGTCCATCGGGTTCTGAGCCCTCCTGGCCCTCCTAGACTCCGGTGCCGTGAGCCCAGCCATCCGCCGCCTCGCCGTCTTCTGTGCCTCGAGCAGCGGGGTCGACCCCGCGCTGGTGCGCGCGACGTACGCCGTGGGTCGCGGCCTCGCCGAGCGCGGCATCGGGCTCGTCTACGGCGGCGGCGGGCACGGGCTGATGGGCGAGGTCTCGCAGGGCGCGCTGGACGCCGGCGGCGAGGTGGTCGGGGTCATCCCGCGGTCGATGATCGAGCGCGAGTGGGGGCGCGACGACCTCACGGAGCAGCACGTCGTGGAGACCATGCACGAGCGCAAGGCGATGATGGCGGACCTCGCCGACGCCTTCCTGTGCCTGCCGGGCGGCCTGGGGACCCTGGAGGAGATCATCGAGGTGTGGAGCTGGCGCTCCATCGGGTTCAACGACGACCCGGTCGGCTTCCTCGACCTCGGCGGCACCTGGACCCCGCTGCTCGACGCCATCTCCGGCCTCGTCGACGCGGGCTTCGTCCGGCGCGAGCTGCTCGACGACGTCGTCGTCGCCGACGACCTCGACACCGCCCTCGCCGGGCTCAGCGCCCGGATCGGTGTGCCGCCGGGGACGAAGCGCGCCTGACGCCGGCGCGGTCCTCCCCGTACGGGCCGGGCCGGGCCCGTCAGCGGCGTCAGGGGTGCAGTACGTCCGGCCATCGGTGAGCAGGCCTCGACGGCGCGCCTGCGCGGATCGTCCTCGGTGTCACTGGACCCCCTGCGCGCAGACGGCCGCGCCCTCCGAGCTCGTGGCGACGACCGCGATCCCGTAGTGGCACACCCCCAGCCCGTACTCGCGGCCCACCCCAGCAGAGCCCGTCCCCCGTTGCAGGACCCAGAACGCCGGTCGCTCCAGCTCGGCCATGACTGTCGTCATCATCGACTCCGGCACGTAGACGTAGTAGTCGGCCGAGCCGCCGAAGGCCGTCTCGTCGTAGCTCTGGTAGCCGGTCGCTCCCGGCGACAGTGAGTCGTCGAACCCACTTCCACGAGCCGTGGCCGCAACGCAGTAGGACGTGTCGACGAGGTTGGCGTCCCACCCACTGCTTCCCTCGGAGGTGGAAACCTCCAACGGGTCCATCTTGTAGCGCCCGCCCAAGGTCGCGGACACGGTGGCGTTCTGGCAGAACGCGGACGACATCGGGAGCACGGGAGCGACCTGTGTGAAGTCCGGAGAAGCGTTGCGCCCGGGAGTGCGGTTGGTGATCGCGCCACTCCCGTTGATCGAGAAGAAGATCTTGGCCTCGCCGAGCTGCTGGTCGAGCGTGTTGTACCCGATGTCCTCGACGAACAGGTCGGTCACCCGGGCGCTGAAGCTTGCGCCGTCGCTCGCTCGCGTCCAGGAGTAGTCCATCGAACCACCGGACGGGGGAGGAGGCGGGGCCGGCCGGGACGTGACGTGGGTGGACTTGCTGCACTTCTTCTTGACGCATGCCTGGTAGGAGCGCGACGTGTCGTCCATGCGGACCCGGAGGGCGAAGGCTCCGCGCTTGTTCGCCCGCGCCTTCTTGACCTTGGACCACCCCTCCGTGCCGTCCAGCCGCTGCTTGAGCACGACCCGCGCTCGCGTCGGCGAGTGCTTGACCCGGCCGCGCACCACGAAGGCCTCGCCGGAGATGACGCTGTTCGGCGCGCGCAACGACACCTTCACGCGAGCCCGGGGCGAAACGGGACCGGGCGTGCGCGGCATGGCGACCGCCGCGCGACTGTCTGTCGGTGTTCGTTCCGACGCTGACGCGCCGGCCCCGGCCACGGCGGATACGACGACGAGAGCAAGGGCCGCCACCCTCGAGGCGTTGCGAATCGGCCGCGTGTGCGAGAGGAGGCTCGAAGGATCCATGGCCGCACGCTAGACGCCGGCGGCCCCGGCTCCGACCGTTTTCGCGAATCGCTGGTTCTGACACCGGCTCCGAGGGAGGCGCACTGCCTGCGTGCGCCGCGACGCGGTGCTCGGCCCTCCGCCGAGCTGCGTCAGCGGCGCGCGACGCCGTCCGCCCGCGCCGCCGCCGAGACGGCCTCGCGCACGGCTCCGGGGACCCGCGGGTCGAAGGGCGAGGGAATCACCAGGTCCTCGCGGAGGTCGTCGCCGACGAGCTCGGCGAGCGCGGTCGCGGCCGCGACCTTCATGCCCTCGGTGATCGCCGTGGCGTGCACGTCGAAGGCCCCGCGGAAGATGCCGGGGAAGGCCAGCACGTTGTTGATCTGGTTGGGGAAGTCGGAGCGTCCCGTCGCGACCACGCGGGCGTACCGGTGCGCGAGGTCGGGGTGCACCTCGGGGGTCGGGTTCGCGAGCCCGAAGATGATCGCCTCGTCGGCCATCGACGCGACGATCTCCTCCGGCACCTGGCCACCGGACACCCCGATGTAGACGTCGGCGCCGGCCATCACGTCCGCGAGGCTCCCCCGGCGGCCGAAGTGGTCGGCGGTGTCGCGGGCGAGGGCCGCCTTGACCTCGGTGAGGTCGGAGCGATCGGAGCTGAGCACGCCCTGCCGGTCGAGCACGGCCACGTCCCTCACGCCCGCCTCGAGCAGGATCCGTGCGACGGCGACGCCCGCGGCGCCGGCGCCCTGGACGACCACCCGGGCGGTCGCGGCGTCACGGCCGGTGAGCCGCAACGAGTTGGTGAGCGCCGCGAGGGCGACCACGGCCGTGCCGTGCTGGTCGTCGTGGAAGACCGGGATGTCGAGCCGCTCCTTGAGCCGGGCCTCGACCTCGAAGCAGCGGGGCGCGGAGATGTCCTCGAGGTTGATCCCGCCGAAGCTGGGCGCGAGCCGCACGACGGTCTCGATGATCTCCTCGACGTCGGTGGTGTCGAGGCAGATCGGGACGGCGTCGACGCCGCCGAACTGCTTGAACAGCACCGCCTTGCCCTCCATCACGGGCATCGCGGCCGCCGGCCCGATGTCACCGAGGCCGAGGACCGCGGTGCCGTCGGTCACGATCGCGACCGTGTTGGGCACCCACGTGTAGTGCTGCGTCATCGACGGGTCCGCCGCGATCGCCTCGCAGACGCGGGCGACGCCGGGCGTGTAGGCGAGCGACAGCTCGTCAAGCCCGTTCAGCGCGACCGTCGAGACGGTCTCCATCTTGCCGCCGACGTGGAGGTCGAACACGGGATCGCCAGAGTGGGGGTGCGGCACGGCCATGCCCGGGATACTGGCACAGCTCAGCGTCGGCGGAGCCTGCGTCCCACACGTGGCGAAGGCCACACCCGAGCCCGCACGACGGCGTGCACGTCGGCCTCGGGCACCACGCCGCGGTGGCGCGAGTCCACGCCCTCCTCGGGGTTGTCGCTGAGCAGCCACCAGCCGGCTGCGCCGGAGCGGGTACGCCGCCGCTCGACGGCCCGCTTCACCGTGAGCGTGCCGTCCACGAACCGGGCCACGACGAGGTCACCGGGACGGATGCGGACCCCGTACGCCACCAGCAGGAGGTCGCCCTCGCGCAGGGTCGGGAGCATCGACCTGCCCCGGACGACCGCGGTCCCGAAGGGTGCCCGTCCGGCCCCACCCCGCGGGACGAGACCCCGCTGCCGACGCCGTTGCACGCGGAGTAGTGTCGCAGCAGGACGCACCTTCCCGATCGAGAGGAACACGATGCTTCGCCACCTGCTTGCCCCGACCGTCGAGGTCTCGGCCCACTGCGACCTCCCCTGCGGTGTCTACGACCCCGCCCAGGCGCGCATCGAGGCCGAGTCGATCAAGGCGATCATCGCCAAGGTCGCCGACAACGACGACCCCGACTTCCGCACCCGCGCGATCCTCATCAAGGAGCAGCGCTCCGAGCTGGTCAAGCACCACCTGTGGGTGCTGTGGACCGACTACTTCAAGCCCCCGCACTTCGAGAAGTACCCCCAGCTCCACACGCTCGTCAACGAGGCCACCAAGCTCGCCGGCGCGTCCGGCACCAAGGGTGAGCTCGACGCCGGCAAGGCCGACGAGCTGCTCGCCAAGATCGACGAGATCGCCGAGATCTTCTGGGAGACGAAGAAGGCCTGAGCAGACGCGACGGAGTCGCGACTGCTCGGACCTTCTTCCGAGCAGCTTGCTGCTTCGTGTTCGAAGCCCAGCCCGCTTCGTCAGTCCAGTGAGAGGACCCGTCACCCATGTGGGTGGCGGGTCCTTCGCGTCCCACCCCGATCACGCTCGACCGCCGCCCCCTCCGGTTAGGGTGTGGCGCAGCAGACCAGCCACGAGGACGGGACACGGACGCAGATGGCAGAGAACACGGGGGGCGCCCGCGCCGACGTCGAGCTCCGGCTTCCCGCGGAGGGCGCCTTCGCCACGATCGTGCGCACGACGGCCGCCGGCCTGGCCGCCCGGCTCGACTTCACCATCGACGACATCGAGGACCTGCGCATCGCGATCGGCGAGGCGAGCGCACTGGCCATCCCCGAGGCCGACCCCGGCACCGACCTGGTCGCCTGCTTCTGGTTCGGTCGCGGCTCGATGACCGTCGAGCTCGAGACCGAGGCGATCGACAACCCCCCGCTCGACACCGAGAGCTTCGCCTGGCAGGTGCTCGACACGATGGCGCAGGACGCGTCGGCCGGATCCGAGGGTGGGCGCTTCCGCGTCCGCTTCACGGTGACGTCGGCGGTCGCTGCGGGATTGACGGGTGCCGAGCTCTGACATGAGCCATCCGACGGGGGACACGGGGGACGACATGGTGGCTGCTGAGGCCGTCGCGGACCGGGGGCTCGACGACGACGTCGTGCTCACCGGCCTCGACCACGTACGCGCGCGCAGCGCCGAGCTGTTCACGATCCTCCGCGACGAGGACGCGAGCGCCGCCGCACGGTCGGTGGCGCGCGACGACCTGGTGCACCTGCACCTGTCGCTGGTCGAGCACTGCGCGCGGCGCTTCCGCAACCGCGGGGAGCCGTTCGAGGACCTCGTTCAGGTCGGGACGATCGGCCTGATCAAGGCGGTCGACCGCTTCGAGACCGACCGCGGGGTGGAGTTCTCCACCTACGCGACGCCGACGGTCATCGGCGAGATCAAGCGGCACTTCCGCGACAAGGGCTGGGCGATCCGGGTCCCACGCCGCCTGCAGGAGCTCCGGATGCAGATCGGCGGGGCGACCGGGGAGCTGACCCAGAAGCTGGGCCGCTCCCCCACGCCGCGTGAGCTCGCCGAGGTCATCGGGTGCACGGTCGAGGAGATCATGGAGGGCATCGAGTCCTCCCACGCCTACGCGACGCTGTCGCTCGACGCCTCCGACGACAACGACGAGGGTCCGCCGGCGATGCTCGCGACCCTGGGCGTCGAGGACGCCAACATCGAGCACGTCGAGATCCGCGAGTCGATCAAGCCGCTGCTCGAGGGCCTGGGTGAGCGGGAGAAGCGCATCCTGCTGCTGCGCTTCTTCAAGAACATGACGCAGTCCCAGATCGCCGAGGAGATCGGCGTGTCCCAGATGCACGTCTCACGGCTGCTGACCCGCACGCTCGCCCAGCTGCGCACCTCGCTCGAGCAGGACTGAACAGGTCTGCTCAGGAGACGGTGTCCTGCTCCTCCAGCACCTGTGTGGTCGCGGGGTGCAGCAGGCCGGCGACCACGACCAGCGCGGACGCCGCGAGGGCCAGCGGGAGCACGACGCTCCACACGTCGCGGAAGTTCCACGCGAGCCCGAGCTGGATGAGCTGCGCCATCACCACCGGACCGCGCGCCCAGCGACGCATCCGCCACAGTGACCAGGCGCACCAGGCGAGGCCGGCTGCGGCGGCGAGGAAGAACAGCGTCGTGGTGACGCCCATGGTGAGACGGATCGCGCGGAGGTTGACCACCTCGAGCAGGCCCAGCGCGAGCAGCGCGCACGCCTCCACGCCCACCAGGGAGGCGGCGACGACGAGCGGCGGGGGTGGGGTGGCGTCTGGACCAGGGGGGACGTCCGGGGGCGTAACGGGCACTGGGCAACAGTAGTTGTGACGGACACGACCACCGTGGGGGGTTGTGTGAACGTTCAAGTCTTGCGAGTCTGGACGCTGCCCACGTCGGTGATCATCGGCGTGCGCCCGGGCCCAGCTGAACGTCCGACAACAGCACCTGCCTGTGAATCGAGAAAGAGGGATTCCCCCACCCATGGATTGGCGCAGTCGCTCTGCCTGCCTCGACGAGGACCCCGAGCTGTTCTTCCCGATCGGCAACACCGGACCCGCGATCCTCCAGATCGAGGAGGCCAAGCAGGTGTGCCGACGCTGCGAGGTGCGCGAGCAGTGCCTCGCCTGGGCCCTCGAGGCCGGCCAGGACCACGGAGTCTGGGGAGGCCTCAGCGAGGACGAGCGTCGCGCGCTGAAGCGCCGCAACGCCCGGGCCCGCATCCGCACCGCCTGAGCCTCCCCACGAGGCTCGGTCCACAGCGGTCCCGGCAGGACTCAGTCCAGGGGTACGTCCGCCTGGACGCGGGTGCCCCGGCTCCCGGGGCCGATCTCCAGCACGCCGCCCAGCTCGGACTCGACGAGCGTGCGCACGATCGACAGGCCCAGCTGGGTCGAGGCGTCCACGTCGAAGCCGTCGGGCAGCCCACGACCGTCGTCCTCGACGACGACGTGCAGCCGCCCGACGATGCGGCGCGCGGTGACGACGACCCGGCCCTGCGCCGGGCCGGACGCGCCGGCGTACCCGTGCTCGACCGCGTTCTGCAGCAGCTCGGTCAGCACCATGGCCAGCGGCGTCGCCGCCTCCGACGAGAGCTTGCCGAACGAGCCCTCGCGCACGACACGCACCGGCACCTCGACGCCACTGACGTCGACGACCATCGAGCCGAGCCGGTCGGCGATCTCGTCGAAGTCGACGGTCTCCTCGACGGCGTGGCTCAGTGTCTCGTGCACGATCGCGATCGAACCGACGCGGCGCACGGCCTCCTCGAGCGCTGCCTTGGCGTCCTCGGCGGTGGTGCGACGCGCCTGCAGGCGCAGGAGCGCCGCGACGGTCTGCAGGTTGTTCTTCACCCGGTGGTGGATCTCGCGGATCGTGACGTCCTTGGTGACCAGCTCGCGGTCGCGCCTGCGCAGCTCGGTGACGTCACGCACCAGCAGCAGCGCCCCGCTGCGGTCGCCCTGCGGGCGCAGGGGGATGCTCCGGACGATGAGGGTCACCTCGTCGGTCCCGACCTCGGTCGCGCGTCCGTCGCGCCCGCCGAGGACGGCGCTGAGCGTCTCCTCGTCCGGTCGCTTGCGGGCCGGCACCAGGTCGCGGGTGAGCTCGGTGAGCAGGAGCCCGGCCAGGTCGCCCTGCAGGCCGAGGCGGCGGTAGGCCGACAGCCCGTTGGGGCTGGCGTACACCACCCGCCCGGCGGGGTCGAGGCGGACGAACCCGTCCCCCACCCGCGGCGAGTCGGCGTGGTCGCTGCGCTGGTCGGAGAGCGGGAAGTGGCCGGCGGCGATCATCTGGGTGAGCTCGGCTGCCGTCTGGAGGTAGCTGAGCTCGAGGCGGCTCGGGGTGCGTACGCCGAGGAGGTTGGTGTTGCGCGCGATGGTCGCGATCACCCGGCCGTCGCGTCGCACCGGGATCACCTCGACCCGCACCGGCACGTCGTCGCGCCACTCGGGGTCGCCTTCGCGGACGAGCCGCCCGGTCGCGAACGCCTCGTCGAGCATCCGGCGGCGCCCGGTCGGGATGAAGGTGCCCAGCACGTCGTCGACCAGCGCCGTGGGTCCGGTGGTGGGGCGCATCTGGCCGCCCGCCCAGTAGCCCTTGCCCTCCCGGTCGGGCAGCCAGAGGACGAGGTCCGCGAAGGACAGGTCGGCGAGGATCTGCCAGTCCGCCATGAGCAGCTGGAGCCACGACACGTCGTCCTCGACGAGGTCGGTGTGGGCTCGCACGAGCTCGTGGAGGGACGGCACGCGGTCAGCCTAGGACGCCACCCGGACGGGGACGGACCGGGGACGGACCGGGGACGGACCGGGGACGGACCGGGCTGGGGGTCTGTCGCCGGAGGCTGGCAGGATGGGGCGCATGTCGATCGGCTACTGGGACCAGGTGCAGGCAGCCGGGTTCGAGGTCCCGTCGGACCGGCCGCTGGACGACCTGACGGCCGAGCTCACCGCCATGCTGGGCTCGACGCAGCCCGAGGTGCGCGACGGCACCGCCTACCCCGCGCTGGCGACGTGGATCGACAAGGGCGTCTACGACGACCTCCTCGTCGGGCTCGGCGACGGCATGGCGGCCGGCCTGTCGGTCGGGCTCGGCGAGTCGGGCACCGACACCGTCTTCCGGCGCAGCTTCAGCGCGCTCGTCGTCGCCGAGTGCCTCGAGCGCACCAACGAGCACCACCTCGTCCCCGCCGCCAAGGTCCTCGACTGGGGCGACCGGATCGCTGTCTGGTTCCTGAGCGAGGCCGACACCCGTGGTTTCGTCCCCGGCAAGGGCTGGGCGCACGCCATCGCCCACGGCGCCGACACGATCGGCGCACTCGGCGAGTCCCCCCACCTCGCCGGCCCGGAGCACGCCGTGCTCCTCGACGTGCTGGCCGAGCGGCTGCTCCAGCAGCCGGCCGAGGCGCCGCTCGCCTCGGGAGAGCCGGACCGGATGGCCGCGGCCGCCATGCGCATCCTGCGCCGCAACACCCTCGGGACCGAGGTGCTGGAGCCCTGGGTCCACCGCATCGGGGCGGCCGGCAACCCCTTCGGCGGCCCGGTCGACCACGATCCGTTCGCACCCACCGCGGCGGCGCAGGCGTTCCTGCGCGCGCTCTTCGTGCACCTCTCGCTCGCCCCCGAGCCACCGACGGTCCGTCCCGACCTGCTGCTGGTCGTGATCGAGGCGCTCCGGATGACCAACGCTCCCTACCTGCGAGTAGGCACCGGCTAACCTGCGGGCATGAGCGAGATCACAGGCGAGAGCGCCGCAGGCGCCGCCGGGGACAGCACCGGGGAGATCAGCGGCCACAGCGGCGAGCTGGCCGTCCACGTGGCCCGCGCGCACGGCGTGGAGACGATGTTCACCCTGTCCGGCGCCCACGTCTTCCCGATGTACGACGGCGCGGTCAAGCTCAACCAGGAGGGCGAGCCGCCGCAGATGCGGCTGCTCGACGTACGCCACGAGCAGACCGCCGCGTTCGCCGCCGAGGCGACCGGCAAGCTCACCCGCGTCCCCGGCCTTGCCGTGCTCACCGCCGGCCCGGGCGTCACCAACGGGATCAGCGCGATCGCCCAGGCCCAGTTCGCCGGGTCGCCGATGGTCGTCGTCGGCGGGCGCGCCCCGCAGAACCGCTGGGGATCCGGCTCGCTCCAGGAGCTCGACCAGCCACCCCTCATCGCCCCCGTCGCGAAGTCCGCAAGGACCCTGATGACCGCCGGGGAGGTGGCGTCCGGCATGGACGAGGCGTTCACGCTGGCCCGCTCGAGCCACCGCGGCCCGGTCTTCGTCGACGTCCCGATGGACGAGTTCTTCAACTCCTCGACCGGCACCGTGGGCTCCGGGGAGGGCACCCGCGTCGAGCCGGACCCGGACGCGATCGAGGCCGTCGCGCGCCTGCTCGCCGACGCCGAGCGACCGGTCCTCGTCCTGGGCACCGACGTCTGGGCCGACCACGCGGAGGCAGCCGCGCTGCGCCTCGTCGAGGACCTCGGCATCCCGACCCTGACCAACGGCATGGGCCGCGGCCTGATCCCCGGCGGGCACCGCTCGCTGGTCACGAAGGCCCGCGGGGCCGCGCTGTCCGGCGCCGACCTCGTGGTGGTCGTCGGGACCCCGCTGGACTTCCGGCTCGGCTACGGCGTGTTCGGCGGCAAGGACGGCGCGACGCCGGCGCGGGTCGTGCACGTCGCCGACTCCCCCGCCCAGGTGGCCGCGCACGCCGACCTCGCCGGCTCGGTGTCCGGAGACCTCACGACGATCCTCGACGGCCTGCAGGCGGCCATCGAGTCGGGCGACAAGCCCGACTGGTCCGACTGGTCCGACCGGTTGGCCGACCTCGTGCGAGCCGCCGCCGCGCGCGACGCCGAGCTGCTCACGGCCGAGGCCGACCCGATCCACCCCGCCCGCATCTACGGCGAGCTCGTGCCGCGCCTCGCGGACGACTCCGTCGTGATCGGCGACGGCGGCGACTTCGTGTCGTTCGCCGGGAAGTACGTCGAGCCGCAGCGTCCCGGCGGCTGGCTCGACCCCGGCCCCTACGGCTGCCTCGGCGCGGGCCTCGGCGCAGCCATCGCCGCGCGGCTGGCGCGTCCGAGCGCCCAGGTGACCCTGCTGCTCGGCGACGGCGCCGCCGGCTTCTCGCTGATGGACGTCGACACCCTCGTCCGCCACGACCTCCCGGTCGTGATGGTCATGGGCAACAACTCCGCGTGGGGCCTGGAGAAGGGCCCGATGCAGATGCTGTACGGCTACGACGTGGTCGCCGACCTGGCCCAGCGCACGCCGTACGACCAGGTCGTCTCCGCGCTCGGCGGAGCCGGTGAGACGGTGACCGACCCGAGGCAGATCGGGCCCGCCCTCGACCGCGCCTACGCCGCTGGCGTGCCCTACCTCGTCAACGTGATCACCGACGTGGAGGCGGCCTACCCCCGCAACACGTTCGGCATCTGAGTGGCACCCGTGGAGCTGCGGCGCATCCGCCCCGACGAGCACGCCGCCGCCGGCGACGTGTGCGTGGCGGCCTACGAGCCGTTCCTGACCGGCGCTGAGGACGACTACGCCGCCCGGCTCCACGACGTGGCGACCCGCGACGCGCAGGCGGAGGTCTGGGTCGCGGTCGACGGCGACCGGGTCGCGGGGCTGGTCACCTTCTGCCCGCCGGGATCGCCGTGGCGCGAGATCGCCCGCGCGGACGAGGGCGAGTTCCGGATGCTCGCGGTCGACCCGGCCGCGCAGGGCGCCGGCGCCGGGACGGCGCTCGCCCGGCTGTGCGAGGAGCGCGCCCGCGAGCACGGCGCGACCGGGATGGCCCTGTCGTCACTGGCGACGATGACGTCGGCCCACCGGGTCTACGCCCGCCTGGGCTACGAGCGCGACCCCGCGCGGGACTGGTCGCCGGTGCCGGGCGTCGCGCTGCTGGCCTTCCGCAAGCGCTTCTGACGGGCGCGACCGGCTCAGCAGTCCCGTGCGGTCGACGTGTCGGTGACGTCGGCGAAGCACACCTCGCCGGCGGGCAGTGCCACCATCTCGGTGGAGGACACCATCGCCCAGAAGTACGCCCGCCACCTGGCGTCGTCCTCCGCCACGACCGTGACGAGGGCGCCGTCGGTGGTCAGCCACGTGCGGTGCGACGCGTCCGTCGTCAGCGGGACGTCGCCGACGGGCGCCAGCTCCCGCAGCGCGTCGCCGTCCTGCGCGAGCACCTGGAAGACCGCCGGGTCGGTGGCCGACCGGACGACGACGGACGCACCGTCGTAGAAGATCCGCGTCGGCTGGGTCGTCATGACCCGCGGGTCGGCGACGTCGATCGGGTGCTCGAGCGTACGGCCGTCGCCCCCCTGCACGACCAGCGTCGGCTCCCCCTGCTGCTCGAGGCGCGCGACGTAGCGGTAGCCCTCGGTCCACCGGAACTCCTCGCCCGGCCCGAAGAACTCGGTGGCCTCGGGGCCGAGCACGGGCAGGGCGTCCCGAGCGCCGGGCTCGCACGGCCGGATGGCCCCGCGCGGGGTCTCGGCCACGCAGCCGGCGTCCTGCGGGCGCAGCACGCCCTCCGCGTCGAGCACCCAGCGCCACGCGTCGAAGACCATGGAGGCCGGACGGGTCGCGGTCATGTTGGGGCCCTCCGCGAAGGCGTTGACCGACCGGCCGGAGTAGAGGCTGCCGTCCTCGAACCAGTAGGTCTGGCTGCGCACCAGCTCGTAGTACGGCGTACGGCCACCGTCGACAGGCGTGTTGCCCATCAGCAGGAGCTCGGGGTCGCTGACCGCGGCCTGCACGAGCAGGCCGTCGCGCAGGTCGAAGACCATCGGGTAGGACGGCTCCCCCGGACCGCCCATGCTGTCGAACGGCAGCACGAGCTCCTGGTCGCCGTCGCCGTCCGCGTCGATGGGATCACGCGCGTAGGTCCCGATGGTCGTGGACAGCCGGGCGACGCCGTAGGCGTCCTCGCCGGTGGTGCTGAGGGTCGTCTCCAGCCGGATCCGGCCGTCGAAGTCCTTCGTCTCCTCGGCCCGGAACCGGACGGTCTCGTCGACGCCGTCCCCGTCGAGGTCGAGGACCGCCGGGCTGGAGTCGCTGCGCACCTGCCAGTCCCGCCCGACGTCCTGCGGGAGCTCGACCTGGGGTCCGGGCTCCGGCGCCACGTCGTCGGACCGCGGGTCGGGGGCCAGCCCCTGGAGGACGACGCCGAGCACGAGCAGCACCGCCGCGGCGGTGGCGAGCAGCACCCACGGCGAGCGCCAACGGGGACGCAGCGGCACGACCGGAGCGACCGGGCCGAGGTCCTCGGGACGTACGAGCTCGGCGCGGGCGGCGAGGGCGGCACGCAGGCGGTCCTCGAGGTCCATGACGTCGTCGGTGCTCATCGCTCCTCCTCCCCCTCGATCTCGCGCAGGGACTTCTGCAACGCCACCAGCGCGCGGCTGGCGGTCGACTTGACGGTGCCCTGGCTGATGTCCAGCGCGGCGGCGATCTCGGCCTCGGTGAGGTTCGACCAGTAGCGCAGCACCAGGACCTCGCGCTGGCGTGGCGCGAGGCGACGCAGCGCGACGATCACCTCGCGGTGCTCCTCGGCCAGGACCGCGCTCTCCTCAGGTGACGGCGGACCCGTGTCGCGGGGTGGCGCGTACGCCCGGGCGGTGCGCCGCCTCCGCAGCGCGGACCGGGCGGTGTTGACCACCGAGACCCGCAGGTAGGCCAGCGCCCTCGACGGGTCCCGCACCGCCTCCGGGCGCCTCGCCAGCGCCGCGAACGCGTCCTGCACGACGTCCTCGGCGGACGCGAGGTCGTCGACGAGGAGCACCGCGAGCCGGACCAGGGCGAGCCGGTGGGCGGCGTAGAGCTCGGTGATGTCCACCGACGCCTCCACCCCCGTGCCCATGCCCGTCCCCACTCCCGTCCCCGCGTGCGAGGTCCTCGTGCTCATGTCTGGTAGACGTACGTGCGTGCCTCAGGTTGCCCCACCGACCCGACTTTCTCCCGGAAGGCCCCGCCGATGACCTCTCCCGAGCCCGCCACGCTGACCTTCACCGTCGGAGAGGACGACACCGCCGTCGCCGTGGGGAGCGGGTCGCTGCCGGTGCTGGGCACGCCGCGACTGCTGGCCTGGCTCGAGGCAGCGACCTGCGCCGCGCTCGCGGGGACCCTCCCGGTGGGGTCGACGAGCGTCGGCACCCGGGTCCAGGTCGAGCACCTCGCCGCGAGCCCGGTGGGCGCCCGGGTCGAGGTCAGCGCGTCGAGCGCCTACGAGGACGGGCGGCTGCACCGCTTCACCGTCAGCGCCCGCGACGCCGCCGGCGGCAAGGTCCTCGCCGCCGGCGAGATCACCCGCGTCGTGGTCGACGCGGAGAGGTTCATGACGAGGCTCTAGACGAGCGTCAAGGCAAGCCTGACTAGACCACACGTCGGGATCGGTGCGTGCTCCGCGTCCGGACCCCGGAGGCATGGGAGGCTTCGAGCCGCGTGCGCGGGGGCGCGCGCCCGGACCCAGGAGGGACCACATGGACGACGTCCTGCGCGAGGCGCTGGCGACGCTGGGGCAGCGCATCGAGATGGCGGAGCACGAGCGGCGCGTCGCGGTCGACGAGGTGCGCGCCCTGCTGAGCGAGCACGGGGGCGACCTCCACCTGCCCCACGTGTCGGCGCTGACGCTGCTGTCGCAGCCGACCCTGGGCGACATGGTCCGCGACGCCTGACCCGGCCCGGACGTGCAGAAGTCCCCGCCGCTGGCGGGGACTTCTACGGTGCTGACGTCGAGTGACGCTCAGGCGTTGGGGCGCTTGCCGTGGTTCGCGCCCTTCTTCTTGCGAGCGCGGCGCTTGCGTCCGGTCTTGCCCATGGTGGTCCTCCTGGAATCGGTGCTCGGAGCAGTGTCTCAAATCCGCCGGGTCGCGGCGAATCGGGTGGCACGCTCAGGCGCCGCCGCCCTCGGTGATCTGGACGCGGACCTCGCGCAGCTGGAGGCGTACGCGGTCGCGCAGCGACTCGGGGGCCGCTTCCGAGCAGGACCGCTGCACGAGCTGCTTGACGGCCTTCTGGAGGTCGTGGCGCTCGAGGCACGGACCGCACTCGCGCAGGTGCATCTCGACGACGGCGCAGTCGGCCTGGTCGAGCTCGTTGTCGATGAAGTAGACGATCCGCTCGATGTAGTCGACGCAGTCGTCCTTCCCGTGCTCGTGGGACCCGCCGTGCTCGTGCGTGCTCACGATCCGCTCCCCTCGGTGCCGCCGGGGAGGGAGCTGGCCGGCAGGAGGTCGTTGGCGCGCACGTAGTCGGCGAGCATGTCGCGGAGCTGGCGGCGACCGCGGTGCAGGCGCGACATCACGGTACCGATGGGCGTGTCCATGATCTCCGCGATCTCCTTGTAGGGGAACCCCTCGACGTCGGCGAGGTAGACGGCCAGGCGGAACTCCTCCGGCAGCCGCTGCAGCGCCTCCTTCACCTCGGAGTCGGGGAGGTGCTCCAGCGCCTCCATCTCCGCGGACCGGAGCCCGGTCGAGGAGTGCGACTCCGCGCGTGCGAGCTGCCAGTCCTCGACGTCCTCAGACATCGACTGCTGCGGCTGGCGCTGCTTCTTGCGGTAGGAGTTGATGTAGGTGTTGGTGAGGATCCGGTAGAGCCAGGCCTTGAGGTTGGTGCCGGGCTTGAACTGGTGGAAGGCGCTGTAGGCCTTCGCGAAGGTCTCCTGGACGAGGTCCTCGGCGTCGGCCGGGTTGCGGGTCATCCGCATCGCGGCACCGTAGAGCTGGTCGAGGAACGGCAGCGCGTCGCGCTCGAAGCGCGCCGAGCGCTCGTCGTCGGTCTCCGTGGCGCGGTCGACCTCGGGGGTCTCGGTGGAGGACGCCTGGTCCTCGAGCGATTCAGTCATCGCCTCCCACAGTACCGCCGTGGCCGCAGGGTCAGTACCGCGCTCTCGGGGTCGCGGTCGTTCAAGGGTCAGTGACTGCACACTGGTCCCAACAGCGGGTCAGGCCGAGGGATTCCCGACGACCTCGCGCACCAGCCACTCGAGGGTCGACTCGACGACGATCCCCATCGCCTCGTCCTGGCTGAGCTCGCCGCGCGCCGGCACCTTGAGGCCGTGGTCGCCGCCGGGGATCACCACGACGTCGAGGCCGTCCTGGTCGCCGGGGAACTCCTCGGGGCGGCCCATCGGGTCGCGCTCCCCCTGCACCACCAGGGTCGGCAGGCCGACGCCCCGGAGCTCCGGCAGCCGCGTGGGCTCGGTGCGCCCGGACTGGTGGAGCGGGAAGGACAGCGCGAGGCACCCGCTGGCGCCGAGCGCCCGGGCCGTGCGGGCGGCCGAGCGGGCGCCGGCGGAGCGGCCGCCGACGACGAGGGGCGTACGGACCCGCATCACGTCGGCGGCCCGGGTCAGCGCGGCGTCGAGGGTCGGTGGGGCCGTCGCGATCCTGCGACCGGCCACCCGCCACGGCTGCTCGAAGAGCACGACGGACACGCCCTGCGCGGGCAGGGCGTCGGCGAGGGCGTGCAGGTCACGCGCCTCGACGCCTCCCCCGGCGCCGTGGCTGAGCAGGAGCGTCGCGATCGGGCTGCTGGCACGGCGGGTGTGCAGCCTGCCCTCCCCGTGCGGGGTGTCGACCGAGCGGACCGTCGCCCTCTTCACGAGGGGTCCCCCTCGGCCGGCAGCGGCTCCACGAGCTCCGGGCCGTTGTTGCGGACGTTGCTGACGAGCGTCGGGACGGCGTACGCCTCCAGCCGGCCGGGAGCTGCCGGGACGAGCAGCGAGGTGTCGCCGGCGGTCGTCGGGTCGAGCCACGCGTCCCACCGCTCGCGCTCGACCATGAGGGGCATCCGGTCGTGGATGTGGCCGAGCTCGTCCTCGGCCTGGGTGGTGAGGACCGTGCAGGTCCACCGGAAGCGGTGGGGGTCGTCCTCGGCCCTCGTCGGGTCGCGCCAGATCTCGTAGAGACCGGCCATGGCCAGGACACCGCCGTCCTTCGGTCGGATGAAGAAGGGCTGCTTGACCGGCTTGCCCCTGGCGTTCGTCTGCGAGCTGGGGTACCACTCGAAGTAGCCGTCGGCCGGCAGCAGCGCTCGCCGGGTGGCGAACGCCTTGCGGTAGGCCGGCTTCTCCGCGACCGTCTCCATCCGCGCGTTGATCATCCGGTTGCCGATGGACGGGTCCTTGGCCCACGACGGCACCAGGCCCCACGTGAGCACCCGGAGCTGGCGCTGCGGCGGCTCCCCGTCACGTCCCGACTCGCGTGACGGCGGACGCTCCACGACGGCGTAGACCTCCTTGGTCGGCGCCACGTTGTAGTCGGCGGCCAGCGGTCCGTCGATGCGACTCTCGACGACCTCGAACTCCTCGACGAGGTCCTCGGGGCTCCGGGACGAGGCGTAGCGGCCGCACATGTCACGACCCTAGCCGGGCGCGAGGGACGAGCGCACGGCGTGGGGAGGGAGGTCGAGTGACCCTGCGACCGAGGCACGAGGTCGCAACGGGTCGTACCGAGACCCACGACCCCAGGGCCGGCGGGGCCGGGCGCGAGGGACGTCAGGCGCGGGCGAGCTCGTCGAACAGCATCGCGGCGCCGGCGTCCGTGCCCGGCAGGCCCTCGATCCACACCCGCACCGGCGAGCCCGGCTCGACACCCTCGAGCAGGGTGCGCAGGACCTGGACCCGCCGGCCGAGGTGCTCGTCGCGGCGCGTGAGGATGCCGACACGGTGCGTCCCGACGCGAGCCACCGTCTCGTCGCGGGCGAAGGCGGTGCGGGCGAGCTCGCCGGCCCGCGCGAGCCGCATCGCGCGGGTGAAGTGGTCGACCGGCGCCTCCACCGGGTCGTCACCGGGGCGCATGCCGAAGACGACGAGTGCGTACGCCCCCACGACGGGACCGCGGACCGCGTCGCCGAGCCGGTAGAGCTCGCTGAGCCGGGAGCGGAGGTGGGCCTGGCTGGACAGCCCGGTGAGCGGGTCCTCGCAGGAGAGCTGGTGGAGGTAGCCGAGCGTGGTCTCGCTCCAGGCCGTGAGCATCGTCTGCACGACGTCGAGGCCCGGGTCGGAGCCGGTGAGCTCCTGCCACGTGACGCGCAACGCGTCGACGACCTCCGCCACCGAGGCCCCGTCCCGGGCGAGCTCGCCGCCCGCCACGGCGCAGGCCTCGAGGACGTCCGACCCTGAGGTGAGTGCCTCGCCGACAGCCTCCAACCGGTGCGGCAACCCCGACCGCTCGACGGTGGACCGCGGCTCACTCACCCCAGGGTCGGAAGCCGTGAGTCGTCGCCCACGCGCGGCGAACATCTTCACGGCAACCCCCCTCGGCAGGCTCGGTCATGCCTCACGGGTGTGACGTGCCTCATCGCGGTCCATGACGCGGACCAGACCGACTTTTCCCGGATTCGTTCTTCGGGGGCGCCACGGAGCGCGCCGAGGGCTACAGTCGAACGGCCCCGGCCGACCGGGCCGGGCCCCTGGGAAGCGTCGATCCGCATGAGCAGTGCCGCCAGCATCGAGGCGCCGGGCGATGCCGAGCTGATCTCGGCGGTCCGCGGCGGGGACGTCGACGCCTACGGCATCCTCTTCGAGCGCCACGTGGACGCCGCCCGGCGGCTCGCCCGCCAGATCCTGCCGGGCGGGGACGCCGAGGACCTCGTCTCCGAGGCGTTCGTCAAGGTGCTGGGCGTGCTGCAGCGCGGGGGTGGACCGGACGTCGCATTCCGCGCCTACCTCCTCACGTCCGTGCGCCGGCTGCAGGTGGACCGCTTCCGCGCCGGCTCGCGGCTGCACACGACCGACGACATGGAGGCCTTCGACCCGGGTGTCCCGTTCCGCGACACCGCGGTCGAGGGCTTCGAGAGCGCCGCGGCGGCCCGTGCGTTCGCCAGTCTCCCCGAGCGCTGGCAGCTCGTCCTCTGGCACACCGAGGTCGAGGGCGACAAGCCCGCCGACATCGCCGAGATGCTCGGGATGAGCGCCAACTCCGTGTCCGCGCTCGCCTACCGGGCGCGCGAGGGGCTGCGCCAGGCCTTCCTCACCCAGCACGTCGCCGAGCTCGACCAGGACGACTGCCGGTGGACCCACGGACAGCTCGGCGCCTACGTGCGAGGTGCGACCTCGCGCCGCGACGGCGCCAGGGTCGAGCACCACCTCGACGAGTGCCGCTCGTGCATGGCCGTCTACCTCGAGCTCACCGAGGTCAACTCCCACCTCGGCGCCCTGCTGGCGCCGCTGCTGCTGGGGGGTGCCGCGACGGCGTACCTCGGCGGTGCCGCGGCGTCCGGGACGCTGGGCGGCGGGATCGGCCTGGTCTGGGGCAGGGTCCGCGACCTCGTCACCGCGAACTCCGGCGCAGCGGCGGTGGCGGGCGTCGCCCTCAGCACCGCCGTCGTCGCCGGCGGCATCGCACTCGGCAGCCGTGGCCCGGCGGATCCCGCCGCGCCGAGCGCCCGGGAGGCCACGTCGTCCGTCGCCGGCGAGACCTCCGGTGCCACCCCGTCCGGCGGCGCGAGCCCGTCGCGGAGCGAGCGGTCGCGCACCACGCCCGCCCTCGTCCTCCCACCCGACGGCGCCGACGTGACGCCCGGATCGTCGGTCACGACCGACCCCACCCAGCAGCCGACGCCGGACCCGACCCAGGACCCGACCCCGGCACCCACGCAGGACCCGACCCCGTCACCCACCCCCAGTCCCACGAAGGACCCCACCCCCACCCAGCAGCCGACCCGGACGCCGACGCCGAGCCCGACCACGACTCCCTCACCCACCGAGCAGCCCACCCAGACGCCCACCCAGACGCCCACCCAGACGCCGACCCAGGTCCCGACCGAGCAGCCGACCGAGCAGCCGACCCAGACCCCGACCGAGAGCCCGACGGCCACGCCCGTGGACGCGTCGGTCACAGGCACCGTGAGCGGCACGCGTCCGGTGTACGCCCTGGTCGTCACGGTGTCCGGCATGGCGGGGGGCACCGGCGTGCTGACGATCTCGGCACCGGACGCCCAGGTCGTGCGCACCGTCGACGGTCGCTGCAGCTGGGGCAAGCAGACCGTGACCTGCGCGGTCGCGGGTGACGCCTCCTTCCTCGTTGCGGTCGTCCTGGCGAAGGGCGGCGCCGAGGTCACCGCCACGCTGGCCCCGGCGGGCGGCGACGCCGACCCGGCCGACAACACCTGGCGCGCCAGGCTCGGCTGAGCCGCGCCCGGCACCCCTGCGGACGGAGCGCCCGCTCCCCCCGATCGTGTAGACAGTGCCCATGACGATCACCCGGTTGCTCGCCCGTCCGATGCTGGCCTCGATCTTCGTCGCCGGCGGCGTGAACGCCCTGCGCAACACCGAGGGCCACGCGGCCAAGGCCAAGAAGGTGACCGACAAGGTCGTCCCCGCTGCCCAGCAGGCCGTTCCCCAGGCGCCGATCCCCTCGGACCCCGCCACCCTGGTGCGCATCAACGCCGGCGCGCAGATCCTCGCCGCCGCCGCTCTGGCCACCGGCCGGGCGCCGCGCCTGAGCGCGACCGTGCTCGCCGCCTCCCTCGTCCCGACGACGCTGGCAGGGCACGCGTTCTGGGACGAGACCGACCCGAAGGCCAAGGCGGCCCAGCGCCTCCAGTTCTTCAAGAACACCTCGGTCCTCGGCGGTCTGCTGCTCGCTGCGGTCGACACCGACGGCAAGCCCGGCCTGGCCTGGCGCGCCCGACGCGCCGCCGCCGACGTCCGGCGCGAGGCACGTCAGGTCGCCAAGGACGCGCGGCGCGAGGCCAGGCTCGCCAAGGCGCAGCTGACCTGAGCGCCCGCTGCCCTCGATAGGCTGCGCGGGTGAGTGAGCTCTGGCCGGCCCCGCGTCCCCTCGAGCGCGTCGACCGCGTCGTGTCCCTGCCTGGCAGCAAGTCGCTGACCAACCGGGCCCTGGTCCTGGCAGCGATCGCCGACGGCCCCAGCGTCGTACGCCGGCCGCTCCGTTCGCGCGACACGCTCCTCATGGCGGCTGCGCTGCGCTCCCTCGGCACCCGCGTCGACGACACCGCCGCGGACGGCGCCGGCGACTGGGCCGTGACCCCCGGCGCCTGGGACCGTGACGCGGACATCGACTGCGGACTGGCCGGGACCGTCATGCGCTTCGTGCCGCCCGTCGTCGGGCTGGCCACCGGCACCGTCGCCTTCGACGGCGACCCGCACATGCGGCTGCGACCCGTCGGCCAGGTGCTCGCGGCGCTCGGCGCGCTCGGCGTCCACGTCGACGACGGCGGTCGCGGAGCGTTGCCGTTCTCGGTGCGCGGCACCGGCTCGGTGCCGGGCGGCACGGTGACCATCGACGCGAGCGCGTCGTCGCAGTTCGTCTCCGCGCTGCTGCTGGCGGGGGCACGCTACGAGCACGGCGTCGACGTGCGCCACGTCGGCAAGCCCGTCCCGTCGCTCCCCCACATCGAGATGACCGTCCAGATGCTGCGCGAGCACGGCGTGGAGGTCGACGACTCCGACGCCAACCGCTGGGCGGTCGCCCCGGGGCCGGTGAAGGCCGTCGACCACGACATCGAGCCCGACCTGTCCAACGCCGCGCCGTTCCTCGCGCTGGGCGCCGCCACCGGCGGGAGCGTGACCGTGACCGGCTGGCCCGACTCGACGACGCAGCCCGGCGACGAGCTCCGCGCCATCCTCGCGCTGATGGGGTGCGAGGTCACCCTGGTCGACGGCGACCTCACGGTCCGCGGGCCCGAGCGGCTCACCGGCGTCGACCTCGACCTGCACGACGTCGGCGAGCTCACCCCGGCGGTCGCCGCGCTGTGCGCCCTCGCCAAGTCCCCGTCGCACCTGCGCGGCGTCGCCCACATCCGCGGCCACGAGACCGACCGGATCACCGCCCTCGCCACCGAGCTCGGCCGCCTCGGCGCCGACGTCACCGAGCGCGAGGACGGGCTCGACATCCGTCCGGCGGCCCTGCACGGCGGGACCTTCCACACCTACGCCGACCACCGGATGGCGCACGCCGGTGTCATCCTCGGGCTGGCGGTGGACGGCGTCCTGGTCGAGGACATCGCCACCACGTCGAAGACGTTCCCCGACTTCGCGACGGCGTGGACCGTCGCCGTCCACGGTCGCACGGACGGTACGCCCTCGTGACGGGTCGGTACTCCGAGCACGACCACGAGCACTACGAGCGCCCACGCCGTCGTACCCGTCCGCGCACGAAGGACCGACCCACCTACGACGACGCCGTCGACGGCGTCGTCGTCACCGTCGACCGGGGCCGCTTCACGCTCCTCGTCGACGGCCACCGCGTGATGGCCATGAAGTCACGTCCCCTGGGCCGCAAGGGCGTCGTCGTCGGCGACCGGGTCCGCGTGGTCGGCGACACCAGCGGCGACGACGGCTCGCTCGCCCGGATCGTCGAGGTCGTCCCACGCACGACCACCCTGCGCCGCACCGCGGACGACGACGACCCGGTGGAGCGGGTGATCGTCTCCAACGCCGACCAGCTGGTGGTCGTCACCGCGCTCGCCGACCCGGAGCCGCGCCCGCGACTCATCGACCGCGCCCTCGTCGCCGCGTACGACGCCGGCATGGCTCCCCTGCTCTGCCTCACCAAGGCCGACCTCGCCGACCCGGAGACGCTGCTCTCGACCTACCGCTCGCTCGGCGTGCCGTGGGTCGTCACGCAGCTCAAGGGCGAGGGCGCCGGCGACCTCACCGAGGTGCGCGAGCGCCTGCGGGGCCGCACCAGCGTCCTGGTCGGGCACAGCGGCGTCGGCAAGTCGACGCTCGTCAACGCGCTGGTCCCCGACGCCGGCCGCGAGGTCGGCATCGTCAACTCGGTCACCGGTCGCGGCCGGCACACGTCCACCAGCGCCTACCTCCTGGAGCTCCCGGGCCGTGACGGCTGGATCATCGACACCCCGGGCATCCGGTCGTTCGGGCTCGCGCACGTCCAGCCGGAGAACCTCATCGAGGCGTTCCCCGACCTCGAGGAGATGACCGAGGACTGCCCGCGCGGCTGCACCCACGGCAGCGAGGAGCCCGAGTGCGGCCTCGACGAGGCGGTCGCGTCGGGCGAGGCCGACCCCGACCGGGTGGAGTCGTTCCGCCGGCTGCTGGCCGCGCGCGAGGGCGCCAGCGATTGGTAGGCCCTCCGGGGACTCAGCCCCAGACGGCGCGGGCGCCGGAGTCGCCGGCCAGGTAGAGCGTGACCAGGAGGCCGACCGCGGCGACGGCGAGCAGCACCATGACCGGGATGCCGAAGCGGGTCGGCCGCGCGCCCCGGCCGGAGGCGAGGGCGGACGTGCCGCCGAGGGCCCACGCGCCGACCGCGGCGACGACGGCGTAGATCAGCGCGACCGAGCGCAGGTTCTCGCCGGCCTCCTCGTGCTCCTCGACGATCGGTGCGAGCTCGGGTCGCGCGGCGAGGAGGTCCTCGCCCGCCGCGACCGCGACGAGCGCGGCGACGGCCGTGACGACGGCCAGGACGACGAGCGGCCACCGGAGCAGCCAGCGCCACCGCGGCACGAAGGCGTACGCGAGACCGGTCAGGGCGGCGAGCGGACCGAGGACGACGACTGCGTGCACGACGAGCGGGTGCAACGGCACACCGTTGAGTTCCATGCGTGCACAGTAGGACCCGATGCTGGGAATAGCCTGTGAACATGCCCATCACCGGCTCCAACGACCACACCGACGACCTGCGTCTGGCCCACGTGCTCGCCGACGACGCGGACTCGCTGACCCAGGCCCGCTTCAAGGCGCTCGACCTCCACGTCATGAGCAAGCCGGACCTCACCCCGGTGACGGACGCAGACAAGGCCGTCGAGGAGAGCATCAGGCGTACGCTCTCGCGCGTCCGCTCGCGCGACGCCGTCGTCGGCGAGGAGCAGGGCACGACCGGGCACAGCCAGCGCCGATGGATCATCGACCCGATCGACGGCACGAAGAACTTCGTCCGCGGCGTCCCCGTGTGGGCGACCCTCATCGCGCTCGCGATCGACGACGAGGTCGTCCTCGGTGTCGTCTCCGCACCGCAGCTGCAGCGCCGCTGGTGGGCCTCGGCCGGCAACGGCGCCTGGACGGGCCGCTCGCTGTTGAAGGCCACGAGGTGCGAGGTCTCCGACGTGCGGCGACTCGAGGACGCGTCGTTGAGCTACTCCTCCCTCTCGGGCTGGGACGAGCGCGACCGGCTCGACGACTTCGTCTCGCTGACGCGGCGGTGCTGGCGTACCCGTGCCTACGGCGACTTCTGGTCCTACATGCTCCTCGCGGAGGGTGCCGTCGACATCGCGGCCGAGCCCGAGCTCGCCCTCTACGACATGGCGGCGCTGGACGTGATCGTCCGCGAGGCCGGTGGCCGGTTCACCTCGCTCGACGGCACCGACGGCCCGTGGGGCGGCAACGCCCTGGCCAGCAACGGCCACCTGCACGACGCGGCCCTGTCCTTCCTCGGCACGATCGAGGACGACACCGACCCCGACGTGCCGCGTCGCGGGCCCGGCTCGGTCAGCAGCCTGCGCGACCGGCAGGCACCCCCGGTCCTCGACTGACCCCGGCCGCGGGAAGGCCGTCGGAACGGGTCCTGCGGCCCTGTCCCTCGACGCCGCACTTGGCTACGGTGACTGATCATCAGTCTCCGGACGAGAGGGTGGACCATGAGGATCCAGGACGTCATCCAGGGCAAGGGCGACCGGACGGTGGTGACCATCGGGCCGGACGCCACCGTGCGCGAGCTGGTCTCCCTGCTCGCCGAGCACAACGTCGGGGCGCTCGTCGTGAGCGAGGACGGCGACCGGGTCGACGGCATCGTCAGCGAGCGCGACGTGGTGCGGCGCCTGCACGCCGACGCGGCGGTCCTGGACGGCCTCGTGCGCTCGATCATGACCGCCGACGTCCGCACGTGCGCAGCGGAGGACTCGCTCACCGACCTCATGCAGACGATGACCGAGCACCGCATCAGGCACGTCCCGGTGCTGGCCGACGGACGGCTGACCGGCATCATCTCCATCGGTGACGTGGTCAAGAACCGCATCGGCGAGCTCGAGTTCGAGCGCGACCAGCTCGACAGCTACGTCCACCAGACCTGACGCACCACCTTCGACCATCCCCCAGAGGAGTACTTGTGAGCGAGAAGCCCGACGTCGACCCGCACATGGGCGAGGTGCCCGCCGACCTCGAGGTCACCGACCTCGTCGAGGGCGACGGTGCCGAGGCCGCGTCCGGATCGACCGTCTCGGTCCACTACGTGGGTGTCGCCCACTCGACGGGCGAGGAGTTCGACGCGTCCTACAACCGCGGCACGCCGCTGCAGTTCCGCCTCGGCATCGGCCAGGTGATCTCCGGGTGGGACACCGGCGTGCAGGGCATGAAGGTCGGCGGCCGCCGCCGACTCGTCATCCCGCCGCACCTGGGCTACGGCGACCGCGGCGCCGGCGGCGTCATCAAGCCGGGCGAGACGCTCATCTTCGTCGTGGACCTCCTCGAGGTCCGCTGACCGGCAGCCACACCTGACGTCGGGCGGTCCTTCACCCCTGGGCGTCGTGGACCAGGATCGCGACCTGCACCCGGTTCTCGACGCCCAGCTTGGCGAAGAGCCGCCCGACGTGCGTCTTCACCGTGGGGACGCCCATGAACAGCTCGGCGGCGATCTCGGCGTTGCTCAGCCCGCGGGCCACGCCGTCGGCGACGTCGCGCTCGCGCTCGGTCAGGCCGGCGAGCGCGTCCTGCGCTGCACGCGTGCGCCGGTCGGCGTCCGAGCCCTCGTCGGTGCGGGTCACGGCCGCGATCAGCTGGGCCGTGACGCTCGGCGAGAGCATCGGCTGGCCGGACGCCACGGTGCGGACGGCCTCGACCAGACGCGCCGGAGGGGTGTCCTTGAGCAGGAACCCGGCCGCGCCGGTGCGCAGCGCCTTGAGCACCATGTCGTCGGTGTCGAAGGTCGTGAGCACGATGATCTTCAGCTGCGGGTGGACGCGCAGCAGCTCCTCGGTCGCGCTGAGCCCGTCGCGCACGGGCATGCGGATGTCCATCAGCACCACGTCCGCCCCCGACGACGGGACGACCGAGAGCGCCTCCTCGCCGTCGCCTGCCTCGGCCACCACGGTGATCCCCGAGCCGCCGCCGAGCATCATGCCGAGCGCCGTGCGCACCATCGGGTCGTCGTCGACCACGGCCAGCCGGATCTGCGGGCGCCCGCTCCCCTCGTCGCTCACGTGGCCCACGGTATCCATGCCCGCACCGAGTAGCCGCCGGTGGCGTCCACGCCGTGGTTGATCCGCCCACCGGCCAGGGCGGCGCGCTCGGCCAGGCCGAGCAGGCCGAGGCCGGACGCCGGCAGAGACGGCCCGCGCACCGGCGCCACGGGCGCGGCGTTGCGGACCGCGATCACCACGCCGTCGTCGGGGCTGCCGGCGACGTCGACGGTGACCGTGGTGCCGGGGGCGTGCTTGCGGACGTTGGTCAGCGCCTCCTGGACGATGCGGTACGCCGTGCGCCCCGTGCTCGTCGGCAGCTCACCCTCGACGGCCTGCGACAGGCGTACGCGCATCCCGCCGGCAGCCTCCTCCTCGACCAGCGCGGCCAGGTCGTCGATGCCCGGCTGCGGCCGCTCGGGCCCCTCGTCCGCGGGCTGGGTGGGGTCGCGCAGGACGCCCAGCACGGCGCGCAGGTCGGAGAGCGCGCGGTGGGCGTTCTCCTCGATGGAGCGCGCCGCCGTCGCCCGGTCCTCCTCCGACAGGTCGGTGCGATAGCTCAGGGTGCTCGCGTTCATCGCCACGAGGGAGATGCGGTGGGCCAGCACGTCGTGCATCTCGCGGGCGATCCGGGTGCGCTCGGCGGCCTGCGCCTGCGCGACCCGCGCGCGCTGCTCCCGCTCGGCCGTCTCGGCGCGGGCCCGGTAGGAGTCGACGAGCTGGCGCTGGGAGCCCATCGCATAGCCCGTCGCGACGAGGATCCCCGACACGAGACCGCCGAACGAGAGCGACGCCCACAGGGGCAGGGTGTCCTCCGCGAGCCCGATGCGCTCCTGGACGATCCCGGCGACCACGCTGATCGGCACCACGACCGCGACCAGGCGCCACCGTCGGTGGGAGGCGACCGAGCCGAGGGCCCACGACGCAGGGCCCGCGCTCGACGCGGAGACGAAGGTGAAGGTGTTGAGGAGCACCGACACCGCCGCAGGCTGACGGTGCCGCCACCTGATCAGCACGAAGGAGACGAGCCCGAGCAGCGGGTCCCCCCAGAGGAACCACATGAGCCGGGTGTCGGAGGTCCGTTCGGTCGCACTCAGGAGCGGCACGCCCCACGCGACGAGACTGATGAGGAGGGCCAGGGCGTACCGCCAGGTCGGCGCCAGGCGCCCGCGTCGCTCGGGGACGACGTGGGTAGGGGCCATGGTGGCGAGGCTAGAGGACCGGGTCGGACCCCTGCGTCCGACCAAGGTGTCGGCCAGCGAGCCGGGTCGATACCGAGGTCGGACCCGAGCGACCCCTGCGCCCGATGTCCCGGCCCCCTTCGGCCGCGCAGGCTGGAGCCATGATCACAGTGGAGAACCTCACCAAGCGCTACGGCGGCTTCACCGCCGTCGACGACATCTCGTTCGAGGTGCGTCCCGGCAGCGTGGTCGGCTTCCTCGGGCCCAACGGCGCGGGCAAGTCCACCGCGATGCGGATGATGACCGGCCTGACCCCCGCCACGTCGGGCCGGGCCACCATCCTCGGCCAGACCTACCGCGAGCTGCACAACCCCGGACGCCAGGTCGGGGTCATGCTCGACGCCTCCGCCCAGCACCCGGGCCGCACCGGCCGCGAGGTGTTGCGGGTCGCCGCCGTGTCGGTCGGCGTCTCCCGCTCCCGCGTCGAGGAGGTCCTCACGCTGGTCGGCCTCACCGACGAGGAGGCGGGCCGCCGGGTCCGCAACTACTCCCTCGGCATGCGCCAGCGCCTCGGCATCGCCGCTGCGCTGCTCGGTGAGCCGCAGGTGCTGATCCTGGACGAGCCGGCCAACGGCCTCGACCCTCAGGGCATCCACTGGATGCGCGGGCTGCTGCGCCGCTTCGCCGACGGCGGCGGCACGGTGCTGCTGTCGAGCCACCTGCTGCACGAGGTGCAGATCGTCGCCGACGACCTCGTGATGATCGGTCGCGGCCGCATCGTGGCGATGGGCTCCAAGGAGGAGCTGCTGAGCCGCGGTGGCACCACGGTCAACTCGACCGACAACGCCCGGCTGGCCGGGTTGCTCGAGCAGGCCGACGTGCCCGTCTCGCGCACCGGCTCGGGCCTCGTCGTCGACGCCGAGCCCGGCGTCGTGGGCCGCATCGCCGCCGAGGAGCGCGTCGTGCTCCTCGAGCTGCGGTCCGGAGGCTCCGAAGGCCTCGAAGAGATGTTCCTCGGCCTCACGGCCGCCACGTCCCGCGAAGGAGACGCAGCATGAGCACCCCGACCACCACTGCCCCCGCCGTGGGCGGCAGCGACACCCACCCGCGGCCGACCCCCCTCCAGGGGCGACCGGGAGTGCCGTTCTCCCGCACCCTGCAGGCCGAGCTCCGCAAGATGGTCGACACGCGCGCCGGCCGCTGGATGGTCATCGTCATGGCCGCCGTCGCCGCGATCATCCTGGCCGCCTTCCTCATCTGGGGCCCTGCCGAGGACGCGTCCTTCCGCAGCCTGCTCGAGCTCTCGACCCTGCCGCTCGCCATGCTCCTGCCCGTGCTCGGCATCATGGCCGCCACGGCGGAGTGGACCCAGCGGACGGGTCTGGTGACCTTCACCCTCGAGCCGCGCCGCGGCCGGGTCGTGCTGGCCAAGGCCCTGGCCGCGCTCGTGCTGGCTGCCGTGGTGCTCGTCGTCGCCGTCGCCGCGTCGGCGGTGGCCAACATCGCCGGGGGCACCGGCGAGTGGGACCTGACCGCCGCCGTCGGCGGAGGCGTGCTGCTGGCCCTGCTGATCTACGTCCTGCAGGGCGTGGCGTTCGGGCTCCTGTTCCTCAACACGCCCGTCGCGATCGTGTCGGTGCTGGTCCTGCCGACCATCTGGTCGATCGCCACGATGGCCGTCTCCTCGCTCGAGGAGGCCGGCAGGTGGCTCAACCTGGACTCGGTGATGCAGCCGCTCTTCGCCGGCGAGATGGCCGGTCAGGACTGGGCACAGCTCGCCACCGCCTCCGGCGTGTGGGTGCTGCTGCCGCTGGTCGTCGGCACGTGGCGCGTGCTGACCCGTGAGGTGAAGTAGTCGGGGGACGCTCCACCTCACCGTCGCCACTCACCAGGGGACGTCGATCTCGACCTCCCCCGTGGCGACACGGGCCGCCAGCCCGCCCAGCGCGACCACGTCGCCGGGGACGAGCTGGCGGCCCCGTCGCGTCTCGACCTCCCCGTTGACCCGCACCGCGCCGTCGGCGATCACCGGCTTGGCCTCGGCGCCCGTCTCGACGAGGTTCGCGAGCTTGAGGAACTGGCCGAGCCGGATCGACTCGTCGCGGATCGGGACGTCGAGGGGCTCGCTGGTAGCGCCGGTCGGCGGCAGGTCGCTGGACACTTCTCTAGGGTAGGCGTCCGTGCGCACCCCACGGTGGTCCCGGTCCGTCGCCTCCCTCTGCCTGCTCGGCCTGGTGGCGGCCCTGCTGAGCCTCGGCTCCCCCGTCGGCGCCGAGCGTGCCGCGCCCGTCGGTCCGTCCGCGAAGCCTCCGGGGAAGACCGGCTGCGCGGCCCGCGACGGGTTCGAGGCCTGCTTCACCTCGCCGCCGACCGTCCCGGGCGACCCCACGGTCCTCGGACGCGCGAGCCGG
The DNA here is from genome assembly GCF_013410035.1 of Nocardioides cavernae. Lineage (GTDB taxonomy): Bacteria > Actinomycetota > Actinomycetes > Propionibacteriales > Nocardioidaceae > Nocardioides > Nocardioides cavernae_A. Next base: position 1,317,962 of record NZ_JACCBW010000002.1, on the reverse strand, counting down.
CTCTTCGACAGCGCCGGGCCCGGGGACACCATCCGGGTCGCGATGTTCCGGTGGGACATCCAGCCGCCCACCGACGCCCTGATCGCCGCCCAGCGGCGCGGCGCGGTCGTCCTGCTCGTCGGCGACGACGACCTGCGGCTCAACAGGCAGGGACGCCGGCTGGTCCGCACGATCGAGGAGCAGGACCCCGACCGGAGGAACGTCGTCATCTGCAAGGGCGCCTGCCTGCCGTGGCGCGCGCCCGGGCCGTACCCCGACAGCCAGAACGTCCAGCACCTCAAGTTCTACGTCACCGACATCGGCGGCGTGCAGTCCTTCATCACGTCCTCGGCCAACCTCGAGGACCGGCAGTACCGCCAGTACAACTCGTTCCTGAAGATCGACGACCCCGGACTGCACGACTTCGGCGTCGCCTACTTCGACCGCCTGTGGGCACAGAGCCCGAAGGTCGACGGCGTGCGGTGGACGGACAAGGACAAGCAGTGGTCCAAGGGGCCGGTCACCGCGACCGTCTATCCGCGACGCAGCGACCTCCTGCTGACGACGTTGCGCGCCATCACCTGCACCCGCGGCGCGCGAGACGTGTCGGCGATGTTCGCCGTCATCCAGCGCGCCGACGTGCGCGACCAGCTCGCGCGGCTGTCCCGCAAGGGCTGTCGGGTCCGCATCGTGACGTCGCGCGACACCGTGGAGAACTGGCTCCAGCAGGACCTTCCCGCCGGCGACGTCCCGGACGCGCAGGTCCGCACGGTGCTCACCCACGACAAGATGCTCGTCGCCCACGCCCGTCTCCGAGGACGTGAGACCCACCTCGTCGTCACCGGCACGTCCAACACGACGTGCGGTGGGCTGTTCTACAACGACGAGGTGATGCTCCGCGTCGTCGGCAACGAGTGGCTCCACGACCAGTACCTCGCGCACTTCGACGACGCGTACGCCCGGGCGCGGCAGAGCGCCACGCGGGTGATGCCCGTGATGAAGCCCTGCCGCGGCCGGTCGTGACGGCCGGGCACGTCGCGATCAGTGCACGAGCAGGCTCAGCGCGTGGATCAGCACGCCGACGAGCCCGCCCACGATGGTGCCGTTGATCCGGATGAACTGGAGGTCGCGCCCCACGTGCAGCTCGATGCGCCGGGCGGCCTCCTTGCCGTCCCAGCGCTCGATCGTGGACGTGATCACCGTCGTCACCTCGGCGCCGTAGCGCTCGACGAGGAACACCGTGACGTCGGCCGCGGCGCGGTCCAGCCGCTCGCGGAGCGCCGCGTCCTCACGCAGCCGCAGCGAGAACGCGTTGAGCTCGAGAAGCAGGCGCTGGCGTACGGCTCCCTCACGGTCGCGGACCGAGGCGAGCAGCGCGGAGCGCATCGCCTTCCACAGCGAGATGGCGGTCGTCACGACCTGTGGGTGCTCGAGCAGCCGGTCCTTGAAGGCTTCGGCGCGGGCGCGGGTCTCCTCGTCGTTGAGCAGGTCGCTGGCGAGCTGCCCGAGCATCGAGTCGAGGGCCTCGCGGGCTCGGTGGTGCGGGTCGTCGCGGATGTCCTCGAGCCAGGCCAGCGCCTGGACGTGCAGCCGCGAGGTGACCGCGTCGTTGAGCCTGGGCGGCGCCCACCACGGCGCTCGCTCCTCGAGCACGCTCACGAAGGTCTCGGGGTTCTCCTCCAGCCAGCGGTGCATCTCGTCGACCGCGAGGTCGACGACGCCGTGGTGCAGGTCGTCGCGCAGCACCTCCATCAACGTCGTGCCGAGGAGCGGCGAGATCGGCTCCTCGTGGAAGCGCGGCACCAGCGCCTGGGTGACGAGGTCGGCGACGTGGTCGTCGCGCACCTTGTCGAGCGCGATCGCGGCGACGTCGGAGGCCTCGTCGACCACCCGGCGGGCGTTGGCCGGGTCGGCGAGCCAGTCCCCCACCCGCGCCGAGATCTCCGCCGCGGCGACCCGCTCGCGGATGATCTCCTCCTGCAGGAAGTTCTCCCCGACGAACTCCTCCAGCCCCTTGCCGAGCTCGTCCTTGCGTCGCGGGACGAGCGCGGTGTGCGGGATGGGCAGCCCGAGCGGGTGCTTGAACAGCGCGGTCACGGCGAACCAGTCGGCGATCGCACCGACCATCGACGCCTCGGCACCCGCGTTGACGAAGCCCCAGACGTCGTCGCGGCCGAGCGTGGCGACGTACACGCACGCGGCGAGGACGAGCAGCCCGACGGCGACGGTGCGCATCCGGCGCAGGCCGCGGCGGCGCGCCTCGTCGGCCCCCGGGTCGGGGGTGATCAGCGAGACGCTGGGCCTCTGGGCGGTCGGGGTCGCGGCCATGCCGGTCATCCTCCCCTGCCGTGCCAGAATGCCGCGCATGCCTCGCACCGTGATCACCTTCGGCACGTTCGACGTGTTCCATGTCGGGCACCTGCGCGTCCTCGAGCGCGCGGCCGAGCTGGGAGACCGGTTGGTCGTGGGCGTCTCTGCCGACGCCCTCAACGAGCGCAAGAAGGGCCGCGCGCCGATCTTCACCCAGCGCGAGCGGCTGGCCATCGTCGGGGCCCTCAAGGTCGTCGACGCGGTCTTCGTCGAGGAGAGCCTGGAGCAGAAGCGCGACTACATCGTCGAGCACGAGGCGGACGTCCTCGTGATGGGCGACGACTGGGCCGGGAAGTTCGACGAGCTCGCCGACGCGTGCGAGGTCGTCTACCTGCCCCGGACGCCGGCCATCTCCACGACCGCGATCATCGAGCACATCGCCGACCTCTGACGCCGAGACGCCGCCCTTCGACAGGTTTCGGCGTCCGACGGCTGGGTTAGTGTCACTCACGAGCTGACAACCACGAGGGGAACCATGCGCAGAATCGTCACCACCGCCCTGGCCGTCGCACTGGTCGGCAGCGCGGCACTCGCCGCGCCCGCCACCGCGGCCGACCAGGACCGCCCGGCGGTCCCGGGCGTCACCCAGGAGCTCGAGGGCTTCGACGCCCGGAGCGTCATCGACCTCACGCAGCCGCCCGTCGAGCCGAGCCTCGAGCTCGCCTACGAGCCGAGCGCCTCGGAGACCCTCGCGACCGCTCGTCGCGTGCTGGCCGGCAACTCCCGCCCGAGCGACCCGTCCGCCACGATCGTGCTGCGCGACCTGTTCATGCAGAAGTCCCAGCTCCGCGGTGCCGACCGCCGCCTGGCCGACCGCCTGCTCGCGCGCCCCACCGACGGCTTCAGCGACCCGCAGGGCTTCGGCTACACCGTCGCCGAGGCGCCGCCGCTGTGCAACACCCGCCTGTGCATCCACTACGTGCCCACCGGCACCGACGCCCCGCCGACGCCGGACTGGCCGGCCACCAACCTCGCCGTCATGGACTCGGTGTGGACGACCATCGTCGACCAGATGGGCTACCGCAAGCCGGTCAGCGACGGCACCAAGGGCGGCAACCCGCTCTTCGACGTCTACCTCAAGGACCTCGGTGGCGACCTCTACGGCTTCTGCGCCGGTGAGCGCAAGGCCAAGAAGCGCACCGCGTCGGGCTACTGCGTCCTCGACAACGACTTCGCGGCCACGCAGTTCCCCAACGGCACGCCGCTCGACAACCTCACCGTGACCGCCGGGCACGAGTTCTTCCACGCCGTCCAGTACGCCTACGACTACGCCGAGGACCCGTGGATGATGGAGTCGACGGCGACCTGGATGGAGGAGCGCATCGCGACCGCGGTCAACGACAACCGCCAGTACCTCCCGGCCAGCCAGATCTACGCCCCGCAGATCCCGCTCGACGCCTTCAGCCAGACCAGCGGCTTCCAGTACGGCAACTGGGTCTTCTGGGAGTACCTCTCCAGCCGCTACGGCCTCAAGATCGTCCAGAAGGCCTGGAAGCAGGCCGGCACCCTCAAGGGCGACGGCAACAAGTACAGCCTCCACGCGATCGACCGCGCCCTCAAGGGCAAGGGCGGGTTCCACAAGAACTACGCCAACTACGTCGCCGGCAACCTCACGCCCGCGGTCAACTTCCCGGAGGGCGCCGACATCCAGGCCCAGTTCGGCGGCGGACGCATCTTCGGCAGCAAGGTCCTGAGCAAGGGCAAGCGCTCCAAGCGGTTCGGCACCAAGATCCACCACCTGTCGTCCGCGTCCTACGCGTTCGGTCCTGGCAAGGGCCTCAGCGGCAAGAAGTGGAAGCTGTCCCTCAAGGTCAGCGGACCCGCCCGCGTCACCTCGCCGGCCGCCGTCGTCGTGATCTACAAGCTCAACGGCAAGCGCCAGGTCAAGACGATCAAGCTCAACAAGCGCGGCGACGGATCCAAGAAGGTGACCTTCGACAACCGCAAGGTCGGTGCCGTCTCGGTCTCGCTGATCAACGGCTCGACCCGCTACAAGTGCGGCCGCGGCACCGTCCTCGCGTGCGAGGGCAAGCCGCTCGATGACAAGCTGCGCTTCGCCGTGAAGGCGAAGGTCACCAAGTGACCCGTGGGTGAGGCCCGTCCTCACCCGCGACAGAGCATCACCTGATCGCGAGCAGGGCGTGGAGCGCGGCGACGCACTCCTCGACCAGCCGTGACACCGGGACCGGGCGTTCGCCGGTCGGCACCGCCGACCAGCTGAGCGCCCGGTCCTCCGTATACGCCCACCACGCGCGTACGACGTCGCGCCGGTCGTCGGGCAGGTCGAGCGCTCGCACGACGCGGTCGGTGCTGCCGTCGCGCACCGACTCCATCACCTCGGTGACCCTCGGGTCCGCGACGCCGTGGCCGTGGACCAGCGCGAGGTAGAAGTCACGCCGGCGATCGATCTGCTCGATCATCAGGCGGGTGATGGTCTCCACCTGCTCGGGTCCGGGGGCGTCGGGGTCCGGCGCGGTGGTCCGCAGCATCCGTCGCCCGGCCGCGGCGATGCAGGCGAGGTAGAAGTCGGTCTTCGTCGGGAAGTAGTGGAAGAGCAGCCCCCGCGAGATCCCCGCCTCGGCGGCGACGTCGTCCAACGGAAGGTCCTGGATCGGCCTCTCGACGATCTTGGCCAGCCCGATCCCCACCAGCTGCCGGCGGCGCTCCTGCGCGCTCAGCCGCCGGCGTACCGGCGCGTCCGCAGACGTCGCACCAGGCTCCGTGCTGTGCTCCGTCACACTGTTGAGCATTGCTCAACAGTGTGCGAAGGTCAACGGCATGGACTTCTCGCTCTCCCCCCGCGCCGCCGACCTCCAGGCCCGCGTGCGCGCCTTCGTCGCCGACGAGATCGAGCCGGTCGAGGCGGCCGCGCACCAGCGGATCACCCGGCTCCGCGAGTCGGGCGGTGACCACTGGACGCCCGACCCGGTCATCGCCAAACTCCAGGCCAAGGCCCGCGCCCAGGGCCTGTGGAACCTCTTCCTCCCCGCGACCCACGCCGGCCGCTATCCCGCGGACTTCGGCACCGACGGTGGCGAGGGTCTCAGCAACGTCGACTACGCCTCGGTCGCCGAGGCGATGGGCCGCTCATTCCTCGCCCCGCTCGTCTTCAACTCCAACGCGCCCGACACCGGCAACATGGAGGTACTGCTGAAGTACGGCACCGACGAGCAGAAGGAGCAGTGGCTCGAGCCCCTGTTGCGCGCGGAGATCCGCAGTGCGTTCTGCATGACCGAGCCGGCCGTCGCCTCCTCCGACGCCACCAACATGGCCGCCACCGCGCGGGTGGAGGGCGACGAGGTCGTCATCAACGGCCGCAAGTGGTGGTCGACCGGGGTGGGCAACCCGGACTGCAAGGTGTTCGTCTTCATGGGCCTGTCCGACCCCGACGCCGACCGGCACTCGCGACACACGATGGTGCTGGTCCCCCGGGACGCGAAGGGCGTGAGGGTCGAGCGGATGCTCACGACGATGGGCTACTACGACGAGCCCCTCGGCCACGGCGAGGTGTCCTTCGACGACGTGCGGGTGCCTCTCTCCCACGTCCTGCTCGGTCCGGGCCGCGCCTTCGAGATCGCCCAGGGCCGGCTCGGTCCCGGGCGCGTCCACCACTGCATGCGCGCCATCGGCCTCGCCGAGCGCGCCCTGGAGCTCGCGGTCGCCCGCGCCACCTCGCGCACCGCGTTCGGCAAGCCGCTCGCCAACCTCGGCGGCAACCGCGAGCGCATCGCGGACGCGCGCATCGCGATCAACCGCTCCCGCCTGCTGGTTCTGCACGCCGCCTGGCTGCTCGACCAGGGCATGAGCGCCGAGGCCTACTCCGCGGTCAGCGAGATCAAGGTCGAGGTGCCCTCCATGGCCCTCGACGTGATCGACATGGCGATCCAGCTGCACGGCGGCGCCGGGATGTCCGACGACTTCCCGCTGGCCGCCGCCTGGGTGGGCGCGCGCACGCTCCGGCTCGCCGACGGCCCGGACGAGGTGCACCGCAACGTGATCGCGAAGATCGAGATCGGGAAGCACACCGCATGAGCACCCCCACCCCGACCCCGCGTCGCGTCCTGGTCACCGGTGCCGCGTCGGGCCTCGGCGCCGCCCTCGTCGCCGCCTTCCGCGCCAGGGGCGACGAGGTGCTCGCCACCGACCGCGTCACCGGGGACGGCATCGACCTCGTCCTCGACATCACCTCCGACGCCGACTGGTCGTCGGCCGTCGAGGCGGTCCGCGAGCGCTGGGGCGGCCTCGACGTGCTGGTCAACAACGCCGGTGTCGCCGGCGGCGGTCGGGTGGACGTCTGCACGATCGACGAGTGGCAGTGGATCACCGACATCAACCTGTTCGGCGCGGTGCGCGGCACGCGGGCGTTCGTCCCGCTGCTGAAGGAGCAGGGCTCGGGCCACCTGGTCAACGTCGCGTCGCTCGCCGGCCTGGTCCACCCGGCGGGGATGGGCTCCTACAACGCCGTCAAGGCGGCGGTCGTGGCCTTCACCGAGACCTGCGGCCACGAGCTGGCCGCCCACGGCATCCGGGCAAGCGTGGTCTGCCCGTCCTACTTCCGCACCAACCTGATGGACAGCATGCAGGGCAGCGACGAGCTGGTCGGCCAGGTCGTCGCAGGTCTCGTCGAGCGCTCGCCGATCACGGCCGACGACATCGCGGCCGCGGTCCTGGCCGGGATGGAAGCCGGCGACGACGTGATCGTCCCCGACGAGCCCGCGCGTCAGGCGTACTTCCTCAAGTGGGCCGACCGTCCCGCCTACGACGCGGTGATGCGCGACCAGGCGGCCAAGCTCCACCGGGCCGGCTCGTGACCGCGGTGCCGGGGGCGCGGGACGTGCGCGCGGAGGACGCCTTCGACGTGGGAGCGGCGTCCGCCTGGTTGCGGACCCACGCCGCCGACCCGACCGGGCTGGACGGCGAGCCCGACGTGCGCCAGTTCTCCGGCGGCGCGTCCAACCTGACCTACCTGCTGCGCTACCCCTCGGGGCGCGACCTGATCCTGCGGCGCGCCCCCGGCGGCACCAAGGCCAGGGGCGCTCACGACATGCGGCGCGAGCACGAGATCCAGGCGGCCCTCGCCCCGGTCTTCCCCTACGTCGCACCGATGGTCGCCTTCTGCGACGACCCGACGGTGCTCGGTGGCGACTTCTACGCGATGGAGCGCATCGACGGCGTGATCCCGCGCAGCACGTGGCCCGCAGACGTGCCGCTCTCCCCCGAGCAGGCACGGCAGCTGTGCCTCAACGTGGTGGACGTCTGTGCCGAGCTGCACGGCGTCGACGCCGACGCCGCGGGGCTGGGGCACGTCGGCCGGGGCGTCGGCTACGTCCGCCGGCAGGTCGAGGGCTGGTCGACCCGCTACCGCAACGCCCTCACGCCGGACAACCCCGACCTCGTCGAGGTGATGGCGTGGCTCGACGCGCACCAGCCCGACGACGTCGCGACGTGCGTGATCCACAACGACTTCAAGATCGACAACATCGTCCTCGCCCACGACGACCCGACCCGCGTCGTCGGCGTCCTCGACTGGGAGATGGCCACGCTCGGCGACCCGCTGATGGACGTCGGCGGTGCGCTGGCGTTCTGGGTCCAGGCCGACGACTCCGACGAGCTCAAGATGACCAAGCGGGTGCCCACGGACCTGCCCGGGATGATCACCCGCGAGGAGTTCGTGCAGGCCTACTGCGACCGGATGGGCTTCGACATGACCCCCGAGCGGTGGCGGTTCTACGAGGTCTTCGGGCTGTTCCGCAACGCGGTCATCGCCCAGCAGATCTACTACCGCTACTTCCACGGCCAGACCACCAACGAGATGTTCGCCCTGTTCGGCCCCGGCGTGCAGATCCTCGACCGGCGCATCGCGGAGGTCCTGTCGTGAGTCGCATCTTCCTGGTGCGGCACGGGCAGGCGTCCTTCGGCGCGGACGACTACGACAACCTCTCCGACCTCGGTCACGAGCAGTCGCGGATCCTCGGCGCCGCCCTCGCGGCGCGCGGCGTCCGCCCGGACCTCGTCGTGGCGGGCCACATGAAGCGCCACGACCAGACCGCCCGCGGCGTGCTCGAGGGTGGCGGCTGGGATGTCGACATCACCGTGGACGCGGGCTGGAACGAGTTCGACCACCTGCAGGTCCTCGACGTGCACGCCCCGCCGAGCACCACCGAGGGCGAGGACGAGAAGGCCGCCTTCCAGCGGTGGTTCGAGGACGCGACCCGACGCTGGACCTCCGGCGAGCACGCGGAGGCGTACGACGAGTCGTTCGCGGACTTCGGCGCGCGCGTCGACGCGGCCGTGGCCCGGCTCGTCGAGATCCTGCCCCGGCGAGGGACGGCCGTCGTGCTCACCAGCGGCGGGGCGATCGCCTGGACCGCCGCGACCCTGCTCGCCGACGACCCGGCCGTGCGTGCGGAGCTGTGGCTGCGGATCAACCCGGTGTCGGTCAACTCCGGCGTGACGACGCTCGTGCGCGGGTCGCGCGGCACGACGCTCGTCGCCCTCAACGCCCACGACCACCTCACCCCCGACCTCATCACCTACCGCTGACCACGCATCACCAGGAGCCCTCGTGACCACCACCCTCATCACCGGCGCCAGCAGCGGGCTCGGCGCCGAGATGGCGCGCCAACTCGCGGCCCTCGGCAACGACCTCGCCCTGTGCGCGCGGCGTACCGATCGCCTCGACGACCTGAAGGCCGAGATCGAGGCCGCCCACCCCGGCGTGCGGGTCGCAGTGAGGGCGCTCGACGTCAACGACCACGACGCGGTGTTCCGGGTCTTCGAGGAGTTCGCCGAGGAGCTCGGCGGGCTCGACCGGGTGGTCGTCAACGCCGGGCTCGGCAAGGGCCAGCCGCTCGGCACCGGCCGTTTCGACGCCAACAGGCAGACCGCCGAGACCAACTTCATCGGCGCGCTCGCCCAGACCGAGGCCGCCGCCGCGATCTTCCGGCGGCAGGCCCGCGGCCACCTCGTCATGGTCTCGTCCTTCTCGGCGCTGCGCGGGATGCCGAGGAACACCACGACGTACGCCGCCACGAAGGCCGCCGTCGCCCACCTCGCCGAGGGCTTCCGCGCCGACGTGCACGGGACGGCCATCAAGGTGACCGTGCTCTACCCCGGCTACATCGTCTCGGAGATGTCCGGCACGTCGGCACGGACGCCGCTCATGACGTCCACCGAGAAGGGCGTGCGCGCCATGGTCGCGGCGATCGAGAAGGAAAAGCCCTCGGCCCGCGTACCTGCGTGGCCGTGGGCTCCCCTCGGCGCCGTGGTGAAGCGGGTGCCGGTCTCGGTGCTGCGCCGGATGACCTGAGGCTCGGCCCGACGACCGATCCCTCCCCCGGCCCCGAGCGGTGCGTGAGCCACGTTCTCGGCGCTCAGGACGTGGCTCACTCACCGCTGCCCGCGGCGCATCCGTCCCAGCGGTGCGTGAGCCACGTTTCCCGGGCCCAGAACGTGGCTCACTCACCGCTCCGCGTGGGCGCCGTCCGTACGATCGAGGCGTGGCTGGTGACACGCACGACCTGACCGCTGTCCTGGCCCGCGAGCACGAGCGGTTCCTCGACGAGCGGTCCGGCGAGGTGCACGACGTCCGCCTGGACCAGGACCGAGGCGCGGGCCTGTTCGGTCTCGCGACGATGTCGATCGACGGGCGTCTCAGCCGGGCCGGCGACGCCGACGTGCCGTTCGCCATCCAGTCCGTGGTCAAGCCGTGGATCTACGCCCTCGCGCTCCTCGACCACGGGGACGAGGTGCTCGAGTCGGTCGGTGTCGAGCCGACCGGCGCACCGTTCGACGCGCTCGTGCTGGAGGAGGAGACCGGCCGCCCACCGAACCCCATGGTCAACGCCGGTGCGTTGATGGCGGCGTCGCTCGTGTCCGGTCGGGACGCCGACGAGCGCGTCGAGCGCATCGTCGACACCTGCTCGCGGGCCGCCGGTCGAGACCTCGCCGTCGATGACGAGGTCGCCGCCCACGAGATCGAGCACGGACACCGCAACCGGGCGCTCGGCCACCTCATGCGCGACGGGGACCTGCTGCGTTGCGGTGTCGACGATGCCGTCGAGGTCCTGGCGCGAGCGTGCGCCATCTCGATCACCACGGTCGACCTGGCCACGATGGGCGCGACGCTGGCCGGGTGGGGCAGCCGTCCGGGGTCGAGCGAGCAGGTCCTTCCCCGGCACGTCGCGACCGACGTCGTCAGCGTCATGGCCACGTGCGGGATGTACGACGGCAGCGGTCGGTGGCTCCACCGCGCCGGACTGCCGGCGAAGTCCGGCGTGGACGGGGCGCTGATGGCGGTCGCACCCGGGCGACTGGGGATCGGCTCCTACAGCCCTGCCCTCGACGACCGGGGCAACAGCGTGCGCGGGCTGCTCGTGGGCGAGCGTCTCTCCGAGGTGCTGCACCTGCACCCGTACGGCCCCCCGGACTGAGCTCATCCGGCGCGTGCGTCCCCGTCGTCGCGGGTCCGTACCCAGGGCGGCGGGCCCAGACCCGTGCCACCGGGGAGCGTCACGGAGACGACGGCGATGTCTCCGGCGTCGTCCTCGAAGAGGTCGATCGTGAGCTGGCACCCGAGCTCGGCTCCGTCACCTCCACCGACCGTGCCGCCGCCGACCGTCAGCACGACGCGGGTGGGAGCACCGGCGACACCGGACGGGCTCGCCGTCGGGAGGCCGCACGTGGTGCGCGGCGGTGGTCCGCTGGTGATCGAGACGACCGGCTGCCCGAGGTCGTTGGCCACGGGTCGCAGGGCGTACGCCACGACGGGGTCGCGCACGCGCCGGCGCCAGTCGGGTGACGTGGCCGCGTGCGTCCCGTCGGCCGTCCCGGCCGCCTCGCCGTCGACGTACAGCCGCACCTCGGGCGCGAGGCGGGGGCGTGCCGAGCCGGAGACGAGGAAGCGCAGGAACGACCACGCCCGGGAGCGAACGGCGGCGTCCGCGGGGCACCTCCACGACGGCGTCGTCGTCGCCATGACGACGACGACCTCGTCCCGCCGGACCGTGTCGCCCGACGGGGGCACCGAGCCCAGCACCTGCCCGGCCGGGTCGCACTGGGGCACCGGGTCGACGCGCGAGGAGATGCCCGCGCGGCCCAGCGCAGTCGCGGCCTCGTCGGCGGTGAGACCGATCAAGGCAGGCACGGTCACGGCGCTTCGCTCGACCTTCTCGGGGTCCGGCGGACCGGTCAGGGCGGTGACCGCGAAGGCCGCCGTCACGGCGGCGACGAGCACGCCGGCAGCGAGCTGGGGGCGGCGGGAGCGTCCGCCGAGCACCTCCTCACGCAGCGCGGGGACGACGACCTGGTCGGGGTCGGCGGTGCGCACGATGCGGCGTCGCTGCGCCTCGATCACGCCATCGACCACGGCCGGGGCGCGGTCCGCCGGCACGCCGAGCTCGATCGCCATCTCGACGAGCATCCGGTGGCGCGCGTCCCGGTAGTCCTGGACGTCCATCTACCGCTCCCGCTCGCGCCGCAGCTGCGCCGCCCACCACACCAGGACGAAGACCAGGCTGGCACCGACCAGCACCACGACCGCGCCCTCGGCGCTGCTCCGGAGCAGCGCCTCCACCGACACGGGAGTGCCGTACGTCTCGGCCTGTCGCCACTCGCGCAGCGCGCCGAGCAGCACTCCGGCGGCTACTACCGCGGCGACCGCCACGACTGCGCCCAGCCGTGGACGGAAGTCCTTCCTGGCTCGCCACACGACGTGGGCCAGCACCACGAGTCCGAGCACCGTGCTCGCGTGCTGGACCAGGCGTGCCCACGTCATCCCACCGACGGCCGGGTCGCTGAGCGCGGACCAGTGCTCGACCACGTATCCGTCGCTGTGCGTGAACGAGTCCCACAGCAGGTGGGTGGCGATCCCGACGAGCACGGACAGGAGCACCCACGCGGCTGCTGGTCGCTGCCTCCGCTGCGGTTCCGGTGCGGGCGGGGCGCCCACCAGGGCACCGACAGGCCGTTCCGCCACCCACCAGGCGACGGTCAGGACGACCGCGTACGGCACGGCGACGACCAGGCTGCCCGTGACGGTGTGGGAGGTGGTCGCGTTGAAGAGCGGCTCGTACCAGGACTGCGCGCTGACCGGGACGGGCAGCGCGCGGGCGAAGTACGGCACGTCCGGTGCGACGGCGCCGGCGACCAGCGCGGGCGTGCTGAACGGGAGGCGCGCGAGCGGCACGATCGCCGCGACGTGCGACAGGGTGAAGGGCACGGACGTCCTCGAGGTTGACGTTGCCGCGGGTGGCATCGGTCGTGGGCAGGCAGAGCGTAGTCGACCAGGTGGCGCGACGGCCTCGGACGTGGGCGTCGTCGACGTGCACGTCATGGGGCGCGTCGCACTGCGGTCGTGCGCGACGTGCGCGACGTGCGGTCCTGGTGACGTGGCGGGTGAGTCAGGAGGACCGCACTGGCCGCTCGCAGGAACGCGGGGATGACAGGTCGCGCGGGCGACCGCGTCCGGGCGTCGGCCCGACAGGTCCGGCAGCCGACGCCTCCGTCTAGGAGAAGTTCACCTCGGTGGACACGATGCGCTCTCCGCCGATCCGCGTGACGGCCCGGTAGGTGATGCGCCGATCAGGCCGGGGAACCTCCCAGCGGGCCTTGCCGTCGCGCGAGAAGCGGCGTGCCGCCACTCCCGTCCATCCCTTCGGCGTCCGGCGCTGCAGCACGACGCGGTGCCCCGCGGCCGAGTCGTCCGCGACGGCGCGCAGGGTGAAGTGGTCGAAGGACGGCGTACCGACCACGAGGTACAGCGCACGCGGCACCGACCGGAGCTCCGCTGCGACGGATCCGGGGCGCGGCACGGCCGCCCCTGCGGCGGTGGGAACGAGCCACCCGGACACCACCGCGAGTGCCAGGACTCCCACGAGGCGTCGCACCAGCACCGCAGCTCCGTTCGTCCGCGCCGGGACCGGCCCCGGCGGGCGCACGATAGCAAGGATCGCGCGTCCGGCCCGCAGGGCGGTGCCACCGGGCGGCGGATCGACCTAGGGTCGGGGCAGCACCCACTCGAGAGGACCCGCCCGTGACCGTCCGCAGTCTCAGCCAGGAGGAGGCCGTCGAGCGCGCGGCCGTCCTGTCCGTCACGTCCTACGACGTCTCGCTCGACCTGACCGGGCTGGTCGACGGGCCGGACTTCCGCGCGGTCAGCACCGTGCGGTTCGGCGCGACGCCCGGCGCGACGACGTTCGTCGACTGCTGCGCCGAGGTGGAGTCGGCGATCCTCAACGGCACGCCGCTCCCCGCGCCCCGGGAGGGTCGCATCGAGCTCTCGGGCCTCGCCGGGGACAACGAGCTGGTCGTCGCCACCGTCCAGCGCGACACCACCGACGGCCGAGGGGTGCACCGGGCGGTGGACCCGGCCGACGAGAACGTCTACCTCTGGACGACCTTCGAGCCCGACGAGGCCCGCTACGCCTGGGCCTGCTTCGACCAGCCCGACCTCAAGGCCCCGCACGCGTTCACGGTCACCGCGCCGGTCGGGTGGACCGTGGTCAGCAACTCCGGCGAGCCCCGGATCGAGGACGTCGACGACGCCCGGCGGTGGACGTTCGAGCCGACCCCGCCGCTGTCGACCTACAACCCGGTCGTCGTCGCCGGTCCCTTCGTCGAGGTGCGCCGCGAGGTCGACGGCCACGACCTCGGCCTGTACGCCCGCCGTACGCTGCAGACCGCCCTCGAGCGCGACGCGGACCAGCTGTTCACCCTCACCGAGCAGGGCCTGGCGTTCTTCGCGGGGCGCTTCGGCATGGCCTTCCCGCAGCGCAGCTACGACCAGGTCTTCCTGCCCGACTTCGGCGGGGCGATGGAGAACTACGGCTGCGTCACGTGGTCCGACACCATCCTGCGTCGCCACGAGCCGACCACCGCCGAGTGGCAGCTGTTCACCAACGTGCTGCTGCACGAGATGGCGCACATGTGGTTCGGCAACATCGTCACGATGCGCTGGTGGGACGACCTATGGCTCAACGAGGCGTTCGCCGAGTTCGCGTGCATGTGGGCCGCCGAGCGCGCCACGGCCTACGGCGACACGGCGGCCAACAACCTCGTGGGCGACAAGCTCGCGGCCTACCTCGCCGACCAGGGACCGGCCTCGCACCCCATCCGTCAGCCCGTGCCGACAGTCGCCGACGCCGAGTCGATCTTCGACTCGATCACCTATCCCAAGGGCGCGGCCGTGCTCAAGCAGCTGATGCACTTCGTCGGCGAGGAGACCTTCTCTCGCGGGATGAGCGCCTACTTCGCCGAGCACGCGTGGGGGAACACCACCCTCGACGACCTCGTCGCCTCCCTCGAGCAGGCCAGCGGTCGCGACCTGCAGCCGTGGAGGCGCGCCTGCCTGGAGACCGCGGGCGTCGACCGGCTCGGCATCGAGCGTGGTGACGACGGCCTGGTGCTCACCGCGCGCGGCCCCCACGGCCGGCCCCACCCCCAGGTGGTCGGGGTCGGCGCCTACCGCCGCGCCGGCGACGCCCTGGAGGAAGTGGGCTCCACGGTGGTGGAGGTGGACGGCGAGCGCACCGCGGTGGAGGGGCTGCCCGACGCAGACCTCTACCTCGTCAACCACGACGACACCACCTTCGCCACGACCCGCCCGGACGTCGCGGGCCGCGAGGTGCTGGTCGGACGGCCGTCCGCGCTGCCGACGACCCTCACACGCGCCGTCGCGATGGCCACCGTGTGGGACATGCTCTCGTCCGGCGAGGCGACTGCCGCCGAGGCGGTCGGCGCCCTGACCGACGTGCTGCAGGTGGAGCAGGTGGAGTCGGTCGTCGAACCGTGCCTGGGCCTCGCCCTCGTCGCTGCGCAGCTGTGGGCTCCCGAGTCCGTGCGGGGGGACCTCGAGGCGCAGGTCGCCACCGCCGCGCGACGGCTGGCGGACGCCGGCACCTCCCGCCAGGCGGCCCTGCGCGCGCTCGCCCGCACCGCGCTGGGTGACGACGACCTGGCCGCGGTGCGCGAGGAGGCGGGCGACGACCTCGACCTGCAGTGGTACGTCCTGCAGCGCCGCGCCGAGCTCGGCGACCTCGACGCGGAGGCCGTACGCGCCCTCGAGGAGCGCGACCCCGACCCCGACGCGTGGATCCGTGCCCTCACCGTGCGGGCCGGCTCGCCGTCCGCCGAGGCGAAGGAGGAGGCGTGGACCGCGATGGTCGAGCGCACGGTGCCGGCGCAGTCGGCCCGCGTGGTCGGGCCGGCCTTCTGGCGACCCGGCCAGGACGAGGTGCTGGCGCCCTACGCCGAGCGCTTCCTCGAGGTGCTGCCCCGGCTGCACGACGGCGGGATGATCCCCGGCCTCGCCCTCACCGACAGCCTCTTCCCGGTGTTCGCCGTCGACGAGGCGTGGGTACGCCGCGCCCGCGAGGCCGCGGCCGCGGGCGCGGCACCGGTCGTGGTCGGCGCCCTCACCGAGCGGTCCGAGGAGGTCCTGCGGATGCTGCGGGCGCGGCGGCTCTGACGGCCTGTCCTGGTCGCGTCGATTGGTCGTCATGCTTGTAGTCGTACTCCCAGGGCAGGTGGCGGCCGATGCGGGCCGCAATGGTCTGCCAGTCGGGACCTGGGCTCATGGCGGCAGTCAGTCGTTCCACGGAGGCCTCGAACGCCGCAGGGGACCACGCCTTCATGAGCCCCACGCCTTGCACTGGAGAACCTCGCCGCCCGGCAGCACGTCTTCGGCGAAACCCGTACCCCACGCGGAAACACCGAAGTGCTCGGAAAACATGCTAGGCGAGCACTCGATGCAGTCGAAGGAGTCCGCGAGGTCACGGTCCGAGGCACCGATCAGCACGTGGGCCGCGAACCCGAAGTGAGTCGCCCCGACGTCCGGCTCGTGGTGACACAGGTACTGCTTGACGTCGCCGACGACCTCGATGGCATCCATGCCTCGAGCTTGCAGCGAACGCACTTCCCGGCTCTACCGATCGTCCGTCGCGGAGTCCCGGTGGGCACCCGCGCCGGCGTTTGGGGCCGGCAGCAACAGATGGCCCAAGAATGCGAAGACGCGTCACTCGTCATCGCGACACGTTAGTGCGGTCCCTGTGACGTACCGGGTACGTCACAGCGACCGCACTCAGCCCTCTGGGAGGAGACACGGACGAGCTCGAGGTTCGCTCGCGCCACGTACGAGTGAACTGGGACCGTGCGCCCGCTCCTGCCGCTGCTCAGCGCGATCCGCGCGGGAGCGTCGCAACCTCGCGGTCGCGACCTCAGTAGTCGTCGGCCTCCGGCGGCTCGGGCTCGCGGGTGACGTGCATGGCCGCCTCCTCGGCGGACGCGCCCGCGCCGTCGATGCCGACGTCGTAGGCGACCTCCTGCTTGTCCCGGTCCTCACCGAGCCCCTCGTCGGGCTGCACGAGCCGCCCGGTGCGCTCGTCGGCCTCGTCGAGACCGAGCTGGTCGTCGAGGGCGTTCTCGTCCTCGTGGTCATCGTCGACGTCGTCCTCGGCGTAGGGGTCGACGTCGGGCTCCTCCTCGGCGAGCTTCTCGTCGAGGGACTCCCCCTGGCGGCGCTCGGCCTCCGTGGGGTAGTCGTCGTAGCCCTTGGGCGCGCGGTCGGGCGGCGAGTAGCCCCGATCGAGGACGTCCTCGAGGTCGCTGTCGTCGAGGGTGTCCCCGGGCTGCAGCTGGTCCTCGTCGTCGATCGACATGTCCAGGTAGGTCTCGCGGTCCTCGCTCATGACTACAGAGGTACCGGACGGCGCAGGCCGGGACAAGGCTGGGGGTCAGGCGAGGCCGAGCTCGCGCTCCAGCGCGTCGGTGAGCAGCGCGACCAGCGCCTCGGTCTGGATGTTGGCCGAGGAGTGGACCTCCTCGTCCGAGCCGTCGAGCGCCCGGGCCGCCAGCCCGGCCTTGGAGTCGATCAGCTCGGCGATCCGGGTGTCGATGGTCTGCGCGGCGATGATGCGCCAGGCGGTCACCGGGTCGGACTGGCCGATGCGGTGCACGCGGTCGATCGCCTGGGTCTGCTCGGCATCGGTCCACGACAGCTCCGAGAGCACCACGTTGGACGCCACCTGCAGGTTGACGCCGACACCGGCGGCCGCGAGCGAGCAGACGATCACCTGCACGTCGGGGTCGTTGACGAAGGCCTGGATCGCCCTCTCCCGCGCCTTCGGCGTCTGGTCGCCGCGGATCGAGGTGTGCTTGAGCCCACGACGGGTGAACGTCTCCTCGGCGATGTCCATGACGTCGACGTGGCGGGCGAAGAACACGACCTTGCCGACGTTGCGAGCCAGCTGCGCGGCGTAGTCGGCGGCCAGGCCGGCCTTCGCGCGACCGATGCGGCGGAACATCGAGAAGACGTTCTCCCCACCGGTGCCCTGGTCCATCTCCTCGCGCTCCCACGTGGCGACGCGGCGTACGAGCTCGTGGTCGATGCCGTCGACGACGGACCCGGTGCGCCGGGTCTCGAGGGCCGCCTTGTAGCGCTGGACGAGCCGCCGGGCGAGCTCCGCCTCCGCTGCCCGGATCGAGCGGGTGTCCTCGTCGTCGAGCTCGACCGGGATGTCGGCGATCCGGCGTGCCGGGATGTCCTCGGCGACGTCGACCTTGCGCCGACGGACGATGCCCATGTCGATGACCGCCTTGCGGGCGGCGGGGTAGAACGGCGGGTCGGCCGGCGTCAGCTCGGTCTCCTCGAGCGACTCCATCAGGCGCGCCATGGGCTTGCGGTCGTCGATCCAGCCGAGGAACTGCCAGATCGCGCGGAAGTCCTCGATGTCGTTGATCAGCGGCGTGCCGGTCAGCGCCATCAGGAGCGGCCGCGCGGTGCGCGAGCGGAGCTTCTCGGAGAGCTCAAGCACATGGCGGGAGCGCTGCGAGGTCTTGTTCTTGATGAAGTGGGCCTCGTCGACGACCATCCCGCGGAAGCCGAAGGTGCCGAGCCAGCCCACGTGGCGGTCGAGGATCTCGTAGTTGACGATGATGACGTCGGCGAAGGCGTCGACCTGGTCGCCGTCGCCGTGGATGACGGTGGCGCGGCGGCGCGGGGTCCAGCGCTCGGTCTCGCGCGCCCAGTTGGTCTTGACGACGTTGGGGCACACGACGAGCAGCGGGAAGGCGTTGGCGGCCTGCGCGGCGAGCAGCGCCTGGGCGGTCTTGCCCAGGCCGGGCTCGTCGGCGAGCAGGAAGGTGCGGTGGCCCTCGGCGGCGGAGGCGATCATCGCGGCCTGGTGCGGCATCAGCTCGAGCTTGCCGGGGGCGTCGAGGGTGGTGGGCTCGGGCAGGTCCATGCAGGACGAGGAGCCGCCGAGCTCGAAGGAGCGGAAGAGCGGGCCGAGCAGCTCCCAGGTGGCCAGCCCGCCGTGGGTGCTGCGGCGCTCGCGACCGATCTCGAAGTCAGGCACGAGGAAGGGGTTGGCGAGCTGGTGCTGGACGACCGACTGCGGGATGACGCGGCGCTCGCCGAGGCCCGGTCCGGCCTCGTCGTCGGGCTTGGGCTCCTCGGCGACGGCCTCGATGCCGGCCTTGCGCAGCATCTCCAGGCGCAGGTCGCGCGCGCTGTCGGTGACGACCGCGTCCTCGGAGAGCAGCCCGAAGAGGGAGGGGTCGCGGGTCGCGGTCTTGGCGAGGATCGTCGCGATGCCGTCGAGCCGCTTGAGCTCGTCGGCCTTCTGCGCGTCGGTCAGCTCGGTCGAGGCCTTCACGTCGCCGCGGTGCTCGCGCACCAGCAGGGCGACGACCTGGAAGCGGACCCGCTGGCCGGGGGCGAGCGGGCCGCGCTGGACGGCGGACTCGAGCTCGCGCACGGCGCGTGCCAGGACGGGGACGATGCCCTCGTTGTCCTTGTGGCGGGCGTGCGCAGGGGTGCGGCGACCGCCGCGTTGACGCTGGCGCTGGGCCAAGGGGTCCTCCCGGACTGGGCCTGAGTGGATACGCGTCGTGGACGGGCGAGCCTCCTCGGCTCTGCCTGCACGCACGGCGTGGAGGTGTGGAGCGGGCGTCAGGTGCGCGGTGGCCGGTGGACCCGGGGGCGGTCAGTGCGGCACGGCGTCTGGGCGCTACCTCCACTGTAGCCCCCGGGGAGGCGTTGCCGGTAAATGTCCCCCGGTCAGCGCGCCGGGCGGTGGTCCACGATCCGCCTCATCTTGCCGACGGAGCGCTCGATGGAGGCCACGTCGACGACCTCCACCCCCACCGAGACGCCGATGGAGGTCTTGATCCTGCCGGCCAGCTCGCCCTGGGCCGCGGCGGCCTCCGCGTCGGACGTACCGTCGCGGCGCTCGACGCGCACCGTCAGGGTGTCGAGGTTGCCGCTGCGGTCGAGGTGGCACTGGAAGTGCGGCGACAGCGCCGGGAGGCCGAGCACGATCTCCTCGATCTGGGTCGGGAAGAGGTTGACCCCGCGCAGGATCATCATGTCGTCGGTGCGACCGGTGATCTTCTCCATCCGGCGCATGCTGCGCGCGGTTCCGGGCAGCAGGCGGGTGAGGTCGCGGGTGCGGTAGCGGATCACCGGCATCGCCTGCTTGGTGAGCGTGGTGAGGACCAGCTCGCCCTCCTCGCCGTCCGGCAGGACCTCACCGGTGACCGGGTCGATCACCTCGGGGTAGAAGTGGTCCTCCCAGACGTGCAGCCCGTCCTTGGTCTCCACGCACTCGCTCGCGACGCCGGGGCCGATCACCTCCGACAGGCCGTAGATGTCGACCGCGTGCATGTCGGTGCGCTGCTCCATCTCGCGGCGCATGTCGTTGGTCCACGGCTCGGCGCCGAAGATGCCGACCTTGAGCGAGGTGGACCTCGGGTCGACGCCCTGCGCCTCGAGCTCGTCGAGGATGGACAGCATGTAGGACGGGGTCACCATGATGACGTCGGGCTCGAAGTCGAGGATCAGCTGCACCTGCCGCTGGGTCATCCCGCCGGAGACGGGCACGACCGTGCAGCCGAGGCGCTCGGCCCCGGCGTGCGCGCCGAGCCCGCCGGTGAAGAGGCCGTAGCCGTACGCGTTGTGCAGGACCATCCCCCTGCGCCCGCCGGCGGCGCGGATCGACCGGGCCACGACGTCGGCCCACGTGTCGAGGTCGTCGCGGGTGTAGCCGACGACGGTCGGCTTGCCGGTCGTGCCGCTGGACGCGTGCAGGCGCACGACCTCCTCACGCGGCACGGCGAACATCCCGAAGGGGTAGTTGTCGCGCAGCGTCGCCTTGGTCGTGAACGGCAGGCGCGCGAGGTCCTGCAACGACTCGACGCCGTCGGGGTGCACGCCCGCCTCGTCGAAGGCCCGGCGGTAGTGCGCGACGTTGTCGTACGCGTGGCGCACGGACCACTGGAGTCGCTCGAGCTGCAGGGCGCGGAGGTCCGCGACGGGCGCCGTCTCGATCGGGTCCAGGTCACCGGGCTGCGGGGTCAGGTCCTGCACGTGTCGTCCTCCTCGCGAGGGGTGGTTCTCTGGAAGGGTGTCACTCATGGAGGCAAAGCCCGAGGGTGGCGCGCGCCGTGGCCGGCCCGGTCACGACCAGGCGACGGTGCTGCGGGTGGCGATCGAGCTCTTCAACCGGCAAGGCTACGACGCGACGAGCATGGGCGACCTGGCTCGCGAGCTCGGCCTCACCAAGTCGGCGATCTACCACCACGTCCCGAGCAAGGGACACCTGCTCGAGCGCGCGCTCGACGAGGCCCTGGGCGAGCTGTCGTCCGCGCTCGACGCCGTCCGCGCGGACACCTCGTCGACCCCGGAGCAGCGGCTGAGGGCCGCCGTCCGCTCCAGCGTCGTGGTGCTCGCCGAGCACCTGCCGGCCGTCACCCTCCTCCTCCGCGTGCGCGGCAACACGCCCGCCGAGGTGGCCGCGCTGGACCGGCGCCGCGACATCGACCACCGGCTGGCCGAGATGGTGCGCGAGGCCGCCGCCTCGGGGGCGATCCGCGACGACATCGACCCGCTCGTCATCAGCCGCCTGATCTTCGGCATGGTGAACTCGCTCACCGAGTGGCTGCGCGACGACGGTGACGTCGACGCGCTCGCCGACACCGTCACGGCGCTGGCGTTCGACGGACTGGTGCGGGCCCACTAGCGCGTCGCGAGCGTCCGGCTCCGCCCGCGGAGCTCTGCGACGACCTCGCCGGCGCCCGGGTCGTCGGCGCGCACGGTCACGTCGTAGATCCCCGACCGGCCGCGACGCGAGACCTCGCGCGCCTCGGCGTGGAGCACCTGCCCGAGCCGGGCGGGCACGAGGAAGTCGACGGTGAGGCCGGCGGCCACGGTGACGGGCCCGTGGGAGTTGCAGGCGAGGGCGAAGGCCGAGTCCGCGAGCGTCGCGATCAGTCCGCCGTGGCACAGGTCGTGCCCGTTGACCATGTCGGGCCGGACCACCATCGACACCCGGGCACGCCCGGCGCCGAGGTCGTCGAGCCGCATGCCGAGGGCGGCGCTGGCGGCGTCGGCGGCCCACATCGCGCGCGCCGGCGCCAGCCCGTCGTCGTCCTCAGGCATCGAAGTCGACCGTGACCGCGTCGCTGACCGGGAAGGTCTGGCAGGTGAGCACGAACTGCTGGGCGACCTCGTCGGCCTCGAGCGCGTAGTTGCGGACCATCTCGACCTCGCCGTCGACGACCCGGGCGCGGCAGGTCCCGCACACCCCGCCCTTGCACGCGAACGGCAGGTCGCTGCGTACGGTCTGGGCGGAGTCGAGCAGGGTGGTGTCGCGCGGCATCGGCGTGGTGGTCGTACGCCCGTCGAGCACGACGGTCACGTCGCTGGTCACGCCGTCCACGGCCCGGTCGGCGTGGCGCAGGGTGGGCGGCGGCTCGTCGACGAAGAACAGCTCGAAGTGCACCTTCTCCCTCGGCACGCCGAGCTCCTTGAGCACGGTCCGGGCGTCCTCGATCAGGCCGAGCGGGCCGCAGAGCCACACGTGGTCGATCGCAGCCAGGGGCACCTTGACCGGCAGCAGCCGGCGAAGCCGGTCGGCGTCGAGGCGTCCGGAGAACAGCTCGACGTCGCGGGGCTCGCGCGAGAGCACGTGGACGAGGTCGAAGCGGGGACCGTGGAGGTTCTTGAGGTCGCTGAGCTCCTCGGCGAACATCACCGAGGTCGTCTCGCGGTTGCCGTAGAGCATCGTGACGGTGCTGTCCGGGTTGGTCAGGACGGACGCCGCGATCGACAGCATCGGGGTGATGCCCGAACCCGCCGCGATGCAGAGGTGGCGGCCCGGGCTGGTCGGGTCGGCGCGGAAGCTGCCGGTGGGCGCGGCGACCTCGATGGTCTCCCCCGGCACCACCTCGCGGATCAGCCAGGACGAGAACATCCCGCCGGGGATCTCGCGCACGCCGATGCGGGGGGCCGCGCCGGCCGGCGCGCAGATCGAGTAGCTGCGCCGGTGCTCGACCCCGTCGACGACGCGGCGCAGGGTGAGCGACTCCCCCGGCTCGAAGGCGAACAGCTCGCGCAGGTCGTCGGGGACGTCGAAGGTGACGGCCGCCGAGTCGTCGGTGAGCGGCTCGACGTCGCGGACCGTGAGCGCGTGGAACGTCGCGGCCATGGCTCAGATCTCCTTCACGTGGTCGAAGGGCTCGAGGCAGGAGGCACAGCGGTACTGCGCCTTGCACGCGGTGGACCCGAACTCCGAGACCAGGTCGGTGGCCGGGGAGTCGCAGCGCGGGCAGCGCACCTGCCGTGCCGTGGGCAGGAGCGTCAGCGGGATGGGGCCGTCGTGCGACGGGGCGGGCCCCGGGGGCGAGATGCCGGCCGCCGCCAGCGCGGCGCGCCCCCGCGGGGTGATCCAGTCGGTCGTCCACGCCGGGTGGAGGCTGACGCGTACGTCGACCGTGCCGAAGCCGGCCGCCCGGAGCTCACGGACGAGGTCGTCGCGCATCGCCGCCATCGCGGGACAGCCCGAGTAGGTCGGCGTGATGTCGACGACCACGTGGTCGTCCGCGACCACGTCGACGTCGCGGAGCACCCCGAGGTCGGCGAGCGTGAGCATCGGGAGCTCGGGGTCGGTGACGCGCTCCGCGACGCGGCGGGCGCGCTCGGTCGTACGGCTCTTGAGGATCACCACAGCCCCCTCGGGTGCGCCCGGGCGACGGACTGCATCTCCGCCAGCATCCGGCTCAGCGGCTCGCCGTGCATGCCGTCGCGTCCGGTGCGGCCCAGCACCCCGGACCGGCGCGGGCTCGCGGGACTGGCGACGTCCGCCGCGGCCAGGACCTGGTCGAGCACGCCCTCGGCGGCCTCCCGCACGGTCGCGGGGTCGACACCGACGCCGGCCTCGGCGGCCGCCGCCTCGACGGGGTGCGTGTCGAACAGCTCGGGCCACAGCGGCCAGAGCTCCTCGAGCGCCGCCAGGAGCCGGCGCCGCGACTCGTCCGTGCCCTGCGCGAGCGTGACGAACCAGCGCGCGGCGTAGTCGCGGTGATAGGCCAGCTCCTTGACGCCCTTCGCGGCGACGGCGGCGAGGACGTGGTCGCGGCTGGAGTGCAGCCGCTCCCAGACCGCGAGCCGCCAGACCGAGAAGAGCAGCACCCGCACGGTGGCCTCGGCGAAGTCGCCGTTGACGAGCTCGGCGAGGCGGACGTTGCGGAGCTGGTGCGCCTCGCGGAAGAACGCCAGCGCGTCCTCCGGGGGCGCCGGCGACCCCTCCGGCAGCACGGGCACCAGCGACTCGTCGGCCTTGGCCGCGCGGGCCAGCAGCAGGCGCGCCTGGCCGAGCAGGTCGAGCGCGATGTTGGACAGCGCGATGTCGTCCTCGAGGTCCGGGGCGTTGCTCGTCCACTCCGAGACCCGGTGCGACATCACGAGCGAGTCGTCGCCGAGCATGAGGGCATACGTCCCGAGGGTGGCCGCGTCGACGCCGTCGGGGATCGTCGTGTCGACACCGGCGAGCGGGTCCTCGAAGTCGGTCCCGAACGCCCAGTGGGCGTCGTTGACGAGGAGTCCGGAGTAGGCGGACTCGTGCTCGTCGTCGGGCGGTGTCTCGATGTGGGAGTCCATGGGAGCCTCTCGGGGTCCCCGCGGCGTTGTCCTGGAGGAGCGCAGCGGGGGAAGGAGAACGTCGTGGGGTGGGATCACATGTGGGGGACGTCGTCGGGGATGTCGTAGAAGGTCGGGTGCCGGTAGACCTTGTCGCCGCTCGGCGCGAACATCGGGTCCTTCTCGTCCGGGCTCGACGCGGTGATCGCGTCGGCGCGCACGACCCAGATGCTGACGCCCTCGTTGCGACGGGTGTAGACGTCGCGGGCGTGCAGCAGCGCCATCCGGTCGTCGGCGGCGTGCAGCGAGCCGACGTGCACGTGGTTGAGGCCCCGCTTGCCGCGGACGAACACCTCGTAGAGGGGCCACTCCTTCTCCGGCGCGGGGACCCCGACGCCCGTGGGCACGTCGGCGAGCGGCACGGCCCCGTGGCCGCCCTCGGCGGGGAGCTCGCTCATCGTCCCGTCCTCTCGGTGGTCGAGTTCCCCCCGAGGGACGAGCGGGGCGTGTCGAGACCCTTCGCGGCGTACGCGGTCGCGGCCTCGCGCACCCA
This sequence comes from Nocardioides cavernae, assembly GCF_013410035.1. Classification (GTDB taxonomy): domain Bacteria; phylum Actinomycetota; class Actinomycetes; order Propionibacteriales; family Nocardioidaceae; genus Nocardioides; species Nocardioides cavernae_A. Next base: position 1,293,147 of record NZ_JACCBW010000002.1, on the reverse strand, counting down.
GGCGCCGTCCTCGTGGGCGCGGCGGCGGTGCGCCATCCGCTGGGCGTTGCACGGCCCGTTGCCCTTCACGCCCTGCATGAACTCCTCCCAGTCCGGCTGGCCGAAGTCGTGGTGCCCGCGTTCCTCGTTCCACCTCAGCTCCGGGTCGGGCAGGGTCACGCCGAGCGCCTCGGCCTGCGGGACCGACATGTCGACGAACTTCTGGCGCAGCTCGTCGTTGGTGTTGCGCTTGATGCCCCACGCCATCGACTGCGCGGTGTTGGGCGAGTCAGCGTCCGGCGGGCCGAACATCATCAGCGCCGGCCACCAGAACCTGTCGACGGACTCCTGCACCATCGCGCGCTGCTCGTCGGTGCCGCGCATCATCGTGGTGAGCAGCTCGTAGCCCTGCCGCTGGTGGAAGGACTCCTCCTTGCACACGCGGATCATCGCGCGGCCGTAGGGGCCGTAGGACGTGCGGCACAGCGGCACCTGGTTGCAGATCGCGGCGCCGTCGACGAGCCAGCCGATCGTGCCGACGTCGGCGTAGGACAGCGTCGGGTAGTTGAAGATCGAGGAGTACTTCTGCTTGCCGGCGATGAGGAGCTCGGTGAGCTCGAGCCGGGACACGCCGAGGGTCTCGGCAGCGGAGTAGAGGTAGAGCCCGTGGCCGGCCTCGTCCTGCACCTTGGCCAAGAGGATCGCCTTGCGGCGCAGGCTCGGGGCGCGCGTGATCCAGTTGCCCTCCGGCTGCATGCCGATGATCTCGCTGTGGGCGTGCTGAGCGATCTGGCGCACCAGGGTCCGGCGGTAGCCGTCGGGCATCCAGTCCCGCGGCTCGATCCTGTCGTTGCGCGCGATCGTCGCCTCGAAGCCGGCCTCGAGACCCGCCGCGAGGTCGTCGTCCGTGGGTGTCTCGGTGAGCGTCATCTGGGAACCTCCGCACCGTCGCTGCACATTTACTGACCGATCGGTCTGGTATTAGTGTGTCACCCGTCACCCTGACACGCAATCGCGACAGGCAACCAGTGGGAGGAACCCCGTGAGCCGACTTCTCGAGAGCTACGCCGCAGGCCGCTGGTACGCCGCCTCCGCGGAGGGCGACCCCCTCCTCGACGCCGCGACGGGCGAGGAGGTCGCGCGGATCTCGAGCGCCGGCCTCGACCTGGGCACGATGGCGCACCACGCCCGCACCGTCGGCGGCCCGGCGATCAGGGACCTGACCTTCCACGAGCGCGCGCTGCTGCTCAAGGAGCTGGCCGCCCACCTCACCGGTCTCAAGGACGAGCTCTACGAGGTGTCGCTGTCCACCGGCGCCACGCGACGCGACTCGATGATCGACATCGACGGCGGCTTCGGCACGATGTTCAGCTACTCGTCGAAGGGTCGCCGCGAGCTGCCCAACGACACCGTCGTGTGCGACGGCGACCTCGAGCAGCTCGGCCGCACCGGCGTCTTCCTCGGCCAGCACGTCTACACCTCGCGCCCCGGCGTCGCCGTGCAGATCAACGCCTTCAACTTCCCCATCTGGGGCATGCTCGAGAAGCTCGCCCCCGCCTTCATCGCCGGGCTCCCGTCGATCGTCAAGCCGGCCAGCCAGACCGCCTACCTCACCGAGCTCGTCGTGCGCCGCATCATCGAGTCCGGCATCCTGCCCGAGGGCTCGCTGCAGCTGCTGTCCGGCTCCGCAGGCGACCTGCTCGACCACCTCGGCGTCCAGGACTCGGTGGCCTTCACCGGCTCCGCGCACACCGCCGGCATCCTGCGCCAGCACCCGTCGGTCCTGCACGGCGGCGTGCAGCTCCAGGTCGAGGCGGACTCGCTCAACTGCTCCGTGCTCGGCCCCGACGTCGCCGTCGGGGACCCGGAGTGGGACCTCTTCGTCAAGGGTGTCGTCACCGAGATGACCGCCAAGGCGGGCCAGAAGTGCACCGCCATCCGCCGCGTCATCGTCCCGGACGCCGTGGCCGGGGAGATGACCGACGCGATCGCCGCCCGCCTCGCCTCGATCTCCGTGGGCCACCCCGCCGAGGAGTCGACGCGGATGGGACCGCTGGCCTCCCTCGGCCAGCGGCAGGAGGTCCGCAAGGCCGTCGAGGCGCTCCGCTCGTCCTGCGAGGTCGTGGTGGACGAGCGCGCGGTCGACGGCGACGCGGAGCGCGGGGCGTACATGTCCCCCGTCCTGCTGCGTGCCCGTCCCGGCGCGGTGGAGCCGCACGACGTCGAGCCGTTCGGCCCGGTGTCGACGGTGATGGCGTACGGCTCGCTGGAGGAGGCCGTCACGCTGGCGGCCCGCGGCAAGGGCTCGCTGGTGGGATCGGTCGTCACCCACGACCCCCAGGTGGCGCGCACCCTGGTCCTCGGGCTCGCGCCCTGGCACGGCCGCATCCTCGTGCTCGACCGTGACGACGCACCCGAGTCGACCGGTCACGGCTCCCCCCTGCCGATGCTGGTCCACGGCGGCCCCGGGCGCGCCGGCGGCGGCGAGGAGCTCGGCGGCGTCCGCGGCGTGCTGCACCACATGCAGCGCTCGGCGATCCAGGCCTCGCCCGACATGCTCACCGCCATCACGGGCCGCTGGACGCGGGGCTCCCAGCGGACGGTGACGCCCGAGCACCCGTTCCGCCACTCGCTCGCGACGCTGCGGGTCGGCGACACGATCGCCTCCGAGCCGCGGGTCATCTCGCTCGAGGACATCGACCACTTCGCCGACTTCACCGGCGACACGTTCTACGCCCACACCGACCCGGAGGCGGCCGCGCAGAACCCGCTCTTCGGCGGGATCGTCGCCCACGGCTACCTCATCGTCTCGATGGCGGCGGGCCTCTTCGTCGACCCGGCCCCGGGGCCGGTGCTGGCCAACTTCGGCGTCGACGACCTGCGCTTCCTCACCCCCGTCAAGGCCGGCGACGCGATCCGCGTGACGCTCACCGTCAAGCAGATCACCCCGCGCTCGTCGGCCGACTACGGCGAGGTGCGCTGGGACGCGCTCGTGACGAACGGGGACGACGAGCCGGTCGCGACCTACGACGTGCTGACGCTGGTGGCCAAGGAGGCCTGACACACCGGCCCGGGACCCGCTACGGTCACCAGCCATGGCCAGGTCAGCGCAGCGCGTCGTCGCGATCCTCGTCCTGCTCGTGCTCGGCATGCTCAGCCTGCCGGTGGCGGCGTCGCTGCTGGACGGCGAGGGCACCGAGAACTGGATCGTCCCGGTCCAGCTGGTGGCGATGGCGGCGGTGGGCGCAGCGGTCGCGGTCGCGCTGCCGGGGCTCGTCCGCGAGGGCGCACCGACGGGCCGGCGGGCGATGACGGGCGCCTGGTACGGACTCCTGGCGGCCTTCGTCGGCGTGGTCGTCTTCTGGCTGCTGCTCAGCGGGTTCGACGGCGCCTGAGCCGCCGGCGCCGGTGTCCGGTCAGCCCGCGTAGGGGACCTCGCTGGTCCACGCGTCGTCGTCGCGGGCGACCGCGGCCCACACCGCGTCGGCGACCCGGTCGGGGGTGAAGGCGCCCTCGCGGGCGAGCGTCCCGCGCACCGTCACCGAGACCGCGCGGATGCCGTCGGGCGCGAGCGTCTTGTCGAGGCTGTGCACGAGGTTGCGGACGCCCGCCTTCTGCACGCCGAGGGAGGCCGCGCCCTCCCACGGCTGGTCGGCGGCCATGCTGCCCGTGACGCTGATCCGCCCGCCCGCCGACATGTGGGGGCGCGCCGCCTGGACGACGGTGAGCAGCGCGCCGACGCCGAGGGCGACGTCCTCGAGCAGCTCGGGCACCGACAGGGACAGCGGGTCCTTCTCGCGGTAGGCGCTGGGGTTGAAGTGCAGCACGTCGATGCGGCCGGTGTGCTCGCCGAAGCGGCGTACGGCCTCGCGTGCGGCCTGCTCGTCGGTGACGTCGCAGACCGTGTGTCCCACGGCCGCGCCCCTGGCCTCCAGGTCGGGAACGAGGTCGTCGATCACCGCCTGGTCCTGGCCCAGCAGCCCGACGTCGTAGCCCTCGGCGGCGAAACGCCCGGCCACCGACCCGCTCACTCCCGGCCCCGCGCCCACGACGACGATCACTGGTCTCATGGACCAGTCCTACCGCACGTCCCGCCCTCGGGTCAGGTCGTGTGGGGGTGCTCCCCCGTCGGGTCGTCGGGGATGTTGTTCGGGCCCTGGGTGCCCTCCTCGACCTCGCCCGACTCCTGCTCCGGCTGCCCGGCGACCGAGTCGCCCGAGCTGATGGGCTCGGGTGCGTCCTGCGCCAGCTCGGAGACCTGGCCGTCCTCGTCCTTGTCGTGTGCCATTCCTCCACACAACCAGCAGCACCTCACGAACCCCAGCGGTCCTCACCTCGTCGGGTGGTGGCCGGGTGATCGGCGCTGGCTACGGTCGAGGACATGACGCGCTTCGGATACACCCTGATGACCGAGCAGAGCGGCCCGCGGCAGCTGGTGGACTACGCCGTCGCCGCCGAGCGGGTGGGCTTCGACTTCGAGGTGATGAGCGACCACTTCTCGCCGTGGCTCACCGAGCAGGGGCACGCGCCGTACGCCTGGACGACCCTCGGTGCGGTGGCCCACGCGACCGAGCGCGTCGGCCTCATGACCTACGTGACGTGCCCGACGCTGCGCTACCACCCCGCCGTGGTGGCGCAGAAGGCCGCCACGCTGCAGATCCTCGCGGAGGGACGCTTCACCCTCGGCCTGGGCAGCGGCGAGAACCTCAACGAGCACGTCGTCGGTGAGGGCTGGCCGGCGATCGCGGAGCGGCAGGACATGCTCTTCGAGGCGGTCGAGATCATCCGCGAGCTCTTCACCGGCGACCTCGTGGACTACCGCGGCGACTTCTTCCAGGTCGACTCCGCCCGCATCTGGGACCTCCCCGACGATCGCGTCGAGATCGGGCTCGCCGTCGCCGGCGATCGCGGCATCGAGACGTTCGCCCCGCTCGGGGACCACCTCGTCGGCGTGGAGCCCAAGGCCGAGCTGATCGAGAGCTGGAACGCCGTCGCCGACGCCCCGCGGATCGGCGGCGACGCGAGGGCGATCGGTCAGATCCCGATCTGCTGGGACCCCGACGAGGACACGGCCGTCCAGCGCGCGCACGAGCAGTTCCGCTGGTTCGCGGGCGGCTGGAAGGTGAATGCGGACCTGCCCACCCCGGCCGGGTTCTCCGGCGCGACGCAGTTCGTCCGGCCCGAGGACGTCGCCGACGCCATGCCCTGCGGACCCGACCTCGACGCGATCGTGGAGGCCGTCTCGGAGTACTGGGAGGCCGGGTTCACCGACGTCGCACTGGTGCAGGTCGGCGACGAGGGCCAGGACCGGTTCCTCGCCGAGGCGGCCGGCCCGCTGCTGGAGAAGCTGCGGGCCGCCGCCCCGTAGTCGCGAGGCGTCAGGCGATCGCGGTGAACCGCGCGCGCCGGTGCGCGGGCGTCTCGATCTCGTCGAGCACCGCGAGCGCGAGGTCGTCGGCCGAGATGGTCGACGTCCCGTCGGCGTCCTTGAGCAGCACGTCGCCGCCCAGCGTGTAGTCGCCCTTGCTGGGCGTGCCCAGCCAGGAGCCGAAGTCCTGGGGCGGGCTGACGTAGAACCAGTCGAGACCCTCGGGGCTGTCCTGCAGGATCTGCAGCGCCTCGAGACCGGTCACGATCTCGGGCTTCACGTCGGCGGGGATGTGCTCCTCCGAGACGTCCCACAGGCGCGGTCCGCCCTCCTCGACGAGGAGGGACGAGGCCCCACCGATGTAGCCGAGCCGCGTCGAGGTGCCGGCCAGCCGCCCGACGAGGTCCTCCACGACCCCCTCGAGCTGGCCGGCCATGTCGCCGCGCGGCGAGAGCGCGCTGACCACGACGTCGGCTCCCTCGACCGCGGTGCCAAGCACGTCCGGGTCGAGGACCGATCCCTCGACGTAGGTCACGCCGTCGACCGGCGACGACGCGCCGGAGCGGCTCACCGCGGTCACGTCGTGACCTCGCTTGCGGGCTTCGGCGACGAGTGCGGCGCCGGCGTAGCCGCTGCCGCCCAGGACAGTGATGCGTGCCATCAGTGGTGCTCCTTGCGTGAGAGGTGGGGTGTGGAGGTACGGGAGGGGCGCCGCGTCAGCGCCAGCCGAGGTCGGGCGCCACGTCCGTGAGCACCGACTCGAGGATGTGGGCGTTGTAGTCGACCCCGAGCTGGTTGGGCACCGTCAGGAGCAGGGTGTCCGCCGCGGCGACCGCCTCGTCGTCGGCGAGCTCCTTGACCAGGATGTCGGGCTCGTTGGCGTACGTCTTGCCGAAGACGGCGCGCAGGTTGGCCTCGATCTGCCCGAACTGGTCCGAGCTCGAGCCCTCGTGGCCGAAGTAGGCGCGGTCCATGTCCGTCGTGATGGGCATGATCGAGCGGCTCACCGAGACGCGCGGCTCGCCCTCGTGGCCGGCCTCCTTCCACGCCCCGCGGAACACCTCGATCTGCTTGCGCTGCTGGACGTGGAACGGCTCACCCGACTCGTCGGCCTTGAGGGTGGAGCTCATCAGGTGCATGCCCTGCTCGGCGGTCCACCGCGCGGTCGCGTCGGACGCGGCGCCCCACCAGATGCGCCGGCGCAGGCCCTCGGAGTGAGGCTCGATGCGCAGCAGGCCGGGCGGGTTGGGGAACATCGGGCGCGGGTTGGGCTCCGCGAAGCCCTTGCCCTCCAGCACCTGGAGGAGGACCTCGGTGTGCCGGCGGGCCATGTCGGCCTGGTCCTCGCCGTCCGCGGGGGCGTACCCGAAGTAGCGCCAGCCGTCGATGACCTGCTCCGGTGATCCGCGGCTGATGCCGAGCTGCAGCCTGCCCCCGGAGATCAGGTCCGCGGCACCGGCGTCCTCGGCCATGTACAGCGGGTTCTCGTAGCGCATGTCGATCACGCCCGTGCCGATCTCGATCCGGCTGGTGCGGGCGCCGACCGCGGCGAGCAGCGGGAACGGCGAGGCCAGCTGGCGGGCGAAGTGGTGGACCCGGAAGTACGCGCCGTCCGCGCCGAGCTCCTCGGCCGCGACCGCGAGGTCGATCGACTGCAGCAGCGTGTCGGAGGCCGAGCGCACCTGCGAGTGCGGCGAGTCGGTCCAGTGGCCGAAGTTCAGGAACCCGATCTTCTTCATGACTGGTTCAACGCTCAACTTCCCGCGTTGTTCCCGGTGGGGCCAGGGACAGCACGGCGCGCGCGATCGCGTCGTTGTCCTCCAGCAGGTCCTCGAGCCGCTGCAGCTCCCGGGCCGCCTCGCTCTCGGGGTCGTCGCCGACGAGGTCGACCGAGCCGACGAGGAACATCTTCCCCGGACCGACGTACTCCAGGTGGAGCGTCGCGACCGACTGCACCTCCTCCCGCGCGAGCAGCCACCCGCGCACCCGGTCGTGGATGCGCGGGTCGACCACCTGCCCCACCAGGAACGCCATGTTGCGCCGCAGGAGGTAGACCGCGACGACGCCGAGGAGCAGGCCGACGAGGATGGAGCCGACGGCGTCCCAGACCGGGTCGCCGGTGGCCTCGTGGAGGGCGAGACCGGAGACAGCGATGACGATGCCGAGCAGGGCGGCGAGGTCCTCGAAGAAGACGGCGCGCAGCGTGGGGTCGGACGTCGCGTCGAGGAACGCGGCCCGGCTGACCTCCGCCTCCCGGGCACCCTTGCGCACCTCGCGGCGCGCCTGGAGGAAGGACGTGCCCTCGAGGAGGAACGCGGCGCCGAGGACGAGGTAGGCCCAGAGGTACTCCACCGGCTCCTCCTCCGCCCCCAGCGACTGGATGCCGTGGATCACCGACACGGCGGCGCCGACGGCGAAGAGCCCGAAGGCGGCGATCATCGACCAGACGTACGCCTCGCGCCCGTGGCCGAGCGGGTGGGAGGCGTCCGCCGGCTTCTCCGAGCGACGCTCCGCGACGACGAGGAACACCTCGTTGCCGGCGTCGGCCCAGGAGTGCGCGGCCTCCGCGACCATCGACGCCGACCCGGTGAGGGCCGCCACGACGGACTTGAGGACGGCGAGGACCGCATTGGCGGTGAGCGCGACGAGCACGGTGAGCATGCGCTCAGCGTGCCCCATCCGCCGGGTCGGCCGCCTGCCCCTCGCGGCTGCCGGCGTACGCCCGCTCCCGCAGCGACGACAGCCAGCGCGGGGCGAGGCGCCACGACGGCGGCGGGTGCAGCACCGGGTCGAAGGCGGGGCGCTCGCGGTCCGACGGCGCGAGCACCTCGATCGTGCCGACCTGCACGTCGCCCTGCCGACCGACCACCCGCAGGCGGAAGGTCACCGGCAGCGCGTCCAGCAGAGCGTCCGGCTCGGGCGAGTCCGGCCCCACCTCGGGCGCCTCCAGCACGGCCACGAACCGCCGGCCCGCGCGCACCCAGGGCATGAGCGAGGTGAAGGTCGTGCCGCCCCAGCGGCGTGCGGGGCGCAGGACCGAGCGCCGCCACAGGGAGCTGCCCGGCGATGAGGTGGCGAGGACGTCGACGGGCGGGTCGTGCTCGAGCCGGACGGCGATGCCGAGCAGGTCGGCCACGCCGCGCGGGGTCCCGACGCCCTTCGACAACCGGACCAGGCAGCCGACCTCGCCGAGCGGCAGCGGTCCGGGCCCGCGCACCTCGGCCCGGCCCTCGTACATCACGCCCGTGGGGTGGAACGCGGGAGCGGAGCGGAGGCCGGAGAGCAGCGCGAAGGCACGGCGGTAGGGAGCGGTCACGCCACGCCCTGTACCCCGTCGGCGAGGCGTTAGCGTGAGCGGCGTGCTGGACGTCGATGCTGCGCTCACGTGGGCCGGCTCCGCGGTCGGCTCGGCGGTCGTGTCCCACGAGAGGCTGGCCGGCGGCCTGACGTCGCAGATGCTCGCCCTCGCGCACGACGACGGCTCGCAGACGGTGCTGCGGCTGATGACGAACGAGCCGTGGCGCACCCACGGGGCCGAGCTCACGACCCGCGAGCGCGACGCCCAGCAGGCGTTGGCCGGCACCCCGGTGCCGGTTCCGACGAGCCTCGCGCTCGACGCGGGCGGCACGGTGGCGGGCGTGGCGGCCCACCTGATGTCGCGGCTCCCCGGCCGGCCCCGGGAGGCACCGGACGCCGACGGGGTACGGGCGATGGCCGGCCTCCTCGCGACCATCCACGCCCAGCGGCCGGCCGAGCCGTTCCGCACCTACCAGTCGTGGGCCTGGCCGGAGAAGTGGGTCGTGCCGGGCTGGACACGCCACACCGGAGCCTGGGAGCGGGCGTTCGAGGTCCTCGCCCGCCCCGCCCCGGCGTACGACCCGACCTTCCTGCACCGCGACTTCGGCCACCGCAACCTGCTGTGGACGGGCGGCAGGATCAGTGGAGTGGTCGACTGGGTCGAGACCTCGACCGGACCCGCCTGGCTGGACGCCGCCCACGCCGCATCCACCCTCGCCGTCCTCGTCGACGCGGCACCGGCCGAGGCGTTCCTCGAGCAGTACGCGACCGTCGCGACGAGCCCCGCCGACCCGTACTGGCTCGTCATGGACGCGGTCGGCCACCTCCCGCCGCCCGGGAGGCCGCCGCTGTTCCGCCGCGAGGACCAGCTGCGCCGCCTCGACGACTGGCTCGACCTGGTGGTGCGCCGGCTCAGCTGAGGGCGAAGTCGACCGCTGCCCGCGCGTGCAGCCGCGTGGTCGCGAAGACCGGGACCTCGACGTCCTGCGGCCCGACGAGCAGCTCGATCTCCGTGCAGCCCAGGACGACGCCCTCGGCGCCGTCGGCGACCAGCCGCTTGATCACCTCGACGTAGGCGGCGCGCGACTCCTCCCGCACGACCCCGTGCACGAGCTCGTCGTAGATCACCCGGTGCACCAGCTCGAGGTCCGCGCCGGAGGGCACCAGTGCCTCGACGCCCCGGCCGGCGAGCCGGTCGCGCACGAACGCCTGCTCCATGGTGAACCGGGTGCCGAGCAGGGCCACGCGGGCCAGGCCGGCCCCACGGATCGCCTCGGCGGTCACCTCGACGATGTGCAGCAGCGGGACGTCGGTCGCCGCCTCGATCGCGTCGGCCACCTTGTGCATGGTGTTGGTGCAGAGGACGACGCACTCCGCCCCCGCCGCCTCGAGGGCCGCGGCCTCGCCCGCCAGCAGCGCACCGGCGGCGTCCCAGTCGCCCGCCGCCTGCAACGCCTCGACCTCGGCGAAGTCGACCGACGCGAGCACGACCCGCGCCGAGTGGTAGCCGCCGAGCCGCTCGCGGACCTCCTCGTTGAGGACCTCGTAGTAGAGCGCCGAGCTCTCCCAGCTCATCCCGCCCAGGAGGCCGATCTTGCGCATCGCAGGAGCCATGGGCCCATTCAACAGCGCTAGCGTGACCGCATGGCCCCCACGCCCCTCGTCACCTCCGACGGGTTCACCGTCCTGCCGGCGACGCACGCCCGCTTCGACGACGTGCGGACGATGGTCGGTCCCAAGAACCCGACCTCCAGCGTGTGCTGGTGCCTGAGCCACCGCATCCCCGCGAAGCTCAACCGCGAGCTCGCCGGACCCGAGCGCGCTGCCTACGTCGAGGCGCTGACGCGCAAGCGCACCAAGCCGGGCGTGCTGGCCTACGACGGCGACGAGGTCGTCGGCTGGGCGGCCGTCGCGCCGCGGGCCGACCTGCCGTTCGCCCGGTCGACGAAGATCCCGCACGTCGACGACCAGGCCGCCTGGTCCGTCTGGTGCCTCCGGGTGCGACCGGGCCACCGGGGCCGCGGCATCTCGCACGTCCTCCTCGAGGGCGCGGTGGCGTACGCCCGCGAGCGCGGCGCGCCGGTGGTCGAGGGCTACCCGGTCGACAACCGAGGCGCGAAGGTCGACCTCACGATGGCCTACGTCGGCACGCGCAAGCTCTTCGAGGATGCGGGCTTCACCCTCGCGAGCCCGACCGACGCGACGTCGGCCGGGTTCCCGCGCGTGATCATGCGCCGGAGCCCCTGACGACCGACCGCGACGGGCGGCGCCACGCCGACCGCCGAGTCGTGCGATCAGCGTTGCTGTTGCTACGTTTAGTCAAGTAATTCAGTGCAGTTATTGGATGGAGTGTGCGGCATGCGGACGAACGAGGGTGACTGTCGGGTCGTGGTGGTCGGGGCCGGTGCCGGCGGAACGCTCGTCGCCACCCACCTAGTGACCGCGCTGTCGTCGCGCTTCCGCGTCGAGCTCGTCGACCCCTCCCCCGCCACCGGCCGCGGGCAGGCGTACTCCACCACCGACGACCGCCACCTCCTCAACGTCCCCGCCTCCGGCATGAGCGCCTTCCCGCGCGACCCCGAGCACTTCCTGCGGTGGCTGCGCACCCACCACGACCCGACGTTCCAGCCCCACGACTTCGCGCCGCGCGCGGCCTTCGGCCGCTACATCGAGAGCCTGCTGACCACCGCGACCGAGTTCCCCGGCAACGCCCGGCTCGTGCGCCGCCGCGCGGAGGTCGTGGACATCAGCGGCTCCTCCGACGGGTTCGTCGTGGAGCTCTCCGACGGCGACCACCTCGAGGCGCGCGCCGTCGTGCTCGCGACCGGCAGCCGCCCCGGCACCGGCTGGGCGCCGGCCGAGCTCGCCGCCGACCCCCGCCTCGTCGCCGACCCGTGGACGCAGGGGATCCCCGAGGTCGGCGACGTCCTCATGCTCGGGTCGGGGCTGACGATGGTCGACCTCGCGATCAGCGCCGACCGCCCGGACCGCACGGTCCACGTCGTCTCGCGCACCGACGCCGTGCCGCACCCGCACGTCCTGCCCACGACTCCCCCGGTCCCGCCGCCGCCGGGGATCACCCGGGTGCAGGACCTCGACCTGCTCCGCTCCACCCTGGCCGCGCACGTCGACGAGACCGTCGAGGCCACCGGCGACTGGCGTGCCGCCGTCGACGGCCTGCGACCGGTGACCGCGCAGCTGTGGCGCGGGCTGTCCGAGGCCGACAAGCGCCGCTTCATCGCCGAGGACGCCCGCAGGTGGGACGTGCACCGCCACCGCATGGCCCCGGCCACCGCGCGACGCTTCCACGCCATCGCGAGCGAGGGCCGCCTCGAGCGGCACCGCGGCACGATCGCCGGGGTGCAGACCGACGCCAGCGCCCTGCGCGTCACCCTCGACGACGGCACCACCCTCCGCGTCGCCGCGGTCGTCAACTGCACAGGGCCGGTCGGCTCGATCGCGGCCGACCCGCTCCTCACCCGACTGGCCCAGACCGGTCTCGTCCGCCCCGGCCCGGCCGGGCTGGGCATCGACACCACCGACGACGGCCGCATCGTCGGGACGCTCCCGGAGGCGCTCCCCTTCCTCGCCGTCGGCTCCCTGCGGCGCGGGAACCTCTGGGAGTCCACCGCGATGCCGGAGATCCGCGAGCAGGCCTACGACGTGGCGCGCGTCGTGAGCCGGTCGATGCACGGCGAGTCCCGACGCCGCCCGGTCGACCCCTACGGCCTCACGCTGTCGGCCGGCCAGGACGCCGCCGAGCGCTACAACGCGGCGCTGGGCCGGCTGCTGCGCCTCCAGGACGGCGTCGAGGAGGGGCTCCTCGAGGCCGTCGCCGCCGACGAGGGCTTCGTCCAGGCCCACGCCGCGCTCGCCCTGCTCGGCCACGAGTGGGGCACCAACTCCCACTGGCAGGCCTCGCTGCGTGCCGCGCACCGCGCCGCGGCCGACCGCCACCTCGACGACCGGGAGTCCTCCTTCCTGGACGCGGTCACGACGCGGCTGCGCACCGACGAGGCCACCGGTGCTGCGGCGCTGCTGCGGCACGTACGCCTCTTCCCGCGCGACGCGCTCGCCGTGAGCGTCGCGGTGCCGACCGTCGCCTTCGGCGGCCTCACCAGCGGGTCGCAGACCGCGGAGCTGGTCGAGTCGCTCGGTCGCTCCTACGGCGACGACTGGTGGTACGCCGGCCAGCTCGCCTTCGTCCGTCAGGACCAGGAGCGCTGGGCCGAGGCCGAGGAGCTGTCCTCCTACGCGCTCTCCGTCGAGCCCGCGTCGGGGCACGCGGTCCACGCCCGCGCCCACGTCTTCTACGAGACCGGCGACCACGCCGCCGGCCTGGCGTGGCTCGACGAGTGGATCCGCACCCGCGGGCCCGAGGCCAACCACCGCTCGCACTTCTCGTGGCACGCCGCGCTGCACGAGCTGATGCAGGACGACGTCGAGGCCGTGCGCCGTCGCTACGCCCGCGAGCTGGACCCCACCGTCGTCAGTGGCAGCCGTGTCGTCGTGGACAGCGGGGCCCTGCTGTGGCGTGGCCGGGTGACCGGCGCCTGGACCGAGGACCTGCCGGTCGCAGCCGTCCGTGCGCAGGCGCCGGGCGAGTGGCTCGCGACCCCGCCCACGCCGTTCGCGGCGATGCACGGCGCCGTCCTGCTCGCCGCCGACGGTGACGCTGCGGCGCTGGGCGACCTCGCGACCCGTGCCGCGCACCACGAGGACAGGGTCTTCCGTGACGTGGTCGCCCCGCTGTGCACGGGGCTCGTGCAGGTCGTCGAGGAGCGCTGGAACGCGGCGTCCGCGACCCTCACCGGCGTCGTGCGCACCATGGCGCCGCTCGGTGGCAGCAAGGCCCAGCGCGAGGTCGTCGAGGACACGCTCGTGCACGCCCTCACCATGGCCGGACGCAACGCGGAGGCCGCCGACCTGCTCGATGCGCGGCTCTCGCGGCGCTCCTCCGCGCTCGACGCCCGGCGCCGGGCCGCGGTCGCCGGCAGCGAGGCGGTCAGCCGGTGATCGCCCTCGACGGCTTCAGCGGCGTCGCGGTGACCACCATGATCACGCTGGCGATCGTCGAGCTGCACGTCGAGCTGGTCGCCGGTGCCGCCGCCTGGCTCTCTGCGTGGTGGCTGCTCAGGGAGTCAGGGAGCGCGTAGGCGTCGGCGTCAGAGACGGTGGACCAGCCGGGCGACCTCGCGGCGCAGCAGCCACGCCAGTCCGGACGGCGCGGCGAGGTGACGACCGGGGGTCGATCCGGCCGTCGACGCACCCATGTCCTCGAGCTCGGCGTCCGTCGGCCGCCGCCCGTGGGTGCGGATGAACTGGTGGACCAGGCAGTGGTCCTCGGTGCCCGCGGACCGACCGGGGGTCTGGGGTGGCATCGTGGTCATGGAGGCGCCTCCGGCTGCAGGTGGTGCGTCGCTGCTCGACGTGCTGGTGGAGTACCCCGCGGGGGCATCGCGCATGCGGCTCACGGCAGGGGCGCAGCGGGCGTACGCGCGACGACTGCGGCAGCCGCGACCAGGTCCCAGCCCGGGGTGAAGGTGTTGCGCCGGGGCAGGTGCTCGTGGTGCTCCTCGTAGAGGTCGAGCAGCCGGAGCACCGACGCCAGCACCGGCGCGTCGGGGTCGTCCCCCGGGACGTCGCACGCGTGGCGGGCGACGACGAGCGGCACCTCCGGGTCCAGCCCGCGCTGCATCGCCTCGAGCGCGGCGAGGAGGTTCGTCGAGGCGGCCTCGAGGAACGGCCACACCTCGCGGGCCTCCTCGGCGGGCGGCGGGCCCAGCTCGAGTGGTTCCTCCCCCGCGACGATCCGCGACGCCTGTCCGCCGAGGACCGAGGCGACCTGCGCCGGCTCGAGCCCGGCCTGCCAGGCGCAGCGCGCGGTGGCCATCAGGGCCGAGACGGGCGTGCTGTACGGCAGGTCGCTCGCCGCGAGCACCCGTCCCGGCGGGACGAGCCGGAACAGCGCCATGAGGTGGGCCGGGGTCCACCAGGACGTGTCGAGGAACAGGTTGTCGACGTCCGTGACGTGGCGGTGCAGCCGACCCAGGTCGGACAGCCCGCAGTGCGCCAGGACCAGGCGCAGGCCGGGCCACCGCTCGCACACCTCCAGCACCGCGCGCCCGGTCGAGGGCACCTCGGGGCCGGCGTGCACAACGACGGGGTGCCGGCGCTCGTGCGCCAGCGCGAGCGCCGGCTCCAGCCTCGGGTCGTCGATGCGGAGGTCGTCGCTGGAGAGGTGGACCTTGAGACCCCGCGCCCCGGCGTCCAGCAGTCCCTCGACGGCGTCGACCTCGTCCGGCACGACCCGGACGAGCGCCGTCAGGACGCCGTCGCTGCGTTGCGCCACGTCGAGACAGGCCCGGTTGGCGGCGCGGTAGCCGTCGTCCGGCTCCGACAGCGGGAACACGAGGGCCCGGGCCCGCGCGGACCCGACGGCGCCGAGCAGCTCCTCCACGGTGGCCGAGACCGAGTCGCGGTCCCCGAGGTGGGTGTGCACGTCGAGGACCGGCCCCTCCGGCAGCTCCTCCAGGAGCCGGTCGTACCAGGGCTGCAACAGGTGGTCGGCGTACACGGGATCAACCCTCCAGGTCGGTCGTGCGGGCCACCAGGTCGGCGAGGAGCGCCGGCATCCCGCCGGCGGCCACGACCCGACGCTGGCGGTTGGGCTCGGTCTCGCCCGCGAGCGCGCGGTCCAGCGGCTCCAGCGGGGCGGGCGTCCCGTCGCCGCGCAGCACCTCCCGCGCCTCGGCGACCACCCGGGCCACCACCTCGCGCATCGGTCGCAGCGACCCGTCGACGTCCACCACCCGGGTGTCCAGCCCGTAGCGGGCCGCGCGGTGGTCGTTGACCGCCAGCACGTCGTCGCTGAGGTCGGCCTCGTCCGGTGCCTCCGCCGCCCGGCGCGCGACCCCCTGCACCAGCGACGTCAGCGCCGCGACGCTCGCCAGCGACGGGACGGCGTCCATCACCCGGACCTCCAGCGTCCCGAGCAGCGGTCGCGGCCGCATCTCCCACCAGACGTAGGTGTGGTCGGAGGCCTCGGCCGCCACCATCAGCGCCTCGGTGCGCTCGACGTAGTCGTCCCAGGACCGCAGCAGAGGCGGCATCGTCGTGCGGGGGTAGGAGCGGATGATGGCCGCCCGCGCCGTGGCCTGGCCCGAGTCCAGGCCGTGCCAGTACGGCGAGCCGGCCGCCAGCGCACGCAGCAGGGGCAGGCGGTTGCGCAGGCCGCGGTAGGCCAGCATCGCGGTCTGCTCGTCCGGCACCCCGACGTGCACCTGGAGGGCGGCGGTGGGCGTGCGCAGCAGGCCGGCGTACTCGTCGATGATGCGGTCGTAGCGCGGCGACGCGGCGATGCCGGCGACCCCGACGGACGCCGTGGGGTGCACGCCGGCGGCCAGCACCCGCCCGCCGTGGCCGGCGACGACACCCCGCAGGGCGCGCAGGGAGCGGCGGACCTCCTCCGCGTCGGCGCAGACGGGCGTGTTGAGTTCCACCTGGTCGACGTAGATCTCGCCGGTCACGACGCCGCCGTCCTCGACCGCCCCCGAGGCCCCTTCCACCAGCGCGGCCGCCGCGGCGCCCATGAGCTCGTCGCGGTCGTCGACGAGCATGAGCTCCTCCTCGACGCCGACGCAGAAGTCACCGCCCGGCACGTGCGCGGGGACCTGGCTCGTCATGGCGCTCAGGTGCCCCGGCGCAGGCCGCGGCATGCGCCGGGGCGGCACGGGTCAGCGCACGGGTCAGCGGCGGGGAGGCACCGAGAGCCGGACCACCTTGTGCCAGGCGCTCGCCACCTGCCGCAGCAGCGGCGCGCTCTGGTAGGCCAGCCCGTGCCGCTCGAAGAGCGCCCGGACCGGTCCCGCGACCTCCCGGTAGCGGTTGGAGGGCAGGTCGGGGAACAGGTGGTGCTCGACCTGGTGGGAGAGGTTGCCGCAGAGGACGTGCAGCAGCCACGGGCCGGAGATGTCGGCGGAGCCGAGCATCTGGCGGACGTACCACCGCCCGCGGGTCTCGTGCTCGTCGAGCTCTGCCACCTCGAAGGTCTCCACGCCCTCCGGGAAGTGGCCGCACATGATCACCGAGTGGCTCCACAGGTTGCGGGCCAGGTTGGCCACGAGGTTGGCCGTCAGCGTCGTCCGCGCCGACCTCGTGGGCGCCGAGAGGAGCGGGTGCAGCACGTAGTCGCGCAAGGCGTTGCGGCCGGCGCGCCGACCTGTGGTCCGCAGCTCCGCGCGCAGCTCGGGCGAGAGGCCGCGGCCGTTGCGGATCGTGTCACCGAGGTCGAGGTCGTACATCGCGATGCCGTACTCGAACAGGCAGGCGTTGACGAGGTTCCACAGCGGCTGCGCGAGGTGGCGCGGGCGCCACTCCTGCGCCTCGTCGACGCGCAGGATCCCGTAGCCGAGGTCGTTGTCCTTGCCGATCACGTTGGTGTTCACGTGGTGGCGGTCGTTGTGCGCCCGGCGCCACTGCTCGGGTGCCGACGCGTGGTCCCAGTCCCACGTCGAGGAGTGGATGCGCGGGTCGCGCATCCAGTCCCACTGCCCGTGCAGGACGTTGTGACCGATCTCCATGTTGTCCAGCACCTTGGAGAGGGTCAGTGCGGTGGTGCCGAGCCACCACGCGGAGCGGTGGCGGCTGCCGAGGAGCACCGCCCGCCCGCCGACCTCGAGGCAGCGCTGGACGGCGATGAGACGTCGGACGTACGCCGCGTCGCGGGCTCCTCGACTGGCCAGGACCTCCTCCCTGAGGGTGTCCAGGTCGCGCCCGATCTGCTCGAACTCGTCGTCGGTGAGGTCGGCGTACGTCCGCCTGCGGGCGCGCTCGGGCACGTGCTGGAGGAAGGTCGCCATCGTCCTCGGTGCCCCGTGCCCGAGGGCTTCATGCGCCGGAAGATCCCGTCGGAACGGGTGGGAGTGGGACGCCGGACGCGGGGTACCGAGCGGCCATGACCGAGCAAGGAACGACCCACGACCAGGACTCGGAGCCGCCCACCCCGGACGGCCTCGAGCCCGACACCGACCAGCTCGAGCCAGGCTCCGAGCCCGCCGGCGACCCGGATCCCGACCCGGGCGCCGGCACCACCGTTCCCACCGATCCCGAGGAGGACGCATGACCACGTTCAGCAACGAACCGGGCAGCACCACCGGAGCCGACTCCGGCGGCGGTGCCACCGACACCGCGAAGGCCACTGCTTCGACGGCGGCCGACCAGGGCAAGCACGTCGGCGGCACGGCCGCCAGCGAGGCCAAGGACGTCGCCGGGACGGCCGCCGCGCAGGCCCGCAACGTCGTCAACGACGCTCGCCAGCAGGTGACGACCCAGCTCAGCGACCAGGCCACGACCGGCCGTGACCGCCTGTCCGAGACCTTGCGGACCCTCGGCGACGACCTCCAGCAGATGGCCGAGGGCCAGGGCCCCGCCCAGGGCATGGCCACCGACCTCGCCCGCGAGGTCTCGGACCGGGTCCGCGCCCTCGGCACGCACCTCGAGGGTCGCGAGCCGTCCCAGCTCCTCGACGACGCCCGCGACTTCGCACGTCGCCGTCCGGGCACGTTCCTGCTGGGCGCGCTCGCTGCGGGCGTGGTGGCCGGACGCATGTTCCGGGCGACCGCGGACGGCGCGGCAGCGGCCTCGCTCGCCGAGACCGACGGCACGCCGGGCGCCAGCGTCGCAGGCACCCCGTACTCCGGCACCGGCGTCGGCACCGGTCCGACGGGCACCGCCGGCGGCGCGGCCGCGCTCGCAGACGAGCCCCCCTACACCGCTCCGACCCCGACCCTGGACGCCTCCAGCGGCACCGGGTACGGCACCGGGACGGGTGGCACCGGCAGCCTCGCCGACGAGCCGGAGATCGCCACCTCGTCGGGGACCGGATCCACCTCGTCCGGCCTGCCGGGCCAGCGCACGCAGGACGCGCCGTGACCGGCCCCGCGGGCACGGACCCGCTGGCTCCCGGCGCCGCCCCGGTGGACGTGCCGCGCACGACGACCGCAGGCACCACCCATGACGAGCGCAGCCTCGGTCAGATCGTGGGCGACCTGAGCAACGACCTGACCACGCTGGTCAAGCAGGAGCTCGAGCTCGCCCGTACCGAGCTGAAGGAGGAGGCGGGCAAGGCGGGCAAGGGTGCCGGGATGCTCGGCGGCGCCGGCGTCGCCGGACTGCTGGCGCTCATCCTGGCCAGCTTCGCCCTCGCCTACCTGCTCGACAACTGGATGCCGGTGGAGCTGGCGTTCCTGATCGTCACGCTCCTCTGGGCAGCCGTCGGCGCCGTGCTCGCGGCCCGCGGACGCACGGAGCTGAAGAACGCACACCCCGAGCTGCCGGAGACGCAGCAGACACTGAAGGAGGACGCGGCATGGGCCAGAGCACAGAAGAACTGAGGGCAGAGATCGAGCAGACGCGCCGGTCGATGACCAGCGACGTCGACGCGCTGCAGGACCGGGTGAGCCCGTCGGCCATCGTCGAGAGGCGCAAGCAGGCGGCCCGCAGCCGCGTGCTCGGCGTCCGTGACAAGGTGATGGGCACCGCGAGCAGCGCAGGCTCCTCCGCCTCCGGCAGGGCCGGATCGGTCAAGGACTCCGCGTCCGGCGCCGTCGACTCCGCGAAGGGCACCGCCCACGACGTGGTCAGCGGGACGCAGGACCGGATCCAGGGCGCCCCGCTCGCGGCCGGCCTGGTCGCCTTCGGCGCCGGGATGATCGTCTCGGCGCTGATCCCGGCCTCGGAGAAGGAGGCCGTCGCGGCCGGTCACGTCGTCGACGCCGCCAAGGAGCACGGCCAGCCGGTCGTGGACCAGGCGAAGTCGGTGGCGCAGGACGTCGTCGCGGACGTCAAGCAGACCGCGTCCGAGGCGGCCCAGGAGGTCAAGGACAGTGCCACCGACAGCGCCGAGAAGGTGCGCTCGGAGGCGCAGTCGGGAGTGGACGAGGTCCGCTCGCAGACGCAGTCCTGATCGCCCCGCACGTCGGCGCCGGCCCGCCACTGGGCGGGCCGGCACCGACAGCGGCACCACCGACTCCCCGCCCCGACCGCTCCACCGCCCCTGGGAGGCAGCAGTGCGCGCCATGGTCTACCGCGGCCCCTACCGCGTCCGCGTCGAGGACAAGCCCCGGCCCCGCATCGAGCACCCCAACGACGCGATCGTGCGGGTGCGCCGCGCTGCGATCTGCGGCTCCGACCTGCACCTGTTCCACGGCATGATGCCGGACACCCGGGTCGGCCACACCTTCGGGCACGAGTTCGTCGGCGTCGTCGACGAGGTCGGGCCGTCCGTGCGCCACCTCGCGGTCGGTGACCGCGTCATGGTGCCCTTCAACATCTTCTGCGGTACCTGCTTCTTCTGCGCCCGCGGCCTGTGGTCCAACTGCCACAACGTCAACGCGAACGCGACCGCCGTGGGCGGCATCTACGGCTACTCCCACACCACCGGCGGCTACGACGGCGGACAGGCGGAGTACGTCCGGGTGCCCTTCGCCGACGTAGGGCCCATGGTCGTTCCCGACTGGCTCGACGAGGAGGACGCGCTGCTGATGACCGACGCGCTGTCCACGGGCTACTTCGGAGCCCAGCTGGCCGACATCCACGAGGGCGACACCGTCGCCGTGCTCGGCGCCGGCCCCGTCGGGCTGTACGCCGCCCGGAGCGCCTGGTTCATGGGGGCCGGTCGCGTCGTGGTGGTAGACCACCTCGCCGAGCGGCTCGAGATGGCCCGCACGTTCGCCCACGCCGAGGTCCTCGACTACGACGAGGTCGACGACGTCGTGATGGCCATGAAGCGCCTGACCGACCACCTGGGCTTCGACCGGGTCATCGACGCCGTCGGCGCCGAGGCCGACGGCAACATGACCCAGCACCTGACGTCGGCGCGCCTCAAGCTCCAGGGAGGCTCGCCGACCGCGCTCAACTGGGCCATCGACGGTGTCCGCAAGGGCGGCACCGTCTCGGTGATGGGCGCCTACGGACCGATCTTCAGCGCCGTCAAGTTCGGCGACGCCGTCAACAAGGGGCTCACCCTGCGGATGAACCAGGCTCCGGTGAAGCGGCAGTGGCCGCGGCTCCTGGAGCACATCGGCAACGGGTTCCTGAAGCCCAACGACATCGTCACCCACCGCTTCGGGCTCGAGGAGATCGCCGACGCCTACCACGTCTTCTCCGCCAAGCTCGACGGCTGCATCAAGCCGGTCATCGTCGTCGACGACGACTGACCGCGACCCCCGAGGAAGGACGACCCCGTGCCCTACCGCGCCGACAAGCCCCCGCTGCCCGAGACACACGACGAGCTGCGTGCGCGCATCCCGGGGTGGGGCGCGGACCTCGACCCGGCCGACCGGCCCTCCTACCCGCGCGAGGTCCTCGACCTGTCCGCCACCGGCGCCCACTGGGACGTCCCTGAGGACCAGCCCGGCGGATCCGGGCGGGAGCGCTCCATCGAGCACGCCCGCCTGACCCCGGTCTTCGGCACCGCCCAGCCCCTGCGTGGCATGGCCGGCCCGGTCCGGCGCTACGCCTACGCGCGACACAGCGAGGGCAAGGCGGCGCACTGGCTGCTGCTGATCGCGGCCGACCGCATCGACGTCGCCGAGCACGCCGTGCGGTCCCTCGCGAGCACGCGACCCGACAACCCCGTCACCGAGACCGGCCTCCACGCCGAGCTCACCCACGGCGGGGTCCGTTCGCGCCGCGGACGCAGCGACGTACGGCACCAGGTGGTCGACCCGCTCGTCAACGGCGCACCCTGGGCGCTCGGCGCCTACGCCGCCTGGCGGGCCGTGCGTGCGCTGCGCCGGCCCTGACGCCGTGCCTCTCCCGAGGCCGACGGGCGCGTAGCCCGTCCCGTCCGTGGGTACGGCTCTCCATGACCTCACTCGCAGACCAGGACGTCACCCAGCTGGGTGGTCGGCTCAGCATCCTGACCCGGCAGAAGCGCGACCACGAACGGCTCGACCGGCTCCTCCAGCGGCTGGACCGCAGCTCCCCCGGGGTCGAGGAGCAGGCCGTGCTGCACGAGATCGCGCGCCTGGTGTTCCCGCACGCCTTCGCCGAGGAGTCCGTGCTGTGGCCCGAGGCGCGGCGGGTGCTGGCCGACGGCGAGCGGCTCACCCTCGAGGTGGAGCGCGAGCACCAGGAGGTCAACGAGCTGTGGACCTCCCTCGAGGACCTGCCGTCCGGCACCCCCGAGCGCAGGCAGGTGCTCGCCCGGCTCACGACCGTGCTGCGCGAGGACGTGCGCGACGAGGAGGACGACCTCCTCCCCCGCCTCCAGGACGCGGTCGGCGTACGGCGTCTGCGGGCGCTCGGCGTCGCGTGGGAGGCCGTACGACGCACCGCCCCCACGCGGCCGCACCCGGTCGTGTCGCGGCGTCCGCCCGGCAACGCGCTCGCCGCCCTGCCGCTGACCGTGGTGGACCGCAGCCGCGACGCCCTCGACGCGGGGGCGCGCCGGTTCCCTCGCGCGTACGGCCCGGCGTCACGCGCCAGCCGTGGCCTGGCGGCGCTGGCCGGACGCGTCGAGCGGGTCGGCGTGCTGCGACGCGGCGAGAGCTCCGACACGCACCGCGGCTGAGCGACCCAGCGCGCGACGGGCCCGGCGGCGGGCGACGAGCAGGAGCAGCACGACCAGCGACATGGCCGTGCCCCACGGGGTGCCGGTGAGACCGCAGCACAGGGCGAGGACGAGCTGGAGCCGGTCGGCGGGGCACACGGGCAGCGGTGCCCGGTGGAGCGGGCCTGTGCGGTGGGGGGTGGCGCGGTGGGGGACGGTGAGGACGGTGGACGGGTACGACATGGCGGACCTCCGGTCGGTCGTGGTCAGGTGAGGAGCAGGAAGGCGGTCCCCACGAGCAGGGCGGGGATCGTGGTGAGGACCGTTGCGACGAGGGCGGAGCGGTGCTCGAGGGCGAGGAGCGGCAGCAACGCGTCGCCGTCCTGGCTGATGGTGTTGGCGACGAGGGTCGCGAGCGGCATGCCCCCGGCGGCGAACATGCCCGCGAAGACGATCTGCACCGCGCACCCGGGCACGAGCCCGATCAGCGCCCCGACGACGACGCCGGCCAGGCCCAGGACCGGCAGGGTCGAGCCGTCGAAGCCGGTGAGGTGCGTGACCAGCGACCACGCGACGTAGGCCACCGCGACCCACACCGTGACGAAGGCGACCTCGTGCCCGCCGTGGCGGAGCACGGCGGCGTACGACCTCTCCCCCGCCGTCGTCTCGTCGTCGTCGGCCAGTCGGCAGCCCGAGCGGACGAAGACGACCAGAGCCAGGCACGCGCCGAGGACGCCGAGGACGAGATAGAGGGTCTCCGGCGCGAGGAGCTGGAAGGTCACCGGGACGCTCACCGTCGCCCCGCCGCCGATCGCCAGCCACAGGAGCACCGGGAGGATCCCGACGTCGTGGAGGACCGGCGCCGGTGCCGGGAGGAGCGGACGGCCCGGCGCCGGTGCGCGGGGCACCGGGACCGGTGCGGGGTCGGGCGCCGCCGCAGGCGTCGCGGCGACCGGTCGGCGAGCCGGCCGGATGCCGGCCGCGTCCACCAGCCAGCCGGTCGTCGCCCCGACGACGAGCAGGAGCGCCTTGAGCTGCACGGTCAGCCACGGGTCGTGCGCGAGCAGGACCCACGACGCGTCACCCATGGTGGCCACGAGGGCGGCGATCGCGGCACCGAACGACACCGCGCCGCGGCCGTAGGCCGCCATCACCAGGATCGCTCCCCCGCAGCCCGGCGGCATCGTCAGCGCGGCCGCCACCACCGGGGCCGCCCCCCGACGCCGCTCGAGCGCGGCGTCGAGGCGGTGGCCCCAGCGGCAGCGTGCCCAGCCGAACGGCCCCACCATGAGGGCGACGAAGACGCCGACCTGCATGAAGGCGTCCGCCAGCGGACGCAGGAGGAGCTCGACCAGGGTCGTGGACATGACAGCCGCTCACTCACCGGGAGTGAGCTTCTCCTTGGCCTTGTGCAGCAGGTTCTCCGCACCCTGGGCGTACGCACCACCGGCCGTGCCGGGCTTGCCCGGGCCCTTCGACCCGTCGTACGTGGCGAACAGCTCGGGGTCGGGCGCGGGCAGCTCCTGCACGTCGTCCTGCAGCGCGCGCCCCTCCTCGAAGCGGATCTCCTGATCGCCCACCAGCGTGGCGCCCTGGGCCCACCGGCCCTCGTGCGCGGTGCTGCCCTCGTGGAAGCTGTAGAACACGCTGGCCTGCTCGGTGGCCTCCTCGGCCTTGCGGGAGTCCTCGAGGCCGTCGGTGTGGCCGTCCTCGATCAGCTGCTCGATGCCCAGCAGCCACTGCTGCTGGTGGAAGGTGTCGCGGGCGAGCGCGAAGGAGAGCGTCTCCTTGACGCCCGGGTCGTCGGTCATCCCGATGAGGCGTGCCACCTGCAGGCGACCCTGCGCCTCCGCCGCGACGTTGTGCCGGAAGTCGGCGAGGAGGTTGCCGCTCGCCACGATGTAGCCGGCGTTCCACGGCACGCCCATGCTGTTGGTCGGCATCGCGAAGCCGCCGCTGACGATCGCCTGCTGGGGGTTCTGGCCGCCGAGCACCGCGGCGAGGGCGGGGTTGGCCGCAGCCGCCTCCGCCTGGGTCTCCGCCGGTGCGCCCTCGAGCAGCCGGGCCAGCAACGTCGTCAGCATCTCGACGTGGCCGATCTCCTCGGTGCCGATGTCGAGGATCATGTCCTTGTACTTGCCCGGTGTGCGGCAGGCCCAGCCCTGCCACATGTACTGCATCATCACGGTCATCTCGCCGAACTGGCCGCCGATGACCTCCTGCAGCTTGGACGCGTAGAGGGCGTCGGGACGTTCGGGCTTGGCGCTCCACTGGAGCTCCTTGGTGTGCCGGTACATGTGCTGCCTCGCAATCGTGTCGGGTGGTTGCCGCTGCGGGAGGGCCTCTCGCCGTCCCGTCCGACCACGCTCCCGGAGGGCCGTGGGCTGCGCGTGACGGCCGGAGCAGCACTGGCGTGGGACCGGCGTGGGACCGGCGTGGGCAGACCCGCCCCACCTCCGTCACCGCCGTCGTCACGGCGGCGTCACCGGGGCGCATCGGACGCCGCCACGCGGGGCACTGGACCGCACGCGACCTGGGGAGGCGTACGTGGCACTGAAGGCACGCCTGTGCCTGCTCGGCGGGTTCCGGCTGGAGCTGGACGGGCAGACGCACCCCGTCCCGGCGAGCGCTCGCCGCCTGCTGGCCCTCCTCGCCGTCGCCTACGAGGGGCGCCGCGCATCGCGCGGAGCCCTCGCGGAGATGATGCGCCCCGACTCCGAGCCCACGCGGGCGACCTCGACCCTGCGCTCGGTGCTGTGGCGCCTGCCCCGCGAGCGAGGGCGCGCGCTCGTGCTGGGCGACGCGCTCGACGTGTGGCTGAACCCCGACCTCACCGTCGACCTGTGGGACGCCGAGGCGCAGGCGCGCTCACTCTGTGCCGGTGAGGCACCGCGGGTGGACGACCTGCCCGACCTCGCCCTGCTCACCCAGGACCTGCTGCCGGGCTGGTACGACGACTGGCTGGCGGTCGCGCAGGAGTCGTTCCGGCAGCAGCGGCTGCACGCCCTCGAGCGGGGCGCGGACCTGCTCTGCGGTGCCGGCCGCTACCACGACGCGCTCAGCGCCGGCCTGGGCGCGGTGCGCTCCGAGCCGCTGCGCGAGAGCGCGCACCGCCGGGTGATCGAGGTGCACCTCGCGGAGGACAACCACGCCGAGGCGCTGCGCCAGTACGACCACTACCGGCGGCTGCTGGCCCAGGAGCTCGGACTGGCCCCCAGCGCCCGCATCCGGAGCCTGGTCGCTCCGCTGCTCGGGCGGCCCGTCGACCTGCCGTCGGTGCCGGACTGATCAGGCTGGGACGTCCGGGTCGAGGCTGACGACCTCGCCCCGCGCCGGGCACCGCAGGCGGGTGCCGAGCCCGCGCGCCGTCGCCCGGTCGACGAAGTCCGACAGCGGGGAGCGGAAGACGGTGTAGTCGTCGTGGTGGACCGGCACCACGACCGACGGGCGGCACCGCTCGACGAAGTCGACGCCCATCGCTGCGTCCATCGTCACCGTGCGCATCAGCACGCGCGTGCCGCCGAGGTGGACGACCGCGGCGTCGATGTCGGGGAAGCGCCGTCGCACCTCGTCGACGTGGTCGCCGGTGAGCGTGTCGCCACTGAAGTAGACGGACCGGCGCACCGCGCCGTCGACCACGTGCTCGACGACGCTGCCCATCACCGGCGGCAGCATCCGCCCCAGGAGCCCGCGGGCGTGCACGGCAGGCACCGCGGTCACCCGCAGGTGCTCCTCCCGCCCCCCTGACCCCTTGGCCAGGTGGTGCTGGTCCCACGGCTCCAGGGCCGCGGTGTCGAAGCCCCACCGGTCGAGGCGCCGCGTCGCGTGGCGCGTCGACAGCACGGGCGGCGTACGGTCGAGGCGCTCGCGGCTGACGCGGTCGAAGTGGTCGCCGTGCAGGTGGGACAGCAGCACCACGTCGAGCGGCGGCAGGTCCTCGGGCCGCACGGCGGGGTCGCTCAGCCGGCGCGAGGACAGCCCCCACCCCAGGTAGGCGCGTTGGCCGCGGTGCAGGAAGTTGGGGTCCGTCAGGATCGTGAAGGACCCCAGCGTCACCACGGTGGTCGCCGTGCCGATGAAGTGGAGCCTGTCCCCGGCGGCCATGGTCAGTGCGCCGTGCGGCGGATGCTGCGCCTGCCGAGGACCACGCCCAGCGCGATCATCCCGAGGCCGAGGGCGAGGTGGAGCCAGTCGTCCGCGGTGTTGAGCGGCACGAAGTTGGCCTGCGAGGACTCGTCCACCACGAGCCCGTACAGCCACAGCACGAGGTAGAGCGCGCCGCCGCCGAGGAGGTACGCCCGCGCGAGGACAGCGGTCCGGGCGAGCACCATCCCCGCGGCACCGAGCAGCAGGTGGAGCACGTTGTGGAGGACCGAGACCTGGAAGATCCCGAGCAGCAGGGCATGGGACTCGTGCCCGGCCATCTCCATCGTGTCGCGGTCGCTCGTGATCCCCGGCACGAAGCCGAGCGCGCCGACGAGCAGGAAGGCGAAGCCCACCAGCACGGCCGCGGCCTGCACCGGCGAGCCCTTGGTGGTCCGCTCGCTCCGCGTGCGTGTCCTGTCGGTCATGATCGTCCTCCTCCGCCGCCGCACAGGGGCGGCGCTCAGGACGCTCCGTACCCATCCGGTCCGCGCGCACGCGCGTGCCCACCCCGGCAGGGGTGGGCACGACACCGTGTCGCACGTCACCGTCTGCAGTGGGCCCGACCCGGGTACGGGACCGGCGACCGCACTCGCACGACGACCGAGAGGACCCTCGTGAACCCCCTCCGCACCGCCACCGGACTCCTCCACCTCCCCGCCCACGCCGCCGCTGCCGTGGCCGGCACCGCAGTCGGCGTCGTGACGACCGGCGTACGCACGTCCGCGCGCCTGCTCGGCTGGACGGTCGAGCGGGTCGGCGGCACCGTCCCTGCCCGGACCGCCGCCCCGTGGGCCCACGACACCCCCGCGGCACCGGAGACGGCCGAGGCCCCGCCGGTGCAGGTCCCCGAGGCGCCCGCGACGCAGACGCCGGTGGCGGAGGACCGCACAGCGGAGGCACCCGCGAGGAAGGCAGCCGCCGAGCAGGCAGCCGCCAAGAAGGCGCCCGCGAAGAAGGCGCCGGTGAAGAAGGCGCCCGCGAGGAAGGTGCCGTCGCGGCAGGCGGCCGTCGTCGCGCCGGCGCTGGGACTGACGGAGTCCGAGGCGGAGGACATCCTCCGCACGCCGTCCGGGATCCCGGCCGCCGGCGACGGCATCAACCCCGACACGACCGAGGTCGACCTGCACCAGCCCGGCACCGAGCCGCTGATGGACCCGGCGACGACCAAGGCGGTCGCCAGCGAGTTCGAGGTCCTGCGGCGGGCGGCTGACCCGGACAAGGGCTGAGTCCTATCCTCGGCGCATGCACCGGATCTTCACCACGAGCGTCGCATCGGTCTACCCCCACTACGTCGCGAAGGCGGAGCGCAAGGGACGCACGCGGGACGAGGTCGACGAGGTCATCCGGTGGCTGACCGGCTTCGACGACGCCCACCTCGCGCAGCACCTCGAGTCCGGTACGACGTTCGAGGACTTCTTCGCCGAGTCGACCCTCAACCCGCACGTGGACCAGATCACCGGATCGGTCTGCGGGGTGAAGGTGCAGGAGGTGGAGGACCCGTTGATGCGGCGGATCCGCTACCTCGACAAGCTCGTGGACGAGCTGGCCAAGGGCCGGCCGATGAAGAAGGTCCTGCGCTCCTGAGCCATGCCTCGCGCACCGCTGGGTACCGGGCCGTCATGCAGACGGAAGACCTCCCCGGCTCCCACCCGGATCCCCACCCGAGCGACTGGCGGCAGTGGTCCGTGCGGGGTGACGGGGTCGACCTCGCCGTGCGTGAGGTCGGCGACCCGGCCGCGCCGGCCGTGGTGCTCGTGCACGGCTGGCCGGACACGCACCGGCTCTGGCTCCCCCTGGCCGGGCTGCTGGCCGCGGACCTGCGCGTCGTCGTCTACGACACCCGCGGCATGGGACTGTCGACCTGCGACGCCCCGGCGTCCGCGTTCGCCCTCCCCCGCCTCGCCGCCGACCTGATGGCCGTCGTGGACGACGCGAGCCCGGACCGTCCGGCGCACGTGGTCGGCCACGACTGGGGGTCCGTGCAGGCCTGGGAGGCGGTGTGCGAGCCGGGCGCGGACGAGCGCATCGCGTCGTTCACCTCGCTCAGCGGTCCCAACCTCGACCACGTGTCGGCGTGGGTGCGACGCACGGTGCGGCGCCCGTCGGCCGTGTCGGTCGCCTCCCTCGTCGGACAGGCCATGTCCTCGTCCTACGTCCCCTTCCTAGTCTCGCCGCTGGCGCCGCCGGTGCTGCGGTGGGCGGCCGGGCCCGACGCGGCGTCCGGCCTGCGCTACTACAGGGGCAACCTGCACGCCGGCGTACGCCCTCCGCGCGAGCGGCGCACCCGCGTGCCCGTGCTGCAGGTGGCCCTGACCCGCGACCCCGCGATCCGCGAGGGTGCGCTGGCGGCGAGCGACCCGTGGTGCGAGGACCTGCGCCGCGTGCACCTCCCGGCCGGGCACTGGGCGCCGCGCACCCACGCGCCCGCCGTCGCCGAGGCGGTGCGCGACCACGTGGCGTACGCCGAGCACCTGCTGGCGGGGGCCGCGTGAGCCCTGCCCCGGTCCCGCTGTCGGAGCGGCTGCTCGACATCCGGCGGATCTACCACGAGCGCGACATCGAACGCTTCGCCCGCGCTCGCGAGGTGCTCGAACGGTTCCCCGACGCCGAGCGCATCGAGGTGCTGTCGCACCAGGCGATCCCGGGCCTGCACGGCAACCCGGGCGCGGTGGAGGACTGGGTGCGGACCAAGCAGGAGGTGCTGGTGCTGGGCGAGAAGAAGTCGCTCACCGCACGCCGCAACGGTCGTTCGGCCGACTGGATCGCTCCCTCGACGGCCAACGGGTGCGCGATGGCGTGCGTCTACTGCTACGTCCCACGGCGCAAGGGCTACGCCAACCCGATCACGGTCTTCGCCAACATCGAGGCGGTGCTGGGCTACCTCGAGCGGCACGCCGGGCGGCAGGGGGTCAAGCCGGAGCCCAACCAGTGCGACCCGGTCGACTGGGTCTACGACCTCGGCGAGAACAGCGACTGCTCCGCCGACGCGCTCGTGTCCGACAACGTGCGCGACCTCGTCGACCTGTTCGCCCGCCTCCCCCACGCCAAGGCCAGCTTCGCCACCAAGCTGGTCAACCGCGACCTGCTGACCTGGGACCCGCGCGGCGGGACCCGGGTGCGGTTCAGCCTGATGCCCGAGGGTCCCTCGCGCACCGTCGACGTCCGGACGTCGAAGGTGGCCGAGCGCATCGCCGCGATGGACGACTTCGTCGAGGCGGGCTACGAGGTGCACGTGAACCTCAGCCCGGTCATCGTCCACGAGGACTGGCTCGCCGAGTGGGGCGAGCTGCTCGAGCAGGTCGCCGACGGCACCAGCGCGCGGACCCGTGCGCAGCTGGCCGCGGAGATCATCTTCCTCACCCACAACGAGGGCCTGCACGAGGTCAACCTCGGCTGGCACCCCCGCGCCGAGGACCTGCTCTGGCGCCCGGACCTGCAGGAGACCAAGCAGAGCCACAGCGGCCAGGTCAACGTGCGCTACCGCTCGGGCTGGAA
This sequence comes from Nocardioides cavernae, assembly GCF_013410035.1. Classification (GTDB taxonomy): domain Bacteria; phylum Actinomycetota; class Actinomycetes; order Propionibacteriales; family Nocardioidaceae; genus Nocardioides; species Nocardioides cavernae_A. The sequence goes on along the minus strand of NZ_JACCBW010000002.1, from coordinate 1,263,307 downwards.
GGGCCGCTGGGTCCGCCAGCTCACCGACCTCGTGGCCGAGAAGCTGCCGGAGTGCCGGGTGCGCTACGCGTTCTGAGCGCGCCTCCCGCGCACGTGCGGCGGATGTGGCCGTCGGGTCGCGCGTACGAGGGCAAGCTCCCGCACACGTGCGGCGGATCTCGCCCCCAACCCGCGCGTACGAGGGCAACATCGCGGACACGTGCGGCGGATCTGGCCCCCAGCCCGGGCGTACGAGGGCAACTTCCCGCACACGTGCGGCGGATCTGGCCCCCAGCCCGCGCGTACGAGGGCAACATCGCGCACACGTGCGGCGGATCTGGCCCCCAACCCCCCGACCTCACGCCTCCCCGCGCTGCCGGCGGAGCCAGGTGATCGGGTCCCCGTCGTCGACGTCCACCCCGTGCACCCGCAGCAGGTGCCGGGCGACCTGACGCCTCGCCGCCGCGACGGTGATGACATGCGCGAACACGCTGCCCATCACGAAGCTCTCCGGCGGGTCGCAGAGGGCGTCGACCAGCCGGTCCTCCCACGCGCCCCGCGCATCGAGGTCTCGCACCGTGGCGAGCCAGCGTGGGCCGACGGCATCGAGCCGGGCCCGCAGGCTCGCGGGGTCGCGTGCGCCGCCCTCGGGGACGTCGGCCCCGTCGATCGCGGCGAGCCAGACCTCCTTGCCGGCGACGAGGTGCTCCAGCACCTGCGCGAGGGACTCGTCGGGGCCGTCGAACGCCAGGACCCGCAGACCCGGGACGGACCGGGCCTCGTACGCCTCGTCCCCCACGTCCCCGGCGAGGTCGAGCAGGTGCCGGGTGTCGTCGAGGTCGTGACGCACGAGGTGCTCGGTGATCGGGTTCACGGCCTGCTCCGTGGACTGCACCCACAGCGACATGGGCGGGTGGAAGTGGATGCCGTTGGGGGCCGGCAGCCAGTGGCCGGCCGCGGGCGTGCTCGGCGGGTGCCCGAAGGCGCGTGCGTACGCCCGCCCGAAGCCCTCGACGGACTCGTAGCCCGCCTCGAAGGCCGCGTCGGTCACGCTCGAGCCGCCGGCCAACCTCCACGCGGCCCGCTCCAGCATCACGCGTCGTCGCATCGCGACGGGCGGCTCGCCGGCGTCGCGGCGCACGCGGCGGTTGAAGTGGAAGGGCGAGGAGTACGCACCGCCCGCCATGTCGGCCAGGGTGGCGTGGTCCTCGTCGAGGACCGCGTCGAGCAGCTCACGCAGCCTGTCGCGTCCTTGCTCGCCCATGCGCCCAGTCTGGGGCACCGCGGGCCTCTTGTGCCTGACCGGAATTGCCGTGTGGGCGACCTCAGGGCACCTCGAGCTCGAGGGTCTTCACCGGGTTGTCGAACTCCGTGGTCCGCAACGAGACCTGCGCCTCCCACGTGCCTCCGGTCGGCAGCACGACGTCACCGGTGTATATGCCGGGGCCGATGTTGCGCAACGCCACCTCGCCCAGGTCGAGGTCCGCGGTCGAGAGGCTGATCCGGGGCGCGGCGAAGCCCTCGGCCGGTACGCCGTCCGGGTCGGTCATCGTGAGGGTGACCGTGGTCGTTCCCACTGCGAGCGGGTCGAAGGCCACCTCCGCGACGATGCCCCCCAGCCACACCGACCGGGCCGGCTCCTGCGCCCGGGCGGCCGGGGCGGTGCTGCCGCCCGGCTCGGGGCTGCGGTCGACGAGCAGCCCCGTGAGCAGCAGCACGACCAGCAGCACGGCGGCCTCGGCCACCGTCGTACGCACCAGCAGCGCGGCCGCGTCGCGGCGCCCGCGTCGCTTCACCGCGTCCCGCAGCCGCGGCAGCAGGGCGAATCGGTTCCACGCCGCCAGCGCGACCGCGGCCAGCACGGCGAGGACCTTCGCCAGCAGGATCGCGCCGTAGCCGGTGTCGACCAGCGCCGCCCAGGAGCCCGCGATGCGCCACGCCATGACGGTGCCGGTGGCGACGAGCGCGACGAGCACGCCGGACGCCCACGTCGAGAAGCGGGTCAAGACCACCGCGCCCGCGTCCTCGCGGGCGGCGAGGTCGCCGAGCACCAGCGCGACGGCGAGCAGGCCACCCAGCCAGACGGCCCCGGCGAGCAGGTGCAGCACGTCGACCCCGATCACGAGCGCCTGGGGCGAGGTCGCCCGCGTGTGACCGGTCAGTGCCGGGGCGACCAGCGCGACCGCGCAGCCGAGCAGCACCACCCCGGCACGGGTCCGACCGGCGGCGGTCACCGGGAGGGACAGCACCGCCAGCGCCAGGCCGAGAGTCACCGCCGCGGGCACGCCGTACTCCGTGGCCGCGAGCGCCGACCAGGTCGCGCCGTCGCCCAGGGCCGAGGCGGGGAGACCGAGCTGGTAGAGCGCGACGAGCGGGACGGCGGCCCACCAGGCGAGCCCGGCGAGGAGTGCTGACGCGCGGGCGACGGCGCGGAGCCGGCGACGCGCGTCGTCGGTGGCGCGGTCGGCCGGGAGGAGGAGCACGGCGAACAGGGCGAGACCGGCGGCGGCGAGCAGCCCGACGTAGCCGAGCCAGCGCACCACGCCCAGCACGACCGGGGCGTCGGTGCCGGCGTCGGCGCTCGTCGTCGGGACCTCGACCACGTCGCTCGGCTCGCCCACCGAGAAGGTGAGCGAGCCGCCGATCGGGTGGCCGTCCGCGGAGACGAGGCGCCAGACCACGACGTGGGTGCCCTCGCCGACCTCGCCCTCGAGGTCGACGACGAGCCGGGCCTCCTCGACCGAGGCCGACGACGGCACCTGCGTCCCGGTGGCGTCGAAGACCTGCACCCCCGCCGGTACGCCGATGACCGACTCGTCGAAGGTGAACGTGATCTGCTCCGGAGCGGTCTCGAGGACCGCTCCCTCAGCGGGATCGGTGGCGATGAGCGTCGCGTGCGCGGACGCGGGCGCGGCCGCTCCCAGCACGACGACGAGGACGGCCTGCAGCAGCGCGACGGCGAGCAGCAGGACTCGCGCCGTACGCCGGACGCCGGTGTCGGTGCCGGCACTCATGCGCGACGGCGGCGGAGGACCAGGACGGCTCCGCTGGCCAGGCAGCCGGCCGCGACCAGCCCCACGGCGCCGTAGGCCATCACCCGGTCGTCGGGCGGCCCGACGGCCGGCGCGGCACCGGACCCGTCTGCGCCGGTCACGACGACCACGGGGGCGGGCTGCTCGAGCTCGTCACGGCTGGCGGCGTCGGCGGCGACCTCCGTCCAGGCGGACTCCCCCACCTCGCAGCGCTGGACCACGGGGAAGACCAGCACCGCGCCCACCTCGTCGGGCAGACGTACGGAGAACGACACCTCGTCGGCCAACGCGTCGGGCAACGGGTCGTCGGTGCGGAAGGTGACGGCGTCCGCCGCGGCCTGCGCGCTCCACCGGTCGGTGGTCTCGGCGGCGAGCTCGCTCACCCCGGCGGGCATCCGCACGGCCAGCTCCGTCGTGGCGGAGCCGGCGCACCCGTGCGGCACCTCCATCCGCACGCGCGCCGTCTCCCCGGCCTCGGTCGTGGAGACGTCGATCGTCACGTGCGCGGCTGCGGGCGCGATCGCGAGGACGAGGGGGGCCACGGCGGCCGCGCCCAGCAGGGCAGCGCGGAGCGACGCGCTCGTGCGGGGCATGCGTACTCCTGACCGGGCCTCGACGGACCAACCGCACGACTGCGCGGTGACCCTCCTCACACAACCAGCCTGCGGAACTGTTGTCAAGGATGTGAACTAGCACTACCGTGATTCGCGTCACCGAATCCGGGTCATACGCATGAACGAAGGGATCCTCCCCATGCCCAACATCACCGTCGAGCTCCTCAAGGGCCGCTCGGTCGAGCAGCGCCGCGAGTTCGCCCGCGCCGTCGCCGACTCCGCCGTGGAGATCCTCGGCGCCCGTCGCCAGGACGTCCGCATGGTCTTCAGCGAGATCACCGCCGACATCGTCGCCAACGGCGGGGTGCTGGCGAGCGAGGACGACAGCCGCGCGGGCGTGGTCGCCGCGCTCGCCGACGACTGAGCGGCACCCGAGCCGGCTCCTGCGCCGGCGCCTCAACCCACAGCACGTACGACGAGGGCCCCGGGGACACGTCCCCGGGGCCCTCGTCGTTGCTGCCCTAGCGCCGGCGGACCGTGATCCGCAGCTGCTCGGTGGTGGACTCCGCCAACGTGCTGCCCGCGTAGGTCACGGTCAGCCTCAACCGCTTGCCCTTCGCCTTGGGCAGCTGGACGAACACGCGACCGTCCTTGAGCGTGCCGGCCAGGGTCTTGCCGCGGGCGATCGCGACGGTCACGTCGCCGGTGACGGGGACCCCGTCAGGCGCCCGGAGGACGACCCTGACCGTGGCGCGCTTGCCCTTCTTCACCTTCAGCGGCGCCGACACCGACATCTGCGGCACGACCTTGGCCACGGCGACCGACACCTGCGAGGACGACGGCTTGTGGCCGCTGTCGCCGAGGTAGCGGAGCGTGAGCCCGTGGGTCCCCGGGACGAGTCCCGTGGCGGGGAGCTCCACCGTCGCACGACCCTCGGTGAGGGTCGCCGTCGCGAGGAGGGCGTTGCCGTTGCGGACCTCGACCTTCCCGGTCGCAGCCGCGGGGGCGACGCTGACGACGAGCGAGCCGGCCTTGCCGTAGGTGTACGGCGCCGCCGCGCCCGCCACGGCGGAGGTGAGCGGACCGTCGCCGCCCGTGCTGCCGCCAGCGGACTTCACGGTGATCGTGACGGTCGCCGGCGCCGAGGTGGCGGTGCCGTCGCTCGCCGTGTAGGTGAACTGGTCCTTGCCCGCGAAGCCCGCGTCGGGCGTGTAGGTGAAGGACCCGTCGGCGGCGAGCGTCACCGACCCGTTGACCGGCTGGCCCGTCCGGGTCGCGGTGAGCGTGTCGCCGTCCGCGTCCGTGTCGTTGCCCAGGACTCCCGGCGCGGCCAGCGACAGCGGCTCGCCGGCCACGGTGCTGAAGGCGTCGTCCTGGGCGACGGGCGCCCTGTTCGGCGGCTCTGCGTCCTCCTCCACGGTGATGGTCACCGTGGCGGCAGGCGACTGGCTGGTGCCGTCGTCGGCCTTGTAGGTGAACGTGTCCTCGCCGCTGAACCCGGTGTCGGGCGTGTAGGTGAACGCCCCGTCCTCGGACAGCTCCACCGTGCCGTTCGCCGGCTGGGTGGCCGCGACGGCCGTGAGGTCGTCGTCCTCGGGGTCGGTGTCGTTGGCCAGGACGCCGGGGGCGTCGACGACGAGCGCCTCACCCGCCGGGGTCGAGTAGGCGTCGGCCACCGCGGACGGCGCCACGTTGGTGGTGCCGTTGTAGAGGGCCAGGACGTCCTCGGCGGTGAGCTCGTAGCCGTAGAGCCGGAAGTCGTCCTGCTGCTCGGTCGGGCGGGGGTCGTTCCAGCTGCCGTTGGCGAGGAAGTTGGCGGTGGTGCCGCCGTCCCCGATGTCGCCGATGCTGACCGGGATGTTGTCCCGGACACCACCGTTGGTCTGCAGCTGGCCGTTGAAGTAGATCTTCACGGTCGTACCGCCGCCGCTCGGCGACTCGCCGAGGGTGACCACGACGTGGGTCCACTGGTTCAACGGCAGGTCGGCCGTCCCGTTGAGCTGGGTGCGGAACTGCTCACCGTCGTTCTTGCGCAGCGTGACCGCGAAGCCGCGGTTGCCGTTCTCGGTCTCCGACTGCAGCAGCAGGAACTCGGTCGTGTCCTTGCCGAGCTGGACGTGGGTGGTCCAGTTGGGTAGGGCGGTCGGGCGGATCCACGTCGAGATGGTGGCCTCGGTGTCCATGCCGAACGTGATGTCGTCCGGCAGGCGGACGTGCCCGGCGCCGGGCAGGTTCACGCCCGCGCCGTACTTCGCCGAGGGGGTCCACCCCGCGTTGCCCTGCAGCACGGCGTCACCGATGGCCGGGTCCGAGCCGGAGTTGACCGACGTCGTCCCCGTCCCCTCGTCGAACCTGTAGTGGACGGGCACCCCCTCGCCCACGGGCGGCCGGGCGACGGTGTGGGAGACCGACTCCGCGGAGTCGCGCCAGCCGGCCTCGGCGAGGAACCGGACCTCGATGTCGTGCTCGCGAGGCGGCAGCGTCACCTGCGGGAAGGTCACCGAGCCGTCGGCCACCTCCACCTGGCCACCCTCGCGGGCGCCGTCGATCCACAGCTCGGCGACGCCGGACGGGGCGCCACCGGTCGCGGCTCCGATCGTCGCCGACACCGTGATGGGGGTGTCGAAGGGCGACGGGGAGGCGGGCGTGACGGACACGTCGACGGTGGTGTCGACCGCGGTGCCGTCGGCGTACATCCCGGCGACGTCGGAGTCCGACAGGGCCGAGGTGTAGAGGCGCACGTCGTCCATCAGCCCGTCGAAGGCGGGGTCCGGGTAGCCGTTGCGGCCCAACCAGTTGTTGGTCGTCGGGCCCACGTCGGCCATGGTGATCGTCAGGTCGGTGCGCTCGGCGATCTTCGCGCCGTTGAGGTAGAGCCTGCCCACCGCCCCGTCGCGCGTGAACGCGACGTGGTTCCACTGGCCGGCCGCCACGTCCTTGGTCGGGACCGCGTAGACGCGCTCCTGGACGTTGCTGCCCTTCTTCTTGAAGGTCGCCGCCAGGCCGGTGTTGCCGTTGGCCTGCGTCTGCATCTGGACCTGGAAGAAGCTGCCGTCGTCACCGAGGCCGTCACCGATGTGGAACAGGTTGATCCAGTTCCCCTTGGTGTCAGGACGCACCCAGAACGAGGTCGTGAAGGCCTCCTCGCCCTGCAGCAGGTCGTCCGGCAGGTCGACCGTGTTGGCGTTGCTGCCGCCCGGCAGGTCGAGCGCCCCGCCGTCGATGCCGCTGGTGCTCCACCCGGTGGTCCCGGTCAGCGTCGCCGGACCCACGGTCGCGTCGGTGCCGGTGTTGGCGGCCGAGGTGCCGGTGCCCTCCTCGAACTCGTAGTGGACCGGGACGTCGGAGGAGCCCTCGGCGGTCGCGACGATCACGAGGTCGTCCAGGACGACGTCGGCCGGCCCGCCTCCCCCGGCGATCGTCAGCGGCATCCGCCGCGCGTCGGCGGTGAAGGTGCCCGTCCAGGTCCCGAAGGCCGTCTGCGAGGACAGGGTCGTCGGGGCGGACAGGTTCGCGGTCAGGTCACCGATCCCGATGCTCGCGGTGCCCGGGGCGGTGCCGGCGGACCGGCTGTCGCGGGCGTAGCGGATCGAGACGCGGTACTCCTGGCCGACGTCGAGCCCCTGGACCGTACGGGTCAGGTCACCGTCGGCGCCCACCGCGAGGTGGTAGCCGGTGAGCCCCAGACCGCCCATGCTCGGCTGCAGCGCGCGGATGAGCTCGACCTGCGAGTCCACCTCCCACGGCGACATCCGGCCGTTGCCCGGGGCCACGTCGAAGCTGGCCGGGACGCTGTTGGCGTTGCGCCACTCGACGGGGAGCCGGGGGTACTCGAACTGGTCGACGACCTTCGGGGCCGGCGAGTCCATCTCCACCTCGGGGTCGATCTGCACGATGTCCGCGACCGACGGGGTGCCGTCGCTCCACACGAACACCATGTAGGCGCCGGGAGGGGCGAAGTTGGCGTCGGTCGGCGACGTGATCGAGACCGTGCTCCCGGACTGGGTGAAGCTCAGGTCCTGGAAGTTCTGATCGTTGTTGAAGCCGTGGGTGACCGACCCGTTGCGGACCAGCGTGACCCGGTCGACCGTGCTGGCGGTCGACATCGTGAACGTGCCGTCGTAGCCGATCTTCTTGGGCGCGTCGGTGACCACCGGTCGCTCGGCCGGCTCGTCGGCGTCGAAGAGGTAGGCCGGGGAGTAGAACTCCACGTCGGTGTAGTTGCGCGGGCCGGGCGTGCCGCCACCGCCGATCATGATCCTGCCGTCGGGCAGGAGCAGGGCGATCGAGTGGTAGAGGCGCGCGTGCTCGTGGGGCACCTCGACCTCGGTCCACTGGCCGTTGTCGGGGTTCCAGATCTCGGCGTTGGTGACGTAGCCGCCGTTGCCGTTGTTGTCGCGGGAGCCGCCGGTCACGATGACGTTGCCGTCGGGCATGACCGTCGAGGTGGGCCAGTGACGGGCGTACGTCATGGGCTGCGTCGCGGCGACCACCGGGTCGGCCGTGCCGCCGGTGATGTCGACCGTGATGCCGGCCCTCGCGCCGGCACCGCCGCCGCCGTTGGACCACGTGCCGCCGCCGACCTGCAGGATCTTGCCGGGCCGGTACATCGTGGCCGTCGACGTGGCGCCGACCGGGTTGCCCAGGTTGCCCTGGTTGCCGGTGCCGGCGCCCAGGGTGCCGCGCATCGTGATCGCGCCGTCACCGCTCGGGTCCAGCTCGAACATCTGCGTGCCCGTGATGGTGAAGATGTTGCCGTTGGTCGGGGCGACGAAGGCGCGGGGGTACCACCAGCGGTTCTCGCCGCCGTTGGCCGCGCCACCGCCGCTGCCGTACGCCTGGAGGCTCGTGGCGCCTTCGAGGAGCTTCCACGAGCTCCCCTCACCCGGGGTGTAGATCTCCGGCGTGAGGACACCCGGGCCGCCCGGACCGCCCTTGAGCGCACCGCCCTGGACGACGATCGAGCCGTCGGGCGTCGTCGTGCCGGTGGGGTACCAGCGCGGGTAGTTCATCGGCGCCTCGTTCTTGAGGCCGGAGTTGGTGGAGTAGCTCGTCACGCCGATCGCCGAGTCGTTGGGCGCGTTGCCACCGAGGCCGTCGTCACCGCCGACCGTCATGGTCGAGCGGCGGTGCGGCATCTGCACCTGCATCGAGCAGAAGAGGTCGGTGTAGGTCGCGTTGGGGATCACCCCGGCGACCACGTTGCCGACCGTGCGGACCACGGAGGGGTCCCACACGTCGATCTCCATCTGGCCGCCCTGCGTGACGCAGTCGTTGCCGCTCCAGTCGTAGGGGTTGGCGTCGGTGCAGCCCGAGGACACCGAGCCGAACGACTGGACCTTGCCGTCGGAGGTCAGCGCCGCGTTGATCGGGACCAGCGGCCACGGCGTGACGCCGCTCCACGAGCCCTGCTCGTCCTTGACCGGCGCCGAGCAGTCGGCCTCGAGGAGGCCCGAGGAGTAGGCGAGGCCGTTCTTCATCATGGTGCGGATGAACGGCTCGGAGTAGGCCGTCCCCTCGTGGCCGAGACCGGAGTACCAGGAGCGACCGTCGTCGATCGTCTGGCACCAGGTGACGGGGTGCGTCGTGCCGTTGTGGCCGAGGCTGCCCACCGAGGACTCGTCGATCGACAGCAGCGTCTTGACGTTGGGCGCGGGGTTGACCACCCAGTCGTACCACTCGTCGCTGCGGGTGATCTCGGCTGCCAGCCCGGCGTTGAGGGGGTGGTCGGTCGCCTCGTTGACGACCCGGCCGGGGCGCACGCCGGGGTTCTCCGGGTGGCCCTCGGACATGGCGCCCACGAGCCGGAGGTAGAACGGGTTGACGTCGTGCTCGCTCTGGCCGACCGACCAGCCCGCGTAGTGCTGGCCGAAGTAGCCACCGCCGCCGCGGATGTAGGCCTCGAGCGCGGCGCGCTGCGACTCGTTGAAGAGCACGCCGCCCGTCTGCATGAAGGCGACGGCGTCCTTGGTCGCAAGGTTCGCGGTGGTGAACGCGGCCGGGTCGTCGGTCTCCTGGATGTCGACGGTCTGGCCGTACTCCGTTCCCAGCTGCTGCAGGAGCTCCTTGATGGCCACCCGGCCCTGGACGTGGGAGGCGTGGAAGTTGGGCTTGTAGAACAGCAGCACGCGCAGCACGCCGTCATCGACGGAGCCGGCGGCGGCGGGTGCGGCGGCCGGGGCCGCCTGCGGTGCGGGTGCGTCAGGCGTGGCGGCCTGCACGGGGCCGGTGAGCGTCAGCGCGACACCCAGTGCGGCCGTGACGGCCACCAGGTGCGCCGACGTGCGGCGGAGGCGCCTGGCGTGGCGCCGGCGTACGGATCTGCTTAGCAGGTTCATCAACGTTTCCCTAGGGCTCGGCGGGGCGGAGCTCGACGGGCGGCGGGTGCGGTCAGCGCTCACGAGACAGGCTGAACGTATGACGGCCATCACACACAGTCAAGAACCTTGTCCATCATTGTGAACCAAAGGTCTAGTGAGTTCACGTACATGGAAACAGGCCCGGGCGACCGATCCCCCGCACGGGGTCGGCCACCCGGACCTGGTCTGGGGTGGGGAGGGTGTCAGCGACGTACGCGCGCGCTCCCGCCTCCGGCCAGCGCACGCACTTCCTCGCGCGTGGCCATCGAGGTGTCGCCCGGCGTCGTCATCGCGAGTGCGCCGTGGGCGGCGCCGAGCTCGAGGCACTGCTGGAGGGGCTCGCCCTCGAGCAGGCCGTAGACGAGCCCCGAGGCGAAGCCGTCGCCGCCGCCGACCCGGTCGAAGATGCCCAGGTGGTCGCGCGGGGTGGAGGCGAGCACGCCCGTCTCCGGCGACCATGCGATGGCCTGCCAGTCGTTGTCGCTGGCGGTGTGCACCGTGCGCAGGGTGGTCGCGATGACCTTCAGCCACGGCATCTTCTCCGCGACCGTGCCGACCATCGCCTCGAAGCTGTCCATGGGCAGCGTGCTGAGGTGCTCGTCGACGTGGGCGACCTCGAAGCCGAGCGCGGCGGTGAAGTCCTCCTCGTTGCCGATCATCACGTCGACGTGCCCGGCGAGGCGGGTGTTGACGTCGCGCGCACGCTCGGTCCCGCCGATGCCGGCCCACAGGCTCGGGCGGTAGTTGAGGTCGAACGAGACCACGGTGCCGTGCTTCTGCGCCGCCGCCATCGCCTCCTCGGCCACGGCGGCCGCGTTCTCGGAGAGGGCGGCGTAGATGCCCCCGGTGTGGAGCCAGCGGACCCCCCGACGGCCGAACAGCTCGTCCCAGTCGATCGTCCCGGGCCGCATCTGCGCGATGGCCGTGTGGGCCCGGTCGGAGACGCCGACGGCACCACGTACGCCGTAGCCGCGCTCGGTGAAGTTGAGGCCGTTGCGCACGGTGCGCCCGATGCCGTCGTAGGGCTCCCAGCGGATCATCGAGGTGTCCACGCCGCCCTGCATGACGAGGTTCTCGACCAGGTGGCCGATCTCGTTGTCGGCCAGGGCGGTCACGACGCCGGCGCGCAGCCCGAACACCTTGCGCATGCCCCGGGCGACGTTGTACTCGCCGCCGCCCTCCCAGGCCTCGAACCGGCGGGCGGTGCGGATGCGCCCCTCCCCCGGGTCCAGGCGCAGCATCACCTCGCCGAGCGCGACGATGTCGAGCTCGCACTCCTCGGCGGGTCGGGTCTCGATCATGCGGGGGCTCCTTGCAGGTAGAGGTCGGTGGAGGCGGCGCAGCGGCGGGCCACCTCGTCCCAGCGGTCGTCGCGCAGGAGGTCGCCCGCGACCATCCAGCTGCCGCCGACGGCGGCGACGGACGGGTGGGCGAGGTAGGCGGGCGCGGAGTCGACGGTGATGCCGCCGGTGGGCATGAACCGCACCTGCGGGAACGCCGCGGCCAACGCCTTGATCGTCGACAGTCCCCCGTTGGCCTCGGCCGGGAAGAACTTCACGGTGTCCAGCCCGAGGTCGAGGGCCTGCATGACCTCGGTGGGCGTCGCGACGCCGGGGACGACGGGTACGCCCGCCTCCTGGCAGCGACGCACCACGGCCGCGCTGAGGCCCGGGGACACGACGAAGCGTGCGCCCGCCTCGAGGGCCTGGTCGACCTGGCGCTCGGTGAGGACCGTGCCGGCGCCGACGACGAGGTCGTCCCGCTCGGCGAGGCGGCGCAGGACCGCCGCCGCCTCCGGCGTCCGGAAGGTGGCCTCGGCGACCGGCAGGCCGCCCTCGACCATGGCCGCGCCCAGGGCGTCGGCCTTCGCCGGGTCGTCCAGGACGACCACCGGCACGATGCGGTGGCCGCCCAGGACGTCGATGGCGTTCACGGGGTGGACCGATCCCTCGATCACCGGAGCTCGGCGATGACGGTCTTGAGCTCGGTGTAGTCGTCGAGGCCGAACGAGCCGAGCTCGCGGCCCCAGCCGGACTGCTTGAAGCCACCGCGGGGCAGCGTCACGTCGTCGGCGTGCCACGTGTTGAGCCAGACGGTGCCGGCGCGCAGCTTGCTGCCGACGCGGTGCGCCGTGCCGAGGTCCTTGGACCAGACGCCGGCGGCGAGGCCGTACACCGTGTTGTTGGCGGCGGCGACGACCTCGTCCTCGGTGTCGAACGGGATGGCGGTGATGACCGGGCCGAAGATCTCGTCGGTCTGGACGGCCATGTCCTCGGTGACGTCGGTGATGAGCGTCGGGGAGAAGAAGTAGCCCTTGTCCGCGGCCGGGTCGGGGCTGCCGGCGACCACGTTGGCGCCGTCGGCGACGGCGCCGCGGACGTAGCCCATGACCTTCTCGTGCTGCTCCTGCGAGACCAGCGGGCCCATGGTGGTGGCGGGGTCGAACGCGTCACCGACCTTGATCGCCTTCGCCGCCGCGGCGACACCCTCGATCACCTGGTCGAAGACGTCGCGCTGGACGTACAGGCGCGAGCCGTTGACGCAGCACTGGCCCTCGTTGAAGTAGCCGGCGAGCGCGGCGCCCGCGATGGCCGCCTCGAGGTCGGCGTCGTTGAAGATGATGTTGGGGGCCTTGCCGCCGAGCTCGAGGGAGACCTTCTTGAGGTTCTTCGAGGCGCCGGCGGCGATCTTCTTGCCGACCTCGGTCGAGCCGGTGAAGGCCACCTTGTCCACGTCGTGGTGGTCGACGAGGGCGGCACCGGCGTCACCGAAGCCGGGCAGGATGTTGACGACGCCGGCGGGGACGCCGGCCTCGAGCAGCAGCTGGCCGAGGTAGAGCGCGGTGAGCGGCGTCTGCTCGGCGGGCTTGAGCACGACGGTGTTGCCCGCGGTGATCGACGGGATGATCTTGAACGCCGCCATGGTGAGCGGGAAGTTCCAGGGCACGATGCCGGCGACGACGCCGATGGCCTCACGACGGGTGTAGGCGTGGAACTCGCGACCCGGCACCGACATCGGGATGGTGGTGCCCTCCATCTTGGTGGCCCACCCGGCGAAGTAGCGGAACAGCTCGGCGGCGACGCCCACGTCGCCCCGGGCCGACGCCAGGCTCTTGCCGTTGTCGAGGGACTCGAGCTGCGCGAACTCCTCCGCGCGCTCGTCGACCAGGTCGCCGATGCGCCACAGCAGGTGCGAGCGCTCGCGCGGGCTCATCCGCGACCAGGACGAGCCCGACTCGAAGGCGTTGCGGGCGGCCACCACGGCGCGGTCGGCGTCGACGGCGGAGGCCTGGGCGACCTGGACGAGCACCTCCTCGGTGGCCGGGTTGACCGTGTCGAAGGTCTGGCCGTCCTTCGCCTCGACCCACTCGCCGTCGATGAGGAGCTGACGCGGCGAGGAGAGGAACGAGGAGACGGCGGGGAGGAGCTGGGAGTTCTGCTGGGATGCGGCGGACATGAGAAGCCTTCCGGTGCGGGGTGTGCTGGGTGCTGGAGATGCGGGTGAGGACGGGTGACGGGCGGGCGCTACTTGATGATCGCCACCTTCGATCGGTCGAGGGTCAGCGCGACGGCGGCGACGATGATCGCGCCGTAGAGGATCTGCTCCCACGCCGACGGGACGCCGACGATCGGCAGCCCGACGCGCAGCAGGGTGACGACCAGGGCCCCGGCGAGGCTGCGCCAGAGCGAGCCGTGGCCGCCGGTGATGGCGGTGCCGCCGACGACGATCGCGGCGACCGCGGGGAGCAGCAGGTTGTCGGCCATCGTCGGGCTGCCGCTGAAGTTGCGCGACGCGAGCATGACCGCGGCCAGCCCGGCGCAGGCGCCCGAGACGGTGAACGCGGCGACCTTGACCAGGTCGACCGGCGTGCCGGCGAGGCGGGCGGCCGACTCGGAGTAGCCCGTGGCCCGCACGAAGCTCTCGAGCGGGGTCAGCTTGATGACGAGCGAGATGACGGCGACCACGAGGAACGCGACGAAGAACGACATCGGGACGTAGCCGGCGACGTAGAGGTTGAGCCACGAGGTGGCGTCGCGGTCCACGACGCGGATCGGACCGGCGTCGGAGATCACCAGCGCGATGGCGGAGAAGATGCTCATCCCGCCGAGCGTCACCACGAACGACGGTATCCGCAGCAGCACGTGGGCGATGCCCTGCACCGCCCCGATCGCACCGGCGGCGGCGACCACCGCGAGGATCGTGAGGCCGCCGACGTCGGGCAGCCACATGGCGAAGAAGACGGTCGACAGGGAGCACAGGGCCGCGATCGACAGGTCGATGCCACCGCAGAGGACCACCAGGGTGGCACCCGCGGCGAGCACCACGAGGGGCGCCGACGTGCGTACGGCAGCGGTGAGGCTGCGCTGGCTCAGGAAGTCCGGGTCGGCGATGGTCAGCGCCGCGAGCAGCGTGACCAGCGCGATGACCGGCATGAACGACGTGACGCGCTGGGCGGCGGTGGGACCGCCCTTGACGATCGCGGGCTCGGCCGCGGGGTTCGAGGCCGGCTCGGCGATGACGGGGGTGCTCATCTCAGACCATCTCCTTGACGAGGTCGAGCGGGGTCGGCTTGCCGCCGGAGGGGCAGCCGACCTCGGTGGTCGCCCGGCCGTCGCTCATCACGATGATCCGGTCGGACATGCCGATCGCCTCCTCGAGGCTGTCGGCGAGCAGCACGGTCGCGACGCCGCTGTTGGCAAGCTCGCGCATCAGGCGGTAGACCTCCGAGCGGGCGCCGATGTCGAGGCCGCGGGTGGGGTGGTCGAGCAGCAGCAGGCGGATGTCGCCGGCGACGAGCCACCGGGCGAGGACGACCTTCTGCTGGTTGCCGCCGGACAGGCGCCCGATCTGCGTGCCCCGGTGCGGGGTGCGGATCGAGAGCCGCTCGATCCACTTGTCCACCAGCGAGGCCTGCTTCTGCGGGACGACCATCGGCCCCGCACAGCGGGACTTCTGCTTGGTCAGCGTCATGTTGTCGGCGACCGACATGGGGCCGACCATGCCCTCGATCTTGCGCTCGGCGGGGACGTAGCCGACGCCGGACGCGACGGCGGCCCGGGTGCCGGACAGGTCCAGCGGCTGGCCGTCGAGGGTCACCTCGCCGGCCAGGGTGGGCTCGGCGCCGAACAGCGCGCGGCAGACGTCCTCGCGACCCGAGCCGTGCACGCCGACGATCCCGACGATCTCCCCGGCCCGCACCTCGAGGTCGACGTCGCGGAACGTCTTGCCGCACAGGCCCTTGACGACGAGACGGGGCTCGCCCTCGTCGGCGGACCGCTCGGCGAGGCCCTCGTGGTAGTGGTCGTCGGACCCGGTGGAGCCGATCATCAGGCGGTGGAGGTCGGTCGGCACGGCGTCGGCGGTGGGCATCTCGCCCACCGACACCCCGCCACGCAGCACGGCCACGCGGTCGCACACGTCGAGGACCTCGTCGAGGCGGTGCGAGACGAACACGACGGAGGCGAACTCGCGCAGCCGGCGCACCTGGGTGAAGAGGGTCTCGATCTCCTTCGACTCCAGCACCGAGGTGGGCTCGTCGAGGATGATCACGGGCGGGTTCGACGTGCGCTCCTCGATGCGGAGCACCTTGGCGATCTCCACCATCTGGCGCTCGGCGAAGCTGAGCGAGTCGGTCCGCGCGAGCGGGTCGATGTGGGAGCCGATCTTGTCGAGCTGCTCCTGGGCGAGCCTGCGCATCGTGTCCCAGCGGTAGATGCCGCGGCGCACGCCCGGTCCCTCGCTGCCCAGGACGATGTTCTCGGCGGCGGTAAGGTTGGGGACCAGCGACTGCTCCTGGAACACCATGCCGATGCCGTGGTCGGCGGCGTCGACGACGCTCTTGAGCCGGACCTTCTCGCCGCGCACCCAGATCTCGCCGGCGTCGGGGCGGACCAGCCCGACCAGCGCCTTGAGCAGCGTGGACTTGCCGGCACCGTTCTCGCCGGCGAGGCCCAGCACCTCGTTCTGGCGCACGACCAGGTCGACGCCGTCGAGCGCCTTGACGCCCGGGTAGTGCTTGACCAGGCCGCGCACCTCGAGTGCGTGGACCGGTCCGGTCGCCCCCGTCTCGGGGTGCTCCGTGAGAGGGATGGTCACTTCGTCACCTGGTTCCTACGACGCTGGGGGATGACCGCGGCCGACACGGCCGCGACGACGATGAGTCCCTGGACACCGCCCTGCCAGTAGGGGCTGACCCCGACCTGGACGAGGCCGTTGATGAGCACGGTGACGAGGAGGACGCCGACGGCGGAGTGCAGCACTCCCCCGCGGCCGCCCGTGAGCAGGGTGCCGCCCACGACCGCGGCGGTGATGGCACGGAAGTCGTACCCCGCGCCCGCCTGGACGAGGCCGGCGCTGAGCTGGCTGGTCACCATCACGCCCGCCAGCGCGTAGAACGAGCCGGCGAGGGTGAACACGGCGACCTTGTAGGGGGCCACCTTCACCCCCGACAGCGCGAGCACCTCCTCGGCGCCGCCGATGGCGTACGCGTAGCGGCCCAGGCGCGAGTAGCGCTGCACCAGCCAGCCGACGAGGACGCAGGCCATCGCGATCCAGGTGAGGTACGCCAGCCCGAGGAAGCGGTTGACCGCCCAGCCGCGCAGCATCTCGTCGGAGATGTTCGGCTGGACACCGGCGAACATCAGCGTCGCGACGCCCAGCCCGACGGCCGAGACGCCCAGCGTGGTCATGAAGGAGGGGACCTTGAGGCCGACCAGCGCGACCCCGCTCAGGCAGCCGAGGGCAGCGCCGAGCAGGATCGCGACGAGGACCCCGAGGAGTCCCAGGTCGTTGCCGTTGCGGTTGTTGGCGACCAGGAGGGCCACCGCGATCGCGGAGGCACCCATGACGCCGGGGACGGAGAGGTCGATCGACCCCATCATCAGCACGAAGCTGATGCCGCAGGTCGCGACGGCGAGCACGGCCGCCGCGTCCATGATGTTCTGCACGTTGCCGACCGTGCGGAAGTCACTGCTCAGCACCGCGAAGATGCCGATGATGACCACCAGTGCGATCGGGGGACCTGCGTCCCGGAGCGACACCCCCCGCCGAGGCTGGGGGCGTGGCGCGATCACGTCCTCGGTGTCGGCCTGGGCGGGGGATGTCATGGTCACGAGATCGCGCCCTGCGACCGGCTGAAGAGGTTGCCGCACTCGAAGTCGGCCTCGTCCACCGCCGGGGAGGCGAAGTCGGCGACGTTGTCACCGGTGATGAGGAACTGCTCGGCGAACCAGGCACGGTCCTCGTCGGAGATGTCGTCGGCGGCGAGCTCGCCGGTGGCCACGCAGTAGCCGATGGCCAGGCCGATGCCGCCCTGCCACGGGCCGTCGGAGGAGACGGTCGCGGTCATGGTGCCGTCCTCGATGGCGGTCAGCGCGTCCGGCACGGCGTCGATGCCGACGACCGCGACGTCGTCGCGGCCGGCCTGCTCGAGCGCGGCGAGCGCGCCGAGGGCCATGTCGTCGTTGGCCGCCCAGATGCCCTTGATGTCGTCACCGTGCTTGGTGAGCAGTGTCTTGGTGACCGCGAGGGCCTCGTCGCGCGAGAAGTTGGCGGTCTGCTGGTCGAGGAGCTCGACGTCGGGGTTGGCCTCCAGCGACGCCTCCAGTCCGGCGAACCGGTCCTTCGCGGCGCCGGTGTCCAGGATGCCCTGCAGCGCGATGATGCCGCCCGAGCCGCCGATGGCCTCGGCGAGCGCGTCGCCGATCTGCTGGCCGGAGTCGACGCCGTCGTAGGTGATGTGGCTCAGCCACTGGCTGTAGTCGGTGACGTCGACGTCGGCCGGCTTGTTCCACTGGGTGACGAGGTAGGCGCCGGCCTCCTGGGCACCCTCCACGATCGGGAGGGTGTCGGAGTCGCCGTTGGGGAGGATGTTCATCACGAGGCAGTCGGTGTCGCCGGCGAGGAGCTGGGTGATCTGCTCCTGCTGCTTGGTCGAGTCGCCGTCGTAGGTCAGGCGCTGCTGGCTGAGGCCGACCTGCTCGGCGAACGCGTCGCCGCCGTCGAGCCACGACGCCTCGTAGGGGTTGGACTCGTTGCGCACCTGGCCCACCAGGGTGACGTCCTCGGGCGCGCAGGCTCCGGCCTCGGAGCCACCGCCGCCGCCACCGGACGCCTCCTCGCTGCAGCCGGCGAGGGCGGCAGCGGCCAGGGTCAGGCCGATCACGACTGCGGTCGGTCGAGAGGTGAACTTCATGGTCGATCCTCATTCTCTTCGAGTGCCGGTGTCCGGCGGTGGGTCTGACTCTGGGTCAGGTGGTGCCCCGAGTGGGTGACGCGGGTGGTGCGTGTCCTGCTGCGTGGTGCTGTGGTGTGGTGCGGTGGTGCGGTCCTGCAGGGGGAAGCGGGGGTCAGCGGGCCATCCAGCCGCCGTCGACGACCAGGACGTGGCCGTTGACGTAGTCGGCGGCCCGCGAGCTGAGGAAGACGGCGGCGCCGGCGATGTCGTCGGCGTCTCCCCACCGGCCGGCGGGGATCCGCTCGAGGATCGAGCGCGCGCGGTCGGGGTCCTCGCGGAGCGCGGTGGTGTTGTCGGTGGCGATGTAGCCGGGCGCGATCGCGTTGACCTGGACGCCGCGCGGGCCCCACTCGTTGGCCAGCGCCTTGGTCATGCCGGCCACGGCGTGCTTGCTGGCGGCGTACGACGCGACGCGGATGCCGCCCTGGAAGGTGAGCAGGCTCGCGATGCTGACGATCTTGCCGTGCCCCCGGTCGACCATCGTCCGGCCGACCTGCTGGCTCAGCAGGAAGACGCCGTTGAGGTTGACGTCGAGCACCCGCTGCCAGTCGGCGTGGTCGAGGTCGACGGTGTCCTGCCGGTCGATGACGCCCGCGTTGTTGACGAGGACGTCGACCGCACGCGACGCGGCGAGCTCGCCGCCCACGCGCTGCACGGCGTCGAGGTCGCCCATGTCGAGGTCGACGACGTCGACCGTGCCGCCGAGGTCGACGACCGCCTCGCGGGTGGAGTCGTTGCTGCCCGGCCGACCGACCAGCACCAGCTCGGCGCCGGCGCGGGACAGCCCGAGCGCGATGGCGCGGCCGATCCCCCGGCTCGCGCCGGTCACGACCGCGGTGCGGCCGGTGAGGTCGAAGGGAGAGGAGGTCACAGGTCCTCCACCGCGACGGGCGTGAGGTCGGTGTAGCAGTTGTTCTCGCCGGCCATGGCCCAGATGAAGGCGTACGAGCCGGTGCCGGCGCCGGCGTGGATCGACCACGGCGGCGAGATGACCGCCTCGCGGTTGCGCAGGACCAGGTGGCGGGTGTGGCCGGGCTGGCCCATGAAGTGGAAGACCCGGTCCTCCTCGGCGAGGTCGACGTAGCAGTAGACCTCGGTGCGTCGGGCGTGCAGGTGCGGCGGGAAGGTGTTCCACACCGAGCCGTCGGCGATCACGGTCACGCCGAACTGCAGCACCGAGGTCTCGACGTCCTGGCCCCACACGTAGCGGAAGAGGTTGCGCTCGTTGGCGGCCTCGGCGGAGCCGAGCGCGACCGGCTCGACCTCCTGGTGGCTCAGCAGGGAGGTGGGGTACGTCGCGTGGGCGGACGCGGACACGAAGTAGAACGCGGCCTCGGCACCGGCGAAGGCGACCTCGCTCCCCCGGCCGACGTAGAGCCCGTCGAGGTGCTCGAGCTCGAACTTCTCGCCGTCGACCAGGACGTGGCCGGCACCGCCGACGTTGATGACGCCGAGCTCGCGGCGCGCGAGGTGGGTCTCGGTGCCGAGGACGTCGGCGAAGGCGGGCAGGTCGAGCTGGCCCGTGCCCGGCACGGCACCGCCGATGACCATGCGGTCCTCGTGCGTGTAGGTCGCGTTGACCTCGCCGGTGACGAAGAGTCCCTCGACCAGGAAGCTGTCGCGCAGGTCCGCCGTGGTGGCAGTCTCCGCACTGGTCGGAGACGTCGAGTATCGAACCTGCATGGTGGGAACACTCCTCGTGTTATGAACTGCGTTCGTCTATGTGAACTGAGTTCGACTTTATACGTGACGGCGATCACTGGTCAAGGGATTGAACGCGTGTCCATGTATGCGAACTGCGCTACGATGTGGGAAGCGGGGCGTCCGGGGGCCCCCACCTACGGAGGAGTCCACCCATGTCGCAGATCCAGATCGCCGCTCCCACCGCGGCCGGGCCAGTGAAGTCGGCGGCGCGCGCCCTCGACCTGCTCGACGAGATCGCGGCCAACGGGCCGGGCACCCAGCTCCAGCTCTCGACGCGCCTCAACATCCCCAAGAGCAGCCTGCACGCGCTCCTGCGCACGATGACCGACCGCGGCTGGCTGCAGACCGACCCGACCGGCAGCGTCTACCAGCTCGGCATCCACTCCCTCGTGGTGAGCTCGGCCTACCTCGACGGCGACCCGGTCCTGGCCCGCGCCGCGTCCGTGCTCGACGAGGTCGCCGCCGCCACGGAGGAGACGGTGCACCTCGGCCGGCTCGACGGCTCCGACGTCATCTACACCGCGAAGCGCGAGTCGATCCACCCGCTGCGCATGCACTCGGCCGTCGGTCGCCGGCTCCCGGCGTACGCCACCTCCCTGGGCCGAGCCCTGCTCGCCGAGCTCCCGGTCGAGAGGCGCCGCAGCATGGTGCCAGAGCACATCAACGCGATCACGCCCAACACCACCACCGACAAGGACGCGGTGCTGGAGATCATCGACCGCGCCGTCGTCCAGGGCTACGCGACCGAGAGCGAGGAGTCCTGCATGGGCGTGCGCTGCTTCGGCGTCGCGCTCCCCTTCACGAACCAGGCCGTCGACGCGCTCAGCGTCGCGGTGCCGATCAGCCGCCTCGACAACGGCCGCGAGGACCTCATCATCGAGACGCTGCTCAGCGTCAAGGCCCGCCTGGCCGCGGTCCACGGCAACAGCCTGGTGCGCTGAGGCCGGGCCACCACCGGTCTCACCCGGGCGCGAGCCGTTCCAGCACGGCCCGCAGCGGGGGCCAGCTGTCCCGGCCGCGACGGGTCACGGCGTAGGCCCGCAGCCTGACCTCCGGGTCGCGCAGGCGTACGACGCTCACCCCGCGCCGTGACGCGCGCCCGCGCGGCAGCAGGCCGACGCCTCGACCCGCGACGACGAGGTCGTCGACCAGCTCGAGCGAGTCGATGCGGTGCACCACCCGCGGGACGAAGCCGGCGCGGGAGGCCAGGGTGCGCAGCGCGTCCTCGTCGGCGGTGTTGCGCGAGTTCACGATCCAGTCGCGGTCGGCCAGGTCGGCCAGGCCCAGGTGCCGGTCCCGCGTCGGCACCCCGATCCCCCACTCGAGCTCCCACAGCGGCACGACGTCGTGGTCGGCCCGCCACTCCGCGGGCGCGAGGTCGTAGTCGTAGACCAGCGCGAGGTCGACGTCGTCGCGCGCCAGCAGGTCGAAGGCCTCGACGGGCTCGTACTCGTGGACCTGCACCGCGATGCCCGGGTGCGTACGACGGAGGTCCTCCACGACCGGCAGCAGCGACCGGCGGATCGCCGAGGCGAACCCCGCGACCCGGAGCACACCCGTCGGCTCCGACGTCGGGTCCAGGTCGAGCCGCGCGGACTCGACCGCCGCGAGGATCGTCACGGCGTGGTCGGCGAGCCGACGACCCGCCGGCGTGAGCCGCACGCGCCGTCCGTCCGGCTCGACGAGGGGCGTGCGCACCTCGTGAGCGAGGGCGGCGATCCCCTGCGAGACGCTCGACGTGGTCGTCCCGAGGGTGTCGGCGACCTCGCGCATGGAGCCCAGGCGCGAGAGCTCGAGGAGCATCCGGAGGCGGTGCACGTCCACCGTGCGATTGTTGCAATTTCCTGAACATCATGTCCAGCAATCTCACGTGGACGCGAACGGTGACAGTCCCCTCTGCTGGAGCCATGCCCCGCTCCCCCGCCCGTGTCGGCACCTCCATGGCGATCGCCTCGATGCTCTGCGTCCAGCTCGGCCTGGCCGCCTCCGTCGGACTCATCGACGACATCGGTTCGTCCGGTGCCGCGTGGCTCCGCCTGGCCTGGGCTGGGGTGCTGCTCCTGGTCCTGGTGCGGCCGCGGCTCTCGCACTACAGCCGCGAGGCCTTGTGGTCCGCTGCCGCGCTGGGAGTCGTCACGGCGGGCGTGACCGTGCTGTTCATGGCAGCCGTCGCCCGGCTGCCGCTCGGCACCGCCAGCGCCCTGGAGTTCCTCGGCCCCCTCGCCGTCGCGGTCTGGCGCAGCCGCGGCGTCGGTCGGGCCTGGGCCGGCGTCGCCGCCGTCGGGGTGCTCTGCCTGACCCAGCCGTGGACGGGCGCCTCCGACCCGGTGGGGGTCGCGTACGCGCTGGGTGCCGCGGTCTGCTGGGCGGCGTACATCCTGCTGACGCAGCGCGTCGGGGACGCGGTCAGCGGACTGGGCGGCCTCGCGATCTCGATGCCCGTGGCCGGCGCCGTGGCGACCCTCGTCGCCGGACCGGGCGTCGTCGACCACCTGACGCCCGGGCTCCTGCTGTACGGCCTCGGCCTGGCGATCCTGCTCCCCGTCGTGCCGTTCACGCTGGAGCTGATGGCGCTGCGACGCCTGACCACCGGCGCCTTCGGCACGCTGATGGCGCTGGAGCCGGCCTTCGCGCTGGTGATCGGCTTCCTCGCGCTCGGCCAGGCGCCCAACAGCATGGCAGTCCTCGGCATCCTCTTCGTGGTGTTCGCCGGCATCGGCGCCGAGCGCAGCGGAGCGCGGGTGGAGGAGCCGGCACCCGAGCCCGGGGCCGACCTCGTCGTGCGCTGAGCACCCGGGGCCCCGCCCGCGTGAACGACGAAGGCCCGGACCTGATGGTCCGGGCCTTCGTCATCTTGTAGCGGGGGCAGGATTTGAACCTGCGACCTCTGGGTTATGAGCCCAGCGAGCTACCGAGCTGCTCCACCCCGCGTCGGTGAACAGAACATTACAGGGGTGGTCGGGCCGTTCCCAAATCGGGGTCAACCAGCCACTCGTACGGCCTCCTCGATGAGCGCGCGGGCCTCCTCCATCAGCCGCGCCCAGCGCACCGTGTCGCCCTGGCGCTGGGCCTCGTCGGCGTCGGCGAACTTCTGCTCGGCCTGCTGCAGGAGCTGGGCCACCTGCTGCTGCGCGTTGCCCGTCGGCTCCTCGGTCGGCTCCTCGGTCGGCTCCTCGGTCGGCTCCTCCGTCGGCTCCTCGGTCGGCTCCTCCGTGGGCTCCTCGGTCGAGTCGCCGGACCCGCCGTCGAGGGCGTCCTCGATGGCGCTGACGAGGGTCGTGCCGATGCCGACACGGTTCTCGTAGGAGACCAGGACGAAGCGCAGGATCGGGAAGTTCGACTCACCGTCGCGGCGCGTGTAGACCGGCTGCACGTACATGAACGTGTCACCGATCGGCAGCGTCAGCAGATTGCCGGGCACCCGGTCGGCGTCACCGGTGGTGTAGGGCAGCAGCGCCTGGCTGACGTCCTCGTTGGTCGCGAACGTGTTCGCGATCTGCAGCGGGCCGCCGCTGGGCTCGTTGGGCAGCTGCAGCACCGAGATCTTGCCGTACTCGTCGCTCGCCGCGTCGCTGTTGACGGCCATGTAGGCGGCGAGGTTGTTCTCCTTGCGCCGCGGCACGTAGACCGACGTCAGCGACCAGGTCTCGCCCTCGCCGGTGTCGGTGAACAGACGGTACGGCGGCTGCAGGCGGGTCGTGCTCTGCGGGTCGCTCGGCACCTCCCACCGGCTCGAGCCCTCGAACCACGCCGACGCGGAGGTCTCGTGGTAGCGCTGGAACTGGTAGCGCTGGGCCTTGAAGAGGTCCTCGGGGTAGCGCAGGTGCTCGCGCAGCGAGTCGGGGATGTCGTCCTTGGGCTGCACGACGCCCGGGAAGACCTCCTTCCACGCCTTGAGGATCGGGTCCTGCTCGTCCCACTCGTAGAGGGTCACCGTGCCGTCGTAGGCGTCGACCGTGGCCTTCACCGAGTTGCGGAGGTAGTTGACCTCGTCGGTCGGCAGCGTCTGGAAGCCGGTGTTCTCCTGCAGGGAGTCGTCGGTCATCTCCTCGAGCGACTCGCGCTGCGACAGCGGGTACTTGTCGGTGACGGTGTAGCCGTCGAGGATCCACTGGATCCGGCCGTCGATCATGGCCGGGTAGGGGTCGGAGTCCACGGTCAGCCACGGGGCGACCTTCTCGACCATCGTGCGCGGGTTGCGGTCGTAGAGGATCTTGGAGTTCTCGTGCACCCGGCTCGACAGCAGGAAGTTCGGCTCGCTGTAGCGCACGGCGTACAGGAGCTGGTTGAACAGGTTGCCGATCGGCACGCCCGCCTTGCCGTCGTACGTCGTCGCGACCTCCTCGTCGCTGCGGTCGCCGCGCGGCAGGTCGAACTCCCGCGCCTCGCCGGAGTCCGGGTCGAGGCCGACGATGCTGTAGGACGGGCTCGACTCGCCGAAGTAGACGCGCGTCTCGTAGCCGTCGGGGCCGGCGAGCTCGGTCAGCGCGTTCTCGTCGGCCTCCTGGCCCTCGGCCCACTGGATGCCGCTCTGCTGCGCCGAGTCGTCCTCGGGGCGCTGGTTGGCGTAGGCGGCGATGATGCCGTTGCCGTGGGTGTAGGCGGTGTGCAGGTTCGACCAGTTCTGGTCGCTCTCCGCGAGGCCGCTCTGGTCGAGCTCGCGCACGCCGAGCACCACGGCGCGGTCCTTGCCGTCGATCTCGTAGCGGTCGACGTCGAGCACGTTGGGCACCGAGTAGTAGGCGCGCACCTGCTGCTGCTGCTCGAAGATCTCGCTCACGATCTGCGGGTCGACGAGCGGGATGCCCTCGGTGATGCCGTCCAGCGCCTCGAGCCGGCCGTCGGCGGTGGCGCCGGTGCTCGCGACGTCGCGGACGTCGATCTGGTCGAGCTGGTAGGCCGCCCGCGTGGCGTCGATGTTCTCCTTGATGTACGGGCCCTCGCGGTCGGGCACGTTGGGGTTCACCCGGATCGCCTGGACGAGCGTGGGCACGATCAGGCCGAGGATGATCGCCGAGAGGGCGAACAGCGCCACGCCGACCGACGGCAGCAGCCAGGTGCGCCGCCAGATGTTGGCGAGGAAGAGCAGCCCGCAGACGATCGCGATGCCGGCGAGGATCTCCTTCGCGGGAAGCACCGCGTTGTCGGCCGTGTAGTTCATCCCGGTGAAGATCGAGCCGGAGTTGGTGACCAGGTCGAACCGGTCGAGCCAGTAGTCGACGGCCTTCGCGATCACGAACATCGCGAGCAGCGCCGACACCTGGATCTGCGCGGCGCTGGTCAGCCGCTCGCCGGGGCGCCCGGAGAGTCGGATGCCCCCGAACAGGTAGTTCATCAGCAGCGACGCGATCAGGCCGACCACGGCCAGCGCCATGACGTAGTCGACGACGTAGTGCCAGAACGGGAGGTCGAAGACGTAGAAGCCGACGTCCTTGTTGAAGTAGGGGTCGGTCGTGCCGAACTCGCTGCCGTGCTGCCACAGGGAGTAGCTGCGCCACTGGCCGGACGCCGAGGCACCGGCGAAGAGGCCCATGACGATCGACGCGGCGGCGATCACCCAGCCCATCCGGGGCGCCAGCAGCTCGCGGTAGCGGTCCATCCCGTCGTCGGGCATGCCCGGCATGCCGGGCCACAGGACGGGGCGGAAGCGGTAGGCCATCGCCATCGACACCGCGACGGTCGCGGCCATCAGCCCGGCGAAGACGAGGAACAGCCCGACGCGGGTGAGCAGCAGGGTCGTGAAGACCTCCTGGTAGCCCACCGAGCCGAACCAGAGGCGCTCGGTCCAGAAGGACGCGAAGCCGCTGAGCAGCATGAAGCCGACGATCAGGATGATCGCGGTGATGACCAGCGCCCCGGGTCGCCGCGACGCGGTGGCCGGGCGCTGGGCGCCGGGACCGGCCGGACCGCCGGGGCCTCCTGGCCGCTGCGGGCCGTCGGGGCCCTGGGGGCCGTTGGGTCGGTCGAAGGGATTGCTCATGCCGGCGCCTGCTCAGGAGTTCTCGTGGGTGGGGTCGGACGTGTCGTGCGGTGGGTCGTTGGGGTCGGTCAGCGTGGCGTGGAGCAGCTGCAGGAGTCCCGGCACCAGCTCGGTGCCGTTGACCACGGACTGCTCGTCGTCGTGGGCGCGCAGTCGCAGCGCGCAGTAGGAGGCGCCGGCGCGCGTGACGCCCGCGACCATCCGGACCTCCTGGCGGTCCGGGTGCTCGCGGGCGAACAGCTCGGCCGAGGTGGGGTCGTCGGGGATGTCGTCGTCGGTGCCGGGGGGCAGCACGAGGCGCTCGATCACGGCGGCACACCCGGCGACGCTGTCGGGCCACGCGATCGTGTGCAGCGCCTCCTCGAGGGCCTGCCCGACCGGCAGCGCGTCCTGCTCGACCGGCGTGAAGGAGCCGTCCTCCCCGGGCCCGTCGATCGACATCGCGGCGGCCAGCGCCGGCTCCTGCGCGACGAGCGCGGCGGTGTCCACGAGGGCGTACAGGCGCGCGGGCTGGTCCCAGCCGCCCTGCGCGACGTGCGCCTCGATCTCGAGCACGGCCGTGGCGAGTGCGGGGTCCTCCGGGAGGACCTGGGCGTCCTGGGGCAGCGCGGGGTCCGCGGGGAAGTCGGTCATGACGAGGCGTCCTCACAGGTGGGCAGGTCGGCGTCGGGGTCGGCGACCCAGTCGGCCAGGGTCTCGACGGCGGCGTGCATCGTGGTGGCCCTGGCGAGCCGCATGCTGCCGGGGTCCACTCCCCCGATGCCGTCGCAGTTGTCGGCGGGCACGAAGAACAGCTCGGCGCCGGCGTCGCGGGCGGCCGCGATCTTCTGCTGGATGCCGCCGATCGGGCCGACCTCGCCGCCGGGCGTGATCGTGCCGGTGCCGGCGATGTCGGCGCCGTCGGTCATCGACCCCGGGGTGAGGGTGTCGTAGATCGCCAGCGACATCATCAGGCCGGCGCTGGGGCCGCCGATGTTGTCGGCGATGTTGACGCTCACCTGGAACGGGAAGTCGAAGCCGACTCCCGGCGTGATCCCGACCCGCAGGTCCTCGCCCACGCGCTCCGGGGTGATCTGGACGGTGCGTTCCTTCTCGCCGCGGCGCACCACGAACGTGATCGGCTGCCCCTCGGTCGCGGCGTCGACGGCGTCGACGGCGTCGACGACGTCCTGGGGCTCCTCGACCGCCGTGCCGTCGACCTCGACGAGCACGTCGCGGACCTCGAGCTCGCCCTCGGCGGGCAGGCCGGGCGTCACGTCGAGGACCTCGACGATCGGGTCGACGTCCTCGCCCAGCTCGGTCAGCGCGGCGGCGATCGCGGTGTCCTGCGAGGAGACCATCGCGACCGCGGACTCGCGGTCGCTGGACTCGTCGGTCTCGTCGGGGGCATAGATCGAGGAGCGCGGCCACACCGCGGCGTCGGGGTCGAAGTAGGCACGGAGGAGGTCGGGGAGGGTGACGTCCTCCTGGGGCGTGCTCACGTAGACGGTCGTCATCCGGAGCTCGCCGTCGTCGTAGTAGGCCTGGTGCCCGGTGACCTGCACCGTCTCCTCACCGTCGGCCGTGCCGAGGATGTCGACGGTCGGTCCGGGGTAGTAGGTGACGTAGGGCAGCGGCACGAAAAAGGCGGTCCCCCACAGCACGGCCAGCAGGCACAGTGCGATCAGCCCCGCCCTGGTCCGCTGACTCATGGGCGCAACTCTCTCAAATGAGGGCAACCGCTGCCGGGGCTACCCCGCGCGGGGCCCGTGGCTGGGCCGTACGGCGATGCCGGTGCTGCGGTCGCGGGCAGGAGGGGGCGTACGCCGCGTGCCCGCTGGCAGGTCCTTGGCGAGCGCCCTGCCGAGGCGCTCCACCGCGACGTCGCGGTCCACCTCGCCGCGCCCGTCGCGCCCGGCCCACGACACCCACGCCATCGCCAGGACCGTCACGGCGACGGACGGCACGAGCCACAGCAGGATCTCCACGCCTCGAGCGTAGGGCGCCCCGGCACCGGGCGGGCGGAGGTCCTACGGCGTGCCGACCCACTCCTCGGTGTGGTCGTCGAAGACCTGGTGCTTCCAGATCGGCACCTCCGCCTTGAGCGTGTCGATCAGGTCGCGCGACGCCGCGAACGCGTCGCCGCGGTGGGCGGCCGTCGTGGCCACCACGACGGCGAGGTCGCCGATGACGAGCTGGCCGACCCGGTGGACCGCGGCCACGCCGCGCACGTCGTGCGCCGCGGCGACACGGCGGCACACGTCGTCCAGCCGGGCGAGGGCGGTCGGGTGGGCCGAGTAGTCGAGCGCCGTCACGCCCTTGCCGCCGTCGTGGTCGCGCACCTGCCCGACGAACAGCGTCAGGCCGCCGGCGCCGTCGTCGTCGAGCGCCGCGAGGACCTCAGCGACGTCGAGGGGCGTGTCGCGGATGTCGACGAGGCGCACTGCCTCGGGCCGGGCATCGGGCTGGGCGTCGGTCACCCGGTCGAGTGTAGGACCGGCCGGTACCGTGGGGGCCATGAGTGACACCCCCGGAGGCCCGGGCCAGCCGGGCCAGGGCCCCGATGACAGCAACCCGTTCAAGGGCACGCCCTTCGAGCAGATCTTCTCGCAGATGGGCGGTTTCGGCGCCGGCGGCGGCATGCCCGACCTCAACGCGCTGATGTCGCAGATGCAGTCGCTGTTCGCGCCCCACGACGGCCCGGTCAACTGGGAGACCGTCACCGATCTCGCCCGCCGCGCGGCGGCCCAGGAGCCCGACCCCGCCGTCAGCCCCGCGCAGTCGAACGCCGTCGCCGACGCCGTACGCCTCGCCGACCACTGGCTCGACACCACGACCGAGTTCCCCTCCGGCGTCACCACCACCGCCGCCTGGTCGCGCGCGGAGTGGATCGTGGAGACCATCCCCGTCTGGAAGGTCCTCGTCGAGCCCATCGCGGGCTCCGCGACCCAGGCCCTCGGGCAGGCGATGCCCGAGGAGATGAAGCAGCTCGCCGGACCGCTCATGGCGATGCTCGGCAAGGCCAGCGGCGCGATGGTCGCCTCCCAGGTCGGCAGCGGCCTCGGCGCCCTGGCCGGCGACGTGCTGAGCGCCTCCGACATCGGTCTGCCGCTCGGCCCGATCGGCAAGGCGGCGCTCCTCCCGACCAACGTGACGGCCTTCGCCGCCGAGCTGCCCGACGTCAGCACCGACGACGTCCTGCTCTACCTCGCGCTCCGCGAGGCCGCCCACCAGCGCCTGTTCGCCGGCGTCCCGTGGCTGCGCGACCACCTCATCGGCGCCGTCTCCGAGTACGGCGCCGGCATGGACTTCGACACCTCCGGCATGGAGGCGAAGCTCCGCGACGTCGACATGTCCAACCCCCAGGCGATGCAGGACGCGCTCGCGGGGGGCCTGTTCGACCCGGAGCCCTCCCCCGCCCAGAAGGCTGCGCTCGAGAAGCTCGAGGTGACCCTCGCGCTCGTCGAGGGCTGGGTCGACGAGGTCGTCAGCCAGGCCACGGCCGAGCGGATGCCGGCCGCAGCCAAGCTGCAGGAGACCGTACGCCGTCGCCGCGCCGCCGGCGGTCCGGCCGAGCAGACCTTCGCCACCCTCGTCGGCCTCGAGCTGCGCCCGCGCCGGCTGCGCGACGCCTCCACCCTGTGGGGCTCGCTGCGCACCCGCCAGGGCACGGAGGCCCGCGACGGCGTGTGGATGTCGCCGCACCTGCTGCCCACCGCGCAGGACCTCGACGACCCGCTGGGCTTCCGGGAGGACTCGGTCGCCCCGGGCGAGCTGTCCGAGGAGGAGTTCGACGCCGGGCTGCGCGACCTGCTGGACGGCGGTTCCGACGGCGGCCCCGACGGCCCCCGCGCGGCGGAGTGAGCGACCCGCACGCGAGCGCGCTGCGCACCCTCACGGCGTGGCAGCCGCCCACGCGGGAGCAGGCTGCGCTGCGCGAGCGCTACGTCGCCCACCTCGAGGCGCACCCCGACGGCCTCGCCAAGGCCTGCTTCCCCGACCACCTGACGGCCGGTGCGATCGTCGTGTCGCCCGCCGGTGACGCCGTGCTGCTGAACCACCACCGCAAGGCGGGCGCCTGGCTCGCCTTCGGCGGGCACCTCGAGCCCGACGACGACTCGCTGGCCGACGGCGCGCGCCGCGAGCTCGTCGAGGAGTCGGGCCTCGCGACCTTCGACTTCGACCCCGAGCCGCTGTCGCTGGACGCGCACGCGGTCGACTTCTGCTCACCCCGCGGCACCGTGCACCACCTCGACGTCCGCTTCCTCGCCACCGCCGAGCCCGACGACTCCCACGTCACGAGCGAGGAGTCCCTCGACGTCCGCTGGTGGCCGGCCGATGCGCTGCCCGAGACGTTCGAGGACATGTACGCCCTCATCGACGCGGCGCTCGAGCGGGTTCGGGGCCGGGGGCCGGGTCAGTCGTCGTCGTCGCCCGGCGGCGGCTCGAGGCGCGCGGCCGCCGAGTAGCCCTCGAGGTAGCCCTTGGCCTTCTCGGCCCTGGGATAGCGGTCGACCCACCCCCAGAACGCGGGCGTGTGACCGGCCTCGAGCAGGTGGGCGAGCTCGTGGACGAGGACGTAGTCCACGACCCAGGCCGGCATGTGCTGCAGCCGGTCGCTCAGGCGGATCGTCCGGTCCCCCGGCGTGCAGGACCCCCAGCGGGCGTTCTGGTTGCCGACCCACCGCACCGACGCCGGGACCGCGAGGCCTCCGAGGTAGAGGTCGTTGAGCTTGGCCGCCCGCGCGACGAGGTCGTCGTCGGAGCGCACCTTGCGCTTCTCCTGGCGCTGGACGCGGGCCACCATGTCGGCGACCCAGGTGGCCTCGTCGCGCTTGCTCATCGACGCCGGGATGAGCACGATGATCCGGTCGCCGTCGCGGTAGGCCGAGACGGTGCGCCGGCGGCGGCGCGAGCGACGCACCTCCACGTCGGGCGTACCGGACACGCTGCTCATGCTGGCAACCTAGCCCTCGCCACCCACGGCGACGCGCTGAACGCGCTGGTCAGAGCCGGGAGGACGCCCATGCCAGGAGCCGGTCGCGCTCCCAGGTGTTGACGATCCGGTCGGGGTCGATCCCCGCCTCGGTCGCCCGCGCAGCGCCGTGGTCGAGCATGTCGAGCTGCCCGGGCGCGTGCGCGTCGGAGTCGATCGAGAACAGGCAGCCGAGGTCGCGCGCGAGCTCCAGCAGCCGCGTCGGGGGGTCCCGGCGCTCGGGACGGGAGTTGATCTCCACGGCGACCCCCTCCTCCGCGCAGGCGGTGAAGACGGCCCGGGCGTCGAACTCGCTCTGCGGGCGGGTGCCCCGACCGCCGGTCACCAGCCGGCCCGTGCAGTGGCCGAGCACGTTGGTGTGCGGGTCGCGGACCGCGCCGATCATCCGCCGGGTCATCGGAGCGGAGTCCATCCGCAGCTTGGAGTGCACCGAGGCGACACGGACGTCGAGCCGGCCCAGCATCTCCGGCGTCTGGTCGAGCGACCCGTCGTCGAGGATGTCGACCTCGATCCCCTTGAGCAGCGTGAAGCTCCCACCCAGGTGCTCGTTGACCGCGTCGACCACCCCGAGCTGGCGCGCCAGCCGCTCCGCGCTCAGCCCGTTGGCCACCCGCAGGCGCGGGCTGTGGTCGGTGAGCACGAGGTAGTCGTGGCCGAGCTCCATGGCGGTCATCGCCATCTCCTCGAGCGGGGACCCGCCGTCCGACCAGTCCGAGTGCGAGTGCAGGTCGCCGCGCAGCAGCGCCCGGAGGTCCTCGCCACCGGCGGCCAGGGGCCCGGAGGTCGCCTCGAGCTTGACGAGACGCTCGGGGACGATGCCACGGCACGCGTCGGTGATCACGGCCGCCGTGCTCGGGCCGATACCGGTCAGCTCGGTGAGGGTGCCCTCCTCCGCGCGCCGGCGTACCTCCTCCTCCGGCAGCGGCAGGATCGTGCGGGCGGCGTTGCGGAAGGCCTCGATGCGGCGCGTCTCCTCGCGCTGACGCTCCATGAGGAACGCGATCCGTCGCAGCGTGGCGACCGGCCCCCGCGCGGGGATGCCGTCGGCGCCGTTCTCGTCCAACTTCTTCTCCTCCACAGGGCGGACCCGCCCGAACCCGCTGGTCATGGGCACAGTACGACGCGAGCGCCGGGCGTGTCGCACACAGGGCGCCCCCACCGCGGACGGCGCTCTCCACGGCCGGCCTCCGCGCGTCCCCACCGCATCCACAGGTCTGTCCACAGGGGTGGACGCGACGCTGTTGACCGAGGCTCGGCGCAGTCCCTAGCGTGGCGCCCCAGAAGGGCCCCACGGCTCCTCGACGTCAGCAGGGGAAGGCAGGCGTCGC
Organism: Nocardioides cavernae; assembly: GCF_013410035.1. Lineage (GTDB taxonomy): Bacteria > Actinomycetota > Actinomycetes > Propionibacteriales > Nocardioidaceae > Nocardioides > Nocardioides cavernae_A. The sequence continues at coordinate 1,231,160 of NZ_JACCBW010000002.1, read as the reverse complement.
GGGCTGCGGGGCCCCTTCTCCGTTCCCCCTCGCCCCCACCGCTCCCACCGCTCCTGCCGCGCGCGGGTCCGGCCGGAGCTCAGCGGCCTCGGAACTCCGGCGCCCGCTTCTCCTGTGCGGCGCGGATGCCCTCCTGGAGGTCGGCGGTCGCGAGCGTCAACGGCTGGGCGAGCGCCTCCCACTGCAGCGCGGCGTCGAAGTCGGCGTGTCCGCCGTCGGCGAGCGCGACCTTGGTGAGCCGGGCCGCGATCGGCGCCGTCGCCGCGACGTCGGCGGCCGTGGCGAGGACCTCGTCGAGGAAACCGGCAGGCTCGATGACGCGCGAGACCATGCCCAGCCGGAGCGCCTCGTCGGCCTCGACGACGCGCCCGGTGAGCAGGAGGTCGCGCGCGTGCGCGGGGCCGACGACGTTGGGCAGGAGGTAGGTGCCGGCCATGCCGGCGTGCATGCCGAGCTTGTTGAACGGCAGGCCGAGCTTGGCGCCCCGCGCGGCGTAGCGGATGTCGCACGCGAGCGCGAGGCACAGCCCGGCGCCGATCGCGTGGCCGTTCACCGCGGCGATCGTGGGCACCTCGAGCCGGCGGATCGACAGCCAGGCGCGGTAGAACGGCAGCATCCGCGCGCGCAGGTGGTCCACCGTCGCATCCGGCTCGCTCGCGATCCACGACGTGTTGCCGCCGCTGCAGAACGCCGATCCCTCCCCCGTCACGACGACGGCGCGCACCGACGGGTCGGCCGCGAGCGCGTCGACGGCCGCGACCCACGACGAGGTCATCTCCTCGCTCATCGCGTTGCGCATGTCGGGGTTGTCGAGGGTGAGCAGCGCGACCCCCTCCGACGGGCGCTCGAGGCGCAGGTGGGAGAGGGTCGGAGACGCCGGTGCGGAGGTCTGTGCGGAGGTGTCTGGCATGGCCCGAGGGTACTGATCCGGCTGAGCGTGGATGCATCTGGATTCACGCTCAGCGCGTGTGGTGCGTGAGCGTGGCCCACGCGTGGCGTAGGGTCTCCGACGGAGCGCCGACAACCGTCGTTGCTCCCCGGCGGGCTTCCCCGAGAGATTCCCCGTCGCGACGACCAAGAAATACGAGCAAGGAGGCCGTCATGGCGGAGACCTGGAGCGGTGAGTTCTACTGCGTCAAGTGCAAGGAGAAGCGCGAGGCGGAGGGCGAGATCAAGGTCAACGACAAGGGCACCAAGATGGCCAAGGGCGTCTGCCCGGTCTGCGGTACCAACCTGAACCGCATCCTCGGCAAGGCGTGAGCCTCACCCCGTGAGCTGACAGTCGAGCTGACAGCGGCGGCGTCACCCCTGCGGGGTGGCGCCGCCGCTCGCATTTCCGGCCGTCCCACCGGAGAACCCCTGTGGACGACCCGCTGCCCCCGCCGCCCGCGTGGCAGCGTCGGACCATGACCGCAGACGCCTACGCCCGCCCGGTCCGCGCACAGCTCGACTGCCCGGACGCCTGGCGCGAGCCCGTACGCCGGGCGCTGGGCGCGGCCGGCGTCTCCCTCGACGACGCCGCCCCGGTGGGCATCGCCGTCACGCCCGGCCGCCGGGTCTCCGACGTGGTCGACGGCTGGAGCGTCGACTCGCTCCCCCACCTGCTCGTCGCGGTGCGCCCGTACGCCGTCGAGGTGGGCCCGTGGGCCGCACCCGGCATCGGGCCGTGCGCGCGTTGCGTCGCCGCGGGGGTGCTCGACGACGGCGCCGCTGCCGTCCCGGGTGGCGTACCCCTCCCGCTGCTGGCCCTCGCCGCCGGCGCCGCGGCGCGCGACCTCGGCGCATGGGGACGCGGTGAGGCGCCGCACTCGTGGTGCACCTCGTGGTGTTTCGACCACCAGCCGGTGCCGACCGCGCGACGGTGGGAACGGCACCCCTACTGCGGCTGCGACTGGTTCGAGACGGCGTGAGACCGCGCGGTCACCACCACTCGGAGTCGAGCTTGCCCTCCATCGCCCGCAGGTGGGCGCGTGAGCAGGTGTCGCAGAAGACCTGCTTCCGGCCGCGCTCGACGGCGGTGCTCCAGGTCAGGGTCTCCGCCTCGGGCGCCTGGGTGCCGCAGAAGTCGCACGTCACGAGCTCCATGACGCGAGCCTAGCGCGCGGAAATGCCAGCGAGCCGGTACGTCGTCACCGTGACGACGTACCGGCTCGTGGGTGTTGCTCACCCGCGATCAGGGTGAGAGCCTCCCCCGAGGGGGACGGATCAGATCGCGCGAGCGAGGGCGAGACGCGCCTGCTGCGCGGCCTGCTCGGCCTTGCGGCTCATACGACGGGCCAGGGCCAGCTGGTGGCCGCGTCGCAGTTCGTGCGCCTCTCCCAGGCGCGCGGTCATTTGCGCGCGAGCGAGTTCTTCATGCATGAGATTCATGTCGTTGCTTCCGTTCCGGTAGGTCTTCATCGAAGTAGTTCCTGTGTTTCCTCGGAGGAGATGAGTTCGCGGTCACGCCGTGGCGGCGGCCCGTCCTTGCGGTGCTGTCCGACCTAGGCGACCTGGACGGTCTGCTCGGACTTGCGGGGCCGGCCTCGCGGCCGCTTGCGCGGGATCACCACGCCCTGGAGGAAGAGCTCGCCTCCCCAGACGCCCCACGGCTCACGCCGCTCGAGGGCTCCGTCGAGGCACAGCGCCTGCACGGGGCAGTCGATGCAGAGGGCCTTGGCGTGCTCCACGTCCGCGGGGGACTCGGCAAACCACAGCTCTGCGTCGTTGACGCGGCAGGGCAGCAACTCCTCATCCACTCCGGCAGCTGCATCGTGCAGGGCTCCGAGCGGGGCCTGCGGCTCCAGCTCGGTCTTGTCGGCAGCTCGGTTGCGGTCGAGAACGCTGATGGTCATGTGTTCACCTCCTACTCATTGACCTGATCGCGGGTTTGATGACGCTCGGAAAATCAGAAAGGCCGCGGATCCCGGGGTTCGGGTTCCGCGGCCTGGAGGCTGCCGATGTAGGTGTGATGACCTAAGTCGACGGACTCCAGGCAGGAGAACCCGGGAAATCGCCCTTGATGCGAACGATGGCGGCGGCGTCGCCCTGGACAGCCACCACGCCAGCACCGAAGGCACGCAGGCGCGCGCAGGTGTGGCCGAGGGTGGACATGCCGAAGGACGGCGTCCAGGCCGTCATCGTCATCGTGTAGTTCTCCATGGGGGCCACCTCCTTCGGGGCGTCGGGCGCGGATCCTTGTCAGGGATCGCAGTGCGCGTGGGTTGTGAGAGGAACGTTAGACCCGCACGCGCGTCAGGGGCAAACGATTTTCTGGGTATTACACGAAATTCTTTCCGCACCACGTCCACGGCGCCTCTCGGACGCTCCGGACGCCGCCCGGACGTGCCGTTCCACGCGTGGGAGCAGCGTGTGCCGGCGTGTCTTGGACTGCCTCAGGTGGTCTGGTCCACCGCGCCGCCGGCGACCAGTGCGAGGACGTCGTCGCCGTACTTCGCGATCTTCCCGGGGCCCACACCGCTGATCGCGCGCAGGCCGCGCTCGTCGGACGGGACGTGCTCGGCGATGAGCTGGAGGGTGGCGTCGGTGAAGACGACGAAGGCCGGGACGCTGTCCTCCGTCGCGCGCGCCAGGCGCCACTCGCGCAGCCGCTCGAACAGCGCCTCGTCGTAGGAGGCGGGGCAGTCGGCGCAGCGGCCGGTCTTCTTCTCGCGGGAGTTGGCCAGCGGCTTGCCGCACTCACGACAGTGCATCGCCGCCCGGTTGCGCTTGCTGCGCTCGCGTCGCTGGCCGGAGACACCCGGCACCCCGTCGAGCATGGCCGCGAGGAACGGCGAGCTCCCCCGGTTGGCCCGGCCGCCGGGCTCGCGTGCGGTCGCCCACGACACCGTCAGCTCGTCGCGGGCGCGTGTCATCGCGACGTAGAGGAGCCGCCGCTCCTCCTCGACCTCGGCGGGCGTGTGGGCCTGCGAGATCGGCATCATCTTCTCGTGCATGCCGGCCACGAAGACGGCGTCCCACTCCAGCCCCTTGGCCGAGTGGATCGTCGCCAGCGTGACGGCGTCGGCCACCGGCGCGTGCTGCTCGCTGGCACGCCGGTCGAGGTCGTCGACGAGGTCGCCCACCGAGGCCTCGGGGCGCTCGCGGCCGAAGTCCGCGGCGAGGTCGACCAGGGCCTGCAGCGACTCCCAGCGGTTGCGCACCTCTCCCCTGCCCTCCGGCGGCTCGGTGCTGTGGCCCATCTGCGACAGGACGGCCAGCACGGCCTCGGCGACCGGGCCCCCGGCCTCGCCGCTGCGGGCGGCTCCCCGGACGAGGGTGATCGCCTGGCGCACCTCGGGCCGGTCGAAGAAGCGTGCCGCACCGCGTACGACGTAGGGGATGCCGCGCGCCGCGAACGCCTCCTCGAAGCGCTCGGACTGGGCGTTGATGCGCAGCAGGACCGCCATCCGGCTGGCCGGTGTGCCCTGCGCGCGCAACGCGGCCACCCGGTCGGCGACGGCGTCGGCCTCGGCGACCTCGTCGGTGGCCTCGCGGTAGCCGATGCGAGCGCCGGAGGGTCGCTGGGCGACGAGGTCGACGCCCTTGCTGGGAGTGCCGTCGAGGAGCTGGTTGGCGGCGGCGACGACCTCGGGCGTCGAGCGGTAGTTGCGGACCAGCTCGACGCTGGTGGCGGACGGGAACCGCTGGGTGAACTCGCGCAGGTAGCGCGCGTCGGCACCCGCGAAGGAGTAGATCGTCTGCGCCGGGTCCCCGACCACGCAGAGCTCGTCGCGCCCACCCAGCCACAGGTCGAGGAGCGCGTGCTGGAGCGGGGAGACGTCCTGGAACTCGTCGACGACGAACCACTTGTACTGCCGTCGCACCTGGGCCGCGACGGCCTCGTTGTCGGCGAGGAGGCCGGCGCCGAAGAGGAGGACGTCCTCCATGTCCATCCGGCCCTGTCCGCGCTTGACCTCCTCGTAGGCCTCGAAGGCGCGGGCCACCACCTCGGGCTCAAGCCCGGAGACCGCGCGACCGCGGGCACGCGAGATCGCGGCGTAGGTGTCGGGGGCGACGTTGGAGACCTTGGCCCACTCGATCTCGCTGGCCAGGTCGCGCAGCGTGGCCTGGTCGACTCCGAGGCGCTGGCGGCGCGCGGCGAGGGCGATCATCCCGAGCTTGGACTCGACGAGCTCCGGCAGGTCGCGGTTGTGCACGCGGGGCCAGAAGAAGCGCAGCTGGCGCAGGGCGGCCGAGTGGAACGTACGCGCCTGCACCCCGGGGGCACCCAGTGAGCGGAGCCGCTCGCGCATCTCACCGGCGGCGCGGGTGGTGAACGACAGCGCCAGCACCTCGGTCGGCGCGTACACCCCTTGCGCGACACCGTGGGCGATGCGGTGCGTGATCGCGCGGGTCTTGCCGGTGCCGGCACCGGCGAGGACGCGGACCGGCCCGCGCAGGGCCTCGGCCACCTGTCGCTGCTCGGGGTCGAGCGCTTCGAGCAACGGAACAACTCCTGCGAGGTCGTGGTTGAGGGGGTTGACCACCCGTTTCCCAGACTAGACGCCGGAGGGGACACTCCATCCCATGACCTTCACGATGTTCACCACCCCGTGGTGCGGCTACTGCCACCGCCTCAAGAGCCAGCTCGACCGCGAGGGCATCGAGTTCTCGATCGTCGACATCGAGCAGGAGCCGGAGGCGGCGTTCACCGTCGAGCAGGCCAACGGCGGCAACCAGACGGTCCCGACGCTGCTGTTCACCGACGGGAGCACGCTGACCAACCCGTCGGTCGCGCAGGTCAAGGAGAAGCTGGCCGCCCTCGCGTGAGCGGCGCCAGCACGCGGGTTAGCCTGACGTCGTGTCACTGCTGAACTCGGTCGACCGGCCCCACGTCCTCACCGCGATCGAGACGTGGGACAAGGCCGGAGGGTCCAACTACATGCTCGTCCGCGGGGGCGTGTCGACGCACGTGCTGCTGCACGGGGGCCGCGAGTACGACGCCGCCGCGATCATGGGCATCGCCCACGGCCTGGCGACCGGTCGCACCCTCACACCGGCCGACGTCCCCGGCGGGGGTGCCGGCGCGAGCAAGGCGCTCGTACGCCTCGGCTTCGACATCCGCGACGACTCCCCGCCCACGGAGCGCGTGCCCGGCACCCGCGCCCGCGCCCCGCGTACGTCCACGCCGCGCAGCACCGGGAGCAGCACGCCGCGCGCGACCCGTCCGGCGCGGGTGGCCGCCAGCGACAAGCCGGTGACCCTGTGCCCGCGGTGCTTCATCGCGCTGCCCGCGACGGGCATCTGCGACACCTGCGACTGAGCGCCTAGTCCCAGCCGGGCCCGTCCAGCGGCCTGCCGAACCACGTCTCGATCAGCGACGACGAGATCGAGATCCCGCGCGGCACCACCAGCTCGCCCGAGCGGGCGGCGGCCTCGAAGTCGGTGCGCGTCCACCAGCGGGCCTCGGCGATCTCCGCGCCGTCGACGTCGATCTCGGTGGTCAGCGCCCTGCCGGTGAAGCCCAGCATCAGGCTCGCCGGCAGCGGCCACGGCTGGCTGCCGAAGTAGGCCAGCTCGCCGACCTCCACGCCGACCTCCTCGTCGACCTCCCGGCGCACGGCGTCCTCGAGGGTCTCGCCCGGCTCGCAGAACCCGGCGAGCGTCGACCAGCGGCCGTCGGGCCAGGCGGCGTTGCGGGCGAGCAGGATCGCCTCGTCGTCACCCTCGCCGTGGGTGATCGCCATGATCACGGCGGGGTCGGTCCGGGGGAACTGGGCGCGGTCGCACTGCGTGCACCGCAGCTCGTGGCCGGCCGCCCGGGTCACGAGCGTGCCGCCGCAGCGGGGGCAGAACCGCGTGGCGTGGTGCCACTCGGCGAGCCCGATGGCGTGCATGAGCAGCGGCGCCTGCCCCGGCGCCCCCGCGGCGAGCAGGGTGAGGACCGAACGCAGCGGCACCCACTCCTCGGGGTCCCCCGGCGCCTCCTCCGGATCGACGACCACAGCGAGGTGCACGACGCCGTCCAGCTCTCCGAGGAGCACGAGCCGGCCGTCCGGTGCGTCCGCGGGCGAGACCCACGCGAGCGCGCCGTCGACCGGGCGGAGCCGGTTGCCGGCGACCACGAGGACCCGCGTCGTCGGGTCGCTCATCTGCGCGGCGAGCCACGCGTCGTTCGTACGTCGCAGGCCCATCCGGTTGTGCGCGTGGGCGGACAGGGCGACGTGCGGCAGGAGGCGCTCAGAGCTCACCGGCTCAGGCTATCCACGGGTGGTGCAGCACCTAGGCTGGGCGTCGTGAGCACGCACATCGGCGCCCAGCCCGGCGACATCGCCCCCACCGTCCTGCTGCCCGGCGACCCCCTGCGGGCGCGGTGGATCGCGGAGACCTTCCTCGACGACGCGAGGTGCTACAGCGAGGTCCGCGGGATGTACGGCTACACCGGCACGTGGAGCGGCCAGCCGGTCTCGGTGCAGGGCTCCGGCATGGGCCAGCCGTCGATGTCGATCTACGTCAACGAGCTGTTCACCGACTACGACGTCCGCTCGATCGTCCGCGTCGGGTCGTGTGGCGCCGTCACCCAGGACGTCGCCGTCCGGGACGTGATCATCGCGTCCGGCGCGTGCACCGACTCCTCGATGAACCGCATCGCCTTCCACGGCATCGACTACGCCCCCGTCGCCGACTTCGGCCTGCTGCGCGGCGCGGTCGAGGCCGCAGAGGCGCGCGAGGGAGGCTCGCCCTTCCACGTGGGGTTGATCTTCTCCAGCGACTCGTTCTACCCCGCGCGGCCCGAACTGCTCGGCGAGATGGTGAAGTACGGCGTGCTCGCGGTCGAGATGGAGGCCAGCGCGCTCTACACGCTGGCCGCGAAGCACAAGCGCCGCGCGCTCGCGATCTGCACCGTCTCCGACCACATCGTCACCGGTGAGGAGACCACCTCGCAGGAGCGGGAGCAGACCTTCGGGGAGATGGTCGAGATCGCGCTCACGGCGGCGCTGCGCTGAGGCGTTGCGCCCCGCCCCGCCCCGCCCGCGGCCGGGCGGTGCGTGAGGCAGGTTCTGCGGGTGGGAAACATGTCTCACGCACCGCTCGGCGGTGAGTGAGCCACATTTCGGGGGCTCGGAACGTGGGTCACGCACCGCTCGGCGTACGCCCGGTGCGTGGGGCAGGTTCTGCGCGTGCAAAACGTGTCTCACGCACCGCTCGGCGAACGCCCGGTGCGTGAGGCAGGTTCCGGGCGCGCAGAACGTGTCTCACGCACCGCCGGGGCGTCAGACCGCCAGCAGCTTCTCGAGCTCCGCGCGCCCGGGCAGGTCGGCCGGCGCGACGGTGCGTCCGGACCGGACGTAGTGGAAGACCGCCCGCACCTGCTCCAGCGGCGTACCGGTCAGCTCGGCCCACGCGAGGCGGTAGAGGGCGAGCTGGAGCGGGTCGGACGTCTCGTGGCGGCTGGTCTTCCAGTCGACCACCAGGTAGCCGCCCTCTGCGTCGGCGGGCTCGGCGTAGACCGCGTCGATGCGGCCACGGACGACCTGGCCGCCGAGGACGAGGGCGAAGGGCGCCTCGACGGCGTGCGGGGCGCGGTCGCCGAACGGTCCGTCCTCGAACCGCTTCACCACCTCGCCGAGGTCGGCCTCGTCGTCGATGCCGGCGTCGGCACGACCGGGCAGCTCGTCGGGCTCGATGAGCGCCTGCTGGCCGAAGCGCTCCTCGACCCACGCGTGGAAGGCCGTGCCGAACCGGGCTGCCGGTGCGGGCGGGCGCGGCATCGGCCGCGCGAGGTCGCGGGCGAAGGCCTCGGGGTCGTCGCGCAGCCGGGCGAGCGAGGTCGCCGACAGGCTGCTGGGGAGCGGGAGGTCGACGACGGTGGCGCGCTCGGCGCGAGCCTCGGCGAGGAGCTGGGCGAGGTCCTCGTCCCACTCGCCGACGCGCGCGGCCTCGACCATGTCGAGGCCCTCGTCGGCCGCGGTGCGGTCGACGGTGCGGACAAGCTCCGCTGCGACGATGCGGCGCCTGGCCTCCTCCCCCACCTCGGGGACCGGCCAGGGGCGCGAGGTGTCGACGTCGTCGTTGGGGTTGGGCGACTTGGCCGGCGGCTTGTCGATCCACCGCTCGACCGGCTGGCCCCACTCCTCGAGCTGGTCGCGCACCACGCGCTGGTAGTCGGAGGGGCCGAAGGGTGTGGAGCGCTGGCCCCAGACGTACGACGTCACGCTGAGGTGATGGGCGGCGCGGGTGTAGGCGACGTAGCCCAGGCGCAGCTCCTCCTCGGCGTCGTGGGCCTTGGTCGCGGCGCGGTAGGCGTCGAGCGCGGCCTTGTCGTGCCCGGCGAGCTGCGGCTGGTCCGCGCGGTCGCCGCGCAGCGGCGCGGGGAGCACCGCGGGCGACGAGGTCCACAGGGTGCGGGAGCGGTTGCTGGGGAAGCGGGTCTCGCCGACGCCGACGCAGTAGACCGAGGACCACTCGAGGCCCTTGGCCCGGTGGACCGTCAGGAGCTTGACCGAGTCGGCGGCCGTCGGGGTGGCGACGTCGAGGCCGTTGCCCTGGTCGTCCTCCGCGGTGAGGTAGGCCAGCAGGGCGGGCAGCGTCACGTCGCCGTCGACGGACTGGAACTCGGCGACGGCCTTGACGAAGAGGTCGAGGTTGTCGCGGCGGGCGGAGGCGGCCTGCGAGGTCGCCGAGGCCAGCTCGACGTCGACGCCCGTGGTGTCGATGATGCGGCGCACGACGTCGAGGAGCGGGTCGCCGACGTTGCTGCGGAGCCGGCGCAGCTCGGAGGCGAGCAGGGCGAACCGGTCGAGCGCCTCGCGGGAGTAGGCCGCCTCACCGGGTGACTCGACGGCGTCGCTGAGTGCGGGGAGCTCCGAGGCGTCGATGCCGTCGGCGATCTGCAGGAGCTGGTCGGCGATCGTGGCGGTCTCCCGGCGACCGCGGGCGCCCGCGATCTCGGCGGCCCTCTCGGCGAGCAGGCGCAGGTCGCGTGGGCCGATCGCCCAGCGCGGCCCGGTCAGCAGGGTGAGCATCGAGGAGTTGGCGGTGACGTCGTGGAGCAGCGTCAGGGTGGCGACCACCTCGGCCACCTCGGGCAGGCGGATGAGTCCCGACAGCCCGACGATCTCCACCGGGATGCTGGCCGAGGTGAGGGTGTCGTAGACCTCCTCGGCCTGGGAGTTGTCGCGGCTCAACACGCCGATGTCGGACCACGCGGTGCCGGCCTCGTGCGTCCGCTGCACCTCCGCGGCCAGCCACGCGAGCTCGTCGACCGCGCGCTCGAGGACGTGGGTCTCGACGCGTCCGTCGGGGGCGCCGTCCGCAGCGACGAGGCGCGCCACCTTGTCGCCGTAGGCCTCGAGCAGGGGCTCGGCCAGCCGGTTGGCGACGTCGAGGATGCGCCGGTCCGAGCGCCGGTTGACGGTGAGCGGGAGCCGACCCGGCTCGCCGTCCGCCGCGGGGAAGGTGTCGGCGAAGTTGAGGATGTTGGACACCGAGGCCCCGCGCCAGCCGTAGATGGCCTGGTTGGGGTCGCCGACGGCCATGACGGGGTGGCCGAGGCCGTGGTCGTCGTCGGGCCCGGAGAACAGCCGCGCGAGCATCGTGGCCTGCGCGACCGAGGTGTCCTGGTACTCGTCGAGGAGGACGACCTTGAAGCGCGACCGCTCGAGCTCTCCCACCTCCGGCTGGTCCTCGACGAGTCGCGCGGCCAGGGCGATCTGGTCGCCGAAGTCCATCAGGCCGAGGTCGGCCTTGAGCCTGCGGTAGCCCTCGACGAGCTGGAGCAGCTCCGCGCGCCGGTCGATCGCGTTGATCGCCTTTACCGGCCCCTCGAGGTAGGTCTTGCGGGCCTTGCCTGCCTGCTCCTCCGCGATCGCCCGCTCGAACCCGCGGCGGGCGTCGTCGTCGACGCGCCGCACGTCGGCGGGGTCGACGAGGTGCTCGCTCATCGCCCCGTCGAGGGCCAGCAGGTTCTGGATGGCGGTCGCGGGGTGGTCGGTCAGCAGCTCGATGTGACCCGTGAACCGCTCGATCACCCGCGCACCGAGCTGGTAGCGCGAGGCGTCGGAGACGACGCGGGTGTCGGGCTCGTGGCCGATCCGCAGGCCGTGGTCGGCGAGGAGGTTGGCGGCGTAGGCGTGGTAGGTCGCGACGGTCGGTTCGAGGACGTCCTCCCCCTCGGCGACGACGGACCGGTCGAGCAGGCCCGCGGCACCGAGGGCGGCGGTGACCCGGTGGCGCAGCTCGGCGGCGGCCTTGGTGGTGAAGGTCAGGCCGAGGACCTCCTCGGGGCGGACCCGGCCGGTCGCGACGAGCCACACGACCCGCTGCGCCATCAGGGTGGTCTTGCCGCTGCCGGCGCCGGCGACCACCACGGTGGGGCGCAGCGGCGAGGTGATGGCGGCCCACTGCTCGGCGCTGGCGGCGTGGGTGGCCCCCATGAGGGCGCGCAGGTCCTCCGGAGAGTCGAGCCGGACGGGCCGGAAGGCCCGTACGTCCTGGTCGGTGCGGTGGGTCTGGCCGGTCTGCTGGGTCACTGGACGGTCACGCTCCCTGCGCCCTTCGCCGGGCAGATCGCGACGAACGGGCAGTCGCGGCAGTGCGGACCGGCCGTCGCGGGGAAGGTCTCGGAGCGCACCAGGTCGGCGGCGCGCGCCAGCCCGGCGCGCAGGATCGTGCGCTCGGGCCCCGCCTCGGCGTGCGGGGGCTGGGCCTGCACCCGGGCGGTCGCGGAGTCGTCGTCGATGCCGAGCTGGACGAGCTCGGCACCGCCGGAGGCCACCGGGCGGCCGGCGGCCTCGTCGATGGCGCCGGCGTCGACGGCGTACTGGTAGAGGGCGAGCTGGAGGTTGCCGGCGACGGCGGGTCCGGTCGGGGCCGTGCGGGCGCTCTTGAAGTCGACCACGACGACCCGGCCGGCGTCGTCGATCTCGAGCCGGTCGGCGAAGCCGGTGAGCCGGACGGGCCGGCCGTCGACGTCGACCGTGCTCTGGAAGCGCTCCTCGGCGGCGAGGAACTGGCGAGGGTTGTCGAGGTGCCACTGCACGAAGCGCGCGACGGCCTTGCGGATCCGCGCGAGCTCGCGCTGGCGGGACCAGGGGGTGCGGAAGGCGAGCCGGTCCCAGATCGCCTCGACCTCGGCCATCAGCGGCTCGACCTCGGCCGGCAGCTCCCCGACGGCCACGCGCTCGGCGAGGGCGTGCAGGACCTGCCCGAGGTTGGCGGACTGGTGGACCGCCGAGACTCCCCCGGCCTCGCGCTCGAAGAACCACTGGGCCGGGCAGACCAGGATCGACTCGAGCATGCTGGCCGAGATGGGCACGGGGCGCTCCGGGTCGCGGATCGGCTCGACCGAGCGGGTCGAGCTGCGAGTGCCCCACCAGGTCGACGGGTCGGCGGCCGGCACGAGCTGGCGTCCGTCGACCTCCTCGGCGGCCAGGGCGGCCAGGCGCCGGGCTGCGGCCTCGCGCAGGGCGGGGCTGGTGGCCGGGTCGGCGGCCGTGCGGCGCAGCTCGGCGACGAGCCCGCCCAGGGACAGCGGCCGCGCGGGGCGACCGTCTTGGTGGTCGATGGTGACGCCGAGCTCATCGAGGAACCGCGACGGCTGCTCGCCGTCGTCGTCGGGCGACCGCACGGCACTGACCACGAGGCGTCGGCGCGCGCGGGTGCACGCGACGTAGAACAGCCGGCGCTCCTCCATCAGCAGGGCCCGCGCGCTGACCGGCGGGACCAGGTCGGGGTGGCCGGAGGCGTCGACGCCGATGCGGTCGGCCCCGAGCAGGGTGGTCCGGCGCCGCAGGTCGGGCCAGCCCTCCTGCTGGACGTGGGCGACGACCACGAGGTCCCACTCGAGGCCCTTGGAGCGGTGGGCGGTGAGCAGGCGCACGGCCGAGCCGCGCACGCCCTGCTCGGCCAGGGTGTCGGCGGGGAGCTGCTGGGCGACCACGCTCGCGAAGAACGCCGCGACACCGACGTGGTCGCGCTGGTCGACCGCGCGCGACGCCAGGTCGAAGAGGGCGACGATCGCGTCGAGGTCGCGGTGCGCGCGTCGGGTCGCCGCACCACCCAGGTCGACCTGACGCCGGAGCCGCTGCGGCCAGCCGGTCGAGGACCAGAGGTGCCAGAGGATCTCCTCCACGCCCGCGCTGTCCTCGAGCATCCGGGCGCCCTCGCGCAGCAGCGCCGCGAGCGCGACCGCACGCTCGACGTCGGGTCCCTCGACGTCGTCGAGGAAGCCCGCCTCGACGACGGCGAGCCGCAGCAGCTCCCGGGAGGTGCGCCGCGCCGACGCGTCGGGCACGTCCTTCTCGCGGGTGCGGAGACGGCGTACGAGGGCGCGCAGGTCGGAGGCGTCGAGCCCGCCGAGCGGCGACAGGAGCAGGGACTCGATCCGACCCGGGTCGAGGAAGTCGGGAGAGTCCGGGTCGTCGTTGTCGAGGTTGACCACTGCGCGGAGCCCGTCGAGCAGGGGCACGACCGCAGGGTCGCGGACCAGCGGCAGGTCGTCGGAGGCGACCTCGACCGGCACGCCCGCCGCGGCGAGGGCCCGGCGCAGCGGCGGGATGCTGGTCCGCCCGGATCGCACGAGGACGGCCATCCGGTCCCACGCGATGCCGTCCTCGAGGTGCGCGCGGCGCAGCAGGTCGGCGAGCCGCTCGGCCTCGGCCCGCTCGGTGTCGTAGGTGACGACCTCGACGCGACCCGCGCCCTGCGGACCGGGGACCGCCTCGGGGGCGAGGAACGCCTCGCGGGCGCCGGCGTCGATGCTGCCGGTGAGGGTGAGGCGCTGGGCGACGCGCCCGGCGGCGAGCAGGATGCGCGGCCCGAAGCGGCGGGTGCGCTGGAGCACGACCACCGGGGCAGGAGCGCCGCCGACCGTCGGGAAGCTCGCCGGGAAGTCGAGGATCCCGCGGACGTCGGCGCCGCGGAAGCCGTAGATCGACTGGTGCGGGTCGCCGACCACCGTCAGGTCGCGGCCGTCGCCGGCCAGCGCGCGCAGCAGCGCGACCTGGCCGGGGTCGGTGTCCTGGTACTCGTCGACGAAGACGTGGCGCCACCGGGCGCGCAGCTCGTCGCGGTGGGCCTCGGCCTCGATGACGGCCCGGCGGATGAGGTCGGAGTAGTCGGTCGCGCCGAGGTTGTCGAGGACCGTGAGGTACTGCTCGAGGAACAGCCCGGCGGCCACGAGCTCGGGCAGGTCGTGCTCGATGCCGAGGGCGCGCAGGCCGGAGGGGTCGAGCCCCTTCTCCCGCGCGCGGGCCAGGACGGCCTGGACCTCACGCACGAAGCCGCGGGTGCCGGCGGCCCGGCGCAGCGGCTCGGGCCAGACGACGGACTCGGGGTTGTCGCGCAACAGCTCGCGAAGCACCACGTCGGCCTCGGGGGCCGAGAGCAGGCGGATGGCGCCCTCGTAGAGCTCGGCGGGGGCGTACTTCCGGACCAGGGCGTAGGCGAAGGAGTGGAAGGTCGAGCAGGAGCCGGTGGAGGTCGTCCGCGCGACCCGTGCCGTCACGCGGTCGCGCAGCTGCTCGGCGGCCTTGCGGGAGAAGGTCAGCGCGAGCACCGAGTCGGGCGAGGCGCCGCGCCGCTCGATGCGGTCGACGATCGCCTCGACCAGGGTCGTGGTCTTGCCGGTGCCCGGACCGGCGAGGACGAGCAGGGGGCCGCCCTCGTGGTCGACGACCCGCTGCTGGTGCTCATCGAGCTCGGGCACCACGACCGAGCGGTCGGGCTGCACCAGGCGGTAGCGGGTGGTCGTCGTGCTCACGCAGGACACCCCATCACGCGGGACCGACAGTGCGCTGCCGGCCCCGCGCGAGGGCGTACGCGTGTCGTCAGCCGAGGTCGACGATGGCGGCCACCGGGCCGCCGCCCTCGGGACCCTGGTGGGCGGCCGAGACGGACACGAAGACCGCCGGGTCGCCGGTGACCGCGGCGGTCACGCCGCCGACGCAGGACTTGATCTGGCGGTGCCAGTGCACGTCGGAGTCGTCGAGCATCGCGTTGCGGCGCCCGCGGACCATGCCGTCCTGGCTGGCCTCGCACTTGAGGAAGACGTTGACGAGCCTGCCCTCGAGGTCGCTGGTGCGCGGACGCTCCGGCAGGTCGAGCCCGGCCGAGGCGATGGCCTCCCAGATGCCGTCGGCGTCGAGCGCGTCCTTCATCACCGAGTGACCGATGCGGTAGCGGCCGCCGACGCCCTTCGCGTTGCCGACGACGACGATCTGGGCCTGGTCGAGCTCGACGCCCGAGGAGCACGAGGCGACCGAGGAGTAGAGCTCGCGGTTGTGCATGACGTCGGCGTCGGTCGGCATCTCGATCTCGCCGAGCGCGACGGCGATGCCGAGGCCGGTGACGCCGTTGGAGAGGTCCATCGACTCGTGGGTGTGCTCGGTCCACACGCTCTTGCCGCGCGCCTTGGCGTCGCGGATGGTGTGGATCGTCAGCAGCGGGGTCTTGGTCTGCACGTAGTGCACGTCGGCCGGGTCGGTGATCCCCGCGCGCTCCATCGCGACCTTCACGCCGGCGGCGACCTTCTCGATCATCGCGGTGTAGCCGATCTCCTCGGGCAGGATCGGCTCGCTCATCGCGAAGCCGGCGGTGAGCCGCATCTCCTCGCGCGAGGGGTCGTCCTCGGGGACGTCGGTGGTGGCGAAGATGGTGGCGTGGGGGCTGATGACGCCGTCGGTGCCGCCCGACCACACGATCGGGACGCCCTTGACCTGCTCGGGGTCGGCGCCCTTCGCGACGAGCGCCTCGCGGAAGGCGCGGTCGGCGATGATGCGCGTGTAGTCGTTGACGCCGCCGTTGCCCTCGGTCTTGCCGATGATCGCGAAGACGCGGTCGGCCGCGATGACGCCCTCGTCGACGAGCTTGGTGAGCTCGGAGGCGTCGGCCACGGAGTGGATGGGGACCTTGCGTACTTCGATGGCGCTGGGCATGGGCTTCCTTTCGGGTGACTTACTGGGGTACGACGACGGTGCCGGCGTCGCCTGCGACGGCGGCGGTGATCTGGTCGAGGCTCGTGATGACGCCGGTGCCGCCGGTGGCCTCGACGAAGCGGCAGACCGCGTCGACCTTGGGGCCCATCGACCCGGAGGCGAAGTGGCCGTCGGCGGCGTGGCGTCGCAGCTCCTCGACGGTGACGCGGCCGAGGGGCTCGGCGTCGGGCTGCCCCCAGCGGATCACGGCGTGGGGGACGTCGGTGGCGACGACGAGCACGTCGGCGCGGGTGGTCTGCGCGAGCAGGGCGGCCCCGAGGTCCTTGTCGATGACCGCCTCGACGCCGGCGAGGGAGCCGTCGGGACGGCGTACGTGCGGGATCCCGCCACCGCCGTTGGCGACCACCACGAAGCCGGCCTCGATGAGCGCGAGCACGGCGGGGGCGTCGAGGATCTCGCGCGGCTCGGGCGAGGCGACGACCCGGCGCCAGCCCTTCTCGCCGCGGTCCTCCCAGGTCTCGCCGTGGCCGACGAGCACCCTGGCCTCGGCCTCCGGCAGGTGACGGCCGATGGGCTTGGTGGGGCGGACGAAGCCCGCGTCGTCGGCGTCGACGAGGGTGCGGGTGACCAGGGCGGCGCTGCGCCGGTCGATGCCGCGCGCGGCGAGCTCACCGTCGAGCGCGTCCATCAGGACGAAGCCGAGGGTGGCCTGGGTCTGGGCGCCGCACCAGTCGAGGGGCACGGGCGGGACGACGCCCGCGGCCAGCTCGTTCTTGACGAGCAGGTTGCCCACCTGGGGGCCGTTGCCGTGGGTGACGACCACGTCGTGGTCGTGCTCGAGCAGGCCGGCGACCGCGGCCATCGCGACCTGCGCGGCCGAGATCTGGTCCTCCGGTCGCGCACGACCGTCGGCGTTCGTCATGGCGTTGCCGCCGAGCGCGAGCAGGACCCTCATGCGCTCACCGTAGTGACCCACGGCACCCGTCCCACCGGCAATTGTTGTCAGGCTGATGGCCTGCAGCGGGCAGGTGTTGTCGATCGCGCGCTAGCGACCGCCCGCGACGCGCAGCGTCGTGCCGGTGACGTACGACGCCTCGTCCGACAGCAGCCACGCGACCGCGCCGGCGACCTCCTCGGGAGTGCCGGCACGCCCGAGCGGCACGAGCGGGCCCACCCGCTCGACCCGGCCGGGCTCGCCCGCGTCGGCGTGGATGGTCGTGTCGATGATCCCGGGTGCCACGCCGACCACGCGCACGCCTTCGCGGGCGACCTCCTGGGCGAGGCCGGTGGTGAGCGCGTCGACGCCGGCCTTCGCGGCGGCGTACTGGACGTACTCCCCCGGCGAGCCCAGCGTGGCGGCGCCCGAGCTGATGTTGACCAGGACGCCCCCGGCACCACCGTGGGAGCGGCCCATGGCGAGGACCGCGGCCCGCGCGACCAGGAGCGCCGAGGTGAGGTTGAGGTCGACCGTCCTGCGTACGACGTCGGGCGGGGTCTCGGCGAGGGGGCCGATGTGGAGCGTCGCCCCGGCGTTGTTGACGACACCGGTCAGGTCGCCGGTGGCGGCGAAGAGCTCGTCGACGCCGGCGTCGGTCATGAGGTCGGCCCGGACGGTCGTGCAGGCGACCCCCCGGCGGCGGCACGCCTCTGCTGCCCGCGCGGCAGCCTCGTCGTCGCGGGCGTAGCCGAGCACGAGGTCGTGCCCGTCGGTGGCGAGGCGGAGGGCGACGGCCGCGCCGATGCCGCGGGTGCCGCCGGTGACGAGCGTGCGCATGGGGACTGTCTACCGCAGGTCAGGCGAGGGCGAAGTAGCGCAGGTAGACGTACAGCCACGCCACGAGCAGCGTCATCACCGTCACGACGACGCCGTACTTGGTGAAGCCCCAGAAGCTGATCGGCTCCCCCGCCTTGGCCGCGATGCCGAGCACCACGACGTTGGCGCCCGCGGCGACGGCCGTCGCGTTGCCGCCGAGGTCGGCGCCGAAGACGAAGGCCCACCACAGCGGGCTGTCGGCCCCCGAGGTCGCCGTGCTGGCCACCATCTCCTCCACGACCGGCACGGTCGCCGTCGTGTAGGGGATGTTGTCGACGAAGGCGCCGATGATGCCGGAGCCGAAGAGCAGCGCGGTGGCGCCGAGCAGCTCCCGCCCGCCCATGGCCTCGGCCGCCCACTCGCTGATCGCGCCGATGACGCCGACCTGGACGAGCGCGCCGACGAGCACGAAGAGCGCCATGAAGAACGCGAGGGTGTCCCACTCGACCTCCTCGAGGAACTCCTCGGGCTCGGTGCGCGACACGAGCACCATCAGGCCGGCTCCCATCATCGCCACGACCGACGGGTCGAGGTGCAGCACCGTGTGCAGACCGAAGGCGATCATCACCAGGACCAGCACGACCAGGCACTTGCGCAGCATCCGGACGTTGGTCAGCGCGTCCGTCGGGCGCAGGTCGTCGAGGCCGTGCACGTCGACCTCGTGGCGCATGTCCTTGCGGAACAGCCACCGCGCCATCACGACGAACAGGACGAGCAGGATGATGGTCAGCGGCAGGGAGTGGACCAGGAAGTCGGTGAAGCTCAGGCCCGCCCGGCTGCCGATGATGATGTTGGGCGGGTCGCCGATGAGGGTCGACATCCCGCCGATGTTGGAGGCGAGGATCAGGGAGATGAGGTACGGCGCGGGTGGCAGGCCGAGCCTGCGGCAGACCGAGAGCGTCACGGGGGCGACGAGCAGCACGCAGGTGACGTTGTCGAGGATCGGCGAGACCGCCGCCGTGATGAGGATCAGCAGCACGAGCAGCTTGTAGGGACGACCACCGGACTTCTGCGCGGCCCACAGCGCCAGGAACTCGAAGAGCCCGGTCTGCTTGAGCACGCCGACGATGATCATCATCCCGAAGAGCAGGAAGATGACGTTCCAGTCCACGCCGGTGTGCTCGTGGAAGAACGCCGTCTCCGCGTCGACGAGCCCGATCACGACCATGCCCGCGACACCACCGAGGGCGGCGGCCACACGGTGGACGCGCTCGGTCGCGATGAGGGCGTAGGCGACGATGAAGACCGCGAGCGCGGCCGAGGTGAGGATCACGCCGTGCCGACCTTCGCCCGCCGCACGCCGAACGCACGGGCGGAGCCGGACTCCCCGTCCATGTCCTCGGCCCAGCTCGCGAGCCGGCCGTAACGGCTGACGGCGCGCAGGCGTTCCTCGACCTCGGTCACCTGGCCGAGCGCGGCGACGACGAGGACCTGGTCACCGGCGCGCAGCACGCTGCGGTCCTGGGGGACGATCACCTCCTTGCCGCGCGCGAGGATGGCCACGGCCGACCCCGCCGGCAGCCGGAGCTCGCCGACCTCGACGCCGCGCAGGCGCGACGCCGGCTCGACCTCGAACCGCAGCAGCACCGCGTCGAGCCGGTCGAGCGTGGCGAAGCCGATCGACACCTTGTGCACGAAGCTGCCCTTCTCCTGCCAGCGCGGCTGCCGGCCGCGGCCGATCGCCAGCCCGATCGCGAAGCCGATGGCGGCGGCGACGAGGGCCACCGACACGGCGACCTCGAGGAGGTAGGGCGTCTCGCTCATGCGGCACCACCGGTGAGCCGGGCCTCGACCTCGGTGACGGCCAGGGCGGTGGCCTCGGTGCCGCGCGGCAGCAGCCGGGTGACCTGGTCGGGCCAGCGCGACTCGAGCGCCTCGAGGTCGTCCACGAGCGTGCACACCTCCAGCTGCCCGACCGCACCGGCCACCGTGTCCTCCGCGACCCGGACGGTTTCCGCGAGCGGGACGTGCGGCGTACCCGGCTCGACGTCGTGCACCTCGATCGTCAGGTCCGCGAGGGCGATCACGTCGACGCCGTCACGGGTGCGCGAGCGCACGACGAGCGGCAGCACCCGGCTGCCGGTCGGGAGGGGCTCGAACCGCTCGAGGACGGGCCACCGGGCGATGAGCCCGTTGCGTCGCGACCGCACGACGCGCCCCCGTCGCACGACCGCCACGAGCTCGCCGGGACCGACGCGGCGCAGGCACACGAAGGTCGCGAAGATCAGGCTCGGGCCGACGATGACCAGCCAGACGACCCACGACGCACCGGTCGGGTCGACGGTGGTGTTCTCGTCCGGGGGCGGCATGCCACCAGTCTTCGGCGGCGCCCCGGCGCACGACATGGGGGCCGGACCCCATCTGGGGACCGCGGCCCCGGCACCCGGGGGTGGGAGGCTGGACCCATGCGGTTGCCCCAGCACCTCCCCCTCTTCTGGACGATCTGCCTGATCAACGGCGTCGTCTTCGTGGTGGGCGCGCTGGCGCTGGTGCTCTCCCCCGCGCGCGTGTCCGCCGACCCGGTGCCGTCGGAGGTCGTGGTCGTCGGGCTGGGGCTGCTGCTGATGCTGGGGACCAACGCCCTGCTCCTGCGGTGGGCCCTCGCCCCGCTGCAGCGGCTGATCTCCCGGCTCGAGGGCATCGAGCACCTCGAGCCGACCCACCTGCCCGAGGAGGGGTCGGGGGCGGTGCGCGGCATCGCCGAGGGCGTCAACGGGCTGCTGCTGCGCCTCGCGGAGGAGCGCCGCGCCGGTGACGCCCGGGCCCTCGCCGCGCAGGAGGCGGAGCGCCACCGCATCGCCCAGGAGCTCCACGACGAGGTGGGCCAGAGCCTGACCGTCGTGCTGCTCGGGCTCAAGCAGGTGGAGAACCAGGCGCCACCCGGGCTGGTGCCCGAGCTGGCGGCCGTGCGCGAGAGCGCCCGCGCGGGACTCGACGACGTACGCCGGGTGGCCCGCCGGCTGCGCCCGGGGGTGCTCGAGGACCTCGGTCTGGCGAGCGCGCTCGCCGCACTGGCGACCGAGTTCGCCGACCACAGCCAGGCGTCCGTACGCCGTTCGTTCGCGCCCGGACTGCCCACCCTCACCCCCGAGGCGGAGGTGGTCGTCTACCGGGTCGCACAGGAGGCCCTCACCAACGCGGCGCGCCATGCCGACGCCGCCGAGGTCGAGCTGTCGCTGCAGCGGCTGGGCGAGTCGGTGGTCCTCGAGGTACGTGACGACGGGCGCGGCTTCGCCGGCCTGGACGAGGGTTCCGGGTTGATGGGGATGCGCGAGCGCGCCGCGCTGGTCCGCGCGGAGCTGTCGGTGATCAGCCAGCCGCGGCACGGCACGACCGTGCGCCTCAAGGTGCCCGTGGACGGCGCCGCATGAGCCGGCCGATCCGGATCCTGCTCGCCGACGACCACACCCTCGTGCGCCGCGGGGTCCGCCTCATCCTCGAGCAGGAGCCCGACCTCACCGTCGTCGCGGAGGCCGCCGACGGGGTCGAGGCCGTGGAGCGGGTCCGCGACACCGAGGTCGACCTCGTCGTGCTCGACATCGCGATGCCCCGGATGACCGGCCTCCAGGCGGCGGCGGAGATCGCGCAGCGGCGCAACCCGCCCCGGATCCTCATGCTGTCCATGCACGACAACGAGCAGTACTTCTTCGGCGCGCTCAAGGCCGGCGCCAGCGGCTACGTCCTCAAGTCCGTCGCCGACGAGGACCTCGTCGGCGCGTGCCGGGCCGCGATGCGCGGCGAGACGTTCCTCTACCCCGGCGCGGAGAGCACGCTGGTGCGCGACTACCTCGACCGCCTGCGCCGCGGCGAGCGGGTGCCGGCCTCGGTGCTCACCGCGCGGGAGGACCAGGTCATCAAGCTCATCGCCGAGGGTCGGTCGTCACGCGAGATCGCCCGCGACCTCCACATCGCGCTGAAGACCGTCGAGGGGCACCGCGCGAACATCCTCGGCAAGCTCGGCATGCGCGACCGCGTCGAGCTGACCAGGTACGCCATCCGGGCCGGCCTGATCGAGCCCTGACCACCACGAGGAGGACCCATGATCATGCGCACGTGGCGAGGCGCCGTCCGGCCCGAGGACGCGGACCGGTACCTCGAGCACCAGGCCGGCACCGGCGTGCGTGAGTACCGCGAGACACCCGGCAACCGCGGGGCCTACGTGCTGCGACGCGACCGGGACGGTCTCGTCGAGGTCACCACCGTGTCCCTGTGGGAGTCGATGGACGCGATCCGGGCCTTCGCCGGCGACGACCCGGAGGTGGCCAGGTTCTACCCCGGCGACGACGACCTGCTGGTCGACAAGGACCTCCACGCCGACCACTTCGAGGTGGTCAGCGCCGACCTGGACCCGGACGCGCTCACCTCGTAGCGCGGTCTCAGGGGAGGTTCCACCAGGTGTCGAGGCGCGCGACCGCGGGGGCCGTACGCCCGTCGCGGAGCACACGACCCAGGCGCAGGAGGTAGGCCGCGATGCCCGCGGCGCCCTGCATCCAGCCGACGCCGGGCGGGAGGAGCGGGTCCGCGTCGCGGTGCTCGGTGAAGCGCCAGTACGCCCCTGTCCCCTCGACCACGGCACGCTCGAGCAGGGCGTCGCCGAGCACCTGCGCGAACACGAGGTCGTCCTCCACCCCGCGCAGCTGCCAGGCGTCGAGGACCACGTCGCCGACCCCGGCGGTCCCGCAGCACCGGCCGTCGTTGTCCCAGAATCCCGGGCGCAGGCGCTCGGGGATGCCGGAGGTGCGCAGGCTGTGCAGGCAGCGCCGCTGCCACTGGGCGGGCGACTCCCCCGCCACCTCGTCGACGCCCGCGCGCTCCAGCGCGGTGAAGAGCAGCGACGTGCCCACGGGACCGTGGCACCAGGTGTAGGTCACCTCGTCGTGGCCCTCGAGCGCGGGGATGAAGTGGGGCACGACGAACCCCCCGTCGCGCGTGTCCCCCAGCGTGACGAGGTGCTCGGCGCCGCTCCGGGCCGCCGCGACCAGGTCGGCACGCCCGAGCTCTGCGCCGGCGACGGCGAGCGAGGCGGCGATGCCGGCGAGTCCGTGCGACCAGTTGGGCATCTGCCGGTCGCGGCGCTCGGGTGCGAGGTCCCGTGTGAAGCGGCGCGGCACGAACGGCCAGTCGGTGCCCGCCCGCGTGGGCTCGCCCTCCGCGAGGAGCAGGTCGGCCGCGCGCTGGGCCAGTGCCTCGGCGCCCGGCGTGCCGGCGCGGCGGGCCCACACGGCGCCGAGGAGGTTGCCGGCGGTGCCGAGGGTGGCGTCGTTGATCCGGGCGTGCGGGGCGTACGGCGGTGACTCGAGCCACGGCTGCTCCCACCCGTCGTCGGTCGCGAGCGCGGCCAGCCGGGCGACGGCCTCGGCCGACCCGTCGACCCGCAGCGCCGACAGGACGCCGAGGTCGCTGACGAGGCCGTCGAAGTAGGAGTACACCGTCGTGGTGGCGAGGTTGCCGCGGATCCGCGCGGCGATGCCCTCCGCGAGCCGCTCCTCCTCACCGGTCCACGCGCGCGCCTCGCGGACCTCGGCCAGCACGTGCGCCAGGCCGCCGATCCCGCTGTGCATCCCGTCGCGGTCGTCCTCAGGCGCGGCGCCCTCGTGCGGCACGGAGACCGGGATCCACGGGCCGTGGTCGTCCCAGCGCACCTGGTCGAGCACCCACCGCCACGCGGCCTCGCCGATCTCGGCGTACGTCCCGGGACCGGTCATCCGCCGATCATCGCACCGCTCGCCTATCGTGGCGGCACGCGACGCGACGGGGGTTCCCATGACCAGCAGACGACGGCTCGAGAAGTACGGCGAGGACTACCAGCGCCCGAAGATCATCGACACCAGCGACCTGCCCGTCCTGCTGCCGGCCCTGCTGCTCGTCCTCGGCGTCATCGCGCTGGTCGCCTTCCTCGGCTAGCTGCGCCCCAGCAGCACGTCGAGCACGCGCGTGCCGACCGGCAGCCCGTGGTCGTCGTAGTAGGCGAACATCGCGGACAGCCACGGGTGGACCTGCGGGTCGTCGACGCGACGGGAGGGTACCCCCGCCTCGTCGGCCAGCTCGCGCACCGAGGCGGCGCGGGAGGCCAGCTCGTACGTCGCTCCGACGTGGCCGGGCTGCGTCAGCACCGCCGCTGCGGCCCGTCCGAGGTCGGCCAGGTCGAGGAAGCCGAAGCGCGCGTCGAGGGAGTAGGGCACGTCGACCGGGCCGGTGAGGTCGAGGTTCTGCAGGTACGCCCCCGGCTGGAGGATCGTCCAGTCGAGGCCGGAGCGTCGGACGAGGTCCTCGCTCGCGGCCTTGCCGAGGTGGTGCGGCATCGCCGGGGCGTAGGGCGAGGCCACCGAGTGGTAGACCACCCGGCCGACCCCCGCCTCCGACAGCGCGGCGAGGGCCTCCGCGACGTACGACGGCTCGTCGGGGTGGAGGTTGGGCGCGATGACGTACGCCGCATCGCACCCGCGCACGGTCCTCGTCAGCCGGGGCCAGTCGGCTCGGCCGAGCGGCAGTGCCTCCGTGCCCCGAGCGGCGAGACCCCCGACGACGGCGCGGCCGGTCTTGCCGTGCCCTCCCAGCACCGCGACCCGCACCGTCGTCGCCCCCGTCAGACCCGGTCGACCTCGGCGGACGGCGCGCCGTCCGCGAGGCTGGCGTAGCCGGGACCGCGGTCGAAGAACGGGTCGTCGTCCTTGCTCCAGGCCGCACGCGAGCCGCGCTCGGCGGTGGTCGCGTCCGCGTCGAAGTCCAGGTCGCCGGTCTCGGTCGAGCCGGTGAGCACCACGCCGTAGTCGCGCAGCGCGGCGGCGCTCGAGACCTTGCCCCACACCACGTCGCGCACGACGCTGCGGGGGTCGCGGGCGAGCGGGTCGCCCCAGCCGCCGCCACCTGTCGTCCGGATGCGCACCACCTGGCCGGCCTTGACGACCTCGGCGTCGGCGAGGGCGTCGACCTCGCGCTCGTCGGGGCCGCCCGGGTCGATGACGACCTCGAAGGGCGAGCCCGCCTTGCCGCCGCGCACGCCCCAGCAGGCCAGGATCGAGCGGTCGGCGATGGACATGAAGTGGGCGTCCTTGAGCATCCGGATGTGCTTCTCGTAGCCGAGGCCGCCGCGGAACTCCCCCGCGCCGCCGGAGTCGACGGCGAGGCCGAGGCGCTCGACGATGAACGGGAAGCGGGACTCGGTGAACTCGGTCGGCAGGTTCCGCGAGTCCGGGACGACGTGGATGGTGTCCTCGCCGTCGGCGTAGTAGCGGCCGCCGGAGCCCCCGCCGAGCACCTCGCGCATGAGGTAGTCGTTGCCGTCGAGGTCCTTGCCGTAGACACCGGTGTAGCGGATGGTCTCCTGGTCGGCGGGCATCTTGCCGTCGACGGCCTTGGCCACGACGCCGGCGAGCACGCCGAGGAGCCGCAGGATGACGAACGTGCGGGCGTTGGTCGGCCCGGGGTGGATCGGGGTGAGGAGCGTGCCCTTCTCGGGGAAGCGCATCTCGATGAGCGGCACGATGCCCTCGTTGACGTCGAGCTCGGCCATCCGCTCGGGGGTGTCGGCGAGGTTGCGCAGGATGGGGGCGAGCCACTTCTTGAGGAAGTTGCCGCCGACGTAGTCGCCGCAGTGGTTGATCGGGCCCTTGGCCTGCGCGCTGGTGCCGGTGAAGTCGATGATCAGCCGGGGCCCGGCGGGACGGCCGTTCTCGGGGTCGGCCGGGGCGTCGCTCACCTTGGTCAGCGTGATCCGCTGGGTGTGGAGCTGCGGGTCGTCGACGCCGTCGTGCTCGGCGTAGTCCTCCCAGACGTAGGTGCCGTCGGGGATCTTGGACAGGATCTCGCGACGGTAGGTCTCGGTCGTGGCGTCGAGGATCGCGTCGAACGACGCCTCGATCGCGTCGCGGCCGTAGCGCTCGAAGAGCTCGCCGAGGCGGCGGGCTCCCATCAGGCAGGCGGAGCACTCGGCGTCGAGGTCGGCGGCCAGGCTGTCGGGCATGCGCGAGTTGCGGGTCATGATCCGCAGCGCCGACCGGTTGGGCACGCCCGCGTCCCAGAGCTTGATCGGCGGGACGGCGAGCCCCTCCTCGTAGACGGTCGTCGCGTTGCTGGGCATCGAGCCGGGCACCGCGCCGCCGATGTCGTCGTGGTGGCCGAAGGCCTGCACGAAGGCGACCACCTCGCCGTCGTGGAAGACCGGCACGGTGACGCACAGGTCGGGCAGGTGGCCGATGCCGCCCTCGGACTCGTAGACGTCGTTGTGGAAGAAGACGTCGCCCTCGCGCATCTCCTCGATCGGGTAGTCGCGCACGATCGGGTGCACGAGCGCGCTGTAGGAGCGACCCGTGAGCTTGCGCAGCTGGCGGTCGTGGATGCCCGCACGGAAGTCGTGCGCGTCGCGGATCATCGGGCTGCGCGACGTGCGTCCGATCGCCGTCTCGACCTCCATCTCGACGCTCGCCAGGGTGCCCTGGACGATCTCGACGAGGATCGGGTCGACGCTCGTGCCCTCGGGCGTGAGGCGGCCGCCGTGCTCGTACGCCGTGGGCAGGCCCGCCGGGTTGACCGGCCTGGCCGTGACGTAGGCGGGGTCGACGGCGCGGGTGCTGACGTCGGTCGTCGAGGTGGTCGTGGTGCTCATCGGGCCGACTCCTTCCGGATCACGAGGTTGGCCCAGTCGTCGACGACGACCTCGAAGCCGGGGTGGACGGGGATGGTGGAGCCGAACTCCTCGACGATCACGGGGCCGGCGAAGGTGTCGCCCGCCCCGAGGTCCGGGCGCCAGATGACGGGCGTGTCGACGTAGCCGACCTCCGGGTCGAAGCAGACCGGGCGGGTGCCGCGGACGGCGCGCTGCTCGACATCGCCGTCGGCCGTGCCGAGCGTCTGGATCTCCGGACGCGTGATGGGGCCGATGCCGGTCACGCGGAGGTTGACCCACTCCACCTGCTGGGTGGCGTCGCCGCGGAAGTCGTAGCCGTAGAGCTGGCGGTGCTCGCCGTGGAAGGTCTCGGCGACCTGCGCGACGTAGGCGTCGTCGACCGCGCCCTCGGGGGCGGCGACCCGCACCTCGAACGCCTGGCCGACGTAGCGCACGTCGATGGTCCGCTGGAAGCGGTGGTCGTCGGGGGCGAAGCCCTCCTTGGCCAGCGCCTCGCGAGCCTTCGCGGTGAGGTCGTCGAAGATCCCGGTGACGACGCCGTGGTCGAGGGCCGACTGCTTGGCGACGTGGGTCTGGACGTAGTCGTTCTTCACGTCGACGGTCAGCAGGCCGAAGGCGCTCACGTTGCCGGGGTTGGGCGGCACGACCACGCCGGCGAGGTCGAGGATGTCGACGAGGCGGCAGGCCAGCAGCGAGCCGGAGCCGCCGAACGTGGTGAGCATGAAGTCGCGGACGTCCAGGCCCCGCTTGACGCTGACCTGGCGCAGGGCGTTGGCCTGGTTCCACGCCGAGATCTCGAGGATGCCGGTGGCGCAGTGCTCGAAGTCGAGGCCGAGCTTGCCGGCCAGGTCCTCGATGCCCGCGCGCGCGGCGTCGACGTCGAGCGGGATCTCGCCCCCGAGCAGGTGGGGCGGGATCCGGCCCAGGGTGACGTGGGCGTCGGTGATCGTCGGCTGCGTGCCGCCCTTGGCGTAGCAGAGCGGGCCCGGGTCGGCGCCGGCCGAGTGCGGGCCGACCTTGAGCGTGCCCTCGGGCGAGAGCCAGGCGATGGAGCCCCCGCCCGCGCCCACGGTGACCACGTCGATCATCGGGATCTTGCTCGGGTAGGCGCCGACCGTGCCCTCGGTGGTGAGGGTCGGCTCGCCGTCGAGGACGACGGAGACGTCGGTCGAGGTTCCTCCCCCATCGCAGGTGAGGATCTTCGGGAAGCCGGCGACCTTGGCGATCAGCGCGGCACCGAGCGCGCCCGCGGCCGGTCCGGACAACACGGTGGTGATCGGCTGGTGGACGACCTCGTCGGCCGACAGCACGCCGCCGTTGGACTTCATCACGTAGAACGGGATGGCGCTGCCGGTGAAGCTGACCAGCCGGTCGGAGATGTTGGTGACGTAGCGGCTCACGTTGGGCTTCACGGCCGCATCGACGAGCGTCGTCATGGAGCGCTCGTACTCGCGGTACTCGCGCAGCACCTCGCTCGAGATGGACACGACCGCGTCGGGGTGCTCGCGGCGGAGGATCTCGCGCATCCGCAGCTCGTGCTCGTCGTTGGCGTAGGCGTGGAGCAGGCAGACACCGATCGTGGAGATCCCCTGGTCGCGGAACCACCGGGCGGCCGCGACCGCGGCGTCCTCGTCGAAGGGCCGGATCTCGGCGCCGGTGAAGTCCAGGCGCCCGCCGACGGTGCGGACCCGGTCGGCCGGGACGATCCGGTCGGGCTTGACCCAGAAGTAGGAGTTGCCGTAGCCGTCGGGCACGGACTGGCGGGCGATCTCGAGCATGAACTCGTAGCCCTCGGTCGTGATGAAGCCGAGTGCCTCGACCTTGCCCTCGAGCAGCTTGTTGGTGGCGACGGTCGTGCCGTGCGAGACGGCACTGATGTCGCGCCCCTCGGCGCCGACGATGTCGAGGATCTTCTCGATGCCGGCGATGAAGCCGTCGGCCGGGTTGCCGGGCGTGCTGGGCGTCTTCGTGGTGACGAGCTCGCCCGAGTCCTCGTCGAAGGCGACCACGTCGGTGAAGGTGCCGCCGGTGTCGATGCCGATCCTGATCCGCCGCTGCGTCATGGGGACGATTCAACTGGTCGACACGAGCAGCGACCACGGCAGAGATTGCCGACGAGACGCTCATTCATCGGCAAACCCTGCCCGCGAGCAGCGTTCGACGTCAGGGTGCCGTCGGAGGTGGCGCGACCCGCACCGTGAGCTCCGCGGTGGCTGCCGGCGTCGCGGTGACGCCGCCCATCGCGCCGGCGAGCGCGGCCAGGGCGAGGATCCCGGCGAGCGGCGGCCCTCCTGTCGGCCGCGAGCGCTGCCAGGCGAACCACGGCGAGTGCGCGTACCGCCACAGCAGGACCGCCTGCGCCGCCGAGAAGGCGGTGGTGACCACCCCGTCGGGCGTCGGCTCGGCGATCAGTCCGACCGTGCCGAGCACCAGGCCGAGTCCGACGAGCACGACCACGATCCAGAAGCGCACCGCCCGGGCGCGTACCACCCCGTGCGCGAACCACGTGACGACGAGCACGCTCAGCACGACGGATCCCGCGAGGGAGACCGGGTCGTCCTTCACGCCGCGCAGGAGCACGTGCAGCACGCCCTCCGCGACGAAGGACGCACCGAACGCCCAGATCGCGCCGGGCAGCACCGCGTGCCCGGGAGCGGTCGACGGCGGGTACGACGGTTCCGTGGTCACGGCCGCATCGTGGCACCGTGTCGGCCACACCCGAAGCACCCGCGCCGCACCCGGGTGCCGGGCCCGGCTGCTCAGCCGGCGATGTAGGCGTCGGTCGTCGACCCGTCGGTCTCGACCTCCACGAGGATGACGTGTCCCCAGAAGAGGTCGCCGTCCGCGTAGTAGGCGGTCGCGGACCCGTCCGACGCGATGCTGAGCTCCCTGAGCTCGATGCGCCGCACGAACGACTCGGGCGTCACCGGCCCGTCGGGCGCGTCGTCCCCGTCGCGCTGCCAGTCGTTCGCGAGGTCGACGAGGGTGCTCGCTGCGTACGCCCGCCAGCGCGCGTCGGTGCCCGCTGCGTCGACGGCGTACGACGTCAGCCGGGCCAGGGCGGCCGCGCAGGTCTCCTCACCCTCGCTCACGCTCTCGTCGACGTCGAGGAGCACCTGGACCGGTGTGCCGGCCCAGTCGACCTCACCGGAGTAGTGGCCGTACGCGCGCTCGAGCCCGAGCTCGCCGAGGTCGGTACGGACGACGACCGGCGTCAGCCAGCGGGCCAGGCGCTCGTCGAGCTCGGGGACGTGGACGTCGCGCGCGACCACCTCGTCGAGCGCGAAGTGCCCGGTCAGGTCGGGAACGGGCTGTCCGTACCTCACGTACTCGGTGGGGTCCGGGGCGGCGCGGCGGACGCGGACGACGTACTGGGTGTGGGCGCGGAGGTCGTGGATCCAGCCGACGCGCTGGTCGTCCGTGGCGAGCCAGCTGAGCCGGCCCTGTGCCACCTGCAGCTCACCGCGTTCGTCCACATGGGCGATCACGTCGGCCGAGGGCGTCCACAGCAGGTCGCCACCCGCCTTGCCGGCACCGCCGACGGTGGTGCCGGTGAGGACGGTGATCTCGACGACCTCGGCCGCGTGCCGCCGGTCGAACGCCTCACGTTCCTGC
Source organism: Nocardioides cavernae (assembly GCF_013410035.1). Taxonomy (GTDB): domain Bacteria; phylum Actinomycetota; class Actinomycetes; order Propionibacteriales; family Nocardioidaceae; genus Nocardioides; species Nocardioides cavernae_A. Next base: position 1,201,249 of record NZ_JACCBW010000002.1, on the reverse strand, counting down.
TTCTCCCCCATGCCGCGGAGACTAGCGAGCGCGCCCGTCCCACCGATCCGGGATCCTTCCGGCGAGACCAGGACCGGGAGCTGCGGGGATCGCTGGGCACCACGGTCGGACCTCTTACAGTGGCGCGCGTGACCATCTCCAGGACCGTCCGGAACGTGCCCGCCAGCCTGGTCGGGCCGGGCGGCCTGTCGGTGCACTTCGTCACGGGCCGGCGGACCTCGCGCGTCGTCACGATCTCCACCATCGACGGCAGGCTGCGGGGCTCGATCTGCAGCGACACCACGGACGACTTCCGCGGCCCTCGGGCGTGCCGCAGGGCGCCTGTGGCGCAGGTCGGCGAGACGAGCTACCGCGCGGCGGTGGGCCTCGCCCGGATCGAGGAGGACGCGACCGTGCTCCGGTGGACTGCGCGGTCCATGGACCTCAGCGGTGGCGATCCGGTCTCCGACCACGTGACGGCGAGCAACCGCAAGCCCTTGCGCTGGCAGCTCTGACAGCCCCCGTCAGCCTCGTCAGCGCGCAAGCAGCTCCTCCACCGCGGCGGCCACCTCGAGCAGCTGACGGTCCGCGCCGTGCCGCGCGACCAGCTGGACCCCGGCGGGCAGGCCGTCGGCGGTCCGGCCCGCCGGGACCGAGATCGCGGGACAGCCGGTGACGGTGATGAAGTACGCCGAGCGCATCCAGGCCAGGTAGTCGGGCATCTCCTGGCCGTTGATGGTCTCGGGGAACTCCTGCTCGACCGGGAAGGGCGGCACCTGCGAGGTCGGCAGGAGCAGGACGTCGTGGTCGGCGAAGAACAACCGCATCGTCTCCGACAGCGAGGTCCGCTGCGTGTAGGCCCGCGCCACGTCGGCACCGGTGAGGGACTCGCCCGCACGGATGTTGGCCTCGAGCGAGGGCTTGAACGACGTCGGGTGCTCGGCGAGCAGCCTGCCCAGCTTGGCCTGGAAGTGCCACGCGCGGAGCGTGCGGAAGGTGTCGTCGGCCAGCGAGAGGTCGGGCGCCGCCTCCGCCACCGCCGCACCCGCGTCGGACAGGCGCGCAACCGTGGTGCGTACGACGTCCGCCACCTCGTGGTCGACCACGAGGGCGCCCCCGAGGTCGACCGAGCAGGCGATCCGGAGGCCGGCCAGGGGTGCGGGCGCGAGCGGGCCGGCGAAGGTCGACCCCGGGTCGCCGAGCGCGTGGGGCGCGCGGGGGTCGGGCCCCGCGAGCACGGACAGGAGCAGCGCCAGGTCGCCGACGTTGCGGGCCATGGGGCCCCCGACCGAGGTCGTCTCCCACTGGTTGTACAGCGGCCACTCCGGCACCCGGCCCAGCGAGGGACGCATGCCGACCACGCCGCAGAAGGACGCGGGGTTGCGCAGCGAGCCACCCATGTCGGAGCCGTCGGCCAGCGGCACCATCCCGGAGGCCAGCGCGCACGCCGCTCCCCCGCTCGACCCGCCGGCCGAGCGGGACGGGTCGACCGGGTTGCGGGTGACCCCGAAGACCTTGTTGAACGTGTGGGAGCCGGCGGCGAACTCCGGCACGTTGGTCTTGCCGACGAACACGACGCCTGAGGCCCGCAGCCGTTCGACGAGCAGCTCGTCGTGGTCGGCGACGTGGTCGGCGAAGACCGGCGAGCCGAAGGTGTGCGGCCAGCCCTTCAAGGCGTGGGTGTCCTTGACCGCGAACGGCAGACCGTGCAGCGGACCGGTGTCCTCGCCGGAGGCCTGGGCCTGGTCGGCGACCGCTGCCCACGCACGGGCCCGCTCGGGGTCGAGCGAGACGATCGCGTTGAGCTCGGGGTTGCGCTCCTCGATCCGGTCGAGGTGCAGCTCGAGCAGCTCGGTCGCCGAGATCTCGCCGGAACGGACAGCCGCAGCCTGCGCGCGAGCGGTGGAGTCGACCGTCAGGTCGCTCACCGGCGGCGACCGAGCAGCACGCCGAGCGCGACGAGGCCGGCGCCCACGGCGATGCCGACGAGGAAGTCCTGGCCCGGCCCGGTCGCGGCCTGCCTGGCGGGCGCGGTGAAGACCTGGCCCGGGCTCGCCGGGGCGCCGGGCTCGGAGGTGGACGCGGGCGCCGGTGCGCCGGCGGGAGCCGGCGCGGCCGCCCCGCCGCCCGCGATCGCGGCGTCGACGTTGCCGAAGAACTCGCCGGCCATCCGGCGCGAGACGCTGGTCAGCATGCGCTGGCCGACGCCGCCGATCATCCCGCCGACGACCGCGTCGGCGTCGTAGGAGACCCGCGTCGAGTCGCCCTCGGGCGTGAAGCGCACGTGGACCGTCGCACCGATGGTGCCGGGGGCGCCGGCGCCGTCGAGCTTCATCACCAGCGACTCGTGCTCGACCAGGTCGGTCAGCACGCAGGAGCCGGCGTACGTCCCCTTGATCGAGGCGACTCCCGCGGTGACGGTCATGGCGTACGCGTTCTCGCCGGTCGCCTCGAGCCGCTCGCACCCGGGGATGGTGCGGACCAGGACGGCCGGGTCCAGCAGGGCGTCCCAGGCCTTCTCGACGGGGGCGGCCAGGACGTTGTCTCCGGTGAACTTCATCGGGTCTCCTCAGACAGGGCTTCGGCGGGGAGGTCGGCGTGCTCGAGGCGCAGGGCGAAGAGCTCCGACGGCGAGATGGGCATCGCGGTGATCGGGAAGCCCTCGGCGTCCTCGATCGCGGCGGCGAAGACGGCGGCCGACGGGATCACGCCCGCCTCGCCGGCGCCCTTGATGCCGAGCGGGTTGAGCGGCGACGGCGTCTCGAGGTGGTCGATGTCGATGGTCGTCGGCACCTCGGTGACGTAGGGCATCAGGAAGTCCATGAACGACGCGTTGAGCAGCTGGCCCGACTCGTCGTAGGCCATCCGCTCGTAGAGCGCGCCGCCGACGCCCTGCGCGACACCGCCGTGGATCTGGCCCTCGACGATCATCGGGTTGATGAGGTGGCCGCAGTCGTGGACGACGGCGTACTTGAGGATCGTGATCTCGGCGGTGTCGGGGTCGGTCTCGACGATCACGGCGTGCATGCCGTTGGCGAAGGTCGAGCGGGGCGGGGAGTAGAAGTCCTTGCCCTCGAGCCCCGGCTCGTCGCCCTCGGCGACCGGCGGCTTGCCGGGGTCGCCGACGCGGAACTGGGTGGCCGCCTTGGACGCCTCGTCGAAGGCGTAGCGCAGCGGGTTGGAGAGCACCGCGACCGTGCCGAGGTCGATCGAGGCGTCGGTGCCCTTGACCGACACCACCCCGTCCGCGATCTCCAGGTCGTCCTCGGCCGCCTCGAGGGCCTCGGCCGCGATGCGCAGCGCCTTCTCCTTCGCCCGCAGCGCGGCGAGGTGGACGGCCGAGCCGCTCATGACCGCGGCGCGGGAGGCGAACGTACCGACGGAGTAGGGCATCTTCCGGGTGTCGCCGGTGACCACCTCGACGTCCTCGAACCGCACCCCGAGGGTGTCGGCGACGATCTGCGCGAACGCCGTCTGGTGGCCCTGGCCCTGGGTGGTGAGGCCGATCGAGGCCTTGACCTTGCCGGACGTCTCGATGTGCACGTGGGCGCCCTCGTAGGGACCGACGCCGGTGCCCTCGACGTAGCAGGCCAGGCCGATGCCGACCCGGCGCCCCTGGGCGGCCATCTCGGCGCGGAAGTCCTCGAACTCGTCCCAGCCGACCAGCTCCTTGAGCTTGGCGAGCGAGGCGGGGTAGTCGCCCGAGTCGTAGGTCAGCTCGCGGCCGTCCTGGAAGACCAGTCCGTGCTCGTAGGGGAACTCGTCGGGCTGGATGAAGTTGGCGGAGCGGACCTCGGTGCGGTCCTTGCCGAGGTAGGCCGCGATCGCGTCCATCGTGCGCTCCATGACGAAGCAGCCCTGCGGACGACCGGCGCCGCGGTAGGGCGTGACGATGACGGTGTTGGTGTAGACCGACTCGAACGTGACCCGGTAGCTCTGCGGCTTGTAGGGGCCGAGCAGCTGGGTCGAGGTGATGATCGGGACGATCAGGCCGTAGGGCGTGTAGGCCCCGTGGTCGTGCCAGAACTCCACGTCGAGGCCGAGCACCCGGCCGTCGTCGTCGAAGCCGACCTCCACGTGGTGCTCCTGGGCGCGCTCGTGCGCCGAGGAGATGAAGTGCTCGCGCCGGTCCTCGGTGAACTTCACCGGCCGGCCGAGCGTCATCGACGCCAGCGGGACCAGCAGCTCCTCGGGCCACGGGTGGACGACCTTGACGCCGAACCCACCACCGACGTCGGGGGTGATCACGTCGACCTTGGCGAGGTCGAGGCCGAGCTTGGCGGCCACGCATCCGCGGACGCCGGTGCTCGTCTGCGTCGAGCTCCACACCGTGAGCCGCGAGGTGTCGGGGTCCCACCGTGCGACGGTGCCCCGGCCCTCCATCGGCGTGCAGGCCGAACGCTCGATGTCGAGGTCGAGGCTGAGGGTGTGCGGCGCCGCCGCGATGGCGGCACGGGCGTCGCCGTTCTCCTGCGTCATCCGGGCGCCGACGTTGTCGGGCACGTCGGGGTGCACCGCGGTCCTGGCCGCGCGGGCGGCCGGGATCCCGACGACGGGCTCGAGGTACTCGTAGTCGACGCGGATCCGCGAGACGGCGTCCTCGGCGACGTAGCGGTCGACGGCGACCACGAACGCGATCGCCTCGCCGACGTAGTTCACCTCGCCCTTGGCGAGGGCGTACTGCGTGCGGCCGTGGGTGAGCGTCGGGTGCGGGATGAGCAGCGGCAGCGGCTCGGCCATCGGGCCGGTGAGGTCGTCCCACGTCCAGACGGCGACGACACCCTCGACGTCGAGCACGTCGGAGACGTCGATGTCGAGGATGCGGGCGTGCGCGTGCGGCGAGCGCAGCACGGCGGAGTGCAGCAGCCGTGGGTCGTCGGTGAGGAGGTCGTCGACGTAGCGGCCCTGGCCACGCAGGAACCGCTGGTCCTCCACGCGCGGGACCTTGGCGCCGAACATCTTGGTGGTCACTGGACCTGCTCCCCGCTCTCGCGCTCGATCTCTCGCTCGATCTCGGCGGCGCGCAGCACCGACTTCACGATGTTCTGGTAGCCCGTGCAGCGGCAGAGGTTGCCGGCGATCATCTCCCGCGCCTCGTCCTCGGACGGCTCGGGGTTCTCGCGCAGGCCGGCGGTGATGGTGGTGAGGAAGCCGGGCGTGCAGAAGCCGCACTGCAGGCCGTGGCAGTCGGAGAACGCCTGCTGCACCGGCGACAGGGTCCCGTCGTCCTCGGTCAGCCCCTCGACCGTGGTGATCTCGGACTCGACGGCCGAGACCGCGAACATCAGGCACGAGCGCACCGGCCTGCCGTCCACCAGGACGGTGCAGGCGCCGCACACGCCGTGCTCGCAGCCGACGTGCGTGCCGGTGAGCCCGCAGTCGTGGCGCAGCGCGTCGGACAGCAGGCGGCGGGCGGGCACGCGTACCTCGTGGACCGAGCCGTTGACCTGCAGGCGGACGTCGTGGAGCTCCTCGGGCTGCGTGATCATGCACCTGTCCTCTCGCGGGCGTGGTGGATCGCGTCGGCCAGCACCCGCGGGGTGAGCACCTTGACCAGGTGCGCGCGGTAGGCGGCGGTCGCGTGAATGTCGTCGGCCGGCTCGAGCTCGGCGAGCGCCGCTCCGGCGGGGTCGTCGAGCGCGTCGGAGACGTCGACGACCGTCGGGACGTCGCTGACCGACACGAAGCCGATCCGCGCGCGGGTGACCTCTCCCCCCTCGGTGTCGACGAGGGCGGCGACGCCGACGAGGGCGTAGTCGCCGTGGCGGCGGGCGACCTCGGAGAAGGCGACGCCGCCGCCGGGCGCGAGCGCCGGGAAGAACGCCTCGACGGCCACCTCGTCGTGGGCCAGCGTCGACTCGAGCGGGCCGGCGAAGAGGTCGGCGGCGGGGACCGTGCGGCGCCCGCGCACCGACGCGACGTCGACCGTGCCGTCGAGCAGGCGGAGCACCATCGGCATCTCGGCCGCGGCGTCGGCGTGGACGATCGAGCCGACGGTGGTGCCCCGGTTGCGGATCGTCGGGTGCGCGACGTGGCTCAGGGCCATCCCGATGAGCGGCTGGGAGGCGGACGCCTCGGCCGAGGCGAGCACGTCGGCGTGGCGGGCGAGGGCCCCGATCCGGACCCCGGCGGCGTCAGCGGCGATGCCGTCGAGGTCGGGGAGCCCGTTGATGTCGACGAGGGTCGACGGTGCGGCCAGGCGCATCGAGAGCAGCGGGACGAGCGACTGGCCGCCGGCCAGCACCTTCGCCCCCTGCGTGTCCGCGAGCGCCGCGAGTGCTTCCTCGAGGGTGGACGGTCGCAGGTAGGCGAAGGGTGCTGGCTTCATGGGGCTACTTCGTCTCGTCTGTCGTCCGGTGGGCGCCCTCGTCGCCGACGGCGAGCACCGCACCGCCGTCGTGGTCGGTGCCGGCGGCACGAGCGACCGTACGCGCCAGGTGGTAGCCCACGACGATGATCAGCGTGCCCATGGCGATGCCGCCGAGCGGGAAGTCTGAGGTCACGTTGAAGAACGCGTTGTCGGCGAGGCCGATGCCCATCGTCAGGCCGGCCGCCACCGGGACCAGGTTGACGGGGTTGGCGAAGTTGACCTGGTTCTCGACCCAGATCTTCGCGCCGAGCAGGCCGATCATGCCGTAGAGCACGAGCGTGATGCCGCCCAGCACGCCACTGGGCGTGGTCGCGACGAGCGCGCCGAACTTGGGCACGAAGCCGAACAGGATCGCCACGATCGCCGCCACGAAGTAGGCCGCGGTGGAGTAGACCCGCGTCGCCGCCATGACGCCGATGTTCTCCGCGTAGGTGGTGGTCGGCGAGCCGCCGACGAACGACGCGATGGTGGTGCCGACACCGTCGGCCGCGACCGCCTTGCCCATCACGGGGTCGAGGTCCTGGCCGGTCATGCCGGACACCGCCTTGACGTGGCCCATGTTCTCTGCGACCAGCGCGATCACGGCGGGCAGGGCGAGCAGGGTGAAGGTGAGGGAGAGGTTGGGCAGGTGCCAGCCCACCTCGGCGAGGTTGTTGGCCCCGCCGAACGGGCTCTGGTTGCCGACGAGGCCCTCGGCGGTGTGCGGCGGGAAGCCGAACCAGTCGGCGGCCTTGACGTTGGTCCAGTCGACGCGGTCGCCCTCGACACCACCGACGCCGATGGCGTCGAAGAGGAGCGAGAGGACGAAGCCGAAGACGAGGCCGAGGAAGATCGCGATCCGGCCCAGGAAGCCCTTCAGGCCGACGGCCATCAGGATCACGGCGAACATCGTGATGAGGGCGACCCAGCGGTCGGCCGGCATGTAGATGCCGGTCGCCACGCGGGCGAGGTTGAAGCCGATGAGGAGCACCACACCGCCGGTGACGACGGGCGGCAGCAGGCTGTTGACGAAGCCGGGACCGGCGAAGTGGATCGCCACACCGACGAGGGCGAGGACGATGCCGGACACCATGATCGCGCCGGTGACGTCGGCCGGGCCGCCGCCCTGCGCGTAGATCGCGGCCGCGCCGCCGACGAACGAGGCGCTGGTGCCGAGGTAGCTGGGGACCTTGCCCTTGACGATCAGGAGGAAGCAGATCGTCGCGATGCCGCTCATCATGATCGCGAGGTTGGCGTTCAACCCCATGACGATCGGGAAGACGAAGGTGGCGCCGAACATGGCCACGACGTGCTGCGCGCCGAGGCCCACGGTCTTGCCCCAGGCCAGCCGCTGCTGCGGCGCGACGGCCTCACCCGGTCCGGGATCGACCACTTCCCACTTGAACATCGACATGACCAGGCCTCCAGATTCGCAAGGGGGGTGAGTACCCGAGATGCCTCAAACTAGTGCGGCCCATCTCACACCCTCACTGGCGACACTTGCCGAAGGAACGCCGGGTTCGATGACAAGTTCTTGGGCGCGTTCGCGCCGTCACTAGCCTTGGGTGCATGGGTCTGCCTCTCATCGTCGACGGCTGGCCGCCCCCTCCCCTCCGCACCGAGCGCCTGGTCCTGCGGCCGCCGACGGCTGCGGATCGGGAGTCCTTCCTCGACCTCGCGGCCGACCCCGACGTCAACCGCCACCTCGGCGGGGCGCGCGACCGGGACGAGATGGCGCGGACCATGCCGCAGGTCCCGGCCGACCAGCCCGGACAGCTGGTCGCCGACCTCGACGGGCGGTTCGTGGGCTGGGTCGGCCTCAGCCGGCGCGAGCCCGGTCGGCCGGGTCGGTCACCGGTGGACGGCCCGGCCCTCGAGCTCAGCTACCTGCTCCCCGTCAGCGCGTGGGGGCACGGGTACGCCCGCGAGTCCTGCGCCGCGCTGCTGGCATGGTCCGACGAGCACCTCGGCGAGCCGGCGGTCCTGTGCACCCAGGTCGCCAACGCGCGCTCGGTCGCCCTCGCCGGGCGGCTGGGGTTCGCCGAGGTCGAGCGCTTCGAGGAGTTCGGGGCCGAGCAGTGGTTCGGGGTGCGCCCCGTCGGGATAGTCCAGTGACGAACGGTTGTCCTGCGGCCCGTCGCACAGCCATTCGCCACTGGACTACCGCAGTCGGGCAACCATCCGTCACTGGACTACCCGGCAGGAGGCCACGGTGACCCGGAGGGCCCGGGGGTGAACCGCGCCCGGCCGTACGCCAGCCCGGCACCCGTCAGCCCACGATCTCCAGCGCCCGCAGCGCCACGGCCACGTCGAGGCGAAGGTGCGGGTCGGTGGCGACCGGGCCGAGGATCCGCTGCAGCTTGCCGACGCGGTAGCGCATCGTGTTGTAGTGGAAGAACTGCGCGCGGGCGGCCTCCGCGACGTTGAAGTTGGTGTCGAGCAGCACCTGCAGCGTCTCGCGCAGGTCGGCGGCCTCGGGCGTCCGCTCCGCGAGCGGGCCGAGCACGTCGGCGGCGAACGCCGTCAGCTCGGACCCGTCGGGCACGAGCGCGAGCAGGCGGTGCAGGCCGAGCTGGTCGAACCTCGTCACCGATCCCCCGCCGTGGACCCGACGTCCGATCTCGACCGCGCGCTGCGCCTGGCGGAACGCCTCGGGCAGCTCCACGAGACCTTGCGCGACCCGGCTCACCCCGGCGGAGAACGCGATCCGGCCGCCGCCACGGTCGCCGCGCACGCCGTCGATGATGCGGTCGACCGCCAGGTGGGCGTCGGTCGGCGGCGCCGCGGGATCGACGGGGACGAGCGTGACCACCTCCCGGCTGAACGCCACGGAGGCGATCGAGCCGTCGGCGGCCGCGGACACCTGTCGCCACGCGTGGGCGAACCGGTCCTGCCAGGCGCGACGGTCCTCCGGGTCGGGCTCGAGCGCGGCCATCGCCTCGGGGTCGAGCACCGCCACGACCACCAGCACCGGACGGTCGAGCTGCCAGCCGAAGGCCTGCGCGTGCTCCGAGACGTAGTCCTGCTCCCCGGCGCGGCCGAGGAACACGTCACGCAGGAAGTCGCCGCGGTACTTGTTCTCCACGGCCGTGATCGCCTCGACGCGGGTCACGAGCAGCGCGGCGACGATCGCCGCGCGCTCCAGCGCGTGCACGTCGGAGGAGTGGATCCTGCCGTCCGGGCGGACCGCGATAATGCGGGCCAGGTCGACACCGGCCGCGACGACGCGGCGCACCAGTGCCTCCCCGTCGCCGACCCTGGTGCCGTCCGGGTCGATCCGCTCCACGCGCAGGCGACCGGTCGGGTCGAGCAGCTCGGCCGCGCCGAGCGCGGCGCGCTGCGCCTCGTCGAGGTGCGCCGCGCGCTCCCGTCCGTCGGTCGAGGTGAAGACGACGCCGCACCCGAGCGCGGCGCCCACCGACTCGGCGATCGCGTCGAGGTCGCCGCCCTCCAGCACGATGTGCGAGAGCGCCGTGTGCAGCGCGTCCGCACGCTCGAGCGCGGCGACCGCGTCCGGGTCGCTTATCAAGTCTTGGCCCACTTCCGCCCCCTGCTTGTCAGGAACTCACATCGGATGAGTGTCGCACGGGCCGCTAGCGTCGGGAAGGTGATCCCCCGCCCCATCCCGGTGGCTGCACCGACGCGTGTCGCGTCCCGGCTGGCCGCGGCCCCCGACGGACCCCGCGAGGTGGTCCACGCGAGCAGCACCGCGATCTACGTCGACCTCGACGGCTGGGCGCTGGGGCTCCTGTCGTCGGGCGCGACCCGCGTGCCGTGCGGCCTGGCCTCGACGCTTCCCGACCTCGGCGTGCTCGAGCCGGTCGTGGGCGTGCGCGACGGCGCCCTGGTCGTCAGCGACCGCACCGTCCGGGTCGCCCGGCTCGCCGACCCGCGGGTCACCCGCGTCGGGCGTCACCCCGGAGCGCGGTCCGCACGTGAGATCTCCGCGACGTCCGGCCTCGACCTGCCCGTCGACGGACGGCTGACCGTCGCCGACCTCGACCGCCTGGTGGGGCGCGGCCCGGGCCTCACCCCGCTCGGCGACGACGTGCTCGCGGGCTGGTTCGCCGCCCGTGCCGCCCTCGACCGGCCCGACGACGTGCTGGCGGCAGCCGTACGCCGTCGGCTGGGCCTGACCACCCTGCTCTCCGCCACGCTCCTCGACTGCGCCCTGCGCGGCGAGGCACTGCCCCAGCTGGCGGACTGGCTGGCTGATCCGACCGACACCACCGCCGCCGCGCTCCTCGCTGTCGGCGCCACCTCGGGGGCCGGCCTGATGGCCGGCGCCCGCCTCGCACTCACCTCGCTCCACGACGCCTCTGGGAGGGCCGCATGACAACACCCCTGACCACGGACCACGTCGAGCTGCGCAGCGGCGCGTACGCCGACTCGGTGACCCTGCTGCAGGTCAGTCGATCGGTGCAGGCCACGCCCGGGGTGGTGACCGCGCAGGTCGCCATGGCGACCGGGCTCAACCTCGAGGTGCTCGAGGGGATGGGCTTCACCGTCCCGGCCTCCTCGCCGAACGACATGGTGGTCGCGCTGCGGCTCGAGGAAGGGGCCGACGCCGCCCAGGCGCTCGCCGCCGTCGACGCCGCACTCGCTCCGACCCGCCCCACCTCGGGCGACACCACCGTCGCGCCGCCGCGCACGACCACGGCAGCGCTGCGCCGTACGGGTGCCGGCGCCGTCGCCCTCGTCTCGGTCCCCGGGGCCAGCGCGACCGTGGAGGCGATGGACGCGCTCGAGGCCGGCCACGACGTGATGGCCTTCAGCGACAACGTCCCGGTCGCCGAGGAGGTCGCGCTCAAGACGTACGCCGCCTCCCGCGGCGCCCTGGTCATGGGACCCGACTGCGGCACGGCGGTCATCGACGGCGTCGGGCTCGGGTTCGCCAACACGGTCCGCCCCGGCCGGATCGGCCTCGTCGCCGCGTCCGGCACCGGCTGCCAGCAGCTCCTGGCGCTGCTGCACCACGCGGGCGCCAGCCTCGACGGCGTGGGCGTACGCCACGCGCTGGGCGTCGGCGGCCGCGACCTGTCGGCTGCCGTCGGCGGGCTCGCCACCCGCGAGGCGCTGCGCCGGCTCGACGCCGACCCGGACGTCGACCTCGTCGTGGTGGTCTCCAAGCCGCCCGCCCCCGACGTCGCCGACGCCCTGGCCCGGGAGAGCGACGCCCTCGGCACCCCCGTCGAGCTCGGCCTGCTCGGGCGCGGCCAGCGCGACCTCACCGCCGTCGCCGAGGCCGTCCTGGCCCGGCTCGGCCACGAGGCTCCCGCCTGGCCGGTCCACGGCGCGGACAACACCGGCCCGGCGACCGGACCGCTGCTGCGCGGCCTGTTCGTCGGCGGGACGCTCTGCGACGAGTCGATGCTGATGGCGACCGACGTGCTCGGCCCGGTGCGCAGCAACATCCCCCTCTCCGAGGAGCTCGCCCTCGGCGACGAGCTGCTCGTCGACGACCACACGTTCGTCGACTTCGGCGACGACGCGCTCACGCAGGGCCGCGCCCACCCGATGATCGACCCGACGCTGCGCAACGAGCAGCTCGCCCGGGCGGCCGCCGACCCGGCCACCGGGGTCATCCTGCTCGACCTGGTCCTGGGCCACGGGGCCGAGCCCGACCCCGCCGCGCTGCTCGCGCCGGAGATCGTCGCGGCCCGCCGCGAGCGTCCGGTGCCGGTGGTCGTCAGCCTCGTCGGCACCGACCTCGACCCCCAGGGACTCGAGGCCCAGCGCGACGCGCTCGTCGCCGCCGGCGCCGAGGTGCACCTGTCCAACGCGTCGGCGACCCGCCGCGCGCTGGAGCTCATCAGCCGATCCGAAGGAGCCGCCCGATGACCGACACCACGATCGTGAGCGTCGGCGCCGACATGTTCGCCGACGCCGTCGCCGCACAGGCCGTCGACGTCGAGCGCGTGGACTGGCGCCCGCCGATGCCCGGCACGGAGACCGACCTCGCCGCGGTCGCGACCGACCCGCGGCGACCGGAGGCCAACCGCAGGGCCGTCGAGGCGATGCTCGGCGTCACCGCCCACCTCGTCGACGTCGCCCCCGCCAGCGAGGTGCTCGGCCTCGAGAAGGGCCAGTTCCTGCACGCCGGCCCGCCCATCGAGTGGGCGCGGACCTCCGGTCCCCTCCGCGGAGCCCTGATGGGCGGTGCCGCGCTCGAGGGACTGGTCGACGACCCCGAGGACGCGGCCGCGCTCTTCGAGTCCGGCAGCAACGTCAGCCTCGAGCCGTGCCACCACCGCAGCGCCGTCGGGCCGATGGCCGGCGTGGTCACGCCGTCCATGTGGATGTGGGTCCTCGAGGACCGCGCCACCGGCCGCCGGACGTACTGCTCCCTCAACGAGGGTCTCGGCAAGGTGCTGCGCTACGGCGCCTACAACGACGAGGTCCTCACCCGGCTGCGCTGGATGGGCGACGTGCTCGGGCCGCTCCTCCAGGCCGCCGTGCGCGGCACCGAGGAGGCGACCGACGTCACCGGCATCCTCACCCAGATGCTGCAGATGGGCGACGAGGCGCACAACCGCAACCGCGCCGGCACGCTCATGCTGCTGCGCGACCTCTCCCCCGCGATGGTGAGCGCCGGCTCGGACGCCGGTTTCGACGGCAAGGACGTCGCCGACGTGCTGCGCTTCGTCGGCGGCAACGACCACTTCTTCCTCAACCTCGCCATGCCGGCCTGCAAGCTCGCGCTCGACGCCGGCCGCGACGTGCCCGGCTCGACGATGGTCGTGGCGATGGCGCGCAACGGCACCGACTTCGGCATCCAGGTGTCCGGCACGGGCGACGAGTGGTTCACCGGCCCGGCGCAGGTCGCCGAGGGCCTGTTCCTCGGGGACTACGGCCCCGACGACGCCAACCCCGACATCGGCGACTCGGCCATCACCGAGACCGCCGGCATCGGTGGCTTCGCGATGGCCACCGCCCCGGCGATCGTCCGCCTCGTCGGCGGCTCGGTGCCCGACGCGCTCGCGACCACCCGCCGCATGCACGAGATCACCCTCGCCGAGAACCCGCGCTGGTCGGTGCCGGTGCTGGAGTTCCAGGGCACGCCGACGGGCATCGACGTCTCGAAGGTCTGCCGCACCGGGATCCTCCCGCAGATCAACACCGGCATGGCCGGCGCGGTCGCGGGCGTGGGCCAGGTCGGCGCGGGCCTCGTCACGCCGCCCGCGGAGATCTTCCCGAAGGCGCTCGCCGCGCTGGCCGCCCGGGTGCCGACCGCCTGAGCGGTGCGTGAGGCACGTTCCGACTGCCGAGAAGGTGTTTCACTCACCGCCACCCGGGCCTCACGCACCCCCGGCGGTGCGTGAGGCACGTTCCGACCGCCGAGAAGGTGTCTCACTCACCGCCCGGCGGCTCAGGCGTCGGCCGGGCGCTCGTTGTAGGCGCCGGCGAGCTCCTGGCCGGTGAGGCCGGCGATCGCGGCCATGATGCGGTCGGTGAGGTCGCGACGCGCACGGCCGGTGGGTACGCCGTCGTACTCCCCCGCGACCCGGATCGGCTCGCCGAAGCGGACGGTGACGTCGACGCGACCCACGCGCGGGCGGTTGGTGCCGACGGGCTGGATGTCCTCGGTGCCGGTGAGACCGACGGGCAGGACGGGGGCGCCCGAGGTGAGCGCGAGGTGGGCGACGCCGGTGCGTCCGCGGTAGAGCCGGCCGTCCCGCGAGCGCGTGCCCTCGGGGTAGATGCCGAACGCCTCGCCACGGCCGAGGACCTCCAGCGCGGTGTCGAGGCTGGCGATCGCGGCGCGGGTGTCGTCCCGGTCGACCGGCAGCATGCCGAGGCCCTCGAACCAGGCCCGGGTGAACGTCCCCTTGACGCCGCTGCCGGTGAAGTAGTCGGACTTGGCGAGGAAGACGACCTTGCGCGGCACGACCACCGGGATCACGACGCTGTCGAAGAACGACAGGTGGTTGCTTGCCACGATGACCGGCCCACTGGTCGGGACGTGCTCGATCCCCTCCACGCGCGGGCGCCACACGGCACGGACGAGCGGGGGGATGACGCCGTGCGCGACCGTGTAGAGCATGGCGTCATTGTGCCCCGAGACGCGGCGCCCAGAACGCCCGCGCCAGATCCACGGACCCGTTCGGCCGCAACGGGGTGCCCTCCTCGAGGTACGCCTGCCGGGCCTCCTCGTCGTGCGACGGCGGGAGCGAGCCGTCCGCCCGGACCACCCGCCACCACGGCACGGCAGCGCCGTGCGTCGCCATGACGTTGCCGACCAGCCGCGGGCCGCCCCGACCGAGGCGCTCGCCCACCACGTCGGCGATCGCGCCGTAGGTCGTCACCCGGCCGCGTGGCACCGACTCGGCGCACTGGAGGGTCAGCTCGGCGTAGAGCTCGCGCTCCTCCGCGGTCGTCATGCCTGGTCCGTCCGGGTCACCCTCGCCGTGGCGAGCAGCAGCACGACCACGACGGCGCCGGTCGCGAGCCACAGCCACGACGGAGCGAGCTCCGGGTCGAGCCCCCGGACCGCCAGCCACGCCACCGGCACCGGCACGAGCGCGAGCAGGGCGCGGGAGAACCAGAGCCGTGCGAGCCTGCGGTCGACCGCCATCGTCGGCGGACCGTACGACGCGAGCGTGGCGCAGACGTGCGCGACGAGCAGCAGCACGGCCACCACCAGCACCCGCCAGTCGACGACGCCGCGCGAGGCCCACCACCCCGCGACGAGCACCAGCGAGACGACGCCGGCGGCGTGGTCGGGCGTACGCGCCCAGACCGCGGAGCTGACCACGACGCCGGCGACGACCGCCCAGTGCGGGACCTCGGGCAGCGCCAGCGCGAGGGCGGCGCACGGCAGGAGGAGCAGCATCGCCCGGAGGGTCGCGACGGGTCCGGTCGTGCCGGGGGCCAGGACGCGCATCAGGCACGCACCCGGGGCACCTGGGCGCGGCGGGCCAGCTGGTGCAGCACCGTGTCGAGCGTGCCGGGACCTCGCCAGGGCACCACCGGCGTGCCGGCGGCGGCCAGGTGGCGCAGCCGGTCGTCACGCTCGATCCGCTGCATGCGGGCGGCGAGCGACGGGAGCTCGAGGCGGCCCCGGTCACCGGTCATCGCCTCGCCGAGGGTGTCGATCACGACCACCGACGCCCCGCTGCGCTGGAGGCTGGCGGTCGCGGTGACGAGCGGGGTGAAGAGCATCGGGGACAGCACGTGGACCACGCTCCCCGCGCCGGCACCCAGGTCGAGTCGCTCGGGCGCCACGCTGCGCGCGTCCGTACGGATGCGGGCCAGGGTGCCCTGGAGGCGATGCAGGTGACGGGGCCCCGAGCCGAGCCGGACCCGGGAGCCGTCCGCGGCCACGACGAGCAGCCCGACGCGGTCGCCGACCCGGACGTGGTGCTCGGCCAGGGCGGCGGCCGCGCGCACCGTGAGGTCGAGGGAGCTCGCCGCCCCGTCGATCCCGCCGGACGCGCCGATGTCGCGCAGCCCGTCGACGACGAGCCACACCCCGGCGTCCTGCTCGGCGCGGGTGGTGATGACGTGCAGCTCCCCGGTGCGCAGGGAGACCGGCCAGTTGATCCGCTTGAGCCGGTCGCCGGTCGCGAACGCCCGGATGCCCTCGAAGTCCGTGCCCGACCCGAGCCGACGGGAGCGGTGCCGCCCGACGAGCCCGTCGGGCTGCGGCACCTCGGCGCGGCTGTCGTACGGCGCGGTCTGGGGCAGCACGGTCAGGCCGTGCTCGGGCAGGTCGAACGGTCCCCACTGCCAGCCCGCCCAGGCGCTCGTCAGGGCCACCCGCTCGGCGCCGATGGCCCGACGGCCCCAGCGCCGCGGGCTGAACCCGATCGTCGGCAGGCCGTCACCGATCAGGGCGCCGGTCGCGCCGTACGCCGGGTCGGTGACGACGTGCGCGGTGGCGGCCGCGGTGCGGGTGACGTGCTCGACGCCGGTGAGGTCGTCGACGTCGAGCCGTGAGGTGGTGCCCTGGCCCTCGTGGAGCCGGTGGTGGTCGATGCGGGCGGTGACCCGCACGGACTGCCGGGGCCGACCGGCGAGTCCCATCACCGCGAGGACGACGAACGGTGCGGCCACCACGACGAGCACCTCCTGGCCCAGCACGACGCCGGCGCAGACGCCGCCGAGCGCGAGCAGGCAGGCCCGGACGAGCGCCGGGGTGGGCCGCCAGGTGGTCACCGGTGCTCCAGCGTCCGTGGGGTCTCGACCGACGAGAGCACCGCGTCGACGACCCGCGCGCCCGACGCCTGGGTCATCCAGAGCTCGGGCTTGACCGTGATCCGGTGCGCGAGCACCGCGCGCGCGACGACCTTCACGTCCTCCGGCACGACGTAGTCACGACCCCGGATCGCCGCCCACGCCCGGGCCGTGAGCACGAGCCCGAGGCTGCCGCGGGGCGAGGCGCCGGTGAGGACGTCGGCGTGGGACCGGGTCGCCGCGACGAGCTCCACGCAGTAGCGGGCGACGGACTCGTCAACCACCACGCGCTCGACGGCGGCCTGGACCGCGGCCAGCCCGGCCGCGTCGGTGACCCGGGTGAGGTCCACCTCCTCGCGCCGGCGGTCCAGGCGGCGGCGCAGGACGTCGTACTCCTCGCCCGCCGTCGGGTAGCCGAAGCCGACCCGCAGGAGGAAGCGGTCGAGCTGAGCCTCCGGGAGCGGGTAGGTGCCCTCGTACTCCACGGGGTTGGCGGTCGCGAGGACGTGGAACGGGGACGGCAGCCGGTGGGTCTGCCCCTCGACGGTGACCTGGCCCTCCTGCATCGCCTCCAGCAGCGCCGCCTGGGTCTTCGGCGGCGTCCGGTTGATCTCGTCGGCGAGCAGCAGCCCCGCGAAGACCGGCCCCGGACGGAAGTCGAACTCCGCGCGGCGCTGGTCGTAGACGTAGGAGCCCGTGAGGTCCGCAGGCAGCAGGTCGGGGGTGAACTGCGCGCGGGAGAAGTCGAGGCCGAGCGCGCCGGCGAACGACCGGGCGGCGAGGGTCTTGCCCAGCCCCGGGAAGTCCTCCAGGAGCACGTGGCCCTTGGCCAGGATCCCGGCGAGGACGAGGGACAGCGCGTCACGCTTGCCGACGACGGCGCGCCCGACCTCGTCGAGCACCTGCTCGGCGAAGCGCGCCACCTCGGCGGCGTTCGCGGCGGGCTCGTGGGCGGGGGTGTCAGCGTGGGTCACGGAGGTCCTCGATTCGGGTCAGGATGCGGTCGATGTCGGCCGGGGTGATGCGGCGCTGGCCGGCGAGCTCGCGCTCGAGCTCGGCCGCCAGGGCCGGGTCGCGGCCCCGGGCGAGCGCGACGAGACGGTGCGCCAGCGCGTCGGACGGCTGGTCCGCCTGCCGGTGGCTGGTGAGGACGCGCAGGTCCGAGGTGGCCTCGTCGACGCGGTCCCGCGGGGCGGGCAGACCGTGCTGCCACGTCGCGACCGGCGCGTCCACGCTGTCGACCACGAGGAAGCACATCGTCAGCACGACGACGGCCCACACGACGTACGGCAGCGGCCGGGGCTCGAAGTCGAGGAGCACGGCTGCGCCCCAGCCGAGGGCGGCCAGGACCACGCCGCCCACGAGCCGGCCGCCCCATCCCTCCGGCAGCCGCCTCACGCCCGGTCCCCCAGGCTCCGCCGGATGCCGGCGAGGGCGGCGAGCGCCTCGGACCGGTGCTGCTCGGTGATCGGGTGGTCGGAGAAGCGCGCCTCGCGGTAGAGCTCGGCGAGGCGGTTCACCGGCCCGGTGTCGGCATCGGCGAGGTCGAGGATCCGCAGCGTGTACTCGGAAGAGGTCTCCGCGGCGAGCCGGGGCACGCCCGCCCGCTCGCCCTGCACCTCGAAACGGTGCCACGCGGCGACGATCGCGTTGCGGGGGTCGCCGTCGCGCAGGACGGCCTCGTGCTCCTCGGCGTCGCGCTCGACCTGCTCGACGACCCGCAGCGGCTCGTCGAGCGTCGTGAACCCGACCTCGGCGCGTACACCGTCGCGACGCCGGGCGAGGACCCCGCGCGCGGCGAGCACGACCATCCACGCGACGAACGCCGTGGCGCCGAGGACGACCGCGCCGAGGAAGAGCCAGATCAGCACCTTCAGCCACAGCGGGGGCGGGTTGTCCTCGACGATGCGGCGGTACTCCTCGCTGCCGGCCGGCGGCGGGTCGCAGTAGTCGCGCTCCGCGAAGTCCTCGGGGATGACGACCTCGACCGAGCCGTCGGCCAGCGTGCGGACGGGCAGCGGGATGCAGGTCTCGGTCGGGGTGGACGCCGGCCCGGGGCGCGGCCCGGGCCCGGTGAAGACCTCGTCCGGCCCGATCACCGTCGCCCAGGCGACCAGCACCATGAACAGGCACGTCGCGGCGACCGCGGCCACGGCCCGCACGGCCGGCGTCCAGTCCCCGGGAGCGCGCATGGCGCGACCCTAGGCGAGGAGGGGCGAGGACCGCGAGGTGGTGCCAGCACCCGTGTTCGGTAAAGGTTCGCCGATCCGCCCACGGGGCGCACGGCACCGGTCCTAGCGTGCGGGTGCTCGGGCGCGTGGCCCGCGCCCGTTCTCCCCAAGGGGTTGCCGTGATCCGTTCCGTCCGTCGCGCCCGGCCGCTCGGCCTCGCGCTCACCCTGCTCGCCACCGCGTCGGTCGTCCTCGTGATGCCGGCCGTCCCCGCCACGGCCGCTCCGGCCCTCAACCCGCTCGAGTGCCACCACGCGGTGGACGGCACGGACTTCACGAGCGGGACGGACGTCTCGGACCTCGTGTCGTGCTCGATCGTCGCTCCGAGCGACGGCAAGGTCGTCCTGGTCGCCACGGCGAGCGTGGCGTACGACACCGCGGACTCCGAGGCGCTCTACGAGGTCGCCGTCGACGGCGCAGTCGGCCGCAACCAGCGGTGGGTGGACGTCAGCTCCGCTCCCGGCGACGGGACCGACCGGTCCGTGGCGATCACCGCCCTGACCTCGGTCACGGACGGCTCCCACACGTTCACCATGCGGGTCCGGCGCAGCGCCGGCACCGGGCGCATCGCGACCTACGACCCGTCCGTCTGGGCGCTCTTCATCCCCAGCGGGAGCCCGTACGCGACGTGCGCGCCCGCCGTGCCGCTCGACTGGACCGCCACGCAGGCGGCCATGTCGACGGTCAGCTCGTGCACGCTCGACGTGACCAGCCCCAGCAGGGTCCTCGTGCTGGGGTCCGCGAGCGCGGCGTACAGCGACGCCGACTACGAGGGACGCGTCCGCGTCGGGATCGACCAGCCTCAGGGCTCCACCGCCTCCGACCGCTACTTCGACATCACGTCGGCCGGCAGCGACGGCGCCGACCGCACGGTCGCCACGCAGCACAGCGACGTCGTCGCCGCGGGGTCCCACACCATCACCCTCAACGCCGCCCGCCAGGGCGGGACCGGGACGGTCAAGCTCTACCGCCCGTCGCTCCTCGCGATCGCCGTCCCGACGTCCTCGACCGGCCTGCAGGTGTGCGCCGGAGGCGTCGACACCGTCTGGGTCAACCCGTCGACCACCAGCACCTCGATGACCGCGTGCGACCTGACCGCGACGAGGGCCGGGAGCGCGCTCGTCGTCGGGACCGCCAGTGCCGGTATCGGCGCAGGGGGCTCCCCCTACGAGAGCCAGTTCCTGCTGACGGTGGGTGGGGACGGAGCCCCCGCCACCGACCGCTACGTCGACGTGGTCGCCGACGGCGGCGACGGTGACGACGTGGCCGTCGCGGACTCGTCCGCGGTCCCCGTCGGGGCCGGGACGAGGACCGTCTCCTTCCTGGGCCGGGTCTACACCACCGGGGGGCCGCTGCTGACCTACGACCCCGGGGTCGCAGCGATCTTCGTGCCGCAGCCCGACCTCACCGCGCCGACCGTCACGGTCACCTCCGCGCCCACCGACGGCACCTCGACCTCGGTGTCCGCGGCGTTCACGGTCGACGCGGACGCGACCACCACCTGCTCGCTCGACGGCGCGCCCGGCCAGCCGTGCGCGGGCACCTACGGTGCGACCGGCCTCGCCGTGGGTCCGCACACCCTCACGATCGTCGCGACCGACACCGTCGGCAACCAGACGACCAGGGTGCTCTCGTGGACGGTGGCGGCGCCCGCCCCGGCGACGGCCCCGACCCCGACGCCGACCCCGACCCCCGCGCCGCCCACTGCTCTGGAGGTGCGCCTGAGCGGCACGAAGGTCGCCGTCAACGCCGTCCTCCAGCGGGTCCGCGCCTCGAAGGCGTGCCCCCGACGCGCGACGGTGGTCGTCAGGAAGGGCCGCACGGTCCTCACCACGACCACGCTCCCGGCGAAGGCGGTCGGTGCGGGCTGCCGCGTCGCCGGCACCGTGAAGGTGTCGCCGAAGCCGGCGGCCCGGGCGAAGGTCAAGGTCACCGTGTCCGGCAAGAACCTCAGGAGCCGAACGATCGCGGCCGTCCGCGCCTGAGGGTCAGTACGCCGGCTGGCTGGGGTCGATCTGGCTCACCCAGGCGACCACGCCGCCACCGACGTGCACGGCGTCGGCGTAGCCCGCGCCCTTCACGATGGCGAGGACCTCCGCCGAGCGGACGCCCGACTTGCAGTGCAGCACGATCGGCTTGTCGCTGGGCAGGTCGCCCAGGGCGTTGCCGTTGAGGAACTCGCCCTTGGGGATCAGCACCGAGCCGGGGATCTTGTTGATCTCGTACTCGTTGGGCTCGCGGACGTCGATGAGGGTGAAGTCGCGCTCGCCGTTGTCGCGCTCCTTCAGCATGTGCTCGAGCTGCACGACCGAGATCGTCGACCCGGCCGCGGCGTCGGCGGCCTCGTCGGAGACCGCGCCGCAGAAGGCGTCGTAGTCGATGAGGCCGGTCACCGTGGCGTTCTCGCCGCACAGCGCGCAGCTCGGGTCCTTGCGCACCTTGAGCTTGCGCCACTCGAGCTCGAGGGCGTCGTAGATGACGAGCTTGCCGATGGCGGGGTCGCCGATGCCGGTCAGCAGCTTGATCGCCTCGTTGACCTGGATCGAGCCGATGCTCGCGCACAGGACGCCGAGCACGCCGCCCTCGGCGCAGCTCGGGACCATGCCCGGCGGCGGGGGCTCGGGGTAGAGGCAGCGGTAGCAGGGGGCGTCGTCGGCCATCGTGGGCGCGAAGACCGACGCCTGGCCGTCGAAGCGGTAGATCGACCCCCACACGTAGGGGATGCCGAGGAAGTAGGCCGCGTCGTTGACCATGTAGCGGGTCGCGAAGTTGTCGGTGCCGTCGAGGATGAGGTCGTAGCCCTCGAAGATCCCCATGACGTTGTCGTTGTCGAGGCGCTCGTTGTGCACGACCACCTCGACGTAGGGGTTGACCTCGGCGATCGACTCCTTCGCGGACTCGGCCTTGGGTCGGCCGATGTCGGACATGCCGTGGATGATCTGGCGCTGCAGGTTGGACTCGTCGACCTCGTCGAACTCGGCGATGCCGAGCGTCCCGACGCCGGCGGCGGCCAGGTAGAGCAGGGCCGGGGACCCCAGGCCGCCCGCGCCGATGACCAGCACCTTGGCGTTCTTCAGGCGCTTCTGCCCCGCCATGCCCACGTCGGGGATGATCAGGTGGCGGCTGTAGCGGCGTACCTCGTCGACGGTGAGCTCGTCTGCGGGCTCCACCAGGGGTGCGAACGACACGTCTTCTCCTTGACTCGGGTGTGGGTGCAACAGCACCGACGTCCTCCATGTTCCACGTGGGGTGGTGAGCGGCTCGACGACGTCCCGAGATGCGGACTGAGGCGTGCAGGCGCCGGGCGGCTAGGCTCAGCGCGACCGACTACCCAGGAGTACGACGTGACTGCAGGCCAGCTGGACCCCGACGCCCCGCGACCCCGCGGTGGGCGGATGCCGCGGCGCGAGCGCCGCGTCCAGCTGCTCGAGTCGGCCCTCGAGGTGTTCGTCGCGCAGGGCTACCACGCGGCCGCGATGGACGACATCGCCGAGCGGGCTGGCGTGTCCAAGCCCGTGCTCTACCAGCACTTCCCGGGCAAGCTCGACCTCTACCTCGCGCTCCTCGACGCCTCGTGCGACATGATCATCGACAACTGCCGCGAGGCCCTCGCGTCGACCACGGACAACAAGGACCGCGTCGCCGCGACGATGAAGGTGTTCTACAGCTACGTCGCGTCCGAGGAGGGCGCGTTCCGGCTGGTCTTCGAGTCCGACCTCACCAGCGAGCCCGACGTGCGCGAGCGCGTCGACCGGGTCACGACCGAGTGCGCGGCCATGATCGCCGACGTCATCCGCACCGACACCGGCCTGCCCGACCAGGCCTCGGAGCTGCTGGCGGTGTCCCTGGTGGGAATGGCGCAGGTGTCGGCGAGGTTCTGGCTCGCGGGCGGTGGCGACATCGCGCAGGACGACGCGGCCGCGCTCATCGCCGGCCTCGCCTGGCGCGGCATCCGGGGCTACCCGATGACCGACGACCACTGACCCGGCACACTCGACCCGAATCCCTGACCAGCAGGAACGACCAGCAAGGAGCACCACCGTGGAGGTCAAGATCGGCGTGCAGCAGGCCCAGCGCGAGCTGGTCCTCGAGACCGACAGCACGCCGGAGGACGTCGAGAAGATGCTCGGCGACGCGCTCGCCGGCAACGGCGTGCTGCACCTGAAGGACACCAAGGGCCGCGCCGTCGTGGTCCCGGCCGACAAGATCGCCTACGTCGAGCTCGGCTCCCCCACCTCCAGCACCGTCGGCTTCCGCTGACCGGTCCCCGACCTCACAGCAACGCCGAGGAGCACCCGTCGTGGGCCTGATCTGGACCGTGATCGTCACGATCCTGCTCGGGCTCGTCATCGGCTTCCTCGGCAAGGCGGTCGCCCCGGGCTCGCGCGACAACATCCCGCTGTGGCTGACGGTCGTGTGCGGCATCGTCGGCGCGTTCGTCGGCAACTGGCTCTACTTCGCGATCTTCGGGGTCTCCGACACCTACCCGGGCGGCGACCGCTACGACACCAGCCGCGGCCTGGACTGGTGGCGCCACGCCTGGCAGGTCGGGGTGGCCGCCGTGCTGGTGGTCGTCGCCGCGACGATCACCGGACGCCGCGACCGCGACGCCTGACGTACGCGCTCGCCTCAGGCCTCGAGCCCGAGCTCGGCCATCCGGGCCGCGTGCAGCTCGGTGAGCCGGGTGAACATCCGCCCGAGGGCGGCGAGGTCGAGGCCCGGGCGGTCCACGCCCCCGGCCAGCAGCGCGGTGAGCGAGTCGCGGTCGCCCGCGACGCGCTGCGCCTGCGTGAGTGCCTCTCCCATCAGCCGGCGGCCCCAGAGCGCGAGCCGGCCGCCGAGGCGGTGGTCCTCCGCGATGCCCGCGCGGACCCGCTCGACGATGAAGGCCGTCTGCCCGGAGTCCTCGAGCGAGCTGATGATCACCTCGCGGGTCTCGGCGTCGAGGTAGGCCGCGATCTCGCGGTAGAAGTCCGCGGCGAGGCCGTCGCCGACGTACGCCTTGATCAGGCCCTCGTAGTAGTCCGACGGCGCTGTGTGGGCGTGGAAGCCGTCGAAGCTGTCGCGGAAGGCCTGCATCGCCTCGTAGGGATCGGCCCCGAGCTGCTCGAGCCGCTCGACGAGCTTCTGCAGGTGCGCGAACTCGGCCGTCGCCATCGCCCCGATCGCGATCTTGTCGTCGATGCCGGGCGCCATCTTGGCGTCCTCGACGAGGCGCTCGAAGGCGGAGAGCTCGCCGTACGCGATCGCCCCGAGGAGGTCGACTGCGGCTCGGCGGTAGTCCTCGTCGGGCGATTCCGTCATGTTCGCAGCCTAGCGATACGATGATGCCGACCGAGCCGCCGACGTTCTGCCGGTGGCCGCCTGTATGTGCGCGGTCGGCATTCCCTCCCCCAACCGAGTGGAGGGAGCTTTCGAGTGGCCTGACCGCATACGCGTGGGACATCCAACTCCATCCGAAAGCGACTCCATTCGTGACGACCACCTTCCGTGACCTCGGCGTGCAGGCCGAGATCTGCGACGCCCTCGAGCGCGCCGGCATCACCACCCCCTTCGCCATCCAGGAGATGACCCTCTCGGTCGCGCTCCTCGGCACCGACCTCATCGGCCAGGCCCGCACGGGCACCGGCAAGACCCTCGCCTTCGGCATCCCGGTGCTGCAGCGCTCGGTCTCCCCGCGCGACCCGGCGTACGCCGACATGCCGCAGGGCAAGCCGCAGGCGCTCATCGTCGCGCCCACCCGCGAGCTCGCGCTGCAGGTCTCGAGCGACCTGTCCATCGCCAGCGCCGACACGGGCCTGCGTGTCCTCACCGTCTACGGCGGCGTCGGCTACGACACCCAGCTCGAGGCGCTCGAGGCCGGCGTCGACATCGTCGTCGGCACCCCCGGTCGCCTCATCGACCTGGCCAACCGCCGCGCGCTCGACCTCTCCCACGTGCACGCCCTCGTGCTCGACGAGGCCGACGAGATGCTCGACCTCGGCTTCCTGCCCGACGTCATCACCCTGCTCTCCAAGACCCCGGAGACGCGGCAGACGATGCTGTTCTCCGCGACCATGCCGGCCGCGATCGTCGCGCTGGCCCGCACGCACATGCGCCACCCGATGAACATCCGCGCCGAGTCCTCGTACGACACCACGATGGTGCCGGCCACGGCGCAGTTCATCTACCTGGCCCACGACCTCGACAAGCCGGAGATCATCGGGCGCGTCCTGCAGGCCGAGGACGCCGAGAAGATCATCGTCTTCACCCGCACCAAGCGTCAGGCCCAGCGGGTCGCCGACGACCTGGTCGAGCGTGGGTTCAGCGCCTCGCCGCTGCACGGCGACATGGCGCAGGTCGCGCGCGAGAAGGCGCTCGCCAAGTTCCGCGAGGACAAGATCCGGGTGCTCGTCGCCACCGACGTCGCGGCGCGCGGCATCGACGTGCGCGGTGTCTCCCACGTCATCAACTACACCTGCCCCGAGGACGACAAGACCTACGTGCACCGCATCGGCCGCACCGGTCGCGCGGGCGCGTCGGGCATCGCGATCACCTTCGTCGACTGGGCGGACCTGCACCGCTGGAAGATGATCAACAAGGCGCTCGACCTGCCCTTCCCCGACCCGCAGGAGACCTACTCGACCTCCGAGCACCTCTTCCACGACCAGGGCATCCCGGTCGGCACCAAGGGCCGGATCGTCGACCCCGCCCCGGTGGAGAGGAAGGAGCGGGCCCCGCGCGAGCGTCGCTCCTCCGACCGTTCGGGCTCCGACCGTTCGGGCTCGGACCGCTCCGGCTCCTCGGAGAAGTCCGGCGACGCCCCGCGCCGCCGCAACCGCAGCCGTCGCCGCACGCGTGGCGGCGAGTCGGTCGAGGCCCCGAAGGCCTGACCCGCGCTCACCTCGTGCGAGCGGGCTTCCTCACCACCTTCTTCGGACGGGGGCGGGAGGCCCGCTCGACGAGGTTCCGGGCCACCTCGCGGTAGGCGACGGCGCCCTTGCTGCTGCGGCTCGTCGCCAGGATCGACCGACCGGCGGCGGGCGCCTCGGCGAACTTGATCGTCTTGGGGATCGGCGGCTCGACGACCTCGAGGTCGTAGGTCTCGCTGATCGTCTCCAGCACGGTCCGCGCGTGGGTCGTACGCCCGTCGTAGAGCGTCGGCAGCACGCCCCACACCTCGAGGCCGCGGTTGGTGAAGCGGCGCACGTCGTGCACCGTGTCGAGCAGCTGCCCGACCCCCCGGTGCGACAGGGTCTCGCACTGCAGCGGCACCAGCACGCCGTCCGCGGCGGTGAGCGCGGCGACCGTCAGCACGCCGAGCGAGGGCGGGCAGTCGAGCAGCACCCAGTCGTACGGCCCCTCCTCGCTGTCGGCGAGGTCGTCGGCCAGCTGCTCCAGGGCGCCCTTGATGACGTGCTCGCGTCCGGTCCGGGTCAGCAGGTCGGCCTCGGCGCGGGCGAGCTCGATGGTCGCCGGCAGGACGTCGACGCCGTCCTCGGTCTCGATGATGACCTCGGCCGGGTCCACGCCCTGGGTGAGGACGTGGTGCACCGAGGTGTCGAGGTCCTCTGGGTCGATGCCGAGCGAGAACGTGAGGCACGCCTGCGGGTCGAGGTCGACCAGCAGCACGCGGTGCCCGAGCTCGGCCAGCGCGGCGCCGATCGAGGCGACGGAGGTGGTCTTGGCGACGCCACCCTTCTGGTTGGCGACGGCCAGCGTCACGCTGGCGGGCTTCTGGGGGCTCATTGCCCGCAATTGTGCCGGACGGGATGGCCGCCTCCACAGGACACCTGAAATGCTGGGGGCATGAGCACTGCACTGATCACCGGCGCGACCGCCGGCATCGGCCACGAGTACGCCGTCCAGCTCGCCGCGCGCGGTGACGACCTCGTCCTGGTCGCCCGCGACGCCGCCCGGCTCGAGGAGGTCGCGGCGGACCTGCGCCGTACGCACCAGGTCGAGGTCGAGGTCCTCGTCGCCGACCTCGTCGACCGCGAGCAGCTCGCCCTCGTCGAGGCCCGGCTGGCCGACCGCGACCGGCCCGTCGACCTGCTGGTGAACAACGCCGGCTTCGGGCTCAAGCAGCGCTTCCTCGACAACTCCGCCGACGACGAGACGGCGATGCTCGAGGTCCTCGTCACCGCCGTGCTCCGGCTCAGCCACGCGGCGCTCGGCGCGATGGCCGAGCGCGGCCACGGCGGGATCATCAACGTCTCCAGCGTCGCGGCCTTCCTCCCCCGCGGCTCCTACTCCGCCGCCAAGGCGTGGGTGAACAGCTTCAGCGAGTGGGCGCACATGGAGTACAAGCCCCGCGGCGTGCAGGTCATGGCCCTGTGCCCGGGCTTCACCAAGACCGAGTTCCACGAGCGCATGGAGGTCACGCGCGGCGAGGGCTTCATGTGGCTCGACGTGGACTTCCTCGTCCGCACCTCCCTGGCGGACTTCGCGAAGGGTCGCGCGTACTCCATCCCCGGGATGCAGTACAAGGCCATCCGGGTGCTGACGACCGCGATCCCCAACCGCGTGCTGCGGCTGACGCAGTCGATGGGGCGCCGCTGAGGATGCGCATCGCCCCCGCGCGCGTCGAGGACGCCGCCGCGCTCACCGACCTGCACCTCGACGTGTGGGAGGAGGCGTACGCCCGGCTCGTGCCCGCGGACGTCCTCACCGAGCGTCGCGCCACCCGCGCGGACCGGGTCGATCGGTGGCGGGGCCTGCTCTCGCCGGGGGCCATGGAGACGCTGCTGGCGTGGTCGGAGGACGGCACGCTCGTCGGCTTCGCCAGCACCGGTCCGGGCCGGGACGGTCCGCACGAGGGGCTCCCCGGGCTGGAGCTCATGGCGCTCTACGTGCGGGCGTCGGCGTACGGCACGGGCGTGGGCCACGCGCTGCTCACGGCCGCGGTCGGGACGTCCGCGTGCTACCTCTGGGTGCTGGACGGCAACGACCGTGCGGTCGCGTTCTACGAGCGCCAGGGGTTCCGGTCCGACGGCGCGAGGAGGAGCGACGACGTCGGCTCCGAGCACCGGATGGTGCGGCGGGCATGACGGTGTACGTGGTGTGGACGTCCGCCGACCTGCGCGAGCTCGACCCGCAGGACCTGCCCGGCCCGTGGCGCGAGGTCGTGATCGCCGCCGAGGGACTGGCGTTCGTCGAGTCCGACGACAGCCTCTCCGCCGTCCACCACGCGATGAAGTGGTCCCTCCCGGACGGCTCCGCCCTCGCTGTCGCGCCGCTGGCGGGCGTACCGAAGGCCAAGGGCCTCGCCCCGGGGACGAACGGCTGGCTCAGGAGACGGATGGCGTGACGGTCGTGCGGCTCGGCCGGGGTCGGGGGCTACAACCGCCACACGTGTCCGAGAAGTGGCCCCTGGACGCGTCGATTGAGGGCCACAACCGCCACACGTGTCCGCGAAACCGCCCCCAGACCTCTTGCCGGACCGGCCCAGGACGCGACCACGGCGACAGGACCGGGGTCCCCGGGTGAGGGTGGAACCTGCGGGTCACCTGGTGACTCGGGGACTCCCACCATCCCGCCGGCGACCGGAGCCGGCGCTTTCGTTGACCTCCCCGCGCAGACGTGAGGGCCACAACCGCCGCACATGTCCTAGAAGTGGCCCTCGGACGCCCCGATCGAGGGCCACAAGCGCCACACGTGTCCGCGAAACCGCCCGCCGGGACCTCTTGTCGGATTGGGTCAGGACCACAACCACCGCACGTGTCCGAGGAGGGGGCCCTCAACGCCCCGGTTGAGGGCCACGACCGCCACACGTGTCCGCGAAACCGCCCTCGAACCTCGTGCCGGACCGGCCCAGGACGCGACCACGGCGACAGGACCGGGGTCGCCGGGTGAGGGTGGAACCTGCGGGTCACCTGGTGACTCGGGGACTCCACCATCCCGCCGGCGACCGGAGCCGGCGCTTTCGTTGACCTCCCCGCGCAGACGTGAGGACCACAACCGCCGCACGTGTCCTAGAAGTGGCCCTCGGACGCCCCGATCGAGGGCCACAAGCGCCACACGTGTCCGCGAAACCGCCCCCGGGTCACCGCCGGACCAGCGACATCAGCCGCTCGTACTGCTCCGGGTCGGTGGTGTTGACCCCGAGGTCGTGGTCGACCTTGCCCAGGCCGTGGTGGTCGCTGCTGCCGGTGACGACGAGGTCGAGGTCGCGGGCGATGGCGCGGAGCTCGGCGCGGGCCTCGGCGGAGTGGTCCTGGTGGTCCACCTCGATGCCGGCGAGCCCGAGGTCCTTGAGCGCGGCGAGCGCCTCGGGGGTCACCACCGAGCGGCTCCCCCGGCCCCACGGGTGAGCGACGACGGCGACGCCGCCGGCGTCCGTCACGAGCCCGACCATGTCCTCGAGCCGCGACGCGTAGCGGTTGACGTAGCCGGGCTGGCCGGGGCTGAGCAGGGTCGCGAACGCCTCGGTGCGGTCACGCACCACGCCGAGCCGCGCGAGGGCGTCGGCGACGTGCGGGCGCCCGGCGGCGACGGAGCCGCCGGACTCGCGGCGTACGTCCTCCTCGGTGATGTCGACGCCGTGCTCGCGCAGGGCACTGACGATGGCGGGCGTCCGCTCGGTGCGCCCGACGAGGATGCGGTCGAGCTCGGCGACGAGGGGCGGGTACGCCGGGTCGGGCAGGTAGCCGAGCAGGTGGACGCCGCGATGGTGGAAGCGGGTGCTGACCTCGAGGCCCGGCACGAGGGTGATGCCGACCTCGTCGGCCGCCCGCCGCGCCTCGTCCCAGCCCGACATGGCGTCGTGGTCGGTCAGCGCGACGACGTCGAGGCCCGCGGCGGCGGCCTCGCGGACCAGGTCGCCGGGGGTGTCCGTGCCGTCGCTGGCCGAGGAGTGCGTGTGGAGGTCGATGCGCACGTCAGCTGTTCCACCGCAGCAGGACCGGGGTCTCCCGCTCGAAGCCGAGCACCGAGACGGTCGAGGTGTCGAGCCGGAAGAAGCGGCCCTCGTCCGGCGGCTGCTGCAGCCACCGGGCGGTGAGGACGCGCAGCGAGTGGCCGTGGGCGAACACGAGGGTGCGCTCGTGCGACTGCGCCCGCGCGATCACGCGGTCGAGCCGGGCCGCGACCTCGTCGGCGGTCTCGCCCCCGGGCGTCGGGTGCGTCCAGACCGTCCAGCCGGGGACGGTCTCGCGGATCTTCGCGGTGGTCACGCCCTCGTAGTCGCCGTAGGCCCACTCGGCGAGGTCGTCGTCGACCTCGGCGTGCCCGTAGCCGGCCAGCTCGGCGGTGCGTCGCGCGCGCTGCCGCGGGCTCGTCAGCACCAGGTCGAAGTCGACGTCGTAGAGCCGGGGGCCGAGCGAGATCGCGGCCTCCTCGCCCTCGTCGGTCAGCGGCAGGTCGGTGGTCGAGGTGTGGCGGCCGGCACGGCTCCACTCGGTCTCGCCGTGGCGCACCACCCAGAGCTCGGGACCGGTCACGGACGACATGCAGCGAGTCTCCCACGAGCGGGCCGGAGCCCTGCCACCATGCTCGACATGCCGGACCTCCGCCGTGCGCGGCTCGCCATCGCCGCCGCCTTCCTCACCCAGGGCCTGGTGTTCATCAGCCTCACCACCCGGCTGCCGCGCATCCAGAATCGCTGGGACCTCGACGAGCTCGCGCTGTCCGGCGTGCTGCTGATGATGGTGCTCCTCGCGGGCGTCGGGTCGCTCGTGGCCGAACGCCTCGCCCCGCGCCTCGACAGCGCGGTCGTGCTCCGCGTGGGCCTGGTCGTGGTCGCCGCGGCGGTCGCGGTCGTCGTGCTCGCCCCGGTGTCGCCGGTGTTCGTGCTCGGTCTCGCGGCGTACGGCGTCGGGCTGGGCCTCGTCGACGCCACCGGCAACATGCAGGCCGTCGCACTGGAGCACCGGCTCGGCCGCGTGGTGCTGCCGTCGTGCCACGGGGCGTGGACCCTCGGCGGCGTCATCGGCGCACTCGTCACCCTGGGCACCGCGGACGTCCCGTGGTCGGCCGTCGCGCTGGTCGCCCTCCTGCCCCTCGCGGCGGCCGCGGCGCCGTACCTCCCGCGCGACCACGGCGAGGCGGCGACCTCGACGGAGACCGACGTGCCCTGGCGCGCGATCGTGATGATCGGCCTGGCGCTCGTGGCGTTCTACACCGTCGACACGGCGGCGGCGACGTGGGGACCGGTCTACCTCGACGACGTCTTCGCCGCGCCCGAGGAGCTGGTCGCGCTGGCGACCCTGCCCTACCTCGTGGCCAGCGGGCTCGTACGCCTCGCGGGTGACCGCCTGACCAAGCAGGTGGGGGCCGTACGCCTCCTGCGCGCCGGTGCGGCCGTCGCGTTCGTCGCCCTCGCGATCGTCGTCGCGGCGCCGTCATGGCCGGTCGCGGTGCTCGGCTTCACGCTGCTCGGCTGCGGCGTGGCCGTCGTCGCCCCGCTGAGCTTCTCGGCCGCGGCCGCGCTGGCCTCACGCGACGCCGACCCGGCGACCCGGCAGGCGCGGGTCGACGCGGTCGTCGCGAGGTTCAACCAGTTCAACTACGCGGGCGCCCTGCTGGGGGCCGTGATGACCGGCGCGGTGGGGTCGGGCTCCCTGCGGATCGGCTTCGCGGTCCCGCTGGTGCTGGTGGTGGCGCTGTTCTGGCTGGCGCGCGCCTTCGCGCCGGCGGACGAGGTGCCCGCCGGCGCGTCGTAGGCCTCAGACGCCGCCGCCACCGGCCTTGCGGCGGTGCATCGGCTTGGCGACGTTGGCGTTGGTGACCTCGGAGCCGTGCGCCTTCTCGCGCGAGTCGGCGCTGTCGTCGGGGTGGTGATGACCCTTCTTGCGATCGAGGGCCTCCCGCATCTTCGCCTTGAGGTCTGCGTTCGGGTCCTGATCAGCCATGGGGCTCCTCCTCATCGGTTGACGGACCCCCACCCTGCCAAACCCGGCCCAGCGGGTCGAGGGGATTAGCGGCGTGGCCCCGGCTTGCGCAGCACGTCCACCCGCGCGCCCAGCTTGCCCATCATCCGGTAGACCTGCCAGCGGCAGTCGCCGAGCATCACGTCGTACGCCTGGTCCCCGAACTCGGCCCGGTAGCGCTCGGGGTCGCGCTGGAGCCGCGCCAGGTGGAGCAGCGCGCGTCCGGCCGCGCCCTCCTGCTCCTGGCCCCACTCGCCCCACTCGCTGGAGAGGTCGAGGGTCGCGACCGTCTCGAGCCCGGAGGCCGCGATGGCGTCGTCGACGACCCGCGGCTCGGCCGAGGTCGCGACGACCCCCATCACGTCGAAGAGCCAGTCGGCCTCCGCGTCGGAGAGCAGGTCGGTGGCGACCGCCTGGTAGGCGACGACGTGCCCGCCCGGCCGCAGCACCCGGGCGAACTCAGCGTAGGCGTCGTCCGGGTGCTCGGCGTGGACCATGACGTCGCGGCACCACACCAGGTCGACCGAGGCGTCGGGCGCCGGGATCGCGGTGGCCGTGCCGCGCTCGAACGCCACCCGGGAGGCGATGTCGGTGACCAGGTCGCGACGCGCGGTACGGGCCAGGTCGAGGTGCCGCTGGACGGGGTCGATGCCCAGCACCCGGAACCCGAAGTGGGTCACGAGCCGGAAGGCGTACGCCCCCTCCCCGCACCCGACGTCGACGACCCGGCTGTCGGGGCGCAGGTCGAGCTCGCGCACCGCCTGCAGCAGCACGGAGGGGTCGCGCGGGGACAGGCTCTCGTCGAGCCGCGCCCCGAACGCGGCCTCCAGCCGCGGGTAGGCGTCGTAGAAGAAGTCACGGTCCCAGGCCACGGCCCGAGTCTGCCCGCCCCCGATAGGGTCACGGGCATGGCTCGCCGCGCGTTCCTCCACGTCGGGACGGCGAAGTCGGGCACGAGCTACCTGCAGGACCTGTGGTGGCGCCACCACGACGAGTTGCGCGACCGCGGCCTGCTCCTGCCCGGCGCGGGACGCCGCGACCACTTCACCGCCGCCGCCGTGGTGAAGGGGATGAGCGCCGTGCTCGACACCCTCAGCGACCGCGAGCAGGACGCGTGGCGCCGGGTCCTCGACGAGGCCGGCGACTGGTCCGGTGACGTGCTGGTCAGCAACGAGCACTTCGCCGACACCCCGGACCGGGCGGCACGTCGGGCCCTGTCGGAGCTCGCCGCCGTCGCCGGGGAGGTCCACGTCGTCGTCACCGCGCGCGACCTCGGCCGGGTCCTGCCCTCCGCCTGGCAGCAGCGGGTCAAGATGGGCGCGCGCCAGCCCTACCGCCGCTTCCTCGGCTCCGTGCGCCACGGTGAGGACGACCAGAAGTTCTGGCGCTACCAGGACGTCCCGGCCATCCTCCGGCGCTGGTCCGCGGACCTGCCCGCCGACCGCGTGCACCTCGTGGTGGTCCCCCCGTCGGGCGCCCCGCGCGACGAGCTCTGGCGGCGCAGCGCCGCCGTCCTCGGCGTCGACGTCGCGGGCCTCGACACCGAGGTCCGGCGGGCCAACGACTCCCTCGGCCTGGTCGAGGCCGAGCTGTTGCGGCGGATCAACGAGCGACTCCCCCGCGCCGGGCGTACGCCTGAGCTGACGCGCCGGATCAAGGGCACCTTCGTCCCCGAGGCACTCGCCGGCGCGGCACCGTCCGAGCCGTTCGTCCTGCCCGTCCAGCACGCCGGGTGGGTCCAGGAGCGCTCGGCGGAGATGGTGGCCAGCCTCCGGGCGGCCCCCTTCGACGTGGTGGGCGACCTCGACGACCTGCTGGCGGGTGCACCGCGTGAGGGACGTACGCCCGGCGACGCGACCGACGACGAGCTGCTGGCGGCCGCCCGTGAGGTCCTGCACCGGCTCGGCCACGACGGCGCCGACTCCCTCGACACGGCCCTGGACCTCGTCGCGGGCGACCTCGTCCGCCGGTTCAGCGCGGGATGAGCGCCCAGTAGTCGAGGTCGAGCAGCACGCCCGGGGCGTACTTCCGGTCGTCGCCGCGCAGGGTCATCGACTCGTCGCGCCCCTTGGTCGCCACCAGCCGCAGGCGCAGCGCGCCCACCCCGGGTGCATCGAGCTCGGTCTGGTCGAGCACCTCGGACCACGCGTGGACGGTGTCGCCGGCGAAGGCTGGAGCGACGTGGGCGCCGGCGTTGATCGCGGCCACGAGCTGCGCGTTGGCGAGCCCGTTGAAGGACAGCGCACGGGCGAGCGAGATCACGTGCCCGCCGTAGACGAGCCGGGTGCCGTCGGGGCGGGCGCCGGTGTCGAAGTGCACCTTGGCGGTGTTCTGCCACAGCCGGGTCGCCATCATGTGCTCGGCGTCGGTCAGGGTGACGCCGTCGACGTGGTCGATCCGCTCCCCCACCTCGTAGTCGCCGAGACGGTGCGGCTCACCGGCGGCCACGGTGTCGTACGCCGTCAAGTCGAGGCCCGCGGGCACGACGAGGTCGGCGGCGGCGACGGCGGGGGCGAGGTCCGGCACCACCGTGGCCGGCGCCGGCGCACCGGCGTCGCGCTTGTGCACCATCACCCAGCGCGCCCAGTCGACGACGACCTCGCCGCGCTGGTTGGTGGCCGTGGAGCGGACCCAGACGACCCCGGTCCTGCCGTTGGAGTTCTCCTTGACCCCGATCACCTCGGAGCGCGTGCGGAGCGTGTCACCGGGCACGACGGGCACGTGGAAGCGGCACTCGGCGTACCCGAGGTTCGCGACGGCGTTGAGCGAGACGTCGGGCACGGTCTTGCCGAAGGCGACGTGGAAGCCGACGAGCTCCTCGACCGGGTGCGCGGCCAGCCCGACGGACGCGGCGAACTCCGCCGACGACGGCAGCGCGAACCGGGTCGGGTAGATCGCGCCGTAGAGCGCCCGGTCCCCCTCGGTGATCGTGCGGGGGGTGGCGTGGTCGATGACCTGCCCGACGTGGAAGTCCTCGAAGAAGTGTCCGGCGTTCGTCTTCATGCCCGACATCGTGCCGCAGGCGCGACGACCGCAGTGGCCCCGGCGACGTGGACTACGTCACCCGTCGTAGGGGATGCGCAGCACCACCCGGTCCCCGGAGAGGGTGGTGCGGAGGTAGCCGTTCTCCTGGAACTCGTTGCCGACGTGGATGTTCAACGTCGTTCCGGCGGTCGGGTCGTCCCACAGCACGGCATGCGTGAAGACGCCGCGCTCGACCCCCAGGCTGCGCTCCGCGAGGCGGATGTTGGCCATCAGCCGGTCGGGGCCGATCGAGCCGAGGTCGACGAGAGCGGTGTGGAAGGGACTGGCCCCGCGCGGCCCCGAGGTCATCTCCCACGCCCCGTCCCAGGACCACGACTCGTAGCGCGGGCGCGAGCCGCGCACCGGGACGTCGACCGAGACCCGCTCGGGGTAGAAGGAGACGTCCCACGCGTCCCGCGTGCCGAACTGGCGCTCGTAGGCGCGCACGAAGCCGCGCACGTCGCGCGCGGTCATCTCGAAGGTCGGGGCGGGCGGCGCCTCGACCTCCTCGGCGGGCAGGGACGTCGTGCCGTCCGACGCGACGACGGCGGGGGTGTCGACCTCCGTGGGACCGACGGACGTGGCGAAGAGGGCGACGACGCCGGTGACGCCGACGCCGATCAGCGCCACGAACACGCCGAGCGCGACGAGCACGCCCGTCAGGTGCCGCGTCCGCGTCGGCCGGGCCGCCCGGACCTGCACCGGCGGCGCCGGTGCCGGCCGGTTCTGCAGGTCCCGCGTCAGCGTCTCGAGCTCGTCGAGGGTCTCCGCGGAGAGCGCGCGGGACACCCGCAGCTCACGGTCCGCGTCGTTGATCTGGCCGTCGACGTAGGCCGCCTCGATGACCTCGACGTAGCGGTCGCGGTCCGCATCCCTGGCGCGGAAGCCCCTCATGGGAGGGAGTGTAGGGCCGACCGCGCCCGAGGGGCTCGGACTGCGGCCGGGCCCTGCCTCAGGTCTCCGACTGCTTGCTGAAGTTGGCGTCGAACGACACCGCCGGCGGCTCGAAGTCGAGTGCGCGCAGGCGGGCGAGGGCCTCAGGCGCCCCGCGGAGCCGGTCCATCCCGGCGTCCTCCCACTCCACCGAGATCGGACCGTCGTAGCCGATCGCGGTGAGGGTGCGGAAGCAGTCCTCCCAGGGGATGTCGCCGTGGCCGGTGGACACGAAGGTCCACCCTCGCCGCGGGTCGTCCCAGGGCAGGTGCGAGGAGAGGATGCCGTTGCGGCCGCCGCCCATCCGCATCCGGGTGTCCTTGCAGTCGACGTGGTAGATCCGGTCGGCGAAGTCGGTGATGAACGCGACCGGGTCGATCCCCTGCCACATCATGTGGCTCGGGTCCCAGTTGATGCCGAACGCGGGCCGGTTGCCCACCGCGTCGAGCGCGCGCCGCGTCGTCCAGTAGTCGTAGGCGATCTCCGAGGGATGCACCTCGTGGGCGAAGCGCACGCCGCACTCGTCGAAGACGTCGAGGATCGGGTTCCACCGGTCGGCGAAGTCCTGGTAGCCGGCCTCGATCCGCTCCGCCGGCACCGGCGGGAACATCGCGACGTACTGCCAGATCGATGACCCGGTGAAGCCGACGACGGTCCGCACCCCGAGCCGCTGGGCGAGGCGTGCGGTCAGCTTCATCTCCTCGGCCGCCCGCTGGCGTACGCCCTCGGGGTCCCCGTCGCCCCACACGCGCTCGCGCACGATGGCCTGGTGACGGAAGTCGATCGGGTCGTCGCAGATCGCCTGCCCGGTGAGGTGGTTGGAGATCGCGTGGAGCTGCAGGCCGTGCCGCTCCAGGATGCCGAGCCGCTCGGCGACGTAGTCGTCGTCGTCCCAGCGCCAGGCGTCGAGGTGCTCGCCGGAGACCGCGACCTCGAGCCCGTCGTACCCCCACTCGGCCGCGAGCCGGGCCACCTCCTCGAGCGGCAGGTCGACCCACTGGCCGGTGAAGAGCGTGAACGGTCGACCCATCAGGCCAAGCCCCGCTCGACCTCGACGCAGCTGCCTGCCTGCGCGGCGCTGGCCTCGATCGCGGCGAGCACGCGCTGCACGGCGAGCCCGTCCTCGAACGACGGCGTCGGCTCCTGCCCGGCGGCGAGCGCGGTGAGGAAGTCGGAGGCCTGGTTGGTGAAGGTGGCGTCCCAGCCCAGCACGTGGCCGGGCGGCCACCAGCCGTCGATGTAGGGGTCGCCCGGGTCGGTGACCAGCCGACGGCAGAAGGTGCTGGCGCCGTCGAGCGCGACGTCGAGGTGGTTGAGCGACTCGAGGTCGAAGCGGACCGCGCCGGTGCTGCCGTAGACCTCGATCTCGAGCGCGTTCTTGCGCGCGGAGGCCATCCGGGAGACCTCGAGGCTGACGACGGCTCCGCGATCGGTGCGCATCGTGCTCCACGCCGCGTCGTCGACGGTCACGTCCTCCATGCCGGACTCGCCGGCACGCTGCGGGACGAAGGTCTGGGTCATGGCGTTGACGGCCGTGACCTCGTGGCCGGTCAGGTAGCGGACCTGGTCCACGGCGTGCGAGGCGAGGTCGCCCAGCGCACCGGAGCCGGCGAGCTCTCGGCGCAGCCGCCACGTCATCGGGGCCGCGGCGTCCGCGAGCCAGTCCTGCAGGTACGACACCCGCACCTGCCGGACCTCACCGATCCGACCGGCGGCGATGTGCTGGCGCGCCAGCGCGAGGGCGGGGACGCGGCGGTAGTTGAAGCCGACCATCGAGTGCACGCCGCGCTCACGGGCCGCGCGGGCGGTGGCGACCATCTTCTCGGCCTCGGCGAGGCTGTTGGCCAGGGGCTTCTCCGCGATCACGTGCTTGCCGGCCTCGAGGGCGGCGATGGCGACCTCGGCGTGCAGGTGGCCGGGGACGCAGACGTCGACGATGTCGATGTCGTCGCGCTCCAGCACCGCGTGCCAGTCGGTGGCCGACTCGGACCAGCCGTACTGCCCGGCGGCCGAGGCGACCGCGTCGGCGTCACGTCCGACCAGCACCTGCAGGCGAGCGCCGGGCGCGCCCGGGTGGAGGGCTGCGACGTTGCGCCATGCGTGGGAGTGGGCCTTGCCCATGAAGGCATAGCCGATGACGGCGACCCCCGGGGACCCGGCGGCGCCCGATGCGCTGGGTGTGCTGGTCACGTGGTTCTCCTGACTTGCGGTGACGGGCGCTCAGACGAGCGTCCGGAGGAAGGACAAGCCGTCTCGGGCGAGCTCGTCCTGGGTGGGTGCCAGCGGCCGCCAGATGGAGGCCGCGGTGGCGATGGAGGCGTTGTCCGCGGTGAAGCTCTCGATGACGAGCGGCCCGTCGTAGCCGACCTCGTCGAGGGCGTCGACGAAGGCCTTCCAGTCGGTCTGGTCGCCACCGGGGGCGCCGCGGTCGCTGCCGCACACCTGCACGTGCGCGAGGTGGCTGCCGGCGGCGCGGATCGCGTCGCCGCTGGAGCGCTCCTCGATGTTGAGGTGGTAGCTGTCCAGCGCGAGCCCGAGCCCGTCACCGAGGAGGGGGTCGAGGGCGGTGAGCGCCTGGTCGACCGTGTTGATGAGCGAGGTCTCGTAGCGGTTCAGCGGCTCGATGCCGAGGCGTACGCCGCGGCTCGCCGCGTGCTCGACCACGGGGGCGAGGTGCTCGCGCAGGTCGGCGTACGCCGTCGCGCGCTGCTCGGCGTCCATGCGCCAGACCCGCCCCGTGGAGGCGTAGAACGGGCCGCAGACCGAGGCGGCCCCGACGCCCGCCGCGAAGTCGACGCAGGCGCGGAGGTAGTCCTGGGTGTCGGCGACGCAGGACGCGTCGACGAGGTCGCGCCCGGGCGCCATCGCGCCCACCACGCACGGCGTCAGCCCGGTCTCGGCCAGGACGTCGGCGACGACGTCGACGGTGAGGTCACCGGGGTTCTCCAGGGGCAGCTCGACCGCGTCGAACCCCATGTCCGCGATGCTGCGCAGCCGGTCGGCCACCCCAGCGTCGGTGAGCGGTGAGGTCCAGACCCACGTGTTGACGCCGATCTTGCGCATGTGGTGGCCGTCCTTCCAGAGGGCGTGTGCCGCCGGTGGGCCGGGCGCGGAGCCCGGCCCACCGACGCGTTCGGTGGTGCTTCAGGTGCTGCTCCAGAGGAGCGTCAGTGCTGCTGGTGCCGGATCAGGGGATCTGGCGCTCCTGCCACACCTCGGGGTAGCCCACCAGGTCCTCGCCGCCGAACTTGGCGTAGTGGCCGTCGGGCATGCCGTCGTTGGCCTCGAGGTAGTCGGCGCGCTCGTCCTCGGTGATCGGCGTCTGGGGCAGGACCCACTCCTTCGGGACCTCCTCGCCGGCCCAGATCTTCTGGAGGGCGAGCAGCGGCGTGCGCCACTGGAAGTTGGAGTAGACGGGCGCGAGGCCGGTCAGGCCGGTCTCCTCCCACTTGCGCAGGAAGCTCATCTCGTCCTCACCGGTCATGACCGGCAGGTCGGCGCCGAAGTCCTCGAAGGCCTCGATGGCGGCGACGGCACCGTCACCGGCGTCCATCCAGACGCCCTGGATCTCGCCCTTGTTGAGCTCGTCGGTGATGAACGTCTTGATCTCGGTCGGGTCGGCGCCGGTGAAGAAGTCGACCGCCTCGATGCCGTTCTCGTCGAAGATCTTCTCGGCGGCGGCCCAGCGCTGCTCGAGCACGTCGACGCCGGGCAGGATGCGCAGCGCGACGACCTTGTCGCCCTCCTCGAGGTTGTCGACGAGGAACTCGGCGGTGTCGATGCCCCACGCGAAGCCACCGATCGGGTGGATGAACGAGGTGGCGCAGTCGGTGTTGACGCCGCGGTCGAAGACGACGACCGGCTTGCCGGTCTCGCAGGCACGCTCGACGGCGTCGGTCATGGCCGCCGTGGAGTTGGGCGAGATGATGAAGGCGTCGCAGTTGCCCTCGGAGATGAAGTAGTCGATGTCGGCGATCTGGGTGTTGTCGTCGTCACCGGCGTCACGGGTCTCCATCTCGGAGATGACGCCCTCCTCCTGCAGGGCCTTGAGCTGCTGGTTCATGGTGATCCAGCCGGTCTGGCGCCACGGGTTGGAGATCGAGGCGTTGGCGAAGCAGGCCTTGCCCGCCTTGTTGGACTTGTACTCCGACGTGTCGGTCATCTCGCCGTCGATGTACTGCAGGTACGGCGTCTCGGGGTCACCCTCGAAGGTGGCCGAGCGCTGCTCGTACTGCTCGTCGTAGACGGCCTGGTCGAACCACTCCTGCTCTCCCCCTTCCGCCGGGCTCTCCTCGGACTCCTCGGGAGCCGAGGTCTCTGAGCTCTCCGAGCCCGAGTCGGTGTCCGTCGGGTCCTCGGTGCTGCAGGCGGTGGCGACCACCCCGAGCAGCAGGGCCGAAGCCACGGCGATCGGCGCGCGGTGGATCTTTCTGCGCATCACTTTTCTCCTGTTTCAGTGCCCGGGTGGGCAGGGGTGGATGGTGGTGCTGGTGCTGCTGGTGGAGATGTCCGAGAGGGCCGCCGACCGAGTGACCAGGCGCGACCGGCAGCGGCCACGGCGAGGATGATGATCACTCCCTGCACCGTCGGCCTCCAGGTGGATTCGACCTCCTGGAAGTTGAGGAACGAGAAGAGCAGCTCGAGGGCGAAGGCGCCGGCGGCCGCGGAGAGCAGCCAGCCCCGGCCGCCGCCGAGCACGACGCCGCCCAGCACGACGGCGGTGATCGCCTGGAACTCGTAGCCCGCGCCCACCGAGGGGTGCACGCCGGCGTAGCCGACGAGCAGGATGCCGGCGACGGTGGCCGAGAGGGATGAGAGCATGAAGGCCCGGGTCTTGACCCACCACACGTGCGCGCCGGCGAGCCCGGCGGCGTCGGGGTTGTCGCCCGTGGCGATGATCGTGCGACCGAAGGGCGAGCGCATCAGCCACACGCCGCCGGCCATGATCGCCACGAGGATGATCACGGAGTAGGGCAGGACCTCGATCACCGGGACGTCCTGGATGCCGCCGCGACCGATCTCGCGGAAGGTGTCGACGGGGTTGCCCGTGGCGGCGCCGCCGGTGAGGTAGCGCACGAGCCCGCCCAGGGCGAGCATCGTCCCGAGGGTGACGATGAAGCTCGGCACCTTGAGCAGGGTGGTGCCGAGGCCGTTGACGAGCCCGACCACCGCGCCGACGAGCAGCATCAGCACGAGCGCGGGGAGCACGCGGCCCTCGTCCTGCCCGATGTAGTTGCCCGCGATGACGACCTGCGTCGCGATCACCGCCCCCATCGAGAGGTCGAACTCGCCGGAGACGATCACGTAGTACTGGCCCATCGCCGCGATCGCGATCGGCGCGGTGCGGCCGATGAACCGGATCAGCTGCGGCGGGTCGCCGAAGTTGGGGTTGATCGCGACGACCGCGACGAACAGGACGGCGGCGAGGATGAAGACGGCGCCGCCCGGGGTCAGCGCGCCGCGCAGCAGGCGCTGGACGAGCGAGCCCTCGGTGAGCGGCAGCGCGCGGCCCGCGGACGGGCGCGACGGAGTCGAGGTCGCGGTGCTCATGCGGCCCCTCCCTTCTGGTTCGTGCCGAGGCTCGCGCCCAGCGGTCCCGAGCCGCCGAAGCGGGGTGGGCGGCGCACGACGCTGCGGCGGGCGTACACGGCGACGGCGAGGACGATCACGAGACCGCGCACGAAGTCCTTGAGGAACGGGTTGACCTGCATGACGCCCATGACGTTGTCGAGGACGGCGAAGATCGCGACGCCGCCGATCGTGCCGATGACGCTGCCCTTGCCGCCGGCGAGCAGGGTGCCGCCGAGCACGACGGCCGCGATGGAGAGCAGGTCGTAGCGGCCCTGGGAGCCGATCGTCGGCAGGCCGACCCCGGTGCGGGAGAGCAGCAGCAGCGCCGCGAAGCCCGCGAGGACCGAGCACATCACGTGGGCGGCCACGACCGGCACCACGGTGCGTACGCCCGACATCCGCGCGACGTCCTGGTTGCCGCCGATCGCGTAGAGGTGGTGGCCCAGCCGGGTGTAGCGCAGCAGGAGCGTGACCAGCGCCGCGGCGACCAGCAGGATGATGAACGCCGTCGGGATGATGCCGGCGATCCCGCTGCGACCGAGGAGCTCGAGGTCGGGCGAGGCGTCGCCGTGGCTGCCCTGGTAGTTGGTGCCGAGGTAGCCGCTGACGACGAGGCCGATGCCGAGGCTCGCGATGAAGCCGTGGACGTGCAGCACGCCGACCAGCAGGCCCATCACGAGGCCGATGAGCGCGCACAGGCCGAGGGTGTTGACCCCCGCGGCGGGCAGGTTGGAGTCGAGCCCCTTCATCCCGCCCGCGGCGATCACCGTGGCGAGGCTGACGACGTAGGGCACCGAGAGGTCCAGGCTGCCGACGAGGATCACGAGGGTCTGGCCGATGGCGATCAGGCCGAGCACGCTCATCGCGGTGAGGACCGCCCAGATGTTGCCCTGGCTGAAGAAGTTGCGGCCCTCGATCGCGGTCAGCACGACCGACGCGGCGATGACGCCGACCAGCACGAGGTAGATCAGGCTGGTCGAGCTGAGCCCGCCGGTGTTCCTGGGGCGGGCGGCGCGGCGCCGGCGCACCGACTCGCGCGGCTCGGGGGCGGTGGGGGTCTGGCCGGGCGTCTGGCCGGGACTCTGGGCGGCGGTGGCGCTCATGCCGCGTCCTCCTCGCTCGTCGCGCCGGTCGCCATCGCGAGCACGGCCTCCTCCGTCGAACCCGCGGGCAGCTCGCCCGCGAGGCGGCCGTCGCGCATCACGAGGATGCGGTCGGACATGCCGATCACCTCGGGCAGCTCGCTGGACACCATCAGCACGGCGACGCCCTGCCGGGTCAGCTCGCGCATCAGCTCGTAGACGCGGTGCTTGGCGCCGACGTCGATGCCGCGGGTGGGCTCGTCCATCAGCACGACCAGCGGGTCGATGCTGAGCCAGCGGGCGAGCACGACCTTCTGCTGGTTGCCGCCGGAGAGGAACTGCACCTCCTGGCCGAGGCTGGCGGCGGCGACGTCGAGGTTGGACAGCACCTCCGGCATCTCGCGGCGGGCCTGACCCGTGCGGCGCGGGAAGACCGAGCGCACGACGCCGAGCGCGTTGTCGAGGATCGACTGGTTGAGGGCGAGGCCCTTGGCCTTGCGGTCCTCGGTGATGAAGGCGAGGCGGGCGCGTACGCCCTGGCGCGGGCTGCTCACCTTGAGCGGCGCGCCGTCGAGGGAGATGCTCCCGCGCGCCACCGGGTGGACGCCGAAGACCGTCTCGAGC
This sequence comes from Nocardioides cavernae, assembly GCF_013410035.1. Classification (GTDB taxonomy): domain Bacteria; phylum Actinomycetota; class Actinomycetes; order Propionibacteriales; family Nocardioidaceae; genus Nocardioides; species Nocardioides cavernae_A. The sequence goes on along the minus strand of NZ_JACCBW010000002.1, from coordinate 1,158,432 downwards.
AGCTCGGTGCGACCCGAGCCCTGCAGCCCGGCGAGACCGACGATCTCGCCGGCCCGGACGTCGAGCGACACGTCGTCGACGTAGCCGTTGCCGACGCCGCTCAGCGCCAGGCGGACCTCGCCGACCTCCACGTCCACGGGCTTCTCCGGGAAGTAGGTGGTGAGCGGACGACCGACCATGAGGCGGACCAGCTCGGCCTCGGACAGCTCGGCGGCCGGCCGGGTGGCGACGTGCTGGCCGTCCTTGAGGATCGTGATGGTCTGGCAGAGGTCGAAGATCTCCTTGAGCCGGTGCGAGACGTAGACGATCGCCACGCCGCGCTCGGTGAGCCGCCGGATGATCGAGTAGAGCAGCTCGACCTCGTGGTCGGCGAGCGCCGCGGTGGGCTCGTCCATCTGGATCACCTTGGCGTCGAAGCTGACCGCCTTGGCGATCTCGACGATCTGCTGCTCGGCGACCGAGAGGCTGCGCACGAGGGTGCTCGCCTTGAGGCCGGACACGCCGAGGCCGGTGAGCAGCTCCTCGGTGTCGCGGCGCATCCGGGCGGTGTCGACGGGACCGGCCCTGCCGAAGCGCCGGGGCTCGCGGCCGAGCCAGATGTTCTCGGCGATCGTGCGCTCGAGGAGGAGGTTGAACTCCTGGAAGACGGTCGACACGCCGGCGCGCTGCGCCTGCACGGGGTGGCTGAACGAGACCTGCTCGCCGGCCACGACGATCGTCCCGCCGTCGGGGGTGTAGACGCCGGCCAGCATCTTCATCAGCGTCGACTTGCCGGCGCCGTTCTCGCCGACGAGTCCGTGGACCTCGCCGGCGCGCAGGGTCAGGTCGAGGCCGTCGAGGACGGTGTTGCCGAAGAAGCTCTTGGTCATGCCAGTGGCGACCAACGCGTCCGGTGCGGCGTTCGCGGGGGTGGTGTCAGGGGGCACGGCGTCACTGTGGCACGCGTCACGGGCTTTTGTCGAGCGACTCTCAAAAGTCTTAGGCCTAGCGTGCAAAGTCGTGCATGTGCTTGACTCCGGCGGTGCGCACCGGTGAGCTCTTCGATCTCCTCCGTGACGGAAGGCCCTGGACCCGCGCCCAGCTGGCCGAGGCGACGGGTCTGGCGCGCTCGACGATCACCGCCCGCATCGACACGTTGATGCGCCTGGGGCTCGTCGCCCCGTTCGGTGGCGCCCGCTCGACCGGTGGCCGACCCCCGGCCCTCTTCGCGCTGAACCCGACCGCCAAGCTCGTCGTGGGCGTCGACATCGGCGCGACGCACGCGAGCGCCGCCCTGACCGACCTCAACGGCTCGATCCTCGGCGAGGTCGACGCGCAGATCGCGGTCGCCGACGGCCCCGAGGCGGTGCTGAGCTGGGTGCTGGAGTCGGTGCGCGAGCTCGTCGCCGCCACGGAGCGCCCGATCGAGGACCTCGCCGCGATCGGCATCGGCCTGCCCGGACCGGTCGAGCACTCCACCGGCCGCCCGATCAACCCGCCGATCATGCCCGGGTGGGACCGCTTCGACGTCCCCGGGCACCTCCAGCAGACCTACCCCGTGCCCGTCCTGGTCGACAACGACGTCAACATCATGGCCCTCGGCGAGCGCCGCAGGCACCTGCGCGACGTCGACGACCTCGTCCTGATCAAGGTCGCGACCGGCATCGGCGCCGGCATCGTGTCCGGCGGCATCCTCCAGCGCGGTGCGCAGGGCACCGCCGGCGACCTCGGCCACGTCCGCGTCCCCGGCGCCGACGACGTCCCCTGCCGCTGCGGCAACTCCGGCTGCCTCGAGGCGGTCGCGGCGGGACCGGCGCTGGCCACGGCCGTACGCGCCCAGGGCGAGGACGCCGAGACCGGCGGCGACGTGGTCGAGCTGGTCCGCTCGGGCAGCCAGGCGGCCATGGCGGTCGTCCGGCAGGCGGGCCGCGACATCGGCGAGGTCGTCGCGACGATGGTCAACCTCATCAACCCGTCGGTCGTCGTCATCGGGGGCCAGGTGGCCGGCGCGGGCGAGCACCTGCTCGCCGGGATACGCGAGTCGGTCTACCAGCGGTCGCTACCGCTGGCCACCGAGCACCTGCGCATCGTGACCTCACGCGCCGGCGGCGAGGCTGCCGTGCTCGGCGCCTCCGCGCTCGCGATCGAGCACGTCCTGTCCCCCGACGTCGTCGAGGCGGCCAGCGAGGCGCTGGCCGCGGCGGACGCCGAGGCCGAGGCCCGCGCCTGACGCTCCCCCGCCCGCGGGCTCAGCGCAGCCGGTAGTCCTTGAGCAGGCTGCGACCGATGATCATCTTCTGGATGTCGGAGGTGCCCTCGCCGATGAGCATGAACTTGACCTCGCGCATCAGCCGCTCGATCTCGTACTCCTTGGAGTAGCCGTAGCCGCCGTGGATGCGGAACGAGTCCTCGACGACCTCGTTGGCGTTCTCGCTCGCGACCATCTTGGCCATCCCGGCCTCGACGTCCATGCGCTGGCCGGTGTCCTTGAGGCGGGCGGCCTTGACCATCATCGTGTGGGCGACCTCGACCTTGGTGGCCATCTCCGCGAGCCGGAACAGCACCGCCTGGTGCTCCGCGATCGCCTTGCCGAAGGTCTTGCGCTGCTGGGCGTAGGCGATGGCGAGCTCGAAGCCGCGCCACGCCAGCCCGCACGCGCGTGCCGCGACGTTGACACGGCCGACCTCGACGCCGTCCATCATCTGGAAGAAGCCCTTGCCGGAATCCCCGCCCAGGACCTGGTCCGCGGAGATGCGGTGGCCCTCGAGGACGAGCTCGGTGGTCTCGACGCCCTTGTAGCCCATCTTGTCGATCTTGCCCGGCACGGTGACCCCCTGCGCGGTCTCGCCGAACCCGGGCTCCTTCTCGACGAGGAAGGTGGTCATGTTCTTGTAGACCGAGTCGGCACCCTCGTCGGTCTTGGTCAGCAGCGCGACCAGGGTGGAGGTGGCGCCGTTGGTCAGCCACATCTTCTGCCCCGTGATCGAGTACGACCCGTCGTCCTGCACGGTGGCCTTGGTGGACACCGCGGACACGTCGGAGCCCAGGCCGGGCTCGGACATGGAGAACGCGCCGCGGACCTCGCCGGTCGCCATCCTCGGCAGGTACTTCTCCTTCTGCGCCTGCGTGCCGTGCTGGACGAGCATGTAGGCCACGATGAAGTGCGTGTTGATCACGCCCGAGACGCTCATCCACCCGCGCGCGATCTCCTCGACCACCAGGGCGTACGTCAGCAGGCTCTCGCCGAGACCACCGAACTCCTCGGGGATCGTCAGGCCGAACACGCCGAGCTCCTTGAGCCCCTCGATGATCTCGGTCGGGTACTCGTCCGCGTGCTCGAGCTCCTGGGCCACCGGGATGATCTGCTCGTCCACGAACTGGCGCACGGCCTTGAGGATCTCGGTCTGGTCCTCGGAGAGGCCGTCGGTCTGGCAGAGGCGGGGCATGCGGGGCTCCTGTGCGCTCGCGGCTGGATCGCTCGGAGTCTAGTTATCGATCGTTCACCGTGGGCAGGGCGGCGGGGCGAGACGGTCGTCACACGCCCCAGCGTCGGGCGTGACGTGAGAGACTGGAGTGCATGCGACTCACCCGTGCGATCGGACCAGCCCTCGGCGCCTCACTCGTCCTGCTCGCCGGAGCGTGCGGGCAGGACTCGGGCGACTCCCCCGACAGTGCGAGCGACCCGTCGGCGAGCGCCTCACCCAGCGAGACCACCACCGAGACGCCCGCGGCGCCGGTCGACCCGATCGACTTCGGTGACGAGCCCGCGGTCGAGGCGACGTACAAGAAGGCCGCGCTGCGCGCCGTCGACGACGACCTCATCACGATGGTGCCCTCGACGCTGCCCGACGGCTGGACCACGGTCGGGGGCGGCTACCAGCCCGACCCGCAGTGGTGGCGCATGGAGTTCACCGCGCCCACCGGCGACGTGGTGCTCGACCAGCTGCCCGGCACCGCCGACGAGGCGCTCGGCTCCGCGTCCGGCCTGACGAGCGTCGAGGCCGTCGACCTCACCGACTGGGGCACCGGCCCGTGGGCCGCGTGGGACCACAGCGGCGCAGCCGTGCTGGCCTACGACCTCAAGGGCAGCACCGTCGTGCTGCAGGGTCCCGACGTGGAGACGGTCCGCAGCCTCGCCGAGTCACTCCTGCCGGCGGAGGACGCGTCGAAGGCGTCCGGCCGCGAGGGCTGAGACCCGCTCGGTCAGTCGTTCTCCCAGGTCGGGCCGCCCGGCGTGAGCCGGTCCGGCTCGATGGTGGTGACCGGCTTGCTGCCGACCCGGCGGCCGTTGACCGTCTTCCACTCCGAGTACGTCGTGGTGTAGGCGTCGCGGCTGAAGGGCTTCTTCCACATCAGGTTGAAGTTCTTCAGGTAGTCGCGCACCACGCCGCGGCCGTGGACGTTGAACATGATCTCGTCCTGCGGCGTGCCGAGGCTCGACCAGTTGGTCGACCCGGTCCACACGATGTTGCTGTCGACGTTGCCCTTGTAGGAGCCCTTGAGCACGAAGTACTTGTGGTGCGTGTAGCGCTCGATGCTCTCGGGCATGTTGTCGATCTCGGGGTCGCCCGTCGGGACGTCGTCGGCCAGGTTGAACCCGGTCGAGCGCAGCGGCACGCGGCCGCGCGCGGTCGGGGCGCCGATGTGCTGCTTGGTGTGGAAGCCCATCAGGCCGTAGTTGACACGCAGCGCGCAGCCCTGGGCGTACAGGTCGCGGAGCTTGTCGGCGATGTAGTTGCCTCGCCCGCCGCGCATGGTGTGCATCGACAGCGCGAGACGGGTGCGGCGCTGCACGCCGGCGGCGTCGGTGTAGACGCACTGGACGTTGTTGAGGATGTCGAGGACGACGTCCTTGCCGGGCGTGGTGTGGCGCGGGAAGACGACGTTGTAGTACTTCTGCTGGTCGCCGGCCGGGCAGTCGCGGCCGTTCTCGCAGAAGACGTAGGAGGCACGGCGCTTGTCCCAGTCGGGACGCATGTCGTTGAACAGCTGGACGAACTCGTTGTAGAGCGTCTTCTTGCCGACCGTGGTCCAGAGGTCGTTCCACTGCCAGCGTACGGCGTTGAGCGTCATGTTGTAGGAGCCGAGCATGACGACGTTGCGGTTCCGGCCGGTCTTGCTGAACAGGTAGAACTTGCTGTGCAGGTTGTTGTACTCGTTCTCGTCGGCCCGGCACCCCGAGACGCAGCGCTTGAGGAAGCTCTTCTTCTTGGTGTTGGCGCCGAGCACCTTCTGGATCCGGGTCTGCGCGCTCGGGACGAGATGGTCGTTGAGGAGCACCTTGACCTTGACGCCGCGCTTCTTCGCGCGGATCAGCTCGTCGGCGAAGACCTGCCGGTCGAGGGAGTAGGCCGAGATCGTGATCTTCTCGCCCTTGGGCGTGTTGCGGATGGCCCGCAGCACGTGGCGCTCGATGACGAAGCGGTCCTTCGGGATCATCGGGTTGTTGAACTTCGGCCCCGTCGGGACCTTCCACTTCTTGTTGGGCTTGCCGGCCTTGCGTGCGGCCGGGGCGACCGGGGCCTTGGCTGCCGGGGCGGCGCTCGACGCGGGGGCCGGCGCCGACGTGGTCGCAGCGGTGGCGGGGCCGAGCGACGCCGTCAGCGCGACGGCAGCCGTCAGGGCAATGAACTTCGAACGCACAACAACACTCCTCAGGGTGCCCTCCGGCACCCGGGTCAGCGACTCCCCCGGGACCGCGGCACCACGTCCTGGGTGCTCGCGCGGACGTCCGCCACGATATCAGCGACCATCCGGGCGGCCGATTCGGCGATCTCCTGCGCCGAGACCGTTCCGGGGAGGCGTCCGCGGGCGGCCGCGCCGCCCCCGGAGAGGCCGGCGAGGTCGCCCAGCACGTGGAACCCTCGCTCGCGCACGAGCGCCGTCGCCGCCGCGTCTAGCTCCTCGAAGCGGGCGCGGTGCTGCTCGGGCAGGCCCGCCCGCTCGCGGGGCTGCCGGGCGAGCAGGTCCTCGGCGAGGTAGCCGCGGATCCACGTGCCGCGCTCCTGCGCGGAGTACTTCGGGAGGTACTGGTTGACCAGGCGCAGGGTCTCGACCTGGACGATGCCGAGGGCGGGGTTGACCGCGTCGTCGGGTGCGGCGTACGCCGCGGGGTCGAGGCCGAGCACCTGCGCGAAGTGCCGCCAGTGCAGCCCGCGCGGCTCGCCGGGCCCGGGCATCACGAGGACGTGCACGCGCTCGGCCGGCAGGTCGGGCGTCCAGCGCTCGAGCACCCCGGCGAGGTCCCAGGTGCGCATGCTGAACTCCGGGCCGCCGGCGGGCTCGCCCGCCATCACCTCGTCGAGGCCGACGGTGCTGCCGTTCTTGACCGACTCCTGCCACCCGGCGAGCACCGTGCTCGCCGCGTCGCGGGCGGTGACGACGAGGTGCACCTCGGCCTCGCCGAACGCGGCGAGCGCGCGGGCGGCCTGCCCGGCGCTCGCGCCGCAGAAGAACTCGTGGGTGATCAGCACGTCGGACTGCTGGGCCCTCGCCTCGTCGACGAGGCGCTGCCAGGCGCCGGGTGCGTCGGGGTGGCGCTTGGCCAGGCGGGGTCGCTCCTGGAGGTCGAGTGCTGCCCAGAGGTGCTCGCGGTGCCCGAACCCGGGCAGGTGCACCCCGGCGGAGCGCAGCCGGTCGCGGTTGCTCCACACCACCTGCTGGAGGTAGGTCGTGCCGGTCTTGGGCAGGCCGATGTGGAGGAAGACCCGGCGTGGCCCGCCGGCGCCCCGGGAGCCTGGGCTCAAGAGAAGTCCCCGCGGTACTTCCCGAGCAGCTCCTCCAGCCTCTCCTCGTCGCGCGCGGCGACCGGCAGCAGCAGCTCGGTCACGACGTCGGTGAGCTCGGCCAGCCGCACGTTGAGGGCGCGGTTCTCCTGCACGGCCTCCTCGAGGGCGGCCACCCGCTTCTCGAGGTCGCCGCCGCCGAGCCCGGCCCGGTTCCCCACACGGTTGCCACGTCCGAACATGTCAGCTCCCCACCTCACGCGTTCCAGTCGATGATCATGCGGCACACCTGCGAGCTCCCGGGCTCGGCCGACACCCGGGTGCGTACGTCCTCGAGCACGCGGCCACCGGACTCCGCCACCTCGGCGAGCACGATCGCCGGGTCGAGCGGCTTGCGGGCACCGGTGCGGCGAGCGTAGCCGTCGCGGCCCTTCTCGCTCAGGAACTGCAGGTGCAGGGTGCCGTCGGTGCCCGCGAGCACCATCCGGGACGCCCGCAGCATGTTGAGGCGACCGCGCCGCCCCAGCCGCTCCACCACATGCACGCACCCGACGGCCCGGGGGCCGGGCATCCGGGCGATCCAGGCCGGGACGGCCAGCACGTGGCGCAGCTCGAGGAGGTTGAACAGCTGGAACGTCGCCCGCGGGTCGTCCGCACGGCGCTCGGCCTCGGCGTCGTAGGCGTACGGCTGGAAGTCGAGGCCGACGGCGTTGACGCCCCGGTCGGCGAAGAACGCCACGTCGGCCCCCCGGCCGCACCCGATGTCGACGTAGGTCGCGAGGTCCGGGTGCCGCTCGGCCACCTGCCGGGCGACGTCGGTGACCGACGGCTCCAGGTGGATGGTGCGCTTGTGGTAGCCGTGCCAGCCCGCGCGGCCGGTGCGCATGCCGCGGAACCACCCGTTGAACAGCTCGATGGTGCTCGCCGGGGTGGTGAACTTGTAGGCCGGGTCCGGCACGCGCCACCGCGGCCCGTAGGTCGCGGTGAGGAACTTGTCGGCGTTGGCCGGCACCGGGAACTCGCGGCCCTCGAGCGAGGCCCGGCCGAGGGGGTAGATCCAGTCGCGCCGGAACGGCACGGCGATCTCGCCCATGAGGTAGAGGATGCCGTCGCGCATGAAGCCGCCGAACACGTCGAGGCCGCGGTCGAGGCCGTCGCTCTCCTCCACGTGGACCTTCAGGGCGATCGCGGAGTAGCGGGTGACGCGGTAGCCCATGTCGGTGAGCGCGCGCTGGATCCGGAACGACTCCCGGATCACGTCGACGGGGTGGTCGTGGGAGCTGACGTAGCCCAGGTCGGCGTCGCTGTCGTGGCCGATGAGGCCGCCGTCGCGGATCGCGCCGAGCGCGGTGCCGTAGGCCAGGAACGCGTCGAGGCCCACCGCACGGAGCGCCCCGAGGACCTCGTCGATCGCGTCGAGGAGCGGCTCGACCTGGGCGGCGTCGCGGGTGTCGAAGGTCTCGACGAGCTTGAGCGACTTGTCGATCGCGAGGGGGCGTCCGGCCGGGTTGACCACGTCGATCCGCTCGGGCCGGTCGCCAAACCGGACGGTCTGGGAGTAGAGGACCGTGTCGGTGCCGGGGTCGGTCATCGTCACGTCGGTGACGCCGTCGAGGAACGGGCGCAGCGGCTTGGGCCACACCACGTGGACGCCGTCCTCGCGCTGCTCCCCGTCGCGGACGAGCCAGAAGGACCAGATCCGCCGGCCGTCGAAGGCGATGTCGACGAGCCGCTCGCGCGACGCGCCGAGGACGATGGCGTCGCCGTCGATCCGGAGGACGTCCAGCGCGCCGGGACGCCGCAGCTGGCTCAGGGACCTCACGCGGCGGAGTATATCGAGCGCCCGGACCTACTCGTCGCCGGTCAGGGTGGCGGTGGAGTGCACCATGGCGTGGTCGGAGGCCCTGCCCGTGTCGGTGACGGCGTAGTCGGAGAACGCGACGCCCGTGGACCCGAAGATCCAGTCGACCTGCATCCGGGGCGGCGGGGCGCAGCCGCCGGCCGAGCTCCCGCCCGCGGCGGCGGTGAAGACGCCCCCTGCGGTGAAGCGGCAGAAGATCTCCTCGCGCTCGTTGTAGTCGCCGGTGGCGATGACCGGGTAGCCGTCGGACTGGGCCAGCTCGGTGAGGTGGGAGATCTCGATGCCCGCCGCCTCCGCACGCCAGCGGCCGTTGTTGCCCAGGCTCGGGGTGTCCGCGGGGTTGTGGAAGTTGGCGAACCAGGCGCGGCGCCCGGTCTCGTTGGACTGCAGCAACACCACCGGCATGTCGATGCGGCTGCCTCCGGCGTACGGGATCGACAGCGTGTGCGCGTCGACGAAGGTCCACACGCTGGTGCGCCAGGCGATGTTGAAGCGGACGGACTTGTTGCCGAGCGCCATCCCGGGGTAGGTCGCGTACTCACCGGCCCGGGCGGTGAAGAAGTTGTACTGGCTCTGCTCGAACTCCTGGAAGCCGACCACGTCGATGTCGTTGTTGCGCAGGGCGGCGATGGCCATGTCCATGCGCGGGCTGCCGTCGGGGAAGCCGGGCTTGTTGCCGCCCGGACCGGTGTGCGAGTCGCCGAGCACGTTGAAGCTCGCGACGCGGAACACGAAGGGCGCGGTCCGCTTGCGCAGCTGCGCCGAGACCCGGTCGGCGAGCTTGCGCTGGGCGGCGCGGAAGCGGCGTACGGACTCCTCGAGCTCCTCGGGGGCGACGTGCCCTACCTCGGCGCCCTGGTTGCCCGTCGCGTCCGGCTCCTCACCGTCCTCGCCGTCGGACCCCCCGGTCTCGGGGTCCGCGTCGTACGAGCCGGGGGTGCCGTCCTGGGAAGCGCCGACGCTGGCGTCGGTCGCCCCGCCCACCGTCGGTCCGGACCAGAACGACGCCCAGACGACGGCGGCCACGACGACCAGCGCCACCACCGGGGCCCAGACCTCCGCACGCCGCCAGCGCGGCCCGCGCGGCGTCGTCGGGGGGTCCTGGTGGGTCACGGCCAGCCTTCGTCGAGAGGTGAGCCGTGCGCCGGGGGCGCCGTCAGGGGACGGCTCGGAGGACCAAGCCTAACGCGGCCCTCAGTTGCCGGGCACCAGGAACGGGTCGTACACCTGGAAGCGCTGCTCGGGGTCCATCGACGAGCCCGGCACCGGCGGCAGGCCGAGGGTGCGGGTCACCAGGTTGGTGAGGTCGCCGACGCGGATGGGCTGGTTCCCGGAGTAGGGCGCCTGCGCCTTGCCGGGCGAGACGAAGGCCGGGTTGAGGCCGTAGAGGTCGCTGCCCGCGGGGACGCCCGGGCCGGTGACCCACATCGGCACGCGGTAGCTCTCGGCCCAGGTGCGCGAGGAGCCCTTGGACTTCTGCGCCCCGCCGGTGCCGGTGACGACGAGCAGGGTGCGCCCCGCCATCTCGGGCTGCTTGGCGATCGAGCGGCGGATGGCGGCGACCTTCTGGAACGTCTTGCGCACCGCCTTCTGGTAGGCCGGGCCGCGGAAGCCGCCGCGGAGCCCCTCGTCGAGGACGGACGACAGCTCGATGACGCTCAGTCGGGCCGGACGCTTGGCGATCCGGTCGCGCCACAGGCCGACCGCGGTCGCGTCGTCCTTCTTGATCTTGAAGGTGTCGATCTTCGCGGGGCCGTCGTCGATGCCGTAGGGGTCCTTGCCGCCGGTCTTGCGGTTCCAGCTGCGCAGGATGAGCTGGGTGTCCTGGCGGCTGGAGACGAACATCGTGCGGTGGGACATGTTGTGCGCGAGGTCGAAGATGCTCGAGACGTACTGCCCCGCCGACTGGTGCACCGTGGTCGGGAGCTTGGTCGTCGACCCGACGCCGTGACCACCGCGCTTGGGGAAGACGCGGCGACCGGTGAGGACGGACATCAGGTTCGCGTCCGGACCGGTGTTCTCGGCAACGGTGCGGGCGTTGCCGGTGGACGCGCCGTTCTCCGTCATCCGCTTGATCTCGCCCACGCTGGAGCTGCGGACGACCGTCGAGGTGAGGCCCGGCACGGCGACCACGACGACGTGGTCCACGCCGACGGGTCGCGACGCGGGAACCACGGCGTTGGCGGTGTAGAGGGGGTGGTCGCTGGTCTTGGAGACGTAGTCGTTCCACACGCGGGTGTAGGTGTTGAAGAACACGTCCTTGGTGCCCATGATCCAGTCGATCGCCCCGTCGGTGGGCGGCGAGCAGGTCGTGCCCTGGACGTAGCCGCCGCTGGCGGACCACATGTCCGAGCCCGGCGCGACCGCGCAGTAGTAGTCGCTGCCGCGCTCGTTCTTGTCACCCAGGGAGATGAAGGGCGCGTCGGGGTACGCCGCGCGCAGCTCGTTGGCGAGGGCCACCTCCATCGCGAACCCGGTGTTGCGGTGCTGCTGGGCGTTGCCGCGGGTGTCGGCCGGGTTGTGGGTGTTGAAGAACCACACCTTGCGACCGGTCGAGATGTTCTGTAGCAGCACGGCCGGCATCCGGCTCGGCACGCCGTCGAAGTAGGGGATCGGGATGGTGCGCGCCTCGAGGAGCGTCCACACGTCGGTCTTCCACCCGATCGAGTTGACCGACGGGCCGGCGGGGTTGTTGATGCCGGGGTAGGTCTGCCACGTGCTGCCCATCAGCTCGCCGAAGCGCGTGGCCTGCGGCGGCTGGAACTCCTGGAAGCCGACCACGTCGAGCTCGCGCTCCTTGAGCAGCGTCACCACGCGGTCCATCCGGACCACGCCGGAGTCCCAGCCCTTGCGGTTGCCGCCGGGCGCGGTGTGGTCGGCGCCGAGGACGTTGAAGTTGCCGAGCCGGAAGAACGTGGCGGGCGTCGTCTGGTCGACGGTGAGCGCCGCGTTGCGGGTGGTGGCGGTCGGGTCCGCCGTCGACGTGCCGGCGGACACGGTGGCGGCGCCGGCCGGTGCGGCCGGGGCGTCCGGTGCGGTCGGTGCGAGGACGACGGCGGTCGCGAGCGCGACTGCGAGCACGCCGAGGCGGCGGCGCCTGGTGGTGGACGGGCGCGGGGAGATGGTCGTGCCGGGCATTGGCTGTGGCCTCACAGTCGTCGGGGAAGTGGCGTCGTCGAGGTTGCCCGACCAGGCTGTCCCCCACACGTCCACGACGCGTCGGCACGGGCCCGATCGATGTGACAGAAGTGACTCGTGCGACGTCAGGGTACACCACCCGCACGCGCGTGGGCGGGGTTCGCGCAGCGGCCCGGCACGCTAACGTTCCCTCCGTGAGCACCACTCCGACCCGCGTCTTCGTGGCCCGGATCGTCGGACTTCCGATCTTCGATCCCCAGGGCGACCAGGTGGCCAAGGTCCGCGACCTGGTCGTCGCGATCCGCACCGAGACGAGCCAGCCGCGGGTGCTGGGCATGGTCGCGGAGGTCTTCGGGCGGCGCCGGATCTTCGTCCCGATGACACGGATCACGGCGATCGACAGCGGTCAGGTGCACACGACGGGGCTGCTCAACATGCGCCGGTTCGAGCAGCGCTCGACCGAGACGCTGGTCATGGGCCAGATGCTCGACCGGACCGTCACGATCACTGAGTCCGGCGTCTCCGGCGTGGTCTACGACGTCGCCATGGAGCAGGCCCGCAACCGCGACTGGGTGCTCTCGCGGGTCGCCGTGCAGGAGGCGAGCAAGGGCTTCCGCCGCCGCGGCCAGACCCACGTCGTGGAGTGGCGCGACGTCACCGGGCTCACCGTCCACGAGCCGACCCAGGGCGCCACCCACCTCATCGCGGCACTCAACGACATGCGACCCGCGGACGCGGCGAACATGATCCACGACCTGCCGCCGGAGCGGCGTACGGCCGTCGTGGCCGCGCTCGACGACGAGCGGCTCGCCGACGTCCTCGAGGAGCTGCCCGAGGAGGACCAGGTCGAGATCCTCGAGCACCTCGACTCCGAGCGCGCCGCGGACGTCCTCGAGGAGATGTCGGCCGACGACGCCGCCGACCTCATCGCCGACCTCAACCCCGAGACCGCCGCGACGCTCCTGGGCCTGATGGAGCCCGACGAGGCCGAGGACGTACGGCGCCTGATGTCGTACGACGACAACACCGCGGGCGCGATGATGACCCCCGAGCCGGTGATCCTCTCCCCCGACGCGACCATCGCCGACGCCCTCGCCCACGTGCGCAACCCCGAGCTCACCCCGTCGGTGGCCGCCCTCGTCTACATCTGCCGCCAGCCGCTGGAGACGCCCACCGGACGGCTCCTCGGCGCCGCCCACATCCAGCGGCTGCTGCGCGAGCCGCCCTCGACTCTGGTCGCCGCCGCGCTGGACGAGTCGATGGACCCGCTGCGGGCCGACGCCACCATGGACGAGGTCGCCGCCCACCTGGCCACCTACAACCTCGTCGCCGCGCCGGTGGTGGACGACGAGGGCCGCCTCCTCGGCGCGGTCACGGTCGACGACCTGCTCGACCACATGCTGCCCGAAGGCTGGCGCGACCGCGCGCCACGGCCCGGCAGCATCAACGGCGGACCCACCGCGGGGAGGGCCGGATGAGCGAGAGCCGTCGCCCCCGCCTCGACACTCCCCGCGAGGCCCGTCGCCCGATCGTGCGGCGCCCGACGGTCGACGCCGACGCGTTCGGTGTCTTCGCCGAGTCGTTCGCGCGCTACATGGGCACCGCGAAGTTCCTGCTGTGGATGACGTTGTTCGTCGCGGCGTGGATCTGCTGGAACGTCCTGGCGCCCGGGGACCTGCGCTTCGACGAGTTCCCGTTCATCTTCCTGACGCTCATGCTCAGCCTGCAGGCGTCGTACGCCGCTCCGCTCATCCTGCTCGCCCAGAACCGGCAGGAGCAGCGCGACAAGGTCGTGCAGGAGCAGGACCGCCAGGCCAACGCCCGCGCCCACGCGGACATGGAGTTCCTGGCCCGCGAGGTCGCCTCCCTCCGGATGGCCGTCGGCGAGGTCGCGACCCGCGACTTCCTCCGCTCGGAGCTGCGCGGGCTGATGAGCGACATCGAGGACCTGTCGCGCCAGGAGCCCGAGGACGAGCCGGGACCGTGAGGTCACGGGGCGGCTCGTAGACTTCACCATCATGAGCACCCCCACGCAGCAGCAGGTGATGGACGCCCTCGCGACCGTCAACGACCCGGAGATCAAGCGCCCGATCACGGACCTGGGGATGGTCGACTCCGTCGAGGTCGCCGAGGACGGTTCCGTCGCGGTCCACGTGCTGCTGACCGTGGCCGGCTGCCCGCTCAAGGACACCATCGACCGCGACGTGACCGCGGCCGTCACCAGGGTCCCGGGCGTCGCCTCGGTGGACCTCACCCTCGGCGTGATGACCGCGGAGCAGCGCGCCGGCCTCAAGGAGATCCTCAGCGACGGTCGCGCGCAGCGCGAGATCCCGTTCGCCCAGCCCGGCTCGCTGACCAAGGTCTACGCCATCGCGAGCGGCAAGGGCGGTGTGGGCAAGTCGTCGGTGACCGTCAACCTCGCGATCGCCATGGCCGCCCAGGGCCTCAAGGTCGGCATCGTCGACGCCGACATCTACGGCCACTCCGTCCCCGCCATGCTGGGCGTGGCCGACACGCGTCCGACCCAGGTCGACGACCTGATCATGCCCGTGCCGACCCCCAGCGGCGTGTCGGTGATCTCCATCGGCATGCTCAAGCCGCGGCGCGACCAGGTGGTCGCGTGGCGCGGCCCGATGCTCGACCGTGCACTGGTGCAGATGCTCGCCGACGTCTACTGGGGCGACCTCGACGCGCTCCTCCTCGACCTGCCCCCGGGCACCGGCGACGTGGCGATATCGCTGGGCCAGCACCTGCCGAGCGCCGAGGTCGTCGTCGTCACGACCCCCCAGGAGGCGGCCGCGGAGGTCGCCGAGCGCGCGGGCACGATGGCCTCGATGATGCACCAGCGGGTGGTCGGGGTCGTGGAGAACATGAGCTACCTCCCCTGCCCCCACTGCCCCCCGGAGGACGACCACCGCCTCGAGGTCTTCGGCAGCGGCGGCGGAACGCGGGTGGCGCAGACGCTCTCCGAGCGCTTCGGCTACGACGTCCCGGTGCTCGCGCACATCCCCCTCGACATCTCGCTGCGCGAGGGCGGCGACGTCGGCAAGCCGATCGTGGAGGCCGACCCGGTCGCCCCGGCGGCGCGCGAGCTCACCCGGGTGGCGCAGACCCTGTCCGGTCGTGGGCGCGGGCTGGCCGGGATGCAGCTCGGCCTGACTCCGTCGAGCAAGTTCTGACCCGGCCTCGGTCGAGACGCTAGGTTCTAAGGCATGTTCGACGTCGGGCTGCTCGAGCTGGCCGTGATCGCCCTCGTGGCGGTCGTGGTGCTCGGCCCTGACAAGCTCCCCGAGCTCGCCCGCCAGGCCGCCCACCTGCTCCACCGGGCGCGGGGCCTGGCCCACAACGCGCGCGACGAGCTGCGCAGCGAGCTCGGGCCGGACTACGCCGACCTCCAGCTGCGCGACCTCGACCCGCGCTCGATCGTGCGCAAGCACATCACCGAGGCGATGGCCGAGGTCGACCGCGAGCAGGCGGAGGCCGCGGCCTCGCGCAACACCCTCGCCGAGGGCCAGGTCCCGCCCTACGACGTCGAGGCCACCTGACGCGTCAGTCGTCGCGGCTCTGCACCGCGACCAGCCCGGCGTAGGGCACCAGCACGGTCCCGCCGGCGGCGCCCCGGACCTCGAGGAAGTCGGCGCCGACGCGCGCGACGTACGCCTCGTGGCGGGTGCCGTCGGCCAGGTGCAGCAGGCACCGGGCGCCCGCGTCGGCGAGGCGCCGCAGGGCGGCGCGCAGGCTGAGCCGGTCGACCGGGGACCAGGCCACCTCGGGGACCGAGCGCTCGCTGGCGCCGTGGACCGCCGACACCGCGTGGAGCGGCACGATCCAGTCCTGACCGCGGGCGGCCACCAGGCACCACTGCTCGCCGACGCGGGACAGCCTGCCCTCGACCCTGCCCACGTGGGGCACGTCCAGCGCCACCTCGTCGCCGCGGGTCGCCATCAGGCGGCTGGCCAGCGTGACCGCGGCGTACTCCGTCCTCGCACGGTCGGCGAGCTCCGCCTCCCGGTCCGACTCCCAGGCCGCCGCGGCCTGGCCCTCGAGGTCGTCGAGCAGCGCGAACAGCTCGGTCTCCCACGTCATGGCCCGAGCGTAGGCCGGACAGCACCTGTGGAGAAACCTTTGACAGCACATCTGAACCCGCTTTAGATGATGCAAACGCACGCAAACGAAAGGATCATGCGGTGTCTCGGGATCTCGTACGGTTCGGCCGTCCGTTCGCCGTCTGGCTGGTCGTCGGCGGCGCGACCGCGGCCGCAGCCGCCTCGGCGCCCGCGGCCTGGCGCGACGCGGTCCACGCGGTCGGGAGCGACCGGCCGATCGCCGTGCTGGTGGCGGGCTGCACGAGCGTGCTGGTGGTGGGTCTCGGGCGGCTCTGGCTCCTGACCACGGTCGCCGTGCGCGACCTCGCGCGCGGGTGCACGCCCGACGCGCGCACCGCCACCCGGAGGCTGGTCCTGCTCGCCTGCGGGGCCGCCGTCGCTGCCGGGACGGCCCTGCCGGCCCACGCGGGTGGTGGCGACGCGCGCGGGCTCCTGACCGGACTCGCCCTCCCCGAGCGCGCGGTGGCCCGGGCGGCCGACCCGCCCGTCGCGACCCCCGCGCTCGCGCCCTACGTCGTACGCCGCGGCGACTCGCTGTGGTCGATCGCCGTCGCCCACCCCGGGGACGGCGACACCGACGAGCGCTGGCGCGCCATCTGGGCCGCCAACCACGCCGAGGTCGGGGACGACCCCGACGTCATCCACCCGGGGCAGGTCCTGCGCCTGCCCGCCACCGACCAGGACGGAGCACGATGATGGCCACACCCGACAGCACGCACGCCGAGGTCATCGTCCTCCGGCGGTCCGGACCCGTCGCGACGAGCGTCCAGGGATCGCTGGCCCTCGACCTCACCCCGCGCACCGCTCCCCCGCGGCCGCGTCCGCGGCTGGCCCGCAGCAACGACCTCGTCCTCGCGCCCCGCGCCGAGCGCAGTCAGGTCGACGCGATCATCGCGCGCTACCTCGCAGCCGTCGTCGAGATCGCCGCGGGCGACCGACCCGTCTCACAGGTCCTGCGCCACACGCTCCCGGAGGTCTACGACGACCTGTCCCGCCGGGCGCGCACCGTGGCGGCCGCCGCGGGCACCGCGCCGGGGGCGCCCCGCGGGTCCAACCCGGCGCGCCCGGTGGTGGTCGGGGTCCGCACGGCCCTCATCCGCGCCGACGCCGTCGAGGCCAGCGCGCACGTGCGCTACGGACGCCGCTCGCGAGCGGTCGCCGCACGCTTCGAGGTCGTGCGGGACCGCTGGCAGTGCGTGGCGCTGAGCTGGGGCTGACCCTCAGCCGCCAGCGCGCGTCGTGTAGCCCGAGGCCCCGCCGGGGGCACCGTGGCAGCGCTTGAACTTCTGGCCCGAGCCGCAGGGACACAGCGAGTTGCGACCGACGCCGGCGAACGGGTCGTCCTCGGCGTCCGGAGCGGCGTGCACCTCGGCCTCGCCGTCCTCCGACGGCGCGCTGTAGGACAGGTTCCGCGGACGGCTCGGCTTGTCGAGGCCACGTGCCCGGATCGTCGGGGTGTGCTGGTGCTCCGACTCGGCGGGCTGGGCGCCCGGAGCGCGGGCGGCGGCCTGGGCGAAGTCGATCTGCGGCGTCGCCGCCGAGACCTGCGGGGCGGCCGGGGTCACCTCGTCGTCGTCCTCGACCTCCTCCTCGACCTCGACCTGCAGGTTGAACAGGAAGCCGACCGACTCCTCCTTGATGCCGTCCATCATGGCGGCGAACATGTCGAAGCCCTCGCGCTGGTACTCCACGAGCGGGTCGCGCTGGGAGTAGGCGCGCAGGTAGATGCCCTCGCGGAGGTAGTCCATCTCGTAGAGGTGCTCGCGCCACTTGCGGTCGAGCACGGACAGGACGACGCGGCGCTCGAGCTCGCGCTGCACCTCCTCGCCCATCTCGTCCTCGCGGCGGTCGTACGCCTCCTGGACGTCCTTCTGGAGGTCCTCGATGAGCTGCTCGCGGGTCAGGCCGTCCACGCCACCGGCGGCCTTGACGACGCCGTCCTTGGTGAGGCCGACCGGGTAGAGCTGACCGAGCGCGGTGAAGAGGCCGTCGAGGTCCCAGTCCTCGGCGTAGCCCTCCGTCGTGCCGCGGACGTAGCCGGCGATCACGTCGTCGAGGAAGCCGCGGATCTGCTCGCCGAGGTCGGCGCCCTCGAGGACGCGGCGACGCTCGGCGTAGATGACCTCGCGCTGGCGGCTCATCACGTCGTCGTACTTGAGGACGTTCTTGCGCGACTCGAAGTTCTGCGACTCGATGTTGGCCTGGGCGCCCGCGATGGCGTTGCTGACGCGCTTGGCGTCGATCGGCACGTCGTCGGGGACCTTGAGCACGGTGAGGATGCGGTCGACCCACTCGGACTTGAACAGCCGCATCATCTCGTCCTGCAGCGACAGGTAGAACCGGGACTCACCCGGGTCGCCCTGACGGCCGGAACGACCACGCAGCTGGTTGTCGATGCGGCGCGACTCGTGGCGCTCGGTGCCGACGACGTAGAGGCCGCCCAGCTCGCGCACCTCGTCGTGCTCGGCGGCGACCTGCGCCTTGATGCGCTCCACCATCGACGGCCAGGCCTCGTCGTACGCCTCGGGGTCCTCGACCGGGTCGAGCCCCTGCTTGCGCAGCTCCTGGTCGGCGAGGAAGTCGACCGAGCCGCCGAGCATGATGTCGGTGCCTCGACCGGCCATGTTGGTCGCGACGGTGACCGCGCCCTTGTGACCTGCGAGCGCGACGACCTTGGCCTCGTCGGCGTGCTGCTTGGCGTTGAGGACGGTGTGCGGGATGCCGCGCTTCTTGAGCAGGTTGGAGAGGTACTCCGACTTCTCGACCGAGACCGTGCCGATGAGGATCGGCTGGCCCTTCTCGTGGCGCTCGGCGATGTCGTCGGCCACGGCCTCGTACTTCGCCTCCTCGGTCCGGTAGACCAGGTCGACGTTGTCGACGCGCTGCATCGGCCGGTTCGTGGGGATCGGCGTCACGCCGAGCTTGTAGATCTTGTCGAACTCGGACGCCTCGGTCATGGCCGTGCCGGTCATGCCGGAGAGCTTGTCGTAGAGGCGGAAGTAGTTCTGGAGGGTGATCGTGGCGAGCGTCTGGTACTCCTCGCGGACGGTCACGCCCTCCTTCGCCTCGATGGCCTGGTGGAGGCCGTCGTTGTAGCGGCGGCCGGCCAGGATGCGCCCGGTGTGCTCGTCGACGATGAGCACCTCGCCGTCCATGACGACGTACTCCTTGTCGTTGCGGAACAGCTCCTTGGCCTTGATGGAGTTGTTGAGGAACGAGATGAGCGGGGTGTTGACCGAATCGTAGAGGTTGTCGATGCCGAGGTGGTCCTCGACCTTGGTGATGCCGGGCTCGAGGACGGAGATGGTGCGCTTCTTCTCGTCGACCTCGTAGTCGGTGTCACGCAGGAGGGTCCGCGCGATCTTGGCGAACTCGGCGTACCACTTGACCTCGTCCTGGGTCGGGCCGCTGATGATCAGCGGCGTGCGGGCCTCGTCGATGAGGATCGAGTCGACCTCGTCGACGATGGCGAAGTTGTGGCCGCGCTGGACGCACTCCTCGACGGAGTCGGCCATGTTGTCGCGCAGGTAGTCGAAGCCGAGCTCGTTGTTGGTGCCGTAGGTGATGTCGCAGGCGTAGGCCTCGCGGCGCTCGGCCGGGCGCATCGACGGCAGGATCACGCCGGTGGTCAGGCCGAGGAAGTGGTGCACGCGGCCCATCTGCTCGGACTGGAACTTGGCGAGGTAGTCGTTGACCGTGACGACGTGCACGCCCTTGCCCTCGAGGGCGTTGAGGTAGGCGGGGAGCACGGCGACGAGGGTCTTGCCCTCACCGGTCTTCATCTCGGCGATGTTGCCGAGGTGGAGCGAGGCGGCGCCCATCACCTGGACGTCGAAGGGACGCATCCCGAGCACCCGCTTGGAGGCCTCGCGGACGGTCGCGAACGCCTCGGGCATGATGTCGTCGAGCGTCTCGCCGTTGGACAGGCGCTCGCGGAACTCGTCGGTCATCCCGCGCAGCTCGTCGTCGGTCATCTTGACGAAGTCGTCCTCGATGGCGTTGACGGCCTTGGACACGGCCTCGAGCTCGCGGATGATCTTGCCCTCGCCGATGCGGAGCAGCTTGTCGATGATGGCAGGCACGAGTGGTAACTGTACCTACCGCCCCAACGGTGCTCCCAATGCGTGCGCCAGGTCGCCCGCGAGGCCACCGCGGGTGCCGACCACGACGTCGTCGAGCCCGAGCCAGCCGGCCAGGCGCCAGAGCTCCGCCGCGAGCTCCTCGGCGGTCTCCGGGGGCGCGGCGTCCTCGGCGAAGGCGCCCGGGACGAGCAGGACCCGGTTGGCCCGGTCGGCCTTGAGGTCGACCCGCGCGACCAGCCGGTCACCGAGCAAGAACGGCAGGACGTAGTAGCCGTGCACGCGCTTGGGCGCGGGGACGTAGATCTCGATGCGGTAGAAGAAGTCGAAGAGCGCCTCGGCCCGGTCGCGCTCCCAGACCACCGGGTCGAACGGGCTGAGCAGGGCCCGGGCGGTGACCCGTCGCGGGAGGCGGGCGTCGCGGTGGAGGTAGGCCTGCCGCTTCCACCCCTGCACGGTCACGGGGATGAGCTCGCCCGACTCCACGAGCTCGTCGACGGCGACCTTCGTGCTCGCCCTGCCGGGGGCGGGCTGGAGCCGCAGGCGGTAGTAGTCGGCCAGGCAGGCGGCGCTGGCGACGCCGTGCGAGCGGGCGGCGCGGCGTACGAGCTCGGTGACCGCCTCCTGCTCCGTCGGGGTCGGGGCGTCGAGGACCGCCGCGGGCAGCACCCGCTCCGGCAGGTCGTAGACGACCTCGAACTGGCTGGTGCGCCCGGCGATGGCGACGTCGCCCACGAGGAAGAGGTAGTCGAGCACCTTGCGTGCCTCGGACCAGTTCCAGCCCCAGTGCTCCCTGGTGCGGGGGCCGGTGCTGAACTCGTCCTCCAGGTCGCGTGCGGTCACCGGACCGCGATCGCGGACGGCGGCGAGCACCCGCTGCTCGAGGTCGGGGTCGGAGGCGACGAAGCCCCACTTGCCGCGCTCCGAGCGGTACTTCTCCATCCGGTGGCGCATCAGCGGCCAGAGCTCGACCGGCATCAACGCCTGCACGTGGGCCCAGTACTCCACGACGCGGCGTGGCCGGCGCTCGGCGGCGCGTCGCAGCAGGTCGACGTCGTAGGGCCCCATCCGCGAGTAGAGCGGCATGAAGTGGGCGCGCTGCAGGACGTTGACCGAGTCGACCTGCAGCACGCCCGTGCGGGCGAGGGTGCGGTCGAAGGTCCTCGTCGACGGCGTGGCGTGCGGGCGGTCGCAGAACCCCTGCGCGGCCAGCGCGATGCGTCGGGCCTGGAGCCGGGTCAGCTGGTCCACCGTCCGTACTCAACCAGAGCGGACCGACAGCGGGTCTCGATACGACCCGACACGTCCTCGCAAGCTCGGACGTGGGGTCACTCGACCTTGCTGGCCGACCCTGTGACCTCGTGCCTCGGTCTCAGGGCAGGTCCAGCAACTTCTCGCGCATGGCGTACATGACCGCCTCCATCCGCGAGTGCAGCTGCAGCTTCTCCAGGATGTTGCGGACGTGGTTCTTCACGGTGTTCTCGGAGATGAACAGCTCCTTGGCCACCTCGCGGTTGTTGAGGCCCTTGGCGACGAGCCGCAGCACCTCGAGCTCACGCTCGGTCAGCCGCAGCGCCGGACCCTGCTCGCGCTCGGGCTTCGACATCTGCTTGAACTCGTCGATCAGCTTGACCGCCATCGACGGGCTGATGAGGGACTGGCCCTCGTTGACCACGCGGATCGCCTGGGCGACCTCCTCGATCGAGGAGTCCTTGAGGAGGTAGCCGGCGGCGCCGTTCTTGACCGACTCGTAGAGGTCGGCCTCCTCGTCGGAGACCGTCAGCATGATGATCTTGGTGGCCGGGACGGCCTCCTTGATGGCCCGGCACGCCTCCACGCCGGTGCGACGCGGCATCCGGACGTCGAGCAGGATCACGTCCGGCGCGGTGGTGATCGCGAGCTCGGTGGCGGTGATGCCGTCCGCTGCCTCGCCGACCACCTCGATGTCGGTGTCGCCACCGAGCAGCATGATCAGCCCCCGTCGGAAGAGCTCCTGGTCGTCGACGACCAGGACGCGCACGGGTTCGGTGCCTGCTGCAGAGCCGGATGCTTCGGTCACGCGCGCATCATGTCATGCGCGCGTGACCGACGCGTGGTGCTGCCGTGGGTCACTCGTTCACGTCGAGCGAGATGACGCCGTAGTCGTAGCCGCGACGGCGGTAGACGACCGCCGGCCGCTCGCTCTCCTTGTCGACGTAGAGGTAGAAGTCGTGCCCGACCAGCTCCATCTCGTAGAGCGCCTGGTCGAGGGTCATCGGGACCGCGGAGTGCGACTTCTCGCGGACCACGAGCGGTCCGTCACCGGTGACTGTGATCGGTCCGACCTTGCGCTCGGTGACGCCGTCCTCCTCGACACCGTCCTCCACCTCGGGCAGGGCGGCCAGGGCCTCGCCCACGCCGACGTGCGAGTTGCGCCCCTTGTGCACGCGCCTGCGGTCGGCGGCGCGCCGCATCTGCGACTGCATCTTGTCCAGCGCCAGGTCGAGGGCACCCATCTTGTCCTCCGCGGCGGCCTCGGCCCGGATGACGGGGCCCTTGGAGAACGCGGTGAGCTCGACCTTGGTCGCCCGGTCGTGCTGCCGGGGGTTCTTCTCGAGCTCCACCTCCACCTGGACCCGCATGATGCGGTGGTCGTGCTTCTCCAGACGGGTGAGCTTCTCCGAGACATGTTCGCGGAAGCGATCGGACACCTCGCAGTGCCGTCCCGTGACCACAACCTCCATGTGAACCTCCTCAACTAGCGAGCGGACCGCACCCTTCCATGGGCCGCGGCGCCTACCGCCGGGGCAGGGTGGGATGGAGTCCGCCCGGCCGACCTGGTCTTCGACCCCACAACCGCCTGCTGAAGCGTTCGCAACTTCTCCGTCACTACTGGCCTTCTCCCGGCGTCCGGCACGTCTGGTGCCGGGGACGGGGCAGGACTTACTTCTAAGCCGCACCGTGATCGTCCGTCGGGCCCCGCGTCGGACGCGTCTCCCTCGGACTTACGTGGACCGTTTCGCCTGCGACTGGCATCGGCTTGCCACGGGTCGGGCCCCGCGAGGCACCTGCTGGTGCCGCGCGCACCCCTCTCCGTGACGCAACCACGGACCCGGGCGGACTCCATGAAGAGACGCTAGCCCGTGATCGGCCGCGGGCCAACTGTCGGGCCACCTGTCGGTCCCGCACGCCTGCGGGTCGCCGCGACGGCGGCGACGGCGACGGGCGGCAGGCCGACGGCCTCGAGCGCTCGCTGGGCCTCCCGCGCCGTGGACCCGGTCGTCAGCACGTCGTCGCAGACCACGACGTACGCCTCGCGCCGGCGCCGCCCGGCGTGAGCCAGCGTCGCCGTGGGGCAGTGCATCGAGCCGCCCAGGTTGGCCGCCCGGCCGGCCGCGTCGAGACCCGCCTGGTCCGCCGCGCCCCGCGACGCGAGGAGGGGTGCGACGGCGACGGGGCGCTCGTCGCGCAGCTGCGCCGCCGCCGTACGCGTCAGGGCGGAGGTCGCCTCGTAGCCACGGGCCCGCCCGGCTCCCGGACGGGACGGCACCGGCACCAGGAGGACCGGCACGGCGGGGTCGAGGTCCGCCACCGCGGCGCGCACGGCCTGCGCGAGCAGCCCGCCCAGCACGCGGCGGTGACGCCACTGGCCCCGGTCCTTGTGGCCGACGACCAGCGCGCGCACCGGACCGTCGTACTCCTCGGCCGCCCACGGGGTGACGAGCCCGTCCGGCACCGGGGAGGGCCAGGCGGTGCGGGCGCCGGTGGACAGGCCGCTGCGGCACGCCACGCACAGCATCCGGCCGGGCCGGTCGCACCCGACGCACCGGCTGCCGAGGAACAGGTCGAGCGCCTCGTCGAGCACCCGACCCATCGCAGCAGGTCCGCCCGGTCGCGACAACCGGCGGGGCCGGGCCTGTGGAGACCCCGGGGAGGCTCAGCCGACGTAGGTCAGCGACGTGAGGCCCTGCGGCAGGTCGGCGACGGTGCGTTCCGGCCGGCTGAGGCTGGTGACCGCGCGGCCGGCGAGGGCGTACACCTCGGTCGCGACGGGGCGGTCGACCGGCGAGGAGACGAGCACGCGGTTGGGACCGCGGAGCCTGCTGGTGCCGGTGGTGGTGACCTCCCCGGGCGCGCCGTCGACCGACACGGTCCGCACCGACTGCGACAGCGGCGTGATGTCGCTGAGCACCGAGACCGTGGTGGGCGAGCGCCAGCCGATGTCGCGCACCCGCGCGTCGCCCTCGAGCGGGACCGGCAGCGTGGTGAGCGGCGTGAAGCCCACGACCGCGCCGGACGAGTCGTGGCGGACCCGGGCGGAGACCACCGTGTCGGCCGTACGACCGCGCAGCACCGCCACCAGCCGCGTGCCGTCGCGCGAGACGAGGAGCTTGGTGACCCGCCGGCCGCTGAGGCCGGGCACGTCCACCTCGCGCGCCGATCCGTCCGCGGTCAGGAAGATGCGCGCCGTCCCCCGCCCGCGGTCGAGGACCCAGGTCCGGCCGCGGTGGTCCCAGCTGGGCGCGGCGAGGTCCACCGCGCCCGAGATCACGGTCGCGACCTCGCCGCTCGGGGCCTCGGTCGGCGCCGTGACGAGGATCGTGCCGCCTCCGGCGACGCCGGCGACCCGCGACCCGTCGATGCTGACCCCGATCGAGCGCAGGCCGTAGTCCTGCTGCCCGAGGGGGCCGAGGGTCTCCTCGAACCCACCGAGGCTCCCCGCGACGACCAGGCCCCGGTCGAGGGCGAACAGCTCACCGCTCACGTCGGCCCCGTTGGGGTCGTAGCCGCTGCCGAACTCCAGCCCGAACTGGGGACTGCCGGTGACGCCGAAGGCCTGTCCGCCGACGCTGAGCTCGATGGCGTTGATCCGGTCGTCCTGCCGCAGCGTCCACGCGAGCTGCGCCCGCATCCGGTCGGCGGTCTCGTCGTCGACCGCGTCCGGGTCACCGCTGAGCGCGACGCGCGCGATGCCCGACACGATCGGCACGGCCAACCCCTGGGTGGTGCCCGGCGGGAAGAAGGTGCGGACGACGTCCGCCTCCTCGGCGGACGGAGGGGTGACGAGGCCGCGCACGAGCGAGGAGGCGAACTGGTCGCCGCGCGGTGCGAAGACCGGCTCGGGCACCAGCACCTCGGCGGAGGGGTCGAAGTAGTAGAGCGAGGCGCGTTCGTACCAGTCACCGAACCAGGTCTCCGGGACGATCAGGGCGTCCGGGACGTCGTCGATGCGCCACTCGCCGTCCTCCTCGACGAGGCCGACGGTCAGCGCGGCCTCGGGCTGGGTGCGCTCCCAGGCACCACGGGCGTCGTAGCGGTTGACGTCGGTCAGCGGGATCCGCACCTCGGTCCCGACGGAGGCGTCGCCGAGCTCGCCGTAGGTGATGATCTGCTTCTCCGGGACCCATGTCTCGGCGGCCTCGCGGGAGAGGAACTGGCGCGCGACGGTCGTCCCGACGGGCGTCGCCTGCATCGCCTCGAGGAAGCCGTCGACGATGTCGGCGGCCGGCGCACCCTCCTGCGGCGGGCGGGGGTCGTAGGAGATGCCCGGCGCGTCGTCGGAGTCGCCGGTCACCTCCGACTCCACGACCGGCCCGGACGTCGGCATCTGGACGCAGCCGGTTAGCAGGGCGGAGGCGGCCAGCAGCCCGAGCCAGCGGGAGGCCGTACGCGTCCTCATGCGGTCTCCCGGGCGTCGTCGGGCACCAGCGGCAGCGGCGAGTGGCGCAGCTGGGTGCCGAGGGTGCGGGCCAGGGTGAGGCGGAACTGCGCCCCCTCCCCCGGACGGCCCCAGGCCTGCAGCCACCCGCCGTGGAGGTGGGTGTCCTCCAGGGAGATCGACAGGCCCAGGCCGGTGCCCCCGCTGGTGCGCGCCCGCGCGGGGTCGGCGCGCCAGAACCGGTTGAAGACCATCGCGGACTCCCCCGGCCCGAGGCCGACCCCGTGGTCGCGCACGGCGATCGCGGCCGACTGCCGGTCGGCGCCGACGAAGATCTCGACGTCGTTGCTCTCGGCGTGGTCGATCGCGTTCGTGACCAGGTTGCGCACGATCCGCTCGACACGGCGTACGTCCGCCTCGGCGACGCAGGGCGTGCCGGGGTCGTGCAGGACGACCCGCGTGTCGCGCTGCGCGGCCAGGACCGACGTCATGTCGACCACCCGGCGCGCCACCTCGACGAGGTCGACGTCCTCGGCCTCGAGCACCGCCGCGCCCGCGTCGAAGCGGCTGATCTCGAGGAGGTCGGCGAGCAGCGTCTCGAAGCGGTCGAGCTCCTTCTGCAGCAGCTCGGCGGCGCGGCCGGTCACCGGGTCGAGGAAGGGCTTGGCGTCGTGGATGACGTCGCTGGCCATCCGGACGGTGGTGATGGGGGTGCGCAGCTCGTGGGAGACGTCGGAGACGAACCGGCGCTGGAGGCGGCTGAGCTCCTCGAGCTGGCGGATCTGCTTCTGGAGGTTGGAGGCCATCTGGTTGAAGGACGTGGCGAGCCGGGCGAGGTCGTCCTCGCCGGTGACCCGCAGCCGCTCCTGCAGCTGTCCCGCGGCCAGTCGCTCCGCGACCCGTCGCGCCATGCGGATCGGGGTCACGACCTGCCGGGTGACCAGCCAGGTGAGCAGCGCGACCAGGAGCAGCAGGGGGACGCCGGCGATGAGCATCGCGCGGGACACCAGCGCGAGCGTCTCCTGCTGCTCGGCCAGCGGGTAGAGGTAGTAGAGGGTGTAGGTGTTGCCGTCGGCGGGGAGGCGCACCTGGCTGCCGACGACGATGCCGGGCCCGGGGGTGAGGCCCGCGACCTCCTTGGTCGTGGTGATGTCGGTGTAGGACCACGCGGTCCCGGACGCCTGGTCGAAGCGGGCCTGCATCGCCTCGGGCACGCTCGCGAGATTGAGCCCCTCGGTGAACTTCGCACCGCCGTCGGCGAGGCGTACGCCCTCGCTGATCGGCGGTGACAGCACGACCGCGAAGCCGCGTGTCGCCCCGCGGGCCTGGATCGGCTCGACGAGCGCCTCCTGCTGGGCGGACTCGTTGACGTCGACCCCGGGCGTCGCGGCGAGCTTCTCGCGGGCGGCCTGCGTCTCGCCCTCGGCCTCGGCCACCACGGCCTGGACGCGGTTCTCGAGCAGGCCGTCGCGGGTCTGCTGGATGAGGAACCAGCCGACGACGCCGACCACCGCCGCGGAGAGCAGCAGCGTGCTCACCACGACGCGCGCCTGCACCGAGCGCCGCCAGAAGGCAGGCCCGTGGCGCAGCACCGGCGGCAACCGGTCGACCAGGCTCATCGACGACTCATGCGACGGCTAGGACTTGCCGGCCTTGTAGCCGACACCGCGCACGGTCACCACGACCTCCGGGTTCTCCGGGTCGTGCTCGACCTTGGAGCGCAGGCGCTGGACGTGCACGTTGACCAGCCGCGTGTCGGCGCTGTGGCGGTAGCCCCAGACCTGTTCCAGCAGGACCTCGCGGGTGAA
Source organism: Nocardioides cavernae (assembly GCF_013410035.1). Lineage (GTDB taxonomy): Bacteria > Actinomycetota > Actinomycetes > Propionibacteriales > Nocardioidaceae > Nocardioides > Nocardioides cavernae_A. The sequence continues at coordinate 1,131,098 of NZ_JACCBW010000002.1, read as the reverse complement.
GACCTGCCACGGTTTGCGCGCCAGGCAGACCAGCAGGTCGAACTCGAGTGGCGTGAGGTTGATCGGCGCACCGTCGCGGGTGACCGAGTGGCCGGCCACGTCGATCGAGACGTCGCCGATCGTGAGTCCCTCGTCGGGGGCGGCGTCGTTGCGGCGCACGCGCGCGCGGATGCGGGCGACGAGCTCCTTGGGCTTGAACGGCTTGATGATGTAGTCGTCGGCACCGGACTCGAGGCCGAGCACGACGTCGATCGTGTCGCCCTTCGCGGTCAGCATCACGATCGGCACCCCCGACTCGGCGCGGATCTCCTTGCACACGTCGATGCCGTCCTTGCCGGGGAGCATCAGGTCGAGGAGGACCAGGTCGGGCTTGTAGTCGCGGAAGGCGTCGAGGGCGACGTCGCCACGACCGACGATGCGGCTGTCGAACCCCTCCTGGCGCAGGACGATGGAGAGCATCTCCGCCAGGGAGGCGTCGTCGTCGACGACGAGCACGCTGCCGCGCGCGGGCTCGACAAGGTCAGTCATGGCGCCAGTCTAGGGCTGGCGCCATGACCGGAGAGGCGGGTCCGGGCAGGCCGGATGCCGCTCAGTAGCGGTAGTGGTCGGGCTTGTACGGCCCCTCGACCGGGACGCCGAGGTAGGCGGCCTGCTCCTTGGAGAGCTCGGTCAGCTCGACACCGAGGGCGTCGAGGTGCAGCCGGGCGACCTCCTCGTCGAGGTGCTTGGGCAGCACGTGGACGCCGAGGGCGTACTCGTCGGCCTTGGTGAAGAGGTCGATCTGGGCCAGCACCTGGTTGGTGAAGGAGTTCGACATCACGAAGGACGGGTGACCGGTGGCGTTGCCCAGGTTGAGCAGGCGGCCCTCGGACAGCACGATGATCTTCTTGCCGGGCTTGCCGTCCTCGGACGGGAAGATCCACTGGTGGACCTGCGGCTTGATCTCGTCCTTGACGATGCCCGGGATCTTGGCGAGGCCCGCCATGTTGATCTCGTTGTCGAAGTGCCCGATGTTGCCGACGATCGCCTGGTGCTTCATCTTGTGGAAGTGCTCGACCGTGATGATGTTGAAGTTGCCGGTCGTGGTGATGAAGATATCGGCGGTCTCGACGACCGACTCGAGGCGCTTGACCTCGTAGCCGTCCATCGCGGCCTGCAGCGCGCAGATCGGGTCGATCTCGGTGACGATGACGCGGGCGCCCTGGCCGCGCAGGGACTCGGCCGAGCCCTTGCCCACGTCGCCGTAGCCGCACACGACCGCAACCTTGCCGCCGATCATGACGTCGGTCGCGCGGTTGATGCCGTCGACGAGCGAGTGGCGGCAGCCGTACTTGTTGTCGAACTTCGACTTGGTGACCGAGTCGTTGACGTTGATCGCCGGGAAGAGCAGCGTGCCCTCCTTGAAGCGCTCGTAGAGACGCAGCACACCGGTGGTGGTCTCCTCGGAGACGCCCTTGACGAGGGGGGCGCGGTTGGTCCAGCGCTGCGGGTCGGCCTCGAGCGAGCGGGCCAGGACGCGCAGCACCTCCTTGAACTCCTCGTTGTCGGTGGAGTCCTGCGACGGGACCTTGCCGGCCTTCTCGTACTCGACACCGAGGTGCAGCAGCATGGTGATGTCGCCGCCGTCGTCGAGGAGCATGTTGGGGCCGCCCTCGGCGAAGTCGAAGACCTTCTCCGCCTCGTCCCAGTACTCGGCGAGGGTCTCGCCCTTCCAGGCGAAGACGGGGACGCCCTGCGGGTCCTCGGGGGTCCCGCCCTTGGCGGGCGGGCCGACGACGACCGCGGCGGCGGCGTGGTCCTGGGTGGAGAAGATGTTGCAGGTGGCCCAGCGGATGTCCGCGCCGAGGGCCGCGAGGGTCTCGATCAGCACGGCGGTCTGGATCGTCATGTGCAGCGAGCCGGCGATGCGGGCGCCGGCGAGGGGCTGCTCCTTGCCGTAGCGCTCGCGCATGGCCATGAGGCCCGGCATCTCGTGCTCGGCGAGCTCGATCTCCTTGCGGCCGTAGGCAGCGAGGCTGAGGTCAGCGACGTTGAAGTCCATGGTGTGTCTCCTGGATCCGGAGCAAGTGCGTCTGCGCCGCACATCTGTGCGTCGTCGGGATCTCCCGCGCGGACCAGAAGAGCGTAGGTCGGGCCTCAGGGATTCGGAGAATCCTCGACGGCCCCGCGAGCGTGCTCGTCCGGGTGCTCGTCCGCGTGCTCGTCACCGTGTCCGCCACCGACGCCGAGGGCGTGCAGCACGGCCAGCACGAGGCCGCCGACGACCAGGCCGACGACGCCGGACAGGACGGTGTTGAGCAGCCAGCCGAGCACTGCTCCGAGGGCGCCGCCGACCGCGTCGTGGACGCCTTCCTCCCAGTGGTGGAGGAGGTCGTACGGCGCGTGCAGCGCGTCGCCGAGGCCGGTGCCCTCGAGCAGGCCGTCGTGCCCGCCGATCTCGTAGAGGCTGACCAGGAGGATGTGACCACCGACCCACAGCATGGCGAGGGTGCCGATGAGCGAGATCGCCGACAGCAGGCGCGGCATCGCCGAGACGAGCGCGAGGCCGAGGCGCTGCGAGCCCTTCGACGGCTTCTCGGCGAGGTGCAGGCCGACGTCGTCCATCTTCACGATCAGGGCGACCACGCCGTAGACGAGGACGGTGATGAGGACCGCCACGACGGCGAGGACGATCGCGCGCATCCAGATGCTCGCGTCCGGGTCGGAGCCGACGACCTCCTTGAGCGCGATGACCATGATCTCGGCGCTGAGGATGAAGTCCGTGCGCACGGCCTGCGAGATCGTGCGGGCCTCGTGCTCGGGCGTGAACTCGCCCTGCTCGGTGACCGCCTCCTCCGCCTCGTTGCCGTGGCCGGAGAACTTCTCGTAGACCTTGTGCGCGCCCTCGTAGGCCAGGAACCCACCACCGAAGATGAGGATCACGGGGAGCAGCCACGGCAGGAACTGCCCGAGCAGCACGGCGGCGGGGAGGATGAACAGCAGCTTGTTGCGCAGCGAGCCGATCGCGATCTTCTTGATGATCGGCAGCTCGCGCTCGGCGGCGGACCCGTGGAGGTACTGCGGCGTCACGGCCGTGTCGTCGACGACGACGCCCGCCGCCTTCGCGCTCGCCCGCGCGGCAGCCGCACCGACGTCGTCCACGCTGGCTGCGGCGATCCGGGCGAGTGCGGCGACGTCGTCGAGGAGGGCGAACAGTCCGCCGGCCATGGGATGTCCTTCAGGTCGTGGGTCGTGACCGGGGCAGCCTATCCGCGGGGACGCCGCGATCGCCCGCGCCTGCTGCCCGGACCTGCCAGAATCCCGCCCATGCGGGGGGACACGAGGCGTCGGGCGTACGCGTGGGTGGGCACGGCGCTCCTCGCGGCGCTGGCGGTGGGGTGCTCGTCGGACCCGGTCGAGCCCGTCACGACCGAGCCGTGGGTCGAGGGCGGGCTCCCGGAGTACTGCGGGGGGCGTGGCGGCGACCTCGCGTCGTTCTGGGAGCTGGTCCACGCGTCGTGCGCGGTCGCGCAGGACGGCGACGTGCGGCAGGGCGAGGCGCTCGAGGAGGTCCTCTCCCGGCTGCCCGAGGACCGGACCGCCGAGTTCGGCCGTACCTTCCGTCGCCTCAACAACGACCTGGTGATCATCACCGAGGTCGCCGACGACCTCTGCGCACCCGGCCTCGGGCTCGCGGAGGACCTCGGCACGGACTACCGCAGCTGGGTGATCGCCCACGGGCAGGACGCGTACGAGGCCGTCCTCGACGACCCCGCACGACTGCGCGACTTCCCGGACGCCACGGCCGGCTGCGGACTCGGCGAGTTCTTCGGCGCAGCGGCCACCGGCAACCCGGTCGAGGGCGAGCGGGAGCAGTCCGAGGCCGCGGGGCCGGCTCTGAGCCACGCCGCGGCCGCGGCCGGGCAGTAGCCTCGCCGGGTGCCGGACGTCGCCCACCACCACTGGTCCATCGACGAGCGGGAGTACGCCCGCCACGAGGCCCGCCGGGGCAGGCGACACGCCTTCGAGCACCTCGACCCGCACCGGACCGCCCTCGTCGTCGTCGACGTGGTCCCGTTCTTCGTGCGGGACTCGGCGTACGTCCGCGGCATCGTGCCGCAGGTCAACCTGCTCGCCGCCGCGGTCCGTGCGTCCGGTGGCACGGTCGCGTGGGTGGTGCCGGGGTACGCCCCGCCGAGCGCGAAGGACCGCGAGCTCTTCGGCGACGAGGTGGCCGAGATGTACGCCCGGTCCGGCACCGGGGGCCCGGATCCGTCGCTGTCCGTGGTCGACGGCGACCTCGTCGTGGAGAAGACCGGGCGCAGCGCCTGGACCCCCGGGTCGTCCGAGCTCCCCCGCCTCCTGTCCGAGCGCGACGTCGACACGGTCGTCGTGGCCGGCACCGTCACCAACGTCTGCGTGGAGCACACCGCCCGCGACGCCAGCGCCGCGGGCCTGCGCGTCGTCCTCGTCGCCGACGCCTGCGCCGCGACCCGCGACCAGGACCACAACGCGACGCTGCACGTGGTCTACCGCTCCTACGGCGACGTGCGGTCGACGGCGGAGGTGCTGGGGTTGCTGGGTGCTACTGACGCTGGTTGAGCAGGGCGCCCCGCGCCCGTGTCGAAACCCAGGCCCCGCGCCCCCGCCACTCGTGGTCCAGGTGGACGCCCCACCCCCGTGTACCGCTGATTGAGCAGGGCTGCTCCCCGCGTCCCGCTGGTTGAGCAGGGCGTCCCGCGCCCGTGTCGAGACCCAGGCCGATCTTGACGCTCCACCACGGGTGGCTGTCGGACCCTTCACGTATAATCGAACACATGATCGAGACGCTGGAACGGGATGCAGCGGAGGTCGACGACGACCTCTCCGCTGCCGGCCTGCTCGCCTCGATCCGCACCGCGCGCGAGACCGAGAACGCTGCCGCTGCCCGGCAGCTCGATCTCGCCGCGCGGTGGGCGGACCTCCACCGGCCGGAGTCGATCCACTCCGCCGCGTCGTTCACCGTCCCGGGCTGCGAGCACGAGGAACCCATCGCCGGACCCGGTACGCCCCTGGTGGCGGAGTTCTGCATCGCTGAGCTCGGTGCGGTGCTGGGGATCTCGACGACCGCGGCGAAGCGGCTCGTCGGGCACGCCCTGGAGCTGCGCCACCGACTCCCGCGACTCCATGCCGGACTCCAGTCCGGAGCGGTGCCCGCGTGGCGGGCCCGGTCGGTAGCCGAGACCACCATCCACTCCTCACCTCCGTTGACGGTCGAGGCCGCAGCATTCGTCGACGCGCAGGTCGCCGCGGTCGCGGGACGGATCGGGCCCGCGCAGCTGGACCGCTTGGTTGCGGAGGCGATCAAGCGGTACGACCTCGCCGACGCAGATCCCGCCGACGACCCGGAGGACGGGTGGCAGCACGTCGACCCGCGCCACGCCACCCTCCACTCGGAGGACGTGCACTACGCGGGCACGATGAGGTTCGAGGCTGAGCTCGACATCGCCGACGCCCTCGACCTGGACCGGGCACTGGCCCATGGCGCCGCGACGATGAAGGCCCTCGGCTCCGACGCCTCGCTCGACGTCCGCCGCTCCGCCGCCCTCGGCGACCTCGCCCGCACCCAGACCGCCCTCGACCTCGCCACCAACGAAGGTGGTCGAGTAGTCCGTGAGGAACGAGCGGGAGTATCGAGACCCGACCTCCCGCATGCCCGCGAGGTCGTGCTTCACGCTCACTTCAACGCGAGCTCGACCGCGGACGGCCCGATCCTCGACCAGAACGGTCGCCTCGAGGAAGGCCAGCGCCTGGTCCTGCTCGAGCAGGTCAAGGACTGGTGCGCCGACTCCCAGACCAAGGTCACCATCCGACCGGTGATCGACCTGAACGCCGAGCTGTCGACTCCGGCCTACGAACCCACCACCCGCATCCGCGAGCACGTGATCATCCGCGACCAGACCTGCGTGTTCCCCTGGTGCACCCGATCCGCCCGCCGCTGCGACCTCGACCACGTCATCCCGTTCAATGCTGGCGGACCCACCTCCACGTCGAACCTCGCGCCCCTGTGCCGCACCCACCACAGGCTCAAGACCCACAGCTCCTGGCACTACGAGACCACCGCACCCGGGACGTACGAGTGGACCTCACCCCACGGCCACCGCTTCCGACGCGACCACACCGGCACGAGGGCGATCAGAGGCGACGAGCCACCCGACGTCCCGCGACCCCGCCGACGATGACCACACCCCGCCGGACTGAAGCCGGCGGGGCCACAGGCACGCCAGCGACCACGTCGCGTGCCGCGGATGGCTTCGTGCCCCTAGGTTGACCGGGATGCGAGCTCCCGATGCTGCCTTCGCCGACCCGCGCCTGGCTGCCCTCTACGACCTCCTCGACGACGACCGCTCCGATCTCGACGCCTACGAGGCGATCGTCAGGGAGCTCGGCGCCGAACGCGTGGCAGACGTGGGCTGCGGCACGGGCTCGTTCGCCGTTCGGCTGGCCGGACGCGGTCTCACCGTCGTGGGAGTGGATCCGGCGGCCGCCTCGCTGGAGGTCGCACGGGGGAAGCCGTACGCCGACGGGGTGACGTGGATCCACGGTGACGCGACCGATCTCGCCGACGTCCCGCCGCTCGACCTCGCGGTGATGACGGGCAACGTGGCGCAGGTCTTCGTCGACGACGAGGACTGGGCCGGCACGCTCGACGGTCTCGCTGCTGCCGTCCGGCCCGGTGGCTGGCTGGTGCTCGAGACGCGGCGGCCCGAGGCCCGCGCCTGGGAGCACTGGGACCAGCCGGCGAGCGAGGTCACGCTGCCTGACGGGCGCACCGCCACCGCCTCCATGTCGGTGACCGAGGTCGCGCTGCCGCTGGTGACCTTCGTCGGGACCATCTCGGTCGACGGGGAGGACCTGCGCTCCACGTCCACCCTGCGCTTCCGGTCGCGCGCCGAGGTCGGGCGCGACCTCGCGGCACACGGTTTCGACGTCGTCGAGGTCCGCGAGGCGCCCGACCGGCTCGGTCTCGAGCACGTGTTCATCGCCCGCCGGCACACGTCATGATGAGGCCGTGACCACCACGGACGAGCGGACCCCGACGCTCCCCCGGCACGTCGGCGTCGTCATGGACGGCAACCGCCGGTGGGCCAGGAGGAACGGCCTCTCCAACCCGAGCGAGGGTCACCGCCGCGGGGCGGACCATGTCGAGGACCTGCTCGGCTGGTGCGAGGCGCGGCGCATCGACCACCTGACCGTCTACGTGCTCTCGGCCGACAACATCCGCAAGCGCGATGGCGCCGAGGTCGGGTTCCTCTTCGACCTGGTCTGCGACGTCCTGCCCGGGATCGTCGAACGGTCGGGGCACTGGACGCTCCACGTCAGCGGCGAGGTCGCCCTGCTCCCCGAGAGAGCGGCCGACGCCCTGCGGCGCGCCGAGGTGACCACTGCCGGAAGGGCGGCGCACCTCACGCTCGCCATCGCGTACGACGGGCGCGCCGACATCGCCGCCGGCATCCGGGGCGCCATCCGGGCGGGCGCTCTCGGCGCGGACGGGGCGCTCGACCCCGACGCCGTCACGGCGCACCTCCCGGGCGGGCCGGTGAAGGACATCGACCTCGTGATCCGCACCAGCGGGGAGCAGCGCCTCTCCGGGTTCGTGCCGTGGCAGGCGGCGCACGCGGAGGTGCACGTCAGCCCGAAGCTGTGGCCCGACTTCGACGAGGTCGATCTCGACGCGGCGCTGGCCAGGTACGCCGCGGTCCGGACGGGCTGAGCCGGACGCCCTGTCGGACCACCCCGCCACACTGGGCCTCATGGACGCCGCGACCCTGCTCACCCACCTCGGCCGCGTCATCGACGCCCACGACTGGCCGGCGCTCCCGTCCCTGCTGCACCCCGACTTCAGCTGTCGGCTCGTGCACACGGGCGAGGTCTTCGACCGCGACGGGTGGGTGCGGCTCAACGCCGACTACCCGGGGTTCCAGCGGATGCACGTCGAGGACCTCGTTGCCGACGGCGAGAAGGGCGTGCTGCGGGCCACCGTGATCGGGACGGGCGACGACGGCTTCGACCTCGTCTTCGCCGTCGCGAGCGTCGGCACCCTCCGGGACGGCCTGCTCCACGAGCTCGTCGAGGTGTGGGCCGACGTGGGCCAGGCCGCACCGGCGGGGACGCGTCCCGCCGTGCACGGCGACGTGGCCTGACGCGGTGCTGCCCGAGCCGACCGCCCGCCTGCGGTTCCGCCCCATGGTCCGCGACGACGTCGACGTCGTGACCGAGCTACTGATCGCCTTCGACCCGTTCCGCGGCGACCGGCCGCCCAGCACGCGCGAGGACGCGGTGCGGTGGATCGAGTGGCAGGAGCGCACCTACGCCGACCACGACTTCGGGCTGTGGGTCGTCGAGACCCACGAGGGCGAGATCGTCGGCGACTGCGGCCTGACCGTCCAGGACGTCGAGGGCACGCCCCACGTCGAGGTGGGCTACCACCTGCTGCCGCACGTACGCGGCCGCGGCTTCGCGACCGAGGCGGCCCGAGCCGTGCGCGACCTGGCGGCCGCTCACGGCGTCGAGCACCTCGTCGCCCTGATCCGTCCCGAGCACACCGCGAGCCAGGGCGTCGCCCGCCGCCTCGGCATGGAGCTGGAGCGGACGGCGCGCGTCCACGGCGGGGACGCCCTGGTCTTCGGGACGGACCTTCAGCAGAAGGCCTGATCGAGCCTCACTTCAGCTTCTTGGCGCCGACCTTCGCGAGCTTGGCGATGGCGGACGCCGAGACCGGCGCGTCGTCGATGGCGACGACGTTGCCCACGCGGTTGCCGTCGCGGTAGAGGACGCTGCTGGAGTAACTCGTGATCCCGAACACGGTCGTCTCCTGGACGAAGGCCACGGCGCCCTGGCCGACCTTCGGGGCCTTGGTGATGCTGGAGGTGACCGTCGCGCCGGTGGTCGGCTCGGTGAAGGTCGCGCACTTCTTGGTGTAGGCGGTGTAGGCCTTGAGGTACGCCTTGGCCTTGGCGGCCGACTTCACCTCGGCGGCACCGGCCACGACGACCGGGAAGCCGGCCGCGGAGGCACCGGTGGTGGCGATCGCGGACTTGGCCTTGGCCATCTCGGCCACGCCGCAGGTGTTGCCCGGGACGCTGATCTGCTTGCTCTTGTCGGTCGAGAACGTGGCGCCCGCCAGCTCCGGGAAGGCCTTGACGATGTCACCGCTCTTGGGCAGGTCCTTCGCGGACACGGCTGCCTGCGCGGGGCTGCCGGCGACGAGCAGGGCGGCGGCGAGGCCGGCGGCGACGGACAGGGAGGTGCGACGCATGATGTCTCCTTGGAGCGTTCGAATGAGCTGACCCCGAATTCATACCCGCCACGGACGCATCTCAGTCCCCCCGGAACCGGGGAGGCGGCGATGCGGCGGGGGCAGCGGGGGGCGGATCAGTCCTCGACGAGGCCCACGCGGAGGTACTCCGCAGCGTAGGTGCCGGTCAGCAGCAGCGACGCGTAGCGCGCCACCTCGGCGTCGGCGGTCGTCTCGAGGGTCTCGACGCGTACGCCGTGGCGCGCGGCCGCGGCCGCGAGCTGGCCGGTCTGCTCGCGCACCACCGGGTCGTCGCTGCGGTCGTCGAGGACGAGCAGCAGCGGGCGCAGGTCAGCCGGCTCGTCGGCGAACGGGTCGGCGAAGAGGTCGTGCGGCTTCGTCGCCTCGATGACCGGCAGCAGGTGCTCGGCGTCACCCGCGATCGCGGAGCGGCCGCTCGTGCGACGCAGCGACTCCGCCAGCCGGCGCGCCGCACGTGCCGCCAGCACGGACCCGCCCCAGACGAGCGGGTTGGTGTCGGCCATCGCGATCGCCAGCATCTTGGCGGGGTTGACCGCGAGGTCGCGGTGCGGCGAGCAGTTGGTCGCCACGTCGTCGAGCGACGCGGCGACCGACTCGGCGTCGGCGCGCGGACCGAGGTGCACGTGGGCGAGGTAGTCGAGCATGACCACGGCGGTGGCGAGCTGGTCGCCGGTCACCGTGGGCAGCACCGTGACGTGGCGCCCTGCGGCGTGCTCCCCCACCAGGCTGCGCGGCGGGCACGCGACCACCACCTGCGCGCCACGGCGTACGGCCTCCGCGACCGCCGACGCCGAGCCGTGGTCGTTGCCCTCCGGGGCGAGCATCACGACGAGGTCGAGCGACCCGGCCCAGCCGGGGAGGCCGGGGTTGGGCCATGCGACGAAGGGCACCGGGCACCACGGCTCGAGCACGGCGCGCAGCAGCCGTGAGTCCGGGCCGGCGGCGATGACGGCCCGCGGGCGCTCGCCGTCACGGCCCGCGGCGATCAGCTCCGCGGTCGCGGTCGCGGCCTCGTGCGCCTCGCGGCGCACCCGGGCGCCGGACTCGGCGAGCGTGCGCAGCCGGAGGTCCACGGTGTCCAGCACGCCGGCGTCGTCCAGCCGGGCCTCGTCGAACCAGGTCGCCACGGGCGGGTGTCCTCTCGGTCGGGTCAGTCGGGCTTGCGGGCCTCGTCGACCAGCAGGACCGGGATGTCGTCGCGGACCGGGTAGGCGTTGCCGCAGCCCTGGCAGACGAGCTCCTCGACGCCGTCGGTCGCCGACGGGGACAGCTCGCCGTGGCAGGCCGGGCAGACGATGATGCTCAGCAGCTGCTGGTCGATGTTCACGTGCCGAAGCCTAGGCCACCCGGGCCGGGGTCAGTCGGTGGGCGTGAGGACCCGCAGGTGGCCGCGCTTGGCGCCCCGGGTCGGGTCGTCCGTCGAGTGGAGCGGGGCCGGTGCGGGCGCGGGTCGGGCGGCCTCCCGGACGGCGTCGGCGAGCGCCAGCAGGTCGTCGCTGCTGGGCCCCTGCGCCTTCTGGTCCGACGCGAGCCGCAGCACCTCCCACCCGCGCGGGGCGGACAGCCGCTCGCTGTGCACGTCGCAGAGGTCGTAGGCGTGGGGCTCGGCGTACGTCGCGAGCGGGCCGAGGACCGCGGTCTGGTCGGCATAGACGTAGGTCAGCGTGTTGACCGCAGGACGGCCACACGCCGTCCGCGAACAACGACGGGCAAGGCTCACGACGGCGACGCTACCTGCCGGACGCACGCGCGCCGCTTAGGCTCGCGGCGTGGAGATCGGGGTCGAGGACACGGCGGGCGGCACCAGGACCCGGACGCGGGACCGGCGGGGTCGCGGCATGCGGGGGCCGGGCGTCCTGCCCCACGTGCCGGGCACGCCGGCGCTCCGGACGGCCCGGCAGAAGTTCGACCAGCTCGTGCTCGACGTCGTCACGCCGCTGGACGAGAAGTGGCAGCGCCACCTCGGGCTCGTGGAGTACGCCGTCGAGGACGCGCCGATGCTCCCCGACGACTGGGGCGACGAGACCGTGCCGCTCTCCTCCCTGGTGCGGGGCAAGGGCACGGCGCCGACGCGCCTCGTGCTCTTCCGACGCCCGATCGAGCACCGGGCCACCAACCGTGACGAGCTCGAGGCGATGGTGCACACCGTCGTCGTCGAGCAGCTCGCCGAGCTCCTCAACCTCATGCCCGGGCAGGTCGACGAGAGGTACGGCGACGAGCCCTGACGTCCGGCGGCTCAGCGCTGCGCAGGCCTGACGTCCGCGACCTCGCTCGTGGCCTCGAGCTGGGACAGCGGCAGCACCGAGAGCCCGCGGTCGTCGACCTCCAGCGAGACCACCGCGCTGGTGCGGTCGAGCCGGACGAGCGCCAGCGCCGCGTCGTCGGGCAGGCGCAGCCGGGCCGCCGTCGCGGGGTCGATCTCGACGCGGCGCTCGCGGACGACCTCGGCGCCGTCGGCGTCCCACGCCTGCAGGGTCACCACGCCCGGAGCGGTCGCGGCGGTGACCACGAGGCGCTTGGCACCCTCCGGGAGGGCGACGGCCGTGTCGGTGGAGACCGTGGGGCCGGCGACCGACAGGGCGAGGTCGGCGGGCGTGCGGGTGCGCAACGATGCCGTGACCGGTCCGGTCGCCTCGAGCCGCAGGGCCTGGACCCCCTGGAGGGTGCGCCCGCGGAGCACGCCGCTGAGGTCGACCTCGCTGACCGTGGCGGGCGGCAGGGTCACCTCGTCGACACCGGAGGGCGCGAACTCGCTGTCCTCGCTCACCAGCTCGAGGTCCACGCGGACCTCGCTGTCGCCCGGGTTGGCGAGCGTGAGGACGCGGTCGGCGGCCGTCGTGCCGATGCCGGCGACGTAGGACGTGGAGGCGGGGGCTGCCTGGCCCGGCAGCCACTCGCGGACCGGCTTGTCGCGCCCGACCGGGTCGATGACGTCGACGACGCTGGAGGCGAGGCGACCGCGCGAGACGGTGACCTGCAGCGCGAGCGCGTCGCGGCTGGGTGCGACGGACGCGAGGTCGAACGACGTGGTCGCGCCGCCCGGCACCCGGACGCCGCGCAGGGCCGGCACGTCGACGAGGCCGCTCCCGTCCCAGACGGTGACGTCGGCGACCGCCGGACCCCGGTCGGGGTTGACGAGCGTGAGGGTGGAGGCGTGCTCGGCCGAGGCGCCGACGCCGGTGAACCAGCGCTCGGGCGCGGGCGCCTCGCAGCCCACGGCAGACCCGGCGCCGGAGCGCGACGCCACCAGACCGGGTGCGAGGTCGCCGGTCGCGCCGACGACCACGGTCTCCCGGGCGGTGCGCGTGGCGACGCCGTCGGTGAGGGTCTCGGTGTCCTCCTCCCGCCCGACGCGCAGCGCGACGTCGCCGGACCCCAGGCCGGTGCTGCCGATGCGGACCTCGTCCGCACCGGGGAGCCGGGCGGGGCACACGGCCGTGGCGCGGTCGAGGGCGGCGCTCGTCGGCGGGCGGGTCGACGACGACTGCCCGGCGGGTCGCACGAGGGCGAGCGCCGCGACGGTCAGCAGCGGGATGAGGATCGCGAGGACGGTGAGCGGCGAGGGCCCGCGGCGGGTCACCTCGGCGGCACGGCGGCGGCTGCCGGGCGTACGTGCGGGGGCAGGCACGTGCTCAGACATCGCTGCCCCGCTCCCGGCGCTGGCGGACGGTGGGCGCGGCCAGCACCAGCACGAGCACGATGACGATGCCCTGCAGGACGAGCAGAGCCGTACGCCACCACGACCCGTCGCCGTCGACGGCGGCCGGGTCGAGCGGGCGGTCCACCCGCCACGCACGGGTGGTGCGGTCCTCCGCGCTGGCCTGCTCGAGGCCGGCGGTGGCGTCCAGCAGCGCGGAGACCCGGCCGTCGGCGGGCGAGCTGAGCACGACGTACTCCACGCCGCGGGCGCCGAGCGCGGCCACGACGGCGGGCGTCGGCGTGGACACGAGCGCGCGGACCTCGCTGGTGAGGTCGGCGTCCTCGTCGGCGAGGGTGAGGATCTCGTCCTCGCCGACGGTGGTCCCGTCGTCGCGTCGGATGCGGTAGGTGATGCCGTCGTCGACGGACCCGTCGAGCACGAGCACGCCGTGCTCCTGGCCGGTCAGGGAGCTCTGCTGCATGTAGACCGGCACGGTCTGCTCGGCCTCCTGCGTCATCGCGTTGTCCGGGGTGGTCAGCCACCAGCCGAGGCCGCCGACGGGCACGGCCGCGGCGACCAGCGCGAGGGCGGTCGCCAGGCCGCGCTGCCACCACGGGTGGTGGTCGGCGAGGCGGCGGAGGTAGGCGTCGGCGCCGAGCACGACGGCCACGATCGAGGTGCCCTGCAGGATCACCACGAACAGCCCGAGGCTGGGGCGGGTCGACACGGCGGGGAGGTCGAGGGTGACGTGGGACAGCACGCCGGAGACGACCGCGGCGGCGAGGGCGACCAGCCAGCAGATGACCACGGGGACGCGGGTGCGACGCGGCACGAGGGCGACCACGGCGAGCAGCCCCAGCACGACACCGAGCCACCACGGCGCGCCGAGGTCGTTGAGCCGCCCGGTCAGCAGGCCGCCGAAGGTGACCTGGTCGACCGTCAGCCGCCCCGCCTCGAGGAGCAGGCCGGACGCCGAGCCCGTGGTGAGCAGCGGCACGAGCCACGGGGCGAGCAGGACCGGCGTGGCGACGACCGCGACGACCGGAGGTCCCCAGCTGTCGCGCTCGCGCAGGAGGCGCGGGGCGATCACGGCGGCCGAGCCGAGCACCACCGCCGTCGCCAGCACCGCGAACAACCACACGCCCGGGACGAACGCGGCCGACAGCGCGAGCAGCAGGGCGGTGCGCCAGGCAGCGCGCCAGCGGCGGTCGCGGTCGGGGTCGACGAAGCCCAGGGCGGCGTGCGCGGCCCACGGCAGCAGCGCGGCGACGGCGACGGTGCCGAAGCGCCCCTCCGCCCACGCGCCCGACGTGACGGGGACGAGGGCGTACGCCAGCGCGCCCCACACGACCAGCCAGCGAGGCAGGCCGAGCGGGTCGACGAGGCGCCCGACCACCTTGAGCAGGCGCCACGCGCCCCAGGCGGCGACGGGCACGGCGAGCAGCATGAGCCCGGAGACGACGGCCCCGGTGTGGCCCAGCAGCACCGTCGCCGCGAGCGCGAAGGCCAGGACGTAGGCCGGCGCGGGCACGTCGGTGCCGGTGCCGAGGGGGTGCCAGGTGGACGCGTGGAGCCCCCACCAGTCGCCCGCGGTGGCCGGGACCGGCGACAGGGCGCCTCCGGTGATCGACCCGAACGCCTCGCGACCGGCGAGCAGCGCCAGCACGCCGAACAGCACCAGGACGACGGCGACGGGGTTGGTGAAGAAGCGCGCGACGAGTCCGGTGTCGGTGAGGTAGGCGTCCTCGTCGTCCTCGCCCGCCGCGGCCGCGGCCCGACGCTCCGGTCGCGTGACCAGTCCGGGCTGGCCGGCCTCGGCGGCCCGGGCGATGCGCCGGCGCTCGGCGACGTCGGCGGCCTGGTTGGTCGCGGCGGAGGCCAGGTCGGTGACGAAGTCGAGGCCGTGGCGGTAGGGCAGCCACGCCGGCGCCAGGAGCCGGCGCACCCGGGCCGGGTCGCCCCGGCGCCGCGCGGCACGCTCGCGGCGCGCGGCACGCACCTGGCCCGGGCGGCCGTGGACCGACAGCACCGCGGCCAGCTCGTCGAGGGCCTCGCCCACCGAGCGCACGGCGAGGAACCCGACGACCCGCAGCAGCGAGCCGACGAGGAGCCGGACGTACTGCCAGGCGAGCCCGCGCGAGGAGACGTTGGCCAGCGAGGTGAACAGCGCCGCCCGACGCTCCTGGTAGTGGGTGTGGCGGCCGGTGAGGGGCGTACGCCGGGTGCCGCGGTGCGCCGCCTCGGCGTGGAAGACCACCGCCTGGGGCACCACGAGCGTGCGGTGCCCGGCGAGGGCGGCGCGCCAGCCGAAGTCGATGTCGTTGCCGAAGATCGGCAGCTCCTCGTCGAGCCCGCCGAGGGACTCCAGCACCCGGCGCCGCACGAGCATCCCGGCGGTGTTGACCGCTAGCACCTCGCGCACGGCGTCGTGCTGGCCCTGGTCGTACTCCCCGCGCTCGAGGCCGGTCTCCCGGCGCCCGGTGCCGGTGATCGTGAGCCCGACCTCCAGGAGGCGGCGCAGCGAGGGCCACTCGCGCAGCTTGGGGCCGAGGACGTCGGCGTCGGGGTGGGCGTCCGCTGCGGCGAGCAGCTCGGCGAGGGCGGTCGGGGCGGGATTGCTGTCGTCGTGGAGCAGCCAGATCCACTCGTCGTCGACCCCGCCCGCAGGGGTGGGGAGGGCGGCGGCGAGCGCCAGCCCGTGCCGTACCGCGGCGGGATAGCTGGTCGATCCGGGGACGACCTCGACGACCGCGTGGGAGGCGTCGAGTCCCGCGCGGTCGAGGGCGTCACGCACCAGGTCGACGCTGTCGTCGCGGCTGGTGGTGTCGACAGCCGCGACGCGGTCCACCGGGAGGGTCTGCCCGATCAGACCGGCGAGTACTGCTGGCAACCACCGCGCCCCGTCATGGCTGACGAGAAGCGCTGTGACGGTCACCGGAGCACCCTAACGAGGGCCTCCGTACGGCAGAAATCAGACGGCGCGCTTCTTGAGCTTGCGCCGCTCACGCTCGGAGAGACCGCCCCAGATGCCGAAGCGCTCGTCGTTCATCAACGCGTACTCGAGGCAGTCGTCGCGGACCTCGCACGTCAGGCAGACCTTCTTGGCCTCCCGGGTGGAGCCGCCCTTCTCGGGGAAGAACGCCTCGGGGTCCGTCTGCGCGCACAAGGCGCGGTCCTGCCACCCGAACTCCTCGCCCTCAGGCTCGAGGAGAAACAGCTCTGCTCTCATCGCTGACGACCTTCCGACCCTAGACAACCCTGCCGACCTGCTCCAGAGAACATAACGACACTGTGGGAATTACATGCCTGTCGTACACCTCAAGTCAAGCCCGGATCTGATATGGCCGTTCCGCTTACGGCAGGCTGTTCCTATGCCATCATCCGTGCCCACGCTCCGCCGCGTCACCGTCCTGTCCGGTGGTGTCGGCGGGGCCCGGTTCGTCCAGGGACTGCTCCACGGCCTGCGGTCGGGGACCGTACCCGGAGGGTCCGCCGACACCGAGGTGACCGTCGTCGCCAACACCGCCGACGACTGGTGGATCCACGGCCTGAAGGTGTGTCCCGACCTCGACACCGTCATGTACACCCTCGGCGACGGCATCGACGTCGAGCGTGGCTGGGGCCGGCGCGACGAGACGTGGAGCGCGAGGACGGAGCTCGAGGCGTACGGCGTGGAGCCGACGTGGTTCGGGCTGGGCGACCGCGACATCGCCACCCACCTCGTGCGGACGCAGATGCTCGAGGCGGGCTTCACGCTCTCGCAGGTCACCGAGGCGCTGTGCCGCCGCTGGCTGACGCCCGTGCACGGGGACGGGGTGCGGCTGCTCCCGATGAGCGACGACCGGGTGGAGACCCACGTCGCGGTCGCCGACCCCGAGAGCCCCAGCGGGCGGCGGGTCGTGCACTTCCAGGAGTACTGGGTACGCCTGCGCGCCGCGGTGCCCGCCGAGACCGTCCTCGTCGTCGGCCAGGACGCCGCGACGCCCGCGCCCGGGGTGCTCGAGGCGATCGCCGGGGCCGACCTGGTCGTCCTGCCGCCGTCCAACCCGGTCGTGTCGGTCGGCACCATCCTCGGCGTGCCGGGCGTGCGCGACGCCGTCCGTGCCACGTCCGCACCCGTCGTGGGCCTCTCCCCCATCGTCGGCGCCTCCCACGTGCACGGCATGGCCGCCCAGATGCTGACCAGCATCGGCGTCGAGGTCAGCGCGTCGGCCGTCGGGATCCACTACGGCGCGCGCGAGCGCGGCGGCGTGCTCGACGGCTGGCTGGTCGACGACCGCGACGCCGACCAGGTGGCCCGGCTGGAGGACGCCGGGGTCCGCGCCCGGGCCGTGCCGCTGATGATGTCCGACCACGACGCCACCGCCGCGATGGCCGCCGCCGCGGCCTCGCTCGTCGTGGACGGCGCCGCGTGACGCGCCTCGAGGTCTGGGCACCCGACGGGATGCCCGAGGTGTCGGCGGGCGACGACCTGGCGGGCCTGGTGCTCGCGGCCGTGGGTCCGGGCACCGAGGACCCGATCGCGGACGGTGACGTGCTGTGCGTGACCAGCAAGGTGGTGAGCAAGGCCGAGGGCCGCAGCCGGGCCGGGGACCGCGAGGCGGCGATCGACGAGGAGACGGTCCGCGTGGTGGCCCGGCGGGGTGCGACCCGCATCGTCCGCACCCGCCACGGCCTCACCATGGCTGCGGCCGGCGTCGACGCGTCCAACGTGGCCCTCGGCTCGGTGGTGCTGCTCCCTCTCGACCCCGACGCGTCCGCCCGGTCGCTGCGCCGCGCGGTGCGTGACCGGACGGGCGTCAACGTCGGCGTCGTGGTCACCGACACCGCGGGCCGCGCCTGGCGGGAGGGGCAGACCGACATCGCCGTCGGCGCCGCCGGCCTCGTCGTGGCCGAGGCCTTCGCCGGTCGCACCGACCCGCACGGCAACCCGCTGGCCGTCACCCTCCCCGCGGTGGCCGACGAGCTCGCCGGGGCGGCGGAGCTCGCGCAGGGCAAGCTGGCGGGGCGGCCGGTCGCGGTGGTGCGCGGACGGGCCGACCTCGTCCTCCCGCCCGGCGAGGACGGACCGGGCGCGGCGTCGCTCGTACGCCCCGAGGGCGGCGACATGTTCGGCTGGGGAGCGCGCGAGGCGGTCGTGCGGGCGCTCGTCGGCGACCCCGCGGACCGCACCCCCTTCGGCTCGCCCGCACCGGCGGTCGACGTGGCGGCAGCCCTCGACCGGCTGCCCGACCCCCACGACACCACGGCCCTGGCGGCCACCTGCTTCGCCCACGGCTGGACGCTCGAGGAGTGGCGACGACGGGAGGCGTGAGGCGCGAAGTGAGGCGTCGTGTGGGTCGGATCACCCGCGACTACGTAGACTCTGCCAGCGCAGCACCCCTCCCGCAGTCGACCGAGAGACACCGAGCACCGTGGCCAAGCAGGCAAAGACCGACCGTCAGGCGGTCATCGACTCCATCCGTTCCCAGCAGTCCAAGCGCGAGAACCGTCGCGGCATGGCCATCGTCGCCGTGTGCGTCACGGTCGCGGTGCTGATCGTGGGAGCGGCCGCGTTCAAGCCGGTGAAGGACTGGTACGACCTGCGGTCGTACGCCTCGGACTCGCTGTCCGACATCGGCGCCAAGGCCTCGGTGTGCCAGAAGGTCACCACCAAGCCGGCGGAGGGCAACCAGGACCACGTCGACGTCGGCACGCCGATGAGCTACCCCGACGCCCCGCCGGCCTTCGGCCAGCACTGGAACATGTGGGACACCATCGACCGCAAGCTCTACACCGCGTCCGACCGCCCCGACCTGGGCGAGCTCGTGCACAACCTCGAGCACGGCTACACGATCCTCTGGTACGACGAGACCATCGCCGACGACGCCGACGCGATGGACGACCTGCGCGGCATCGCGTCCAAGCTGAGCAGCACGACCAACCTGCGC
Organism: Nocardioides cavernae; assembly: GCF_013410035.1. Lineage (GTDB taxonomy): Bacteria > Actinomycetota > Actinomycetes > Propionibacteriales > Nocardioidaceae > Nocardioides > Nocardioides cavernae_A. The sequence goes on along the minus strand of NZ_JACCBW010000002.1, from coordinate 1,112,230 downwards.
GACAAGTTCAAGGCCGTGCCGTGGACGAAGGAGGACGGCAAGGCCTTCCCCAAGGGCCAGCACGTCGCCTTCACGCACTGGTCCGTCGGCGGTGTCGGCGAGACCGACCCGGCCAAGCAGGTCGGCGTCTGGCAGTACTGCTCGGACGTGAGCGGCGCGGCGCTCGACACGTTCATGGAGGACTACCCCTACATGGACTCCGCGGAGCCCGCCGTCCTCTGATGAGCACGTTCGCCGAGGTCCTCGCCGCCCAGCTGCGGCGGGACCCCGGCCGCCCCCTGCTCACCTTCTACGACCACGCCACCGACGAGCGGGTCGAGCTGTCGGTCACCACCTATGCCAACTGGGTCGCCAAGGCCGCCGGTCTGCTCGTCGAGGAGACCGACCTCGAGCGCGGGATGTCGCTGCGCGTCGACCTGCCGCCCCACTGGCTGTCGCCGGTGTTCCTCGGTGCCGCCTGGACGGTCGGCGCGCGCGTGACGACGTCCGACGAGCCCGACGCGGTGGTGTGCGGCCCCGACACGCTGGAGGTGTGGGCCGCTCGCGCGGCGTCGCTGCCGGTCCTGGCGTGCAGCCTGCGCCCGCTGGGCGTGCGCTTCGCCGACCCGCTCCCGGCCGGCGTGCACGACGTCGGCGTCGAGATCTGGTCGCAGCCCGACGGCTTCACCGCGTGGGACCCGCCCGGCGAGGACGACCTCGCCACCGACGACCTGACGCAGCGGGAGGTTAACGACCTGACGGCCGCCGTCGGGAGTGTTCTCACCGACGGCGGCCGTCTTCTCTCGGTGGCCGACCCGGCTTCCCCACCAGGAATGGCCACCTTCACCGAGCCCCTCGGACGAGGAGGCTCGCTGGTCCTTGTCCGCAACCCCGACCCCGATCGCCTCGACGCCGTGTTCGACGCCGAACGGGCGACCGCCCGGGCCTGAGTCGCGCTGCGGGCGAGCCGGTCACCCGGCCAGGTCGAACGCCCCCAGTCCCTCGCCGAGCACGCGCGGGCTCGAGACCCCTGAGCGCCGACCGCTGTAGACGTACGCCACCCCGCTCGCGCGGTCGCGGACGATGTAGTCCCCGGACCCCTTGAGCGTCACGGCCTGCACCTCCAGGACCCAGTCGTAGCCGGAGAGGTCCGACGGGAGCCCGGCCCGCGCCGGTACGCCGCCCTTGACGGGTGCGCTGGTCGCGAATCCGCTGCCGTTGCCGGGCCAGACGGTGAGCACGCCGCCCGCCGTGCCGATCAGGTCGGGGATGCCGTCGCCGGTGACGTCTCCGACCGCGGTGAGGCCCGTGACCGCGTCCCAGCCGCCGCCGATGACCCTGCCGGGCGCCAGGGCGCCGGTGCCGTTGCCGGTGAAGAGCCACAGCTGTCCGGACCCGTCGCGGGTGAGGACGTCGCCGAACCCGTCGCGGTTGACGTCGCCGGCGTTGAGCAGGAGGTTCATCCCGGCGAAGGACTGCCCCGTGTCGATCGGGGCGCCGAGCTCGAAGGTGTCGCGGTTGGCGACGACGACCAGCTGCTTGCCGGCCACGCCGATGAGGTCCGCGCCGGGCCCGCCGACCAGGTTGGCGCCGGTGATCGAGCGCATCGTCTTGAGGTTGGTGGCGGGGCCGCGCGGGGCGCCGTACGTCCCGTCGCCGCGCCCCGGCATCATCATCATCTTGCCGGCGGACGAGCGGGCGACGATGTCGGAGCGCCCGTCGCCGTTGAAGTCGCCGGCGACCAGCCGGTTGAACTTGCTCCACGAGCCGGCCACCCGCTGGGGGCGGGAGAACAGCCCGGTGCCGTAGCCGGTCTGGAGGTAGAGGCGGTTCTTCGTGCGGAGCAGCAGGTCGGCGCGACCGTCGCCGTTCACGTCGCCGGCGCCGATGATCTGCTTGTAGTCGCCGTAGCCCTTGCGGGTCACCTTGCGGGTGAAGCCGCCCTTGCTCGTGCCGAGGAGGGTGACCAGGCGACCCTTGAAGCGGGCGACGAGGTCGTTGCGACCGTCGCCGTTGATGTCGCCGACGGCGGTGACGAGCGAGTAGCCGCGCAGCGAGATCTTGCGCGTGGTCTTGCCGAACTTGCCGTTGCCCAGGCCGGCGCGGATCCGCAGCGTGCCCTTCGCGTCGATCGTGACCAGGTCCGGCGTGCCGTCGCGGGTGAGGTCGGGCGAGACGAGGACGTCGGCCGTCTTGTCCCAGCCCTTCTTGCCCACGACGGTGCGCTTCTGGAACGAGGTCAGGCCGCCCGTCGGCAGGACGAGGCCGCGGCCGTCCGAGACCCGGCGCACGACGAGGTCCGGGTAGGGCGAGGCGTCGAGGTTGTTCTGCGGGTTGGGCGCGTTGACGGCGATCGGCACGACGACCGGCGTGACCGGCGCGGCCTGCGCGGCGTACGTCCGGATCAGCGGCAGCTGGGCGTACAGGTACTTGCCCGGGCAGGCGGTCGAGCCGGCGTCGCGGTGACCGTTGATCGCCTGGAAGGTCTTGCTGCCGATCTTCTGCGCGGTCGAGGCCGGGTTCACGCCGTGCAGCGACAGCTTCCAGGCGAACAGCTGGCCGTAGGCGCGCAGCATCACGTCCGGGGGCTGCACGACGTCGAAGTTGCCGATGGCCGACATCGCGAAGGAGTACTGGTTGTAGTTGAGCGTGTGGGCGCCGACGACGGGCTTGTCGATCCCGCCGTAGCGGCCCTCCCAGATGCGGCCGAACCGGTCGACGAGGAAGTTGTAGCCGATGTCGCTCCAGCCGCGGGACTTCACGTGGTAGGCGTAGATGCTGCGGATGATCGCCGGCACCTGCGCCTCGGAGTAGTCGTTGGCGTTGACGGTGTGGTGGACGAAGCCGCCGCTGATCGTGCCGTAGCTCAGCGCGCTCTTGTTGCGGATGCTCTCGTCGGCGCCCCACTGGGCGCGGGAGAAGATCGTGGGCTGCGCGACGGTCTGCTTCCTCGCCTGCAGGGTCAGGGCGTCGCCGCTCCCCTGCGAGTCCTCGTACTCCTCGTCGTACGCCGCACTCGGGTCCGCGTCGGGGTCGGTGTCGGCGGGGGCCTCGGTCTCGCTCCGCTGCGCCGAGCCCGGGTCGATGATCGCCAGCGACAGGTCGTCGGGCAGCGTCACGCCGGTCGTGGCCGCCTCGACCTGGACGTCGTCGACCTCGCCGACGAAGGTCGGCTCGGTGCCGGGGCGCGCGTTCGCGCCCTCGGCGCTGTCGGGGTCCGGACCGTGCTCGTCGTGGTACTCGAGCTCCTCCCAGGCGCTCCACTCCTCGCCGGTGCGGGTGCGCACGCGCAGCGAGATCTGGTCCTCCTCGAGCTCCTCGCCGCCCTGCCACGTGACGCCGATGGCGCTGAGCTCGCCGACGGCCTGCGGCCGGCTGACGACGCGGGCGTCGGTGGCGCCGCCGGCGACGGTGCGGCCGCGGAGTCCGGCGAACCCGCCGGAGGCACCGGTGAGCGGCACCTCGGTGACGGTCGGGGTCACCGAGGAGGTCGGCACGGTGGCGGACACCAGCTCGGCGGGAGCCGACCGGTCGGCGCCGGCCGGCCGCTGGCCGGGGTGCTCCCCGACGATGTCGAGGGACACCACGCCGGAGGCGGGCGTGAGGACGACGAGCACGACACCCAGCGCCAGCACCTGCTGGCAGAGGGTGACGAGACGGGCCTGAAGAGGTCGCATGAAAGATCTACTCCTGTGTGGGGGAAGGTCACACAAGGCAGAAGTTCACACCAGTCACACCAGTCACGGAAGAGTTTCTGAGTAACTACAACACTGTAATTTCCAGTCGACACGCCGTTACATCGGTGTAATTCTGAGAAGAGTAGCGGCTGTGCGTCTCAGATGTCGTTGGCGAGCGCGTCGTCGCGCTCGTCCTCCTCGGCGTCCGGCTCCTCGTCCTCGCCGTCGTAGTGGAGGAACTTGATGGCCTCCTCGACGTCGCCGTCGAAGCCGACGCGTCCCTTCTCGAGGACGATCGCGCGGTCGCACATCCGCTTCACCGAGCCGGCGGAGTGGCTGACGTAGAACATCGTGATCCCGGACTCGCGGATCTCCTTCATGCGCTTGAGGCACTTGCGCTTGAAGGGCCGGTCCCCCACCGCGAGGACCTCGTCGGCGATGAAGATGTCGCAGTCGACGTGCACGGCGACCGAGAACCCCAGCCGCGCGAACATGCCGGAGGAGTAGTTGCCGACCGGGGTGTCGAGGAAGCGGCCGACGTCGGCGAAGGCGGCGATGTCGTCGAACTTGGCGTCCGTCTCCTCCTTCGACATGCCGAGCATCGCGGCGTTCATGTAGATGTTGTCGCGACCGGTGAGCTCGTTGTGGAACCCGGCCCCGGTGGCGATGAGGCCGGAGATGCGACCGCGGGTGAGGACCCGGCCCTCGTCGGGGCGCATCACGCCGCTGACGAGCTTGAGCAGCGTGGACTTGCCCGACCCGTTCAGGCCCATCAGGCCGATCGACTCGCCCTGCTGCACCTCGAACGACACCCCGTCGAGCGCCTTGAAGGTGCCGTCCGTCGGCGGGCCCCCGTCCGGGTCGGCGGCCTCGCGCGTACGCCGCGACGGGCGCAGCACCTGCTTGAGCGTGCGGTGGTACTGGTAGCGGAACGTCTTGCTGACGTCGTCCACCACGATCGAGGTCGTCATCAGAGGCGCTCCGGGATCGACTTCTCGAGCCGCGCGAACATCCACTGGCCGACGACCAGCAGCACCAGCCCGACCGCGAGCATGATGAAGCCGCGGGTGTAGAGGTGGTCGGCGAACTCGGGCGCCGGCACCAGGGTGCCGTCGCCGTTGGGATTGGGCCAGACCGCGCACGGTCCCTCGCACGTGGGGTACCAGAAGCCGCGCTGGATGAGCTGGACGGCCTCGGCGACCGGGTTCGCGAGGTAGACCTCGTGCCAGAACGCCGGGAACCGGTCGAAGGTGATCCAGTACGGGTACATCATCGGCGTCGTGAACGGGACCATGTTGATGAAGGTCTGCACGATGCGCTGGAAGTCGCGGAAGATCACGTTGATGCACGAGAACATCAGCCCGAACGCGGTGCCGTAGACCATGATCAGCAGGAAGCCGAGCAGGGCCGCGCCCATGCCGACGGCATCGGGCACCCACAACGGCCCGTCCCCCCACACGCCGGTCACGACGCAGGCGATGACGAGGATGATGAGCTGCGGGATCGCGTGCCACAGCGACACCAGCATCGACGCGACCGGGAACATCTCGCGCGGCAACGCCATCTTGCCGATGACGCCCTTGTTGGACAGCAGGGACCGGGTGCCCGCGGTGACCGTCTCGGTGAAGTAGTTGACCAGCACCATGCCGGCGAAGAGGTGGATGGCGAAGTTCTGGATGCCGAGCCCTCGTCCGAGCAGGAGGCCGAAGACGACGTAGAAGGTCAGGAACCGGGTGAACGGGTTGATGTAGGACCAGAGGAGCCCGAACGCCGTGCCCGCGTAGCGGGCCTGGATCTCGCGGCGCACCATGAGCCGCAGCAGGTAGCGGCGGCGGAAGACCTCGAGGACGCCCGACGTGCGCGAGGGGGGCGTCAGCGGCACGTGTGCCAGGTCGTGGCGTACCTCGACCGGGCGGGTGTCGCCCGCCTGGCTCACCCCTCCCCCTTCGACGAGCCGGCCGCCTCGTCGTCGGTCCACGGCGCGAAGGTCCTCTCCCACGCCTCGGGCGAGGTGATCTCGCCCAGGGCCTCGCGGTACTGACGGGCCAGCTCGGGCCACTCGCGGTGGAAGCGCCGGTGGATGTCCACGGTCCGCTTGAGCAGGTCGCGGTAGTGCGCGGGGTCACGCTTGTAGAGCGCCACCGACGTGCCGTCGTTCATCGAGACCACGGCCGAGTCGTACTTGACGAGGTTCCACCACTTGGCGTCCATCGCGGTGAGCTCGGTCTCCGGGTAGTCGCCGGACATGTCGCGCACCGGACGCAGCTGCCGCAGCGGCGCGAGGGCGGCCGCGACGAGGGTGGCCTTGCGGCCGGGGATCTCGATGTCGGACTTGCCCTTCTTGGGCGGCTTCTTGCGGCGCACCGGCGGCAGGTCGTCGCGGTCGGTGTGCAGCTGCGCGTCGGACCACTGCTTGCGGAAGGCGTTGATGTCGGCGAGCTTCGTCGCGAGCTCCCCGTGCAGGGCCTGCGGGCCGCGCAGCACGTCCTCCAGCGCGAGGTGGCGCAGCTCCGCGGTGGAGTACTGCAGCGACGCGAGGTGCTTGACCTGGTGGTTGAGGCTCTCGCGCACCATCCGGCCGCCGCGCTCGTAGGGCGAGTGCAGCAGCGCCGCGATGAACCGGTTGCGCTGGTGGAAGTAGGACTGCCAGTCCAGGCCGTCGTTCTTGTCGGTCCACGGCACGTGCCACACGGCTGCTCCGGGGAAGGACACGGTCGGGTAGCCGGCGGCCTTGGCGCGCAGGCCGAACTCCGAGTCGTCCCACTTGATGAAGACCGGCAGCGACAGGCCGACCTCCTCGAGCACGACCCGCGGGATCAGGCACATGAACCAGCCGTTGAAGTCGACGTCGGCGCGCTTGTGCAGCCAGCGCGACGAGCGCAGGTTGCGGGCGGCGAAGTCCCACTGGCTGTAGCCGTCGAGCCGGGTCTGCCACCAGAAGCGCCACGGCTGGACGATCTCGCCGAAGGAGTGCAGCTCCGAGCGGCTGTAGAGGTTGAACATGTGGCCGCCGACGATGGTCGGCCGCTTGGCCAGGTCGCCGAACGTGACGGCGCGGATGATGCCCTCGGGCTCGCAGACGACGTCGTCGTCCATCATCATCGCGTACGTCGCCGTGCCCTTGCGCACGCTCTCGAGCTGGCCGCGGGCGTACCCGCCGGATCCGCCGAGATTGCCCTGCGGGATGACGCGCAGCGTGTCGCCCAGGCCCGCCTTCGCGGCCGGGAAGTACTCGCTGTCGACGACCTTGTCCTTGCCCTGATCCATTACGAAGACGGTGTCCAGGTAGGGCGCGAGCTCCTCCGCGTCGCCGAGCTGGCCGAGCAGCTGGGCGCTCATGTCGGGCAGCATCGTGGTGATGCAGACGTCGACGGTGCCGTGCTCGGCGCGGTCGGCCGGGACCTGGGCGGTCCACTCGGCGGACTCGACGGTGGCGCCGTCGTCACCGGCGACGACGTCGTACCAGTACCACCCGCCGTCGACGAACGGCTTGAGCGACAGCGCGAACGTGAACGTGCCGCAGTCGCCCTCGACCGTCGCTGCGTCGACGCGCTGCGCGTGGCCGCGCGCCATCGACTTGTAGACCGTCACCGTCGCCCCGGCGCCCGAGACGGAGACGGAGAGCTCGACGTCGTCGACCACGGTGTGGCGGCGCCAGTACGACGCCGGGAAGGCGTTGAAGTAGGTGCCGAAGGAGAGCGTCTGCGACGGCTCGAGCCGCAGCGCGGTGCGCGAGCGGATCTGGTCGGGGTGCAGCTTGCGGCCCGTCGAGGTGGACTGGCGGATCGCCGCGTTGTTGAGGTCCTTGGCCGCCTTGTCGCCGCCGACCGCGTCGCGGTCGGTGTCGAGCTTGGCCTCCTCGAGGTCGACGTACAGCGCGAAGACGTCGGTGTCGCGGTCGATCGGCAGGATCTGCCGCTGCAGCAGTCGCGTCACCGTGCCGATGCTCGTGTCGCTGGCGTTGGTGGTGGTCGTGGTCATGCCTCGATGCCTCCGCTCTTCAGCTCGGCACCCTCGGTGAAGTGCGGCTTGAGCTTGTTGTCGTACATCGACAGCGCGGAACCGATCGCCATGTGCATGTCGAGGTACTTGTAGGTGCCCAGGCGCCCGCCGAAGAGGACCATCGGCTCGGCGTTGGCGAGCTCGCGGTACTTGAGCAGCTTCGCGCGGTCCTCGGCGGTGTTGACCGGGTAGTAGGGCTCGTCGCCCTCCTCGGCGAAGCGGCTGTACTCGTGGACGATCACGCTCTTGCCGGGCAGGTGGGTCTTCTCGCGCTCGGGGTGGAAGTGCTTGAACTCGATGATGCGCGTGAAGGGGACGTCCTGGTCGTTGTAGTTGACGACGCCGGTGCCCTGGAAGTCGTCGGTGTCGACGACGCTCTCCTCGAGGTCCACGGTGCGCCACGACAGCCGGCCCTCGGAGTTGCCGAAGTACTCGTCGACCGGGCCGGTGTAGACGATCGGGACCTTGCCCTTGTAGTCGTCGGCGACCGCGAAGAAGTCGGTCTCGAGGCGGACCTCGATGTTCGGGTGGTCGGCCATCTTGGTCAGCCACGCGGTGTAGCCGTCGACGGGCAGGCCCTCGTAGGTGTCGCTGAACCAGCCGTTCTCGAAGGTGTAGCGCACCGGGAGCCGGGTGATGATGTCGGCGCTCAGCTCGGTGGGGTCGGTCTGCCACTGCTTGGCGGTGTAGCCCTTGATGAACGCCTCGTAGAGGGGGCGGCCGATGAGGCTGATCGCCTTCTCCTCGAGGTTCGAGGCGTCCTCGGTCGCGATCTCGCTCGACTGCTCGGCGATCAGCGCGCGCGCCTCGTCGGGCGTGTGCGACCTGCCGAAGAACTGGTTGATGAGCGCGAGGTTCATCGGGAGCGAGTAGACCTGCCCCTGGTACTTGCCGAAGACGCGGTGCCGGTAGTCGGTGAACGACGTGAACCGGTTGGCGTACTCCCACACCCGCTCGTTGGAGGTGTGGAACAGGTGCGCGCCGTACTTGTGGACCTCGACGTTGGTCGCGGGGTCGCGCTCGGAGTAGGCGTTGCCGCCGAGGTGGTGGCGCCGCTCGAGGATGAGCACGCGGAGGCCGAGCTCCTCGGCGCACCGCTCGGCGATCGTGAGACCGAACAGCCCGGCGCCGACGATGACGAGGTCGGGGAGCTGCTCTGTGTCGTTCGTGGGGCCCTGGGACAAGGGATGAACTCCTTGGATGAGAAACGCGGACTGAGTCTAACGAGGGGGCGCGGCCGATTCGGTCAGGCGGCGCATGCCCCGGGCCGACGCCATGGCCCGGATCACGTTGCTGGCCTCGGCGCGGCCGCCCCGGAGGGGGCTGAGGAGGACCACCACGGCCGTGATGAGCCAGGGCTTGAGCCGTACGAGCGCGTTCTCCCCGTGGCGCAGGTGCACCACGAAGAGGTTGCGGTACATGAAGAAGCCCTTCCACCCGGCGAGGTCGTGCTGCTGGTTGAAGTCGAGCTGGCGCACGAGCAGGGCGTCGCGCACCGCCCAGATGCGGTGGCCGGCGCGGCGGGCGCGCACGGCGTACTCGGCGTCGTCGTAGAAGATGAAGAAGGAGGGGTCGGGAAAGCCGATCTCCTGCACGACGCGACGGCGGGCCATGAAGCCCTCGAAGGCGACGTTGTGCACCTCGACGAGCCCGGGCATGGAGGCACGGTCGGGGTAGACCGTGTCGACCGCCGAGCGCTTGGGGCGGATCGCGAGCGGGTTGTGCAAGTCGAAGTCGATCGCGGCCTTCTCCACCAGCGTCCCGGAGAGGTCCTCACGGACCGACGTCAGGCAGTCCTCGTCGACGGCCATCAGGTGCTCGAGGCAGTCCGGCGCCGGGACGACGTCGTCGTCGACCAGCCAGACGCGGTCCCAGCCACCGTCGTACGCCGCCCGCACGCCGAGGTGGAAGCCGCCCGCGCCACCGAGGTTGTCCTCGCTCCACGTGACGTGCAGCGGGAGGTCGGTGCGCGTCTCGAGCACCTCGCGGGTGTGGTCGGTGCTGGCGTTGTCGACCACGATCACAGCGTCGGGACGCCACGTCTGCGCCGCCAGGCCGTCGAGGAGCCGGGTGAGCAGGTCGGCGCGGTTGAAGGTGACCACGACGACCGCCACCGACTCCCGGGGGGCGGTCGGGCCGGTCACGACAGGAACCTCCGGTGGCCGTCGAAGTCGCCGGCGATCCCGGCCCGCATGGCGCCGATGCTCAGCCGCAGGCGCGACAGGCTCGGGCGGGTGAAGGTGTAGAACCAGGCGGTCTTGACCACGAAGGCCAGCGCGTGGAGCGGACCGCGGTAGTCGCGCAGGTTGACCAGGTTGTTGCGCGCCATGCAGTAGTGCTTGAGGTCGCTCGGCGAGTCGTTGTAGGTCGTCCGGCCGAACATCATCGGCGTGCCGAGGTTGCCCACGCTGGGGTGCCGGACGGTCGCGGTGACGACCGTGGCCACCCGCGCGCCGGCCTCCTCGGCCCGGAGGCGGTACTCGTGGTCGTCGCCCCAGATGAAGAACTCCTCGCGGGGCAGGCCGATCCGGTCGACGAGCTCCTTGGTGACCAGGACGCCGTTGAAGGGGATGACGATCCCGTCGATGCGGTCCTGCTTCGCGGCCCGCCGGACGTCCTCCACGGCGTGCACGACGCGGGCCCCGCCGGGCAGCCGGATCGGGAAGACCAACCGGCCGGGGTCGGCCTCGTCGACGACCAGCGGGCCCCAGAAGTCGAGGTTGTCGGTCTCGAGCAGGAGCTTGTCGAGGCAGTCGACGTCGGGCAGGCCGTCGTCGTCCATGAGCCAGACGAGGTCGGCCTCGCGGTCGATCGCCCAGGCCAGCCCGTCGTGGAAGCCGCCGGCGCCGCCGCGGTTGGTCGGCAGGGTCCTGGCGCTCAGCGGGATCTCGCCGGTCGTGGGTCGGGCGGCGAGCCACGCACCCGTGCCGTCGGAGGACGCGTTGTCCACGACCAGCACCTCGGCCAGGCCCTCGATCTCGCCGAGACGGGCGACGAGCTTCTCGAGCAGCGCCAGCCGGTTGAAGGTGACCACGACCGCGACGATGCGGGGCAGCGGTCCGGTGGTCACGGCGTACACACTAGGGGCGAGGCCGCGGCGCTCAGCAAACCGCGCCGAGGTCCTCCGACTGGTTGGCGGCGTAGCCCGTGGACAGCGACCCGACGGACCCGCCGGTGACCGCGGGCGGCTGGCTGGGCGTGGGCGCCGAGGGGGTGGTCGGGCTCGACGGGGTCGCGGCGGTGTCGCCGCCCCCGGCGTCGGTCGCCGCGTCGGTCTCGGCGTCGGTCCCGGCGTCGGTGGCGGCATCCGTCTCGGGTGCCGCCGCCTCGGCGGTGTCGGCGGGCTGCTCGGTCGCCGGCGTGCGGCCCTCGGCCTTCGCGATGGCGGCCTGCACCTTGGCGTGGACCAGGTCGATGTCGGGGTTCGCCGTGTTGATCATGGGCGGCACGAGCGAGAGCGTGGCGATCTTCTGGCTCTTGGCCTTGAGGGCGAGGTCGACGAAGCGGTCGACCTCGCTGCGCGGCACGTCGGTCGAGACCATCGCCGAGCTCGCGCCGGCGATCTTCTCGAAGTTCCGCAGCGCCACCTGGGGGCTGACCTGCTGCAGCATCGCGCTCATCACGCACTTCTGCCGGGCCATGCGCGAGTAGTCGTCGGAGTCGTGGCGGGCCCGCGCGAACCACAGGGTGTCCATGCCGTTGAGGGTGCGCTTGCCGGGCTCGATGTAGCGGAAGAAGGAGTCCGACGGCAGGCCGACCGGGATCCGCTGGCGGACGTTGAGCTCGACGCCACCGACCGCGTCGACGAGGTCCTTGAAACCCTCGAGGTTGACCATCGCCCAGTAGTTGATGTCGAGGCCGGTGATCCCCTCGACGCCCATGACCGTCGCGTCGACGCCCGGGTTCTTCGAGCCCTCGAACAGGTCGGCGTGGTCGAGCGCCCAGGTGGCGAGGCCGTTGAGGTACATCCCCTCCTCGTCGAACCCGTCCGGGAACTGCTCGTCCATCACCGAGCCCTCGGCGAAGGGGAAGTTCTGCATGTTGCGGGGAAGCGAGATGAGGACCGTCTTGCCGGTCTCCTCGTCGATGCTCGCCACCGTCATCGAGTCGGGGCGCAGGCCCCAGCGGCCGGCGCCCGCGTCCCCTCCCATGAGGAGGATGTTGTAGCGCCCGTGGGTGGAGCCCGACGCGGCACCGTCGCCGAACATCGTGATCATGAAGTCGCGCTGGACGCCGACGACGTGGGCACCGAAGAGCAGGGCGCCGGCGACGCTGAAGCACAGCACGCCGTTCACGCCGACGACGGCCAGCCGGTGCTGGCGCTGCAGCGTGAGGGGCTGGCCGAGCCGCCAGGCGTCGACGAAGAGGTAGGCCCAGCCGACCGCGAGGAGCATCAGCCCGAGGCGGAGCAGCTGCAGGAAGAACGTGTCGGTGCCTGCCTTGAAGGCCAGGCCGTGCCAGAAGTACGCCGTCACGACCGCCAGCACGCCGCCGACGACCAGCACGAGCCAGGTCCACAGCGCGATCCGGCCGACCCGGCGGTTGCCCGAGACGAGCTGGGCCGAGCCGGGGACGACGAGGGTCATCAGCATCAGCGTCACCGCGCGACGGAACCGGACGCGCTGGGCGCGGTGGAGCGTGGTGAACCGCGGCTGGTGCGACCCGGGGGGCGGGACGGCAGGCATCGACGGGCCTTTCTGCTGGGGGAAGTCAGCCCGCCCAGTATCACCAGTCACACGCGTCCCAGCCGTACACGACGCGCCGTGGACGGCAGGTCAGCCCACGAGTCCCGTCGCCGGCATCCCCCGGTCGGCCATCGCGGTGACCAGCGCGTCGTCCGGCTCGCGGTCGAGGTAGACGAGCCGGACGGCGGCCGGGTCGTCGTTGCCGGCGTCCGGACCGCGCCACACCAGGCGGAGGCCGAGCCTCTCCGCAGTACGCCGGGAGCCGACGTTGTGCTCGAGGAGGTAGGCGAGGACCGGGCGGCCGGGCTCGACGTCGTGTGCCGCCTCGAGGGCGACCGCGCCCATCTCCGTCGCGTACCCGCGCCCGACGACCCGCTGGTCGAGGCGGTAGTAGAGGTTCCACCAGGGCCCGTCGTCCGGCCCCATGCACCCGCCGCGCCCAACCACCGGTCCCCCCGCCTCGTCGCGCACGGACCAGTACGCCAGCCCGTCCCGCTCGAAGCGACGTCGGCTCGCCGACACCATCACCGGACCGGCGGCCGGATCGGTGACCCGCCCCGACGGGAAGTGCACCCACGAGGCGGGATCGTGGTGGATCGCGAACAGGTCGTCCGCATCGCCGTCGACCGGCTCGTCCAGCCACAGCCGCTCGGTCCGGACGTGGCGCCAGTCCCTCACTCCTCGCGGCCCTGGTCGATCTCGGCCTTGCGGGCGAGCCGGTGCGCGCGCCGGATCTCGGCCTCGCGCTGACGGCGTACGTCCCCCGGCGTCTCGGTCTCCAGCGGCGGTACGGGCCGAGGCCGGCCCTCGTCGTCGATGGCGACGAACACGAAGTAGGCGCTCGCGACGTGCACCGGCTCGTCGGAGGCGTTGCCCCACGGCTGCGCCTCGACCCGGACACCGATCTCCATCGACGACGTACCGGCCCAGTTGACCTGGGCGTAGGTCTTGATGATGTCGCCGACGTGGACCGGGGCGAGGAAGGTCATCTCGTCCATCGCGGCCGTGACCGCCGGTCCCCCGCTGTGCCGGTGCGCGACCGCGCCCGCGGTCGAGTCGGCGAGCTTCATGATCTCACCACCGTGCACGTTGCCGAGGAGGTTCGCCTCGCTGGAGTGGGCCATGATCCCGAGGCTCACCCGGCTGTACGACGTGGGACGCGGATCCGTCATGGTCGGCACGGTAGCGTCCCTCGTCATGGCTGATCGTCCGCAGGGCTCCGGGATGCCCGAGAAGGGAACGCCCGAGTACGACTGGCTCTACGGGAGCCGGTCGAAGGCCCCGTCGAGCGACGCCACCCAGCGCGTCGAGGCGCAGTCGGCCGGCCCGGACGAGACCCGGGTGATGCCGGTGGCGCGCCGTGAGGCCCGCGGGTCCGCTGCCGGCGCCGGTGCCACGCCGCCCGGACGCGGGCGTACGCCTGCCGCGCCCGCCTCCTCACCCCCGTCGCGGCCCAGGAAGCGGCGTCGGTTCCGGCTGGGGTTCATCCCGCTGCTGCTCCTGCTGGTCCTCGTCTACCTGATCGGCGTCCCGCTCTACCACTGGACCAAGATCGACAAGGTCGACGCGGCCCCCGACGGCAACCGTCCCGACGACCAGCCGGGCACCAACTACCTGATCGTCGGCTCGGACAAGGCCGACGACCTCACCGACGAGCAGCGCGAGGTGCTCGACACCCCGGAGCGCGGGGGCACCAACACCGACACCATCATCGTGCTGCACACCGGCTCCGGCGGCCGCACGATGATGTCGATCCCCCGCGACACCCTCGTCGAGGTCCCCGACGGCGGCGCCCAGATGATCAACGCGGCCTTCGCGAGCGGCGGGGCGCCGCTGCTGGTGCAGCGGGTGGAGGCGCTGACCGGCATCCACATCGACCACTACGTCGAGCTCGGCTTCGGCAGCGTCATCAACACCGTCGACGCCTTCGGCGGCGTGGAGATCTGCCCGACGCAGGACATGAAGGACCCGCTCGCCCGCCTCGACATCACGAAGGGCTGCCAGGAGGTCGACGGCATCACCGCGCTGGCGTACTCCCGCTCGCGACACGTCACCGCGCTGAGCGACCTCGACCGGGTCGCCCGCCAGCGCGAGGTGATCAGCGCGATCGGCGACGAGGCGCTGTCCCCGTGGACCTTCGTGAACCCGGTCCGCTACTGGCAGATCAACGACGCCGCGACCGGCGCCATCCGCATCGACGAGGACATGAACCCCCTCGACCTGGGTCGCTTCGCGCTGGCCATGACCGGCGAGAGCCAGACCTGCACGATGCCCAACCTCCCGGCTCCCAGCGACCCCAACCGGATCATCGCCGACCCCGACCGGGCGCCCGCGCTGTTCAAGGCGATCCGGAACGACGAGTCGGTGCCCAAGCAGGCCTGCACGCCGACGGGGCGGGCGCGGTAGGGGCTGGCCGCGCCGGGCGTGCGACTTCTCCGCGGCCATTGCGGTCTTGCTGACGTACCAGGTACGTCACCAGGACCGCACTCCGCGAGGAACCGGAAGGGGCGCCACCTCTGGCGCACGCCCCGCGGCGTGACCCACCTCGTCGACCACACCGGCCCGACCCGGATCCAGCCCGAGCCGGCAACCGCGGTGGCCGGGCCGTCGAGGACGGCGTCGAGCTCTGCCTAGCCGCGCCGCCCGACGAGCAGGTGCTGCAGCTGCACGTCGTGGCCGGGCGCGACGCCGTGAGTGCGGTCGAGCTCGAGCACGTCGTCGAGCGGCGTGACGGTCACGTCGATGAGCCCGCCGCGGCGCAGCGCGTCCGCGACCTCCTCGATCGAGCGCGCGTCGGCGAGCGGCAGGTGACCGTCGGGCCGATCGCCGTACAGGTTCCCGAATCCATCGGTGAACCACGTGCTGTCCGCCATCACGACCACGCCACCGGGCCGCAGCAGGCGCACCCAGTTCGCGACCGCGGCCTCGGGGTCGCGCAGGGTCCACATCACGTAGCGCCCCACCACCGCGTCGAAGGACCCCTCGGGGAAGTCCGGGGCGACGGCGTCACCGGCCAGGAAGCGAGGCGGGTGGGCGTCGCGCGCGGCGTGCTCCCGGGCGATCTCCAGCATCCCGTCGGCGAGGTCGATCCCGGTGACGCGGTGCCCCAGGGAGGCGACGAGTCGCGCGACGTGTCCGCTGCCCGTGCCGACGTCGAGCACGTCGGCGGGTGCCGGCGGAAGGGCGGCCGACCAGATGCGGCCCCACACCTCCACGTCGAGGTCGCGGCGCTCGGGACGCTGCTGGTAGGCGTCGTAGTCCGGGGCGCGCTCGGTCCAGTACTCGTTGATCGAAGCCTGGAAGGAGGCGGTCGGGTCGGTCATGCGGTGAGGTCCTTCCTCGTGGGGATCAGGGCGTGGGGTCGGAAGAGCAGGTGCAGCTCGCCGTGGGTCTCGACCCGCTCGACGCCGATGCCGTAGACCGGCTCGAGCACGGCCGGCTGCAGCACGTCGTCGACGGCGCCGGTGGCGACGATCCCGCCGTCGCCGAGCAGGACGAGGTCGTCGCAGTAGCGGGCGGCCAGGTTGAGGTCGTGCAGGACGACCACCACCGTCCGGTGCGCCTCGTGCGCGAGCCCGGCCACCAGGCCGAGGACCTCGTGCTGGAACCGGATGTCGAGGTGGTTGGTCGGCTCGTCCAGCAGCAGGTGGGTCGCCTGCTGGGCCAGCGCCCGCGCGATCAGCACCCGCTGCCGCTCGCCGCCCGAGAGCCCGGCGTACGACCGGGGTGCGAGGTGCGCGGCACCAACCCGCGCCAGGGCGTCCGCCGCCACTGCGTGGTCGTCGCGGCCGGTCCGCTGGAAGGTCGACAGGTGCGGACCGCGCCCCAGGAGGACCATCTCGGCGACGGTCATCGCGTTCTCGCCGCCCGCCTCCTGGACGACGACGGCGACCCGACGGGCCGCGTCGCGGGCGCCGAGGTCGGCCAGCCGGTCACCGTCGACCCGCACCTCGCCGGTCGGGCTGGACAGCGCGCCGTGGAGCAGGCGGAGCAGCGTCGTCTTCCCGCTGCCGTTGGGCCCGATCAGGCCCAGCACCCGCCCGTGCGGTGCCGCCAGCGACACGGCGTCCAGGACGCGCGCCCCGCCGTACGCCCACGACAGGTCGGACGCGGTGATCACGATCCCGCTCCCTGTCCGAACCGCTCCACGATCCTCGCGAGGCCTTCGAAGGCCAGCGGGCTGGGCGGCTCGGTGAAGTTGAAGAGCTGCGTCATCACGTCGCCGTTGCGCACCGCGGTGAGCTCGTCGGCCCCGGGCAGGCCGGCGATCGCGTCCTCGACGGGCCCGGGCTCGCCCTCGCTGTGCAGCAAGACGAGGACGTCGGGGTCGCGGCCGAGGAGCTCCTCGAGGGTGACTTCGAAGACGCGCTCGTCGACGTCGCCGAAGGCGTTCTCGAAGCCGGCCGCCTCGAGCTGGGGGTGGGCCATGCTGAGGGTGCCGTAGGCATACGTCGTGCCGCCGCCCACCGTCGGGTAGAGCACGGCTGCCGTGCGGCCGGTCCCGTCGCCGACCCCCGCGGTGGTCTCGGCGAGGTCGGCCTCGAGGTCGGCGATCGCCTCCTGTGCCTCCGCGTCGCGGCCGAAGACCCGGCCGTACGCCTCGAGCTGGGCGTACACGTCCTCGAACGACGCCTTGGGCGCGCCGGTCTCGCAGAGCGCGGGCTCCTCCAGCAGCGGGATGCCGACCGCGCCGAGGGTGTCGCGGGACAGGTTGTCCACCTGGCCGAGGACGAGGTCGGGCTCCTGCGAGATGACGACCTCCTGGGAGATCTGCAGGTGACCGCTGCTGTCCATCTGGTCGGTGAGCAGCGGGATGTCCTCGAGCTCGGCGAGGGTCTCGTCGTCGTAGTACTCCTCGGGGTACGCCCCCGCGCGTGCCGTCACCCGGTCCATCACGCCGAGCTCGTGGAGGTAGGGCACGGCCGAGCTCTTGAGCAGCACGAGCCGCTCGGGGGCCGCGTCGAAGGTGACGTCGGCCCCGCAGTTCTCGATCGTGAGCGGGTAGGAGCCGGTGCCGGTCGACGTGGGCTCGCCGTCGCCGGACCCGGCGCCGCAGGCGGTGAGGCCCCCGGCGAGCAGCAGGGCGGCGGCGACACGGGTCGGGACGAGGCGCACGGGAGTTCTCCTGGGCTAGGACGCGGTGGCGTGGAGGCGGCGGACGAGGACGAGCAGGAACGGGGCGCCGACGAGCGAGGTGATGATCCCGATCGGGATCTCCTGCGGGGCGAACAGCGTCCGCGCGAGCACGTCGGCCCACACGAGCAGGATCGCGCCCATCAGCGCGGCGACGCCGACCACGCGGACGTGGCCACCGCCGACGGCCCGGCGCGCGAGGTGGGGCACCACCAGCCCGACGAAGCCGATGCTGCCGGCGGCCGAGACCACGACCCCGACGCACAGCGCGACCGCGACGAGCAGCTGCAGCCGCAGGCGCTCGGGTCGTACGCCGAGCGTGTGGGCGGTCTCGTCGCCGACCGCGAGCGCGTCCAGCCGCCGCCCCCACACCGTGAGGAGCAGGGTGACGCCGCCGACGACGACCGCCACGACGGCGAGTGGCAGCCCCCAGCGGGCGAGGCCGAGCGAGCCGAGCAGCCAGAACATCACGGAGCGGGCGCCCTCGGCCGAGCCCGAGGCGAAGATGAGGAAGCTGGTGAGGGCGTACAGGGCGTAGCCGACGGCCACGCCGGCCAGCAGGATGCGGACGGAGGTGACCCGGCCGGCGCTGCGGGCGACGAGGAAGACCAGCAGGGACGCCGCCAGCGCGCCGAGGAACGCCGTCACCTGCAGGGCGTGCTCGGCGAACCCGGCGCCGACCCCGAAGAGGATCGCGGCGGCCGCTCCGCTCGAGGCCCCGGAGTTGACCCCGAGCAGGTAGGGGTCGGCAAGGACGTTGCGCACCATCGCCTGCAGCGCGACGCCGCAGATCGCCAGCCCCGCACCCACGAGCACGCCGAGCAGCACCCGCGGCAGGCGTACCTGCCAGACAATGGCGTCGACCGCCGCGGACCAGGTGCGCTCGCCCGGCCAGCCGAGCAGGTGGTGGCCGACGACCTCGGCCACCGTGGTCGCGGGCACGGAGACGGCACCGATGCCGACGCCGGCCAGGACCGTCGCGACCAGGCCGAGGCCGAGGCCGACGGTCCACAGGGTCGTGCGCCGGCGCAGCGCGTCCAGCCCGAGCGGGTCCCCCGCGTGCAGCACCGCCGTGCCCTGCGACGCCACGCCGTACCCCCTCGACTCGATGCCCCTTGTTGCGAACAACTTGCAACAACAACACCCTAGCGACACGGGACGGGTCTCTTGTGCGGCCCCCACCCTCGGCGTACGCTCACGATATATCGCGATAGGTCACCGATACATCACCAGCACACCACCACTTCACTGAGGGAGCAACGACGTGGGACACCACTGGCCCGGGGCCGACTGGCCCGGCAACGACGACGACAACGCCCGCAGCGAGCGTGACTACCGCCGCCCGGGCGGCAACGACTGGTCCGGCTGGGGACAGGCCTTCAGCGGCGCCCCGTCCCGCGGGCGACGGGCAAGCGGGCCGCCGCCGTGGCTCGGCGAGCTGCTCGGCTTCGCCACCACGCCGCAGCGCCCGCAGCAGCGCGGGCCCAAGGTGCGCCGCGGTGACGTCCGCACGGCGATCATCGACGTGCTGCACCGTGCCCGCACCGCCGACGAGCCGATCAACGGCTACCAGGTCATCCAGGAGATCGCCGAGCTCAGCAATGGCGAGTGGCGCCCCTCCCCCGGCTCGGTCTACCCGACGATCCAGCAGCTCCAGGACGAGGGCCTCGTCGAGTCCGACGACGAGCGCGGACGTCGCACGATCCGGCTGAGCGACGCCGGCGTGCAGTGGGCCGAGGGCCACGGCGACGACCTCGCCGCCGTCTGGGCGCCGTTCGCGCGGCACGACGAGCCGGTCGCCGACCAGCCGTCCGGCCACGCCGACATCAAGAGCGAGATCGGTCAGGTCGTCAGCGCGGTCTGGCAGCTCGCCACCCAGGGGTCCGACCAGCAGAAGCGCGCCGCGCTGGACGTGCTCGTCGACACCCGTCGCCGGCTCTACGGCATCCTCGCGGACGGACGGGACGCCGAGCGATGAACCGCCCGGACCCCCGGCTGCGCATCTCCGACGCCGACCGCGAGCGCGCGATGGCCGACCTCGCGCTGCACTACGCGGACGGCCGGCTCGACCACGAGGAGTACGACGAGCGGCTCGACGCCATCTGGACCGCACGGACGCGAGCCGACCTGGCGATGCTCTTCGGCGACCTGCCGCGTCCCGAGGCGCCGCGGGCGCCGCGTCCGCCGGCCCGCGCGTCCGGCCCGGCCGGTCGTCGCCTCCGGCTCCCGCTGCTGCCGGTCCTGATGCTCCTCGTCGCGCTCAGCATCCTGTTCGAGGCGCCGGTGTGGGTGCTGGTGTTCCCGCTGATGTTCTTCATGGGGCGCCGTCGGGGCACGGCGTGCGCTCCGGCGCACGGACCGGCCCACGGACCGGCCCAGGGACCGACCGACTACCGGCGTCCGCGGGGGCGGCACGGCTGGTAGTCCCGTCGCCGCCCGCGTCTGGGACCATGACGGTGTGACGCTGGAGACGAGGGTGGTGCGCGCGCGTGCGCCGTACGCCCTCGCGCGCGCCGCCGCGGCCACCGTCCTCGCCGTCGCCGGCGCTGCGGCCGCCCACACGTGGGCCGGCGGCAGCGTCCCGACCGGCCCCGGCCTCGCCCTCGTCGCTGCGGTCGTCCTCGCCGGGAGCGTGCTCGCCTTCCGGCGCGACGTGCCGACGCGGGCGATGCTGCCGCTGGTCGCCGCGTCCCAGCTGGGGGTGCACGAGTCCTTCGGCCTCGTCGCCGGCCACGACCACACGACCGCAGCCGCCACGGCGGCCCCGGACGGCTGGACCTGGCAGATGCTCGCGGCCCACACGTTCGTCACCCTGCTCACTGCGGTGCTGTGGTGGGCGGGCCGACGTGCGGCGTCGTACGCCGTCACGCTGCGCGCGCGTGCCGCCCTCCCGGTCGCGCCCCACCTCCCGGGCCCGGGCGACGCCCCGGCCGTCCCCTCGCTCGTCCACCTCCTGGTCGCGCCCCGGCGCGGACCACCCCTGGCGGTCCTGCCGTCCTGAGCCCGGTCCGGGCCCGGGCGGCACCCGCGACCCCAGACCCGCACCACCCACCAGGAGAACCATGTCCACCGCCCGTACGTTCGCGCGCCTCGGCGCGCTCCCGGTCGCCACCGCGGCCATCGCCCTCTCCCTCGTCGCCCCGGCGAGCGCCCACGTCACCGCCACGCCGTCGACCGCTGCCGCCGGCGCGTACACCGTCGTCACCTTCAGCGTCGGCCACGGCTGCGAGGGCTCGCCCACCACGAAGCTCGAGATCCAGGTCCCCGAGTCGGTGCTGTCGGTGACCCCGAGCCGCAACCCGTTCTACGACGTCGAGAAGACCACCGAGAAGCTCGCCGACCCGGTCACCGACGCGCACGGCAACGAGGTCACCGAGCGCACCGCGTCGATCGTCTACACCGCCACGACGCCGCTCCCCGACGGGCAGCGCGACGCTTTCGAGCTGTCCTTCCAGCTGCCCGACGCCGAGGGCGAGACCCTCGCCTTCCCCACCGTCCAGACCTGCGAGGAGGGCGAGACCGGCTGGACGCAGGTCCCGGCCGACGGCCAGGACGCCGACGAGCTCGAGACGCCTGCCCCGGCGTTCGAGATCACTGCGGCGAGCGGCGAGGGCCACGGCGACGACGCGTCGACCGCGGAGTCCACCTCCGCGACGTCCGAGACCTCGGAGCCCGCCGGGCAGGCCGCCGACGCCGGGGACGACGGCTCCTCGGCCCTCGGCTGGGCCGGTCTGGTCGCCGGGCTGCTCGGGCTGGTCGCCGGCGGTCTCGCCCTGGCCAGGACGCGCACGACCTCGTGAGGCACGCGACGCGACCGGCGCGGGTCGCTGCCGCGCTGGTCGCGCTCGCGCTCTGTCTCCTGCAGGTCGTGCTCGGCGCGTCACCCGCCGCCGCCCACGCCGAGCTGGTCGAGACCGACCCGGCCGAGGGTGCCGTGGTCGAGGTGGCCCCGGAGACGGTCACCCTCACGTTCAACGAGCCCGTCCGGCTGACCTCGCAGGAGATCGCGGTCTACGACGCGACGGGCGACCCGGTCGCGTCGACGGCCGGCGCCAACGGCGCCGAGGTCACGGTCGGGCTCACCGGTGCGGCCGACCTCGCCGACGGCACCTACGTCGTGTCGTGGAACGTCCTCTCCGGCGACGGCCACCCCATCTCCGGCGCCCTGACCTTCTCCGTCGGCGCACCGAGCGCCAGCGTGGCACCCCCGCCCGAGCCGGAGACCTCGTCCGCGGTGGTCCGGGTGCTGCGCGACGTGGTCACCGTCGTCAGCCTCGTCGGGCTGCTGCTCGCCGGCGGTCTCGCCCTCTTCGTGGCCCTCGTGCTGCCGCGCGCCTGGCCCGGCACCGAGGTGCGCGCCCGGCTGCGCCGGCTGGTGGCGTACGCCTCCGTGGCCGCGGCCGTCGGCGTCGTCCTCCAGGTGCCGATCGCGGCGGTCTACGGCCAGGGCCTCGAGCTGACGGACGTGGCAGGCGCCTTCGACGTCGGGCTGGTCACCAACGAGCTGGTCGCCGCCGCCCTGGTCCTGGTGGGCCTCGGCGTCGTCGTCCGCACCCTGACCGACCGCCCCCCGGACGACACGGCCGCGCGGGTCCTCGGCGTCGGCGCCGTGCTCGCGCTCGCCGGCCCGTCGATGGTCGGCCACACCCGCGCCTTCGCCCCGTCCCCCGTGCTCGTCACGTGGGACGTCATGCACGTGACCGCGGGCGCGATCTGGCTGGGCGGCCTCGTCGGCCTCGTGCTCAGCCTGCGCGCCCTCGCCGGTCGTGAGTTGCTGGCCGCGCAGACGCTCGCCAGGTTCTCGACCGCGGCGGGCTTCGCGCTCCTGGTCGTGGCCGGCGCCGGCGCGTTCCTGTCCTGGCGCATCCTCGGGTCCTGGGCGGCCTTCGTCGAGACGACGTACGGCTGGCTCCTGCTGGCCAAGATCGGCATCGCCGTCACGGTCGCCGCCATCGGGGGCTGGAACCGCTGGCGCACCCTGCCCGCCGTTCAGGCGGCCACCGGCTTCACCGACCGCGGGCGGGCCGCGGCGATCGTGACCCGCACGGTGCGGGTGGAGGCGGTGCTCCTCGTCGTCCTGCTCGGCGTCACCGGCTTCCTCGTCAACCAGTCGCCGCGCCCCGCACCGGTCACGGTCGCCCCCGGCGCGACCGGCGTGGGTGCCGCGACCGCCGGAGACCTGCGGGTCCTGGCCGTGATGGACCCCCGCCGCACCGGTAGCAACACCCTGCTGGTGCAGGTGCAGGACGCGGCCGGCGAGCCGTACGACCCGCCGGTGAACCCGGTCGTCGAGCTCCGCACCGAGGGTCTCGACATCGGCACGGTCACCGTCACGCCGATCGCCGCGGGCACCTACCGCGGGAAGGTGGTCGTGCCGCGGCCCGGCGAGTGGGAGGTGCAGGTCAGCATCGCGCTGAGCCGCTTCGAGAACCCCGTGACGACGGTCAGGCTCCAGGTCTCACGCTGAGCCGGAGGCGTCGTCGACCGTGAGCTCGACGGGCACCGTGTGCAGGAAGCCGTCGACGCGGACCTGCACGAACAGCCGGTAGTCGCCCGCCTGCTCGATCTCGGCGTGGAACGTCAGCTCCGAGCCGTCCTCGGTGACGTCGGGCGCGTCCAGCGGGTGCAGGTGCACCATCGCGCCGGTCTCCTCCTCGAAGCCGGTCACGTGGCTGTAGGCGCCGAGGTAGGTGCCCAGCTCGACCGGACGCCCGGCCGCGTCGCGCACGACCAGCCGGAGCTCGCCGTTGGGTCCGGTGGTCGGGGCCTCGGAGACGGTCACCCCCACCACGGTGTCCTCCGCCGCGGTGTCGCCCGGGTCCCCCGGCGGCAGGGCGAGCGGGCGGCCGAGCACGACGTGGTCGCCGTTGCCGCCCTCGTCGACCGCGACGAACTCGGTGACGACGCGGTAGCCACCGGCGTCCGGGACGTCGAACGGCGCGGTCCACGTGCCGTCCTCGTCGCGGGTCGGGTGGAGGTGCCGGAAGACGGTCAGCTCGTCGTTGACGAGGTAGAGGTGCAGCTCCTTGGTGAGCTCCTCCACGTAGTCGGTGACCGGGTTGCCCTCGTAGTCGTCGATGCGGAAGCTCAGCTCGCCGATGCCGTCGGCGCGCTCGCGCACCTTCACGGCCGCCAGCGAGTAGCCCACCTCGCTCACGCGGGTGCCGTCGCCGACGGCCAGCGAGGTGTGGCCCTGGCCGGGCGCGTGGGTGTGTCCGGCCTCGACCTGCCCGTCGTCACCGGAGCCTCCCGAGCCGCTGCAGCCGGCCAGCACGCCGGACAGCGCGAGGGTGCCGAGGGCGAGCCGGAGGGCGTGCGCCCGGGCGGGGGTCACCGGGATGCTCATCCGCCGGGGCGCAGCGTCGAGTCGAGCAGGGACCGGAGGCTCGCGAAGTGCCGCTCGGCGGACTCCTCGTCGTACATCGACGTGTCCGACATGGAGTAGCCGTGCGGGCCGGGGAAGACCTCGTTGACGGCCTGCAGCCCCGCGGCGTCGAGCGCCTCGCCGAGCGCGGCCACCGCCTCGGGCGGCATCGAGCCGTCGTCGGACGCGTGGCCGAAGGCGAACGCCGCGCGTGCCGTGGCCAGGGACAGGTGCGGGCTGTCCGCGTCGTCCGTGACGAGCCCGCCGCCGTGCCAGCCGCCCAAGGCCACCACCGCGGGGTCCAGCCCGGCAGCCCGGACCGCGATCCGCGCGCCCATGCAGTAGCCGGTGACGCCGACGTCCTCGCCCGCGACACCGGGCTGGGACCGCAGGGCGGCGAGGTACGCCGGGAGGTCCCGCTCCAGCAGGTCGGTCGTCAGCCCGCGGACGCGCTGCATCGCCCCGGGCATGAACGCGTCGCGCGCGCCCGGCTTCGTCAGGTCCTCCTGCGGGGCGAGGTCGGCGGCCCGCCCGTCGCGGTAGAAGACGTTGGGCGCCAGCACGGTGTAGCCCCACGACGCGATCCGGTCGGCCATCTCCTCGATGCGGGGCCGCAGGCCGATCGCGTCGATGACGAGGAGGACCCCCGGTGCGGGCTCCCCGCCCGGGGCGGTGGCGAGGTGGGCTTCCGCCTCGCCGTCGGGCATGGCCAGGGTGATGGTGGGCACGCCCCGAGGCTATCCGTCCCCTGCGCGCGTCAGCCCCGGACGTCGTCCAGGAGCCGGCGGATCGCACCCTGCACGGGCTCGCCCACGTCGGGGAGGTGGTGGCGGGCGGCGGCCAGGATCTCCGGCTGGGCGTGCGCGACGGCGAAGGTGTGCGTCGCCTCGGCGAACATCTCGAGGTCGTTGAGGTGGTCGCCGAAGACCGCCGTCTGGTCCGGGGTGACGCCGAGCCTGGCCTGCAGGTCCCGCAGCGCCTGGCCCTTGGTCACGCCGAGAGAGGTGACGTCCGCCCATTGGGTGCCCGAGCGGGTGACCTGGGCGCGGGACGCGAACGCCCGCAGCACCTCACGGTCCACGCTCTCGGTGCTCTCGAGGTCGACGATCGCCACCTTGATCACGGTGTCGGTGACGTCCTCGAGGCGGTCGACCCGGGTGAGCCGGGGGTGGTAGTTGAGCGCCTCGTCCCACAGCTCGCCGTCGACCTCGGCCCACGCGTCGTCGATCCCGCAGACCACTGCGGTCGACCGGCGCTCGCCGGCCGCGACGTGCTGCCGGACAGCGGCGAGCAGCTCGCGCACGAGGCCGGGGTCCAGGGTGCCCGTCGCCCGGGCTGCCCCCTGCTCCACGAGGACCGCACCGTTGTCGGCGATGAAGGTGTCGATGTCGCGCACGCCGTCGAAGAGCTCCGCCTGCGAGCGGTACGCCCGCCCGCTCGCCGGGACGAACGTGACGCCGGCGGCGACGAGCTCGGTGACGAGGTCGCCGGTGCCCGCCGGGAGCGTACGGTCGGGCGCGAGCAGCGTGCCGTCGAGGTCGGACACCACGAGGCGGACGTCCGCGAGCTCGCCGGGCGCGAGGTCGCCCCTCACCCCGCTCAGAGCTCGGACTGCACGCCGGCGAGCAGCTGGCGAGCCATCACGATCCGCTGGACCTGGTTGGTGCCCTCGTAGATCTGGGTGATCTTGGCGTCGCGCATCATCCGCTCGACCGGGTAGTCACGGGTGTAGCCGTAGCCGCCGAGGACCTGGACCGCGTCGACGGTGACCTCCATGGCGACGTCGGAGGCGAAGCACTTCGCCGCCGCGCCGAAGAAGGTGAGGTCGTCGTCGCCGCGCTCGGAGCGGCCGGCGGCGGCGTACGTCATCTGCCGCGCCGCCTCCACCTTCATGCCCATGTCGGCGAGCATGAACTGCAGGCCCTGGAAGTCGGCGATCGACCTGCCGAACTGCTGACGCTCCTTGGCGTAGCCGAGCGCGTAGTCGAGCGCTCCCTGCGCGACACCGACCGCCTGCGCGGCGATCGTGACGCGGGTGTGGTCGAGGGTCTTCATCGCGGTCGTGAAGCCGGTGCCCTCCTTGCCGATCATCCGGTCGGCCGGGATCCGGACCTTGTCGAAGTAGACCTCGCGCGTCGGGCTGCCCTTGATGCCGAGCTTCTTCTCGGGAGCGCCGAAGGACACGCCCTCGTCGGACTTCTCCACCACGAAGGCGGAGATGCCACCGCGGGTCTTCTTCTCCGGGTCGGTGACCGCCATGACGGTGTAGAACTCGGACTCGCCCGCATTGGTGATCCACCGCTTGACGCCGTCGATCACCCACTCGTCGCCGTCACGCACGGCGCGGGTCTTCATGCCGCCGGCGTCCGAGCCCGCGTCGGGCTCGGACAGGCAGTAGGAGAAGCCGCCCTCGCCGCGCGCGAGCGCCCCGAGGTAGGTCTGCTTGAGCTCCTCCGAGCCCGCGATCTGCACGGGCAGCGAGCCGAGCTTGTTGACGGCCGGGATCAGCGACGACGACACGCACGCACGCGCCACCTCCTCGATGACCAGCACGGTCGCGAGCGCGTCGGCCCCGGCCCCGCCGTACGCCTCGGGCACGTGCGGGGCGTGGAAGTCCGAGGCCAGCAGCGCCTCGGCGGCCTCGTGCGGGTAGCGGGCCTCCTCGTCGACGGCGGCGGCGTGGGGGGCGATCTTGGCGTCGCACACGGCTCGGACGGCCTCGCGGATGGCCTGGTGCTCCTCGGAGAGGGCGTAGAGGGGGAACTCGCTCATGACCTGAATTGTAGGACGTCCATGCATTCTGGGGCAGCGGTCTACGGTGTGGTCATGACCACGTCATGGCAGGACCCCGCGGCGGTGGAGTGGATGCTCGACGAGGCGCAGACCTGGGCCGTCGTCGGCCTCTCAAACAACCCCGAGCGCACCGCCTGGTCGATCGCGAGGCTGCTGCAGGAGCGCGGCAAGCGGATCGTCCCCATCCACCCGAGCGCCCCGACGGTCCACGGCGAGCAGGGCTATGCGTCGCTGGCCGAGGTGCCGTTCCCGATCGACGTGGTCGACGTCTTCCGGCGCTCGTCGGAAGCGGGCGAGTTCGCCGACCAGGCCGTCGAGGTCGGCGCGCGCGGCGTCTGGTTCCAGCTCGGCGTCGTCGACCCCGAGGCCTTCGAGCGGACGACCGCGGCGGGCGTGCCGATGGTGATGGACACCTGCCCCGCGATCGAGTGGCGCACGCGCGGTCGCTAGACCTCGACCTGTCCCTCGGCGACGCTCACGCCCAGCTGGGTGAGGCACTCCTCCAGCACCCACATCACGTCGAGCGTGTCCGACCACGGCATCACCGGGCTCTCGGTGAGACCGGCCGCCAGGCAGCGCTGGACCTCCTCGACCTGGTGCGTGTAGCCGCGTCCGGTGGGCGGGAGGTCCAGCCGCTCCGGCTCCCCGCCGTTGCGGTGCACCACCAGCCCGGTCGTGGAGAAGAACGGCGCCACCAGCTCGATCGAGCCGCCCGTCCCCAGCACGACCGCACGGCCGGGCGAGGAGCTGGCCAGCGAGCAGACGAGGGACGCGGCGCGCCCGTCGGCGTACGAGAGGTGGATCGCGGCGGAGGCGTCGGATCCGTTGGGGAAGGTCGTGCCCGTCGTGGTGACCGTGTCCGGCCGGCCGAGGACGTGCTGGGCCAGCGAGACCGTGTAGACGCCCAGGTCGAGGACCGCTCCCCCGCCGAGCGACAGGTCGAAGAGCCGGCTGGCGGGGTCGTAGGGGCGGAAGGACGAGAAGTCGGCCTGCACGACGACCGGCTCACCGATGTCTCCCGCAGCGACCACCTCGCGGAGGTGCGCGAGTGCCGGCAGGAACCGGGTCCACATCGCCTCCATGCAGAAGACGCCGGCGGCACGGGCCGCGGCGACGACCTCCTCCGCCCCGGCGAGCGTGGCGGTGAACGACTTCTCGACCAGCACCGGGATCCCGGCCTCGATCGCGGCGAGCGCCAGCGCGTGGTGCTGCGGGTGCGGGGTGGCGATGTAGACGACGTCGACGCCTGCGCCGAGGAGGTCGCGGTGCGTGCCCGAGCCCGCGGCCCCGAAGCGCGCGGCGAAGTCGGCGGCCGAGCCGGGCGTACGGCTGCTGACGAACGCCAGCTCGGCGTCCGGCACCAGCGCCAGGTCCGAGGCGAAGGTGGCCGCCATGCCACCCGTGGCGGCGATCCCCCAGCGCGTCGTCATGCGCCCGACCCTAGCCGTCCGACAATGGGGGCATGCGCGACCTCCACGTAGCCGCCGGACCGGGGCTCCCGGACGGGCTGGTCGTGCCGTCCGGCGAGCTCGTCGAGCGGTTCTCACGGTCCCCCGGGCCGGGCGGCCAGTCGGTCAACACGACCGACTCGCGCGTCGAGCTGGAGTACGACCTGCGCACCTCCGAGGTCCTCAACGCCGGGCAGCGGGCACGCGCGTTGCGGCGCTGGCCGGCCGGGAAGGTGACGATCGCCGCGTCCGAGCACCGGTCCCAGCACCGCAACCGGGTCGCGGCACGCGAACGGCTCGCCGACCTGCTGCGCGAGGCGCTCGCCCCACCCCCTCCGCCGCGCCGCGCGACGAAGCCGACCCGCGGATCGAAGGAGCGACGGCTGCGGACGAAGAAGGCCCGCGGCCAGACCAAGGCGCTGCGGGGGCGGGTCACCGAGTAGCCTGCGCCGGTGGCAGCGGCGAGCGGTGAGGGTGCCCGCGACGCGTTCCGTCGTGGCGTGCGGATGGGCGTCCCCTTCGCCGTGGTCGGCTTCTTCCTGAGCGCGTCGTTCGGCGTGCTGGCCCGGCAGGCGGGGTTCAGCGTCGCCCAGGCCAGCGTCACCGCGATGATCGTCTTCGCCGGCTCCGCCCAGTTCGCCGCGCTGTCCGTGCTCACGGCCGGGGGCGGCATCCCCGCAGCGTTGACCGCCGGGAGCCTGATGAACGCCCGGTTCCTGGCCATGGGGATCGCGCTGGCACCGTCGCTGCCGGGCGGCCGGATGAAGCGGGCGCTCCAGGGACAGACCGTCGTCGACTCCTCGTGGGCGCTGGCCAACCGGGGCGACGGCACGTTCGACCGCTGGCTGCTGTTCGGCACGACGCTCCCGCAGTACGTCACCTGGACGCTCGGGTCGGTCGTCGGGGCGGTGTTCGGCGACGTCCTCGGCGACACGCACCGACTCGGCCTCGACGCGATCTACCCCGTCTTCTTCCTCTCGCTCCTCTTCTCCGAGCTGCGCGACGCGGGGTCGCGATGGGCGGCCCTCGGCGGCGGCCTCCTCGCGCTCGCCCTCGTGCCGATCACCCCTCCCGGCGTCCCGGTCCTGGCGGCGAGCGTCGTGGCGCTCGTCGGCCTGGTGCGGCGGTCCCGGTGACGCTCTCCTACGCGGAGGTCTGGGTCCTCATCCTCGGCCTCGCCGCACTGACGGTGGCGATCAAGGCGCTCGGGCCGGTGCTCCTGGGCGGCCGGGACCTGCCGCCGTGGTTCTCCCGCGTGACCGCGCTGATGGCGCCGACCCTGCTGAGCGCGCTGGTCCTGACCTCCGTGCTGGCCGCCGGTCGCTCGTGGTCGGTGGGTGCTCACACCGTCGGCGTCGCCGTCGCCGCGCTGATGCTCTGGCGCCGCTGCTCGCTGGTGCTGTGCGTCGCCGTCGCCGTGCTGGTCACCGCGGGACTGCGGGCGATCTGAGCCCGGACCTGAGTCGAGCCGGTCAGAAGCCGACGCGGCGGTGACCGCCCGCGGCGGCCTGGCGGACGGCCTCGCCCTTGGCGTGGGCCGACTCGGCCAGCGTCGCCTGGTAGTCCACGAGCCGCTGCTGGAGGTCTGGGTCGCTCGTGCCGAGGATCCGCGCGGCGAGGATGCCGGCGTTCTTCGCGTTGCCGATCGCCACGGTCGCCACCGGGATGCCGCCGGGCATCTGCACGATGGAGAGCAGCGAGTCCATGCCGTCGAGGTACTTCAGCGGCACGGGGACGCCGATCACCGGCAGCGGGG
The DNA here is from genome assembly GCF_013410035.1 of Nocardioides cavernae. Classification (GTDB taxonomy): domain Bacteria; phylum Actinomycetota; class Actinomycetes; order Propionibacteriales; family Nocardioidaceae; genus Nocardioides; species Nocardioides cavernae_A. Next base: position 1,082,393 of record NZ_JACCBW010000002.1, on the reverse strand, counting down.
TGAGGCTCGCGAGCATGCCCGGCAGGTGTGCGGCACCGCCGGCGCCGGCGATGACGACGGACAACCCGCGGGTGTGGGCCTGCTGCCCCCACGCGACCATCTCGGTCGGCATCCGGTGGGCGGAGACGACGTCGGCCTCCCATGCGACGCCGAGCTCGGTCAGGACCTCGCCGGCGGCCTGCATGACCGGCCAGTCGGAGTCCGAGCCCATCACGATGCCGACCTTCACCTGCTGCACCTCACCCATCGCTCACTCGCTCTCGTTGCCCAGGTCGCCGCGGAACCACGCGGCGGCGTGCCGGGCGCGCTCAAGGCAGTCCTCGAGGTCGTCGCCGTAGGCGTTGACGTGGCCGACCTTGCGGCCGGGCCGCAGGTCCTTGCCGTAGAAGTGCACCCGCAGCCGCGGGTCGCGGGCCATGGCGTGCGGCAGCCCGTCGTAGAGGCGGCCGGTGTCGGTGGGTCCGCCGAGGATGTTGACCATCACGGTCCAGCGCGCACGCGGGGCCGGCGAGCCCAGCGGGAGGTCCATGACGGCGCGGAGATGATTCTCGAACTGGGACGTCACGGCGCCGTCCTGGGACCAGTGGCCGGTGTTGTGCGGACGCATCGCCAGCTCGTTGACCAGGATCCGGCCGTCGGTCGTCTCGAAGAGCTCGACGGCGAGGATGCCCGTGACGTCGAGTGCACCGGCGATGCGCAGGGCGATCTCCTGCGCCTGACCGGCCAGTGCGGGCGAGAGGTCCGGCGCCGGAGCCACGACCTCGTGGCAGATGCCGTCGAGCTGGGTCGACGCGACGACGGGGTACGCCGCGGCCTGGCCGCTGGGCGAGCGGGCGACGAGGGCCGAGAGCTCGCGCCGGAAGTCGACCAGCTCCTCGGCCAGCACCTCCACCCCGGCCGCGGCTGCGGCGTCGAAGGCGGCCTGCGCCTCGTCGAGGTCGCGCACGACCCACACGCCCTTGCCGTCGTAGCCCCCGCGGGTCGTCTTGAGGACGCACGGCAGGCCGAAGTCCTCGACCTCGGCGCGCGAGGTGACGACCGCGTTGCGGGGGCACGGCACGTCGAGCTCGGCGAGACGACGGCGCATCACCGCCTTGTCCTGGGCGTGGACCAGGGCGTCCGGTCCCGGACGCACGGCGAGGCCGTCGGCGGCCAGCGCGTGGAGGTGCGCGGTCGGCACGTGCTCGTGGTCGAAGGTGACGACGCTGGCGCTCTCGGTGACCCGGCGCAGGGTGTCGAGGTCGGTGTGGTCACCGACGAGCTGGTCGGGGATGACCTGGGCTGCGGAGACGCCCTCGGCCTCGGCGAGCAGGCGCAGCGGGAGACCGAGCGCGATGGCCGGCTGGGCCATCATCCGGGCGAGCTGACCGCCCCCGATGACGGCGAGCGTGGGAGCACGGTGCGATCCGGTCGAGGACACGTGCGGAGCCTATGCGACCGCGCCGGGGCGACCGTGGACCGGCCCGGCGCGGGTCAGCTGGCGACGGTGTCGGCGGAGGTCTCGAACCGCAGGCCACGCCCCCGGTGCGTCGTGATCAGCGTCGGGTTGCGCGGGTCGTCCCCGAGCTTGCGGCGCAGCCAGCCCAGGTGCACGTCGATGGTCTTGGAGTTGGTGTAGAACGACGTCTGCCACACGTCCGCCATCAGCTCACCGCGGGTCACGATGTCGCCGGGACGCGCCATGAGGGCGTGCAGGAGCTGGAACTCCTTGCGCGACAGCCTGATCTCGCGGTCGCCACGCCAGACCCGTCGCGTCGAGGGGTCCAGTCGCACGTCTTGCACAGCCAGCACGTGGCAGAACGTAAGGAGCACACGGCGTCGCGGGAGACCTTTTGGGCGAGAAATGGACGACTGGTCCAGACCACCTCCGGCACGCCTCCCGTCGACCTCCGGCGGTCAGCGGCGGCGTACGGCCACCGGCTCGACCAGCCCGAAGCCGCGCACGGGCCGGGCCGGGAGGCGGCGGTTCTCCCACTCGTCGGCCGGCAGCAGGTCGGCGGTGTTCTGGTCGACGATGAGCCGGTTGCGCCGTGCGACCTGGGTGAGCCGGGCGGCCATGTTGACCGGGGGGCCGAAGATGTCGCCGAGCCGGAGGATGACCGCTCCGCTCGCCAGGCCGAGCCGCACGTCGGGCATCTTCGAGTCGCGACCGATGACGTTGATGATGCCCTCGGCGACGCCGACCGCCTCCTCAGCGGTGTTGGTGACGAAGAGGACCGAGTCGCCGAGGCTCTTGATGATCCGCCCGGCATAGCGGGCGACGACGTCCTGGCAGCGGCTCTCGAAGACCTCGACCAGGTCGCCGATCTCGTCGCGGTCGAGCGTGTTGGACAGCGCGGTGAACGAGACCAGGTCGGCGAAGCCGACCGTCACGTCGATGGTGTGGAGGTCCTCGTCCTTGGCGCCCATCGCCTCGATCCGGCCGACGGCGGCGGCGAGGTGGCGGCGCCAGGCATAGACCAGCAGGCGCTCGAAGGGCGGGTTGACCTCGTCGATGAGTCGCAGGGCGGACCCGATGCGCGAGCCGGTGGCCTCCTCGCCGGCCTCCATCTCCTCCACACGGCTGACGAGGGTGGAGACCTCCCAGTCGGCGAGCCGCGCCATGGTCTGGCCGACGCCGCGGGTCAGGTTGACGGCCGTGTCGAAGTCCACCGCCCCGGCGTCGACGAAGCTCATCAGCGTCGCGACGGCCTCGACGTCGGCGGCCGTGTAGGCCTTCTCACCGGTGAACTCCGGGAAGCCGAGCGCGCGCCACAGGCGGCGGGTCTCCTCGACCGTCACGCCGGTCTCGGCGGCCACCTCGAGGGCGTTGAACTCGGGCTTGCTGCGCAGGATCGCGTGGTCGAGCTGCTCGCCGCGCCGCTCGGGCGGTGGCGGGTCGTCGCCGCGGCGCTTGCGGTCAGGCGCCATCGTCGCGCCGGTCGCCCCCGCCGGCGGAGAGTCGGTGGAGCTCGTCGGAGACCTGGAGCTGGACCTTCTCCACGTCGGGGATGTCGTAGAGCTCGACGCTGCCGTCGGTGCTGGCGTCGGACACGACGAGCGTGCCGCAGCCGAATACCCGGTCGATCACGCCGATCTCGAAGTCCACGCCGCTGATCCGGTTGAGCGGGATCGTGCGGCCCTCCTTGGAGATGAAGCCGGAGCGCTTGATGAAGCGACGGTTGGTGAAGGTGTAGGTCGTCGTCGCCCACCGCAGCAACGGCCCGGCGAGGAACCACACGAGCGCGAGCGCACCCACCACGCCGGCGGCCACGCCGGCTGCCGTCGAGTCGGTCACCCTGCTCAGCGCGATGATCGCGGCGGCGACCGCGACCAGCACGAGGCCCGGCAGGATCAGCGCCTTGACGTGGGTGCGGGTGTGGACGACGACGTGCTCACCGGGGTTGAGGAGCTTGCTCGGGTAGGCCACGCGCCGATCATGGCACTACGCGGGGCGTACGTGCACCACGTCGCCCGCAGCGACGGTGAAGGCGCCCTCGTCGGTCCCGACCACCAGCGCGCCCGTCGCGTCGATGTCGAGGGCCTCCCCGCGACGGACCTCGCCGCCCGGCAGGTGCACGTCCACGGTCCGGCCGAGGGTGACGCACACGTCGGCGTACGCCCGGCGCAGCGACTCGACGTCGTCGAGCAGCCCCTGGAGGCCGTGCAGCGAGCCGAGGACCTGGCCGAGGAGCCCGGTGCGCTCCACCGGCTCGCCGGTCTCGAGGGCGACCGAGGTGGCCAGCGCGACCGGCAGCTCGTCGAGGGTCTGGTCGACGTTGATGCCGACGCCGACGACGGCCATCGGGCCCGAGGCCGTCTCGACCCGCTCGACGAGGATGCCGCACACCTTGCGACCGGAGCCGGACCCGGCGTCGACGAGGACGTCGTTGGGCCACTTCAGCGCGATGTCGGGCAGGCGGTCGGCCAGCGCCGCCTGGACGGCGTACCCCGTCAGCAGCGGCAGCCAGGGCCACGACGTCGGCGGCACGTCGGGCCGCAGCAGGACCGAGAACGTCAGCGACGACCGGGCCGGCGTCTCCCACACCCGGTCGAGGCGGCCGCGGCCGGCGGTCTGGTGCTCGGTGACCACGACCAGCCCCGGCTCCTCCCCGGCCCGGGCCCGCTCGGCGACCAGGGCGTTGGTCGACGGCGTCGCCTCCACGACCTCCACCCACCACCCGGACGGAGTGCTCAGGCGCGCGGGGTCGAGTGGTGGGCGCGGTGCGGGGGGCTGCGTCATGGGGTCTAGATTGCCCCAGTGGGAGACATCCACGTGCAGACGACCAGCACATGCCACAGGAGGCCAACCGCGTGAGTGCACAGCCGGGCGAAGGTACTGAGACCGACATCCACACCACTGCCGGCAAGCTGGCCGACCTGGAGCGGCGCCTCGACGAGGCCGTGCACGCGGGTTCGGCCAAGGCCGTGGAGAAGCAGCACGCCAAGGGCCGCAAGACCGCCCGCGAGCGCATCGAGATGCTCTTCGACGAGGGCACCTTCGTGGAGCTCGACGAGCTCGCCCGGCACCGCTCGACGGCGTTCGGCCTGGAGAAGACCCGCCCCTACGGCGACGGCGTGGTGACCGGCTACGGCGAGGTCAACGGCCGGATGGTGTGCGTGTTCAGCCAGGACTTCACGGTCTTCGGCGGCTCGCTCGGCGAGGTCTACGGCGAGAAGATCACCAAGGTCATGGACCTCGCGATCAAGACCGGCTGCCCGATCATCGGCATCAACGAGGGCGCCGGCGCCCGCATCCAGGAGGGCGTGGTCTCGCTCGGGCTGTACGGCGAGATCTTCCGCCGCAACGTCCACGCCTCCGGCGTGATCCCGCAGATCAGCCTGATCATGGGCAACTGCGCCGGCGGGCACGTCTACTCCCCCGCCGTCACCGACTTCACGATCATGGTCGACCAGACCTCCGCGATGTTCATCACCGGCCCGGACGTCATCAAGACCGTCACCGGCGAGGACGTCACGATGGAGGACCTCGGCGGCGCCCGGACCCACAACACCAAGTCCGGCAACGCCCACTACATGGCCTCCGACGAGGAGGACGCCATCGAGTACGTGAAGTCGATGCTGTCGTTCCTGCCCCAGAACAACCTGGACCCGGCCCCGTCCTACGACGATGTCCCGGACATGGAGGTCACCGACCTCGACCGGGCGCTCGACACGATCATCCCGGACTCCCCCAACCAGCCCTACGACATGCACGACGTCATCACCGCCGTGCTCGACGACGAGGAGTTCCTCGAGGTCCAGGAGCTGTTCGCGCCCAACATCCTCGTCGGCTTCGGCCGCGTCGAGGGCCAGTCGGTCGGGGTCGTGGCCAACCAGCCGATGCAGTTCGCCGGCACCCTCGACATCGACGCCAGCGAGAAGGCCGCCCGGTTCGTCCGGTTCTGCGACGCCTTCAACATCCCCGTGCTGACCTTCGTCGACGTGCCCGGCTTCCTGCCCGGCACCGACCAGGAGTGGGACGGCATCATCCGCCGCGGCGCCAAGCTCATCTACGCCTACGCCGAGGCCACCGTCCCGCTGATCACCGTCATCACCCGCAAGGCCTACGGCGGGGCGTACGACGTGATGGGCTCCAAGCACCTCGGCGCCGACATCAACGTCGCCTGGCCCACCGCGCAGATCGCAGTGATGGGCGCCCAGGGCGCCGCCAACATCGTCCACCGCCGCACCCTCAAGGCGGTCGAGGAGGAGGGCGGCGACGTCGAGGCCAGGCGCGCCGAGCTCATCGACGAGTACGAGACCACCCTCGCCAACCCCTACATCGCGGCCGAGCGCGGCTACGTCGACGCCGTCATCGCACCCCACGAGACCCGCGTCGAGATCATCCGCTCCCTGCGCCTGCTGCGCTCCAAGCGCGAGACCCTGCCGGCCAAGAAGCACGGGAACATCCCGCTCTGATCAAGCGACTCGGGACTCGCGACGAAGGAGCGAGGACCGAACGGAGACGAGGTCGGGCAGGCGGCACCGGCTGAGCTCGAAACCATGGAGGCGAACATGAACCCGGACACCAGGTCCACGGATGTCCCGCTCCTGAAGGTCGTCAATCCCGACGCGACGCCGGAGGAGGTCGCGGCCCTCGTCGCGGTGTTCTCGGCCCTCGGCTCGGCGGGCGGCGAGGCACCGCGGCGCCCGCGGCCGTCGTGGAACGCGCCCGCCCGGGGCGTACGGCAGACGCACCGCGCCGGTCCCGGGGCCTGGCGGGCCAGCGGCCTGCCGCGCTGAGCGGGCGTACGCCGACAGTGGAGCCACCGGCCGGACCTAACGTCCGCCGGCTCCCCTGATCCCTCCACAGATCGTCTCGAACGGGTGGCGCGCACGGCGCGGCGCCAGCGATGGTCGACGGATGCCGAGACGAGCGACGAGCGCCCTGGACGAGACCGGAGTGGCCCGCCTGCTGCGTGACCAGGACGGCGTGGTCTCACGCCGCCAGCTCGTCGAGCTGGGCGCGACGCGCACCGACGTACGCCGACTGCTGGCGCGCCGCGAGCTGCACGTCGTGCATCCCGGTGTCTTCGTCGACCACAATGGGGCGGTCACCCGGCGCCAGCGTGAGTGGGCGGCCGTCCTCGCCTGCGCCCCCCCGCCCTCCACCGACAGTCAGCCCTCGACGCGCACGGGATGACCCGCGACCGCGCCGGCGGTCGATCCGACAGCCGCACGATCCACCTGCTCGTGGAACGGGACCGCCGGATCACGCCGCCGGCGGGCGTCACGATCGAGCGGGTCGCCGACCACGAGACGTGGGTGCAGGACCATCGACGACCTCCCCGGGCGACCTTCGACTTCGCTGTGCTCAAGACCGCCGGCGACCTCGACGTCGCTGAGGCCATCGGACTGCTCTCCGACGCGGTGCACCAGGGCCTGACGACCGCGGAGCGTCTCGTCCGCACGATCGACCGGCTCCCACGCCTGCGCCGGCGTGCGCTGCTGCGCGAGGTCCTCGCGGACGTGGCCACTAGCGCCATGTCGGTCCTCGAGCACCGCTACCTCCGCGACGTGGAGCGCGCGCACCGCCTGCCTGTCGGCGAGCGCCAGGTGCGACAGGACACGGTCAGCGGCGTGGTCCGCCGCGACGTGCGTCACCGGCCGGAGCGCCTGCTGATCGAGCTCGACGGCGCGTTCGGCCACCGCGACTCCGTCGACCGGTGGTCCGACCTCCAACGCGACATCGACGCCGTCCTCGACGACCACCTCACGCTGAGACCCGGATGGGCGCAGGTCCTCGAGCCCTGCCGGCTGGCCGGGATCGTCGGCGTCGTGCTCGGCCGGCGGGGGTGGCAGGGGCGACCCGCAGCGTGCGGTCCGACGTGCACGCTCGACAGTGGAGCGGGCGGCCGGACCTAGCGGCACCTCGCTCCACGATCGGGCGACGGCACTATCGTCGGGGCCGTGACCCAGACCAGCGACAGCGTCCGCACGATCGACGCCCTCTGCGACGCCTACGTCGACGACTACTGCGCCCTCGACCCGCTGACGGCCACCTCAATCGGGGTCGCCGGGCACGAGCACGAGATGACCGACTTCTCCCCCGCGGGCTTCGACGCACGCGAGGCGCTCGCCCGCGAGGTCGTGGCGGCGGTCGAGGCCGCGACACCGGTGGACGACCGCGAAGCAGCGGCGAAAGACGCGTTCCTCGAGCGCACCCGGCTCGAGATCGAGCTCGAGGACGCCGGCGTCAACCGGTCGCGGATGTCGGTGCTGTGGAGCCCCCTGCACGAGGTCCGCGGCGTGTTCGACCTGATGCCGACCGAGGGCGAGGAGGCCGTCGCGGCGATCGCGGCGCGGCTCGCGGCCGTGCCCGCCGCCCTCGAGGGGCTGCGGGTGACGCTGTCCGACGAGGCACGCAAGGGCAACGTCGTCGCCGCGCGGCAGTACGCCGAGGTGGCCGAGCAGGTGCGTCGCTGGACGGGCCAGACCGGGGAGGCCGGCGACTTCTACCTCGGCCTGGTCGAGCGCCTGCAGGGCGGGGACGAGGCCGAGCTCCGCGCCCTCGCCGGCGCGGCGAGCGCCGCGACCGCCGCGTTCGGGCTGTTCCTCAGCGACGAGATGGAGCCGCAGGGCAAGGACCGGGAGGGCGTCGGACGCGAGGTGTACGCCCTCGCCAGCCGCTACTTCCTCGGCGCCGAGGTCGACCTCGACGAGACGTACGCGTGGGGCTGGACCGAGCTGCAGCGGCTGTCCGACCTGATGCACGCCACGGCCGAGCGCATCGCCCCGGGCGCCGGCGTCGACGGCGCGGTCGCGCACCTCGACGCCGACCCGGCCCGGGTGGTCCACGGCCGGGAGGCGTTCCGCGACTGGATGCAGGACCTCGCGGACCGCACGATCGCGGAGATGGCGGGTGTGCACTTCGACATCCCCGAGCCCATCCGGCGCATCGAGTGCATGCTCGCGCCGACCAACGACGGCGGCATCTACTACACGGGCCCCTCCGAGGACTTCGAGCGCCCCGGCCGGATGTGGTGGTCGGTGCCCGACGGCATCGAGGACTTCCACCCGTGGCGCGAGGTCACCACCGTCTTCCACGAGGGCGTCCCCGGCCACCACCTGCAGGTCGCGCAGACGGCCTACCGCAGGGACACCCTCAACCGCTGGCAGCGTCTGATGTGCTGGTGCAGCGGCCACGGCGAGGGCTGGGCCCTCTACGCCGAGCGGCTGATGGAGGAGCTCGGCTTCCTCGACGACCCCGCCGACCTGCTCGGCATGCTCGACGGCCAGTCGCTGCGCGCGGCCAGGGTCGTCGTCGACATCGGCATGCACCTCGAGCTGAGGATCCCGGAGGACAACCGGCTCGGACCCGGCGGCGCCGCCTTCCACCCCGGGGAGACGTGGACGCCCGAGCTCGGCCTCGAGTTCATGCGGCTGCATTGCCGGATGGACGACGAGTTCATCCAGTTCGAGGTCAAGCGCTACCTCGGTCTGCCCGGCCAGGCGCCCTCCTACAAGGTCGGCGAGCGGATCTGGCTGGAGGCCCGGGCCGCGGTGCAGCAGCGCCAGGGTGACGACTTCGACCTCAAGGCGTTCCACCGCGCCGCGCTCGACCTCGGCTCGCTCGGCCTCGACCCGCTGCGGGCAGCGCTGGAGCGCCTGTGACGACCCCGCTGGTCCTCGCCTCGGCCTCCCCCGCGCGCCTCGCGACCCTGCGCGCGGCCGGCATCGAGCCCACGGTCATCGTCAGCGGCGTCGACGAGTCGCAGCTCACCGACCTCCCGCCGGCCGAGCTGGCCCTCCAGCTCGCCGAGCTCAAGTGCGCGGCCGTCGCCGGGCACGCCGACGTGCCGGCCGGCGCCCTCGTGGTCGGCTGCGACTCGGTGCTCGAGCTCGACGGCGAGGCGCTAGGCAAGCCCCACGACCCCGACGAGGCCGTACGCCGCTGGCGGGCGATGCGGGGCCGCGCCGCCGTGCTGCACTCCGGTCACTGCCTGCGCGAGGTCGCGAGCGGCCGGGTCGCGGCCGCCACCGGGTCCACGGTCGTGCACTTCGCCGACGTCACCGATGAGGAGATCGACGCCTACGTCGCCACCGGCGAGCCGCTGCACGTCGCGGGCGCGTTCACGATCGACAGCCTGGGCGGTGCGTTCGTGACCCGGATCGAGGGCGACCACCACAACGTGGTGGGCCTCAGCCTGCCCCTGCTGCGCGACCTCGTGCTCGAGCTCGGCCACGCGTGGCCCGATCTGTGGACCTGACCCGATAGCATCACGGACCGTGGGGAGCGGGGTTCAGGGAGGGGTGCGGGCTGAGCCCGTCGCACAGGGGACCCCGGACCCCGAGGGTCGCTACGGCGTCCGCGAGGAGCGGCTGCTGACCGGAGCGACCGTCGTCACCGCGGTCCGCACCGTCGCCTCGGTGGTCCTCGCCGCGATGGCCGCCCACCAGCAGGACCTCACGCTGCTCGTCGTCGCGCTCGTCGTCTACTGGGTCGGCGACATGCTCGACGGCTTCTACGCCCGGGTGCGCGACTGCGAGACCCGCATCGGCGCCGTGCTCGACATCATGTGCGACCGGCTCAACGCCGCGGCGTTCTACATCGGCCTCGCCTGGCTGCAGCCGGACCTGTCGCCGGCGATCTTCGTCTACCTCGCCGAGTTCATGGTCGTCGACTGCTTCCTGTCGATCGCGTTCCTCGCGTGGCCGATCCGCAGCCCCAACTACTTCTTCGTCGTCGACCGCCCGATCTGGCTGTGGAACTGGTCCAAGCCCGCCAAGGCCGTCAACAGCGCCCTGTTCGCGGTGCTGCTGCTGGTGACCGGCTGGATGTGGGTGGGGCTCGCGATCGCCACGGCGCTGCTCGTCCTCAAGTGCGTCTCGCTCCACCGCCTCACCCGCATCGGCCTCCCGGTGCCCGGGGCCGTCGGCTGATGCTCTTCTGGAGCGTCATGGGCGCGTCCGTCGGGTCCGCACTGCTCCCGCTGATCAACATCGAGGCGATCCTCGCGGTCGCGGTCAGCCAGACCCCCGGCCACACGTGGGGCCTGCTCGTCGCCGCGACCGTCGGGCAGATGCTCGGCAAGATCCTCTGGTACTGGGGCGGCATGCACCTCGACCGGGCGCCGTGGGTCAGCCGCCAGCTCCAGAAGCCGAAGGCCAAGGCGTCGCTGGAGAAGTGGCACGAGCGCGCGGAGGGCCGGCCGTTCTTCACGGCCGGCCTGCTCTTCGTCTCCGCCGCGACCGGCTTCCCGCCGTACGCGATCACGGCTGTGCTGGCGGGCACCCTGCGCGTGCCGTTCTGGGTCTTCCTGCTCACCGGGACGCTCGGGCGCGGGCTGCGGTTCTGGGCGGTGGTCGCGGGAGCGACGTCCATCGTCGACCTCTTCTGACCACGCACCCCGGACCGCGGCCCGCGCCGGCTCAGCGAGCCGTCACTCCGCCGTGGCCCACGCCTGCTTGAGGCTGACCCGGCCGCCGGTCTGCAGCAGCGCCCGCCGGTAGAGCCGCTCCCCCACCATGACCGTGAGGCCGGCGAAGACGGCCAGCAGGCCCAGGGCGAGCAGCGGCTCCCACCACTCGACCCCGCCGGCGAGGATCCGCTTGGGCATCACGACCGCGGAGACGGGCGGGACGTACGACGCGATGACCTGTGCCCGGCCGTCGAGCGAGAGCCCGCCGAAGAACATCACCAGCATCAGCATCGTCAGCGGCGTCGACGTGGACTGCAGGTCCTCGGTGCGCGAGGCGAGCGAGCCGGCGACGGCCCACAGGCAGGCGAGCGCGACGAACCCGGCGAGGAAGAACGCGACGAACCAGGCCGCCGGTCCTGAGAGCGCCGGGACGTAGGACGAGTAGGACGTGAAGGACAGTCCGACGAGCCCGACGGCGAGGTAGACCAGGAGCTGGATCACTGCCAGCGCCGTGTTGCCGAGGACCTTGCCGGCGAGCAGGTGCCGCAGCGGGATGGCGGCGGCGATGATCTCCACGATGCGGCTCTGCTTCTCCTCGATCACCGACGAGGCGAGCTGCATGCCGAAGACGAGGGCGGCGAAGTAGAAGAGGAACACGAAGACGAACCCGACGGCCTCCGCGACGTTGGCCCGCTCCGCGTCACCGCGGAGGAACTCGGTCGTCACGGTGCTGCCCGCCTGGAGCGCCTCGACGGTCGTCCCCACCTGGGCGGCGTTGTCCGCCAGCACCGTCTGCTGCACGACGGCGCGGGTGACCGTGGTCAGCGCGTCCTGCTCGCTCGACTCCGTCGTGAGCTGCCAGCCGTCGTCGGTCGGGTGCAGCCACGCGTCGACCTCGTCGTCGCGCAGCGCCGCCTCGGCGGCGTCCCGGTCGGCGAGCTCGGTGACGGTGACCTCGACCTTGTCGTCGACGTCCGGCGCTCCGTCCTTGATCGCCGTCGCCATCGCGACCGAGTCGGGCGTCGCGCCGAGCGTGACGTCGGTGGTCTTCTCGTCCTGCCAGATGGAGAAGCCGATGAAGCCCGCGATCAGCACGACCATGAAGGCGGTGCCCAGCACGAAGGACTTGTCGGTGATCCGCGAGACGATCTCGCGACGGGTGACCAGCAGCCAGGCCGGCTCGCCCCCGGTCCTGTCGCCGGTCCTCCCGGCCGTCGTGCCGGCGGTGTTGTCGGCGGTCTTGTCGGCGGTCTTGTCGGTGCTCATGCGGTCGCCTCCCGGTAGATCTCGCTGAGTGCCGGGCGCACCCGGACGAACTCGTGGACGTCACCGCGGCCGGTGGCCTCGGTGATCAGCTGCTGCTCGGCGCCGGCCTCGCGGACCTCCACGAGCGCGGTGGTGCCGTCGAGGTCGAGGACCTCGAGGCCGCGCAGGTCGCGCACCCAGCCGGCGTCGCCGCCGAGGACGAGACGGAAGCGCGGCACCCCCGCGTCGCGCAGCTCCGTCACCGACCCGGCGGCGACCCGGCGGCCCTGGGACAGCACGACCAGCCGGTCGCACAGGCGCTCGACGAGGTCGAGCTGGTGGCTGGAGAACAGCACCGGGACGTCGTCGCGGGTGTATTCGCGCAGCAGGTCGACCATCGAGTCGACGGCCGCCGGGTCGAGCCCGGAGAACGGCTCGTCGAGGATCAGCGCCTGGGGCTGCGGCAGCACCGAGGCGATGATCTGCACCCGCTGCTGGTTGCCGAGCGACAGCTTCTCGAGGTGGTCCTTGGTGCGCTCGCCGAGGCCGAAGCGCTCCAGCAGCTCGGTCACCGCCGTCCGCGCCGCGCCGCCCTCCATCCCCTTGAGCTGGGCGATGTAGACGAGCTGGTCGAGGATGGGCTGCTTGGGGTAGAGCCCGCGCTCCTCGGGCATGTAGCCGAACGAGCGGCGGTCCAGCCGCGTGATCGGGCGGCCCTGCCAGAGCACCTCCCCCTCGTCGATGCCCAGCACGCCCATGACCATCCGCATGGTCGTGGTCTTGCCTGCGCCGTTGCCGCCGACGAAGCCGGTCATCAGACCGCTCGGCACCTCGAACGACACGTGGTCCACGGCGGTGTTCTCACCGAACCGTCTGGTCAGCTCCCGGATCTCCAACATGGCCACGACGCTAGGGGCGTACGACGTGGCGCGGATCCCCCGCGCGACGGAACCTCCGGGCGGAGGGCAGCGGCGACGGCCTCACTCCTCCGTCGGGAGGATGAGGCCGGCCTCGTAGGCGTAGACGACCGCCTGCACGCGGTCGCGCAGGTGGAGCTTGGCGAGGACGTTGGACACGTGGGTCTTCACCGTCGCCTCGCCCAGCACCAGCTCGGCCGCGATCTCGCCGTTGGACAGGCCCCGACCGAGCAGCACGAGGACCTCGCGCTCGCGCGCGGTCAGGTGGGCCAGCGCAGCGGGCTCGGGTCGGTCCGGGGCGTCCGCCGCGCCGCCGGCCATCCGGCCGATGACGCGGCGGGTCACCTCGGGTGCCAGCAGGGCGTGGCCGCGCCCGGCCGCGCGTACGGCGTCGAGGAGCTGCTCGGGGCCGGCGTTCTTCAGCAGGAACCCGCTCGCCCCGGCCTGGAGGGCGTCGAACAGGTAGTCGTCGCGGTCGAAGGTGGTCACGATGACGACGTGGCCCAGGTCGTCGGCCACGAGGTGGCGGGTGGCCTCGATGCCGTCCATCCGCGGCATCTGGACGTCCATCAGCACCACGTCGGGCCTCGTCGCGCGGGCCCGTTCGATCGCCTGCAGGCCGTCGGCCGCCTCGCCGACGACCTCGATGTCGTCCTCGACCGAGAGCACCATCGCGAAGCCCGATCGCACCATCGCGTGGTCGTCGACGAGCAGCACCTTCAGCCGGTCGGTCGGGTCGTCGGTCATGGCCGGGCTCCCAGCGGGAAGCGGACGCGGACGCGGTAGCCGCCGGTGACGCGGGGGCCGATGTCGACCTGGCCGTCGTGGGTGGCGGCCCGCTCCCGGATGCCGAGCTGGCCCAGCCCGCTGCCGGAGGTGCCGTGGCGCGGGCGGCCGTTGTCGACGACCTCCACCTCGGCGTACGACGCGACCTCGTCGACTCGGACGACGACGGACGCGGTGTCGGCGGTGCTGTGGCGCCGGACGTTGGTCAGGGCCTCCTGCACGGTGCGGTAGACGGCGAGGCCCAGGCCACGCGGCAGCCGGCCGGCGGCGTCGTCCTGCGCCTCGACCACGTCGAGCGTGACGTCGAGGCCCGCGCCGGACGCCTCCGCGACGAGCCGGGGCAGGTCGGCGACGCCCGCCTCGGGCGTACGGCCCTCACGCTCCTCACCGGCGCCGCCGGTGCCCTCGCGCAGCGTCCCGAGCAGGCGGCGCATCTGGGTGACGGCGTCGCGGGAGGCCTGCTCGACGTGGCTGAGGGCCGTACGCGCGGCGTCGGGGTCGCGGTCGAGGACCCGTCGCGCCGCGCCCGCCTGGATGCCCATCGCCGAGACGCCGTGGGCGACGACGTCGTGGAGGTCGCGGGCGATGCGCAGCCGCTCGTCCATCACGGCCTGCTCGCGCAGCCGGCCGGCCTGGGCGGCGATGGTCGTCGCCTGCTCCACGAGCCGGTGCCGCTGGCGTGCCGCGCGCCACGACACGCCGCCTCCGGCGATGGCACCACCGAAGTAGATGACGTTGATCAGCAGGGTGATCGCGACCGCCGCCGGGATCGGTGGGAAGAAGCCGACGTCCTCGGTCAGGCCCTCGTCCTCGAGCCAGTCCTGCATCCCCGAGCCCACCGCGAACTGCCAGGTGATCCAGGCGAACATGAAGAGCACGATCGCGCCGATCACCACGACCATCGCACGGCGGTCACGGGCGTACGCCACGCCCGACAGGAGCGCGACGAAGTAGACGATCTGGAGCGACACCTGCCCCATCACCTCGGGCATCGTGACGCCCGCGACGAACATGTGCACCGCGGCCACCAGCGCGATCGCCAACGGCCACCGGCGGCGCCCGAGCAGCAGCAACGCCCCCGTCGACACGGCCAGCCACTGCGCCCACACCGGGGCGTCGGTGTGCTCGAAGCCGCCGGAGCTGCGCACCAGCTCGAGGGCGAGCAGGCTGACGGCCTCGACGCTCGCGGCGAGGACGACGTCCTGGCGGCCGATCGGCGGGCGCGGGCGCTCCCACGGGTCGTCGACGCCGAACCACGTC
Source organism: Nocardioides cavernae (assembly GCF_013410035.1). Classification (GTDB taxonomy): domain Bacteria; phylum Actinomycetota; class Actinomycetes; order Propionibacteriales; family Nocardioidaceae; genus Nocardioides; species Nocardioides cavernae_A. Next base: position 1,067,341 of record NZ_JACCBW010000002.1, on the reverse strand, counting down.
AGGACGCGCTGGCTCGGACCGGTCATGGGGCGAGGGTAGAGCGCCACCCCGCGCGCGGGATCCGCCGGGAGGCGGAGATCACCGCGTCACTCGACGGGCAGGCCGAGCCCGCGGGCGATGAGCATCCGCTGCACCTCCGAGGTGCCCTCGCCGATCTCGAGGACCTTGGCGTCGCGGTAGAACCGGACGACGGGGTACTCCTCCATGAAGCCGTAGCCGCCGAAGACCTGGGTCGCGATCCGCGTCGCGGTCACCGCGGACTCGGTGGCGTAGAGCTTCGCCACGGCCGCCGCCTGCTTGAAGGCGGCCATCGAGACGTCGCGGCCGGCGTCCATCGCGTCCTTCATCGCGGCCGCCTTGTAGGTCAGCAGGCGCGAGGCGTCGAGCATCACCTGGAGGTCGGAGACCTGGAAGGCGAGGCCCTGCTTGCGGCCGATGGGGCCGCCGAACGTCTGCCGCTCGCCGGCGTACTGCACCGACATGTCGAGGCAGGCCTGGATGCAGCCCACCGCCAGCGCGGCGATGGCGACCCGGCCGTCGTCGAGGGTGGCCAGGAACTGCGCGTAGCCGCGGCCGCGCTCGCCGAGGAGGTTGGCCTCGGGGACGCGGGCGCCGTCGAAGGACAGCGGGTGGGTGTCGGAGGCGTGCCAGCCGAGCTTGTCGTAGGCCTTCTCGGCGGTGAAGCCGGGGGTGCCGGACGGGACGATGATCGTCGAGATCTCGGGGCGGCCGTCGGCGCGCTCGCCGGTGCGGGCGGTGACCGTCACCAGCGAGGTGATGGACGAGCCGGAGTTGGTGATGAACTGCTTGGCGCCGTCGACGACCCACTCGCCGTCCTGCAGGACGGCCTTCGTCCGGGTGGCCCCCGCGTCGGAGCCGGCGCCCGGCTCGGTGAGGCCGAAGCCGGCGAGCGTCTCACCGGCGACGAGGTCGGGCAGCCAGGTCTTCTTCTGCTCGTCCGTGCCGTAGGTCAGGATCGGGTTGATGCCGAGGCCGACCGCGGCCTCGAGGGTGATGCCCATCGACTGGTCGACACGGCCGACCTCCTCGATCGCCAGGCAGAGCGACGTGAACCCGCCGTCCTCCCCCGCCATCCCGGCGCCGCCGAACTCCTCCGGGGCCGTGAGGCCCATCAGGCCGAGCGCGCCCATCTTCTGCACGACGTCGGTCGGGAAGTGGTGGTCGCGGTCCCACTGCGCGGCGTGCGGGGCGATCTCCGCCTCGGCGAAGTCACGGACGCTGCGACGGAACTGCTCGTGCTCGGGGGACAGCTCGTAGGTCATGGCAGCAGCCTATCCGGGTTGGTTAACGATCGCTAACCCGCGGGTGGTCTCCGTCACATCGGGCAGCGGACGTACCGCGGTCCGGGCGCGGTAGCCTGCCGAGCGGTACGCGCCCGGTCGCCGTGCCGCCCCACCAGAGTCGCCGTCAAGGAGTCCTCGCGTGAGCTTGAAGAAGGTCCTCATCGCCAACCGCGGCGAGATCGCCGTCCGCGTCATCCGCGCCTGCAAGGACGCCGGGATCGGCTCGGTGGCGGTCTACGCCGAGCCCGACCGCGACGCCCTCTTCGTCCGGCTCGCCGACGAGGCCCACTCCCTCGGCGGGGCGACCCCCGCCGAGTCGTACCTCGACATCGCCAAGATCATCGCGGTCGCGGAGAAGACCGGTGCAGATTCCGTCCACCCCGGCTACGGCTTCCTCGCCGAGAACGCCGACTTCGCCCAGGCCGTCATCGACGCCGGGCTGGTCTGGATCGGTCCCCCACCGGCCGCGATCGAGGCGCTCGGCGACAAGGCGAAGGCCAAGCACATCGCCGACCGTGCGAACGCGCCGCTCGCGCCGGGCACCAAGGACCCGGTCGCCGACGCCGACGAGGTCGTCGAGTTCGCGAAGGCCAACGGCCTGCCGGTCGCCATCAAGGCCGTCTTCGGCGGCGGCGGGCGCGGGCTCAAGGTCGCCCGCACCCTGGAAGAGATCCCCGACGCGTACGAGTCCGCGGTCCGCGAGGCCGTGACCGCGTTCGGTCGCGGCGAGTGCCTGGTCGAGAAGTTCCTCGACAAGCCGCGCCACGTCGAGACCCAGTGCCTGGCCGACCAGCACGGCAACGTCGTCGTCGTCTCGACGCGCGACTGCTCCCTGCAGCGTCGCAACCAGAAGCTCGTCGAGGAGGCGCCCGCGCCGTTCCTCAGCCAGGAGCAGCTCGACGAGCTCTACGACTCCTCCAAGCGCATCCTCAAGGAGGCCGGCTACCACGGCGCCGGGACGTGCGAGTTCCTCGTGGCCCAGGACGGCACCATCTCCTTCCTCGAGGTCAACACCCGCCTCCAGGTCGAGCACTGCGTGTCCGAGGAGGTCACCGGCATCGACCTCGTCCGCGAGATGTTCCGCATCGCCGCCGGCGAGGAGCTCGGCTACGACGACCCCGAGATCCGGGGCCACTCCATCGAGTACCGCATCAACGCCGAGGACGGCGGCCGCAACTTCATGCCCGCACCCGGCACCCTCTCGGCGTGGGCACCGCCGTCGGGCCCCGGCGTACGCCTCGACGGGGGCTACGAGAACGGCGAGACCGTCCCCGGCTCGTTCGACTCCCTCATCGCCAAGCTCATCGTCACCGGCACCACCCGCACCCAGGCCCTCGAGCGCTCGCGCCGCGCCCTCGACGAGTTCGTCGTCGACGGCATGCCGACCGTGATCCCGTTCCACCGCGCGGTCGTGCGCGACCCGGCCTACGTCGGCCCGTCCAACCCGTCCGGCGAGGGCGAGTTCACCGTCTACACCCAGTGGATCGAGACCGAGTTCGACAACCAGCTGGAGCCGTACGCCGGAGACGCCGCCGAGGCCGAGGAGCAGGGCGAGCGGCAGAAGGTCACCGTCGAGGTCGGCGGCAAGCGCCTCGAGGTCGTCCTGCCCGGCAACCTCGCCGGCCTGGGCGGACTCGCCGCGACGGGCCCGGGTGGGGGCGGTGCGAAGAAGGCCGGCAAGCGTGCCGCGAAGAAGGCCGGCGCCGCCGCGTCGGGCGACGCCGTCACCTCGCCGATGCAGGGCACCATCGTCAAGGTCGTCGTCGAGGACGGCCAGGCCGTCGCCGAGGGCGACACCATCGTCGTCATGGAGGCGATGAAGATGGAGCAGCCCCTCAAGGCCCACAGGGCCGGCACCGTCACCGGCCTCGCCGCCGAGGTCGGCGCCACCGTCACCAACGGCGCCGTGATCTGCGAGATCAAGGACTGACGCGCACCCGAGCGGTGCGTGAGCCACGTGTCCGCGCCTCACCTCGTGGCTCACGCACCGCTGAGACAGTTAGATAGCAAGCACTCACTTTCTATGTCACACTCTGCGGTGTGACCACCACGCCCTCCCGGCGCACCCAGGCCGAGCGCCGCGAGGGCACCATCACCGCCCTCCTCGACGCGACGGTGCGCTGTCTCGCCGAGCGGGGGTACGCCGCCACCTCGACCGCGGCCGTCTGCGCCGAGGCGGGGGTGAGCCAGGGGGCGCTCTTCCGCCACTTCCCCACCCGGCAGGCGCTGCTGGTGGCGACGGCGAAGCACGTCGCGACCCGCAACGTGGCGCAGTTCCGTGCGACCGTCGCGCAAGGCGTCGACACCGTCGAGGACGTCGCGGTCGTGCTGACCCACCTGCGCGGGGTCGTCCTCTCCCCCGCCAACCAGACCTGGCGCGAGCTCCTCGTCGCGGCCCGCGCCGACGCCGACCTCCGCGCCGCGCTGCACCCGGCCCGGGAGTCGCTCCAGTCCCAGATGCTCGTCGCGGCGGCCGACCTGTGGGCCGACCGCCTGCCGGCCGACGACCTCGCCGCCGTGCTCAGCATCGTGGTCAACATGCTCGACGGGCTGGCGTTCTCGGCCCTCGACCCCGACCCCGCGGCCCCGCCCGGCCGCACCGTCGAGCGCGCCCTGCGCCTGCTCGCCGAGATGATCGTCAGCCACTACCCGCAGGAGCAGCCATGACCGACTTCACCCCCGACGTCATCGTCGTCGGCGCCGGGCTCGCCGGCCTCGTCGCGACCCACGAGCTCGCCCTCGCGGGCAAGCGGGTGCTGGTCCTCGACCAGGAGAACCGCGCGAACCTCGGCGGCCAGGCGTGGTGGTCCCTCGGCGGCCTGCTGTTCGTCGACAGCCCCGAGCAGCGCCGGATGGGCATCAAGGACTCCCCCGAGCTCGCCTGGCAGGACTGGCAGGGCTCGGCCCAGTTCGACCGCCTCGGCGACGGCACCGACGGCCCCGGACGCGGTGAGGACCACTGGCCGCTGCAGTGGGCGAAGGCGTACGTCGAGTTCGCCAACCGCGAGAAGCGGGACTACCTCCACGCCCTCGGGCTCCGGTCGCTGCCGTTCGTCGGGTGGGCGGAGCGGGGCGACGGCCGCGCGACCGGCCACGGCAACTCGGTCCCCCGCTTCCACCTCACCTGGGGCACCGGCCCCGAGGTCGTGCGGATCTTCGTCGAGCCGGTGCAGGAGGCGGAGGCCCGGGGGCTCGTACGCCTCGCGTTCCGCCACCAGGTCGACGAGCTGGTCGTCGAGGACGGCACCGTGGTCGGCGTGCGCGGCACCGTCCTGGCCGACGACGACGCCGAACGCGGCGTGAAGTCGAGCCGCGACGCGGTCGGCGACTTCGAGCACCGCGCCGCGGCGGTGGTCGTGACCAGCGGCGGCATCGGGCACAACCACGAGCTGATGCGGCGCAGCTGGCCCACCGAGCGCGTCGGTCCGGCGCCCGAGCACCTGATCTCCGGCGTCCCGGCGCACGTCGACGGCCGGATGCAGGCCATCTCCGAGACCGCGGGCGCCACGATGGTCAACCGGGACCGGATGTGGGCCTACGTCGAGGGCATCCACAACTGGGACCCGGTCTGGCCCGACCACGCGATCCGCATCCTCCCCGGTCCCTCGTCGATGTGGTTCGACGCCACGGGCAAGCGCCTCGAGGGCATGTCGGGCGTACCCGGCGCGGACTCGATCGGTGCGATGAAGCAGATCCTCGCGACCGGCCACGACTACTCCTGGTTCGTGCTGACCCAGTCGATCATCGAGAAGGAGTTCGCGCTCTCCGGCTCCGAGCAGAACCCCGACATCACCGGCAAGGACCTGAAGTTCCTGGCGAAGACCCGCCTCGCGAAGGGCGCACCCGGCCCGGTGGAGGCGTTCAAGGAGCACGGGGTCGACTTCGTCGTCGCCGCGACGCTCGACGAGCTGGTCACCGGGATGAACGAGCTCGCCCGCGGCCCGAGGCTCGACGTCGACGACCTCGAGCGGCAGGTCGTCGCCCGCGACCGCGAGGTCGACAACGCCTTCTCCAAGGACATCCAGGTGATGGCGATCCACAACGCCCGCCGCAGCCGTACGGACAAGCTGATCCGCGTCGCCAAGCCCCACAAGGTCCTCGACCCCGCCCACGGCCCGCTGATCGCGGTGCGGCTCAACATCCTCTCGCGCAAGACCCTCGGCGGCCTGGAGACCAACCTCGACGGCCAGTGCGTCGCCGCCGACGGGAGCGTCGTCCCCGGCCTGTACGCCGCGGGCGAGGTCGCCGGCTTCGGGGGCGGCGGCGTCCACGGCTACAACGCGCTCGAGGGCACCTTCCTCGGGGGCTGCATCTTCTCCGGACGCGCGGTCGGGCGGGCGCTCGCCCGCTGACCGTCAGGCTCTCGCCAGCCCGACGGCCTCCACCAGCGCGTCGAGGTGCTGCTCGAAGAGGTCGGCGGGGTCGGTGAGCGTCGCCGTGCCGTACTGGCCGAAGACCTCCCACGTCACGCAGCCGAAGAGCGCGGCCCAGGCGAACAGGCCCCGGGCCAGCAACGCGTCGGGGGCGCTGAGGCCCATCTCGCGGCGGATCCGGGCGAGGTCGCGGGTGAGCCGGCGCGGCGCGAGCGGGGAGTCGTCGAGCCCGATCCGCCCCGCCTGCCAGGCGTCCTCCCACACCTCGACGAGGCGTACGACGACGCGCGTGCCCGGTCCGGTCGTCTGCTCCGCCGGCGCCTCGTAGCCCGGCACGGGACTGCCGAAGAGCAGCGCGTACGTCGCCGGCTCGGCGAGCCCCCACGCCCGGACGGCGCGGCCGATCGCCGCCATGCGTCCCACGTGGTCCTCGCGCTCGACGCCGGCGAGCGCCTGGTCGACGGCGTCGCCCAGCTCGTCGTAGCCGTCGACCACCAGCAGGGTGAGCAGGTCATCGCGACTCGCGACGTAGCGGTAGACGGCCGACGACACGAGGCCGAGGTCGCGCGCCACGGCCCGGAGCGACAGGGCGGCAGCACCGTCGGACGCGAGGTGCTGCCGACCGATCCGGACGATGTCGCGCATCGTCTGCTCCCGGGCCCGGCTGCGGGGGGTCGAGGCGGACTCCATGCACCGGATCATCGCACATTCGAGAGCATTCGTGACGAATGAGAGCACTGCTCTTGCTTTCTTGGATGGCGCAGTGCATGCTGGACGAACCGAGAGCACCGCTCTCTCTTTCACGAGGAGAACCCCATGCCCGACGTCCACGTCGTCACCGGAGCCGGTCCCGTCGGCTCGACCATCGCCCTGCAGCTGGCGGAGGCCGGCCACCGGGTCCGCCTGCTCACCCGCTCGGGGAGCGGCCCCGTGCACCCCCTCATCGACCGCCGCCGCGTCGACGTCTCGCGTCCCGAGGTGCTCGCCGAGGCGTTCGCCGGAGCCGTCGCGGTGCACCACTGCATCCACGGCTCGGCCTACGACGCGAAGGTCTGGCGCGCGGAGCTCCCCCGCGCGGAGAAGGCGGTCCTCGACGCCGCCGGCCGCGTCGGTGCGGTCGTGACCTTCCCCGAGAGCCTCTACTCCTACGGACCGGTGAGCGGGCCGATCACCGAGGACACGCCGCGCTCCGCGACGACGGGCAAGCTCGGCGTACGCACCGAGCTGCTCGCCCAGCGCGAGGCGTCGGCGACGCCTACCGTCAGCGTCGCGGCGTCCGACTTCTACGGGCCCCTCGTCCGCACGGCTCACGCCGGCGAGCGGATGGTCCCGACCGTGCTGGCCGGCCGGACGATGCGAGTGCTCGGCAGCCTCGACCAGCCCCACTCCTTCACCTACGTGCCGGACCTCGCCGCGGCGATGGTCGTCGCGGCCGGTCGCGAGGACCTCTGGAACTCGTTCCTGCACGCCCCGACCGCTCCGGCGCTCACGCAGCGGCAGCTGGTCGAGCGCACGGCCGCCGCAGGTGGCGTGCCCGTCCCCCGGATGTCGACGATCCCGATGTGGGCGCTGAGGTCCGTGGCGCTGGTCCACGGCGGCACGCGCGAGATGACCGAGACGGCGTACATGTTCACCGACCCGTTCGTGGTCGACTCGAGCGCGAGCGAGGCACGCCTCGGCCTCTCCCCCACCTCGCTCGACGCGGGCCTCGCGGCCACGGTCGCCTGGTGGCGCGCCCAGGACTCGACGCGCGCCGCCTGAGGCGACCGGGTCGCGGACAGGTGACCCACCTCACGGCCCGGGCTGGATAGCGTTCGGCCCATGTTCTCCAAGGTGCTCGTCGCCAACCGTGGCGAGATCGCAGTCCGGGCCTTCCGTGCAGCGCGCGAGATCGGTGCGCGCACGGTGGCCGTCTTCCCCCACGAGGACCGCGGGTCCGAGCACCGGATGAAGGCCGAGGAGGCCTACCAGATCGGTGAGGTCGGACACCCGGTCCGTGCCTACCTCGACCCGGAGGCGATCGTCCAGGTCGCCGTCGACTGCGGCGCGGACGCGATCTACCCCGGCTACGGCTTCCTGTCGGAGAACCCGGCGCTCGCCGAGGCCTGCGCGGCGGCCGGCATCACCTTCATCGGTCCCAGCGCCGACGTGCTCACCCTCACCGGCAACAAGGCGCGCGCGATCGCCGCGGCCAAGGCCGCGGGCGTACCCGTCCTCCAGTCCGTGCCGCCCTCGACCGACGTCGAGGAGCTGCTGGCAGCGGCCGAGCAGATCGCGGCGCCGCTCTTCGTCAAGGCCGTCGCAGGCGGAGGCGGGCGCGGGATGCGCCGCGTCGACGACCGTGCGGACCTGCGCGAGGCGATCGAGACCTGCATGCGTGAGGCCGAGGGTGCCTTCGGCGACCCGACCGTCTTCATCGAGCAGGCCGTGGTCGACCCGCGCCACATCGAGGTGCAGATCCTCTCCGACGGGACGGGCTCCGAGGGTGGTGTCATCCACCTCTACGAGCGCGACTGCTCGGTCCAGCGCCGCCACCAGAAGGTCGTCGAGATCGCGCCGGCGCCCGACCTCGACCCCGAGCTGCGGATGCGCATCTGCGAGGACGCGGTGCGCTTCGCCCGCGAGATCGGCTACAAGAACGCCGGCACCGTGGAGTTCCTGCTCGACCCGTCGGGGACGTACGTCTTCATCGAGATGAACCCCCGCATCCAGGTGGAGCACACCGTCACCGAGGAGGTGACCGGCGTCGACCTGGTGCAGTCGCAGATGCGGATCGCCGCCGGCGCGACGCTCGCGGACCTCGAGCTGACCCAGGACTCGGTCCAGCCGCGCGGCTTCGCGCTGCAGTGCCGGATCACCACCGAGGACCCGGCCAACGGGTTCCGGCCCGACACCGGCAAGATCACGATGTACCGCTCGCCGGGCGGCCCGGGCGTACGCCTGGACGGCGGCACCACCTACACCGGCGCCGAGATCAGCCCCCACTTCGACTCCATGCTCGCCAAGCTGACCTGCCGCGGACGTACGTTCGAGGCGGCCGTGCAGAAGGCCCGCCGCGCGCTGCTGGAGTTCCGCATCCGTGGCGTCTCGACCAACGTCGGCTTCCTCCAGGCCGTGCTCGCCGACCCCGACTTCGCGGCCGGCGGGGTCACCACGTCCTTCATCGAGGACCACCCGCAGCTGCTCAAGGCGCAGGTGGGCGGCGACCGCGCGACGCGGCTCCTGGAGTACCTCGCCGACGTCACGGTCAACCAGCCGCACGGCGCCGCGCCGGTGTCGGTCTCCCCGGTCAGCAAGCTCCCGTCGCTCGACCGGACCCAGCCGGTCCCCGACGGCACCCGTCAGCAGCTGCGCGAGATCGGGCCCGACGAGTTCGCCCGCCGGCTGCGCGCGCAGACGAGCGTCGCCGTCACCGACACCACGTTCCGCGACGCGCACCAGTCGCTGCTCGCCACCCGGGTCCGCACCCGCGACCTGCTCGCCGTCGCCGACCACGTCGCCCGCACGACCCCGCAGCTCTGGTCGGTGGAGTGCTGGGGCGGCGCCACCTACGACGTCGCGCTCCGCTTCCTCAACGAGGACCCGTGGGAGCGGCTCGCCGCCCTGCGCGAGGCGATCCCCAACGTCGGCCTGCAGATGCTGCTGCGCGGTCGCAACACGGTCGGCTACACGCCGTACCCCACCGAGGTCACCGAGGCGTTCGTGGACGAGGCGGCCGCCACCGGCATCGACGTCTTCCGCATCTTCGACGCCCTCAACGACGTCTCCCAGATGCGCCCGGCCATCGACGCCGTGCGCGCCACGGGCACCTCCGTCGCGGAGGTCGCGCTCTGCTACACCGGCGACCTCTCCTCCCCGGGCGAGAAGCTCTACACCCTCGACTACTACCTGCGCCTCGCCGACCAGATCGTCGAGGCGGGCGCGCACGTCCTGGCGATCAAGGACATGGCCGGCCTGCTCCGCGCCCCTGCCGCCCGCACCCTGGTGACCGCGCTGCGCGAGCGCTTCGACCTGCCGGTGCACCTGCACACCCACGACACCCCGGGCGGGCAGCTCGCCACCCTGCTCGCCGCCATCGACGCTGGTGTCGACGCCGTCGACGCCGCCTGCGCCTCGATGGCCGGCGGCACGTCGCAGCCGGCGCTGTCCGCGCTGGTCTCCGCCACCGACCACTCCGCGCGCGAGACCGGTCTCTCGCTCGCGGCCGTCAACGCGATGGAGCCCTACTGGGAGGCCGTGCGCCGCGTCTACGCGCCGTTCGAGTCCGGCCTGCCCGCGCCGACCGGTCGCGTCTACCGCCACGAGATCCCGGGCGGCCAGCTCTCCAACCTCCGCCAGCAGGCCATCGCGCTGGGCCTCGGCGAGAAGTTCGAGCAGGTGGAGGACATGTACGCCGCCGCCAACGACATCCTCGGCAACGTGGTGAAGGTGACGCCGTCGTCGAAGGTCGTGGGCGACCTCGCACTCGCGCTCGTCGCGGCGAAGGCCGACCCGGCCGCGTTCGAGGCCGACCCCGCGTCGTACGACGTCCCCGACTCGGTCATCGGCTTCCTCAACGGCGAGCTCGGCGACCCGCCCGGCGGCTGGCCCGAGCCGTTCCGCAGCAAGGCGCTGGCGGGCAGGACGTGGAAGCAGCCGGTCGAGACCCTCACCGAGGAGCAGCAGGCCAGCCTCGCCAGCGACCGCCGCGCCACGCTCAACGAGCTGCTCTTCCCTGCGCCCACAGCCGCCTTCCACGAGTCGCGGGAGAAGTACGGCGACCTCGCCGGCGTCTCCACCATCGACTACCTCTACGGCCTGCGCCGCGGCGAGGAGCACCGCGTCCGGGTCCGTGAGGGCCGCGAGATGCTCTTCGGCCTCGAGGCGATCAGCGAGCCCGACGAACGCGGCTTCCGCAACGTGCTCGCCACCGTCGACGGGCAGCTGCGCCCGGTGCAGGTGCGCGACCGCGGCATCTCCGCCGAGGTCGCGTCCGCCGAGAAGGCCGACCCCAAGGCGACCGGCCACGTCGCCGCTCCCTACGACGGAGCCGTCACCCCGACGGTCGCGGAGGGTGACACCGTCGAGGCCGGGCAGACCGTGGCGACCATCGAGGCCATGAAGATGGAGGCGTCGATCACCGCGCCGGTGGGTGGCACCGTCCAGCGCCTGGTGATCGCCTCGACCAAGGCCGCCGAGGGTGGCGACCTGGTGCTGGTGATCGGCTGAGCCCGACCGGGCCCCGGCGGGTCCGTACGCCACACGGCCGCACGTGCGCAGGTGCGGCGGTCATCGCCCTCGCAGCCCGTCCGCGGGGGCCACATCTGCCGCACGTGCGAGACGTGCCGTTCGTGCCGCTTCCCCACCGGGCCCGCTACCCCGCGTTGAGGACGATCGCGTCGGGGTCGGGCTCGGCGTACTCCGTGACCTCGGCGGGGTCCTCCCCGGTCACCTGGCGGAAGACCTCGGTGGCGACGGCGCGCATGCCGTTGATCTTCGGGTGGAACGGCGCCGCGACGCCGACGCGGAACCGCGGCCCGTTGACCCAGGCGCGGCCCTTGGCGCAGACGTCGTGCCCCTCGGAGACGGCCTCGATGTCGACGTACTCGCCACCGCCGTCCTCGGCACCGGTGGCCAGGGCGTCGTTGAGCAGGCCCGCGACCTCCGCGACCGGTCCGAGCACGTCGGCCGGCACGCCGACGGCGTTGCACGTGCCCTCGGTCGGGAGGATGTCGGGATAGCCGACGACGAGGACGCGCGCGTCCGGCGCGGCCCTCAGGATGCGGCGTACGGCCTTCTCGACCCGGGCGGCGACCTTGCCGGTGTCGTCGCGCAGCTGGGCGACCGGGCAGTCCGCGGCGGCGCTGCCCTGGCAGCGGATCAGCGAGTCGTAGATGCCGAAGTCGTTGCCGCCCATGCCGAGGGTGACCAGGTCGGTGCCCCTCGTGACGGCGTCGAGCTGGGGCGGGGCGGTGTTGCCGTCGAACATGAGCATCGGCTCGTAGAGGTCCACCGTCGTGGCGGCCGAGCACGTCACGTCGGTGTAGGAGGTGACGTCGAGCCAGTCGGCGACGAACGCGGGGTAGTTGTCCTTGGACCGCGCGCATCCGGTCGGGTCGGAGCGCATCGTGCCGATGAGCGGTCCGGCGGAGAAGGAGTCCCCGAGGGCGACGTAGTCGATCGGGGTGGCGACCTCGGTCTCGACCACCGGGTCGGGCAGGTCGATGCCGCCGTCGTCGGCGGATCCCGACGTGCAGCCGGTGGCGGCCAGCACGAGGGCGCCGAGCAGCGCCGCCAGCCGGTGGGAACGCGTCACTGGCGGGCCGGACCCTTCTGCCGCGGCGTGACGCTGAAGGTGAACCAGTCGGAGTAGAGGCCGAAGGCGGACCGGACGGCGTCGCCGTCGGTCGTGATGCGCCCGTTGGCGAAGACGAACGCCATCTCGGTGACCCGACCGCCCCAGTCGCCGTTGCCGTCGCGGGCGATCACCTCGATGCCGGTGAGGTCGCCCATGTCGGGCCACTGCTTCTCGACCTGGGTGTCGTCGATCGTGGTCGTCCACGTGGAGTACGTCGGGTTCACGAGACCGTCGTAGGGGTCCTGCTGCGCGACCAGGTAGGGCATCGAGCCCGCGGAGGACCACCCGCCGTTGCTGGCGGAGAACTGCGTGAACGCGGGGCGCCCGTCGAAGAAGAGGCCCTGGCGCGCGGTCGCGCGGATGGCGTCGGTCGCGGCGGGGTGCTCGACGTCGGCGCCGCCGTAGACCTGGCACTGGGTGGTGTCGCAGAGGTCGTAGTGCGCGGCGGCCGGGTGGGAGCGCTCGTACGCCGCGTAGGTCCGCGCCGCGACCGACTGCGCGCTCACGGCGGCGGGGGTCCAGAGCGCGGGGACCTCCTGCGGCACGACGCCGCGGAGGTACGCCTCCATGCCGAGCTTGTTGACCGTCTGCCGCTTGCCGCCCTGGCGCGGGCCGACGGACTGCAGGGCGCCGCGGTAGTCGTGCCGGCCGCGGGGCGTGACGAGCGTGAGGAGCCCGTCGGAGGCGGTGAACTCCGCCTCGCCGCGGAAGGTCCTCCACGTCCGCCAGCGGCCGCCCTTGGTCCACTGCACCGCGGTGCGCTCGCCCTGCGCGACGAGTCGCCACTTCTTCGCCGCGAAGGACGGCACCCGCCAGGTCCGCGTGCGGGACAGGCTGGTGACCTTGAGGCCGCGCTCGGCGGCGACCTGGACGTCGCGGCCGGTGTCGGAGGTGATGAGCACGCGGATCGTGCCGCGTACCTCGCCCCACGTGGTGCCGGGGTAGTAGAACTCGTTGATCTGCTGCCAGCCCAGGCCCTGCTGGGCGGCGCCGAGCGCGCCGTACTGCGACATGCCGTGGCCGTGGCCGAACCCGTGGCCGGTGAGGGTGATCGCGGTGCTGCCGGGGGTCGACCAGACCTCGACCTTCCTGCGCGGCTCGGCCGCCGACGCGCCGGACGCGGGCAGCACCGGCAGCAGGAGGGCACTCGCGGCGAGCGCGGCCAGCAGGCGTGGTCGCAGCCGGGTCCTGGTCATGGCGTGTCCTCCCCCGAGGTCGACGGAACAGAATCTCCGAGCGTACAGGGGAGCGGTGGCGCCGGTCCCGGACCGTGGGATCGGTGACAGACTGCGCGACATGTTCGGGGGACGCAGGCGCAGGCGCGAGCAGGAGCTGGTCGAGAAGGACCGGTGGCGCGTCGCGCGCAAGGTGGTGGACGAGGACGTCACGGTGCTCGGCGAGCAGCTGACCGACCTGCACGTCGACACCCTCGGCGACGACCTCGACCCGGCGGCGCGTGAGCACTACCGGCGCGCGCTGGAGCACTACGAGCAGGCCAAGCACCGGCTCGCCACGAGCGAGACCGCGGACGACGTGGTCGCGATCGAGCAGGTCCTCGCCGACGCCCGCTACCACCGGGCCGCCGTGATCGCGGTCCGCGACGGCGACCCGCTCCCCGAGCGGCGCGAGCCGTGCTTCTTCGACCCGCGGCACGGCCCCGCGATGCGGGACGTGGAGTGGACCCCGCCGGGCGGGGTCGCCCGGGTCATCGGTGTCTGCGCCGCGGACGCCCGTCGGCTGGCCGCCGGTGAGGATCCCCTCGTCCGGATGGTCCGCGTCGGGGACCGGTGGGTGCCGTGGCACCTCTCCAGCGGCATCGACGGCGCGATCGACGCCGGCGTCCAGCTGGCGCGCGGCACCGCCCACGGCGTGCACGGGCAGCAGAACCTCGCCGCCGCCTACCTCAAGCAGACGACCGACGGGGCGAACGGGATCAACGGGCCGTTCGGCTGAGCGTGGAGATCCTCTCCATGGGGAGAGGTCGGTGACGGAGAACACGTCCGTCGCCGGTGGGCGCGGGCGTCCGTAGCGTCGGCGGGAGCGGCGACCAGGCCGCCCCGAGCCAGGAGCACCCGATGGCGCTGTCCGAGATCACCACACCCGCCCCGCCCGTCGCCCCGACCGCGACGCCCGTCCCCGGAGGGCAGCCGCTGCGCCGCATGTCCTTCGGCCTGCTGATGGTCTACGTCGCGATGCTCGCGGTGAACTCGGGCGGCAACGGCATCCTGCTGCCCAACATCGTGGCGGGCATCGACGAGGCGGGGAAGGTCGGCAACCTCGCCTTCGTCACGACGGTGGCCTTCATCGCCAACATCTTCGCCCAGCCGCTCGCCGGCGCCTTCTCCGACGCCACCCGCTCGCGCTTCGGCCGCCGCACCCCCTGGATGGTGGGTGGAGCGCTCCTCACCTCCGGCTTCCTGCTCGGCCTCCCGCTGGCCCAGTCGGTGCTGGCGGTGGCGCTCGTGTGGCTGGTGGTCCAGGTCGGCGTCAACACGCTCCAGGCCGCGGCCACCGCGATCGTCCCCGACCGCTACCCGGCCGCACGCCGGGGAGGCGTCTCGGCGATGATCGGCGTCGGCATCACCATCGGCAACGCCGTGGGCGTCGTCGTGGCCGGAGGCACCGCGACGCAGGGGATGCTCCCCTACGTCGTGCTGTCCGCGCTCGCCGTGGTCGTCGTCGGCGTCTTCGTCGTCGTCAACCGCGACGAGCCCAGCGCCCACCTGCCCCGCGAGCGCACCGGCGCCCGCGAGTTCCTCCGCGGCTTCTGGGTCAGCCCGCGCCAGCACCCCGACTTCGCGTGGGCCTTCGCGTCCCGGTTCCTCATGGTCATCGGCTTCTACGGCGCCCAGACCTACGGCCTCTACATCCTGCGCGACTACATCGGCCTCAGCGACGCTGAGTCCAACTCGTTCGCCGCCACCATGGGCGTCGTCCTCCTGGTGGGCGTGCTGCTGTCCGCGATCGGCAGCGGCTGGCTCTCCGACAAGGTCGGGCGCCGCAAACCCTTCATCGTCTGGTCCTCCGTCGTGATGTCGGTGGCCCTGGCCATCCCGCTCGCCGTCCCCACCACCACCGGCGTGCTGGCGTACGCCTTCCTGCTCGGCCTGGGCTTCGGCGTCTACATCTCGATCGACCTCGCCCTCATGACCGAGGTGCTGCCGGCCCGGCTCCAGGGCGGCAGCAGCGCCGGCCGCGACCTCGCCATCCTCGGCCTCGCGACCACCCTCCCCCAGGCGCTCAGCCCCTCGATCGCCGCCGCGCTGGTCACGCTCACCGGCGGCTACCCGGCCCTGTTCGTCTCCGGCATCGTCTTCGTGATGCTCGGCGCCGCCCTCGTCCGCCCGATCAAGGCCGTGCGATGACCCTGTCCGCCGTACGCCCGCAGTCGGACGCCGCCGACCTCCCCGATGTCGCCGGGCTCGCCGCCCTGCTGCCCGCCGGGACGATCCTCACCGACCCGGCCTCCACCGCGCGCTACAGCCACGACGAGGCCGAGTGGGCGCCCTGGGCGCAGCCCCTGGCCGTGGCCCGGCCGACCTGCTCGGAGGGCGTACGCACCATCGTCCGCTGGTGCCTCGAGCACGGCGTACCGGTGGTCCCCCGTGGCGCCGGGACGGGGCTGTCCGGCGGCGCGAACGCGGTCGCCGGCGGGATCGTCGTCAGCTTCGAGCGGATGGCCGCGGTGCTGCGCATCGACCCCGTCGAGCGGCTCGCCGTCGTCCAGCCCGGGGTCGTCAACGACGACCTCCGCGCCGCGTGCGCCGAGCAGGGCCTCTGGTACCCGCCCGACCCGGCGAGCTCGCCCTGGTCGACGATCGGCGGCAACGTGGCCACCAACGCCGGGGGCGTGTGCTGCGTGAAGTACGGCGTCACGGGCGACTACGTGCTCGCCCTGGAGGTCGTCACCGGCACCGGGGAGCTGGTCCGCGTCGGGCGGGAGACCGCCAAGGGCGTGGCGGGCTACGACCTGGTCTCGCTGCTCGTCGGGTCCGAGGGCACGCTCGGGCTGGTGACCGAGGTGACGGTCAGGCTGCGCCCGGCGCGGGCACCGGAGCAGACCGTGGTCGGCTTCTTCGGCTCCCTCGTCGCCGCGGGCGAGGCGGTCGCCGCCGTCGCCCGCGCCGGGATCGTGCCCTCGGCGCTCGAGCTCCTCGACCAGCACTGCCTCGACGCGGTCAACGCCTGGAAGGACCTGGGCATCGACGCCGACTGCGAGGCGATCCTCCTCGCGCGGGTTGACGCCCCGGGAGCAGCCGGGGCCGCGGAGGCCGACGCCGTGCTGGCGTCGTTCGAGTCGTCGGGCGCGTCGTTCGCCGCCCGGTCCGACGACGAGGCCGAGGCGGACGCGATGTTCGCCGCGCGGCGGCTGGCCTATCCCGCGCTCGAGCGGCTGGGACCCGTGCTGACCGAGGACGTCTGCGTCCCCGTGGGTCGCGTCCCGGAGATGCTCGCGCGCGTCCAGGCGATCGGTGTGCAGCACGACGTGCTCATCGCCAACATCGCCCACGCCGGGGACGGCAACCTGCACCCGCTGATCATCACGCCGGCCGGCGACGAGGCGGCCCGGGTGCGCGCGCAGGCCGCCTTCGACGACATCATCGGCGAGGCCCTCGCCTGCGGCGGGACGGTCACCGGGGAGCACGGGGTCGGGCTCCTCAAGCGCGCCGGGCTCGCAGCCGAGCTCCCGCTCGCGGTGCTCGACATGCACCGGGCGATCCGTCGCGCGCTCGACCCGCACGGCGTGCTCAACCCCGGGAAGGTCGTGGGCTGAGACCGCCCGGGCGTCCCATGCACGAGGATGGGGCGATGGGTCCCCGGCACGACGACGTGCAGTCGCTCGAGGAGCTGCGTCGTCGCGCCGACGAGCTCTCCGTGCTCAACGACCTGGCCCGCCGCCTGGCCGCCCTCCACGACACCCGCGAGGTCCTCGACGAGGTCGCCCGGCAGGCCCGTCGGCTGCTCGGCGCCGACGTCGCCTACATCATGCTCCTGCGCGGGGACCGGCTGCGGATCGAGGTCGTCGACGGCGCCATGGGCTCGGCGATGCGCGGCATCGAGCTCGCGCCCGCCCAGGGGCTGGGCGGCCAGGTGCTCGCGACGGGCCGGCCGCTGTGGAGCGGGGACTACCTGCACGACAGCCGCTTCCGGCGTACGGAGGGGGCGGAGTCCGCGGCCCAGAGCGAGCAGCTGGGCGGGATCCTCGGGGTCCCGCTCGTGGTGGGCGACGACACGCTCGGCGTGCTGCTCGCCGCCGAGCGACGGCCACGTCCCTTCGTGGACCACGACGTCGAGCTGCTCGCCGGCCTGGCGGCCCACGCCGCCCTCGCGCTGCGGACCGCCGACCTCTTCGACCGGGAGCGCGCCGCCGCCGCCGAGCTGCGGCAGGCCAACGCGACCCTGCGCGAGATCAGCGAGAGCCGCCAGCGGGCCAGCGACCTGCGCGACGTCCTCAACGAGGTCGTCATCCGCGGAGGCGGCCTCCCCGAGGTGGTGGCCGCCCTCGATCGCGCTGCCGGGCTGACGGTCGAGGTGCGCGACGCGGACGGGCGCACGCTCGCCGGCGAGCGCGCCACGGACGACGGCCTCGTCGTGCCCGTCGACCTGCCGGACGGACGCGTGGGCGACCTGGTCGCCAGCCCTCCCGACGCGGCCGGCGCGACCGACGAGGACACCCACCGGCTCCTGCGCATCGGCGCCACCACGGTCGCCGTCCTCGTCGCGTCCGAACGCTCCGTCGCCGAGGCCGAGCTGCGCACCCGGGGCGAGCTCGTCCACGCCCTCCTCTCCTCCGACGCCGACGAGGACAGCCTCGTACGCCGCGCCCGCGCCGTCGGCATCGACCTGCGCGCCGTCGCCGCCGTCGCCGTCGTCGAGCCCGAGCCGGTCGGCGTCGCCCACGCGACCGCGTACGCCGCCCGCCTCGCCGCGGACCTCCGCGGCTGGTCCGCGACGCACGCCGGGCGGGTCATCGTCCTCGCGCCCACCGGGGTGGAGGACGCGCGCGAGGCGGCCGCGCGGCTGTCCGCGCGCGAGGCCCCCACGACCGGGCTGGCCGCGGCCGCGGGAGGCCTGGCGGGCGTGCGCGCCGCGCACGAGGAGGCTCGTCAGACCGCCGCCCTCCTGCTCGCGCTGGGCCGGCCCGGGACGTGTGCGGCCGCCGACGACCTCGGGCTCTACCGCTCGCTCTTCAGCGGGTCCGGACGCGAGGAGCTGGCGACCTTCGTCCGGACCACCATCGGCCCCCTGCTCGACCACGACCGGGAGCGGCAGCGCGACCTCGCGACCACGCTCGAGAACTACCTCGAGCACGCCCGGCACCACGCCCGCACCTGCGAGGCGCTCCACATCCACCCCAACACGCTCTACCAGCGCCTCGACCGGGTCACCGAGGTGCTGGGCACGCAGTGGAAGGAGCCGGGACGCGCGCTCGAGCTCCAGGTCGCGCTGCGGCTCCACCGGTTGATGGCGGAGCTCTCCACCTGACGCCCGCCGGTGTGGGGGTTGTCTCCATCCCGTGCGACGGACCGGCGCGGCTACGGTCGGTGGCATGCCGACCTTCACCACGACCGACGACGTGACGCTCGCCTACACCGACGAGGGCGAGGGGCGTCCCGTCGTGCTCGTGCACGGCTTCACGGCGCCGGCCACCGCCTGGGTGCTGACGGTCGACGCGCTGCTCGCCGCCGGCCACCGCGCGATCGCCTTCGACCGCCGCGCGCACGGCGAGTCCGAGACGCCGGCCCACGGCCAGCGGATGGCCCGCCACGGTCGCGACCTCGGTGAGCTGCTCGAGCACCTCGACCTGCACGACGCGGTCGCCGTCGGGGCGTCGATGGGCGGCAACACCCTCTGGGCCTACGTCGACCAGTTCGGACCCTCCCGGCTCGCCGGGGCCGTCGTCGTCGACCAGACCCCCAAGATGCTCAACGACGACACCTGGCCCCACGGCTTCCACGGCTACGACACCTCCAACGCGGCCACCTTCTTCGACCACGGCGTCCCGCAGCTGGACGGCGGCCGCACCGTCGACCGGTCCGGGCCCGCCGTCGCCCGGCTGGCCGAGCGGCTCGGCGGCGCCCCCGCCTTCCGCGACAGCACGGCACCCGAGACGCTCGGGCTGCTGCGTGACCACGCGCTGCAGGACTGGCGCGACGTCGTACGCCGCTTCCCCCGGCCGCTGCTCATGCTCGCGGGGCGCGAGAGCCAGGTCTGGTCGTGCGAGCACGCCGAGGCCGCGGTGGCGGGGTCCGTGACCGGGCGTGCCGTCGTCGTCGAGGACGCCGGCCACGCCATCAGCATCGACCAGCCCGACGTGTTCAACGAGCTGCTCCTCGGGTTCCTGGCCGAGGTCGGGGCAGGCGTGCGGTGAGGCTCGCCACCGAGCAGCACGGCGCGGGCCCCCGTCAGGTCGCCCTCGTCCACGGGCTCGGGTCGTCCGGCGCCCTCTGGCGCGGGCTCACCGAGCGGATCGTCGCGGCGGGAGGCACCACCGTGACCACCGTCGACCTGCGCGGCCACGGCCGCAGCGACCGCTCCGACGACTACGGCCTCCGCGCGTTCGCCGACGACCTCGTCGAGTCGTTGCCCGCCGGGCTGGACCTCGTCGTGGGCCACTCCCTGGGCGGCACGGTGCTCGAGCGCGCGGTCGGCCGCCTCCGGCCGGCGTATGCGCTCTACCTCGACCCCGGCTTCCGGCTCGGCCTCCCGAGCGAGGGCCTGGGCGGGAGGCTCTTCTGGGGCGCGGCTCCGGTGAGCGTGCTCGCCGCCGGGCTCGTGCAGAAGTGGCGCAGCCGCCACCGTCCGAAGCCCTCCGCCGAGGACCTCGTCCTGCGCGAGGCGGCGGCGTCCGGCTTCGCGATGCGGATGAGCGTGGGCGTGTTCCGCGAGGTCGCGCACCACCCGGTCGCGGTGGCCGCGCCGGCCGTCCCGTCCACGGTGCTGCTCTCGGACGACTCGCCCGCCGTGCTGCCCGACGAGATGGCCGTCCGACTGGCTGGCCGCGGCTGGGACGTGCGCCGGCTCCCCGGCATCGGTCACGACTTCTGGCTCGAGGACGCGGACCGGACGTGCGCGGCGGTGCGGGACCTGCTCACCCCCGGCTGACGCCTGCGGGACCCTCTTCCGGGCGGCCCGCTGTCCCACCCACCTGTGACACTGGACGGGTGCCCGAGGGAGACAGCGTCTGGAAGCTCGCGCGGCGGCTCGACCGCCAGCTCGTGGGCCACACGGTCGCGCGCTCCGACTTCCGCACGCCCCGACTGGCCACCCGTGACGTCGCGGGCCGCGAGGTGCTGGGCCACGACACCCACGGCAAGCACCTGCTGACCCGCTTCAGCGCCACGGCCGGGTCGCCCGCCGCCACGCTGCACAGCCACCTCAAGATGGACGGGTCGTGGTCGACGCTCGCCCCCGGCAAGCGGCTGCCGGGCACGCTGCAGCCCCACGTCCGGCTGCTGCTGACGCTCGACGACGACCGGGTGGTGCACGGCATCCGGCTCCACGACCTCGACCTCGTGCCGACCGCCCGCGAGGCCGACCTCGTGGGCCACCTCGGGCCCGACCCGCTGCGGGACGACTGGGACGCCGCGGAGGCCGTGCGCCGCCTGCGCGCCGAGCCGTCGACGCCGCTGGTCAGCGCGCTGCTCGACCAGCGCGCGATGGCCGGGCTCGGCAACCTCTGGGCCAACGAGCTCGCCTTCCTCACCGGCGTCAGTCCGTGGACGCCGATCGGCGAGGTCGACGTCGAGCGGCTCGTGGACCGCGCCGCGACCATGCTGCGCCACTCCGCGACGGTCGACGGCGCCTACCAGGTCACCACCGGCTCGCCGGTCAAGGGCGACGACCACTGGGTGACCGGGAGACAGCGCCAGGGGTGCCGGCGGTGCCGCGGTCCGATCAGCGTGCAGGCCGAGGTGGCCGGCGACGCCGCCAACCGCCGGACGTGGTGGTGCGCGTCGTGCCAGCCCGGCCCCGGGCCGGACGCGCGCCTCAGACCCGGTGCAGGCGTCGCGCGGCCTCGGCGACGGAGCCGCTCATCGACGGGTAGACGGTGAACGCGTTGGCGAGCTGATCGGCCGTCAACGACTCCGCGACCGCGATCGACACCGGGTGGATGAGCTCGGAGGCCCGCGGCCCGACCACCACTCCCCCGACGACGATGCCGGTGCCGGGGCGGCAGAAGAGCTTGACGAAGCCGTCGCGCACGCCCTGCATCTTGGCGCGGGCGTTGCCGGCCAGCGGCAGGGTGACGACCTCGGCCTGCATCTCGCCCGCGTCGACGGACTTCTGCGACCAGCCCACCGTGGCGATCTCGGGCGAGGTGAAGACGTTGGAGGAGACCTTCTTGAGGTCGAGCGGCGCCACGGCGTCCCCGAGGAAGTGCCACATCGCGATCCGGCCCTGCATCGCGGCGACGGAGGCGAGCATCAGCACGCCGGTGCAGTCGCCCGCGGCGTAGACCCCGCGTGCGGAGGTGCGCGACACCCGGTCGACGGTGATGAAGCCGCCGTCGTCGGTGCGCACACCCGCCTCGTCGAGGCCGAGGTCGGCGGTGTTGGGCACCGAGCCGAGGGCCAGGATGCAGTGGCTCCCGGAGACCGTGCGCCCGTCGGTCAGCGTCACCGTGACCGTGTCGCCGTCGCGGGTCACCGACTGCATGCGCGACTGGCCGAGGACGTTCATGCCGCGGCGGGTCAGGACGTCCTCGAGCACGGCGGACGCGTCGGCGTCCTCACCCGGCAGGACCCGGTCGCGGCTGCTGACGAGCGTGACGTCGATGCCGAGCGAGAGGTAGGCGCTGGCGAACTCCGCACCGGTGACGCCCGAGCCGACCACGATGAGCTTCTCCGGCACCTCGGTCAGGTCGTAGACCTGCTCCCAGGTGAGGATCCGCTCGCCGTCGGGCTGGGCGCTGGGGAGCGTACGCGGCGACGCGCCGGTCGCGACGATGATCGCGTCGGCCTCGATGGTCTCCTCGCCGTCGGCGGTCGTCGCCACCACGGTGAGGTCGGGCCCGAGCCGGCCGCGGCCGGTCACGACGCGTACGCCGTCCCGGTCGAGGCGGGCCGCGATGTCGACCGACTGGTCGGCGGCGAGCTGCTTGACGCGGGCGTTGACCCGCGCCAGGTCGACCGCGATCGACGTCGCCGCGTCGCCCTCGTGGTCGCGGAAGTTGACCCCGAGCTCCTGGGCGCCGGTCAGGTCCGCCATCAGCTCCGACGTCGCGATCAGCGTCTTGCTGGGCACGCAGTCGGTGAGGACCGCGGAGCCGCCGACACCGTCGGTGTCGACGACCGTCACCTCGGCGCCGAGCTGGGCGGCCACGTGGGCCGCCTCGTAGCCGCCCGGGCCGCCGCCGATGATGACGATGTGGTTGCTGCTGCTCATGGTCACTTCGATCTTCCTAGGTCTCGATACACCGCGACGCGGCTTCGTTCCTCAGCCGCTGCGGCACTCGACCTCCTCGGGCGCCGCAGCCACCTCGCGAGCTCGGTGCCTGCTGCCCTCAGAGGTTGATCATGTGGCCGGCGATGCCGTGGACGGCCTCCTTGACGGCCTCGCCCAGGGTCGGGTGCGCGAAGACGTTGCGGGCGACCTCGTCGGCGGTGAGGTCCCACTTCTGCGCCAGCGTCAGGACGGGGAGCAGCTCGGTCACGTCGGGGCCGATCATGTGGGCGCCGATGATCTCGTTGTGCTCGGCGTCGGCGACGACCTTGACGAAGCCGACGGCCTCCCCGAGGCCCATGGCCTTGCCGTTGGCGGTGAAGGGGAACGTCGCGGTCTTCACGTCGTAGCCCTTGTCCTTGGCCTGGGCCTCGCTGTAGCCGAACGAGCCGATCTGCGGCATGCAGTAGGTCGCGCGCGGGACGAAGTCGTACTCGACCGGCATCGTCTCGGCGCCGTTGATGGTCTCGGCGGCCACGATGCCCATCGCCTCGGCGACGTGGGCGAGCATCATCTTGCCGGTGCAGTCGCCGATCGCGTAGACGTTGTCGACGTTTGTGCGGCAGTACTCGTCGATCTCGATGGCACCGCGCTCGGTGACGGTGACGCCGACGTTCTCGAGGCCGAAGCCCTTCACGCGGGGGGCGAACCCGAAGGCGGCGAGGAACTTGTCGGCCTCGATCACCTGCTCGTCGCCACCGTCGGCGGGCGCCACCGTGACCTTGACGCCCGAGCCGGTGTCCTCGACGTTCTTCACCGCGGTGGAGGTCATGACCTTCACGCCGAGCTTCTTGTAGTGCTTGAGGAGCTCCTTGGAGATGTCGTGGTCCTCGGTGGGGACCATCCGGTCGAGGAACTCCACGATGGTCACGTCGACGCCGAAGTTGGCCATGACGTAGGCGAACTCGACGCCGATCGCGCCGGAGCCGCCGATGATGATGGAGCCCGGGAGCTCGTCGGTGAGGATCTGCTCCTCGTAGGTGACGACGTTGTCGCTGAGCTCGACGCCGGGCACGAGCCGTACGGTCGCGCCGGTGGCGAGCACCAGGTTGTCGAAGGTGTAGCCGGTGGTCTGGCCGTCCTTGTCCTTCACGTCCATCCCGGTCGGACCGGTGAGGGTGCCCCACCCGTCGATCTCGGTGATCTTGTTCTTCTTCATCAGGTAGTGGACGCCCTTGACGATGCCGGCGGAGACGTCGCGACTGCGCTTGTGCGTCGGGCCGAAGGACATCGAGACGTCGCCCTCGATGCCGAACTTGGCCTTCTCGTGCTGGAGCGTGTGCGCCAGCTCGGCGTTCTTGAGCAGGGCCTTGGACGGGATGCACCCGACGTTGAGGCAGACACCTCCCCAGTACTTCTCCTCCACCACGGCCACCTTCTGGCCGAGCTGGGCTGCGCGGATCGCGGCGACGTAGCCACCGGGGCCGGCGCCGAGGACGAGGGTGTCGAAGTGCGTGTCGGTCACGCCCCCAGCCTAGTTGTCGACCGCACGGGGGGAACACCGAGGCTTGTCCTGAGGAACGCGCCCTGCGCGTGTCTCGAAGGGTCGGGGCTCGATATCGTGTGGACCGTGACGCTCTACGCCGCCTACGGGACGAACCTCGATCCCGCCCGCATGAGCGAGCGCTGCCCGCACTCGATCCTCCAGTCGACGGGCTGGCTGACGGGGTGGCGGCTGACCTTCGGCGGCGAGGAGCACGGCTGGGACGGCGCGCTCTCGACGATCGTCCAGGACCCCTTCGAGCAGGTCTTCGTCGCCGTCTACGACGTGACGCCCGAGGACGAGCGCGCCCTCGACGGCTGGGAGTCCGCCGACAGCGGCCTCTACCGCAAGACCAAGGTGCGCGTGCAGACCATGACCGGTGAGATGGTCGTGTGGGCCTACGTGCTCGACGCGTACGAGGGCGGGCTGCCGTCGGCGTCCTACCTCGGGGTGCTCGCCGACTCCGCGGAGGCCGCCGGGGCGCCGGAGGACTACGTGGGCGCCCTGCGTCGCCGCTCCTGCCGCTCCACCGGGCTCTGAGCCGGGCGCGAGCCGGTCTAGAGTTCGGCGCGTGACCCACGCAGCCGCTGCCACCACGCCCTACGAGAACGCCGCCGAGGCGGCCGCGAGGCTCGCCGAGCTGACCGGCGTCGAGCGCCACGACGTCGCCCTGGTCCTCGGGTCGGGCTGGCTCCCGGCCGTGGACGCCCTCGGCGAGGCCACCGCCGAGATCGACACGACCGACCTGCCCGGCTTCAGCGCCGCCGCGGTCGCCGGTCACAGCGGCAAGATCCGCTCGATCCGCCAGTCGACCGCCTCGGGCGACAAGAACCTCCTGGTCTTCCTCTCGCGCACCCACTTCTACGAGGGCAAGGGCGTCGCCGCGGTCGTCCACCCGATCCGCACCGCCGCCGCTGCGGGCTGCTCGGCCATCGTGCTCACCAACGGGTGCGGCGGGCTCAAGGAGGGCTGGGAGCCCGGCCAGCCGGTCCTGATCTCCGACCACATCAACCTCACCGGCACCAGCCCGATCGTCGGCGCCACCTTCGTCGACCTCACCGACCTCTACAGCCCGCGCCTGCGCGCGATGTGCAAGGAGGTCGACCCCTCGCTCGACGAGGGCGTCTACGTCCAGTTCCCCGGTCCGCACTACGAGACCCCCGCCGAGGTCCGGATGGCCGGGATCATGGGCGGCCACCTGGTCGGGATGAGCACCACGCTCGAGGCGATCGCGGCCCGCGAGGCCGGCATGGAGATCCTCGGCATCAGCCTGGTGACCAACCTCGCCGCGGGCCTGAGCGGCGAGCCGCTCGACCACGCGGAGGTCCTCGAGGCCGGCAAGGCCGCGGCGAGCCGGATGGGCGGCCTGCTCAGCCAGGTCGTCGCGAAGATCTGAGGGCGCCGACATGCGCGTGCTCGTCAGCGGTGCCGCCGGCAGCCTCGGCCGGGTGATCACGGCCGGGCTCGCCGGGCTCGGCCACGACGTGGTCGGCCTCGACCTCGTCCCGGCGCCGGAGGGCACGACGTTCCCGTGGCACGAGGCCGACTGCGCCGACGCCGACGCCGTCGAGGCCGTCGTCGCCGCCCTGACCACCGGTGGCACCCTCGACGCCGTCGTCCACCTCGCGGGCGTCCCCGAGGAGCTCTCGCTGCCCGACGAGCTGACCTCGCACGTCATCACGACCGCCGCCCTGCTCGACGCGATGGTCGCGCACGACGTGCCGCGGCTGGTCTACGCGTCGTCCAACCACGCGGTCGGGCGTACGCCCCGGGCCGACGGCGAGCTCACCGAGCACGCCCTCCCCCGCCCCGACACCTACTACGGCGTCGCCAAGGTCGCGGCCGAGGCACTGATGCGCCTGTTCGTCGACCGTCACGGCATCGACGTCGTCTCCTGCCGCATCGGCTCCTTCCTCGAGGAGCCGACCACCCTGCGCGGGCTGTCGACGTGGCTGTCGCACGCCGACGGGCTGCGCATGGTCGAGGCGGCCCTGACCACCCCCGCCCCCGGGTACGCCGTCCTCTACGGCATCAGCGCCAACACCCGCGCGTGGTGGGACCTCGAGCCCGGGCGGCGCCTGGGCTACGAGCCGCAGGACGACGCGGAGGCGTACGCCGCACGCATCGGGGCCGGCGCCGAGGACGAGGCCGAGGCCGCGTTCGTCGGCGGCCCCTTCGCCACCGCCGAGTTCCACAGGCCGGCCCTGGGTTCTTGACTTGGAGCGCACTCCAAGTCGGAGACTGGTTCGATGACCAGCCTGACGATCGCCGAGGCCGCCGAGAGGACCGGACTCACCGCCCACACCCTGCGCTACTACGAGCGTGACGGCCTGCTGCTGCACGCGGTCGACCGGGCGCCCTCGGGGCACCGTCGCTACACCGACGACGACCTGCGCTGGATCGAGATGGTCACCCGGCTCCGCTCGACGGGCATGCCGATCCGCGACGTGCGCCGCTACGCAGCGCTCGTGCGTGACGGTGACGGCAACGAGGCCGAGCGCCTCGCCCTGCTCCTCGCGCACCGCGAGGTCGTCGAGCGCCAGCTCGCCGAGGTCACCTCCCACCTGCGCGCCATCGACTACAAGATCGCGCTCTACGAGAACACGCTCGACAAGTCGGCCTGAATCGATCCGAGGTCTTGACTTCGAGCGCACTCCAAGGAGTTCGCTGGTGGGCATGACAGACACAGCGACCCCTTCGGTCGGGCAGCGCACGCTCGGCACCACGTCCGCCCTGGCCGTCAGCACCCTCGGCCTCGGCTGCATGGGGATGTCGGAGTTCTACGGCACCCCCGACGAGCAGTCCGGCATCGACACCATCCACCGCGCCCTCGACCTCGGCGTGACCTTCCTCGACACCGCCGACATGTACGGCCCGTTCACCAACGAGCAGCTCGTGGGACGCGCGATCTCCGGTCGCCGCGACGAGGTCCAGCTCGCCACGAAGTTCGGCAACGAGCGCAATCCCGACGGCTCCTGGGTCGGCATCAACGGCTCCCCGGAGTACGTCCGCGCCGCCTGCGACGCGTCGCTGCAGCGCCTCGGCGTCGACCACCTCGACCTCTACTACCAGCACCGCGTCGACAGGTCGGTCCCGATCGAGGAGACCGTCGGCGCGATGAAGGAGCTCGTGGACGCCGGCAAGGTGCGGCACCTCGGTCTCTCCGAGGCCGGCGCCGACACCATCCGCCGAGCCCACGCGGTCCACCCGATCACCGCCCTGCAGAGCGAGTACTCACTGTTCACGCGCGACCTCGACGACGAGGTCGTGCCGGTCCTGCGCGAGCTGGGCATCGGGCTCGTGCCCTACTCGCCACTGGGCCGCGGCATCCTCACCGGTGCGGTGACCCGCGACTCGCTCGAGGCGGGCGACTCCCGCGCCGCCGGCCGGTTCCCCCGCTTCGAGGGCGAGGCGCTCGACGCCAACCTCGCGCTCGTCGAGAAGGTCAAGGAGCTCGCCGCGGACAAGGGCTGCACACCCGGACAGCTCGCGCTCGCGTGGGTGCTCGCGCAGGCCGACGACTCCCTCGGCGTCGTGCCGATCCCCGGCACCAAGCGCGTCACGTACCTCGAGGAGAACGTCGGCGCCGTCGGGGTCGAGCTCTCCGCCGACGACCTCGCCGCGCTCGAGCAGGCCGTGCCGCGCGACGCCGTGGCCGGCGACCGCTACGGGGACATGTCCACGATCGACAGCTGAGCCGCAGCCGTCCGCGAGGGTCAGGTGGCGGCGATCCCCACCCGGCCCTCGCGGAAGGCGTCGACGAACAGCGCGTGGTCCTCGCGGACGCGTGCGGCGTACGCGATACCCCAGTCGCACAGCCAGCTGACGAGATCGTTACGTCGTCCCTCGAGCGAGCGGGCGATCGCCTCCTCGACCTGGAAGTCGACGAGGTCCTGCTGGCTGTCCTCGTCCGACGCGCAGTGGATCTTCGCCGTGGCGCGGCCGAGCAGCTC
This sequence comes from Nocardioides cavernae, assembly GCF_013410035.1. Lineage (GTDB taxonomy): Bacteria > Actinomycetota > Actinomycetes > Propionibacteriales > Nocardioidaceae > Nocardioides > Nocardioides cavernae_A. Next base: position 1,039,445 of record NZ_JACCBW010000002.1, on the reverse strand, counting down.
CACCACCGACCGCATGTCCGCGGGCTCGTTGATCTCCGACCAGTCCAGGTCGACCTCGTAGGGCGACACCTCGGAGACGACGTACCCCACACCGCCGATCTCGGTGTGCCCGAGCAGCGGGTCGGTGTGCACCTGCAGCGCGCGTTGGCTGACCACGGTCCGGTGGCCCTCGTGCTCGAAGTAGCCGTCGACCTCGGTGGTGTCGACGAACCGGCTCAGGGCGGGGACGTTCGCCTGCTTCATGCTGAGGACGACGTCGTTGTCGAGGGCCTGGCTGTAGCCCTCGACCAGCACGTTGTACGCCGGCAGGCCCGCGCTGCCGATGCCGAAGCCGGACTTGCCGACCACGTCGCGCAGCTCGTAGAAGAGCGTGCGGTCGAAGCGCTTGGAGTCGGGGATGGTGTCGAGGTAGGCGCGGAACGCTGCGACGACCTCCTTCCGCTCGTCGCGCTTGAGCCGGCGGGTGCTGCCGTCCTCGGCGAACCGGCGACCCCCGTCCTTCATGTACGTCATCGAGTCCAGCAGGTCGGCCCGCCGCATCGTCCTGGCCGCGACCAGCGCGGTCAGGACGGGGCCGTCGGCGGTGTCGAGGCGGATCTCGAAGTCGTCGTCGGTGTCGGAGGCGACGTAGTGGCTGACCTGCGCGAGGTAGGAGCGGGCGTACCGGCCGATCAGCTTGCGGATCGCGTCCTCCGGCAGCGCCTTCTGCCACCCGACCAGGGCCAGGCTGGCGGCGAAGCGCTGCAGGTCCCACGTGTAGTGCCCGACGTAGGCCTCGTCGAAGTCGTTGATGTCGAAGACCAGCCGGCCGTCGGAGTTGAGGTAGGTGCCGAAGTTCTCCACGTGGAGGTCGCCGTGGATCCAGATCCGCTCGGCGCCGTGGGCCGCCCACTCGTCGGTCTCCTGGGTGACGTCGTGGAAGAACAGGCACGCGGTGCCCCGGTAGAACGCGTGGGGGTCGCGCGCCATCTTGCGGTACTTCGCCCGGAACGCCGCGGGATCCGCCCGCATCAGCGGGGCGAAGGCGTCGCGCAGCACCTCGATGATGACGGTCGTCCGGTCTGGGGTGGCCATGACGTGCACTCTAGGCAGCGCCGCTAGGTTGAGCCCATGGCAACCACCCAACTCGGTCCCAACACCGTCAGCACCGTGGGCGAGCTCCCCGCGGTCGGCTCCCAGGCTCCCGGCTTCGAGCTGGTCGACCTCGCGTTCGGCGCACTCACCGACGCCGACGTCGCCGGCAAGCGCGTGGTGCTCAACATCTTCCCGAGCATCGACACCGGCGTGTGCCAGGCGAGCGTGCGGAAGTTCAACGAGCTCGCCGCCGGCCTCGACAACACGGCCGTCGTCAACGTGTCGGTCGACCTGCCCCTCGCGCAGGCGCGCTTCTGCGGCGCCGAGGGCATCGAGGACGTCCTGGTCGGCTCGGCGTTCCGCTCCTCCTTCGGCGAGGACTACGGCGTCGCGATGGCCGACGGCGGCTGGCAGGGCCTGCTCGCCCGCGCGGTCGTCGTCCTCGACGCGGACCGCACCGTGCTGCACACCCAGCTCACCGACACGATCGGCGAGGAGCCCGACTACGACGCAGCGGTGGCGGCCCTGGGCTGACCCACCGCGCACCCGGCGAGCGGCCGCGGATCCCCCAGGGGGTCCGCGGCCGTTCGCGTGCCCGGACCGCGGACCGGGCCAGGACGTGGACCGGGTCGCGCGTTCGGGACGAGTTAGGTTAGGCTTGGCTTAGTTAGGTAAGCCTCACCAAAGGTCGTCATGAACCTCTCCTCCCTCGCCCGAGGCGGTCGCCGTCGTCGCACGACGACGGTCGCCGTGCTGGCGGCGACCGTGCCCGCCGCGCTGCTGCTCGGGGCGTGCTCCCCCGTCGCCACGCCGTCCTCGTCGGCTCCGTCCACCACCGGCGCGGTCCCCCACGTCTCGGAGGTCGACCCTCTGGCCGATCCCCGCTCGTGGACGGGCCTGGTCGACATCTCGCTGCCCGGGATCGAGGTCGCCCCCGTCCACGACCCGACGCCCGACCTCCCCGTCACCGTGACCGACGCCCAGGGAACCCGGGTCACGGTCGAGGACGCCTCGCGCATCCTGGCCCTCGACATCTACGGCACGCTGTCCCAGACCGTCTTCGAGCTCGGCCTGGGCGACCGCGTCGTGGGCCGCGACACCTCGTCGCAGTTCGACGAGATCGCGGACCGGCCGCTCGTGACGAGCAACGGCCACGAGCTCAACGCCGAGGCGATCCTCGCCCTCGACCCCACCGTGGTGCTGACCGACACCTCCCTCGGCCCGTGGGACGTCGTCCTGCAGCTGCGCGACGCGGGCATCCCCGTGGTCGTCACCGACTCGCACCGCGGCCTCGACAACCTCGCATCGCTCACCGGCCAGGTCGCCGACGCGCTGGGGGTGCCCGCCGAGGGCGAGGAGCTCGGCGAGCGGATCACCTCGGAGGCGGAGGAGATGGAGGAGCAGATCGCCGCCGTCGTCCCGAAGGACCCCAACGCGCGGCTGCGCACGGTGTTCCTCTACGTACGTGGCAGCTCGGGCGTCTACTACATGTTCGGCCAGGAGTCCGGCGCCGACTCCCTCATCGAGGCTGTCGGCGGCTACGACGTGAGCGCCGAGATCGGCTGGAAGGGCATGCGGCCCCTCACCGACGAAGGCCTGGTCTCCGCGCAGCCGGACGTCGTGCTCATGATGAGCAAGGGGCTCGAGTCCGTGGGGGGCGTCGAGGGCCTGCTCGACCGGTTCCCCGCGCTGGCCCAGACCCCGGCAGGAGAGAACGAGCGGGTCGTCGCCATGGACGACGACCAGGTCCTCAGCTACGGCCCGCGGACCGCTGACGTGCTGAACGCCCTGGCTGTCGCGCTCTACGCCCCGGACTCCCTGTGACGACGCCCGTCGTGCCGCGGCCCGCCCCCGCTGCCCTCCAGCCTGCTGCTGCCCCGCGCCGCGGGCGTACGGCTCGCCCGCTCCGTCTCACCGCGTTCTTCACGCTGCTGAGCGGCGCCCTCGTCGTCGCCCTCGTCCTCTCCGCGGGCTCGGGCCAGCTGCCCGTGCCGGCCGACGAGGTCGCGGGCTCGCTCCTGCACCGGCTCGGCATCGACTGGCTCCCGCTGCCGGCCCACCCGCGCGGCGACGACACCCTGTGGAGCGTCCGCTTCCCGCGGGTGGCGATGGCCGCGCTCGTCGGAGCGGCCCTGGCGGTCGCCGGCGCCCTGATGCAGGGCATCTTCGGCAACCCGCTGGCAGAGCCCAGCATCGTGGGGGTCTCCTCCGGCGCCGCGGTCGCGGCCGCGGCGGTCATCGTCTTCGGGCTCACCTTCGCCGGCGACTGGACGGTGGCCGTCGCCGCGTTCGCGGGCGGCCTGCTGACCACCCTGCTCGTCTACGCCCTCGCGCGCGCCGGCGGACGCACCGAGGTCGTCACGCTGGTCCTCACCGGCATCGCCGTGAACGCGGTCGCGGGAGCGCTCCTCGCCCTGCTGATGTTCCTCGGCGACACCCAGGCGCGCGAGCAGATCGTCTTCTGGCAGCTCGGCAGCCTCAACGGGAGCCGATGGCCCTACGTCGCGGTCGTCGCGCCGTTCGCGCTCGTGGGGATCGTGCTCGCCCTGCTGAGTGCCCGCAGCCTCGACCTGCTCGCCCTCGGCGAGCGACCGGCGCGCCACCTGGGCGTCCACGTCGAGCGGCTGCGGATCGGCCTGATCGTGGTCGTCGCGCTGCTGACCGCCGCCGCCGTGTCGTTCTGCGGCATCGTGGCGTTCGTCGGCCTGGTGGTCCCGCACCTCGTCCGGATGGTGACCGGCCCCGGTCACCGGCTGGTGCTCCCCGGCTGCCTGCTCGCCGGGAGCCTCGTGCTCGTCGTCGCCGACCTCGCCGCACGCACCCTCGTGGCCTACTCCGACCTGCCGCTCGGGATGCTCACCTCGCTCGTGGGGGGCCCGTTCTTCTTCTGGCTGCTCTGGCGCACCCGTCGCACGTCGGGTGGCTGGGCATGAACCCGATCGAGGCACGCGGCCTCTCCGTGTCCTTCGGCTCTGCGCGCGTGCTCGACGGGGTCGACCTCGACGTCCGCGCCGGGGAGGTGGTGGCCCTCGTCGGCCCCAACGGCACCGGCAAGTCCACCCTGCTCGCCGTCGTCGCCGGCGACCTCGAGCCCGACTCCGGCCGCGTGAGCGTGCAGGGCCGTCCCGTCCGGGAGTGGCGGCTGCAGGCCCTCGCGCGGGAGCGCGCCGTCCTCACCCAGGAGCAGCGGCTCTCGTTCCCCTTCCCGGTCCGCGACGTGGTCGCGATGGGTCGCGCCCCGTGGCGGGGTCTGCCCGAGGAGGACCTCGACGACCTCGAGGTCGCCGCGGCGATGGCGACGACCGAGGTCGCGCACCTGGCCGGGCGCGCCTTCGGGTCCCTGTCCGGCGGCGAGAAGGGGCGTGCGTCCTTCGCCCGCGTCCTCGCCCAGCAGACGGGGGTCCTCCTGCTCGACGAGCCGACCGCCGCGCTCGACATCGGTCACCAGGAGACGCTGCTCGCCACCGCCCGCTCCCGCGCCGACGCCGGCGCAGCCGTCCTGGTCGTGCTCCACGACCTCACCCTGGCCGCCGTCCACGCCGACCGCATGGTCCTGCTCGAGGAGGGGCGGGTCGCCGCCGCGGGCGCCCCCGACGAGGTCCTCGAGGCCGCCCTGCTCACCCGCGTCTACCGACACCCGGTCGAGGTCGTCACCCACCCCCGCACCGGCGACCCGATCGTCCTCGCCGACCGGAGCGGCGCCGCCGCCGCACCCGTCACGACCGCACGCCACCAGGAGGACCGGTGCTGACCCGCACCCGCCCGGCCCGGCCGGCCCGGCCGGCCGCCATCGTCGCCGCCTGTGCTCTCGCCCTCGCGGCACCGTTGACCGTCGCCGTCCCTGCGGGCGCCGCCGCGCGCGTCGCGGTCAGCAACGACCGCGGCATCGCCGTCGCCGACAGCGCGAGCACGACCTCCCTCACCGTCCGCGGGTCCGGCTTCCAGTCCGTGAAGGGCGGCTTCGGCGGCGTCTACGTCGCCTTCGGCTGGGTGCGCGACCCCGCCGGCGGCGGCTGGCGTCCGTCCGCGGGCGGGGTGACCGGGCGCGACTACCGCTACGTGCCCGACTCCGAGAGCGAGGACAACGCCGGCTACCTGCGCTTCGTCTCGTTCCCCGGCGGCTCGACCGCGGGCGAGGCCCAGGCCGTCATGTCGGACGACGGATCGTTCTCGGTGCCGCTGACGGTGCCCGGCCCGACGTTCGAGGCGGTCGACCGCGACGGCAACGCCGTGCAGGTCGACTGCCGCTCGGTGACCTGCGGCGTGATCACGTTCGGCGCGCACGGCGTCAAGAACGCCCGCAACGAGACCTTCACCCCGGTGCGGTTCGCCGAGCCCGCAGGCGCACCGAGCACACCCGCGCCCCAGGACGACGACGCCGTCACGCCGTCGGCGGAGACCACCTCGACACCCGCGCCGAGCGCCCGGGACGGCGCCGGCGCCGGAACGGACGCTCGTCGGACGACCGCGGCCCGCGGCCGCCCGCGGGTCCTGACCGAACGGCAGACCGCCCGCGCCGGCCAGGCCCTGGCCTTCACGGGCCGCGGGTTCGAGCCCGGCGAGCAGGTGCTGGCCCTCCTCGACGACGGCGTGGTCGCCCTGGGCCCGCTGGTCGCCGGTGCCGCGGGCGACGTCGCCGGCGTGATGGCGCTGCCGGTCGACCTCCGGGTCGGGACCCACCAGCTCCGTCTCGTCGGCGCCGCGTCGGGTGCCCGACCGGCCGAGCGGTTCCCGGTGCGCGCCGCGACCATCACCACGACCGACGCAGCAGCCCCCGACACCGAGCCCGCGGCCGCGCCCGCCGGGCGTGGCGTCGCCGCCGCCTTCGTGGCGGTCGCGGCGATCGCGCTGCTCGCCTCGCTCGTCCTGCTCGTCGTGCGCCTGCGCCGACGGGTCCGCCGCCCGGCCGTACAAGAGGCCGTCGCATGAGGTTCCGTCCACGGACCACCACCGGCTCGCGTCGCGGTCGCCACACCGTCGGCGCGGTGGCGGCCACGGCGGCGATGATCGTCGCCGCCGTGGCCCCGTTCTCGCTCTCCGCCGGGCCTGCGCGGGGGGCGGGCCCGTCGGGGAGCGACCCCTTCACCGTGACCGGCGCGCAGCTGCGCTGGGGTGTCAACAACGAGTCCAACAACCGTGCGTTCGCGCCCGGTACCCACAACTTCTTCTCCGCGGGCATCGTCCCCGACCCCGGCAGGGGCGGCACCACGCTGCCGCAGTCGAGCTGGCGGGCGAGCGAGGGCGACGTCCGGATCGAGAAGCAGCAGGCGGACGGGGCGTACGCCCTCGCCACCTGGGACGGCCTGACCACGACCCCGCAGGGCGCGACGATCACCAGCCCGGCGAGCGGTCAGTTCAGCAACCACCAGGTGGTCCTCGGCGCCGGGTCGGGCACCGTCGACCCGGCGACCGGCTTCGCCACGATCGCCTGGAAGGGCTCCTTCACCGTCCTCTTCTACTCGGGGATGAGCTTCTTCACCGTCACCGACCCGACGCTCACCGTCACGCCCGAGCGCGCCCAGCTCACGGCCACGGCCGGCGGCTTCGCCTCCGACATGGAGGACCAGGCGCAGTGGAGCGCGCTGCCGCCCACCCCGGTGGTGCTCGCCGACCTGCCGCGGGCCGAGGTCGACCTCACCGCGGCTGACGGCTTCGCCAGCACACCGGCATACCTCGGAGTCGACTGGCAGGTGCCGGCAGACGAGTCCGCGCAGGTCGGCGGGCAGTGGAAGGGCGCCTTCCCCAGCAGCTTCCTCGACTTCCTGGCCACTGCCGGCACGGCCGGGTACTGGTACTCCACGGGCGGATCGACCGACGCGTACAAGCCCGCGCTGCCGCTCACGGTGAGCTGGGCCGGCGCGCCGGTCGTGGCGCCGTCCCCCAGTCCCACGGCGACCCCGACGAAGCCGACCCGGACGCCGACGAAGAACGCCACCCCGAAGCCGACGGAGGCCCCGACCGCGGCCCCCTCGCGCCCTCCCAGCCCGACAGCCGCACCGACCGCGAGCACGACGCGGCCTCTGGCGCCGGCGCCGCCCGGCACCCCGTCGTCGGTCGACGCCGCCACCGCCCCGGACACCGGCGTGCTCGCGGGCGGTTCCGCGACGAGCCCCCTGGCCGTCCAGCCCGTGCTGGTCCAGGCCGCCACCAGTCCCCCCACGTCGGCCGCGCCCGCGGCCGACGACACCGAGTCCCACGTCCTGTGGCTGCTCGGCTGCGTGCTGCTGCTCGGAGCGCTCGCGACCACCCTGATCAGCACCTCCCTGGTCAGCAAACCCGTGGAAGGAACGAAATGAAGCACGCGCACAGCGGCGTACGCCGCTCCGTGGGCAGCATCGCCACCCTGGCCCTCCTGGCCGGAGGGGCGGCGGTCGTCGCCGCCGCTCCGGCCCAGGCCGCCACCACCGCAATCACCGGTGCGGAGCTGCGCTGGGAGATCAACAAGGAGTCCGTGTCCGGCGCCTACGCGCCCGGCACCTGGAACCTGTTCTCCGCCGGCAGGCTCGGCAACCCCGGCGCCGGCGGCCAGACCCTCGTCAGCGGCAGCGAGGGAGCCACATGGAGCAACGGCGCGACAGCGGGCTGGAGGAACACCGAGGGCAACGTCACCGTGCTCGACAAGCAGGCCGACGGCACCTACGCCCCCACCACCTGGCTGGGCGCGCGGCAGAACGCGGCGGGCCAGAGCTCCAACACCTCCGGCACCACCTCCGAGAACCTGCTCTCGCTCAGGAACGGCACCGGCACGGTCGACCCCGTCACCGACACCGGCACGCTCTCGTGGGACGGGGACTTCACGGTCGTCTACTACTCCGGGATGTCGTTCTTCTACGTGTCCGACCCCACGCTCACGGTGACGAACGGCACCGCACGGCTGACGGCCACGCTCAGCGGCTACGGCTCCGACCAGGCCGACCCGACCGCGTGGACCGCACTGCCCGCGACCGAGGTCACGCTGGGCGACGTCAGCGGCGTGGACCTCACCGCCACCGGCCTGACCGCCACCCCGGCCTACCTCGGCGTCACCGTGACGCCGCCCGCCGACAACGTGCCGCAGGTGACCAGCAACCCGGCGACGGCAGGGTCCTTCCCCCAGTCGTTCGTCGACTTCCAGGGCGGCGTGGGCACCGCGTCGTACTGGTACTCCAGCGGCGGCGGCGCGGACGCCCGCAAGGTGACCACCCCGCTCCACGTGTCGTGGAGCGTGGGCAGCCAGCCGGCGGTGACGGTCTCCGACACCACCCTCCTCCCGAGCGGCGCCCAGCAGGTCACGGTCGAGGGCACGGGCTTCGACCCGGCCCTCGCCACCGGCGCCCGGCCCCCGCTCGCCGGCCAGGCCGCGGGCGCCTACATCGCCTTCGGCCGCTACGCCGACGTCTGGCGCCCCTCCGCCGGCGCCCCCGCCGGCGCGCGCGTCAACGCCGGCGGCACGGGCCTCAGGTGGGCCGTGCCCGCGGCCAGCATGGCGACCGTCGGCGGCGCCGCCGCCGGGGCCGTCGAGCTCCGGCCGGACGGCTCCTTCAGCGCGACCCTGACGATCGACAAGGCCGTCCTGGACGCCAAGGCGAGCGCCGGCAACTACGGCATCTACACCTACCCGGGCTCGGGCGCGACCCAGTCGGCCTACGAGACCTTCACCCCGCTCACCTTCGCCAAGGCCGTGCCGGAGGTCGACGTGACCGCCGGCACCGCCACCTACGGCGCCGACGTGCCCGTGACCGTCACCGTGGCGGGCGACTCCGACGCCACCGGCGAGGTCGAGCTGCGCGACGGTGCCACCGTGGTGGGCACGGCGGACCTCGAGGACGGCTCCGCCGGGTTCCTCCTCGCCAGGCCCGGAGCGGGCGTGCACGCGCTGACCGCGACGTACGCCGGCGACGCCAACACCGAGCCCGCCGAGGGCACCGGGACCGCCACCGTCAGCAAGGCCGTCCCGACCGTCTCCGTCGCCGCCAGCGGGGGCCAGGCGGGTGCGCCCGTCGGCGTGAGCGTCACCGTCCCCGCCGGCGCGAGCGGTGCGGTCGTCCTCAAGGAGGGCGCCACGACCCTCGGCACCGCCGCCACGTCAGCCGGCCGGGCCACCTTCACCCTGACGGGCCTGGCGCCCGGCGACCACGCGCTCGTGGCGTCGTACGCCGGTGACGCGAACCACCACGCCGCCTCCGGCCTCGCCCGCATCGCCGTCACGGCCGCGCAGCCCGCGCCCGGCTCGGCAGACACGCCCGTCAAGGGCATCGCGAAGGTCACCTGGGCCACCAGGCCGACGGCGGGCAAGCGCGGCACCGCGGTCGTGGAGGTGAGCGATCTCGCCACGGGCAGGGCCACGGTCGTCCTGCGCACGGCGAAGGGGAAGAAGGTGGAGTCCCGCACCGTCCGCATCAAGGACGGCACGGTCCGCGCCCGGCTGCCCAGGCTCGCCACCGGGAAGTACGCCCTCGTGGTGAAGGTCCCCGGCAACGACGCCGTCCGCAAGGTGAAGGTCACCCGCACCTTCCGAGTGAAGTGAGGACGTCGTCATGACGATGCTCGACCCGGCACCGACCACCGCTCCCCTATCCCTCGCCATGCGCGAGGGGTCCCAGGAGGCCCACACCGAGGCGGAGGGCTCGGCCTTCATGGCCGAGCTCACCTCGGCGCGGGTCAACGCGCTGGGGGTGCGCGACTACCTGCTCCGCTACCGCGAGGTGTACCGGACGATGGAGCTGCTCGGCGCCGAGCTCGCCGGCGACGCGGCGGTGGCCGCCGTCGTCGACCCGGCGCTCGACCGGCTTCCGGCGATCGAGGATGACCTCGCCTACTGGGCGGAGGTGGCCGGCGCGCCGGTGCCGGCGGTGTTCCACAGCCCCGCCACGGACGCCTACGTCGCCCGGCTGCTGGCGGTGCGCGCATGGGCGCCGCTCTTCGTGGCGCACCACTACACGCGCTACCTCGGCGACCTCTCGGGCGGCCAGGTCATCGGCCGGGTGCTCGACAGGGAGCTCGGCCTGGAGGGCAGGGGGATCGCGTTCTACGCCTTCCCGGCGATCCCGAAGCCCAAGCCCTACAAGGACGGCTACCGGTCGCGGCTCGACGCGCTCGACCTGACCCCCGAGCAGCAGCGGCAGGTCGTGGCCGAGGTGAGTGTCGCCTTCGAGCTCAACCAGGCGGTCTTCACCGAGCTCGGCGAGGACCTCGCGGGCTACCTCCGCTGACCCGTCGGGAGCCGGGCGGCACGCGTGGCCGCCCGGCCCCCGTCACACGCCGGAGGCGAGCCACTCGTGCTCGGCCTCGGGCAGGATCCCCGCTTCGAGGAACACCCGCGCGAGCTCCCGCTCGCCCATCACGGCTCGGAAGAGCACCGGCACCGTGAGCCCGTGGCCGGGCCGGTGCACCACCTCGACCGGGTCGTCGACCTCGACGACGCCGGCCTCGCGGACGGCGAGGTAGGCGCCCGTGAGGCCACGCTCGGCGAACCGCCGCACCCAGCGCCGCTCCCCCATGTGCAGGGCGAACGTCGCGCACGGCACGCGTGGACCGCACACCTCGAGCAGCGCCGTCCCGACGCGCCACTGCTCGCCCACCTCGGCGTGGTCCACGTCGATCCCGGAGGTGGTGAGGTTCTCACCGAACATGCCGTCCGGCAGCTCCCGGCCGAGCTCGCGGCCCCACCAGTCGAGCTCCTCGCGCGCGACGGCGTACACCGCCTGGGTCTCCCCGCCGTGGTGCTTGCGGCTGATGATGTGGTCGCCCACCACCCCGCTGCCGAGCCCGCCACGCTTCGGTCCCGGGTCGCGCACCTCGATCCGACCGACGGGCTCCTTGCGGATGCCGCTCGGGCGTCGCAGCCCGGCCACCGGCGCGGGCCTGCCGGCATTGACGGAGAGGACGGTCGCGATCACGGCGTCACGCTAGCCGGGGCGTACGACCTCATGCCGATCGTCATCTGGTGGGCGGTGGACGCTCGTCGGATCGTGGAGCTCCAGAGTCACCCAGTGACACAGGACCTCCACGATCTTCCGATGTTGCGGCTCCCGGACACCTAGTGTCTGTACGCGCCAATGCGGCGTACAGGAAGGACCTCGTCAACCAGACCGTGGGCCTGGTGCAGCTGTTCCCGGTCTCTGGCACCAAGAACGGCGCCGACATACGACTCGCCGTCGACGCGGTCGACGACCTGTCGCGCCATCCGGACATCACGCACGTGGTGCTCGTCGCGGGTGACTCGGACTACGTACCACTGGCGCAGCGCTGCAAGCGACTGGGACGCACCGTCGTCGGGATCGGTGTGGCGGGGTCGACCAGCCCGGTTCTGGTGCGCGCGTGCGACGAGTTCGCTCGATACGAAGAACTACCCGGGGTGGGCCAGGACGAGGCCGTACGTATGTCTGGAACGAAGGCTCCACTTGCGACAGCCGAAGCAGTCCAGGCGTCGGGAGATGCCGCGGATGCGACATCTGCGTCCGCGACGAATGGGCACGAAGCCGCCCAGGCTCTGCTGGTCCGAACCCTCAAGGTCGCCAAGAAGACCGACGACGGCTGGGTCTACGCCGCAGCCCTCAAGAGTCAGATGAGCGGATTGATCCGGCATTCGACGAGAAGACGCTCGGGCACGCCTCTTTCAAGGCGTTTGCTGAGTCGTGCACCGCGGTGGTCACCAAGCTGCGCGACACCCACCAACTGGTGCGGCTCCGCTGACCCGCGGTCAGCTGTCGCCCGTGTGGCACACCGCCTCGATGTTGTTGCCCTCGGTGTCGCGGACGAAGGCGCCGTAGTAGGCCGGGTGGTACTCCGGCCAGAGGCGCGGCTCGTGGAGCGACTCCGCCCCCGCGGCGACGGCCTCGGCGTGCCAGGCGCGGACCGTGGCCGCGTCGGGCGCCCGGAAGGCGACGTGGACCTCGCGGTTGGGGCCGACGCCCTCGAAGGTGCCGATCCAGAAGTCCGGCTCCTCGGTGCCGTAGCCGATGGCCACGCCGACGTCCATGACCCGGCGGTGGCCCAGGACTCCGAGGACCCGGTCGTAGAAGGCGGCGGCCCGGTCGAGGTCGGTGCAGTTGATGCCCAGGTGATCGATCATGCCCCGATCGTGGCACCGCCCACCGACAGCGACCAGGCGGTGGGGATAGCGTGCGTCCATGACCGCCGAGACCACCCAGACCGACCTGCTCGAGGCCGCCCGCGCATGGGCCGCGGAGGACCCCGACGAGCAGACCCGCGCGGAGCTCGAGGCCCTCGTCGCGGCCGCCGGGCGCGGCGAGGAGACGGACCTCGCCGACCGGTTCTCCGGGACGCTGGAGTTCGGCACGGCCGGCCTGCGGGGAGCGCTCGGCGCCGGACCCAACCGGATGAACCGCGTCGTCGTCACCCGGGCCGCGGCCGGACTGGCGGCGTACCTCCGCGACACCGGGCACGCCGGGGGCTCGGTGGTCATCGGCTTCGACGCGCGTCACAACTCCGACGTCTTCGCGCGCGACACCGCCGAGATCATGACCGGGGCCGGCTTCCGGGCGCTGGTCATGCCGCGCACGCTGCCCACGCCCCTGCTGGCGTTCGCGATCCGTGAGCTGGGCTGCGTCGCCGGCGTGATGGTGACCGCGAGCCACAACCCGCCGCAGGACAACGGCTACAAGGTCTACCTCGGCGACGGCAGCCAGATCGTGCCCCCGGCGGACGTCGAGATCGCCCGGAGGATCGCCGCCGTCGGCCCACTGGCCGACCTGCCGCGCGGTGACGCCGGCCGCCTGGTCGGCGAGGACATCGTCGACCGCTACCTCGACACCGTCGCCGGCCTCGCCGAGGACGGTCCGCGCGACCTCGCCATCGTCTACACGCCGCTGCACGGCGTCGGGGGGACGACCGTCGCGCAGGTGCTGGAGACGGCCGGGTTCGACGCCCCGCACGTCGTCGAGCAGCAGGAGCACCCCGACCCCGACTTCCCGACCGTGTCCTTCCCCAATCCGGAGGAGCCGGGCGCGATGGACCTCGCGATGGAGCTCGCGTCGCAGACCCGCGCCGACCTCGTCGTGGCCAACGACCCCGACGCCGACCGGTGCGCCGTCGCCGTCCCCGACGCCCACGGCTGGCGGATGCTCCGCGGCGACGAGGTGGGGGCCCTGCTCGCCCACCACCTGCTCGCCCGCGGGCGGCAGGGGACGTACGCCAACTCGATCGTGTCCTCCAGCCTGCTCGGCAAGATGGCCGCCGCCGCCGGACAGCCCCACGAGGAGACGCTGACCGGGTTCAAGTGGATCGGGCGCGTCGAGGGCCTGGCGTTCGGCTACGAGGAGGCGCTGGGCTACTGCTGCGACCCCGAGCACGTGCGGGACAAGGACGGCGTCTCGGCGCTGCTGCTCGTCTGCGAGCTCGCCGCGCAGGCCAAGGCGGAGGGCCGCGGCCTGACCGACGTCCTCGACGACATCGCGCACCGCCACGGCCTGCACGCGACCGACCAGCTGTCGGTGCGCTTCGAGGACCTCGCCGACATCGCGGCCACGATGGACCGGCTGCGCGCCACTCCCCCGACCACCCTCGGCGGTCTCGCGGTGGAGAAGGCCGAGGACCTGTCCGAGGGCACCGAGACCCTCCCCCCGACCGACGGCCTGCGCTACTCGCTGGCCGAGGGTGCCCGGGTGATCGTCCGGCCGAGCGGCACCGAGCCCAAGGTGAAGTGCTACCTCGAGGTGGTCGTCCCCGTCGGCGACGGCGCGGACGAGGGCGGCGTCGACGCGGCGCGCATCCAGGCGGCCGGCAGGCTCGACGCCATCAAGGCGGACCTGCGGGGCGCGGCGTTCGGTGCCTGAGGTGCGCCCGGGGCACGCCCTCGTCGCCCTCGCCGCCGTCCTCGCGGTGGCGGGCGGGGCCGCGCACGCCGCACCCGCGGCGCACGACGAGCGCGCGCCGCGGACGTGGCGGGTCGGGCCGGACCGGGCGCTGACGCTCCCGAGCCAGGCGGCCGCGGTGGCCCGCGACGGCGACACGGTCCTCATCGACGCCGGCACCTACTCCGGCGACGTCGCCACCTGGACGCAGGACGACCTCACCATCCGCGGCGACGGCGGCCGCGCCCACCTGCGCGCCGACGGCAACGACGCGCAGGGCAAGGCGATCTGGGTCGTGGCGGGCGACCGGACGCGCATCGACCGCGTCGAGCTGAGCGGCGCGGCGGTCGCCGACCTCAACGGGGCCGGCATTCGGCAGGAGGGCACCGGGCTCACGGTCACCCGCAGCTGGTTCCACGACAACGAGAACGGCATCCTGACCGGGGCCGATCCCGCCAGCGACATCGTCATCCGCCGCTCGCGGTTCTTCCGCAACGGGCACGGCGACGGCTACTCGCACAACCTCTACGTCGGCGCGGTCCGCTCGCTGACGGTCACGGGCAGCTGGTTCGCCGGCGCCGACACCGGCCACGAGCTGAAGTCACGGGCCGCCCGCACCACCATCGTCGGCAACCGGATCAGCGACGGGGACACCACCGCGAGCTACTCCATCGACCTCCCCGACGGTGGGCGGGCGCTCGTCGCCGGCAACGTGGTCGTGCAGGGCCCGCGCTCGGAGAACCCCGCCCTCGTCTCCTACGGGGCCGAGGGCCTGACCCACCCGGACCGCCGGCTGTGGGTCGTCAACAACACCTTCGTCAACCGCCGCACCTCCGGCACCTTCGTCGTGGTCGCCGACGGCGCCCGGGCCACGCTGCGCAACAACCTGCTCGTCGGTCCCGGGGACCTGAGCACCGGTCCAGCCGCCGCGCGGGCCAACCGCCGCGTCGGCACGAGCGGCTTCGTCGACGCGTCGGCCGAGGACTTCCGGCTGCTCGCCTCCTCACCCGCCGTCGACCGCGGCGTGGCCGTCCCGCGGCGGTGGCGGCCCCGCTGGGAGTACGCCCCACCCGCCGCTGCCGTACGCCGCCCTCGCGTGGGACCCACCGACCTGGGCGCGTTCGAGCTGCGCTGAGGCGACCGGCGGGCGTCTACGCTGTCGCCATGGTCCGGACCCTGCTGCTGGCGATGGCGTCCTTCGTCGTCGCCGCCTCGCTGGCCCCGACCATGCCCACCGAGGCCGTGCTGGTCCTCGCGGCGCTCGCCGCCGCCACGGCGCTGATGGGCGTCCACGCCCCGGCCGTGGTGCCCGACGCGACGCTGCGCGCGCTGCGTCCGCGACGCCGGGCGGGTTCCGTGCCGCTCGTGCTGCCCGGGCGCACCACCGACGTGGTCCACCACCCGGTACGTCCGCGCGCTCCTGGACTCGTCTGACCCCTCGCCCCGCGCGAGGACGACGACCGTCCCTCCCCTCCCTGGACCCAGGAGCCCGCATGTCCCTGCTCGAACCGATCTCGCACGCCCTCGCCGCGGTCCTCGCGACCGCCCACCACGCCCTGACCTCCCTCGGCGCGGCACCGGACGGTGCCGCCACGTGGGTGCTGGCCACGGCCTCGCTCGTGCTCCTCGTCCGCCTCCTGCTGCTGCCGTTCGTCGTGCACGGCGTACGCCAGGCGCACGCCGCCGCCCGCGCCCGGCCGCACCTGCGGGGCATCGCCGAGCGCTACCGGGGGCGTACCGACGCCGACAGCGTCCGGGCGCACCTGGACGAGCGCCGCACGGTGTCCGCCGAGCACGGCGTCAGCCGGCTGGGCTGCCTGCCCGTGCTCGTCCAGCTGCCCGTGTGGGTCGCTCTCTACCACCTCGTCTCCGACGTCGCGTCCGGCACGGTCGTCGGCGCGATGGACGCCGGCCTGGTGTCGTCGTTCGGCGCGGCGTCGATCGTCGGCGTCTCGCTGGCCGGGCACGGCTACGTCGGCCCCGGGGCGGCGCACGTCGCCGTCGTGGCGGGGCTGGCGGTGACGGCGGCACTGCTGTCGTACGTCACCCAGCGGTACGTCGTCGCGCCCAACACGCCGCTCGAGGGGATGCCCGAGGCGGTCCTCGCCGCGCAGCGGGTCATGCCCGCCCTGTCCGCGGGCGGCCTGCTCCTGGCCGGCGGGGTCGTGCCCGTGGCGCTCCTCGTCTACTGGGTCTGCAGCCAGACCTGGACGCTCGGGCAGTCGGCGGTCGTGGCCCGCTGGTGGCCGACCCCCGGGACGCCGGCGGCGGCCCGACGGGCGTGACGCCCGGTCAGACGAAGAAGCTGACGACGAGCAGGAGCGCGGCGACCGCGACCAGCACGAGGGGCACGAGGTCCGGCTCGCGGCGTACGGGGTCGGGCAGCGCCAGCTGCTCCTTCGACCCGGCCCGTACGCCCGCGCGCCGGCGGGCGAGGTCGACCAGCTCGTGGAGCCGGTTCTCCGCCCAGTCGACGTAGAGCATGCCCTCGCGGGGGCCGCCCTCGGCGGGTCCGGAGCGTCGGGTCAGCAGCGCCTTGCGCCAGGTGCGCCCGAGGACGGTGGACACGTAGCGCCGGTCACCCGCCCGGACGGCGAGGACCTGGCGCACCGCCATCTCCTCGATGGCGGCGAGGCGGACGTGGACGGTCTCGGCGAGGTTGCGCATGACGAGGTGCTCCTCGGTCACCCACAGCGCGGGGCGGAGCATCGCGGCCCAGGCCAGGACCCCCACCAGCAGTCCCGCAGCCGCGACCCAGGCGGGGAAGCCGTCGTCGAGGTAGACGAGCCCGGCGACGACCAGCAGCGCGCAGAGCACCACCGTCATCCAGCCCGACACGCGCCCGCTGGTGGCGTCGAAGCGCTCGACCACGGACTCGCGCTCGTCGGGCAGCCGTGCCATGTTCACCTCGTCGATTTGAGCAGACATTGGGCCCGTGCGGGTTGGCCGGGCCCTCGGGGCCAACCCTATGCTGGGTCGGTGACTGCCAGCTCAACGGCGAGCTCAGGGGTCTTCGACGACATCGTGCGCTCGGACTCCTCCCTCCGCCGATTCCTCCACGGCCTCCCCGGGGTCGACCAGGTCGGCTGCGAGGCTCGCGCCGCCGGTCTCGGCACCCGGTCCATCAAGACCACGTCGAAGGCCTGGGCGATCGACCTGGCCATCCGCATGGTCGACCTCACCACGCTCGAGGGCCAGGACACCCACGGCAAGGTGCGGGCGCTGGCCTCCAAGGCGATGCGCCCCGACCCCGCCGACCCGACGTGCCCGGCCACCGCGGCCGTGTGCGTCTACCCCGACATGGTCGCCACCGCGAAGCAGACCCTCGGCGACAGCGGCGTGCACGTCGCGGCGGTCGCGACGGCGTTCCCGAGCGGGCGCGCGGCGATGGACATCAAGCTCGCCGACACCCGCGACGCCGTCGAGGCCGGGGCCGACGAGATCGACATGGTCATCGACCGCGGCGCGTTCCTCTCCGGTCGCTACCTCGACGTCCACGACGAGATCGCCCAGGTCCGCGAGGCCTGTGCCAGGCCCGACGGGACGAGCGCCCACCTCAAGGTGATCTTCGAGACCGGCGAGCTGCAGACCTACGACAACGTCCGGCGCGCGAGCTGGCTGGCGATGATGGCCGGCGGCCACTTCATCAAGACCTCCACCGGCAAGGTGCAGCCTGCCGCGACGCTGCCCGTCACGCTGATCATGCTCGAGGCGGTCCGCGACTTCCGCGACCAGACCGGCCAGATGGTGGGCGTGAAGCCCGCCGGCGGCATCAAGACCACCAAGGACGCCATCAAGTACCTCGTGATGGTCAACGAGATCTGCGGCGAGGACTGGCTCGACCCCGACTGGTTCCGCTTCGGCGCCTCCACGCTGCTCAACGACCTGCTGATGCAGCGCACCAAGATGACGACCGGCCGCTACTCCGGTCCCGACTACTTCACGCTGGACTGAGGCCGATGAGCAACGTGTTCGAGTACGCCCCCGCACCCGAGTCGCGCGCCGTCGTCGACATCAAGCCGTCCTACGGCCTGTTCATCAACGGCGAGTTCACCGACGGGCGCGGCACGTCCTTCAAGACCGTCAACCCGGCCACCGAGGAGGTGCTCGCCGAGGTCGCGGAGGCCAGCGACACCGACGTCGACGAGGCCGTCAAGGCCGCCCGCCGGGCGTACACCCGCGTCTGGTCGCGGATGTCCGGGGCCGAGCGCGCGAAGTACCTCTACCGCATCGCCCGGATCATCCAGGAGCGCGGCCGCGAGCTCGCCGTGCTGGAGTCGATCGACAACGGGAAGCCGATCAAGGAGTCCCGCGACGTCGACGTGCCGATCGTCGCCGCGCACTTCTTCTACTACGCCGGCTGGGCCGACAAGCTGAAGTACGCCGGCTACGGCGAGACCCCGCTGGGCGTCGCCGGGCAGGTCATCCCCTGGAACTTCCCGCTGCTGATGCTCGCGTGGAAGATCGCCCCCGCCCTGGCCTGTGGCAACACGGTCGTGCTCAAGCCCGCCGAGACGACGCCGCTGACGGCGCTGCTCTTCGCCGAGATCTGCCAGCAGGCCGACCTCCCTCCGGGTGTCGTCAACATCGTGACCGGCGCCGGCGACACCGGCCGGGCGATCGTGTCGCACCCCGACGTCGACAAGGTCGCCTTCACCGGCTCGACCGAGGTCGGCAAGGCCATCGCGCGTGCGGTCGCCGGCAGCGACAAGAAGGTCACCCTCGAGCTCGGGGGCAAGGCGGCCAACATCGTCTTCGACGACGCGCCGCTCGACCAGGCCGTCGAGGGCATCGTCAACGGCATCTTCTTCAACCAGGGCCACGTCTGCTGCGCCGGCTCGCGCCTGTTGGTGCAGGAGTCCGTCGCCGACGAGGTGATGGCCCGCCTCAAGCGCCGCATGGCGACGCTGCGCGTGGGCGACCCGCTCGACAAGAACACCGACGTCGGCGCGATCAACTCCGCCGAGCAGCTCGCCAAGATCCGCGAGCTCTCCGAGATCGGCGAGGCCGAGGGAGCCGAGCGGTGGTCCGCGCCGTGCGAGCTGCCCGCCAACGGCTACTGGTTCGCCCCGACCGTCTTCACCGGCGTCTCGCAGGCCCACCGGATCGCCCGCGAGGAGATCTTCGGCCCCGTCCTGTCGGTGCTGACCTTCCGCACGCCGTCCGAGGCGGTCGAGAAGGCCAACAACACCCCGTTCGGCCTGTCCGCCGGCGTGTGGACCGACAAGGGCTCGCGCATCCTGTCCATGGCCAACCGCCTCCGGGCCGGCGTGGTGTGGGCCAACACGTTCAACAAGTTCGACCCGACCTCGCCGTTCGGCGGCTACAAGGAGTCCGGCTACGGCCGCGAGGGCGGGCGCCACGGGCTCGAGGGCTACCTCAAGCCCATCACGACGGGAGGGGACCGCTGATGTCGCGCATCGATGTCCGCAAGACCTACAAGCTCTACATCGGCGGTCAGTTCCCCCGCTCGGAGTCGGGGCGCTCCTACGTCGTCAACGACGCCAGGGGCAAGCTCCTCGCCAACGCCGCCCAGGCCTCCCGCAAGGACGCCCGCGACGCCGTCGTGGCCGCCCGCGCAGCCTTCGGCGGCTGGTCCGGGCGTACGGCGTACAACCGCGCGCAGGTCGTCTACCGCATCGCCGAGGTCCTCGAGGGCCGCCGCGAGCAGTTCGAGGCCGAGATCCGCGCCTCGGAGGGCGTGAGCCCCGCCAAGGCGCGCGCCGCGGTCGACGCCGCGATCGACCGCCTCGTCTGGTACGCCGGGTGGGCCGACAAGATCACCCAGGTCGTCGGCAACGCCAACCCCGTCGCCGGCCCCTACTTCAACCTCTCCACCCCCGAGCCCAGCGGCGTCATCGCCGTCGTCGCCCCGCGCGGTCCGCTCCTGGGGCTGGTGAGCGTCGTCGCTCCGCTCGTCGTCACCGGGAACACGGTGGTCGTCATCGCCAGCGAGGACCACCCGCTGCCGGCGATCACCCTCGGCGAGGTTATGGCCACCAGCGACCTGCCGGGCGGCGTCGTCAACGTGCTGACCGGCTCGCAGGCCGAGATCGCGCCGTGGCTGGCCTCGCACATGGACGTCAACGGCATCGACCTGACCGGCGTCGAGGACGCCGAGCTCGCCACCGAGCTCGAGGTCGCGGCCGCCGACAACCTCAAGCGCGTGCGCCGACCCGCCCCGGACACCGACTGGCTCGCCGAGCCCGGGCTCGACCGGATGACGCAGTTCCTCGAGACCAAGACGGTCTGGCACCCGATCGGCGTCTGAGCGCGGCCCTGACCCGCGGGTGGAGGGATCCCCGGCCGACCGGGGATCGCTGACGTTGTCAGGCGTTGCACCGGCCGACAACGTCAGCGAGAGCCTGACAAGGTGCCGCAGCTGGTCACGACAAAGGCCCCCGGAGGAGTCTCCGGGGGCCTTCGTACGTGGCGGGTCTGAGGTCGGTCAGCGGTTCAGCAGGGCCGAGGCCAGCACGCCGAGGATCTCGTTGGGGTTGTTCACCAGGTAGTTCTGGCCCCCCGTCGCCGCGGCGATCTGCTCGAGCTCACCGGTGTCGGCGTCCTCGGAGATGCCGATGATGATCACCTTCACGGGCTTGGCCGGGTCGCGCAGCGACTTGAGCTGGTTGACCAGTGCGTCGAGCGACAGCGAGCTGGTGTCGTCGCTCGCGCCGTCGGTGAAGATCACGACGGAGTTGAACCACGCCGGGTCCCACTTCTCCTGGGCGTGCTTGTACGCGGCCAGCGTCGTGTCCATGACGCCGGTGCCGCCCTTGACGCGACCGACGAGGGCGTCGGCCTCGGCCCGCACCACGTCGCCGTGGGTCTGGCCGTTCTCGGCGGGGGCGTCGAGGCGGTCCAGCGCGGCGTACTCGGCCCACGAGGCGCCGTTCTCGCCGCGGTTCTTCGAGAAGCCCCAGATGCCGATGCGCGCCTGGGCCGGGAAGGCGTCGAGGGCGATCTGCGAAGCGTTGACCGCCAGCTGCACGCGGGAGACGTCGCCGAGCATCATCTTCATCGAGCCGGACAGGTCGACCACCGCGAGGATGCTCGACGGCACCGACAGCACGCGCCACTGGCGCAGGGTGTCGTCGGTGGTCTTCTGCGCGACCGTGCTGAGCACCTGGGCGTTGCCCAGGCCGATCTCGTTGGGCAGCGCGGCGCCGTCCGGGCCGCGGAGCTCGGCCTCGGCGACGGCAGCGACGCCGGCGCTCGACTCGAACCAGCGGGTCAGCGCGCGACCGACACGGGCCGAGACGTCACGCCGCGAGGCGAGGATGTCGGAGTTGGCCCGGTTGACCGACACCAGCGGGAACTTCAGCATCGGCACGCCGGTCTGCGGCGCCACGAGGTTGAGCTGGTCGTTGCCGCGACGCGCGGCCAGGTAGGCCTGCTCGGTCGCGGGCACGAGGGCGGTGCTCGAGGCGGTGATGCTCGACAGGTCGGTCTCGGTCGAGCCACCGGACACGGCGCGCTCGCCGTAGGTCTGGGCGACCGGGACGGTCTTCTCCTCGATCGAGACCGGGGTCTCGCCGGTCTTCTTCATCTCGGCGTACGGCGCGAGCAGCGCGAGGGCGGAGGCGCCCTCGGCGCTCGGGTCGGCCATCGCGAGGTTGCCGCCGTCGAGGGCACCCGCCCACGACGCCGGCGCCTTGGCGGCGGGGCCGCCGATGAGGCCGACCGGGGTCTGCGCGAGCACCTCGGAGATGGGGGTGCCGCTCCAGCCGGCGCTGGTCAGCTGGCCCTTCCAGGTCGGGCTGTCGGGGATCCAGATCTCGGGGAGCTGGGCCTCGGGGTCGCCGAGCAGCGCGACGACGTCCTTCACGGTGCCCGCGGTGACCTCGATGTCGATGCACGGCTCGGCGTCCGTGACCGTCTTGACGGCCTTGCGCACCAGCGGCTCCATCACGGGGGCCGTGGTCAGCGAGACCTCGTCCTTGACGCAGTCCGGGCCGTCGGCCTCGGCTCCGCCGCCGTTGAGCGCGAACCAGCCGCCCAGGCCGGCGACGAGCACCAAGGCAAGGCCGACGAGCAGCCAGGTCCGGCCGGAGCGGCCGTTGGCGTCGCCGGACGTCGTGCTCTCGGGCGTGGTCGAGTCGTCAAGACTCATATCAGTCCTCCCACAGGAACTGTCAAAACAAAGGTCTGGGCGACACTAATCTCCAGTCCCAGCGTGCGTGGCCGAACGAGGAAATGAGTTCGTAACGAAATGAGCACTGCCCAGGTGGTCGTCCTGGCCGGACCCAGCGGGGCCGGGAAGTCCCGTCTCGCCGAGCGGCTCGGGCTCCCGGTCCTCCGTCTCGACGACTTCTACAAGGACGGCGACGACCCCACGCTCCCCCGCATCACGACGGGCGCCAACGCGGGCCTCGTCGACTGGGACCACCCCGACTCGTGGCACGAGGCCGACGCGCTCGCGGCGCTGCGCGAGCTCTGCGCGACCGGGCGCAGCGAGGTGCCGATCTACGAGATCGCCCAGAACGGCCGGTGCGGCTCCCGCACGGTCGACCTCGCCGGCAGCGACCTCTTCGTCGCCGAGGGCATCTTCGCGCCCGAGGTGGTGGCGGCGTGCCGCGAGGCGGGGATCCTCGCCGCGGCGTACTGCATCACCCAGCACCCGCTCGTCACCTTCTGGCGGCGCCTGACCCGCGACCTCCGCGAGCACCGCAAGCCGCCGCTGGTGCTCGTACGTCGTGGGCTGGCGCTGATGCGCGACCAGCAGCGCGTCGTCGCGCACGCGCTGCGGCAGGGCTGCCGGAAGGCCACCGGCGACCAGGCCTACGCCGAGCTCACGGCCGGGCGGCGATGAGCTCGGCGTAGCCCGGCTTGATGACGCCCTCGATGATCGCGAGGCGCTCGTCGAAGGGCAGGAAGGCCGACTTCATCGCGTTGATCGTGAACCAGCGCAGGTCCTCGAGCGTGTGGTCGAACGCCTCGACCAGGCCGAACATCTCCTGGGTCATCGAGGTGCCGCTCATCAGGCGGTTGTCGGTGTTGACCGTCACGCGGAACCGGAGCTCGGTCAGCAGCCCGATCGGGTGCTCAGCGAAGGACTCCGCGGCGCCGGTCTGGATGTTGGAGCTCGGGCACATCTCGAGGGGGATGCGCTTGTCGCGCACGTAGGCCGCGAGCCGGCCCAGCTCGACGGACCCGTCGTCGCCCACGGTGATGTCGTCGATGATGCGCACGCCGTGGCCGAGCCGGTCGGCGCCGCACCACTGCAGCGCCTCCCAGATGGACGGCAGCCCGAACGCCTCACCGGCGTGGATGGTGAAGTGGGCGTTCTCGCGCTGGAGGTACTCGAAGGCGTCGAGGTGCCGGGTGGGCGGGAAGCCCGCCTCCGCCCCGGCGATGTCGAAGCCGGCCACGCCGCGGTCACGCCACGCGATCGCGAGCTCGGCGATCTCCATGGACCGGGCCTGGTGGCGCATCGCGGTCAGCAGCTGGCGCACGACGATGCGGCCGCCGCTGGCGGACATCCCGGCCTCGAAGCCCTCCTGCACCGCGGCGACGACCTCGTCGAGGGTCATCCCGCCGCTGACGTGCTGCTCGGGGGCGTAGCGGACCTCGGCGTAGACGACGCCGTCGGCGGCGAGGTCCTCCACGCACTCGCGCGCGACCCGGGAGATCGCCGGGCCGTTCTGCATGACCGCCACGGTGTGGTCGAAGGTCTCGAGGTAGCGCACGAGCGAGCCGGAGTCGGCGGACTCGGCGAACCACTGCCCGAGGGACGCGGCGTCGGGGGCCGGCAGCTCGTGGCCGATCTGCGCGGCGAGCTCGACGATGGTCCCGGGCCGCAGCCCGCCGTCGAGGTGGTCGTGCAGGAGGACCTTGGGGGCCGCGTGCACCTGGTCGCGGGTGGGAGTGCTCACCGGCACATCCAACCAGTGCGCACTATGTTCGTGGCATGCGCACCTTCACCACGCTCGACGAGGTCTCGGCTGCCTCCGGCACCGACATCGGCACCAGCGAGTGGCTCACCGTCGACCAGGCCCGCATCGATGCCTTCGCCGACGCCACCCTCGACCACCAGTGGATCCACGTCGACGCCGAGGCCGCCGCCGCGGGGCCGTTCGGCACCACCATCGCCCACGGCTTCCTCACCCTCAG
The DNA here is from genome assembly GCF_013410035.1 of Nocardioides cavernae. Lineage (GTDB taxonomy): Bacteria > Actinomycetota > Actinomycetes > Propionibacteriales > Nocardioidaceae > Nocardioides > Nocardioides cavernae_A. The sequence continues at coordinate 1,015,464 of NZ_JACCBW010000002.1, read as the reverse complement.
CCTGCTGCCCCACTTCGCGTCCCAGGTGTTCGCGTTCGAGACCACGGGCGCGCGGCTCAACTACGGCCTGGAGAAGGTCCGCTTCCCCAGCCCGGTGCCGGTCGACAGCCGCCTGCGCTCCCACGTGCGGTTCGGCGAGGTGCGTGACCTGCCCGCCGGCAAGCAGCTCGTCATCGAGCACACGATCGAGATCGAGGGTCACGACAAGCCGGCCTGCGTGGCCCAGCACGTCGTGCTGCTCCTCGCCTGACCTGCTGCGCCCCTACCGCGACAGCACCGCCTGGGCGAACACGTCCAGCACGTCCTGCGGGCGCTCGGCGAGGTAGGCCTCGCCACCCGTGGTGTGCGAGATGCGGCGCAGTGCCGCGAGGTCGGCGTCCTGGCTGATCGCGATGCCCACCAGGCGCACCGGTCGTTGCGGGTCGCGCAGCTCCCGCAGCCGGGCCAGGAGCGCGTCGAGGCCGATGGAGCCGGGGTCCTCGTTGCGGCCGTCCGTCATCAGCACGACGGCGTTGGAGTAGTGCGGGCGGTACTTCCTGACCCCCTCCTCGTACGCCGCGAGCGCCGTGTCGTAGAGCCCGGTCCCGCCGCTGGTGAGCGCCGGGAGCTCCGCGGCCCGCTCGCGCAGTGCGTAGCGCTGGGTACGCCCGAAGCGCAGGTCGTCGAGGCGCCGCAGCGGCTCGAGCTCGCGCCAGTCGCGGCCCGGACCGCCCTTGTCGATGGAGAAGACCCAGAGTCCGACGCGGGCGTGGTCGGGCAGGAACGACAGCCCGATCCCGGCCGCCTCGGCCAGCAGTTCCATCCGGGTGCGCCCCCCGGCGTCCGCGTCCATCGAGCCGGACACGTCGACGACGGTGAGGATCGACGAGGGGATCGCCCAGCTGCGCCACGACTGCACCGTCGCGACGATGGAGGCGGCGGAGGGCGGCTGCAGGGTCGCTGCGACCGCCGAGCCGCCGGGGGGCGCGGCCGCCGCGGTCGGGCGCAGGCCGGCGCCCCGGACCTCCTCGCGGCCCTCGGGCGCGGCGAGCGCCGCCGCGAGCTCGCGGGCGACCTCGCGGGCCTCGGGCTCCGCGTCGGCGTCGACGGCGAGCGGGAAGTCGAGGACGGGCGCGCCGGTGCCCGGCGTCAGGTCCCGCAGGTCAGTGCGACCGGCGACCTCGACCAGGGCCTGCTCGGTGGTCACGACGAGGCGCGTCGAGCGGCGGGGGAACATGCCCGGGCGCACGGACTCGTCGGCCCCGCGGGAGCGGCGCGCGCCGTACGTCTGGGCGAACGGAACCAGGGCGGAGCGCGCCTCCACCGGGTCCGCGCCGCTCTGGCGGGCCTCGGCCTGGGGAGCGAGCACCGCCAGCGCGCCCACGGCGGACGTCTGGGGGTCGGGGACGGAGACCGTGCCGGACGACTCGGCCTGGCGCCACGAGGCGTACCGGGTGGCCTCGGCGCCACCGACGAGGAGGACGGGCGTCCGGGCCAGGCTGCGCGCGACCACCCGCACCCGTGCCGCGTCACCGAGGTAGGCCCTGCTGGTCAGGAACCGAGCCTCGGGGATCCAGATGTCGGGGAGCCCGCCGCCCAGGGACGCGCTGCCGGCGACCTCGATCCCCGGACGCATCACGGGCTCCACGCGCGTGCAGTCGGCGATGAGGTCGTCGAGCACCGCCACCACGGTGGCGTACATCTCCGCGGCGACCGCCAGGTCGACGTCGTGGACGCGCTCGCACTGGACGCGATCGGTGGCGGCGGGGTCGTCGCGGGTCAGCACGAACCACGAGGCGGCCCCACCGGACGCCATGCCGACGACGAGCAGGAGTGCCACGAGCGCCGGGGTCACGGCTCCGACGGAGCCGTGCCGGTCGTGTGTGCGGAAGGACATACGAGATCCCCCGATCCCTGAGATCGGGTGAACGTACGCGCGCCCGCACGCCCTGGGGTCGGCTACTCGCGGGTACTCGCCAGACTTGGTGACGGTCCGTGCCGGCCGCTGACGACCGTCCGGGCTCGGCGGGAGCGGGTCAGCCGACCCGGTCGAGCACGATGTCGCCGGCGGTGGACGAGCCCCCGCCGCCGATGTCGAAACCGCCCTCGAGGGAGGCCAGCGCCCGCTCGAAGCGCTCCGGCTCGTCGGTGAGCAGCGTGAAGAGCGGCTCGCCCTCGGTCACCGCGTCGCCCGGACGCGCGTGCCACACCACACCCGCCCCGGCCTGCACCGGGTCCTCCTTGCGCGCGCGGCCCGCGCCGAGCCGCCACGCGGCCATCCCGACCGCCATCGCGTCGAGACGGGTCAGCGTGCCGCTCTCGGGCGCCGTCACGACGTGCGACTCCCTCGCCTGCGGCAGTGCCGCCTCCGGGTCACCGCCCTGGGCGCGGATCATCCGCTTCCAGACGTCCATCGCGGAGCCGTCGGCGAGCTTGTCGGCCGGGTCCACGTCGTCGCGCCCGGCGCCTGCGAGCATCTCGCGCGCCAGCGCCAGGGTCAGCTCGACCACGTCGGCGGGTCCGCCCCCGGCGAGGACGTCGACGGACTCCTGCACCTCGACGGCGTTGCCTGCAGTCAGGCCGAGCGGGGTCGCCATGTCGGTGAGCAGCGCGACCGTGTGGACGCCCGCGTCGGTGCCCAGGGCGACCATCGTCTCGGCGAGCTCGCGCGCGGTGTCGAGGTCCTTCATGAAGGCGCCGCTGCCGACCTTGACGTCGAGCACCAGCGCTCCGGTGCCCTCGGCGATCTTCTTGCTCATGATGGAGCTGGCGATCAGTGGGATGGCCTCGACGGTGCCGGTGACGTCGCGCAGGGCGTACAGCTTCTTGTCGGCCGGCGCGAGCCCGTCGCCGGCGGCGCAGATGACCGCGCCGACGTCCTCGAGGATCGCGAACATCTCCTCGTTGCTCAGCGCCGCGCGCCAGCCGGGGATCGACTCCAGCTTGTCGAGGGTGCCGCCCGTGTGGCCGAGGCCCCGCCCGGACAGCTGCGGCACGGCGACGCCGCACGAGGCGACGAGCGGCGCCAGCGGTAGCGTGATCTTGTCGCCCACGCCGCCGGTCGAGTGCTTGTCGGCGGTCGGGCGCGACAACGCGGAGAAGTCCATCCGCTCCCCCGACGCGATCATCGCCGCGGTCCAGCGCGAGATCTCGCTGCGATTCATCCCGTTGAGCAGGATCGCCATCGCGAGGGCCGACATCTGCTCGTCGGCGACGTCGCCGCGCGTGTAGGCGTCGATCACCCAGTCGATCTGGCTGTCGGTGAGCTCGTGCTGGTCGCGCTTGGCGAGGATGACCTCGACGGCGTCGTGTGCGGCCACTACTTGATCCCTTCCAGGTCATCGGGTCCGAAGGCGTCGGGCAGCACCTCGGACATGGGCTTGATGCCCGAGACGGTCCACAGCAGCAGGTCGCGGCCGCCGTGCTCGAACAGCAGCTGGCGGCACCGGCCGCACGGCATGATGATGTCGCCCGCGCCGTTGACGCACACGAAGTGGGTCAGGCGCCCGCCGCCGGTGGCGTGCAGCTGCGACACCACGCCGCACTCGGCGCACAGGACCACGCCGTAGGCCGCGTTCTCCACGTTGCAGCCGACGACGACCCGCCCGTCGTCGACGCGGGCCGCGGCGCCCACCGGGTAGGTCGAGTAGGGGGCGTAGGCCCGGCCCATCACCTCGACCGCCTGCGCGCGGAGCGCGTCCCAGTCGGCCTGGTCGAAGCCGTCGTCGAGCCGGTCGTGCGCACTGTCGTCCACGCCGACACTATGGCGCATACGGCGAAGCGCCGGTCATCGGCAGGTTCCGCCGAAAGTCGTCCTGCGACTTTTAGGTCTCAAACGTGTTTCGAACGGCCCCAACCCCGTGACGGGGTGCCCCGCTGCAGGCATCATGCTCCCGGAAAGCGCCCCCACCCAGGGGACACGAACTTGGAGGCATTTGTGTTGAAGACGAGGAAGGTCGTCGCGAGCGGCCTCGTGGCCATGCTCACGGCCGCGACCCTGGCTGCGTGTGGTGACGCGCCCGAGGAAGACACCAACAGCGGGAGCGACAACGGCAGCAGCGAGGCCACGAGCGACGTCGTGCCGTGCATCGTCTCCGACGCCGGTGGTTTCGACGACAAGTCGTTCAACCAGCTGGGCTTCGAGGGCGCCGAGCAGGCCGCCGACGAGCTCGGCGTCGAGCTCATCGCTGTGGAGTCCAACAGCGAGAACGAGTACGCCCCCAACCTGGAGAGCCTCGTCGGCCAGGGCTGCACGGTCATCGTGACCGTCGGCTTCGCCCTCGCCGCGGCGACCAAGGAGTCCGCTGCCGCCAACCCCGACATCGAGTACGTCCTCATCGACGACTCCGCCGACGGCGGCGACGACGGCGAGACCTTCGACGGCAAGGCCGACCAGCCCAACATCAAGCCCCTCCTCTACGACACCGCCCAGGCCGCGTTCCTCGCCGGCTACGCCGCCGCCGACTACACCAAGACCGGCAAGGTCGGCACCTACGGCGGTCTGCCCTTCCCGACCGTGACGATCTTCATGGACGGCTTCAAGCAGGGCGCCGAGTACTACGCCGAGGAGAACGGCAAGGACGTCGAGGTCGTCGGCTGGGACGGCAAGGACGGCTCCTTCACCGGTGGCTTCGAGGCCAACGAGGCCGCGACCAACACCGCCAAGCAGATCCTCGACCAGGACGTCGACGTGGTCCTCCCCGTCGGCGGCCCGATCTACCAGGGTGCCGTGTCGGCCATCAAGGACTCCGGCAAGGACGTCGCGATGGTGGGCGTCGACGCCGACCTCTACGAGACCGACCCGTCCACCCAGGACTACGTCATGACCTCGATCCTCAAGGGCATGAAGGTCTCGACCTACGAGGCCGTGATGTCGGCCGACGGCGACGACTTCGACTTCGCCCCCTACATCGGCACCCTCGAGAACGACGGGGTCGGCATCGCGCCGTTCCACAACTTCGAGGACAAGGTCAGCCCCGAGCTCGCCGACGAGCTCGAGACGGTCAAGGCCGGCATCATCGACGGCTCGATCACGGTGAACTCCTACCTGAACTGAGCCTCGCCGGGCTCCACCGGGCAGCACCCAGCTCCACCCAGCTCCACCCAGCTCGATCCACGGGGGAGGCCGACGGTTCCGTCGGCCTCCCTCTGGCTTCCCGGGCTCCCGCGCGCCGGTCGCAACCGGCCCCCGGCCCAGACCACCTGACCGAACCCACCCCTAGGATGCGATGCCATGAGACTCGTCCTGCGAGGCATCACCAAGCGCTTCGGCAGCGTGGTGGCCAACGACTCGATCTCGCTGACCGTCGAGCCCGGCGAGATCCACTGCCTCCTCGGCGAGAACGGCGCCGGCAAGTCGACCCTGATGAACGTCCTCTACGGCCTCTACCGCGCCGACGAGGGGGAGATCGAGCTCGACGGCGAGGTCCAGCACTTCACCGGCCCCGGCGACGCGATGGCCGCCGGCATCGGGATGGTCCACCAGCACTTCATGCTCGTCCCGGTCTTCACCGTCGCCGAGAACGTCATGCTCGGCAACGAGTCGACCGGCTTCGCCGGCACCCTCGACATCGATGCCGCCCGCCGTCGGGTCACCGAGATCTCCGAGCGCTTCGGCTTCGACGTGAAGCCCGACGCGGTCGTCGAGGACCTGCCCGTCGGCGTCCAGCAGCGCGTGGAGATCATCAAGGCCCTGTCCCGCGACGCCGAGCTGCTCGTCTTCGACGAGCCCACCGCGGTCCTCACGCCGCAGGAGACCGACGAGCTCATGGACATCATGCGCCAGCTCCGGGAGTCCGGGAAGGCCATCGTCTTCATCACCCACAAGCTCCGCGAGGTCCGTGAGGTCGCCGACCGGATCACCGTCATCCGCCACGGCAAGGTCGTCGGCGAGGCCGACCCCAAGGCCAGCAACGCCGAGCTCGCCTCCATGATGGTCGGACGGCCCGTCGAGCTCGTCGTGCAGAAGGACGCACCGCGGGTCGGCGATGACGCGTTCGTCGTCCGGGACCTCCGCGTGGTCGACCCGGCCGGCCACGCCCAGGTCGACGGCATCAGCTTCACCATCCGCGGCGGCGAGGTCCTGGCAGTCGCCGGCGTGCAGGGCAACGGGCAGACCGAGCTCACCGAGGCCATCCTCGGCCTCCAGGACGACGTCAGCGGCTCGATCCGTCTCGACGGCACCGAGCTGGTGGGCCGCTCGACCCGCAAGATCCTCGACGCCGGCGTGGGCTTCATCCCCGAGGACCGTCAGGTCGACGGGCTCGTCCCCAACTTCACCATCGCCGAGAACCTCATGCTCAACCGCAGCTTCAAGTCCCCGTTCGTGAAGAACGGCTCGCTCCGCATCGGTGCCCTGCGCGCCTTCGCGGAGCAGAAGCTGAAGGAGTACGACGTGCGCGCCCGCGACATCGACTCGCTGGCCGCCAACCTGTCGGGCGGCAACCAGCAGAAGGTGGTCGTCGCCCGCGAGCTCTCGCGCGACCTCCGCCTGCTCGTGGCGGCGCAGCCCACCCGCGGCGTCGACGTCGGCTCGATCGAGTTCATCCACAAGCAGGTCGTCGCGACCCGCGACAGCGGCATCCCGGTGCTGGTGGTCTCCACCGAGCTCGACGAGGTGGTCGCCCTCGCCGACCGGATCATGGTGCTCTACCGCGGCCAGATCGTCGGCATCGTGCCTGCCGACACCCCGCGCCAGACCCTGGGACTCATGATGACCGGCGAACGCCCGAAGGACCTGAAGGACGTGGTCGCGTGAGCGACGAGGACAAGCCCACCCCGGAGCACCCGGAGGCGGGACGCACGACGGCGCCCGACGTGGGCCCGCCCGAGGTCGACGCGGCCGAGGACGCCAGCGTCGAGGAGGGCGAGCGCTCGCGGTCGCTGCTGCGCGAGATCGCCGCCGGTGACGCGCTCGCCGGGGTGCTCGCCGTCTTCCTGGCCGTGCTGGTCGGCTCGGTGATGATCGCCGCGACCGACGAGACGGTGCGCGAGACGTTCGGCTACGTCACCGCGCGTCCCTCCGACTTCTTCTCCGCGCTGTGGGAGTCGATCTCCGGCGCCTACACCGCGATGTTCCGGGGCGCGATCTTCAACTACAACCTCGACGACCCGGCCCAGCAGTGGCGTCCCCTCACCGAGACGCTGAAGTTCGCCGGGCCGCTCATCCTCGGCGGTCTCGGCGTCGGCATCGCCTTCCGGGCGGCGCTGTTCAACATCGGCGGTCGCGGGCAGATGCTCGTCGCGGGTGGGGCCGCCGGCTGGGTCGGCTTCCAGCTCGACCTGCCCATGGCCGTCCACCTGCCCCTCGCGATCCTCGTCGGCATGGTGTTCGGAGCCCTGTGGGGCGGCATCGCCGGTCTCCTCAAGGCCCGCACCGGCGCCCACGAGGTGATCGTGACGATCATGCTCAACTACGTCGGCTACTACCTGCTGTTCTGGGCGCTCACCAAGGAGTGGCTGCTCAAGACGCCCGGCTCGGTCAACCCGAAGTCCCCGCCGATGGACAGCTCGGCGGTGCTGCCGAAGGTGCTCGGCGAGAAGTTCAACCTCCACCTCGGCTTCGTCCTCGCGCTCGTCGCCGTGGCCGTCGTGTGGTGGCTGCTCAACCGCTCGACGCTCGGCTACCGCGTCCGCGCGGTCGGCGAGAACCCGCACGCCGCCCGCGCGTCGGGCATCAACGTCGGCAGGACGTACACCGTCGTGATGATGATCGCCGGCTCGCTGCTCGGGCTGGCCGGCGTCAACCAGGTGCTCGGCACCGTGTCCAGCGGCGTCTCGCTCGACCTCGACGCCTCGATCGGCTTCGACGCCATCACCGTCGCGCTGCTCGGTCGCTCGCGACCGCTCGGCATCCTGGCCGCCGGGCTCCTCTTCGGCGCCTTCAAGGCCGGCGGCTTCACGATGCAGGCCTCCGAGAACATCTCGGTCGACCTCGTGCTCGTGGTGCAGTCGCTGATCGTCCTGTTCCTCGCCGCCCCTCCCCTGGTGCGCGCGATCTTCCGGCTCCCCGCCCAGGAGGCCAAGTGAGCACCGCCACCGACAACCCCACGCCCGACAGCGGCGGGCTGGCGCCCGACACGGTCGTGACGCCGACCGCGGGCTCCGGCGCGCGCAAGCTGCCGGTGGTCCTGGGCGTGCTGGTCCTGGGCCTCGCGATCGTTCTCCTGCGCTCGTCCCACTCCGGTGACACGACGTTCCGCCTGGCCGCCGAGACCGACTTCGTGACCCTTCCCGACGTCGTCGTGCCCTCGGGCCCGACCGCCTGGGTGATGGTGGTGATCTGCCTCGCCCTCACCGCGGAGGCCGTACGCCGGATGCTCGGCCACCTGCGTCAGCCGATGTGGATCCCGATCGCCTTCGCCGTCGCGTGGATGATCGGCTTCCTGAGCTGGGCGGCCGCCGACAGCCGGATCCTCATCGTCAGCCTGCTCGGCGGCGCGGTCGCCCTCGCGGTGCCGCTCGTCTTCGGCGCGCTCGGCGGCGTGCTCGGCGAGCGCGCCGGCGTGGTCAACATCGCGATCGAGGGACAGCTCCTGCTCGGCGCGTTCGCCGCCGCGATCGCCGCGTCCACGACCGGCTCCCCCTGGGCGGGGCTCGTCGCGGCTGCCGTCGCGGGCGCGCTGGTCGCCCTGGTGCTCGGCCTGTTCGCCATCACCTACTTCGTCGACCAGGTCATCGTCGGCGTGGTGCTCAACGTGCTGGTGCTGGGCCTGACCAACTTCATGTTCCGCCAGGTGCTCGCCCCCAACGCCGAGTCCCTCAACTCCCCCGAGGGCTTCTCGCGGCTCCCGATCCCGATCCTGGGCGACATCCCACTCATCGGGCCCCTGCTGTTCCGCCAGACCCCGCTCGTCTACGTGCTCTACGCCGTGGTCGCCCTCGTGGCCTGGGCGCTCTACCGCACCCGCTGGGGCCTGCGGGTCCGCGCCGTCGGCGAGCACCCCAAGGCTGCCGACACCGTCGGCATCAAGGTCAACCGCACCCGCTACCGCACCATCCTGCTCGCGGGCGCGATCGCCGGCATGGGCGGCGCCTACTACAGCCTGGTGTCCGTGGCGGCCTTCAACCGCGAGATGACCGGCGGTGCCGGCTACATCGCCCTCGCCGCGGTCATCTTCGGCAAGTGGGACCCGATCCGCGCCACCCTGGCCGCGCTGCTGTTCGGCTTCGCGACCAACCTCCAGGGCGTGCTGTCGTCCATCGGCTCCCCCGTGCCCAGCCAGTTCATGCTGATGCTGCCCTACCTGGTGACGATCCTCGCGGTGGCCGGCCTCGTCGGCCGCTCCCGCCCGCCGGCGGCGGACGGAGTGCCCTACAGGAAGCAGTAGCTGCGGTCGCGGCGACCCTCACCCCCGGGTGTTACCGCGACGTACGTTGTCCGTAACGATGTACACACCTTGTCGTTGCACGGTCACAGCCATCGCAGGATCGGGGGAGCTCCGTGGAGACGTCACCGCAGGAATGGGTGTGCGACGAGACGCTGGCGGAGAGCCGCCAGCGCTACGCGTCGCTGTTCACCTACCACCCGCACGCGGCCTACTCGCTCGACCCGAGGGGCTTCTACACCGACGCGAACCCCCGGGCGCTGGAGATGACCGGCCTCACCCTCGACGAGCTCCGGCACGCGCACTTCGCGCAGGTGGTCCACCCGGCGGACCTGCCGCTGGTCGAGGACGGGTTCGAGCGGGCCATGGCAGGTCTGCCGCAGGTCGTCGAGGCGCGGGTCGTGCGCACCGACGACACGATCGTCCACTTCCGCACCACGATGATCCCGGTGGTGGTCGACGAGGTGATCGTCGGCGTGCACGGGGTGGCCGAGGACGTCACACACGCCCGGCAGGTGCTCGAGGAGCTCGAGGACGCCAACGCGGCGAAGACCCGTTTCCTCGCCACGGTCAGCCACGAGCTGCGTACGCCCCTCGCGGCGCTGGTGGGGGCCACCGAGCTGCTCCGGGAGTCCGACCTCCAGGACGACTCGCGCCACTACGTCGACATGCTGCACCGGTCCGGCACCCGGCTCGCCGAGCTGGTGCACGACATGCTCGAGTTCTCCTGCCTGGAGGCGAGGCGCACCACGCTGCGGCCCCGGCCGTTCGAGGTGCGCGCGCTGGTCGACGACATCGCCGAGTGGGCCGCTCCCCTCGCCCGGTGCCGCGGGATCTCGTTCACCGTCAGCGTCGACGCCTCGGTCCCGCGCACGACGCTCGGCGACGGGATGCGCGTCTCGCAGGTCGTGACCAACCTGGTCCGCAACGCCGTCGAGTACACCGAGCGCGGCGGGATCAGCCTCGTGGTCAGTGCGCGAGGCCTGGGTGGTGGTGACGCGGAGATCGGCTCCGGGACCTGGGCGGAGTTCACCGTCATCGACACCGGCGTCGGCATCGGCCCCGAGCAGCAGGGCTCGCTGTTCGAGCCGTTCGCGCAGGCCGGACCCTGCTCGGGCGGGCGGGTCGGCGCCGGGCTCGGACTGGCCATCTCACGCGACCTCGCGGACCTGATGGGCGGTCGCCTCGAGGTCTGGTCGGAGCCCGGCACGGGCAGCACCTTCACCCTCGGGGTGCCGCTGGAGGTCGCGGCGGACGCCTGAGGCGGCTCAGGACGCGTCGAGCGCGGTCACCGCCGCCTCGGCGAGCACCCGCGCGGCGATCCCGGTCGCGGCCTCGTCGACGCGCAGGTTGCCCTGGTGGAGGTCGTACGTCGGACCGCCGGGCGTGCGGGTGCCGAGCCGGGCCATCGCGCCGGGGACGGAGTCGAGGTACCAGCCGAAGTCCTCGCCGCCGAGGCTCTGCGCGGTCGAGACGTGGCCGTGCGGGCCGAGGACGTTCTCGACGCCGACGCCGAGCAGGGCCGTCGAGACCGGGTGGTTGACCACGGGCGGCACGCCGCGCTGGTAGGTCACCTCGGCGGTCACGCTGTAGGGCGCGACGATGGACGTGATCAGCTGGCGGATGAGGTGCTCCGCGTCCGCCCAGGCGACCGCGTCGAGCATCCGCACGGTCCCGGCGACGACACCGCCGTGCGGGATGACGTTGTGGGCCGACCCGGCGCGCACCATGCCCCAGACCACGCTGACGCCCGCGCGGGGGTCGAGGCGGCGGCTGAGGATCGCCGGCAGCTCGGTGACGACCTTCCCGAGGGCGAAGGTGAGGTCCTCGGTCAGGTGCGGGCGCGAGGTGTGCCCGCCCTTGCCGATGAGCCGCACGGTCAGCGCGTCGGCCGCCCCGGTGAGGGGGCCCTCGCGCAGGCCGACCCGGCCGACGTCGAGGCTGGGGTCGCAGTGCAGGCCGAAGACGTGGGACACGCCCTCCAGCGCCCCGGAGGACAGCAGGTGCAGCGCGCCGCCGGGCATGACCTCCTCGGCGGGCTGGAAGAGCAGGCGTACGCGCCCCGTCAGCAGGCCGCGCGTCGCGACCTCCGCGAGGGCCAGCCCGGCGCCGACGAGCCCGGCGGTGTGGACGTCGTGGCCACACGCGTGCGCGACACCGGGGTTCTGGCTCTTCCACGGGTCGGAGATCAGGTCGTCGACGGGCAGCGCGTCGAGGTCGGCGCGCAGGGCGACGAGCGGACCGTCGTGACCGATCTCGGCGAGGACTCCCCCGCCCTCGGGCCGGGTGATCGCCCAGCCGGCACCCTCGAGCGCGGACACCACCGCACCGGAGGTGCGCTCCTCCGCCCAGCTGAGCTCGGGGTGGGCGTGCAGGTCGCGGCGCAGTGCGACGAGCTCGTCGGCGTACTTGTCGACGGTCTCGGCGATGACGGAGGTGGCGGGGATCGGCATGACCGACCCAGTCTAGGTCGAGTCGCCGTCGTACGCGGCGAGGATCCGGTCAGCGGCCAGCGGCGCGGGGAGGTCGCCCGACAGGACCGCGCGGCGCACGTCGTCGCGCACCGAGGCGACGCCGGGCGAGGACCGCAGCCGCTGGTCGAGCTCGTCGCGCACCAGCGCCCAGGTGAACTCCAGCTGCTGGCCCGCCCGCTTGTGGGCCAGGCCGTCCGCGCCGAGGTGGTCGCGGTGCGCGCCCACCCGGTCCCAGACGTCGTCGACGCCGGCGCCGGTGAGCCCCGAGCAGGTGACCACCGGCGGTGCCCACTCGGCATGGCCGCGCACCAGCCGCAGGGCGCCTGCCAGCTCGCGGGCGGCCACCCGGGCCTCGCCCTCGTGGTCGCCGCCCTGCGCGTCCGCCTTGTTGACCGCCACCACGTCGGCGATCTCGAGGATGCCCTTCTTGATGCCCTGGAGCTGGTCGCCGGTGCGGGCGATGGTGAGGAAGAGGAAGGTGTCGACCATCCCGGCCACCGTCACCTCGGACTGCCCGACGCCGACGGTCTCGACCAGCACGACGTCGTGGCCGGCGGCCTCCAGCACCAGCATCGCCTGCGTCGTGGCGCGCGCGACGCCGCCGAGGGTGCCGGCCGAGGGCGAGGGCCGGATGAACGCCCTCGGATCGACCGACAGCGCCGCCATCCGGGTCTTGTCGCCGAGCACCGAGCCCCCGGTGCGGACCGAGGACGGGTCGACCGCCAGCACGCCGACCCGGTGGCCGGCCGCGGTGAGCCGCGTCCCGAGGCTCTCGATGAAGGTGGACTTGCCCACGCCCGGCACGCCGGAGATCCCGACCCGGGTCGCGGGCGGGAGGTCGAAGGTCGCCAGCTGCGTCAGCAGGTCCCGGGCGGCGGCACGGTGCTCGGCGCGCGACGACTCGACCAGCGTGATGGCGCGCGAGACGTCGGCGCGCCGGCCGGAGCGGATGCCGTCGACCAGCGCCGTGACGTCGACCTGCCGGGCGGGCCGGGCCATCAGTCGCGCAGCCGCGCCAGCAGGTCGAGCGCGGACTCCGCGATGACGGTGCCCGGCAGGAACACCGCCGCGGCGCCCATCTCCTGGAGGATCGGGACGTCGTCGGGCGGGATCACGCCACCGATGACGACCATGATGTCGGGCCGCCCCTGGTCGGCGAGGGCCTGCTTGAGGGCGGGCAGCAGGGTCAGGTGGCCGGCGGCGAGCGAGGAGACGCCGACGATGTGCACGTCGGCGTCGACCGCCTGCTGGGCGACCTCCTCGGGCGTGGAGAACAGCGGGCCCACGTCGACGTCGAAGCCGAGGTCGGCGAAGGCGGTGACGACGACCTTCTGGCCGCGGTCGTGGCCGTCCTGGCCCATCTTGGCGACGAGGATGCGCGGGCGGCGGCCCTCCTCGGCCTCGAACTCCGCGGTGGCCTCCAGCACGGCGGCGACGGCGCCACCCTCGGCGCCGGTGCCGGCCTTGGCTGCCTCGTCGCGGTACACGCCGCTGATCGTACGGATCACGGCCTGGTGGCGGCCGTAGACCTTCTCGAGCGCGTCCGAGATCTCGCCGACGGTCGCCTTGGCCCGGGCGGCGTCCACGGCCAGGGCCAGCAGGTTGCCCTCGAGGGAGCCTCCGCCGACCGGTCCGCGGTCGGCGCTGGCGGTCAGCGCCTCCAGCGCGCGGCGTACGTCGTCGTCGTCCCGCTCGGCGCGCAGCCGCTCGAGCTTGGCCACCTGCTGGCGGTAGACGTCGTCGTTGTCGACCTTGAGGACGTCGAGCCTGTCCTCCGCGGCCAGGCGGTAGGTGTTGACGCCGATGACCTTCTGCAGGCCCGCGTCGATGCGCGCCTGCGTGCGCGCGGCCGCCTCCTCGATGCGCATCTTCGGGATGCCCTGCTCGATCGCCGCGGCCATGCCGCCGGCCCGCTCGGCCTCCTGGATGTGGGCCCAGGCGCGCTCGGCGAGGTCGTGCGTCAGCTTCTCGACGTAGTAGGAGCCGGCCCACGGGTCGATGACCTGCGTCGTGCCGCTCTCCTGCTGCAGGAGCAGCTGGGTGTTGCGGGCGATCCGCGCGGAGAAGTCGGTCGGCAGGGCGATCGCCTCGTCGAGCGCGTTGGTGTGCAGCGACTGGGTGTGGCCCTGGGTCGCGGCCATCGCCTCGATGCACGTGCGGCCGACGTTGTTGAAGACGTCCTGCGCGGTCAGCGACCAGCCGGAGGTCTGCGAGTGGGTGCGCAGGGAGCGCGACTTCGGGTTCTGCGGACCGAAGTCGTCGACCAGCCGCGCCCACAGCGCGCGGGCCGCGCGCATCTTGGCGACCTCCATGAAGAAGTTCATCCCGATGGCCCAGAAGAACGACAGGCGCGGGGCGAACTGGTCGATCGTCATGCCCGTGTCGAGCCCGGCGCGGATGTACTCCACGCCGTCGGCGAGGGTGTACGCCAGCTCCAGGTCGGCCGTCGCCCCGGCCTCCTGGATGTGGTAGCCGGAGATCGAGATCGAGTTGAAGCGCGGCATGTTCTGCGAGGTGAAGGCGAAGATGTCGCTGATGATCCGCATGCTCGGCGCCGGCGGGTAGATGTAGGTGTTGCGGACCATGAACTCCTTGAGGATGTCGTTCTGGATGGTCCCCGCGAGCTGCTCCGGCCGCACCCCCTGCTCCTCGGCCGCCGCGATGTAGAGGGCGAGGACGGGCAGCACCGCGCCGTTCATCGTCATCGACACCGACATCTCGTCGAGCGGGATGCCGTCGAAGAGGGTCCTGGTGTCGTAGATCGAGTCGATCGCCACGCCGGCCATCCCGACGTCGCCGCGCACCCGCGGGTGGTCGGAGTCGTAGCCGCGGTGCGTCGCGAGGTCGAACGCGACCGACAGGCCCTTCTGTCCCGCGGCGAGGTTGCGGCGGTAGAAGGCGTTGGACTCCTCGGCGGTGGAGAAGCCGGCGTACTGCCGGACCGTCCAGGGCTGCGTGGTGTACATCGTCGGGTAGGGGCCGCGCAGGAAGGGCGCGATGCCCGGCCACGTGTCGAGGCCGTCGAGGCCCTCGAGGTGCTCGGGGCCGTAGACGGGGAGCACGTCGATCCCCTCGGGGCTGGCCCACGGCTCGGTTGCCGCTGCTCGAGCAGCCGGGGAACGAGGCGTGGCGGGACCCAGTCCCACCTCGGCGAAGCTCTTCGGGATGCCTGTGCTGCGGAGGTCGCCCTGCGACCGTCTCGTAGTGCTCATCGGGCGAGCTCCTCTCGGATCCGGCCGAGGAAGCCGAGCGCGTCGACCCCCATGGCGCACGAGTCGTCGACGTCGGTGACGGTCCGCTCCCCCGGCTTCCCGGCGAGCACGACGTGGGTCGCCCCTGCCGCGCGGAGCGCAGCGACGAGGTCCGCACCCCACTCGGCGTAGGCCGCATCGGTGCCGGCGAGGCAGACGACGGGCTGGCCGGCGTACGCCGCGAGGACGGCGGCGACGTCGGCGGTGGCACCGGCCGACTCCACCGCCACCCCGCCCGCGGCGAGGAGGTTGGTGGCGAACGTGGCCCGCGCCGTGTGGGCGGCGACCGGGCCCATCGTCGCGAGGAAGACGGCCCGCTCGGCGGGCTCGGCCCGCATGTCCTCGAACGCCCAGCCGTAGCGACGGACGTGGCGGTGGGGACGCTGCTCGCGCTCGGGGAGCACCTCCGCGAGGTCGGGGAACTCCGAGACGCCGGTCAGCGGGCGCGACCGGTCGGCGACCTGTGCGTCCCGCGCCGCGCGCACGTCCGCCACCCGCTCCTTCACCCCGGCGCGGGCCTCGTCGGCGAGCGCACCCCCGGCCGCCTCGATCCGGCCGAGCTCGGCCCAGCCGGCGACGGCGAGGTCGTCGGTGAGCCTCTCGACGGCGTACGCACCGCCGGCGGGGTCGGTGACGGCGCCGACGTGCGACTCCTCGATGAGCAGCGAGGAGGTGTTGCGGGCGATCCGACGACCGAAGGCGTCCGGCAGGCCGAGCGGCTCGTCGAACGGCACGACGGTGACCGCGTCCGCTCCGCCGACGCCCGCGGCGAAGGCCGCGACGGTGCCGCGCAGCATGTTGACCCAGGGGTCGCGCCTGCTGGTCATCGGCCGGCTGGTGACCGCGTGGAGGGCCATCTCACCGGTCCCCCCGGACGCCTCGAGGACCCGCGCCCACAGGCGACGGGCGGCGCGCGTCTTGGCGATGGTCGGGAACTGCTCGTCGGTGGCGGCCACCCGGAACTCGATGAGGCGGGCGGCCGACTCGACGTCGAAGCCCTCGTCGGCGAGGAGCCGGAGGTAGGCGACGCCCGTCGCGATCGCCCAGCCGAGCTCCTGGGCGTCGCTCGCGCCCTCGTCGTGCAGAGCCGTCGCGTCGACCAGCAGGCCGCGGACGCCGAGCTGGAAGGCACGGCGTGCGACAGGTGCGACGAGGTCGCGGGCCGTGGCGCCGTCGTCGCGCACGGGCTGGGACAGCATCTCCAGGGTCTGCAGGTCCAGGGACAGGTTCGTGCCGGGGTGCAGCGCACCCTCGACGCCCTCGAGGAAGTCGGCGAACGCCTCGACCTGGTCGGTCGAGGCGCGGTCGAGCACGACCGGCGCGAGGTCGAGCAGCACCCCGTCGAGCACGGTGGCCCAGTCGTGGTCGCGCTCGGGGTCGACGTGCAGCAGCAGCGACGTCGCGCCGTTCTCGAGGTCCTGGAGGACCGCCTCGTTGGCGGCCCTGTCGTCGACGACCTCGACCTGCGTGCGTACGTCCCACGCACCGGCCCGCGTCGGGCGACCCGAGGTCGTGAGGCCCTCGAGGTCCGCGGGCTGGCCGATCGGGGCGACCTCGATGCCGTCGAGCGTGGTGCGGGTCAGCACGCCCCACACGTCGGAGTCGGGGGCGTCGTCGGGGAGCCTGCGCGCCTTGCGCAGCACCGCCGCGGCGGCGGCCTCCCAGGCCGCCGCGTCGTAGGTGTCGTCGGCGCCGACGAGCTCGAGCTGGCCCTCGGCGGGCTGCAGCTCCACGGGTTCGTCCAGGCCACCTTCGACGTCCGTCATACGCCGCACAATAGGGCGGGACGTGGCGCTGGTCACCGCCGTGGGGTATGGGATAGGTCACCCACGTCCCGGTCCTGCGGGTCTCCAGACCCATCCCCCGGGCGGGCCCGGAAACCTAGCGTCGCGGCATGTCGGACGTCTTCCTCCACGTCGGCCTCTACAAGACCGGCACCACCACCATCCAGGCCGCACTCGGGGCGAGGGCTGACGACCTCGCGGCCCGGGGAGTCCTGTTCCCGGGAGGGCATCGCGCCCAGCGACTCGCGGCGTACGACCTGCTGGGCCAGCGCGTCGGCGGCGAGCGGCGGGGCGAGGCCGCCGGTGCGCTCGGGCGGCTGGTCGCCCTCGTCGACGCCCACGACGGGCCGGCGGTCGTGGTGTCGGAGGAGGAGCTCTCGCTCGCCCGGCCGCGCCAGGCGCGGCGCCTCGTCCGCGCGCTCGACGGTCACCGGGTCTTCGTCGTCGTCGGCGCCCGTGACATGGCGCGCACCCTCGTCTCCTCCTGGCAGCAGACGATCGTCAACGGCGGCAGCTGCACGTGGGCGGACTTCGTGGCGTCGGTGCGCGGCGAGGACGGTGCCGCGCCCAGCGAGGGCGTCTCCTTCCACTGGCGCCACGACCTCCTGCGGGTGATCGACACCTGGGCAGCCGTCGTGCCGCCCGAGCGCGTCCGGGTCGTCACCGTGCCACCCCGCGGGGCGCCCTCGACCCTGCTGCTGGACCGCTTCGCCGAGGCGGCGTGCCTGCCCGCCGGGTGGTCGGACGGGTGGCCCGGCGAGCAGCGGGCTCTGCGCAACGTGTCGCTCGGCGCCGCAGAGCTCGAGGTGGTGCGCCGGCTCAACGCCGCGGTGGCGGGGCGGCTCAACACCGCTCAGCACCGCTTCGTCATCGAGGCGGGCATCCGCTCCCGGCTCGCCGGCTCGACCGACCGGCCGCTGGAGCTGCCCGCGCGGCACCTCGGGTGGGCACGGCAGCACGGTGAGCGGCTCGTCGCCGAGCTCGAGCACCGCGGGACCACCGTCCACGGTGACCTCGCCGACCTCGTCCCCTCCGGACCTGCCCCCACCGGGCGCGACCTGGACGAGCACGACGACGCCGAGCTCCTCGCGGCGACCCGGGCCGCGCTCGAGTCGCTCGCGCTCGACCACGGCCGGCTGTTCAAGCGCTACCGCGCGGCGTTCGTCGAGGCGGAGGGTCGCCTGCCCGACGCCGCCGAGGTGCTGGCGAGCGAGGTCCGCGCGGGAGCGTTCTGGCTGCGCAAGCGGGCGCTGCACCACGCGGACCGGCACCCCGCGCTCGCCCGCGCGTCGTGGGCGTACCTCCGACGGACCTCGCCGTCCTGGCGCCTGGGGGCCGACCGGGTGGACTCGTGACGCTGCGTCGGCTGGTCGTCAGGCCGCCGCCGGCTGGCTAGGTTGTCGGGCATGCACGGTCACGACCATGGCCACTCGCACGCCCACTCCCACGCCCACGTCTGCGGTGGTCCCGACCACCACCGGGGCGACTACACCGCGCAGCAGCGTGCCGACCTCGACCTCGTGCTGGCCTTCAACCGCCGCATGTCCGAGGCGATCAACGCCCGCCTCGACGTGCGGGCCGTGGAGGAGGTGCTCGACCCCGACCCGCTGCGCTTCATGTGGGTCGACGAGGGCAAGGGGCGGGTCGCCGAGATGATCGCGACCGCCCACGCCGTGCTGGACCAGGCGCCCCGGCACGACGGCCACGCCCGCGCCGGGGTCGACGCCCTGCCCGGTGCGCACGACGCGGCTCGCCCCACGGTCGCGGTCGGCCCCGACGGCACGCAGGTCGTCGCGTGGACCGAGTGGGTGCCCGACCGGGGCGAGCAGGTCCACGTCGCCCTCGGCGAGCAGGTCCGCTCCGGTGGATCCACCGTGGTGTCCGGCGATCTCGCCGACGTCTACCGCCCCACCGCGGTCATCACCACCGAGGGCGTCGTCTGGGTGCTGTTCGGCCGGCGCGACGACGGCGACGTCGCGGTCTGGGGCGTGCGCTGGACCGGCGAGGAGTGGACGGCACCGGAACCCGTCACCGAGGGCGGGCACCCGGCCTTCAACCAGGAGGCGGTCGCGCTCCCCGGTGGCGGCCTCGAGGTCTGCTGGCAGGCCCGTCACGAGGACCGCTTCGCGATCTTCGCGCGCCGCTGGTCCCCGACCGGCGGCTGGGGCAACACCACCCGGGTCAGCAGCGGCGTCGAGGCCAACGTGTGGGACCCGAGCGTGGCCGCGTTCGCCGACGGCGCGACGGCGTACGCGTGGTCGGAGTACGCCGACGGCGCCTACCGCGTCGTCGTGCGGCGTCGCACGGCGGACGGTGACCTCGGCGACCCGCAGCGGCTCACGTCCGGCAGCGACTACGCCCTCCACCCGCACCTCGCCGTCACCCGCGACCAGCAGCTGTGGTGCGCGTTCGACCTGATCACGGTCGTCGGCCACGGCGGGAGCGGCCCCACCAAGCTGCGCCCGCTGGCCGAGGTCGGCGCCGCCCCCGCCGTGGTCGAGGGGATGCGCCCCGGCAGCGAGAACGTGCCGCCCGAGCTCCTGCCCGACGTCTCTGCCTCCATCCGGGTCGTGGCGGTCACCGAGCACGGCATCCTGGACGCACCCGGCGAGCTGTCCCCCACGCTCGACGTGGTCCCGGCGGGGCTGCCCAAGCTCGTCGCGACCGAGGACGGCGGGCTCGTCGTCGCCTACCGCATCCACCGGCGGCTGCCGCTGATGACCTACTACTGGGAGGTCGCGGCGCAGGCCCTCGGCCCCGGGGGCTGGTTGCCGCCGACCACGTTCAGCGGCACCGACGGCACCCTCGAGGAGGTCTCCGCCGCGGCCGGCCCCGGCTCGCAGGTCGTCGTCGCGGCGCAGACCGACGAGCGGCTGCAGGTCGCGCTCGACTGGACCGAGGGCTTCGGCGGGCGCGAGTGCCCCTACCTCCACGAGCACCACGGGTCCGTCGTCTGGCACGGCGTGCACGGCATCGGCACCGTCGTGCTCGGCCGTACGGCGTCGGCCGGCGCCGCGAGCGCACCCGCGCCGTCGGGATCTCGCACCACCCGCGTCCACGCCGGCGAGCGCGCGGACGCACGCCGCTGGGCCGAGCCGACCGCCCGCGGTGGGCGCCGTGAGCGCTACACGGTCACCTCCGGCGACCGGACCTACCAGCTCTACTGGGGCGACCTGCACCGCCACTCGCTGGTCAGCCGCTGCACCGCCGGCGACGAGCCCTCGCTCGAGGACTTCTACCGCTACGCGTGGGACGTCTGCGAGTACGACTTCTGGGCGGTCACCGACCACTCGGAGAACTCCTCGGACCACCAGTGGTGGTCGATCCAGAAGATCGCGGACCTCTTCAAGGTCGACGACCGCTTCGTGCCGCTCTACGGCTTCGAGTGGACCTCTGCGGACACCGGTCACCAGAACGTCATCTTCGGCGACGTCGCCCGCGGAGCCCCCATCTTCTCCGCGTTCGCGGAGGGCACGACCGACCCGGCCGGACTCTGGGAGCGGATGGAGCAGCACCCCGACTTCCCCGCCATCACCATCCCGCACCACCCGGGCTCGGCGATGGTCCACAACGACTGGGACTACCACCACCCCGACTACAGCCGGCTCGTCGAGATCTTCCAGGCCTGCCGCGGCAACTACGAGGCACTCGGTGCGTTCCGCCAGTACAGCGACGCCACCGAGGAGGGCACGTTCGTCCTCGACGGCCTGCACCGCGGGCACCGCTTCGGCTTCATCGCCTCCTCCGACCACGGCCACGGTGCCAGCTACGTCGGCGCGTTCGCCGAGTCACTCGACCGGGCCTCGGTCTTCGAGGCCCTCCACGCGCGCCGGACCTTCGCGGCCACGACACGCGACGTGCTGCTCGACGTACGGCTGGACGACGCGCTCATGGGCGAGGAGGTCACCGTCGACGGTCCCGTCACGCTGTCGATCCACGCCGAGGGCTACGCCGACCTCGCCCGCGTCGACATCCTCCGCGACGGCGTGGTCGTCCACGCCGTGGACGGGCACGACGTGGCCGAGGGCGAGGTGGCGGTCCCGGTCCGCGTCGAGTGGGGCGGCAGCGACCGGACCACCGCGTGGGACGGCACCCTCGAGGTGCGCGGCGGCCGCGTCGTGCAGGCGCCGTTCTGGAGCCCGGAGGTCGTCGAGGTCGGCGAGACCTCGGTCGGCTGGGCGTGCACCACGGCCAGCTTCGGCGAGCCCTACGGCTCGCAGCGCGGGGGCGTGGAGGTCACCGTCGTCGGGCCACCCGACGCCGTGGTCGTCGTCGAGGTCGGGGAGCGACGGCTGGAGGTGACGCTGTCGGACCTGCGGGAGACGCCGCTCCACGACGTCCCCGGCGACGGGCCCGGGCACCTGCGCCTGCAGCCGGGCATCGGCGGGCTGTCGTCGCTGGGCTCGACCTCGCTCGACCTGACGTGGTCGGACCCCGCGCCTCAGCGGCCCACGGCGGCGTTCTACTACGCCCGCGTGTTCCAGGTGGACGGCGAGATGGCCTGGTCCTCGCCGATCTGGGTCGACCCCGTGGAGCCGTCCCAAACTGGTGAAAAGTGATGTACAAACGGTCCAATGCCGTTGACAGGGTGGCCCGCACGCCACGATCGTGGATCGACCTCGGGTGAGTCGTCGCCCGTGCAGCGGGCGGGAGACCACGTGAAGCGCACCCTCAAGGACGTCGACCCCGTGGTCTTCTGGGGCTCCGCCCTCCTGATCGCCGCCTTCGTCGGCTGGGGGCTGCTCGGCCCCGCCAGCCTGGGCTCGGTGATGGGCACCGCCCTCGGCTGGGTGATCGGCAACTTCGGCTGGGTGTTCGTGCTGATCGCGTTCTCGGTGCTGGTGCTGTGCATCTTCCTGGTGCTGCACCCGTGGGGCCGGCTGCGGCTCGGCCCCGACGACTCCCGGCCCGAGTTCGGCACGTTCTCGTGGGTCTCGATGATGTTCGCCGCCGGGCTCGGGGCCGGGCTGCTGTTCTACGGCATCACCGAGCCCGTCTCGCACTGGACCTCCCCGCCGCACGGCCTCGCCGAGCCGGAGTCGGAGGCGGCCGCGCTGGTGGCACTGCGCTACACCTACTTCCACTGGGGCTTCAACGGCTGGGCGATGTACGCCGTCATGGGCGGCGCGATGGCCTACTTCAGCTTCCGCAGGGGGTTGCCCGTCCTGGTCAGCTCGACCTTCACGCCGGTCCTCGGCCCCGACGCGTCCAACCGCCCGGTCGGCCGGCTCATCGACGCGTTGGCCATCGTGGCGACGCTGTTCGGCACGGCCACCGCGCTCGGCCTCAACGGGCTGCAGCTCAACAGCGGGCTCAACTACCTCCTCGACGTGCCCAAGTCCAACGCCGTCGCGGTCACGATCATCGTCGTGGTCACGCTGCTCTTCGTGGTGTCGGCGACGTCCGGGGTGGAGAAGGGCATCAACTTCCTCGCCAACCTCGGCGCCTTCGCCACCATCGGGCTGTTCCTCTTCTTCCTCGTCGTCGGCGGGTCGACGGTGCTGGTGATCTCCCAGGGCATCGAGTCGATCGGCAACTACGTCCTGCAGGTGCTGCCGATGTCGCTGCAGACCGGCGTCGGCGACGAGCAGTGGATGGCGGGCTGGACGATCTTCTACTGGGCCTGGTGGGTCTCGTGGGCGCCCTTCGTCGGGATGTTCGTCGCCCGGATCTCCCGCGGCCGGACGATCCGCGAGTTCGTCATCGGGGTGGCGGCGGCCCCGACCGGCTTCGGCTTCCTCTGGTTCGCGATCGTCGGCGGCACGGGCATCGAGCTGCAGCGCTCGGGCAAGGCGGACATCGTCGGCTCCCTCTCCACCCCCGAGCTGTCGCTGTTCACGGCCCTCGACGTGCTGCCGCTGCCGGTCATCAGCACCGGTCTGTGCATCGTCCTCATCGCCCTGTTCTTCATCAGCGGCGCGGACGCCGCCTCGGTCGTGATGGCCACCATGGCCTCGCGCGGCTCGATCAACCCCTCCAGGTTCGTCGTCGTGGTGCTCGGCCTGCTCATGGGCGGCATCGCGTGCGCGATGCTGCTCGTCGGTGGGCTCACCGCGCTCCAGCAGGCGGCGGTGCTCGGCTCGGTGCCCTTCACGTTCGTGCTCGTCGGTGTCGCCTGGTGCTGGATCAAGGCGCTGCGCGAGGAGACCGGCGGCGCTCCGGAGCCGGACGTACGCCCGCGGGACAGGTCCCAGCAGGGCGCCCGGTCCGGGGGCTCCTCGTGACCCGGATGCGCCGCGCGGTGCTCGTGGCGGTCGCCGGTGCCACGCTGCTGCTCGGCGCCTGCGGCGAGAACACCGAGCGCGACGCCTCGCAGCAGCCCCAGGGGGCGACGCTGCGCATCACCATCGGCACCCAGGAGTTTCCCGAGGCGCTGGTGCTCGGCGAGCTGTGGCGACAGGCCCTCGCCGTCAACGGCTACACGGTCAACCTGCGCAAGGGCGTCGGTCCCGCCGAGGACCTCGACGACGCCCTGCGCGAGGGCGAGGTGGACGGCTACGTCGCCTACACCGGCACGGTGCTCTCGATCGTCGCCGGCGAGGAGGTCTCGGGCCTCGACCCGGACCAGACCTACGACGCGGTCGAGGCCTGGTACGAGTCGCAGGGCATGGTCGTCAGCGAGCAGACCCCGTTCGAGAACAAGGACGCCATCGCGGTGACCGACGCGTTCGCCGAGGACAACGGGCTGGACTCGATCGCCGACCTGGCCGACCTCGACTCCTTCGTCCTGGGCGCCCGACCCGAGTTCGAGGACCTGCAGCTCGGCCTGGCCGGTCTGCGCGACGTCTACGGGCTCGACAACGCCGAGTTCGTCCCGGCCGAGCTCGGCACGCAGTACGCGATGCTCGACGACGGCGACGCCGACGCGGTCGACGCGTTCACCACCGACCCGCAGCTGCGGGGCGGGCGCTACACCCTCCTCAACGACCCGGAGCTGCTGTTCGGGTCGCAGAACGTCGTGATGGTCGTCGACGAGGACAAGCTCGACTCGATCGACTCCGAGGCCTTCATGCGGGTCATCGACGCCGTCAACGCCGAGCTCAGCGTGGACGCGATGGTCGACCTGAACGCCGAGGTGACCGACGGCCGCAGCGAGGGCGAGGTCGCGCGGTCGTTCCTGCGCCGCGTCGGCCTGATGACGCCACTGCGCAGCTAGACCAGACTGCGACCACCGACCCAGGAGGAACCGATGCCCGACCGTCGCAACCCGTTCGAGGGCGTGACCGACTTCGTCAGCGAGCTGTCGCGCCTGCGCTCGCTCGGCGTGCACGGCGCGCCGGAGAGCGCCGAGACGGCGGAGCGTACGCACGCTTCGGCGTGGGTGCCGAGCACGGACATCCTCGCCCGCGGCGAGGACCTGCTGATCCGCATCGAGCTGGCGGGCGTCGACCCCGACGACGTCGACCTGCGCTTCAACCACGGCGTGCTCACCGTGTCGGGCGCACGGTTCGCCGAGGCCGACGGCGAGGACGGCTCGGTGTTCCTCGTCCGGGAGAGGTACTACGGCGAGTTCCGCCGCGCGATCACGCTCCCCGAGGCGGTGTCCGCCGACGACATCGAGGCCGCCTTCGAGGACGGCCTGGTGACCATCACCGTCTCCGGCGCAGCCGCGGAGAGCGAGAGCAGCCGGATCGCGGTCCGGCACACCGGTCGACGCCCCAGCGCGCGCAAGGTGAAGGGCTGACCGCCCGCCCTCACACCTCCGTACGGCCCTCGTCGTCCTGGGAGCGCAGGCCGATCTTGTTGCCGAGCCACACCAGTGGGTCGTACTTGCGGTCGACCACGCGCTCCTTCATCGGGATGATCGCGTTGTCGGTGATGTGGATGCCCTCGGGGCACACCTCGGTGCAGCACTTCGTGATGTTGCACATCCCGAGCCCGGCGGCGTCCTGGGCCAGGGCGCGGCGGTCGTGGGTGTCGAGGGGGTGCATGTCGAGCTCGGCGTAGCGGATGAAGAAGCGCGGGCCGGCGAAGTGCTGCTTGTTGTCCTCGTGGTCGCGGACCACGTGGCACACGTCCTGGCACAGGTAGCACTCGATGCACGTGCGGAACTCCTGGCTGCGCTCGACGTCGACCTGCATCATCCGGCGCTTGCCGTCCGCGTCGCGGGGCCCGAGCTCGGCGTACGGCAGCTGCTTGGCCTTCTCGTAGTTGAACGACACGTCGGTGACGAGGTCCCGGATCACCGGGAAGGTGCGCATGGGCGTGACGGTGATCGTCTCCGCCTGGTCGAAGTCGGACAGCCGGGTCATGCACATCAGCCGGGGCCGCCCGTTGATCTCCGCGCTGCACGACCCGCACTTGCCGGCCTTGCAGTTCCAGCGGATCGCGAGGTCGCCCGTCTGGGTGGCCTGCAGCCGGTGGAGCGCGTCGAGCACCACCTCGCCGTCGGACACCTGCACGGTGTAGTCGGTCAGCTCGCCGCCGTCCGCGTCGCCGCGCCAGACACGCATCTTCAGGTCGTAGGCCATCAGGACTCCTTCCTGGGCTCGTCGAAGTACTTCTTGAGCTCGTCGGGCATCTCCGGCAGGGGTCTCTCGCTCAGCTCCACACCCGTGCCCGCGGCATCGAGGCTGACCACGAGGTTCTTCCTGCCCCAGACCTCGTGGTCGGTCTGCGGGAAGTCGTCGCGGGTATGGCCACCGCGCGACTCCTCGCGCGCGAGCGCCGCCCGGGCGATCGACTCCGACACGAGCAGCATGTTGCGGAGGTCGAGGGCGAGGTGCCAGCCGGGGTTGTACTGCCGGTGGCCCTCGACGGCCATCGACCGCGCCCGCTCCTTGAGGGCCTCGATCTCGACCAGCGACCGCTCGAGCTCGCCGGCGGTGCGGATGATGCCGACGAGGTCGTTCATCGACTGCTGCAGGTCGGACTGGATGGCGTACGGGTTGTCCCCGCCCTCGACCTCGAAGGGCGCCACCGCGCTGTGCGAGGCAGCCCTCAGGTCGTCCTCCGCGACGGCCGGGCGCGCCCGGCCGAGCCCCGTGGCGTACGCCGTCGCGGCCTCGCCCGCCAGCTTGCCGAAGACCAGCAGGTCGCCGAGCGAGTTGCCGCCCAGCCGGTTGGAGCCGTGCATGCCGCCGGAGCACTCGCCCACCGCGTACAGGCCGGTGACCGCGCTCTCCTGGGTGTCGGGGTCGACCTCGACGCCGCCCATCACGTAGTGACAGGTCGGCCCGATCTCCATCGGCTCGGCGGTGATGTCGACGTCGGCCAGCTCCTTGAACTGGTGGTACATCGACGGCAGCCGCTTGCGGATGAACTCGGGCGTGCGCCGCGACGCGATGTCGAGGTAGATCCCGCCGTGGGGCGTGCCGCGACCGGCCTTGATCTCGGAGTTGATCGCACGGGCCACCTCGTCACGAGGCAGCAGCTCGGGTGGCCTGCGGTTGTTCTTCTTGTCGTCATACCACCGGTCCGCCTCCTCCTCGGTGTCGGCGGTCTCCGCCCGGAAGAAGTCGGGGATGTAGTCGAACATGAAGCGCGTGCCCTCGGAGTTCTTCAGGACACCGCCGTCGCCGCGCACCGACTCGGTGACGAGCAGGCCCTTCACCGACGGGGGCCAGACCATGCCCGTCGGGTGGAACTGGACGAACTCCATGTTGATGAGGCTGGCCCCGGCGCGCAGGGCCAGGGCGTGGCCGTCGCCGGTGTACTCCCACGAGTTCGACGTGACCTTGAACGACTTGCCGATGCCGCCCGTCGCCAGGATCACCGCGGGCGCCTCGAAGAGCACGAAGCGGCCCGTCTCGCGCCAGTAGCCGAACGCCCCGGAGATCCGGCCGTCGTCCTGGAACAGGTCGGTCACCGTCAGCTCCATGAAGACGTCGATGCCGAGCTGCACCGTGCGCTGCTGGAGGGTGCGGATCATCTCCAGGCCGGTGCGGTCGCCGACGTGGGCCAGGCGGGCGTACCTGTGGCCGCCGAAGTCGCGCTGGCTGATCAGCCCGTCGTCGGTGCGGTCGAACAGGGCGCCCCAGTCCTCGAGCTCCATCACCCGCTCCGGCGCCTGCTGGGCGTGCAGCTGCGCCATCCGCCAGTGGTTGAGCATCTTGCCGCCGCGCATGGTGTCGCGGAAGTGGACCTCCCAGTTGTCCTCGGGCCAGCGGTTGCCCATCGCGGCCGCGATGCCGCCCTCGGCCATCACGGTGTGCGCCTTGCCGAGCAGGGACTTGCACACCACCGCCACCCGGGCGCCCGCGTCGTGTGCGGCGATCGCGGCCCGCAGCCCGGCCCCGCCGGCGCCGACGACCACGACGTCGTACGCGTGGCGCTCCATCCCGCCTGCGGACTCGGGGGACATCTCGTTGCCCGTCATCGGGTGCCTGGTCTCCGTCACTAGAAGAACCTCACGTCCTGGATCGTGCCGGTGGCGAGGAGGAAGACGTAGAGGTCGACGATCGCGACCGAGAACAGCGAGTACCACGCCCAGCGGCCGTGGTTCTCGTTGAGCCGGGAGACCCACGTCCACAGCCGGTAGCGCACCGGGTGCTTGGAGAAGTGCCGCAGCCGCCCGCCGACGATGTGGCGGCACGAGTGGCACGAGAGCGTGTAGAGCCAGATGAAGACGATGTTGGCGATCATCAGCAGGGTGCCCAGCCCCATGTGGACGCCGCTCGTCTCACCGTCACCCACGGCGTACTCGGCCGGCATCGGGCGGAAGGCGAGCAGCGTGTCGAAGGTGAGCACCAGGCCGACCAGCACCGCGGCGTACCAGAACCAGCGATGGACGTTCTGGACGATCAGCGGGAAGCGGGTCTCGCCGGAGTAGGACCGGTGCGGCTCGGCGACGCCGCACGCCGGGGGGCTCAGCCAGAACGCCCGGTAGTAGGCCTTGCGGTAGTAGTAGCAGGTCATCCGGAAGCCGAGCGGGAAGACCAGGATGATCAGCGCCGCCGACAGGGGCCACCACGCGAACGGCTGTCCGAAGTCCGACGCCCCCTCGACGCAGTCGCCGAGGCAGGGCGAGTAGAACGGCGAGAGGTAGGGCGAGGCGTAGTAGTCGCGCCCCATGAACGCCCGCACGGTGGCGTAGACGATGAAGGCCGAGAAGACGACGAACGTCGCCAGGGGCTGGAGCCACCACCGGTCCTGCCTCAGGGTCCGCGCCTCGATGCGGGCGCGGGCCGGGCTCGTCACGCCTCGATCTGTGGGCAGGTCGGTGGGCAGGTCGGTCGATGCCATGCGTCCTCCGTGAAGGTCATCCGGCAGCCCGGCACGTGGTCCGGTCAACGCTCCCGACTATGACCTGTGTCACGCCTGAGCGGAAGACACCGCACCCGGGGAAACCTCACACCGCCTCGGCGCGTCGTGCGCGCGGACCGCGCGATACCGTGGCCGGGTGGCAACCCAACTCACTCCCCCGCGGCCGCAGCTGGTGAAGGGTGCGCGGGCCTCGCGCACGACCGTCGCGCTCAAGCTCGCGATGGCCGCCAGCGGCTTCATCTTCGTCGCCTTCGTGTTCGCGCACATGTACGGCAACCTCAAGGCGTTCGCCGGGCACGACGCGTTCAACGAGTACGCCCACCACCTGCGCGAGCTCGGCGAGCCGCTGCTGCCCCACGAGGGCGCGCTGTGGATCCTGCGCCTCGGCCTGATCATCTCGCTCGTCGTGCACGTGACGACGGGCGTCCTGCTGTGGCGTCGGGCCGCCCGCGCGCGGACGACCAAGTACGTCGTGAAGAAGAACTCCGGCGTCACGCGGGCCAGCCTGATGATGCGGTGGGGCGGCGTCACGATCCTGGTGTTCCTCGTCTGGCACCTGCTGAACTTCACCATCGGCAAGGTCAACCCGCAGGGCGGCGCCACCAACGATCCCTACAACCTGATGGTCGACACCTTCGACGTGTGGTGGATGACGATCATCTACCTCGTCGCGATGCTCGCCCTCGGTGCCCACCTGCACCACGGCATCTGGAGCGCCGCGCAGACGCTGGGCTGGACCGGCACCGCAGCCAAGCGCCAGCGCTGGAAGGTCATCGGCTTCGTCACCGCGGTGATCATCTCGCTCGGCTACTCCCTCGTCCCGCTCGCCGTCCTCGCGGGCATCATCACCAAGTAAGGGGTCACCGCTCGTGAGCCACGACATGGACATGCCCGACACCGTCACCTCGACGGAGGCCTCGGCCAGCGGGTCGCTGGACGGCGACTACGACGACGCCGCCGGCTACTACACCCCGGGCGCGCCGCTCGTCGACGCCAAGGCGCCGTCCGGCCCGATCGCCGAGCGCTGGCAGAACCGCAAGTTCGAGGCCCGCCTGGTCAACCCGGCCAACCGCCGCAAGCTCGACATCATCATCGTCGGCACCGGCCTGGCCGGCGCCTCGGCCGCGGCCACGCTCGGCGAGGCCGGCTACAACGTGAAGACGTTCTGCTACCAGGACTCCCCGCGTCGCGCGCACTCGATCGCGGCCCAGGGCGGCATCAACGCGGCGAAGAACTACAAGGAGGACGGCGACTCCGTCCACCGGCTCTTCTACGACACCGTCAAGGGCGGCGACTACCGCTCGCGCGAGTCCAACGTCTACCGCCTGGCCGAGGTCAGCACCAACATCATCGACCAGTGCGTCGCGCAGGGCGTCCCGTTCGCCCGCGAGTACGGCGGCCTGCTCGACAACCGCTCGTTCGGCGGCGTGCAGGTCTCGCGCACGTTCTACGCCCGCGGCCAGACGGGCCAGCAGCTGCTGATCGGTGCGTACCAGGCGCTCGAGCGCCAGGTGTCGGCCGGCACGGTCTCGATGTACGCCCGCCACGAGATGCTCGAGCTCGTCGTCGTCGACGGCAAGGCCCGCGGCATCATCGCCCGCGACATGGTCACCGGCGAGATCCAGACCCACCTCGCCGACGTCGTGGTGCTCGCCTCCGGCGGCTACGGCAACGTCTTCTACCTCTCGACCAACGCGATGGGCTCCAACGTCACCGCCGCGTGGCGCGCGCACCGCAAGGGCGCCTACATGGCCAACCCCTGCTACACGCAGATCCACCCGACCTGCATCCCGGTCACCGGCTCGCACCAGAGCAAGCTGACCCTGATGTCGGAGTCGCTGCGCAACGACGGACGCATCTGGGTGCCGAAGAACCAGGCCGACTGCGACAAGGACCCGCGCGACATCCCCGAGGAGGACCGCGACTACTACCTGGAGCGGATCTACCCCTCGTTCGGCAACCTGGTCCCCCGCGACATCGCCTCGCGTGCCGCCAAGTACCAGTGCGACGACGGTCGTGGTGTCGGCCCCGAGGTCGACGGCACCCGCCGTGGCGTCTACCTCGACTTCGCCGACGCCATCGAGCGCCTGGGCCGCCAGGCCGTGGAGACCAAGTACGGCAACCTCTTCGACATGTACGCCCGGATCACCGGCGAGGACCCCTACCAGGTCCCGATGCGGATCTACCCGGCCGTGCACTACGTCATGGGCGGCCTCTGGGTCGACTACGACCTGCAGTCGACGATCCCCGGCCTGTTCGTGACCGGCGAGGCCAACTTCTCCGACCACGGGGCCAACCGCCTCGGCGCCTCGGCCCTCATGCAGGGCCTGGCCGACGGCTACTTCGTCCTGCCCCACACGATCCGCGACTACCTCGCCGACGGCCCGTTCGAGCGGATCTCCGAGGACCACCCCGCGGTCGTCGAGGCGCGTGAGTCCGTCACGAGCCGCATCGAGCACTTCCTCACGGTCAACGGCGAGCGCAGCGTGGACTCGTACCACCGCGAGCTCGGCAACATCATGTGGGAGTACTGCGGCATGGAGCGGACGGAGACCGGCCTCAAGAAGGCCATCGACCTGATCCGCGGCCTCAAGGAGGACTTCTACCGCAACGTGAAGGTCCTCGGCAGCGCCGAGACGCTGAACCAGTCGCTCGAGAAGGCCGGCCGCGTCGCGGACTTCTTCGAGCTCGGCGAGCTCATGTGCATCGACGCCCTCAACCGGCGCGAGTCCTGCGGCGGCCACTTCCGCGGCGAGTCGCAGACCGAGGACGGTGAGGCGCTGCGTCACGACGAGGAGTACGCCTACGTCTCCGCGTGGGAGTGGGCCGGCGAGGACAGCATCCCCATCCTGCACAAGGAAGACCTCGTCTACACCGCCATCGAGATGAAGCAGCGGAGCTACAAGTGATGAACCTGACCCTGAAGATCTGGCGGCAGCCGGACGCCGCGTCCGCGGGCGCGATGCACACCTACCAGCTCGCCGACGTGTCCGAGGACATGTCGTTCCTCGAGATGCTCGACGTGCTCAACGAGCAGCTCAACGACCAGGGCGAGGAGCCGATCGCGTTCGACTCCGACTGTCGCGAGGGCATCTGCGGCACGTGCGGCCTGATGATCAACGGCGAGGCGCACGGGCCGGAGGTCACCACGACCTGCCAGCTGCACATGCGCTCGTTCTCCGACGGCGAGACCATCACCATCGAGCCCTGGCGCTCCGACGCCTTCCCCGTCATCAAGGACCTCGTGGTCGACCGCAGCGCGTTCGACCGCATCATCCAGCAGGGCGGCTACATCTCGGTCAACACCGGTTCGGCCCCCGAGGCCCACTCGGTGCCCGTGCCCAAGGACGACGCCGACCGCGCCTTCAACGTCGCGACCTGCATCAGCTGCGGCGCGTGCGTGGCGGCCTGCCCCAACGGCTCGGCCTCCCTCTTCATGGGCGCCAAGGTCACCCACCTCGGCCTGCTCCCCCAGGGCCAGCCCGAGCGCGACGAGCGCGTCGTCAACATGGTCGCCCAGCACGACCACGAGGGCTTCGGCGGCTGCACCAACATCGGTGCCTGCACCGCCGCCTGCCCCAAGGAGATCCCGCTCGACGTGATCTCCCAGCTCAACAAGGACCTGCGCACCGCGATCCGCAACGGTCACTGAGGACGTACGCACGCCGAGGGCCGGGGGGGTGATCCCCCGGGCCCTTCGTGCGTCTCGGGCCGGGCGGTGAGTGAGACATGTTCCGGGCCCGCAGAACGTGCGTCACCCACCGCCGACAGGTCGTCCGGCCCTCGGGCGGTGAGTGAGACACGTTCGGGGCCCGCAGAACGTGCGTCACCCACCGCCGACAGGTCGTCCGGCCCTCGGGCGGTGCGTGAGACATGTTCCGGGCCCGCAGAACGTGCGTCACCCACCGCCGACAGGTCGTCCGGCCCTCGAGCGGTGCGTGAGACATGTTCCGGGCCTCCAGAACGTGCGTCACTCACCGCCGACAGGTCGTCCGGCCCTCGAGCGGTGCGTGAGACATGTTCCGGGCCCGCAGAACGTGCGTCACTCACCGCCGACGACGGGGTGACGGGCGCACGACCTCGGGCAGGCGGAGGAACAGGGCGTCCCACTCGGCGCCGAAGACCGCCCGCGGGCCGTCGTACCCCCGGCTGGCCAGCAGAGCGTGAAGGGTCCGCATGGCCGCGGCTGGGGTGCGCAACCGCTCCTTGGTGACGAGTGCGTAGGCGACGTCGTGCTGACGGTAGGCGGCGTAGCGATCGATGTCGGCGTTGTACTGGGCGCGATCCTCCTGGTGGTGGCTCCCCTCGTACTCCGCGGCAGCCCGCCAGCGGCGGAACCAGAGGTCCGGTGTCACCAGCACCCCCGGCGCGACCTCGACGGGGACGTTGACCTCGGGCACCGGCAGCCCGCAGGCCGTGACGTACGTCAGCAGCCCGGCCTCCGGCATGGAACGGCACCGGTCGGTGAGGTACGGCAGGACGTACGTCGCTTCGGGGACGCCGCGGCGCCACGGTTCCTCCCGGAGGATCTCCTCCAACTCGCCGAGGTCGAGCAGTCCGCTCCGGAGCAGCTCGCACCCCACCTTGATCGCGTCGATGGCCACGGCGCCTGTGCAGTAGGCCACCAGTGCTGCCGCGGCCGTGACGCTGTAGTCGTCCTGCGGCGGGGCCTTCACCGTCCGGTGCAGGAACACGCCGTCGATCGCCAGGTGCAGGTCACCCTCCACCACGAAGTGCAGTGGGTGCCGGGGCCCGTGGTCGACACCGAGCTCCTGGATCCGCGTGATGCCGGTCGTGCGTGCCGCGTCCGGCAGGGCCAGCCGCGCGGCAGTGACGCGGTCCGCGAAGGACGGCTCGTGGTCGACGTGGCAGTAGACGGCCTCGTGGATCCTGCGGAACTGTGGGCCCTGGAGGACGCCCCGCGGCAGCCCTCGCGCGAGCGCCTCGGCGCGGAGGAACGGCCGGGTGCGGAACTCCTCGGGCACGGCGTACATCGGTCCATCGAGCCACCTCGGCCCCCGCCCCGCTCATCGTCGCCGTACGGGCTGTGGACGACGTCCGCGTCACGGTGCCTGTGGACAGTGGCCGGCCACCCCGGCGGTGGGTGAGGCAGGTTGCAACGGCGCAGAACGTGTCTCACGCACCGCTCCACCGCAGGACCGCTCCCGCAGCAGACCTACCGCCGCCGGCGGACGAGTGCCACGAACCCGAGCATCGCGGCGGCCCCCGCGGCGAAGGCGGCCTTCGGCGAGGACGCGGGCGAGGCGGGGGCGAGGGGGGACGAGGAGGCGGGGCGTACGACCGCGGCGGCGGCCGCGAGGTCGATCTGCGGGCCCTCGACGGTCTGCTCGGCGACCGTCCGGGCCTCGCGGAAGGCGCGGGCCTCGGGAGTGGTGTGGGCCCAGGCCGCGGCGTACACCACGACGCGGGAGAAGTAGTTGATCCAGATCAGCAGGACGAGGGCGATGCCGAAGACCGCGAACGCGGGCTGGTTCTGGGTGGAGACCAGCAGCAGGGTCGCGCCCTGCTTGAGCGCCTCGAAGCCGACCGCACCGAGGAGGGCGCCGCTCCAGAGCGAGCGGTTCGGCGTCTCGTGGTCGGCCAGGATCTTGAAGATGGCGTAGAAGAGCAGCGAGTTGGCCCCGAGGCCGACGACGATCGCCAGCACCGCGAGGAGCGGCGTGAGGGCCGCGTCGAGGCCCAGCCAGCCGAGGATCTGCCCGGAGATCGCGTTGACCAGGCCGGACACGGCGACGCTGACGACCAGCGTGAGTCCGACGAGGACCAGGGAGAGCAGGTCCCTGGCCTTGCCGACCACGAAGCTCGGCTGCTCGAGCTGCGGCGTCTCGAAGGTCATCTGGAGCGCGTCGCGCAGGCCGGAGACCCACCCGAGGCCGGAGTAGAGGACGCCCACGAGACCGATCCCGGCCGCGGCCGCGGCGCCGGACTCGAAGGCGTCGATCGAGATCTCTCCCGACCCCGCGTCGCCCTGGACGACCATGGGGAGCACCGACTGGACGCCCTCGACGAGCTGGTCCTTCGCGTCCGGGTAGACGCCGGCGATCCAGCCGACGACGGCGAACCCGAGGGCCAGGATCGGGAAGAACGACAGGAATCCGAAGTAGGTCACCGCGCCCGCGAGCGCGCTGCCCTTGACGCTGCCGTAGTGCTGCACGGTCCGCACCACGTGGTCGACGAACGGACGGCGCTCGCGCACGTCCTCGACGCGCTGCTTGAGGTCCTGGACGAGAGGCATCGGATCAGCCCAGACCGTAGGAGCGGGTGGGCTGCCAGCCGGACTGCTGGTCGTGGACGTAGAGGCTGAAGGAGTCGACGGCGAAGCGGCAGTCGAAGCCGGCCAGCTCGTCGAAGGCCCGGTCGAGGGTCGGGTCGTCGAGGTGGTGGGCGATCGTCACGTGCGGGTGGTAGGGGAAGTCGAGGTCCATCGCGAGCGGCCCCTGGCGTACGGCGTCGGCGAGGAGCTCGCACGCCGAGATGCCCTCCGCGAGGGTCACGAAGACCACCGGCGACACCGGGCGGAAGGTGCCGGTGCCGCGCAGGTGGATGTCGAACGGCTGCACGGTCGTGGCCGCGTCCTCGAGGTGGGACGTCACCGCGGCGAGGTCGGGCTCGTCCACCTCGACCGGCGGGACGAGCGTGATGTGCGTCGGGATCTGCGTCGCGGTGGTGTCGCCGACGCTCGTCCGGTAGTCCTGGAGATCGCTCGCCCACGGCTCCGGGATCGCGATGGCTACTCCGATGGTGGGCACCTCCGAAACCCTACAGAACCCGTTCGCGACGCCGAGACGCCCCTGATTAGGATCGACGCCGTGAGTGACACCTTCCGCGCCGCCCAGGCTCGCAGCGACGCCATCGAGGAACAGATGGCGAAGGACCCGGCCTCGCTGCGCATGCTGACCGGGGACCGTCCCACGGGCGCGTTGCACATCGGCCACTACTTCGGCTCGATCCGCAACCGCGTCCGCCTCCAGGACAGCGGCGCCGAGATCTGGCAGCTCATCGCGGACTACCAGGTCATCACCGACCGCGAGATCGCCGGCGACATCGCGGGCAACGTGCGCAACCTGCTCGTCGACAACATCGCCGCCGGCCTCGACCCGGACAGGGCGACGATCTTCACCCACTCGTCCGTCCCGGCGCTCAACCAGCTGATGCTGCCGTTCCTCAGCCTCGTCAGCGTGGCCGAGCTGCAGCGCAACCCCACGGTCAAGGACGAGGCTAAGACGGCCGGCATCACCACGATCGGCGGCCTGCTGCTGACCTACCCGGTCCACCAGGCTGCGGACATCCTG
The DNA here is from genome assembly GCF_013410035.1 of Nocardioides cavernae. GTDB lineage: Bacteria > Actinomycetota > Actinomycetes > Propionibacteriales > Nocardioidaceae > Nocardioides > Nocardioides cavernae_A. Next base: position 980,132 of record NZ_JACCBW010000002.1, on the reverse strand, counting down.
TTCTGTAAGGCCAACGTCGTGCCGGTCGGCCGCGACCAGCTCCCCCACCTCGAGCAGACCCGCGTCATCGCGCGCCGGTTCAACGACCGCTACGCCCAGGTCTTCCCCGAGCCCGGCGCCCTCCTCTCCGAGGCGCCGCTGATCCTGGGGACCGACGGCACCAAGATGAGCAAGTCCAAGGGCAACGTCGTCGAGCTGCGGATGACGGCCGACGAGACCGCCAAGAAGCTCAAGGGCGCCAAGACCGACAGCGACCGCCACATCACCTGGGACCCGGACAACCGCCCCGAGGTCGCCAACCTGCTGACCCTCATCGGCCTCTGCGAGGGCGTCGACCCGGCAGCCGTGGCGGAGGAGATCGGCGACGGCGGGGGCGGCGCGCTCAAGGGCCGGCTCACCGACGCGATCAACACCGAGCTCGCACCGCTGCGGGCCCGGCGGGCCGAGCTGCTCGCCGACCCGGGCTACCTCGACGACGTGCTGCGCCGCGGCAACGACCGTGCCAACGAGGTCGCCGAGGCCACGCTCGGCGAGGTGCGCACGGCGATGGGCATGGTCTACGCCTGACGTCCGCGTGTGACGCACGTCACATGTCCACTGACACTACTCGCGAGTAGGTTCCCCCCAACGGCCGGTCCGGGTCCGGCCCGAGGGAGGGACACCCCACCATGCTCCGTCGTGCCACCACGTCGCTCGTCACGCTGATCGCCGCCACGCTCTCCATCACGTCGGCCGTCGTCGCCACCGGTACGACCGCGGCGGGCGCCGCGGTCGACGAGCCACCGCGCCCCGCGTTCTACGAGGCGCCCGCCACGCTGCCGCCCGCCGACGGCGACGTGATCCGCAGCGAGAGGATGAGCTTCCTGCTCGACCCCCTCGACGCCACGAGCCTGGTCCGCAACGCGCAGCGGGTGCTCTACCGCACGACCGACCGCACGGGCGAGGCCATCGCCGCGTCGGGCACGGTGCTGGTGCCGAACGCGCCGTGGGTCGGCGTCGGGTCGCGCCCCGTGATCGGCTACGCGCCGGGGACGCAGGGCATGGCCGACCGCTGCGCGCCGTCGCGTCTCTTCTCCGAGGGCATCGAGTACGAGGGCATCGGCATCGAGGGCCTCCTGCTGCGCGGCTACGCCGTGGCGATGCCCGACTACGAGGGGCTCGGCACGGCCGGTGTCCACACCTACATGGACCGCGTCTCGCAGGGCCACGCGACGCTCGACGTGGTCCGCGCCGCGCAGCGGCTGCCCGGCACCGGGCTCAGCAGCGCCAGCCCCGTCGGGCTCATGGGCTACTCGCAGGGCGGCGGGGCGGCAGCGTCCGCTGCCGAGCTCGCCGCGTCGTACGCACCGGACCTCAGGGTGCGGGGAGCGGTCGTCGGCGCCGTGCCGGCCGACCTGTCACGGGTGGCGACCACCCTGGACGGCGGCCTCTACTCCGCGTTCGCCTTCTTCGCGCTGCGTGGCCTGTCGGCGAGCTACGACCTCGACCTGTCGCCGTACCTCAACGCGCGAGGTCGCGCCACGAGCGACCAGGTCGAGCAGGAGTGCGTCTTCGACCTGCTCGACCACGCCTTCGTGAGGTCGTCCACGCTGAGCGCCGACGGCCGCCCCATGTCGGAGCTGATGGCCCGCGAGCCGTTCCGCTCGATCGTCGAGGCCCAGCGGATCGGGACGATCAGGCCGGCGTTCCCGGTCCTGGTCACGCACTCCACGCTCGACGACGTGATCCCCTACGCCGTCGGCCGGTCGATGGCGAGGTCGTGGTGCGCCAAGGGTGCCAACGTCCGGTTCTCGCCCAACCTGGCGCCCCTCCACGTCGGTGGCATCGTGCCGCAGACCGCCGAGGCGCTGCCGTTCTTCGAGGCGCGCTTCGCCGGCCTTCCGCAGGTCGGCAACTGCTGGCTGCTCTAGGCGATCCCCGCCGGAGGGCTACAGGACCTCGACGCGCAGCGGGCTGCCCGGCGGCAGGGTGACGACCACCCGGCCGTCGGGCTCCACGGCGACGTCGAAGGGGTGCTCCCCCAGTCGCAGTCCGCGCAGCGACCAGGCACCGAGTCGCGCGCTGGTGTGCGGCGGGTGCCTCAGCGTCGCACTCGCCGCGTCGGCCCGCAGCCCGGCGAGCGCGACGAGGCAGGCGATCGGTGCGGCGGCCGACCAGGCCTGCGGGCGGCAGGCGGCGGGGTACGCCGCGGGCAGGTCGACGTCACTGGCGGCGTCACCGCCGTAGAGCTCCGGCAACCGGTCCTCGAAGGCCTCCGCGGCGTGGACCAGCCCCGCGGCCATTGCGGCGGCCTCGTCGTAGCGTCCCTCGGCGGCGAGTCCGCGGACGGCGATGGCGGTGTCGTGGGGCCAGACCGTGCCCCCGTGGTAGCTGAGCCGCGAGAAGCGCGGCGACGCGGCCGACAGGGTGCGCAGCCCGAAGCCCGAGTCGAGCCGGGGGTCGCCCAGCAGCCTCGCCACGCGGTCGGTCGCGTCCTCGTCGAGGAGGCCGGTCCCGAGGAGGTGACCGAGGTTGGAGGCGAGCGAGTCGACCCGGTCGCCGCGTCGGTCGAGCGCGACCGCGACGTGCCCACCGTCGGCGTCGTCGACCCAGAACTCCCGGCCGAAGCGGTCGCGCAGGTCGGCCGCCCACCCGTCCAGGCCGGGCACGGGCTCGGCGCCCAGGTCGGCGAGCAGCGCCGCGCCGCGCACCACGGCCTCGTGGGCGTAGGCCTGCACCTCGCTCAGCGAGATCGGCGGCTCGGCCAGCCGGCCGTCGGCGAACTGGATGCTGTCGTGGCTGTCCTTCCACCCCTGGTTGGACAGGCCCTGGCCGGTGTGGTCGACGTACGTCAGCCAGCCGGTCGCGGCGGACTGGTCGAGGATCCACTCGAGGCAGCCGCGCAGCGCGGGAACGAGCTCGCGCACCTGTGCGCGGTCCGCGCCCCACTGGTGCGCGTCGGCCAGCACGCACACGAAGAGCGGGGTGGCGTCGACGCTGCCGTAGTAGAGCGGCGGGAGCCGTTGCTCCCCGAGGTCGAGGGTCTCCTTGCGGACCTCGTGGAGGATCTTGCCGGGCTGCTCCTCGGTCGCCGGGTCGTCGGTCCGTCCCTGCCGGCGCGCGAGGGTGCGCAGCGTGGAGAGCGCGAGGTCGGTGTCGAGCGGGACGAGCATCCGCGCAGCCCACAGGGAGTCGCGTCCGAACAGGGTGAGGAACCAGGGGCTGCCCGCCGCGAGGAACCGGTCGTCACCGTCGCGCAGGAGCAGGCCGGCCAGGTCGGACAGACCCTGGCGCGCGACCCGCCGCAGGCGTACGTCCGTCGCGTCGACCGCGGTCGACCACGGCTGGGGACGACCACCCGGGAACAGCGCCGGCACGGACGTCGTCGCGCGCAGCGCAACGGTCTGCGGCGACCCGCGACCGACGGCGAGGCGCCAGGAGAGTCGCCCGGCGCCGGCGTCGACGTCCGTCTCGACCCCGGCCTCCGCGACCACGCGGACGGCGCCCTCGGGAGCGGTCCACTCCAGGCCGTCCGGGACGGCCGCGGCACCGACCGGGTCCCCGGCCCGGCCCTGCTTGATCGTGGCCATGGGCGACAGGTCGGTGCCGAGGTCGACGCACAGATGCACCTCGACCGGCTCACCGCCGGTCGACTCGACCGTCAGCTCCTCGACGAGGTGGTCCTCCTCGAGCCGGCGCACGCGGTCGATGCGGACGGTCGGGTCGGGCGTCGAGAGGTCCCCGACGGACCGGGCGACACAGCTGTACGCGTGACGCGCCGTGCCGCGCCGCTCGGCCCGGACGACGTCGAGCGCGGAGCCGACCACCGACACCTCCCAGCGGTCGAGCAGGCGCGTGTCGCTGACGTACCAGCCGCTGACGCCGCCGCGCCGCAGCTGCCCGTCGAGGCCGGTCAGCAGCACGCCCGGCGCCGCCACGCACGACGCGAGGTCGTGCAGCAGCGGCTGGAGGTGGGGCTGCGGATCGGGCGCACCGAGGGGGGTTGTCGTCGCCTCGTCGGTCTGTGTAACCTCCGTCACGTTCATGATTTTATCGCTAAACACAGCCCGGATGGCAAGCACGTCGCTCCGGCACGCTCGTGAGGAGGCACCGTGGACGGACGCACCGACGGCCGTGGACCGCTCCCCCACGGCCACGTCACCCTCAGCGACGTCGCCCGCCGTGCCGGCGTGTCGGCGCAGTCGGTGTCCAACGCCCTCAACAACCCGCGCCGGGTCGCTCCCGAGACACGCGAGCGCATCCTCGCCGCGGTCGACGAGCTCGGATACCGGCCCAACCGATCGGCCCGCGCCCTGCGCAACCAGCGCTCCCGCCTGATCGGCGTCAAGGTCGAGCGCTCGCGCGACGACCGCGCCGCGCTGCTCCTCGACCAGTTCCTCCACGCCCTCGCCGAGTCGGCCGCCGCCACCGGGTGCCACCTGATCCTCTGCCAGGCCGACGACGAGTCCGAGGAGATCGCGGCCTACCGCGAGCTGCTCAGCACCACCTCGGTCGACGCCTTCGTGCTGTCCGGCGCGCACGCCGCGGACGCCCGGGTCGCCGCGCTGCGCGACCTGCGCGTCCCCTTCGCGACCTTCGGACGCTCGTGGGACGGCGACCCCGACCTGGCCTGGGCCGACGTCGACGGACGCGCCGGGCTGCAGATGGCCACCCAGCACGTCGCCGCCCAGGGGCACCGCCGGGTCGCCCACGTCGGCTGGCCCGACGGCTCCGAGACCGGTCGCGACCGCGCCGCCGGCTGGGAGGAGGCCTGCAAGGAGCTCGGCCTCGACCACGACCTGCACGTCCGGGTGTCCGACGACTTCGACCAGGGTCGTACGGCCGCGCACCGGCTGCTCGACCTCTCCGAGCCGGCCACGGCGATCACCTGCGCGTCCGACACGCTCGCCCTCGGCGTCCTGCGCGCCCTCGCGGAGCGCGGCCTGCGCGCCGGTGCGGACGTCGCGGTGACCGGCTTCGACAACTCCCCCGGCGCCGCCCTCACCACCCCGGGGCTGACCAGCCTGCGCCAGCCGCTCGAGCAGGTCGCCCACGACCTCGTCGCCGCCGTCGAGGCCCTCGTCGACGGCGAGACCGACCCCCACCGGAGCCTGCTCCCCCCGGAGCTGGTCGTCCGCGAGTCGAGCCTGCGCGGCCCGGCCGGCTGATCCACCCCCAGCCCCACCCCCACCCCCACCCGCCCCCTTCCAGGAGGAGACACCATGAAGACCACCCACCGCGCCGTTCCCGGGATCGCGCTGGCCCTCGCCACCTCGCTGGCGCTCGCCGCGTGCGGCGGAGGGAGCGGCTTCGAGGACTCCGGTGACTCCGGTGACTCCTCCTCCGAGGGCGGCGGTGCCCTCAAGGTGCTCATCGGCTCGTCCGGCGACGCCGAGACCAAGGCCGTCCAGGACGCCGTCGCCGCGTGGTCGGAGGAGAGCGGCACCGAGGCGAGCGTGCAGGCCGCCACCGACCTGCCGCAGGAGCTCAGCCAGGGCTTCACGTCCAACAACCCGCCCGACGTCTTCTACGTCTCGACCGACACCCTCGCCGGCTTCGCCGCCAACGGCTCGCTCCTGGCGTACGGCGACCAGCTGTCCAACGCCGACGACTTCTACCCCACGCTCGTCGACGCCTTCACCGTGGACGACCAGTTCTACTGCGCACCCAAGGACTTCTCGACCCTCGGCCTGGTCATCAACACCCGCCTCTGGAAGGAGGCGGGCCTCACCGACGCCGACGTCCCGACCACGTGGGACGAGCTCGAGACCGTCGCCGGGACCCTCACCCGGGGCGACGTCGTCGGCCTGACGTTCGGCCCGGAGTACCAGCGGGTCGGCTCGTTCTTCCCGCAGGCGGGCGGCGCGATGGTCAGCGAGGACGGGACGGAGGCGACCGTCGACAGCCCGGCGAACCTCGAGGCGCTCGAGTTCGTGCAGGGGATGATGCGCGACGGTGTCGCCGCCTACTCCTCCGACCTCGGCGCCGGCTGGGGCGGCGAGGCCTTCGGCAAGGAGCTCGCGGCCATGACCATCGAGGGCAACTGGATCGCCGGGGCGATGGAGAACGACTTCCCCAAGGTCGACTACACCGTGGCCGAGCTGCCCGAGGGTCCGGCCGGCAAGGGCACGCTGGCCTTCACCAACTGCTGGGGCATCGCCGAGCAGAGCGACAACCAGGAGGACGCGATCTCGCTCGTCGAGGCCCTCACCTCCGCCGACCAGCAGCTCGCCTTCGCCGACGCCTTCGGCGTGATCCCGTCGGTGCAGAGCGCCGCGCAGGAGTACGCCGACGGCCGACCCACCTTCCAGCCGTTCGTCGACGGGGCCGAGTACGCCCAGAACCCGCCGTCGCAGGAGGGTGCCGCCGACGTGATCAGCGACTTCAACGCCCAGCTCGAGGGACTGCAGGACGGCGACCCCGAGGCGATCCTCCAGTCGGTCCAGCAGTCGATGCAGGCCGTCGTCGGGCAGTGACCTGCTGATGGCCCGCACGATCAACAGCGGTCGTACGCGCGACGGGTGGCTCTTCGTCGCTCCGGCGTTCGTCCTGCTCGCGGTCTTCCTCGCCTTCCCGGTCCTGATGGCGCTGTGGGTCAGCGTGTCGGACTGGCGGGGCGTGGGCAGCCCGTTCTCGGGAGACGTGGGCTTCGTCGGGGCGGAGAACTACTCCAACATCCTGACCGGGGGCAGCCTGCAGCAGCGCGACTTCGGCACGGCGATGCGCAACAACGTCTACTACGTGCTGTTCGTGGTGCCGATCCAGACGGCGCTCGCGCTCGCCCTCGCCGTGCTGGTGCACCACAGGGCGCTCAAGGGCCGCGGCTTCTTCCGCACGGCGTTCTACTTCCCGTCCGTGACCAGCGCCGTCGCCATCACCGTGCTCTGGCTGTTCCTCTTCAACAGCTCGGGCGCCGTCAACGCGGCGCTCGGCTGGGTGGGCATCGACGGGCCGAACTGGTTCGGCGACGCCCGCGGGATCTTCCACACCGCGCTCGGCGCGGTCGGCGTGGACGCGCCGGCCGCGCTCACCGAGCACCGGATGCTCGGCATCAGCTGGTGGGAGTGGCTGGCCGGCCCGTCGTTCGCGATGTCGGCCTTCATCCTGCTCGCCGTCTTCACCACCTCGGGCACGTTCATGCTCCTGTTCATCGCCGCGCTCAACAACATCGGGGAGGAGGTGGACGAGGCCGGGATGGTCGACGGCGCCGGCGCGTGGCAGCGCTTCTGGCACCTGACGCTGCCGATGCTGCGCCCGACGGTCTTCACCGTCCTCACCCTCGGCCTGATCGGCACGTGGCAGGTCTTCGACCAGATCTACACCGGCACCCAGGGTGGCCCGGCCAAGACCACGCTCACCCCGGCGTACCTGTCCTTCCAGGCCTCGTTCAACTCGCAGCGCTGGGGCGAGGGCGCGGCCATCGCGTTCATCCTCTTCGCGATCATCGTCCTCCTCACGCTGTTCCAGCGGTGGGCGCTGAGGGAGAAGTCATGAGGAGGCCGTCATGACCGCGCGTCGCCCCGCCTGGTGGCTGTACGTCGTCCTCGTGCTGCTCGCCGTTCTCTACATCCTGCCGTTCCTCATCGACGTCGCAACGTCGTTCAAGACCGAGCCCGAGGCGGCCAGCAACCCGATCTCGCTGATCCCGCAGACGTTCACCACGGCCGCCTACGAGCGGCTGTTCACCGAGGTCGCGTTCCCCACCTGGTTCAAGAACTCCGTCGTGGTCACGCTGTTCGTCACCGCCGGCCGGGTCTTCTTCGACTCGCTCGCCGGCTACGCGCTGGCCCGCATCCCGTTCCGCGGCCGGGGTCTGATGTTCGCCATCCTCGTCGCCATCATGGCCGTGCCCAACGTCGTGCTGCTGATCCCCAAGTTCCTCGTGATCAACCAGCTCGGGATCTACAACTCCTACGCCGGGCTGATCGTGCCGCTGCTGGTCGACGCCGCCGGGATCTTCATCATGAAGAACTTCTTCGAGTCCATCCCGGTGGCCGTCGAGGAGCAGGCCCGCATCGACGGGGCCGGCACGTTCCGGATGTTCTGGTCGATCGTGCTACCGATGGCGCGCCCCGCGCTCGTCACCATCGTCATCCTGTCGTTCCAGGGCTCGTGGAACGAGCTCAGCCACTTCATCGTGGCGGCCAACGACCCCGAGCTGACCAACCTCACGAAGGGGGTGGCCCAGCTCGCCTCCAACCAGCTCGGGCAGGGCACGAAGTACCCCCTCAAGCTCGCCGCCGCGGCGGTGATGACCATCCCGGTCGCGATCGTGTTCCTGGTCTTCCAGAAGCGCATCATGAACACGAGCGGCGGTGCGGTGAAGGGCTGACGCACGGATCGCTCGCGTGCGGGTGCAACCGGACGGCCTCCCCACGAGTCGTCCCTGGCGAGAGCACCCGGAGCGCGGCGAGTGGGAAGGTGGGTCATGGCCCGACCGAACGCCGTCGACCGCGTGCAGGAGGTCTACGCCACCTCCTACCGCCGCCTGGTCGGGCAGCTCACCGGCGTGACCGGCGATCCCGTGGAGGCCGAGGACGCGGTGATGGAGGCCTTCGCCCGGGCGGTGAACTCCTCGCGCTCGTTCCTGGCCGCCGAGAACCCCGAGGCCTGGCTGCGCACGGTGGCGGTCAACGTCAGTCGTACGCGCTGGCGTCGCGCCCGCTTCTTCCGCGACGTCAGCCACCGGCTCGCGGACGGGCCCGCGGACGGGGCGTACGCCGACCTCCCGGCCGATCGCGTGGCCCTTCTCGCCGCGCTGCGGACGCTGCCCGCGGCGCAGCGTGAGGCGATCGCGCTGCACCACCTCGCCGACCTGCCGGTGCACGAGGTCGCCGAGGCGGTCGGCGCCCCGGTGGGGACGGTGAAGGCGCGGCTGGCCCGCGGTCGCGCCGCGCTCGCCGTGCTGCTCACCGACACCGACGCCGACACCGACGCCTACCGACCGAGCGCGAGGAGCACCCGATGAGCCTCCCCACCGACTTCCACCGCGAGGTCGCCGAGCGGGTCGACCCGCCCCGTTTCGACGTCGTCCTCGACCGGGCGCGCGCGGCACGTCGGCGTCGACGCGCGACGACCGTCGCGGGACTCCTCGCCGCCTGCGCGGTGACCGGCCTGGCCTGGGGCGTGGCGCCGGGGCGGGACACCGGCCCGGCGCCCGCGACGCCCGCGCCCACCCCGTCGGAGCAGGTCCCGGGCGTGGACCCCCGGCTGCCCGCGGACGTCCGCGACGTCCTCGCCTCCGACATGCTCCACCCGTGGCAGGTCGTCGGATCCACGGGCGCCGTCGCCGCGGTGTGGGGCGACTGCGCGGACGGCTGCCGCTTCGCGCTGGTGACGCGGCTCGGGGACCGCGTGCACGGCACCCTGCTCGAGGGCGACTCCCCCACCATCGCGGAGGTGTCGGGCGGCTGGCTCGTGCAGGACGGCGGCGACACCTTCCGCATCTCCCCGGACGGCCGGCGGGACCCGGTGGTGGACCCCGGCGGCACCCCGGTGCCGCCCGAGCCGGGCGACGTCGTGGTGCGCACGACCGACGGGCTGCGGATCCTGCGCGGCACCACGCTGCTGCCCGTCCCATCGCCCGACGGCACGCCGGTCCTCGCGGCGTACGCCACGGCAGCGGGGGACCTCGTCGTGGCCCTCCCCCAGGGGACGGGCGGCGTCGAGGTCAGGTGGACCACCGGTGACGGGCTGTGGTTCCAGGGCCTGGTGTCGCGACCGGGCGGCGGGGCGGTCGCCGCCGTGGAGATGGCCGGCCACCACGACGGCGTGGCGATCGCGCTGCTGGGCGACGCACCCGACGGTTCCGTGCCCGTCCTGGGCGTCGCGTCCTCACAGGACGCCGGGCGCACCTGGACGACCGCGCGCGGGGTGGACGGGCTCGCCGACCTGTCCGGGCTCGCGGTCTCCGACGAGGGCTCCGCCTACCTCACGACCGGCTCGACCGGCACGGTGCAGGTCGCCGAGGGGGACTCGGTCGACGTCGCGACGGGAGCCGGGGTGGTGCGGGTCGACGCCACGGGCGACGTCACGTCCGTGCGCCAGTCGCAGCACGACAGCTCGGTCTTCGGGGTGTCCCACCGGGTCTGCGTCGTGGCCGAGGCCGGACGGGTCGACCGCCTCAGCTGCTCGCCCGACGACGGGACGACGTGGGGCGGCCAGCCCCTGCCCGGGTTCGTCTGACCGGGCCGGGCCCGCTCAGACGACCCAGCCGACGTTGTCGGCCACGAGGTCGGCGGCCGGGTAGACCCCGCGCAGCTCCTGGCGGCGCTGGAGCAGGCTGACCACGTCCCCGACGTTGCGGTCGGCGAGCTGCCGACGGCGCTCGACCTCCTGCACGACCTTGCTCTCGTCCACCATGACTCCACCTCCGGAAGATCTCGGGCGGCGGATCCGCCCTCTGTTGATTGGATCGTTCCAAGCGTGGGCTACACAACCGTTCCGTTCGTGTTAACACCGTGCAACACGAACGGGAATCCCGAGGACGTGGACCAGGGGTCAGGCGCGCTGGCGCACGTGCAGCCGCGCCGAGAGCAGCAGGACGACCACCCCGGCGAGCGAGAGCCCCAGGCCGACGAGCGCGGGCGCCCGCAGGCCCCAGCCGGCCGCGATGACCACGCCGCCGAGCCAGGCGCCGAGGGCGTTCGCGATGTTGAGGGAGGCGTGGTTCATCGCCGCCCCGAGCGTCTGGGCGTCGCCGGCGACGTCCATCAGCCGCAGCTGGAGGTTGATGACGAGCACCGAGCCGAGGGTGGTGATGAGGAAGACGACCGGGAGCGCGGCCCAGCCGTGGGGCGCGGCCAGCCAGAAGAGCAGCATCGTCACCGCCATGCCCGAGCCGCCGATGATGAGCGAGCGGAAGATCGACCAGTCGGCCATGATCCCGGCCAGCCACGTGCCGGCGATCATGCCGAGGCCGAAGGAGAGCAGGTAGACCGGCACCGCGCCCTCGCCCAGCCCGGAGACCCCGGTGACGACGGGCGCGATGTAGGAGTAGACGGCGAACATGCCGCCGAAGCCGACCGCGCCGGCCAGCAGCGTCAGCCACACCTGCGGCAGCCGGAACGCCGCGAGCTCGCGTCGACCGCTCGCCTCGCCGTCGCCGGGGCACGACGGGACGAACCAGGTCACCATCGCCAGGGTCACCAGGGCGAGCCCGGCAGCGGCCCAGAAGGCTGCCCGCCAGCCGAGCGCCTGTCCCAGCACCGTGGCCGCCGGGACGCCGATCACGTTGGCGACCGACAGCCCCAGCATCACCTGCGAGACGGCGCGCCCCTTGCGGGACGGGCGGGCCATGCTGGCTGCGACGAGGGAGGCGACGCCGAAGTAGGCACCGTGCGGCAGCCCGGCCGCGAAGCGCGCGAGCATCAGCTGCTCGTAGGACGTCGCGAGGGCGCTGAGCCCGTTGCCGACGGCGAAGGCCGCCATCAGCGCGACCAGCAGCGCGCGGCGCGGGAGCCGGGCACCGAGGAACGCCAGGACGGGGGCGCCCACGACCACGCCCACGGCGTACGCCGAGATGACGTGTCCCCCGGTCGGGATCGACACGGCGACCCCCGCGGAGATCTGCGGCAGCAGTCCCATCGTGACGAACTCGGTGGTGCCGATGGCGAAGCCACCCATCGCCAGCGCCACGACGGCGAGGGTGAAGTGGCGGGCGGTGACCGCGGGGACGTCGAGGTCGGCCGCCGACGGCTGGTCGGGGCGGTCGGTGGCGGCGGTCGTCATGGTCATCACAGGATGCAAGACGGGGCCCCCGGAGAGGTATTCCCCGGAGGCCCCGCCTGTGACGCGCCCCTCAGTGAGGCAGTCAGAGCGAGGCGAGCGCCTCGTTGAACGTGGCCGACGGACGCATCACCGCGGCCGCCTTCTCGGGGTCGGGACGGAAGTAGCCGCCGATGTCGGCCGGCTTGCCCTGGACGGCGAGGAGCTCGTCGACGATCGTCTGCTCGTCGGCGCGCAGCGAGCCGGCGAGGGCGGCGAACGCGGCGGCGAGGTCGGCGTCGTCGGTCTGCTTCGCCAGCTCCTCGGCCCAGTAGAGCGCGAGGTAGAAGTGCGAGCCGCGGTTGTCGATCGTGCCGAGCCGGCGACCCGGGGAGCGGTCCTCGTTGAGGAAGGTCTCGGTGGCCTTGTCGAGGGTCTCTCCGAGGATGCGCGCGCGCTCGTTGTCGGCGTACCCGGCGAGGTGCTCGAGCGAGGCCGCGAGCGCGAAGAACTCACCGAGGCTGTCCCAGCGGAGGTAGTCCTCCTTGACGAGCTGCTGCACGTGCTTGGGCGCCGAGCCGCCGGCACCGGTCTCGAAGAGGCCGCCGCCGTTCATCAGCGGGACGATCGAGAGCATCTTGGCGCTGGTGCCGAGCTCGAGGATCGGGAACAGGTCGGTGTTGTAGTCGCGCAGCACGTTGCCGGTGACCGAGATGGTGTCCTCGCCGCGGCGGATCCGCTCGAGGGAGTACGCCGTCGCGTCGGCGGGTGCCATCACGTCGATCGACAGGCCGTCGGTGTCGTGGTCCTGCAGGTAGCGCTGGACGAGGCGGATGAGGTTGGCGTCGTGCGCGCGGGTCTCGTCGAGCCAGAAGACGGCGGGCGTCTCCGAGGCGCGGGCGCGGGTCACGGCGAGCTTGACCCAGTCGCGGATCGAGGCGTCCTTGGTCTGGCAGGCGCGCCAGATGTCGCCCGCCTCGACGTCGTGCGACATCAGCACGTCGCCGGCGCCGTTGCGGACCTCGACCGTGCCCGCAGCGGGGATCTCGAAGGTCTTGTCGTGCGAGCCGTACTCCTCGGCCGCCTTGGCCATCAGGCCGACGTTGGGCACCGAGCCCATCGTGGCCGGGTCGAGCGCGCCGTGGGTCCTGCAGTCGTCGATCGCGGCCTGGTAGACGCCGGCGTAGGACGAGTCGGGGATGACGGCGAGGGTGTCCTGCTGCTCGCCGGCGGCGTTCCACATCTGGCCGGAGGTGCGGATCATCGCCGGCATCGAGGCGTCGATGATGACGTCGGACGGCACGTGGAGGTTGGTGATGCCCCGGTCGGAGTCGACCATGGCGAGCGCGGGGCCCTCGGCGAGGCCCTTCTCGAACGCCGCCTTGATCTCCGCACCGTTCTCGACCTTGTCGAGGCCGGACAGGATCGCGCCCAGCCCGTCGTTGGCGGACAGGCCGGCCGCGGCGATCTGCTCGCCGTACTGGGCGAAGACGTCGGCGAAGTAGGCGCGCACGACGTGGCCGAAGATGATCGGGTCGGAGACCTTCATCATCGTGGCCTTGAGGTGCGCGGAGAACAGGACACCGTCGGCCGCCGCCTTCGCGACCTGCGCCTCGAGGAACTCGTCGAGCCTGGCCGCGCTCATGAACGTCGCGTCCACGACCTCGCCGTCGAGGACCGCCAGGCCCTCCTTGAGCACGGTCTCGGTGCCGTCGGCACCCACGTGCACGATCGCGAGGGTGTCGTCGCCCTCGATGACGACCGACTGCTCGTTGCTGCGGAAGTCGTCGTGGCCCATCGTGGCGACCGACGTCTTCGACTCGCTGCTCCACGCGCCCATCGAGTGCGGGTGGGACCTGGCGTAGTTCTTCACCGACGCGGGCGCGCGGCGGTCTGAGTTGCCCTCGCGCAGGACCGGGTTGACCGCGGAGCCCTTGACCTTGTCGTAGCGGGCGCGGGTCTCGCGCTCCTCGTCGGTCCCCGGGTTCTCCGGGTAGTCGGGCAGGTCGTAGCCCTGCGACTGGAGCTCGGCGATGGTCGCCTTGAGCTGCGGGATCGAGGCCGAGATGTTGGGCAGCTTGATGATGTTGGCCTCGGGCTTGGTGGCCAGCTCGCCGAGCTCGGCGAGGGCGTCGTCGAGGCGCTGCTCCTCGGTGAGCCGGTCGGGGAACTGGGCGATCACGCGACCGGCCAGGGAGATGTCACGCGTCTCGACGTCCACACCGGCGGTCCTCGCGTAGGCGGCGATGATCGGGAGGAACGAGTAGGTCGCCAGCAGCGGCGCCTCGTCGGTGTGGGTGTAGATGATCTTGGCCATGGGTAGGACAGCTCCTGTAGATCGCGATCTGATCCGGGCATAACTCTTGATGTCAAGATACCTGATGCGGGGGAAGGGTTGCGACTCGCCTACCTTCGCACCCCGTCCCCCACGCCGCTAGAGTCACCGTGGCCGCCGGGGGGCGGCCACACGACTCTGGAGGGGACTCGCGATGAGCGACACCGTCGAAGACACACCGACCACCGGGCAGAAGTTCACCGCAGAGACGCTGGGCACCTTCGTGCTCGTCTTCTTCGGCTGCGGCGCCGCGATGCGCAGCGGCGGCGACTACGTCGCGACCGGGCTGACCTTCGGCCTCACGGTCGTCGTCATGGCCTACGCCGTGGGCCGTATCTCCGGCGGGCACTTCAACCCGGCCGTGACGCTGGGCGCGGTGCTCGGCGGCCGGCTCCCCTGGAACCAGGTCGGCATCTACTTCGCCGCCCAGCTCCTCGGCGGCCTCCTCGCCGGCGCTGCGCTGTTCGGCCTCAACCACGGCTTCGAGGGGTTCAGCGCCGAGGGCAACATGGCGCAGAACTTCTTCGGCGACCAGGGCACCGGCTTCGCCTGGTGGGCCGCGCTGCTCCTCGAGATCCTCATGACGGCGGTCTTCCTCTGGGTCATCCTCGCGGTGACCGACGAGCGCAACGCGATCAACGTCGCCCTCGGCCCGCTGGCCATCGGCCTGGCCCTCGCGATGATCCACTTCGCCTCGATGAGCGCGACCGGCACCTCGGTGAACCCCGCGCGCTCGATCGGCGTCGGGGTCTTCGCCGGCACCGACGCGATCGTCCAGCTCTGGCTGTTCGTGGTGGCCCCGCTGGTGGGCGCGGCGATCGCCGGCCTCACCTACCCCATCCTGTTCGGCCAGGGCGCCGAGCCGGTCGCGGGCTCCGGCCTCAACTTCGGCGGCGGGCGCAAGAACCAGTTCGTCCCCGGCAACTACGAGGCCCAGTGGAACCAGGGCCAGCAGGGCGGCTGGGGCCAGCCCGGCGCCGCGTGGGGCGCTCCCCCGCAGCAGTCCCAGCAGCAGCCCCAGCAGCAGCAGTGGGGCCAGCCCGCCCCGCAGCAGCAGCCCGACCCGTACGCCGCTCCGCCGCAGCAGCCGCCGGCGCAGCCCGGCCAGTGGGGCCAGCCCGCCCCGCAGCAGCCGCCGGCGCAGCCCGGTCAGTGGGGCGCACCCCAGCAGCCCCAGCAGCAGCCCGGCCAGAGCGCGCCCGGCCACTGGGGCAACCCGGACGGCGACGACGACGGCCGCACCCAGGTGCGCCGCCCGGACTGAGCCGGTGCCCTGAGTCAGTCCCTCGGCACGGCCGTCCAGCCGGCGTCGAGGTCCTCGACACCGACGAGGCCGACACCCTTCTCGTACACGCTGCGGGTCGTGGTGCCGGCCTCGTCGCGCACCTGCACCTGCTCCGCGGTCTGGTCCTCGATCGTCGTGCTGGCCTCGTCCCCGTCCGGGAGCCGGTAGGCCACCCAGCCGTCGCCGAGGCGCGGGTCGCCGGGCATGGCGAGACCGGCCTCCGCCCCGTCCGTCCCGGCGCGCCACGACGCGCCGGCGGACGAGTCCATCCCCACCAGCCAGACGTTGCCGTCGTCGTCCTGGGCGTAGTAGCGGGTCACCTCGCTGGTCTCGCCGTCGACCTCCGCGTCGGTCCTCACGGCCGTGGCGGGAAGCCCCGCCACCGTGGACGTCCGGTCGAGGACCTCCGCCTCGATGCTGCCGATGGTGCCTCCCGAGCCGACGACGTCGTAGCGCCACGTCGCGCCCGGCCGGAGGGCCAGCCACGGGTTGTCCACGACGTCGACGAAGTCGGCCGGATCTGCCGAGGGCGTCGGGATGACCAGCCCGTTGATGCCGGGCGAGTCGTACGGCGCGGGCTGGCCGATGCCGGCGCACCCGGACAGTGCGAGCGCGAGCCCCGCGGCGCCCAGTGCTCGGAACATGGGTGCCAGCATGACAGCCGGCACCCGCTGCTAGCGTCAGCGGGACAACCCGACCAGCCCTGGACCACCCTCACGAGGAGTACCCACCGTGACCTCCGCACCCCTCAAGGTGGCCGTCACCGGCGCCGCCGGTCAGATCGGCTACAGCCTGCTCTTCCGCCTCGCGAGCGGCGCGCTCGCCGCGGACCGCCCGATCGAGCTGCGACTGCTCGAGATCGAGCCCGCCCTCAAGGCGCTCGAGGGCGTCGTGATGGAGCTCGACGACTGCGCGTTCCCGAACCTCGCCGGTGTCGAGATCGGCGCGGACGCCGAGAAGATCTTCGACGGCGTCAACCTCGCCCTGCTCGTCGGCGCGCGTCCGCGCGGCCCGGGTATGGAGCGCGGCGACCTGCTGTCGGCCAACGGCGCGATCTTCACCGCGCAGGGCAAGGCGCTCAACGCGGTCGCCGCCGACGACGTGCGCATCGGGGTCACGGGCAACCCGGCCAACACCAACGCGCTCATCGCGATGAGCAACGCCCCCGACATCCCGCGCGAGCGCTTCTCCGCGCTGACGCGTCTCGACCACAACCGCGCGATCTCGCAGCTCGCGGCCAGGACCGGCGCGGCCGTCACCGACATCAAGAAGATGACGATCTGGGGCAACCACTCGGCCACCCAGTACCCCGACCTCTTCCACGCCGAGGTCAAGGGCCAGAACGCGGCCGAGGCCGTCGGCGACCGGGCCTGGCTGGAGAACGACTTCATCCCGACCGTCGCCAAGCGTGGCGCCGCGATCATCGACGCGCGCGGCTCGTCGTCGGCCGCCTCCGCCGCGTCCGCGACGATCGACGCCGCCCGCGACTGGCTGTTCGGCTCGCCGGCCGACGACTGGGTCTCGATGGCCGTCGTCTCGAGCGGCGAGTACGGCGTCCCCGAGGGCCTGATCTCCTCGTTCCCGGTCACCACGTCCGACGGCGACTGGTCGATCGTCGAGGGCCTCGAGATCGACGACTTCTCGCGCGCGCGGATCGACGCCTCGACCGCCGAGCTGGACGACGAGCGCAAGGCCGTCACGGAGCTCGGCCTGATCTGATCCAGGCCGCGTCGAGACCTCGCGGCTGACGAGAGGCCGGAGCCCCCAGGGGCTCCGGCCTCTCGTGCTGTCAGAACCCGGGCTGGTCCGGGATCGATCCGGCCAGGAAGATCAGCGATCCGCCCAGCACGAGGAGCACCAGCGCGTCGAGCACCTTGTGCCGCACGGCGAGCATCCCGGCGTCACGGCTGCGCAGCACCAGCCGTACGAGCGCAGCGAACAGCAGCGAGCCGCCCATCAGCCGGATGCCGGTGCGCCACTCGCCCAGCACGACCAGGACCATCGAGACCGCGACGACGCCGAGCACGAGCAGGTAGAACGCTCCCCCGATGGTCGAGGGGTAGCGGCGCGGCTCGTCGGGGTCGTAGGGCTCCGCCGACACGGGCGGCACGGACTCGGGCGGCGCGATGTCGTCTGAGCGGTCGACGCGCTCGGGGTCGGTCATCTCAGGCCCGGGCGGACTTCTCGGCGATCTCCACGATGTTGGTCAGCAGCATCGCGCGGGTCATCGGACCGACGCCCTTCGGGTTCGGCGAGACCCAGCCCGCGACGTCCCACACGTCGGGGGCGACGTCGCCGGTGACCTTGCCGTCGACGCGGGAGACGCCGACGTCGAGGACGGCGGCACCGGGCTTGACCATGTCGGCGGTGATGATGCCGGGCACGCCGGCGGCCGCGACGACGACGTCGGCCTGGCGCACGTGCGAGGCGAGGTCGCGGGTGCCGGTGTGGCAGAGCGTGACGGTGGCGTTCTCCGAGCGGCGCGTGAGCAGCAGTCCGAGCGGGCGACCGACGGTGATGCCGCGCCCGACCACGACGACCTCGGCCCCGGCGATCTCGACACCGTGGCGGCGCAGCAGCTCGATCGAGCCCACCGGCGTGCACGGCAGCGGCCCGGACTCGCCCAGCACCAGCTTGCCGAGGTTGGTCGGGTGGAGACCGTCGACGTCCTTGTCCGGGTCGACCCGCGAGAGCAGCGCGAACTCGTCGAGGCCGGTGGGCTGCTGGACGATGAAGCCGGTGCAGGCGGAGTCGGCGTTGAGCTCGTCGATGACGGCCTCGGCCTCGGCCTGGGTGGCCGTCGCCGGGAGGTCGCGCCGGATCGAGGTGATGCCGATCTCCGCGCAGTCCTTGTGCTTCGCCCCGACGTACCAGTGCGAGCCGGGGTCGTCGCCCACCAGCACCGTGCCGAGGCCGGGGGTGATCCCCTGGTCCTTGAGGGCGGCGACGCGTTGGGCGAGCTCTGCCTTGATGGTCTCGAGGGTGGCTGCGCCGTCGAGGGTCTGTGCCGTCACGCCAGCGAGTGTAGGGGAGCACGCGGGTGCTTCCCTGTCCCGGGGAGGCTCCCCGGCCGCGGCCCCTTCCACGCGCGGAGCCGCTGCGCGCCTCCTAGTGGAAGAAGTGCCGGGTGCCGGTGAGGTACATCGTCACGCCGGCCTTCTCGCACGCCTCGACGACCTCGGCGTCGCGCACGGAGCCGCCCGGCTGGACGATCGCCCGCACGCCGGCGTCGATGAGGATCTGCGGGCCGTCGGCGAACGGGAAGAAGGCGTCCGACGCGGCGACCGCCGACGTCACCCGCTCCCCCGCCCGCTCGACCGCGAGCCGGCAGGAGTCCACGCGGTTGACCTGCCCCATCCCGACGCCGACGGACGCGCCGCCGGCCGCGAGCAGGATGGCGTTCGACTTCACGGCGCGGCACGCGCGCCACGCGAAGGCGAGGTCGGCCAGGACCTCCGGCGAGGCGGCCTCGCCCGTCGCGAGGGTCCAGGCGGACGGGTCGTCGCCCTCGGCGTCGATCACGTCGCGGTCCTGCAGCAGGAGCCCGCCGGAGATCGCACGGCTCTCGCCCCCGCCGCGGGCGAGGGGCGGGCACTCGAGGACGCGGATGTTCTTCTTCGCCTGCAGCGCCTCGATCGCCCCGTCCTCGTAGCCGGGCGCGACGATGACCTCGGTGAAGATCTCCGCCACCTGCTCGGCCATCGCCACCGACACCGGCACGTTGGTCGCGATGACGCCGCCGAAGGCGCTCACCGGGTCGCACGCGTGCGCCTTGCGGTGGGCCTCCGCCACGTCGGCCGCGACGGCGATGCCGCACGGGTTGGCGTGCTTGATGATCGCCACGGCCGGCTCGTCGAAGTCGTACGCCGCACGACGGGCCGCGTCCGCGTCGACGTAGTTGTTGTAGGACATCTCCTTGCCGTGGTGCTGCGTCGCCTGGGCGAGGCCGGGACCGCCGGGGAGGAAGCCGTTGCTGTAGAGCGCGGCGGACTGGTGCGGGTTCTCGCCGTAGCGCAGCACCGTCTCCTTGCTCCACGTCGCACCCATCCACGCCGGGAAGCCGGAGCCCTCGCTGGTGTCGGTGAGGACGTTGCCCATCCACGACGCGACGTGCACGTCGTACGTCGCGGTGTGGACGAACGCCTCGGCGGCGAGGCGCTGGCGCTCGGCCAGGGTGAAGCCGCCGGCGGCGACCGCGGCGAGCACCGCGTCGTACGCCGCGGGCGAGGTCACGATCGCGACGCTCGGGTGGTTCTTCGCTGCGGCGCGGACCATCGAGGGGCCGCCGATGTCGATCTGCTCCACGCACTCGTCGGGGCTCGCCCCGGAGGCGACCGTCTGGGTGAACGGGTAGAGGTTGCTGACGACGAGGTCGAACGGCTCTACCCCGAGCTCCTCGAGCTGCGCGACGTGGGAGTCGAGGCGGCGGTCGGCGAGGATCCCTGCGTGCACGCGGGGGTGCAGGGTCTTCACCCGGCCGTCGAGGCACTCCGGGAAGCCGGTGAGGTCCTCGACCTTGGTGACCGGGAGCCCGAGCGACTCGATGAGGGCGGCCGAGCCGCCGGTCGAGACGAGCTCGACGCCGGCGTCGTGGAGGCCGCGGACCAGGTCGTCGAGACCGGCCTTGTCGTAGACGGAGACCAGGGCGCGGCGGACCGGGATGCGGTGCTCTGCGGTGAAGGTGGACACGTGACTCCTCGTGGACGTTCGAGTCGGGGCACCCAGGCGTTCGATGCTCCCGCGCGTCACTCCCCGGTGGTGGCCCACCTGCGCCAGTCGTGTGGTCGCAATCTACCGGGCGACGGCCCCGATGCGAACCCGGCGGCCCTCGACCGAGATGCCCTCGCGGGCGATCCGGCCGACGGCGTCGACGAGCATGGCGCGCTCGGCGGTCTTGATCCGCTCGTGCAGCGACGCCACGTCGTCGTCCTCCTCGACCGGCACCGGCACCTGCGCCACGATCGGCCCCGTGTCGACGCCCGCGTCGACGACGAACAGCGTGGCGCCGGTGACCTTCACGCCGTGCTCGAGCGCGTCGCGCGGCCCGTGCATGCCGGGGAAGGCCGGGCACAGCGCCGGGTGGGTGTTGAGGGTGAGGTGGCGGTCGAGGAACTCCTGCGACAGCAGCTTCATGAAGCCGGCCGAGACCACCACGTCCGGCTCGAAGCGGTCGACGACCGTCGTCAGCGCCGCGTCCCAGCCCTCGCGGGTCTCGAAGTCCGACACCCGGCGCACGAAGGTCGGGACCCCGGCCCGCTCCGCCCGCGCCAGGCCCTCGATGTCCTCGCGGTCCGCGCCGACCGCGACGATCCGCGCGCCGTACGCCGGGTCGGCGGTCGCGTCGAGCAGGGCCTGGAGGTTGGTGCCGGACCCCGAGACGAGGACGACGAGGCGGGCGGGCTGGCTCACGCGCGGAAGTCTAGGCGCGGTGGGACGGTCCCCCACCCGCTGCCCGGTCCCTGACGAGACGGCCGGCGACGAGCGCCGCGATCGCGGTGGTGACCGGCACCGCGGCGATGATCCCGAGACCGCCGACGAGGCCGCGGACGACCTCCTGCGCGACGATCTCCTGGCTCACCGCGATGCCGAACGGCAGCGAGAGCGCCGAGAACACCAGCATGAGCGGCAGCGTCGCGCCGACGTACGCCAGGACGAGGGTGTTGACCGTCGAGGCGACGTGCGAGCGGCCGATGCGCATCGCGCGGACGAAGAGGGAGCGGGTGCTCGCGTCGGGGTCGACGTCGGCCAGCTCCCACACCGCCCAGGTCTGGGTCACGGTGACGTCGTCGAGCACGCCGAGGGCGCCGATGACGAGGCCGGCGAGGAGGAGGCCGCGGAGGTCGACCTGCGCGGCGATGCCGGAGATGTACTGGCTGCCCTCGTCGACGAGGCCGGTGAAGTGTCCGACGCGGGTGAACACCCAGCCGATGCTGCCGATCACCACCAGCGAGACGAGGGTCCCGAGCATCGCGACCGTGGTCCGCATGTCGAGGCCGTGGGAGAGGTACAGCGTCACCAGCATGATGGCGGCTGCCGTGACCACCGCGACGGCGAGCGGGGAGGAGCCCGCCATGATCGCGGGGAGGGTGAAGACCGCGATCAGGACGAGGGAGTACGCCAGGCTCGCCAGCGCGCCGATCCCGCGCCACCGCGAGAGCGCGAGGACGCCGACGGCGAAGAGGATCGTCAGCGTGAGCAGCGGCGGGCCGCGGTCGAAGTCCTGGAAGGCGTACTGCTCGCCCTCCCGCCCCTGCTCGGTGAAGGAGACGATGATCCGGTCGCCGGCGACCACGTCGGGCGCCTGGTCCCCGTAGGGCAGCAGGGCGAGGGCCTCGCCCGGTGCACCCGGACCGCTGAGCAGCTCGACCTCGGCGGCCTGGCAGCCCTCGACGGCCACCTCGTCGGCACACGGCACGACCGCCTGGACGCGGGCCGTGCCGCGCTCGACGTCGACGCCGGGACCGGTGATCTCGAGGTCGCCGTCCGGCCACAGCAGGACGAGACCGACGACGGTCGCCAGCACGAGGGGGCCGACGAGCGCGGCCATGAGCAGGCGGAGGTGCCGCGGTGCGGGCCCGAGGGAGGGGCGCTCGCCGTGGCTGTGACCAGCCCCCACGCTCAGTCCGCGGGGGTGGGGTCGATGGTCTCCGGCTCGTCCGCACGGTGCGAGCGCGCGGACCGCCAGAGCAGGAGCGCGAGCACGGAGGCGCCGAGCAGGGCCCCGATCCCGCAGGCCGTCGTCGCGTGCACCAGCACGTCGCGCGTGAAGGGGCCGACGAAGCGCATCCGTCCCGGCCCTGCGGCGCCGCCGGACAGGGAGGCGAGCACGGCGAAGCCGAACCCGGCCACGAGGCCGCCGCCGCACCCGGCCAGTGCGACCTGGTCCCACGTCAGCAGCCGGCCGCGGAGCGTGCGGAAGGCCGCGACGGCGGCGACCAGCGGCGCGAGCACCGCCGAGGCGCCGACCCACCCGGCGGGGGTGCCCGCGTCGGGGAGCGCGGCGAGCAGGGGCACGACCGGGAGCGGCCCGAGCACCACGGCACCGGGCGAGACGAGGGTCGCGCCACCGACGGCGAAGCCGGGGCCGAGCAGCCAGGAGCCGGCGAAGAGAGCGGCGTTGGGGACGAAGGCGGTGTTGACCAGGGCGTAGAGCCCGGCCTCACCCGGGCTCGGGTGCAGGCGCGAGGTCATCGTGGCCGCGTCGTCGAACGACAGCGCGAGGGCCACGAGGAAGACGAGGGCCGACACCACGAGCAGCCGCGACAGCACGGCGCCCGCGACGGCGGCACCCGCGCGGACGGTGGCGGGCACGAAGGCGGCCCAGATGGCCGCGCGACCGGACCCGGTCGCGATGGCGGGGGCGGCGACGAACGCCGTCAGGAGCAGGGTCCAGCCGAGGACCCGGGGCACCGACGGGTCGGCGGTGGTGCCGGCGGCCAGCGTGGCGACCACGACCGCCACCACGGCGTACCCGGCGAGGAAGAGGCTGATCGACAGCGGCACGGTGAGGTCGCGCTCGCCGTCGGAGATGCGGTCCGCGTCGGGGCCGTGGCCGGAGACGGAGTCGCCCACGCGGTGACCGAGGCGCCACATCGACCAGGCGGCGATCGCGGTGAGGCCCAGCGGGACGATCGTGACGCGGGTGCCCAGCACCGTGACGCCCGAGCCGTGCCCGGCGAGCCAGGCGAGCGCGCCGACGCGCATGCCGTCGCGGGGGGCCCCGTGGACCCCGGCGTCGGTGACGAACCAGCCGATGACGCCGATCGCGAGCAGCACCACCAGCGGGCCGAGCGCCGCGAGGACGCCGCCGAGGGTGGCGATCAGGACCAGCGGGCGCTGCCGGGCAGGGTCGACCACCCCGGCGCCGTGGCGGGACCGGTCGGGTCGGGTGAGGAGCGACGTCATGGCCCGGCCATCATCACCCGCGTGCACCACCGGATGGCGTTCCCACGCCGCCCCCGGAGGATGTGCGCCCGGTTGGCTGCTCCCGTACCGTGGAGCGGTCATGAGGAGCCCCGAGACCTTCGACGCCTACTACGTCGAGACCCGCACCCGACTCCTGCACGAGGCCTACGCCCTGACCGGCGACGCGCCCGCCGCCCGTGCAGCCGTCCGTGACGCGTTCGTCGTGGCCTGGCACCACTGGCGCAAGGTCGGTCAGCTCGACGACCGCGACGCCTACGTACGCCCCCTCGCCCTCGGCCGTGCGCGCCGACGGCACACCGCCCGCATCTGGCACCGTGACAAGCGCCTCGACCCGGAGGCCCGCAGCACCCTCGACGCGCTGTCCAAGCTGACCGCGCGGCAGCGCGAGCTCCTCGTCCTCAACGGGCTGTCCGCCCTCACCCTCAGCGACATGGCGCGCGCCGTCGGGCTCCCCCGGCTCGACGCCGAGCGCGAGCTCCAGACCGCCAGCGCGCAGTTCTCCCTGCACCGCGACGCGCCCACGACCGAGATCCCGCGCCTGCTCCACGGCCTCGCCGAGCCGCTCGCCGAGATCCGGTGGCCGCGCGCCACGGTGATCCGGCGCGCCGGCGCGGCGCGACGGCGTACCCACACCGCCATCGGGGCCGCGGTCGCCACCGCCGCCCTGGTCGCGTCCGGCTCGCTCGTCGCGACCGGTTCGGGCGCCGAGGCGACCAGCCTGAGCGAGGAGAAGGCCGAGGCCGGCGTGACCGTCCACGCGCCCGAGCCCGAGGCGTCCGGCGAGCCCCTCATCAGCGAGGACGCGCTCTTCAGCACCGAGCAGATGGCACGCTTCGGCTCCGGCCTGGACTGGTCGGAGACCGCGACCACCGACAACCTCGGCGGCGACGGCCTGCTCGCCCCCTGCCAGCGCGAGCGCTTCGCGGACCCGGCCGGGGTGACAGCGCTCGCCCGCACGTGGGAGGCGTCGACCACCCGCACCGTCACCGAGAAGGTCGGCACGGGCGAGAACCGCAAGAACCGCCGACGCGAGGTGACCAGCGAGGCCGCCGACGCCGTGCAGGTGGTCGAGATGTCGGCCGGGGCGCAGGAGGCGGCCCAGGGCTTCGAGACCGCGTCCCTGTGGTTCGCCGGCTGCATCGACCCGCGCACCCAGCTGCTGTCCACCAGCACGGTCAAGCGCGTGGGCGACCAGGCGCGGTCCTTCCGCCTGCGGTCGTGGGGCAAGGTGCCGACCACGATCACCGTGGGCGTGGCCCGCACCGGCAACCTCGTCGTCACCAACGTCGTCCGCAGCCGGGGCAGGGCCGTGTCGGAGAAGGCGACGTCGACCGGGCTCGCCGCCGCGGTCAACGGGCTCTGCGGGACCGAGGGTGCGGGCGCCTGCGCCGGACGGGCCCGCTCGAACACCACGCCGCCCCTCTCGATCGGCACCGAGCCCGGCCTGCTGTCGGTGGTCGACCTGCCTCCCGTCGCCACCGTGCGGGGCCCGTGGGTCGGCACGGACCCGGAGAAGCCGCGCGTCAACTTCGCCGCGACCCGCTGCGACCGCACCACCTTCCTCGGCAACGGCATCGTCAAGCCGCGGACCCGGACCTTCGTGTTCCCGGAGACGCCGAACGCCTCGCGCGTGGGCGTCACCCAGACGGTCGGGTCGATGACGCAGGCGAAGGCCCGCACGTTCGTCGAGCAGGTCCGCACCCGGATCCGCCAGTGCGGGCAGGCCAACCTCGGCACGTCGGTCACCCAGCTGGCCAACAGCTCGACGAAGGCCTCCGACATGAGCGTGTGGGCCCTGACGTTCGAGCTCAGCGACGAGGAGTCCTTCTCCTTCCTCATGGCGATCGTCCGCGACGGCACCGCCGTGTCGCAGCTCGGCTTCACCCCGGTCCGCAACATGACCATGACGCGGCCCGACTTCGTCGCCCTCTCCGAGCGCGTCATGGAGCGGCTCGGACCGCTCGCGTCGGGCTGACGCAACCTTTTCGCCCTCCGCGGTGTCTCAGAGGGCATGAGGTTCCGCGCGCCCCTGCTGACCGCCGCCCTGGCCTGCTCGCTGGCGCTGGCCGGCTGCGGCGACCAGCCGGGTGACGGCGCCGCGGGCGGCTCGCGTGGCACCGACGACTCGACGTCGGCGGCGACCCCGAACGGCCCGGACACCTCGATCCCCGACGACTTCCCGCTGTCGGCCGGCATGGGTGGTCCCGGCGATGCCATCCCGACCACGCGCACCGGCACCGGCCTGCGCGACCTCGAGCTGTGCGGCACTTCCCCGCTGCGCGGACTGGGCGAGCGGGACCGGATGGTCGCCGACAACAGCGGCGGCGAGGCGCTGAGCACCCGCGAGCTGGTCCTCCTCGGGAGCCCGGAGCGCGCAGCCGAGGTGGCGCAGTCGCTCGCCGACCTGCCCACGGACTGCCGTACGCCCGCCGCGGAGGGCAAGTGGGAGACCCGCACCGAGGTGCGGGCCTCCCCGTTCGGGCCGTCGCCCGCCGCCGTCCTCGTCCAGACCTACCGTGTCGACGGCGAGGCCGCGCCCGGCGCGCTGGTCGTCAACGTCGTGCCGGCGGGCGCGGCGCTCCTGGTCACCCAGGAGTACGGCGAGTGGGAGGACCTCGACGCCGGGCTCGACGCGGCGGCGGGCACCCTGGGCACGGTCATCGCCGCGCTCCAGTCGTTCGCCGACGGTGGGACCCCGACCGCGACGCCGACCGGGACCCCCACCGAGACACCCACCGAGGAGCCGGCCGAGGAGCCGGCCGGGACACCCACCGAGGAGCCGGCCGGGACACCCGTCGTCACCGAGGTCCCGGCCGACTTCCCGCTCGGCACCGGCCTCCCCGAGGGCGACGACGAGACGGACGTGTACGGCCCCTCCCCCGACGCCGACGGCATGGGCGAGGTGGAGATGTGCGGGCGGGTCGTGTGGCCCGCGTCCGGCGCCGGGGCCACGCGCAGGCTGGTCACGGGAGCCCTGGGACCGGAGTACTTCGACGGTCGCGAGCTCGTGGTGCACGAGGACGCGGACCGGGCGCTGCGCGCCATGGAGGCGATCCGCCGCGCGGCCGAGGAGTGCCGCGCGATCGACAACCAGGTGTGGACGGTCCTGGACCGCGACACCGGCTACGACACGGTGACGATGGGGCTCACCTACGACGACGGCCTGGGCAGCTCGGTGTTCCAGGTGACGAGGGTGGGTTCGGCGCGACTGATGGTGCAGACGTACGGTGAGGGTTCGCTCGCATCGCTGGACCAGCAGGCCGACGGGGTCACCGAGACCACCGGCACGATCGTGTCGGCGATGTGCGTGTTCACGAAAACGGGGTGCTAGACCATGTCCATTCCTTCCACGCTGGCCAGCTCGGCCTGCCCGACCCTGCCGTCGCCCCGGCGCCTCACCGCCGTCGCGCCGGTGCGCCTGCTCGGCGCCCACGTCGTGTGGCGGCTGCTGTGGGAGGCGCATCCGCCGACCCGCCACGACCGGCACGCGAAATCCACGACGGCCCCGCAGGTGGACCTGCGAGGCCGTCTGGAGAGCGTCGGCGACCAGAGCGCCTGACGGCTAGAGCGCCTGGAGGATCTCCCGCATCAGGGCGGCGGTCTCGGACGGCGTCTTGCCGACCTTGACGCCGGCGGCCTCGAGGGCCTCCTTCTTCGCCTGGGCGGTGCCCGAGGAGCCGGACACGATGGCGCCGGCGTGGCCCATGGTCTTGCCCTCCGGAGCCGTGAAGCCCGCGACGTAGCCGACGACCGGCTTGGTCACGTTGTCCTTGATGTAGGCCGCGGCACGCTCCTCGGCGTCGCCGCCGATCTCGCCGATCATCACGATCGCCTTGGTCTCCGGGTCGTTCTCGAAGGCCTCGAGGGCGTCGATGTGCGTGGTGCCGATGATCGGGTCGCCGCCGATGCCGATGGCGGTGGTGAAGCCGAAGTCCTTCAGCTCGTACATCATCTGGTAGGTCAGCGTCCCCGACTTCGAGACCAGGCCGATGGGGCCCTTGCCCGCGATGGTGTGGGGCGTGATGCCGGCGAGCGACTCCTCCGGCGTGATGATGCCGGGGCAGTTGGGGCCGATCATCCGGGTGGACTTGCCCTCGAGGTACTGCACGACCTCGGCGGTGTCGAGGACCGGGACGCCCTCGGTGATCACGACCAGCAGGGGGATCTCGGCGTCGATCGCCTCGATCGCGGCGTCCTTGGTGAAGGCGGGCGGGACGAAGGCGACGGACACGTTGGCGCCGGTCTCCTTCATCGCCTCCTCGACGGTGCCGAAGACGGGGAGCTCCTTGCCGCCGAGCTCGACGGTGGTGCCGGCCTTGCGGGCGTTGACGCCGCCGACGATGTTGGCGCCGGACTCGACCATGAGGGTGGTGTGCTTGGCACCCATCCCGCCGGTCATGCCCTGGACGATGATCTTGGAGTCGGAGTTGAGGTAGATCGACATCTCTTCTGTTCTCTCTCTCAGGCCTGGTGGGCGAGCTCGGCGGCCTTGTCGGCCGCGCCGTCCATCGTGTCGACCTGGGTGACCAGCGGGTGGTTGAGCTCGTCGAGGATCGCGCGGCCCTTGTCGACGTTGTTGCCGTCGAGGCGCACGACGAGCGGCTTGGTGGCGCTGTCGCCGAGGATCTCGAGCGCGCCCTTGATGCCGTTGGCGACCTCGTCACAGGCGGTGATGCCGCCGAAGACGTTGACGAAGACGCTCTTGACCTGCTCGTCGTTGAGGATCACGTCGAGGCCGTCGGCCATGACCTGCGCGTTGGCGCCGCCGCCGATGTCGAGGAAGTTGGCCGGCTTCACGCCGCCGTGCGCCTCGCCGGCGTACGCGACCACGTCGAGGGTGCTCATCACGAGGCCCGCGCCGTTGCCGATGATGCCGACCTCGCCGTCGAGCTTGACGTAGTTGAGGCCCTTGTCCTTGGCCTTCGCCTCGAGCGGGTCGGCCTCCTCGCGGATCTCGAACTGCTCGTGGTCGGGGTGGCGGACCTCGGAGGCGTTGTCGTCGAGCGACACCTTGCCGTCGAGGGCCTCGAGCTTGTCGCCCTCGAGGCGCGCCAGCGGGTTGACCTCGACGAGGGTGGCGTCCTCCTCGACGTAGACCTTCCACAGCTTCTGGACCATCTCGATGGCCTGGTCGCGCAGCTCGGCGGGGAACTTGGCCTCGTCGACGATCGCGGCGGCCTTCTCGGGGGTCACGCCCTCGATCGCGTCGATGCGGATCTGGCGCACGGCCTCGGGGTTGGTCTTGGCGACCTCCTCGATCTCCACGCCGCCCTCGACCGAGGCGATGCACAGGTGGGACCGGTTGGAGCGGTCGAGCAGGAAGGAGAAGTAGTACTCCTCGACCGGCGGGGTGGCGGGCGTGACCAGGACGCGGTTGACCCGCAGGCCCTTGATCTCCATGCCGATGATGTCGCGGGCGTAGGACTCGGCCTCGTCGGCGGTCTTCGCGATCTTCACGCCGCCGGCCTTGCCACGGCCGCCGGCCTTGACCTGGGCCTTGACGACGGTGACCCCGCCCATCTCCTCGGCGGCTGCACGCGCGGCCTCCGGGGTCTCGGCGACCACACCCAACGTCGTTGCGACTCCGTGCTTGGCGAAGAGCTCCTTCGCCTGAAATTCCATCAGGTCCACGAGGTGACCGATCCTTTTCGTCTTGCGAACAGTGGCGGGGATTCCCTCTCGGCACCCTAGACCTGTTCGGCGGGTCACCACGAGGCCGGGTGAGCGTGGTGGTGCTCACGCCCCGGCTACGTTGAGGACCATGCCCACCTCGAGGCCCACCCCGAGCTCGTCGGTCATGTGGTTCCGTCGCGACCTGCGCGTGCGCGACAACCCCGCCCTCCTCGCAGCGCTCGAGGAGGGTCCGGTCACGGCGCTCTTCGTGGTCGACCCGGCGATCTGGTCGGGGGCAGGGCCCGCCCGCCGCGCCTGGCTGGCCGCCAACGTCCTGTCGCTGGCCGAGCGCGTCCCGCTCACGATCCTGCACGGCGACCCGCGCGAGGTCGTGCCGCGCGTCGCCGACGGCCGGCGCGTGCACGTGTCCGCGGAGACGACGCCGTACGGCCGCCGCCGCGACGAGGCCGTCGGGGAGGCGGTGGAGCTGGTCACGACCGGCTCGCCGTACGCCGTGGGCCCCGGCCTGGTGCGCAACGGCAGCGGCGACCCCTACCAGGTCTTCTCGGCGTACGCCCGCGCCTGGCGCGAGCGCGGCTGGCCCGAGCCGGCGCGTACGCCCCGCTCCCCCGACATCGTGCAGGGCGACTCGCACCAGCGGGCCGTCGGCCTGCTCGAGAAGGCCGTCGCCGACGCGCCGTTCGACCTGCCGGCCGCGGGCGAGGACGCCGCGTGGCGGCGGTGGCGGGCGTTCCGGGAGGACGGCCTGCGCGCCTACCCGCGCGAGCGGAACCGGCCCGACCACGACGGCACCTCGCGGCTCTCGCCGTACCTCCACCTCGGCCTCCTCCACCCCCGGTCGCTGCTCGCCGAGATGGACACCACCTCGACCTACGCCAACGAGATCGCGTGGCGCGAGTTCTACGCCGACGTGCTGTGGCACACCCCCGCCTCGGCGTGGGCCGACCTGAAGCCCGGCCTGAAGGCGATGAGGTACGACGAGCCGGCCGACGCGATCGAGGCGTGGCGCACCGGCACGACCGGCTACCCGATCGTCGACGCCGGGATGCGGCAGCTGATGCACAGCGGCTGGATGCACAACCGGGTCCGGATGATCACCGCGTCCTTCCTCACCAAGGACCTCCACGTGTGGTGGCCCGTCGGCGCCCGGCACTTCCTCGACCTGCTCATCGACGGCGACGTCGCGTCCAACAACCACGGCTGGCAGTGGGTCGCCGGGACCGGCACGGACGCGTCGCCGTACTTCCGCGTCTTCAACCCCGTCACCCAGGGCATCAAGTTCGACCCGCAGGGCGACTACGTCCGGCGCTGGGTGCCCGAGCTCGACCACCTGCCGGGCAAGGCGGCGCACGAGCCGTGGAAGTCCGACGTCGGCTACGAGCAGGACTACCCGCTGCGCATCGTGGACCACGCCGACGAGCGGCGCGAGGCGCTCGAGCGCTACCAGGCCGCGCGTGGGTGAGGCGTCGGGACCGGGCCGCGGGTTCGGATTCCGGACGTCGGGCGGGTTGTGCACATCAATTTGATCGACAGTTGCACTTTCCCGTGATCTTTCCGTTATGGTCGGTCGCGGTCTAGCCGACCCCGACCCCCGACGACCGGCAGATTGGTAACTCCTCCATGGGCAACCACCGAGCGGAGCGCGCTCCCAAGCGCCGCACCTCGGCAACGGCTGCACCCACGACCGGCAAGCGTCGCGCTGCGACGCCGCCCCGCCGCTCCGTGGTGAAGCTCCCGTCCCTGCCCCTCGTGGCAGGGGTCGCCGTCCTCGCCGTGTCCGCCGGTGGCGCGGTCACCGCGTCGGGCGCCGGCGTCACCGCGCTGACCTCCACCGGCTCCGCCGTCGAGGCCAGCGCCTCCATCGGCTCCGTCGCCGGCCAGGCGCTCCAGCGCCGCGGCTCGGTCGTCAGCCGCAGCGAGACCCGCGACTCCGGTGGCGAGGAGGTGGACCCCGAGCTGGTCGCCCTCGCCGAGAAGCAGACGGCCGCCCGCGCCGCCAAGCTCGAGGAGATGCGCAAGGCCGCCGAGAAGCAGGCGGCGAAGATCAAGGAGAACAAGTGGGTTCTCCCCCTCGCGCACTACGGCATCACCGCGACCTTCGGCCAGTACGGCCTCTGGGCCAACTACCACACCGGCCTCGACTTCAACGGCGACAGCGGTGACCCGATCATGGCGGTCGCCAACGGCACCGTCACCGAGACCGGCTACGACGGCGCCTACGGCAACAAGACCGTCGTCACGCTCGACGACGGCACCGAGATCTGGTTCTGCCACCAGACCTCGATCTACGTCTCCGTCGGCGACCGCGTCAACGGTGGCGAGGTCATCGGCACCGTCGGCGCGACCGGCAACGTCACCGGCTCCCACCTGCACCTCGAGGTCCGCCCCGGCGGCGGCGGCCCCGTCGACCCGTTCCAGGCCTTCGTCGAGCACGGCATCGTCCCCTGACCGACGTCTCCTCGGGCGGTGTGGCGTACGGGTGTTCCGCTCCCAGCGGTGCGTGAGACACGTTCCCGGGGCTGAGAACATGCGTCACTCACCGCCCGGCGTCGGCAGCGGTGAGTGAGACACGTTTCTGCGGCTGAGAACGTGCGTCACTCACCGCCCACCCTCGCTAGCGGTGCGTGAGCCACGTTTCTGCGGCTGAGAACGTGCGTCACTCACCGCCCACCCTCGCTAGCGGTGCGTGAGCCACCCTTTCGGCGCTCGGAATATGGCTGGCACACCGCCGGTGGGCGCGGCGTACGGCGACACGCCCGTCAGCGGTGCGTGACCCACATTGCCACGGGCCGGAATGTGGCTGGTACACCGCCCGACCTCGGCAGCGGTGCGTGAGACACGTTCCCGCGGCTCAGAACGTGCGTCACTCACCGCCCGGCGGGGCGGCGTACGCATCGGGGCGGGGCTCCGTACGCCCGCGCGACCACGAGGAGCGTGGCGCTCCTCAGAGCTTCTCGACCGGCGCGTAGCGCAGGAGCAGGCGCTTGACGCCGTCGGAGCCGAAGTCGATGGAGGCGACGGACTTCTCCGCGACCCCGTCGACGGCGACGACGGTGCCCATGCCGAAGGAGTCGTGCACGACCCGATCCCCCGGCGAGAGGCTGGGGATCTCGCGCGCGGGCTTCGCCTTGGCCGCGGCATCGGCGCGCAGCGCGGCGGTGCTGAAGTTGCGGCGCCCGGCGTCGGTGGGTGTACCGAGGCGGGTGGAGCCGCCGGTGTGGTCGGGACGGCCCCAGCGCGTCTGCTCCGCTGCCGTACGCCGCCAGTCGACGAGGTCGACGGGCAGCTCGTCGAGGAAGCGGCTGGCGGGGTTGTGGCTGGGCGCGCCCCAGGCGGAGCGGACCAGCGCGCGGGAGACGTAGAGGCGTTGCTCGGCGCGGGTGAGGCCGACGTAGGCGAGGCGGCGCTCCTCCTCGAGCTCCGGCTGGTCGCCCAGCGAGCGCTGGTGCGGGAAGACGCCGTCCTCGAGGCCGGTGAGGAAGACGACGGGGAACTCGAGGCCCTTCGCGGTGTGGAGGGTCATCAGGGTCACCACGCCGGAGTCGTCGCCGTCGGGCGCGTCGGGGATCTGGTCGGCGTCGGCGACGAGGGCCACCCGCTCGAGGAAGTCACCGAGCCCGACCGCGACGGTGCCGGCCTCGACCTCGGCGGGGTCGGCGCTCGGCCCGGGCTGCGGGTCCTCGGCGAACTCGCGCGCGACCGCGACGAGCTCGGCGAGGTTCTCCACGCGGGTGCCGTCCTGCGGATCGTCGCTGGCCTCGAGCTCGGCGAGGTAGCCGGAGCGCTCGAGGACGGACTCGAGGATCACGTCGGGCCGCTCGTCGGCCTCGACCATCGACTGGAGCTCCTGGACCATCGCGACGAAGCCCTGGATGTTCTTCAGGCTGCGCGTGGCGAGCCCCGGCGCCTCGTCGGCGCGGACCAGCGCCTCCCAGAACGTGATGCGATCGCGGTCGGCGAGGGCGGCGACGCAGGCCTCGGCCCGGTCGCCGATGCCGCGCTTGGGGGTGTTGAGCACCCGGCGCAGGGAGATCTCGTCGGCGGTGTTGACCAGCATCCGGAGGTAGGCCAGCGCGTCGCGCACCTCGCGCCGCTCGTAGAACCGGACGCCGCCGACCACCTTGTAGGGCTGGCCGGTGCGGATGAACACCTCCTCGAAGACACGCGACTGCGCGTTCGTGCGGTAGAAGACGGCCACGTCGGCGGGCTTGATGCCGGCGTCGTCGACGAGCTTGTCGATCTCCTCGCTGACGAAGCGGGCCTCGTCGTGCTCGTCGTCGGAGACGTAGCCGACGATCCGCTCCCCCTCGCCCGCGTCGGTCCACAGCCGCTTGGGCTTGCGCCCGCGGTTGTTGCCGATGACGGAGTTGGCCGCCGTGAGGATCGTCTGGGTCGAGCGGTAGTTCTGCTCGAGCAGGATCGTCGTCGCGTCGGGGAAGTCCTGCTCGAAGTCGAGGATGTTGCGGATGTCGGCGCCGCGGAAGGCGTAGATCGACTGGTCGGCGTCACCGACGACCATGAGCTCGCTGGGGGCCACCTGCTCCCCCATCACCTCGGTCTCAGGCTCCTCCATCGAGACGCCGCACAGCTGCTGGATGAGGCTGTACTGGGCGTGGTTGGTGTCCTGGTACTCGTCGACGAGCACGTGGCGGAAGCGCCGGCGGTAGTTCTCCCGGACGTCGGGGAACGCCTGGAGCAGGTGGACCGTGGTCATGATGAGGTCGTCGAAGTCGAGGGCGTTGGCCTCGCGCAGGCGGCGCTGGTAGGCGGCGAACGCCTTGGCGTAGGCCTCCTCGAACGAGTTGCGGGCCTCCTTGGCGGCGTCCTCCGCGTCGCGCAGCTCGTTCTTCTGGTCCGAGACCCAGTTGAGCACGGCGTTGGGCTGGTAGCGCTTGGGGTCGAGCTCGAGGTCGCGCAGCACCAGCGTCATCAGGCGCTTGGAGTCGGCGGCGTCGTAGATGGAGAAGTTGGACTTGAAGCCGACCCGGTCGATCTCCTTGCGCAGGATGCGCACGCACGCGGAGTGGAACGTCGAGACCCACATGATGCGGGCACGCTTGCCGACGAGGTCCTCGACCCGCTCCTTCATCTCCGCGGCGGCCTTGTTGGTGAAGGTGATCGCCAGGATGGAGCCGGGGTGGGCCTTGCGCTCGTTGATCAGCCAGGCGATGCGGCGGGTGAGCACGCGCGTCTTGCCCGAGCCCGCCCCGGCGACCACCAGCAGCGGGGGCCCGGCGTGCACGACGGCGGCACGCTGGGGCTCGTTGAGGCCGTCGAGCAGAGGGTTGTCGACCAGGGCGCGGTCGGAGGGGGTTTCAGTGGGGCTCATGACCCACCCAGCCTATGCGGCAGGTGGGACAGGCCTCAGGCGTGGGCGGGCGACCAGAAGACCGCGACCGCGATGTTGACGACCGTCAGGCCCAGCAGCGCGAAGTAGAGCCCCTGCGGGATGCTCGGCTTGCGCAGGTTGACCATCACGAGCACGAGGATCACGAGGCCGATCGCGAACTTCACGCCGATCTTGGCGTGGTTGACGTCGCCGTCGCCGGCCTCGAGGACCCCGACCAGGAGCAGGCCGGCGAGGAACGCCGTCCCGGCACCGTCGCGCATCAGCGCGTTGACCGACTTGGACGGCTCGCGCACCTGCACGAGCAGGCCGCCGAGCAGCGCCGCGAAGCCGAGGATGTGGACGAAGAGCAGCACCAGGCGCAGGGTCTCCATGGCGGACACCCTACGGCCGGCGCGGCGCTACTTCCGCTTGCGGGGCGCGGGACGTACGACGAGCACGGGGCAGGGTGCGTAGTGCTGGACGCGCTGCGCCGTGCTGCCGACGAGGACGCTGTCGCTCAGGCCGCGGCCACCCGCGGCCACCACCACGAGCCCGGCGTCGTACTGCTTGGCGGCCTTGATGATCTCGTTGGCCGCGGACCCGCTGCGGATGCGCTTGTTGACCTTCGGTCCCCAGCCCTCGAAGACCGCGGCGATGGTGTCGACGGCGCTCTGCGCGGCGTCGCGGAACGTCCCGTCGAGCCGACCCTCGGACAGGTCGTCGGCGAAGGCGACCGACGCCAGCGGTCGGACCACGGCGACCACGGAGACCGCGGTGACCTTGGTCGGGTCCGCGAAGGACTTGAGGTGCTTGGCGGCTGCGAGCGACTGCCTCGAACCGTCCGTGGCGACGATGACGTGCATGCTCAGACTCCCTTGACGTCGTCGAGGTCCGGCGCCTTGGAGCCGGTCCCCTTGCTACCGAAGAAGTACTCGGCGAGGAACAGGACGAGCCCGACGCCGAGCAGGCCGGCGCACCACAGGAGCGAGGTGGGGTCGTCGTAGATGGTGAAGTAGAGGATTGCGAGGTTGCCGACCAGGCCGAGGAAGAGGAGCGGCGTGTTGGCGCGGAAGAACGGGTGGTCCTCGTCGCGACCGCGCAGGCGGAGGCAGGCCACGATCACGATGGCGTAGATCGCCAGGAGCAGCACCACCGTTACGGTGGCGAGCCGGCCGACCAGGTCGATGCCGCCGCCGGCCTCGGTGACGAGCGTGCCGATCACCAGCAGGGAGCCCACCACGGCGCCGGAGAAGATGAGGCCGACCCAGGGGCTGCGGCGGACGGGGTGGATCTTGGCGAACACGCCCGGCACGACGTCCTCGCGGGCCATCCCGTAGAGCACCCGCGGCTGCGTGACGATAGTGACCAGCGTGGTGTTGGTGATCGCGATGAGCGCGATCACCGAGAAGAGCGTGGCCATGAAGTCGGTCGAGAAGGGCAGGATCCCCTGCTTGACGACCTCGAGGAGCGCCGCGTCGGACGTCGCGAGCGTCTCGGTGGGCACGGTCAGTGCCGCCGCCATGGACACCAGGACGTAGACGAGACCGGCGACCACCATGCCGCCGACCAGCGAGCGCGGGAACGCCTTGTAGGGGTCGATGGTCTCCTCGGCGACGTTGGCGGTGTTCTCGAAGCCGGTCATGGCGAAGAACGAGAACGAGATGCCGGCCAGGACCGCCAGCGCCGGGCTGCCGTAGTCGCCGGACACGTCGATGCGGGTCAGGACGCCGAAGTCGGCGTCACCCTGCGCGACGTGGATGATGCCGATGAGCATCACGATCAGCAGGCCGGCGACCTCGACGAAGGTCATCAGCATGTTCATCCAGACCGACTCGGTGATGCCGATGAAGTTCACGACCACCAGCAGCGCGACGAACACCAGCGACACGAGGAGCGCCGGCGGCGCCGACCACACCTCGGAGAAGTAGGACGCGAACCCGACGGCGAGCGAGCCGGATGCCGCCATGCTCGCGGCCAGGAACGAGACGGTGACCAGGAAGGTCAGGGGACGGTTGCCGAACGCCTTGTTGACGTAGAGGGACGCACCGGCCGCGCGGGGGTACTTCGTGACAAGCTCGGCGTACGCCGAACCGGTGATCGCCGCGACGGTGACACCGAGCGCGAAGGCGATCCAGAAGGCGCCGCCGACGGCCGCGGCGACGAGGCCGATGAGGACGTAGATGCCCGACCCGAGGACGTCGCCGAGCGTGTAGAAGAACAGCAGGCGGCCCGTGATCGACCGCTTGAGCTCACTGTCCTCGTCGTCGAGGTGGGCGTTGGTGGCGGTGTCCGTCATCCGTCGACCGTTTCGGGTCAGGGAGGACTTGTCAATCCTCACCCACCCACCGGGAGGCGGTTACGGCGTCACAGCAGACGCCGGTCCGAGGCCCACTTGGTCAGCTCGTGGCGGCTCGAGAGCTGCAGCTTGCGCAGCACCGAGGACATGTGGGTCTCGACCGTCTTCACCGAGATGAAGAGCTCCTTCGCGACCTCCTTGTAGGCGTAGCCGCGGGCGATCAGCCGCATCACCTCGCGCTCACGCTCGGTGAGCCGGTCGAGGTCCTCGTCGACGGCGGCGACGTCGATCGACCCGGCGAAGGCGTCGAGCACGAAGCCCGCGAGCCGCGGCGAGAAGACGGCGTCGCCTCCCGCGACCCGGTTGATCGCGTCGACGAGCTCGGGGCCGGTGATCGTCTTGGTGACGTAGCCGCGCGCGCCACCGCGGATCGTGCCGATCACGTCCTCCGCGGCGTCGGACACCGACAGCGCGAGGTAGAGGGTGTCGGGCGACGGCTGGCGACGCATCACCTCGACGCCTCCCCCGCCGGGGAGGTGCACGTCGAGCAGGACCACCTGGGGCCTGAGGTCGCCGACGACGCCGATCGCAGCATCGGCGTCAGCGGCCTCGCCGACGACCTCCACGACACCGGCGCCGGCGGAGGCGAGCTCGGCGCGCACCCCGGCACGGAACATCGCGTGGTCGTCGACGAGGACGACGCGCACGGGTCCAGCGGTGGTCTGGGTCATCGGTGCTCCTGGTCGGTGTGGGAGGAGGAGTGGGACGTGCGGGGCATGTGCAGGCGGACCTCGGTGCCCTCGCCGGGAGCCGAGCGTACGTCCGCGCTCCCGCCGTGCCGCGACATCCGGTCCACGATGCTGTTGCGCACGCCGTGCCGATCCGTCGCGACGGCGTCGAGGTCGAAGCCCGCGCCCCGGTCGCGCACGAAGACGTCGACCGCGGAGCCGGTCGTCTCGGCGTAGACGTCGGCGCGCTCGGTGCCGGCGTGCTTGGCCACGTTGACGACGGCCTCGCGGGCGGCAAGCACGACCGGGCGCAGCGCCTCGTCGAGGTCGCAGTCGCCGACCGTCACGACGTCCACCACGACCGGGTGCTGCGACTCGACGTCGGCGGCCATCTCCTTGAGAGCGCCGGCGAGCGTGGTCGCGTCGGAGGTCTCGGCCTCGAAGAGCCACTGGCGCAGGTCCCGCTCCTGCGAGCGCGCCAGACGGGCGACGGTGGTGGAGTCGTGGGCGTTCTTCTGGATGAGCGCGAGGGTCTGGAGCACCGAGTCGTGGAGGTGGGCGGCCATGTCGGCGCGCTCCTGGGTGCGTACGCGCTCGACGCGCTCGGCAGACAGGTCGCTGGCGAGCCGCACCACCCAGGGCCCGACGACGATCGCCAGCCCGAGCAGGCCGAGCAGGCCGGACACGAGCACGGGAACGGCGAAGCGCGCCTGCCCGGCGGCGACGGCGAAGACGGAGAGCGCGGTGATGATCAGGCCGAGACCGGCGGCGATCCGGCCGTAGGCGGCCCACCCGCCGCTGCCGAAGATCGCCCGGAAGGGGTCGATGCGCCCCGAGGAGTCCATCCAGCGCTCGCGCTGCGCCTCGTCGGCCTGCCGCCACAGCAGCCCGACCCCGGCGACGCCGAGGACGACCGGCCAGAACAGCACGCCGTTGCCGAAGATGCCCTCGACGCCGAGGACGACGCCGAAGAACAGTGC
The DNA here is from genome assembly GCF_013410035.1 of Nocardioides cavernae. GTDB lineage: Bacteria > Actinomycetota > Actinomycetes > Propionibacteriales > Nocardioidaceae > Nocardioides > Nocardioides cavernae_A. The sequence goes on along the minus strand of NZ_JACCBW010000002.1, from coordinate 941,934 downwards.
CCCCAGGGCGATCGCGGGCCCGGCGTCGCGCAACCGGGACCGTCGACCCGGGCGCTTGCCGGTGCGGCTCGCGCTCTCCAGACCGGGGGCGCCGACGTCGAAGCGCTGGTCGCCCGGCAGGAACATCCAGAGCCCGGCGTAGAGCATGAGGCCGAACCCGCCCAGGAACGCGGTGGCGACGAAGAAGCCGCGCACCCAGAGCACCGGCACCGCGAGGTGCTCGCCGAGCCCGGACGCCACCCCGCCGGCGATCGCGGCGTTGATGTCGCGGTAGGCGCGGCGCGACCCACCGGGTCGGGCCGGCGCGGCCGGGGGGAGGGAGGCGGAGCTGGGCGTCATCGTGGCTCCATCGTCGCAGGCGCGGGGGTGCGCGACCATGAGGACTGACCCCGAGCCGACCCTGAGCCGGACCCCGGCGCACCGGCTGCGAATCAGGGCTGTCCCCGATGGTGCGAGCCACCCGACGCGACGAGAGTTGAGGCATGGACAACGCCCGCCCCACCACAGACACCGAGCAGCCCGGCCCCGGCGGCCCACCCCCGTCGGGCCCCCGCGTGAGCCGCGACGAGGTGAAGGACCTCTCCCGCCTGCGGCGCAGCGTCACCGACCGGCACATCGCCGGCGTCGCCGGCGGCATCGCCCGCCACCTCGACGTCGACGCCATCATCGTGCGGGTCGCGCTGGTGGTGGCCGTGTTCTTCGGCGGAGCCGGCCTCCTCCTCTACGTCGGCGCGTGGGTCCTGGTGCCCGAGGAGGGCACGCAGGACGAGCCGCTCGGCCTCGACCAGCGCAGCCGCCGCCTCGCCCTCCTGGGCGTCGGGGTGCTCGCCGTCCTCGCCGGCCTCGGCGACTGGGCCGGAGCGTTCTGGTTCCCGTGGCCGCTCGCGATCATCGCCGCGGGCGTCGTGTGGTTCCTGCACAGGAAGCAGAAGGACGCCCCGCCGCCCACGAGCGGCTACGGCAGCGAGCCGACCGCACCGGCGGCTCCCCACGCGCAGGACCACCCTGAGGCCCATGCGGACACCTACCCGGACACCTACGCGGACACCTACGCGGACACCTACGCGGACACCTACGCGAGCTCGTACCTGCCGCCGAGCGACCCGGGCAGGTGGCAGCAGCACGCCCCGGCCCCCCGGCCGCGGAACCCGCGCAAGAATGGTCCGATCCTGTTCTTCTTCACCCTCGCGCTCATCGCGCTGGCCGAGGGCGTGCTCGGCGTCGTCGACCTCGCCGGGGTCGCCGTGGCGGACAGCGCCTACCCCGCACTCGCCCTCGGCATCACCGCCCTCATGCTGGTCGTCGGCTCCTTCTGGGGTCGCGCCGGCGGGCTGATCGCGGTCGGCCTGGTCGCGGCGATCGCCACGGCGGGTGCCACCGCGAGCCACCAGATCGGTGACGAGAACCGCTACTACGCCCCGACCGAGGCGAGCGACGTGCAGGAGTCGTACGACTTCGGCGGCGGCCGCTTCACCCTCGACCTGTCCGAGGTCACCGACGTCGACGCCCTCGACGGTCGCGACATCACGGTCGACGGCGTCGGCGGCAGGGTCGAGGTGGTCGTGCCCGAGGGCATGGACGTCGACGTCCGCGCCCAGGTGGTCGGCGGGCAGGCCCGCATCTTCGACCGCACCGTCGGCGGGTTCGACGTCACCGAGACCGGGTTCGTCGACGGCGGCGACGACGTCCCCGACATGTCCATCACCATCGACCTGGTCGGCGGCGAGATCATCGTCCGCGAAGCGGCCTGAGGAGCAGCGCCATGACCGAGAACACCGACAGCAGCTACGACAGCGCGTACGACACGGACATCTACGGCACCACGACGTACGACGAGCCCATGGTCGGCCCGCTCGACGCCCCCGACAAGCCGTCGGGACTCCACCCGGTCAACATCGGCCAGCTCGTGATGGGCGTCGCCTTCGCCGGCATGGTCCTGGTGTGGGCCCTCGTCCAGGGCGACGTCGTCGACACCTCCGAGCTCCGCTGGCTGATGCCGATCCCGTGGCTGGCCGCCGGCGCGGCCGGGCTCGCGGCGACGGTCTGGCCCGCGCGCCGCAGGGCGTAGCGGCCTCAGCCCATCGAGCAGGCGGGCAGGGCGAACCAGCGCAGGTCGTCGAAGTCGGCACCCAGGTGGGCGGTGTCCGACCAGTCCGGCGGCGACGCGGCGGCCATGATCGCGCGGCCCTCGTCGAGGTGCTCCCGGAGCACCGAGACGGGGGCCGTCTGCGTGTGCGCGGGCCACGTCATCGTCCCGTCGGGGGCGTACGACACGAGCGAGAGCCGCATCGGCGGCTCGACGGCGCCGGTGCGGTGGTGCCAGAGGCCGGTCAGCGGGTCGAAGCGGTAGTCCCCCAGCAGCCGCCAGCCCTCCCGTGCGACGAGGCGCACGGCCTCCACGACGTAGGAGAAGACCTCCTCGTCGACGAAGTAGTTGAAGTTCACCCGGACCCAGCCGGGCTTGATCCCCTCGCAGCCGCCCGCGATCTGCGCCTCGAACTGGTGGCTGCGGTCGAGGTCGATGTCGAGCAGCCGGTGGCCGTAGGGGCCGGCGCACGAGCAGCCGCCGCGCGTCTGGATCCCGAAGAGGTCGTTGAGCAGGGCGACCACGAAGTTGTGGTGCAGGTAGGTCCCGTCGGGCGCCTTGACCACGAAGCTCACGATCGAGAGGCGCTGGGCGTCGAGGTTGCCGAGGATCTGCAGCGTCGGCTCGGCGCGCCACGCCTCGACGGCCCGCTGGAGCAGCTCCTCCTCGTGCGCCTGGATCGTCTCGACACCGACGGCCTGCTTGAGCTGGAAGACCAGCCCGGCACGGATCGACTCGACGATGGCGGGGGTGCCGCCCTCCTCGCGGTGGGCCTTGTCGTCGAGGTAGCGGTGCTCGGTCGGGTTGACGTACATGACGGTGCCGCCGCCGGGCACGACCGGCACCCGGTTGGCCATCAGCTCGCGGCGCACCACCAGCACGCCCGGCGTCCCGGGGCCACCGATGAACTTGTGCGGGCTGATGAAGATCGCGTCCTTGCGCGAGCGGCCGGGGCCGTACATCTCGATGTCGACGTAGGGCGCGCAGGCGGCGAAGTCCCAGAAGCTCAGGGCGCCGTGCTCGTGGAGCAGGTCGGCGACACCCTCGGTGTCGGTGACGATCCCGGTGACGTTGGATGCGGCCGAGAAGGAGCCGATCCTGAGCGGCCGGTCGGCGTGGCGCTCGAGCTCCTCGCGAAGGTGGTCGAGGGAGACGCGGCCGTCGGCGTCCTCGCGGATGGTGACGACGTCGGCGATGGTCTCGCGCCAGCTGACCTCGTTGGAGTGGTGCTCGAACGGGCCGATGAAGACGACCGGCCGCTGGTCGGCCGGGATCGCGGCGCTGAGGTCGTAGCGGTCGTCGAGCCCGGCGGGGATCCGGAGACCGAGGATCCCGATCAGCTTGTCGATCGCGGCGGTGCTGCCGGACCCGCAGAACACGACGACCGTCTCGTCGTCCCCGCCGACGGCGTCGCGGATGATGCGACGGGCGTCCTCGCGCAGCCGCGTGGTCTGGAGACCGGTACCGCTCGCCTCCGTGTGGGTGTTGGCGTACGCCGGGAGCACCTCGTCGCGGATGAAGTCCTCGATGAACGTCAGGCTGCGCCCCGACGCGGTGTAGTCGGCGTAGGTGACCCGGCGCGGGCCGTAGGGGCCGCGCATGACCTGGTCGTCGCCGATGACGGACGCGCGGATGCGCTCGAGGAGTGCCTGGGACGTCGGGGCCGGGGCGTCGGTGCGGGCGTGCGTCACGGGGTGAGCGTACGCCGGTGCAAGGCTGTGCCTCGCACCTCCCGCGCGGCTGCCAGGGCCGCCTCCGGGTGGTCCGTGATCACCCCGTCGACGCCGGCGTCGAGCAGGGCCCGGACCTCGGCCGCCATGTCCCCGAGCGCGTCGGGGGCCTCGCCGCGGCGCAGGTTGCTGGGGAGGAAGCGGTTCTCCCCGCGCACCGTCCACGCGTGCACGGTGAGGCCGCGCCGGTGGGCGTCGCGGACCAGCGTGGACGCCTTGCCGATCGCCCCGCGCCCGTCGCGCGGCAGCACCAGCGAACGGTGCGGGCCGATGCCGTCGGCGTACTCGTCGATCCGGTCGAGCGCGTCCGGCGACACGTCCTCGCCGGCCTCGAGGAGCTGGACGACGGGCAACCGGCTGCGAGCAGCGAGCCGGCGCAGGACGTCCGCCTCGAACGACATCAGGGTGACCCGGGCCCACGGGTGGTCGAGGCCGTGGCGGGCGAGGTCGCGCAGCAGCGGGACGTCCAGCGGGAGTCCTGCCGCGTCGTGGTGGGCGGCGTGCTTGAGCTCCAGCAGGAGGCCGACGGGACGCCCACGCCGCGCCGACTCCGCACCGACCATGGCGAGCACCTCGTTGAGCGTCGGCACGCCCTCGGCCCCGTCGTACGCGGCGTTCCCCGGTCGCGTGCCCGGCATCCGCTCGCGGGCGGCGAGGGTCTTGACCTCGGCCAGGGTGAGGTCCTGGGCGAACCACCCGCGCTGCGCCACGCCGTCGACGACGAGGGTCCGCCGCAGGTGACCGAGGTCGCGCCGCGCGGCGACGTCGGTGGTGGCGCTGAGCTCGAGGTCGTGGCGGGCGACCAGGACCCCGTCGCGGGTGCAGACGAGGTCGAGCTCGATGTCGTCGACCCCCATCCGGATCGCGGTCCGGTAGGCGTCGAGGGTGTGCTCGGGACGGTGACCGCTGGCGCCGCGGTGCGCAACCACGGCGGGCGTGAGGACCAACGACGAGGTCCTCGACCCGAGGGCCTGGGACGCCTCGCGGGTCACCGTCATGCCGCCCACGCTGCCTGCCGCCGGGGACGGCAGGGTGGTCCCCGGGTGGCGCGGGAGTGAATGGCGCATGATGACCGCGTGACGCTGCCCTCGTTCCCCACCCTGACGTCGCTCCCCGCCGCGGAGCACCCCGACCTGGTCGCGGCGCCCGTCGCGGAGGCGCTGGCCGTCTGGGCCGGCGCCGCCGAGGTCGCTGTCGTCGAGATCGACCCCGACCTCGCCGACACGGCGGCCATGAGCGAGGCGTACGACATCCCGCTGACGGCGAGCGGCAACTGCGTGGTCGTCGCCGGCGCACGGGCCGGCGACGAGAGGATCGCTGCGTGCGTCGTCCGGGCCGACACCCGCGCCGACGTGAACACCCTCGTGCGCAAGCTGCTCGACGTGCGCAAGTGCTCCTTCCTGCCGATGGACCGGGCCGTCGAGGAGACCCGGATGGCCTACGGCGGCATCACCCCGGTCGGGCTGCCCGCGCCGTGGCGGGTGCTGGTCCACGACGCGCTCCTCGACGAGGAGGTGGTCGTCCTCGGCAGCGGGGTGCGCCGGTCCAAGCTGCTCGTGCCGGGACGCCTGCTGGCCGACCTCCCCGGCGCCGAGGTGGTCCCGGGCCTGGGGCGCTAAAGCATTCGTGGCGCACCGCCCGACGAACCTAGGATCTGCCGGTGCGCACGCTTCCCGTCCCCGATCCCGGAGTGGCGGACCACCGCACACCGGACCGTTTCCTGTGGTGGCTCGCCCGCGGCCAGGCGCGGACGCTTCTCGGCGGCATGGTGTTCGGCATCCTCTGGATGTCGTGCCAGGCCGTCATGCCCGCGGTGCTCGGTCGTGCCATCGACCGCGGCGTCGCGGCGCGCGACCAGCAGCAGCTGGTCTTCTGGGCCGCGACGATGCTGCTCATCGGGCTCGTCCAGGCGGTCACCGGGATCGTGCGCCACCGGTTCGCGGTCACCAACTGGCTGACCGCGTCCTACCGGGTCGTCCAGCTGACCACACGGCAGTCGGTGCGCCTGGGCGGGTCGCTGCCCCGCAAGGTGAGCACCGGTGAGGTGATCGCGATCGGGACGACCGACCTCTCGCACATCGGCAACGTGATGGACGTGACCGCGCGGTTCGCCGGGGCGATCGTCTCGTTCCTCCTCGTCTCGGCGATCCTGCTGACGACGTCGGTGGAGCTCGGCCTCGTCGTCCTCCCCGGCGTGCCGCTGCTCATGCTCGTGATGGGTCCGCTCCTCAAGCCGCTGCAGGCGCGCAGCGCGACGGAGCGGCAGATGCGCTCCGACCTGTCCAACACCGGCACGGACATCGTCGCGGGCCTCCGCGTGCTCCGCGGGATCGGTGGCGAGGGCGTGTTCCTCGACCGGTACCGTCGTGAGTCGCAGGCGACCCGCACCGCCGCGGTCGAGGTCGCCAAGCTCCAGTCGGTGCTCGACGCGCTCCAGGTCTTCCTCCCCGGCACCTTCGTCGTGCTGGTCGTGTGGCTCGGCGCGAGCTCCGCGGTGTCGGGCGACATCACCGCGGGCGAGCTGGTCGCGTTCTACGGCTACTCGGCGTTCCTGCTGATCCCGCTGCGCACCGCGACCGAGTTCGCCAACAAGCTCATCCGCGGCCGGGTCGCCGCGACCCGCGTGTGCGGGGTGCTCGCCCTCGAGCCCGACGTCGTGGAGCCGTCCACCCCGCGGCCGACGCCGCCGGCCGGATCTGAGCTGTACGACGCGCGCAGCGGTCTGCGCGTCCGGCCGGGGACCCTCACCGCGATCGTCTCGGACCAGCCCGACGAGTCCGCGCTGCTCGCCGACCGGCTCGGCCTGTGCGCGGCCGAGCAGGACGACGAGGTCAGCCTGGGCGGGACCCCGCTCACCGCCCTCCCGCACGCGGTCGTCCGCGAGCGGATCATGGTCTCCGACACCGGCGCCGCGCTGTTCGCCGGCCGGTTGGCCGACCGCCTCGACGAGCAGGGCCGCGGCGACGTCCACCGGGCGCTGCACACGGCCTCGGCCGAGGACATCGTGGAGGCACTCCCCGACGGCCTCGACACCGTCGTGACGGAGAAGGGCCGCTCGTTCTCCGGGGGCCAGAGGCAGCGTCTGGTGCTGGCGCGCGCCCTCACCGCCGACCCCGAGGTGCTGGTGCTGGTCGAGCCGACCAGCGCGGTCGACGCCCACACGGAGTCCCGGATCGCCGCGCGGCTGCGCGACCACCGCGCCGGGCGTACGACCGTCGTGACCACCGTCAGCCCTCTGCTGCTCGACGCCGTGGACGAGGTCGCCTTCCTCGTCGACGGCCGGGTGGCGGCCGTCGGCACGCACCAGGAGCTGCTAGCCACCGACCCCGCCTACCGCGCCGTCGTCGTTCGTGACGTGGAGGCGGTCTCGTGAGCGTCACGACCCGGCTCCCGATCGCGGACGGGCGCGCCGTGCGTCGCTACGTCGGCCAGGTCGCGCACCGCCACCCGCGGCTGCTGTGGACCGCTCTCGGCCTGCACGTGCTGGCCGCCGTCACAGCGCTCGCCGCACCGCGGCTGCTCGGCGACCTGGTGCAGGCCGTCGAGGAGGGCACCACCCGGGCGTACGTGGACCGCGTCGTCGTGCTGCTCGCCGTCTTCCTCGTGGCGCAGTCGGTGCTGACGAGGTACGCCCGCTACCGCTCGCAGGTGATGGGCGAGCTGGTGCTCGCCGAGCTGCGCGAGGACTTCGTCGCCCACACGCTGGCGCTGCCCGTCGGCACGGTCGAGGCCGCCGGATCGGGTGACCTGCTGACCCGCACCGGCACCGACATCGACCAGCTGGGCTGGTCCGTGCGCTACGCGTTGCCCGAGTGGACCATCGCCGTCGTCACGGCGGTGCTGACCTTCGCCGCCGCCCTCTCGGTCGGCTGGTGGGTGTTCCTCCCCTGCCTGCTGGCGCTGCCCCCGCTCGTCGTCGGGCTGCGGTGGTACCTCGCCCGCGCCAAGGACGGCTACCTCGCCGAGACCGCGTCGTACTCCCAGATCACCACCACCCTCTCCGAGACCGTCGAGGGGTCGCGGACCGTCGAGGCGCTCGGCCTCGGCGACAAGCGGGTGCAGGCCGGCGACGACGACTGCGCGGCGTCCTTCGAGGCCGAGAAGTACACCCTGCACCTGCGCACCGTGTTCTTCCCGAGCATGGAGCTCAGCTACCTGCTGCCGGTGGTCGGGACGCTGCTGTTCGGCGGCTGGCTCTACACGCGCGGCGAGGTGTCCCTGGCCGAGGTGACCACGGCGACCCTCTACGTGCAGATGCTCATCGACCCGGTCGACCGGCTCGTGTCGATCCTCGACGAGCTCCAGCTCGGTGCCGCCTCGCTCTCCCGGCTGCTCGGGGTGGCCCAGGTGCCGGACGACCGCACGGTGACCGGGCGGACCCCCAGCTCGGAGAAGCTCGACGCCGACGACGTGCGCTTCGCCTACATCGAGGGCCGCGACGTGCTGCACGGCGTCGACCTCGACGTAGGTGTCGGGGAGCGGATCGCGATGGTGGGGCCGTCGGGCGCGGGCAAGTCCACGCTCGGACGCCTGCTCGCGGGCATCCACCCGCCGCGCACCGGGTCCGTGACGGTGGGCGACGTCGGCCTGGTCGAGCTGCCGCTCGGCGACCTGCGCGGCCACGTCGCGCTGGTGACCCAGGAGCACCACGTCTTCGTCGGCACCCTCCGGGAGAACCTCGTGCTCGCCCGTCCCGAGGCGACGGACGACGACGTGTGGGCGGCGCTCGGCGCGGTCGATGCCCGCGAGTGGGCGGACGCCCTGCCGTCCGGGCTGGACACGGTGATCGGCTCCGGCGGCCGCAGCGTCACCGCCGCCCAGGCCCAGCAGATCGCGCTGGCCCGGCTGGTCCTGGCCGACCCGCACACGCTCGTCCTCGACGAGGCGACCTCGCTGATCGACCCCCGCGCCGCCCGGCACCTCGAGCGTTCGCTCGCGGCGGTGCTGCACGGGCGTACGGTCATCGCGATCGCGCACCGCCTGTTCTCCGCCCACGACGCCGACCGGGTGGCGGTCGTGGAGGACGGCGTGATCTCCGAGCTCGGCTCGCACGACGACCTCGTCGAGGCCGGCGGGTCCTACGCCGCGCTCTGGGACTCCTGGCACGGTTCCGCGAAGCCGGGCGGTGAGTGAGGCACGGCCTCCACGGTCACGGTTCGGTGACGAGCCTTCCGCGGCCCCGCGCGCTGGCCCATGCTCGGACCGTGCGGGAGCGGGGATGGGTCAGGGACTCCCTCGTCGCGCTGGGCATCTTCGTGACGAGCCTGGTGGTCGGCGCCGCCGTCATCGTCGGTGGGCTCGTGCTCGCCGTCCGTACGTTCGGCAACCATGCCGACCCCGCAACAGGCCCCTCGGCCGCCGACCTCCTCGTCGTCGGCGGCCGGCTCAGGTGCGACCGCAGGGTGACGGAGGAGCCGGAGCCGGTGATGCACGACGAGCCGTCGGCGTTGCTGCTCTGTGCCGATCGCGAAGGGACCGTTCCGTGGACGGCCCCGGCCGACGTCGTCGAGGGCGACCTCCTTCCGCTCCTGCGGGTCCTGGCCGAACTCGAGCCGGCCCCGCCCGACCCGCGTGAGTGCACCTACCAGGGCGGGCCGGCGTACGACCTGCTGATCCGCTACTCCTCCACGACCTACGCGCGGGTCCACGGCGACACCGGTGGCTGCGGAGTGGTCACCACGAACGGCAACGACTTCCTCGGGGCGGACCGGCTGCTCGACGCAGCGCTCGACCTGGTCGAGGAGCACCGTGCGAGCGCGAGGCCACCGGACCGGGTCGCGCCGCGGCGGCTGTCCTGCGACCGGACACTCACCGATGTCGGCCCGGTCGTCTCTCTCACAGGTCGTCCCGGCCAGCTGGTCCGCGCGGTCTCCTGCTGGCAGCCGAGCGCCGGTGAGCTCGGGAGGTGGCGGCAGGCGAGCATCAGCGCCCGCGCCGTCCGCGTCCTCGCCCGCGACGTCGACCGGCACGCCGAGCCGTCCGGTGACACCCTGGACCTGCGCTGTCCCGGCGGCCCGCGCCGGGCGTACCTCCAGCACCTGGTCGGGCAGACCGTGTGGGGTGACGTGGTGGTCGTCCACGGCGAGTGCGGACGCTTCACCGTCCTGGACGGACGGCCGGGAGGCCGGAACACCGCCGTGTGGCGCCCTGCACCGCGCTCGCAACGGATCCTGGACGCCCTCCGCCGCTGACCCCTTGAAATCGTGACAGTTCCACTGTCACAGTTGCCGCATGCGCCTCGCCACCCTGCTGATGTACGACGGCAACCCCCGCGCCGCGGCCGACCAGGTCGTCGCCCTCGAGAAGGCCGGCCTCGACAGCGTCTGGGTCGCGGAGGCGTACGGCTTCGACTCCCCCACGCTGATGGGCTACCTCGCCGCCAAGACCGACACGGTCGAGATCGGCTCCGGGATCCTCAACATCTACAGCCGTACGCCCGGCGCGCTGCTGCAGACGGCTGCGGGCCTCGACAACGTCAGCGGCGGCCGCGCGATCCTCGGCCTCGGCGTGAGCGGGCCGCAGGTGATCGAGGGCTTCCACGGCGTGCCCTACCGCAAGCCGATCGCGCGCACCCAGGAGGTCGTCGAGATCATCCGCAGCGGCCTCAGGCGCGAGCCGCTGGCGGCCGACGGCGAGTTCCACCTCCCGCTCACGAAGGAGGACGGCGCGGTCACGGGGCTCGGCAAGCCGCTCAAGATCCTCACCAGGCCCGAGCGCGACACGATCCCGATCTGGATCGCCGCCCTCGGACCGAAGAACGTCGAGCAGACCGCCGAGATCGCCGACGGCTGGATCCCCCACCTGTTCCACCCCGAGCGCGCCCACCTCGTGTGGGGCGATGCCCTCGCGGCGGGCAACGCCAAGCGCCTCGACGGGCTCGCACCGCTGCAGGTCATGGCCGGTGGCATGGTCGCCGTCGGCGAGGGCCCGGAGACCAAGGCGCTCCTCGACCTCGCGCGACCGATCTTCGCCCTCTACGTCGGCGGCATGGGCGCGAAGGGCAAGAACTTCTACAACGACGTCGCGCGCGCCTACGGCTACGAGAAGGAGGCCGAGGAGATCCAGGACCTCTACCTGTCCGGCAAGAAGAAGGAGGCCGAGGCGCTCATCCCCACCGAGTGGCTCGAGGCCGCGAACCTCGTCGGACCGGAATCCTACGTCAAGGAGCGGATCGCCGCGTTCCGGGAGGCCGGGGTCACCGACCTCAACGTCACGCCCGTGTCCGACGACCCCGCAGCAACCGTGGCGCAGCTGAAGGAATGGGTGTCCTGACCCCGTGCACGCCAGCTCACCACGGACGGTCGAGCAGGCCGGCGGCGCCGCGCTGCTGCTCGCCGAGGTACGCGTCCAGCACGAGGACCGCCCCGGTGAGGGCCGGGGTGGCCCACTGCAGCCAGGCGAGCTTGCCGCGCGCGTCCTCGGCGACCCCGGGGTCCTTCGGGTGACCGTCCTCGCCGGCCGCGTCGCCGAGCCGCTCGCCGTAGACGTACGCCGCCGCGGTGGACGCGACGGCCGCACCGGTCAGGAGCGTCTTGGCCAGCGTCGTGGCCGTGGTCGGCGCGTGGCTCGCCACGCGGTTGCGGTTGTCGGCGGTGATCGCGAGCCCGCTCAGCAGGTGCAGCGCGATCGCCACACCCTGCACCGGACCCCAGCGTTCCCAACCCGTCCCCGACACCTCGACCCGCTCGCGCTCGGTGTCGGGCTCACGCGCCGCCGGGTTGAGACCGACCGCCCCGAAGAGCGAGCCGCCGAACCAGGCAGCGTTCGTGACGAGGTGCGTCGCGCGTACGGAAGTGCTCACCAGACCCATCCCAGAACGGTAGGCGCGACGCCGAGGCGCCACCTCACCCTGCGGGACGTCCCCGCCGACAGGAGCCACCGCCATGCCTGAGCGCCCCAGCATCCTCGAGCAGGAGCACGAGGACTTCCGCGCCGTCGCGCGCGCGTTCTTCGACAAGGAGGTCGTGCCGCACCACGCCGCCTGGGAGGCCGCCGGGATCGTCGACCGCGAGGTGTGGCGCCGCGCCGGCGAGCAGGGACTGCTGTGCTTCGACGTCGAGGAGGCCTACGGCGGGCCGGGGATCCGCGACTTCCGCTACAACATGGTGCTCGCCGAGGAGTCGGCCCGCGCCGGGGCCTCCGGGCCGGGCTTCGCCGTGCACACCGACATCATCGTCCCCTACCTCTCCTCCCTCGGGACCGAGGAGCAGAAGCAGCGCTGGCTGCCCGGGTGCGTGTCCGGGGAGATCGTCACGGCGATCGCGATGACCGAGCCGGGCGCCGGCTCGGACCTCCAGGGGATCCGTACGACCGCCGTCGACGCCGGCGACCACTACGTCCTCAACGGGTCCAAGACCTTCATCTCCAACGGCATCCTGGCCGACCTGGTGGTCGTGGTGTGCCGCACGGACCCCGACGCCGGGCACCAGGGCATCTCGCTGCTGGTGGTGGAGCGCGGCATGGAAGGCTTCGAGCGCGGCCGCAACCTCGACAAGATGGGGCTGCACGCGCAGGACACCGCCGAGCTGTCGTTCACCGACGTGCACGTGCCCAAGGCGAACCTCCTCGGCGCGGAGGGCTCCGGCTTCGTCTCGCTCATGGAGAACCTCCCGCAGGAGCGGATCTCCATCGGCTGCATCGCCGTCGCCGCGATCGAGCACGTCCTCGACCTCTGCCTGGCGTACGCCAAGGAGCGGGAGGCGTTCGGCAAGCCCATCGGCACGTTCCAGCACAACCGCTTCGTCCTGGCGGAGATGGCGACCGAGGCGCACGTCGCCCGGGTCTTCATCAACGACTGCGTGCTGCGGCTCAACGCCGGCGAGGTCGACACGGCGCTCGCCTCGATGGCCAAGTGGTGGACGACCGAGCTGCAGAAGCGGGTCGTCGACGCGGGGGTGCAGCTGCACGGCGGCTACGGCTACATGAACGAGTACCCGATCTCCAAGGCCTACGTCGACTCGCGGATCCAGACGATCTACGGCGGCACGACGGAGATCCAGAAGGAGATCATCGGACGGATGCTCGGGTTGTAGTCGCTGGCTAGTTTCGGGGCCATGGACCTCTTCGAGATGGACGAGACCCGGACCATGACCCGCGAGGAGGCCGCGATGCGGCTGCGCGCCCTCGCCGACTCGCTCGCCAAGCACAACTCGGTCGAGTTCGCCCGCGACGGCGGCCGGATCACGGTCGCGGTGCCCGACCAGGTCAACCTCAAGGTCGAGGTCGAGCTCGGCGAGGACAACGAGGTCGAGATCGAGCTGACCTGGTAGGTCGACGGCTCCGGCAGCGCGTAGACGCGCGGACACAGGTCGTCGAACCGGCCGCGCGCCACGCTCACCGCGGGCTGTCGCGGTGACCTATGTCCGTGCGTCTACGGCCGCCTCAGCGCCTCACGCAGCGTGGCGGCGAACTCCTCCGGCCTGCCCGTCTGGCCGTACTCCCCGCCGAGGAAGCCGTTGTGCCCACCGGGGAAGACGGTCGGCTCGAGGCCGAGCGCCCGCGCGACGGCGTACCCCGCGCGCCCGGCGATCTCGCCGTCGTCCGGGCCGCCCGACTCCTCGCCGACCCCGATGACCACCGTCGTCGGAGCGTCGCGGATCGCGTCCAGGTCGGGGACACGGGTGCAGCCCCCACCGCGCATGTTGGCCATCAGTCCGTCGGTGCGCGAGCCGTCGTCCTCGGCGGGGAGGCCGAACACCGTCGGGTCCGGCACGGGCTCCTCGCCCGTCCACGGGCCGCGGTGCATCACCAGCGCGATGAAGCGGGCCATCCCGGGCCCGATGCCGCCGGCGTCGTAGGCCGCGACGAGCTCGTCGCACGCCCTTCCGATGGCGTCCCCGTCCGGCAGCAGGGGGGCCATCGGCGGTTCGTGGGCGACGAGGAGGCGTACGTCGTCGGGGTGGGCGGCGACGAGGAAGAGGGCGTTCACCGCGGCGCCGGACGTGGCGAAGAAGTCCACCGGACCGACGCCGAGCGAGTCGATGAGGGCGTGCAGGTCCTCGGCGTGCTGCTGCGGGGTGACGGCCGCGGTGGCGTCGTCGCGGGTGCTGCGCCCGACGTTGCGGGGATCGGTGAGGACGAGGACGCGGCCGGTCGGCGCGAGCCCCTGCACCAGGCTGCCGAAACCGACGCTGTCCATCGGCGAGCCGCCCAGCAGCAGGGGCGGGGCGTCGGGCGTGGCGTCGGCGAGGTCGCCGATGACGGTGAAGGACAGGACGGCCCCGGGGACCTCGAGGGTCCCGGGCGTGCGCGGCTGGACGTGGTCGGCGTCGGTCATGCCACCATGATCGAACCGGTCGCCGAACGTCCGCAACGGTCCCTAGGTTGGTCCCCATGACCGACTTCACCGAGCAGGACCTCGGCGGCTCGACCTTCCTCCGGGTCGACCTCTCGCGCAGCACGTTCCGCGAGGTGCGCCTGACCGGCGCCACCGTCCACGACGCCGACCTCAGCGGGCTCCGCGTGCGCTCGGGCTGGCTCGACGGCGTACGGATGAGCGGGGTGGGGGTGCCCGACATGGAGATCTCCGGCGACATCGGGCGCCTCGTCGTCAACGGTGTCGACGTGGTGCCGCTCGTCGAGGCCGAGCTCGACCGCCGCATGCCCGAGCGGGCGCTCATGTCGCCCTCGGACCCTGCGGGCTTCCGCGAGGCGTTCGCAACCCTCGACCGGCTCTGGGCCGGCACGGTCGACAAGGCCCGCCGGCTGGCGCCCGACGAGCTGCACGAGCAGGTCGACGACGAGTGGTCGTTCATCGAGACGCTGCGCCACCTGGGCTTCGCGCACGCGTGCTGGGTCGGCGGCGTCGTGCTCGCCGACCCGTCCCCCTGGCACCCGCTCGACCTGCCGTGGGACGAGGCGCCGGTGGTCGAGGGCGTGCCGTGGGACCGCGACGTACGCCCCTCGCTCGACGAGGTGCTCGCGGTGCGGGCCGAGCGGCGCGCGACGGTCCAGGGCGTGCTCGACGACCTCACCGACGAGGGACTCCGGCGCGAGGTCGTCTCGGCGACGGCCTTCATGGCCGACGCCCGGGACCTCGACGTGGCCCGTTGCCTGCGGGTCGTGCTCACCGAGGAGTGGGAGCACCGCCTCTTCGCCGAGCGCGACCTGGCCGTGCTGCAGGATCGACCGCTCCAGGTCGGGAACTCCCCCGCCGCGGCGGACAGTAGAGGAGCGTGAGCACAGGACACCGTGACCTCCGCCGGAGGCTGCGCGAGGTGGACCGCGCCGCGTTCGACGCGGTCTACGCCGAGCACGTCGACGGCATCTTCACCCTCGCGCACCGCCTGACCGGCAACTGGGCGACCGCCGAGGACGTGACGTCGGAGACCTTCCTCGTGGTGTGGCGGTCGCGCGCGCTGGTCGCCGACGACGACCGCCCGCTGAAGCCGTGGCTGTGGGGCATCGCGACGCACCAGGCGATGAACGCCCGCCGCAGCCGGCGGCGCGTGGCCGCCTTCCTGGCGCGACGCCAGCGCGGGGACGTGGTGCCGGACTTCGCCGACGAGGCCGTCGAGCGCCTCGACGACGCCGAGGTGCTCGCACAGGCGGCCCGGGCGATCGCGGCGCTGCGCCGACCGGAGGCCGAGGTGCTGGCGCTCTGCGTGTGGTCGGGCCTCACCTACGCCGAGGCGGCCGACGCGCTCGGCGTACCCGTCGGGACGGTGCGCTCGCGCCTGTCCCGGGCGCGGGCACGCCTGCGCGAGCTGGTGCCCGACGCCGCAGACGCCCCCGACACCACACCTGCCGACCGGATCGTCCGAGGAGGACGCGCATGAACGACACCGCCCACGACGTCGCCGACGAGCTGCAGCGCAGCCACCCCGCCCCCGCGGCCATCACGCTCTCGTCGGAGCACCGCGCCGGCATCGCGCGGCGGGTCGAGGTCGCCATCGACCGGCGCGACGCACGCTCCCGCATCGCGATCGGCATCGCCGCCCCCGCGACGGTGCTTGCCTGCGCGGTGGCCGTGACGGCGGTGGCCGTGCTGGCCCTCACCGGCGGCACGCCCGTCGCGCCGACGGCGGACCGTCCGGTCCTCGCGTCGTCGGCGGCGACCCGCGTGCTGGAGCGGGCCGCCGAGCGCGCGCTGGCGACCCCCTCGCAGGCGGTGCGCGAGGACCAGTTCGTCTACACGCGCAGCGCAGCGATCACCAACGAGGGCAGCCTCGGCGGGGCGGTCGTCCTCGGGCCGGTGCACGAGCGCGAGACCTGGCTCGGGCAGGATCCGGGGCCCTTCGGGTGGCAGGACGACGTCATCCGCGAGCACGGCCAGGACTGGCCGATCGAGTCGGGCGGCGCTTCGGTCGCCGGGCCGACGCGTCCGACGTACGCCTGGCTGGACGCGCTGCCGACCGATCCGGACGCGCTGCTCGACACGCTCGCCCGCTCGGCCTCCCCGGTCGACGGGCAGACGCAGGACCAGGCAGTGTTCGACCTGATCGGCACCCTCGTGCTGGAGCAGCTGGTGCCTCCGCGGACGGCCGCCGCGCTCTACCGCGCGGCCACGCGGATCCCGGGCGTCGACGTCGACCGGCGGGCGACCGACGCCCTCGGCCGCGCCGGCATCGGGATCAGCCGCGCCGACGAGCGGTTCGGCACCCGGACCACCTGGGTCCTCGACGAGTCCACCTCGACCCTGCTCGGCGCCCGGTGGTACGTCACCCACGCCGACGGCTCGCCCGACACCCTCTTCGGCGCGACGGCAGTGCTCGAGACGGCCGTGGTCGACACGGCCGGGGTGGCTCCGGGCTCGGCCGCCTAGGGTCTTCCGCGTCGACGGGGCCGGGAGCACACTGGCCCCATGACCGGGACCCGGACGCAGACCCTGGGCGCCCGCCTCGCCGAGGCGCTCGCCGCGAAGGACGAGGCCGCCCTGCGCGGCCTGCTCGCCGACGACGTGGACTTCAAGGGCCTGACGCCCGGACGGACCTGGGAGGGCACCGGGCCCGACGACGTCGTCGAGGTCCTCCTCGGCTCGTGGTTCGAGGACTCCGACACCATCGAGCGGGTCGTCGACGTCACCGAGCGCGACGACGTCGTGGACACCTCGCACGTGAGCTACCGCTTCGACCTCGTCAACCCCGGCGGCGCCTACGTCGCCGAGCAGCAGGCCTACTACCGCGGCGAGGACCGGATCGGGCACCTCCGGATCATGTGCTCGGGGTTCCGCCCGCGCTGATCCCCACACGTGTCCGACATGTTGCCCTCCTCCGCTGGTTCGCGGGGCAACATCGCGGACACGTGTGCCGTGACCGTGGTGCTCGCCGGCTGAGCCCCGGCCTGCATGAGCGGCACCCCGCCCGGGTACCTCCCCGGCTCGCGGCGGTCGCGGAGCAGGCGGACGGGGAGGAGCACGGTGGGCATCACATCGCACGAGGTGCGGGAGGCGGCGCAGCGCCACTTCGGTCACCGGGAGCTGCTGCCCGGGCAGGAGGACGCCGTGCTCGCGCTGCTCGGCGGGAGCGACGTGCTGCTGGTCGCGCCCACCGGGGCGGGCAAGTCGCTGGCCTACCAGCTCGCGGGGGTGCTGCTCGACGGGTTGACGGTCGTCGTGTCGCCGCTGCTCGCGCTGCAGCAGGACCAGGTCGCGTCGCTGACGACCGTCGGGCTGGGCGCGGCGCGGCTGAGCTCGGCGGAGTCGGACTCCGAGCGCGCCGAGGTCCTCGATGCGGCGCGGCGCGGCGACGTACGGTTCCTGCTCCTCTCCCCCGAGCAGCTCGCCAACCCCGACGTGCTGGGCGAGGTGGCCGCGCTGGAGCCCCGTCTGGTGGCGGTGGACGAGGCGCACTGCGTGTCGTCGTGGGGCCACGACTTCCGGCCGGACTACCTCCGCCTCGGCGAGCTCGTCGCCGGGCTCGGCGAGCCGCGGGTCATCGCGATGACCGCCACGGCCGCGCTGCCCACCCAGCAGGACATCGTTGAGCGGCTCGCGCTGCACGACGCCCGCATCGTCCTCACCGGGTTCGAGCGCGACAACATCGCGCTCGCCGTCGAGCGCTTCGCCGACGCGGCCGAGCAGGAGGCGCGGGTGATCGACCTCGTCGACGAGCTGTCGACGGGGCCCGGCAGCGGCGTCGTCTACTGCCGTACGCGCGCGGGAGCCGAGGCGTACGCCCGGGCGCTGGGCGAGCGCGGCCTCGACGTCGCGTGCTACCACGCCGGGCTGTCGCGACGTCGGCGCGACGAGGTGCACGCCGGGTTCATGGACGGCGACGTGCCGCTGGTCGTGGCCACCTCCGCCTTCGGCATGGGCATCGACAAGCCCGACATCCGCTTCGTCCTGCACGCCGACGTGCCCGAGTCCCCGGACACCTACTGGCAGGAGGTCGGACGCGCCGGCCGGGACCGGGCGACGGCCCGCGCGGTGCTCGCCTACCGCGCCGAGGACCTCTCGCTGGGACGGTTCTTCGCCACGCCGATCCCGAGCAGGGGCGACGTGCGCGCCGTCGTCTCGGCCATGGCCGAGACGGCCAGCACGGACCCGCGCGAGGTGAGCGAGGCGCTGCCCTTCGGGCCGCGCAAGGCCGGTCGCATCGTCAACCTGGTCCAGCTGGCGCGGGCCGCGGACGAGGTCGACGACGACGCTCCCGTGCCGCAGGTCGTCGACGCCGTCGTGGCACGCGCGAAGTCCTACCGCCGCCTCGAGGAGTCCCGCGTCGAGATGATGCGGGCCTATGCCGAGACCGACCGGTGCCGCAGCGCGTTCATGCTGGGCTACTTCGGGGCGGAGGTCGCCGAGCGCTGCGGGATCTGCGACAACTGCGTCGCCGGTGTGGCTCCGGAGGAGGTCGCTCGACCCGACGCGGCGTACGCCGTGCAGGACACCGTGCGCCACGACGAGTTCGGCCTCGGCACCGTCACCGACGTCGAGGACGACCGCCTGACCGTGCTGTTCGAGGACGTCGGCTACCGCACGCTCTCGCTCGAGCTGGTCGAGGAGCGGTCGCTGCTCGAGGTCACCTGAGGCGTCACGCGAACAGCTGCACGAGGCGCTGCCCCAGAGCGGTCCCGGAGAGCCAGGCCGTCTCCACCTTCGAGGTCTTCCCCCACCCGTCGCCGCAGACGCCGACCGCCGGTCCGTCGCCGCCCTCGTGCAGGAGGCAGGGCTCGTCACGGTGGCCGGCCGGCTTGGCGTACGTCCAGCGGTGGACCCACGTGTCGTCCGGCTCGTCGAGGTCGAGCAGGGAGCGGAGGGCCGCGACGATCCCGGGCGCCGCGCCCTGCGGGTCGTCGAGGTGCTCGCGCGCGAAGGCCGGCGTCGAGTGGGCGACGAGGACGGGAGCGTCGTCGCGGCGCCGGCGACCGTCGTCGGCGACCCACGACAGGACCGCGTCGTCGACGAACGCCCCCTCGAAGCGCCCGTCGGGCGACGCGTCGTCCCACGTGCGGGCGGGCCAGCGGGCGGCGAGCGCGAGGGCCGGCTCCCACTCACGGTCGAGGTGCGCGCCGACGGGGTGGTCGCCGACGAGGCGGCGCGCCTGCGGGTCGGGCATCGCGAGCACGACCGCGTCCACGTCGTCCCCCACCTCCTCGAGGGAGGCGACCTCCCGTCGCTCGACGTCGAGGTCGGCGGCCAGGTCCTCGACGAGGGAACGCAGCCCGCGCGCGGCGCTCCACCGCACCGGCCCCTGCTTGGGCTCGGGCTCGCCGTCCCCCAGCGCGCAGAAGGTGTCGGTCCACTCGTGCGCGAGGCCGCGACCGGCCCAGTCGTCCACCACGGCCCGGAACCCGGGGTCGTCGACGGTGACGTAGGACGCCCCGAGGTCCACCCGCCGGTCCCACAGGCCGCGCGACGCCATCCGGCCGCCGACGACGCGGCCGCGGTCGAGGACGCGCACCTCGTGCCCCGCCGCCCGCACGACGCGCGCGCACGCCACCCCGGACAGACCGGCACCGACGACCACCACCCGCGTCACAGCAGGGACTCCGCCGCGCGCTGGCCGCTGACGAGGGCGCCCTGGATCGAGCCCGTGTCCCGGTGGTCGCCGCACACGACGACGTCGCCGTGGCGCAGCGGCCGGGCCGGGCTGAAGGGCGCGGGCTGCGCCGGCAGGGCGTGCGGGACGTCGTGGCGCGCGACCACCTCCCACGCGCGCGGGTCCACCCCCAGCAGGTCGCCGGCGTGACGTCGCATCGAGCCCTCGTCGGTGTCGCGGCCGGGCCCGAGCAGCGCCGAGGCCTGGACCAGGTGCCTGCCCGGCGGGGCGTACGACGGTGCGGCGCGCGAGACCACCGCGACGTTGACGAGGGGCCCGGCGGGGGTCGTACGCCCGTCGACGTGCAGCAGGTCGCTGTCGGGCGCGTCGGGCGCCGACCACCAGAGCGTCGTGACGCCCTTCGTCGCCGGGACTCCCACGCCGGTGAGCGCCGCCGCCTCCGGGGCCCCGGTGGCGACGGCCACGTGGTCGGCACGCCACGTGCCGTCGTCGGTCTCGACGGACCCGCCCGAGACCCGGCGTACGCGCTGACCCAGCCGGACCCGCTCGCCCAGGGGCCGCGCGACCTGCTGCGGCAGGGCGGCCATGCCCTCCTCGGGGAGCGCAGGCACACCGCGGAGGAACATCCACGTCAGCAGCAGGGCGAAGCGGTCGGCGGTGCTGCCGTCGTCCTCCAGGAGGACGCCCGCGAAGAAGCGGTCCACGACCCGGCGCAGCGGGCCGTCGAGGCCCGCGCCGTCGAGGGCCGTACGTCGGGCGACGTCGGCGCGCGCGTCCAGGACGTCGACGAGGTCGCGGCCCGGGCGGGGCCGCAGCAGCGGCGCGGCCCAGCGCGCGAGGGCCAGCAGCTCGGCCGGACGCGGGACCGCGGCACGCAGGGTCGCAGGGAGCAGCGCGGGACTGCGGAGCGGGTGGGCCAGCCGCTCGAGACCGTCGTGGGTCCGCGCGGCCACCCCCGCCCCGAACGGCTGGAGCCGCAGCGCGTCGACGTCGACGAAGCGGCGCACCGCGGGGTAGGCCGGGTTGAGCAGCTGGAAGCCGCGGTCGACCAGGAAGCCGTCCACGCGGTCGGTGCGGATCCGTCCGCCGACGCGGTCCGACGCCTCCAGGACGACGACGTCCCGGCCGGCGTCCGCCAGCACCCGCGCGCAGCGCAGCCCCGCCAGACCGGCTCCCACGACGACCACGTCGGCTCTCATGCGGCGAGACTAGGTCGGGGTCGGAAAGCGGGCACGCGGCGCGGTCGTACGGGACCGCCGCACGCGCACACGTGTCCAAGATGTTGCCCTCCATCGGCCGGATCGAGGGCAACATCTCGGACACGTGTGGACGCACTAGCGTGTCGGCATGTCGTCGGATGACGTGCGCGCGGTGCTGCTGTCCGTCGGGACCGTCCTGTGCCTCTGGTCGATGTCAGTGGAGAACCGCGACCGAGACCGACGCGAGCGAGCCACCCGCCAACGCCGCAACCGCTCGAGCACACCCGGTCATCGCGGCTGCTCCTGTGGCTCTTCGGCCTGTGCGTCCTCGGCGCTGTCATCACGTTCTTCGTGTGACGACCCCCGCCCACTCCGGGCCTCACGCGGTCACCGCATGAACGGCTCGAAGATCGCCGCCACGGCGGCGCTCGCCCGCGCCGGGTCCCCCTCGGCGATCGCCTCGACCAGCTCGTGGTGCTCGCCGCGGGCTGCGTCCTCGTCGCCCTCCTCCTCGTCGCGCATGTGCACGGCGAAGACGTCGGTCATGCTGGCGTAGAGCTGGAGGTAGAGAGGGTTGTGCGTGGCCGCCACGACGGCCCGGTGCAGCGCGAGGTCCGTGCTCGCCCGGAGGGCACGGTCGTCGGTCGACCAGCTGGCCTCCCGCTGGTCACGCAGGTCGCGCAGGAGCGCGACGTCGGCGTCCGTGCGGCGTACGGCGGCGAGCGAGGCGGCCGTGCTGTCGAGCGCGAGGCGCAGCTCGAGGTAGTGCTGACGGCTGCCGCCGGCGAGCTCACGGGCGAGCGGCGCGGTGAGCTCCGAGCTCGAGATGACGAAGGTGCCGCGCCCCTGCTCCCGGCTCAGCACACCTGCGTGCACCAGCGACTGGAGCGCCTCGCGCACGGTGTTGCGGCCGACACCGAACTGCGTCACGAGCTCCGGCTCGGTCGGGATCCGCTCCCCGACCGGCCAGCGCCCCGCGGCGACCTCGGCCCGGAAGCGCGCCACAGCCTGGTCGATGAGGCCCTCTCGACGCACCGGGGCCGGCGTGCCAGACTGTCCGCGATTCATCCCATGATCCCATCAGTTGCCGTCCCCGGAGCCTAACGTGACCACTCTGACGCAGCCGCCGCCCTCCGTGCGCCCCGTGCGGCTCACCTTCTGGGCGGGCGTCGCGATAGCCGTGACGGCGGTCAACCTGCGCACGGCCGTCACCGGGTTCTCGCCGCTGCTGGAGACCATCGGGGCCGACCTCGGCTTCGGCGTCGCCCTCATCGGGTTGCTGGGGACCGTCCCGGCGGCGACGTTCGGCGTGTTCGGGTTCCTCGCCCCGACGGTGACGCGACGGTTCGGGCTCGAGCGGACGGCCGCGGCCGCCCTCGCCCTCACAGCGCTCTCCCTCGTGCTGCGCTCCCTGTCCCCCGCACCGTGGGCGCTGGTCCTCTCCACCGTCCTGGCGCTCGCCGGCATCGGGGCCGCCAACGTCGTGATCGTGCCGCTGGTCAAGGCGTGGTTCGCGCACCGCCTGGCGCTGTGGACCTCGTTCTACCTGCTCCTCCTGCAGACCGGTCAGTTCGTCGCACCCCTGATGGCCGTGCCGGTGGAGGAGGCGACGTCGTGGCGGGTCTCCGCGGGGATCTGGGCGGTCCCGGCCGCCCTCGCCGCAGTGCTCTGGCTGGTGCTGACGACCAGGCTGCCCGCCGACCACCACGCCCCCGTCGCGACGACCAGCGACGCGAAGCCCCGGGTGAGCCGGTCGTCGACCGCCTGGGGGCTGATGGTCCTGTTCGCGATGGTCGGGCTGTCCAACTACGCGATCATCACGTGGGTGCCGTCGGTGATCACCGACGCCGGTGGCAGCACCTCCCTGGGCGGCACCATGGTCGGGCTGTACTCCGCGTGGGGCGTCCTGGCAGCGCTGGTCGTCCCCCAGGTCGCCACGCGCGTGGAGAACCCGTTCGCGGTCGTCGTCGCGTGCAGCGCGTTCCTCGTCCTCGGCTACGTCGGGCTCGCCGTGTCGCCGCTCGACGGCACGCTGCTGTGGGTCTGCGCGCTCGGGATCGGGGTCAGCAGCTTCCCGCTGTGCCTGACGCTCATCAACCGCCGAGCGCGGACCCCGCAGTCCGCGTCCGCCCTCTCGGGCTTCGTGCAGGGCATCGGCTACGGCGTCGCCTGCGTCGGCCCCGTCGGCCTCGGGCTGCTGCGCGAGTCGACCGGCTCCTGGACCGCCCCGCTCGTGGTCCTGGCCGCGACCACCGTGCCGGCGATCGTCGCCGGCTGGTACGCCTGCCGCCCGCGCTACGTCGACGACGCGGCAGCCGCGCAGCCGTGAGCCACTAGCCTCGGCCCATGACCGACCGGTGGACCGCCGCACGCACAGCCTTCGCGGAAGCAGCGGACTGGTTCGTCCGCACCACGCGGGAGGTCGGCGAGCGGTGGGAGGCGCCCGGCCTCGGCGAGTGGGACGTACGCGCGCTGGTCGGCCACACGAGCCGCTCACTGCTGACCGTCGAGAGCTACCTGCAGGTGCCGGCCGACGCCGTGGAGGTCGGTTCCACGGCCGACTACTACCGCGTCACGAGCGCGCTGGCCGCCGGCAGTGCCGTTGCCGAGCGCGGACGCCAGGCCGGCGCCGCGCTCGGGGACGCCCCGTCGGCCGAGGTGGCGGCCATCGCCGCACGTGTCGTGCCGCGGGTGGCGACCTGCACGGGCGCCGAGGTGATCACCACGATCGCCGGCGGCATGCGGCTCGCGGACTACCTGCCCACCCGCACCTTCGAGCTCGTCGTGCACACCGCCGACCTCTCCGCGGCCCTCGGCATCGAGTCGGACGTACCCCCGACCCCCGCCGCGGAGGCGCTCGTGCTCGCCGGCGAGCTCGCGGTCGGGTCAGGTCGCGCAGACGTCGTGCTGCGCGCCCTCACCGGTCGCGAGGCCCTGCCTCCCGGGTTCTCGCTCCTCTGACGCCTAGCCTGACGCCATGCCAGCCGCCCGTACGCGTCGCGCCCGCGCGTCCAGGCGGCGCCAGCGCCGGATGGCGGCCGTCACCCACGACCTCACGGCGGGCGACTGGGCAGCCCTGCTCGACGCCTGGGGCGGGTGCGCCTACTGCGGCGCCGCGGGCGTGGCGCTGCAGAAGGACTGCGTGCTGCCGATCTCCCGCGGGGGCCGCTACACCGCGACCAACGTCGTGCCGGCGTGCGCGTCGTGCAACGCGAGCAAGTGCAACGACGAGGTGACCGGCTGGCTGCGCCGCAAGAAGCTCGACGAGCGCGCCTTCCTGGTGCGCCACGCCGAGGTGCTCAGAGCGGTGTGTCCTCCGGCAGCACCCGCAGCACGCTGACGGTCCCCGCCTCCCGGCCCACGACCACCTTCACGCCGTCCAGGCGTCCGAGCGAGGCGCGTACGTCCTCGACCTCGAGGCGGGTGTCGACGGCGATGTCGGCGTCGCGCACGGGCACGGCGGTGGCGGGCCACTCGGAGGAGTCGACCTCGAACGGGTCGAAGTCGGTCTGCGCCGCCGCCCACAGCTGGAGGGCGGCCTCGGCGACCATGTCGTCGACGGTGTCATCGGCAGGCATGCACCCGCAGTACCCACTGGTGGCCGGAGCAGATACTGACGACATGGCGACGCGACTGCTCCTCCTGGCCGACACCCACGTCCCGAAGCGGGCCCGCGACCTGCCGGCCGAGGTCTGGCGGGCCGTGGACGAGGCGGACGTCGTCGTGCACGCGGGCGACTGGGTCGACGTACGCCTCCTCGACGACCTCGAGGCACGCGCGCGCCGGCTCGTGGCGTGCTGGGGCAACAACGACCACGGGGTCCTGCGCGAGCGGCTGCCCGAGGTCGCACGCACCGAGGTCGAGGGCGTCCGTCTCGGCGTGGTCCACGAGACCGGGCAGGCGAAGGGCCGCGAGGAGCGGATGGCAGCGGCGTACGCCGACCTCGACGTCCTCGTCTTCGGCCACAGCCACATCCCGTGGGACACCACGGCCGCGACGGGCCTCCGGCTGCTCAACCCGGGCTCCCCCACCGATCGCCGGCGGCAGCCGCACTGCACCTACATGACGGCCGTCGCCCAGCGGGGCGCGCTGCAAGACGTCACCCTGCACCGCCTTCCGCCACGGGCGTAGGCGTCCACCCGAGGTCGTCGAGGGCGCGCGACCCGGTCCGGGCGACCGCCCAGCCGACGAGCACGAGCGCGACGCCGACGGCGAGGAAGCCGAGGTCCCAGGCGAGCGGACCGCCCAGGTCGTCGCGGACGTGGTGGATGCCGAGCAGCTGGTGGTCGACGAGGCCCTCGACCACGTTGAAGCCGCCCCAGCCGGCCACGACGCAGCCGCCGTGGAAGCGCCAGCTCGGTGGCAACCGCCCCTGGCGCCACTGCGCCAGGGTCACGACCGACGCCCCGACCACGGCCAGCCAGCTGAAGACGTGGAAGAAGCCGTCCGCCAGCGTGTTGACTTCCAGCCTTGCGACGGTGGTCATCGGGTGGTCGCCGGTGGCGCTCAGGAGGTGGTGCCACTGCAGCAGCTGGTGCAGCACGATGCCGTCGACGAAGCCGCCGAGGCCGATGCCGTAGAGCAGGCCTGCGGCCGGGGACGGGGGGTCTCCTGGGGTGGGCGCCATGGCGTCCCGTACCCCGCCGACCACGGGCTACGCCCGGTCAGGCCTCCGGGCCGCCCGGCCGGTGGCTCGCGCAGTCCTCGTTGGTGCACACGCGGAGGTCCACGGTCGGGTCGCCGCCGCCGACGACCCCGTCCGCAGGACCGGCGGGCTCGCCCGTCGCGTCGTCGCCGGACGCGCCGGGATGGGGTTGCAGCCGGACCTCGGAGCCGCAGACCGCGCAGGCGTCGTAGTCGGAGTACACGCCTCCGACCCTAGACCGGGGACCGCCGGTGCTGGCCAGCCGGGACCTCCGGCCACCATGATGTGACCCCCGCCACACCGAGGAGCCCCGAGATGACGTACGAGATCCCCGCAGACGTCGCGGCCGCACGCGAGGACTACGAGGCCCGCATCCTCGGCCTCCACATGCCGGCCACGGTGCGCAAGGCCGCCGAGACGTACGCCGACATGCCCGCGTTCTCCGACCGGTTCGACGTCCCCGAGGGCGAGACCTGGTCGACCATCACCTGGCGCGAGACGTGGGAGCGGACCCAGCAGGTGGCGGCCGCGCTCATCGACCTCGGCGTCGACAAGGGCGACCCCGTGGCCATCATGGCCGCCAACCGCACCGCCCACACGCTGGCCGACTACGGCGCGATGACCGCCGCCGCGGTGCCGATGTCGATCTACAACACCCTGGCCCAGGAGCAGGTGGCCTTCATCGCCGCGGAGTCACGACCGGTGGTGGTCGTCCTCGAGGACCACGACCGCTACCAGCGCTGGGAGAAGGCGCTGTCCGAGGTCGACTCGATCCGCCACGTCGTCATGCTCGGCGACGCCGACCGCGTCGACGACCCGCGCGTGATGACGTGGGACGAGCTCCTCGCGCGCGGCACGGACACGAGCGGCGTCGAGGCGCGCATGGACGCCATCACCCCCAGCCTCCCGGCGACCTACCTCTACACCTCCGGCACGACCGGCAACCCCAAGGGCGTCGTGCTGACCCACCACAACGTGATGTTCGAGGCGGTCTCGACGCTCGACAACGCCGGCCTCCAGGGCCCGCAGCGCTCGATCAGCTACCTGCCGCTCGCGCACATCGCCGAGCGGGTGCTGGCGACGTACTCGCCACCCTTCCTGGGCAGCCACGTGCACGCGATCCCCGACCCCGCCGGACTGCTCGGCGCGCTGGGCGAGGTGCACCCGACGGCGTTCTTCGGCGTCCCGCGGGTGTGGGAGAAGATCAAGACCGGCATCTCCGCCAAGCTCGCCGAGGACCCCGACCCGGCCAACCAGGAGCTCGTGCGCAACGCCATGGCGGCCGGGCTGGCGTGGACCGAGGCCCACGAGTACGGCAAGGAGATGACGCCTGAGGTCGAGGAGGCGTACGCCAGGGCGGACGAGGCGATCCTCGGCTTCCTGCGGCTGCTCCTGGGGCTCGACCAGGTCACGTGGGCCGCCAGCGCGGCCGCGCCGATGCCGCTGGAGGTCGCGCGCTTCATGGGTGGTCTCGGGCTGCGGGTCTACGACGTCTACGGGATGACCGAGACGACGGGCGCGTTCACGTCCAACGGTCCGGAGCACTTCAAGCTGGGGACCGTCGGGGTCCCCAACCCCGGCATCGAGGTGCGGCTCGCCGACGACGGCGAGATCCTCTGCCGCGGCCCCGTCAACACCCCGGGCTACCACCTGCAGGAGCAGGCGACCCGTGCCCTCATCGACGACGACGGGTGGATCCACACCGGCGACATCGGCACGGTCGACGAGGACGGCTTCTACAGCATCGTCGACCGCAAGAAGGAGCTCATCATCACCTCGGCGGGCAAGAACATCGCGCCCTCCAACATCGAGAACTACCTCAAGGAGTCGCCGCTGATCGGCCACGCCATGGCCCTTGGCGACGACCGCTCCTACGTCGTCGCGATCCTCACCCTCGACGGCGAGATCGCACCGCTCGTCGCGCAGAAGATGGGCATCGAGTTCACCGACCTCGCCGACCTGTCGCAGAAGCCGCAGATCCGCGCGATGGCGCAGGCGGCCGTCGACGCGGCCAACGAGCGGCTCAGCAGGCCCGAGCAGGTCAAGGCCTGGGAGCTGCTCGCCGACGAGTGGACCGCCGAGTCGGAGGAGCTGACCCCGACCCTCAAGCTCAAGCGCCGCGTGGTGCGCACCAAGTACGCCGACGTGGTCGACAGACTCTACGAGTGAGCCCGGCCCCGTTCGACCTCCAGGCGCACCGCGGCGGCGCCGGCCTCTGGCCGGAGAACACCCTGGAGGCCTTCGGTCGTGCGCTGGCCCTCGGCGTCTCGACCCTCGAGCTCGACGTGCACCTCACCGCCGAGGACGACGTCGTCGTCTCCCACGACCCGTCCGTCCACGGCAGGCTGGCGGACGCGCGCCGGATCCGCGAGCTCACCCGCGCCGACCTGCCCCCGACGATGCCGCTGCTGCGCCAGGTGGCCGCCCTGCTCGACGAGCGCGACGCCGACCCCGTGCGGGTGAACCTCGAGATCAAGTACGACGCGCTCGACGCCGCTGGGCTCACCACGCGCGCGGCCTTCGTCGCCACGGTGGTCGAGGCGCTGCGGATCGACGGCCTCGTCGGCCGCACGAGCATCCAGTGCTTCGACTGGGGTGTGCTCGCACGGGTCGCCGAGGCCGAGCCGGCGCTGGAGCGCAACCTGCTGGTGTCCCCGAAGTACCTGCGCTCGACGGCCGACCACCCCTCCCCCTGGTTCGACGGGCTCGACGTCGACGCCGACTTCGTGCGCACCGCGGCGGCCGAGGGGTTCACCGCGATCTCCCCGATCCACGGCTCGCCCTACCTCTCCGGTGTCGACGACCCCGGCTACCGGCCGTACGCCACGCAGGCTCTGGTCGACGAGGCGCACGCCGCGGGGCTGCGCGTCGTCCCCTACGTCGTCGACGACGTCGCCACCATGCGCCACCTCGTGCAGATCGGTGTCGACGGCCTGATCACCAACCACCCCGAGCGGCTGCGCGAGGTCGTCGCGGAGGCAGGGCTCCCGCTGCCCGATCGCTTCCCTCGATGACGCAACCAACCCACCGGGTCACACGTCTACCTGGCATGAGGACGCCCACCCCGACCCACCGGCTGGCCCACACGCTGGTCGCCGCGACCGCGCTCACCCTCGCCGCCGGGCTCGCGCCCGCGACCCCGGCCTCGCCGGCGGCCGCTGCCGTCGAGCGCCCGGCGCCCCGGACCATCCTCGACGTCGGCGACCTCGACCAGGGCGACCCGCCCGCGATCGTGTGGAGCGAGCGCACCTCGGGCCGCACGGTCATCCACGGCACGGACGGCACCACCACCCCGGCACCCAACCGCCTCAGCGAGATGGCGCCCATGGGCTCCGGCTACGTCATCCAGACCTACGGGGCCGGCGGGGCACGCACGCGCTGGATCGCCGCGGACGGCACCCCTGGACGCCGCGAGTGGCGCACCGGCGCGGGGCTGGGCGTCTCCGCGAAGGGGCGCGCCGTCGGCTTCTCCGGACGGGCCGGGAAGGTCTGGACGATCGACGAGCAGGGCGACCGCGTCCTGTCCTTCAACCCGGTCCCGATCAGCACCAGGGGCCGCGCCGTCGCCGTCCTCGGCGAGGACTGCAAGGAGGACGGGACCAGCAACGGCTGCACCGTGGTCGTCAACGGCGCGAACCGGGCCTTCTCCACGTCGTCGCACGGGATCGTCGACCGCGTGCCGCGCCTGCGCCAGGCCACCACCGGGCGCGGGCGCTGGCTCGGCGGCATCACCTCCGTCAGCGACTTCGGGTCGTGCAGCGCGATGCTGCGCGGCTGGACGTCCCGGTGGCGCACCTGCGACAACCAGCTCTCCGACATCTCCCCCGACAACCGGCACGTGCTGGGCACCCCGGCGTACGCCGACGGGTTCGGCCCGACCGCGCTCGACGTGCTGGCCACGGCCGACGGGTCGGTGGTCCGCTCCTTCGCGGCCGCCCGCGACGGCAGCTCGGCCACCTACTTCGACGAGGTCTGGGAGGACGCGGCGCACGTGCTGGTCGTGACCTGGCAGGACGACGAGTGGGCGGTGGTCCGCCTCGGCGTCGACGGCTCGATGGAGTACGCCGTGGCACCGCGCCGCGGGTCCATGGACACCCGGGCGCCGTTCCAGCTCCAGACGCGCTGATCCACGCCTGACCATCGCGATCCCGGTCTAGACATCCGGGGAATCACCGATGCGGCATGTCGGACCGTGCTGCTGCACTGGGACGCATGCACCAGAAGATCGCCGGCTCCCTCACGGGACGCATCACCAAGTGGCTCGTCCTCGTCGCCGTGGTCGCGCTGACCGGCCTGATGGCGACGTTCTCGGCCAAGCTCGTGGACGTGCAGAACAACGAGGCCTCGTCCTGGCTGCCGGGCTCGGCCGAGTCGACCAAGGTGCTGGACGAGCTGTCCCAGACCGTCGACCCCAACGACATCCCGACGCTCGTCGTCTACCACCGAGACGGTGGGCTGACCGACGACGACCTGGCGACGATGGAGGAGGACGGCGCGGAGATCGCCGAGCTGGACGGCGTCACCGACCAGGGCGTGCTCACCCCGGCCGCGGCCCAGGCGGCCGCCGCGCAGGGTGCTCCCGTCCCGACGCTCGTCTCAGCCGACGGCCAGGTGGCCTACCTCTACTTCGTCCTCAACTTCGGCGCCGACGGGTGGAACGCCATCCCCGAGGCCGCCGACGAGATCCGCGACCTCGCCACGCTCGACGGCGGTGAGGTGCACCTCGCGGGCTACGGCGGCCAGGCGGCCGACTCCGCCGAGGCCTTCGAGGGCATCGACACCAACCTGATCTTCGCGACGCTCGGCGTCGTCATCGTCATCCTGCTGTTCACCTACCGCAGTCCGGTCCTGTGGCTGCTGCCGATCCTGTGCGCGGTGTCGGCCAACTTCATCGCGACGGGCCTGGTCTACCTCCTCGCCAAGTACGCCGACCTCACCGTCAACGGCCAGAGCCAGGCCATCCTCAGCATCCTGGTCATCGGCGCCGGCACCGACTACGCGCTGCTGCTCGTCGCCCGCTACCGCGAGGAGCTGCGGCGCCACGAGGACCGGCACGAGGCCATGGCGTTCGCCCTGCACCGCGCCGCCCCGGCGATCTTCGCCAGCGCCGCGACCGTCGCGGTCGGCATGCTCTGCCTGTCCTTCGCCGAGCTCAACTCCACCGCGGGCCTCGGCCCCGTGGCCGCGATCGGCGTCACCGTGACGGTCCTCGTGATGACCACGCTGCTGCCCGCGCTGCTGGTGATCTGCGGACGCTGGGTGTTCTGGCCCAAGCGGCCCACCTACCGCAGCGCCGAGCCCACCTCCACCGGGCTGTGGGCCCGCGTCGGCCGCGCCATCAGCCACCGGCCGCGCCGCGTCTGGGTGGTGACGACCGGGCTGCTGCTGCTGGCGTGCCTGGGCCTGTTCCGCCTCGACACCTCCGGGCTGTCGACCGAGGAGACCTACACCCAGGAGTTCGACTCCATCAAGGGCCAGAAGCTGCTCACCGACCACGACCTGTCCGACAACTCCAACACCATCCAGGTGACGACCGCGACCGACCGGGCGGGCGACGTGCAGTCCGCGCTGTCCGGCATCGACGGCCTCGGCGCTCCGGGCGAGGTGCAGGAGCTCTCCGACGGCCGGTCCTGGTTCGAGGCCACCATCGACGCCGACGTCTCGTCCAGCACGGCGTCCGACATCGTCGAGGCCGCGCGCGACGCAGCCCACGACGTCGACGGCGCGGACGCGCTCGTCGGAGGCGGCTCCGCGTTCTACCTCGACACCAAGATCGCCTCCGACCGCGACAGCCGGGTGATCATGCCGCTCGTCCTCGGCGTGGTCCTGCTCATCCTCATCGGGCTGCTCCGGGCGCTGCTGGCGCCGCTGATCCTCATCGCCACGGTCGTGCTGTCGTTCGGCGCCGCGCTCGGCATCTCGGCGCTGCTCTTCGAGTACGTCTTCGGCTTCGCCGGGTCCGACCCCGGGTTCCCGCTCTTCGCGTTCGTCTTCCTCGTCGCGCTCGGGATCGACTACAACATCTTCCTGATGACCCGCGTCCGGGAGGAGACCGCGACCTACGGCACCCGCAAGGGCTCGCTCATCGCGCTCGCCTCCACCGGGGGCGTCATCACCTCGGCCGGCGTCGTGCTCGCGGCGACCTTCCTCGTGCTCGGCTCGCTGCCCCTGGTGTTCCTCGCCGAGCTCGGCGTGGCCGTGGCGCTCGGCGTCATGCTCGACACGATGATCGTCCGGTCGGTGCTGGTGACCGCCCTCAACCTCGACCTCGGCGGCAAGATCTGGTGGCCGAGCACGCTCGACTCAGCCGACGAGCCGTTGACCGAGGCCGAGGCGCAGCGCCCGCTCGAGACGGTGCACTAGGCCGGCCGTCAGCGGGCGCCCGACGGCAGCGTCAGCACCTCGGCGCCGTCCTCGGTGATCGCGACGGTGTGCTCGCTGTGGGCCGTCCGGCAGCCGGTCTCGCTGCGCAGCGTCCAGCCGTCGTCGTCGGTGACGAGGACGTCGGTGTCGGCCATGATCCACGGCTCGAGCGCGAGGAGCAGTCCCGGGCGGAGCTGGTAGCCGCGGCCCGGTCGGCCGTCGTTGGAGACGTGGGGGTCCTGGTGCATCGTGGTGCCGATGCCGTGGCCGCCGAACTGCATGTTGATGGGGTAGCCCGCGTCCGACAGGACGGTGCCGATGGCGTGGGAGAGGTCGCCGATCCGGGCGCCCGGACCGGCGGCGGCGATCCCGGCGGCCAGCGCGCGCTCGGTGGTCTCGATGAGGTCGACGCTCTCCGCCGGCCTGCTCTCCCCCACGATGAAGCTGATCGCGGAGTCGGCGGCGATCCCGTCGAGGCGGACCGCGAGGTCGAGCGTGAGCAGGTCACCGTCCTCGAGCCGCTGGTCGCGCGGGCGGCCGTGGAGCACGGCGTCGTTGACGGCCGTGCAGACGTAGTGGCCGAACGGGCCCCGCCCGAAGGACGGGGCGTAGTCGACGTAGCAGGACTCGGCGCCGGCGTCACGGATCATCTCCGCCGTCCACCGGTCGAGGTCGAGCAGGTTGGTGCCGACCTGGCTCCGCTCCTTGAGCGAGTGGAGGATGTCGCCGACCAGGGCCCCGGTGCGGCGGGCGCGGTCGACCTGGGCGGCCGTGAGGATCTCGATCA
Source organism: Nocardioides cavernae (assembly GCF_013410035.1). Lineage (GTDB taxonomy): Bacteria > Actinomycetota > Actinomycetes > Propionibacteriales > Nocardioidaceae > Nocardioides > Nocardioides cavernae_A. Next base: position 909,186 of record NZ_JACCBW010000002.1, on the reverse strand, counting down.
TCGCGGTCCCATCATCGCAGGCCCAGTCGTACGCACCGCTTCGCGGTCTCCCCGCTGCAGAGGTCGTCGAGGGTGACGACCCCCTGGCCCACCAGCACGGAGGTGAGGGTGTCCACGGTGACCTCCTGGCTCTCGTACAGCCAGGACTCCACGCCGTCGACGACCTCGGCGTCCGCCGCGGGTGTGTCGGCGAGGAAGGCGACGGCGACGTCGGCGGCCCGCTCGCTCATCGCCCCGGTCGGCACGTAGGTCATCGCCTCCTCGTCGCCGAGGAGCACCTCGCGAGCCGCGGCGAGGTCGGTGCCGCGCTGCGTCGGGAGGGCGCCGCCGGCCAGCCCGACGAACCGGTCGGACCCCGGGACCAGCTCTCCGAGGGAGACCACCGGCAGGTCGCTGCCGGTCAGGGTGTCGAGGCCGTCGGTGTCGACGGGCACCACCACGACGACGTCCGCCGAGGTCGCCTCGGCCTGACGGGCCTGGCTCTTCTGGGTGGCGGCGTCGCCCTCGGCGTCGAAGACCTGCACGCGGCACTCGTCGCACGTCGCCTCGACGCGGTCGGTGAAGCGTGCGACGTCGACGGCGCGCGACGATGCGTCCGAGCCGTCGGCGACGAGGAGGGCGACGGTCGGCTCGTCGCCCACGCACCCGGCCAGCAGCGGTGCGACGGCGACGATCACGAGGGCGGGGATCCGGGCGCGCAGCATCTCGAGGAGGTTATCGGGTGCCTGGTGCGGCACGGCCCCACCGCCACTCGAGGACGGAGCGGTAGGTGTCACCGGGGCGGAGCACCGGCGACGGCCACGCGTCGCGGTTGGGCGAGTCGGGGAAGAGCTGCGGCTCGAGCGCGACCCCGGCGCGACGGTGGTGCCGCCCGCCGCCGCGCGCACGCTTCTCCCCGTCGAACGCGTTGCCGGTGTAGACCTGCAGGCCCGGCTGGTCGGTCCACACCTCGAGCCGGCTGCGGACGGCCGGCTCCTCGAGGACCGCGGCGCGGCGCAGGCCGCTCCCCCGCAGGACGAAGTTGTGGTCGAGCCCGTCGACCGCCGCCACCTGCGGGTGCGCCGACTCCGTCGCCTCACCGAGCCGGGTCGGCCGACGCAGGTCGAAGGGGGTGTCCTCGACCGGCGCGTGGTCCGTCCCGAGCGGCAGGCCGGTCCCGTCGATCGGGGTGAACAGGTCGGCCTCGACCTGCAGGACGTGGTCGTCGACCGGACCCGACCCCTCGCCGGCGAGGTTGAAGTAGGCGTGGTTGGTCAGGTTGACGGGCGTGGGGGCGTCGGTGGTCGCCTCCATCGTGACGCTCACGACGTCCCCGGCGACGCGGTAGCGCACGACGGCCGTGACCGTCCCGGGGAACCCCTGGTCGCCGTCGGGGCTCACCAGCTCGAGCACCACCTCGTCGGGGGTGTGCGTACGTACGTCCCAGAGGCGCACGTCGAAGCCGTCGGGTCCGCCGTGCAGGCTGTTGCCCCGGTCGTGGACCTCGACCTGCACCTCACGACCGTCGAGCGGGAAGCGCCCGTGGGCGATGCGGTTGGCGTAGCGGCCGATCGTGCCGCCGACGTAGCCGCCGCCGGCGAGCCGCTCGGCCACGTCCGGCAGGCCGAGCACGACGTCGCGGCGCACGCCGTCACCACCGACGGCCCCCAGCCGGTGCACCGTCGCACCGAGGTCGAGCACCTCCACCACCACATCCGGCTCGCTGCCGATCCGCAGCACGTGCACGGGGCGACCGTCGGGCATCCGGCCCAGGACCGAGGTGGACACGGACGTCATCCGGCGAGCCGGGAGCTCACGTCGTCGAGCGCCGTACCGAGCGCGGCGACCGGGTCGACGAAGAGCGGCTCGAGGGCGATCTCGGCGGCACCCAGCAGGGACGAGTCGGCCCCGAGGCCCGGCAGCGTGAGGGTCACCGACTCCAGCGGCGCGGGCAGGGCCCGGTCGGCGAGGCCGGCGTTCACCTCGGGACCGACCAGCATGTAGAGCGAGCGCAGGTAGCCACCGAGGATCACGGTCCGCGGGTTGAACATGTTGACCAGGCTGGCGAGCCCGTGCCCGAGCGCGGTGCCCGTGGCCCGCAGGGCGGGCGACGGCGAGTCGAAGGCGTCGAGGACCTCGCCGAGCTGCGCCACCCTGTCCGCCGGGCACTGGATCGCCTCGGCGATGGCGTGGGCGCCGACCTCTGTCTCCCAGCAGCCGCGGTTCCCGCAGTGGCACGGCCGGCCCTCGGGGTCGAAGCGCAGGTGCCCGACCTCCCCGGCGTAGCCGCCGGCCCCCTCGAGACGGTGACCCCCGGTGATGACGCCGGCGCCGACGCCGACGTTGCCGGAGATGTAGATCAGCTCGTCCGTGCCGACCCCCGCGCCGCGGGTGTGCTCGGCGAGGGCGCCGAGGTCGGCGTCGTTGGCCAGGCACACGGGGACGTCGAGCCCCAGCGCGGCGAGCACGATCGCTCCGAAGGACACGTCGTGCCACTCGAGGTTGGGCGCCAGCCGGATCAGCCCGTCGCTGCGCCGCACCAGGCCGGGGACGCTGATCCCCATCCCGACCAGCGGCGAGCGTGCGGGTGCGTCCTCGACCACGGCGCGGACCAGGGAGGCCACGGCCGCGCCGACCTGCCAGGCCTCTCCGTCGGCGTGGACCGGGGCCTGCGCCCGCTGCAGGATGCGCCCGCCCAGCCCGACCCGCGCCACGACCGCGCGGTCGACACCGAGGTCCACCGCGATGACGTAGGGCCCGTTGTCAGCGACGCGCACCCCCGCCGACGGGCGGCCCGCACCCTGGCGCACGCCCTCGGCGGGCTCGGCGCGCTCGGAGATGCCGAGCTGCTCGAGCTCACCGACCAGCCCCGCGATCGTGCTGCGGTTCAGGCCCATCCGGCTCGTCAGCTCGGCGCGCGACATGGCTCCGGCGCTGTGCACGTGCCGGAGGACCGTGCCGAGGTTGTGGCGCCGGACTGCCTCCTGGTTGGTGCCGAGGCCCGTGCGCCGCTGCGGGCTCACGGTGTCGACCTAGACGCCGGCCGAGGAGCGACGGCGCCGCGAGATGGCGTCGACGCTCGCGGCGAGCAGCAGCACGCCGCCGGTGACGAGGAAGTTGATGTAGCTGGCCTGGTTGAGCAGACCGAGGCCGTTGGGGATCGTCGCGATCACCAGGCCGCCGATCACGCCGTCGATCGCCCGGCCGCGCCCACCGAAGAGGCTGGTGCCGCCGATGACCGCCGCGCCCACGGCGTACAGGAGCACGTTGCCGCCGCCGGATCCCGGGGACACCTTGCCGACGTACGACGCCAGCAGCAGGCCGCTGAGCGCGGCCATCGACGAGCAGATGACGAAGGCCATGATCCGGATGCGGCGCACGTTGATGCCGGCGCGACGGGCGGCCTCGGCGTTGCCGCCGACCGCGTAGAGGTGCCGACCGAAGCGGGTCTTGGTGAGGACGAACGTCCAGAACAGCAGCAGCGCGATCACGACCGGCAGCACCCACGGGATGCCCGCGATCGTGAAGTTGGGGTTGGGCGCGCGGTTGGCGTTGAGGAGCGCGGTGAGGCCGAGGACGACCGCGGCCAGGACCGCGATGCGGATGACGACCAGGCCGATCGGCTGGTGGACCAGGCCCTTGGCGGACAGCGTGCGGTAGCGCCACAGCGACAGCGCGGCGAAGCCGACGACGATGAGGACCGCCACGATCCACCCGGCCGTGACCGGCACGTTCTTGATCGAGAGCCCGCGCAGCACGGCGTCGTCGTAGCGCAGCGAGCCGCCCGAGCCGATCAGCCGCAGCGGCACGGCCTGCAGCGCGAGGAAGAAGGCGAGCGTCACCACGAAGGACGGGATGCCCAGGAAGGACACCAGTGACCCGATGGCCGTGCCGATCAGGGCGCCCACGGCGACACCGGCGAGGGTGGCCGCCCACCACGTCCAGTCGTGGTCGATGAGCATCAGCGCGGTGATCGTCGCGCACGCGCCGCCGGCGACACCGGCCGAGAGGTCGATCTCGCCCAGCAGCAGGACGAAGACGATGCCCATCGCCATGACGCAGATCGAGCCGGCCTGGATGACCAGGTTGGCCATGTTGTAGGTCGTCAGGAAGCGGTCGTTGAGGGAGGCGAAGACGATGAAGAGGAAGATCAGGCCGAGGATGGCGGGCAGCGAGCCCATGTCGCCGCCGCGCAGCCGGTTGAGGTAGTCGCGGGCCGAGTCGCCGATGGTCGCGGCCTGGCGGTTGTCGTTGTCGAAGCCGCTCGAGGCGGGGGTGGCCGCCGAGCCGGTCTGGGTGTCTGCGTCGGTGCTCATGCTGGGTCTCCGGATCCTTCTCGGCGGGTCAGACGGACGCGGTCGCGGGGTTCTCGGCGATGCCGAGGTCCCCGGAGCGTCCGGCGGTGATGAGCTCGACGACCTGGCTGTGGGTGACGTCCTTGACGGGGACGTCGGCCGCCACCCGGCCGAGGTAGAGCGCGGTGATCCGGTCGGCGACCTCGAAGACGTCGGTCATGTTGTGCGAGATCAGCACGACGCCGAGGCCGCGGTCGGCGAGCCGGCGGACGAGGTCGAGCACCTGCCGGGTCTGGGCGACACCGAGCGCGGCGGTCGGCTCGTCGAGGAGGACGACCTTGGAGTTCCACAGGACGGCCTTGGCGATGGCCACGGTCTGGCGCTGGCCGCCGGAGAGGCTCGCGACGCTCTGGCGCACGGACTTCACGGTCCGCACGGACAGCGACGCGAGGGTCTCGCGGGCGCGGGTCTCCATGGTGACCTCGTCGAGGCCGAAGCGGGAGGTCTCCTCGCGCCCGAGGAACATGTTCTCGACGATGTCGAGGTTGTCGCACAGCGCGAGGTCCTGGTAGACGACCTCCACGCCGAGCGCGGCGACGTCGCGCGGGCCGTGGACCTCGACCTGCTTGCCGTCGAAGTGGTAGTCGCCGCTGTCGCGGCCGTAGATGCCGGCGATGATCTTCACCAGCGTCGACTTGCCGGCGCCGTTGTCGCCGACCAGTGCGGTGACCTGACCGGGGTAGACGGCGAAGTCGACGTCGTGCAGCACGTGCACCACGCCGAAGCTCTTGTTGACTCCGCGCAGCTCGAGCAGCGGTTCCATGGTCTTGCTCCGATCAGGACGAATTTGTTGTGCGGGACGACGGTGATCGGCGCCCGGGCCGAGGCCCGGGCGCCGATCGACGGGCGGGATCAGCCGATCCCGGCCTCCTCGCACAGCTTGGCGAAGTCACCCGCGCAGACGTCCTCGGCCTTCTGGCCGCCGTCGTCGATGACGTCGCCGACGTTGTCCTTGGTGATGGCCTGCGGCGTGAGCAGGATCGAGGGGACCTCGCTGTCGTCGGAGGAGTCGACCGTGGTGCCGGTCGTCTCCGCCTCCTCGCCGTTGGCGAGCGCGATGGCGACGTCGGCGAGCGCCTCGGCCTCCTGCGTGGCGGACTTGTAGACCGTCATGCACTGCGTGCCGGCGAGCACGTTCTGCAGACCCTCGACCGTGGCGTCCTGGCCGGTCACCGGCACCTTGCCGGCCTGGCCGGCACCCTCGAGGATGCTGATCGCGGCGCCGCCGAGACCGTCGTTGGCGGCGAGCACGCCGTCGACCTTGCCGTCAGCAGCGGTGTAGAGCTGCTGGAAGATCGTGGCGGCCTCCTCGTTGTCCCAGTCCGGGACGGCCTGCTCGCCGACGACCTTGTAGTTGCTCATCTCGTCGAGCACGCTGTGCGCGCCCTCGGCGAAGAGCGTCGCGTTGTTGTCGGTGGGCGAGCCGTTGAGGTAGACGATGTTGGCGTCCTTGTCGCCGAGGCAGTCCGCGAGGCCCTGACCCTGCAGCTCGCCGACGACGGTGTTGTCGAAGGACACGTAGTACTCCGCGTCGCCACCGAGGGTGAGGCGGTCGTAGTCGATCGTGGACACGCCCTGCGAGGTGGCCTTCTCCTGGATCGCGGCACCCGACTCGGAGTCGAGGTTGACGATCGCGAGGACGGTGACGCCGTTGCCGATCATCGTGTCGGCGATCTGCGTCATCTTCTCCGCGTCGCCCTCGGCGTTCTGGATCTCGTACTCGACGCCGGCCTCGTCGAAGGCCGCCTCGAGCGCCGGACGGTCCGCGCTCTCCCAGCGCACCGAGGACTCGGTGTCGGGGAGGATCACGCCGATCTTGCCCTGGGCCTCGCTGCTGCCGCTGTCGCCGCCGGAGTCGCCGCCCGAGTCGTTGCCGGAGTCGTCGCTGCCGCACGCGGACAGGAACATCGCCGAAGCGACGAGGGGGACGAGGACCAAACTGTGCTTCCGCTTCACGCGAACCGCCTCCTAAGCGATCTTGGTCGCACATCAGCCGGTCGAGGACGTCCAGCCTTCGCGCATATGTTGTCCGGCACAACATATGGAGTGAGCACCGTCACGTCCAGACCCACCGCTGCGGCGTTGCCTGTTTGTTACCGAGCGGTTCAGACCAGTGCCGTCCCGAGGGGTGGGGACGTGGCTCGGTGCGCGGCTCAGTGCGTGGTCACTGCGCGGGCGGGCGCTTGCGCTGCGGCGCGGGACGGGTCGGGTCGTCGTCGGGACGGTCGAACTCCTCCGGGACCTCGATGGGCTTGAGGCGCGCCCACGCGAGGAAGGCCACGGCCACGACGACCAGCGCGAGGCCGGTCCACAGGTTGGCGTTGACGTCCCCGGTCTTCTCGAGCTCGGGGTCCCCGAAGAGGCCCGCGAGCGCGAGGATCACGCCGTACACCCCCATCAGCGCGCCGATGATGTTGCGGATGTCGAAGGCGCCGGCCTGGTGGGTCCGGGTGCTGGTGCTGTCGTCAGACATGGTGGCTCCTCTCCTCGGTCAGGGGCTCAGAACGCGAAGTTCAGGACGACGACCATCGCGAGCGCGATGCCGGCCAGTGGGATCGTGCGCCGGTACCACGGCATGGCCGCCTCGTCCGGGTCGACGAGGTCCTCACGCGGGGTCTCGGAGTAGACGAGTCCCTTGAGCTCCGAGGCCGGCTTCGGCTTCGTCACCAGCGACACGACCACGCTGAGCGCGATGTCGACGACGAACGCCGTCGAGGCGGCGAGGAAGGCAGCGCCCTGGCCGGGCAGGTCGATCACGCCCGCGGCCGCGAGCCGGTCGACCGCGATGGCGGACAGGGTGCCGAACACCAGTCCGACCCAGCCGGCCGTCGGGGTCATCCGCTTCCAGAACATGCCGAGGATGAACGTGGCGAACAGCGGAGCGTTGAAGAACCCGAACAGCGTCTGCAGGTAGTTCATGACGTTGTCGTAGCCCATGGCGATCTGCGCGGTGAAGATCGCGATCACGGTCGCTGCGATCGTCGCGAGGCGCCCGATCCGCAGGTAGTAGTCGTCGGAGTGGTCCTTGCGGATGTAGCGCTGCCACAGGTCGTAGGAGAACACGGTGTTGAACGCCGAGATGTTGGCCGCCATGCCGGCCATGAAGGCGGCGAGCAGGCCGGCGATCGCGAGGCCGAGCAGGCCGTTGGGCAGCACGTCGCGCATCAGCAGCAGGAGCGCGTCGTTGTAGGTGACGTCGCCGGACGCCCCGCCCGAGGGCGTGCCGCCGCCCTTGAGGTCGATCATCTCCTTGACCAGGACGGCGGAGATCATGCCTGGGACGATCACGATGAACGGGATGAACATCTTGGGGAAGGCGCCGATGATCGGGGTCTTGCGGGCGGCCGAGATCGAGTTCGACGCCATCGCGCGCTGGACCTCGACGAAGTTGGTCGTCCAGTAGCCGAAGGACAGCACGAAGCCGAGACCGAAGACGATGCCGATCACGGACAGCAGGCCGGAGTCGAAACCGGCGAGCGCCTGGCCCGGCCAGGAGTTGAGCTGCTGCTCGGCGGAGGCGACCTCGGCGCTGGCGGGCGCGCTGCTGGCCGCCTCGGTGATCTTGTCGGTGAGCCCGCTCCAGCCGCCGACCCGGTTGAGCCCGATGAGGGTCAGCGGCGTCAGCGCGGCCACGATGACGAAGAACTGCAGGACCTCGTTGTAGATCGCCGCGCTCAGGCCGCCGAGGGTGATGTAGGACAGCACGATCACGGCGGCGACGATCAGGGCGATCCAGGTCGGCCAGCCGAGGAGCGCGCTCACGATCCCGGCCAGCAGGGCCAGGTTGACGCCCGCGATCAGCAGCTGGGCGACCGCGAAGCTGATGGCGTTGACGAGGTGGGCGCCGGTGCCGAACCGCTTGAACATGAACTCCGGCACCGAGCGGACCTTGGAGCCGTAGTAGAAGGGCATCATCACGACGCCGAGGAACAGCATCGCGGGGACCGCGCCGACCCAGAAGTAGTGCACGGTCGGGAGGCCGATCTCGGCCCCGTTGGCCGACATGCCCATGATCTCGACGGCGCCGAGGTTGGCGGAGATGAACGCCAGGCCGGTGACCCACGCCGGGAGCGAGCGCCCGGAGAGGAAGAAGTCGATCGAGTCCGACACCGACCGGCGCGCCATCACGCCGATGCCGAGGACGAAGCCGAAGTAGATGGCGACGAGCAGGTAGTCGAGCCACGACGCATCGATCAGGGTGTCTGACGACATGTCACCTCCCGGGATTTCTTCAGTTGGGCCACCCAGCAACCTAGACCCGTCGAGGCGCCCGGCGCGAGCACCACCACCCTTCGGGGCGTCGCCCCGTCACCCCGTCACCCCGCCGAGGAGCCCGGCCGCCTCGGCGTGACGGCGTACGGCGTCGCTGTCGGCGGCGAGCACGAACGGCACCTCGTGCTCCCACGCGTCGGACACGGCCTCCACGCGCCCGTCACCGGGGTCGAGCCGCGTCTCGCGGATGTAGACCGCCAGGACGCGCCCCGGGTGCTCGCGCACGGTCTCGGCGTAGATCTCGGGGTCCCGCTCCCCCGAGTCGCCGATCAGCACGAACGGCAGGTCGGGGTGCAGCGCGAGCACCTCGCGGATCCGGCCGTGCTTCTCCTCCCGACCCGCCCGGGAGCCGAGGAGGTCGCGCAGCAGGACCGGTCCGAGCGGGAAGCCGCGGTGGCGCAGGAACGCGTCGAGGAAGGCGTGGAGGTTCCACGGGCTCGAGGAGACGTAGAAGACGGGGTTGGCGTCGCCGCGCGCCAGGTCGCGGTAGAGCTCGACCACCCCCGGGAAGGGCGTACGGGTCAGCGCCGACCCGGTGAACGTCTGCAGGACCATCCGGCCGACGCGCTGCACGCCGGTCTCGAGGATCGTGTCGTCGACGTCGGACACCACGCCGAAGCTCGCCGCGGCCGTGGGGACCCGCACCCGGATCGGGGTCGGGGGGACGTCGACGAGGCCACGGTAGGGACCGTCCAGCCCGACCGTCCCGTCCACCCACGGTCCGTCGGAGCGTACGCCCGCCAGCCGCACCACGTAGTAGCCCTCGTCGTCGGTGGTGGTCGTCGCCTCGATCTCCCCCACCCGCACCCGCAGCGGCACGCCGGGGAGCTCGTCGGTGAGGAACGAGCGCAGCGTGCGACCGACCGCCGCGCGCACGCCCTCGCCCTCGACGGCCCGCGACAGCGGCGGGTCGTCCACCACCCGTCCGCGGACCACGACACCCTCCGGACCGCCGTGCCCGCCGTAGGACTCGATGCGGAAGTGGTCGGGCGAGCGACCCTCCCGCCGCCTCGCCCGCCGCGCGTCCCACGCGTCCTCCAGCGCCAGCACCCACCCCGGGACTCCCATGCCGACGACCCTAGGCGAGCGCAGCCCTCAGAGGTTCACCTCGGGCGGGCTCCAGTCGCGCTGGCTCCCCTCGACCTCGTGGACGTAGGCGGTGAGACCCAGCTCGGAGTTGGCGGCGCTCTCGACGTCCGCGACCGGCTCGCTGCGGATCGCGTCGAGGGCCTTGCCCATCTCCTCGCTCATCTGCTGCAGGTCGGCGGTGAAGCCGTCGAACAGCGCCTTGGCGGTGAGCGCCTGGGTCGCCTCCATCACCCGCGTCTCCGACGGCACGGCGTACGCCAGCCCGCCGGTGATCACGCTGATGGTGCCGGCGATGAGGGAGGCGGGCGGGATGAGCGCGACGACGCCGGTGCCGTAGCTCACGCCGCCCAGGATGCCGTCGAGCAGGCTGTTGTCCTGGAGCTCGCCGGTGGGCCACGCGCCGCTGGGCTCCTTCCACTCCTGCCACTGCTGGAGCGCGAGCCGCGCCTGGTCGCGGGTCTGCTGGGCCGCCTTGACCAGGTTCTTCTGGTAGTCCGAGACCGTGGAGCACACGGCCGCCGTCGCCGCGCCCAGACGGGCGGTGGCGTTGCGATAGAGGGCGCACTTGTCGTTGACGTCGTTCCAGAACTCGTAGAAGGACCCGGAGCTCTGCGAGGTCGCCGGCCAGTCGGCCTTGAGGCGAGGCAGCCAGTCGGGTGCGTTCTCGGTGTCGTCGACGGGCACCCAGCCAGCGGACGCGGTGAGCTGGGAGTCGAGGAAGCGGCTCAGGTCCGCCAGCCTGTTGGCGGACGACTCGATGACCTCGGCGTCGGGCTCCCAGATGTTCTTGCTGTAGATGCGGAAGAGCGTGCTGGTCGCGCCGTTCTTGTAGACCGAGTGCTCGCGCTCCCACACCTCGTTGATGCCGTCCTGCATCGCCCGCATGATGTCGGCGTTGGTCGTCGAGCCGGACATGAAGTCGGGGTGGGTGGTCGACATCATCACGATGCCGGACACGCGCTCGAAGCCGTGGTCACCGGGGTAGGTGAGGGCGACCTGCTCGCGCGTGTAGCCCTCGGGTGGCTCACGGTCCCACTCCGCGTTCTGGAAGCGGAGCGCGGCCTCGTTGCCGGCCAGCTGGCCGATGAGGTCGGCGATCTCCTCGAAGAGCGGCTCGACCTGGTCGAGGATCCCGGACATGCTCACACCTCCGGGGCGGTCGGCTCGGCGGGGAGGTCGGGGTCGCCGACGTACTGCTGCTGGCCCTCGAACCAGAGCCGGGCGGCGTCGTCGACGGCCACGAAGTCGTCGGCGATCCGGTCGAGCGCCGTGGCGCTGTCGTTGAAGGTGCGCACCAGCTCGCGCAGGTGGGCGAAGATCTCGACCGACAGGCTCCCGAGGTCGCTCGCGATCGCGTGGTTGCCGGCCAGCGCGACCTGCGCGAGGACGGGCTCGATCGCCTCGGTCACGTCGCTCGCGCGGCCCGCGAACAGCGTCGCCTTCTCCGGCAGCACGTCGTGTGCGACGTGGTAGATCGTCTCCATCTTGATGGCGATCTCGGACACGGTCGGCCTCCCCCTGGGTCGGTGCTCGTGTCTCGATGCTTCCCCGACGACCCGCCGTGAAACCCAGCCCCGGCTCAGGGAGCGGCGCGGCTCACTCCCACTCGATGGTCCCCGGCGGCTTCGAGGTGATGTCGAGCGTGACCCGGTTGACCTCGGCCACCTCGTTGGTGATCCGGGTGGAGATGCGCTCCATCACCTCGTACGGCAGCCGGGCCCAGTCGGCGGTCATCGCGTCCTCGGAGGTGACCGGGCGGATCACGACGGGGTGGCCGTAGGTGCGGCCGTCGCCCTGGACGCCGACGGAGCGGACGTCGGCGAGGAGCACGACCGGCATCTGCCAGATGTCGCGGTCGAGGCCGGCGCGGGTGAGCTCCTGGCGGGCGATCGCGTCGGCGCGGCGCAGGATGTCGAGCCGGTCGGAGGTGACCTCGCCGATGATCCGGATGCCGAGGCCGGGGCCGGGGAACGGCTGGCGCCAGACCATCTCGGCGGGCAGGCCGAGCTGCTCCCCGACGAGGCGGACCTCGTCCTTGAACAGGGTGCGCAGCGGCTCGACGAGCGCGAACTCGAGGTCCTCCGGCAGGCCGCCGACGTTGTGGTGGGACTTGATGTTGGAGGTGCCGGCGCCGCCGCCCGACTCGACGACGTCCGGGTAGAGCGTGCCCTGCACGAGGAAGCCGACCTTCTCGCCCTGCTCGGCCGCCTCGCCGAGCACCTGGACCTCCGCGGCCTCGAAGGCGCGGATGAACTCGCGGCCGATGATCTTGCGCTTCTCCTCGGGGTCGGTGACCCCCGCGAGAGCGGACAGGAAGGTCTCGCGGGCGTCGTAGACGTGGAGGTTGACGCCGGTGGCCGCGACGAAGTCGCGCTCGACCTGCTCGGCCTCGCCCTCGCGCAGCAGGCCGTGGTCGACGAAGACGCAGTGCAGGCGGTCGCCGATGGCGCGCTGCACGATGGCCGCGGCGACGGCGGAGTCGACGCCGCCGGACAGGCCGCAGATCGCCAGCCCCGACTCGCCGATCTGCTCGCGGACCCGCTCGATCTGCTCCTCGGCGATGTTGAGCATCGTCCAGGTCTGCCGGGCGCCGGCGATGTGGTGCAGGAAGTGTTCGAGGACCTTCTGGCCGTGCTCGGTGTGCAGCACCTCGGGGTGCCACTGCACGCCGGCGAGGCCCCGGTCGACGGCCTCGAACGCCGCGACCGGGGTGACGTCGGTCGACGCGAGGACGGTGAAGCCCTCGGGTGCGCGGGCGACCGAGTCGCCGTGGGACATCCAGACCGTGTGGTCGGCGGGGATGCCTGCGAGCAGGGTGCCCGGCTCGCTGACGGAGACGGGGGTACGGCCGTACTCGCGCGCGCCGGTGTGGGCGACCTCGCCGCCGAGACCCTTGGCCATCAGCTGGAAGCCGTAGCACATGCCGAAGACGGGGACCCCGGCCGTGAAGACGGTGTCGTCGATGCCGGGCGCGCCGTCGGCGTACACGCTCGAGGGGCCGCCGGACAGGATGATCGCCTTGGGCTTGCGGGCGAGCATGTCCGCGATCGGCATCGTGTGCGGGACGATCTCGGAGTAGACGCGCGCCTCGCGGACGCGCCGCGCGATCAGCTGGGCGTACTGCGCCCCGAAGTCGACGACGAGGACCAGGTCGTGCTCTGCAGGCTGCGTCACGCTCGGAGTCTATCGGCGCCCTCTCTCCGAAATCGCATCAGGACCCGACCGGGGAGGGAGGGTGGCCGGGCCCTGATGCTTGGCGCCCGGCACTGCCGAGAACCCGGGAGCCCGACCCTTGGGAGGGAGCATGACTGTCGGACCCCTTACCCGCCCAACGACGCCTGCAGGGGGTGGTTACGGCCGGGCTGGGGGAATTCCGACGGAGCCCGGACAGCTCAGCTGACGCCGACGATCGGCAGCCGCAGCGCACCCGGCGCGGCGTCCGGGACGACCGGGTTCTTCGGCTCCACCGGGGCGACCTGGACGTACGCCTGCCCGAGCGCGGGACGCGGGTCGGCCTCGCCCTTGTTGGGCCAGAACGCCATCGCCCGCTCGGCCTGGGCCGTGATCGTCAGCGACGGGTTCACGCCGAGGTTGGCCGAGACCGCGGAGCCGTCGACGACGTGCAGGCCGTCGTGCCCGAACAGCCGCTGGTAGGGGTCGACGACGCCGGTCTGCGGTGAGTCGCCGATCGTGCAGCCGCCGATGAAGTGCGCGGTCAGCGGCCGGTTGAACGGCTCGCCGACGTTGCCACCCGCCGTGCCGCCCATGACGTCGGCCATCCGGCGCACGGCGTCGTAGGCCACCGGGATGTAGGTCGGGTTGGGCCTGCCGTGGCCCTGCACCGAGGTCATCCGCCAGCCGAAGCGGCCCTTCACGCCCCGCGTGGTGATGGAGTTGTCGAGGGTCTGCATGACCAGCGCCACCACGGCCCGCTCCGACCAGTGCCGGAAGTCGTAGAGGTCGAGCGCGGTGCGCCGCTGCGCCCACAGCTCGCGCACCCACGTGCGTACGCGCGAGCGCCCCGGGATGTCGTCGGCCAGCACGGTCTGCAGGAGCGCCATCGCGTTGGAGCCCTTGCCGTAGCGGCAGGGCTCGATGTGGGTGACGTCGTCGGGGTGCCAGGACGACGTGATCGCGACACCCTCGGTGTAGTCGACCGGGCCGCCGGCGGGGGCGAGCGCACCGAGGATCGCCTCGGAGTTGGTGCGGGTCAGCACGCCGAGGCGGTCGCTGATGCCGGGCAGGTCGCCCTCGCCCTTGAGCTGGTGGAGCAGCTTCTGCGTGCCGAGGGCCGCCGCGGAGAAGACGACCTGGTCGGCGGTGAAGGTCTTCGTCGCCGTGCGCCGCGAGAGCTTGGCCTTGGTCCAGCGCGCGCTCACCTCGTAGCCGCCGCCGGCGCGCGGGCGTACGCGGGTCACGGTGGTCAGCGGGTGCACGACCGCCCCCGCCTGCTCGGCGAGGTGGAGGTAGTTCTTGACGAGCGTGTTCTTGGCGTTGTGCCGGCACCCCGTCATGCACTCGCCGCAGTTGAGGCAGGCGTTGCGCGCCGGCCCGGCGCCGCCGAAGAACGGGTCCTCCACCCGCTCGCCACCCGCGGCGTCGGGCCCGCCGAAGAACACGCCGACCGGCGTCGGGTGGAACGTCTCCCCCACCCCCATCTCCTCGGCGACCGTGCGCATCACCTCGTCGGCCGGGGTGTGGCGCGGGTTCTGCACGACGCCGAGCATCCGCTTGGCCTGGTCGTAGTAGGGCGCGAGCTCGGACTTCCAGTCGGTGATGTGCGCCCAGGACGGGTCGCGGTAGAACGCGTCGAGCGGCTCGTAGAGCGTGTTGGCGTAGACGAGCGAGCCCCCGCCGACCCCCGCTCCCGCGAGGATCAGGCAGTCCTTGACCATGTCGATGCGCTGGATGCCGTACATCCCCAGCGAGGGCGCGAAGAGGAACCGCCTCGCGTCGAACGAGGTGGCCGGGAAGTCGCCGTCCTCGAACCGGGCGCCCGCCTCGAGGACGCCGACGCGGTAGCCCTTCTCGGTCAGCCGGAGCGCGGAGACCGAGCCGCCGAAGCCGGACCCGATGACGAGGACGTCGTAGTGCCGGGTGTCGCCCTGGGTCATGTCAGGCGCGACCGAGCTTGTTGAGCAGGCGCAGCGCGGAGGTCATCACCTTCGCGTTGGTCTCCTCCGACATCCCGAACATCGGGGCGATCGGCACCAGCCGCTGCGTCGCGACGGACTGCGCCTCGGTGTAGCGCAGGATGCCCTCCGCGCCCTGCCGGCGACCCATCCCGGACTCGCGCATGCCGCCCATCGGCGCGCCGAGCGAGCCGAACGTCGCTCCGTAGGCCTCGTTGACGTTGACCGTGCCGCACCTGATCCGTCGCGCGAGCGCCCGGCCACGTGCGCCGTCGCGGGTCCAGACCGACGCGTTGAGGCCGTACTGCCCGTCGTTGGCGCGCTCGACCGCCTCGTCCTCGCCGTGGAATCGGTAGAGCGAGACGACCGGGCCGAAGGTCTCCTTGCCGAAGCACTCCATGTCGGCCGAGACGCCCTCCAGGATGGTCGGCTCGAAGACGAAGGGCCCGAGGTCGGGGCGGTGCCTGCCGCCGGTGAGCACCGTGGCGCCCTTGGCGACGGCGTCCTCGACGTGCGCGGTGACCGTGTCGAGCTGCGCCTGCGAGATCAGCGAGCCCATGTCGACCGACCAGTCGTGGCTGGCGCCGAGCGTCATGGCCTGGGTGCGCGAGACGAAGGCGTCGACGAAGCGGTCGTAGACCTGGTCGGCGACGAAGAGCCGCTCCATCGAGACGCACAGCTGGCCGGCGTTGGAGAACACCGCGCGTACGGCGCCCTCGGCCGCGCGGTGCACGTCGGCGTCGCGCAGCACGAGCATCGGGTTCTTGCCGCCCAGCTCGAGCGAGCAGCCGATCAGCCGCTCGGCGCAGCCGCGTGCGATCGTGCGGCCGGTGGCGGTGGAGCCGGTGAAGCAGACGTAGTCGGCGTGCGCGACGATCGCTCCTCCCACCTCCGGACCGGGGCCGGCCACGACCTGCCACACCTCGGCCGGGAAGCCGGCCTCCTCGAGGAGCTGGGCGGCCAGCAGCGCGGTCAGCATCGTCTGCGCGTCGGGCTTCGACACCACGGCGTTGCCGGCGAGGAGCGCGGGCAGGCCGTCGCAGAGCGCCATCGTGAGCGGGTAGTTCCACGGCGAGATGATGCCGACGACGCCCTTGGGCACGCGGTTGACCTCCGCGCGGGTCAGCAGCGGGAACATGCCCCCGACGCGCCTGGTGTCCAGGTGCTCGTGCGCGGTCCGGGCGTAGTAGCGCGCGGTCAGCGCGAGGTGGGCGACCTCGAGGTAGGCGTCCTTGCGGGCCTTGCCGGACTCCCACACCACGAGGTCGATGAGCTCGTCCTGGCGGTCGAGCACGAGGTCGTGGAGCCGGAGCATCGCCGCGGCTCGCTGGTCGATCGGGGTGGCGGCCCACGCGACCTGCGCCGTGCGGGCCCGCGCGAAGGCCTCGGCCACGTCGGCCGGGCTCGACTGCGGGACGTGGGCCAGCGGGGTGCCGCCGATCGGCGAGGCGACGGCGGCGGTCGCACCGGACGTGCTCACGACACGACGCGTCAGGCTGGCGACGTACGACCGGTCGAGGCCGTAGGCCGCGGTGCTGTCGTGCTCGGGGTCCGCGGGACCGTCGGTGATGGGACCTGAGGCGGGGGTCTGCTCACTCATCCTCGAAGCGTAGGTCGGCGTGCCCGGCGTTGCTACTGGTTGGTCACTTCCGTCCCAGCATTCGACATCTCGGCAGTATTTGTCCACCGCGCCCGGCCGCCGATGGACGCTAGGGTCTCGGCCATGTCGCCCCTCGCCTCCCAGCACCGGCTCGTCGCGGGCACGCTCGTGAGCGGCCTGTTCTTCATCGCCCTGGCGCTCTTCTTCGTGCTGCCGCTCGACGAGGCCCCGCCGGTGTGGGTGCTGCCGGCCCAGCTCGCCGCCGGGGTCGCGGTCCACGTGCTGGTCGAGGCGATCGGCTACCGCCCGCCGGCCCTCGACCCGTCGCTCGACGACGACGCCGCGTCCGCGCAGGCGATGGTGCGCCACCAGGGCGCGATGATCCTGCGCTTCGCGTTGATCGAGTCGATCGCCATCGCCTCGATCGCGCTGGCGTTCGTCCTGCCCGACGGTGGCTTCCTCACCTTCGCCGGCGGGGCCGTCGTCTCGCTGGTCCTCATGGGCTACCACGTCTGGCCGTGGTCGCGACCGGTCGGCAGGACCGCCGACGCACTGGAGGCGCGAGGCAGGCGGTCCGGGCTGCGCGAGGCGTTCGGTCTCTCCTCGCCGGGCCCGATCCAGCAGCTCTAGACGATGTCGGGGGCCTTGACCCGGGCCTCGTCGGCCTCCTGGTCGGTCGGCATCAGCTGGCTCTGGCGCTCGGCCTCGACCCGCCGGAGGTAGTGGTCCACCTCGTCGGCCACCTGGGCCTCGTCCCAGCCCAGCGCCTCCGCCATCAGCTCGGCGGCCGGGCGGGCGGCCGCGACGCCGCGGTCGAAGGTCTCGATGGACACGCGCGTACGGCGGGCCAGCACGTCATCGAGGTGGCGCGCGCCCTCGTGGGTGGCGGCGTAGAGCACCTCGGCCCGCAGGTAGTGCTCGGCGCCCGGCAGCGGCTCGGCGAGGTCGGGGCGTCGGTCGATGAGCGCGAGGACCTCGTCGACGAGACCGCCGTAACGGCCGAGCAGATGGTCGACCACACCGATGTCGAGGCCCGACGAGCGGCTCAGCGCGACGCGCTGGTTGGTGCGCGCCTCGTGGCCCCACGCGCCCATCAGGGGCACCCGGTCGGTGATCGAGGCCGGTGTCGCGTCGAAGTCGCGGATCGCGTGGTCGACGGCGTCCCTGGCCATCACGCGGTAGGTCGTGAGCTTGCCGCCCGCGACGAGGACCAGGCCCGGCACCGGGTTGGCGACGGTGTGCTCGCGCGAGAGCTTGGTCGTCTCCCCCATCTCGCCCTCCTTGCGCATCGGCTTGAGCAACGGCCGCAGGCCGGCCCACACGCCGATGACGTCGCGGTGGTCGAGGGGGTCCTTGAGGAGGCGGTTGACGTGGCCGAGCAGGTAGTCGATGTCGGTCTTGCTCGCCGCCGGGTGGGCGAGGTCGAAGTCCCAGGCCGTGTCGGTCGTGCCGATGATCCAGAACTGGCCCCAGGGGATCACGAACAGGACCGACTTCTCGGTCTTCGTGATGAAGCCGCACTCGGAGCGGATCCGCTCGCGCGGGATGACGAGGTGGATGCCCTTGCTGGCGTCGACGTCGAGCTGCGCGCGACCGCCGAGGAGGTCCTGCACCTCGTCGGTCCACACCCCCGCGGCGTTGATGACGACCTTGGCGCGGATCTCGAGGTCGCGCTGGCCCTCGAGGTCGCGGGCGCGGACGCCGACCACGGGCGCGTCGTCGCCGTCACCCGAGCGCAGGAACCCGGTGACCTTGGTCCGGGTCGCGACGTGGGCCCCGTTGTTGGCCGCGGTCCGCGCGATCGTCATGACCAGCCGCGCGTCGTCGACCTGGCAGTCGTAGTAGCGGATCGCGCCGTGCAGGTCGTCGGTCCTGATGTCGGGCGCCATCCGCGTGAGCTGCTTGCGGAACACGTGCTTGTGCTTCGGCACGCCCATGTCGTAGGTCCCGGCCATCGCCATGCCGTCGTAGAGCGCGACCCCGGCCCCGACGTACGGCCGCTCCCAGGCGTGCTCGAGCGGGTAGAGGAACGGCACCGGGCGTACGAGGTGGGGCGCGAGCCGGGTCAGCAGCAGGCCGCGCTCCTCCAGCGCCTCCTTGACCAGGGCGAAGTCGAACATCTCGAGGTAGCGCAGCCCGCCGTGCACGAGCTTCGAGGAGCGCGAGGACGTGCCCGACGCGAGGTCGCGCTGCTCCACGAGCCCGACCTTCAGCCCGCGCGTGACGGCGTCGAGCGCCGCGCCGACCCCGACGATGCCGCCGCCGACGACGAGCACGTCGAGCTCGCCCGACCCGAGCTGGTCGAGGGCGTCGGCCCGCTGGTCGGCGTCGAGGGCCTTGGCGAGGGTCATGGTGCCAGTGTCTCAGGGCCACCTGAGGAAGGGACCTGGCGGAGCCCGCAGCCGGGTCCGCATGCTCGACCAGCGGGAGCGCCGCGAGCGCGCAGGATGGTGTCGAGCTTGGCCGCGGTGCTGCACGGCCGGCCGACCACCTGACCCCAGGTGAGGCGTACGCCGTCGCGGCCGACCACGGCGAGGTCGAGGTCCCGCTCGGCGTCCGCGTCCCGCTGCTCCGCCGTGTCGTGGAACAGCCGGCCGTCGAGCTCGATCGTCAGGCCGAGCACGTCGGCGTCCCGGTAGACGATCCCGCTGGCCGTGACCTCGCGCACCTGGCGCAGCGCCGGGGGCAGCCCGTCCGGTTGCTCCACCCGGGTGAGGTAGGCGTGCTCGAGCACCGAGCAGGTGCCGTGGGCCACGTCCTCGAGGACACGCTCGAGGAATGCCCGGCGAGGTGCGCGTGAGCGTCCGGCGAGGACGGACGTGATGCGTACGGCGGTCGTGCGTCGGGTCTGCACCGCGCGCGTGACGGCCGCGAGCGCCTCCATCTCGGACCCCGCGTGCAGGGCCACGTCGAGCGCCGCGTCGTCGTAGGGCACGCGGGGCGGGCCGAGGTTCCACCGCGCGCGGGCCTCGAGGTCCGACGTGCGGACCACGACCACTCCAGGCAGCGACCGCACCCGACGCTGCAGGTCGATGCCGACCGTGATGGGACCGGAGTCCCGTCCCGGCTGGCCAGGACCATCGGCTGCCCGGAGTGCGGACTCGCGCACGAGCGCCGCCGGCCACGCGTAGAGCACGGCCGCCCAGGCACGCTGCACCCACGTCGGCTCACCGGTGTGCGCGACGTGGACCCGGGGCAGCACCCGGACCAGGTCGCGGTGCCGCTCCAGCCTGCGCACGTCGTGGGGGCCGAGCCCCGCCGCCAGCTGCTGATGACGCGCCACGACCCCGGACTGGACACGCAGCAGGGCGGCGATCGCGGTCAGGGACGGGTCTTCGCGCACGGAGCAACCCTGCGACCCCTGCGGGGCCGGTCGACAGGCCCACGGCCGATCTGTGGAGACAAGATGGTGGAGTCCCGAGGTCACCGGGTGACCTCACGGCTCCACTGTCCTCAGTCCGTCAGTGCTGGACGACGACCTCGATGCGCTGGAACTCCTTGAGCTCGGTGTAGCCCGTGGTCGCCATGGCACGGCGGAGGGCCCCGACGAGGTTCATGGTGCCGTCGGCGACGCGGGACGGGCCGAACATGATCTCCTCCAGCGAGCCGACCGGGGCGAACGCGACCCGCTCGCCGCGCGGGAGCTCGGAGTGGGTGGCCTCGCTGCCCCAGTGGAAGCCGCGGCCGGGGGCCTCGGTGGCACGGGCGAGCGGGGAGCCGATCATCACGGCGTCGGCGCCGCAGGCGACGGCCTTGGCGATGTCACCGGAGCTGCCGATCGAGCCGTCGGCGATGACGTGCACGTAGCGGCCGCCCGACTCGTCCATGTAGTCGCGGCGGGCGGCGGCGACGTCCGCCACGGCGCTGGCCATCGGGACCGCGACGCCGAGGACGGTGCGGGTGGTGTGGGCGGCGCCGCCGCCGAAGCCGACGAGTACGCCCGCAGCGCCGGTGCGCATGAGGTGGAGCGCGGCCTGGTAGGTCGCGCAGCCGCCGACGATGACCGGGACGTCGAGCTCGTAGATGAACTCCTTGAGGTTCAGCGGCTCGGCCTGGCTGCTGACGTGCTCGGCGGAGACGGTCGTCCCGCGGATGACGAACATGTCGACACCGGCGTCGACGACGGCCTTCACGTGCTCCTTGGTGCGCTGCGGTGACAGCGACCCCGCGACGGTGACGCCCGCGGCACGCATCTCCTTGAGCCGCGCGGTGATGAGCTCGGGCTTGATCGGCTCGGTGTAGATCTCCTGCATCCGGCGGGTCGCCTCGGTGCCCTGGAGGCCGGCCACCTCCTCGAGCAGGCCGGACGGGTCGTCGTAGCGGGTCCAGAGGCCCTCGAGGTTGAGCACCCCGAGGCCGCCCATCTGGCCGAGCGCGATCGCGGTCGACGGGGACATGACCGAGTCCATCGGGGCGGCGAGCACCGGGATGTCGAAGCGGTAGGCGTCGATCTGCCAGGCCGTGCTGACCTCCTCGGGGTCGCGGGTGCGCCGCGAGGGCACGATCGCGATGTCGTCGAAGGAGTAGGCGCGGCGACCGCGCTTGGCACGGCCGATCTCGATCTCGGTCACGGACCGAAGCCTATCGGCGGCGTAGGCAGGTGCCGCGGCCCGCTCCCCGGGGGCCTCCTCCACTGCTCGGCAACAGGTCGGCAAAAACGCCACGCGCGACCTCCACCTTGCCTAGCGTCCTCCGGGTGGGGAAGTGGGGACTACTGGCGCGCGTGCTCGCGCCCGCATGCCTGGCCGCTGGACTGGTGACCGGGACGCTCTCGGCTGCCCAGGCCGAGGACGACTACCCGTGGGCGTGGCAGGGCCAGTGCCCGATCGTGCCGCAGGAGCCGATCGAGGAGCCGACGCCGGAGATCGCACCGCCCGGCAAGGCCGACGACGGCCCAGCGGGAGCCGGGGACGCCGAGCCCGCGGTCGAGCCGCCGCCTCCCCCGCCGCCCGTGCTCGACCCGGTGTCGGGCCACCTCTACGACCCGCGCGGACCGAAGCCGACCTGCGCCAGGCGGGTGTGGTCGATCAACGGCTCCATCGGCGACTCGTGGGGCTTCGTGCTGCGCAACTGCACGAGCTTCGTGGCGTGGCGGCTGCAGGAGCGCAACCGGATGGCCGGCTTCGGCAACCACTTCGGCGGCGAGCACTGGGGCAACGCGGCCAACTGGGACGACGTCGCCCGGCGGCTCGGCTACCGCGTCGACGACGTCCCCGCGATCGGCGCCGTCGCCCAGACCGACGCCGGCCGGGTCGGCCACGTCGCGTGGGTCAGCGCGATCGGCCCGGGGACCGTCACGGTCGAGGAGTACAACCACGGCGTCGCGGGCGGGTACGGCAGCCGTACGGTCCCGGTCGGCGAGTTCCGCTACCTCCACCTGGCCGACGTGGCGCCGTCGCCGCTCCTCGGGTCCGACCGGCCCGTCGTCTCGGTGCCCGACGGCCTCGGCGACTCGTCGAGGGCGCGCGTCGACGACCGCGGCACCCTCTGGATCTCGCGTCCCGGCCGGCCCATGCGGGTCGCCGGTCCGCGTCGGGCGTTCTCCCCGCTCGCCGCGCCGGCGCTGGCGCTGGACCGCACCGGGATGCCCTGGATCGCGGCGACCGCCCGTGACGGCCGCGTGCTGGCGGGGCGCCTGCGCGACGGACGGCTGAGGCTGCGCGCGGTCGGCTCCTCGGCGCCGACGGCGAGCCCGGCCCTCACGCTCACCCGCACCGGTCGCCCCCTGCTGGCGACCACCTCCCCCGACGGCACCCTCAGCACCCGGCGGCTCACGCAGCAGGGCCGCTGGAGCCGACCGGCGCGCGTCGGCCGGGCCGGCGCGTGGGCCACCCACGTCGCCCCCGTCCTCGGCAGCGACCGCACGGGTCGCACCCTGCTCGTCGCGGTCGGCGCCGACGGCTCGACCGCCGTCCAGACCGTCGAGCGTCGTCGCCTGCTCCGCCTCCCCGGGGCGCGGGCGTCGGTGACCTCGACGCCCGCGCTGACGACGGCGAGCGACGGCACCACCTACGTGCACCAGGTCGGCGCGGACGGGACGCTCCGGGTGCGCATCCTGCGCGGGCGCGGCTGGAGCCGGCCCGCGAGTCTCGCGGGCGAGTGGTCGCCGTACGCCTCCCCCGCCGTGGGCGTGGTGGCGGACCGGCTGCACGTGGCGGCGGTCGACACCCGCGGCGACCTCTTCGTCCGCGCGGCGGTCCCGGGCGAGCGCTCGCGACTGACCGGTCGCGTGTCGTCCGGCGACCCGACCCGCTCCCCGGGCCTGGTGACGCGCAGCAACGCCGGGGTCTTCGTCGTGGCCGGCCGCGCCGCCCGCTCCCGCCTGCTCACCCGACCCGCCTCGGCCGTGGTCGTGCGTACTGCACCGACCCGGGCGGGCTTCACCCCGTGAGGCCCACCGCGCGGCCGACCGCGCGGCGCAACCACCGCGCGTAGCGGCCCCCGGCCCAGCCGAGCTCGACGGCGAACGTCAGGTAGGTCTCGGCGCGCGTGAGCACGACGATCTCGTCGACGGCGTCGTCGTGCACGGGGCCGGTCGCCAGCAGCGGGACCGCCTCACGGACCACCTCGACGTGCCCGGCGCGGGCCGTGTCGAGCACGCTGCGCATCCGCTCGTCCTCGGAGGCCCCCTGGACCATGGCGGGGACGAAGGGCGCCATCGGGACCACGGACGCGCAGGCGAAGTCGACGAAGCGGTCGAGTCGCACCTGCCGGTCCGGCTCGTCGGCCAGCGCCAGCTCGGCGAAGGCGTCCTGGAGCGACCCCCTCCGGCCGAACGTGGCCGAGCGCATCGCCTCCATGAGCAGCGCCTGCTTGCCGCCGAAGGTCTTGGTGACGTACTCCACCGACACGTCCGCCTCGCGTGCGACCGCGGCGATGGTGGTGCCGCGCCAGCCGCGCTCCGCGAAGAGACCCGCGGCCGTCACGGTCACGAAGACCCGCCGCTGCTCGGCGGCTGCCCGGCGGCCGCTGGCGTCGTAGGGGCGGCGAGCCGGAGGTGGTGGGATCGCTGCCCCCGCGGCGATCCCTCGTGCCCCACGCACGTCCACCTCCGGCACCCCCCTTTGGATACGACCACACCGTACCGAAACACCCGGGCCCTCCGCTGGAGAACACGGAAGACCCGGGTGAAGGTTTCGTCGAGCGGTGCCCGACGGGGTCGTGCCGGAGCGGGGCGGGTCGGCTCAGCGGCCGGCGTACGCCCAGGACGACACGTTCTCGGTGTCCTCCAGCCCGGTGAAGCCCTCCGCCGGGGAGTAGGTGTCGGTCACGAACTCGATGTTCTCGTCGTCCGCGGTGCCGCCGAGGTTGTCCGGCCCGACGCCGTAGAGGTTCTGGCCGAAGTTGGCGCCGCCGCTGTCCATCATGTTGTGGATCTCGTCGGCGTTGTCGGTGTGGTAGTTGCCGATGGTGTGGCCGACTTCGTGCGCCGTCACGTTGGCCACTGCGGCGGAGACGAAGCCGATGCGGTCACTGGCGGCGGTGAGGTAGGTGTTGAGCGAGGAGGCCGGGCCGGCCGGCGCGCTCAGCACGTCGAGCAGCACGATCGCCTCGTCCTCGTGGCCGTAGTTGCCCGGGTCGATGTACTGCGCGATGCCGATCGTGCTGATGGCCGTCTCGGCGATCGTCCCGGCGACGTAGATGCGCGAGACGTTCTCCTGACCGATCAGCTCGGGATTGGTGCGCGCGTTGAGCACCTCCACGTTCACCGCCGGGTTGGTGCCCGACAGCTCGGCCTGCAGGTTGCGGCGGACGAGGTTCACGATGCGGTTCTCGACCTTGCGCGCGTCGGCGCGCGCGATGCCCCACTGCGGGACGAAGGCGGCGAAGGGAGAGACGCTGCGCACGCCCGGCCCGCCCCACGTGCCGGTGTTGACGCGTCCGGGGGCGAAGTCGAGCAGCACCGTCTGCGTACGCCCGCGGTCACCCTGGGTGCCGGGACGGTAGCCCTCGACGGTGACGTCGTAGGCGCCGGTCGCCCCGGAGACCTCGACGGAGTACCAGCCGGCCTCCTCCGCGACGTAGGCGATGGTCGTGTTGCCGCCGCCCGGCAGCGGCGACGTCGGCGGGTAGAGCGAGGACGCGTCGGTCTCGACGCCGCCCACGCGCTGCTCGCCCGACGGCGTGCGCACGGTCAGGCCGGTCACCGAGCCGGTGCCGGTCGAGCCGATGGTGTCGCCGGGACGCAGGCGCACCGAGTAGAAGTCGGCGTCGAGCTTGGCGCTGGACACGGCCAGACGGTAGTCGCCGGTGTCGGCGCCGCCTGCACCGCTGCCCGAGTCGAACGGGTCCGCCGGCAGCGGGTCGGTGGCGTAGCCGCCCACGAGGACGTAGTAGGTGCCGGCCTCGGCCGGCTTGTAGGTCACCTCGCTGGCGAGGGTGCCGAACGCGGCGTCGTCGTTGGCCGCGACCGGCTCGCCGTCGGCCGTGTAGACGACCAGGATCGTGTCGGTGGTCGTGGGGCTGCCGATGGTCGAGGCGCTCAGCGTCATGCCGGCGCCCACCTCGACGGAGTAGAAGTCGAAGTCGTTGGTCGCGTCGCCGGTCGTCCCGTGGGGACCGTCGCCGAGCACGGACGTCGTCGTGGCGGCGCCGGTGCCGGCGATGCCGGTGGAGGTCGCGAGCGGGATGGCGCCCTGGTCCTCGGTGGTCGTGACGGTGCGCGGCGCGGTGGTGGCGGGGGGCGTCAGGCTGCCGAGGATGCGTACCGCCGGCAGCTTCGCCGACCCGGTGCCGAACGGGGTGATGGGCTCGGCGTCGAGGTGGGAGTCGTTGGACCCGGAGGTGCCGGCAGGCTCCTCCTCGTCGTGGACGAAGGGCGTCGGCACGGCCTTGGCCGAGACGCCGGTGCGGGTGCTGCGCAGCGCCTGGCGACGTGCGGTGGCGAGCTTGGCGGACCCGGCCCGCTCGTCGGCGTCGGCTGCCATCTTCCGGTTCCACGCGAAGTAGTTCGCGTCCTCGATGTCGGGCAGGTTGGCGAGGTAGGGGTTGGGGTTGGTGGTCGCCTTGAGGGCGGCCGCGCCCGCGTCCTTCTGCGCGACCTGGATGCCCAGGTCGAGGGCCGTCTGCTGCGACGGCGTGAGGGTGTCGTCACCAGCCGGTGCGGCGGTGGACAGGGCTGGTGTGACGAGGGCCAGCACACCGGCGGTGCCGGTGATGGCCAGGATGTTCCTGCGCACTGAAGCGCTCCTCCCGAGAGAAACCGGGATCGAGCACATCGTGTCGATGGATCGCACCGTCGCGGGGCCCGATCCCCTGACACCAGTGAACGTAGGGCCTACCGACGGGTTCGGGTAGTCCCTACTTTCGGCCGAGCCGTGAGCGGGTGCCGGTGGGGCCTCAGCTGCCGCTGTAGTTGGGCGCCTCGACGGTCATCTGGACGCCGTGGGGGTGGCTCTCCTTGAGCGAGGCCGACGTGATGCGCACGAACTTCCCCTTGTCCTGCAGCTCGGGGATGGTCCGGGCGCCGACGTAGAACATCGACTGGTTGAGGCCGCCGACGAGCTGGTGCGCGACCGCGGACAGCGGACCGCGGTAGGCGACCTGGCCCTCGATGCCCTCCGGCACGATCTTGTCGTCGCTGGCGACCTCGGCCTGGAAGTAGCGGTCCTTGGAGTAGGACTTCTTGCCGCGGCTGCTCATCGCGCCGAGCGAGCCCATCCCGCGGTAGGACTTGAACTGCTTGCCGTTGACGAAGACGACGTCGCCCGGGGACTCCTCGCACCCGGCGAGCATGGAGCCGACCATCACCGAGTCGGCGCCGGCCACGAGGGCCTTGGCGATCTCGCCGGAGTGCTTCATGCCGCCGTCCGCGATGAGCGGGACCCCGGCGGGCCGGGTGGCCAGCGAGGCCTCGTAGACGGCGGTCACCTGGGGCACGCCCACGCCGGTCACGACGCGGGTGGTGCAGATGGAGCCGGGGCCGACGCCGACCTTGACCGCGTCGGCGCCGGCGTCGACGAACGCCTGCGCGCCGTCGCGGGTCGCGACGTTGCCGCCGATGACCTGGACGTGCCGCGTGGCCGGGTCGGTTTTCAGCCTGCGGACCATGTCGAGCAGGAGGTGGACGTGCCCGTGGGCGGTGTCGGCGACCAGGACGTCTACCCCGGCCTCGATCAGCGTGGTGGCGCGCTCCCAGGCGTCGCCGAAGTAGCCGATGGCCGCACCGACGAGCAGGCGGCCGTCGGAGTCGTACGACGCGTGCGGGAACTGCTCGCCCTTGACGAAGTCCTTGACCGTGATGAGACCGCTGAGGCGGCCCTCGCCGTCGACCAGCGGCAGCCGCTCGCGCTTGTGGGCGCGCAGCAGGGCGGTGGCGTCGTCGCGCGAGATGCCGACCTGACCGGTGATCAGGCCCTCCCTGGTCATCACCTCGTCCACCTTCGTGGTGGCCCACTCGGCGACCGGCGTGAAGCGCAGGTCGCGGTTGGTGATGATGCCGAGCAGGTGGTTGTCGACGTCGACGACGGGGAGGCCGGAGACGCGGTACTCCCCGCACAGCCGGTCGAGCTCCTCCAGGGTCGCGTCGGGGCCGATCGTGACCGGGTTGGAGATGATCCCGGTCTGCGTGCGCTTCACGAGGTCGACCTGGCGGGCCTGGTCCTCGATCGAGAGGTTGCGGTGCAGCACGCCGATGCCGCCCTCGCGGGCCATCGCGATCGCCATCCGGGACTCGGTCACGGTGTCCATCGCGGCGCTGATCAGCGGCACCCGGATCGAGATCTCGCGGGTCAGGCGGGTGGTGGTGTCGATGTCGCTCGGAGCGAGGTCCGACTCCCCCGGCAGCAGCAGCACGTCGTCGTAGGTGAGGCCGAGCGCAGCGAACTTCTCAGGGATCTCCACGGCCACATTCTACGGTGTCCGCATGGGGCGGATGGTGTGGGTGGCAGCGGCGGTCGCGTTCGTCGCACGGTTCCCGTCACTGCTGTGGCCGCTGCGTCCCGACGAGGCGGGGTTCCTCCTGGTGGCCCGCACGTGGCACCCCGAGCCGGACTCGCTCTACGGCCACTACTGGGTCGACCGGCCACCGCCGATCATCTGGCTGGTCCGGGCCAGCGAGCAGTTCGGGGGACCGTACGCCCACCGCCTCGTCGGCGCCGTGGCGTGCGTCCTGCTGGTGCTGGCGGCCGCGGCGGCGACGCGCGAGGTCGCGACCCGGGCGGGGGTGCTGGACGACGCGTCGGTCCGCCGGCTCGCCGGGTGGGTCGCGCTGGCGACCGCAGCCCTGGTGGGCAACGCGCAGATCGACCCGGTGGCCGCCAAGGGCGAGCTGTTCGGCATCCCGCTGGTGCTCGGATCGTGCTGGCTGGCGCTCCGGGCGGTGCGGCGCATCTCGGTGACGGACGCCTTCGTCGCGGGCCTGCTCGCGATGGTCGCGGTCGGGATGAAGCAGAGCATCGTCGGTGGGCTGGTGTTCGGGGGCGTGCTCCTGGTGGGCTCGGTCCTGGCGCGCCAGCTCGACCTGCGCGACGGGCTCCGGTGCGCCGGCGCGGCGCTGGCGGGGGCGGCCGTGCCGGTGGTGGTGGTCGTCGCGTGGGCGCTCGCGGCCGGCGTGCACCTGCGCACCCTCTGGTACGTCGTGGTGACCTTCCGCTCCGACGCCAGCCACGTCATCGCCACCCAGAGCGCCGAGGGTGCGACCAGCCGGATCTCGGTGCTGCTGGCGGTCTTCGCCGGCACGGGCATGCTGCTCGTGGTGGCGTGCTTCGCGGTGCGCCTGCGCGGGCTGCTCCGCCACGACCCGGTGCCGGTGGTCGCCATCGCCGCCATGCTGGGCCTGGACCTGCTCGGGGTCGCGCTCAGCGGCAGCTTCTGGATGCCCTACCTCTTCGTCCCGATCCCCGGCCTCGTGCTGGCGCTGTCGGCCCTGCTCGCGCACGACCACCTCGACCGCTTCCGCCACCGGGTCACGCGCGCCGCCGTCGGCCTCGTCGTCGCCTCGAGCGGCGTCGCGATGATCGCCTGGACCGCGGCATGGGTCGAGGGCCGGGTGCCGGTCGAGGTGCGCACCGGCCAGGCGATCCACGACGCCGCGCGACCCGGTGACCGGGTGCTGGTCTACGGCGGTCGCGCGGACATCCAGTGGGCGAGCCGCGCGCAGTCGCCGTACCCCTACCTCTGGTCGCTGCCGATGCGCACCCTCGACCCCGGGCTGACCCAGCTGGAGGACGTGCTCACCGGGCCCAACCCGCCCACGTGGTTCGTCGAGGCGACCTACATCAACACCTGGAGCGAGCTCGGCACGCGCCCCATCGAGCGCTCGCTCATCCGCAAGTACGAGTTCATCCGGACCGCGTGCGACCGCTACCGGATCTACCACCTCAACACCGTCGAGCCGATCGACGTCGACGTCGACTGCACCTCCCCGTACCGCACCATCTGGGGCCGGTGATGATTCCCGTCGCGCGCCGTGCAACCCCCGTGCGTGCCCACCGCGTTGGAAGGGGCATGGAGCAGAACAGTGCGTGACGAGGCGGCGTTCGTGGAGTTCGCCGAGACGGCGCGGCCCCGCCTGCGGCGCACGGCCTACCTGCTGTGCGGCGACTGGGACCGGGCCTCCGACTTCGTCCAGGAGGGCCTGATCCGGGTGTACGTCCGGTGGCCGCGGCTGGTGCGCAACGGCGGCGAGCTGGCGTACGCCCGCAAGGCGGTGGTCAGCGCCTACCTCGACCACGCCCGACGGCGGTCCAGCACGGAGCGGCCGGGAGAGGCGGACCCCACGCTCGCCTCCCCCGTCGACGTCGCGCACGCCGTCGCCACGCGCGAGACGCTGATGGCGACGCTGGCCGACCTGCCACCCCGGCAGCGTGCCTGCGTGGTCCTGCGTTACTTCGAGGACCTCTCGGTCGAGCAGACGGCGGCACTGCTGGGCTGCACCGAGGGGACCGTGAAGAGCCAGACCTCGCGCGGCCTGTTCTCGCTCCGGTCCATGTTGGAGGAGCCGGCGGACGAGTCGTCCGCCGACCGGCGGTCCGAAGGAGCGGTGTCATGGTGAACGAGCTGAAGGAGCTGCTGCGGGACGCGTCCGCGCACGCACCGCAGGAGACCCGCGAGGTCGAGGCCCTTCTGGGTGCCGGACGGCGGCGCGTGCGCGTGCGCCGCGCCGGCGTCGTGGCCGGGAGCGCGCTGGCGGCCGGCGCGATCGCGCTCGGTTCGGCGACCTGGCTGCACCCCGCCCCCGCGGACCTCGCCGCCGCGGGGGTCCCCCGCCCGTCCGGGCCGACCATCGACCTGCGCGGTGCGCGGCCGGCTGTCGAGGGCATCGACTACCGCGACGTCACCACCTACGTCAACGAGGACCTCGAGTCGGACAACGGGGAGTACCTCGACGGGGTGACCGACGACGGGCTCGTGCTCTTCCGCGAGGGCCAGACCATGACGCGGCTCACGGAGCGGTTCGCGCTGATGGACCCGGCGACGGGAGAGAAGCAGTGGCTCCCCGATCCCCCCGGCAACGTGAGCAACCCGCTCGCCGTCGAGCTCGGCGAGGACCGGCTGGTGCTGCAGTGGCTCAGCTGGTCGGGCACCGCAGCGAGCCGCCCGCTCGAGCTGTCCGTCTACGACCGGTCGGCCGGCGCCTGGACCACCATGAGCTGGCCGGACCTGCCGGCGAGCGACGACCTCCCGCAGGTGCACGTCGGTCCGGACGGACGGGCGTACGCCGCACTGCTCGTCGATCGCGGCGACGTCCCCGAGGGCGGCTGGCCGACGGGGCCTGACGGGGAGGCGGACGACGCGGACGCCGAGGGCGACGTGCGCGCACTGTGGTCGATGTCGCTCACCGACCCGACGGACGTGCGCGACGAGAGCCTGCTGGTCGGTGACTTCGGCTTCGACGGCGACCGCCTCGTGTGGACCGACCGCTCCAACGGCGCCGCCGGGGAGGTGCACGTGCGCGACCTGGTCACCGGCGAGGAGACCTCGTTCGGCCCCCGCCTCGGTGAGCGGTGCAACCTGCTGGGCTTCGACGTCGCAGGCGGTCGCATCGCCCTCTCGCAGTACTGCGGCACCTACGGCGACGGGGTCCGTGACGACCGCGTCCAGGTGGTCACGACCGACGGCGAGCAGGTCGTCACCCTGCAGGACGACGGGGTCGAGGGCGGCGCGCTGGTGGGCGGCGGCGACCACCTGGTCGTCTCGGCGTACGACCGCGCCACCGGTGGCACCTACCTCTACGACTTCGACAGCGGCGACCTGCTGCGACTCAGCGACAGCATGTCGGCGTGGTCGGCCGCCACCGGTGCGGCGCCCGGCGACCAGTTCCTGTGGAACGAGCCGACCGGCCGCAAGGTCGCGACGTTCGGCCGCAGCGGGGCCGAGACGCACCTCAGCGAGATCATCCGCTGAGGCGCGCCGCGGCGCTGCTCTGGGTTGGCGTACACGCGGACGTCGTCGGCCTTCATCTCCCGCGGCAGCACCGTGCTGCCGTCCCGTGCGCGGGCGGCAGGAACGCGACACCGACCCAGCCGGCCTCGCGCCACTCCGACGCGAGCGACACCCGCCCGCCGGTGCCGATGCGGGCGACGGCCTGCCGGCCGTTGCGGGTGATGGTCGTGAGGACGTGCCGGTCGTCCTCCCACGCGAGGTCCGCGAACATCGTGCGGCCGAAGCCGCGCAGGCGCACGACGCGGGACGGAGCACCGTCGTGGTGGAGGATCTCCAGTCCCTCGGCCGTGATCCGGGCCCGGTACGCCCCGTCCGGCTGCAGCACCCCGAGGTCCTCGGCCCGCGGCACCGGACGGGGGCGGTGGACGAGGTCGCTCACGAACGACGCCGCGTCCCCCCACGTCTCGTAGACCAGCTGCCCGCGGAACCACCCGCCGAGGAACGGCACCCGGCTGCGGTCGAGGCGCTGGCTCACCGCCGCTCCCCCGTCGACGGAGTCCGCGTGCAGCTCGGTGGGACCGACGCGTCCGCCTTCGGACGGCACCAGGCTGACCCAGCCCACCCGTCCGTCCGGGCTCGTCTCCGCCGGACCGGTCGAGGTCCAGCTCGCGCGCACGATGCCGTCGCGGCACCGAGGCGGTGCATCCCCACCATGCCCTCCAGGGCGCGGTCGTCGGTGACGAGGTAGCCGCCGGCGTGGCGGGCGATCGACGTCACCGCCCAGCGGCGCGGCAGCTCGACGGTGCGCCCGCCGGGGAAGCGCAGGACGCGACCGTCGACCCACGGGATGCGCGGTGGTCCCGTGTACGCCAGGTCGGTGCCCCACGGGAGTGCGGACGGCGTCGCGGGCGTGGTGGTCGGTGCGGGCGCCGGCGCTGGGGACCCGTCCTCGGGCGCAGTGCACCCGACGAGCAGCAGGGCGAGGACGAGCGCGCCGAGGGTCCGCATGCAGGTGGGACGCCCCGGGCGCGGGGGTGGTTGACGACGCATGCGGAACGGCCCGCCCCGCACCGCCGGGTGGCGGGTGCGGAGCGGGCCGTGCGTGCAGGGTGGAGCGGCGGGTCTCAGTGACCGTGGCCGTGCCCGTGACCGGCTGCGGCCGCGGGCTCCTCCTCCTCGGGCTTGTCCACGACGAGGGTCTCGGTCGTGAGCAGCATCGCGGCGATCGACGTCGCGTTGACGAGCGCCGAGCGGGTGACCTTGACTGGGTCCAGGACGCCCTGGGCGACCAGGTCGCCGTACTCGCCGGAGGCGGCGTTGTAGCCGTTGCCGACCCCGAGCTCGCGGACCTTGGCGGTCACGACGTAGCCGTTCTCGCCACCGTTCTCGGCGATCCAGCGCAGCGGCTCGTCGGCGGCCTTGCGGACCACGCGGACACCGGCGGCCTCGTCACCGGTCAGGCCGAGGTTGTCCTCGAGCACCGACACGGCGTGGATGAGCGCGGAGCCACCGCCGGGGACGATGCCCTCCTCGATCGCGGCGCGCGTCGCGGAGACGGCGTCCTCGATGCGGTGCTTCTTCTCCTTCAGCTCCACCTCGGTGGCGGCGCCGACCTTGATCACGCACACACCGCCGGCGAGCTTGGCGAGGCGCTCCTGGAGCTTCTCGCGGTCCCAGTCGGAGTCGGTGTTCTCGATCTCGGCCTTGATCTGGTTGACGCGGCCCTCGACAGCGGTGCTGTCGCCGGCGCCGTCGACGATCGTGGTGTTGTCCTTGGTGATGACGACACGACGCGCCTGGCCGAGGACCTCGAGGCCGACCTGGTCGAGCTTGAGGCCGACCTCGGGGGCGACGACCTGGCCGCCGGTCAGGGTCGCGATGTCCTGCATCATCGCCTTGCGGCGGTCACCGAACGCGGGGCTCTTCACGGCGGCGACGTTGAACGTGCCGCGAATCTTGTTGACGACCAGCGTGGAGAGCGCCTCGCCCTCGACGTCCTCGGCGAGGATGAAGAGCGGCTTGCCGGTGGCGATGACCTTCTCGAGGACCGGGAGGAGCTCCTGGATCGAGGAGATCTTGCCCTGGTGGAGAAGGATGTAGGGGTCGTCGAGGACGGCCTCCATCGACTCCGGGTCGGTGACGAAGTACGCCGAGATGTAGCCCTTGTCGAACTGCATGCCCTCGGTGAACTCGAGGTCGGTGCCCATGGTGTTGGACTCCTCGACCGTGATCACGCCGTCCTTGCCGACCTTGTCGAAGGCCTCGGCGAGCAGGTCGCCGATGTGGCTGTCGCGGCTGGAGATCGTGGCGACCGAGGCCATGTCCTCACGGGACTCGACCTCGCGGGCGGCCTCGCGCAGCGCGTCGCCGACGGCCTCGGCCGCGGCGTCCATGCCGCGCTTGAGGCCCATCGGGTTGGCGCCGGCCGCGACGGCGCGCAGGCCCTCGTGGACCATGGCCTGGGCGAGCACGGTGGCGGTGGTGGTGCCGTCACCGGCGATGTCGTTGGTCTTGGTGGCCACCTCCTTGGTGAGCTGGGCACCGAGGTTCTCGAACGGGTCGTCGAGCTCGACCTCGCGCGCGACGGTCACACCGTCGTTGGTGATCGTGGGGGCGCCCCACTTCTTGTCGAGGACGACGTAACGGCCCTTGGGGCCGAGCGTCACCTTGACGGCGTTGGCGAGGGCGTCGACGCCGCGCTCGAGCGCGCGGCGGGCGTTCTCGTCGAACTCCAGGATCTTGGGCATTGCGGGT
The DNA here is from genome assembly GCF_013410035.1 of Nocardioides cavernae. Classification (GTDB taxonomy): domain Bacteria; phylum Actinomycetota; class Actinomycetes; order Propionibacteriales; family Nocardioidaceae; genus Nocardioides; species Nocardioides cavernae_A. Next base: position 875,680 of record NZ_JACCBW010000002.1, on the reverse strand, counting down.
GGCTCCTCTAGGAAGACTTCAGGAGGGGGGTGCGGGGCCTCGCGCTGCGTCGGGTGGCATGGCGCGCGGCTGACAAGCCGGGGACGCGACGGCGACCTCTGAGCGAAGCGGGTCGTCGAGCGCCCCCGGCGCAGTCAGGCGTGATGCCAGGTCAGCCGACGACGGCGAGGATGTCGCGGGCGGAGAGAATGAGGTACTCCTGGCCGGAGTACTTGACCTCGGTGCCGCCGTACTTGCTGTAGATGACCTTGTCGCCGACCGCGACGTCGAGGGGGACGCGGTTGCCGTTGTCGTCGATGCGACCGGGGCCGATCGCCACGACCTCGCCCTCCTGGGGCTTCTCCTTGGCGGTGTCCGGGATGACCAGGCCGGAGGCGGTGGTCTGCTCGGCTTCGAGCGTCTGGACGACGATGCGGTCCTCGAGGGGCTTGATGTTGACCGACACTTCGGATCAACCTCCACTTTCTCTTCACGAGATTCTGCAGGAGCCGGTCGGCTCCCAGGACGTGGGCTCGCGCTCCGGGCGGCACGCCGTCGCGGGGGTCGTGCCAGGCTCACGAGCATTGACACTCTCACGGTGAGAGTGCCAGATCAGACGTTAGCACTCACCCCGATCGAGTGCTAGCAGGGGCCGTACGCCACCGCGACGCGCCTGACAGGATGGCCGCGTGGAGATCGAGACGCTGGAGTGGCTGCGCACGCCCGAGGGCGGACGGCTGCTCGTGCACGCCGCCCAGGCGTGGGCCGACCACCCGGGCGACCCGGTGCGCGTGGCGGCGGTCGTACGCCGGCTGGAGCCCGACGCGGAGAAGGCGGCCGCGGCGACCACTCAGGCCCAGCTGCGCGTGAAGGCCGTGCCGAAGTTCGGCGACGCCGCCCACGCGATGTACTTCACCCCCGACGCGCTCGAGCAGGCCACCCGCACCCGGGTCGCCGACCACCGGGCCGCGCGCCTCGCGGCCGCGATCCCCGGCGGCAGCGTCGTCGACCTCGGCTGCGGCATCGGCGGTGACCTCCTCGCCTTCGCCCGCGCCGGGCTGGTCGCGGCGGGCGTCGACCAGGACCCGGTCCGCGCCGAGATGGCCCGGGCCAACCTCGACGCCCTGGGACTCGCCGGTGCGGTGATGGCGTGCGACGCCACCGCCATCGACGTTCGCGGCTTCGACGCCGCCTTCGCCGACCCCGCGCGCCGCGGCGGTCGCGGTCGGGTCTTCGACGTCGACGGCTGGACCCCGCCGTGGCCGTGGGTGCTCGACCTGCTCCGGGGTCGCGCCCTCGTCAAGGTCGCGCCGGGCATCGGCCACGACCTCGTCCCCGACGGCGTGGAGGCCGAGTGGGTCAGCGACGGGGGTGACGTCAAGGAGGCGGTCCTCTGGGCCCCCGGGCTGTCCACCACCGACCGGCGCGCGACCGTCATCGAGGAGCGCGGGCTCGCCACCCTCACCGACGAGGACGACCCGGGCGCGGGCGTACGCGAGGTGGGCGACTTCCTCTACGAGCCCGACGGCGCGGTGATCCGCGCCGGGCTGGTCACGGCCGTGGCCGCGGGGGTCGACGGCGGTCTCGTCGACGAGCACATCGCCTACGTCACCAGCAACGCGTCGTTCCGCACCCCGTTCGCGCGCGGCTACCGCGTGCTGGAGCACCTCCCCTACCGCGAGAAGCAGCTGCGGGCCGCCCTGCAGCAGCGCGGCGTCGGGCGCCTGACGATCAAGAAGCGCGGCGTCCAGGTCGTGCCCGAGGAGCTGCGCAAGCGCCTCGCGCTCAAGGGCGACGCCGAGGCCACGCTGGTGCTGACGCGGGTCGCGGGCCAGGGCACCGCCCTCCTGGTCGAGCCCTTCTGAGGCGTACGCCCTGACGGGACGTCATGGCAGGCGGCTGCCTCCACGACCACGGGCCATGACGTCATGAGAATTTCGGGTTCGAACCGGCGGATCTCATGACGTCCGAGGCACCCGTCGCGGGGCAGCAAGCGCTCGTGGCGGCCTGAGCTGCGTGCGAGTCACTCGTAGCCGGTGGCGGCGACGACCATCTGGGCAAAGAGTCGCCAGCTGCCTCGATCCTGGTCCATGTCCTGTCCCGGCCCATCGGTGACACGTGCCTCGGCGAACGCTGCGAGCGCCTCCAGGAAACGGTCGAGAGTCGCGTTCTCCCACTCCGACTCGCCATCGCCGAGCCGGAAGTCCCCGAGGACCACTTCGAGGAAGTAGGCGAAGCTATCCCTGTCCGTCACCGACGAGGCATCGGCAGTCGTCGAGCGACCGGTCTCGTACCTCCTGGCCACGCCTCGGATGCTCGCACAGGTCGACAGCGGCACGACCGACGATCGCCCGGTCCGGTCCTCCGCCCCCCGGAGCCGATGCCCCCTCGAGCCCAGCAACGTCATGGGCGGCGGTCGCCGGGACGACCACAACCCATGACGTCATGAGAAATCCGGGTTCGAACCCGTGAATCTCATGACGTCCGGGGAGGCTCTCAGCACCCCGACCGCGCGACACCGGCGACCCTGACCGGCAGCCGGCCGGGCGCCGTTGCCGCGCCGGTGAGGACCTCCACCAGCACGTCCATCGCCGTCGGGGTGTCGCCGTAGGTCGCGATCCGGGTCGGCGCGCCCACCCGCCCGAGCACCCACGGGGTGTCGGTGGCCACGGCGACGGCGCCGTCGACGGGGGCGTCGCGGTAGCCCGTGAATCCGATCGCGGTGCCCGCGGCGAGCCGGGCGTCCTCGCGGGACGTCCAGGCCGCCAGCCGCCGCTCGCGCTGCGCCTCGGCCTTCTTCCAGGCGCGGATGCGCTTGAAGTACGCCCGCTTCCGCTCGCGGTCGCGGCGCTCCGGCCTCGTCTCGGCGCGGGCGAGCCGCGCCGGCGGCGAGCGGCGGAGCAGCACCTCGAGACCGGCACGATGCGCCGCGGCGGCGAAGGAGGCGACCGCGCCCGCGTCGCCGTACGGGTGGACCGCGGCACCGACCAGCGCGCCGGCGCACGCCCCGTCGGTCACGGTGATCGCGGCCGCCGACAGGGCCCGCGACGCCTCCGCCGCCGCGCCGGTCCCGCCGGTCCCGCCGGGCTCGACGCCGGCGAGGTGGCGCAGGAGGGCGATCTGGCGGGCCGCCGCCTGCTCGAGGCGGCGGCGCGGCAGCGACCCGCCCCGGACGGCGCGCACGAGCGCCGTGCGCGCCACGGCCGGCGACGGTGGCATCAGCAGCACGTCCGCGCCGGCGCGCATCGCCTGCACGGCCGTACGGGCGGGGCTGCGACCGCGGGTCACGCCGGCCATCTCGAGCGAGTCGGTCACGACGAGGCCGCCGAAGCCGAGCTCGTCGCGGAGCAGGCCCGTCGTCACCTTGCGCGACAGCGACGACGGCACCCGTGGGTCGACCGCACGCACGTCGATGTGACCGACCATCACGGCGGGCAGCCCGGCCTCGACGGCCGCCCGGAACGGCACCAGGTCGGTCGCCTCCAGCTCCTCGGCCGTCCTGGCCTGCACGGGCAGCGTGAGGTGGCTGTCCGCGGGGACCGACCCGTGGCCGGGGAAGTGCTTGATCACCGGGAGCACGCCCGCCGAGCCGAAGCCCGCTGCCGCCGCCACGACCTGCTCGGCGACGACCGCGGGGCGCGAGGACGCCGCACGCGAGCCGATCGTCGGGTCGTCGGGTCCCGAGGTCACGTCGGCGTCGGGCGCGAAGTCGACGGTGAACCCGAGGCGGCGCAGCTCACCCGCGCCCGCGGCGTACGCCCGCCGCGTCAGCGCCGCGTCGTCGGCGGCGCCGGTGCTCATGAAGGCCGGGAACCGGGTGGCGGCACCCCGTAGCCGCTCGACGACGCCGCCCTCCTGGTCGACGCCGAGGAAGAGCGGCCACGTCCGCCGGACCTGGTGGGTGAGGGCCGAGTTGACGCGCGCGACCTGCTCGGCCGACGCGACGTTGGAGGAGAAGGCGATGACCCCGCCGAGGTGCAGGTCGCGGACCATGGCCACCGGCGCCGACGTGCCCTGCCAGTCCGCGACGATGACCTGGCCGGCGAGGTCCGGCAGGCGCAACCGGGCGACGGCTCGCGCGGCCCGGTCCAGCTCGGCACGGTCCGGCCCCCAGCCCTCGACCAGCCCGAGCTCCTCGGACGGGCTGGGCGGCACGGTGGGGGTGCTGGAGGCGGCGGCTCCCTCCGCGCCGGGTTCCTCGCGGGGCTCACCGCCGTCCCCGTCGCAGGCCGACAGCGTGGCGACCAGGGCGAGGGTCGCCACCAGCGAGAGCGGCCGCGCGAGCATCGCGCCATGGTGGCACGGCGACCGGTGCCGGGAAATCCAGGTGCAGCCAGCACCCGCGCAGCAGCATCACCGCCCGTGGCGGTCCGGCGCCTCCCAGGGCCAGTCGGAGTCCAGCCACGCCGCGACGGCGTCGGCGAGCGGCCCGTCGAGGTCGGCCCGGTCGGCGCGTACCCAGGACTGCACCTCCACGTCGTGCTCCGGCCGGTGCGACGGGTAGAGGTAGACGCAGCCGATCACCTCGTCCGTGCCCGGGTCGAGGACGGTGAAGGTGAAGCCCGTACGGGCCGCGAAGTCCGCCGCGTGGCGGGTGAGGTCAGCGAGGTTCGCCTCGGACGACATCCCGTCCACGGGCGGCCAGTCCCCGTCGGGGTAGCCCGGCGTGGACCGGATGTGGTCGATGCTCGACGTCCAGGCCGCGAGGTCGGCGTCGTTGTGCTGCGGCCCGAGCGGCTCGAGGACGAAGCGTTCGGCGACGAGGCGCGTCGGCGGCTCGAAGTCGTCGGGCACGAACGGGTCGGCGCTCATGCGCGCGACCGTAGGCCCCGCTCGGTCTCGGGCAACCGGAGATCGGTGGGCTGACGACTCTCAGACGTTGGCCCTCTCCGCGCCGATCGTGGTGTCGGCGCCGTGCCCGGTGTGCACGACCGTCTCGTCGGGCAGGTCGAACAGGCGCGAGCGGATCGACTCCTTGATGAGGTCGGCGTCGGAGTAGGACCGGCCGGTGGCGCCCGGCCCACCCTCGAAGAGGGTGTCGCCGGTGAAGACGCAGCCGAGGTCGTGGACGTAGAGGCACACCGCGCCGGGCGCGTGCCCGGGGGTGTGGATCACCCGGACGGCCGCGCCGCCGACCGTCAGCGTCATGCCGTCGGACAGGTCGACGTCCCACAGCTCGGCACCCTCCTCGTCGCCTCCGTGGGTCAGCTCCCACAGCGGCCGCTCGTCGGGGTGGAGCAGGATCGGAGCACCGGTCGCGACGCGCAGGGCGGGCGCGACTCGTACGTGGTCGTCGTGGGCGTGGGTGCACACGATCGCCTTCACGGTGCGACCGGCGACGACCTCGAGGATCGCGTCGACGTCGTGCGGGGCGTCGATGACCAGGCACTGCTCGTCGTCGCCGATCACCCAGACGTTGTTGTCGACCTGGTGCGTCTCGCCGTCGAGGCTGAAGGTGCCGGAGACGACGGCGTGGTCCACCCGCGCGGTCACAGGACCACCACCGAGCGCAGCACGGTCTCGGAGTCGGGTCCGCCGTGCATCTTGTCGAACGCGGCCTCGACGTCCTCGATGCCGATCTCCTCGGTGACGAACGCGTCGAGGTCGAGGCGTCCCTGCTGGTAGAGGTCGACGAGCATCGGGAAGTCGCGCGAGGGCAGGCAGTCGCCGTACCAGGACGACTTCAGCGACCCGCCGCGGCCGAACACGTCGATGAGCGGGATCTCGGGCACCTTCATCTCCGGGGTGGGCACGCCGACGAGGACGACGGTGCCGGCGAGGTCGCGGGCGTAGAACGCCTGCTTCCAGGTCTCCGGACGGCCGACGGCGTCGATGACGACGTCCGCGCCGCCCTCGTGGCCGGTGCCGTCGGGCGGCGGGGTCAGCGACCTGATCGCCTCGACCGCGTCGACCTCCGACGAGTTCACGGTGTGGGTGGCTCCGAGCTTCTTCGCGGTCGCGAGCTTCCGCTCGTCGATGTCGACGGCGATGATCCTCGCGGCACCGGCCAGCGCCGCACCGGCGATGGCGGCGACGCCGACGCCGCCGCAGCCGATGACGGCGACGGTGGATCCGCGACCGACGTTGCCGGTGTTGATGGCCGCGCCCAGGCCGGCCATCACGCCGCAGCCGAGCAGGCCGACCGCGGCCGCGCGGGCCGACGGGTCGACCTTGGTGCACTGGCCCGCCGCGACGAGGGTCTTCTCGGCGAACGCCCCGATCCCGAGGGCGGGTGACAGCTCCGTGCCCGCCAGCTCACCCTCCGCCAGCGTCATCTTCTGCGTGGCGTTGTGGGTGTTGAAGCAGTACTGCGGCTCGCCGCGGTTGCAGGCCCGGCAGTCACCGCACACGGCGCGCCAGTTGAGCACCACGAAGTCCCCCGGCGCCACCCCGGTGACGTCAGGACCGACCGCCTCGACCACGCCGGCCGCCTCGTGGCCGAGCAGGAACGGGAAGTCGTCGTTGATCCCGCCCTCGCGGTAGTGCAGGTCGGTGTGGCACACCCCGCAGGCCTGCACCGTCACCACCGCCTCGCCCGGCCCGGGGTCGGGGACGTTGATCGTGGTGAGCTGCACCGGCTCGCCCTTCGCGAGCGCGACGACGGCCTTGACCTGCTGCATCGATGCCTCCTGGCAGATGTCTGGAACTGGATGGGACGAGCCTCCCAAATGGATGCAACCCCGGTCGACCCGGTCGCGTCCTCATCACGACACGCCCCGCCCGGGGGCGCCGAGATCGGACGGGAGGTGCGAGATGACCGCGACACTCATCGACATGGGTGCGCACGAGCGGCAGGCCGACGCGCCTGTGGACAGGCAGGCGGTCAAGGACGCCGACTTCTCGGCCTACATGTCCGCGCGCCAGCCCGCGCTCTACCGGACGGCCTACCTCCTGGCCGGCGACCACGCCGGGGCCGAGGACCTCCTGCAGAACGCCTTCGCCAAGCTCTACCTCTCCTGGGACCGGATCCGTGACCGCGAGGCCCTCGACGGCTACGTCCGCAGGATCATGGTCAACGAGAACAACTCGCTGTGGCGCCGCGCCTGGAAGCGCAAGGAGCACTCGACCGAGGTCATGCCGGACACCGGTGTCGTTGACGTCTACGACGACGGGATGGGCGGCGCCCTGTGGTCGTTCGTCCAGACCCTGCCGCCCAAGCAGCGGTCGGTGATCGTGCTGCGCTACTACGAGCAGCTCAGCGAGGCCGAGATCGCCGACGTCCTCGGCATCTCCGTCGGCACCGTCAAGTCGCAGGCCAGTCGCGCACTCGCGGGTCTCCGGGCCCGCGCCCCGCAGTCACTCAATCCCCACCAGACCGGAGAGGACGCACGATGAACGACCGTCCCCTCGAGGAGCAGGTCCACGACGCCCTGCACCGCACCGCAGACCCGCTGGACCGGTCGCCGCTCAGCGTCACCGACGTGCGTACGCGTGCGCGCCGCATCCAGCGCCGCCGCACCGTCGCGGCCGGCGCGGCCGTCGCCGCCGTCCTGGCCATCGCGGTCCCGGTCGGGCTGTCGCTGGTCGACCCCGGCCAGCGCAGCGAGGTGCCCCCGGCGACCCAGCCGCCCGCCCCGACGATCGCGTCGGGCATCGTGAAGGTCGACCCGCTCAGCGCCGAGGCCGTGGAGCAGGCGCCCGTCCCCCTCCTCGACGTCGACGGCCCCGCCCTCCTCCAGCCGGACGGCAGCACGGTCGACCTGCCCGGTGACTACGAGGCGCTGACCCCCTACGGCGACGGCTGGATCGGCGTCGCGATCAACGACGCCCCCGGCGTGCCGTGGAGCACGATCGAGATCCTCGACGCCGACCTCGAGGTCGTAAACGACCCGGTGGCCACCGGGGGCCTCGTGGTGAGTCCCGACGGCACGCGCGTGGCATGGTCGGAGTACGACGGCACGCAGTGGCGGGTCAGGCTGGCCGACGCCGCGGGGGGCCCGGCGTCCGACCACCTCGTCTTCCCGCCCGGCCCGGAGGACCACGAGGTCGCGCCCATCGGGTTCGTCTCGGACGTCGAGGTCGCCGCCACCCAGAACGACGGTCGGGGGGTCCTCTCGACCTTCGTGGGCGGCGGGGACTCCCCCGGTGCGCTGCCGGGGCCGGTCGAGGGACGCTCCGCCTCCCCCGTCACCGGCGTCGTCGCCGGGCTGAAGGGCTCGCAGGACGGACGTGCGTGCTCCGCGGTCGTCGAGGGCGTCGCCGACGCCGGGGCCACGCTGTGGGAGACGTGCGACCACGTGCTCGGTCCGATCAGCCCCGGCGGCCAGTACGTCCTCGGCTCGGACCCCGAGGCCGACGCCTACGGCTCGCCCACGCTCACCGTGCTCGACGCCGCGACGGGCGAGGAGGTCGTGACCTTCGAGGCCGCGCTGCCGCCACGCACGGCCGGTGGGTTCGCGACCCAGCTGGCCTGGGCGGGCGACGACGCGGTCGTGGCGCGCCTGTTCACCGGCGATGACTCGGCCATGATGAGGCTCGGCCTGGACGGGACGGTCGAACGCATCGACGTCGCGAGCTCGGGCGCGTCCGGCCTGACGGTGGCTGAGCCGGGCTGAGCCGGGATCCCCGCCCCGGCCCGATCCCCGGCCGGCCTCAGTCGAGGTCGGTCTTGAACGACGCGAGCAGGCTCGCGATGACCTCCTCGCCCTCCTCGGGCGTCAGGCTCCACGGGTCGCCCTTGTAGATCGCGATGTTGATGAGCCAGGCGCTGTCGAGGAACATCACCCCGAAGTAGTGCGACTCCTCGGTGGGTCCTCGGGTGTCGATGACGTGCCAGGCGTTGTACTTCCCGCCGACGACCGCGTCCTCCTGGCGCTCCATCCGCTTCGGCCCGCCGTGCGCGCGGATCCACTCCTTCGCGTACGCGTCCAGCGACGTCTTCTGCGTGAGGTTGGGAGAGAGGGTGAGGGCGCTCTGCTCGTCGTTGTAGCCCTGCACGATGCCGTAGTCGCTGACCCGCTTGTACGTCTTCAGCGCCCGCATCGAGGCACCGGGCACCTTGACGACCTTGCCGTCGGAGGCCTCGACCGGGGCGTCGGGGACCGGGACCGGCGCGGAGGACGTCGCCGACGGCGAGCTCGTCGCGGTCGCGGGGCCGTCCCCGCCCGTCTCGTCCGAGGCCGACGACTGGCACCCGGTCGTGACCGTGAGGGCGATCACACCTGCGCAGGAGGCGAGCCACCGGCGTCCGGTTCCCCGAGGAATCATGCGGCGAGACTAGCCAAGTCGACGCCGAGATGACGCCACCAGATCATCGACCTAAAGTGGTTTTGGTTCTGTCGACAGGGGGAAAGGACACGGCATGCTGCCGCTCGAAGACAGGGAACTCCTCAGCCAGACGATGGTCGGGCTCAACATCGACGCCGAGACCATCTCGTCGCTCCTGTTCTCGTTCGACAAGGCCGCCTCCGGCCTGGAGAACGACCCGGTCGCCCCCGTGGTGGGCGCCTCCTACGGTGACTCGTTCACCGGGGGCTACCGGCTCGCGACCAACGTCGAGATGGCCCACCAGGCCGTCGGCGAGGAGCTCCAGCGGATGGTCGCCGGCCTGCGCGAGATGGGCGCGTCGGTCGAGGAGTTCAGCAACGACGTGCAGAAGACGACGGAGCAGTCCGTGGCGACGGCGACCCGCATCGAGGTCGCGACCGACTGCGTGGCCGCCCCCGACTTCGCCTCCAGCCAGTGCACGCTGCCGACCGAGAGCCAGGACTGACGCCGTGACCAAGGGACCCAACCGCCAGAAGCTGGACTCCTACCTCGACTCCGCCATGGGCGGGCACCTCCAGGCCGTCGGCCGCGACTGGAAGCGCAAGGCCGAGGACCTCGAGACCCTGGGCGACGCCCTCAAGCTCGCTGCCGGCCAGGCCGAGCTCCGCATCGGCGAGCAGACCCTCACCGGCCCCGCCCTGCGCGCCGGCATGGAGGAGTCGGCCACCGCGATGGGCGAGAAGGCCGGCCTGCTGCGCAACGCCGGAGAGGCCCTGGTCGTGGTCGGCCAGCAGATCAACGACACCAAGGACGCGCGCGACAACCTCGCCGACCTCGGCCCCCAGCCCGGCCCCTACCAGGCCCCGGCCGGGACGCCCGGCGTCGAGCCGACCAAGGAGGAGCTGCAGGCGCAGGCCGACGCGTCGGCCGCTCGTCAGGCCGAGCGCAACGCCTGGCAGACGCAGTACGACAAGCAGGAGGCGAAGGCCCTCGCCCTGACCAGGGACCTCGACGCCGCCTTCCTCGGCGCCATCCCGCCGATGCAGGAGATCCACGGCCAGCAGGACCCGACCGAGCCCCCGCCCAGCGTGCCGTCCGGCCCCGGCGGGACCTACCTGCCGGGCACCTCCGCCCCGCCGCCCACCGGCGGCGGTGCCAGTGGCGTCAAGCCGCACTACACCGAGACCGGGATCGTGAAGTGGACCTCGACGGAGTTCGAGCCCACCGTCCTCCCTCCGCCGAACCACGTGGAGCCGGAGACCATCTGGTGCACCCTGACCCCGGTCGATCCCACCCACGTCAGCACCCCGCCCGAGATCACCACCACCCCGCACCCCACGACCAGCACCACGGTCGGTGGCCATGAGCAGAGCGGCGTGACCTACCAGCCCACGGGTTCGTCCGTCCCCGCGGCCACCACCACCGCCGGCGCGACTCCCGGTGTCAACGCGGCTGCGATGGGGGCGGCCGGAGCCGCGGGAGGGATGAGCGGCATGGCCGGCGCCATCCGTGCCGGCTCGGCTCCCGCGCCCGCCGGCAGCGCTCCCGCTCGTCCCATCGGCGCCACGGCCCGCAGCGCGAGCGCCGGTGCGCTCTCGCGCAGCGCGTCGGCGCCTGGCTCGGCAGCCGCCCGCTCGGGTGCTCCGGGTGCGGCGGGCTCGCGCGGCGCGGCGAGCGGCAGCACGGCGGCACGCGGAGCAGGCTCGGCCGGCGGTCGCGGCGCGGCCGGGGGCCGGGGCGCGGCGACCGGCTCCAACGCCGGCTCCCGTTCCGGCAGCCGAGGCGCAGGTGGCGCCCGCGGTGCCGGCGCCGGAGGTGCCTCCGGTCGCGGCGGACGCAAGGGCGACCGCGAGCGCGACGGGCAGCGCGACTCCCTGGTCTACGACCAGGACTGGCTCGGCGACGAGGACGTCGCCCCCGGAGTCCTCGACTGAGGCACGCCACCTCGGTCAGGTGTCAGTGATGCAGGCCCCCGCTCTCGGGCGGGGGCCTTCGTCATGTCCGGGGCGGTCGCGCCGGTGAGCTCAGGCGACGACGGTCGTGATCGGCTGGGAGGAGTCGGCCGGCAGGTCGAGGAGCGACGGGGCACGGCCACGCGCGACGAGCTCGGCGCCCAGCGCGGCGACCATCGCCCCGTTGTCGGTGCACAGGCCCGGTCGCGGCACGCGTACGCGGATCCCGGCCGCGGACGCACGCTCCTCCGCCATCGCACGCAGCCGGCTGTTGGCCGCCACGCCGCCGCCGATGAGGATGTCCTCGATCCCGCGGCTCGACGCCGCGTCGATCGCCTTGCGCGTCAGGACGTCGCAGACCGCTTCCTGGAAGGACGCGGCGACGTCGGCGACGTCGATGGTGGCGCCCGCGCGCTGCTGGGCCTCGACCCACCGCGCGACGGCCGTCTTGAGGCCGGAGAAGGAGAAGTCGAAGCGGTGCCGCTCGAGGTCGCGACGGCTGGTCAGTCCGCGCGGGAAGTCGATGGCCACGCTGTTGCCGCTGCGGGCCTGCTTGTCGATGTGCGGGCCGCCGGGGAACGGCAGTCCGAGCAGCCGGGCGACCTTGTCGAAGGCCTCCCCCGCGGCGTCGTCGATGGTGGACCCCATCGGCTCGACGCCGACCGTCACGTCGCTCACCTGGAGCAGGCTGGAGTGCCCGCCCGAGACGAGCATCGCCAGGCACGGCTCGGGCAGAGGCCCGTGCTCGAGCTGGTCGACGGCGACGTGCGCCGCGAGGTGGTTGACGCCGTAGATGTGCTTGCCGAGCCCGAGGGCGAGGGCCTTCGCGCTCGCGACGCCGACGAGGAGCGCGCCGGCGAGACCGGGGCCGCTGGTCACGGCGACCGCGTCGATGTCGGACAGCGAGATGCCGGCGGTCTCGGCGGCACGCTCGATGGTCGGCACCATCGCCTCGAGGTGGGCGCGGCTGGCCACCTCGGGAACGACACCGCCGAACCGCGCGTGCTCCTCGACGCTGCTCGCGACCGTGTCGGCGAGGAGGGTGTGCCCCCGGACGATGCCGACGCCCGTCTCGTCGCAGGACGTCTCGATGCCGAGGACCAGCGGCTCGTCAGTCATGGGCCGTCGTCGTCTCCGTGCGCGCGGCGCCGGGGAGCCAGCGGCACATCACCAGCGCCTCCGAACCGTCGCGGTAGTAGTGGGGGCGGACGTCGATCACGCTGAACTGGCGCGCGACGTAGAAGCCGAGCGCCTCGACGTTGGCGACGCTGACCTCGAGCAGCATCCGCGACGCGTCGTCGGTGCCGACGAGGAGCTCGTCGAGCAGCCTGGTCGCGATGCCGGTGCGGCGCGCGTCGGGGCGTACGCCGATGCGGAGCAGGTCGACGATGTCGCCGGCGGTCATGGTGACGCCGTAGCCGGACAGGTCGTCGGCGACGACGAAGCGTCGGCCCGGGCCGACGATCTCCTGGCGCACGAGCGTCTCGCTCCACGCGTCGGGGCCGAACAGCTCCTGCTCGAGCGCGACGAGCGCGGGCAGGTCGTCGAGGGTTGCGGGACGGATCACGACACGGGCTTTCTGGGTGCGCCGGCGACCGCGTCGGGGCGCCGCAGGTAGAGGGGCTCGGGGTCCAGCAATTCTACGGACTCCTCGCTGACGCCCGCAGCCAGCCAGCCGGCGCTCGGCCGGGTCGGCGCGAGGGCGTGGGGGAAGTCGCCGGGGTAGAGCTCGGGTCCCGCTCCGGCGACGGGAGCCTCGGTGGCGACGTCGGCGGGCCGCGTGACGACCGGGCCCTCGAGGCGTCGCGCATCGGCGTCGTAGGAGGCGAGGTAGACCTCCTTGCGGCGCGCGTCGGTGGCGACCAGGAAGCTCCCCTCGGCCGCACCGCGCCCGACGACCTCCAGCGCGATGGCGTCGAGGGAGCACACGCCGTAGACCGGGACGTCGAGCACGAAGCCGAGGGTGCGGGCCGTGACGACGCCGACGCGGAGGCCCGTGAAGGGTCCCGGGCCGACGCCCACGGCGATGGCCGTGAGGTCCTGGCGCACGATCCCGGCGTCGTCCATGGCGCGCGCGATGAGGGGGGCGAGGTGCTCGCCGTGCTTCATCGGCTGCTCCGAGGAGTGCTCGACCACCACCCGGTCACCGTCGTGGAGGGCGACGGTCACCAGCGGGGTCGCGGTGTCGAAGGCGAGGAGCACGGCGTCGAGGTTACTGGCCGACGACCCAGCGCACGGACACGCGTCTCGGATCGAGCTCGCCCTCGAGGGGGCTGTCGCCCACGGTGCGCTCGATCAGCACCTCCAGGCGGGCGTCCGCGAGCCCCTCGGCGAGGCCAGCGCCCCACTCCACGACGGTCACCGCGGAGTCGAGCGAGGTGTCGAGGTCGAGGTCGTCGAGCTCATCCAGCCCGCCGAGGCGGTAGGCGTCGACGTGGACGAGGTCGGGCCCGTCGCCCAGCGCCGGGTGCACGCGGGCGATCACGAAGGTCGGCGACGTCACCCCGCCGCGGACGTCGAGGCCCTCGCCGAGGCCCTGGGTGAACGTCGTCTTGCCGGCCCCGAGCTCCCCCGTCAGCACGACGAGGTCTCCCGCGACCAGGCTGCGGCCGAGCCGCTCCCCCAGCGCGCGCATCGTCTCGGCGTCCGGTGCGTCGAAGCTGGTGCCCAACCAGCGCGCCAGCTCGACGTAGGGGCTGGTGCGGCCGGTGACGACGAAGTCGTGCGCCTCCCAGAAGGCGACGGTGCCGGGCAGCTCCTCGCGGGCGACCACCCGGACCGCGGAGCGTCCGGTGGCCGCCTCGACGGCGGCCTCGACGAGCGCCGTCGCGACCCCCCTGCCCTGGGCGGACGGGAGCACGCCGAAGCGGCGCAGCACGAGACCGTCCGCGTCGGGGTCGAGGACGACGCAGCCGACCGGCTCACCGTCGAGCAGCGCCAGCAGCCCGCCACGACGGCGGAGCAGGCGGGCGATGGAGTCGACGTCCTCCCCGAGCGCGTCGGCCGGCGGGTCCAGCGGTGGACGGGCGCTGAACGCCTCGCGCACGACCGCCAGGACCTCGGCGGCCGCCTCCGGACCGACCCGGCGCACCTCGAGGGTCATCGCAGGTCCTCGCCCTCGGCGAGCGACAGCAGGTCGTCGAGCTCGGCCGTCACCTGCTTGTGGCGCTCGAGGAGCACCATGTGCCCGGCCCCCTCGCACTCGAGCAGGCTCGAGCCGGGGATCCGGCTGTGCAGCTTGCGGCTGTGCCCGATCGAGGTGATCTTGTCCTCGGTGCCGCAGATGATCGAGGTGGGCACGCGCCCCAGCGCCTCGAGGCGGTCGAAGTGGTCGAGCGTGGCGAAGGCGGGGTAGAAGTCGGCGACCACCGCGAAGGGCGTGGCGTTGAGCATGGAGTAGACGAACTCGACCATCGCCTGCGGGACGTCGTCGCCGAAGGCGTAGCGGTCGGTGAAGACGTCCGCGACCGCGTGGCCCCAGCTGCGCGCGACGTCGACGACGCGGTGGCCGCGGTCGAGCGTACGCACGGCGCGCCCGACGAAGCGCCCGCCCAGGCCGAGGGGCAGCATCGGGAAGAGGATGCGTCCGGCGTCGAGCCCACCCGCCGTCGTCGAGATGAGCGCCGTGCCGACGACGGTGTCGCCGAAGAGGTCGGGGTGCTGCTCGGCCAGCGAGATGACGCTCATCCCGCCCATCGAGTGACCGACGACCACGCACCGGCCCGGGACGGTGTGCTCGATGACGCGACGCAGGTCGTCGCCGAGCTGCTCGATGGTGCAGTGCTCCTCGTCGGAGCGGGCCGAGCGGCCGTGGCTGCGCTGGTCGTAGAAGACCGTGCGCACCTGCCCGCGGTAGGCCGCGCGCTGGAAGTGCCAGCAGTCGAGGTTGAGGGAGTAGCCGTGGACGAAGACCACGGTCAGGTCGTCGTCGGTCGCCGGCCGGCCACCGAAGTCCTCGGGCTCGTCGATCTCGACGTGGAGGTCGACGGCGTCGTCGGTGACCACGACCCGGGCCGGGCTGTGCAGCTCGCCGAACGCCACCTGCTCGCCCGCGGCGCGGTTGCCGATGACGCGGTTCTGGCGGGCGATGCCGACCGCACCGGCGGCGGCGGCCAGTCCGGCTGCGCCCACGACGGTGCCGAAGATCCGGCCCTTGATGCTCAACGCGTGGTCCCCTCGGAGTCGACGTGGCGGCGCACGAGGCGACCGCCCACGCGGGTGACGATCTCGTAGCTGATGGTGCCGACGGCCTCGGCCCAGTCCTGCGCCGTGGGCTCGCCGCGGTCGCCGGGGCCGAACAGGACGACCTCGGTGCCGGGAGGCAGCAGCTCGCCCTGGAGGTCGACGACGAGCTGGTCCATGCAGACGCGGCCGCGGACCGGTCGCAGCGAGTCCGCGACCCACGCCGAGGCGGTGTTGCCCGCCGCGCGCGGGATCCCCTCGGCGTAGCCGGCGGGGACCAGCCCGACCGTGGTGTCCTGGGGGGCGACCCAGGTGTGGCCGTAGGAGACGCCGTCCCCCGCCGCCACCTCCTTGCTCAGCACCAGGCGCGCCCGCACCGTCATCGCAGGCCGCAGCCCGATGCGCGGACTGGTCCCCGGCGCGGGGTCGAGGCCGTACGACGCGATGCCGCAGCGCACGAGGTCGAAGTGCGACGACGGGCGCAGGAGGGTGGCCGCGGAGTTCGCCAGGTGGGTGACGTCCGGCGCGAGCCCGGCTCGCTCCGCCAGCGCGAGCGCGTCCCGGAAGGACTGCTCCTGCTGGTCGTTGGCGGGGTGGTCCGGCTCGTCGCTGGCCGCGAGGTGGGAGAAGACGCCGGTCACCCGGACCCGGCCGGCCTCCTCGTGGGCGGCGGCCGCGGCGAACAGCGACTCCCAGTCCGCGCGCGCGGCGCCGCCGCGCGAGAGGCCCGTGTCGACCTTGAGCTGGACCCGGGCCGGCCCGGCGGCGGCGATCTCGTCCAGCTCCGCGACGGAGTAGGCCGTCACCTCGACGCCTGCACGGACGGCGGCGGCGAAGTCGTCGCCCGGCGCGCTCAGCCAGCACAGCAGAGGTCCCTCGTCGCCCGCGGCCCGCAGCGCGAGCGCCTCGTCGATCGTCGCGACGCCGAGCCAGTCCGCTCCGGCGTCACGGGCGGCGGCGGCCACCTCGACCATGCCGTGCCCGTAGCCGTCGGCCTTCACGACCGTCATCAGCTGCACGGGCCCGTCGACGCTCACCAGGTCCTTGAGGATGCGGACGTTGTGCCGCACGGCCGCGAGGTCGACCACGATCTCGGCGCGCTGCGGCACGGGATCGCTCATGGGAGCGATCATCCCAAACCCGCGAGGGTCTCGCGCACGGACTGCGGGATCTGGGCTGCGACCCGGCTGGCGGTCAGCGGGCCCCCGGCCGCGGCCTCGGTCGCCGCCGCGCCGTGCACCCACGAGGCGACGGAGGCGGCGTCGTACGCCTCGAGCCCGGCCGCGAGCAGGGCCCCGACCAGGCCCGACAGCACGTCCCCGGCCCCGGCCGTGGCGAGCCACGGGACGCCGGTCGTGGTGGCGCGCACCCGTCCGGCCGGGTCGGCGACGAGGGTGTGGCGCCCCTTGAGCAGCACCACGCAGCCCCAGCGCCGGGCCGCGGCCCGCGCGTGCTCGAGCGGCGCGGCCTCCACCTCGGACCGCTCAACGTCGAGCATCGCGGCGAGCTCGCCGGCGTGGGGGGTGAGCACGCATCCGGGCAGCGACTCGTCGACGTGCCGGAGGGCGTCGGCGTCCACCACGAGCGGTACGCCGTCGGCGCGCGCCTCGGACAGCATCCGGCCCGCGTCGTCACCACCGCCGGGGCCGACCACCCAGGCCTGCACCCGGCCGGCGCCGACCACCTCGGGGTGCGCGGTGCGGACGGTCTCGGCGATCTCCTCCGGCCCGACGTAGCGGACCATGCCGACGAGGCCGCTGTTGGCACCGGAGACGGCCAGCAGCGCGGCTCCGGGGTAGGTGCCCGAGCCGGCACGGACCCCGACGACGCCGCGGGTGTACTTCTGGGCCAGCTCGCCCGGCCGCGGCAGCAGCGCCGCCACGTCGGCGGGTTGCAGCGCCTCGACGGCGGGCTCCCCCAGCTCCTCGTCGAGGCCGAGGTCGACCAGGTGCAGCGCGCCCGTCGCGGCCGACGCGGGGTCGACGAGGTGCGCGACCTTGTGGGTGCCGAACGTGACGGTGAGGTCGGCGACGACGTGCGGACCGTCGACCCGCCCGGTGTCGACGTCGGTCCCCGACGGCACGTCGACCGCGACGACCGGCACCCCGTCGTGGGCCTCCAGCGCGGCGACCGCCTCGGGGCGCAGCCCGGGCCGGCCACCGATGCCGACGATGCCGTCGACGAGGACGTCGGGCGCGGGGTGCAGGTCGGCGAGGTCGCGGGCGGCCAGGCCGCCGGCCGCGGTGAGGGCGGCGAGCCCGTCCGCGTGGACGCGGTCGGCGAGGAGGAGCGCCTCGACGCGCGCGCCCCGGGCGGCGAGCCGGGCGCCGGCCCAGAGTGCGTCGCCGCCGTTGTCGCCCGGGCCGACCAGGAGCAGCACCCGCCGGCCGTACGCGCCGTCCAGCAGCTCGACCAGCGCAGCCGCCAGCCCGGCGGCGGCGCGCTGCATCAGCGCACCCTCGGGCAGGCGGGCCATGACCGCGGCCTCGGCGCGGCGTACGTCCTCGACGGTGTGGGCGCGGAGCACCGGTGCCTCCTCAGCTCTCCAGGACGACGACGGCCGAGGCGATGCCGGCGTCGTGGGACAGGGAGACGTGCACGTGCGCCACGCCGAGCGCCTCGGCCCGCGCGGCGACCGTCCCGCGGATCTCGAAGCGCGGCCGGCCGGTCTCCTCCGAGACGATCTCGGCGTCGTGCCAGGCCATCCCGACCGGCGCACCGAGCGCCTTGGCGATGGCCTCCTTGGCGGCGAACCGGGCCGCGAGCGAGGCCGGCGGGCGCGAGGCCTCGGCATCGGTGAACAGCCGCGCCCGCAGGGAGGGGGTGCGCTCGAGGGACCGCACGAAGCGGTCGATGTCCACCACGTCGATGCCGACGCCGATGACCGGCACGGTGTCGTCCTACTCGACCGTGACGGACTTGGCGAGGTTCCGGGGCTGGTCGACGTCGTGGCCGAGCTGGGTCGCCAGCTCGCAGGCGAACAGCTGGAGCGGCACCACCGCGACGAGGGGCTGCAGCAGGACCGGCACCTGCGGGAGCGTGATCAGGACGTCGGCGTAGGGCTCGATCGCCGTGTCGCCCTCCTCCGCGAGGCAGAGGGTGCGCGCGCCGCGGGCGCGGACCTCCTGGATGCCGCTGATCATCTTGTCGTGCAGCTGGTCGCGACCGCGCGGCGGCACGACGCAGAGGATGGGCAGACCCTCCTCGACGAGCGCGATGGGTCCGTGCTTGAGCTCGCCGGCGGCGAAGCCCTCGGCGTGGAGGTAGGCGATCTCCTTGAGCTTCAGCGCGCCCTCGAGGGCGACCGGGTAGCCGGCGTGGCGGCCCAGGAAGAGCACCGATCGGTTCTCCACGTGGTCGCGCGCGAGGGCGTACACCTCCTCGGACTTGGCCAGGACGCTCTCGATGTGGCCCGGCATCTCGTCGAGCTGGTCCATCACCTGCGCGATCTCGTCGCCGAAGCGGGTGCCCTTGACCTGCGCGAGGTAGAGCGCGAGGAGGTAGCAGGCGACCAGCTGGGTGAGGAAGCCCTTGGTCGAGGCGACGCCGATCTCCGGGCCGGCGTGGGTGTAGATCACGCCGTCGGACTCGCGCGGGATCGTCGAGCCGTTGGTGTTGCAGATGGCGAGCACCTTGGAGCGCTGCACGCGCGCGTGCCGGATCGCCTGCAGGGTGTCGGCGGTCTCGCCCGACTGGCTGATGGCCACGACGAGGGTCGAGGCGGTGAGGATCGGGTCGCGGTAGCGGAACTCGCTCGCGAGCTCCACCTCGACCGGGATGCGGCACCAGTGCTCGATGGCGTACTTGGCGACCATGCCGGCGTAGAAGGACGTGCCCGCCGCGATGATGATGATCTTGTCGACCTCGCGCAGGTCCTGGTCGGACAGCCGCATCTCGTCGAGCTGCAGGAGGCCGTCGGCGTTGCGACGACCGAGCAGCGAGTCGGCGACCGCGCGCGGCTGCTCGAAGATCTCCTTGCGCATGAACCAGTCGTGGCCGTCCTTCTCCGCGGCCGACAGGTCCCAGTCGACGTGGTAGCGCGTGCCCTCGGCGGGAGCGCCGTCGAAGCCGGACACCTCGACGCCGTCGCGAGTGATCGTGACGACCTGGTCCTGGCCGAGCTCCATCGCCTCGCGGGTGTGCTCGATGAACGCCGCGACGTCGGAGCCGAGGAAGTTCTCGCCCTCGCCGATGCCGACCACGAGCGGGCTGTTGCGGCGGGCGGCGACCACGCGGTCGGGGTCCTGGGCGTCGACCGCGACCAGGGTGAAGGCACCCTCGAGCCCGCGGCACACGGTCTGCATGGCGACGGTCAGGTCGGCGCCGGTCTCCAGCTGCTCCTCGAGCAGGTGGGCGGCGACCTCGGTGTCGGTGTCGGAGGCCATCTCCACGCCCTCGGACTCCAGGCGCCCGCGCAGCTCCGCGAAGTTCTCGATGATGCCGTTGTGCACCAGCGCGACCCGTCGCGCACGCCCGAGGTGGGGGTGGGCGTTGCGGTCGGTCGGCGGACCGTGCGTGGCCCAGCGGGTGTGACCGATCCCGGTGGTGACCGCCGGGAGCGGGGCCTCGGCGATCGCCTTCTCGAGGTTGGCGAGCTTGCCCGCTCGCTTGTCGGAGACGATCGACCCGGCGTCGACGAGGGCGATGCCGGCGGAGTCGTAGCCGCGGTACTCCATGCGACGCAGACCCTCGACCACCACGCCCTGGGCCGGCTTGTCACCCACGTATCCGACGATTCCGCACATGACCGGGAAGTCTATCGGCAGGCCTGCGCACGGCCTCGCCCCGCCACGGTGCCACAATCGCAGGCATGTCCGAGGTCACGTCGTCCTCCCACGGCGGCCTCGCCTCCCCGTACGTCGAGCTCGAGCGCGCCGCGTGGGCGCAGCTCGCCGGTACGTCGGAGACCACGCTCACCCGCGACGAGGTCGCCCGGCTGCGCGGTCTCGGTGACCAGCTCGACCTGCGCGAGATCGAGCAGGTCTACCTCCCGCTCTCGCGGCTGCTGAGCCTCTACGTCGCGGCGAACTCGCGGCTCCACCGCGAGCAGGAGGAGTTCCTGCACCGCGTCACCCCGCCGCGTACGCCCTTCGTGATCGGCCTCGCCGGGTCGGTGGCGGTCGGCAAGTCGACCACCGCGCGCGTCCTCCAGCAGATGCTCGCCCACTGGCCCGAGCACCCCCACGTCGCGCTGGTGACCACCGACGGCTTCCTGCTCCCCAACGCCGAGCTGGTCCGCCGCGGGATCCTGCACCGCAAGGGCTTTCCCGAGTCCTACGACCGCAAGGCGCTGCTCAAGTTCGTCATCGACATCAAGTCGGGCAAGGACGAGGTCGAGGCCCCGATCTACTCCCACCTCGTCTACGACGTGCTGCCCGACGACCGGGTCGTGGTGAAGCGGCCCGACATCGTGATCATCGAGGGCCTCAACGTCCTCCAGCCGGCACGCGTGCGCGACGACGGCCGCACGGGCCTCGCGGTCAGCGACTTCTTCGACTTCTCGGTCTACGTCGACGCCGCCCTCACCGACATCAAGCGGTGGTACGTCGACCGCTTCCTCCGCCTCCGCGAGACCGCCTTCCGCGACCCGGCGTCGTACTTCCGCAAGTACGCCTCCCTCTCCCACGACGAGGCCGTCGACGAGGCGACCCGGATCTGGGACTCGATCAACGAGCCCAACCTCGTCCAGAACGTCGCACCCACGCGCTCGCGCGCCAACCTCGTGCTCCGCAAGGACGCCGACCACTCGGTGCGCTACGTGCGGCTGCGCAAGCTCTGACCCGGGCCGTCATGAGAATCCTCGGTGCGAAGCGATCGATCTCATGACGCTACGGGCATCGGGCAGCCACGACCGACCAGGGCCTCGATGATCTGGGCGAAGAACTCGTCTGCGGCCACCCTGAGGCCGAGCAGCGGAAGCCGCAGGACGACGGCCCGGTCCAGGGTCACCGCGTTGTGCCGCAGGGCGTCGGAGACGAGGTTGGTCGCCCACTCGTGCTGGATCCCGTCGATCTCCACGACGACACCCCACTGATCCCAGCAGACGTCGAGGTACCACCGGCCGTCTCGCGAGCGCCGGACCGCCTGACGGCTCGGCTCCGGCAGGCCGCGCCGTCGGCACTCGCGGGCGAACTCGTGCTCACCCAGCGAGCGCACCCCTCCGAGCAGGTCGGCGACCACCGTGGTGACGAGCATCCGTCTCCGGTCCCGGCGCACCTTCACCGCCTGTGCGCCGAGGCGCTCGGCCGTCGTCAGTCCCTGCTGGACCGACATCGTGATCAGCAGGGCGGCCTGCTTGTCCGACCGGGCCCAGAGGGCCGCGCGCACGCCTGCCACGTCCGAGCGGGTGCGGGGGATGCCGTGCGCGGCGAGGTCCTCCGGCCGCAGGCGGCGCGTCTGGCGTACGTCGAGGCCGGGCGCGCGCCTGACCAGCACCCCACGCGGCACCGACACGCGGATCGTGTCCTCGGTGTAGTGCTGGAGGCCGGAGGCGATCAACGCCGACGACCCGTCGAGGCACCCGCGGTCGCCGGCCTCGAAGACCGCCGCCCACAGCTCACCGACGTACGGCAGCGGGCCGGTGTGGACGGCGACGGACTGGGTGTGCACCGCGCGCCACCGTCCGGCGCGGAGATGGGCGGCGACCTCGTGACCGGTGATCCCCGCCGCCCTCAGCTGGTCGCGCGAGACGACGCCACCCTGGGCCTCGCCGACGTCGCGCACCGCCGCCCGGCGTACCTCCCGCTCCTGCCGTGGACGCGGAGCATGTCCTTTCGCTGGCATCGGGCAACGTTCGCGGAACAGGACGGAGCATCGCTACGGACGACCTCGCCGGCTGTGGAGAACGGCGCCGCGGCTCGTCTGTGGACGACCCACGGACCTCGACGTCATGGGAATCGCCGGTGCGCACCGCTGATCCTCATGACGTCCGGGGTCAGAGCTTCTTCTGCAGCTCCAGCAGCGTCTCGATCGTCCGGTAGCCCAGCGCCTCGTTGACCGCGTTCATCCAGGTGTTCACCTCGGCGTTCGAGGTGTCCACCGACTCGAGGGCGGGGTACGACGCCAGCGCGAGGTCGTGGGTGGCCACCTTGAGGGCGAGGCCGAGGCGTCGCCCACGGTGCGCCGGGTCGACGATCGTGATGCCGACCTGGCCGTGCACGGTGTCGCTGTCGTCGACGCGCACGTCGGAGACGCCGGCCACGGCGCCGTCCGGAGCCAGGGCCATCGCGGTGAGCACGTGCCGACCCGTGTCGACCTGCCGCTGCTCGGCCTCGCGGATCCGCTCGGGTGGCCAGTCCGAGGCGGCGAGGTCGAGCTCGCCCAGCGGCACCTCCGACATCAGCATCCCGAGCAGCCGTCCGAAGGACGCGAGGTGCTCCTCGGGGCACACCGTGTCGAACGTGATGACCCGGTAGCCGTCCGGCACCGGGGCCCGCTCGACGAGGCCGGAGCGGCGCTGGAGGTAGTCGGCGGTCGCGAGCTCCTTGATCGACTCGCGGCTGGCGACGGCGTACCCCATCGCCCGGCCGAAGGCCTCGGGCGCGGTGCCGCTCACCCCGGGCGGGAGGTAGGCCTCGCCCTGCAGCGTCGTACGGCCGTCGCCGGCGGCCACCACCTCGAGCTCGCGGACGAGCCGACGGCCGATGCCCTCGCGGGTGCGGTCGGGGCGGACGTAGGCGAACGCCATCGCGGTGTGGAGGTTCTCCTTCAGCGGGCGGACGAGGAGCCCGGCGCCGACCATCTCGCGCCCGTCGATGGCCGCGAGCAGCGTGACGCCCCGCTCCGGGTTGTGCGCGGGCAGCGAGACGCGGCTCTGCTCCCAGACCGGCCACGGCTTGCCCGGACGGTAGGCGTTGGCCTGGTTGCCGACGTCCCACCACGCCCGCAGCGCGGCCTCGTTGCGCGGGTTGAGCTGCTCGATGTCGACCACGTCGCGACCGTAGCGACGACCGCGCCGGTCGTCACCCGGATATCGCGTGCGCCGGACCGGGCTCCCTTGGCAGGGTGGAGCCATGACGACCAGCTCTCCGCTCCGCGACCGGATCCGGGCCGCGCTGCTCGACGCCCGCAGGGCCCGGGACGCCGAGACGGTCTCGACGCTGCGTACGGCCCTCGCCGCGCTCGAGAACGCCGAGGCCGTCCCGACCGACACCTCCGCGGGCGCGATCGAGGACGCCCCGGTCGGGGTCGGCGCCACCGAGGCTCGGCGCCGCGTCCTGAGCGACGCGGACGAGCGGGCGCTCCTCGACGCGGAGATCGCCTCGCTGCACGAGGCCGGGCGGGCGTACGCCTGCTCGGTGCCGGAGCGCGCCGTCGCGGCGCGCCGGGCCGCGCAGACCCTGGCCGGCCTGCGGGAGGACCCGCGGGACGGCTAGGCCGACGACCGGCGCCGGGCTGCGCGGCGGCTGCGCGCCGCCTCGATGCGGTCGGCCTGGCGCCGCGACGCGCGCGACATCACGCGGCCGCGCCAACGCACGAGCGCGCCGATGACCAGGGCGAAGACGGGCATCCCGACCCCCAGCAGCAGCCAGGTGGTGCGCGGCGAGCTGGTCTCGACCGAGGAGCCGTCCTCGGAGACCCACAGCGACCACGTCTCGCCGACGTCGCGACGGGGCGGACCGGAGCGGCGGAAGGTCGCCTCGCGGGCCTCGCCGTCGTCGGACCAGCGCAGGCCGTAGGTCGTCACGACGCGGTCCGGGTCGCCCTCGCGGGGCGCTTCGCGGACGCTCACGACCGTCGTGTCGCGCCGCTCCGTGCCGCCGAGGAGGTGGCTGCGCGTGCCCGGCGTGATGACGGCGAGCACGAACGCCAGCACGAGCCCGATACCGATCGCGAAGGCGACGTCACCGAGCGAGAGGAGGCTGCGCCGAGGCGGCTCGACCTCCTCGACGGCCCGTCGCGGGTCGGTCGTCACGACAGCGACAGCTGACGCTGCACGACCTCGGCCAGCCGGGTCGCGACCCCCTGCGCCTCGTCGTGCGTGGGCGCCTCGACCATCACGCGGACGATCGGCTCGGTGCCGGACGGGCGCAGCAGGATCCGGCCGCGCTCACCGAGCACGGCCTCCTCCTCCGCGACCGCCGCCGCCACGACGGGGTCGTCGTCGGCGCGCGACTTGTCGACGCCCGAGACGTTGAGCAGGACCTGCGGCAACCGGGTCATGACCGAGGCGAGCTCGGCCAGGGACCTGCCGGTGGTGGCCATCCGCTCCATCACGTGGAGCGTGGTGAGGATGCCGTCGCCGGTGGTGGCGTGGTCGCTCAGGATGACGTGCCCGGACTGCTCGCCGCCGAGGGAGTAGCCGGAGACCTTCATCGCCTCGAGGACGTAGCGGTCACCGACCTTCGTCTGGCGTACGCCGACGTCGTGGGCCCGCATCGCCTGCACGAAGCCCAGGTTGCTCATCACGGTGGCCACGACGGTGTCCTTGGCGAGCCGGCCCTGCTCGAGCAGCGACAGCGACAGGATCGCGAGGATCTGGTCGCCGTCGACGACGTTGCCGTCCGCGTCGACCGCGAGGCAGCGGTCGGCGTCACCGTCGAGGGCGAAGCCCGCGTGGGCGCCGTGCTCGACGACGGCACGCTGCAGGTCGCCGAGGTGGGTCGAGCCGCAGTCCTCGTTGATGTTGAGGCCGTCGGGGTCGGCGTGGATCGCGATGACGGTCGCGCCGGCGTCCTCGAGCGCCCGCGGCCCGGCGGCGTGCGCTGCGCCCTCCGCGCAGTCGAGGACGACCTTCAGGCCGACGAGCGGGTGCGTGATCGTGCCCTCGAGGTGGGCGGCGTACTCCTCGACGGCGCTCGGGTAGGCGTTGACCCGGCCCACCGCGCCACCGGTCGGGCGTTCCCACGGCTCGCCCATGCGGCGCTCGATCGCGATCTCGATCGCGTCGTCGAGCTTGTGGCCGCCGCGCGCGAGGAACTTGATGCCGTTGTCCGGCATCGGGTTGTGCGACGCGGACAGCATCACGCCGAGGTCGGCGCCGAGGCGCTCGGTCATGTACGCCACACCGGGGGTGGGCAGCACGCCGAGCAGCAGCACGTCGACACCGGCCGAGGCGAGCCCGGCCACCACGGCGGCCTCGAGGAACTGCCCGGAGATGCGCGTGTCCCGCCCCACCACGGCGAGGGGGCGATGGCCCTCGAACTCGCCTCGGTCGGCCAGGACGTGGGCCGCACAGACGGAGAGGTCCAGGGCCAGCTCTGCCGTGAGATCGGCGTTCGCCAGGCCCCGGACCCCGTCCGTGCCGAAGAGTCGCGTCATGGACGAGACCCTAGGAGATCAGCGCTTGCTGAACTGCGAGGCCTTGCGGGCCTTCTTGAGACCAGCCTTCTTGCGCTCCACGACGCGGGCGTCGCGGGTCAGCAGGCCGGCCTTCTTGAGCGCCGGGCGGTTGGCCTCGACGTCGACGGCGTTGAGCGCGCGGGCCACACCGAGGCGCAGGGCGCCGGCCTGGCCGGCGATGCCGCCGCCGTGGATGCGGGCGATCACGTCGAAGCGACCCTCGAGCTGCAGCTCCGCGAACGGCTCGTTCGCGATCTGCTGGTGCAGCTTGTTGGGGAAGTAGCTGTCGAGCGTGCGGCCGTTGATGGTCCACTCGCCGGTGCCCGGGACGATGCGGACGCGGGCGACGGCCTCCTTGCGGCGGCCCGTGGCGCCGGCGGGCGCGATGGTGGCCGGGCGGGCGGGGGTGTCGGCCGAGGCGTCGCTCTCGGAGGTGTAGGCAACGCCCTCGGCGTCGGTCTCGAAGGTCTCCTCGACCTCGGTGGTGTTCTCAGTCATGTGTGCGTCCTCAGTCGTCACTGGGAGATCTGCGAGATCTCGAACGGGGTGGCCTTCTGGGCCGCGTGCGGGTGGTCGGGGCCGGCGTAGACCTTGAGCTTCTTCAGCATCTGGCGACCGAGCTTGTTCTTCGGGAGCATGCCCCACACGGCCTTCTCGATGGCCTTGCGGGCGTCCTTCTCGAGGAGCTCACCGAACGGGGTGGCCGAGAGGCCGCCCGGGTAGCCGGAGTGGCGGTAGGCCATCTTGGTGGTCTTCTTGGTCCCCGACAGCGACACCTTGGAGGCGTTGACGATGATCACGAAGTCGCCCATGTCCATGTGAGGAGCGAAGGTCGGCTTGTGCTTGCCGCGGAGGAGGTTCGCGGTCTGGACGGCGAGGCGGCCCAGGACCACGTCGGTGGCGTCGATGACGAGCCACTCACGCTGGATGTCAGCGGGCTTGGGGCTGTACGTGCGCACGGCGGTATCCCGTTCTGGTTCGTTGGTCCCGCTCCCCGGACGAGGAACGGAGTCGTGCCGCGGCTACTGACGAACACGGCCCGGATCGCTCCCCGGCCCCGCGTGGCGGGACTGGGGATGACGTCCGGATCTGCACCCGCTCCGCCTCGTGACGAGTGGGAGTGGACGCGGCAGGAGTCGCGACCAGCAAGAGTACGGCGCCCCGCGCGGGAGGGTCAAAACGGCACGGGCGCCACAATGACCGGGTGCACAACGGCGGCGTGTCCTTCTGGTGGCAGCAGGTCGGGCTGCCCTCCCCCGCCGACCCCCTGACCGGCGACGACGTCTGCGACGTCGCCATCGTGGGCGGCGGCCTCACCGGGCTCTGGACCGCCCACTACCTCCGCGAGGCCGACCCCTCCCTCGACGTACGGGTCGTGGAGGCGCGGTTCGCAGGCTTCGGCGCGTCCGGCCGCAACGGGGGCTGGCTGTCGAGCGAGCTGGCCGGCAGCGTCCGGACCTACGAGCGGGCCGCCGGCCCCGAGGGAGTCGAGCGGTTGCGCGCCGCCCTGCGCGCCACGGTCGACGAGGTCATCGGCGTCGCGGACCGCGAGGGCATCGACGCCGACGTCGTGCGCAGCGGCGTGCTGATGGTCGCGAGGTCCGAGGCCCAGCGCCAGCGGCTCGACGGCGAGCTGTCCGCCGAGCAGGTGGCCGCGCGGATCCGGGTCGCCGGCGCGGTGTCCGGCCACTTCGACGCGGACTGCGCGCGGGTCCACCCGGCCAAGCTCGTCTCCGGCGTCGCCCGGGTCGTGCGCGAGCGCGGCGTGCGGGTCCACGAGGGGACGCGGGCCGTACGCCTCGAGCCGGGCGCCGTGCACACCGACCGCGGCACCCTGCGCGCCCCCGTCGTGCTCCGCTGCCTCGAGGGCTTCACCGCAGGCCTCGCCGGCCACCGCCGGGACTGGCTGCCGATGAACTCCGCGATCGTGGTGACCGAGCCGCTCAGCGACGCGCAGTGGGCCGAGGTCGGGTGGGAGGGCCAGGAGCTGCTCGGCGACGAAGCCCACGCCTACTGCTACGCGCAGCGCACGGCCGACGGCCGGATCGCGCTCGGCGGGCGCGGCGTGCCGTACCGCTTCGGGTCCCGCACCGACGTGGACGGCCGCACGCAGGAGTGGACCGTCGAGTCGCTGCGCGCGACCCTCACCTCGCTGTTCCCGTCGCTCGCCGGCATCGGCCTCGACCACACCTGGTGCGGCGTGCTGGGCGTGCCGCGCGACTGGAGCGCCAGCGTGGCGTACGACCCCGCGACCGGCCTCGGGCACGCGGGCGGCTACGTCGGGTCGGGGCTCACCGCGACCAACCTCGCCGGTCGCACGCTGCGCGACCTGGTGCTGGGTGCTAGCACCGACCTGACCGCCCTGCCCTGGACCGGCCACCGGGTGCGGAGGTGGGAGCCCGAGCCGCTGCGCTGGGCCGGCGTGCACGCCCTCTACCGGCTCTACCGGGCAGCCGACCGGCGCGAGGACGCCGGCCTCGGGCGCACCAGCCGCGTGGCCCGCCTCGCGAACCGGGTGGCCGGCCGCTGATTCCGTGGTCCAGGTCTCAGGGTGGACACCTGATTACCCCTCCCCACGGGGCGCGGACTAGGTTGAGGGGACAACTGACGACGTACCCAAGACGCCCGAAATACATCGAGCGCAGAGACAGGAGCCGACGTGACCGACGTTGCGGCCAAGGATTCCCTGACTGTCACCGACAACCGGACCGGTCAGACGTACGACATCGCGATCACCGACAACACGATCGCGGCCAAGGACCTGGGGCAGATCCGCCTCGACGACGAGCAGCCGGGCCTCGCGACCTACGACCCCGGGTTCGTCAACACCGCCTCGTGCAGGTCGTCGGTGACCTACATC
Source organism: Nocardioides cavernae (assembly GCF_013410035.1). Classification (GTDB taxonomy): domain Bacteria; phylum Actinomycetota; class Actinomycetes; order Propionibacteriales; family Nocardioidaceae; genus Nocardioides; species Nocardioides cavernae_A. Next base: position 847,219 of record NZ_JACCBW010000002.1, on the reverse strand, counting down.
GACGGAGACAAGGGCATCCTCGAGTACCGGGGCTACCCCATCGAGCAGCTCGCGGAGAAGTCCAACTTCCTCGAGGTGGCCTACCTCCTCATCCACGGTGAGCTCCCCACCAAGGAGCAGTACGACGCGTGGGTGCACGAGATCACTTACCACACGTTCGTCCACGAGAACGTGAAGACGTTCATGCAGGGCTTCCGCTACGACGCGCACCCGATGGGCATGCTGATGGCCTCCGTCGGCGCGCTGTCGACGTTCTACCCCGACGCCCGCAACATCAGCGACGCGGACAACCGCCACATGCAGATCGTCCGCATGATCGCCAAGATGCCGACCCTCGGCGCCTGGTCGTTCCGTCACGCGCAGGGCAAGCCCTACGTCTACCCGGACAACGACCTCGGCTACACCGCCAACTTCCTCTCGATGCTCTTCAAGATGAGCGAGTCGAAGTTCGAGGCCGACGAGCGCCTGGTCAAGGCCCTCGACGTCCTCTTCATCCTCCACGCCGACCACGAGCAGAACTGCTCGACCAACGCGGTCCGCTCCGTCGGCTCGTCGCAGGTCGACCCCTACTCGGCCGTCTCGGCCGGGGTGGGCGCCCTCTACGGCCCGCTGCACGGCGGCGCCAACGAGGCGGTCCTGCGGATGCTCAAGCGCATCGGCTCGAAGGAGAACATCCCGGCCTTCATCGACGGGGTCAAGGACGGCAACGAGCGCCTCATGGGCTTCGGCCACCGGGTCTACAAGAACTACGACCCGCGCGCGAAGATCATCAAGAAGTCCGCGGAGGACGTCTTCGAGGTCACCGGCACCAACCCGCTGCTCGACATCGCGCTCGAGCTGGAGAAGATCGCGCTCGAGGACGAGTACTTCGTCAAGCGCAAGCTCTACCCCAACGTGGACTTCTACTCCGGCCTGATCTACGAGGCCTTCCAGTTCCCGCCGGAGATGTTCACCGTGCTGTTCGCCATCGGCCGCACCCCGGGTTGGCTGGCGCAGTGGTCGGAGCTCGTGCAGGACAAGGACCAGAAGATCGCCCGCCCGAAGCAGATCTACACCGGCGACCGCGAGCTCACCTTCACCGCCGCGTCGGAGCGGTGGAGCTGACCCGCCCGCCCGACGTCTGACGAGGAGAGCCCCCGGCCACCGGCCGGGGGCTCTTCTCGTCCGACGGATCCCCAGGTCTGTGTACCTTCCCAGCCGGTTCTCAGGGCATCCACAGGCTCGCGGCGCACTGTCGATGACATGAGCGACGGACAGCACCCCCAGCACGGCGACCAGAACCCGTTCCGCCAGGCCAGCTCCGGCTGGTCCGGCGACCACGCGCCGCAGCAGGCGTTCGGCTCCCCGCCCCCCGGGCAGCCGGGTCACCCGTCCCAGACGTCGCAGCCGCCCGCTCCCCTGACGCCGCCGCGGCGCCGGCGTACGAGCCTCGCGGCCGCTGTCGTCGCGACCTCGCTGCTCGTCGGCGGTGGCGCCGGGATCGGCGGCGCCGCGTGGTGGGACGCCGCCCACGACGACCCCGCGACGACGCCCCAGGCGAGCCAGGTCTCCACCTCGACGGTGTCGCAGACGCAGACCCCGGCGGCCGACGGCTCGGTGCAGTCGGTGGCCCAGAAGGTGCTGCCGAGCGTGGTGAAGATCGACGTCGCCACGCAGCAGGGCGAGGCCTCCGGCTCGGGCATCATCCTGACCGACGACGGCACGATCCTCACCAACAACCACGTCGTGGAGGGCGCCCAGCCCGGGTCGATCACGGTCTCCTTCGACGACGGCACGAGCGCCGCCGCCGAGGTGCTCGGCACCGACCCGCTCACCGACACCGCGGTCATCAAGGCCACCGACGTCTCGGGGCTCACCCCGGCCACGATCGGGAAGTCCGCCAACCTCGGCGTCGGCGAGGGCGTCGTCGCGATCGGCTCGCCGTTCGGCCTCGACGCCACCGTGACGAGCGGCATCGTCAGCGCCCTCAACCGACCGGTCAACGTCGGCTCCGACGACGAGGGGAACTCGACGACCTACCCCGCGATCCAGACCGACGCGGCGATCAACCCCGGCAACTCCGGTGGACCGCTGGTCGACATGTCCGGCGCGGTCATCGGCATCAACTCCTCCATCCGCACCGCCGCCTCTCAGTCGGCGTACGGCCAGTCGCAGTCCGGGTCGATCGGCCTGGGCTTCGCGATCCCGATCGACGAGGTCATGCCGATCGTCGACCAGATGGCCAAGGGCGAGACCCCGACCCACGCCCGGCTCGGCATCCGGGTCGGCGACGACGCGGCCGGCGCGGTGGTCTCCGACGTCACCGACGGCTCGACGGCCGCGGAGGCCGGGATGAAGGCGGGCGACGTGATCACCCAGATCGACGACCAGAGGATCACCAGCGCCGACTCGCTCGTCGCGACGATCCGGTCCTACCGCCCCGGCGACCAGGTGACGGTCACCTGGACGCGCGACGGCCAGTCCCAGGACGCGCAGGTCACGCTCGACTCCGACGCCACGCAAGGCTGACACGCGGGGGCACAGCCGCCCCCGCACGCGGGCTCAGGCCGGTCGCGCCATGATGGTGCGGCCGGCCTGTGCCGTGCCCGACCCCACCCGTGACAGAGGAGCCACATGCAGCTCGAGCTCAGCCCCGAGGACGAGGAGTTCCGCGACCGACTGCGGGAGTTCTTCACCACGAAGGTCCCGCAGGAGATCCGCGACACCGTCCTCGAGGGCCGCCACCTGTCACGCGACCAGATCGTGGAGGCGCAGCGGATCCTCAACGCGGAGGGCCTCGCCGTCCCGCACTGGCCGACCGAGTGGGGCGGGCAGGACTGGACCGAGCTCCAGCGGCACCTGTGGCACGAGGAGATGCAGCGCGCGGGCGTACCGATCCCGCTGGCGTTCAACGCCTCGATGATCGGACCGGTCATCGCGCAGTTCGGGTCCCGGGAGCAGAAGGAGCGCTTCCTGCCCCCGACGGCCAACCTCGACATCTGGTGGTCGCAGGGCTTCTCCGAGCCCGACGCCGGGTCCGACCTCGCCGGGCTGCGCACGAGCGCGGTGCGCGACGGCGACGACTGGGTGGTCAACGGCCAGAAGACCTGGACGACGCTCGGGCAGTACGGCGATTGGATCTTCACCCTCGTCCGCACCGACCCGGAGGTGAAGAAGCAGCAAGGGATCTCGATGCTGCTGATCGACATGACCACCCCGGGCGTCGAGGTGCGTCCGATCGAGCTCATCGACGGAGGCCACGAGGTCAACGAGGTCTGGTTCTCCGACGTCCGCGTGCCGGGCGAGAACATGGTGGGCGAGCTCAACAGCGGGTGGACGCAGGCGAAGTTCCTGCTGGGCAACGAGCGGGTCGGCGTCGCCCCCGTCGGTGCCACGAAGCGCGCGCTGGCCACACTCAAGGCCACGGCGGGCGCGCAGCTCGAGGACCCGCTCGTCCGCGCCCGGGTCGCCGAGCTCGAGAACGACCTGCTCGCGCTGGAGCTCACCGCGCTCCGCGTCGTCGCGCACTCCTCCGACGGCGAGCCGCACCCCGCGTCGTCGGTGCTCAAGCTGCGGGGCACCGAGCTGCAGCAGGCCGTCAGCGAGCTCGCCCTCGACCTCGCCGGGCCGGCGTCCCTCGCCGCGCGCGCCGGCGACGACTCGCCGCAGGAGGGCTGGGCGCGTCGTTCGGCCCCGACCTACCTCAACCTCCGCAAGGCGTCGATCTACGGCGGGTCCAACGAGATCCAGCGCCAGATCATCAGCCGCACGATCCTGGGCCTCTGAGCCCCAGCAGGGAGACGGACATGGACTTCACCTACGACGACGAGCAGCAGGCGCTGCGCGAGGCCGTGCGCGGCCTCCTCGCGAGTGCGTACGCCGACCACGACGCGCGCCGCCGCACCGCGGGCGCCGAGCCGGGCTTCGACAGGGCGCTGTGGGGCCGCCTGGCCGAGATGGGCGTCCTGGGCCTGCCGTTCAGCGAGGCCGACGGCGGGGTCGGCGCCGGTCCCGTCGAGATCGGCATCGTGTGCCAGGAGCTGGGCCGCGTGCTCGCGCCCGAGCCCTACCTCGCCGCCGTCGTGCACGCCGGTGGCCTGGTCGCCGCGGTGGGGACGGCCGAGCAGAAGGCCGACCTGCTCGGCAGGCTGAGCGCCGGGGAGGTCCTCCTCGCCGCGGCCGACACCGCCCCCGGGAGCCGCTGGGGCTCGCAGGCGGACGGCGTGCGCGCCTCGGTGTCTGACGGGGCCTGGACCCTCGACGGGGTCGCCGACCCCGTGATGGGTGGTGAGTCGGCGGACGTCCTCGTCGTCACCGCCGCGCTGCCCGACGGCGGCGGCACCGGCGTCTTCGTGGTCGAGGCGGGTGACGCGACCCGCACCGGCTACGCCACCGCCGACCTGACCCGCGCCGCCTCGATCACCTTCGACGGCAGCACCGCGACGCCGCTGGGCGAGCCCGGCCGCGACCTCGCGCCGAGCATCGCCACCATCAGCGACCTGACCCGCATCATGGGTGCCAACCAGGCGCTGGGCGTGATGCAGTCGCAGGTCCGGGCGACGACCGACTACCTCACGAGCCGCAAGCAGTTCGGGGTCACCCTCAACACCTTCCAGGCGCTGAACTTCCGGGCCGCCGACATGTACGTCTCCCTCGAGCTCGCGCACAGCATGGTCGACTGGGCGACGATGACGATCGCCGGCGGCGACCCGGTCGCCGTGGCGGACGCCGCGGACCGGGTGGGCCTGCAGGTCAGCAGGTCGGGCCGGCACATCGGCCAGGAGGCGATCCAGCTGCACGGCGGCATCGGGATGACCGCGGAGTACGCCGTGGGCGTCGGCACCGCGCACCTCACTGTCCTCGAGCAGTGGCTCGGCAACGGCGGCCACCACCTCACCCGGCTCGCCGGGCGCGTCGACGACCACGACCTCGTCGACGCGGTCTGATGGACCTCTCGCTCACCGAGGACCAGCAGGCCTTCCGCGCGCTGGCCCGCGACTTCCTCGAGCGCGAGGCGGTCCCGCACCGGATGCAGTGGGACCACGACGAGTCGGTCGACCTCGCGATCGTGCCGAGGATGGCCGACCTCGGGTTCTTCGGGCTCACCATCCCCGAGGAGTACGGCGGCGTCGGCGGCGACTACGTGACGTACTCGCTCGCGATGGAGGAGCTCGGCCGAGCCGACTCCGCGCTGCGCGGCATCGTCTCGGTGAGCAGCGGCCTGGTCGGGAAGTCGATCCTCGTCCACGGCACCGAGGAGCAGAAGCAGGAGTGGCTGCCACAGCTCGCCGCCGCGACGAAGCTCGGGTGCTTCGCCCTCACCGAGCCCGGCCACGGCTCCGACGCCGGCAACCTGACCACCCGGGCGACCCGCGACGGCGACGACTGGGTGCTCGACGGCCAGAAGGTCTTCATCACCAACGGCACCTGGGCCGACGTGGCGCTCGTCCTCGCCCGCACCAGTGACGACGGGTCACGCGGCATCACGGCGTACCTCGTGCCGACCGACAGCCCGGGCTTCGAGGCGCGCGAGATCCGCGGCAAGCTCGGCCTGCGGGGGCAGGCGACCGCCGAGCTCTTCCTGCAGGGCGTCCGCGTCCCCGACTCCGCGCGGCTCGGCGAGGTCGGGCAGGGCTTCAAGATCGCGATGAGCACCCTCGACAAGGGCCGGCTCGCCGTCGCGTCGAGCTGCGTCGGGATCGTCCAGGGCTGCCTGGAGGCCTCGGTCGCCTACGCGGCCGAGCGCACCCAGTTCGGTCGCCCCATCGCCTCCTTCCAGCTCGTCCAGGACCTCATCGCCGACATCTCCGTCGACGCCGACGCCGCCCGGCTCCTCGCCTGGCGCTGCGCGGACCTGATCGACCGCGGGGAGCCCTACGGCACCGCCGCGTCCAAGGCGAAGCTGTACGCCTCGGAGGCCGCCGTGCGCGCGGCGGGCAACGCCGTCCAGGTGCACGGCGGTGCGGGCTACGTCGACGACTTCCCGGTCGCGAAGTACCTCCGCGACGCCCGGGTGATGACGCTCTACGAGGGCACCTCGCAGATCCAGAAGCTGCTCATCGGACGCGCCGAGACGGGCGTCAGCGCGTTCACGTGACGGACGGGCCCGCGGCGATCCGGCGGCGCACGTCCGCGAGGTCGAGGTCGTAGGGCCCGATCCGGTCGAGCACCCACGACGCCCCGCGGTCCAGCCACGGGCCCGGGTCCTGCCCGTCGCGCAGGTCGACGACCACGTCGAAGTCGGGCGCCACGGAGTGGGCCTCGAGGTCGGCGCGCACACGGTCCAGGTCCTCGGCCCCGGCCAGGTCGATGACGAAGAAGCCGTCGTACGCGCTCGCCCGGCGCAGCGGGGCGGCGTTGCCGAACCGTCCGGCCAGCCAGATCGGCACGCGGGGCGACGGTCGGAACGTCACGCCGCGGGCCGTGTAGTGCTCCCCCGCGTGGTCGGTGTGCTCGCCGCCGAGCAGCGAGGTCAGGACGGCGAGGCCCTCGTCGAGCATCCGGCCGCGCACCCTGGGGTCGGGCTCGTCGCCGAACGCGCTGAACTCCCCCACCCAGTCGTCGCCGAGGCCGAGGCCGAGCACGAGGCGGCCCCCCGACATCGTCGCCAGGCTGGCCGCCTGACGCGCGAGGACCTGCGGGCGCCTGCGCGCCAGCGGGGTGACCATCGGGCCGAGGAGCACCCGCTCGGTGCGCATCGCGATCGCGGCGCAGCAGGCCCACACGTCCGCGACCTCGCTGATCCGCTCGCCGTACTGGAGGTGGTCCCAGACGAACACCCCGTCCCAGCCCGCCGCCTCCGCCTCTGCGGCGAGGTCGCCGACCAGGCGCGGGTCGGCCAGCGCGTCGAAGGGGGCGAGGAAGATGCCGCGGCGCGTCGTCATGCGCCCATTGCAGCACCTCCCCCGCGGGATCGTCCGTGGCGAGGTGGGTACCGGGCCGGCATGGAGTTCGAGACGATCCACGACACGGCGCTCGGCGCACCCGTGCGTGACGTGGCCCAGGAGGCGGTCGACACCGTGTCGACGACCTACACCCGGACGCCCGGGACGGACGTGCTCGAGGACCTGCGCGCACAGCTGCGCAGTCGCGGCCTCCGGGCCACGTCCGACGCCGACCTCGAGGAGCTGGCCGCCGCCATCCGGTCCGGGCACACGGTGCGTCTCGGCGAGCACGACGGCTCGATCGAGCCCTAGGCCCACCCGCCGAGCCAGGCCGCCAGCGTCACGTCCGGGTCGACCGGCCGCAGGCGGCTCGCGAGCGGTGGTCCCTCCGGCGCGAGCCCGGCGCGGTCCCACCGGGCGGCGCGGCGCTGCAGGCGCAGGTCGTGCAGCTCGGCGTGCCCGCCGTCGAGCGACCGTGAGCCCGACACACCGTCGAGGCCGGCCACCAGTGCGGTCCAGGCCTCGGCGTCCCCGACCAGCCCCCGCCGTACGACGAGGTGGGCGCGCGCGGAGGCGGCGACGTCCGACCCGGCAGGCAGGACGCGCGGGTCCGCGCCCACCAGCTCGCGGTGACGCGGGCCGAGCCGTACGGCGGCGCGCGGCAGCGCGGCGAGGAGCGAGTCGACGGTGACGACGGCCGCCGTGTCGTCGATCGCGGGGTCGAGCGTCACGACGAGGTCCGCCGGCCCGCGCAGGAGCCCGCGCCACGTCGTGCCCGGGGCCGACGTGCGGTCGGCGACCGCCGTCGTCTCGACGAGCCGGCCGAGCGGGTCGGACTCCCGGGCACCGGCGTCCGGGCCGTCGTGCCACGCGACGGCGTCGGGGCAGTGGGCCAGCAGGCCGCCGGCGGTCCACGCACGGTGCGCGAGCTCCCAGTCCTCCCCGCCGTAGGCCGTGAACGTCTCGTCGAAGCCGCCCAGCTCGTCGTACCACCACCGGCTGCAGGCGAGCACCGCGCTGATGACGAAGCGGTGGCTGGTCGCGTCGGCACGGAGCAGGTCGCCCGTGTCGGCGTACGCCGTCCGCAGCCAGGCCGGCTCGGGCAGCTCGCGCGGGGGTGCGACGACCTCGACCGGGTCCTCCGGGCCGGTGCCGGAGAGGTCGGCGTGGCGACGGCGGCCGACCACGAGTGCCTCCGGCAGCGCCTCGGGCAGCGCGACGATGCGCTCGACGAACCCCGGCTCGGGGGTGGTGTCCGCGTCGAGCATGACCACGACCTCGCCGGTGCTGGCGGCGACGCCCAGGTTGCGCGCGGCCGCGGCCCGGAAGCCGCGGTCCGCCTGGCGCACGAGCCCCACGCCGGCGGGCACGCCGGGCGCGCGCCGTGAGCCGTCGTCCGCGACGACGACCTCGTGGACGCTCCGGGTCTGGCGGCGCAGCGCCGCCAGCGTGCGGTCGAGCGCCTCCTGCTGCTCGAAGTGGGTGACGACCACGGATACGGTCCGCTCGGGTGCCCCGGGGGGCGCGAGGTCCCAGCGGTTGCCCGGCACGCCCGTCCCCCACGGCGGGGTCGTCGTCATCCGTGCACCGAGGCCCACCACGTCCGGTAGGCGGCGGCCGTGTCGGCGAGCCTCGGCCCGAGGTCGGCCCCGGGCCGCGTCCAGGTCGCGCCCGGCCGCTCCAGCGCCTCCTGCAGACGCGGCACGAGGGTGGCGTCGTCGAAGAGGGTGGTGGTGCCCGGGCGCAGCGCGGCCATCTCGCGGGCGTACGCCCCGTCGCGCACGAGCGGGCGCCTCCCGGCCGCGATCCACGAGTTGAGGCTGCCGGACGCGGAGACGTTGCGGTGCGCGCAGACCGGCACCGTGACGCCCCGCAGCGCCTGCGCCAGGTCACGCTCGGGCACCCGTCCGGTCACCTCGACCGGCACGCCGCGCGCGCGACCGTTGCGCACGAGCGCGTCGAGCTCGTCGGCGTGACCGGGCGCCGCGTCGCCGAGCACCCGCACGCCCACCAGGGTGCCGCCCCGGCGCAGTGCCGCCGCGGCGCGGAGGACCTGCTGGTGACCCTTGCCGGGGTAGACGAAGCCGAAGACCCCGAGCACGGGCTCCCCCAGCGGCACCGCTCCACGCGGCCGAGGGACGACCGGGCCGTCGAGGACCGGCAGCGGGATCACCGTGCCGGTGGCGCCCGCCGCGCTCCACCGGTCGACCAGTGCGTGCTCGTGCCAGGAGTTCGTCGCCCAGGCGTGGCTCGCGCGGACGATCCGTCCGTACGCCTGCGCCCGCGCGGGGAAGCCCGGACCGTCGGTGGGCTGCGGCACGTCGTGCAGCGTGACGGTCAGGCGCACCCGGCGCGCCAGCTCCTCCACGGCAGCGGCCGCGGCCGCGGGGTCGCGCCCGAGCAGCCGGTCGGTGAGGTGCAGGTGCACCGGCGCGCCCGGCTCGACCGCCGACGCATCCCGCACGACGGGCGCGCCCGCCGCGTCGGCCACCTCCCCGGCGTACCTCGTGACCCCGTGGGTGTCGGGGCCGAGCAGCAGGTGGTGGGGCACGAGGTCGGCATCGGCAGGCGCAGGTCTGAGCACACGACGATCCTGCTCACGTTGGACAGACCAGGCATCCCCCTTTGGCGTGGGACCTCGTCCTCCGGTCAGGGCCACCCTGTGGACGACGCCAGCCATGCTCGGGGTCTGTGGATGACGCGAGCACGCACCGGCCGGCCCCTGATTCCCTGTCGACCATGACGACAGAAGCCCCTCGCCTCCCCAGCCTGTCCACGTCCGACACGCAGTGGCTGGTGAACGAGGCGACGAAGGTCCTGATCGACCTCGGCCACACCCCACACGTGGTCGAGGGGGTCGCACTCGGGATGGATGATGGGCGCACGGTGGGCCTCGACGACCTCGCGCGGACGACCTCCTCACGTACGAGCCCCTCGAGCCGCCGTGCGGACCCTCGGGTGACGACGTCGTGGGTCGAGTTCCTCGACGGCCCCGATGCCTACGGCGCAGCACGCGTGACCGTGCTCCCTGAGCTGCTCCGGAGGATGCGCATCCCGTTCGCGAGCCACGGCGTGCTCGTGGCGGTCCCCACCACGTTCGAGCTCTGGGTGCACGTACCGGTGGACGACGCCGTCGTGGACACCGCCGTCGTGGACACCGCCGTCGCCATGTCGTGGTTGGCGCTCCGCACCTTCGCAGAGGAGCCCTACCCGATCAGCCCTGACGTCTACCTCGTGTCGCCGGACACGAAGGCGGTGCGAGTGGTGAGACCCGACGAGCGCGGCTGCGACGTCGACGAGCGCGCGATGTCCGGTCTCCTCCAGGCGATGCGCGCAGACCTGCCCGACGCTGGCTAGCGCGCCCGCGCCACCCGGCCCTCGTCCCAGACCGGCCCCGGCGACTCGTAGACCTCCCCGTCCGCGCCGTAGACCAGGAACCGGTCGAAGCCGCGGGCGAACCAGCGGTCGTGGGTCACCGCGAGCACCGTCCCCTCGAACGCCTCCAGCCCGGCCTCGAGGGCCTCGGCGGACTGCACGTCGAGGTTGTCGGTGGGCTCGTCGAGGAGCAGCAGGGTGGCACCGGACAGCTCGAGGAGCAGGATCTGGAACCGTGCCTGCTGCCCACCGGACAGCGACTCGAAGCGCTGCTCGCCGGCGTGCGCGAGCTCGTAGCGGTCGAGCACCCGGCTGGCGGCCTCCCGCCCCATCCCGGCGCGCCCGTCGGGCGTGCCGTCACCGCGGTGCAGGACCTCCAGCAGCGTGCGGCCGACCAGCTCGGGGTGCTCGTGCGTCTGCACGAACCAGCCGGGCCGCACGCGCGCACCGAGCTTGGCGCTGCCGGTGTGCAGGACCGGCGCGGGCGGGTCGCCCACGGGGCGGTGCTCGACGTCGGGGTCACTCCCGCCGGCGGCCAGCAGCCGCAGGAAGTGGGACTTGCCGGAGCCGTTGGAGCCGAGCACGGCCACGCGCTCGCCGTACCAGACCTCGAGGTCGAACGGCTTCATGAGGTTCGTCAGCTCGAGGTCGGTGCACACCACGGCGCGCTTGCCGGTCCGCCCGCCCTTGAGCCGCATCTTCACCTGCTGCTCGCGTGGCTGCTCGGTCGGCGGCCCCGCCTCCTCGAACTTCTTCAACCGCGTCTGGGCCGCGCGGTACTGCGAGGACATGCCGTCGTTGTACTCGGACTTGATCTTCAGCCGGAGGACGAGCGCCTTGATCTTGGCGTGCTCCTCGTCCCAGCGGCGGCGCATCTCCTCGAACCGCTCGAAGCGGTCGCTGCGCGCCTCGTGGTAGCTCGCGAAGCCACCGGGGTGCGTCCACACCAGGTTGCCGGCGCTGCCGAGCTCGACGGTGACGATGCGGGTCGCGGTGTTGGCGAGCAGCTCGCGGTCGTGGCTGATGAAGAGGATCGTCTTGGGCGACTCGCGGATCCGCTCCTCCAGCCAGATCTTGCCCGGCACGTCGAGGTAGTTGTCCGGCTCGTCGAGCAGCAGCACCTGGTCGGGGCCGCGCAGGAGGTACTCCAGGACGAGCCGCTTCTGCTCGCCGCCCGACAGCGTCGCGAGGAGGCGGTGGCGGGCCCGGTCGAACGGCATACCCATCGACGCGGTCGTGCAGACGTCCCAGGTCACCTCGATGTCGTAGCCGCCCGCGTCGGCGTACTCCCCCAGCGCCTCGGCGTACGCCATCTGCGTGCGCTCGTCGTCGGTGTCCATCAGCTCGAGCTCGGCGGCGTCGACGGCCGCCGCGGCCTCGCGCACGCGCGGCGGGGCCACGCTGAGCAGGAGGTCGTGGACGGTCTCGTCCCCACCGCCGTGGCCGACGAACTGGCGCATCACGCCGAGCCCGCCGGAGCGGGTGACGACTCCCGCGTGCGGCTGGAGGTCCCCAGTGACGATGCGCAGCAGCGTCGTCTTCCCGGCGCCGTTCGCCCCGACGAGAGCGACCTTCTGGCCGTCGCCGACCCGGAAGCTCACGTCGTCGAGCAGCACCCGCCCGTCCGGCAGCTCGTAACGGACTCCAGCGACATCCACGTGACCCACGTCGAGGATTGTCGCAAGCCCGTCCACCCCGCGTCGCGGGGTTATCGCCGTGCTGGTTGAGCAGGGCGCCCCGCGCCCGTGTCGAAACCAAGGGCGCCGCTCCCACCCGCCGCCGATCGAGCGGCGCCTCACAGCCCGCATCGTGCCCGTCCGCCCGCCGGTCGATCACCTCGCCCCGCACGTGCTCCCGCTGGTTGAGCAGGGCGCCCCGCGCCCGTGTCGAAACCCAGGCCACCCCACCCAACCGCTGGTTGAGCAGGGCGCCCCGCGCCCGTGTCGAAACCCAGGCCGATCTTGACGCTCCACCGCGGGCGACTGTTGGACCGCTAACATATAATCGAACACATGATCGAGACACTGGATCGGGACGCAGCGAGGGTCGACGACGGCCTCTCCGCCGCCGGCCTGCTCGCCTCGATCCGCGCGGCCCGCGACGTCGAGAATGCTGCTGCCGTCCGCCAGCTCGACCTCGCCGCCCGGTGGGCCGACCTCCACCCGCCGGAGTCGATCCACTCCGCGGCGTCGTTCACCATCCCCGGGTGCGAGCACGAGGAACCCATCGCAGGACCGGGTACGCCCCTGGTCGCGGAGTTCTGCATCGCGGAGCTCGGTGCGGTGCTCGGCATGTCCACCACGTCGGCGAAGCGGCTCGTCGGGCACGCGCTCGAGCTGCGCCACCGACTGCCACGGTTGTGGACTGGGGTGCAGTCGGGTGCCGTGCCGGCGTGGCGGGCCCGGTCGGTCGCCGAGACCACGATCCATGCCTCACCTGCCCTGACGGTCGAGGCGGCAGCGTTCGTCGACGCGCAGGTCGCCGCGGTGGCCGGGCGGATCGGTCCCGCGCAGCTCGACCGGCTGGTGGCCGAGGCGATCAAGCGCTACGACCTCGCCGACGCCGACCCGACCGACGACCCGGAGGACGGGTGGCAGTACGTCGACCCGCGCCACGCCACCCTGCACGGCGAGGACGTGCACTACGCCGGGACGATGAGGTTCGAGGCCGAGCTCGACATCGCCGACGCCCTCGACCTGGACCGGGCACTGGCTCATGGAGCCGCGACCCTGAAGGCCCTCGGGTCGGAAGCGTCGCTCGACGTCCGCCGCTCCGCAGCGCTCGGCGATCTGGCTCGCACCCAGACCGCCCTCGACCTGTTCGCGCAAGGCGGTCGAGTAGCCCGCGAGGCGGCAGATGAAGGTGGTCGAGTAGCCCGTGAGGAACGAGCGGGCGTATCGAGACCCGATCTCCCGCATGCCCGCGAGGTCGTCCTGCACGCCCACTTCAACGCCACCGCGACATCGGGCGGCCCCGTCCTCGAAGCCACTGGTCGCCTCGAGGACGGCCAACGCCTGGTCCTGCTCGACCAGGTCAAGGACTGGTGCACCGACACCCGCACCAAGGTCACCCTCCGTCCCGTCATCGACCTCAACACCGAGCTCGCGACACCCGCCTACGAACCCACCACCCGCATCCGCGAGGCCGTCATCCTTCGCGACCGCACCTGCGTGTTCCCCTGGTGCACCCGATCCGCCCGCCGCTGCGACCTCGACCACGTCGTCCCCTTCGACGCCGGCGGACCCACCTCGACGTCGAACCTTGCACCGCTGTGCCGCACCCACCACAGGCTCAAGACCCACAGCTCCTGGCACTACGAGACCACCGCGCCGGGGACGTACGACTGGACCAGCCCCCACGGCCACAGGTTCCGACGCGACCCCACCGGCACCCGAGCGATCGACACCGGACCACCACCCGACATCCCGCGACCCCGCCGACGATGACCCCGCCCCACACCCCGCCACTCACCACGAGGGCGGGGCCACAGGCACGTCGAGTCCACCCACACGAGCGGCAGTCGCCCGTGATGTCTGTTCGGCTCTCCCGTGTGCGCAGGGCCGCAAGAAGGTCCGGCGCTCGGGACTAACCCGAACCCGTGGCCCTGCGCACACCGGCCGTCGCGGTCCGGCTCGGGACCTTCGAGGCCGCCGCCCGCGAGCTGCACGCGACCCCTCCGCCCCGGATCGGCGGCGCGCTGCTCCACCGAGCCAGACCGCTCGAGGCCAGCGAGGCGGGTCTCGTGCTGGTCAGGCTCGCCGCGCAGATCGAGGACCAAAGAACGCGCGGCCGGTGACTGCCCCCGGACAGATCTCGGACCCACGCGGCTCCACGCGCCTCCGTCGAGCCGTGGGCGCGGACGGGTGCGTCGTGCTCGAACCTCTCGACCAGCGCCGCCCAGTGGTCCAGACCGCCGTTAGACTGCGGGCGCATGGCGACCCCCACCACGGCAGAGCAGTCCTCGCCCCCGAAGTGGCGCATCATCGGCCCCGGCCTCGTCGTCGCGGCGACCGGCGTCGGCGCAGCGGACCTCGTCGCGACCCTCATCGCGGGCCAGAAGTTCGGCTACACGCTGCTGTGGTGCGTGGTCGTCGGCTGCGTCATGAAGATCGTGCTCGTCGAGGGCGCGGGCCGCTACTCGCTGGCGACCGGGCGCACGATCTTCGAGGGCTGGCGCTCGCTGGGGGCGTGGACGACGTGGTACTTCGGGCCCTACATCGTGATCTGGGGATTCGTGTACGGCGCCGCCGCGATGGCGGGCACCGGACTCGCGCTGCAGGGCCTCGCGGGAGGCCTCTCGACCACCTGGTGGGGCATCCTGTCCGGCCTCCTCGGCCTGGTGCTCGTGTGGACGGGCCGCTACAGCATCTTCGAGAAGGTCCTCGCCGCACTCGTCGGCATCATGTTCGTGACCATGGTGGGAGCCGCGCTGCTGACCCTGCCCAACCTCGGCGAGCTGCTCACCGGGCTCGCGCCCCGGATCCCGGACGGCGGCCTCGTCAACACCCTCGCGCTCGCCGGCGGGGTGGGCGGCACCATCACCCTGGCGGCGTACGGCTACTGGCTCCGTGAGAAGGGCTGGGACACGCCGCGCTACATGCGCGTGATGCGGATCGACAACACGGTCGCCTACGTCGTCACCGGCATCTTCGTGCTCGCCACCCTCGTGGTCGGCGCCGAGCTCCTCTACTCCACGAGCGTCGCGATCGAGAGCGGCGACCAGGGCCTGCTCGACCTCGGGGTCGTGCTCCAGGACCGCTACGGCCAGTGGGCCGGGAAGCTGTTCCTGCTGGGCTTCTGGGCCGCGGCGATGTCGTCGCTGGTCGGCGTGTGGAACGGCGTCAGCCTCATGTTCGCCGACTTCGTGACCAACGTGACCGACGGCCCCGCCGAGGACGCCAGGGCCGGCGGCAAGTGGTACCGCGCCTACATCCTCTGGCTCACCTTCCCGCCGATGGTGATGATGTTCCTCGGCAAGCCGGTGTGGCTGATCCTCGCCTACGGCGTGCTCGGCGCCTTCTTCATGCCGTTCCTCGCCATCACGCTGCTGTGGCTGCTCAACACCGACCGCACGCCGGCCGAGTGGCGCAACAAGCTGCACTCCAACGTGCTGATGGTGCTGTGCGCGCTCGCCTTCCTCGCGCTGTGCGTCAACGAGGTCCGCAAGGCGGTCGCGGGGGCCTGACGTCAGGCGCCGGTGGCGTGGCGCACCCAGACGTTCGGCTCGACGTAGGTCGCCGTGCCGTGCTCGGCGTCGCACAGGACGGGCACCAGCGCACCCGGCACGACGACCGGACCGGTGGTGTCGAACGGCAGACCGGTCCACTCCCGCCACTCCTCGAGCGTCCCGGGGATGCACATCGAGCGCCGCGCGACCCGGTCGATGCGACCGCCGGCACGCACGTGGACGCGCAGCCACGGGTCGACGGGCAGCCCGTCGTCGCGGGTGCGGAAGGCGTACGCCTCCATGGGCTCGCGGACATCGGTCCTGCCGTTGGGACGGACGGGGGCGAGCAGCTCGCGGTAGCCCAGTCGGCCGGCGTTGTCGCGCAGCGCGGCGAGCATGACGGCAGACAGCCCGGTGCCCTGCCGGCCCGGCTCGACGGCGATCTCCGCCGCGGTGATGGCGTTCGGGCTCCCACCCCGGGCCCGGGTGAGCACCGCGCTGCGCAGGGCGAAGTCCCACCCGGCGTCGGGGAGGTCCCCCTCGGGCAGCGTGAACGGCGCGGAGAACGCCTTGGCGACGATCCTGCCGCTGTCGTCGAGGGCCATCAGGACGCACTCGGTGAAGTACTCCTCCAGGCAGGAGTAGTACGAGTTGCCGATCGGGTCGTGCTTCATGAACTCCGGCCAGGACGTGTCCATGTCCCAGAAGACCTCCATGAGGTCCGGCCGCTCGGCGAGGGTGACGATCTCCGGCTCCATGCCGACATCCTGCAGCGGACGGCAACCGGTTTCGGTGGGGCTCAGAGCCGCTCGGCGACCCGGCGAGCCGCGACCTGCAGCACCTCCCACGTCGTCGCGAACGGGGGTGCGTAGGCGAGGTCCATCCACGCCAGGTCGTCGACGCTGCCCCCGGCCCACAGCACGGCGGCTGCGGCGTCGATGCGCTTGCCGGCGCCGTGGCCGCCGACGACCTGCACGCCGAGCAGGCGGCGGGTCGTGCGGTCGGCCATCACCCAGACCGACAGGGGCTCGGCCTCGGGCATGTAGCCGGTGGCGGTCGTGCCCTCGGTGAGCAGGTCGACCGGGTCGAGACCCGCCTCCCGGGCCTCCGAGCGCGACAGCCCGGTGCGAGCGATCTCGAGGTACACGTCACCGTGGGCGAAGCGGGTGATGGAGGTGTCCACCATCCCGTCGAAGGCCAGGGCGCCGCCGGCCAGGGTGTCGCCCAGCGCGCGCCCCTGCTTGGTGGCGTAGGTGCCGAGGGGCCGGAACACCCAGGAGTCGTCGACCCGTCGCCGCACCTCGCAGCAGTCGCCGGCGGCCCACACGTGGTCGGCGACCCGCCCGTGGGGGTCGGGTCGCAGCGCGCCGTTGTCCGCGGTCTCGATCCCGGATCCGGCGAGGAACCCGGTGGCGGGCTCGACGCCGATGGCCACGACGACGAGGTCGGCCTCGCGGCTGCCACCGTCCCAGCGCACGCCGGTCACCCGGTCCCCGTCGAGCTCCAGGCCCGTGACCTCGGCGCCCAGCACGAGCTCGACACCGGCGTCGACCAGGCCGGTGTTCACCGTGTCGGACAGCTCGTCCTCGAGCATCGACATGCCCCGCGTGCGGGTCAGCACCGTGACGCCGAACCCGTGGCGGAGCGCGGCCTCCGCGACCTCGACACCGACGTAGCCCGCGCCGACGACCACCACGTGGGCGGCGCTGTCGGCTGCGGCGAACCGCTTCACCCACGCGGCACCGTCGTCGAGCGTCTTGACGACGCCCACCCCGTCGTACGCCGTCCCGTCCGCCTGCAGGGCCCAGTCCGGCACCACGGCAGGCGCGCCGGTGGCCACGACCAGCTCGTCGTAGCCGATTGTCTCGCCGTCAGCGGTCGTGACCGTCCGCGCCTGCAGGTCGGAGCCGACCACCTCGACGCCCATCCGGAGGTCGATGCCCGACTCGCGGTGCTCGTCGGCGGTGCGGGCGACGAGGTCGTCGCCGCTCGCGACGTCGCCCGCCATCCAGTAGGGGATGCCGCACGCGCTGTAGGAGGTGTGCGTGCCCTTGTCGAGCACGGTCACCGCGATGTCGTTACCGGTCCGCCTCGCGGTCCGCAACGCCTGGTGGGCGGCGGACATCCCCGCCGCGTCCGCCCCGACGACGAGCACCCGCGTGCTCACTCCTGGGTCTGCTTCGCCCAGAGGTTGATGCCGGACTCGACGGCGTAGCGGTCGATCTCGGCGCGATCGACGCCCGACAGCGGGGGTCCGGACAGCGCGTCGAGGTTGGTGTCGAGCTGCTCGACGCTGGAGGCGCCGATGACCGCGCTGGTCACGCGGTCGTCGCGCAGCACCCACTGGAGGGCCAGCTGGGCGAGCTTCTGACCACGCTCCTGCGCGATCTCGTCGAGCGCCCGCACGCGGCCCAGGGTCTCCTCGTCGAGCCCGGTCAGCGTCGAGTCGTCGCGCGCGGCACGCGAGTCGTCGGGCACGCCCCGGAGGTAGCGGTCGGTCAGCAGGCCCTGCGCGAGCGCGGTGAAGACGATGCACCCCATCCCCTGCTGCTCGAGCTCGTCGAGCAGCCCGCCCTCGATCCAGCGGTTGAGCATCGAGTAGGACGGCTGGTGGATCAGCAGCGGCGTGCCGAGGTCGCGGGCGATGTCGGCCGCCTCCTTCGTCCGCGCCGCCGAGTAGGACGAGATCCCGACGTAGAGCGCGCGACCCGACCGGACGGCCGCGTCCAGCGCCATCATCGTCTCCTCGACGGGCGTCTCCGGGTCGAAGCGGTGGCTGTAGAAGATGTCGACGTAGTCGAGGCCGAGGCGCTCCAGCGACTGGTCGAGCGAGGCGAGGACGTACTTCCGGGAGCCGCCGCCCTGTCCGTACGGCCCCGGCCACATGTCGTAGCCGGCCTTCGTCGAGATGATCAGCTCGTCGCGGTAGGGCTTGAAGTCGTCCTTGAGGTAGCGGCCGAAGTTCTCCTCGGCGCGACCGTAGGGCGGTCCGTAGTTGTTGGCCAGGTCGAAGTGCGTGACGCCGCGGTCGAACGCCCGGCGCAGGATGGCCCGCTGCACGTCCTCCGGGCGGTCGGTGCCGAAGTTCTGCCAGAGGCCGAGGGACAGCGCCGGGAGCTTGAGCCCGCTCCGGCCGGTCGACCGGTAGTGCATGCCGGTCGCGTCGTCGTACCTGTCGTGGGCTGCAACGTATGCCATGGGCCACATCCTGCCCGGTCGCCGGTCGGGGCGTCTCGGGGGCGGATCGGGGTTGATCCCGATCGACGCTGGTGGTGCGCGTGGGATTGACTTGCCCCATGGCCTCCTCCCTGCGTGGCACCGCCTTCAAGCTCGCGCTGTCGACCGCGCGCCGCGTGCCGTACGTCCGGCGCGTGCCGGCGAGCATCCGGTTCCCCCTCCAGCGCGACGGCATCGATCCCGTCCCCCGGCTGGCGGCCACGCGCGAGCGCGGCGCGGTGGTCCGCTTCGCGAGCCTGCTGGGCACGCGCGTCTGGCTGGTCACGGGGTACGACGTCGCGCGGGCCGTGCTCGCCGACTCCCACGCGTTCGGCAACGACGTCCGCGACCTCATCGGACGCCAGGACCGCGCCCCCGCCGAGCGGATCGGCGGCCTCGGCATGACCGACCAGCCCGACCACGGCCGCCTGCGCGGCGTGCTCACGCCCTACTTCACCCGTCGTCGCCTCGTCGAGCTGCAGTCCGACATCGACCGCGTCGTGGAGGCCGCCCTCGACGACATGGAGGCCCACGGGCCGGAGGTGGACCTCGTGGAGAGGTTCGGCTTCCAGGTGCCGTTCGGCGTCATCTGCGACCTGCTCGGGATGCCCGACGTCGACCGCGCCGCCTTCCGCGCGCAGGGCGCCGCGCGGTTCGACCTGCGCGACGCGGGGGCGGGCATCTTCGACACCGCCGCCGGCACCCGCCAGTTCCTCATCGACCTCGTCGCCGCCGAGCGGCTCGACCCGCACCTCCCCGACGGGCTCATGTCGCGGATGGTCGCCGACCACGGCGACGCGTTCGACGACGTCGAGCTGGGCGGGCTGGCCGACGGCGTCTTCCTCGGCGGCTACGAGACCAGCGCGAGCATGCTGTCCCTCGGCACGTGGGTGCTGCTGCAGCACCCGGAGTCCTGGGCGACCCTCCAGCGCGGCGAGCCCGCCGAGGTCGACCGGGTGGTCGAGGAGCTGCTCCGCTTCGTCTGCCCGGTCCAGATGGCGTTCCCGCGGATCGCGCGGCGCGAGGTGGCCGTCGGCGAGCACGTCGTCATCCCGGGCGACATCGTGCTCGTCTCCCTCACCGGTGCCGAGCGGGACCCCGACCACCGCGTCGACCCCGAGCACTTCGACCCGACGAAGCCGACCGCCGGGACCCTGGCGTTCGGCCACGGCATGCACCGCTGCGTCGGCGCCGAGCTGGCCCGCATGGAGCTGCGGACCGCGCTCGTCGCCCTGGCCCGCCGGTTCCCCGGCCTGTCGCTCGCCTGCGACCCCGCCGACCTGCGCTTCACCGAGCTCGCCATCGTGCACGGCGTCGAACGGCTGCCCGTCCGCCTCGGCTGAGGCCCGCCGCCCGGAATCTCCGTTGCTCCCACCAGCCGGGACCGGCTGGAATGCACCCCATGTCCGACCTGGAGCAGCGCTGGCGCGGGCCGGCCTTCGTGTCCGCGGCGCACGCCTGGATCCGTGACCAGCTGGACGACGACGTCTCCGGTCCGGTGCTCTCGATCGAGCAGACGCACGTCACCGACTGGTCGACGGTCATGCGGGTCACGACGCGGCACACCGTCCTGTGGTTCAAGGCCAACGACGAGTCGATGCGGCACGAGGCCGCGGTGACGGCGTTCCTCGCCCCGCGGTCGGACGGGCGGGTGGCTCGTCCCAAGGCGTTCGACCCGGGGACGGGTTGGATGCTGATGGTCGACATGACACCGCGGCTGCGCGAGGTCATCGTCGAGGAACGCAGCCTCGACCGCTGGCACGACGCGCTGGAGGCGTACGCCCGGATCCAGCTGGCCTGCGAGGGCGAGGTGGACGCCCTGCTCGCCCTCGGGCTGCCCGACCGTCGTCTGACCACCCTGCCCGGGGCGTACGCCGACCTGCTCGCCGAGCTCGGCGACGTCGACCCGCGGCTCCCGGACGCGTCTGCCGTCGGGGACCTGTGCGACCGGCTGGCGGCCCATGGCATCAGGGAGACCATCCAGCACGACGACCTCCACGACGGCCAGGTCTTCGTGCCGTCGGGCCATGCCCACGTGCTCGACTGGGGTGACGCGTGCGTCTCGCACCCCTTCCTCACCCTCAGCGTGACGCTCGAGGGCGTAATCGCGTGGGGGGTCGACGACGTGGAGGGCTCCGAGGACCTCGAACCCCATCTCGCGGCCTACCTCCGCCCCTACGAGGAGGCCTACGGGCGCGACGACCTCCGTGGCGCGGCGGCGATCGCGATGCGGCTCGGCTGGGTCTGCCGGGCGGTCAACGGACACCTGCCCCAGGACCCTGACGGGACGCGCACCCGGCTGAGGATGTTCCTCGACGGGCGCCCGTGATCAGCCCCGCCGCGTCTCCAGCACCCGGAAGCCCTTGCTGCTCGCGAGCCGCTCGGTGGGCCACCCCTGCTCGGTGAGCCAGCGCTGCAGCGAGTCGCCGCCGAGGTTCTTGCCGACCACCATGACCATCCGGCCGCCGGGGGCGAGCCGGGGCAGCCACGTCAGCAGGAGCTCGTGGAGCGCCTCCTTGCCGATGCGGATCGGCGGGTTCGACCAGATCTCGTCGAAGACCTGGTTGCCGGGGACCTGCTCGGGGGTGCACGCGACGAACCGCGGGTCGAGGCCGGCGGCGCGGGCGTTCTCGTTGGCCAGCAGGATCGCGCGCTCGTTGACGTCGACGGCGGTGACGTTGGCGAGGGGCACGGCCCGGGCGATCGCCAGGCCGATCACGCCGTAGCCGCACCCCAGGTCGAGGAACTGGCCCTGCGGCGGCGGGTCGAGCTCCTTGAACAGCACCGCGGTCGCGTGGTCGAGGTGGCCCCGGCTGAAGACGCCGGAGCCCGTCTCGAAGGTCAGGGTGCTCCCCCACAGCTCGGCGGTGAAGCCCTCCCGCTCGAAGGGGACGGTCGGGTCGGCGGTGAAGTAGTGCTCAGGCATCGATCGCCTCTCGTCGGGCGCGGGCTCGCTCGGCCTGCGCGGCCAGCTCGTCGTCGTCGGGGTAGCCGACCTCCTCCAGCGTGAGGCCGTGGGCGTGGACCACGCGGACGCCCTGGTCGCGTCGCCGCCCGGCCATCACCTCGGCCGGCCAGGAGACCGGCTGACGCCCCTCCCCGACCGCGATGAGGCAGCCGACGAGGGCACGCACCATGTTGTGGCAGAACGCGTCGGCCCGCACCGTGCCGACCGCGACGCCGGACGTGTCCCGGGCCCAGTGCAGGTCGAGCAGCGTACGCACGGTCGTCGCGCCCTCGCGCTGCTTGCAGAAGGACGCGAAGTCCTGCAGCCCGGCGAGGGGCGCGGACGCCCGGTTCATGGCGTCCAGGTCGAGAGGGCGACCCCAGGTCAGGACGTGGCCGCGCACGAGCGGGTCGGCGAGCTCCTGGGCGTCGGCGATGCGGTAGGCGTAGCGGCGCCAGACCGCGGAGAAGCGGGCGTCGAAGCCGTCGGGCGCCTCGACGACGCGGCGCACCCGCAGGTCGGGCGGGAGGATGCCGTCGACGCGGCGGGCCAGGGCGTGCAGTGGCGGGTCGGTGGACCGCCCGGCCGAGGCGGCGACGACCTCGGGATCGACGTCGACGTGGACGACCTGGCCGCGCGCGTGGACACCGGCGTCCGTACGCCCGGCGACCGTCACGCGCACCTCGGGCAACCGCAGGGCGGTCGCCAGGGCGGCCTCGAGCGTGCCCTGCACGGTGCGCAGCGACGGCTGGGCGGCCCAGCCGGAGAACTCGGCGCCGTCGTAGGCACAGTCGATCCGCAGGCGCACGTGACGAATTCTAGGCCGGGCGGCAGGGGTGGGCCCGAGGTGGTGTCGCCGGGCCGGTCCAGTGCCTAGTGTGGGGCGGGTGATGTCCTGGTCACGCCTCCTCGGACGCATCCTGGCCCTCGTCCTGTCGACGACGGGCGCCCTCGTCGCACCCGGCGCGGCGACCTCGTCCGGCGCGACGGACGCGCCCGTCCTCTCAGCCGTCGACACCGACGGGGACGGACTGGACGACTCGATCGACGGCTGCCCCACGGTGGCGTCGGGGACCGCGACGGGCTGCCCGACCGTGTGGCGCACGGTGTCGCTGAGGTGGCTGGCGGGCAAGGAGCGACTGGAGGCCCGGGTCAGCTCGCCGGCCGGGGCGTGCGTCGCCCGCGCCCGCATCAAGCTCTTCCTCGACCGTCCCGGCCGGTCGGACAAGCTGCTCGCCTCGGACGCGTCCTCCCAGGGGCGGCGACGGTTCTCGGTGCCCGGCGGTGCCCGCTACTACGCCATGGTCACCCCGACCTACAGCACAGGTGTCGCGGAGTGCGGCAAGGCGGTCTCCAGGACGGTACGCGTCCCCCGCTGACCTTGGTCAACCGGTTGGTTGACAAAGGGGTCGACTCGGCTTACCTTCTATTCAACCCATTAGTTGAAGAAGGTGCTCCGTGACCGACCAGCTCTCCCGCGTCTTCTCCGCCCTCGCGGACCCGACCCGTCGCGACATGGTGGCGCGCCTCACCGAGGCCGACCACACGGTGAACGACCTGGCCGCGCCGTACGACGTGAGCCTCCAGGCCGTCTCGAAGCACCTCAAGGTGCTCGAGGACGCGGGGCTGGTCACCCGGACCCGGGAGGCACAGCGCCGCCCGGTGCACCTGGAGGCCGAGGTGCTCGACCTGATGACGAAGTGGATCGAGCGCCACCGCCGACGGGCCGAGGAGCGCTACGCGCGTCTCGACACCGTGCTCGCGCGGATGCAGGACGACGAGGACCCCGACCGCAGCACCGACGACCGACAGACAGGAACCGCATCATGACCACCGTGCAGAGCCCCGACACCACCACCCGCTACCCCGAGGCGGCGATCCTCGCCGACGAGCACGTGCCGGCCGTCCACATCTGGCGCGACTTCGCCGCGACGCCGGCCCAGCTCGTGCGGGCCCACACCGACCCCGACCTGTTCGCCCGGTGGATCGGTCCGGACTCGCTCACCACCCGCATCGACGAGTGGTCGTGCCGCACCAACGGCGCCTACCGCTACGTCTCGACACGCGGCGACGAGGAGTACGCCTTCCGCGGCACCTTCCCGCTCGTCACCGAGGACAAGATCGTCCAGACCTTCACCTGGGAGGGCATGCCGGAGGCGATCGCGCTGGAGACGCTCACCTTCGAGGACCTCGGCGACGGGCGTACCCGTCTCCACGCCTTCTCGCTGTGCGACTCGTTCGAGGGCCGGGACGCGATGCTCGCCAGCGGCATGGAGACCGGCGTCCACGAGGGCTACGCCAAGCTCGACCGGATGCTCGCCGGGGGCACCTCCTGATGGCCCTCCCCTCGTCCCCGGCCGCCCGCCACGGCGTGGTGGCCGGAGAGCTCTCCCGGCTCGTGGCCGGCACCCCCGACTGGGACGCTCCGGCACCGGTGACCGGCTGGACCGCTCGCGACGTGGTCGACCACCTCGTCACCTGGCTCCCCGGCTTCCTGGCCGCGGGGGGTGTCGACCTGGCTGCCGGGCCGTCCGCCGACGACGACCCCGTCGCCGCCTGGCAGCACCACGCCGACGCGGTGCAGACGCTCCTCGACGGGCGCGGCGCCGAGGACTTCACCCACCCACACGTCGGACCCGGCCGGCTCGACACGACGATCGACCGGTTCTACACCGCCGACGTGTTCATGCACTCGTGGGACCTCGCCCGGGCGACCGGCCAGGAGGCGCGCCTCGACGAGGACGAGGCCGCCGGCATGCTGTCCGGCATGCAGCCCATCGAGCAGCTCCTGCGTGACTCCGGGCAGTACGGCCCCGCCGTACCGGTCCCCCTCGACGCGCCCGTCGTCGACCGGCTCATGGGGTTCGTCGGTCGCGATCCCGCCTGGCGACCGCCCGCCTGAGCGCGCGGCACGCCTTCGTAGGGTGGGAGGCGTGCGACATGTCGTGTACGGCGCCGGCGCGGTCGGCGGTGTGATCGGGGGCCACCTGCACCTCGCCGGGTCTCCCGTCACCCTCGTGGCCCGCGGGGAGCACCTGGCCGCCATCCGCTCCGGGGGTCTCGTCCTCGATACCGGCGACGGGCGGCACCGGATCGACGCGCCGGCGACCGACACCGCCGCCGACGTCGCGTGGACCGACGACACCGTCGTGCTCCTCGCGGTGAAGTCCCACCAGGCCGCCGCCGCCCTGGCCGACCTGCGCGCCCACGCGCCCGCGGACACCCCGGTCGTGTGCGCCACCAACGGGATCGCGACGGAGACGGCCACGCTGCGGTCGTTCGCGCGGACGTACGCCCTCTGCGTGATGCTGCCCGCCTCCCACCTCGAGCCCGGCGTGGTGGTCGCCTCCTGCCACCCCACGCCCGCGATCCTCGACGTCGGCCGCATCCCGGGCGGCACCGACGCAGTCACCGCCGCGGTGTCCGCCGACCTGCGCGCGGCAGGCATCGACTCGGTCGAGCGCGACGACATCATGGCGATGAAGCGCCGCAAGCTGGTGCTCAACCTCGGCAACGGCGTGGACGCGTCGTTCGCCGAGGGCGAGGCGGCCGACGAGCTCGCCGCCCGCGCCCAGGCCGAGGGCGAGCAGGTGCTGGCCGCCGCCGGCGTCAGCGTGGTCACGGCCGAGGAGGACCGCGCCCGCCGCGGCTCGATCCTCCAGCGTCGTCCCGACCTCGAGCGTCGCGGCGGGTCCACCTGGCAGAGCCTCAGCCGTGGCACCGGTGACTCGGAGATCGACTACCTCGCCGGAGAGGTCGTGCTCCAGGGCCGGTTGCTCGGCATCCCCACGCCCGTCAACGAGGCCGTCGTCGCGGCCACCCGCGCGCTGGCGTACGCCGGTGGCGCGCCGCGCAGCCTCGACGCGGGCAAGGTCCTCGCGGCCCTCGGTCCGCCGACCGGCGAGTGACGCACGAAGGCCCGCCACCCCGGTGCGGGGTGGCGGGCCTCGTGGTGGGACAGCAGGCCGATCAGGCCTTGGTCTCGTCCTCCGACGACTCGGCAGCCTCGGCGGCGGCCTCGTGCTCCTCGGCGGCAGCCTCGTGCTCCTCGGCGGCGGCCTCGTGCTCCTCGGCAGCGGCCTCGTGCTCCTCGGCGGCAGCCTCGTGCTCGGCAGCGGCGTCGGTGGTGGCGGTGTCCTCGACCGGCTCGTCGGCGTCGTTCGACCCGGCGACCGGGGCGGCAGCCGGAGCGGCCTTCTCGGTCTTCTTGGTCGAGGGAGCCTTCGGGCTGTAGGCCTCGGTCACGAGCTCGATGACCGCCATGGGGGCGTTGTCGCCCTTGCGGGGGCCGATCTTGGTGATCCGGGTGTAGCCACCCGGACGCTCGGCGAAGGTCGGCGCGATCTCGGTGAACAGCGTGTGCACGACCGACTTGTCGCGGATGGTCTTGAGGACCTCACGACGGTTGTGCAGGTCGCCGCGCTTGGCCTTGGTGATCAGCTTCTCCGCGACCGGGCGCAGCAGGCGCGCGCGGGTCTCGGTGGTCGTGATCCGGCCGTGCTCGAACAGGGCGGTCGCCAGGTTCGACAGCATCAGGCGCTGGTGGGCCGGGCTGCCGCCGAGGCGGGGACCCTTCTTGGGCTTGGGCATTGATCTTCTCGTTTCTCCCGAGCCGTATCAGGTACTCGAGTAGATGGGTGTGTGGTGGATCTGGGCGGCGATGGTGCGTGCCTCGCAAGGCGGAGGAGGGAAGGCGTCCCGGGTTTGGACGTCGACCGACGACAACGCCGCGAGGTGCGCGCCAGCGTCGTTCAGATCAGAGCTGCTCGTCCTCGATGAAGGCGTCGTCGTCATCGTCGCCGTAGGCGGCGAGGGCGGCGTGCGGGTCGAAGCCGGGCGCGCTGTCCTTGAGCGAGAGGCCCATCTCGACGAGCTTGGCCTTCACCTCGTCGATGGACTTGGCGCCGAAGTTGCGGATGTCGAGCAGGTCCTGCTCGGAGCGGCTGATGAGCTCACCCACGGTGTGGATGCCCTCGCGCTTGAGGCAGTTGTAGCTGCGGACCGTGAGCTGCAGGTCCTCGACCGGCAGGGCCAGGTCGGCGGCGAGCTGCTCGTCGACGGGCGACGGGCCGATGTCGATGCCCTCGGCCTCGACGTTGAGCTCACGGGCCAGGCCGAAGAGCTCGACGAGCGTCTTGCCGGCCGAGGCGATCGCGTCGCGGGGACGGATCGACGGCTTGGTCTCGACGTCGATGACGAGCTTGTCGAAGTCGGTGCGCTGCTCGACACGGGTGGCCTCGACCTTGTAGGTCACCTTCAGCACGGGGCTGTAGATCGAGTCGACCGGCATGCGGCCGATCTCGTTGTCGGCGCCCTTGTTCTGCACGGAGGAGACGTAGCCGCGGCCACGCTCGACGACGAGCTCCATCTCCAGCTTGCCCTTGTCGGACAGCGTGGCGATCTTGAGGTCGGGGTTGTGCACCTCGACGCCCGCGGGCGGGGTGATGTCGGCGGCGGTGACGTCACCGGCACCGGACTTGCGCAGGTACATCACGACCGGCTCGTCGTGCTCGGAGGACACCACGATGCCCTTGAGGTTGAGGATGATCTCGGTCATGTCCTCGGTGACGCCCTCGATGGTCGAGAACTCGTGGAGGACGGAGTCGACCTTGATGCTGGTGACCGAGGCACCCGGGATCGAGCTGAGGAGCGTACGACGGAGCGAGTTGCCGAGCGTGTAGCCGAAGCCGGGCTCGAGGGGCTCGATGACGAACCGCGAACGGAACTCGTCGACGGTCTCTTCCGTGAGGGTCGGGCGCTGAGCGATAAGCACGGAGTTCTTCCTTTCCGGATCCACCCACTATTTGACGGATCCGAACCTGGTGAGGAGTGGCAGGAGGTGGAGCGGGAACAGCGGCGTCGGTGGCCGCCCGGGACGAGCGGGCGGCCACCGACGGGGAGTCACTTCTTGGAGTAGTACTCGACGATGAGCTGCTCCTGGACCGGGACGTCGATCTGCGCCCGGACCGGGACCTGGTGGATCAGGATGCGCATCCGCGACGGGATGACCTCCATCCACGCAGGGGTGACGCGCTCGCCGTGGGTCTCACGGGCCACGATGAGCGGGGTGAGCTCGAGCGACTTCTCGCGCACGTCGATGATGTCGTGGTCGGTGACCTGGAAGGACGGGATGTCGACCTTCTTGCCGTTGACCAGGAAGTGGCCGTGCGTGACGAGCTGGCGGGCCTGGCGGCGCGTACGGGCGAAGCCGGCGCGGTAGACCACGTTGTCGAGGCGGCACTCGAGGAGCTGCAGGAGGTTGTCGCCGGTCTTGCCCTGACGACGGCTGGCCTCCTTGTAGTAGCGGACGAACTGCTTCTCCATCACGCCGTAGGTGAAGCGCGCCTTCTGCTTCTCACGCAGCTGCAGGAGGTACTCGGACTCCTTGATGCGACCGCGGCCGTGCTGGCCGGGGGCGTAGGGACGCTTCTCGAAGGCGGCGTCGCCGCCGACGAGGTCGACACCGAGACGGCGCGACTTGCGGGTCATGGGACCGGTGTAGCGGGCCATGTGTCAGTCTCTCTTTCTCAGTCTCGGGTCAGACGCGGCGGCGCTTGGGCGGCCGGCATCCGTTGTGCGGGGTGGGCGTGACGTCCTGGATGGTGCCGACCTCGAGGCCGATGGCACCCAGCGACCGGATGGCCGTCTCACGACCGGAGCCCGGACCCTTGACGAAGACGTCGATCTTCTTCATGCCGTGGTCCATGGCGCGACGACCGGCGGCCTCGGCAGCCATCTGGGCGGCGAACGGGGTGGACTTGCGCGAGCCCTTGAAGCCGACGGTGCCGGCAGAGGCCCACGAGATCACCGCGCCGGTCGGGTCGGTGATGGTGACGATGGTGTTGTTGAACGTGCTCTTGATGTGGGCTTCGCCCTGGGCGACGTTCTTCTTCTCCTTGCGGCGGACCTTGGTCGCGCGGCTCTTGGGAGGCATTCAGTAACTCCTGTGAGGTTCTGGTCTGGAAGCTTGCGTAGGGACTGAAGTGATCAGCGCTGCACCCGGTGAGGGGCGCAGATCACTTCGCCTTCTTCTTGCCGGCGACGGTGCGCTTGGGACCCTTGCGGGTGCGCGCGTTGGTCTTGGTGCGCTGACCGCGGACCGGGAGGCCCATGCGGTGGCGGCGACCCTGGTAGCTGCCGATCTCGATCTTGCGGCGGATGTCCGCCTGGACCTCGCGCCGGAGGTCACCCTCGATCTTGAAGTTGGCTTCGATCTCGTCGCGAAGCTTGACCAGCTCCTCGTCACCGAGCGTGTGGACCCGGGCGTTCGGGTCGACGCCGGTGGCAGCGAGCAGCTGCTGGGCGCGGGTACGGCCGATGCCGTAGATGTAGGTGAGTGCGATCTCGATGCGCTTGTCGCGCGGGAGGTCCACACCAACGAGGCGTGCCATGTGGCGATTCCTGTCTGTTCTCGCATCGGTTTCGGTCGTGTCGCATCCCATCCCGCCTCGGGTGGGCTCCGGCCGGTGCTCCGGAGGTGGCTTCGACTCAGGCGGTGCCTGGCCTAGCGATCACGTTGTGTGGTGGTGCGGTGTTGCTGGTCCTGCTGGGGTTCACACCCGCTTGCCGCAAGCGGCTGCGCGGCTCGCGCTGCTCGTCAGGCAAGCCTGACGAGCATCACTCAGCCCTGCCGCTGCTTGTGGCGGGGGTTCTCGCAGATGACCATGACCCGGCCGTGACGGCGGATGACCTTGCACTTGTCACAGATGGGCTTGACGCTGGGGTTGACCTTCATGTCAACGATCCTTGCTACTCGGCTGGCTGGTTACTTGTAGCGGTAGACGATGCGACCCCGGGTGAGGTCGTACGGCGAGAGCTCCACCACGACCCGGTCCTCGGGGAGGATCCGGATGTAGTGCTGTCGCATCTTGCCGCTGATGTGCGCGAGCACCTTGTGCCCGTTGGCCAGCTCCACACGGAACATGGCGTTGGGAAGGGCCTCCACGACGGTGCCCTCGATCTCGATCACGCCTTCTTTCTTCGGCATGTCCTCCACAATCTTCTCGTCAGGTGTCTACCGTGGCCCGGGAACCGCCCGGCCCCTGCTCGCAGGTGGCCGGTGGACCTCGTGAGGCGGTCCGGGGCACCTCATCCCCGGGCACGCGTGCAGCCGTCGGGGACGATCACACGAGATCCGGGCAGCCGCGAGGCACCACAGAACACAGCCCACGTTGGGCCGACGCACCAGTTTAGTCAGGCGTCCTGCGAGAACGCCAATCAGCGAGCGTGCGCACCCGCGCGCCGAGACGCGCGACACGCCCGGTCGCGGGGGTGGAGCCCTCCCCCGCGGCGACCGCTGGGTCGACGCCTTCCCCGGCACCGCCCGCGGAGGCGGTCCGCGCGGGCGTACGCCGCAGCGACCGCAGGCTGATCGCCGCCCGCACGCGCTGCCACCGGCCGACCTCCTGCGACATCGCCCGACGCTCGGCGTCGATCGACTCCCAGTAGGTCGTCGCGGCGCCCGGCTCGGGCGCGGTGGGGCCGAAGACGAAGCTGTCGGCGCGTCGGGCGAGGACGCCGGCCTGGCCGGACACGATCCCGACGGACTGCTCGCGCCGGGTGACCGTCGGGCCGAGCGGGACGACCTGGCCGAGGTCGCGGGCGTGGTCCACGAGCTCGCGCCAGGCGCCGACGAACCGCGCCGACGGCGAGTCGGCGCTGCGACGCCGGTGCCGGCGCCAGGCCTTCAGCGCCACGATGGCCCCGAGCAGGAGCGCGACGAGGAGGATCGGGCCACCGACGTAGGTGACCACCACCGCGATCCAACCGGGGAGGCCGGGGATCAGGCCCTCGTCCTCCTCCGCGTCCTTGCGGGTGGCCTTGCGCTCCTTGAGGTCGGCGTCGCTCTGCTCGCCCGCGTCGGACGGCGGCGGGATCGGGTTCGGCGGCGGGATGACCGTGCCGGACATCGGCGTGTTGGTCTCGGGCACCTGGTCGGCCGGCGGGGTCCTCGACATGAACTCCTCGGTCGGGAGCGTCTTCCACGAGCCGTCGGCCGCGCGGAGCTCGACCCACGCCGAGACGTCCGCGCCGGTCACGCGCCCGCCCTCCGGGACCACCGCGCCGAGCACGACGCGTGCCGGCACGCCGATCTCGTTGGCGATCAGCGCCATGGTCGCGGCGTACTGCTCGTCGTTGCCGACGATCTGCGGGGCGTTGACGAACTCGTCCGACAGTCGCCACACGCTGTGCCCGGCGACGTAGATGCGCTCGGTGCGGCCGATGCCGTCGGAGTACTTGCCCTCGGTGCGCAGGTGCTCGGCGGCCGCCATGACCCGGTCCATCGGGTCGGGCCCGGCACCCTCGGTCCACTTCTCGGTCGGCCCCTGGATGAAGGCCGCGCCGGTCGGCAGCGGCGAGAGCTCGGAGGAGCCGACGGTCTCGTCGGTCAGCTCGTCGTCGGGCTCGATCGCGGTAAAGTGGTAGGTGTCGCCGGGCTGCATGCCGGTCGGCACGACCCCGGTCGAGGTGGCGAGGTTGTAGCGGAAGAGCTCGGCCTTGGCGCGGGCGTCACCGCTGTCGAAGGCGAGCGACTGCAGCGCGCCGACGGTGGGCAGCCACACGCCCGTCCACCCCTCACCGAGGGTGATGGTCACGTCGACCTCGTCGCCGTCCACCGGGTTGTCGATCGTGGAGGACACCCGCTGGAAGGCGTCGTCGGCCGGTCCGGGCAGCGCGTCGTCGGTCGCGCCCCACACCATCCCGTCGTAGCGGTCCATCGTGGCGAAGCGGACCCGGGTCTCGGCGGGCACGCCCCGGATCTCGAGCAACGTCTTGTCGTAGACGTTCTGGTCGTTCTTCTTGCCGCCCAGGTCGATGTACTTGCGGAACCCGGCCAGCGGCGAGGGGTACTGCCCGATGTCGAAGGGCGGCTCGACCCAGTTGCGCGCCACGGCGCGCTCGGTGTCGCGGGTGAACGGCGCGCTCAGCGGGTACGCCAGGGTGGCGGCCAGCACGAGCATGACCAGCGCGCCGCCGGTGCGGACGTACGACGTGGTGCCGCCCTGCACGGTCGCGCTCGCCCGGCGGGCCCGGATCGCGAGCCACGCGAGGGCGAGCCCGGCGAAGACCGACCCCTGCAGGAGCAGGGACTGGGGGTGCCGGACACCGAGCACGATCGCCCCGGACAGCACCAGGGCCAGGCCGAGGACCGGCAGCAGCGCAGCCAGCCACGCGCGACGCACCGGCAGGTGCGCCAGGCCGAGCCCGACCAGCCCGCCGAGCATGCCCGCCATCCACGGCAGCACGAGCAGGGGTCCGTCGCCGTCGATCGGGGGCAGCGTGGTGAGCAGGTCCTTCCACCCGAAGATCGCCTGGTCGGCGACCTTCGCGAGCGTGGCCCCGCCGGGGAGGGCGTACGCGTCGCCCAGCGAGCGCAGGCACAGCGGGCCGCCGAGCAGGAAGAACAGGACCAGGCAGATCACGACGGCGGAGATGATCGGCCAGCCGGCGGCCCGGGTGGCGTGGGTGACGACGACCGCGAGGACGGCACCGACCATCCCGACGACGAGGTAGCCCACACCGGTGAAGGACGTGCCGAAGGCGGTGAGCGCGACGCCGACCAGGGCGAGCGTGAAGGCGATGTCGATCCAGGAGTGCCGGTCGGGCAGCAGGGCGTGGGGCCGGACGCGGGTGCGGGTGCCGGTCGTGGAGGGCGTGGCGTCACGCCGGGTGGCGCTGCGGGGACTCATCGCACGCTCCACCGCAGCAGGCCGCCGAGGTCTTCCTTGGTGGCGAGGTGCAGGACGGGCAGTCCACCGGTCTCGGTCACCCGGCTGTTGCCGGCCGGGTCGACGACGATGCCGTAGCGGCGGACCTCGGGCGGGAACGCGGCGGCGGAGCGGAGCAGGTCGGAGAACTGCGCCTCGCTGCCGCTGACGAAGAACGCGAGGCTGGTGTCGGGAGCCAGCATGCTCGCCTGCCGACCGGACTCGACGAGGCCGCGCTGTCCGAAGTCGGCGCGGCAGACCGCGTCGAGGGCGAGGTGGCCGTCGGAGCCCGTGGACGCGTGGGACCCGCAGACGAACGACACGTCGAACTCGTCGAGCACCGCGCGGACGGCGATGGACGCGGCGACGGCCATCGCCGTCTCGAAGTCCTCCGGGTCCGCCCACGACGCCAGCCGGTCGTCGACGACGATCGCGGCGTGGCTGCGCCGCGTGTCGAGGTACTGCCGGACCAGCAGCGCGGACTCTCCCGTGGACGCCATCACCTTAGCCGACGAGCGCCAGTGGATGTGGCGCAGGTCGTCGCCGGGGACGTACTCGCGCAGGGCGTGGAAGGCCAGGTCGCTCTGGCTGACGGCGTCGGTGGAGACACCCTCGAGGTCGCGCAGCAGGCCGGCGCCCAGCGACTCCATCGGCACCAGGTGGGGACGGACGAGCACCTCGCGCACGGGCGTCCAGACGACGTCGCGCGAGAAGATCCCGACCGGGTCGCCCCGCCGCGTCATCGCGGGGCCGACGGCGATCACGCCGCGCCGCTCCGTGCGGATCGTGAACGACTCCTCGTGCACGGCGCCGGGCGCCAGCGAGCTGATGCCGTAGCGGTGGACGGCCGAGCCGACGGGGACCTCGAGGGTCGTCGGGACCAGTCGCGAGGTCGCACGGTTGACCACCAGGACCCCCGCGGCGACCGACTCCCCCGCCGCGACCCGCTCGGGCTGCAGCCGGAGGTCGACCGACACGGAGGTGCGACCGAGGAGGAACGGCAGCGCGAGGACGACCAGCGCCAGGCACGCGGTGGCGAGGACGGCCAGCTCACGCCACTGCGTGAAGGTGGCGGCCACCAACGTCCACAGGCCCAGCAGGAGGATCAGCCAGCCGATCGGCTTGATGACCTCGAGCGCCTCGTTCAACCGCTGCCGCATGGGACGCTCAGGCCCCCACGCGGTCGGTCGGCGGCGCGACGGCGTCGAGCAGGCGCGAGATCACGGTCTGCACGTCGACGCCGCTGAACTGGGCCTCGGCGTCGAGCAGCACGCGGTGCGACAGCACCGGCTCGGCGAGGTCCTTGATGTCGTCGGGCACCACGTGGTCGCGCCCGTCGGCGGCGGCCCACGTCTTCGCGACGCGCACGAACGCCAGGCAGCCGCGCGCGGACAGGCCGAGCTTGACGTGCGGCTGGCGGCGGGACTCCTCCGCGAGCTCGGCGACGTAGCCGACCACGGCCGGGTCGACGTAGACCTCGTCGGCGAGCCCGCTCATCTGGGCGATCGTGGCGGCGGTGATGACGGGCGTGACGAGCGCGGCGCGGTCACGGACCGCGGCGTTGTTGAGCAGCTCGACCGTGGCCTGGCGGTCGGGGTAGCCGACCGAGGTCTTCATCAGGAAGCGGTCGAGCTGGGCCTCGGGCAGCCGGTAGGTGCCGGCCTGCTCGATGGGGTTCTGGGTCGCGATCACGAGGAACGGCTTGCCGACGGGGTGCGCGACGCCGTCGACGGTGACCCGGCCCTCCTCCATGACCTCGAGGAGTGCGGACTGCGTCTTGGGCGAGGCACGGTTGATCTCGTCGGCGAGAACGATCGTGTGGAAGATCGGGCCCGGGTGGAACTCGAAGGTGCCCTTGTGCTGGTCGTAGACGGTGACGCCGGTGACGTCGGAGGGCAGCAGGTCGGGCGTGAACTGGATGCGCGCGTGGCTGCCCTGCACGGTGTTGGCTAGCGCGCGGGCCAGCATCGTCTTGCCGGTGCCCGGGAAGTCCTCGAGCAGGATGTGTCCCTCGGAGAGCAGGCAGGTCAGCGCGAGCCGCACGACATGGCGCTTGCCGAGGACGGCCTTC
Organism: Nocardioides cavernae; assembly: GCF_013410035.1. Classification (GTDB taxonomy): domain Bacteria; phylum Actinomycetota; class Actinomycetes; order Propionibacteriales; family Nocardioidaceae; genus Nocardioides; species Nocardioides cavernae_A. The sequence goes on along the minus strand of NZ_JACCBW010000002.1, from coordinate 812,871 downwards.
TCCATGTTGTCGGTGAGCTGGTCGAACGTGGACTTGAACCACTCGGCCTGTTCGTGGCTGATCGTCATGCTTCTCCTGTCGTGGCGCTGGTCCGGGGGCTCATTCGTTCTTGACTTCCCAGCTGATCGTCGAGCTGTTCTTCTGCAGTCCCGTGGTGTCCGTGCACGTCACCGTGACGGTCCCGCCGGGTGCGTACCACGCGGTCTCGAAGCCGCCACCGGGGTGGTTGGAGGTCTGGAAGCCCGGGTTGCCGCTCTGGGGGTTGAGCACCGCACCGTCGACCGAGCAGCTGTAGTTCTCCAGGAAGCCCTCGGTCGCCAACCGGATCGTGCTGCAGCTGTTGACCAGGCACGCCGTCTGTCCGAGGTTGGAACGGCAGGGCCTCGTGGTGTTAGGTCCGTCGCCGCAGGCCTGACCGCGGGCGATGCTGACCGTCGGGGCGGGCGGCAGGCCGGACTTGGTCGTGTTGTCGCCCGAGGCCTGGCCGCGGCCGGGCTTCGACGGGTCGAAGATCGCGACGCTGAGCCGGATGTTCTGGTTGTAGCCCGAGGCCGTGAAGGTCTTGGTCTGGACGCTGAACTGGCCGTTGACCCCGGGCTGGGTGGTGATCGGCTGCTCGCCGTCGTTGTCGACGTCGTAGCGCACCGAGACCGGGGAGCCGTTGGCGGTGCCGGTGATCACCCAGTAGACGTCCTTGCCGTTGACCACCGGACGGATCTCGGTCAGCGCGTTGCCCAGCGGACCGTAGCTCTGCGCCGACTTGGCGGCGCTGACGGTGCAGCCCGCGGGCGCCTTCTCGTTGCAGACCCTGAGCTCCACGTTGTAGGGCGTCTCGTTGCTCTGGGTGTTGACCTTCGCCGTGACGGGGCCCCTCGCGCTGAGCGACCTCACGACCGATCCGCCGACGATGATGTCGACGTTGCTCGCGCTGCCCCGCGAGTCCGGGACCGTGAAGCTGAGCTCGAGCTCCTGGCTGACGCCGGTCGGCGCCACGGACCAGTCGCCCCACTGCGCCGGTCGGCCCACGGCCTCGATGGACGTCCCGGCGCTCGCGGCCGAGCGGTTGCCCGGCTCGCCCACGGGCTGGTTGGCCGCCACGACCGTGTAGGTGTAGGTGAGCCCGTCGTAGGGCACGTTGGCGTGGGTGCACGTCAGCGAGGCGGTCTTCTGGCACCCGGGCACGGCACCGGACGACACGCCGTTGGAGTAGTTGACGGTGTAGACCGTCGGGCCGGGGCCCTCGGGCAGCACCTCCTGCCAGGAGATCCGCAGGTTGGTCTGGCTGGGGCCGGCCTCGAGGTCGGTGACGGTGGGTGCCGCCGGCGCCGGAGGGGTGCCGAGCGGCTGGAACTCCGCGGACTGGCGCGGCGGCGAGTAGCCCACCTGGTTCTGCGCCTTGATCGTGAAGAAGTACCGCTCGTTGTTGTTGAGCCCGATCGCCTCGTAGGAGGTCTGCTCACCGGGCACGACGGCCTGTCCCCCGGCCCAGGAGATCGTGTAGGAGGTGATGCGCGACGTCTGCGTCGCCGGCTTGGTCCAGGCGACCTGGATCGTCCCGTTGCCGCGCCCGACCATGCGGATGTCACGGACGCGGCCGGGTGCCGTGTCGGCCTGCGCGGACCGCGAGATCGCGCTCCACTCGCTGTCGCCCACGCGGTTGGTGGCCTTGACCCGGAAGCTGTAGCGGCCGCCGGTCTCGAGCTTGCGGAAGACGCACTCGTTGGTGTCGCACTTCTGGGTCGCGCCGTTGCGCTCCTCGCGGACCGTGTAGTACTGGATCGGCGCGCCGCCGTCGTCGTCCGGGGGCGCCCAGGACATCTTGATGGTGCCGATCTCGGCGTTGTTCTGGTACGGCCTCGGCTCGCCGGGCTGGCTCGGCGTGCCGATCACCTGGAACTGGATGCGCCCCTGGGCGGTGCGCGAGGGCGGCGGGTCGGAGCCCCCGACGTCGCTGACGACGAGGCGGAAGGACGCCTCCACGCCGCGGGCGTCCTTGGCGGCGGTCAGCGTGAGCCGGCTGCCCTCCGTGGTCGCCCGGACCGTCGGGTTGCCGGTGTTCTCGACCGAGACGATCGTCGGGTCGGGGTCGGCGACCCCCGAGTCGAGGTAGGAGCTGATGTCGAAGGTGCGGCTCTGCCCGGCCTCCATCGTCTCGACGCGGATCGGCGACAGGCGCGGCGCGGGCGCCTGGGCGAGCCGGAAGCGCACCTCCTCGGTGTTGCTGTCGCCCGCTCGCACGGTGAGGACGGCCTCGCCGCCTTCGGTGGCGGAGTCGGCCACCGCGACGGGCACGACCGAACCCTCGGCCGCCCCGGCGGTCACGCCGTCGACGGACTGCGTCCACTCGGCGGTGTAGTCGAGCCCGGCGGCGTCGCGGGGGTCGATGGTGACGACCTTGCAGAAGGTCGCGATGTCGAGGTCGTACTGCTGGCCCGCCGAGATCGGCACGGGCGTCGACGGGCACTCGAGGGTCGGCGCGTCGTCGCCGACCTGGACCGGGATGGACAGGATGGCGGTCACGCCGTCCGCCACGGTGGAGGCGTCCTCGTTGCCGCTGGTGTCACTGGCGGTGGTCACCTCGACCAGCAGCGCCGCGGGGCCGCGGAAGTCCGCGGGGGTCGTCAGCGTGAAGCGGTTGTCGCCGTCGGGGCCCACCTGCAGGCTCGAGGGGGACGCGGAGTACGACCGGCGTCCCGACGCCAGGCGGACCTGCGCGCCGTCGGGCGCCGCGATGTAGTCGCTGACCTTGCCGGTCACGCTGTCGCCGGAGTCGACCTCGATGAGGGAGTTGGGCAGGACGTAGGGCAGGCCGTTGCCCGTGGGCGGGATGTAGACCGACGCGACCGACGCGGCGCCGTCGCCGTCCGTGACCTCGAACGGGAGCACCTTCGGGTTCTCGCCCCGGTCCACCCGGACCTGCGTGCCGCCGACGGTCCGCGCGCTCGGGTCGCCCGACACGTCGGACACCTCGAGGTCGTCGACGTCACCGTCCGGGTCGTACGCGCCGTCGAGCACGTCGACGACGACGCTCCCGCTGTCGTCGGCGCGGCCGAAGGCGTCGTAGACGACCGGCGGGTTGTTGTAGTCGGCGGCCGTGGTCAGGGTCATCGTCGAGCGCGACTCGTCGAGGCCGTTGGTCACGCGGTAGACCAGCACGACCGGAGGCGCCTCGAGCGTGTCCGGCGCCGGCACGGTCACGAGATTGGTCTCGGCGTCGAGCTTCGCACCCTCCGGCGGGTCGACGAGCTGGACCTTCACCGAGTCGCCGGACGCGATGAAGTCGTTGGCCAGCGGGTCGAAGGTCGCGGTGCGCCCGGGCTGGACCGTCAGGCGGTCCTCGACGGCCAGCGGCGGCTGTGGCTGGCCGGGTGGCACCACCGCGACCCGGACGGTGCCGGTGGCGAACGCGCCCTGCGAGTCGACGACGGAGTAGGTGAACTCGTCGGTCCCGACCGTGTTGGGGAAGGCCTGGTACTGCAGGAAGTTGCCGCCGACGTCCGTGATCCGCCCGAGCCTGGGCGCGGAGGTGATGCCGGTGACGGTGACCGGGTCGCCGTTGCGGTCGATACCGACGCCGGGGACGCGGATCTTCACCGGGTCGCCGGACACGACCCGGCTCTCGAGCGTCGGCGGTTCCGGCGGGTCGTTGGGGTCGTCCTCGGGCACGATCGTGACCTTGAGCGTGCCGTTGGCACGCTTGCCGTCGAGGTTCTGCGCGACGTAGGTGACCGTGTAGGTGTCGCGGTCCTCGATGGTGTCCGGCGCGACGTAGCGGACCACGCGACCGGAGACGTACGCCCTGCCGACGTCGCCGGTGACGTCGATCGGTGCGACCACGTCGAGCTGGCCCGGGGTCTCGCTGTCGACGAGGTCGTTGAGCAGGGTCAGCCGGTCGCCCGAGGGCGAGACGTCGTTGTCCAGGACGGGCACCGAGACCGACGTGCCGGCCCGGACGACGACCTTGTCGGACACCGTGATCGGCGTGTTGTCCTCGGGCGCGGGCCGCTGGGTGACCACGACCTCGCCGCGCACGCTGGAGCTGGTGCCGTTGCTGATGGTGTACGAGACGGTCTGGGTGACAGGGACCATGTCGGGCTGCACGGAGGAGATCCGCAGCCAGCGGCCGTCGACGATGGCGACGTCGAGCTCGTTCTGGCGCTGGGGCGTCGCGCGCTGCACCACGAGCAGGCCGCCGGCCGGGTCGAGGTCGTTGGCCAGGACGTCGACGATCCCGGGGGCCTGGCCGTAGATGGTGAGCGTGTCGGGCATCGCGATGGGCTCGGCGGAGCGCTTCGGCTTCGCCTTCACGTCCACGCGGATCGTGCCGGAGTCCATCGTCGCGTCGCCGTAGGCGGCGTCGTAGTTGAGGAAGTAGGTGCCCGCGCGCTGCGCGGTGACCGTGATCTGCCCCGCCTCGAGGTCGGCCACGACGTCGACGTTGGGCTGCTGCGGGACCTTGCCGCCGAGGGCGAGCTCGGCGTCCGGGTCGTTGGGGTCGGAGCCGGGCAGGTCGTTGAGCAGCGGCCGGATCTTGATCGGCTTGCCGACCTCGCCGCGCACGACGTCCGGCTCGGCACGGGGGGCGAAGGAGCTCTGGTCCTTCGGCGCCTGCACCTGGAAGCTGATGGCCTTGCGGACCGGCGCCGAGCCACCGTCCGTCACGGCGTACTCGACCCGGACGAGCTGCTGGCCGTCGGAGGGACCCGTGGGCGCGTTGAAACGGATGCGGCCGTCCGCCGTGGTCCGCGCCCGTGCACCGCTCTCCTCTCCGCCCACGGCCTGCGCCGAGTCGAGCAGGAGGGTGTCGCCGTCGGCGTCGTCGCGCCAGTCCGCGAGGACGGGTACGGCGAGGGACCCGCCGTGCGGCACCTTGTAGGTCGGCTTCTCGTAGCCCTGCCGCACGTCGGGCGGCTCGTTCTGGTCCACGCCGCGGATCTGCACGTCGACCGCGGCGTGCGCGGTGACGCCGGTGCGACCGTCGTCGATGAAGTAGTCGAAGGTCGCGGCCCGGCCGTCCTCCGGCATCTGGAGCACCAGGGTCTGCCCGTCGGGGCTGATCTCGACGCGCGCCCCGCCGGCGGGCTGGTCGACGTCGACGATGCTCAGCAGGCGCCCCTCGGGGGCGGAGTCGTTGTCGAGGGGGTGCAGCACCGTGGTGCGGCCGGCGCGCACGCCGTAGGAGTCGGGCTTGGCCTGCGGCGGGCGCCGGTCGGCCTCGCTCTGGTTCTCGTTCTCCTTCTCGTCCTCGTCGTTCTTCTTCTTCGACGTGAAGGCTTCCCAGTTGTCGATCTTGACCGGGTTCTCCTGCTCGACGTCCCACACCGTGCCGCTGGCGGCGTCGTTGAGGACGATCTCGCCGCGGTTCACGCGGAAGGCGAGGCTGGTCGCGTCGCCCTTGAGCGGGTCCTCGTTGACCTCCTGGGAGCCGCACTGGACGGCCACGGCGCCGACGCCACCGGACCAGGCGCCGAACACGCACGCGCCGAGCCGCACCGGCTCCACGGGCGCACCGCTCTGGTCGGAGACGACCGTCTGCTCCCCGGTGGTCAGGTCGATGCTCAGCAGCCCGTCGGGCGCCCCGACGAGCACGGCGTCGTAGGCCGGCCCCGCCTGCTGCAGGCGGCTGTCGGCGGGCACGGAGACGGTGGGGCCGCCGACGATGCTGAGCACGCCTGCGTCCGCGTCGAGGGTGACGACCTGGTCCCCGACGGTCGTCACGTCGCTGACCTGGCCGGCGTCGCCGGGGAGGTCCCGGGTGCGCGGCTTGCCGAACGAGGTGCCCCCGGGCTCCAGCGTGGTGAGGGTGCCCTCCTCCGTCGAGGTGATGACCACGGTGCCGTCCTGGGCGACCGCGAGCGCAGCGCCCTCACCGGTCGTGACCAGCGGCTTGGCCTGACGGTCCACGACCGACATCAGGGGCTGGCCGACCTGGTCGTCGAAGCGCACGGCCCACGCCTCGCCGGTCTCGGCGTCCAGCGTGGCGAGCGTCCCCCCGGCCATCCGGACGTCGCCGGCGACGGGGATCGCGGCGGACCCGCCGTCCTGGGCCTCCAGGCGGGTGGTCTCGATCGCCTGCCCGCGCGCCGCGTTGGCGTTGAGCGTGACGACGGCCGCGCCGTCCTGCACGACGTCGAGGCGGGCCTTGCCGTCGACGTTGGGGACGACGCCGTCGAGCTGGTTGATCGGCTTGTTGAGGCGACCCGACCAGCCCTTCTTGCCGTTGACGACCCACACGCCGCCGTCGTTGAGGTCGGCCTCGTGCTTCTTGTAGCCGTCGGCGGACACGGCGTAGGCCACGATCGCTCCCGTGGCAACGGCCAGCGCGACACCGGAGGCGATGCCCGCCCGGTGCCTGCGCGCCCACGACGCACGTGCCACGCCAATTCCCCCTTGGCCCCACGGATGACGCGCCGGCCGCCGTCACCCCGAGGAGAGTATGTATTTAGCAGAGGTTCCGACAAGTCGGGACCGAGTGCGCTGAACTGGGGCGATGGGTGATGATGGTCGGGTGGGCGTGTACGAGGGGAGCCGACGTTGATCGTGGAAGCGCGGTACGCCAGTGGCACCGGCGTGCTCGTCGGCAGCGGCGCGCACTGGGTGCTGCTGACGGACCCCGGTGACGAGCAGGTCGTCCAGGAGATCTGGGACGTCCTGTCGATGACCGCGCCCTCCGGCGCGACGGTCGTCGAGCGCGTGATGGCGATCGCGGAGAAGGCCTTCGACGGCGACCCGCCGGCGCTCGCCCTGGTCGACTTCACCTCGGGCGCCTCCACGACCCTCTCCCGCGGCTCGGGCCACGTACGCCTGGCCGGCCCGGCCCGGGTGCTCAGCCTCGACGGCGGCGCCGACCCCGACGGCCTCGCGACCACGCGCCGCCTCGTCGGCGGCGTGGTCGCCTCCGACCGGGTCGAGCTCACCCCGATGTCGGTGCGCACCGCCCCCGCCCACCGGGCCGAGGAGGTCGCGGCGCCTCCGGCCGCCGGCGACCTGATCGACGGCATCCCCGCCTCGATCCTCGCGGCCAAGGGCCCCGACGGCCCGCCCCCGCGCACCCGCATGCGTCGTCCGGCCGAGGACACCGGCGCCCCCCTCCCCGACACCTCGGAGCCCGACCCGCTGATGGTCGAGCGCATCGAGCAGGGCACCCACACCACGATCCGCCCGGCGTCCGCGCCGCACACCCCGCCCACCGACCCGGCCGGCGGGCCCGAGGACCACGACGGGTCCACGACGATGCGTCCGGCGCACCTGGCCCAGGGCACGGCCCCGACGGTGCTGGCGGTCAGCTGCCCGCTCGGCCACCTCACCCCGCCGATCGCCCCGCAGTGCCGGGTGTGCCACCAGCGGGTCGCGCCGCAGGAGCCGCGCCGGGTCGACCGGCCGGCGCTCGGCGGGCTCCGGCTCCCGACCGGCGAGGTCGTCCCGCTGGACCGGGGCGTCATCCTCGGGCGCAAGCCCGCGCCCGCCGAGGGCAGCACCGACTGGCCGCACCTGGTGCACCTGCCCGCCGACCACTCGTTCGTCTCCCGCCGCCACCTCCAGATCGAGCTGGACGGCTGGGACGTGGTGGCCCGCGACCTCGACAGCCGCGGCGGCACGACGATCGCGGCCCCGGGACGTGACGCCGAGCGGATGCGCCCCGGTGACGCCTACGTCCTCGAGCCGGGCACGGTCCTCGACATGGCCCACGTCTACGCCGTCCGCTTCGAGACGGGGGCGGTCTCCCGGTGAGCGCACCTGTCATCCCCGGGTTCACGTTCGTCGAGCACCTGGGCAGCGGAGGCTTCGCCGACGTCTTCCTCTACGAGCAGCAGTGGCCCCGCCAGCGGGTCGCGGTCAAGGTCGTACGACCCGACGTGCCGCTGACCGACCGCGAGAAGTACCTCTTCACCGCCGAGGCCAACGCGATGGCCCGGCTCGCCGACCACCCCTACATCGTCTCGGTGATCACGGCCGGGGTCACCGCCGAGGGCGGGCGCCCGTTCCTGGTGATGCGCTACTGCCCGCCGCCGGACCTCGGCGTCCGCGTGCGCTCCAACCCCATGGCACCGGTCGACGCGGTCTCCACCGGCATCAAGCTCGCCAGCGCGATCGAGACCGCCCACCGCTCGGGCATCCTGCACCGCGACATCAAGCCCAGCAACGTGCTCGTCACGAGCTACCACGAGCCGGCGCTCACCGACTTCGGCATCGCGGGCCACGTCTCGGAGGTCGACGGCGACAACGACGTCCGCATCTCCTACCCGTGGTCGCCGCCGGAGCTGCTCGACGGTCGCTCCAACGGGTCGGTGGCCTCCGACGTCTACTCACTCGGCGCCACCATCTGGCACCTGCTCGTGGGCCGGTCGCCCTTCGCGATCCCGTCCGGCGACAACTCGACGCGCGCCCTCAGCGCGCGCATCCTCCACGCCGCTCCCCCGGCCACCCAGCGCCCCGACGTGCCTCCGGCCCTCGACCGCCTGCTGCAGCAGTGCCTCGCCAAGCGGCCCGAGCACCGTCCCGCCAGCGCCCTCGAGCTCGCCCGGGCGCTCCAGCGCATCGAGTCCGCCGCGGGCTGGCCGCGCACCGCGGTCGCGGTGGAGGGCGACCGTCCCGACGCCTCGGTCGCCGCCCCCGAGGTGCCCGACGCGCCGGAGGACGCCACCGCGATGAAGCCGGTGACGGTCATCTCCGCCAGCGGCCCCCGGCGCATCGCCGCCCAGGACCCCGTCGCCGCGCCCGACGAGGACGACGAGAGGCAGGGCGTCTCCGGGCTCGTCTGGGCGGGCATCGGCGCCGCCGTGGTCGCGGTGCTGGTGGGCTTCCTCGTCCTCGGGGGCAACGACCGCGAGGAGGACCCCGGCGTGGTCGTCCCGACGGACTCCCAGACCCCGGACCTCGGCCTGCCCGAGGGGCTGACCGAGGCGCCGACGCTCTCGGGCAGCCGTACGCCCCGCGGCGTCCTCTTCACCTGGAACGCCCCCGTCGAGCTCGAGGAGGGCGACGCGTTCCGCTGGCACCGCGACGACACCGACGAGTACGGCACCCAGGAGGGGGGCCGTCTCCTCGTGCGCACCGACGAGCCCGTGTGCCTCGACGTCGTGATGACCCGCGGCAGCGACAGCTCCCCGAGCGCGAAGCAGTGCGTCAGCTGAGCGACCTCGGACCCGTCAGGGTCAGTCGTCCTCCCAGTCGCGACGCGGCCCGGTGGCGGCGTCCTGCTCCTCGGGCGTCATGCGGCTCGAGACGTACAGCGAGAGCGCGGCGGTGACGGCCAGCGTGGCGACGATGACGACCAGCGAGAGCCAGATCGGGATCTCCAGCCAGGCGTAGTCGAGGTGCTCGCCGCCGTTGATGAACGGCAGCTCGTTCTCGTGCAGCGCGTGGAAGAACAGCTTGACGCCGATGAACGCCAGCAGGAACGCCAGTCCGTAGGACAGGTAGATCAGGCGCTGGAGCAGGCCACCGATGAGGAAGTAGAGCTGGCGCAGGCCCATCAGCGCGAAGATGTTGGCCGTGAGCACCAGGTAGGGCTCCTTGGTGATGCCGAAGATCGCGGGGATCGAGTCGAGCGCGAAGAGCAGGTCGGTCGTGCCGAGCGTGAGGATCACGATGAACATCGGCGTGATCATCTTCTTGGCGCCGTCGCCGCTGACCAGCAGCTTCTTGCCGTGCCACTCCGAGGTCGCCGGGAAGCGCTTCTCGACGAACGCGACGAGCTTGTTCTCCTCGAACTCGTCGTCCTCGTCCTCGGCGCCCTCCTTGGCCAGCTTGAAGGCGGTGTAGACGAGGAACAGTCCGAACAGGTAGAAGACCCAGCTGAAGTTGTTGATCGCCGCAGCGCCGACGCCGATGAAGATCGCCCGCATGACCAGCGCCATGACGATGCCGATCATCAGGGCGTACTGCTGCAGCTCCTTCGGCACGGCGAACTTGGCCATGATGATGATGAAGATGAAGAGGTTGTCGATCGACAGGGAGTACTCGACCAGCCAGCCGGAGAAGAACTCCAGGCCGTGCTGGTGGTCCCACGTGAGCCACACGCCGGCGCCGAACAGGATGGCGAGGCCGACGTAGATCGACAGGTAGGTCGCGCACTCCTTCATGCTCGGCTCGTGCGGCCGGCGGCCCACGATGACGAGGTCGAAGGTGAAGATCACGATCGTGACCGCGAAGGTGGCGATCCAGACCCAGGTGGGGACGTCCACGCTTGAGCTCCTAGTGGTGAGAGTGAGTACGGCTTCCGCGCAGCACGCGGACGCCGGAGGTCTCTTCCGCCCGCCTGACTGCTGCGAACCAGTGGCACCGGGCTCCGCTCGCGCGGATGCCGTACTGACGACACCACTACCGGGGAATACTCCCCTCCAACCGGCTCAGTCTGTCACGACCGTGCGGGTGGGTCCCACCTCGGCCCTCAGCGTCCGCCGAATGGGATGCCGAGCCCGGCCAGGCGGGCCTCGCCGCCGTCGACCGCCGTCAGCACCCAGGTGCCCTCCGGGGTGACGGTGAAGGTGTGCTCGAAGTGTGCGGCGACGGAGCCGTCGACGGTGGCGACGGTCCACTCGTCCTCGAGCAGGTCGGTGTGCTTGCTGCCGAGGGTGACCATCGGCTCGACCGCCAGCGCCAGGCCCTCGACGATCGATGGCCCGCGGCCGCGCCGGCCGTAGTTGGGCACGTTGGGGGCCATGTGCATCTCGGTGCCGATGCCGTGACCGGTGTAGTCCTCGAGGATGCCGTAGCGGCCCTGCGCCCGGACGTAGGTCTCGATCGCGTTGCTGATGTCGGTGACCCGGCCGCCGAGCCGTGCCGCGGCCATCCCGCGCCACAGCGACTCCTCGGTCACCCGGAGCAGCTCGGTGACCTCGGCCGCGACCTCCCCGACGGGGACCGTGACGGCCGCGTCGCCGTGCCAGCCCGCGACGATGGCGCCGCAGTCGATGGAGATCACGTCACCCTCGGCGAGGGTGCGCGGACCGGGGATGCCGTGGACCACCTCGTCGTTGACCGACGCGCAGATGGTGGCCGGGAACGGGGGCTGGCTGTAGCCCTTGAACGACGGGACGCCGCCGTGGTCGCGGATGTGGGTCTCCGCGAGCGTGTCGAGCTCCAGCGTGGTCACGCCGGGGCGTACGGCCGCGCGGAGCAGCTCGAGGGTCTCCCCCACGAGTCGTCCCGCGACGCGCATCAGGTCGATCTGCTCGCGGCTCTTGATCTCGATCCCGCGGTCGCGCAGGCCCACGCGACTCAGCTCTCGGGGATCACGTCGAGGGCGTCGAAGATCCTCGTCGTGACCTCGTCGACCTCGCCCATGCCGTCGACCTCGACGAGGATGCCCCGCTCGCGGTAGACCTCGATCAGGGGCGCGGTCTGCTCTGTGTAGACCTCCTGGCGGCGACGGATGACGTCCTCGGTGTCATCGGCGCGGCCGTCGGTCTGCGCCCGCTGCAGCAGTCGCTGGACGAGCTCCTCGGGGTCGACGGTGAGGACGACCGCAGCGTCGAGCGCGTGCCCGGTGTGCTTGATCATGCCGTCGAGCTCGCCGACCTGGTCGAGCGTGCGCGGGTAGCCGTCCAGCAGGAAGCCGGGCTCGGCGTCGGGCTCGTCGATGCGGTCGCGGACCATCCGGTTGGTGACCTCGTCGGGGACGTACTCGCCGGCGTCCATGTAGCGCTTGGCCTCGACACCGAGCGGGGTGCCCTGCGAGACGTTGGCCCGGAAGATGTCGCCGGTCGAGATCGCAGGGACACCGAAGTGGTCGGCCACGAAGCGGGCCTGCGTGCCCTTGCCCGCACCCGGCGGGCCCATCAGGATGAGTCTCATTTAGCGGAGGAATCCTTCGTAGTTGCGCTGCTGGAGCTGGCTCTCGATCTGCTTCACCGTGTCGAGCGCGACACCCACCATGATGAGGATCGACGTGCCGCCGAACGGGAAGTTCTGGTTGGCCTGGATCATCGCGAACGCGATGAGCGGGACCAGCGAGATCAGACCGAGGTAGAGAGCTCCAGGGAACGTGATGCGGGACAGGACGTAGGACAGGTAGTCCTCGGTCGGCTTGCCCGCCCGGATCCCGGGGATGAAGCCGCCGTACTTCTTCATGTTGTCCGCGACCTCCACAGGGTTGAAGGTGATCGAGACGTAGAAGTACGTGAAGAAGATGATGAGTGCGAAGTACGAGATCATGTACAGCGGGTGGTCGCCGCCCACGAGGTAGGTGCCGATGAAGTCCAGGACCGGGTTGGAGCTCTCCGGGTTGAACTGCACCGCCATCGCCGGCAGGTAGAGCAGCGACGAGGCGAAGATGACCGGGATGATGCCGGCCTGGTTCACCTTGAGCGGGATGTAGGTCGAGTTCCCGCCGAACATCTTGCGACCCACCATGCGACGGGCGTACTGCACCGGGATGCGGCGCTGCGCCTGCTCGATGAAGATGACGGCGGCGACCAGGATCAGGCCGACGACCATCACGATGCTGAAGACGACCCAGCCCTTGGAGGTCTGCACGCTCCACAGCGACGCCGGGAAGGTGGCGACGACCTGGGTGAAGATCAGGATCGACATGCCGTTGCCGATGCCGCGGTCGGTGATGAGCTCACCGAGCCACATGATGACCGCGGTGCCCGCGGTCATGGTGACCACCATGACGAGGAAGGTGCTCGTGCCGTCGTCGTGCAGCAGGTCGCGCGTGCAGCCCTGCAGCAGCGCGCCGTTGCGGGCGAGCGCGACGATGCCCGTGGCCTGGAGGACCGCGAGGCCCAGCGTCAGGTAACGGGTGTACTGCGTGATCTTCGTCTGGCCGGCCTGGCCCTCCTTCTTCAGCGCCTCGAGCCGCGGGATGACCACGACGAGCAGCTGCAGGATGATGGAGGCCGTGATGTACGGCATGATCCCGAGCGCGAAGATGGTGAGCTGGAGCAGCGCACCACCTGAGAAGAGGTTGATCAGGCTGTAGAGGCCGCCCTCCTCCAGCTGGCTGATGCAGGCCTGCACGTTGGCGACGTGCACACCGGGGGTGGGCACCTGCGAGCCGAGCCGGAAGATCGTGATGATCAGCAGGACGAAGAGCAGCTTGCGCCGCAGGTCCGGAGTCCGGAAAGCGTTGGCGAACGCGCCTAGCACTGGTTCCTCTTTCGTATGGGTGCCCGGCCATGATCGGCGGGCGGACGAGAAACCCTCACCGTCGTGCGGCGGAGGGCCCGGGGAAGCCTAACAGTCGGGTTCTGACCCGCTTTATCCCCGGGAGTCAAGGGGAAGAACGACAAAGGCCCGGCCGACAGTTCCCACTGTGCGGCCAGGCCTTCACCGGATGTGCGAGATCGCGGCCTCAGGCCACGGTCGCGGTGCCGCCGGCGGCCTCGATCTTCTCCTTGGCGGAGGTCGAGAACGCGTCGACGCTCACCTGGACGGCGACCGAGATGTCGCCCTGGCCGAGCACCTTGACGGGCTGGCCCTTGCGGACGGCGCCCTTCGCGACGAGGTCGGCGACGGTCACGGAGCCGCCCTCGGGGAACAGCTCGCCGAGGCGGTCGAGGTTGACGACCTGGAACTCCACGCGGAAGGGGTTCTTGAAGCCCTTCAGCTTGGGCAGGCGCATGTGGATCGGCATCTGGCCACCCTCGAAGGCAGCCGGGACCTGGTAGCGCGCCTTGGTGCCCTTGGTACCGCGACCGGCGGTCTTGCCCTTCGAGCCCTCACCGCGACCCACGCGGGTCTTGGCGGTCTTGGCGCCCGGAGCGGGACGCAAGTGGTGCAGCTTGAGCGTCATGTCACTCCACCTCCTCGAACGTCACCAGGTGACGGACGGTGTTGATCATGCCCCGGATCTCCGGGCGGTCTTCCTTCACGACGACGTCGCCGATCCGCTTGAGACCGAGGGAACGAAGCGTCTCGCGCTGGTTGGCCTTGAGGCCGACCGTGCCGCGCTTCTGCTGGACCTTGAGCTGTGCCATCAGGCCGACACCTCCGCCGCAGCCTCGGCACGCGCCTTGAGCAGGGCGGCCGGGGTGACGTCCTCGACGCGCATGCCACGGCGAGCAGCCACGGCCTCGGGCTCCTCGAGCATCCGCAGCGCCTCGACGGTCGCGTGGACGATGTTGATCTGGTTGGACGAGCCGAGCGACTTGCTCAGCACGTCGTGGATGCCGGCGCACTCGAGGACCGCACGCACCGGGCCACCGGCGATGACGCCGGTACCGGGAGCGGCGGGACGCAGCAGGACGACGCCCGCGGCCTTCTCACCCTGCACCGGGTGCGGGATGGTGCCCTGGATGCGGGGGACCTTGAAGAAGTGCTTCTTGGCCTCCTCGACACCCTTGGCGATCGCCGCGGGAACTTCCTTCGCCTTGCCGTAGCCGACGCCGACCAGACCATCACCGTCGCCGACGATCACGAGGGCGGTGAAGCTGAAGCGACGACCACCCTTCACGACCTTGGCGACACGGTTGATCGCCACGACGCGCTCGATGTAGGCGGTCTTGTCAGCCTGGCCGCGACCGTTGTCGCGTCCTCCGCGACGGTCGCCGCCCTGGCGCTCGCCACCGCGCTGTCCGCGCTGGGCTCCGCTCATGAGACTTTCTCCTCTTTCAGAATTCTTCGCGTGGGCGATCAGAACTGGAGGCCGCCCTCACGGGCGGCGTCGGCCAGGGCCGCGATGCGGCCGTGGTACTTGTTGCCGGCACGGTCGAAGACGACGCCCTCGACGCCCGCGGCCTTGGCACGCGACGCGACGAGCTCGCCGACCTTCTTGGCCTGCGCGGTCTTGTCGCCACCCGCGGTGCGGACGTCGGCCTCCATCGACGAGGCGTACGCCAGCGTCGCGCCGGCGAGGTCGTCGACGACCTGCACGGTGATGTGGCGGGCCGAACGGGTCACGACCAGGCGCGGACGCTCGGTCGTGCCGTGGATCCGCTTGCGACCGCGCGCCTGGCGGCGCAGGCGGGCACGGACACGGTTCGCCGTGTGCTTGTTGTTGCTCAGCGAGATCGCCATGTCACTTACCGGCCTTTCCGACCTTGCGGCGGATGTGCTCGCCGGCGTAGCGCACGCCCTTGCCCTTGTAGGGCTCGGGCTTGCGGAGCTTGCGGATCTTGGCCGCAACCTCACCGACGAGCTGCTTGTCGATGCCGACGACGCCGAGCTTGGTCGGGCCCTCGGTCGTGAAGGTGATGCCCTCGGGGGCGTCGAAGATGATCGGGTGCGAGTAGCCGAGCTGGAACTCCAGCTGCGTCGGGCCCTTCGGCAGGACGCGGTAGCCCACGCCGACGATCTCGAGCTTCTTCTCGTAGCCCTCGGTCACGCCCACCACCATGTTGTTGATGAGGGTGCGGGTCAGGCCGTGCAGCGAGCGGCTCTCGCGCTCGTCGTTGGGACGCTGCACCTCGAGGATGCCGTCCTCGCCCTTGGCGACCGTGATCGGCGAGGCGATGGTGTGCGACAGGGTGCCCTTGGGGCCCTTGACGGTCACCAGCGAGTCGTCGATCGCGACGTCGACACCGGACGGGACCGCGATGGGGAGCTTGCCAATGCGCGACATGCTTCTCTCTCTTCCTGGTCTCAGTTGGTCCGGGTCACCAGACGTAGGCGAGGACTTCGCCGCCCACGCCCTTCTGGTTCGCCTGGCGGTCGGTCAGCAGTCCCTGCGACGTCGAGATGATCGCGACGCCGAGGCCACCGAGGACCTTGGGCAGGTTGGTGTGCTTGGCGTAGACGCGCAGGCCGGGCTTGCTGATGCGGCGCACGCCGGCGATCGAGCGCTCCCGGTTGCGGCCGTACTTGAGCGTCACGGTCAGCGTCTTGCCGACGGCGGGCTCGCCCTCGGCCGAGACGTTGTCGGCGACGTCGTAGGAGGTGATGTAGCCCTCCTGCTTGAGGATCTCCGCGAGGCCGGCCTTCATCTTGCTGTAAGGCATCGACACCACGTCGTGGTACGCCTGGTTGGCGTTGCGCAGACGCGTGAGCATGTCTGCGATCGGGTCAGTCATCGTCATGATGTGGTTCTTTCTCGTCGTGGTTTCCTCAGGCTCACGGCCTGGGGACCTGCAACGGGTGTGAGGTGATTACCAGGAGGACTTGGTGACGCCGGGCAGCTCGCCGCGGTGGGCCATCTCGCGCAGGCAGATGCGGCACAGGCCGAACTTGCGGTAGACGGCCTTGGGGCGACCGCAGCGCTGGCACCGGGTGTAGCCGCGGACGGCGAACTTCGGCTTGCGGGCGGCCTTGACCTTGAGCGCAGTCTTCGCCATGTCAGTTCTCCTTGAACGGGAAGCCGAGCTGCTTGAGCAGCGCGCGCCCCTCGTCGTCGTTGGTGGCGGTGGTCACGACGGTGATGTCCATACCGCGCGACCGGTCGATCCGGTCCTGGTTGATCTCGTGGAACATGACCTGCTCGGTGAGACCGAAGGTGTAGTTGCCGCGACCGTCGAACTGCTTCGGCGAGAGGCCGCGGAAGTCACGGATGCGGGGCAGCGCCAGGGACAGCAGGCGGTCCAGGAACTCCCACATGCGGTCGCCGCGCAGCGTGACGTGCGCGCCGATCGGCATGCCCTCGCGCAGCTTGAACTGCGCGATGGACTTGCGGGCCTTGGTCACGGCCGGCTTCTGACCGGTGATCGCGGTGAGGTCGCGGATGGCGCCCTCGATCAGCTTGGAGTCGCGAGCAGCCTCGCCGACGCCCATGTTGACCACGATCTTGGTCAGGCCGGGCACCTGCATGATGTTGGCGATCTCGAACTCGTTGCGCAGGGCGGGGACGATCTCCTCGCGGTAGCGCGCCTTGAGGCGGGGGATCTCGGTGGTCTGGGTCTCGGCCATCTCAGATCTCCTTGCCGGTCTTGCGGGACACGCGGACCGAGCGGCTGGCCTCGTAGGTCGAGCCGTCGGGACGGCGCTTGGTGACCTCGTCGCGGCGGAAGCCGACGCGCGTGACGCCGTCGCCCTCGACGAGCATCACGTTGGAGACGTGGATGGGCGCCTCGCGGGTGATGATGCCGCCGGTGGTGTTGGTCTGCTGCACGGACTTGGTGTGGCGCTTGACGAGGTTGACACCCTCGACGATCACGCGCTCCTCCTCGCGGAGGACCGTGATGACCTTGCCCTGGGCACCCTTGTCCTTGCCAGCGATCACCTTGACGGTGTCGCCCTTCTTGATGTTCATGTCCTTACCCATCTCTCACAGCACCTCCGGGGCGAGCGAGATGATCTTCATGAAGCGCTTCTCGCGCAGCTCGCGGCCGACCGGGCCGAAGATGCGCGTGCCACGGGGCTCGCCGTCGTTCTTGAGGATGACGGCGGCGTTCTCGTCGAAGCGGATGTAGGAACCGTCGGCGCGGCGACGCTCCTTGACGGTGCGCACGACCACGGCCTTGACGACGTCGCCCTTCTTGACGTTGCCACCGGGGATCGCGTCCTTGACGGTGGCGACGATGACGTCACCGATGCCGGCGTAGCGACGCCCAGAGCCACCGAGAACACGGATGCAGAGGATCTCCTTCGCACCGGTGTTGTCGGCGACCTTGAGTCGCGACTCCTGCTGGATCATTGATTTCTCCTGGTTGTCGAGCTGGTTCTCGCCCTCTCATCGGGGAGCGAGCCTGGCCGAACTGATATGTGGAAACTGGTGCGCGAGGCCCGAGGGCCTCAGGTCACTTGGCCTTCTCGAGCACCTCGACGAGGCGCCAGCGCTTGGTGGCCGAGAGCGGGCGGGTCTCCATGATGAGGACCCGGTCGCCGATGCCGCACTGGTTGGTCTCGTCGTGTGCCTTCAGGCGCGACGTCTTGCGCAGGACCTTGCCGTAGAGGGCGTGCTTCACGCGGTCCTCGACGGCGACGACGATGGTCTTGTCCATCTTGTCGCTCACGACGAGGCCCTCGCGGGTCTTGCGCTGGTTGCGCTCGCCAGCCGTGGTAGCAGTGTTGTCGCTCATGCCTTCGCCTCTTCGTTGGTGCCCGGCGCCGTGCGGATCCCGAGCTCGCGCTCACGGACCACGGTGTAGATGCGGGCGATGTCCTTCTTGACCGTGCGGAGCCGGCCGTGGCTCTCCAGCTGGCCGGTGGCCGCCTGGAAACGGAGGTTGAACAGCTCCTCCTTGGCCTCGCGCAGCTTCGCCTCCAGCTCGGTGGCGTCGAGCTCGTCGAGCTCGTGGGCGTTCAGCTTGGTTGCCATCAGAATTCACCGGCCTCACGGGAGATGAACCGGCACTTCATCGGGAGCTTGTGCATCGCGCGGCGCATGGCCTCGCGGGCAACCGTCTCGTCGACGCCGGAGAGTTCGAACATGACGCGGCCGGGCTTGACGTTGGCCACCCACCACTCGGGGGAGCCCTTGCCGGAGCCCATGCGGGTCTCGGCCGGCTTCTTGGTCAGCGGGCGG
This sequence comes from Nocardioides cavernae, assembly GCF_013410035.1. Taxonomy (GTDB): domain Bacteria; phylum Actinomycetota; class Actinomycetes; order Propionibacteriales; family Nocardioidaceae; genus Nocardioides; species Nocardioides cavernae_A. The sequence continues at coordinate 794,528 of NZ_JACCBW010000002.1, read as the reverse complement.
TCCGGGTAGATGTTGATCCAGACCTTGCCGCCACGCTTGATGTGACGGGTCATGGCGATACGGGCCGACTCGATCTGTCGGTTGGTCACGTAGTGACCCTCGACCGCCTGGATGCCGAAGTCACCGAAGGCCAGCGAGGTGCCGCCCTTGGCGACGCCACGACGCTTGGGATGGTGCTGCTTGCGGTGCTTGACGCGACGGGGCATCAACATGAGGTCAGGCCTCCTGTCCGGTGCTCGGTGCAGCCTCGGCAGCCGGGGCCGCTGAGGTCTCAGCGGTGGCCTCGGTGCGAGGAGCGCGGTCGCCGCGCGAGCCACGGCTCGGACGGTCGCCGCCACGGGTGTTGGGACGACCACCACGGCCGGGGGCACCGGCGCGGGCGGCCTGCTGGGCCTGGCGCTCGGCACGCGTGCCGGCGACCTCGCCCTTGTAGATCCACACCTTCACGCCGATGCGGCCGAAGGTGGTGCGGGCCTCGTAGAAGCCGTAGTCGATGTCCGCGCGGAGGGTGTGCAGGGGCACGCGGCCCTCGCGGTAGAACTCCGTGCGCGACATCTCGGCACCGTTGAGACGACCCGAGCACTGGATCCGGATGCCCTTGGCACCCGAGCGCATCGAGGTCTGCATCGCCTTGCGCATGGCGCGGCGGAACTGCACACGGCCGGAGAGCTGCTCGGCGACGCCCTGGGCGACCAGCTGCGCGTCGATCTCGGGGTTCTTGACCTCGAGGATGTTGAGCTGCACCTGCTTGCCGGTGAGCTTCTCGAGCTCGCCGCGGATGCGGTCGGCCTCGGCGCCGCGGCGACCGATGACGATGCCGGGACGCGCGGTGTGGATGTCCACCCGGACGCGGTCACGGGTGCGCTCGATCTCGACCTTGGCGATGCCGGCCCGCTCCATGCCCTTGGAGAGCAGCTTGCGGATGGCGACGTCCTCACCGACGTACGACTTGTAGAGCTTGTCGGCGTACCAACGGCTCTTGTGGTCGGTGGAGATGCCCAGGCGGAAGCCGTTCGGGTTGATCTTCTGGCCCATCAGGCACCCTTTCCGTTCTTGCCCTTGGCGGACGTGGTCAGCGCGTCGGCCGGCTGCACCGCGAGGGTGATGTGGCTCGTGCGCTTGTTGATGCGGGTCGCGCGGCCCTGGGCACGCGGACGCCAACGCTTCATCGTCGGGCCCTCGTCGACCATCGCGACGGAGAGGACGAGGTCGGCCCGGTTGAGGCCCTCGGTCGTCTCCGCGTTGGCGATCGCGCTCTCCAGCACCTTGTAGACGGTCTCGGAGGCGGCCTGCGGCGCGAACTGCAGCAGCGTCAGGGCCTCGTCGACCTGGAGGCCACGGACCATGTCGACGACACGGCGGGCCTTCATCGGGGTGATCCGCACGTAGCGTGCGCTGGCGAACGCGCCCGGCTGGTCGCCGAGCAGCGACTCGCGGCGCGCACTGGTGCGGCTGCGCTCGGTGGTGCTCATCGACGGCGTCCCTTCCGGTCTTCCTTGACGTGCCCGCGGTAGGTGCGGGTCGGGGCGAACTCCCCGAGCTTGTGGCCGACCATCGAGTCGGTCACGAAGACCGGGACGTGCTTGCGACCGTCGTGCACGGCGATGGTGTGACCGATCATGTCGGGCACGATCATCGACCGGCGCGACCAGGTCTTGATGACGTTGTGCGAGCCCTTCTCGTTCTCGGCGTCCACCTTCTTCTGGAGGTGGCCGTCCACGAAGGGGCCCTTCTTGAGGCTACGAGGCATGTCGGTTACTTCCTACCCTTGCCGGACTTGCGACGACGGATGATCTGGCGGTCGCTGGCCTTGCGCTTGCGCGTGCGGCCCTCGGGCTTGCCCCACGGGGAGACCGGGTGGCGACCACCGGAGGTCTTGCCCTCGCCACCACCGTGCGGGTGGTCCACGGGGTTCATGACGACACCGCGGACGGTCGGGCGGACGCCCTTCCACCGCATGCGGCCGGCCTTGCCCCAGTTGATGTTGGACTGCTCGGCGTTGCCGACCTCACCGATCGTGGCGCGGCAGCGCACGTCGACGAAGCGCATCTCGCCGGAGGGCAGGCGCAGCGTGGCGCGGCTCCCCTCACGGGCGACCAGCTGGGCGGAGTTGCCGGCGGAGCGGGCGATCTTCGCACCGCCGCCGGGACGCAGCTCCACGCAGTGGATGGTCGAGCCCACCGGGATGTTGCGCAGCGGCAGGTTGTTGCCCGGCTTGATGTCGGCGTTGGGGCCCGACTCCACCATGGTGCCCTGCTCGAGGCCGCGGGGCGCGACGATGTAGCGCTTCTCGCCGTCGGCGTAGTGCAGCAGCGCGATGCGAGCGGTGCGGTTGGGGTCGTACTCGATGTGAGCGACCTTGGCCGGCACGCCGTCCTTGTCGTAGCGACGGAAGTCGATGATGCGGTAGGCACGCTTGTGACCGCCACCCTTGTGCCGGGTGGTGATGCGGCCCTGGTTGTTGCGGCCACCGTTCTTCGGCAGCGGGCGCGTCAGCGACTTCTCCGGCGTGGACCGGGTGATCTCGACGAAGTCGGCCACCGAGGAGCCACGACGGCCCGGGGTGGTCGGCTTGTACTTGCGGATAGCCATGTCAGTTCCTATTCAGGAGCCCGGTCAGGAGACCGGACCTCCGAAGATGTCGATGCGGTGGCCCTCGGCGAGGCTGACGATCGCTCGCTTGGTGTTGGGACGCTTGCCCATGCCGTAGCGGGTGCGACGCGTCTTGCCCTGGCGGTTGATCGTGTTGACGGAGGTGACCTTGACGTCGAAGACCTTCTCGACCGCGATCTTGATCTCGGTCTTGTTGGCGTCCGGGTGGACGATGAAGGTGTACTTGTTGGCGTCGAGCAGGCCGTAGCTCTTCTCCGACACGACCGGCGCGATCAGGATGTCGCGGTGGTCCTTGTGCAGGGTGCTCACTTGTCGTCCTCCTTGGCACGGGTCAGGCCGGCGGCCTCGGCGTCCTCGACGGACTTGAACCAGAAGTCACCCGCGGAGACGTCGTAACCGGCGTCGCCCTCGACGAGGTAGGTGCCGGCCTGCTGGCCGAGGACCTCGTAGCCCTTCGGGTTCTTGCCGCTCTTGAGCGGCGCCTTGGCACCGGCGGGGAGCTCGGCCTCGGCCTGCTCCTCGGTCGCGGCGGGCGTCTCCGCCTTCTCGACCTTCTCGGCCTTGGCGGGGGCGGGGGCGCCACCGACGAAGACGTCGTAGGCACCCTTGGTGAAGACCACGTCGTCAGCGGCGAGCACGTCGTAGGTGTTGAGCTGGTCGACGGCGACGATGTGGACCTCGGGCGCGTTGCGCAGCGAGAGCCAGGTGATCGCGTCGGAGCGCTCGAGCACCACGAGGTAGCCCACGCGGTCGGTCAGCGAGGTCAGCGCGGCGAGCGCGGCCTTGGTGGAGGGCTTGTCGCCCGACACCAGGCCGTCGACCACGTGGACGCGGTCGTTGCGGGCCCTGTCGGAGAGGGCACCGCGCAGGGCGGCGGCCTTCATCTTCTTGGGGGTGCGCTGGTCGTAGCTGCGCGGCTGCGGGCCGTGGACGGTGCCACCGCCGGCGAACTGCGGCGCGCGGGTCGAGCCCTGGCGGGCGCGACCGGTGCCCTTCTGCTTGTAGGGCTTGCGGCCACCGCCGCGGACCTCGCCGCGGGTCTTGGTGGCGTGCGTGCCCTGACGCGCAGCGGCCTGCTGGGCCACGACGACCTGGTGGATCAGGGGGATGTTGACCTCGACGTCGAAGATCTCGGCGGGGAGGTCGACCTTGACGGTCTTGACAGCCATGCTCAGGCCTCCTGCTTCTTCGCGGCCGAGCGGAGGACCACGAGCCCGTTCTTGGGGCCGGGGACGGCGCCCTTCACGAGGATGAGGCCCTTCTCGGCGTCGACGGCGTGGACCGTCAGGTTCTGGGTGGTGACCGTGTCGTTGCCCATGCGGCCCGACATGCGGGTGCCCTTGAACACGCGACCCGGCGTGGCGCAGGCGCCGATCGAGCCGGGCTTGCGGTGGTTGCGGTGGGCACCGTGGGAGGCGGACACACCGGCGAAGCCGTGACGCTTCATCGTGCCGGCGAAGCCCTTGCCCTTGCTGGTGCCGGTCACGTCGATCTCCTCGCCGGCGGCGAAGGTCTCGACCGTGAGCTCCTGGCCCACGGTGTAGCTGGCGGCGTCAGCGGTGCGGATCTCCGCGACGTGGCGACGGGGGGTGACGCCGGCCTTGGCGAAGTGACCCGCCTCGGGCGAGTTCACCTTGCGTGCCTCGATCTCGCCGAAGCCGACCTGGATGGCGTTGTAGCCGTCCACCTCGGGCTGGCGGACCTGCGTCACGACGTTGGTCGCGGCCGCGATCACGGTGACGGGGACGACCTTGTTGTTCTCGTCCCAGAGCTGGGTCATGCCGAGCTTGGTGCCCAGCAGGCCCTTGGCGTTGCGCTCGAAAGTGTTCGTCATGTCAGGCCTCAGAGCTTGATCTCGATGTCGACACCGGCAGGCAGGTCGAGACGCATCAGCGAGTCGACGGTCTTCGGCGTCGGGTCGATGATGTCGATCAGACGCTTGTGCGTGCGCATCTCGAAGTGCTCGCGGGAGTCCTTGTACTTGTGGGGCGAGCGGATGACGCAGTACACGTTCTTCTCGGTCGGCAGCGGCACAGGGCCGGCGACCTTCGCACCCGTGCGGGTGACGGTGTCCACGATCTTCCGCGCCGAGGTGTCGATCACCTCGTGGTCATAGGCCTTGAGCCTGATGCGGATCTTCTGTCCCGCCATAGGTCCCTGTCCTCTTCGATCTCGTACGCCTGGTCTGGTTTCGGCTCTCAACCCCCGGTGGGCGAGCGCCGCCTGTCTCTCCTCCACCCTCCGACCCCCGCGGTCGGGCGTGTCGCGGTGTCTAGCCGTGACGCGACCCCAACGGGAAGCGGTGTTTCTCTGGGTGGCACCCGCCGGTCGGCGGATCTGGTCGGGTCTCCGATCACCGTGCGATCACGCTGTGATCCACGTGCGATGTCGGCGCGACGCACGCGGACGACTGGCTCGATCAAGGAGACGCGATTCAGAAGTCAAGGTGTGCCGCGCCCCGGCGACCCGCCGGAGCAACCGGAACATCTTGACAGACCCGGCACCCCCACGCCAAATCGCAGTGGTCGCGGGCGGGACGGCATGCGCCTCACACCCGCGGACGGCCCACGGCGTGCTGGCCCGGCCACCCCACGCACCGAGGACAGGGGTGCAGCCTTGTGCGCGCACCGGGCTCGGCCTACCGTCGGAGGATGGCCGGGTTGGTCGCGATCGTCGTCTGCACGCTGATGCTGGGCGTCGCGATGGCGGTGTTCCTGTGCCCGGGCGAGATGGCCCGGGCCTACCGGCGGGCCCGGACCCGGGTCTCCCCCGTCGAGCCCGCGCCCGAGGGCCCGCCCATCGAGGAGCTGGCCCGTTCGTTGCGCCGGCTGCGGGGCGAGGTGCTCGCGCCGGCGCCGGGCACCACCATGGCGCGTCGTCGCGGGGCGACCGCGGCGTACGAGGACCTGCTGGTGGCCGCGGCGCGTGCGCTCGGCGAGCCCGACACCCTGACCGGGGTGCCCGAGGGCACCGACCGCGAGGCCGAGCGGCTCCGGCTCGAGCACGTGCTGCGCCGCGCCGGGCTGGCGCTGGACTGACGCTCAGGACGTCCTGCGATAGCAGAAGTCGGCGATGTCGCGACCGACGTCGCGGCCCTTGCGCTCGAAGCGGGTCACCGGACGCTCGGCCCAGCGCTCGACCTGACCGCCCTCGAGCGTGGGCTCGGCGTCGAGCACCTCGCGCATCTGGTCGGCGTAGTCGGCCCAGTCGGTCGCCAGGCGCCAGGCCCCGCCGGGCACCAGGCGCGAGGAGGCGAGGGCGGCGTTGGCCGGGTTCACCAGCCGGCGCTTGCGGTGCTTGGTCTTGCGCCACGGGTCGGGGAAGAAGGTCCAGATCTCGGCGAGGCTGTCCGGCGCGATGAGGTTCTCCAGCGTCCAGACGGCGTCGACGGAGCAGAAGCGCACGTTGTCGGCGCCTGCCTCCGCCACCCGCCACAGCGAGTCGGCGACGCCGGGACGCCACACCTCGAGCGCCAGGACGTTGTGGTCGGGGCGCGCCGCGGCGAGCACGGCGGTCGCCTCCCCGATGCCGGGTCCGATCTCGACGATCAGCGGCGCCTCGCGGCCGAAGCGCTCGGTGAGGTCGAAGCCCGGCTGGTCGACCGCCTCGTCCGGGATGACCCAGTCGGCCTGGTGGGCCGCCCACGACTCGGCCTGCCGCGGGGTGAACCGGCTCCCCCGGCGCGAGTACGTGAGCACCTCGCGCATGCGCCGCCCGTCCGGGGTGAGCTTGTGGTGCGGGCGGGCAGGGCGTACGGCGTCGTTCACCGGACCATCCTCCCCGCTCCCCCGGCGCGGACGCACATCGCGGGGGCGTGCCTCAGAGGTGCGCGAGGGCCCCGATCAGCACCGAGCGCAGCCGCTGCTCGATGTCGTCGAACTCGGCCTGGCCGATGACGAGCGGCGGCGCGAGCTGGATGACCGGGTCGCCGCGGTCGTCGGCGCGGCAGTAGAGGCCCGCCTCCCACAACGCGCCGGACAGGTAGCCGCGGAGCAGCCGCTCGGACTCGGCGTCGTCGAAGGTCTCCTTGGTCTCGCGGTCCTTGACCAGCTCGATGCCGTAGAAGTAGCCGTGGCCCCGGACGTCGCCGACGATGGGGATGTCGAGGAGCTTCTCCAGCGTCGAGCGGAACGCCGGTGCGTTCTGCTGCACGTGGGCGTTGAGGCCCTCGCGCTCGAAGATGTCCAGGTTGGCCATCGCGACCGCCGAGGAGACGGGGTGGCCGCCGAACGTGTAGCCGTGGGCGTACGCCGTGGTGCCGGCCCGGAACGGCTCGAACAGGCGGTCGCTGGCGATCATCGCCCCGATCGGCGAGTAGCCGGACGTCATGCCCTTGGCGCACGTGATGATGTCGGGCTGGTAGCCGAACTCGGCCGCGCCGAACATCTCGCCGACCCGGCCGAAGGCGCAGATGACCTCGTCGGAGACGAGCAGGACGTCGTACTGGTCGCAGATCTCGCGGACCCGCTCGAAGTAGCCGGGCGGGGGCGGGAAGCAGCCGCCGGCGTTCTGCACGGGCTCGAGGAAGACCGCGGCGACGGTGTCGGGGCCCTCGAACTCGATGGCTTCGGCGATCCGGTCCGCGGCCCATCGGCCGAACGCCTTCTCGTCGTCGCCGACGAACTCGGGGCGACGGTAGAAGTTGGTGTTGGGCACCTTGTGCGCGCCCGGGACCAGCGGCTCGAACATCTCCTTCAGCGGCGGGATGCCGGTGATCGACAGCGCCCCCTGCGGGGTGCCGTGGTAGGCGACGGCGCGCGAGATCACCTTGTGCTTGTTGGGCTTGCCGGTCAGCTTGAAGTACTGCTTGGCCAGCTTCCACGCGGACTCGACGGCCTCACCGCCGCCCGTGGTGAAGAAGACGCGGTTGAGGTCGCCCGGCGCCATCGCGGCGATCCGGTCGGCGAGCTCGACGGCCCGCGGGTGCGCGAAGGACCACAGCGGGAAGAAGGCCAGCTCCTTCGCCTGCTTCGCGGCTGCCTCGGCCAGCTCCTCGCGGCCGTGGCCGACCTGGACGACGAACAGCCCGGCGAGGCCGTCGATGTACTCGCGCCCGTGGCTGTCCCAGATCTTGTGGCCCTCGCCCCGGACGATCAGCGGCATCTCGCCGCCGGTCTCGTAGGTCGAGTGGCGCGTGAAGTGCAGCCACAGGTGGTCGCGGCCGGCCGCCTGGTAGTCGAACGACGGGTCGAGGGACGGGTCGGTGCTCATCGGGTACCCCAGTTGTAGTGCTGCTTGTTGAGCTTGAGGTAGACGAAGGTCTCCGAGGAGACCACGCCCTCCAGCTCTCGGATCTGTCGGATGACGTCGAGCAGGTGCGGGTCGTCCTCGCACACGACCTCGACGAGGAGGTCGAAGCTGCCGGCCGTGGTGACGACGTAGTCGACCTCGCGCACCAGCGCCAGCCGGTCGCCCACCTTCATCGGGTCGCCCTCGGTGCGCACGCCGATCATCGCCTGGCGCGTGAACCCGACCTGGGTCGGGTCCGTCACCGCGACGACCTGCATCACGTCCGAGTCCAGCAGCTTCTGCACGCGCGCCCGGGCGGCGGCCTCCGACAGGCCGACCGCCTTCGCGATCGCGGCGTACGAGATCCGGCCGTCCTCCTGGAGCAGCTCGATGATGCGCTTGGCGGTCGCGTCCAGCCGCACCGTTCCCTCCGTCATGGGGCACATGGTTGCCCTCAGGAGCGGCTTTATCAAGTCACCCGGCGCGGAATCCGCATTTCGGACTCGTTAATTCTGCGATTACCGCAGATTCTTTGGGCGCAAGTATGGAGATTGCTCCCCCACCCGTCCTAGTCTCCCCTCACCGCACCCGACCGCCCCCGACCGGGAGGACCCCCACGTGACCAGCCCCCGCACGCTGCGCAACTTCATCGGCGGCACCTACGTCGACGGCGCCGCCGGCGCGTCCAGCGACGTCGTCGACCCGTCCACGGGCCAGGTCGTCGCACACGCGCCGGTGAGCGGCCCGGAGGAGGTCGACGCGGCGTACGAGGCAGCCGACCGGGCGTTCGGCGAGTGGGGCAGCACGACCCCCGGCGAGCGCCAGCAGGCCCTGCTGAAGATCGCGGACGCGATCGAGTCGCACGCCGAGGAGCTCATCGACCTCGAGTCGCGCAACACCGGCAAGATCAAGGCGCTGACCGCGAGCGAGGAGATCCCGCCGATGGTCGACCAGCTCCGGTTCTTCGCCGGCGCGGCACGCGTCCTCGAGGGCAAGGCGGCCGGCGAGTACATGGCCGGGCACACGTCGTGGATCCGGCGCGAGCCGATCGGCGTGGTCGGGCAGGTGACGCCGTGGAACTACCCGCTCCTCATGGCGGTGTGGAAGATCGGTCCGGCCCTCGCCGCCGGCAACACCGTCGTGCTCAAGCCCAGCGACACGACCCCCGAGAGCACCCTCCGGCTCGCGGAGCTCGCCTCGGAGTTCCTGCCGGCCGGCACGCTCAACGTCGTCACGGGCGACCGCGAGACCGGACGCCTGCTCGTGGAGCACCGCACGCCGGGACTGGTGGCGATCACCGGCTCCGTACGCGCGGGCGCGGAGGTCGCCGCGAGCGCGGCCCCGCAGGTCAAGCGGGTCCACCTCGAGCTCGGCGGCAAGGCGCCGGTCGTGGTGTTCGACGACGCCGACATCGAGGCCGCCGTCGAGGGCATCGCGATCGCCGGCTACTTCAACGCCGGCCAGGACTGCACCGCGGCGACCCGCGTGCTCGCTGGGCCGGGCATCCACGACGACTTCGTCGCCGCGCTCTCCGAGTACGCGCGGAGCTCCTCCCCCGTCGGGCTGCCGGACGACGAGGACGCGCTGTTCGGCCCGGTCAACAACCAGCGGCAGCTCGCCCACGTCAGCGGGTTCATCGAGGACCTGCCCTCGCACGCGACCGTGTCGGCCGGCGGCAACCGCCGCACCGACCTGGGTGACGGCTACTACCTCGAGCCGACCGTCCTGTCGGGCCTGCGGCAGGACGACGCCGCCATCCAGAACGAGATCTTCGGGCCGGTGATCACCGTCCAGCGCTTCACCGACGAGGCCGAGGCGGTCCGGTGGGCCAACGGCGTCGACTACGGCCTGGCATCGTCGGTGTGGACCAGGGACTTCGGCCGCGCCATGCGGATGTCGAAGGCCCTGGACTTCGGCTGCGTGTGGATCAACACCCACATCCCGCTGGTCGCCGAGATGCCGCACGGCGGCTACAAGAAGTCGGGCTACGGCAAGGACCTGTCGATGTACGGGTTCGAGGACTACACCCGGATCAAGCACGTCATGGCCAACATCGAGAGCTGACGTCGACAGCCGACCACCGGACAAGCGAAGCGACTCGGGCCGAGCGGAGGACCTGGAACTGATGACACCGATCCCGCGCCGATCACGGCGCCCCCTGTCGGAGCCGGCCGCGGCGATCACGCGCGCGGCGTCCGGCGGCATGAGCCGCCGCGCCCTCCTCGGCACCGGCCTCGCTGCCGGGGCGCTGTCCGCGTGCGCCCCGCCGAAGCCGCCCGCCGGCAGCGGCGGCCTGTCCAGCCTCGACCTGCCCGAGGACGTCTCGGACTCGGAGAAGATCCTCAAGTGGGCGAACTGGACGGCCTACCTCGACATGAACGGCAAGGAGACGAAGTCGCCGACGCTCGATGCGTTCATGCAGCAGACGGGCATCGAGGTCTCCTACAGCGAGGACGTCGACGACAACGACTCCTACTACGCCAAGGTCGCCCCACAGCTGCGCGCGGGCCAGAGCATCGACCGCGACATCTTCACCCTCACCGACTGGATGACCGGCCGCGTCATCCGCGACCAGCTCTGCCAGCCGCTCGAGCTCATCCAGATGCCCAACGTGGTGAGCAACCTGCTCCAGCCGCTCAAGGACGTCAGCTTCGACCCCGGACGCCAGCACTCCATCACGTGGCAGAGCGGCTTCGCCGGGATCGGCTACAACCGCGACAAGGTCGGGCGCGAGCTCAAGTCGCTCGACGACCTGTGGGCCGACGACCTCAAGGGGCGCATCGTGGTGCTCTCGGAGTTCCGCGACACCGCCGGCCTGGTGATGCAGTCCCAGGGCGTCGACATCGACAGCGACTTCGGCAGGGCCGAGTTCGAGGCCGCGCTCGACTTCATCGAGCAGAAGATCGAGGAGGGCTACATCCGCAAGGTGAAGGGCAACTCCTACATGGAGGACCTCACCAGCGGCAACGCGGTCGCCGGCATCACGTGGAGCGGCGACATCTTCGTCCTGTCCTTCGACACCGGGGACCCGGCGTGGACCTTCACCATCCCCGAGTCGGGGGGCACGCTGTGGTCGGACAACCTCATGGTGCCGATCACCTCGACCCACCGCAGCAACGCCCAGAAGCTCATGGACTACTACTACGACCCGGCCGTCGCGGCCCAGGTCGCCGCATGGGTGAACTACGTCTGTCCGGTCGAGGGCGCGCAGGCGGAGATGGAGAAGATCGACCCCGAGCTCGCCGAGAGCCCGTGGATCTTCCCGACCGCCGACTTCATCTCGGAGTCCAACATCCAGGGGTTCCGCTCGCTGGACGCCGACGAGGAGATCGAGTTCGCCGACCTCTGGTCCACGAAGGTGATGGGGAACTGACATGGCCGGATTCCGCGAGGCGCGGGGCGACCTCCTGCTCGAGAGCGTGACCAAGTCGTTCGGCGACTTCACCGCCGTCGACGACATCGACCTGACCGTCCCGCGCGGCTCCTTCTTCGCCCTGCTCGGGCCGTCGGGCTGCGGCAAGACCACGACCCTGCGCATGGTCGCCGGGCTCGAGCAGCCGACCACCGGGAGGGTGAAGATCGGCGAGACCGACCTCACCGGCTCGCGCCCCTACGAGCGGCCGGTCAACACCGTCTTCCAGTCCTACGCCCTCTTCCCCCACCTGACGATCCGCGACAACGTCGCCTTCGGCCCGAAGCGCCGCAAGGACAAGGACGCGGCGTCGCGCGCCGCCGACGCCCTCGAGCTGGTGCAGATGACCCAGTTCGCCGGGCGCAAGCCCGCCCAGCTCTCCGGCGGGCAGCAGCAGCGGGTGGCCCTGGCCCGGGCGCTGGTGAACCACCCCGAGGTGCTGCTCCTCGACGAGCCGCTCGGTGCCCTCGACCTCAAGCTGCGTCGCGAGATGCAGGTCGAGCTCAAGCGCATCCAGACCGAGGTGGGCCTCACCTTCATCCACGTCACGCACGACCAGGAGGAGGCCATGACCATGGCCGACACGGTCGCGGTGATGAACAAGGGCCGGATCGAGCAGATGGGCGCCCCCGCGGCGCTCTACGACCTGCCGCGCACGCGCTTCGTCGCGAACTTCCTCGGCCAGGCCAACACCGGCGAGGGCACCATAGAGGCGGTCGACGGCGACCACCTCGTCGCGGACGTCTTCGGCACCAAGGTGCAGATCCTGAAGTCCCGCTCGCAGGTGCACGAGGGCCGGGTGCTGTTCGGGGTACGGCCCGAGAAGGTCACCGTGTCGCGCAAGCAGCCCGACGACGTGGGCAACGACGTGAAGGGCGTCGTGCGCGACGTGTCGTTCCTCGGCGTCGCGACCAGCTACCTCGTCGACATGCCGAGCGGTGCCACGTGGAGCTGCTACGAGCAGAACCTCGACGTGGAGCCGGTGGACCTGCGACCCGGCGACGAGGTGTGGCTGACCTGGAACCCGGGCCACGCCTTCGGCGTCCCGGCCGACGCATGAGCGCGCTCGCCCAGGTCGCCGGCGACCCCGCCGTCGACCCGGTGGCACCCGCCCCGGAGACGCAGAAGCGCAGCTGGACGGCGTACCTCCTGCTCCTGCCCGGCGTGCTGTGGCTCGGCGTCTTCTTCATCCTGCCGCTGGTGCAGCTCGCCTCGGTCAGCCTGCAGAGCCGCTATCCCGGCTTCCCCGGCTACTACTACCGCGACCTCAACTTCCAGAACTACGTCAGCGCGCTGACCGACTACGCGCCCCACTTCGCCCGCTCGTTCCTCTACGCCGGGCTGGCGACGCTGCTCGCCTTCGTGGTGGCCTACCCGCTGGCGTACGCGATGGCGTTCAAGGCCGGCCGGTGGCGCAACCTGATGATGATCTGCGTCGTCGCGCCGTTCTTCACCTCCTTCATCCTCCGCACCTTCGCCTGGTCGCAGATCCTCGCCGACGAGGGCTGGGTGGTGCGCTCGCTCGACGTCCTGCACCTGCTGCCCGGCGGCCAGATCATCAACACGCCCGTGGCGGTCGTGGCCGGACTGACCTACAACTTCCTGCCGTTCATGGTGCTCCCGATCTACGCGTCCCTCGAGCGGGCCGACCCGCGGGTCATCGAGGCCGGCGGGGACCTCTACGCCAACGGGTTCACGACCTTCCGCACCGTCACGCTGCCGATGTCGATGCCGGGCGTCCTCGCCGGCACGCTGCTGACCTTCATCCCGGCGGCGGGCGACTTCGTCAACATGGAGCTGCTGGGTCCCCAGCGGGGCAAGATGGTCGGCAACGTCATCAACGACCAGTTCCTCGCCATCCCCGGCGGCTACCCCGTGGCGGCCGCGCTGTCGTTCACGCTGATGGCGGCGATCCTGGCGATGGTCTTCCTCTACGTCCGCCGCTTCGGCACCGAGGAGCTGGTCTGACGTGGCTGCGACGACCGCCGACGCCGGTACGGCGTACCGCCCCTCCGCGGCGAAGCGCGCCCAGCTGTGGCTGGCCAACCACTTCGCGATGATCTCCGCGATCCTGGTGCTGCTCTACCTCTTCCTGCCGGTGGCCTACACCTTCGCGTTCTCGTTCAACGACCACGGCAAGACCAACATCGTGTGGCAGGGCTTCACCTGGGAGCACTGGCAGGACCCGTGCGGCGTCGCCGGGGCGTGCGAGTCCCTCGTGGTGTCCCTGCAGGTGGGCGCGATCTCGACCGTCATCGCGACGGTCCTGGGCACCCTGATGGCCCTGGCGATGGTGCGCTACCGGTTCCGCGGCAAGGCGGCCAGCAACGTGCTGATCTTCGTGCCGATGGCGACGCCCGAGATCGTCATGGGGGCCGCGCTGCTGACGATCTTCGTCCAGGGCTTCTCGAACGTCGGGATCAGCCTGGGCTTCGGCACGATCGTCTTCGCCCACATCATGTTCTGCCTGAGCTTCGTCGTCGTCACCGTCAAGGCCCGCATCCAGTCCCTCGACCCCCGGATCGAGGAGGCTGCCCAGGACCTCTACGCCAGTCCGATGCAGACCTTCTGGAAGGTCACCTTCCCGCTCATCCTGCCGGGCATCCTCGGCGCCGCGATGCTCGCCTTCTCGCTGTCCTTCGACGACTTCATCATCACCAACTTCGTCTCCGGCAACGAGAGCACGTTCCCCAAGTTCGTCTACGTCGCGTCCCGTCGCGGCATCCCCGCCGAGGCCAACGTCATCGGTTTCTCGATGTTCGTGCTCGCCGTCCTGCTCGTCGTGGGCGCGCAGGTCGTGAGCAGCGCGCGGGCCTCACGCACCAAGGAGTGATCTGAGCAGTGCCTGGACCGATGAACGTCCTCATGGTCGGGGCGGGTGGCGTCGGCGACGCCGCGGCCCGCATCGCGGTGGAGCGCGACTACTTCGACAGCTGGGTCGTGGCCGACTACGACCTCTCCCGCGCCGAACGGACCGTCGCGGCAGCGGCCGAGCGACGGCCGGGCGACACGCGCTTCCGGGCCGCGCAGGTCGACGCGTCGGACGCCGACGCGGTCGCCGCGCTGGCGCGCGAGGTGGGTGCCACCCACGTGTTCAACGCCGTCGACCCGCGCTTCGTGATGCCGATCTTCACGGGTGCGCTCGCCGCCGGCGCCGACTACCTCGACATGGCGATGAGTCTGTCCGTACGCCACCCCGACGCGCCCTACGAGCAGGTGGGGGTCAAGCTCGGCGACGAGCAGTTCGCCATGGCCGGCGAGTGGGATGCGGCCGGCCGGCTCGCGCTCCTCGGCATCGGCGTGGAGCCGGGGCTCTCCGACGTGTTCGCGCGGTACGCCGCGGACGAGCTGTTCGACCACATCGACGAGCTCGGCACCCGCGACGGAGCCAACCTGGTCATCCGCGACGACGCCGGCAACGAGGTCTTCGCACCGGGCTTCTCGATGTGGACGATCATCGAGGAGTGCCTCAACCCGCCCGTCGTGTGGGAGCGCGGGAGGGGCGGCGGCGACCTGGAGTCGGGGTTCTTCACGCTGCCGCCCTTCTCGGAGCCCGAGGTCTTCGACTTCCCCGAGGGGATCGGCCCGGTGGAGTGCGTGCACGTCGAGCACGAGGAGGTCCTCCTCATGCCGCGCTGGGTCGACGCCGACCGGGTGACGTTCAAGTACGGCCTCGGCGAGGAGATGATCGGCATCCTCCGCACGCTGCACACCCTCGGTCTCGACTCGACCGAGCCGGTGTCGGTGAAGGGCGTGCAGGTGTCCCCGCGCGACGTCGTCGCGGCCTGCCTCCCCGACCCCGCCACGATCGGGCCCCGCATGGAGGGCAAGACCTGCGCCGGGCTGTGGGTGAGAGGGACCGGCAAGGACGGCGCCCCGCGCTCGACGTACCTCTACCACGTGGTCGACAACGCCGACTCGATGCGCGACTACGGCGCGCAGTGCGTGGTCTGGCAGACCGCGATCAACCCCGTGGTGGCGCTGGAGCTGCTGGCCGACGGCACCTGGTCGGGCACCGGCGTGCTCGGCCCCGAGGCGCTGCCGCCGAAGCCGTTCCTCGACCTGCTCGCCGCACCGAGGCCCGAGGGGTTCGGATCCCCGTGGGGCATGGAGGAGAAGTCATGAGCCTGAGCCAGGAACGCATCCTCGCCACCGAGATCCCCGGGCCGCGCTCGAGGCAGCTGCAGGCCCGCAAGGTCGCGACCGTCTCGGCGGGCGTCGGCACGACGCTGCCGGTCTACGTCGAGCAGGCGGCCGGCGGCATCCTGCGCGACGTCGACGGCAACCAGCTGATCGACTTCGGCTCGGGCATCGCCGTGACCACGGTCGGCAACGCCGCGCCCCGCGTGGTGGAGGCCGTGCAGCGCCAGGTCGCCGACTTCACCCACACCTGCTTCATGGTGACCCCCTACGAGGAGTACGTCGCGGTCTGCGAGAAGCTCGCCGAGGTCACGCCGGGCAACCACGAGAAGCGCTCCGCGCTCTTCAACTCGGGAGCCGAGGCGGTGGAGAACGCCGTCAAGGTCGCCCGGCACCACACCGGCCGCGACGCGATCGTCGTGTTCGACCACGCCTACCACGGGCGTACGAACCTCACGATGGCGCTGACCGCCAAGAACATGCCCTACAAGCACGGCTTCGGGCCGTTCGCCGGCGAGATCTACCGGGCACCCATGGCCTACCCCTACCGCTGGCCGGGCGGTGCGGAGGCGTGCGCCGACGAGTCCTTCGACGCCTTCGTCGCGACGGTGCACGCCCAGGTCGGGGAGGACAACTGCGCCGCCGTCCTCATCGAGCCGATCCAGGGCGAGGGCGGCTTCATCGTGCCGCCGCCGGGCTGGCTCCCGCGCGTCGCGGAGTGGTGCCGCGACCAGGGCATCCTCCTCATCGCCGACGAGATCCAGACCGGCTTCGCCCGCACGGGCGACTGGTTCGCCTGCGACCACGAGGGCGTCGTGCCCGACCTGCTGACCACCGCCAAGGGCATGGCCGGCGGCCTGCCGCTGGCAGCGGTCACCGGGCGCGCCGAGGTGATGGACTCCGTGCACGTCGGCGGCCTCGGCGGCACCTACGGCGGCAACCCCGTCGCGTGCGCGTCGGCGTTGGCCGCCATCGAGACGATGGAGGCCGAGGACCTTCCCGCGCGCGCACGCCAGATCGAGTCGCTGTTCGTGCCGCGGCTGCGCGCGCTCGCCGAGCGGCACCCCGACCGGGTGGGTGACATCCGCGGTCGCGGCGCCATGCTCGCCGTCGAGCTCGTCAGCGACGGCCCCGGTCGTACGCCCGACGCGGCGCTCGCCGGCGCGGTGCACCGGGCCTGCTCCGCCGAGGGTCTCGTCACGCTGACCTGCGGCACGTTCGGCAACGTGTTCCGCTTCCTGCCGCCGCTCGCGATCGGCGACGACCTGCTCGCCGAGGGCCTCGACGTCTTCGAGGCGGCGTTCGACGCGGCAGCGAATGGCAAGGTGGAGTGATGGCAGACCTGACGCAGACCCAGACCGTGCCCACCCGGCTGCTGATCGGCGGCGAGTGGGTCGGTGCCAGCAGCGGCGGCACCTTCGAGGTCCGCAACCCGGCGGACGACGGCGTCCTCGCGACGGTCGCCGACGCCACGCCCGACGACGGCCTCCGGGCGCTCGGCGCTGCCGCCGACGCCCAGGCGGGATGGCGGGCCACCGAGCCCCGCGAGCGCGGCGAGATCCTGCGCAGCGCTTTCGAGCTCCTCGTCGAGCGTTCCGACGACTTCGCCCGCCTGATGACCCTCGAGATGGGCAAGACGCTCGCCGAGGCGAAGGGCGAGGTGACCTACGGCGCCGAGTTCTTCCGCTGGTTCTCCGAGGAGGCGGTGCGGGTCCACGGCCGCTACGCCGAGGCGCCCGCGGGCGGCTCGCGGCTGATCACCATGAAGGGGCCGGTCGGTCCGACCCTGATGATCACCCCCTGGAACTTCCCGCTCGCGATGGGCACCCGCAAGATCGGCCCGGCCATCGCCGCCGGCTGCACGATGGTCGTCAAGCCGGCCGCCGAGACCCCGCTCACCATGCTGGCGCTGGCCTCGCTCCTCGAGGAGGTCGGACTGCCCCCGGGCGTGCTCAACGTCATCACCACCACCGACTCCGGCGGCGTGTGCGAGCCGCTCATCACCGACAGCCGGCTGCGCAAGCTGACCTTCACCGGGTCGACCGCCGTGGGCAAGAAGCTCGTCGCGCAGGCCTCCGACCAGCTGCTGCGGGTCTCGATGGAGCTCGGCGGCAACGCGCCCTTCGTCGTCTTCGACGACGCCGACCTCGACGCAGCCGTCGACGGCGCCATGCTCGCGAAGATGCGCAACATCGGCGAGGCCTGCACCTCGGCCAACCGCTTCCTCGTGCACTCCTCGCTCGCGCAGCCCTTCGCCGAGCGGCTGGCCGAGCGCATGGGCTCCCTGACGGTCGGCGACGGCACCCGCGACGGCGTCGACGTCGGCCCGCTCATCACCGAGAAGGCCCGGGCGGGCGTGCACGAGCTCGTCGAGGACGCCGTCTCGGCCGGCGCGCGGGCGCTGGTCGGCGGCTCGGTGCCCGACGGCCCCGGGCACTTCTACCCCCCGACCGTCCTCGTCGAGGTGCCCGCGACCGCTCGGGTGTTCCGCGAGGAGATCTTCGGTCCGGTCGCGCCCGTGACGACCTTCGACACCGAGGAGGAGGCGATCGCGAAGGCCAACGACACGGAGTACGGCCTCGTCGCCTACGTCTTCACCCAGGGTCACGCGCGGGCGATCCGGGTGAGCGAGGCGCTGGAGTTCGGGATGGTCGGGCTCAACACGGGCATCGTGTCGAACCCCGCCGCCCCCTTCGGCGGGGTCAAGCACTCCGGGTTCGGGCGCGAGGGCGGCTTCGAGGGGATCGAGGAGTACCTCGAGACCAAGTACGTCGGCAGCGCGTTGTGACGACCATCGACCGGGGGCGCCTCGCCGCCCTCCACGCCGAGGAGGAGCAGCGGTTCGTCGACCTGCACCCGACCTCGAGGCGGCTGGCGGCCGACGCGGGCGCCCACCTGCTGGCCGGCGTCCCCATGCCGTGGATGACGCGGTGGCCCGGGTCGTTCCCCCTCTTCGTCGAGCAGGCTGGAGGCGGGCGGTTCACCGACGTCGACGGCCTGGACTACGTCGACCTCTGCCTCGGCGACACCGGCTCGATGACGGGCCACTGCCTGCCGGCCGTCGCCGACGCCGTGCGCGAGCGCACCGAGCGCGGCATCACCACGATGCTGCCGTCGACGGACGCCGCGTGGGTCGCCGGCGAGCTCAGCCGTCGCTTCGGCCTGCCACGCTGGCAGATGGCCATGACCGCCACGGACGCGAACCGCTTCGTGCTCAGGTTCGCCCGGCACCTCACCGGCCGGCCGAGGATCGCCGTCATGGACTGGTGCTACCACGGCACCGTGGACGAGACCCTCGGCGTGCTCGAGCACGGCCGCGCCGGCGACCGGGTGGTCGCCCGGCCGGGCGCTCTCGGTCCGCAGGTCGACGTAGCGCTCACCACCGCGGTCGTCCCGTTCAACGACCTCGACGCGCTCGAAGCCCGCCTGGCCGAGGGTGACGTGGCGTGCCTGCTGATGGAGCCGGCACTCACCAACATCGGCATCGTCCTGCCCGACGAGGGCTACCTCGCCGGCGTCCGCGAGGTCACCCGGCGCCACGGGGTGCTGCTGGTCAACGACGAGACGCACACCATCTGCGCCGGACCGGGCGGGGCCACGGCCGCCTGGGACCTGGAGCCCGACATGGTGGTGATCGGCAAGCCCATCGGCGGCGGGATCCCCGTCGCTGCCTACGGCATGAGCGACGAGGTCGCCGCCCGCCTCGAGGGACCGATGCTGGGCCACGACATCGACGTCGCCGGGGTCGGCGGAACGCTGTCCGGCTCCGCCCTGGCCATGGCCGCCGTCCGGGCCACGCTGTCCACGGCCCTGCGGCAGGAGGACTTCGACGTCGCGGTCCCGCTCGCCGCGTCGTTCACCGACGGGATCCAGGACGTCATCGACGCCCACGACCTGCCGTGGCACGTCCAGCGTCTCGGGTGCCGTGCGGAGTACTGGTTCTGCCCTCCCCCGCGCACGGGCGCCGAGGCGGCCGCGGCCGTCGACGAAGAGCTCGACGCGTTCTTCCACCTGTGGTCCGTCAACCGCGGGGTGCTGCTCGCGCCGTTCCACAACATGTCCCTGTTCTCGCCCTTCCACGGGCAGACCGACGTCGACGCGCACACCTCGGCGTTCCGCGGAGCGGTGGAGGCGCTGCTCGGATGAGCCCCGCCGACGGGCCGCGGCGGGTGCCCGGGGACGTGCTGGTGCACCTGCGCCGCGCCCGCGACCACCTCGACCGCCACTTCGCCGAGCCCTTCGACCTCGACCACCTGGCACGGCTCGCCCGGATGAGCAGGTACCACTTCGTCCGGTCCTTCGCCACGACCTACCGCACCACGCCGGCGGCGTACCTCGCGCAGCGTCGGGTCGAGCGGGCGCAGGACCTGCTGCGGGCGGCGAACCTCACGGTGACCGAGGTGTGCCACGCGGTCGGCTACAGCAGCCTGGGGTCGTTCAGCTCGCGGTTCCGCGAGATCGTGGGCGAGACCCCGAGCGACTTCCAGCGCAGGTACGCCGCGGCGGGCAACCCGCGCATCCCCGGGTGCTTCGTGTTCATGGCGGGGCTGGTCGAGACGGACGGCGCGCACACCGCAACGCAGGAGAAGCACGGCGGGGCCGGCGCTTCCTAGGCTCGTCCCATGATCACCAACATCTCCCTGCTGTCCCTGTGGGTGAAGGACATCAACGAGTCCCTCGCCTTCTACACCGACGTCCTCGGCTTCGAGACCGGGGACGACCTCCAGCTCGGGCCGGACTTCCGGTGGTGCACGATCTACCACCCGAAGCAGCCCGAGGTCCACGTGCACCTGACCACGCCGAGCGGCCCGCTCCCCGACTACCTCATCGACGCGATGAGGCGCGCCCAGGACGAGGGTGGGCTCCCGGGGATCGGGATGGACGTCGACGACTGCCGCGCGACCTACGAGGAGCTCAAGGCCAAGGGCGTCGAGTTCCTGCAGGAGCCGGAGGAGCGGCCGTACGGCGTCGAGGCGCTGATGCGCGACAACTCCGGCAACTGGATGGTGCTGGTGGAGAAGCGCGACTACACGCCCGAGGACTTCGAGGGCGTGGACATGGGTTGACCGGCCCCGCGCGGGAGCACCCCGGCGGCGACCGCGGCCTCGGCGTACGCCGTCGCGAGGGTGTCGACGGTGTCGTGCGCGTTGAGCCCGGACGGGTTCGGCACGACGAAGAGCCGCGACGGCCCCCACCCCTCGGGCTGCTCCCCGGTGCGCGCCTTCCGGTCCCCGAAGGCCGTGCGGTAGGCGGTGATGCCGGCGATCGCGACGACCACCGGGCGGCGCTCCTCCACGAGCGCACGCAACCGCGCGCCGCCCTGGCGGAGCTCCTCGGCGGTGAGCTCGTCGGCCCGGGCGGTCGCCCGCGGGGCGAGGTTGGTGATGCCGATCCCGAGGTTGCGGAACTCGGCGCGATCGGCGTCGGTCATCCCCGCGGACGGGTCGACCGCGTGCGTCAGGACGCCCGCCCGCAGCAGCGCGGGGTAGAAGCGGTTGCCCGGACGGGCGAAGTGGGTCTGCGTCGCCGCGGTCCACAGCCCCGGGTTGATCCCGACGAAGAGCAGCCGGAGCGGCTGGCCGTCGGCCGGTAGCAGGTCGGGGACCTCCACGTCGCGGAACGACTCCAGCTCTGCCCTGGTGAATCCCATGGCACCATCCTGCCCGGCACCGCCGGACGCACGAGACCCCGCCTCCCTGACGGGAGACGGGGTCTCGGGTGGTGCAGGTGCCGGTCAGTGACCGGCGGTGATCACTTGGTGATCTTGACGACGCGGCCGGCGCCGACCGTGCGGCCACCCTCGCGGATGGCGAAGCGCAGGCCCTCGTCCATCGCGATGGGCTGGATGAGCTCGACCGACATCTCGGTGTTGTCACCCGGCATGACCATCTCGGTGCCCTCGGGAAGGGTCACAACACCGGTCACGTCAGTCGTACGGAAGTAGAACTGCGGGCGGTAGTTGTTGAAGAACGGCGTGTGACGGCCGCCCTCGTCCTTCGAGAGGATGTAGACCGAGGCCTCGAAGTTGGTGTGCGGGGTGGTCGTGCCCGGCTTGATCACGACCATGCCGCGCTCCACGTCCTCGCGCTTCGTGCCACGGAGGAGCAGACCGACGTTCTCGCCCGCCTGGCCCTCGTCGAGGAGCTTGCGGAACATCTCGACACCGGTGACGGTGCTCTTCTGCGAGCCCTCGCGGATGCCGATGATCTCGACCTCCTCGTTGACCTTGACGATGCCGCGCTCGATGCGACCGGTGATGACGGTGCCACGACCGGTGATCGTGAAGACGTCCTCGACGGGCATGAGGAAGGGCTTGTCGGTCTCACGCTCGGGGGTCGGGATGTAGTCGTCCACGGCCTGCATGAGCTCGACGATCGACTCGCCCCACTTGGCGTCGCCGTTGAGGGCCGGGAAGGCCGCCACGCGCACGACGGGGATGTCGTCGCCCGGGAACTCGTACTCGGAGAGGAGCTCGCGCACCTCCATCTCGACGAGCTCGATGAGCTCCTCGTCGTCGACCATGTCGCACTTGTTGAGCGCGACGACCAGGGCGGGGACGCCGACCTGGCGCGCGAGCAGCACGTGCTCGCGGGTCTGCGGCATGGGGCCGTCGGTGGCGGCGACCACGAGGATCGCGCCGTCCATCTGCGCCGCGCCGGTGATCATGTTCTTGATGTAGTCGGCGTGACCGGGGCAGTCGACGTGCGCGTAGTGACGCGACTCGGTCTGGTACTCGACGTGCGCGATCGAGATCGTGATACCGCGCTGACGCTCCTCGGGAGCCTTGTCGATCTGGTCGAACGCCGAAGCCTCGTTGAGGTCCGGGTGCTTGTCGTGCAGCACCTTGGTGATGGCCGCGGTCAGCGTCGTCTTGCCGTGGTCGATGTGACCGATGGTGCCGATGTTGACGTGCGGCTTGGTCCGCTCGAACTTCGCCTTAGCCACTGGGGCTCCTCCTGATTGTTGTTACGTGACTCGTGGGTGTGGGTACAGCTGGGGTGCCGAGGATCCGGCGACGATCACTCGCCGCGGACCTTCTTCACGATCTCGTCGGCGATGTTCGTGGGAACCTCGGCGTACGAGTCGAACTCCATCGAGTACGACGCCTGGCCGGAGGTCTTGGACCTCAGGTCGCCAACGTACCCGAACATCTCCGACAGGGGCACGAGGGCGCTCACGACCATGTCGCCGTGCCGCTCCTCCTGCGCCTGGATCTGGCCGCGACGCGAGTTGATGTCGCCGATGACCGTGCCGAGGAAGCTCTCGGGGGTCGTGACCTCGACGGCGAACATCGGCTCGAGCAGGACCGGGCGGGCCTTGCGCGCGGCCTCCTTGAAGGCCTGGTTGCCGGCGATCTTGAACGCGAGCTCGGACGAGTCGACGTCGTGGTAGGCGCCGTCCTCGAGCGAGAACTTCACGTCGACCATCGGGTAGCCGGCGAGCACGCCGAACTCCATGGCCTCCTGGCCACCCTGGTCGACCGAGGGGATGTACTCCTTCGGCACGCGACCACCGGTGACGTTGTTGACGAACTCGTAGCCGGCGCCGGCGCCGGTCTCCGGGTCGGTGTTGGGGCCGAGGCTGATGACCACCTTGGCGAACTGGCCCGAGCCACCCGTCTGCTTCTTGTGGGTGTAGGAGTGCTTCTCGACCGTGTTGCGGATCGTCTCGCGGTAGGCCACCTGCGGCTTGCCGACGGTCGCCTCCACGCGGAACTCGCGCTTCATGCGGTCGACGAGGATCTCCAGGTGGAGCTCGCCCATGCCGGCGATGATCGTCTGGCCCGTCTCTTCGTCGGCCTTGACCGTGAAGGTCGGGTCCTCGTCGGAGAGACGCTGGATCGCGGTGCCGAGCTTCTCCTGGTCACCCTTGGTCTTGGGCTCGATCGCGACCTCGATCACCGGGGCCGGGAACGTCATCGACTCGAGGACGACCTGGTTGTTGGGGTCGCTCAGGGTGTGACCGGTCTTGGTGTCCTTGAGACCCATGACGGCCACGATCTGACCGGCACCGACCGACGCGATCTCCTCACGCTTGTTGGCGTGCATCTGGTAGACCTTGCCGATCCGCTCCTTGCGGCCGTTCACCGAGTTGACCACGGTGGAGCCGGCCTCGAGCTTGCCCGAGTAGACGCGGACGTAGATCAGCTTGCCGAGGTGCGGGTCGCTCGCGATCTTGTAGGCGAGGCCGGAGAACGGCTCGTCGTCGGACGGCTTGCGGGAGATCTGCTCCTCCTCGTCGCGCGGCGAGTGGCCGATGATCGCGTCGATGTCGAGCGGCGACGGGAGGTACTTGACGACCGCGTCGAGCAGGGGCTGCACGCCCTTGTTCTTGAACGCGGTGCCACAGAGGACCGGGTTGAGCTTGTCGGCCAGGGTGGCGCGACGGATCGCGGCCTCGAGCTCATCGACGGTGAAGTTCTCGTCACCCTCCTCGAGGTACTTCTCCATGATGTCGTCGTCGGCCTCGGCGAGCGTCTCGATGAACTTCTCGCGGTACTCGGCGGCCTGGTCGGCGAGATCGGCGGGGATCTCCTCGACGTCGTAGTCCTCACCCATCTTGGTTTCGCCGCGCCACGTGAGGGCACGCATGCCGACCAGGTCGACGACACCGAGGAAGTCGGACTCGGCACCGATGGGGAGCTGGAGCACAAGGGGGGTGGAGTTGAGGCGCTCGACCATCATGTCGACGCAGCGGAAGAAGTCCGCACCGGTGCGGTCGAGCTTGTTGACGAAGCACATGCGGGGGACGGAGTACTTGTTGGCCTGGCGCCACACCGTCATGGTCTGCGGCTCGACACCGGCAACACCGTCGAACACCGCCACGGCGCCGTCGAGGACGCGCAGCGAGCGCTCCACCTCGGCGGTGAAGTCCACGTGGCCCGGGGTGTCGATGATGTTGATCTGGTGGTCCTTCCACCAGCAGGTCGTCGCGGCGGACGTGATGGTGATGCCGCGCTCCTGCTCCTGCTCCATCCAGTCCATCGTGGCGCCACCCTCGTGGACCTCACCGATCTTGTAGGTGATGCCGGTGTAGAAGAGGATGCGCTCGGTGGTGGTGGTCTTGCCGGCGTCGATGTGCGCCATGATGCCGATGTTGCGGACCTTGTTGAGGTCGGTGGTGATGTCGACAGCCACTGTTGTGTCTCAGTCCCTCGGAAGTAGTGGGGTTGTGGGGTGAGAGGCCGTACGGCCGCGGGTGCGGGGCGTACGGCCTCTCAACGTCACCAGCGGTAGTGGGCGAAGGCCTTGTTGGACTCGGCCATCTTGTGGGTGTCCTCGCGCTTCTTCACAGCGGCGCCGAGGCCGTTGCTCGCGTCGAGGATCTCGTTCATGAGGCGCTCGGACATCGTCTTCTCGCGACGGTCCTGGGCGTACCCCACGAGCCAGCGCAGCGCCAGCGTGGTGGAGCGGTTGGCCTTGACCTCGACGGGGACCTGGTAGGTCGCGCCGCCGACGCGGCGGGACTTGACCTCGATGGCCGGCTTGACGTTGTCCATCGCGCGCTTGAGCGTGACGACGGGGTCGGTGCCGGTCTTCTCGCGGCAGCCCTCGAGAGCGGTGTAGACGATGCGCTGCGCGACAGCCTTCTTGCCGTCCTGGAGGACCTTGCTGACGAGCTGGGTGACCAGCTGCGAGCCGTAGACCGGGTCGACGACGAGGGGGCGCTTGGGAGCGGGACCCTTGCGAGGCATTACTTCTCCTTCTTCGCGCCGTAGCGGCTGCGGGCCTGCTTGCGGTTCTTGACACCCTGGGTGTCGAGCGAGCCGCGGATGATCTTGTAGCGGACACCGGGAAGGTCCTTCACACGGCCGCCGCGCACGAGCACGATCGAGTGCTCCTGCAGGTTGTGACCGACGCCCGGGATGTAGGCCGTGACCTCGACGCCGCTGCTCAGGCGCACGCGGGCGACCTTGCGGAGGGCGGAGTTCGGCTTCTTCGGGGTGGTCGTGTAGACGCGGGTGCAGACGCCACGGCGCTGCGGGGATCCCTTCAGGGCAGGCGTCTTGTTCTTGGACACCTTGTCCTGGCGGCCCTTGCGGACCAGCTGGTTGATGGTGGGCACCGGGTGGTTCCCTCTCTCTGTTTCTCGTCACGGCTCGGCGCTGTGCCGGGCTCGGGTGTCGTGCGTTGCTGCGTCGTGCCTGTTGCCACCTGCTGGGAGCGGCTCGGAGATCGGCCGCTGCTGAGAGCATGCGCAGGGGTCTGGACGTGCCAGACACAAGGATTGAGGCTACTCGGGCGCTCCGGCAGGGTCAAAATGCCGCCGAGGCCCGCTCCACGGGCGCGTCCTCCACTCTAGCCGCCCGCTCCCAGCGTGCCCGCTCGAGGCGGAGGTAGACCACCGCGGAGACGGCCACGCCGGCGATCGTCAGCAGGCCACCGCCGAGCAGGGTCCAGCGTGCGCCGTACTCCTCCCCGATCCAGCCGATGATCGGCGCGCCGACCGGGGTGCCGCCCATGAAGATCATCAGGTAGAGCGCCATCACCCGCCCACGCACGCCCGCGTCGGTGTGCAGCTGCATGTAGGTGTTGGCGGAGGTGATGAAGGTCAGCGCGGTGAGGCCGGTGACCGGGGCGAGCAGCGCGAACGTGAGGTAGGACGGCATCAGGCCGGCCAGCACGACGCTCGTGCCGAACGCCAGCGCGGCGCCGACCACGAGGCGGTGGCGGACCTGGGTACGTCGCGCGGCGAGCAGGGCACCGGTGAGCGAGCCGACCGCCAGGAAGGTGCCGAGCGCGCCGAACTCCTCGGGCCCCTTGTCGAACACCTCGGTCGCCATCAGCGCGGAGGTGATCTGGAAGTTGAGGCCGAACGTCCCGGCGAAGAACACCAGGCTGAGGACCAGGAGCAGGTCGGGTCGCGCCCGGACGTAGGCGACACCCTCCCGGATGGCGCCGGGTCCGCGGTCGGCGGGCGCCGCGGCGTCGATCCGGCTGGCGTCGAGGTGGCGCAGCGACCAGATCGGGGCGGCGTACGACACCGCGTTGAACAGGATCACCCAACCGGTCGCGACCGCTCCCCCGCCGAAGGCGGCGATGAGCAGCCCGGCGAGGCCGGGGCCGACGAGGCGCGCGGCGTTGAAGCTCGCGGAGTTGAGGCCGACGGCGTTGGTGAGGTCGCCGGGCTCGACCAGCTCGGAGACGAAGGACTGGCGGGCGGGGGCGTCGAACGCGGAGGCCGCGCCGAGCACGAGGGCCAGGACGTAGACGTGCCAGACCTCGGCGACGCCGGTCACGGCGAGGATGCCGAGCACCGCTGCGGGCACCGCCATGCCGAGGTTGGTGAGCTGGAGCAGGCGCTGCTTGGGCATCCGGTCGGCCACGAGGCCGGCGAACGGCGTGAGCAGCAGGAACGGCAGGAACTGCAGGCCGGTCGTGATGCCGAGCGCGGTGGCGCCGGAGCCGGCGGCGAGCTCGAGGACCAGCCAGTCCTGGGCGATGCGCTGCATCCAGGTGCCGGTGTTGGACACGACGCCGCCAGCGGCGTACCGGCGGTAGTTCGGGTTCGCGAGGGAGCGGAACGTGGGGCTCGTGGTGACTCCTCGGTCAGTCAGGTGGTCGGTCGGGTGGTCGGTGGGGGTGTCGGTCGGGGTGTCAGTCGGTCACCGCGAGGCGGGCCAGGATCGGCGCCGCGTCGCGGAGGGTGGCGCGCTCGGCCGGCGTGAGGCCGCCGAGCTGGCGCGCGAGCCAGGCGTCGCGGCGCTGGCGGTCGGCCAGCACGGCCGCTCGGCCGGCGTCGGTGAGCGCGACGACGACCTGGCGGCCGTCGGTCTCGTGGGGCCGGCGCTCGACGTGGCCGCCCTCCTCCAGGCAGTTGACCGTGCGGGTCATCGACGGCGGCTGCACGCGCTCGGCGCGGGCGAGCTCGCCGACGGTCTGGTCGCCGTGGCGCACGAGGAGCCCGAGGACGACCATCTGGCTGATGCTGAGGTCGTTGTCGGGGTGCCGCTCCGAGATCAGGCGGCGGCGCAGGCGCATGACGCCGGCCCGGAGCTCGGAGGCGAGCCCGGTGTCGGTGCGGAGGTCAGCGGTCGGCATGTCGTTAGCATAACTCATTACCTGTGCTAACTATTCCGCCGCGGATCTGCCCGTCAGTGATCCCCGGCTGACCGGCTCTCCCTGACGTTGTCAGGCGTTGCAACGGCCGACAACGTCAGCAATCCCCGGCTGACCGGGGATCGCTGACGAAGCGCCGCAGTCAGCCCGTCAGGACAACCAGCCGCTGATCGGGGTGTAGGCGAAGTAGACGACGAAGAGCGCGGCGACGACCCACATGAGCGGGTGGATGTCGCGGACCTTGCCCACGACGACCTTGATGAGGACGTACGACACGAAGCCGGCGCCGATGCCGACGGAGATCGAGTAGGTGAACGGCATCAGCACCACGGTGAGGAAGGCCGGGATGGCCACCTCGAGGTCGCGCCAGTCGATCTCGGTGACCTGCTGCATCATCAGGAAGCCGACCAGCACGAGGGCAGGTACGGCCGCCTCGGACGGGATGGCCGCGACGAGCGGCGTGAAGAAGGTCGCCAGCAGGAACAGGACTCCGGTGACGACCGAGGCGAGGCCGGTGCGGGCGCCCTCCCCGACGCCCGAGGCGCTCTCGATGTAGGACGTGTTGGACGAGACGCCGGCGGCGCCGCCGGCGATGGCGGCGACGGAGTCCACGACCAGGATGCGCTGGGCGTTCGGCGGGGTGCCCTCGTCGTCGTTGAGCCCGGCCTCGGCGCCGATGGCCGTCATGGTGCCCATCGTGTCGAAGAAGTCGGCGAGCAGCAGCGAGAAGACCAGCAGGAGCGCGGCGAGGACGCCGGTGCCGGTGGAGCTGAAGGCGCCGAAGAGGTCGACCGAGCCGAGGGTGTCGAACGACGGCAGGCCGACGACGTCGCCGCTCAGGCTCGGCACGCTGAGCGACCAGCCCTTCGGGTTCTCCGCGGACGAGGCCCCCAGGTCGCCGATGGCCTCGACGACGACGGCGAGGACCGTCGTCACCGCGATCGAGATGAGGATCGCGCCCCGCACCTTGCGGACCCACAACGCGATCATCAGCGCCAGGCCGACGACGAAGACGAGGACCGGCCAGCCGCCGAGGTGCCCGTCGGCGCCGAGCTGCACCGGCACGGTGGTCTGGAAGGCGTCGGGGATGCGGGTCACCACGCGGGCGTCGACGAAGCCGATGAGGGCGATGAAGAGCCCGATGCCGACCGAGATCGCCACCTTGAGCTGCTGGGGGACGGCGTGGAAGACCGCCTTGCGGAAGCCGGTCAGCACCAGCACCAGGATGACGATGCCCTCCAGGACGACCAGGCCCATCGCGGCGTCCCACGTCGACTGGCGCGCGATGGTGTTGGCGACGAAGGCGTTGAGGCCGAGTCCGGTCGCGAGCGCGAGGGGGAAGTTGGCGAAGCCGCCCATCGCGATGGTGAGCACGCCGGCGACCAGCGCGGTGCCGGCGGCGATCGCGGGGATGCCGCTGCCGGGCTCGGCGCCGCCGCCGAGGAAGGCGCCGGTCGAGTCGGGCACGAAGCCGAGGATCAGCGGGTTGAGCACGATGATGTAGGCCATCGTCAAGAAGGTGACGACGCCGCCGCGGACCTCGCGGCCCACGGTCGATCCTCGCCGGCTGATCTGGAAGTACCCGTCGAGCCCGGAGGCCCTCGGGGACTGGGGGGTGGTCTGCGTCTGGTCGGTCACGGAACGGCAGTGTGGCAGAAGCGTGCTACGGCCGTGTTTCGCGTCCGCGCCCTTGTGTAGCGTGGGCGACGTGGACCTGGGTGACGAGCAGCCGACGCAGCACGAGATCGGCCGGCGCACCTACATCGTCGCGCAGGTCGAGCCGCTCGACGTCGACGGCGTACGCACCACCGAGGTCGGGACCGCGCTCTGGCTGCTGGGCTTCCTGGGGCTGCTGCCGTTCTGGGGCGCCCTGGAGGAGAGCGGGCGGACCTGGTGGCTGTGGACCTGCCTGGCGGGCTTCGGCCTGGGGCTCTGCGGCCTGGAGTACTGCCGCCGCCGGCGCAAGGAGCGCGCGGCGCAGCGGGGCACCCGGTGACGCTCCCGCCGACCCGGTGGGAGCTGGCCGGTGAGGACAACCGCGGCTACGGGCGCCACTTCGCCGACAGCGTGGCGCGCGGCGTGGACGTGGACGGCGAGGCCCGCTTCCTCGACGCGATGGCGGCGCGCGCGTCGCGGATCCTCGACATCGGCTCCGGGATGGGCCGGGTGGCGGCCGCCCTCCGCGCGCGCGGGCACGACGTCGTCGCCACGGAGCCCGACGCCGCCCTGCGCGAGCAGTCGCGCGCGACCTACCCCGACCTCGAGGTGCTCCCCCACGAGGCGCTCGCCCTCGACCCGGCCGAGGTCGGCACGTTCGACCTCGTCGCCGTGGTGGGCAACGTGATGGTCTACGTCGGCGAGGACACCGAACGCCCCGTGCTGGAGCGGGTCCGCGACCTGCTGGCCCCGGACGGCCGGGCCGCCGTCGGCTTCCACCTCACCGCGATCAAGGCCGGCAGCCGGACGTACCCCGCCGAGGAGTTCGTCGCCGACGCGGAGGCCGCCGGCCTGCGGGTGGTGCACCGCTTCGGCAGCTACGAGCTCCACGAGCCCAGCGACGAGTACGCCGTCTGGGTGCTCGCGCGCGCCTGAGCGCGGTCAGAGGGTCTCGAGCCCGTCCTCGGTGATCGTGTCGAGCACGTGGTCCGGCATCGGGAGCGGCTGCTGCTTGCGCGCGAGCTTGACCTCCGAGTGGGCGCCGCAGCCGTGGTCGAAGGTGACGACCCGGCCGTCGTCGTTGGCGTTGCCGTTGGCGCAGACGCCGAAGCGCGTCGAGAGCGAGCCGCTGAGCCGGACCAGGAAGCCGCAGGACCAGCAGTTCTCCGGGGCGCTCTTGGCGAGGGGCGCGTCGGGCCCGCCGTCGCCGTCGTGCCACCGCTCGGCTGCCATGTCGAGGCCCTCGCGGCTCAGGGTGCGGACCCGGCCGAGGCCGAGGTCCTCGGCCACGCGGCGCACCTGAGCCTTGGCGTCGGTGTCGAGCGGGTCGTCCAGCGGGTCGTCGCCGACGAGGTAGGTCGGGACGAGACGGACGTCCTCGTCCTCGACGGGCAGCAGGTCGCCGGGCGAGAGGTCGCCGGGCTGGAGCCGCTCCTTGTAGGGCACCCACGCGGGGGCGACGATCGCCTCGTCACCCGGCAGCAGGACGACCTCGTTGACGGTGATGTCCTTGCCGCGCTTGGCGCGGGTGAGCGTGACCGACCAGTACCAGCCGGGGTAGCCCGGGCGCGCGCAGGAGAAGTGGTGCGTGACCAGACGCTCGCCCTCGGCGTACGCACCGAGGTGGTCGCCCACCTCGGCGGGGTCGGCCACCTCGAGCACCACCGCGCGGGCCAGGTCGACGGCCTTGGCGAGGGGCGAGTCCGGCTTGCCGGCACGGGAGCGGAGAGAGATCACGTGCGCATCATGGCAAATGCCCGGTGGTCCTGTCCCGTCGGGACGCCTGCCGGGACGTCCTCCGCCGGGCTGTCGGGTGCGTGGTCCAAGATGGGTGCGTGACCTCCGAGCGCCCCGACCCGCACTCCGGGCAGGCCTCGGAGCAGGCCTCCGACCCGACCGAGCAGCAGACGCAGCCGATCCGGCCCGGGGCGGTGCGCCGCTCCCTCGCGGGTGCCGCTCGCGGCGCCCGGGCCGCCGGCCGCGGAGCCAGGGTCGCCGGCCGGGGGGCCGGCACCGCGGGACACTTCGCCGTCACGCAGGCACGCCGGGCCGCGCGCGCCGAGGGCGCGGGCGACTCCGGGCTGTCGCGGCTGATCGAGCTGCACGCCTTCAACGCCGCCGGCGACGCGGCCGTCGCGATCTCCCTCGCGGGCACGCTCTTCTTCCAGGTCCCGACCGGTGAGGCGCGCGGCCAGGTCGCGCTGTTCCTCGGCCTCACGATGCTGCCCTTCGCGGTCGTCGCTCCCCTGATCGGGCCGTTCCTCGACCGCTTCAGCCACGGCCGCCGCTGGGCGGTCGGCTCGACGATGGCCATCCGCGGGTTCCTGTGCTGGGTGCTGGCGACGGCCGTGGTCACGGAGTCGCCGTGGCTGTTCCCCGCGGCCCTCGGCTGTCTCGTCGCGTCCAAGGCGTACGGCGTCACGCGGGCCGCCGCCGTCCCCCGGCTGCTCCCGCCCGACCTGACGTTGGTCAAGGCCAACGCGCGGGTCTCGCTCGCCGGGATCGTCGGCGCGGGCGTGTCCGCGCCCCTCGCGATCCTCGCCTCGACGCTGGGCCCGGAGTGGTCGCTGCGCTACGGCTTCGTGATCTTCGTGCTCGCCACGATCTGGGCGATCCGGCTCCCCGAGCAGGTCGACGCCAGCCAGGGCGAGGGCGAGATGGTCCTCACCGGCTCCGACGAGGAGGGCCGCACCGGGCGCCGGACGAAGACCCGGATCCCCGCGGCCGTCGCCTTCGCGCTGCGGGCCAACTGCGGACCGCGGTGGCTGTCGGGCTTCCTCACGATGTTCATGGCGTTCCTGCTGCGCGAGAACCCGATCGGCGACTGGCGACCCGAGGTGCTGCTCGGCCTCGTGATCGGCGCGGCCGGCCTCGGCAACACCCTCGGCATCACGATCGGCTCGGTCCTGCGCAAGCTCAACCCGGCCGTGACGGTGGTGCTCGCGCTCCTCGCCGACGCGGTCGTGGCGACCGTGGCGGCACTCTTCTACGGCATCGTCCCGCTGGTGCTGCTCGGGCTGACCGCCGGGCTGGCCCAGGCGCTGGCCAAGCTGTCCCTCGACTCGACGATCCAGCGCGACATCCCGAGCCGGATCCAGGCGAGCGCGTTCGCCCGTTCCGACACCACGCTCCAGCTCGCGTGGGTGATCGGCGGTTTCGTCGGGATCGCCATGCCGCTCATGCCGCAGCTCGGGATCGGCATCGCCGCCGGCGTGCTGGCCCTGTGGGCGACCTTCGTGCTGGTCAGCCGGCCCCGGGGCGCTGCCGCGGAGCCCAGCCGCGCCTGACTGGGCGGGTCAGACCTCGAGCTCGTCGGCGAGGGCGCGCAGCACCTTCGCCGTTCCCCGCGCGGCGGCGCGCTCGGGGTGGCGGCCGCGGCGGTAGGTCTCCTCGACGCCCTCGAGCATCTTGATGAGGTCCTCGACGATGGTCACCATCGCCTCGGGCTGCTTGCGCTGCGCGTTGCGCTGGTTGCGAGCCACCGAGGCGGGCGCGTCGAGGACGCGGACCTGGAGCGCCTGGTCGCCGCGGCGGCCCTGGGCGATGCCGAACTCGACCTTCGTGCCGGCCTTGAGCGTCCCGGTGCCCTCGGGCAGCGCGTCGGAGTGGACGTAGACGTCCGGGCCGCTCTCCTGCGAGAGGAAGCCGAAGCCCTTCTCCGCGTCGTACCACTTCACCTTGCCAGTCGGCACGGTCCACCCCTCAGCTCTGCACTCGGTGCCGCGTCGTGCGACGCGGCCCGCAAAGGATAGGCGGCAGCGCCAGCCGCCCACCAACGGGTTCCTCGGGGCCACCTTTGATTTGAAGACGTCCCTGCTGGGACCATGGGAGGCTCGGGGCCCACCGCGGGGGCGGTGGCCATGACGACGGACGAGCGGGAGGTCGAGGTGCGGGCACGCACACTGGGACGGCTGCTGGGCTCCTGCCTGCTCGCGACCGCCGTGACGACGTCCGTGGCGCTGCCCCTCGCGAGCACCGCGACCGCCGACGACACCGGGTCGGTGCCGGCCCCCGAGCAGCTCACCCTCGTCACGCTCGACGGCGCCGGCACGTCCGCCGGACGCCGCGACGTCACCGAGGTCCTCGCCCGCCAGGACGCCGTGCTGGGCGCGATCGGCGCCGGGGAGCCGGTCTACCGCTGGACCACCGCGCTCAACGGCTTCGCCGCACACCTGACCGCGGCCCAGCTCGCCGCGCTCGACCAGCAGCCGGGCGTCGCCGCCGTCGAGGCCGACACAGTCCGACCGCTCGCCGGCCACACCTCCCCGGCCTTCGTCGGCGACGTCGCCATGCCGCGGCTGCGCGGCGGGGCCGGCGTGGTCGTCGGCGTCGTCGACTCGGGCATCGCGCCGGAGTCCCCCGCCTTCGCCGAGGTCCCCGGTCTCGGCGCCGACCCGAAGGACTTCACCGGTGCCTGCGCGGAGGGGGACGGCTGGTCGGCCGACTCCTGCACCCGCAAGGTCGTCGGTGCCCGCTGGTACGTCGACGGCTTCGGCGCCGACCGGGTGCGCTCGTCGGAGTCGCTGTCCCCGACCGACGTGCTCGGGCACGGCACCCAGGTCTCCTCCGTCGCAGCCGGCAACGCCGGCGTCAGCGTCCGGGTCGACGACCGCGACGCCGGTCGCTTCGGCGGCGTCGCACCTCAGGCCCGGATCGCCGCCTACAAGGCGTGCTGGGGCGCCCCGGACCCGTCCGACGACGGCTGCTCGACCGCCGACGTCGTCACCGCCGTGGACGCCGCGGTGGCCGACGGGGTCGACGTGCTGACCATCGCCCTCGCCGGCGGCGAGCGGATCGACACCCTCCAGCTCGCGCTGCTCGGCGCCGCCGAGGCCGACGTCGTCGTGGTCGGCGCGTCGGGCAACTCCGGCTCGTCGGCGTACGCCGCGCACGCCGGCCCCTGGGTCACCACGGTCGGCTCGGCCGTCGGGCGGATGTCGCGGGGACGCGTCACGCTCCCGGGCGGCCGCTCCTGGACCGGCGGTGGCCGACCCACCCCGCTCACGGGCAGGGCGGTGCTGGCCCAGCAAGCCCCCGCCCCCGGTGCGACGCGTCGCGAGGCCGCACAGTGCCGGCGCGGCGCCCTCGACACGCGCCTCGTCGCCGACCGGATCGTGGTGTGCCGGCGCGGTGGCATCGGGCGCATCGACAAGTCACAGGCCGTGGCACAGGCGGGCGGGCGCGCGATGGTGCTGGTCAACCGGAGCCGCGGCGCGGTCACGGCCGACCTCCACGCGGTGCCGACCGTCCACCTCTCCGCGCCGGCCGGTCGGGCGTTCAGCCGCTGGGTGGCGCGGCACCCCGACGCCCGCGTGCGGATGTCGCGCGTGGCCGGCGCGCCCGGCACCCGCCGTACGGCCCCGTGGAGCGCCGCCGGCGACCCGCGCGGCGCCTCGCTGAAGCCCGACGCGGTGTCCGACGGCGACGCGGTGCTGGGCGCGCTCCCCGACTCGACGGGACGCAGCTGGGGCGTGTTCAGCGGCAGCTCGGCCGCCGCCGCCCACGCCAGCGGCCTCGCCGCGCTCGTGATCGGCAAGCACGAGGACTGGTCGGCCGCCGCGGTGCGCTCGCTCGTCGTCACCGCGGGCCGGCCCGTGGCCGGGTCGTCCGCGCTCGAGCAGGGCTCCGGAGCACTGCCGGGCCGCGCCCCCCGGGCTCATCTCGTACTCGACGTCGCTCCCGCCCAGTGGCGACGTGCGCTGCGCACGCACACCTTGGCGGACCTCAACACCAGCTCCCTGCTGCTGTCCTCGCGCCAGTCGTCGGCGGTCCGCACGGTCACCAACGTCGGCGAGCGGCCGGAGTACTTCTCGGTCACCGCCCGCGGGTTCGCCTCCCACCGCGTGCGCGTGCAGCCCCTCGCCGTACGCCTCGCACCGGGCGAGTCGGCCGACTTCCGGATCACGGTGACCGGACCGACAACCCCCGGCGCGCTCGACGACGGCGTGCTGGTGTGGCTCGGGGCCCGCGGCGGCGTCACCCGGGTGCCCGTCGCCCTGACGCGCTGAGGCGGACCGGGCGTCAGGCCTCGCGGGAGATCGTCATCTCCCGGTCGCCGTAAACCACCTTGTCGCCGTCGATCAGCGCGGCGGGCTTGCCGGGCGCCAGCTGGCGCGAGACGCCCTGCCGGACCAGGACGGTGCCGTTGGTGGAGCCGCGGTCCATCACGACGATCGTCCCGTCGGACGCGGGACCGAACTGGGCGTGCGTCTTGGACACCGACATGTCCGCCGAGGAGAGCGGGATGAGGTGGGCCACCTGCTCGCCCGAGCGTGCTTCGGGGCGCCGACCGACCAGGGCCAGGCCGGCGATCACGAAGCTCTCGCCGTTGTCGAACCGCACCCGCCAGCGCGCCGGCGCGGCAGGGGGCCGCGATGCCGCGGGCTGCTGCTGGGGCTGCTGGGGCTGCTGGGGCTGCCAGCCCACCGGCGGGCCCGACTGCGGGATCGACTCCGGCGCTGGCTGCCGGGGCTGCGGCGCTGACTGCTGGGGCGGGGCTCCCCACTGCGGTGAGGGTCCCGGCTGGGGGACCTGCGGCTGCGGGGCGGGCGGCTGCTGCGGTGAGGGCGGCGGCGAGGTCGGTGGGGCGACCTCCGGCAGGAGCGGCTGGCGACGCACCGACTGCTCGGTGCGCTCGGGCGTGCGTACGTCCTCCACGGGAGGAGCCGGCACGAGACGCATGGCGGTGAGGTTGACGATGTGGCGCGGCCCCTCGTCGGCCGCCTCGGTCACCTCGACCGCCGGGCGGACGTCGACGACGACCGTGTGGGTGAGGTGGTCGTGCCAGCCGCGGCGCTGGCGGCCGCGGTCCTCGACGGCCGTCCAGGCGAGCGTGGCCACGCCGATGCCGAAGGTCGGCAGCCCGGCGATGCCGAGCACCAGCGAGCGCAGGAGGGCCGGGCCGACCCCGATCGGCGTGCCGGTGCCGTGGTGGACCACCCGCAGGCCGGTCATCGCCTTGCCGACCGACGTGCCGCTGACGCCCGTGGCGACGGCGTTGACGAGCCACACGAGGACCATGGCCCCCGCGACGGCGCCCACCACGGTCCAGAGGTCGTCCGAGACGACCATCGCGGTGACCACGCCGACGACCGCGAGCAGGCTCCAGGCCAGGAGCCGGTCGACGGCGAACGCGGTGAACCGGCGCTCGAGCTGGGCGACCGGGTAGGTCAGGGCGTGCTGGCCGGCGTGCTGGCCGGCGTGCTGGGGGTGCTGGGTCACGGGGTGCTGCTCAGGGGTTGGTGACCTGGATGGTCACGCCGTCACCGAGGTCGAGCACGGCTCCGGGGATCAGGCTGACGGCGATGCCGGGCTTGAGCTCCTCGGGGTCGAGGCCGGGCTGGGCCAGGACCGTGCCGTTGGTGGAGCCCAGGTCGGTCGCGATCGCCGAGCCGTGGTCGGCCCCCGCACCCGGTCGGATCTCGAGGTGGGTCGAGGAGATCTCCTGGTGGGGGCTCGGCACCGTCACGACGTGGGGCTGGTCGTGGGAGGCGAACCGGCGGGCCTCCGGGGCGCGGCCCACGAGGACGGTGCGGTCGACCGCGACGACGTCGCCGGTGGAGAAGACGAGCGCGGCCACGGGCTGCGAGACGACGTCGGGGGCGATCTCCTGGCCGGGGATCGGCGGACGGTCGAACTCCGGGACGGGCGCGCCGATCTGGGTCTGGCCGTCACGGTCCCAGTCGCCCCCCACGACCGGCGTCTCACCGGTCGGCGTCGGGTCGTCCTCGGGCTCGCCGAAGTGCATCGGTGCCGCCGCGACCGGCTCGGCCTCGGGGACGAACGGCACGGGCTCGGCGACCGGCTCGGCGACCGGATCGGGCTGCGGCTCCGGCTCCGGCTCCGGCTCGACCGCCATCACGGGCGCGGCGGTCTCGGCGGGCGCGACCGGCTCGCCGGGCGCGGCGGACGGGGCGGGGGCGTCGGGCGCGGCGGGGGCGGGCGTACCGAACTCGACGACCGACACCCGGGCCAGGCCGGGGGTGAGCGTGTGGGCCGCCTCCCCGTCGCCGGTGAGGGTGACGCGGATGCTGGTGACCCCGGTGACGACCTTCTCCGCCCAGGTGGTGCCGGGCGCGGCGGACACGATCTCGTCGCCGGAGGTGGCCGAGACCGTCGCCGTCGGCGCGCCCCGGACGATGAGGCGGGTGGCGTCGTCGCCGTGCGCGACGAGCGCGAAGTGCTCGAGCGAGGAGAGCCCACCGGCGAGGAGCGCGTCGAGGAGCGCGTCGGGGCTCGCCCCGGCGTCGGCGAGGTCCCACAGGCCGGCGACGCGGTCGCGGCGGCTGGCGGGGAGCAGGACGGTCGCGGCGTCGCCGACGACGGCGTACCAGTCCCCGGCGGCGAACCTTGCCTCGGTGCTCACAGTCGTCCCCCCAGCTTGGATTCGAGACTCTCCAGCTGGCGCTGGGAGTCATAGGTCGCGTCGGTCACCAATCCCACCACATCGACCACGATCGCCGTGGCGTTGTCACGACCTCCGGCCGCGACGGCGGCGCGCACGAGCTGGTCGGCGGCGTCGCGGGGGTCGGCGACGGACTCGAGGATCTCCTCGATCTCCTTGTCCTCGATCATCCCGGTCACGCCGTCGCTGCACAGCAGCAGGCGCTCCACGGAGGTGAGCGGGAGCAGGAAGAAGTCGGGCTGGATCCCCCCGGGGCTGCCGAGGGCCCGGGTGATCACGTGACGCTCGGGGTGGACCGCCGCCTCCTGGGCGGTGATCTGGCCGGCGTCGATCAGCTCCTGGACGACCGAGTGGTCGACGCTGATCTGCTCGAGGCGGCCGTCGCTGATGCGGTAGATCCGGGAGTCGCCGAGGTTGGCCAGCAGCCACTTGGCCGCCCCGTCGTCGTCCACCAGCACCGCCACCACCGCGGTGGTGCCGGCGTGCCAGCCCGGGTGCAGCGCGCGGTGGGCGTCGCCGTAGTCGACGATGCGGGCCTGGGCACGGGTGAACGCGTCGGTGACGAGCTCGGCCCCGCGGGCGGGGTCGTAGGAGTCGGCGAGCCGCTGGAACTCCTCGACGACCATCTGGCTGGCCACGTCGCCGCCCGAGTGGCCGCCCATCCCGTCGGCGACGACGAACACCGGGGGAGAGACGAGGTAGGAGTCCTCGTTGACCTTGCGCACCAGGCCGACGTCGGTCGACGCACCGTGGTGCAGGTCAACGTGCCTCATGCCCAGCCCTCTTCGCCCCGTGTCGAGATGTGGGGTCGTGGTGCCGACCCGGCGAGTAGCGTAAGAGGGATGTCCAGTCCTGGGCGGGCGACACCCGCACGCACCCTCGCCGACCAGCTGCGGAGCTGGCCCGACGAGCGGCTCGTGGCGCTCCTCCGGGCTCGTCCAGACCTCGCCACACCCGCCCCTCAAGATTCGTCGCAGCTGGCCTCCCGGGCAGCCACGCGTTCGTCGATCCACCGCGCCCTCGACGGCCTCGACCGCCTGGAGCTTTCCGTCCTTGATGCCCTCCTGGTTGCAGGTCAAACCACCTCGGACGGGTTGATCTCGATCGTCCACGCGGACAAGGAGCGGGTGGCCGCCGCGCTGCGGCGGCTGCTCGACCTCGCCCTCGCCTGGGAGGCCCCGGGAGGGGTCCGCGCGCTGACCGGCGTCGCCGACGCGATGCGCGGGATGCCCGGTCTCACCAGCGGGCTGCGGCCCTCGAGCCCCGAGCCGCCGGCGCCCGCCGAGGTGGCCGGTCGGATCGCCGAGCTGTCGCCCGCGGCGGCCGCCCTGCTGCGCCACGTCGACGAGCACGGCGGCGAGGGCACGACCGGGTCCGCCCGCCGGACGGTGTCACCCGCCGACGCCCGGAGCCCGGCGGAGGAGCTCATCAGCCGTCGCCTCCTGGTGCCCCGCGAGGGCGACGCCGTGGTCCTGCCCGGAGAGGTCGGGCTCGCGCTGCGGGGAGGACGGACGACGACCGAGCCGGTCGACGACGTGCCGGACCTCGCGACCTCCCCGCGCGACCCCGCCCTGGTCGCCCGCAGCGCCGCCGGTGCCGCGTTCGACGTCGTACGCCGGGTGGAGCTGCTGCTGGACCACTGGGGCGTACGGCCGCCGGGCGTGCTGCGCAGCGGCGGGCTGGGGGTGCGCGACCTCAAGGCCGTGGCGCTCGAGCTGCACCTCGACGAGCCGGGCGCCGCGCTGGTCGTCGAGGTCGCCCTCTCCGCCGGCCTGGTCGCCGAGGCCGCGGTCGCGGACGGGACGCCGTCCTGGCTCCCGACCGACGAGTTCGACGTCTGGTCCGCCCTCCCGATCGCCGAGCGGTGGGCGCGGCTGGTCGGCGGGTGGCTGGCGAGCAGCCGGATGCCGTCGCTCGTCGGCTCGCGCGACGCCGCAGGGAAGGCGTGGAACGCCCTGTCCCCCGAGCTCTCCAGCGGCCTGGCCGGGGAGGCGCGACGGCTCGCGCTGCAGGTGCTCTCCGGGATGCCCGACGGTGACGTCCTCGCAGCCGGCACCGGGGTCGCGTCGGTCGTCCAGCGCGTCGGGTGGCTGAGGCCGCGGCGCCCCACCGTGTTCGCCGACCTCGTCGCCGCCTCGCTCGACGAGGCGGCCGCGCTGGGTGTCAGCGGCGCCGGCGGGTTGCCGCCGAGCGGGCGGCTGGTGGCCGACGGCGACCTCGCCGGCGCCGCCGCTGCGATCGCGCCCCTCCTCCCCACGCCCGTCGACCGCGTGCTGCTGCAGGCCGACCTCACCGCCGTCGCCCCCGGCCCGCTCGAGACGGAGGTGGCCCGCCGCCTGCACCTCCTCGCCGACGTCGAGTCGCGGGGCGGCGCGACCGTCTACCGCTTCACCCCCGGGTCGCTGCGCCGCGGCTTCGACGCGGGCTGGTCGGCGGTCGAGGTGCGCGACTTCCTGACGTCGGTGTCGCAGACGCCCGTCCCGCAGCCGCTGGAGTACCTCGTCGACGACGTCGCCCGGACCTTCGGCAGCGTCCGGGTCGGGCACGCCGAGGCCTTCCTCCGGGCCGACGACGAGGCGGCCCTGGCCTCGCTCGTCCACGACCCGCGCGCCCGGACCCTCGGCCTGCGGCTGCTCGCCCCCACGGTGGCGATCGCCACCTCACCCCTCGACGTCCTCCTCCCCCGGCTCCGCGAGCTCGGCGCGGCGCCCGTCGTGGAGGCCGCCGACGGCACGGTGCGGGTCACCCGCCCCGACCTGCACCGCGCCCGCAGCCGTCGCGGCCGTCGGCCGGCCGGCGCCGTCGAGGCCCGGCAGGCCGCCCAGGTGCAGGCCGTAGCCACCGCGATCCGGGCCGGTGACCGGGCCGAGTCGTCGCGGCCCCCGACGGCCGAGGCGACCAACCCGTCCGCCGCGCTCGCCGCGCTGCGGGAGGCGATCGAGGCCGGCAGCACCGTCGTCATCGGCTACGTCGACAACCACGGGGCGACGGGCGAGCGAGTGGTCGAGCCGCGACGTCTCGACGGCGGGCGGCTGTCGGCCTACGACCACCGCGCCGACGACGTCCGCGACTTCGCCGTCCACCGCATCACGGGCGTACGTCGCGCGTAGCGGGGCTGTAAGGGGCACCTCCGTAGGATGCTCGGATGGACTTCATCCGGTACGCCGAGCGCTCGGCGGCGCTCGTCAACGCCGAGCTGACCGACGAGGACGCGCTCCACGAGCACCTCGCCGACCGCACCTGGCTGCACCGCTCGGTCGCCGAGGGCGACCTGGCGTCGCTGCGCGCGTTCCAGGCCGAGCTGCGCCCGGTGTTCGAGGCGTCCGACGTCGACGACGTGGGGCTCGTCGTGAGCTCGCTCAACGACCTGCTCGCCCGCCACCCGGTGACGCCGATGATCTCCGACCACGACCCGGACAACCTCCACATGCACGTCACCAACCGCGCGTCCTCGGTGGCCGAGCTCCTCGTCGCCGAGGCGTTGATGGGCCTGGCCACCCTCGTGTGCGACCTCGGGGCGACCCGCCTCG
Source organism: Nocardioides cavernae (assembly GCF_013410035.1). Taxonomy (GTDB): domain Bacteria; phylum Actinomycetota; class Actinomycetes; order Propionibacteriales; family Nocardioidaceae; genus Nocardioides; species Nocardioides cavernae_A. The sequence goes on along the minus strand of NZ_JACCBW010000002.1, from coordinate 753,485 downwards.
GCATCTGCCGGGAGCCCCGCTGCGACCACGTCTTCGTGGACACCTCGCCCAACCAGTCGCGGCGCTACTGCTCCGACCGGTGCTCCTCGCGGGCCAACGTCGCCGCCTTCCGGGCCCGCCAGCGCCGGGCCGAGCAGGCGCGCAACGAGCCGGGCGCCGAGGCCGAGGCGGCGGCGCGGTGAACGACGGCCCCCTCATCGTCCAGTCCGACAAGACGCTGCTGCTCGAGGTCGACCACCCCTCGGCCGCGGAGGCGCGCAAGGCGATCGCGCCGTTCGCCGAGCTCGAACGCTCCCCCGAGCACATCCACACCTACCGCCTCACGCCGCTCGGCCTCTGGAACGCCCGCGCCGCCGGTCACGACGCCGAGCAGGTCGTGGACGCCCTGCTGACCTGGAGCCGGTACGCCGTCCCGCACGCGCTGCTGGTCGACGTCGCCGAGACCATGGGCCGCTACGGCCGGCTGCGGCTGGAGAAGCACCCGGTGCACGGCCTGGTGCTGTCCTCGACCGACCGCCCCGTGCTCGAGGAGGTGCTGCGCGCCAAGAAGGTCGCCGGGATGATCGGCGAGCGGCTCGACGCGGACACCGTCGCGGTGCACCCCAGCGAGCGCGGCAACCTCAAGCAGGCGCTGCTCAAGCTCGGCTGGCCGGCCGAGGACTTCGCCGGCTATGTCGACGGCGAGGCCCACGCGATCGACCTCGCCGAGGACGGCTGGACGCTGCGCCCCTACCAGCGCGAGGCCGCCGAGTCGTTCTGGGACGGCGGCTCCGGCGTCGTGGTGCTGCCGTGCGGCGCCGGCAAGACGATCGTCGGCGCGGCCTCGATGGCGCACGCCCGCGCCACCACGCTGATCCTGGTGACCAACACCGTCAGCGCCCGGCAGTGGAAGGACGAGCTGGTCGCGCGCACGTCGCTGACCCCCGACGAGATCGGGGAGTACTCCGGCGCCGTCAAGGAGATCCGCCCGGTCACCATCGCGACCTACCAGGTGCTGACGACCAAGCGGAAGGGCGTCTACCCGCACCTCGAGCTCCTCGACGCCCGCGACTGGGGCCTCATCGTCTACGACGAGGTGCACCTGCTCCCGGCCCCGATCTTCCGGATGACCGCCGACCTGCAGGCCCGTCGCCGGCTCGGCCTCACCGCGACGCTGGTCCGCGAGGACGGCCGTGAGGGCGAGGTGTTCTCGCTGATCGGGCCGAAGCGCTACGACGCGCCGTGGAAGGACATCGAGGCGCAGGGCTGGATCGCGCCGGCCGACTGCGTCGAGGTGCGGGTCACCCTGCCGGACGGCGAGCGACTGGCGTACGCCACCAGCGACCCCGACACGCGCTACCGCCTCGCGTCGTGCACGCACGCCAAGATCGATGTCGTGCAGGACCTGGTCCGCCAGCACGCCGGCCAGCCCACGCTCGTCATCGGCCAGTACATCGACCAGCTCGACGAGATCGGCGCGATGCTGGACGCGCCGGTGATCAAGGGCGAGACCACGGTGAAGGAGCGGCAGCGGCTGTTCAACGCGTTCCGGTCCGGCGAGATCGGGCTCCTCGTGGTCAGCAAGGTCGCCAACTTCTCCATCGACCTGCCGTCGGCGGAGGTCGCGATCCAGGTGAGCGGGTCGTTCGGCTCGCGCCAGGAGGAGGCCCAGCGTCTCGGCCGGCTGCTGCGGCCCAAGACCGAGGGGCGTACCGCGCACTTCTACACGGTGGTCTCGCGCGACACGGTCGACGCCGACTTCGCGCAGAACCGGCAGCGCTTCCTGGCCGAGCAGGGCTACGCCTACCGCATCATCGACGCCGGCGACGTTGCCGGCCTTGGCTAGCCTCGGAGCGTGACCCTCCGCGAGCGCCTGGGCGCCGAGCTGTTCCGCAAGGTCGCCGGACCCGACGGGCCCCGGCAGCGCCAGCGCGTCCACGGAACCCCCGGCCCGCGCTGGTTCTCCACCGACTCCCCCATCGCCCGGGTGCACGGCGACGCGTCGATGTTCGTCGGTGGCATCCGCGCGATCATGCTGCAGTCGCTCCACCCGGCGGCGATGCAGGGGGTCGCCGACCACTCCGGCTACCGCGGTGACATGTGGGGCCGGCTCGCCCAGGTGTCGACCTACATCGCGATGACCACCTTCGGCGCCGAGCAGGACGCGCTGACGGTCATCCGGGCCGTGCAGCGCGCCCACGAGTCCGTGACCGGGACGATGCCCGACGGCGGCCCGTACGCCGCCTCCGATCCGCACCTGCTCGGCTGGGTCCACGCCGCCGAGGTCGACAGCTTCCTCGCCGCGCACGACCGCTACGGCCACCGTCCGCTCGTCGGCCCCGAGCGCGACGAGTACCTCGCGCAGGCCGCCGTGCCTGCGCGCCACCTCGGCGTGCTCGACCCCCCGGAGACGGTGGAGGAGCTGCGCGCGGTGCTCACGGCGTACGGCCCCGAGCTGCGGGCCACCACCGAGGCCGTCGAGGCCATCCGCTTCCTGCTGCTGCACCCCGACCTCCCGCTGGCCGCACGACCCGGCTACCTCTCGCTGGCGACGGCGGCGATCGGCCTGCTGCCGTCCGACGCGCGGCGCGAGCTGCGGCTGCCGCCCGTCCCCCCGGTCACCAACCGGGTCCTCGGCGCCGCGGCCACCCGCACCATCCGGTGGGCGATGGCGTCCGGCCACGCCGAGGCACGCGAGATGCAGCAGGCACACGCGTGACGCTGGCCGACCGCTGGCCGCTCGAGGACCACCTGGACCTGCGCGACGAGCTGCTCGGCGCCTGGGACCGGGCGGGCTACCACGACCTCCTCCACCTCACCGAGGTGCTCGACCGGCTCGACCTGCTCGCCGGGGCCGGTGTCGGCTTCGACCGGACCACGGTCGCGCTGGCCGCATGGTTCCACGACGCCGTCTACGCGGGCGCGGCCGACGACGAGGAGCAGTCGGCGCGGTGGGCAGAGCGTGCGCTGCCGCCGGCGTACGCCACCGAGGTGGCGCGGCTCGTGCGCATGACCCAGCACCACCGGCCCGACGACTCCGACGAGGCGGGCGCCGCCCTCAGCGACGCCGACCTCGCCATCCTGGCCGCACCCCGCCGGCGCTACGACGCCTACGTCGCCGGCGTGCGCGCCGACTTCGCCGAGGTGGGCGACGCGGACTTCCGCGCCGGCCGGGCGGCCGTCCTGACGGACCTCGCCGCCAAGCCACATCTCTTCCACACCACGCAGGCGCGCGCGCTGTGGGAGAGCGCGGCGCGCGCGAACCTCGAGCGTGAGCTCGCCGGGCTCAGCGGTCGTTGAGCTGCAGGTAGACCGTGAAGCGGTCGTGCCGGTAGCAGGTGCGCGACACCTCGACGATGCGCCCGTCGGACACGGCGCGACGCGCGTGGCGCAGCACCGGGTCACCCTCGGTGATGTCGAGCATCGCCGCCTCGTCCGCGCTGGCGCGGTCGGCGCTGATGGAGTCCTCGACCTCGGTCGGGCGCAGGCCGCGGGCGCCGAGCGCCTCGTAGAGGCTCGTCGGCGTGCCGTGCTGCAGGAAGCCCGGCAGCAGGACCTCGTTGAGGTAGGCGTCCTCCACGCAGACGATCGCCTGGTCCGCGCGCCGCAGCCGACGCCAGTGCAGGACCGGGTCGCCCGGCGAGATGTCGAGCGCGCGGGCCACGCCGGGCCCGGCCTGCTCGACGCGCGCGAGGAGGGTCTGGGACTCCGGCAGCATGCCCCGGCGACGGATCTCCTCGGTGAAGGAGCTCAGACGGCCGGCGGTCTTGGGCGGCTGCGCGACGAACGTGCCACGTCCGGGGATGCGCTCCAGCAGGCCCTCGGCGACGAGCGCGTCGAGCGCCTGTCGTACGGTCATCCGCGCGACCCCGAAGCGAGCGACCAGCTCGCGCTCGGAAGGTGCTGCGGACCCGGGGGGCTGCGCCTCGATGAGGCTGCGGACGTGCTCACGGACCTGGACATGCTTCAGCGCTCGCTGACGCGGTACGACGAGGTCCACCTGATCCATAGGGGTGAGAGTAGAACTGGTCTGGACGGGTGTCTGCATATTGACGGTTCCTTCGAGGAACCTTCCGACGATCCGAGAAGTTCGAACGCCTGTTCGACTCGTGCGGTACGCTGGCCCCGTGGACTACCAGTCGTCCTTGTTCGCCGAGTCGACCACGGATTCCGTGGCGCTGTCGCCCGAGCGTCGACAGCTGTCCCACGGAGCGTGGCTCGACGTCCAGCGCGACTGGCTCACCGACCCCGACGCCGTGTTTTCCGCACTCGTCGCGGACGTGCCCTGGCGCGCCGAGCGCCGGGAGATGTACGACGCGGTCGTCGACGTGCCGCGGCTGGTCCACACCTACCTCGCCGCGGACCCGCTCCCCCACCCGGCGCTCGCGGGCGCCCGCGAGGCCCTCAGCGCCCACTACCTGCCCGAGCTGGGCGAGCCGTTCGTGACCGCGGGGTGCTGCTACTACCGCGACGGCCACGACTCCGTGGCGTGGCACGGCGACACGATCGGCCGGGGCCGCACCACCGACACGATGGTGGCCATCGTGAGCGTGGGCGACCCACGGCGCCTGCTGCTGCGCCCGCGCGGCGGCGGGGCCTCGATCGCCGTGACCATGGGCCACGGCGACCTCGTCGTGATGGGCGGGTCGTGCCAGCGCACGTGGGAGCACGCCGTGCCGAAGGTGGCCCACTCCGGGCCGCGCATCTCGGTGCAGTTCCGCCCGCTCAACGTCTTCTGAGCAGCCTCCGCACCACGACGATGCCCGCGAGCGCCGCGACCGCCTGCTTCCAGTAGGACCGGAGCAGCACGGGCAGCACGGCGCTGCCGAGGTCGAGCGCCTCCGGCTCCCGCGGCGGCGGGGTCCGCGGAGGCGGCGGAGGCGGGGGCGGCGGAGCCGGTGCGTCGGTGCCGGTCGTGGGCGGCGGGCCGGCAACCGTCTCCAGGGGTGGTTCGGCTGCCGGCTCACCGCCCGTCCCAGGGGAGGGACCCGCGAGCCGCTGCTCCAGGCAGCTGACGAACTGGCCCAGCAGCTTGTCCGAGACGTCCTGCATGACGCCGCGACCGAACTGGGCGGGCTTGCCGGTGATGGCGAGGTCGGTCTCGACGGACACGTCCGTCGCACCCCCGGCATCGGTCATCGTCACCGTGACCTTCGCCCCCGCCGTACCGTTGCCGCGCTTGTCCTTGCCCTTGGCGTCGACGACGAACCGGTGGGCGTCCGCGTCCTTCTCGACGAAGGTGCCGCTGCCGTTGTACTGCAGGGCGATCGGCCCGAGCTTGACCTTGACCGACCCCGCGAAGGACTGCTCGTCGGCCTCGGTCACCACGGCGCCGGGGAAGCACTCGGCCACCGACGCGATGTCGTTGAAGTGCGCCCAGGTCTCCTCGACGCCGATCGGGACGGTGAACTGGTGGCTCAGCTCCATGCCGTCAGGACCCCGCTGCCTTCAGCACGGCCCGCCCGGTGAGCACCCGCGCCAGGTGCTGGCGGTAGTCGGAGGCTCCGTTGAGGTCCGACGGCGGGTTGGTGCCCTCGGCCGCGAGGTCCGCCGCCGCGCGTACGCCCTCCTCCGTGGCGCTGGCGCCCGCGAGCGCCTGCTCGGTGGCGCTCGCCCGCAGCGGTGTCGAGCCCATGTTGGTGAGCCCGACCTTGGCCTCGTCGATCGAGCCCCGGACCGTCGCCGCGACGGCGACGATCGGCCACTGGTGGGCCACGCGGACGAACTTCTCGTAGTGCGCCCCCCAGCCGGTGTGCTTGGGGACGCGGACCTCGGTGAGGATCTCGTCGTCACCGATCGCGGTCTCGAAGAGGTCGACGAAGAAGTCCGCCGCCTCGACCGTACGCGTCCCGCCCGGCCCGGCGATCACGAACTGCGCGTCGAGGGCGAGTGCGGGCGCACCGAGGTCGCCGGCGGGGTCGGCGTGCGCGAGCGCGCCGCCGAACGTGCCGCGGTGCCTGATCTGGGCGTCCGCCACCTCGGCGGCGGCCTTGGACAGCAGCAGCGCGTGCTCCGTGACCAGGTCGTGGTCGCGGACGGCGTGGTGCGTGGTCATGGCGCCGATGACGATCGCGTCGCCGTCGTCACGGATGCCGCGCAGCGAGGAGATGCCGCCGAGGTCGATGACGACCTCGGGCGCGTTGAGCCGCATCCGCAGCACCGGCAGCAGGCTCTGGCCGCCGGCGATGATCTTGGCGTCGTCGCCGTGCTCGCCGAGCGCGGCCAGGGCCTCCTCGACCGAGGTCGGCGCGAGGTAGTCGAAGTGTGCGGGGATCACTGGCCTGCTCCTTCGTCCTGGTTGAGGGAGTCCTCCTGGAAGTGCGGCATCGCCGCCCCGGGTGTCGGTGCGTCGCCGTCGCCCGCGTGGATGGCGCGCCAGACCCGCTCGGGGGTGCACGGCATCTGGATGTCGCTGACGCCGAGGTGGCGCACGGCGTCGACCACGGCGTTGACCACGGCCGGGGTGGAGGCGATGGTGCCCGCCTCGCCGACGCCCTTGGTGCCGAGCGTGTTGGTCGTGCAGATGCTGGGGTCGTCGGTGTGCACCACGTCGAAGGAGATGGTGTCGGCCGACGTCGGCAGCAGGTAGTCGACGAACGACCCGCTCACCAGCGTGCCGGACTCGTCGTAGACCGCCTCCTCCCACAGCGCCTGTGCGATGCCCTGCACGAGGCCGCCGTGCACCTGCCCGGCGACGATCAGCGGGTTGATGATCGTGCCGATGTCGTCGCAGCAGGTGTACTTGCGCATCTTCACCGCGCCGGTCTCGGTGTCGACCTCCATCGCGCACAGGTGCGTGCCGTGGGGGTAGTTGAAGTTCACCGGGTCGTAGGTCGCGTCGGCGTCGAGGTTGAGCTCCATGCCCTCGGGGTAGTCGTGCCCCGCGAAGGTCGCCGTGGCCAGCTCCTGGATCGTCGTGCCCTGGTCGGTGCCCCGGACGCTGAAGCGACCGGCGGTGTACTCCAGGTCGTCCTCGCTGGCCTCCAGCAGGTGCGCGGCCAGCACCTTGGCCTTGTCGATGACCTTGTCCACGGCCCGTACGAGTGCCTCGCCGCCCACGACGAGCGAGCGTGACCCGTAGGTGTCGAGCCCCTTCGGCGCGACCTGGGTGTCACCGTGGAGGACCTCGACGTCCTCGAACGGGACCCCGAGCCGGTCCGCGACGATCTGGCTGAAGGCCGTCTCGTGGCCCTGGCCGTGCGCGCTGGCACCGGTGACGACCTCCACCTTGCCGAGCGGCGTCATCCGCACGCTGGCGTGCTCCCAGCCGCCGGCACCGTAGTCGAGGCTGCCGAGCACCCGGCTCGGTGCGAGGCCGCACATCTCGGTGAAGGTGGAGACCCCGATGCCGAGCTGGACGCGGTCGCCGCGCTGACGGCGCTCGGCCTGCTCGCGCCGGAGCTCGTCGTAGCCGAACGACTCCTTGGCCTTCGCCGTCGCCGCCTCGTAGTTGCCGGTGTCGTACTCCAGCCCGGCCACGGTCGTGAAGGGGAACTCCTCGTGGGTGATCCAGTTGCGCTCGCGGATCTCCAGCGGGTCGACCCCGACCTCGGCGGCCAGCTCGTCCATCATCCGCTCGATGGCGTAGGTCGCCTCGGGCCGGCCGGCGCCGCGGTAGGCGTCGGTGAAGGTCGTGTTGGTGAGGACGGTCTGGCACTCGAAGCGATAGGACGGGAACTTGTAGATGGCGTTGAACATGAAGGCGCCGAGGACGGGCACGCCGCCGCCGACGATCGCGATGTAGGCGCCGAGGTCGGCGTCGAGGTGCACCTTGAAGCCGGTGACCTTGCCGTCCTTGTCCGCGGCCAGGGTCAGGGTCTGCACCTGGTCGCGGCCGTGGTGGGCCGCCATCAGGCTCTCGCTGCGGGTCTCGGTGTACTTCACCGGCTTGGAGAGACGTCGGGCGACGGCCCAGGCGATCCACTCCTCGGGCGTGGTCTGCAGCTTGCCGCCGAAGCCACCACCGACGTCAGGGGCGATGACCCGGATCTTGCTCTCGGGTACGCCGGTGGTGGCGGCCAGGGCGAAGCGGAGGATGTGCGGGATCTGGGTGGCGGACCACATGGTGATCTGCTCGCCGGTCGGGTCGACCACGACGCTGCGCGGCTCCATGAACGCGGGGATGAGGCGCTGCTGGCGGTACTCGCGCTCGATGACGATGCCGTTGGCGCGCGCCTCCTCGATCGCGCCCTCCACGTCACCTCCGGTGCCGGCCTCGCTCGAGTCGAAGATCCAGAGCGCGGACTTGTTGGTGCCGAGGTCGGGGTGCGCGAGCACCGAGTCCTCGAGGGCCTTCTTGATGCCGACGACGGCAGGCAGCTCGTCGTACTCCACGTCGACGAGCTCGGCTGCGTCCCGGGCCGCCGCTGCGCTGCGGGCGACCACGACGGCGACGACCTCGCCCGCGAACGCGACCCGGTCGGCAGGCATCGGCGAGTGGGCGGGCGTCTTCTGGTCGGGCGTGATGGGCCAGGCGTTGATGCAGACGCCGAGCTCGTCGCCGAAGTCCTTGCCCGTGAGGACGGCGACGACGTTGGCGGACGCCTTGGCGGCGTCGACGTCGATCGAGGTGATCGAGGCGTGGGCGAACGGGCTGCGCACCATCGCCAGGTGCAGCATGCCCGGCAGGGTCATGTTGTCGGTCCAGCGGGTGCGGCCCGTGATCAGCCGCTGGTCCTCCTTGCGGCGGCGGTCCTTGCCGATCTCGGCGGCCGGGCGGTCCTGGGTGGCGGTCATGCCTGTGCCCCCTCGGTCTGCCCGGACGCCTGGAGGACGCTCTTGACGATGTTGTGGTAGCCGGTGCAGCGGCAGAGGTTGCCCTCCATGCCGAGCCGCACCTCCTCCTCGGTGGGCGTCGGGTTCTCGGCGAGCAGGTCGACGGCCTGCATGATCATCCCCGGCGTGCAGAAGCCGCACTGGAGGCCGTGGCACTCCCGGAACGCCTCCTGGACGGGGTGCAGGTCGCCCTCGGCGGTGTCGGCGAGACCCTCGATCGTGGTGACGGTGCGGCCGTTGGCCTGCACGGCGAGGACGTTGCACGACTTCACGCTCGTGCCGTCGAGGTGCACGGTGCACGCCCCGCAGTTGGAGGTGTCGCACCCGATCACGGTCCCGGTCTTGCCGAGCTTCTCGCGGAGGTACTGCACCAGCAGCATCCGGGGCTCGACGTCGTCGGAGACCGCAGCTCCGTCGACGGTGAGTTCGATCTTCGTCATCTGGCCGCTCCAGTGTGTCGTGGGTGTGAGGTGGGTCACGCCACTGGTGAGGCTAGGTCGGGCTGGTTGGCGAGAGGTTGGGGGCAGCCCGCCGGCTCGGCCGTCCCGATCGAGACCACGAAGCCGGCCGCGGGACCCGAAGGCCCGCGACCGGCTCGGTGGTCCGGCTCAGTAGGCGAGGACCTTGCCCTTCGGCCCCTCCGCCAGGACGTTGGCCGAGACGAGGAGATCGCCGTCGGCCCACTCGACCGCGGCCGGCATCATGACCTGGGCGTACGTCTTCGCCGTGGTGCTGCCCGCCTTGATCCGCGACACCTGGCCGCCGAACAGCTGGGCGACGTAGACGTCGCCGTTGTCGGCCACCGCCACGCCGGTGGCACCCGCGAAGCCCGACGCGACGGGCCGGACCTTGCCGGACGTCGCCTTGACCTTCACCACCGCGCCGTTGGCTCCGGTGCTGCCGTCCTCGGGACCTCCGGGCAGCATGCTGACGTAGAGCCAGCCGCCCTTGCCGACCTCGACGTCGGTCGGGACCGGCTCGAAGTTGTAGGTCTTGCCGACGGTGCACGCCGGCAGCTTGTTGGCCGCCGCGGCCTCCGCGGTGACGACGACCGGCACGGGCGGCAGGACGGCGACCGTGCGCACCTTGCCGTTGGGCTTGACCGACACGATCGTGTTGCCCGCGGCGTCGGCGACGTAGGTCACGCCCTTGTGCACCACCGAGCCGTAGGGGTGCGACTCGACGATGCCGGTGTAGCTGGCCGGGACCTCCGGCGGCACCTGCGCGGCGCACGCGGGGTCGAGTCCCTCGAACCCGTAGGCCTGGTCGGCGTCGGGGTTCTTCTCCTTCTCGTACCCGGACAGGTTGGCGAGCTTCTTCGGCTTGCCGCCCGGGCGCATCGACCAGAGCGCGGCCGCCTTGCCCTTCGTCGTGGCGAAGTGGACGGTGCTCCCCTGCGTCGAGACCGCGCCGACCTCGGTCCCCTTGGGGGCGGCGAAGACGACCTGCGGCTTGGCACCCGGCGAGACCGCGGTGAGCAGCCCGGCGAAGTTCTGGGCGACGTAGGCGGTGCCGTCCGCGGCGACCGCCATGCTGAGCGGCGTGACGAGCTTCTTCGCCACGGTGGTGGGCTCGGGGGCCTGGGCTGCCCCGGCCGGGCTCGCGAGGAGGCTCCCCGTGAGCAGGGCGACGGCACCTGCGGCCATCGCGCGTCGTGTTGCGGCCATGCGTTCTCCCTCGTACGTGCCACCCCTCCCTGGTGTGGCGATCCCTGCAGGATCGACCCGCTGCGCGGGGAACGGCCACCTCTTTACCTTCTTCACCCACAATGGGTAAAGGAATCAGCGTGCCGAGGCGAGCTTGCCCTTGAGCAGGGGCGCGACCGGGTGGTGCACCGGCAGGGACGCGAGGCACGCCTCGACGACGGCCGTGTCGTAGGGCGCCAGCTCGCTGTAGCGCAGCACGGCGTCGGGGTCCGGGTTCGCGAGGAGGGCCTCGCGCACGCTCACCGCGAGGTAGTCGCCCATCTGGACCAGCTCGGGCGAGTCCGTGCCCGGCAGCAGGTCCCCGCCGTACGCCCGTACGGCCGCCCGCACGTCCCCGCGCCGCAGCAGCCGCTGGACCTCCTCGACGTCGCTCGTCACCGGCATCGTCAGGCGGTAGGGGCGCGACGAGAGCTGGCCGGCGAGCGCCGCCCTGAGGTGCGAGACCTCGGCCTTGAGCGTCGACGTCGTCACGGTGGAGTCGCCGTAGAGCAGGGCGTGCAGGTGCTCGACCGACAGGCCGGCCGGGTGCAGCGCGAGCAGCGCGAGGATCTCGGTCTGGCGCCGGTTGAGGAGCAGCCGCTGGCCGTCGAGCCACACCTCGGCCATGCCGAGCAGGGTGAGCGTGAGCCCCGGCTCCGCGGGTCCGGCCTCGCCCGCGAGGGCCGTACGGCGGTCGCTGGGCAGCGCGCCCTCGATGAGCCGCGCCATCACCCGCGCCGTGGCCAGGCCGATCGGGTGCGTGCGGTCCCAGGTCGTCGACAGGTCGATCACGCCGAGCGGGCGGCCGGTCGCCGGGTCGAACACGGGCGCGGCCCAGCACACCCAGTTGTGCACGACCTCGGCGTAGTGCTCGGCGCTGAACACCATCGACGGCGCGCCCGTGCGTCCGGCGATCGCGAGGGCGTTGGTGCCGACGCTCGCCTCGTCCCACCGCCCGCCGGGGACGAAGTTCACGGTCTCGGCCTTGCGTCGCATCACGCGACCGCCGTAGGTCCACAGGATGCGGGTCTGGTCGTCGGTCACCGCGATGACGAGGTCGCCGTCCTCGGCCGTGCGACGCAGCTCGTCCTGCACCCGCTCGACCGCCGTCTGCAGCGGCGACTGCTTCCAGAAGTCGGCGGTGTCGCCCTCGTCGGCCAGCGGCGCGTGGGTGACGGTAGGCGACACCACGCCCGAGAGCTGCCAGCTGCGCAGGATCTCGGGACGCACGGCCTCGGCACCCTCGTCGCCGTCGGAGACGAACTGGGTCCAGGCGCGCACGGCGCTCACGCGCCGTGCGTGCAGGTCATCGCTGGTCATGGCGGCTCCCGGTGGTCGCCGCCAACCTAGCCCGCGTGTGACGCCCGCAACAGGGAGACCGGGCCACCGTTCCCCGCAGGTTGCCTCAGCGGCGGCGCACGAAGGTGCCGACGACGCCCGGGTGGTCGGTGACCAGGTCGGTGAACGACTGGTAGGTCTTGATGCGGAAGTCCTGGCCGCGCTCGGCGAGGACGTAGTCGATCCCGGACCCCGGGCCGCGGCCCTTGACGGCGTAGTTGGACTTCAGGCCGGCCGGCTTGATGATGCGGCCCTTGAGCAGGAGGCCGGTCGTGTCGCGGTCGGCGGTGACGTTGCAGTCGCACATCGCGACGAACTGGTGCTCCTCGGGCGTCTTGGCCTCGAGCAGGCGGATCCGGTGGGCCATGCGCCACATCGCCTCGACGCCGCCGCGGTTGGCGAAGTTGGGACCGCCGGTGCGCCGGTTGTGCAGGTGGTTCGGCAGGTGGAAGCTCACCGCCCGGATCACGTGGCCGCTCGCGCGGTGGCGCAGCACCGCCACCACGCCGTACTGGTCGTGCGCGGTGCGACCGGTCTGGCGCCGCCAGGTCTTGCCGGTGAGCAGGACCGGCCAGGTGCGCTGCAGCTTCCACACGTCCTTGTCGAAGGCGACCGGGTTGTCGTCGGTGCCGGTGGGGCCGTCCGGCATCAGCAGCGACCACGACTTCGGCAGGCTCGCCCGCAGGGCCGGCCGGCTGAAGAGTCGCTCCTGGAAGCCGATGACCGTGGCACCGCCGCCGATGACGCGCCCGATGTCGTGACGCATCCCGGGCACGCGCATCCCCTTGCGGAGGTTGAGCGTGGCCACGGAGAACTCGCGGGCGGACCCGGACTTCGCCGCGGCGCGGGTGTCCTCACGGACCGCTGCGCCCGAGGGGAGCGGTGCCAGCACGGCGAGCACGAGGAGGCTCGTCGCCAGCAGGGCGGTCGTACGGACACGGTCACGGAGCAGCGCGGCAGGAAAAATCATCCCAAAGAAGGTAAGGGAAACCGGCGCGTGGGCAAAGTCGGGGTCCACGGGCCCCGGCCGCCCGCTCAGTCGTCGTGGTGGATCCGGCCCTGCGTGGTCGCGAGCCGCTCCCCCGAGCCACCCCACTGCCGCGCGACGATCTCCGCGGCGATCGACACGGCCGTCTCCTCGGGGGTGCGGGCCCCGAGGTCGAGGCCGATGGGCGAGGACAGCAGGGCCAGCTCGTCGGTCGACAGCCCGGCCTCGACGAGCCGGTCGAGGCGCTCCTCGTGGGTGCGCCGCGACCCCATCGCCCCGATGTAGCCGGGACGCACGTCGTCCCCGAGCCGCAGCGCCACCTCGAGGAGGGGCACGTCGAACTTGGGGTCGTGGGTCAGCACGGCGAGGACCGTGCGGCGGTCGATCCGGCCGGCGTCGAGCTCGGCGCGCAGGTAGCGGTGCGGCCAGTCGACGACGACCTCGTCGGCCCCGGGGAAGCGCGAGCTGGTCGCGAACACCGGGCGCGCGTCGCAGACCGTCACGTGGTAGCCGAGGAACGAGCCGACCTTCGCCACGGCGGCCGCGAAGTCGATCGCGCCGAAGACCAGCATCCGCGGCTTGGGGGCGAATCCCCACACGAAGACCCGCATCCCCTCGCCGCGGCGCTCGCCGTCGGGGCCGTACGTCAGGGTCGCGTTGCTGCCGGCCGCGAGCAGCCCCAGGGCGTCGTCGTGGACCGCCGCGTCGGCGCGCGACGAGCCCAGGCTGCCCTCGGCGGCGGCATCGGGGCGCACGACCATCCGGCGGCCGACCCGTGCCGGGTCGGGGTGCTCGATGACGGTCGCGAGGGCGACCGGGCGGCCGGCCCCGACGTCGGCGGCCACGTCGCCGAGCTCGGGGAACGTCTCGCGCGAGACCTGCTCGACGAAGACGTCGAGGATCCCGCCGCAGGTCAGGCCCACGGCGAAGGCGTCGTCGTCGGAGACGCCGTAGCGCTCCAGCACGGGCTCGCCGGAGGCGACCACCGTCTGCGCCAGGTCGTAGACCGCGCCCTCGACGCACCCGCCGGACACCGAGCCGACGGCGGTCTCGTCCGGACCGACCAGCATCGACGCCCCGGCCGGCCGGGGCGCGGAGCGGAAGGTGGCCACGACGGTGCCGACGCCGACGGTCTCGCCGGCCTCCCACCAGGCCATCAGCTCGGGCAGCACGTCACGCACGTGCGATCACCTCCGTCAGGTCGACGAACGTCGCGAGCGAGTGGCCGGCGAGGAAGTCGTCGCAGTGCGGCAGCGCGGCCACGACGCCTCGCTGGAGCGGCTCGTAGCCCGCCTTCCCACGGTGCGGGTTGACCCACACGACGCGGTGGGCGACCCGGCGCAGGCGTGCCATCTGCTCGCCGAGGAGCCCGGCGTCGCCGCGCTCCCACCCGTCGCTGAAGACCACGACCACGGCCCCGCGGGCCATGCCGCGCTGGCCCCAGCGGTCGAGGAACACCCGCAGCGTCTCCCCCAGCCGGGTGCCACCGGACCAGTCGGGCACGACCTCCCCCGCAGCGACGATGGCGCGGTCGGCGTCGCGCGAGCGCAGGGCGCGGGTGACGTGGGTGAGGCGGGTGCCGATCGTGAACGTCTCGACGGTGCCGCCCGTGGCCTGCGCCGACTGGGTGAGCCGGTGGGCCAGCCGCAGCAGCGCGTCGGCGTACGCGCTCATGGACCCGCTGACGTCGACCAGCAGCACCACCCGGCGCGGGCGGGTGCCCCGGCGCCGCCAGGCGATGTCGCCGGGCTCGCCGAGGTGGCGCAGCGACGCGCGCAGGGTGCGGGAGGCGTCGACCTCGCCGCGGTGCCAGCGACGGTGCCGGGACGTACGCCGCACGGGCGGGCGCAGCGACAGGCGGACGAACATCGAGGCGAGGCGACGCTTCTCGGTGGCGTCGAGCGACGCGACGTCGCGGTGGCGCAGCACCTCCTCCGCGGAGGCGGCCGCGCGGACCACGTCCTCCTCGTCGCCGCCCGTGCCTCCGGCGCCCTCGGCCTCGGGCAGCAGGTGGGCCGTCGAGGGGCGGGACGCCGCGCGCGGAGCGGTGCGGGGCAGGCCGTCGCGGGGGTCGAACCAGGCTGCGAAGACCTGGTCGTGGCGGGCGAGGTCGTCCGGCGATGCGCAGAGGGTGGCGCGGCCGGCCCAGTAGGTGGCCTGCCGGTCGTCGGCCCCGACCGCGGCGACCGCGGCCAGGTAGCCGAGCGCGCGGTCCTGCGTCACCGGCACCCCGGCCGCGCGCAGCGCCCGGGCGAAGCCGAGCAGCACCTCGTCAGCGGCGTGCTCGAGCGTCATCGCGCCAGCATCCGGTCGAGCGCAGCCCGCACCCGGTCCGCGTCCTCGCGGTACTTCAGGAGCGCGCCCAGGGTGGCGGCCGCCGACGCGAGGTCCAGGTCGGTCGTCCCGAGGTAGGTCAGGGCGCGGGCCCAGTCGAGGGTCTCGGCGACGCCCGGCGGCTTGAGCAGGTCGTCACGGGTCCGCAGCTGCTGGACCAGGCCGACGACCTGGCGCGCGAGGGCCTCGCTCACCTCGGGCGCTCGCGAGCGGACGATCTCGACCTCGCGCTCCAGGCCCGGGTGGTCGATCCAGTGGTAGAGGCAACGGCGCTTCAGGGCGTCGTGGAGCTCGCGGGTGCGGTTGGACGTGAGCACCACCAACGGCGGCTCCTGCGCGGTCACGGTGCCGAACTCCGGGATCGTGACCTGCCAGGTCGAGAGCACCTCGAGCAGGAAGGCCTCGAACTCGTCGTCGGCGCGGTCGACCTCGTCCACGAGCAGCACGGCCGGCGCCTGGCGGAGCGCTGCGAGCACCGGGCGGGCCAGCAGGAAGCGCTCGTCGTAGAGGCTCTTCTCGGCATCGTCGGCGTCGACCTGCCCGCCCGCCTCGAGGGCGCGGAGGTGCAGGATCTGGCGCGGGAAGTCCCAGTCGTAGAGCGCCTGGCTGGCGTCGATCCCCTCGTAGCACTGCAGCCGCACCAGGGGGAGCTCGAGGCTCTCGGACAGGGCTTCGGCGAGCGCGGTCTTGCCGGTGCCGGGCTCGCCCTCCAGGAGCAGCGGCCGCTGCATCCGCGAGGCGAGGAACACCACCGTGGCCAGCTCGTCGTCGGCGAGGTAGCCGGTCGTGCCCAGCCGGGCGGCCACATCAGCCGCGGAGTCCATCCCTAGCGCCATGGCGTCAGGCTACGACCCGGCACGTTGGCTGGACGTTGGGGCGCCGTGACCTGACGTCAGCGGCGGTCGACGTCGACACCCGTGGCGAGGTCGCCGCACTCGACGAGACCCACCTCGTGCGCCGCCAGGTAGTCGCGGGCGCCTCGGTCGCCCGTGGCCGTCGCGACCACGCCCGCCCAGTGGTCGCGCCCGATCAGCACCGGGTGCCCGGGGACGCCGTCGTACGCCGCACGCACCAGGACGGCCGGGCCGGTCGCCGCGTCGACCAGGCGGGCGACCACCGCGCCGTCGACGTCGGGCAGGTCGACGAGCGAGACGAGCGCGGCGCCGTGGGTGGTCGTGCGCAGCGCCTCGAGGCCGGCGCGCAGCGAAGCACCCATCCCCTCGGCCCAGTCGTCCGCGCGGACCCGGGCGACCGACATCGGCAGGAGCGCGGCGACCCGCTCGGCCTCCGCGCCGACCACGACGACGACCTCGGCGCACGGGCGCAGCGCCTGCACCGAGCGGAGCAGCCACGACGTGCCGTCCGCGTCGCGGGCCAGGCCCTTCGGGCCGCCGAACCGCTCCCCCGACCCTGCCGCGAGGAGCAGCCCGGCGACCGACGTCACTGCGCGAAGGCCTCGACGTACATCGCCTGGAGCTCGGGCGACGTCTCGGCGGTGAAGCCGCACAGGGTCACCCGGTCGTCCGTGGCGCTGACGAGGTAGGTGCGACCCTCCTGGAAGTCGACCGCCAGCAGGAGGTCCTCGAGCTCCTTGCTCGGCGCCTCGACGGTCACCGTGGCGGCCTCGTCGCCGGCGTACCACTCGTCGACGGACAGGGTGACGGTGCCGGCGTCCACGGAGGTGACGGTGCCCTCGAACGCGGTGTCGAAGGTCGCGAGGGTATCGGCGGACGGCATGGCGCACTTGCCGGCGACGGAGCCGTCAGCGGTGAGGGCGAGGGTCTCGTCGGGCGTGCTCCCGGCGGAGTCGTCGGAGGACGAGGTGTCGGCGCTGCTGGTGTCGCTCGCGGTGTCGGCGGTGTCGTCCTGTCCGCCGCAGCCGGCGAGGGCGAGGAGGAGGACGGCCGCAGCGGCGGGGAGCAGGCGGGTGGTGCGGAGTCGGCTCATGGCGGGCATCCCTTTCGTCTGGGGGGCGGAGCCTCCCGCCCCCTCATCTGCTTCGACGGGAGGGACGGCACGGTGGTTCCCCGGTGTCACCGGTCCTCGTCCTGCTCGTCCTCGACCCGCTTCTTGAGCCTCCCGATGCCCGGGATCTTGCCGAGGATCTCGTTGAGCTCGCGGCTCACGTCGAGGAGCTCGTGGAGGTCGGGGGCGACCGAGCCGAGCGTCGTGAGGATGGGCAGCACGTCGCGCTCGACCTGCACGGTCAGCGCGGGCAGGTGGTCGACCAGGGTGACCAGGGCCGCGACCTCGTCGGGGTCGGTGGTGTCGGCCAGCGTCTCCAGTGTCGGCTGCAGCCGGGTCAGCGGCGGCTCGAGGGCGTCGAGGAGGACTGCCGCGCGGCCGACCTGGATCGAGGCGCCACCGACCACCTCGTCGACGCGTGCGACCTCGGTCGCTGCCGCGTCCACCACGGCACCGACCTGGTCCACCCGGGCGGTCGCCGCGTCCACCACGGCGCCGACGCGAGCGACCTCGACCACGGCGGCGTCGACCACCGCCCCGACCCGGTCGACCGTCTGCTCGGCGCGGTCGACGATCTCCTCGGCGCGGTCGAGCAGCGCCAGCACCCGCGGCACCGCCCCGAGCAGCGCCTCGACCTGCTCGCTCCCTCGCTCGAGGGCGGACAGGACGTCGCGGGGTCCGGGGACGGGCAGGCGCATGCGCCATTCCTACCAGTGCCCGAAATGGCCGGCAGGGCCTCCGCCGGAGCGGAGGCCCTGCTGGTGGTGCGCGCTGAGGGAGTGCGTCCCGCGGTCAGCCGACCGAGAGCGGCAGGACGAACTTGCTGCCCGTCATCGTCCCCGGGAGCCCGAGCTCGACGTTGCCCGACGCGCGCAGCTTCCACGCGGACTGGGTGGGCTGGCTCGGGGGGACCGTGCACGACCACCCGGTCGGGCTGCTGCTGAGGGTGCTGTCCTGGCCGCCGATGCCGGCGGGCATGGCCGCCGAGGTGGCGAATCCGTTGGCCGTCGTCTCGATCACCATCCACTGGTCGAGGGTGTAGGAGTAGACGGCGCTGTTGCCGTAGATCGTCTGCGGGTTGGAGTTGCTCGCGTTCCAGTACGCGTCGCCCGAGCAGTTCCCGGAGTAGTAGATCTGGCCCCGGGCGGTCTGGCCGTCCCAGCCGACGTTGATCAGGTAGCCGGTCGAGGTCCGGATGAACACGCCGCGGCTCTGTGCGGCCACCGCGTTGCCGGCGACGGGTGCGCCGACGGAGACGATGGTGCCGAGCGTGACGCCGTTGCCGTCCTTGAGGACGAGGCCGCCGGCGCCCGCGGGTCCGGTCGGGCCCTGGACGCCCGGGTCACCCTTGGGCCCCTGCGGACCTGTCGCGCCGATCGGACCCTGGACCCCCTGGATGCCCTGGTCGCCCTTGTCGCCCTTCAGCCCCTGGGTGCCCTGGACGCCCTGGTTCCCCTGGACGCCCTGGTTCCCCTGGACGCCCTGGTCGCCCTTCGTGCCCTGGGCGCCGGTGTCGCCCTTGTCGCCCTTCGGGCCGATCGGGCCGCGGAGGTTGACGACGGCGGTCCAGCCGGCCGTGGTCCTCTCGAAGGCGTCCCACGTCGTGGTGTTGAGGTACCAGTCACCGACCGCTCCGGTGCCGGCCGCGGGATCGGTGGTGCCGCGCAGCCACCTGCTGCCGTCGGCGCCAGCGTCGCCCGTCACGCCCTGGTCGCCCTTCTCGCCCCGGTCACCCTGGTCGCCCTTGGCGCCGGTGTCGCCCTTCGCGCCCTGCATGCCCTGGATGCCCTGGTCGCCCTGCTCTCCCCGGTCGCCCTTGTCACCCTGGTCGCCCTTGGCGCCGGTGTCGCCCTTCACGCCCTGGACGCCCTGGTCACCCTTGGCGCCGGTCACACCGAGGTCGCCCTTGGCGCCCTGCGGCCCCACCGCACCCGGAGCGCCCGTGGCGCCCATGATGTTGACCCGGAGCTCCCAGCCCGAGGGGGTGTTCTTGTACGCGTCACCCGTGGTGGTGTCGAGGTACCAGTCGCCGCGGACGCTTCCCTGCTCGGTCGGCGCACCCGCGCCCGAGTTCCAGCGAGTCTTCAGGCTC
Organism: Nocardioides cavernae; assembly: GCF_013410035.1. Classification (GTDB taxonomy): domain Bacteria; phylum Actinomycetota; class Actinomycetes; order Propionibacteriales; family Nocardioidaceae; genus Nocardioides; species Nocardioides cavernae_A. Next base: position 734,329 of record NZ_JACCBW010000002.1, on the reverse strand, counting down.
GCGACCGCCGCCTCGCTGAGCTTGTTGGTGCCGAGCGTGCGGTCCTTGATGTCGGCCGCGGTGATGGATCCGTCCTTGATGTCCCTGCCCGTGATGAGGGCGCCGGCGGTGGCACCACCGACACCGGCCGAGACGACGAGAGCGCCGGCGACGAGCACCGCGGAAGCAGTACGGCCGTTCAGGCGCGTGGGCATGGAGAGACGCACGATGGATGACCCCCAGGGTCGACTGCGGGCCACCCCGATGGCGCCCAGGCGCCGCTCAGCCTAGGGACGCTCACGGCTGGCGTCAGGCGAACGCGACAACGCGTGCGCGTGGACCGGACACGCAGCAGGGCCCCCGCCGGAGCGGGGGCCCTGCTGGTGGTGCTGGTGGAGCTGACGGATGGTCGATCCGGTCTCGATACGCGGGTCCGCGTTCCCTCGCTGCGCTCGGGTGCGCGGCCGCTACTCGACCTGATCGGCCGACGTCGGGCGCGCGAGCGCGCCCGACTGGCCGATCAAAAGTCCATGCCGCCCATGCCGCCCATGTCGCCGCCGGGCATGGCCGGCGCCTTCTCGGGCTTGTCGGCCACGACGGCCTCGGTGGTGAGGAACAGCGCGGCGATCGACGCGGCGTTCTGCAGAGCCGAGCGGGTGACCTTGGCCGGGTCGATGATGCCCTCGGCGATCATGTCGACGTAGTCACCGGTCGCGGCGTTGAGGCCGTGGCCCGCCTCGAGGTTGGCGACCTTCTCCGACACGACGCCGCCCTCGAGGCCGGCGTTGACCGCGATCTGCTTGAGCGGAGCGGAGGTGGCAACGCGCACGATGTTGGCGCCGGTGGCCTCGTCGCCCGTGAGGTCGAGCTTGTCGAACGCGGTGGCGGCAGCCTGGACGAGCGCGACGCCGCCGCCGGCGACGATGCCCTCCTCGACCGCGGCCTTGGCGTTGCGGACGGCGTCCTCGATGCGGTGCTTGCGCTCCTTGAGCTCGACCTCGGTGGCCGCGCCGACCTTGATGACGGCCACGCCGCCGGCCAGCTTGGCGAGGCGCTCCTGGAGCTTCTCGCGGTCGTAGTCGGAGTCCGACTTCTCGATCTCGGCGCGGATCTGGTTGACCCGGCCCTCGATCTGGCCCTGGTCGCCGGCACCCTCGACGATGGTGGTCTCGTCCTTGGTGATGACGACCTTGCGGGCCTGGCCGAGCAGCTCGAGACCGGCCGACTCGAGCTTGAGGCCGACCTCCTCGGAGATGACCTGGCCACCGGTGAGGATGGCGATGTCCTGCAGCATGGCCTTGCGGCGGTCACCGAAGCCCGGCGCCTTGACGGCGACGGAGCGGAAGGTGCCCTTGATCTTGTTGACGACCAGGGTCGAGAGCGCCTCGCCGTCGACGTCCTCGGCGATGATCAGCAGCGGCTTGCCGGACTGCATGACCTTCTCCAGCAGCGGGAGGAGGTCCTTGACCGTCGACACCTTGGAGTTGGCGATGAGGACGTAGGGGTCCTCCAGCACGGCCTCCATGCGCTCGAGGTCGGTGGCGAAGTAGGCCGAGATGTAGCCCTTGTCGAAGCGCATGCCCTCGGTCAGCTCGAGGTCCAGCCCGAAGGTGTTGGACTCCTCGACGGTGATGACGCCTTCCTTGCCGACCTTGTCCATCGCCTCGGCGATGATCTCGCCGACGGTGGTGTCAGCGGCGGAGATCGACGCGGTGGAGGCGATCTGCTCCTTGGTCTCGACGTCCTTCGCCATGCTGAGCAGCTGCTCGGACACGGCGGCGACGGCGGCCTCGATGCCGCGCTTGAGACCCATCGGGTTCGCGCCGGCTGCGACGTTGCGCAGGCCCTCGCGGACCATGGCCTGGGCGAGGACGGTGGCCGTCGTCGTGCCGTCACCGGCGACGTCGTCGGTCTTCTTGGCGACCTCCTTGACCAGCTCGGCGCCGATCTTCTCGTAGGGGTCCTCCAGCTCGATCTCCTTGGCGATCGAGACACCGTCGTTGGTGATCGTGGGGGCGCCCCACTTCTTCTCCAGGACGACGTTGCGGCCCTTGGGGCCGAGGGTGACCTTGACCGCGTCGGCGAGGGTGTTCATACCCCGCTCGAGCCCGCGGCGGGCCTCCTCGTTGAAAGCAATCAGCTTGGCCATATCGCGTGCGATTCCTTATCGACGTGAGTCTGTGTGCGACACCAGGCGGGCTGCCCGCGACGGACGACCCGCTCCGCCGGCGATCCATTCACGCCGGCTTCTGCGGACCTCAGCGTCACCTGGGTCATTGTCACTCTCATGACGAGAGTGCCAACCTCATGTTTAGCACTCGCACCCCGAGAGTGCAAACGCCGCCCCGGAGGTCCGGGACGGCGTGTGCGGGTGCTCCGAGGAGCAGTGGCTCAGGGAGCGGGGGGCATCTTGACGAACTTGATGCCGGAGGTCACCTGGGTGATCGCGGTGGTGAAGATGTTCGCGAGCGACGAGCCGTCGGCCGCGCAGAAGAAGAAGTCACCGTCGGTGTTCTCCTTCGCGATGTCCGCGCCCTGGCAGCTGTTCGCCGTGCTGGCGTTGCCGGTGTTCGGGTCGGGGGACGCGACCTCGGCCAGGACGTCGCGCACCTTGCGCCCGGACGACGGGCTGCCCTTGACGCAGGACTGGGTCGCGGCGTCGCCGAACGCGATCGTGATGATCGTGATGTCCTTCTCCTTCGCGAGCTCCGCGACGCGGACCAGGTTCGCGCAGCCCTGGGGGCCGCGGGTGGCACTCTGCGTCCCTGCCGACAGGTCGCCCGAACCGAGAGCGGTGTCGCCGAAGCCGGCGGTCGTGAACCCGGACTCGTCCGGCATGCCGTCCGTCTCGAAGACGAGCACCTTGCGGGGGGTGCCGGGGCGCGGGGTCATCGACGCGGTCGTGCCGTCGAGGAGCCTCGCGACGCCACCCTTCAGTGCGCTGGCCAGGTGCGTGCCGTACTCCGCCGCGATGGACTGCGGCAGGCAGGAGATCCCGTCGACCAGCGCACTGGCGTTGTTCAGCGTGGCCACGGTGGTCGGCGACGCCACGGTGGCGAGGTAGTCCTTGGAGAACGGCACAGGGGTCCAGGTGCCCGCCTTGACGTCGGTCTGGCTGCCGAAGCCCGGCTTGGGGCGCGAGGTCGAGGTGGGCGTGCCCGTGGTCGGGGTGTAGTTGTAGGTGTTGATGACCGTGTTGGTGCTGGGGGTGGCCTTGGTGCTGGCCTCGGTGTAGCAGCGGCCGTCGTTGTTGGTGTCTCCCGTGCCGTCCCAGTGCCCGTTGTAGTTGCGCAGGGTGCTGGAGTCGGCGGCCTTCTCCTGGGCGACGGTGCAGCCGGTCAGGCAGCTGGTGACGATGAAGTCGTCCTTCTGCGGCCCGTAGGTCGACGTCTTGGGGGTGAAGCTCGACGTGCGGGACTTGTGCAGCGTCCCGAACGACACGTAGTGCATGGACGGCGTCATCACCTTGAGCATGCTCAGGATGGCCTGCTTCATCGCCTCGCGGTCCGCGTACTCCATGGAGGCCGTGCGGTCGGCCATGACCACCACGTCGAGCGGGTTCGGTGTCTCGTTGCCGCACGAGCCCTTGCAGGCGACGGTGGTGACCGATCCCGTGGTGCCCTCACGGCGGTCGTTGGCGCCTCGGGTGCGCAGCCAGTCGCCGATGCTGGCGAAGCCGAACGGCACCGCCTTCTCGTCGGAGACGCGCATCGAGTTGCACTTGTCGCCCTGCGCGGGGAAGCACGGGATCGCGCAGATGACGGTGTCGCAGCGCAGTCCCGGGTAGCTGGCCGCCGTGTAGGGCGCAGCACCCGGGTTGCAGGTCGCCGGGATCTGCTCGACGCGCACCGCCTTCGCGCTGCCGGTCGAGGCCACGATGCACCACAGGTCCGTCTCCGGGCTGAGGTCCGGGTCGAGGAGCAGCGCCATCTCGCGCGCCTTGGTCATCGCGCCGGTGCCGTTGTTGGGCAGCTCGTAGGCGCCGGCGTGGGCGGCCACGTCGATGTTGTCGTGGAGCTGCTGGCGCTCCATGGCCAGGGCGCTGATGTCGACCGCGATGGCGCCGGCGAAGAACAGCACGACGGCCATGAGGGCGACCATGAGGGCCATGGCGCCGTCCTCGTCGCGCTCGCGCCTGGCGCGGCGGAAGGGCTTGGTCATCACTCGATCCTCATTCGCATCGTCTTGCGGAGGTTGACCTGGTCGGAGCCCATCAGGCCCGGGACCGGGGTGATCCAGGGGTGGGAGTACGTGATCGTGAGGATCGCGGTACCGCCGGTGGCGCGGCCGGCCCAGCCGCCCGCGCAGGCCGTCGTGGAGTTGGGGCGCTGGCAGGTCAGGGTGATCGTCGCCGCGGCGACCCCGCTGTCGCCGAGGTAGTTCCTCACCGTGGTCTCGACGTCGCCGACGCTCTGCCCGAGGCTCGCGGCGCGGATGCCCTCACGCGCCGCGTTGTTGAGCATGGTGTAGCGGTTGATCGCGAAGCCGGCGTCGATCATGCCTGCGACGAGCGCGAGCAGGATGGGCATGAGCAGCGCGAACTCGACGGCGACGGCGCCACGACTCCCGCGCTGCCGCTTGCGGCTGTGCAACGTACCCACGATGGCCTTCCCCCTTCGGTGTCGCGCTCCCGGACGCGCGACCTGAGATGGCCTGCGCGCCGGGGATCCCCCCAGACACCCGCGCGCAGGTTCCCACCATCATCCGGGGAAGCGCGCTCGCGCCGCGCCCTCCGAAGAGGCCTTTCGTATAGCCCGTTCGGGCTATTTCCGCCTACCCCGGCGTCGTCAGGGCGCGCGCGACGAGGTCGGCGAACGGTCCGGCGTTGACCGGAGCCACGTCGAGGTAGAGGCCGGGCTCGATCAGCTCGAGCTCGCTCACCACCCACTCCCCCTGCCAGTGCAGGAGGTCGACACGCAGGTAGTCCACCGGGCGACCGAACCGCGCGGTCATGGCGGCGTACGCCCGCAGCACGAGGTCCGAGACGTCCCCGACGGGAACGTTCTGCACGGTGCCGCCGTGCTCCTCGTTGACGCGTACGTCGCCCTCCCCCGGTGTCTTGTCGAACCGGTGGGCGATCCGGCCGTCGAGGACGAAGACCGAGACCTCCCCGCGCGTGTGGATCGACTCGACGAGGGGCTGGACCACGACCGCGCCCCGTGCGACGACGGGCGCGGCCCGGTCCTCGTCGAGACCCGCCTCGAGGATCGTCAGCCCCTCGCCGCCGGCCCCGACCGCGGGCTTCACGACCGCGGTGCCCAGCCCGTCGACGGCGGCCACGAGCTGCGTCGCGCTGGTGACCCAGGCGGTGGGTACGCCCGGGAGGCCGTCGAGGTCGAGCAGGTAGCGCTTGTCGTGGTTCCACCCGAAGACGTCGGCGCCGTTGAGCAGCCGGCGCTGGTCGAGCGACCGGGCCCAGGCGAGGAACTCCGCGGGGCGCTCGGTGTAGTCCCACGTCGAGCGCACCGCGACGAGGTCGGCCGACGCCCAGTCCACGGCCGGGTCGTCCCAGCGCGCCCAGACGGCGTCGACGCCCCGCTCGCGCAGGGCGGCGTCGAGCGCGCCGGCGCCCGGCTCGCCCTGCGGCAGGTCGCCGCTGGTCGCGAGGAGGACCGTCATGCGTCCGGCAGCTCGGACGCACCGTAGAGCTCGTGCGCGACGTTGTCGCGGTTGGTGCCCTCCCGGTTGTCGCCCTTCTCGATGATCACGAGGTTGTGGTAGCAGTGCACCGCCCGGACCCACTGGTCGGTGTAGGTCGGCTCGTAGCCCTCGACGAGGAACTCCTCGTGGTTGAGGCCGTCGATGAGGTCCTTAACGAGGTCCATCGAGGTGCCCGGGGCACGCGGGTCGAGCTGGCCGCCCCATGCCGGCCAGTAGGACGTCTGGATGTCCTCGATGCAGTAGATGCCGCCGTCGGGCATCAGCGGGAACAGGATGCGGAACGACTCGCGCACGTGGGCGGGGATGTGGCTGCCGTCGTCGATCACGACCAGCGGGGCGCCCTGCTCGTCGATGATCCGGTGCAGGACCTCGGGGTCCGTCTGGTCGCCGAGGTAGGCGTGGATGTGCCCCCGGGTCAGCCAGGACTTGTCCTCGATGTCGAGGCCGACGATGCGGGCCTTGGGGAAGAACCAGCGCCACATCTTCATCGAGGCGCCGCTCTTGCGGCGCTTCTTGTAGCCGCCGATGCCGAGCTCGAGGAGGGTGAACGACTCCTTGCGCAGGTGCTGGAGGTGCCGCTCGTAGTGGGGGGTGTACTTGTGGACGCCCCACTTGTCGGTGCGGAACTCGATGGCGAGCTCGGTCAGGTTGCTGGCGAGGAGGCGCTTGCGGCGCTCCGCCTTCGGGTCGGCCGGCGCGGGGGGCTCGGGCGCGGAGGGTGCCTGCACGCGTCCGGCCTTCCGGGCGGCCTTCTTGACGGCCTGGCCGGCTCGTCGAGCAGTGGTGCGCACCCGCAGACCCTAGCCTGACCCGCCGACCACCGGCGCGTGGTGCCCATAGGGCACGTCCTCGACGACGTCCAGCGCCGCGAGCACCGACGGGAGCATGGCCTTGGCCGTGCGCTTGTAGCCGTGCGCGCTCGGGTGGAACCGGTCGAGGCTGAACATCTCGTCGGGGTTGGTGATGAAGAACGGGCCGACCACGTGGGCCAGCGACACCACCCGCGCGCCGCGGCGCAGCGCCTCCGTGCGCTGCGCGTCCGCGAGCTGCCGCGACGCGCGTGAGCCCAGGGTGCGCAGCGGCTGCGGCACGGGTCGCAGCGCGCCGAGGTCCGGGCAGGTCCCCACGACGACGTGCGCGCCCCGTTCCTGCAGCGCCTCGACCGCCTCGCCGAGGTGCCGCACCGAGTCCGCGACGGGGACCCGGTGGGTGACGTCGTTCCCGCCGACGACGATGACGGCTACGTCGGGGCGGTACGCCCGCGGCAGCGACGCGAGCTGGGCGGCGAGCATGCTGCTCTCCGAGCCGACGACGGCGGCGGTGCGCAGGCGTACGGACCGTCCCGCCCCCTTCGCGATCCCGCGCGCGAGCCGACCGCCCAGAGTGTGCTCGGGGCGCTCGGCGCCGAGGCCGGCGGCGATCGAGTCGCCGAGCACGAGCAGGTCCACCGGCGCGCCGTACTTCTTCTTGTAGTGCCGGTCCGCGGCCGGGGCCACCTCGCCGAGCGGCTTCCCGATCGCCCGCCGGGCCTGCGCCGCCTGGTGGCGCAGCAGCTCGCGCGCCCCGTACGCCGCCCCGCCCGCCACGGCGCCGAGGACGGTCAGGGCCACGACGGCCCGGGGCAGGAGCTTGCTCGTCACAGGTCACAGGGACCACACCGACCTGAACGCGCGCGCAACACCGTGCGTCGCCCGACCCAACGGTGCGTCACACATGGGTCCGGGTACTCAGGACATCCGGGCGGTGGCTGGGGACGCTGGGCCCATGAATGACACCACGGCTCCGCCTCTCGTCACCCGATCGGTGGCCCCGCAGCAGCTCACGTGGCTGCACACCGAGCTGGCCGACTGGACCGCGCAGGGCATCGTCAGCGAGGACCAGGCCGCCCGGATCTCGGCCCGCTACCACTCCCGGCACCATGCCCGCACCGACGTCGGCCGCGTGCTCCTCGTCCTCGGCGCCGGCTTCGTCGGCGTCGGGCTGATCTGGCTGGTCGCCGCCAACCTCGACGCCCTCTCCCCCGCCACCCGCTTCGGCGTGGTCGCCGCCCTCTGGCTCTCCTTCCTCCTCGGCGGTGAGGCGCTCGCCGCCCGCGGCTCCTCCCCCGCGCTCGTCGGAGCGGTCCGGCTGCTCGCCGCCCTCGGCTCCGGCGCCGTGGTCTTCCAGGCGGCGCAGTCGCTCCAGGTCCCTGCGTACGAGCCGCGGCTCGTCGGTCTCTGGGCCGCCGGCGCGCTGCTGCACGCCTACCTCGCGCGGGCGTACCTGCCGTTCGTCGTCGGCGTCGCGACCGGTGTCGCCTGGTGGTTCATGCAGCCGACGTGGGTCGACGGCGACGGCCTGACCTGGGTCGTCCTGCTGGGGGCCGGTGCGGTCCTCGCCTCCGGCCTCGCGGTGGTCCACGACGGCCGCATCGCCAGCTTCGCCTGGACGTGGCGCACGGTCGCCGGCGGCATGGCCCTGCTCGCGATGTTCGTCGCCGCGGTTCCCGACGTCGGGGCTGACGGGATCCGGTGGTCGACGTGGATGGTCGTCGCCGTCGTGCTGGCCGGCCTGGCCGCTGTCGCCGCCGCGCTCGTACGTCCCGGGCCGCGCGTGCTCGAGCCGGCCGGCGCGGTCGCCGTGGCCGTCGCAGCGACGCTGCTCGCGTCGTGGTCCACCGGCGCCGACGCGAGCGACGTCCGGACCTCCGACTGGCTGCACGCGGCCGTCTCGGTGCTCGCCTACGTCGCCCTCGCCGTCGGCCTCGTCGCACTCGGCACCGTGCGCGACCACCCGGCGCTGACCTGGATGGCGACGACGGGCCTGGTCGTGTTCACGACGTTCCAGAGCTTCGCGGTGTTCGCCCCGATCGTCACCGGCGCCTGGCTGTTCGTCGTGCTCGGCACCGTGTTCCTCGGCACCGGCTTCCTGGTCGACCGGGCCCGCCGCGAGCTCGCCCAGGCACTCGACACCTCCACCGACCCGAAGGGATCCGACCGATGAAGCGCATCCTGGCCACCGCCGTCGTCGCCGTCGCCCAGCTCGCGCTGGTCGGCGTGGGCGTGGCCCCGCAGCTGTCCGCCCGCCTCACCGGCGACACCTACCTGGTGCGGGTGGCGCCCGTCGACCCGATCGACCCGTTCCGCGGGGCGTACGTCGCCCTCGACTACCCGGACCTGGCCCGTCAGGACGCCGACGCGTGGACCGACGGGCTCGGCGTGGTGGACGACGGCCGCTCCGGGGACGTCTACGTCCCCCTCGTGGAGCAGGACGGTGTCTGGGTGGCCGCGGACTGGACCCGCCGGCGACCGGCGGACGGGCCGTACCTCGCCTGCGACGACCGCTCGTGGCAGGTGCGGTGCGGCATCGAGAGCTGGTTCCTGCCGCAGGAGGACGCCCGCGCGGCGGAGGACCTGCTGCGCGGCGGCGCCGTGGCTGAGCTTCGGGTCGACGGGCGCGGCAACGCCGCCGTCGTCGACGTACGCGCTCCCTGAGCGCTCAGAGCCGGCGTACGACCACCGAGAAGTAGGTCTCCTCGTCGGCGGCACTGAGGTCGGGGTCGATCGTGATCGCGCGCGGCACACCGCGCTCTGTCCAGTCGACCTCGACCCGGTCCGCGCGAGCCATCGCCTCGCGCAGCCGGACGTACATCCCGTCCATGGAGTAGCCGAGGGCGGGTCCGAGCCGCTTCTCCCCACGGGTGACCCGCCGGACGGCGTCGTCGCGGACCACCGTGCGGACCGCGGACTCCGGCGGGCAGTAGCAGCTCCTCCGGACGGTGATGACGTAGTCGTCGATCGCCCTGGACTGCCAGCGCTGCCACGCCGTCGCGAGCGTCGGGTCCTCGTGGATCCCCGGCACGAACGGGTCGACCGGCAGCGGGTCGTCGGCGACGGCGTACGACGGGGCCGCGCCGGCGCCCAGCGCGACGGCGAGCAGCAGGGCGAGGGACGAGCGCTGGAGGGGGTTCATGCCGCTTCGACGCGCGACGGCCATCGGACGGTTCCGGTCAGCCCCCGGCGACCGCCGGGATCACCGAGACCTGCACGCCGTCGGGCGTCGGGGTGGCGAGGTCCTCGAGGAAGCGGACGTCGTCGTTGCCGACGTAGACGTTGACGAAGCGGCGCAGGGCACCGGCCTCGTCGAGGATGCGGCCCTTGATGCCGGCGTAGCGGGCGTCGAGGTCGTCGAGCACGGCGGCGAGGGTGTCGCCCTCGGCGCTCACCTCGGACTCACCGCCGGTGTAGGTGCGCAGGATGGTCGGGATCCGGACGGAGACTGCCATGGGTGTTCCTTCTCCTCAGAGCACGTCGGCCGCGACGAACGCGTCGTAGCTGGGCGCGATGGTGGCGAACGGGGCGACCCGGTCCGAGACCGCGTCGAGGGTCTTGAGACCGTGACCGGTGTTGATCACGACGGTCTCGAGCGAGGTGTCGAGCTGGCCCGTCTCGACGAGCTTCTTGAGCACGCCCACCGTGGTGCCGCCGGCGGTCTCGGTGAAGATGCCCTCGGTGCGGGCCAGGAGGACGATCGCCTCGCGCACCTCGTCGTCACTGATGTCCTCCACGGCGCCGCCGGTGCGACGGCAGATGTCGAGGACGTAGATCCCGTCGGCGGGGTTGCCGATGGCCAGGCTCTTGGCGATCGTGTCGGGCTTGACCGGACGGATCGCGTCGGTCTCGGCCTTGTAGGCGACCGAGACGGGCGAGCAGCCGGTGGCCTGGGCGCCGAAGACCCTGTAGGGCTTGTCCTCGACGAGGCCGAGCCTGATCAGCTCCTGGAAGGCCTTGTCGACCTTGGTCAGCTGGGACCCGGACGCCACCGGGATGACGATCTGGTCGGGCAGGCGCCAGCCGAGCTGCTCGGCGATCTCGTAGCCCAGCGTCTTGGAGCCCTCGGCGTAGAAGGGACGCACGTTGACGTTGACGAACGCCCAGCCCTCCTCCTCGCCGGCGATCTCCGAGGCCAGCTTGTTGACGTCGTCGTAGTTGCCGTCGACGGCGACGAGCCGCTCGGTGAAGACGGCCGAGTTGACCTGCTTGGGCTGCTCGAGGTTGCTCGGGATGAACACGACCGTCGGGATGCCCGCCCGCGCACCCGCAGCGGCGACGGCGTTGGCGAGGTTGCCCGTCGAGGGGCAGGCGAAGACCTTGGCGTCCAGCTCGCGGGCCGCGCTGAGGGCGCAGGCGACGACGCGGTCCTTGAAGGAGTTGGTCGGGTTGGTCGAGTCGTCCTTGACCCACAGCTTCTCGAGGCCGAGCTCGCGGGCGAGGTTGCGGGCGTCGAGCAGCCGGGTGAACCCGGGCTCGGTGTTGGGGCTCTGCTCGATGTCCGTCGGCACCGGCAGCAGCGCCTTGTAGCGCCAGATGTTGCGGGGACCGGCGGCGATCTCCTCGCGGGTCACGGCCGGGTAGTCGTAGGCCACCTCCAGCGGCCCGAAGCACTCGGGACAGGCGTACGACGGGCCCAGCCCGACCTCGTGGCCGCACTCGCGGCAGGCCAGGGCGCGGGCGTTGCCGAAGGCACCGTCGCGCAGGCCCGCAGCCTGAGGCGGCGCGGTGACGGTCGTCGCGGCCGTCGTGTCGTTCTCGTCCAGCACGGTGCTCATGAAGTCCTCCTTCTCATCTGTCCCGCGCGGCTTTCGCGTGGGCCGGATTTGGCACCTGCTCCCGTGACTGTCGGACTGCGTCCGGACAGGAGGCTCACGGGTGGTTGCCGGGACTTCGACGGGCCGTTCCCTCAGTCCCTCGTGATGAGCACGCTCAGCCTAGGCACGGCGTCTCACGATGCGCACATCGAGTCCACGATGTGGGCGACGTGGGTTCCGGCTCGTGGTCAGGGACGTCGCACGAGGGCGCCGAGCAGGTCGACCATGCCGGCCGGGCCGTCGACGACGACGTCGGCGAGCCGGACGAGGTCGGGCTGCTCGTGGGAGGCGGAGCAGACCACCAGCCCGGGGAGGCCCTCCGAGCGCAGCGAGCGGACGGCCTCGAAGGCCTCGACGTCGCCGAGGTCGTCACCGCCGAAGACCACGCCGGCGGCCTCCTGCTCGGCGACGAAGGTGCGCACGGCCCGGCCCTTGTGCATCTCCCCCGAGCGCACCTCGATGACGTTGCGACCGGGCTCGGTCGTGAGGTGGTGGCGCTCGGCGAGCGCCGCGATCGGCTTGACCAGCCGGTCGAACGCTCCGGAGGGATCGTCCATGCGACGCGTGTGCACCGCGACCGCGAGCCCCTTCTCCTCGATGAAGGCGTCGGGGGCGCCGGCGCGGCGGAGCACCGACGGCAGCTCGCGCTCGAAGCTCGCGAGCCCGGCGGGCGGGCGGGGCGAGCGGATCCGCTGCTCGGTCGCCGACCAGCGCTCGTTGCCGTACTGGCCGAAGACGAAGAGCTCGGCGCCGCGGTCGAGCATGGCGTTGCCGAGCGCGTCGAGGTCGCCCATCGCGATGGCCTGCCGGGCCGGGCGTCCGGTGATGACGGCGACGGCGCGGACGACCTCGGCGAGCTCGAGCAGGGCCCCCGGAGCACCCGGGTGGAGGCGGGCCGCCTCCGGGTCGTCCACCACCGGCGAGAGCGTGCCGTCGAAGTCCAGCCCGACGACGGTGCCCGCGAGGACGTCACGCACGGCGTCGTAGTGGGCGCGTGCCTCGTCGGAGGTGAGCTCCATGGGTCAAGCCAACCACACGGGTCAGCGCGGAGCGTCCTCCGTCAGGATCACCGTCAGGCGGTCCCGCTTCATCACGCCGACCGCCGGGGCGGTGCGCGTGATGCCGAGGTCCAGGGCGAGCTGCTTGCCGGCGCGCTCGAGCCGCGGGGGGTAGTAGACGGTGCTGGTGGGGATCAGGCCCTGCCAGTTGTCCTCGCCCACGACCGCCCAGCCGACGCCGGTGGCCTTCGTCGCCGTGGCGGCGGCGAGGCCCTTGATCCCGGAGTTGTTGTAGACCTCGACGTAGACCTCGCCCCGCTTGACCTGCGGCTTGGGCTTGGGGGTCTCGGTGGGCGTGGCCTCGGGCTCGGGGCTCGGCGACTGGTCGGCGCTGGCGATCGTCGCGGTGTCGACGCGGCGCTCGGTCGGCGCCGGGTCACGGGTGGCGAGGAAGGTGATGGACGCCATCGCCACGGCGAGGACCGACAGCATCACGAGGGGGGACGGGAACGCCACCCCCCGCTCGTCGCGGCGACGCGGGCGGCGGGAGGAGGGGCGGCCAGGACTGGGGAAGAAGGCCATGGGGAAGGACCGATCGTGAGTGGTTGGTCAGGGTCGGTGGATCAGATCTCGAATCCGAGGCGGCGCGCGGAGCGCTGGCGCTGGCGGGAGGCGCGCAGGCGGCGGAGGCGCCGCACGAGCAGCGGGTCGGCCTCGAGCGCCTCCGGGCGGTCGATGAGGGCGTTGAGGACCTGGTAGTAGCGGGTCGAGGACATGTCGAACTTGTCGCGGACGGCCTGCTCCTTGGCGCCGGCGTACTTCCACCAGTGGCGCTCGAACTCGAGGATGTCCCGGTCGCGCTGGCTCAGCCCGGCGGCAGTCTCCTGCTCGGCTGCGGCGTGCTTCGCGGCGTCCATTGCCTGTTCCTCCTCGACCCCACGCCCACCCGTGGCCGGGCGGACTGCGGTCAGTCTAGGCGACGAACGACAACCATGTCATTCGCTCCCGGCGAGTCGTCTGGACAAACCGCGCGGGATCGACGGACGGGTGGTCGGCGGGGCCGGAGGAGCAACACCGCGGGGTGACCTGCGCGTCACCGTGCGTCGATAGGGTGGCTGCGTGAGCCGGACACCGCAGGCAGACCTCGTCATCGTGGCCAACCGGCTGCCCGTGGACCGCGTCCGCCTCCCGGACGGCACCGACTCCTGGCGCACCTCGCCCGGCGGTCTGGTCACCGCCCTCGAGCCGGTCCTGCGCAAGAACGACGGCGCCTGGATCGGCTGGCCGGGGTCGGCCGACGAGGACGAGATCGAGCCGTTCGTCGAGGACGGCCTCTCGCTGGTGCCGGTCGCGATGAGCAGCCAGGAGGTCGAGGAGTTCTACGAGGGCTTCTCCAACGGGACCCTGTGGCCGCTCTACCACGACGTCGTCGCCAAGCCGGAGTTCCACCGCGAGTGGTGGGACTCCTACGTCGCGGTCAACCAGCGCTTCGCCGACCGCGCGGCGACGGTCGCGGCCGAGGGCGCCACCGTGTGGGTCCAGGACTACCAGCTCCAGCTCGTGCCCCAGATGCTCCGCGAGCAGCGGCCCGACCTGCGCATCGGCTTCTACCTCCACATCCCGTTCCCGCCGGCCGAGCTGTTCAGCCAGCTGCCGTGGCGCCGCCAGATCCTCGAGGGCCTGCTCGGCGCGGACCTCATCGGCTTCCAGCTGCCCGGCGCGGCCGCCAACTTCGTACGGCTCGTGCGCAGCCGCGTGGGCCACAAGACGCACCGCGACACCATCTACCTCCCCGACGGCCGCCCGGTGAAGGCGACCGCCTTCCCCATCTCGATCGACACCGCCGGGTTCGAGGAGCTCGCCCGGTCCGAGGCGACCGAGAAGCGCGCGGCCGAGATCCGCGAGGCCCTCGGCAACCCGCGCAAGATCTTCCTCGGGGTGGACCGGCTCGACTACACCAAGGGCATCTACTCCCGGCTGCGCGCCTTCGGCGAGCTCGTGCGCGACGGAGAGCTCGACGTCGAGGACGCGGTCTTCGTGCAGGTCGCCACCCCCTCGCGCGAGCGGGTCGAGCAGTACCGCATCCTGCGCGACGAGATCGAGATGCTGGTCGGGCGGATCAACGGCGACCACGGCCGCATCGGCAGTCCCGCCATCCACTACCTGCACAGCTCGTTCCCGCGCGAGGAGATGGCCGCCTTCTACCGCGCCGCGGACATCATGGTCGTGACCCCGTTCCGCGACGGGATGAACCTCGTCGCCAAGGAGTACGTCGCCTGCCGCATCCACGACGACGGCGCGCTCGTGCTGTCGGAGTTCGCCGGTGCCGCCGCCGAGCTGCGGCAGGCGTGGCTGGTCAACCCCTACGACATCGACGGGATGAAGGCCACCCTGCTCGAGGCGTACGCCGCCGACGAGAAGGACAGCAACCGCCGGATGCGCGCGATGCGCAGGACCGTCACCACCCACGACGTCTCCAAGTGGGCCGACGAGTTCCTCACCGAGCTCGCCGGGCTGCCCGAGCACCACGACAAGTCGGTGCGGCGCCCCGCGAGGCGCTGACCGTCGTCAGGGGCGCTCCTCGTCGCTCTCCCGGTCGGTCGCGTCCTGGGCGACCATGATCGACTCGATCTCGTCGACGAGGTGCCGGCCGAGCCGCGGCCACGACGGGTCGTAGCCGTAGGTCGCGGCGAGCCCGACCGCCGAGCGCGTGCCGTCGAGGATGTCGACGTCGCGCGGGCCGATCAGGCCGGGGTGCACGACGCCGACGGCCTCGGAGACCTTGAGCAGGTCGCGGCGCAGCGAGCGCACGTAGTTGGCCGCGCGCACGCTCTTGAGGCTGACGTCGAGGCCGCGGGTGTAGCGCGGGTTCTGCGTGGCCACGCCGACCGGGCAGTGGTCGGTGTGGCACTTCTGCGCCTGGATGCACCCGATGGCCATCATGGCCTCGCGCCCGACGTTGACCATGTCGGCGCCGAGGGCGAACGCGACCACCGCGTTCTCCGGGACGCCCAGCTTGCCGGCGCCGATGAAGACGACGTCGTCGCTGAGCCCTGCCTCCGCGAAGCGTCGGTAGACCTCGGAGAAGCCGATCCGGAACGGGTAGGCGACGGAGTCGGCGAAGATCATCGGCGCCGCACCGGTGCCGCCCTCGCCCCCGTCGATGTTGACGAAGTCGACGCCCCGATCGCCGCCCGCCATCGCGGCCGTGAGCTCGTCCCACATCGTGGTGTTGCCGACCGCGGACTTGATGCCGACGGGCAGCCCGGTGGCCTGCGCCACCGACTCCACGAAGTCGAGCATCGAGTCGACGTCGTGGAAGACCTCGTGACGGCTCGGGGAGGCGCAGTCCCTGCCCTCCGGGATGCCGCGGATCTCCGCGATCTCCCGGCTCACCTTCTCCCCCGGCAGCATCCCGCCGAGGCCCGGCTTGGCACCCTGGCTCAGCTTGACCTCGATCGCCCGGACGGGGGCCGACTGCACGAGGTCGACGAGCCGGGCCAGGTCGAACCGGCCGTGCTCGTCGCGGCAGCCGAAGTAGGACGTGCCGATCTGGAAGACGATGTCGCCGCCGTGGCGGTGGTGGGGAGAGAGGGCGCCCTCACCGGTGTTCTGCAGGCACCCGGCCAGCGCGGCTCCCTTGTTGAGCGCCTCGATGGCCTTGCCGGACAGCGAGCCGAAGCTCATCCCGGAGATGTTGACGACCGAGCCGGGGCGGAAGGCGTGCGTACGCCCGCGCGCCGCGCCCATCACCTTGGCGCACGGCAGCACGATCTCCTCCTGCGCGTGCGGCATCGTCGCCGCGCCGGGCCCGGTGAAGGTGCGGTGCTTGATGATCGGGTACCCCTCGACGCGCTCGACGTCGTTGTCGGTGCCGAACCCGAAGTAGTTGTTCTCGAGCTTGCTGCTGGCGTAGACCCAGCGACGCTGGTCACGGCTGAACGGCCGCTCCTCGTCGTTGCTCGTCACGATGTACTGCCGCAGCTCGGGGCCGAACCGCTCGAGGAAGAAGCGGGCGTGCCCGACGACCGGGAAGTTGCGGATGATCGCGTGCTTGGACTGGACCAGGTCGTGCACCGTCGTGGCGGCCGCGGCCGCCGCGGTGCCGCCCAGGATCGCGTACCTCCACTTCATGGTCCGTTCCTAGCCCTCGTGGACCGTGATGTCGAGGACCTGGTGGCGGTCAGGCGAGCTCGCCGCGGGCGAGGCTCACCCCGGAGTGGGTGGGGTCGCCGTCGTCGGGCTCCACGGAGATGTCGACGATGCGGTAGCCGTCGTCGATGAGGTGGCGCGGCACCTTGAACTCACCGTCGTCGCCGTCGGCGAGGATGCCGACGCCCACCATGCGCTTGCCGTCGACGTTGATCAGCCACACCTCGTGGAAGCCGTCCTCGTCGCCGAGGTCGCGGGCGCGCACCCGCAGGGTGATCACGTCGTCGCGGTCGGTGACGCTGGCCTCGCCCCGCTCGGCGTCGCTGTCGAGCGCGGTGAGCGCGGTGGCGGCGACCACCTCACCGCCGTCGTCGGTCTCGACCGGGGTCGGGTCGCTCGCCTCGGGCGCCGGGGTCTCGCCGGTGCCGATCCGGCCGAGGCCGATGCCGGCGACGAGGGCGAGCGCGGCGGCGACGGCGGCCAGCCACGCCGGGACGCCGCGACGCTCCCGCACGACGACCGGGGGTGGGGCGGTGGGCGGCGCCGGGGCGCGTACGTCCGCCAGGACCCGGTCGCGCACGTGCGCGGGCGGGGCGACGAGGGCGTCGGCACCGGCGCGTCGGCGGGTGCCGGTGAAGGCGGCCACCAGGGCCGCGCACTCGGGGCAGGTCTGGGCGTGCTCGCGCACCGCCTCGGAGGCGTCGTCGGGGTCGAGCGCGAGGCCCGCGAGCTGGTCGGGCTCAGCGTGACTCATGGCGCACCCCCTCGAGCTGTCGGTGGAGCGTGATCAGGCCACGGCGCAGGTGGCTCTTGACGGTGCCGAGCGGAAGTCCCACCCGCTCGGCGATCTCGGCGTGGCTGTGCTCCTCCCAGAAGGCGAGGAACAGGATCGTGCGGCGGGGGTCGGGCATCTCGTCGACGGCCTGCCGTACGACGAGCTGTTCGGCGACGTCCTCGTCCGCGGATTGGTGGAGCTCGTGCGCGCCCGGCAGGGACACGACCGCGGCGAGCCGGTCGGCGTCGCGCGCGCGGGCGGCGCGGACGTCGGCGACCTTGTGCCGGGCGATCCCGATCAGCCAGGCGGGCAGGGCGCTGGGGCTCGGGGTGAGCGTGTGGCGGCTGCGCCACGCGGCGACGAACACCTGCTGCGTGACGTCCTCCGCGTCGTGCGGGTCGGCCAGGGCCCGGAGGGCGTAGGTGTGGACCAGCGGGGACCACCGGTCGTACACCGCCTCGAGGGCTGCCTCCTCCCCCGCGACCAGGCGCTCGGCCAGTGAGCGGACGTCGTCCGCCTCGTCCTCGAGCGCCATCGGCTGGGTGACCACGAGGTCACCGTACCGGCGAGGCGAACGGGCGGGGAACGGGATGATGGTCATCGCGCTCCCCGCCCGTGCCCGCGTCAGGTGGTGGCCGCGACTCAGAGGTCGATCGGGCGCAGGACCCGGTCGATGCCGTGGGCGACCTGCTTGTTGCCCTTGTTGAGGTCGAGGGCCTTGAGGACCACCTTCGGGTCCTGGTCGTTCTTGTCGGCGTCCTTGAGCGTGATGCTCAGCATCGGCTTCTTCTTGATCGAGACCTTGACGGTGCCGCCCTGGGCGGTCTTGAGCTTGGCGCCGTTGGCCTTGAGCACCTTGTTGCTCGTCAGCGTCTTGCCCGGGACCACGTGGTAGAGCAGCACGGTCTCGATGGTGTCGACACCGGCGAGCTCGACGAGCGCCTCGAGGATCTTCTTCTCGCTCTTGATCGTCTTGCCCGTGAGGTCCTTGGCCAGCTGGCGGAACGCCTCGTCGGTGGGCGCGAAGACCGTGAGGCGCTGCGAGCCGTCGGCGACGAGCGCGACCGGGGAGTCCGGCTTGGCGTCGATCACGGCGAGGGCGGCCTCGGTGAGGATGTCGAAGTCGTTCTTGTTCTTGTCGAACTGGTTGCCGTCGGAGGTCAGCAGCGCGGCGAGGCTGTCGTCACCGGCGGCCTTCGCGCTGGCGGCGGGGGCGGTCGCCTGCACCGCGCCGAGGGCGAGGGCGGAGGCGGCCAGGATCGCGGGAACGCGACGCTTCATGATGCAGTCCTTCCGTTGGGGGCGCCCGGTGGCGCCCTGTCTCCCCCTTCTCCGGCTGGGGCGGCGGATCGGATGCACCTGCCCGTAGATTTCTTTCCATGGACCTCATCCCCACCCCCGAACAGGTGGTCGCCGCCGCCGGGAACGTGGCGCACAGCGTGCTCTACGGCGGCCTGGCCGACCTGCGGCCGATGCCGCGGACGCTGATCGACGACGGCGAGCTGCGCGAGGTCTACCACTACCGGCCCGTGAAGGACGTCGAGGAGACGGGCGACCCGGTGCTGCTGGTGACCCCCCTCGCGGCGCCCGCACTGTGCTTCGACCTGAGGCGCGGCTGCTCCCTCGTGGAGCACCTCGTGCAGGGGGGACGCCCGACCTACCTGGTGGAGTACGGGCAGGTGTCGTTCAAGAACCGTTCGCTCGGTGTGGAGCACTGGGTCGACGAGGTCATCCCCGAGGCGGTCCGGACGGTCTCCGAGCACGCCGGCGGGCGGCCGGTGCACCTCGTCGGCTGGAGCCTCGGCGGGATCTTCGCCCTGCTGGTCGCGGCCGACCGCCATGACCTGCCCCTCGCGTCGCTGACGGTCGTCGGCTCGCCGGTCGACGTCCGCAAGGTGCCGCTGGTCGCGCCGGTCAGGCCGCTGCTCAACCTGACGCAGGGCAGGGGCGCGGTCACGCGGATCTACCGAGCCCTCGGCGGCGTCCCGACGCCGCTGGTCAACTGGGCCTTCACGGCGGCGTCGGCGCAGAAGGTGGTCACCAAGCCGCTGGCGGTGCTCACCCACCTCGACGACACCGACTACCTCGCGCAGCTCGAGGCGGTCGACCGCTTCCGCGCGAACATGATCGCCTACCCCGGTCGCACGTTCGGCCAGCTCTACCACCGCTTCGTCAAGGGCAACGCGCTCGCCGAGGGGCGCATGGACGTCGGCGACCGGACGATCGACCTCGCCGCCATCGAGGTGCCGGTGCTGGTCTTCGCGGGCAACACCGACGGCATCGCACCGCTGCCGGCCGTACGCGCGGTGGTGCCGCTGCTGACCGGGTCCGAGCAGGTCCAGTTCGAGGTCGTGCCCGGCGGGCACCTCGGCATGCTGACCGGGCGGGCGGCACGCGGGACGACGTGGACCACCCTCGACGAGTGGGTCGACCAGTGGTCGGGCCGGGCGCCGGCGACGACCGAGGCGCCGGTCAGGAAGACCGCTGCGAAGAAGGCGCCCGCCAAGAAGGCGCCGGCCACGAAGGCAGCGACGAGGAAGGCGCCCGCGAAGAAGGCCGCGGCGAAGAAGGCGTCGGCCAGCACCATCGGCTCCAACCCGTCGCGCCGCTACGGCTCCGCCGGGTCGCGCTCCCTGGGCCGACGGTGAGCACCGCCGTCCCGACGGGCGAGCCGGCCACGCTCACCCGGGGCGTACGCATCGGCTACGGCAGCGGCTCCGTGGCGACCGGCGCGTTCGGCACCGTCCCCGGGCTGATGCTGCTGCCCTACCTGACCGACGAGCTCGGGATCGCGGCGATCTGGGCCGGCGTCATCGTGTTCGTGCCGAAGGCCTGGGACGTGCTGCTCAACCCCGTCGCCGGACGGGTCAGCGACCGGACGATCGACCCCGCCGGCCCACGACGGCCCTGGCTGATCCGGGCGGGGCTGATGCTGGCGGGCGCGTTCGCCCTCATCTTCGCCGCACCCGACCTCGGCAGCGCGGCGCTCGAGGCGACGTGGGTCCTGGTCTTCTTCGTGCTGGCGGCGTCGGCGTACGCCTTCTTCCAGGTCCCCTACGTCGCGATGCCGGCCGAGATCACCTCCTCCTACGACGAGCGCACCCGGCTGATGACGTGGCGGGTCGCGATCCTCGCGCTCACGATCATGCTCGCGGGCGCGACCGCGCCGCTCATCCGCGACGGCGTCGGCGGCCGCGACGGCTATCGCGTGATGGGCGTCGTGATGGCCGTGCTCATCGTCGTCGGCGTGGTGAGTGCGTGGTGGGGCACCCGCTCGGCACCGATCGGCGCGATCGGCGCGGGCGCGGGCTCGTTGCGCGAGCAGCTGAGGATCGTGGGCCGGGCCCGCGACTTCCGGCTGCTCCTGACCACCTTCGTGCTGCAGGCGCTGGCCACGGGCTGCATGCTCGCCGGGGTCGACTACCTCGCCGGCGACGTGCTGCTGCGCCCGGGTGCGGCGACGATCCTGTTCGTCTGCTTCGTCGGACCGGCGCTGGTGCTCACCCCGGTGTGGGCGCGCGTCGGCGAGCGGGTCGGCAAGAAGCAGGGCTACGTCGTGTCGTCGCTCGTGCTCGCCGCCGGCGCCCTCCTGACGCTCCTCGCGCTCGGGCTGAACGACGTGTGGACGATGATCGGCACGGCGCTGGTCGGCGTGGGCTACGCCGGGTGCCAGGTGTTCCCGATGGCGATGCTGCCCGACGCGGCCGCCGTCGACTCGGCCCGCACCGGCGAGAACCGCGCCGGCGTCTACACCGGCGTCTGGACGGCCGGCGAGACCCTCGGCCTCGCGCTCGGGCCCGCGGTGTACGCCGTAGGGCTGGCACTCGGGGGCTACGTGTCGAGCCAGGGCCGCGACATCGAGCAGCCGGAGTCGGCTCAGCTCGCCATCGTGCTCGGCTTCTCCGTGGTCCCCGCGCTGCTGGTCCTGGCCAGCCTGTGGTGGCTGCGCCGCTACGCGCTCGACGCCACCGAGGTGGCCACTGCCCAGGGAGGCTCCCATGACTGATCCCCTCGAGCGGCTGAAGGCGTTGCAGGGCGCCGACCTGCCGGTCCACGGCGGCCGCACGCTGGCCTACGTCTACGACTGCGGTGACCCCGAGGTCGACCGGGTCGCGCGCGAGGCGGTGGCCGCCTACGCCGCGTCCAACGCGCTCGACCCGACCGCCTTCCCCTCGCTGCTGCAGATGGAGAACGAGCTGGTGGGCTTCGCGTGCGCGCTCCTCGACGCACCGGACTCGGCGGTCGGCACGGTGACCTCCGGCGGCACCGAGTCGATCCTCCTGGCCGTGCAGGGCGCGCGCGACAGCCGTCCCGACGTCGTCCGGCCGCGGATGGTGCTGCCGGCCACCGCCCACGCGGCGTTCCACAAGGCCGCCCACTACTTCGGCGTCGGGGCCGTGCTCGTGCCCGTCGGGCCGGACTTCCGGGCCGACGCCGCGGCGATGGCGCAGGCCGTCGACGACGACACGGTGCTGGTCGTGGCCAGCGCGCCGTCGTACGCCCACGGCGTGGTCGACCCGGTGACTGAGATCGCCGCGGCGGCAGCGGCCCGCGGGGTGCGCTGCCACGTCGACGCCTGCATCGGCGGGTGGGTGCTGCCCTACGCCTCCCGGCTGGGCCGCGCGGTGCCGCCGTGGACGTTCGCCGTCGAGGGCGTCACCTCGATCTCGGTCGACACCCACAAGTACGCCTACGCCCCGAAGGGCACCTCGCTGCTGCTGCACCGCGACGCGTCGCTGCGCAAGCCGCAGTACTTCGCCTCGGCGGCCTGGCCGGGCTACACGATGCTCAACGCGACCACCCAGTCGACGCGGTCGGGCGGACCCGTGGCCGGCACGTGGGCCGTGGTGGAGCACGTCGGGGACGCGGGCTACCTCGACCTCGCCGGGCGCGCCTTCGACGCCGTCGACGCGATCGTCGCAGCCGTCGAGCGCGAGCCCGCCCTGCACCTCGTCGTCCAGCCGGACTCCACCCTCGTCACGCTGGCCACCGACGGGTCGTGCGACCCGTTCACGCTGACCGACGAGCTCGTCTCGCGCGGGTGGTACGTCCAGCCGCAGCTGTCGTACGCCGGGGGCGGGCCGAGCATCCACCTGTCCGTCAGCGCGGGCACCCTCCCGCACGTCGCCGAGCTCAGGGACGCGCTGTCGGAGTCGGTCGCGGCAGCCCAGGCGGCCGGACCCGTCGCGGTCGACCCCGGCGTGGTGGCGTTCATCGAGGCACTCGACCCGGCGGCGCTCGGTGACGACGACTTCGACGGCCTGCTCGCGGCGTCCGGCCTGGTCGGTGCCGGCGCGGACGGTGACCTCGAGCTGCCGACCCGGATGGCGGAGGTCAACGCGATGCTCGACGTCGCCTCGCCCGCCATGCGCGAGGCGCTGCTCGTCGCCTTCCTGGACCGGCTGCAGCGACCCGTGCGAGGGGGCCGCCCATGAGCTCGCTCGCGGGGCTCGTCGAGGAGGGACGGGTCGCCCCGGACTGGGCGGAGGCGCTCGCCCCGGTCGACGACCGGATCGCGGCGATGGGGCGCTTCCTCGGCGACGAGGAGGCGGCGGGCCGCGGGTACCAGCCCCCCGCAGAGCGGATCTTCCGGGCCTTCGAGCGTCCGCTCGCCGATGTGCGCGTGCTCGTGGTCGGGCAGGATCCCTACCCCAACCCCTCGCACCCGATCGGGCTGAGCTTTGCGGTGGAGCGGGACGTGTGGCCGCTCCCGCCGAGCCTGGTGAACATCTATGTCGAGCTGCGCGACGACCTCGGGATCGTGCCGCCCCGTCACGGCGACCTGTCCGCGTGGGCCGACCAGGGCGTGATGCTGCTCAACAGGTCCCTGACCGTGCGTCCCGGTGACTCGAACAGCCACCAGGGCAAGGGGTGGGAGGTCATCACCGATCGCGCCATCACGGCCCTCGCCGCCCGTGGCGGTCCCTGCGCGGCGATCCTCTGGGGCCGCCACGCCCAGTCGTTGAAGCCCCTGCTGGGGCCGGTCCCGTGGGTGGAGTCGGCCCACCCCTCGCCGCTGAGCGCGCGCCGCGGGTTCTTCGGGTCCAAGCCCTTCAGCCGGGTCAACCGCCTGCTCGAGGAGCAGGGAGCGGGTCCGGTCGACTGGGCCCTTCCGGAATATAATTGAATTCTGTACTATTGAGGATGTCATGAACGATCGCATGCCTGCCCTCTACATCGGCCACGGTGCGCCGCCGCTGCTCGACGACCCGATCTGGTCTGGGCAGCTCGCCGCCTGGGCGAAGGACCTCCCGCGCCCGAAGGCGATCCTGATCGTCTCCGCGCACTGGGAGTCCGCGCCGGTGAGCCTGAGCGCCAACCGCGCCCCACTGGTCTACGACTTCGGCGGGTTCGCGCCGAAGTACTACCAGATGACCTACGAGACGCCGGACTCCTCCGCGCTCGCCCAGCGCATCGCCGCGATGATGCCGAGCACCGAGCCGGTCCACCAGCACGTCTCGCGCGGTCTCGACCACGGCGCCTGGGTGCCGCTCAAGATCATGTACCCCGAGGCCGACATCCCCGTCCTGCAGATGTCGCTGCCCACCGACGACCCGCACCGGCTCATGCAGCTCGGCGAGCGGCTGCGTCCCCTCCGCGACGAGGGCGTCCTCGTCATCGGCTCCGGGTTCCTCACCCACGGCCTTCCCTTCCTCAAGGAGTTCCGCATCGAGGCCGCCGCGCCCGGCTGGTCGGTCGACTTCGACCACTGGGCGGCCGACGCGCTGACCCGCGGGGACGTCGACCTGCTGTCGGACTACAGGGCCAAGGCCCCCGGCATGCCGTACGCCCACCCGACCGTCGAGCACTACACGCCGCTCTTCGTGACGCTCGGCGCCGCGACCACCGCCGACGACCCCGGGGTCCAGGTGATCGACGGGTTCTGGATGGGCCTCTCCAAGAGGTCGCTGCAGGTCGCCTGACGGGTCGCCGAGGAACGAGGCGGCCCGCAGCCAGGCGAGGTCGAGTGTGCCCACGGCCGAGGCACGAGGCCGTGACGGCACGTACCGAGACCCGGGACCGACCGGGTCGCCGAGGAACGAGGCGGCCCGCAGCCAGGCGAGGTCGAGCGAGCCCACGGCCGAGGCACGAGGCCGTGACGGCGCGTGTCGAGACCCGGATAGATTGGGGGGATGCGCGTCCTCTCCATCCAGTCCCACGTCGCCTACGGCCACGTCGGCAACTCCGCAGCCGTCTTCCCGCTCCAGCGCCTCGGCCACGAGGTGTGGCCGGTCCTGACGGTGAACTTCTCCAACCACACCGGCTACGGCGCGTGGCGCGGGCCGCTCATCGACGCGGACGACGTCGCGGCGGTCATCACCGGCATCGGTGAGCGGGGCGCCTTCGCGACCTGCGACGCGATCCTCTCGGGCTACCAGGGCTCGCCGGAGATCGCGGACGTCATCGTCGACGCCGTGGCGCAGGTCAAGGTGGCCAACCCGGACGCGACCTACACGTGCGACCCGGTCATGGGCAACGCCACCTCCGGCTGCTTCGTGAACCCGGCCATCCCGCCGAAGTACCGCTCCACCGTCATCCCGGTCGCCGACGTCCTGACGCCCAACCAGTTCGAGCTCGGCTTCATCACCGAGCGCGACGCCCTGAGCGGTGCGTCGTCGCTCGAGGCGATCCTGGAGGCCGTCGAGGAGGTCCGCGCCCTCGGCCCGTCGACGGTGCTCGTGACGTCCGTGGACCGGGAGGGCGCGCCCGAGGACGCCATCGAGATGCTCGCCGTCACCGGCGACGAGGCGTGGCTGGTGCGGACCCCGCGGCTGCCCATGAAGGCCAACGGCTCCGGCGACATCACCGCCGCCCTCTTCACCGCCCACCTCAGGACGACGGGCTCCGCCGCCGACGCGCTCGCCCGCACGGCCTCGTCGGTCTTCGCGGTGCTCAAGGAGACCCTCGACTCCGGCGAGCGCGAGCTGCGCCTGATCGCGGCCCAGGAGGCCATCGCCTCCCCCGCCAACGAGTTCGAGGTCGAGCAGGTCCGCTGACGCTCCACCATGGGATGTCGGTGAAGGCGCACTTCCCTCGGTTCATCGACCCCGGGAAGTGCAGGCTCGTCGACATCCCATGGTGAAGCAGCGGGAGCCGGTGACAGGAATCGAACCCGCGACATCATTATTACAAGTAATGCGCTCTACCAACTGAGCTACACCGGCGTGCGCCTCGCGGCGCGGCGGCCATCCTAGGTGAGGGAGGATGGCGCCCGTGAGCCTCCTCCACCTGCCGCACCACGACGGCTCCCCGCTCTTCGTGTCCGACGAGGCGCCGGCCCTCGGCGACACGGTGACGGTGCGCGTGCGGACGAGCGCCGCCGACCCGGTCGAGGCGGTCTGGCTGCGCACGACGTACGACGCGGAGCCGGTCTTCCACCCGACGACGGCCACCGCCGAGGGCGAGGTGGTCTGGTGGTCCGCGGCGCTGCCGGTGCACAACCCGGTGACCCGCTACCGCTTCCTCCTCGTCCGCGCGGACGGCAGCCAGGAGTGGCTGACCGGGGCCGGTGCGGTGGCGTACGACCTCCCGGACGCCGCGGACTTCCGCCTCTCCGCCTTCCCCTCCGCGCCCGACTGGGGGCGTGACGGCGTCGTCTACCAGGTCTTCCCCGACCGGTTCGCCCGCTCGGCCGCGGCTGACGAGCGACCCGTCCCCGACTGGGCGCTGCCGGCGGCGTGGGACGAGGAGGTCGTGTTCGAGGGCAGCGACCCGCGCACCCCGATGCAGCTGTTCGGCGGCGACCTCGACGGCGTCACCGAGCACCTCGACCACGTGGCGGCGGTCGGCGCGGACGTCCTCTACACGACGCCGGTGTTCCCGGGTGAGAGCAACCACCGCTACAACGCCACCACGTTCCTCGAGGTCGACGCCCTGCTCGGCGGCAGCGAGGCGTACGCCCGGCTCAGCTCGGCGGTGCACGCGCGCGGGTGGCGGATCCTCGGCGACCTGACGACCAACCACACCGGCGACACCCACGAGTGGTTCCTCGCCGCCGTCGACGACCCGGAGGACCCGCACCGGTCGTTCTACTACTTCGAGGACGATGGCACCTATGCGTGCTGGATGGGCCACGGCACCCTGCCCAAGATCAACCACGCCAACCTCGACGCCCGCCACGCCATGGTCGACGGGCCCAGCTCGGTCGTGGGCCGCTGGCTGCAGCCGCCCTACGACGTGGACGGCTGGCGCATCGACGTCGCCAACATGACCGGCCGGCTCGGCGCCATCGACGTCGCGCACGACGTCGCCCGCACGGTGCGCGCCACCGCCGCGGCGCTGCGGGAGGACCCCTGGGTCATCGGCGAGCACAACCACGACGCGACGGGCGACGTCGACGGCGACGGCTGGCACGGCACGATGAACTACTCCGGCTTCTCGTGGCCGGTCTGGTCGTGGCTGCGCGACCCGGCCTCGCCGGCGCGTGCGTTCGGCCGCCCCGTCCCCGTGCCCCGGCGCGACGGTCCCGCGGTCGTCGAGACCTTCCGCGCCTGGCAGGGCACCCTCGGCTGGCGGGCGACCGCCTCGAGCTGGAACATCCTCGGCTCCCACGACTCCGCCCGGATCCGCACGCTCGTGGGCGGCGACGCAGCCGTCCACCGCGTCGCGGTCGGCCTGCAGTTCACCCTGCCCGGCGTCCCCATGGTGTTCGCCGGCGACGAGATCGGGCTCGAGGGGGTCAACGGCGAGGACGCCCGCCGCACCATGCCGTGGGACCGCCGCGACGAGTGGGACACCCGCACCCTGGAGGCGTACGCCGGGCTCTCCGCCCTGCGCCGCGCCCACGTGGCGCTGCGCCGCGGCGGGCTGCGCTGGGCCCACGTCGACGCGGACACGATCGCCTACGTCCGCGAGCATCCCGACCAGAGCGTCCTCGTCGTCGTACGCCGCTGCGCCGGGGCGGCGTTCGACCTCCCGCTCGGTGACGCCCGGCACCTCTACGGCTCGGAGACCGGCGGGACCGACCTCGCGTCCGGCACCCGCGGCCTCGTGGTGCCCGCGTCCGACGGGCCGCGGGTCGATGTGTGGGAGCTCGTCACGGAGTAGCGTGTCGGGCCATGGCCATGCGGATCGTCGCCAGCCGGCCCGACCCGGCCGTCCTCACCCTGCCGTGGCACCTCCCCCTGGAGGAGTGGCCCGAGGACGTCGTCGTGCCCCTCCCCCGCGGCCTGTCGCGGCACGTGGTGCGCATCGTGCGGCTCAACAGCTCGGTCTACGCCGTCAAGGAGACCCACGGCGACATCGCCTTCCGTGAGTACCGGATGCTCCGCGACCTGCAGCGGATGGGGATGCCGTCGGTGGTGCCGCAGGGCGTCGTCACCGGCCGCGAGGACGCGGACGGCGAGGAGCTCCCGGCGGCGCTCATCACCCGCCACCTGCAGTTCTCCCTGCCCTACCGGAGCCTGTTCAGCCGCGGCATGGACGCCGAGCACGTGCCGACGCTGATCGACGCGATCGTCGTGCTGCTCGTCCGGCTGCACCTCGCCGGGTTCTACTGGGGCGACGTCTCGCTCTCCAACGTCCTGTTCCGGCGCGACGCCGGCGCGCTCGCGGCCTACCTCGTGGACGCCGAGACCGGCGAGCTGCACGAGTCGGTCGGCGACCGGCTGCGCGACTACGACATCACCGTCGGCTGCGAGAACATCTTCGCCGAGCTGATGGACCTCTCGGCGAGCGGCGCCGTGCAGAAGGAGATCGACGGCTTCGCGATCATCGAGCACCTCCGCACCCGCTACGAGGCGCTGTGGAACGAGCTGACCGGGCTCGAGGAGTTCCGCGCCGACGAGATGTGGCGCATCGAGCAGCGCGTCGAGCGGCTGAACGACCTCGGCTTCGACGTCGACGAGCTCGACATCGTGACCGACCTCGGCGGCGACACCATCCGGATCCAGCCCAAGGTCGTCGACCTGGGCCACCACGCCCGCGAGATCCGGGACCTGACGGGCATGAGCGTGGAGGACAACCAGGCGCGACGGCTGCTCAACGACCTCGCCGCGTTCACGGCCCACTTCGACCTCGGCCGCGAGGACCGGCACCTCGTGGCGAGCAGGTGGATGCACGACGTCTTCGAGCCGATCATGGCGATGATCCCGCCGGACGCGACGGGCAAGCTCGAGCCGGCCGAGGTGTTCCACGAGATCCTCGAGCACCGGTGGTACCTCTCCGAGCGCGCCGGTCACGAGGTGGACATCAAGGAGACCGCCCGCGACTACATCGACCGCTTCCTCACCACCCGCGCCGACGAGGCGATCGCGGGACAGGAGTAGGACCCGGCGCTGGCCGGGGCGCGCACGCTCAGACCGCGATGCGCCCGCCGCGGTCCAGCCACCAGCCGGCCGAGCCGCGTGCCGCCTCGTCGAGGCCCGGGTCGCGGGCCAGCGTGGCGAGGGCCGGGTGCGCGCTCATCCCCGCCGCGAACGCGGCCGCGCGACGCGTGGCGGAGTCCGACAGCGCCCGTCGCAGGTCGTTGACGGGCACGTGCAGGCCGGACGCCCCCGCGACCTGCAGGCCGGCGGCTCGCAGCACCTCGTCGGGCGAGTCGAGCCACCGGGTCGCGATGCTCGACCCGTCCCCGTGCAGGGTGCCCTGGATCCGCCGGACCATCCGGTGGCGGATCCGCTCGTCGGGCTCGTCGTCGACCATGCGGGCGAGGTGCTCCCACGTGGGCCGGGCGACGGCGGGGAGCCCGCCCAGCAGGAAGTAGCCGGTCACTGCGCGCGTCTCCCAGTGGCCGTAGCCGATGTCGAACATCAGTCGTGCGAGCATCGGCTGGTCGCCGACCCCGACCTGCCGGCCGATCCGTCGCGCGGACTCCTGGCACCCCTGCCAGTGCCGGTTGGTGGCCTCGCGGTCGAAACCCTCCACCTCGGGGGCGCGCGGCAGCGGCCGCGACGGCGTACGCCCCAGCGTCCGCCACACGGCGGCCGGCACGAGACGGATGAGGTGCGTCGCCCACTCCTCCTGCACCGAGCCGGCGGCGACCGCGTCGAAGGCGTCGACCAGCGCCGGCGCCACCTCGGTCCAGAAGGCCTGCGGCCCGGCGATCTCGGCCATGTTCTCCAGCCCCAGGGCCCCGCACAGCGCGAGGTGGGGGGCCTCGTCGACCAGCAGCTCGAGGCACCACGCGACGGCGTCCGGCGTCGCGGCCTCCCCGACCGCGCTCAGCAGGTCGCCGAGCGCCTGCGCGTGCGGGTGCGCGACCTCCTCGCGCGCGATCTCGAGGACGAGGAAGCCGTAGCCGCTGCACCGGATCCGGGCGAGCGCCTCGTAGCGCGTCGGGTAGCCGTGGCTGACCGACCGGGCGAGCTCGCGCACGAGCCGCCGCACGGCCGTGCGGGCCAGGGAGACCGGCAGGCCGATGTTGCCGGGCGCCGAGATGGCACGCGCCCAGCGCAGCCACTCACCCCCTGAGACGTCCTCGGCGCCGGCGATGCTCTCGGTCAGCCGGGAGAGCTCCTCGACCGAGGAGATCGGAAGCCCCGGCCTGACGTCGACGGGGCTGGTGGCCGGGAAGGTGCGGCACAGGACGTCGATCGGCGCACGCAGCGACCCCTCGGGGAGCCCCAGCACGCGCTCGTAGCCGTCGACGAGCTCGCCGTCGCGCAGCTGGCCGGTCTCGGCCCGCGACAGCCGCGCCGTGCTCGTGCCGAGCGCCTCCGCGACGGGGCGCATCCGGGTGTCGACGTCCCGGGCGGTCGTGCGGGCCATCCGCAGCACCCAGCCGATGCGGGCGGCCACGTCGATGACCGGACCGGCGAGCGACGTGGAGTCGTCGACGATCGTCATCCTGGTCGGTTCGGGCACGCGCCGATTGTCAGGGCACGCATGACGTCGTCGGCACACCCGTCTCGCGCCGAGGAGGTAAAGATTTCATCCAGCCTTGATCATGAAACCGACTCGCGCTGCGGCGCCCGGCGACGGAGGATCGACCCGCGGGCCGGGCCGAGGGAACGTGGGGACTCTCAGCCCGGCTCGACAGGGCTCCAGTCGCCGACCAGCCAGGACCCGTCGGTGCGCAGCCGCACCCACTGGAGCCCGATCGGCCGGCCGTCGGCATAGGTCACCAGGCTGACGTCGGCGTCGCGACGCGGCTTGCTGCCGATCGCGATGGCGTACGCCGCCCCGCCGGTGGTGCCGTTGGTCCACGTGTAGCCCGTGGACCCGTCCTCGCCCGTGATCACGTCCGGGCCCGCCTGGACGTGGGTGTGGCCGCCGAGCACCAGGTCCACGCACCCGCGGGCGAGCGCCTCGCGCCCGAGGTTGGCGTCGTGGACGAGCACGGTGCTGACGCGCTCGCCGTCCTCGGCCGCGGCACACGCGTCGTCGGCCAGCCGGTCGCCGACCTCGGCGAAGCTCAGCCCGGACTCCTCGCGCCAGTTGCCCAGGCCGCTGCTGCGCGGGTCGTCGACGCCGAGGAGCGTGCCGCCCCACGGCGCGTCGACCGCCTCCCCGTCGAGCATCGTCCAGCCGAGGTCGGCCAGGTAGGTGCTGACGAAGGTCCCGTGGTCGTGGTTGCCGGCCACCCCGAACCGTTCCCAGTCCGAGAAGGCGCCCTCGAGCGAGTCGAGGCTGAACGCCTCCCAGGGCTGGCCGGTCGAGGTGTCGTCGCCGGCGTCGAGGACGACGGTGGCCCCCGCCCGCTCGCCGATCGCCCGGGCGACCCGGTCCATGCCGATGTTGTCGTGCCGGTCGCTGACCAGCAGCGCGACGGTCTCCCCGTCCTCCGGCTCGCGCAGGTCGAGGTCGGCCGCACCCTCGGCGGCCGTGGAGTAGAACTCCTTGGACTTGTCGTAGGTGTCGATCGCGCTCAGCACGAGCCGCTTGCTCTGGGTCGTCACCGGCCCGGTGCGGACCTCGATGTCGCGCACCTCCCCCGGCAGGGTGACGTCGGGACCAGCGAGCTCGGCCAGCGTCTGCCAGCTGCCCTGCTCCTCCTGGGTCTCCGCGTCGGCCTCCCACGGCTGCCACACCAGCACCGGCAGGACAAGCAGCAACGCGAGGGCGACGAGACCGTTGCGGGAGCGTACGCCGCGGAACAGCTCGCCGCGCCGGTGGCGGCCCAGCAGCAGGTAGAAGGCCACCGGGACCAGCCCGACGCCGAGCCCGCGCAGCGCCGCCGACACCGCCATGTCGACCACGACGGCGCGCACCTTGTCGACCTGGCCGGTCGGGTCGCCGGCGATGTAGGCGTAGCGCTCGACGAGCTCCTCGACGGAGCCGACCTCGGTCTTGCCGAGCGCAAGGGAGACGCCGACTGGGCCCACGTCGCGGAACCGGAAGTCCGGCAGCAGGGGGCCGGTCTGCACGACCGCGTCACCCGACGTCGTCGGGCGCACGACCGTGTCGTGACCGACGAGCACGACCGTCCGGCTGCTGTTGAGGAACAGCGACACCGCGACGGACGCACCGAGCAGCGCGCTCAGGCAGACGACGACGATGCCGCCTGCGACGCGGCGTCGGCGGCCCATCAGCAGATCACGTCAGCCGGGCCTGCGAGATCGAGTAGAGCGCCACCGAGGCGGCGACGCCGGCGTTGAGCGACT
The DNA here is from genome assembly GCF_013410035.1 of Nocardioides cavernae. Taxonomy (GTDB): domain Bacteria; phylum Actinomycetota; class Actinomycetes; order Propionibacteriales; family Nocardioidaceae; genus Nocardioides; species Nocardioides cavernae_A. The sequence goes on along the minus strand of NZ_JACCBW010000002.1, from coordinate 702,595 downwards.
CGAGCTGGCCGGCCATGGGGATCGACACGATCTGGTCGCAGGTCTCCGCGACCAGGCGACCGAGGCCCTTGCCCTCCGACCCGACGACCACGACGAGCGGGCCCTCGGCGAGACCACCCGGTGCCACGAGCTCGGGCAGGGACAGGTCGCCGTCGGCGGCCAGGCCCACGACCATGCAGCCCGCGTCCTGGTACGCCTTGAGCTGGCGCGTGAGGTTGACCGTCTGGGCGACGGGCAGCCGGGCCGCGGCGCCCGCGCTGGTCTTCCACGCCGAGGCGGTCATGCCCGCGGCGCGACGCTCGGGGATGAGCACGCCGTGGGCGCCGAAGCCGGCGGCCGAGCGGATCACCGCGCCGAGGTTGCGTGGGTCCGTGACCTGGTCGAGCGCGACGATGAGCGCCGGCTCCTTGTTGTCGTCGGCCCGGTCGAGCAGGTCGTCCGCGTGGGCGTACTCGTAGGCCGGGAGCCGTGCGGCGAGGCCCTGGTGCACCGCGCCGCCGGTCATCCGGTCCATCTCGTTGCGGGTGACCTCAAGCAGCGTCAGGCCCTGCTCGGCGGCCAGCTTGAACGCCTCACGCATCCGGCCGTCGCGCTCGGTGCCCTCCGCGACGTAGATCGCCGCGACCGGGACCCCCGCCTGGAGCAGCTCGACGACCGAGTTGCGGCCGGCGGCCCACTCGGCGTCCGAGGTGGTGCGCCGCTTGGGCCGGGTGTCCTTGGCCTTCTCGGCGCGCTTCGCCGCCTTGTGGGCCTGGTGGTAAGGACGGTCCTTCGCCTTGGGCGTCGGCCCGCGGCCCTCGAGCCCGCGCCGCACGCGGCCTCCGGAGCCGGCGGTCGGGTTGCCCTTGCCGGTCTTCTTGATCGCGCCCTTGCGCTTGGAGTTGCCAGCCACGTTCAGATACTCCACTTCGGCCCGGAGGGCGTGTCTTCTATGTCGATCCCGGCCGCCTTGATCTGGTCGCGGATCGCGTCGGCGCGGGCCCAGTCCCTGGACTCGCGCGCGGCCGCTCGCTCCGCCAGCAGTCCCTGGACGAGTGCGTCCACGACCTCGGTGAGCCTGTCGTCGGTGCCGGCCGTCGCCCACGCGGGGTCGGCCGGGTTGAGGCCGAGCACGTCGAGCATCGCGATGACCTCGCCGAACTTCTGGCCGAGCGCGTCCGACGGGCCGTCGGCGAGCAGCCGGTTGCCCTCGCGCACCGAGTCGTGGATGACCGCGACCGCCGCGGGCGTACCGAGGTCGTCGTCCATCGCGTCGACGAACGCGTCGGGCAGCGCGGCGAACCAGGTCCCGACGACCGGGGCCGCACGGTCGAGGAAGTCCTCGATGCGGCGGAATCCCTTGGCCGCCTCGTCGAGCGCCTCGAAGCTGAACTCCACGTGCGAGCGGTAGTGCGCCGCGACCATGTAGTAGCGCAGCTCGATGCCGCGGACCCGCTCCAGCACCGACGGGATCAGCAGGGAGTTGCCGAGCGACTTGCTCATCTTCTCGCCGGCCGTGGTGATCCACGCGTTGTGCAGCCAGTACGACGCGAACGGCCGGCCGGCCGCGCGGGACTGCGCCTGCTCGTTCTCGTGGTGCGGGAAGCGCAGGTCGACGCCGCCGCCGTGGATGTCGAAGGCGGGACCGAGGTACTTGCCGGCCATGGCCGAGCACTCGATGTGCCAGCCCGGGCGGCCCGGTCCCCACGGGGAGGGCCACGACGCGGTCTGCGGCTCGGACTCCTTCTTCCACCCCTTCCAGAGCGCGAAGTCGCGCGGGTCGCGCTTGCCGCGCGGGTCCGCGTCGCCGGCGGGCTCCATGTCCTCGACCTTCTGCCGGGTGAGCTCGCCGTAGGACGCCCAGCTGCGCACGTCGAAGTAGACGTCACCGCTGCCGTCCTCGGCGGCGTACGCGTGCCCGCGGGCGACGAGCTGCTCGATGAGCTCGACGATTTCCGGGACGTGGCCCGTGGCGCCGGGCTCGTAGGTCGGGGGCAGGACGTTGATGGCGGCCAGCGCCTTGTCGAGCTCGCGCTTCATCGCGGCGGCGAGGGCGTACCAGTGGATGCCCTGGTCGTCAGCCTTCGCCAGGATCTTGTCGTCGATGTCGGTCACGTTGCGGATGAAGTCGACGTCGTGGCCGGTGGCCGTGAGCCAGCGGCGGAGCACGTCGAAGTTCACGGCGGAGCGGACGTGGCCCACGTGCGGCTCCGACTGGACGGTGAGGCCGCAGACGTAGATGCCCGCCCTTCCCTCGACGAGGGGGACGAAGTCGCGCGTCTCGCGCGTCGCGGTGTCGTGGAGCCTCAGGGTCACGCGGCAGAGTCTAGGTGCGCGACCCCGGTCCCACCGAAGTCGCGCGGACGTCCTGTGTGACTCGTGGGACGCGTGGGAATCCTCGGGTTATCGTCGGGCGGTGCTCCGACGTGCCGCGACCCTCCTCCTCCCCCTCGGCCTCCCCCTGGTCCTGGCCGCCTCGCTCGTCCCGGCGTCCGGCGCGGCGGCTCCCACGGACGCCCGCACGCGCGCCACCCCGCAGGTCGCGCTGACCTCGTGGAGCAGCTACGCCGACTTCAAGGCCGGCACGCGCACGGGCCTCAAGCTCGGCCGCGGCCAGGTCTCGATGCTGGCGCCCACCCCGCGCACGGTGGCCGGCAGGGCGTACGAGGCCGGGACCTGGACCTCGCCCTGGGCCACGCCCGGCTTCGGTGCCACGGCCCTCGTGCCGAGCTGGGAGGCGACCACGCCGGGACGCAGCATGGTCCGGATCCAGATCCGCGGCCGCGGCGCCGACGGCCGCACCGGCAGCTGGGACACCGTCGCCGACTGGTCGCGCACCAACCGCCCGGTCAAGCGGACGACCTACTCGGGGCAGGCCGACGACCTCGGTCGGGTCAGCGTCGACACGTGGCTCGCCACGACCGCCGTGACGTCGTGGCAGGTCCGCGTGACGCTGCTGCGACCGAAGGGCTCGAAGAACGCTGTCTCCCTCGAGCGGGTCGGCGCCGTCGCCTCGGTCGACGCCGGCACGCCCCGACCGACCTCGACGCCCGGCCCGGGTGTCGGCACGGTGCTCCCGGTACCGACGTACTCCCAGATGGTGCACAGCGGGCACTACCCGCAGTGGGGCGGCGGCGGTGAGGCCTGGTGCTCGCCCACCTCCACCGCGATGGTGCTCGGCTACTACGGCATCACGCCGACCCCGACCGGCATCGCCGCCGGCCACGCCGACGCCGTCGTCGACCACACCGCGAAGATGGTCTACGACCACGGCTACGAGGGCACCGGCAACTGGGCGTTCAACACCGCGTACGCCGCGACCCTGGTCGGCGGCGACTCCTACGTCACCAGGATGCGCGACCTGCGCGAGGCGGAGGACCACATCGCGGCCGGCGTGCCCCTGATCGTGTCCATCGCCTTCGGCCGCAACCAGCTGGCCGGCGCGCCGATCTCGACGAGCAACGGCCACCTGCTGGTGATCGTCGGCTTCGAGGCCGACGGCGACGTGGTCGTCAACGACCCCGCCGGCGCGACCAACGCCGAGGTGCGCCGCACCTACGACCGCGCGCAGTTCGAGCGGCTCTGGATCGCCGCGTCGGGCGGGACGGCGTACGTCATCCGCAACAGCTGACGCTCACCCCGCGCTGAACTCCACGGTGTGCCACCCGGTGGCGCCGTCGGGGTCGGGGCGGGCGAGCGCGCTGGTCTGGGTCGCGCCGTCCTTGCCAGTGGCGCGGACCCGGACCTCGTGGTCGCCCTCGGGGACGTCGATGGTGACCGCCCACTGCACCCAGGTGTCGACGGAGGGGACCTCGGCGAGCTCGGCGCGGGTCCACTCGCCGCCGTCGACCTGCACCTCGACCGACTCGATGCCCGTGTGCTGGTGCCAAGCGACGCCGCCGAAGGAGAAGGGACCGACCGGGACGTCCTCGCCCGAGCGCGGGACGTCGATGCGGGAGGCGATCTTCACCGGGCCGAGGGCCGACCACCCGCGGGTGGTCCAGTAGCCGACCGACTCCGCGAACGTGCTCACCTCGAGGTCGACGACCCACTTGGTGGCGGACACGTAGCCGTAGAGGCCCGGCACGACCGTACGCACCGGGAAGCCGTGCTCGATCGGCAGCGGGTGACCGTTCATGGCGACGGCGAGCATCGCGTCGCGGTCGTCGGTGAGGACCTCGAGCGGGGTCGCGCAGGTCCACCCGTCGTGGGACGTCTGGAGCACGCAGTCCGCGCGGGGCGAGACGCCGAGGCCCTCGAGGAGGTCGGCGATGCGTACGCCGCTCCAGCGGGCGTTGCCGATGAGGTTGCCGCCCACCTCGTTGCTCACGCAGTTGAGCGTGATCCACGACTCCGTCATCTGGCGGCGGACGAGGTCGGTGTAGCTGAGCACGAGCTCGCGGTCGACGAGGCCGTGGATGCGCAGCGACCAGTCGTCGGGCTCGATGGTGGGCAGGGCGATGGTGGTGTCGATGCGGTAGAAGTCCTCGTTGGGCGTCTGCCACGGCGTGATGCCGGGCAGGCCGAGGGAGGTCGCGGCGGGGGCCTCCCGGCGCGTGACGCCGGGGATGCGCAGCAGGCGCCGGCTCACCTCGACGTGGCGACGCCCCGCGCCGACCAGGCGCCCGGCGACGGCGATGCCCACGCTGGCGACCGCCACCACGCCCGCCACCATGAGGAAGACCCGGCGCTCGTGCGACTCGAGCTCGGGGCGCCGCACCCCGCGGTGCAGGGCGTCGGTGAGCGCGGAGTGCAGGGTGATCCACGTGACCAGCCCGACCGCGACGGGGAGCGTGTCGACCGCCCCGGCGCCCCGCTGGGCGAGGACCGCGGCCAGGCCGATGCCCGCAAGCACCGCCCACACCAGGATCGGCCGCCACCACCCGCGGCGGGCCAGCACGCCCGCCCACGCGAAGCAGGCGAGCAGGAGCACCAGCACACCGCCGACCAGGACCGGCTTGTCGAAGTGCCCGAGGAGCGCGATCGCCCGCTCGGCGACGGGTCCCGGGGTCAGCTCGATGACCCCTTCGGCGACGGCGACCACGGGTGACTCGCGGATGGTGAGCACCATCGCGGTCGCATAGCTGGTCGCGAGTCCGGCGAGCCCGGCGAGGACTCCTGCCAGCGCCCACGGTGGACGGCGGGTGGTCATGCGCCCATTCTGACGCTTCGGGCATGATGCCGACGTGACCACTCCCCTCCCGCTGCCACGGATCGGTGTCGGCACCGACGTGCACCGGCTGGTCGAGGGGGTCCCGATGCACCTCGCGGGGCTCGCCTGGCCCGACGAGCCGGCCGGACTGGAGGGGCACTCCGACGCCGACGTCGCCGCCCATGCAGCCTGCGACGCGCTCTTCTCGGCCGCGGGCCTGGGCGACCTCGGCACCAACTTCGGCACCTCCGAGCCCGCGTGGGCGGGTGCCTCGGGGGCGAGCCTGCTGGCCGAGGCCGCGCGTCGGGTCCGCGCCGCGGGCTGGGAGATCGGCAACGTGGCCGTCCAGGTCATCGGCAACGTCCCCCGGCTCGGTCCGCGCCGCGACGAGGCCGCCGCCGCGCTGACCGCCGCGGTCGGGGCGCCGGTCACGGTCTCGGCCACCACGACCGACGGGCTCGGCCTCACCGGTCGGGGCGAGGGCGTCGCCGCGATCGCCACGGCCCTCGTCGTCGGCTGACCGTGTCCACCGCAGTCGTCATCGTCGCCGCCGGGGCGGGCAGCCGGGTCGGCGCCACGGTCAACAAGGTCCTGCTGCCCCTGCGGGGCGTGCCCCTCCTCGTCTGGTCGCTGCGCGAGGCGCTGGCGCTGCCGGACGTACGCCGCCTCGTGCTCGTGGTGCGTCCCGAGGACCGCGACGCCGTCGGGGCGGCCGTCGCGCCCCACCTCGGCGACCGGGAGGTCCTCCTGGTCGACGGCGGCGCGACCCGCCACGGGTCGGAGTGGGCCGCCCTCCAGGTGCTGGCACCCGACGTCGAGTCCGGCGACGTGGACGTCGTGGTGGTGCACGACGGCGCCCGGCCCCTCGCCGGCTCGGCGCTGTGGGGGACCGTCGTCGCGCGCGCCCGCGAGACGGGCGGGGCGATCCCCGTCGTGCCGGTCGACCACCTCCTGCACGACGACCTGACGCTGGTGACCGACGCGGTCGGCGGCGTGCAGACCCCCCAGGCCTTCCGGGCTCGTGACGTGCTGGCCGCCTACCGCGCGGCTGCGGCGGACGGCTTCGAGGGCACGGACACCTCCGCGTGCGTCGCGGCGTACGGCTCCACGGCTGTCGCCGCCGTGCCCGGGAGCCCGCTCAACCTCAAGGTCACCTTCCCCGAGGACGTCGCGCTCGCCGCTGAGCTCAGCCCCGGGGCGGTCCCACCGGCCCCGTGAGGGCCTCCAGCAGGCGTACGTAGTCGGCGGAGGCGACCCGCCGGCCCGCGGGCGGCGCCTCGAGGGTGTCGACCCGGTGACCTGCCGCGGCGAGCGCGGCCACGGCGGCCGCGAGGTCGGACGGCGGTTGCGCGGGCAGGTGCGGGAGGACCGCGACCGGGAGCACGAGCGGTGACGCGACGGCCAGCAACCGGTCGCGCTCGAGGGTCTCGCCGACCAGGCCGTCGGCGACGACCTTGACCGTGTCGGTGACCGGCCGGACGCCCACCACCGCCCGGCCCGTCTCCCGCGCGTGGTCGAGGCAGGAGGCGAGGAACGACGGCGGTGTCATCGGGCACAGCGCGTCGTGGAGCACGAGGTCCGCGCCGGCCTCGACGATGCCGTCCCACGTCACGCTGGCATCGACGAGGTCCACCTCCGCCTGCCCGAGCGCCCAGGCGGCGCACGCGACGAGGGACTCCCCGTGGATCAGCTGGTAGGGCAGCGACCCGCGACCCTCGTCCAGGATCGCGCCGAGGGCGGGAGTCGGTTCGTCGGTGTCGAAGGTCATCGTCCCGCCACGCTATCGGGCGGGCCCGGGAACGCCGCGACCCCCGGCACGGGACGTGTGCCGGGGGTCGTGGGTGGAGCGATGATCACGAGCTGATCAGGAGGCGAGGACCTCGTCGAGCATGGCCTCGGCCTTGTCCTCGTTGGTCTTCTCGGCGAGCGCGAGCTCGGAGACCAGGATCTGGCGCGCCTTGGCCAGCATCCGCTTCTCGCCGGCCGAGAGGCCGCGGTCGCGCTCGCGGCGCCACAGGTCGCGGACGACCTCCGAGACCTTCATGACGTCGCCGGAGTGCAGCTTCTCCAGGTTGGCCTTGTAGCGGCGCGACCAGTTGGTCGGCTCCTCGACGTGGGCGGCGCGCAGCACGTCGAAGACGCGGTCGAGGCCTTCCTTGTCGACGACGTCACGCACGCCGACGAGGTCGAGGTTGCAGGCGGGCACGCGGACGACGAGGTCCTGCTGAGCGACGATCCTGAGGACGAGGTACTGACGGTCCTCCCCCTTGATCTTCCGCATCTCGATGTCCTCGATGACTGCGGCCCCGTGATTGGGGTAGACGACCGTTTCGCCGACGGTGAAAGTCATATGTTCAGTTTCCCTTCCTAGGTGTCCATTCTAACACGGGTTCGAACGGGATCCCGACGCGTTTGTGCAGGTCAGAGGCCACATGCGGGCTTGACAGATCGCTGGTCGATGTGGTGCGACACGCCCGGCGAGGGGCCGCTGGGCCATACTGCGGGCCATGCCGACGACCCCGTCGCTGCTCCTCGTCCGGGCAGCGCATCCTCGCCAGGCGATCGCCACCGCCGCGGTGCTGAGCGCCGTCGCGGCGGTCGCCGGCCGGCCGCTGCGGGAGGTCGGCCTCGTGGCCGCCACGGTCCTCGTGGGGCAGTCGCTGCTCGGGTGGGCCGACGACCTCGCCGACCGGGAGCGCGACGCCCGGCGACGGCCCGACAAGCCCCTCGCGGGCGACCGGCTCGACCCGGCGACGGTCTGGTTCGCGTTGACGTGCGCCCTGCTGCTCGTGGTGCCGCTGGCCGTGGCGAACGGCCGCCGGGCGGCGGCGACCTACCTCGCGCTCCTGCTCGTCTCCGCCGTCGGGGACCGGCTGCTCCACGCCCACCCGCTGTCGTTCGTACCGTGGATCGCCAGCTTCGCGCTCTACCCCGCGTTCGTGGCGTACGGCGGCTGGGGCGGGTTGGGCTCACCGACCCCGCCGACCGTGGCCATGGTCGCGCTCGCCGCGGCCCTGGGCCTGGGCGTGCACGTGCTGGTCGCGCTGCCCGGCCTCGTGGACGACCACGAGGAGGGGGAGCGTTCCCTCCCCATGCTCCTCGCACTGCGCACCGGCACCCCCCGGTTGCTGCTGCTGGCGGGCGTCTGGACGGCCGCCGTCGTGGCCGGCGTCCTGATCGCAGGGCGGAGCGTCGGACTGAGCTGAGCCGACGCTAGGCTGTGGGCCATGCGACTTCGACCCATCGCGACCGCCGCCGCGGTCCTCGCGCTCGCCGCCCCGCTGGCCTCGTGCGGCTTCGACTACGCCACGGAGCGCGACTACACCCCGGCCGGGGGCGCCAACAACCGCGAGGGCGAGGTCGACATCCTCTCCGCGGTGGTCGTGTCGGCCGAGGAGGGGTCCGGCACGTTCGTGGCGTCGCTGTCCAACAACAGCACCGACGACGAGCAGACCTTCACCGGCGTCAGCGGCGCCGAGGGCGTCGCGATCGAGACCGCCGAGTTCGAGCCGGTCGCCATCGGGCCCGGCAACCTGGTCAACCTCGCCGACCCGGCCGCGGACATCGTCCTCACCGGCGACTTCGGCCCGGGCGACTTCATCCCCCTGTCCTTCGACTTCGGCAACGGCGAGCGCATCTCGTTCAACGTGCCGGTCGTGCGCAACGACTTCGGCTACTGGGAAGGCATGGACGCGTCATGACCCACACCCTGGTCCTGCTCCGCCACGGCGAGAGCGAGTGGAACGCCAAGAACCTCTTCACCGGCTGGGTCGACGTCGCGCTGACCGAGAAGGGCCGCGAGGAGGCCGTCCGCGGCGGCCAGCTCATCCGCGAGGCCGGCCTGGCGCCGGACGTCGTGCACACCTCGCTCCAGCGCCGCGCGATCAACACCGCCGCGCTCGCGCTCGACGCCGCCGACCGTCACTGGATCCCCGTGAAGCGCTCCTGGCGGCTCAACGAGCGCCACTACGGCGCCCTGCAGGGCAAGGACAAGAAGCAGACGCTCGAGGAGTACGGCGAGGAGCAGTTCATGCTCTGGCGCCGCTCCTTCGACGTCCCCCCGCCGCCGCTCGACGACTCCGACGAGTTCTCGCAGGCCTCCGACCCGCGCTACGCCGACCTCGGCGACGAGCTGCCGCGCACCGAGTGCCTGAAGGACGTCATCGCCCGGTTCCTCCCCTACTGGGAGTCCGAGATCGTCCCCGACCTGACGGCCGGCAAGACCGTGCTGGTCGCCGCCCACGGCAACAGCCTGCGCGCGCTGGTCAAGCACCTCGACCAGATCAGCGACGAGGACATCGCCGGGCTCAACATCCCGACCGGCATGCCGTTGGTCTACCGGCTCGACGAGTCCTTCCGCCCGACGGTCGCCGGCGGCGAGTACCTCGACCCGGAGGCCGCCGCCGCGGCTGCCGCAGCCGTCGCGAACCAGGGTCGCTGAGCAACTCCGTGCACCGCGGCGGCACCGCCGGTCGCTGACCGCCCGGCGGACCGAACGCGCTGCCGCGCCCCCGCCGTACGCCGGGCGCGCGCGTCGCGTACGTCGTTCGGTCCGTTCGCCGGTTGCCTCGGGGGGCGCTCGCGCCACTGGGACCCTGATGTGGTCGCTCGGACCCCGGTATGCCCCTACATGAGCGACCATATGGCCGCTCATGTGGGGATATGGACGACGCCGCCCCTCAGACCCGGACCGGCACCTCACCGGTGACCACGAACACGACCCGGTTCGCGACGGAGACGGCGTGGTCGGCGATGCGCTCGTAGTAGCGCCCGAGGAGGGCGATGTCGACCGCGGCCTCGACGCCGTGCTGCCAGTCGGTCGAGAGCAGGTCGGTGAAGCTGCGGCGGCGCAGCTGGTCCATCACCTCGTCGTCGCGACCGAGCTCGATGGCGGCCTCGACGTCGCGGTCGATGATGATGCTGCGGACCCGGCGGACCATGTCCTCGGCCGTCGCGGCCATCTTCTCCATGGTCGGGCGCAGCTCGTCGGGCACGGCGACGGCCGGCACGCGCAGGCGGGCGATCTTCGCGACGTGCACCGAGAGGTCGCCCATCCGCTCGAGCTCGCTGACCATGCGCAGCGCGGACACGATGATCCGCAGATCGCCGGCGACGGGCTGCTGCAGCGACAGCAGGGCGAACGCGGTGTCGTCCACGCGCTCGCGCGCGGCGTCGATCACCTTGTCGTTGCTGATCACCTGGTCGGCGGTGTGCACGTCGCCGGTCATCAGCGCCCTGGTCGCCTCACGGACGGCGATCTCCACCTGCCCGCAGATCTCGGAGAGGTCGGCGAAGATGCCGTCGAGCTGGTCATGGAAGGCCTCACGCATGGCGCCACAGTAGGGAGCCGAAGCGAACGGACGTGGTGGCCACGTGAACGCCGGATGAACACTCCGTGCCCGGCGTCCAGCGGGTCTGGCGGGCCCCTGCGGCTGCGTACGATGGTGAGCGTGGATCCGACTACGCAGGCCGGGTTGGCTGCCATCGTCGGCGCCATCATGGCGGGGGGCGCGGTGCTCGCCTGGCACATCAGCGACCGCCAGCGGCACACGCTGCCGCAGGTCGAGGAGCCCGTCGTGCAGGCGGGCGTCGCCGCGGTGCTCAGCATCCTCCGCTCGAGCGCGGTCGTCGTCGACGAGTCCGACCACGTGCTCAAGGCGTCCGCGCCGGCGTACTCCTTCGGCCTCGTGCGCGGCAACACCGTGCTCCTGCCCGAGCTGCTCGACGTGATCGCCCAGGTGCGCCGCGACGGGCAGATCCGCGAGAGCGACCTCGACCTGCCCGCGGCCGACGGCGGCTTCAGCCGTACGCTCACCGCGCGCGTCGCCCCGCTGGGCGCGCGCCTGGTGCTGGCGCTCGTCGAGGACCGCACCCGCGAGCGGCGGGTGGAGGCGGTGCGCCGCGACTTCGTGGCCAACGTCAGCCACGAGCTCAAGACCCCCGTGGGGGCGATCCGGCTGCTGGCCGAGGCCGTCACCGACGCCGCCGACGACCCCGAGGCGGTCCAGCGGTTCGCCAACCGGATGCTCACCGAGTCCGACCGGCTGTCCAAGCTCGTCCAGCAGATCATCGAGCTGTCGCGCCTGCAGGGCGACGACCCCCTGGAGATGCCGGTGATGGTCGACGTCGACGCGGCCGTCGCGACCGCGGTCGACACGAGCGCGATGGAGGCGGCCGCCAAGCGGATCAGCGTCGAGTCGCGCGGCGAGACCGGCCTCGAGGTGTTCGGCTCCCAGGAGCAGATCGGCGCCGCCATCTCCAACCTCGTCGCCAACGCCGTCGCCTACTCCAGCGAGGGCTCCCGGGTCGTGGTGACCACCAGGTCCGAGGGCGACCAGGTGCAGGTCTCCGTCGTCGACCAGGGCATCGGCATCCCGGCCGAGGACATCGACCGCATCTTCGAGCGCTTCTACCGCGTGGACCCGGCCCGGCACCGCTCGACCGGCGGCACCGGCCTCGGCCTGTCGATCGTCAAGCACGTCGCGGCCACGCACGGCGGCGACATCTCGGTCTGGTCGGTCCACGGCCAGGGCTCGACCTTCACGCTGACCCTCCCCCAGAACGCCGCGCCCGGCCAGGGCGCCGGCCGCACGAGCAACCCGGTCGAGGTCGTCGCGCCCGCGCGACGCACGAACGGGACCGCAACCCCATCAGGCACGACACAGCAGGAGAACCACAGATGACCCGCGTACTCGTCGTCGAGGACGAAGAGAGCTACAGCGACGCGCTCGCCTACATGCTCCGCAAGGAGGGCTACGAGGTGGCGATCGCCGCGGACGGCAACACCGCCCTCACGGAGTTCGACCGCTTCGGCCCCGACATCGTCCTGCTGGACCTGATGCTCCCCGGCGTCCCCGGCACGGAGGTGTGCCGGCAGATCCGGCAGACGTCCTCGGTCCCCGTGATCATGGTCAGCGCCAAGGACGACGAGGTCGACAAGGTCGTCGGCCTCGAGCTCGGCGCCGACGACTACGTCACCAAGCCGTACTCCCCGCGCGAGCTGGTCGCGCGGATCCGTGCGGTGCTGCGCCGTGGCCAGGAGCCCGACCTCATGCCGGACACGCTGGAAGCGGGCCCGGTGCGGATGGACGTCGAGCGCCACGTCGTGACGGTCGACGGCTCCGAGCAGCGGCTGCCGCTCAAGGAGTTCGAGCTGCTGGAGATGTTCCTGCGCAACCCCGGGCGGGTGCTCACCCGGGGCCAGCTCATCGACCGGGTCTGGGGCTCCGACTACGTCGGCGACACCAAGACCCTCGACGTCCACGTCAAGCGGCTGCGCGCCAAGCTGGAGCCCGACCCGAGCGAGCCGAAGTACCTCGTGACGGTCCGCGGCCTCGGCTACAAGCTGGATCTCTGACCTCTGACCTCTGACCTCTGACCTCCGACCCCTGCTGACCCGGGCGGGAGCGGCGGGATGTCGGCGTACGGCGTCCGAAATGCGCTGGCGGTGCGTCATGACCGTACCTACCCTTGACCCGTGACGACGACCGCCGAGACCCGCCCCGACCAGACCTCCGCGCCCGCACCGTGGCTCCCCGTCGCGGCCGGCGCGGTCACCCTGGTCATGTGGGCGTCGGCGTTCGTGGTGATCCGCCACGTCGCGCACGACGTCAGCCCCGGCGCGCTCGGCTCGGGCCGGCTGCTGGTCGCCGCGCTGGTGGTCCTGCCGCTGGTGCTCCGCCGTGGTTGGGTACGCCCCACGCGCCGCGAGTGGACCCTGCTGGCGGTCGGCGGCGTCGGGTGGTTCGGCGTCTACAACCTCGCGCTCAACGCGGGCGAGCGGCACGTGGACGCCGGCACGGCCGCGATGATCATCCAGGTCGGACCGGTCATCGTGGCGCTGCTTGCCGTGCCGCTCTTCGGCGAGCGCCTGCACACGTGGCTCGTCGCCGGCATGGTCGTCGGCTTCGCGGGCGTCGCGGTGATCGCGCGCGGCTCCTCGACCGATGCCGACGCCAGCCTGCTCGGTGTCGTGCTCGTCGTGGTGGCGGCCGCGATGTACGCCGTCGGCGTGCTCACGCAGAAGGTGCTGCTGCGGCGCATCCCGTCGGTGCAGGTCGTGTTCGTGTCGTTCCTGATGGGCGCGGCCACGTGCCTGCCGTTCTCGGGTGACCTGCCGTCGATCGTGGCCGACGGCGGCGCGGAGCTGTGGTGGATCGTCTACCTCGGCGTCCTGCCGACCGCGGTCGCCTTCACCACCTGGGCGTACGCCCTCACCCACACCGACGCCGGCGCCCTGTCGCTCACGACGTTCCTCGTCCCGCTGATCGCGACCCTCATCGCCTGGCTGACGATCGACGAGGTGCCGCCGTCGCTGACCTTCGTCGGCGGGGCCCTGGCGATCGTCGGCGTGCTGATGACGCGGCGCAAGCCGCGCGCGTACGCGCCGGCCGGTCGCTAGGGAGCCGGGTCGGTCCCGGCCTCGAGCCACCCGCGGAACGCCTCGAGGTTGCGCGTCGACTCCCCCCGCGAGATCCGCCACTCCCACTCCTTGCGGATGGAGGAGGCGAAGCCCAGCTCGAGGATCGCGTTGAAGGACTCGTCGGCGTTGGCGAGGACCGACCCGAGGATCCGGTCGAGCTCGTCGGCCTCGACGGCCGCGAGCGGGAGCCGGGCCTCGAGGTAGATGTCCCCGTGGCGGTCGACGGCGAACGAGACGGCGTACATCTTGAGGTTGCGCTCGAGCAGCCAGCGGTGCACGCGGGCGTGATTCTCGTCGGGGTTGCGGCACACGAAGGCGTGCACGCCCAGCGCGTGCGGGCCGACATCGAGGCGCACCGGCGTCTGCAGCTTGCGCTCGCCCGGCAGGGAGATCGAGAAGCTGGTGGCGCCGTCGCCCTCGCGGGTGGTCTCCTCGTGCTCGATGTCGTTGTCGGCGAGGTAGGCCCGGACGGTGTCGGCGGCCGAGGTCACGACGCCAGCTCCACACGCATCCGGCCGGCCGCGCGCTCGTACGCCTGCAGCGTCCGCTGCGCGGTGCGCTCCCAGGAGAACTCCTGGGCGTGCGCGACGGCGCCCCGGCCCAGGCGCTCCACCAGGGCGGGGTCGTCGACGAGCCGCCGCAGGGCGGAAGCCCAGTCGCGCGGCTCGTGGGTGTCGACCAGGAGGCCGCTGACCTCGTCGCGGACCACCGTGGTCAGCCCCCCGACCGCGGCGGCCACCACGGGCGTACCGGCCGCCTGCGCCTCGACGGCGACGAGGCCGAAGCTCTCGTTGTAGGACGGGACGGCCACCGCGGTCGCGGCCGAGGCCCAGACGGCGAGCTCGCCCTGGGACACCGGCGGGACGAACCGCACGACGTCGGCGATGCCGAGCTCGTCGGCCAGGTCGGCCAGTGCCGTCGGGTGCTTGAGCCCCGAGCCGGACGGCCCGCCGACCACCGGCACGACCAGCCGGTGACGCAGGCCCGGGTCCTGCTCGAGCAGCACCCCGACCGCGCGCAGCAGCACGTCGGGACCCTTGAGCGGCTGGATCCGGCCGGCGAAGAGCAGGACGGCTGCGTCCTCGGGCAGGCCGAGCGCACGGCGCGCCTCCGCGCGGCCGCGCGGGGCGAAGACGGACAGGTCGACGCCGGGGTGGATCACCTCGACGGCGTCCGGGCTCGCGCCGTAGAGGTCGACGAGCTGGCGCGCCTCGGCGTCGGTGTTGGCGACGAGGAGGTCGGCCGCCTCGACGACCTGCTCCTCGCCGATCACCCGCGACAGGGGCTCCGGGGTGTCGCCGACGGCCAGGGCCTCGTTCTTGACCTTGGCCATGGTGTGCATCGAGTGCACCAGCGGCACGTTCCAGCGGTCGCGCGCGAGGGCGCCGACCTGGCCGGAGAGCCAGTAGTGGGAGTGGACCGCGTCGTAGTGGCCGAGCGGCTGCAGGGCCTCGGTGCGCAGCACCTCGCGGGCGAAGGTGCACAGCTGACCGGGCAGCTCGCCCTTGGTGAGGCCCTCGAACGGACCGGCCGCGACGTGGCGCACGAGGACGCCGTCAGCGGCCTCGACGACCTGCGGCAGCGCCGACGACGTGGCGCGGGTGAAGACGTCGACCGCGATGCCGTGCGCGGCGAGGCGCCGGGAGAGCTCGATGACGTAGACGTTCATCCCGCCGGCGTCGCCCGTGCCGGGCTGGTCCAGGGGTGAGGTGTGCAGGCTGATCATGGCCACCCGCTCGCCCACGCTGCCTCCTTGAGGTCTCTCGTCGTCGAGGCACCCCGGTCGGGGGCACCTCCGGTGCAACTCCGCCGACGGCCCCGGGATTCCCGCAGGTCCCGGCACATCCGTCAGCGGGCTCGGGCTCAGCGGGCGTGCGCCCCCGTCGCGGCGTTGCCGGCCGACCCGCGGGCGCGCAGCAGGGTGATCCCGCCGACGAGGACGGCGACGCCGCCCCAGAAGCCGTCGTACCAGACGGCGTCGGCGGGGCGGAACGCCGAGATGAGCGACAGCGTGAGCAGCCCCGACGCCACGCCGATCAGCAGGCGCATGCCGACGGCGTCGCTCCGGACCAGGGTCGTGCCGAAGACGGCAGAGCCGATCAGGAGGCAGCCCAGGCCGATGACGTGGAGCGTGCCGGCGACCGGGTCGTCACCGCCGCCGAGGACGGCGCGCACGATCCAGAGGGCGCCGCCCAGCAGCGCGAGGGCGGCGGCGATCTTCGCGGGAGGCATCCCGCGAGTGTGCCACGGCCCCGGGACCGCGTCCTGGTGGACGTCGGGCCCGGGGCCGTGGCGGAGCGGGCTCGGTGGAGCCCGGCAGGGTCAGCGGCGCGAGGCGACGAGCTTCACGCGCTCCGTGGTGCCGTCACCGCGGGTCACGCGCAGGACGAAGACCTTCCCGGGGCGCACGCCTCGCGGCACCCGCACCCGAGCGGTCCAGTGACCCACGCCGTCGGCGCGACCGGCGAACCGGAACGGCGCGATCTCGAGGCCCTTCCCGCCCTTGAGCCTCGGCAGGTCGTTGCCGATGAGCTGGAGGTTGCGGCGGCTGCCGACGGGCAGCTGCCACGCGCCCTTGACCTGCTCGCTGCGGGTGACCCACAGGTCCCGCACGACGTACGAGGTGGTGGCGGTCGCGGTGTTGCCGGCGAGGTCGGTCGCGGTGACGGTCGCGGAGGCGGCGCCGGTGCGACCGGTCGTGGTCACCGTGCAGCTGGCGACACCGGAGAGACCGTCGGAGCCGGCGCAGGCCGCCTCGGGGACCGTGCCGTTGTAGGTGCGACCCTCCTGCACGCCCGTGACCCGGACGACCGGCGCGGTGCGGTCGATGGAGACCGGGGCGCTGGTGACCGCGGCGACGCCGCCGTCGCTCGCCACGACCGTACGCGTCACGGTCTGGCCGGCCCCGTCACCGCTGAGGGTGACGGGAGCCGGGCAGGTCACGACGCCGGAGCCGGGGGTGCAGCTGAAGGTGACGGTGACGGGCGTGTTGTGCCAGCCGTTGCGGGCTGTGCCGCCGACCGTGGCGACGATCTTCGGGTCCTTGCGGGCCGTGGACGCGGCCGAGCCGAGCAGGTCGGCGCTGCCGGAGTAGGTCGCGGTCACCACCGAGTCGGCGCCACCGGAGTGGTTGCCGGCCCAGGTCGCCGAGCCAGCGGTGAGCGGGACCGTGGCCCGGTCGACGCCGTCGACGGCGAAGGTGACGGTGCCGGTGGGCTCCTCCACGCTCGAGGCGACGGTCGCGGTCAGGCTGCTGCCGACGGCGAGGGTGGTGGTGGTCGGGGCCTTGGCCACGACGAGCTGCTGGGTGACGCCTGCGGCGTCGAACGCCCCCGCGGGGACGGACGCGAAGGTCGCGCCCACGCGGTGCGCGCCGGCGCGCACGCCCGACAGGTCGGCGGCGGTGGCCGTGCCGGAGCGGTCGACCGGGACCGGGGAGCCGACCGGCTCGCCGTCCAGGGTGAACTGCACGGTGCCGGTGGGGGTGCCGTCGGCGCTGGTGACGGTCGCCGAGAGCGGGACGACGTCGCCGTAGGTCGCGGCCGGGAGCGCGCCGAGCTCGACGGCGACCGAGGGCAGCGCGGAGACGAGGGTGGCCGCGCCGGTGACGCCGCCGATCGTCGCGGTGACGCGGTGGTTGCCGGTCGCGGCGGGCGTGCAGACGGCGTCCGCGCAGGCCTTCGCCTCGTCGGTGCCGCGCGCGATCGTGAAGGTGCTCTGCGCCGTACGGTCGCCGAGGTCGTTGCCGTAGGTGTCGGCGCCGGTGGCGCTGTAGGCGACGTCGGTGCCCGGGGTCACCGTGGTGACGTCGGGGGTCACGACGAGCGACGCCAGGGCGCCCGGGGTGACCTCGAGCGAGGTCGTGTCGCTGGCGGAGCCGATCGCGCCCTCGACGGTCCAGGTGCCGGCCTTGGTGGGCGAGCAGACGCCGTTGGGGCAGGCGACGCTCGTGGCGCCGTGGGTGGCCGTCACGGTCGGGGTGCCACCGGTGCGGATGTTGTCGAACTCGTCGTAGGCCGTGACCGTGAAGACGACCGGGCTGCCGGCGGCCGTGGTGGCCTCGCCGCCCAGCTCGACGTGGTCGAGGGCAGCGGGCGTGACCGTGAGGGTCGTCGCGTCGCCGGCGGGCGCGTCGGCACCGGACTGGCTGGCACCCACGGAGTAGACGCCCGCCGCGGTGAGGTCGCACAGGCCGCTCGGGCAGGCGACCGGGTCGCCGCCGCCGACCGGGGTGGCGACGACGGTGCTCGCCGACGTCTGGTCCGGCAGGGCGTTGCCGAAGCGGTCGGTGCCGCCGACGGTGATCTGCACCGGCGTGCCGGCCGTGGTCGTGGCGCCCTCGGGGCTGACCTGCAGCGCGGCGACGCCGTCGGCGAGGACGGTCAGGGTGGTGGAGTCGGTGATCGGGCCGTCGGCGCCGGGCGCGGTGGCCGTCACGGTGTAGGTGCCGGCCTCCTCCGGCGCGCAGGCGGCGTCCACGCAGACGGTCGAGCTGCCGCCGTCGGCGGGGGCGTAGGAGTAGCCGGCCTGCTGGCCGGGGATCGCGAGGCCGTTGGAGTCGGCGCCCACGACGGTGTACGAGACCGGCTCGCCCGCCGTGGTCGAGGCGCCCTCCGGGCTGATCGCGAGGGTGGCCAGGTCGGATCGCGCGGCGCGCACGGCGATGGTCTGCGTCGCGCGGGCGGGGTCGTGGTCGGCGTCGCCGGGCGCGCTGGCGGCCACCACGCAGGAGCCGCTGTGCTGGAAGAAGAGCGTCCGGTCGTCGTCGGCGAGGCGGCACGCGTCGTTGGTGGTCGCGGTGTCGACGGCGTAGGTCACCGCGAGGCCGGCGTCGGACGTCGCGGTCGGGGTGTAGGTGTCACCGACGCGGGCCGGGGCGGGCGCGGTGCTCCCGAAGGTGACGGCGTGCGGGATCCCGGCGTCGACGGTCAGGCTCCACGACGCGATGCTGCCTGAGCCGCCCCCGATGTCGTCGTAGACGAAGAGCTGCCAGGTGCCGTTGGGGTTCGTGTCCTTGAAGGCGTCGGCGAAGGTCGTGACGCCGGTCCGGGCCGGTGCGGGCGCCGGGAAGTTGTTGGGCTCGTCGTTGTCGGTCGGCGCGTAGCGTCCGGAGGGGGATCCGTTCGCCAGCCTCGGAGCACCGTCGGCGAAGGTGAAGGTCCTAGCGCCGCCCAGGCTGTAGATGTCGGACATCACCGTGAGGTTGCGTCCGGTGGGGCTGACGAGCATCACGTGCGCGTCGTACGAGATCTGGTGCTGGAACCCGGTCAGGGTCAGCTCGACGGACCTGATCCTACTGGCCATCCCGCTCACCGACACCGTCGACGGGTAGGGGTTCGCAGTCCCGGAGCTGGGGATTGAGATCGCGCTGGCGTTGGTGACGGTGGTGGTCGCGGCATCGGCCGGCGCCGACAGGCCGAGGGTGGCCAGCACCGGGGACAGCAGCGTGGCGGCGAGGAGTCCGCGGCGGACGCTGGAAGGGAGGAATCGCACGGGCGTCATCCCATCCGAACTGTCTGGACCACGCTGTCGCTTGACCGGACCTTGAGGGTTCCTCCGATCAACGTCCGGGCGCGTGGTCCGGTCGGGTCATGGCGACGCTTCCGGACGGGTGGCTCGCACCACCCCGACGGCTCAGCCCTCCGGGGTGCCTTGGTGGAAACGCTGCTGCCACTGCTCGCCGGAGCGCAGCCACAGGCTGCTGCGCAGGGTGGAACGTCCGTCGGCGACGGCCCGCCAGACGAGCAGGATGGTGTCCGGTCCGAGGCGGTCGACGGTCACGACCTCGAGCCGGACCGGCTCGATCGGGCCGATCTCGGCGAGGACGTCGTCGCGCGTCCACAGCCGGCCCGAGCGTCCCACCTCCTGCCAGTCGGGGTGGAGCAGCGCCGCGACGGCGGCGCGGTCGGAGCGCACTCCGTCGGTGAGCAGCGACCGCTCGAGCGCGACGACGTGCTCCTCGGGGGTGGGTGCCGCGTCGTCGAGGTCGCTGAAGAGGTCGGGCTCCTCCTCGACCTGGCCGACCGCCGCGTCGGGGTGGGCGGTGCTACTGCCCGCGAACCCGGGGCCTGCATCGGGCTCCACGCCGCGCTGGTAGGCGGACGCGGCCGCGTTGGCGCGCCGGTCGGCGGCCTCGTTGAGCTTGTGGCCGGCGTGGCCCTTGACCCACTCGAAGCGAACCCGGTCGCGGCGACCCTCCATCGCGGCGTCGAGCGCCTTCATCAGCTCGACGTTGAGCACGGGCTTGCCGTCGCTCTTCTTCCAGCCCTTGCGCTTCCAGCCCGCCATCCACTTGGTGACCGAGTCGATGACGTACTTGCTGTCGCAGAAGACGTGGAGCTCGTCGTCGACGTGCGCGGTCTGCTGGAGGAGGTCGAGGACCGCCATCAGCTCGCCCATGTTGTTGGTGCCGCGCGGCCACCCGCCGGAGGCCCAGCAGTCGTCGTCGACGTACCACGCCCACCCCGCGGGACCGGGGTTGCCGAGTGCCGAGCCGTCAGCCGCCGCGATGATCACGGGGACATATTGGCAGGATGGCCGCATGAGCGATGACAGCACCCAGACCCGTACCGCCGTCGTCACCGGCGCCTCGAGCGGCATCGGTGCCGCGACGGCACGCGCCCTCGCCGCCCAGGGTTTCCGCGTGGTGTGTGCCGCCCGCCGCACCGACCGGATCGAGGAGCTGGCGGCCGAGATCGGCGGCCTCGCCGTCACCTGCGACATCACCGACCAGGACTCGGTGGACACCCTGGCGGCTGCCGTCCCCGTGTGCCACGTGCTGGTGAACAACGCGGGTGGCGCGGTCGGCGTCGACCGGGTCGACAGCGCCGACCTCGACGGCTGGCGCTGGATGTACGACGTCAACGTGCTCGGCCTGGTGCGGGTCACCCGTGCCCTGCTGCCCGCGCTCCGCGCCAGCGGCGACGCGGTCATCGTCAACGTCGGCTCGACGGCCGGCCGCTGGGCGTACGAGGGCGGGGGCGGCTACACCGCAGCCAAGCACGGCGTGAAGGTCGTCAGCGAGACGCTGCGCCTCGAGCTCAACGGCGAGCCGATCCGGATCAGCGAGGTCGCGCCGGGGATGGTGCGCACCGACGAGTTCTCCCTGGTGCGCTTCGGCGGCGACCAGGAGAAGGCCGACGCGGTGTACGCCGGGGTGGAGGCGCCGCTGCTCGCCGAGGACGTCGCAGACGCCATCTCCTGGGTCGCCACCCGACCGTCCCACGTCGACATCGACGAGCTCGTGATCAAGCCCCGCGCCCAAGCAGCGGCACACAAGGTCCACCGGACGTCCTAGGTGGCAGACTGCCGCGCGTGAAGACGATCGGACTCGTGGGCGGCATGAGCTGGGAGAGCAGCGCGGTCTACTACCGCGACCTCAACCTCGGGATGCGGGAGCGTCTCGGCGGCCTGTCGTCGCCGAGGCTGGCGCTGACGACGGTCGACTTCGCGGAGGTCACCCACCTCGAGGACGACGAGCGCTGGGACCAGGTCGGCGTCCTGCTGGCCGACGCCGCCCGCGGCGCCGAGCGCGCCGGTGCGGACTTCCTGCTCCTGTGCACCACGACCTTCCACAAGGTGGCGGGCCAGGTCGAGGAGGCCGTGGACATCCCCGTCCTGCACCTCGCCGACGTCGTCGCGGAGGCCGTGAAGGCGTCCGGGGTCGAGACCGTCGGGCTGATCGGCACGAAGGTCGCGATGTCGGAGTCGTTCTTCGTCGACCGCCTCCGCAGCCACGGCCTCGAGGTGCTGGTCCCCGCGGCTGCGCACCACGACTTCCTCAACGACGCGATCTACGAGGAGCTCGTCCACGGCGTCGTGCTCCCCCGCACCCGCAGCCGCGTCGTGGAGATCATCGAGGAGCTGTGGGACGCCGGCGCCGGCGGCGTGCTGCTCGGCTGCACCGAGCTCGAGCTGCTGGTCAAGCAGGCCGACGTCGAGCTGCCGGTCTTCCCCTGCACCACCCTGCACGTGCAGGCGGCGCTGGACGCGGCGCTGGGCTGAGGCGGGTCTCGATACACCCGCTCGTACCCTCGCTGGCACTCGACCACCTAGGTCAGCGGCTGGGCGAGCGCCGTCGCGAGCCACCGCAGAGCGGTCCACGCCGGTGCGCCCAGGTCGACCTGCCGCGCCCGGGCCGGGAGCGCGACCTCCAGCACCTCGGACCGCGCGCCCTCGGTGCTGGCCAGGAGGTGGCGGCGGGTGGGCGCGA
This sequence comes from Nocardioides cavernae, assembly GCF_013410035.1. GTDB lineage: Bacteria > Actinomycetota > Actinomycetes > Propionibacteriales > Nocardioidaceae > Nocardioides > Nocardioides cavernae_A. The sequence goes on along the minus strand of NZ_JACCBW010000002.1, from coordinate 680,830 downwards.
CACCCTCGCCCTGGTCCTGGTCGGGGAGGTCCCACGCCTCCTCGGGCTGCCAGCTCGGGAACGCCACCAGGTGGGCGGTCGAGTAGGTGCGCAGCACGACGCCGCCACCCCCGGGGAGGAAGGTCGCGTCGGTGACGAGGCCGGGGGCGCCGCCGACCTCGGTGAGCCGGTTCGGCCGGTCGGGGAGCAGCCGCGGCGGGGCGGCGTACACCGTGCCGGAGAAGACGCCCTTGGTGACGACGAAGAGCCGGCCGGTCAGCGGGTGGCGGACCAGCGCCTCGGCGTCGCGGGGGCCGTCGGGGTAGACGAGCTCGTACGCCTCCGGCGCGACGGAGCGGTCGCCGCGGCCCACCGGCACCCGCAGCACCTCGACCGAGTCGCGGACCCGCCTGTTGTCACCGATGTCGCCGACCCAGACGTGGCCGGGACCGGCGGGGGCGAGGGCCTCGACGTCGACCGGGTCCTCGGGCCAGGACGTCACCCCGACCGTGCGTCCGGTGCCGGGGTCCACCGCGAACACCCGCCCGGAGTCGCCCGAGTCGTTGACGGTCACCACGAGCCCGTCGACCACGGCCAGACCGCTCGACTCCACGATCGCGGGGTCGGCGAAGCGGAACGCCGGGGCGCCCTCGGGACCCGGCGAGCCCGCCGCGGCACCGAGCAGGAAGGGCAGCGCGACGAGGGCACCCACCCCCAGCCGTCGTCCACGCACACCGCCACGGTAGCGAGCAGGGGCCACCCGTCGGGTGGGTGACAGATCAACCACCCGTTTCGTACCGTGGCGGAGGTCTCGGGAAGGGGATGAGGATGTCGCGTCTCGACAAGCAGGCGATCGTGGCTGGTCCGGGGTACAGCAGGTGGCTGATCCCGCCCGCCGCGCTCGCGGTCCACCTGTCCATCGGGCAGGTGTATGCCTTCTCGGTCTTCAAGAACTCCCTCGTGGAGAGCTTCGACACCAGCCTCACGGCGATCGGCTGGGTGTTCTCGCTCTCGATCGTCATGCTCGGCCTGTCCGCCGCCGTGCTGGGCACGTGGGTGGAGCGGTCGGGTCCGCGCAAGGCCATGGTGGCGGCGGCCGCGTGCTGGGGCACCGGATTCCTCATCGGCTCGGCCGGCATCGCCAGCAGCCAGCTCTGGCTGCTCTACCTCGGCTACGGCGTGATCGGCGGCATCGGTCTCGGCATCGGCTACATCTCGCCCGTGTCGACGCTGATCAAGTGGTTCCCCGACCGCCCCGGACTGGCGACCGGCATGGCGATCATGGGCTTCGGCGGCGGCGCGCTCATCGCCTCGCCGCTCTCCAACGCGCTGATGGCGTTCTTCGACGGCGACTTCGTCTCCACCGAGCCGGGGGCGGTCGCCTCGGGCTCGGCGCTCGCCCGCACGTTCCTCACGCTCGGCATCGTCTACACGATCTTCATGCTCATCGGCGCCACGCTCGTGCGGGTGCCGCCCGGGCACGGTGACGACGCCACCGCCGAGCACTCCCCCGGCACCAACGGCGCCCTCGTGCGCGCCTCCCAGGCCATCCGCACCCCGCAGTTCTGGTTCCTCTGGGTCGTGCTGTTCTGCAACGTCACCGCCGGCATCGGCATCCTCGAGCAGGCCGCCCCGATGATCCAGGACTTCTTCCGCGAGAACGGCGACAGCTCGGTCTCGGCCGCGGCCGCCGGCGGCTTCGTCGGCGTGCTGTCGCTGGCCAACATGCTGGGCCGCTTCGTGTGGTCCAGCCTCTCCGACCGCATCGGCCGCAAGCCGACCTACATCATGTATCTCGGCGTCGGTCTCGTCCTCTACCTGCTGCTCGCGCTCTTCGGCAGCTCGAGCACGGCCGTCTTCGTGGCCCTGGCGGCGGTCATCATCTCCTACTACGGCGGCGGCTTCGCGACGGTGCCCGCCTACCTCAAGGACCTGTTCGGGACCCTCGAGGTGGGTGCGATCCACGGCCGGCTGCTCACCGCCTGGGCCGCCGCCGGCGTCGCGGGACCGCTGATCGTCAACGGCATCCTCGACAGCGTGGGCGAGCCGGGCAACCTCGTCGCAGCCGACTACCGGCCCGCCCTCCTGACGATGGTGGGGGTCCTCGCCGTCGGCTTCGTCGCCAACCTGATGATCAGGCCGGTCGCGGAGTCGCACTTCGACACCGACGCCCACGCCGACCACGAGCAACGCTCCAGCAACCGGCAGGAGGCCACTCGATGAGCGCCGACGACACCACCCCGCCCAACGCCTCGACCCCGACCACGACGAGCCCCGTCGTCGTCGCGCTCGCCTGGCTGCTGGTCGGCGTGCCGCTGCTCTACGGCCTGTGGCAGACGCTGGTGAAGGCCTCGGCGCTCTTCACCGGCTGACCCTCGGGACGGCTCACCGCTCGAGCAGCTCGCCCAGCCGCGGGCGTACGCCCCACGTCTGCAGCAGCGCGTCGTACTCGTGCGCCGCGTCGGCCCCGGGCGCGCCCGTGCGGACGGCGCGGAGCAGCGTGTTGCGCGGGGTGTGCGCGCTCTCGACGAACTCCACGACGTCGACGCGGTAGCCCCCGCGACGCAGCAGCGAGGCCCGCAGGGCGTCGGTGAGGGTGTCGGCGAAGCGCTCGCGCAGGATGCCGTGGCGGGTGATCATCGCGTAGGGCTCGGGGACGTCGACGGTGCGCAGCTGCGCGGCGATGTCGTGGTGGCAGCAGGGCGCGGCGAGGACGAGCGACGCCTCCCAGTCGAGCGCCCGGTGCAGGGCGTCGTCGGTGGCGGTGTCGCAGGCGTGCAGGGCCAGCACGACGTCCGGGGCGCGCTCGAGCCGCGCGTCGGCGATCGAACCGACGACGAAATCAGCGTCGATGCCGAGGCCGGCGGCCACCTGCGAGTTGTGGTCGGCCGACTGCTGCTTGACGTCGACGCCGGTCATCCGGACCGGCAGCCGTCGGCTCAGGTGGGCGTGCGCGGCGAAGGTGAGGTAGGCGTTGCCGCAGCCGAGGTCGACGACCCGCAGCGGGTCCTCCGCGGTGGGGGTCCGGACCCGCCCCTGCGCCATCGCCTCGTCGAGGCTGGCGTCGAGGAGCCGCAGGAACTCCTCGACCTGGCGGTACTTGGCCTGCCGGGTGGGCTTCACGCGCCCCTGCGCGTCGCTGATCCCCAGCGCGACGAGCACCGGGTCGTCCTCGGCGAGCAACCGGTCCTTGGCGCGGTCGTGCTCACGCGACACCTCGACCGCCTCGGAGCGCGCGGACGTGTGGACCAGGGGCGTGCCCTTCTTCGTCACGCGCACCTGGTGGGTCGCCGTGGTCGTGTCGACGTGCCAGTTGGCGAACGGCTGGGCCAGCAGCGCGTCGACGGCCCGCTCCGCCGCCTCGCCCAGCGGGTGGTTAGCCGTGTGCGCCTGGGTCGCGTCGTACGACACGACCTGCAGGTGGCGCCCTGCCCGGAGGTCCACGACCCGGATCTCCACCCGACGCACCTCGCGGCCCTCGACCACCGGGACCGGCTGTCCCTTGCGGCGCCCGGACGCGAGCGCGCGCACGAGCCCGTCGGCGTCCAGGACGGCCGTGCGGAGCAGGTCGGTCTCGGCCGAGCTCACAGGACCGCGGCGAGCACGACGACGAGGATCAGGGCCCCCAGCGCCACCGGGATCACGAGACGGCGGTGGCGAGGGTTCATGGCTCCATCCTAGGCGGGCGTGCCCGCGCACCCGGTGGTCGAGTGACCGACCCCACCGCTGGCCGCGTGGTCGCGAGAAGCGAGCGGGCGTATCGACACCTCGACCATCGCCGCTGGTCGAGTGTCCCGCGAGGAACGAGCGGGCGTATCGAGACCCACCTCATGTTCTCCCCGTGCTCCACGGGGTCGAAGCGAGCCGCGAAACCACCCTGTTGACGACCGCCACGCTGTCGGAGGAACCGTCTAGAATCGAACACATGATCGAAGCGCTGGCAAGCTCGGGACGCGATCAGGCGGATGCCCTCACCGCCGCCGACCTGCTCGCCTCGATCCGCACCTCGCGACAGGCCGAGAACGCCGAAGCCGCACGTCAGCTCGACCTGGCCGCCCGGTGGGCCGACCTCCACCCGCCGGAGTCGATCCACTCCGCGGCGTCGTTCTCCGTGCCGGGGTGTGAGCACGAAGAGCCCATCGCGGGTCCGGGTACGCCGCTCGTGGCGGAGTTCTGCATCGCGGAGCTCGGTGCGGTGCTCGGGATGTCCACCACGGCCGCGAAGCGACTCGTAGGGCACGCCCTCGAGCTGCGCCACCGCCTCCCGCGACTCCATGCCGGAGTCCAGTCCGGGTCGGTACCGGCGTGGCGGGCGCGGTCAGTCGCGGAGACCACGATCCACTCCTCACCTCCGTTGACGGTCGAGGCCGCAGCCTTCGTCGACACCCAGGTCGCCGCCGTCGCGGGACGCGTCGGGCCCGCCCAGCTCGACCGGCTCGTGGCCGAGGCGATCAAGCGGTACGACCTCGCCGACGCCGACCCGACCGACGACCCGGAGGACGGGTGGCACCACGTCGACCCCCGCCACGCCACCCTCAACTCCGAGGACGTCCACTACGCCGGCACGATGCGGTTCGAGGCCGAGCTCAACATTGCCGACGCTCTCGACCTGGACCGGGCACTGGCCCACGGTGCCGCGACGATGAAGGCCCTCGGGTCGGAGGCGTCCCTCGCCGTCCGCCGCTCCGCCGCCCTCGGCGACCTCGCCCGCACCCAGACCGCCCTCGACCTGTTCGCCCTAGGTGGTCGAGCAGCCTGCGCCACTGATGAAGGTGGTCGAGTAGCCCGCGAGGGACGAGCGGGCGTATCGAGACCCGACCTCCCGCATGCCCGCGAGGTCGTCCTCCACGCCCACTTCAACGCCAGCCCGACCCCGGCCGGCCCGATCCTCGACCAGACCGGTCGCCTCGAGGAAGGCCAGCGCCTGGTCCTGCTCGACGAAGTCAAGGACTGGTGCACCGACACCCGGACCAAGGTCACCATCCGCCCGGTCATCGACCTGAACGCCGAACTCACCACTCCGGCCTACGAACCCACCACCCGCATCCGCGAAGCCGTCATCCTGCGCGACAAGACGTGCGTGTTCCCGTGGTGCACCCGATCCGCCCGCCGCTGCGACCTCGACCACGTCGTCCCATTCGACGCCGGCGGACCCACCTCCACCTCGAACCTTGCACCCCTGTGCCGCACCCACCACCGCCTCAAGACCCACAGCTCCTGGCACTACGACACCACCGCACCCGGGACATACGACTGGACCTCACCCCACGGCCACCGCTTCCGACGCGACCCCACCGGAACCCAGCCGATCGACGACGAGCCGCCCGGCATCCCGCGACCCCGCCGACGATGACCCCGCCTCGCACCCCGCCGCAGCGTCACCCGGCGGGGACACAGGCATGTCAGGATCGCGCTGATCGCAGCAGATCCGGGCGTCACGGTCGACGCTCCTTCAAGGCGACAACGTTGGCTACGAGCTAGATCCAGCCGAGGGCTGCGAACGTGCTCCTGGCAAAGTCGCCGATGATGGGCTGGTCGAGTTCGCCGCGTGCGAACCAGCGCACCTGGTCGACCTCGTCGCCGTCGGGTGACACGGTCGCTTCGGGAGCGAGGCGCGCGCTGTAGATGATGCTGACGTAGGCGCACTGGTCGCCGTTGGGGTAGGTGACGCGGAATTGCGGGCCGCCGATGGCGCCGACAAGGCCAGTGAGTTCGACGTCGGCCCCGATTTCCTCCCGAGCCTCACGACGCGCTGCGTCCTCAGGTGCCTCGTCCTCGTCTACCGCGCCACCGATGGTGCCGTACGTCCCGAAGTCAGTCTGGCGGACTAGCAGGACGCGATCGTCGTCTACGGGCAGGACCGCAACGGAGGGAAGCAGGAGCAGGTCCTTCCCCACCTTGGCGCGCAGTCGGGCTATGTGTGGCGCAGCCGGCATGAATTGACTCTAGAGCCTGCAAAGCAGGCAAGCGGACGCGCCCGCCGCGATGACGCGGATCACGAGCAACCGGATCTCGGCAGATCCGGTGAAGCTGATCGCGGCAGATCCGGACATTCAGGTCCTACGACGGTCGGGGTCGTCGCGGGTTCTCGACGCCCTCGACGCCGCGTTCCAAGTGGACGCTTGTTCAGGCGCCCGCGGATCGACGAGTGCTCGCCGATCTCGACACCCATGGTTGCTCGACAAAACCCCTTCGTCACCGACGCGGCGCCCGTGTGAGGGTGGCCCCGTGGCCGACGACGAGGTGCTGAACAGGGCGGCGGAGGTCAACGAGCAGTTCCGCCGGATCGAGCTGACCGACGTGACGGTGACCCGCCCGGCGGGAGCGCACACCTCGACCGTGCACGCATTCCTGCGTCACCTCCGGGACCAGGGTCTCGCATGCGTCCCTGAGCCGCTCTCGTTGGCGGGCGGCACCGAGACGCTCCGGTTCATCGAGGGCGAGAGCGGCGGGGACGGGTGGAAGCACCAGCACGACGAGCGGGGGCTGCGCTCGGCGGCGCGCCTGCTGCGGCGCATCCACGACGCGTCGGCGGACTGGGTGCCGCCCGACGACGCGATCTTCGCCGCGCCCCCCACCGGACGCACCGAGGTGTTCGCCCACGGTGACCCCGGTCCGTGGAACTTCGTGTGGCGGGAAGGCGAGGCCGTGGCGCTCATCGACTGGGACTTCCTGCACCCCGCGCCGAGGCTCAGCGACGTGGCGTACGCGCTCCACTGGTTCGCGCCGTTCCGGGACGACCGGGCGGCGATCGAGTGGCACCACTTCCCGCAGGTGCCCGACCGGCGTGCACGCGCCGGGGCGTTCCTCGATTCGTACGGCATGGCAGCGCACGTCGACGTCGTCGACGCCGTCGTCGAGCGCATCCGCTACACCAGCGAGCACGCCCGCTTCCTCGCCGACCAGGGGCAGGAGCCGCAGAGGACGTGGGTCGCCGAGGGCAGCGTGGAGAGGGAGCGGCGCGCCGAGGTCGCCTGGATCGAGGCCAACCGGGAGCTGCTCGCCGGCTGACTCGTCACCAGTGCTCGAGCGACCCCCGGAACACGGTCGCGAGGTCGTCCTCCGTGACGTCGACCGGGGCGGTCGCGAGCAGCCGCTGCTGCTTGAGCGCACCCTCGACGAGGTCGTCGACGTCGCCCGCGCCGAAGCCGAGCTCGGCCAGGCCGCTGGGCAGCCCCACGTCGCGCATCAGCCGGCGCAGGACCGTCGGCAGCGGCTCGCCCGTGCCGCCGAGCAGCTCGGCGGCGCGACGGTGGCGCTCGGGCGCGGCGTCGTGGAGGAACGCGAACGCCGCGGGCGCGGTCATCACGACGGCCATCCCGTGCGGGACGATCGGCTCGTCGTCGGGGTAGCCGGCCGGCCGGTAGTCCCGCACCCGACCGGCGATCGGGTACGCGCAGGCGTGCGGCACGTGAACCCCGGCGTTGCCGAAGCCGAGGCCGGCGAAGGTCGCGGCCAGTGCCATCTGCTCGCGCGCCTCGGCGTCCGACCCGTCGTGCACGGCCCGGCGGAACGACCCGGCGAGCAGGGAGAGCGACTTCTCCGCCCACATGTCGGCGATCGGGTTGGCCCCGCAGTAGGGGACGCGCTGCTCGGGCTGCTTGGCGTCGAAGTCGGCGAACCACCGGGCGGTCCAGCTCTCGAGGGCGTGGCACAGGATGTCCATGCCCGCCGAGGCGGTGACCATGGCCGGCTGCGTCATCGTCAGGTCGGGGTCGACCACGGCGAGCGTGGGACGGAGCCGTGCGTGCGAGATGCCGGTCTTCACCTTGAGCGCCAGCACGTCGAGGACGCAGATGGTGGTCGACTCGGCGCCGGTGCCGGTGGTCGTGGGCACGGCCACCAGGGGCAGCAGCGGCCGCTCGGGCGTACGGCCACCGCCCACGGGCGCGTTGACGTAGTCCATCAGCCCGCCCTCGTTGGTGAGGAGCAGGTCGACCGCCTTCGCGGTGTCGATGGACGAGCCCCCGCCGACGGCGACGACCGCGTCGAAGGGCCCGGCGTCGCGGGCGAAGGCGATGGCCTCCTCCAGCGAGGCGTCGGTGGGCTCGACCCGGGACCGGGCGAACACGACGACCTCGAGCCCGCGGGAGCGGATGCCGTCGGCGACCCGGTCGGGCTGACCGGTCGCCGCGACGCCCGGGTCGGTGACGAGCAGCACCCGCCGGGCCTCGCCCCGGCACAGCTGCTGGACGTCCCAGCCGATCTCGTCGCTGGCGCCGCGCCCGAACTTGAGCCCCGGCGCGGCGTAGGTGAACACGGACTCAAGCACGGAGCACCCCCAGGGCGTGGACGACCAGATCGAGGACGGGGACGTCGCCCGAGGCGACGTCGGCGACCGGGACCCACGCCACGGCGTCGGTGGTGCCGTCCTGCTCGACCACGGACGGCTCGCCGTCGGCGACGACGGCCGCATGGACCAGGTGCACGCCGTGGTAGTCCTCGAGTCGTCCGGAGGGTGCCGTGCCGGAGAAGTGGGTGTCGTGCACCCCGAGGAGGGCGCCGACCTCGCACGCGAGCCCGCACTCCTCCTCCACCTCGCGGGCCAGCGCGACGGCCGGGTGCTCGCCGTGGTCGACGCCGCCACCCGGCAGCGTCCACCGTCCCGGGTGCGCGGCGGTCGGCGACAGCCGGGTCAGCAGCACCTCGTCGACGCCGTCGCGGCGCCGGGTCACGAGGGCGTACGCCGCCACCCGCTGCTTGCGGAACGGCTGGTGGTCGGCGAGCGCCTCCAGCACCACCGAGGAGACCGGCACTGCCCCGGACTCGACGTCCGCGACGGGGCGCCACGCCGCCTCGACCGTGGACCCGTCCACCTCGAGGACCCGCGGCGCCGGGGAGTCGGGCGCGACCCATCCCTCGTAGACGAGGCGGATCGCGTGGGCGTCGACGAGCTGCCCGTCGCGCGGGGTGCGCGGCATGTGGGCGCTGTAGACGCGGGCCCGGTCACCCACCGCGGCGTGCAGGCCGGCCTCCTCGTGCACCTCGCGGATGAGGGCGTCGCGCGGGTCCTCGCCGTGGTCGACCCCACCCCCAGGAAGGGTCCACAGCTCGCTGCGCGAGATCCGCGGCGCGAGCCGGCTCAGCAGGATCTCGACCCGCCCGCCGCGCTCGCGGAGGATGACGGCGTACGCTGCCACGCGCTGCCGTCTCGGAAGGGAGCCCATGCCCCCAACCTAGTGAAGTACGGTGAGCGCCGTGTCCCCCGCGTCCAGAGATCCGTGGCTCGACAACGTCAAGATGGTCCTGGTCACGCTCGTCGTCGTCGGGCACGCGATCGGCCTCGTCGAGGAGACGGCGGGCAGCCACTGGGTCTACGACTTCATCTATCTCTGGCACATCCCGGCGTTCGTCTTCGTGAGCGGCTACCTGTCGAAGTCGTTCGAGTGGGACCGCCGCCGGATGAAGAGCCTGGTCTACACCCTCGCGATCCCCTACCTGCTCTTCGAGCCCGCCCTGTTCTACTACCGCCGCGAGGTCGTGGGCGAGGCCGTCGAGTACCCGCTGTGGATCGAGCCGCACTGGACGATGTGGTACCTCATCGTCCTGCTGATGTGGCGCCTCATCACGCCGATCCTCAAGAGCCACTGGCTCTTCCTGCCGCTCTCGGTGATCGTCAGCCTCGCCGGCGGCCTGTGGGACACCGACGCGCTGATGATCCCGCGCTTCCTCGGCCTGCTGCCCTTCTTCGTGCTCGGCCTGCACCTCAAGCCGCGCCACCTCAAGCACCTCGACGACGTGTGGGTGCGGGTCGCGGCCGTGCCGATGCTCGTCGGCATCGGCGTGATGGCCGCCTACACCGACGCCTGGGCCGAGACGGCCCTGCTCTGGTACGACACCGGCTACTCCGAGATCCCGATCGACAACGAGATCGTCTTCCAGACGCGGCTCACCGTGATGGCCGTGGGTCTCCTCGGCGCCTTCTCGGCGATGTCGCTCGTGCCGCGTCGCAACCTCGGGTGGTTCACCACGATGGGCACGGCGACGATGGTCGTCTACCTCTTCCACGGGTTCGTCATCAAGACCGTGAAGGCGGCCGGCTGGCCGGACTTCACCGCCGCGCACCCGTGGACCGGTCTGGTCGTCACCGTCCTCGGCGCGATCGTCCTCGCGCTGGTCCTGGCCACCCCACCCGTACGCCGGGTGCTGGAGCCGTTCACCAACCCCCTCGGCTGGCTGGAGGGTCGACGCGACGCCCGCCGGCCGAAGGACGACGCCTCGAGCTCGACCCCCAGGTCGGCCTGAGGGCCGCGGGGCCCCGTCAGCTGAAGGGCGGCCTCGCGTCGCGGGCCATCGACCGGCGACCCGCCCACCGCCACACCCGGGCCGCACGGTCGCGGTCGGCGTCGTCGACCAGGTTGCCCATCCAGCGCAGGGCCAGCGTCATGAGCCAGTCCGAGCGCATCCCGGCGGGACCGAGGGCCGCGACGACCTTCGGCTGCGTGGCGATGCCCGCCAGCCTGCGCGCGATCGAGAACGACTCGCCGTAGTGCTCGACGAGGGTGCTGCGCCAGGCCTCGCCGAGCCCCGCGCCGGACGCGATGTGCTCGGCGACGAACCGGCCCGTCTCGAGCCCGTAGTCGATGCCCTCGCCGTTGAGCGGGTTCACGCAGGCCGCGGCGTCGCCGATCAGGGCCCAGTTGGGGCCCGCGACGTTGCTCACCGCGCCCCCCATGGGCAGCAGCGCCGACGTCGGCATGCGGAGCTCCCCCGAGAGGCCGAAGTCGCCCCCGATGGCGTCGGCGTAGGTCTGCATCAGCGGCTTGATAGCCACCTCGGCGGGACGCCGGCTGGTGGCCAGCGTGCCGGCGCCGAGGTTCACCGTGCCGTTGCCCAGCGGGAAGATCCAGCCGTAGCCCGACACCAGCTCGCCCTGCTCGTCGCGCAGCTCGAGGTGGGAGCTGATCCACGGGTCGTCCGACATCTCGGAGTCGACGTAGGAGCGGCCGGCGACGGCGTACACCGTGTCGCGGTGCCACTCCCGGCCCAGCACCTTGCCCAGCGGCGAGCGCACGCCGTCGGCGACGACGAGCCAGCGGCAGGCGATCTCGACCTCCTCGCCGGGCCGCGCGGCGTCGAGACCGCGGAAGGCGACCGCCGCGACGCGCTCGCCCTCGCGGCGCACGCCCACCGCCCGGGCGCCGTCGAGCGCGGTCGCACCGCTCTTGATCGCGACGGTGCGCAGGTGGTCGTCGAGCTCGGTGCGGGCGACGGCCGAGCCCCAGTCCGGCAGCGAGCCCCCCGGCCAGGGCAGGAGCAGCGTCTGATCGAACCCGTGGGCCCGCAGGCCCTGGTTGACGGTGTGCGCGCGCAGCCAGTCCTCGAGCCCGAGCCGCTGCATCTCACCGATCGCGCGGGGGGTCAGTCCGTCACCGCAGGTCTTGTCCCGCGGGAAGGTCGCCGCATCGGCGAGCACGACGTCGAGGCCGGCACGGGCGGCCCAGGCGGCCGCGGCCGACCCGGCGGGGCCGGCACCGACGACGAGCACGTCGGTCGAGGTGGGGATCGTCACGCGGGAATTCTCCCCCGCCGCCCCAGCAGCCGCGACACCGCCGTCCCCGCGACCGCGTCAGCCGCGGAACGGGCGGTGCGACACCAGGTGCACCGACGTGCTGCGGCACCCGGTCGTGGCGTGCGGCACGAGCTGGGAGCGGGTGGAGTCGGGCACGTAGACGCGGAACCCGTCGACGGGGGCGGGGCGGCACGCGCCGCGCGGGTAGTTCTCCGCGACGGTCTCGTCCACGCGGCTCAGGGCACGCTCGCCGGGCTCCAGCAGCACCCGTCCCGCCCGACCCGGCTCGCGGTCGGCGGCCGCGCCGACCTGCGTCCCGTCACCACCCCCCACGTAGGACAGGCCGCCGTAGCCCTGCACGACGCACGTCCGGTCGCTCGTGTTGCGCAGCCGGACCACCCCGTAGCGGTGCCCCGCCCCCGCGCCGCGCGGGCGGTAGTCGGCGTGCAGGTCGGCGTTCGTGCACTCCGGGACCGCGGACGCGGCCCGCGACGTGCCGGCCGGTGCGGTGCTGGTCGACGCGGTGCTCGCCCCGGTCGACAGGTGCAGGGAGGCCACCAGCGCGACGGCACAGAGGCCGAGCATCGCCAGCATCGAGCGGTGCCACACGGATCGGACCATGGATCCAGTGTGCGTCGTGCGAGGTGGCGGCCCAAGGAGACGGCCTGCAGGCTGGGGCTCGCGCGCTGGGGCTCGTATGCACACGGGTCGATCTCGGTACGCACAACGCCCGCCCTCGCGAGCGAGGGCGGGCGTTGGTGCTACTCGATCTGGTTCCGCATCACCAGAGCTTCGCTTCGCTCAGTTCTGGTAGGAACCAAAGTCGAAGTCGTCCAGCGCGACGGCCTGCGACGACGGACCGAAGTCGTAGTCGTAGGAGTCGTAGCCGGTGACCGAGTAGGCCGCGGCACGCGCCTCCTCGGTCGGCTCCACGCGGATGTTGCGGTAACGCTCCAGGCCGGTGCCGGCCGGGATGAGCTTGCCGATGATCACGTTCTCCTTCAGGCCACGGAGGCTGTCGGAGCGGCCGTTGATCGCGGCGTCGGTGAGGACCCGGGTGGTCTCCTGGAAGGAGGCCGCCGAGAGCCACGACTCCGTCGCGAGCGAGGCCTTCGTGATGCCCATGAGGACCGGGCGGCCCGAGGCCGGCTTGCCGCCCTCGGAGACCACGCGACGGTTCTCCTCCTCGAACCGCACCCGGTCGACCAGGTCGGACGGGAGCAGGTTGGTGTCACCGGACTCGATGACCGTCACGCGGCGCAGCATCTGCCGCACGATGATCTCGATGTGCTTGTCGTGGATCGCCACGCCCTGCGACCGGTAGACCTCCTGGACCTCGTCCACGAGGTGCTCCTGGGCCTTGCGGACACCGAGGATGCGCAGGACGTCCTGCGGGTCAGGCGTACCGGAGGTGATGTGGTGACCCACCTCGATGTGGTCGCCGTCCTCGACGTTGAGGCGCGAGCGCTTCGACACCGGGATCTCCTGGACCTCGGAGCCGTCGTCGGGGGTGACAACGACGACGCGCGCCTTGTCGGTCTCCTCGATCTTCACGCGACCCGAGGACTCCGAGATCGGCGTACGACCCTTGGGCGAGCGGGCCTCGAAGAGCTCGACCACACGGGGCAGACCCTGCGTGATGTCGTCCGCGGAGGCCACACCGCCGGTGTGGAACGTGCGCATGGTCAGCTGCGTGCCGGGCTCACCGATGGACTGGGCGGCGATGATGCCGACCGCCTCACCGATGTCGACCAGCTTGCCGGTGGCCAGCGAGCGGCCGTAGCACTTGGCGCAGGTGCCGGTGCGGGCGTCGCAGGTCAGGACCGAGCGGACCTTGACCTCGGTGACGCCGGCGGCGACGAGCTCACCGATCTTGACGTCTCCCAGGTCCTCGCCGGCGGCGGCGAGGACCTCGCCGGTCTCCGGGTGGGTGATCTCGACGGCGGAGGCCCGGGCGTACGCCGAGGTCTCCACGTGCTCGTCGTCGATCCGCTTGGGCAGGCCGCGCTCGGTGCCGCAGTCGTCCTCACGGATGATGACGTCCTGCGAGACGTCCACCAGACGACGGGTGAGGTAGCCCGAGTCGGCGGTGCGCAGAGCGGTGTCGGCCAGGCCCTTGCGGGCACCGTGGGTGGCGATGAAGTACTCGAGGACGGTGAGGCCCTCGCGGAAGTTCGCCTTGATCGGGCGCGGGATGATCTCGCCCTTCGGGTTGGCCACCAGACCACGCATGGCCGCGACCTGCCGGATCTGGTTCATGTTCCCGGAGGCACCCGAGTCGACCATCATGTAGATCGGGTTCTTGCGGTCGAAGTTGGCCTCCATCGCACGACCGACCTCGGCAGCAGCCTGGGTCCACAGCTCGATGAGCTCCTGACGACGCTCGTCGTCGGTCATCACACCGCGCTCGTAGTTCTTCTGGACCTTCTCGGCCTGCGCCTCGTAGCGGCCCAGGATCTCGGCCTTGCTGTCGGGGGTGGTGACGTCGTCGATCGAGACGGTCACACCCGAGCGCGTGGCCCAGTGGAAGCCGGCGTCCTTGAGGGCGTCGAGCGAGGCCGCGACCTGCACCTTGGTGTAGCGCTCGGCCAGGTCGTTGACGATCGCGCCGAGGCGCTTCTTGCCGACCTCCTCGTTGACGAACGGGTAGTCCGCCGGGAGCGTGTCGTTGAAGTGCACGCGGCCGAGGGTGGTCTCGAGCTGGATCGCGGTCCGGTCCTCCCAGTCGGCGCCGAGCTCGAGGTCGAGCGGCGGCACCACGTCGGTGAGGCGGATGCTGATCTTGCTCTGCAGCGTGATCTCGCGACGGTCGAAGGCCATGATCGCCTCGGCCGGGCTGGAGAACACGCGACCCTCGCCGGGCTCACCGTCGCGGTCGGAGGTGAGCCAGAACAGGCCGATGATCATGTCCTGCGAGGGCATGGTCACCGGACGGCCGTCCGACGGCTTGAGGATGTTGTTGGTCGACAGCATCAGGATGCGGGCCTCGGCCTGCGCCTCCGCGGACAGCGGGAGGTGGACGGCCATCTGGTCACCGTCGAAGTCGGCGTTGAACGCGCCGCACACGAGCGGGTGGATCTGGATGGCCTTGCCCTCGATCAGCTGCGGCTCGAAGGCCTGGATGCCGAGGCGGTGCAGGGTGGGCGCGCGGTTGAGCAGCACGGGGTGCTCGGTGATGACCTCTTCGAGGACGTCCCACACGACCGGGCGGGCGCGCTCGACCATCCGCTTGGCGGACTTGATGTTCTGTGCGTGCGACAGGTCGACGAGGCGCTTCATCACGAACGGCTTGAACAGCTCGAGCGCCATCTGCTTGGGCAGACCGCACTGGTGCAGCTTGAGCTGCGGGCCCGAGACGATGACCGAACGGCCCGAGTAGTCCACGCGCTTGCCGAGGAGGTTCTGGCGGAAGCGACCCTGCTTGCCCTTGAGCATGTCGGACAGCGACTTCAGCGGCCGGTTGCCCGGGCCGGTGACGGGACGACCACGACGGCCGTTGTCGAAAAGGCTGTCGACGGCCTCCTGCAGCATCCGCTTCTCGTTGTTGACGATGATCTCGGGGGCACCGAGGTCGAGCAGTCGCTTGAGGCGGTTGTTGCGGTTGATGACGCGGCGGTAGAGGTCGTTGAGGTCGGAGGTGGCGAAGCGGCCACCGTCGAGCTGGACCATCGGGCGCAGGTCCGGCGGGATCACCGGGACGGCGTCGAGCACCATGCCGATGGGCTGGTTGCCGGTCTTGCGGAACGCGTCGACGACCTTGAGGCGCTTGAGGGCGCGGACCTTGCGCTGGCCCTTGCCGTTGGCGATCGTGTCGCGCAGCGACTCGACCTCGGCCTCGATGTCGAAGTCCTGGAGGCGCTTCTGGATCGCCGTGGCGCCCATGTGGCCCTCGAAGTACTTGCCGAACCAGGTCTTCATCTCGCGGTAGAGCAACTCGTCGCCGAGCAGGTCCTGGACCTTGAGGTTCTTGAAGGTGTCCCAGACCTCCTCGAGGCGTGCGATCTCACGGTTCGCACGGTCGCGGAGCTGGTTCATCTCGCGGTCGGCACCGTCGCGCACCTTGCGCTTGGCGTCGGCCTTGGCACCCTCGGCCTCGAGGGTGGCGAGGTCCTCCTCGAGCTTCTTGGCGCGATCCTCCACGGAGGTGTCGCGACGCTTCTCGAGACGCTCGCGCTCGAGGCCGACCTTGTTCTCCAACGACTCCTGGTCGCGGTGACGGGCGTCCTCGTCGACCGAGGTGATCATGTAGGCGGCGAAGTAGATGACCTTCTCGAGGTCCTTCGGCGCCAGGTCCAGCAGGTAGCCCAGGCGCGACGGGACGCCCTTGAAGTACCAGATGTGGGTCACGGGGGCGGCGAGCTCGATGTGGCCCATGCGCTCGCGACGCACCTTGGAGCGGGTCACCTCGACGCCGCAGCGCTCACAGATGATGCCCTTGAAGCGCACGCGCTTGTACTTGCCGCAGTAGCACTCCCAGTCCCGGGTGGGACCGAAGATCTTCTCGCAGAAGAGGCCGTCACGCTCGGGCTTGAGCGTGCGGTAGTTGATGGTCTCCGGCTTCTTGACCTCGCCGTGGCTCCACGTGCGGATGTCGTCCGCGGTGGCCAGGCCGATCTGAAGCTGGTCGAAGAAGTTCACGTCGAGCACGGTGGCTGATGTCCTTCGTTAGTACGTGGAAAGGTGAGCTGGGGACTGAGGGAGGTGCGCCGGCCGGGGCCGGCGCACCTGCTCGCTCAGACTTCTTCGACGGAGCTGGGCTCGCGGCGGGACAGGTCGATGCCGAGCTCCTCGGCCGCGCGGAAGACGTCTTCCTCGGCGTCCTTGAGCTCGATCTGCGAACCGTCCTGCGACAGGACCTCCACGTTGAGGCAGAGGGACTGCATCTCCTTGACGAGCACCTTGAACGACTCGGGGATGCCGGAGTCGGGGATGTTCTCGCCCTTGACGATGGCCTCGTAGACCTTCACGCGGCCCGGCACGTCGTCGGACTTGATCGTCAGCAGCTCCTGGAGGGCGTACGCGGCGCCGTAGGCCTCCATCGCCCAGACCTCCATCTCGCCGAACCGCTGGCCACCGAACTGGGCCTTTCCGCCCAGCGGCTGCTGCGTGATCATCGAGTAGGGGCCGGTCGAGCGAGCGTGGATCTTGTCGTCGACGAGGTGGTGCAGCTTGAGGATGTACATGTAGCCGACCGCCACCGGCTCCGGGAACGGCTCACCCGAGCGACCGTCGAAGAGGTTGGCCTTGCCGTCCTCCTTGACCATGCGCTCACCGTCGCGGTTGGGCAGCGTGGAGCCGAGCAGGCCGGTGATCTCGTCCTCGCGGGCACCGTCGAACACCGGGGTCGCGACCTTGGTGTCGGGGTCGGCCTTGTCGGCGCCGATGGCGATGAGGCGCTTCTTCCAGTCCGACTCGCCCTGCTCGCCGGAGAGGTTGAGGTCCCAGCCCTGCTTGGCGAGCCAGCCGAGGTGCAGCTCGAGGATCTGGCCGATGTTCATACGACGCGGCACACCCAGCGGGTTGAGCACGACGTCGACCGGGGTGCCGTCCTCCATGAACGGCATGTCCTCGATCGGCAGGATCTTGGCGATGACGCCCTTGTTGCCGTGGCGACCGGCGAGCTTGTCGCCCACCGAGATCTTGCGCTTCTGGGCGACGTAGACGCGGACGAGCTGGTTGACGCCCGGGGGCAGGTCGTCGCCGTCCTCGCGGTCGAAGACGCGCACGCCGATGACCGTGCCGGACTCACCGTGGGGCACCTTCATCGAGGTGTCGCGCACCTCGCGCGCCTTCTCGCCGAAGATCGCGCGGAGCAGGCGCTCCTCGGGGGTCAGCTCGGTCTCGCCCTTGGGCGTGACCTTGCCGACGAGGATGTCACCGGTGGTGACCTCGGCGCCGATGCGGATGATGCCGCGCTCGTCGAGGTCGGCCAGGCCCTCCTCGGAGACGTTGGGGATGTCCCGCGTGATCTCCTCGGGGCCGAGCTTGGTGTCACGGGCGTCGACCTCGTGCTCCTCGATGTGGATCGAGGTGAGGATGTCCTCCTGCACCAGGCGCTGGCTGAGGATGATCGCATCCTCGTAGTTGTGGCCCTGCCACGGCATGAAGGCGACGAGCAGGTTGGTGCCCAGCGCCATCTCGGCGTCGTCGGTGCAGGGACCGTCGGCGATCGGCGTGCCGACCTCGAGGCGGTCACCGGCCTTGACCAGCGGACGCTGGTTGATGCAGGTGCCCTGGTTGGAGCGACGGAACTTGGCCAGCTTGTAGGTCTGGTAGGTGCCGTCGTCGTTCATCGTCTCGATGGCGTCGGCGGACACCTCCTTCACCACGCCCGCGTTGTCGGCGACGACCACGTCACCGGCGTCGACGGCGGCGCGGTACTCCATGCCGGTGCCGACGAGCGGGCTGTCGCTGGTGATCAGCGGGACGGCCTGACGCTGCATGTTGGCGCCCATGAGCGCGCGGTTGGCGTCGTCGTGCTCGAGGAACGGGATCAGGGCCGTCGCGACCGACACCATCTGGCGCGGCGAGACGTCCATGTAGTCGACCTCTTCGGCCAGGATCGCGTCGACCTCGCCGTTCTTCTGGCGGACCAGGACGCGCTCCTCGACGAACTTCATCTTCGCGTCGAGCGGCGCGTTGGCCTGCGCGATGACGTAGCGGTCCTCGTCGTCGGCGGTCAGGTAGTCGATCTCGTCGGTGACGACACCCTTGACCACGCGGCGGTAGGGGGTCTCGACGAAGCCGAACGGGTTGATCCGACCGTAGGAGGCCAGCGAGCCGATCAGGCCGATGTTGGGGCCTTCAGGGGTCTCGATGGGGCACATGCGGCCGTAGTGCGACGGGTGGACGTCACGGACCTCCATGCCCGCGCGGTCACGGGACAGACCACCGGGACCGAGCGCCGAGAGGCGACGCTTGTGTGTCAGGCCGGCGATCGGGTTGGTCTGGTCCATGAACTGCGAGAGCTGCGAGGTGCCGAAGAACTCCTTCAGCGCCGCGACCACGGGACGGATGTTGATCAGGGACTGCGGCGTGATGGCCTCGACGTCCTGGGTCGTCATCCGCTCGCGGACCACGCGCTCCATGCGGGCCAGGCCCGTGCGGAGCTGGTTCTGGATGAGCTCGCCGACCGTGCGCATGCGGCGGTTGCCGAAGTGGTCGATGTCATCGGCCTGGACCTTGACGGGCGCACCGTCGGGGCCCTCGACGACGTTGCCGGCAGCGTCGACCAGGTCAGGAGCCTCGACCTGGACACCCGCGGCGTGCAGCTGCACGACGTAGCGGATGGCGGCCACGACGTCGTCGAT
Source organism: Nocardioides cavernae (assembly GCF_013410035.1). Taxonomy (GTDB): domain Bacteria; phylum Actinomycetota; class Actinomycetes; order Propionibacteriales; family Nocardioidaceae; genus Nocardioides; species Nocardioides cavernae_A. The sequence continues at coordinate 662,029 of NZ_JACCBW010000002.1, read as the reverse complement.
GGTCAGCGTCTGCTGGTCGAACGCCTCGTGGAGGCCGAGCTTCTTGTTGATCTTGTAGCGGCCGACCTTCGCCAGGTCGTAGCGCTTGGGGTTGAAGTAGTAGTTGTTGAGCAGCGTCTGCGCGGCCTCGGCCGTCGGCGGCTCGCCCGGGCGCAGCTTGCGGTAGATGTCGAGCAGCGCGAGGCGGGTGACCTCGTCGTTGACCTGCTCGGCGGTCGGGGCCTCGCCCCGCGCCTTCTTCTGCAGCTCCTCGTGGACGACCTCGTAGCGGACGCTGTCCTTCTCGAGGGTCAGCATCATGGACTCGTACTGACCGAACTCCTCGCGGATCTGGTCGGTGGTCCAGCCGAGCGCCTTGAGCAGGACGGTGACGTTCTGCTTGCGCTTGCGGTCCAGGCGCACGCCGACGAGGTCGCGCTTGTCGATCTCGAACTCGAGCCAGGCGCCGCGGCTCGGGATCAGCTTGGCGGTGAAGATGTCCTTGTCGGACGTCTTGTCCGGGCTCGACTCGAAGTAGACGCCCGGCGAGCGGACGAGCTGCGACACGACGACGCGCTCGGTGCCGTTGATGATGAAGGTGCCCTTGCGGGTCATCATGGGGAAGTCGCCCATGAAGACCGTCTGGCCCTTGATCTCACCGGTCTCGTGGTTCATGAACTCGGCCGAGACGTAGAGCGGGCGGGAGTAGGTGAAGTCCTTCTCCTTGCACTCCTCCTCGGTGTACTTCTCGTCCAGGAAGACGGGGTTGTCGAAGGAGAGCATCATCGTCTCGGAGAAGTCCTCGATCGGGGAGATCTCCTCGAAGATCTCCTGCAGACCGGTCTTCTCGGAGACGTCCTCACCGGCGGCCCGACGGGCTGCCACCTCCTCCTCCCAGCGCTCTCCACCGACGAGCCAGTCAAAGCTGCTCGTCTGGAGCGAGATGAGGGGGGGAACCTCGAGAGGTTCGGTGATCTTTGCGAAAGAGGTGCGACGGTGGTTACCAGCGGAGCTGCGCGCGGCCAAGAGTTGTCCTCACAAATGATCAAGTGATCTCGGCGCCGGCCGACCACCGCAACAGCCGTCCGGAAGGCGTCGGGCATCTGAGGGCAGGCGCAAGGAGCCACGATAGCGCATGTGAGGACGCGCTTCAAACGCGGGATCGATTCTCCGGAGGAGAGCTCCACGCGTTGGCCATGACTATGAACGCCGCAGCCCCACCGGTCAAGCAGAACGCGCCGATACCGCCCCGACGGGCTACCTCCGGGGCCGGCCCGGGGCTAGCCCTGCGCGGGGGAGGTGACGAGGTCGTCGACCAGCCACTCCCCGTCGACCCGCTGCATCGAGACCGTCACCTGGTCCTTGTAGACCACCGGCTCGGCGCTGAGCTTGTTGGTCGTCGGACGGTCCACGAAGACGAGCACCTGCACCCGGTCCTCGCTCGCCCGCACGATCCCCGACGCGACCACCGAGGCGCTCACGCGGGTCCTCGTCCCGGGGGCGTTCTCCTCCAGCACGGCGAAGAGCTTGTCGTACTCGGCGCGGTACCTCCCCGTCATCAGGGCCTGCGCGGCCTGCTGGTCGGCCTCGAGGTGCTCGTAGTCGTAGGAGAGGACGGGCACCACCGCGCGCTCGGCCGCCACCTGCGCGGCCCGCGCCGGCGACTCCCCGGCCCCGGCCCCGGCGGCGCCGGTCGTCCACGTCCACGCGGTCGCCGCGACGAGGCCCGCGGCCAGGACGCCGAGGCCGGCGAGGAGCCAGCCGGGCACCCCGCGCGTTCCGGCGGGCGTGGGTCGCCCGCCCGCCTCGACGGGCTCCGGGGCCGGGTCGGGCTCCGGGTCCGTCCCGGGACCCTCGGGGTCAGGCAGGCCGGCGTCGTACGCCGCACGCGCGGCCGGGTCGAGCAGCACCCGGGCTGCCCGGTTGAGGGCGTCGAAGCGCCGGTCCGCGGGGTCGAGGTCGGCGATCTGGGCCTTCCACGCCGCCCGCACCTGCGGGTGCGAGGCGTCGCGCGGCACGTCGAGCAGGTCGTACCAGGTGGGTGCGTCGCTCACGGCGCACTCCCCTCGTCGCCCTGGGTGTCGCCCTGGGTGTCGCCCTGGGTGTCGCCCTGGGTGTCGCCCCCGGGCTGCTCGGGTGCGCTCACGGGGGTGAAGTCGTCGACGAGCCACTCCCCCTCGATCCGCACGAGGTCGACGGCGAAGCGGAACGGCAGCGGCTCCTGGTCGACGGTCCGCGCCTCGGCCCCCTCGCCCTGGCGGTAGCTGTCGCTGAAGGCGCCGGCGACGAGCACCCGGGCCGAGTCGTCGTCGATCGACGACACGGCGGTGGCGAACACGTCGGCGGTGCGGGTGATGCCCCCCTGGGCGACGAGCTGCTCGGCGGTCGCGACCTCCTTGTCGAAGTCGGCGGCGAACGTCGGCGTGATCACCTCGCGCACCTGCTCGCGGTAGGCCGGCATCTGCCCCGCGTCGTCGATCATGTCGGGGCTGTAGGTGCCGAGCCGCTTGACGAACTGGTCGGTCAGGCTCATCGCCTCCTCGCGCTCGGCGGGCAGCTCGAGGCCCCCCTCGGCCGAGGCCCGGCCACCGAGCGTCGACCAGACGAGCAGCGCGACGCAGGCGACCACGACGAGGCCGAGCACGGCGGCCAGGAGCGCGCGCCACCGCGGCGCTCGCGCTGGCGTACCGGTCCGCGCCGCGGCGCGAGCAGCCTGCCCGGCGGGGGCTCGTTCGGTCATGACAGGCACGGTGTCCCCTCCCTGGGAGCGTCGCGGCCCCTCCCTCACGGGGCCTGCTGGTTCAACGACCGGTCGTCGGCGACGTCACGCCCCCTGCGAGCAGCGGCTGGAGGTAGAGCCACTTCCAGCTGTCGTCGCCGAGGGTGCGCGGCGCCGGCGCAGACCGACCGAGGAGGCGCTGGATCTCGTCCGGGTCCGTGGCGAGGACGCCGGTCTCGGGGTCGTACGCGAGGTCTGCCTGCCCCCACCCCGTGGCGGCGCGCGGCGACTGGATGTTCTGGGCGCCGCGGGCGTTGGTCTGCGACGCGGGTGCGGTGCAGCCCGCGTCCTCGTCCATCGGCACGGTGCTGCCGTCGAGCGGCGACCGCCGGTCGGTGCCCTCGTAGCCCTGGAGGCAGACCTTCGGGTCCATCGTCAGGACGAGGCCGAAGTGCGCGTCGTAGAGGCCGGTGCCGGGCGACTTCGAGACGACCGTGAAGCCGCCCTCCACGACGTAGGGGTAGATGACGAGCAGCTGCTCGATGCCGTCGAGGTGCGTGACCACGACCTCGCCCGTGGTGACCAGGTTGTTGATCAGGTCGCCCAGCTCGACCTCGTTCTGCTCGAGGAAGACCCGCAGCTCGTCCGCGCCGAGCGAGCCGTCCTCGATGAGGGCGCGCAGGTCCGCGTCGTGGTCCGCCACCGTCGTGGTGAACGACGACAGGTCGCGGGCGAACCGCCGGAAGGCGCTCTCGGAGTCGACCTGCCCGTCGAGCACGGTGTTGGCGTCGCGGATCAGGTCGACGGTGACGTCGAAGTTCTGGTCGGCGGCGGTGATGAGCTCGTTGCTGCTGTCGAGGATCGTCTGGAGGTCGCCGCCGGCGCCCTCGAACGCCGTCCCGAGCTCGGAGGTGACCGTGCGCAGGTCGTCCTGGTCGACGCTGCGGACGGTCTCGTCGAGGTGGGTGAGCAGCGTGTCGGTGCGGATCGGGACCGCGGTGCGGTCGCGGGCGATCTCGGAGCCCTCGCGGAGGTAGGGCCCGTCGTCGCTGCGAGGCTGGAGCTCGACGTACTGCTCGCCCACCGCCGAGCGGTTGCCGACGACGGCGTCCGCGTCGGCGGGGATGTCCTCGTGCTCGTCGTCGATGTCGAGGACCAGATCGACCCCGTCGTCGGTGAGCACGAGCTCGCGCACCTCGCCGACGCGGACCCCCCGGTAGGACACCTCGGCGCCGGCGAAGGCGCCGCCGGACTCGGCGAAGTGCGCGACGACCGTGTAGGCCTGGTCGCTGACGAGCCGGTCGAGGCGCGCGTACCGGGCGCCGACGAAGCTCACGCCGACGAGGGTGATGAGCGCGAAGACGAGCAGCTGGACGCGTGTACGACGGGTGATCATCGCTCCACCACCATCCCGGGAACGAGCAGCGACACCAGCGCCGGGTCGTACATCTCGCTGAGCTGGCCCATCGTCGCTCCCTTCGCCGGGTCGGGCGGACCCGGTGGTCTCGCCGAGGGGTACGCCGCGGCGCGGGGCAGGCCGGGGATCGAGATCGTCGGCAGGGACGGGATCGGGAGGGTGGGCAGCGTGGGCGTGGGCAGCGGCAGCGTCGGGGTCCCGGAGCCGCCGCACAGGCCCGGGACGGGGAACTGCTGGCAGACCACGCTGATGACGGAGCCGGGCAGGCCGACGCACGCCGTGACGTCGCCGCGACGCAGGCCCTCGAGGCACTGGTTGATCGCGTCGAGCGCGTCCTGGCACAGCCGGCTGGTGTCGGGCAGCGGGCCGTCCTGGGGCAGCGCGCTCAGCGGGATGCACGCCTCGGTGGGCAGGGTCGTCGGGATGGTCGTCGGCAGGGCCGTCAGGTCGACGTCGAGGGTGATCGACAGGTTCGTGTAGTCACCCATGTGCAGGTTCCGCGCGACCTGCGGGTCCCGCCCGACGACCTCGTCGACGAACGGGTAGGTGAGGAACACGTGGAAGGCGTTGACGAAGTCGTCGCCGGACGCGGCGAGCTGGCTGAGGACGGGGTCGAGCCGCTCCAGGGAGGTGATCGTCGCGCCCTTGGACCGCACGATCACGTCGACGGCCACCGCGGACAGGTCGTCGAGCGCCGCCAGCATCCGTACGAGGTCGTCGCGCTGCCGGTCGATCGACTCGAGCGCACTGGGCAGCTCGTCGAGGGCCTGGTCGATGGTGGGCAGCTGCTTCTCGGCCTCGATCGCCAGCCGGTTGAGCTTCTCGATGGCCTCGACGATGTCCGCCTTGTTCTCGTCGAGCTGGCCGGTGAAGGTGCGCAGGTTGCGCAGCACCGACCGCGCCGAGTCCTCGCGGCCCTCGAGCGCGAGGTTCAGCTCCTGGGTGATGGTCCTCAGCTGGGCGACGCCGCCGCCGTTGAGCAGGAGGCTCAGCGCGCCGAGCACCTCCTCGACCTCGGGGTTGCGGCCGGCGCGGTCGATCGGGATGGTGTCGCCGTCCCCGAGCGGGTTGGCGCTCGCGCCCTGCTCGGGAGCACTCAGCTCGACGAACTTCTCCCCGAGCAGGCTGGTCTGGCGCAGCTCGGCGAGCGCGTTGTCGGGCAGGTCGACGTCGCGCCGCACCTGCATCGTCACGAGCGCCTGGTAGCCCTGAAGGTCGATGTCGGTCACCTTGCCGACGCTCACGTCGTTGACCTTGACCGTCGACTGCGGGACCAGGTCGAGCACGTCGCCGAACTCCACCTTCACCGTCATCGGGCGCTCCCCCACGTCGGGCCCGCCGGGCAGCGGCAGGGAGTAGACGCTGGCGTCGCACGCGGAGAGGAACATCGCGGCGAGCACGCCGAGGACGAGGCAGTGCAGGCGCTTCACCTCGACACCTCCTGGGGTGGGGGTGCCACCAGGCCACCCAGGGTCGGGTCGAAGACCTCGCGGGCGGGCAGTGTGGCCCGCGAGCCGAGCGCGCCCGCGCGGGGACGGTCGAGCAGTCGTGTGATCTGGTCGCAGAGCTGGCCCGAGCGCTCGACCTGGCCGACGAAACCGCACAGGAAGGCGGCGGGGTCGAGCTCGAGCTGGTTGATCGACTCGCCGAAGTTGCTGCGCACGTCCAGCGTCCCTGCCTGCGGGTTGTAGGTCATCGCGAGGTTGTTGAGGGCCCCCGGAGCGACGTGCAGGATCTCGTCGAGGGCCGCGCGCTGGCGTACGAGCACCTTGGCCACGCGGTTGAGGCCGGTGATGTTGCGACTGAGGGAGTCCTTGTTCTCCTGCACGAACTCCTTGACCGCCGTCAGGGCCACGGAGAGGTTCTCCGTCGCGGCGACCAGCTCCTCCTTCTCACCGTCGAGCATCGTCGAGACGTCGGCGAGGGACTGGTTGAACTGGCGGACGGTCTGGTCGTTCTCGGCGAGGGTGGACATGAAGCCCTCCAGGGCCTCGACCGAGCCGAACAGCTCGTCGGAGCTGCCCGCGAGGGTCGAGCTGAGCCGGGAGACGTCGGTGACGGTCTGGCGGAAGCGCCCGCCCTGGCCGTCGAAGTTGTCGGCCGTGACGGCGAGCAGGTCCGACAGCGCACCCGAGCGGTTCGCGCCGCGAGGGCCGAGGGCGACGTTGAGCCGGTCGAGGCTGTCGTAGATCTGGTCGAGCTCGAGGGGCGCCGACGTCTCGTCGACGCCGAGCTCGGCACCGTCGGCGAGCACGTCGCCCTTCCCGGAGTACGCCGGGGTGAGCTGGACGTAGCGGTTGCCCACGAGCGACGGCGCGATGATGACGGCCCTGGCGTTCGCGGGCAGCGTGACCTCGTCGTCGTAGGTCATGGTGACCGTCACGTCGGTGCCCGTCGGCTCGACGCGGGTGACGGTTCCGACAGGCACGCCCAGCACCCGGACGTCGCTGCCCTCGTAGACCGAGATGGCCCGTGGGAAGTGCGCGACGACCGTCTTGCCGGTGTCGCCGCCGAGCACGCTGACGGCCGCCGCGACGACGAACGCCAGCACGGTGGCGGGGACGAGGGTGCGCCTGAGGAGGTCCATGTCTCAGCCCACCTGCGGGACGGGCGGGAAGTTGGAGATCCACGTGTCGAACCACGGGCCGGTGCCCAGCGTGTTGGCGAAGACGCGGTAGAACGGCGCCATCAGCCGCAGGCTGCTGTCGAGGTTGTCCTCATTCTTGTTGAGCACCGCGATGACGCTCTCGAGGTGCGCGAGCGCCGGCGCGAGGTCGTCGCGGGACTGGCGGATCAGCGTCGTCAGCTCGCGCGAGAGCCGGGTGGTCGAGACCAGCAGCTCGTGCACGGCGTCGCGCCGGGCGACGAGGGCGCGGAAGAGGACGTCACCGTCCTCCATGAGCGCGATGATGTCCTCGTCGCGCTCGTCGAGCACCGTGGACACGCGCTCGAGGTTGACCAGGAGGGTGTTGAGCTGCTCGTCCTTGGCCGCGATGTTGGACGACAGGCGGCTCAGCCCGTCGAGCGCGCCGCGGAACTCCTCCGGGGTGTTGCGGGTCAGGTCGGCGAGGGTGGTGAGCGACTCGGCGAGCTGGTCGGTGTCGATCTTCTCCGACGTCGATGCCAGGCCCTCGAACGCCTCGACCACGTCGAAGGGCGAGGACGTCCGCCGGGCCGGGATGGTGGCGCCCTCGGCGAGCTGGCCGCCGCCGGCGGGCTCGAGGGCGAGGAACATCGAGCCGAGGATGGTCTTCACCTTGATCGCGGCCCGGGTCCCGCTGCCGAAGTCGGCGCGGTCGTCGACGGTGAAGCTGACCCGCACCTCGTCGCCCGCCAGCTCGATCCCGTCGACCTTGCCGACCCGGACGCCGGCGATGCGGACCTCGTCGTCGACCTTCAGCCCGCCGGCCTCGGTGAACATGGCGTGGTAGGTGTCGCCGCCGCCGATCACCGGCAGGTCGTCGGCACGCAGGGCGGCGACGAGCAGCACGGCCAGGACGACGAGGCTGACGGCGCCGACGACGACGGGGTTGCGCTCGCGGAAGGGAGTCATGTCAGATCACACCTGTCGGAGCCGGTCTCGTACGTCACCGGGATCGAGACGTCGCGCGGCAGGTTGACCCGGCCCTGGAACTCGCACAGGTAGAAGTTGAAGAAGGAGCCGTAGATGGCCGTACGGCCGATCTTCTCCAGCTTGATCGGCAGCACCTGGAGCGCGCGGTCGAGCTCGGCCTTGTTGCGGTCGACGTTCTCGGCGACGGCCCGCAGCTCCTTGATGTCCTTCACGAAGGGCTCGCGGATGCCGTCGACCAGCGACGCGGTCTCCACCGAGAGCGCGGACACCTCCTCGAGCGAGCCGAGGATCGCGTTGCGGTCCTTCTTCAGCCCGCCGACGAGCGTGCGGAACGACGTGATCAGCCGGGTGAGCTGCTCGTCGCGGTCGGCGACGTGGTCGAGGACGAGGGAGAGGTTGTCGATGAGCTCGCCGATGACCTGGTCGCGGTCGGCGAGGGTGGAGGTGACCGAGGCGGTGTGGGCGAGCAGGCCCTCGAGCGTGCCGCCCTCGCCCTGGAAGACCTGGACGAGCTCGTACGAGAGCTGGTTGACGTCCTCGGGCGACAGCGCCTGGAACAGCGGCTTGAAGCCGTTGAACAGCACCGTCAGGTCGAGCGCCGGACGGGTCCGCGACAGGGGGATCGTGGCCCCCTCGCGCAGCCGGGCGGTGTCGCCGACCTCCTGGGTGAGCGAGATGTAGCGCTGACCGACGAGGTTGCGGTAGCGGATCGAGGCGTTGGTGCCGCCGTTGACGGAGGTGCCGGTGTCGACGCTGAAGGTCACGAGCGCGTGGGTCCGGTCGACGACCTCGACGTCGCTCACCGTCCCCACGCGGACCCCGGCGACCCGGATGTCGTCGCCCTTGTTGACGCCCGTCGCGTCGGTGAACTCGGCCTTGTACTGCCGCGAGTCGCCGAAGCCGAGGTTGCCGATCGTCACCACGAGGACGCCGGTGGCGAGCGAGGTGACGAGGACGAAGACCAGGAGCTTGACCAGGTCGAGGGACGTGCGTGCGTCGAGGATCCTGCTCATCGCAGCGACACCTCCGCCCCGCGGGCCATGGGGCCGACCAGCAGCACGCCGAGGTCGGGGACGTCGTCGGCGCTGACGCCGAGGCCCGGCGCGAGCAGGCCCTTGAGGAGGGCAGACTCGTCGCGGCCGCCGGCGAACCCGGCGGCGGTCCCGGACCAGCCGGGGCCGACCCGGCTGGTGCCCTTGCCGGTGGGCTCGTCGATGCCGTCGACGAAGTCCGGCTGGTGGTCGACCGGGTTGCTCTGCGACCACGGCGGGTTCGGCAGGCGGCCGCAGTAGTAGCCGCGCTTGTCGCCGTAGACGGGCGCGTCCGCCGCGGTGTAGCCGCGCGGCTGGTTGGGGATGGTCTCCAGCACGATGTGCAGGGTGAACCCGCGGAACGCCTCGGCCTGGCGGTTGCCGGCGCCGACGATGCCGCCGAGCAGGCACGGGTAGCCCGGGGCGTACCGGGCGAACACCTCGAGCTGTGCGGCGGCGAGGTCGCCGAGCCGGACCAGGTTGTCGCCGTTGGCGCGGGTGAAGCGCTCGGCCACCGCAGCGAGCTCGGACACGTCGACGAACAACGCCTTCAGCTTCTCCTCGCGGTCCTCCAGCGTCGAGGTGGTGACGATCGTTTTGCGCAGGATGGTGGCGACCTCGGGCAGCACGTCGGCGTACGTGTCGGAGACCTTCGCGGTGAGCCGGAGGTCCTCGACGAGCGCGGGCAGCTCGGGGTTGAGGCGCGTCAGGTAGCCGTCGAGGGTCTCGATGGTCTCGCCGACCTGCTCACCGCGGCCCTCGAGCGCCGTGGCGACGGCGTTCAGCGTGGTGTTGAGGTCGGCCGGCTGCACGGCGCGCAGCAGCGGGTAGAGGTCGCTGAGGACCTGCTCGACCTCGATCGAGAGGTCGGTGCGCGCGATGACGTCGCCGTCGGCGATCGGCCGGGCCGACGAGCCACCGGCGGGCACGTCGAGGGACACGAACTTCTCGCCGAAGAGGGTCTTGGGCAGGATCGAGGCGGTGACGTCGCGCGGGATGTCGGCCGTACGGTCCTCGTAGAGGCCGAGCGTGATGTCGGCGCCCTCGGTCGTGGGCTCGTAGTCGAGCACCTCGCCGACGATGACGCCCTTGATCTTCACGTCGGCGCGGTGCGGCAGCTGCAGCCCGATCCGCGACGCGTGGACGGTGACCTCGTCGTAGCTGCTGAACTTCTGCGTGAAGACGCCGTGGGTCGCCCACACCGCGCCCAGGATCAGGGCGAGGAACACCACGCCCAGGGTCTTGGTCCTCATCGGCTCGTCACCCCGCCAGCCTGACGGTGGTCGAGGCGCCCCAGATCGCCATCGACATGAGCAGGTCGAGCACGTTGATGGCCACGATGCTGGTGCGCACGGCGCGACCGACCGCGACGCCGACGCCGGCGGGGCCGCCCGACGCGGTGTAGCCGTGGTAGCAGTGGATGAGGATCACGGTGACGGCGAAGACGAGGACCTTGCCGAACGACCACAGCACGTCGCCCGGCGGCAGGAAGGCGTTGAAGTAGTGGTCGTAGGTGCCCGCCGACTGGCCGTAGACCTGCGTGACCACGAGCCGGCTCGCGAAGTACGACGACAGCAGCCCGACGACGTACAGCGGGATGATGGCGATCAGGCCGCCGACGACGCGGGTCGCGACGAGGAACGGCATCGACGGGATCGCCATCACCTCGAGCGCGTCGACCTCCTCGGAGATGCGCATCGCGCCGAGCTGCGCGGTGAAGCCGCAGCCGACGGTGGCCGCGAGGGCGATGCCCGCGACCAGCGGGGCGATCTCGCGGGTGTTGAAGTAGGCGGAGACGAAGCCGGAGAACGCGGCCGTGCCGAGCTGGTCGAGCGCGGCGTAGCCGGACAGGCCGACCTGGGCGCCGGTGAAGAAGGTCATGCCGATGATGACGCCGACGGTGCCGCCGATGACCGCCAGCGCCCCCGACCCCAGTGTGACCTCGGCCAGGATCCGCATGATCTCGCGGGGGTAGCGGGCGATCGAGCGCGGGACCGCGCGCAGGACCGCGAGGTGGAACGCCAGCTGCGCCCCCAGGTCGTCCAGGGAGGCGAGCGGCTTGGCGTACACGTCCTTCAGCGGCATCGCTTCATCCGCCCTTCGGGGGCACGACCTGCAGGTAGATCATGCTCAGGACGAAGTTGGCCACGAAGAGCAGCAGGAACGTGATGACGACGGACTCGTTGACCGCGTCGCCGACGCCCTTGGGGCCGCCCTCGGCGTTCATGCCCTTGTAGGACGCGACGATCGCGGCGATGAGGCCGAAGACGAGCGCCTTGACCAGTCCCACCCAGAGGTCCGGCAGCTGGGCGAGCGCGGTGAAGCTGGCGAGGTAGGCGCCCGGGGTGCCGTCCTGGAGGACCACGTTGAAGACGTAGCCGCCGGCGACCCCGACGACGCTGACCATGCCGTTGAGGAAGAACGCCACGAGCATGCAGGCGAGCACGCGCGGCACGACGAGGCGCTGGATGGGGTCGATGCCGAGCACCATCATCGCGTCGAGCTCCTCGCGGATCTTGCGGGCACCGAGGTCCGCCGCGATCGCCGACCCCCCGGCGCCGGCGATCAGCAGCGCCGTGCCGATCGGGGCCGCCTGCTGGATCACCGCGAGGACCGACGCCGAGCCCGTGAACGACTGGGCGCCGAACTGCTTGATCAGTCCGCCGACCTGCAACGCGATGACGGCGCCGAACGGGATGGCGACGAGGGCGGTCGGGACGATGGTGACGGACGCGATGAACCACGCCTGCTGGATGAACTCCCGCAGCTGGAACGGGCGCCGGAACAGGCCGCGGCCGACGTCGAGCGCGAAGGCGAAGAGGTTGCCGGCGGTGCCGATGGGCGCGAGGGCGCGCGAGGTCATGGACGTGGCCACGGGACGTCAGGCTCCCGGTGCGAGGCCGGCGTTGCTGGACTCGAAGGACCCGGGCGGCGGGGTGACACCGTTCTCGCGGCACCACTCCCCCGCGGGTCGCTGGCTGCGTCGCGGGACTCCGTTGGACGGGTCGAGCTGCAGCGGGATGGGCGGCAGGGGCGGCAGCTCCTGGCCGGCCTCCGCCGCGAGCTCGTCGGCGTCCTTCTCCTCCGACATGCCGATGGGACCGACCCGCTGCGCGTTGAGGAACTGGCGCACGACCGGCTCCTCGGAGCTGAGCAGCTGCTCGCGCGGGCCGAACATCGCGAGGTGGCGGTGGTAGAGCAGCCCGATGTTGTCGGGCACCGTCCGGGCGGTGTTGATGTCGTGGGTGACGATGAGGAAGGTGGCGTCGATCTGGGCGTTGAGGTCGACGATCAGCTGGTTGAGGAACGCCGTGCGGACCGGGTCGAGGCCGGAGTCCGGCTCGTCGAACAGGACGATCTCGGGGTCGAGCACGAGCGCGCGCGCCAGCCCGGCGCGCTTGCGCATCCCGCCCGAGATCTCCCCGGGGAGCTTGTCCTCGGCGCCGAGCAGGCCGACGAGGTCCATCTTCTCCATGACGATGTCGCGGACCTCGGACTCGGACTTCCGCGTGTGCTCGCGCAGGGGGAACGCGACGTTGTCGTAGAGGTTCATCGACCCGAACATCGCGCCGTCCTGGAACAGCACGCCGAAGAGCTTGCGGATCTCGTAGAGCTCGCGCTCCGAGCAGCTCGCGATGTCGGTGCCCTCGATGACGATCGAGCCCTTGTCGGGCTTGAGCAGCCCGATGAGGGTCTTGAGGAACACCGACTTGCCGGTGCCGGAGGGGCCGAGCATCACGCAGATCTCGCCGGCCGGGACCGTCAGCGTCACGTCGCCCCAGATGAGCTGCTTGCCGAAGGACTTGCTGAGGTCGTTGACCTGGATCTCGACGCCCATGCGCGCGGTACCCCTTCCCTCCCCCGGTTGCTCCTGGTGCGGCTACTCCTGGGTAGTCCAACGCGGGAGGGTGCGGGAGGTTACGGCGGGCGTGCGACGCTCGTCACCGGCCTGCGCGGGCGGGCGCCGAGGGCAGGCAGGACTGCCCCGATCGCAGGGTGGAGCGGTGCGTGAGCCACGTTCCGCGCGGTCAGAACGTGGCTCAGGCACCGCTCGGCGGCAGACGGCGAGCTCAGCCGGCTCGGCGCCGCCGGATCTCCTCGTTGACCGCGGGGATCACCTCGTGGAGGTCGCCGATGACCGCGTGGGTCGCCTTGGTGACCATCGGGGCGTCGGGGTCGGTGTTGATGGCCAGGATCGCCTTGGCGCTGCTGCACCCGGCCCAGTGCTGGATCGCACCGCTGATGCCGCACGGGATGTAGAGGTCGGGCGAGATCCGGCTCCCGGTCTGGCCGACCTGCTCGTGGTGCGGTCGCCAGCCCAGGGACGTGACCACGCGCGAGACGCCGAGCGACGCCCCGAGCAGGTCGGTGAGCTCGAGGATCTCGGCGAACCCGTCGGCCGACCCGGCCCCGCGACCCGCGCCGACGACGACCTTCGCGGACTTGAGCGTGCCCGACAGGTCGGGCTCCGGCTCGTCGGTGGACACCACGCGGGCGACGAGGTCGGCGGGCGCCACGTCGGGCGTCTCGACGACGAGCTCACCGGCGCCGGGGGCGTCGGCGGGCGCTGCCTGCACGGCGTGCCCGGCGACGGTGAAGACGGCGGGGCGCTGGCCGAGCTGCATCTCCTCGAGCGCGGCACCGCCGACGACCTGGCGGGTGACGGTGAACGGCGACAGGCCGCCGAAGCTCAGCACGTTGGCAGCCATCGGCACACCGCTGCGCGCCGCGACGTGGGCGAGCACCTCGTTGCCGCGCGACGTGCCGGCCGCCATCACGACGACGGCGCCGGACCTCTCGCGGACGTGGAGGAGGCCTGCGGCCCACGCGGCGCCGGCGAACGCGTCGTACGCCCCGCCGGTGAGGGCGTGCACGCGGCGCACGCCGTAGGAGGCGAGCGCCGGGACCAGCCCCTCGGCGGGCTCGCCCACGACGACGGCGTCGATCGGGACACCGCCCCCCGCGGCGGACAGCTCGCGGGCCATGGTCAGCGCCTCGCGGGAGGTCTCGACGGCCTCGCCGGCGGGCGACACCTCGACGAGCACGACGATCATCGGGCCAGCACCCCCAGCTCCTCGAGCAGGTCGACCACCGCCGGCGCGGCGGCCGCGCCCTCCCCCAGCACCTGGACGCTCGAGGGCGACGGCGGCGGGAGGACGAGGCGTACGCGGGACGGGCCCGCGGGGTCGGAGACGGGCGTACGCTCCTCGATCTCGACCTTCTTGGCCTTCATCCGGCCCGGGACGGTCGGGTAGCGCGGCTCCACACCGCCCTCGAGGACGGTCACGACCGCGGGCAACGGCAGCCGGTAGGTCTCGTGCCCGTCGGGGCCGTCACCGCTCGCGGTGACCTCGCCGTCGGCGACGCTGACCTTGCTGACCCCGTTGACCACCGGCCAGCCCAGCTCGTAGGCGAGCCGGATGCCCACCTGGAAGTCGCCGCTGTCGGCGGCGTCGTTCCCCAGGAGGACGAGGTCGTGCGGCGTGCCCGCCTGCTCGTGGTCGCGGACGACGGCAGCCAGCTCGCGGGCGACGTCGGCCGGGCCGAACGTCTGCGGGTCGGCGACGACGTGCGTGGCGGCGGTGCAGCCGACGGCGAGGGCGGACCGCAGCTGCTCGACGGCGTCGGCGTCGCCCAGCGTCACCACGGACGCGGTCCCGCCCGTGGCGGACGCGACCTGGACCCCGATCTCGACGGCGCACTCCTCGTGGGCACTCGTGGTGAACCCGGCGTAGCGGCCGTCGACGCCCTGGGCGTCCTCGGTCAGGACGACCTCGCTGGACGCGTCGACGACGCGCTTGATGCAGATCAGCGGGTTGGTCATCGCAGGCGCTCGTTGGTCGAGTCGAGCAGGGGCGTGGCGTCGATCGAGCCGACCGTCACGGGATAGAGCTCCTCCATGTAGGACACGGCGAGCTCGTTGCCGATCACGGCCTCCTCGGGCGGGAGGTAGGCGAGCAGCACGTGCTTGCCGAGCGAGGGCGCGGAGCCGGCGCTGGTGACGTACGGGTGGTGGCCGTGGCCGTCGGTCAGGATGCCGCCGTCGCGGGTGAGGATCGGCTCGCCGCCGAGCATGTAGCGCTTCGTCCCGGACGCGGAGGTGTGGTCGTCGACGGTCAGGGTGCAGAGCACCGCCTGCGGGGACGCCTCGCGCTGCGCGAGGTAGGCCTCCTTGCCGACGAAGTCGGCGGCCTTGACCTTGGGCCGCTGCATGCCGGCCTCGACGATGCTGCGCTCGCCGTCGAGCTCGGCGCCGTAGGCGCGGTAGCCCTTCTCGATGCGGCCCGTCGTGCCGTAGACGCCGATGCCCGCGGGGCGTACGCCGTGCGGGGCGCCGGCCTCGAGGAGCGTCTCCCACACCTGGGCGGCCGAGCCCATCGGGACGTAGAGCTCCCAGCCCAGCTCGCCGACGTAGGAGATGCGCGAGGCGAGGACGGTCGTCCCGCCGAGGTCGATCTCACGGCAGGTGAGGAAGCCGAAGCCCGCGTCCGAGACGTCGTCGGAGGTGAGGCCGGCGACGACCTCACGGGCCCGGGGCCCCCAGATGCCGATGGTCGACACGTCGTCGGTGAGGTCGGTCAGGGTGGTGGCCTCGTCGTCGGGGAGCTGGCCGGCGAACCAGGCGCGGTCGGCCATGCCGTGGGCGCCGCCGGTGACCACGCGGAAGTGGTCGTCGCCCAGCCGCATCACGGTGAGGTCGGACCGGAAGCCGCCCTTCGCGTCGAGCACCGGGGTGTAGATGACCTTGCCGACCGCGACGTCGCACTGGGCGACGCAGGTGCGCTGCACGGTGTCGAGCGCCCCCGGTCCGGTGATGTCGAAGATGCAGAACGCCGACAGGTCGATCACCGCGCCGGACTCCCGCATCCGCAGGTGCTCGGCGTTGATGATCGGGCTCCACCAGCGCGCGTCCCACTCGTGCTCGCGGGGCATGACGGCGTCGCCGTAGACCTCCAGCAGGTCGGCGTTGGACTCGTACCAGAAGGGGCGCTCCCACCCGGCGGTCTCGAAGAAGACCGCGCCGAGCTTGGCCTGCGAGTCGTGCATCGGGGAGAGCCGCTGGTCGCGGTCGGACTCGTACTGCTCGGCGGGGTGGACGATGCCGTAGGTCTTGATGAACGACTCCGTCGTCCGCAGCCGGGTGTGCTCGCGGCGCTTCTGGTGCGGGTGGAAGCGCGCGATGTCGCTGTGGTGCAGGTCGATCTCGGAGTGGCCGTGGGTCATCCACTCGGCGACCGCGCGACCCACGCCCGGCCCCTCCTTGATCCAGACGGCCGACGCCGTCCAGAGACCGGCGACCTCGCTCTCGCCGAGGATCGGGTTGCCGTCGCAGGTCAGCGAGAGGAGGCCGTTGATGGCGTAGCGGATCTCCGCACCCTCGGCACCCAGGAGCTCCGGCATCAGCTCGTAGGCCTGCTCGAGCTGCGGGTCGAAGTCGTCCTCGGTGAACGGCATCTCCGTCGGGGAGAGCTTGGCCTGCTCGATCGAGGGGATGTCCTCGGGCTCGTGGAGGATCGCGCGGTGGGCGTAGGAGCCGACCTCCATGTCGGCGCCGTGCTGGCGCTCGTAGCAGAAGGTGTCCATGTCGCGCACGATCGGGAAGGAGATCTCGCCCTCCTTCTCGGCCAGCTGCGGGCAGGGGCCGACGCTGATCATCTGGTGCACCGCCGGGGTCAGCGGGATGGAGATGCCGGCCATGTCGCCCAGCTTGGGGCTCCACACGCCGGCCGCGATCACCACGACCTTCGCCTCGATGTCACCGCCGGTCGTGCGTACGCGCGTGATGCGACGGCGTCCGTGCGGCCCCTCCTCGGTGTCGAGGCCGACGACCTCCACCGTCGGCACGACGGTGAGCTCGCCCGTCTCCAGGCCGCGCTCGCGCATGATCGTGCCGGCGCGCAGCGAGTCGACGACGCCGACACCGGGGGTCCAGAAGGCGCCGATGAACTGGTCCTCCTCGATGAAGGGGACCTTCTCCTTCACGAACGCGGGGCTGACCAGCTCGGCCTCGATGCCCCACGCCTTGGCGCTCGACATCCGGCGCCGCAGCTCCTCCATCCGCTCCTCGGTGCGGGCGATCTCGAACCCGCCGGACTCGGTGAAGACGCCCATCTCCTTGTACTGCGCGACCGAGTCCAGCGTGATGTCGGTGATCTCGCGGGAGTGGTCGACGGTGAAGATGAAGTTGGACGCGTGGCCGGTCGAGCCGCCCGGGTTGGGCAGCGGGCCCTTGTCGATCTGGACGACGTTCTTCCACCCGAGGCGGGTCAGGTGGTGGACGAGGCTGTTGCCGACGATGCCGGCTCCGATCACGACGACGTCGGCGGTCGCGGGGACCTCTGCCATGGCAGTCTCCTGGGACGAAGAATGGAGTTGCGTATCACGCAACTTGTTGCGCTATGTGCGACAGACAAAATGTACGTCGACGCCCCCGACCGCTGTCAAGCAGTCGGGGGCGTCGACGGGACGAGCGGTTGGGTCAGGTCGGGGGGCGGGTGTCGTCCCTCTCGTCGAGGGGCTGCCCGGTGACCTCCTCGGGCTCCGCGCCGAGCGCCGCGAGGGCCACGGTGTGGTGCTCCATCGCGTCGTACTGCTGCGCGTGCAGGACGGCACGGCGTACGCGCGGGGGCAGGGTCGACTCGTAGGGCTCCGCCCGCAGCGCCTTCATCAGGGACACGCACATCGCGCAGATGACCAGCATGAACGGTCCCGCCACGATGATCACGAGCGTCTGCAGCGCGCCGAGCCCGCCGGAGAAGAGCAGCACCGCGGCCACCGCGCCCTGGGCGACACCCCAGAACACGACCAGCCAGCGCATCGGCTCCTCCTTGCCGTTCTGGCTCAGCATGCCCATCACGATCGAGGCCGAGTCGGCACCGGTGATGAAGAAGATCGCCACGAGGAAGACGGCCAGCACCACCGTGACGGTCGCGAGGGGGTACTCACGCAGGGTCGCGAAGAGGGCGCTCTCCGTGCCCTCGTCGGCGAGCACCTTGCCCAGGTCCTTGGCACCGGAGAGCTGGAGGTCGAAGGCGGAGCCGGCGAGGATCGAGAACCAGACGAACGACACCAGGCTCGGCACCAGGATCACGTAGATGACGAACTGGCGGATCGTGCGGCCCTTGGAGATGCGCGCGATGAACATGCCCACGAACGGGGTCCACGAGATCCACCACGCCCAGTAGAAGATCGTCCAGGCGCTGAGGAACTCGCTGTCGCCGAAGGCCCCGGTGCGGAACGCCATGGTCGGCAGGTGCGTGAGGTAGCCGCCGAGGGACTCGGTGAAGGTGCTCAGGATGAACACCGTCGGCCCGACCACGAAGAGGAAGAACACCAGCAGCACCGCGGCGACCGCGTTGGCGTTGGAGAGGAGCTGGACGCCCTTCTCGACCCCGGACACCGCTGACAGGACGAAGCAGAGCGTCAGCACCGCGATGACCGCGACCGTGAGCCACTTGGAGCGGCCGCTGCCGAAGACGTCGTCGAGGCCACCGGTGATCTGCAGGGCACCGAGGCCGAGCGAGGTCGCCGAGCCGAAGAGCGTCGCGAAGATCGCGATGATGTCGATGGCCTTGCCGGGACCCTGCTTCTCGCGCCCCTTGAGCAGTGGGCCGAAGGCGCCGGAGACCAGGTTGCCCGTGCCCTTGCGGTAGGCGAAGTAGCCGATCGCGAGGCCGATGACGGCGTACATCGACCAGGGGTGGAAGCCCCAGTGGAAGAAGGCGTACTCCATCGCAACACGGGCGCTGTCCGGCGTGTTCGGGTCGCCGCGGCCCGGCGGCGTGCTCGCGGCGCTCTCGGCGGTGAGGTAGGTCAGCGGCTCGGCGACGCCCCAGAACATCAGGCCGATGCCCATGCCGGTGGCGAACATCATCGAGACCCAGGAGAACGTGGAGAACTCGGGCTCGCTGTCGTCGGGCCCGAGCCGGATGTTGCCGTAGCGGGTGACGGCGAGGTAGGCGGAGAACAGCAGGAAGGTCGCGCTGACCAGGATGAACAGCCAGCCGAACAGCTCGGTCAGCTTGCCGAGGACCTTCCCGGTGGTCTCCGTCATGCCGGTGGAGTCCAACGCGCCCCAGGCGAGGAAGGCGATCGCGAGCCCGGCGGCGACACCGAAGGTCACCTTGTCCAGCGGGAAGTCCCGTCGGCCCGACTCCGCCGGCGGGACCTGTGCGACCGGTTCCTTGATGGCCATGACGCCTACCCATCCGGTTGCGCGATGCGCAACCTAGTGCGTGACCTGCAACACACGTACCCTGACCGGGCCCCGGCCGCCTGTCAAGGCTGGCCGGGCGCCCGGTCGGCGCAGCCTGCTACCCCAGCCAGGCGTCGACCTTGTCCTGGTTCTCCTCGATCCACTTCGCGGCGGCGTCCTCGGGTGACATGCCGTCGGCGGCGATGTAGCCGGCCACGACGTTCTGGTCCTCGTTGGTCCAGGTGAAGTTCCTGACCAGGTCGACCGCCGTGGAGTCCGAGGCCGCCCACTCCGTGCCGACGATCTTCTTCAGCTCGGTCTCGGGGTAGTCGCACGCGACGTCCTGCGGGTCGTCCTGGCACCCCTCCTCGTAGGGCGGCAGCGAGACGCGCTGCATCGCCACCTCGGCGTTGAAGTACTGCGGCTCGTACCAGTAGCCGATGACCCACTCCTTGTTCTCCTCGGCCTTGCGGAACGCCTCGATGCTGGCGGCCTCCGAGCCGGAGAACACGACCTGGAAGTCCAGGTCGAGGTTGGACACGATCGCCTCGTCGAACTGGACGTACGACGGGTCGGCGCCGAGGAACTGGCCCTTGCCGCCCGACTCCGAGGTCTCGAACTCCGAGGCGTACTGGTTGAGGTTCTCCCAGTCGAGGATGTCCGGGTGCTCCTCGGCGAGCCACGGCGGGACGAACCAGCCGATGATGCCGACGTTGCCCTGAGGGCCGAAGTCCTCGGCGGAGCCGTCGCCCTCCTCGGCGAAGAACTTCTTCTCGAGGTCGGGGTGGCCCCAGTCCTCGATCACGACGTCCACCTCCCCGGTGCCGAAGCCCTGCCAGGAGACGTCCTCCTTGAGCTCCTTGTAGTTGACCGTGCAGCCCAGCTGCTCCTGGGCGACGGTGCCGACGACGTAGGCGCTGGCCTCGTAGCCGACCCACGGGTTCACGGCCATGTTGAGGTCGCCGCACTCGCCGCCGCCCTCGGCGGCCTGCTCCTCGTTGGCCTGGGTCTGCTCGTCGATGGAGCCGCCGCCGCAGGCGGAGAGCACCATCACGGCGGCTGTGGCGAGGACTCCCAGACGGGCGCCTCGGCTTCGGGTGGTGCGCATAGTGCGTCTCCTCTTCGTTGCTGGTGCGAGGTGGTGGGTCAGTTGCCCGGCGGGCCGATCGGCAGCCGGAGGCTGAAGGCACGCCGGGTGCCGGGTCCGTCGTCGCGGCGCACGTCGCTGGCGGCGCGGGTGATCCGGTCGAGCATCACGCCGATCAGCACGATGGTGAGCCCGGCGGCCGCGCCCTTGCCCCACGCCTCGCTGCGGGAGAAGCCGTACACGACGTCGAAGCCGAGCGCCCCGGCGCCGACCAGGCCGCCGATGACGGTCATCGAGAGCACGTAGAGCAGGCCCTGGTTGGTGGCCAGGACGAGGGAGCCCTTCGCCATCGGCAGCTGGACCTTGGTGATCTCCTGCCACGTCGTCTGACCGGTCGAGCGTCCGGCCTCGATGGTCGTGGGAGAGACCCCTTTGACGCCGTCGGCCACCAGCTTGATCGCGGCGGGTGCGGCGTACACGATGCCGGCGACGATCGCGGTGAAGCGGCCCGGGCCGAACAGCGCCAGCACGGGGATGAGGTAGACGAAGGGCGGGATGGTCTGCCCGGCGTCGAGCAGCGGACGGATGCCGAGGTCGACGCGCCTGTCCCGCGCCATCCAGACGCCGAAGACCAGCGCGAGGGCCATCACGAGCACGGTCGCGACGAGCGTCATGTTGAGCGTGACCATCGCGTCGTTCCACAGGTCGAGCCACAGCACGCCGAGCAGGCACACGACCGTGATGACCAGGGCGCGCACGCCCCCGAACACCAGCGCGAGGGCGGCGATCGCGACGAACGAGACGTACCACGGGGAGTCGGCGAGCACCGACTGGACCGGGTTGAGCAGCCCCTCCGTCACCCCGTCCTTGAGGCCGCCGGTGACGCCGCCGAAGGTGTCCTTGATCGCGTCGACGACGTCGCTGACCCCGCTGCTGATGGTGCGGCCGATCGAGTACGTCGGGAACTCGGCCAGGCTGACGTAGGTGCGGGAGAGGTAGACCGCGACGAGCGCGACCACCGCTCCCCCGGCCACCACGACGCGCCGCAGCCGCGGGTTGCGGTGGCCGCCGCCGCGCGCGACACGCTCGGAGCGCTCGCTGGCCGCCGTGGTGGTGCGGTCGAGCATCACGGCCATCACCACGATCAGCGCCCCCGGGACGAAGGCGGTGCCGACGTCGTTGACGCGCAGGCCCTGGAGCACCGGCTTGCCGAGGCCCGGGCCGTCGACGAAGGAGGCGAGGGTGGCCATCGACAGCGCGGCCAGGGTGGTCTGGTTGAGACCGACGATGATCGTCTTGCGAGCCATCGGCAGCTGCACCTTGAGCAGCCGCTGCCAGTAGGTCTGGCCCGCGGAGTCGGTGGCCTCGATCGTGGTCGCCGGGACCTCGCGGATCCCGAACCCGGCGATGCGGATGATCGGCGGGAGCGCGTAGATCAGGGTCGCGACCACGGCGGCGCTGGTGCCGATGCCGAAGAAGAGCACGATCGGCAGCAGGTAGACGAACGTCGGCATCGTCTGCATCAGGTCGAGGAAGACGGTGACCACGGCGTTGGCGCGGGCGTTGGTGCCGATCCACACCGCCAGCGGCATCCCGATCACGACGGCGAGGAGCACCGAGATCAGCACGATGATGAGCGTGTCCATCGACTGGTCCCAGTAGCCGAGGACGCCGAAGGAGAGGAACGACGCGAGCACGAGGACCGCGATGCGCCAGCTCGCCACGACGAGGCCGACGTAGGTCGCCAGGGCGGTGACCCCGAGCCAGCCGATCTCCGGCACGGGGCGCGGGAAGGCGGGCTTGGACAGGAGCCTCTGCAGCCAGTCGACGGTGCCGCGGAAGGCGTCGGCGATCGCGTTGGTGAACTGCATGACCGGGTTGGTGGACCGGCCCTCGAGGAGCCCGTTCTGGATCTCCGTCAGGCGGTCGTGCAGGTCGGTGCGCGACAGGCTCGGCAGGTCGAGGGTGTCGGTGCCCCGGGTGAACGCCCACACGACGACCCACAGCACCACCACGGCGGCGGCGGGCACCCAGCGGCTGATGCCGGAGTCCTCGACCACCGGCGGCGCGGCGTCGGGCTCCACGCGCCGGGGAGGTGCCGGCGCGGTCGCTGTCATCCCTCTTCCTCGGCCACGACGACCCGCATGATGTCCTCCTCGTCGACGACACCGACGAGGGTGTCGCCGTCGACGACGCGGATCGGTGCGTCCGAGGCGATCGCGGCGCGCGCGGCCTGGCGTACGACCGTGGTGACCGGCAGCGTGGGGCCGTCCATCGCCTCGCCGTCGCGGGGCTCGCGCATCACCCACTTCAGCGTGAGGACGTGGGCCTTGGGCACCTCGGACACGAAGTCCTTGACGTAGTCGTCGGCGGGCCGGGCGACGACCTCGTCGGGCGTGCCGATCTGCACGATCGCGCCGTCGCGCAGGATCATGATGCGGTCGCCGAGCTTGAGTGCCTCGGCGAGGTCGTGGGTGATGAAGACCATCGTCTTGCCGAGCTCGCGGTGCAGCCGGATGACCTCGTTCTGCATGTCACGGCGGATCAGCGGGTCGAGCGCCGAGAAGGGCTCGTCGAAGAGCAGCATCTCCGGGTCGCCGGCCAACGCGCGGGCCAGGCCCACCCGCTGCTGCATGCCGCCGGAGAGCTGGTCGGGGTAGGACTTCTCGTAGCCGGAGAGCCCGACCAGGTCGACGATCTCGCCGGCCTTCGCCCGACGCTCCTTCTTCGCGATCCCGCGCACCTCGAGGCCGTAGGCGACGTTGTCGATCACCTGCCGGTGCGGGAGCAGCCCGAAGTGCTGGAACACCATCGAGACCTTCTGGCGCCTCACCTCGCGCAGGTCGGCCTCCGACGCGTTCGTGATGTCCACGCCGCCGAGGGTGACCGAGCCCGCGGTCGGCTCGATCAGCCGCGTGAGCAACCGGACGAGGGTCGACTTGCCCGATCCGGAGAGCCCCATCACGACGAACACCTCGCCGGGCGCGACCTCGAAGGAGACGTCCTTGACGCCGACCACGTTGCCGGTCTTGGCCTTGAGATCGGCGCGGGACAGCTCGGCGTCCGGCGTGCCGATGATCTTGTCCGAGCGCGGGCCGAAGATCTTCCAGAGGCTGTCCACGGAGAGGGCTGCGGTCATGCGTGCTCCTTTGTTGCGCATGTCGCAACCGGATGCTCGGAGCGCAACCAGCCGGACATGCGAAGAATGCGTCGGTGTCATCGGCTCGTCAATAGGCCGTGGTCACACCGTGACCTCCCGGTGACCCGGGACGGCCGCGCCCCGGCCCCGCGGGCTCAGCCGGAGCGGAGGAACTCGAGGTGGCGCTCGTACTGGTCCAGACAGTCGTGGATGACCTGGTCGGCCGTGTAGCCCATGACGTCGTGGTCCTGACCGCCCTCGGCGAGGTGGACCTCGAGGCGGGCGTACTGGTCGCGATTGCCGATCATCCGCCCGCCGTAGGTCGGGACCGGAGAGCGGCGCACGACGACGCGGTAGACGAAGGGCTCGTCGCCGACCTCGGTGACCAGCTCGACGAAGGGCGCCACCTCGGCGCCGACGGCGCCGCCGCGCCTCACCCCGGCCGGCACCCCCATCGACGTCAGCTCGCCCGCGACCTCGCTCAGGGCGGGCTCGATGGTCGAGGCGAGGTAGGCGGCGGCCGACTCGTCGTCGACGAAGTTGGTCGCCCTCGCCAGCCGGGCCTTCCACGCCTTGCGGTTGTCCGCGCCCGAGCCCGTGCGCGCCGACAGGAGCGGGGCGATGCCGCGTACGCCCGCGTCGGCCTTGCGGCCCTCGTCGCGCAGCGAGCGGAACAGGCCCCACATCACGAGCACGAGCACGAAGGCGAACGGCAGCCCCATGATGATCGTGGCGTACTGCAGCGTGGCGATGCCGCCGACGGCCAGCATGGCGACGGTGAGCAGCCCGGTGGCGCTGGCCCAGGAGATGCGCAGCCACGCGGCGCAGTCCTGCTGCACGTCCTGCAGCTCCGAGCACAGGTTGCCCATGACGAGCGCGGCGGAGTCCGCCGAGGTGATGTAGAACAGCAGCCCGACGAGGAACGCGACGAAGATGACCACGTCGGCGAGCGGGTAGTCCTGGAGCAGCTCGTAGAAGCCCACGCCGGTGAAGTCGACCGCGCGGTCCGCGAACCCGCTGTCGTCGCCGTTGCGGACCTTGTCGATCGCCGCGTTGCCGAAGATCGAGATCCACATGACGATGTAGCTGAACGGGATGACCATCGTGCCCAGCACGAACTGGCGGATGGTGCGCCCGCGGGAGATGCGCGCCAGGAACTGGCCGACGAACGACGCCCACGCCACCCACCAGGCCCAGAAGAACAGCGTCCAGAGCTGCATCCAGTCCTGGGTGTCGGTGAAGGCGAAGGTCTCCAGGGTCTTCGCCGGGAACGAGCGGGCGAAGTCGCCCACGTTCATCACGACGGCGTTGAGCAGGAACGCGGTCTTCCCGGTCACCAGCACCCAGCCGGCCAGGCCGAGGGCGAGCAGGACGTTGAGCTGGGAGAGGAACCGGATCCCCCGGTCGACGCCCGAGGTCGCCGACACGGCCGCCACGGTCACCGCGACGATCGCCAGCGCCGCCTGCGTCGCGGTCCCGACCGGGACGCCGAAGATGACGTTGAGCCCCACGTTGAGGAACACCACGCCGATGCCCAGGCTGGTGGCGACGCCGAAGATCGTGCCGAGCACGGCGGCGGTGTCGACGGCGTGCCCGAGCGCCCCCTCGACGCGCCTGCCGAAGACGGGGTGCAGGGCCGAGCGGACGGCGAGCGGGAGTCCCTTGCGGTAGGAGAAGTAGGCGAGCGCGAGACCCATCAGGGCGTACATCGCCCACCCGGTCACCCCGTAGTGGAAGAGCGTCCACACGGTGGCGTCACGGGCCGCCTCGACCGTGCCGGGCTCGCCGACCGGGGGCGCGGTGTAGTGCGACACCGGCTCGATGACCGAGTAGAACATCACGTCGGTGCCGATGCCGGCGGCGAAGAGCATGCTCGCCCAGGCGAAGGTGGAGAACTCCGGACGTGCGTGGTCGGGACCGAGCCGGATGCTGCCGAAGCGGGAGCAGCCGAGGAAGACCACGAAGCCCACGATCACCGTCGCCAGCGCGACGTAGAACCAGCCGAACCCCGTCCCGATGCGGGTGACCAGGTCGCCGATGACCGACTCGGCGCTGGTGGGGGCGACGATCGCCCAGAGGGTCACGACGCAGACGCCGACGAACGAGGTGACGAAGACCGGCCACCTGACCTTCGGTCCGGGCGTCCCCGACGTCAGCGGGTCGGGCGGGGCGGGCGCGTCGGTCTGGGCGGTCACGGTGGCCTCCGGTCTGCGGGGTCTGGGCAGGGCTCGGGCGGGTCGTCTCAGCTGGCGTTGCGCGGGTCTCCGGGTGGGTGGAGCGGCGAGTCGTCACGGTGCCGGTAGTAGGGCACGTCGGCGGGCTCGAGGGGGGTGTTGCCGAGGATCAGGTCGGCGGCCTTCTCCGCGACCATCATCACCGGGGCGTAGATGTTGCCGTTGGTGACGTAGGGGAAGACGCTCGCGTCCACGACGCGCAGTCCCTCCGTGCCGTGGACCACCAGCGAGCGCGGGTCGGTCACCGCCATGTCGTCGGTGCCCATCTTGGCGGTGCACGACGGGTGCAAGGCGGTCTCGGCGTCCTCGCGCACCCAGTCCAGGATCTCCTCGTCGCTCTCGACGGAGGGTCCCGGCGAGAGCTCGCCGCCGTTGAACGGCGCGAACGCCGGCTGGTTGAGGATGCTGCGGGCGACCCGGACCGCCTCGACCCACTCGCGACGGTCGTTGGGCGTGGAGAGGTAGTTGAAGAGCATCTTCGGCTTCTGGCGCGGGTCGCTCGACGCGATCCGCACCCAGCCGCGGGTGTCGGCGTACATCGGGCCGATGTGCACCTGGTAGCCGTGGGCGTACTTGTCCTGCCCGGCCGGTGCGGATCCGTCGTAGCGGATCGCGATGGGCAGGAAGTGGAACATCAGGTTGGGCCAGTCCACGTCCTCGTTGGACCGGCAGAACCCGCCGCCCTCGAAGTGGTTGGACGCCGCGGTCCCGGTGCGCTTCAGCAGCCACTCGAGACCGACCAGCGGGCGGTTGCGCCACTTGAGGCCCTCGACGATCGACACCGGCTGCAGCGAGGCGTACTGGATGTAGACCTCGAGGTGGTCCTGGAGGTTCTCCCCCACGCCGGGCAGGTCGTGCACCATCTCGATGCCCAGCGGCTCGAGGTGCTCGGGGTTGCCGATGCCGGAGAGCTGCAGCAGCTGCGGCGAGTTGATCGCGCCCCCGCACAGCACGACCTCGCCGGCCGCGGCGTACTCGTGTCTGCGGCCGGCCCGGAGGTAGTCCACGCCGACGGCGCGCCTGCCCTCGAACCGGACCCTGGTCGCGTGCGCGAAGGTCTCGACCGTCAGGTTCTTGCGGCCCATGACCGGGTGGAGGTACGCCCGCGCGGCGGACATCCGCACGCCCTTGACGATGTTGCGGTCGAAGCGGCCGAACCCCTCCTGACGGTAGCCGTTGACGTCGTCGGTCAGGGGGTAGCCGGCCTGCGTCGCGGCCTCGAAGAACGCGCTGAAGAGTGGGTTGGTCGCCGGGCTGCGCTCGAGCTTCAGCGGGCCGGAGCCGCCGCGCCACGCGTCGGCGCCGACCATGCCGTCGGGGAGGATCAGCGACTCCATGCGCTTGAAGTAGGGCAGGCAGTGCCGGTAGTCCCAGGTCTCCATGCCGGGGTCGGCGGCCCACCGCTCGTAGTCCATCGGGTTGCCCCGCTGGAAGATCATGCCGTTGATCGACGACGACCCGCCGAGCACCTTGCCGCGGGCGTGGTAGACCCGGCGGCCACCCATGGCGGGCTCCGGCTCGGTCTCGTACCTCCAGTCGTAGAGCGGGTTGCCGATGGGGAACGGCAGCGCTGCGGGCGCGTGGATGAGCGGGTCGAAGCGGTCGGTGCGACCGGCCTCGAGCACGAGCACCGTCGTCGACGGGTCGGCCGAGAGCCGGTTGGCGAGCGCGGACCCCGCCGAGCCGCCGCCGACGATGACGTAGTCGTAGGAGCGGCGGCCCATCAGCCCTGCCCCCCGAACCAGCGCTGCGGCTCCGGGGCGATGTTGTGCCACACGTGCTTGGTCTCGCGGTACTCCTCCAGCCCGGCCCGGCCCAGCTCCCGCCCGATGCCGGACTGCTTGTAGCCGCCCCACTCGGCCTGCGCGACGTAGGGGTGGTAGTCGTTGATCCACACGGTGCCCATCCGCAGGCGGGCCGCGACGCGCTGGCCCCGGCCGGCGTCCTGGGTCCACACGGCACCGGCGAGGCCGTAGATGCTGTCGTTGGCGATGCGGACGGCCTCGTCCTCGTCGCGGAAGGTCTCGACCGTCAGCACCGGGCCGAAGGACTCGTCCTGGGTGACGCTCATGTCGCTGGTGCAGCCGTCGAGCACGGTCGGCAGGTAGTAGAAGCCGTCGGCCAGGGCGGGGTCGTCGGGACGAGCGCCGCCGCAGCGCAGGACGGCTCCCTCGGCAATGCCGGCGGCGACGTAGGCCTCGACCTTGTCGCGGTGGGCGGCGCTGGTGAGCGGCCCGGACTCCGCCGACTCGTCGAACGGCCCCCCGAGCCTGATCTCCTTCGCGCGCGCCACCAGGTCGTCGACGAAGCGGTCGTGGATCGACTCCTCGACGACCAGCCGGGCGCCGGCGGAGCAGACCTGGCCCGAGTGCAGGAAGACGGCGGTGAGGGCGAAGTCGAGCGCCGTGTCGTAGTCGGCGTCGGCGAACACGATGTTGGGGTTCTTGCCGCCGAGCTCGAGGGCGACCTTCTTGACGGTGCCGCTCGCCGCGGCCATCAGCTGCTTGCCGACCGCCAGGCTCCCGGTGAACGAGACGAGGTCGACGCGGGGGTCCTCCGCGAGCGGGGCGCCGGCCGCCGGCCCCTCGCCGAGGACGAGGTTGGCGACGCCGGCGGGCAGGCCCGCCTCCTCGAGCAGCCGGACCAGGTGGATCGCGGTGTGCGGGGTGAGCTCGCTCGGCTTGAGGACGAAGGTGTTGCCGGCCGCCAGGCAGGGGGCGACCTTCCACGCGGTCTGCAGGAGCGGGTAGTTCCAGGGGGCGATGAGGCCGCACACGCCGACCGGCTCGTGGACGACCCGGCTGACCACGGCCGGGTTGCCGGTGTCGACCACGCGACCGCCGTCGTCGTCGGCGACGTGGCCGAAGTGGCGGAACACCGAGACGACGTCGTCGACGTCGTACTCGCCCTCGACGAGCCGCTTGCCGGTGTCGAGGGACTCCGCGCGCGCCACGTCGGCCTTGTCGCGCTCGAGCAGGTCGGCGACCCGCAGCAGCAGGTCGCCGCGCGCCCGGTTGGACCAGCCGGGCCACTCGCCGTCGTGGAACGCGCGGTGCGCGGCCGCGATCGCGCGGGACGTGTCCTCGGCGTCGGCCTCGTCGACCTCCGCGACGAGCGTGCCGTCGGCCGGGCAGCGGATCTCGCGACGGCCACCGGCGCGCGCGGACTCCCAGCTGCCGTCGATGTACAGGTCGGGCACGGGGGCCTCCCTCTCCTCGGGTCGAACGATGCTGGGCGAGCGGCGCGGGCGTCAAGGCACGCGCCAGGTCTAGCGGTGCCCCCAGCCCAGGCGGTGGGACACCTCGGCGGCCGCCTCGACCGTCTGGGCGACGACCTCGTCGACCCGGTCGTCACCGAGCCGGAACGACGGGCCGGAGACGCTCATCGAGGCCACCACGTCACCGTGGGCGTTGCGCACCGGTGCCGCCACGGCCGTCAGGCCGACCTCGAGCTCGTCGACCGCGACGGCGTAGCCCTGGTCCCGCACCCGGTCGAGCTCGTCGCGCAGCTGCGACAGCGTGGTGATGGTGCGTGAGGTGTACGTCGGCAGGGCGCCGAGCGCCGCCTCGAGGTCGTCGTCGTCGAGGCCGCTCAGCAGCACCTTGCCGTTGCTGGTCGCGTGCAGCGGGATGTGCTGGCCGACCCAGTTGTGCGACTGCAGCGCGGAGGAGCCGGCCACCTGGTCGAGGTAGAGCGCCGACCCGTCGGACAGCACCGCGATGTTGACGGTCTCCCCGGTGTCGGCGGCCAGCTGCCGCGAGATCGGGCGCGCCTCCTGCACGAGGTCGAGCCGCGCGGTGGTGGCGCCAGCCAGGCGCAGGATGCCGACGCCGAGGCGGTAGCGCCCGCGGTCGCCGGTCTGCTCGACCAGCCGGTGGGATTCCAGCGTCGCCATCAACCGGAAGGCCGTGCTCTTGTGCACGCCGAGCTCGCCGGAGATCTCGGTGACCCCGGCCTCGCCGGTGCGCGCGAGGACCTCGAGAATGCTCAGCGCACGGTCGACGGACTGGACACCAGCGCCGCCGGCACCGGCCTCGGCTGCGTTGCGCATGGCGCGACACTAGCGCACAGGCTGTTGCGTATCGCAAACTCTGTTTCGTCAAGCGCAACACTTGCGCGCATCTATGAGGGAGCCTCTGTGGGTGACTACGTCCTGATCCTCTCCTGCCCGGACCGCCCGGGCATCGTGCACGCCGTGACGGGCTACCTCGTCGAGCACGGCGGCAACATCGTGGAGAGCCAGCAGTTCGGCGACCGGCTGACCGACCGGTTCTTCATGCGGATCGGTTTCACGACCGACCGGGCCACCGACGCACCGACGCTGCGGACGGCCTTCGAGCCGGTCGCCCGGCTGTTCGGCATGGAGTACGAGCTGTGGGCGGCCGCTGCGCCGTACCGCACCCTCATCATGGTCTCCAGGCACCTCCACTGCCTCAACGACCTGCTGTTCCGGGCGAGCACCGGCGCCCTGCAGGTGGAGATCCCGGTCGTGGTGTCCAACCACCGCGACGCCGAGCCGCTGGTGCGCTCCTACGGCATCGACTTCCTCCACGTCCCCGTGACCCCCGACACCAAGGCCGACGCGGAGAAGAGGCTGATGGAGGTCGTCGACGAGACCGGGGCCGACCTCGTCGTGCTGGCGCGCTACATGCAGGTCCTGTCCGACGACCTGTGCCGTCAGCTGTCGGGGCGCGCGATCAACATCCATCACTCGTTCCTGCCGAGCTTCAAGGGCGCGCGGCCCTACCACCAGGCCTTCGACCGCGGGGTCAAGCTGGTCGGCGCGACCGCCCACTACGTCACCGCCGACCTCGACGAGGGGCCGATCATCGAGCAGGACGTGCTGCGCGTGGACCACTCCTACGACCAGGAGCAGCTCGTCGCCGCCGGCCGCGACGTCGAGGCCCAGGTGCTGTCCCGTGCCGTGCGCTGGCACTCGCAGTCGCGCGTGCTGCTCAACGGGGACCGCACCGTCGTCTTCCGGTAGCCGCCACACCCACCCACCCCATCCACCGCGGAGGTCCAGCAGTGCTGTCCGACATCGAGATCGCCAACGCGGCCACGCTGCGTCCCATCCGTGAGGTCGCCGAGCAGACCCTGGGCATCCCGGAGGAGAGCCTGGTCCCCTACGGCCACTACAAGGCCAAGGTCGACCTGGGCTACCTCGCCTCGCTCGCCGACCGGCCGACGGGGCGGCTCGTGCTGGTGACCGCGCTGTCACCCACCCCGCCCGGGGAGGGCAAGACGACCACCACCGTCGGGCTCACCGACGCGCTGCACGGGCTGGGCCACCGCACGATCGCGTGCCTGCGGGAGCCGTCGATGGGGCCGGTGTTCGGCATGAAGGGCGGTGCCGCGGGCGGCGGCTGGAGCCAGGTCGTCCCGATGACCGACATCAACCTCCACTTCACCGGCGACTTCGCGGCGATCGCCGCGGCCAACAACCTGCTCGCCGCGCTCATCGACAACCACATCCACCACGGCAACGCCCTCGGCATCGACGTCCGCAGCATCACGTGGAAGCGCGTGCTGGACATGAACGACCGCGCCCTGCGACAGGTCAACGTGGCGCTCGGCGGCCACGCCAACGGCTACCCCCGCGA
The DNA here is from genome assembly GCF_013410035.1 of Nocardioides cavernae. Classification (GTDB taxonomy): domain Bacteria; phylum Actinomycetota; class Actinomycetes; order Propionibacteriales; family Nocardioidaceae; genus Nocardioides; species Nocardioides cavernae_A. The sequence goes on along the minus strand of NZ_JACCBW010000002.1, from coordinate 631,051 downwards.
GGACGGCTTCGACATCGTCGTGGCCTCGGAGCTGATGGCGATCTTCTGCCTCACCGAGTCGTGGGCCGACCTCAAGAAGCGCATCGGGGACATCGTCGTCGGCTACACCCCGGCGATGGTGCCCGTCACCGCCCGCGAGCTCGGCGCCGAGGGGGCCATGTCCGCGCTGCTGCGCGACGCCCTCGCCCCCAACCTCGTGCAGACCCTCGAGGGCGCGCCCGCGTTCGTGCACGGGGGTCCGTTCGCCAACATCGCCCACGGGTGCAGCTCGGTGATGGCGACCCGCGCCGGCCTCCGCCTCGCGGACATCGTGGTCACCGAGGCCGGCTTCGGTGCCGACCTCGGCGCCGAGAAGTTCGTCGACATCAGGTGCCGCAAGTCCGGGATGCGCCCCGACGTCGCGGTCGTCGTTGCGACCGTGCGGGCCCTGAAGTACCACGGCGGCGTCGCGCTGGCCGACCTCGGCACCGAGGACGTCGCCGCCGTCGAGGCGGGCATGTCCAACCTTCGGCGCCACCTGGCCAACATCCGCGACGTCTACGGCATCCCGGCCGTCGTCGCGGTCAACCGGTTCCCCACCGACACCGACGCCGAGGTGGGGAAGGTGGTCGAGCTCGTGGCCGCCGAGGGCGTACGAGCCGTCCCCGCCACCCACTTCGCCGACGGCGGTGCCGGCGCGCAGGACCTCGCCCGGGGCGTGCTCGCGACCCTTGACGAGGAGTCGTCGCTCGAGTTCTCGTTCACCTACCCCGACGAGCACTCGCTCACCGAGAAGGTCGAGGCGATCGCGACGCGGCTCTACGGCGCCGGGCAGGTCACCTGGGACGCGAAGGCCCGCCGCAGGCTGCAGCGCATCGAGTCCGACGGCTACGGCGGGCTGCCCGTCTGCGTCGCGAAGACCCAGTACTCCTTCTCGACCGACCCCGCCTCGCTGGGCGCACCGTCGGGCCACGAGCTCCACGTCCGGGAGGTACGCCTGTCCGCCGGGGCCGGCTTCGTCGTCGTGGTGTGCGGCGACATGATGACCATGCCCGGCCTGCCGAAGGAGCCGTCGGCCGGCCGCATCGACCTGCTCGAGGACGGGACGATCCTCGGACTGAGCTGAGGGCGCCGGCGTCAGTCGCCGAGCTCGGCGCGACGCCGGGTGACGTAGGCCTCGAGCTCCTCGCGGATCGCGTCGTCGATCGGTGGGGCCTCGTACTCCTCGAGCCTCTTCTTGTAGATCTCCCCGGCGCGGGTGGCCGTGTCCTTGGCACCGTTGCGCATCCAGCGCTCGTAGTTGTCGCTGGAGTTGAGGAAGGGCCGGTAGAAGCAGGTGCGGAAGCGCTCCATCGTGTGCATCGCGCCGAGGAAGTGGCCGCCGTGGCCAACCTCCTGGTGGGCGTCGAAGGCGAGCGAGGCCTCGTCGATCTCCATCGGGGTGAACTCGTGCTGGAGCATCTCGACGAGCTGCGCGTCGATGACGAACTTCTCGAAGCCCGCGACCAGGCCACCCTCCAGCCACCCGGCGGAGTGCATCACCCAGTTGGCTCCGGCGAGGAACGTCGGCATGAGGGTCATCAGGGCCTCGTAGCCGGCCTGCGCGTCGGGGACCTGCGAGGAGGTCAGCCCGCCGCCGGTGCGGAAGGGCAGGTTGAAGTGCCGGGCGATCTGGCCGGTGCAGAGCAGGCCGATGCCGGACTCCGGCGTGCCGAAGGTCGGCGAGCCCGACTGCATGTCGATGTTGGTGAGGAACGAGCCGAAGACGACCGGGGCGCCGGGGCGGATCAGCTGGGAGAGCGCGATGCCGGACAGGGCCTCGGTGATCTGCTGGACCAGGGCGGCGGGGATCGTCACGGGCGACATCGCGCCCATCATGATGAACGGTGTGAGGACCACCGGCTGGTTGGCCGAGGTGTACTCGAACTGCGCCTCGAGCATCCGGTCGTCCCAGCGCAGCGGGCTGTTGCAGTTGATCAGCGAGATCAGCGCCGGCGTCTCCTCGATCGCCTCGCGCGAGCCGAAGAGGATCTCGGTCATCGCGATGGTGTCGGCGGCGTTGACGCCGGACACGACGTTGCCCATGTAGACCTTGTCGGTCAGCGTCTGCAGCGCGTAGGTCATGTCGAGGTGCCGGCTGTCGAGCGGCGCGTCGTTGGGCTCGGTGACGACGCCGCCGGCGGAGTCGAGCACGGAGAAGCCCTGCGCGAGGCGGGCGAAGTTGCGGAAGTCGTCCATCGTCCCGTCGCGGCGCACGTCACCCTCGCGGACGAACGGCGGGCCGTAGACCGCGCTGAACGCCATCGCGTCGCCGCCGATGTGCACGTTGTTGTCCGGGTTGCGCGCCTGGAGGTCGAACTCGGCCGGCGCCTTGGCCACCTGCTCGAGCACGAAGTCTGGGTCGAGGAACACCGCGTTGCCCTCGACCTTCTGCCCCGCCTTGCGGAACAGGTCGAGCGCGCGCTCGTCCATGAACTCCACGCCGACCTCTGACATCAGTCGCCGCCAACCCCCGTCCAGGGTGGCCATGGCGTCCTCGGACAGCACCTCGTAGCGCGGCATCGTGTTGCGGAACACGGGTCCTCCCTTGACCTCGGCAGACGACGGCTTCTAGCCTCATGATGTGGAACTACCGTTCCACATCATGGAACCCCTTGGGAAGGCCCGCGCCGTGACCGAATCCGCCACCGGCACCCGGGCGCTCGACCGCGCCGCGGACCTGGTCGCGACGGTCGTGCACGCCGACGAGCCGCTGACCTTCGCCGACATCCAGGACGCGAGCGGGCTGGCCAAGTCGACGACGTCGCGGATGCTCTCCTCGCTCGAGCGCTCCGGCCTGCTCGAGCGCGACGCCGCGGGCTCCTACGTCGCGGGCCGCCTCTTCTGGCTGTACGCCGCGCGCCACGACCCGTGGGACGACCTGGTCCGCCTCGCCCGGCCGGCGATGGACGCGATCGGCGAGGCCACGGGCGAGACCGTGCACCTCAGCGTGGCCCGCGGCGACCGCGTCGTGCAGGTCGCCCAGGTCGACTCGACCTACCTCCTCGGCACGCGCGACTGGACCGACGTCGAGGTGCCGGCGCACGTGTCGGCGCTCGGCAAGGTCCTCCACGCCTGGCACGTGCTCCACGTGGCCGACGGCCCGCTCGAGCGGCTCACCCCCGCCACGCTGGCCGACGCCGCCGCGCTGCGACGCGAGAGCGCCCGCACCCGCGAGCGTGGCTGGGCCGTGACGACCGACGAGCTCGAGATCGGGCTGTCCGGCGTCGCCGTGCCCGTGCACGGACCGCGCGGCGACGTCGTCGCCGCCCTCGGGGTCAGTGGCCCCACACCGCGCCTGGAGGAGCGGGTCGACGAGCTCGGCCGCAGCCTCCTGGACCATGCCGCCGCGCTGTCAGCCCTGCTGCGCGGTCCCGCTCCCCACCTCTCCCGAGCCCAGGAGGTCGTCGCATGACACCCGAGGAGATCCTGCAAGCCCTCTACGACGAGACGCTGACGGGCAATGCTCCCCGCGTCCTGGAGCTGACCAACGAGGGCCTCGACCTCGACATGGAGCCCCAGACCCTGCTCTTCGACGCCCTCATCCCCTCCCTCGAGGAGGTCGGCGCACGGTTCGAGCGCGGTGACTTCTTCGTCCCCGAGATGCTCATCGCCGGTCGCGCGATGGCCGGTGCCATGGAGCGGCTGCGCCCGTTGCTCGCCGAGACCGGCGTGGAGACCGTCGGCAAGTTCCTCATGGGCACGGTCAAGGGCGACGTCCACGACATCGGCAAGAACCTCGTCAACATCATGCTGGAGGGCGCCGGCTTCGAGGTCATCGACCTCGGCGTCCAGGTCGCCCCCGAGAAGTTCATCGAGGCGATCGACCTGCACCAGCCCGACATCGTCGGCTTCTCGGCCTTCCTCACCACGACGATGCCGATGTTCAAGGCCAACATGAACGCCCTCGAGAAGGCCGGGATGCGCAACGACGTCATCGTGATGGTCGGCGGGGCCCCCGTCACCCAGGAGTACGCCGACGCGGTCGGCGCCGACGGCTACGCGGCCGACGCCTCCCAGACCGTCAAGCGCGCCAAGGCGCTGCTCGACGCGAAGCGATCGAAGGTCCCCGCATGAGCGCCGAGCCGCTCCAGACCGTGCTGCGGTCGGCGACCCGCGAGGTCGTCATCGGCCACGACCGGCCGTTCTGCCTCATCGGCGAGCGGATCAACCCCACGGGCCGACGCATCTTCCAGGAGCAGCTGCGCGAGGGTGACCTGTCCGCGATCGAGCGCGACGTGAAGGCCCAGGTGGAGGGCGGCGCCGACGTCCTCGACGTCAACATGGGCGTGCCGCTGACCGACGAGCCCGAGCTGCTCGCCAAGGCGATCACCATGGTCCAGGAGCTCACCGACCTGCCGATCTGCATCGACTCCTCGGTCGTCGAGGCGCTCGAGGCCGGGCTGTCGGCCTACCGGGGCCGTGCGCTGGTCAACTCCGTGACCGCCGAGGACGACCGGCTCGAGCTGATCCTCCCGCTGGTGAAGAAGTACGACGCCGCCATCATCGCGCTGCCCAACGACCACGACGAGATCCCGATGGAGGCCGACAAGCGCGTCGAGCTCACCGGCAAGATCGTCCGCGTCGCGACCCAGGAGTACGGCATCGCGCAGGCCGACATCGTCATCGACCCGCTGGCCATGCCGATCGGCGCGGACACCAGCACCTCGTTGGTGACCTTCGAGGTGATGCGCCGCATCCGCGACGACTTCGGCGTCAACATGACCTGCGGCGCCTCCAACGTCAGCTTCGGCATGCCCGACCGCCACACCCTCAACGCCGCCTGGCTGCCGATGGCCATGACCTCCGGCCTGACCAGCGCGATCATGGACGCGCGTACGCCCAAGATCGTCGAGGCGGTCAAGGCCGCCGACGTGTTCCTCGGCCACGACGACTGGGGCATGGCCTGGATCTCGGCCCACCGCGCGAAGCAGGCGGCGGCCGACGCACCATGAGCACCCCTCCCGAGGGACCCGACTTCTCCCTCGCAGACGTCGCCCGTGAGGGGCTGATCGAGCGTCCCGGTGCCGAGCCGGTCCCCCACGACGGCACCGGCCGCGTCGACCTGTCGTTCACCGTGCACGGCAGGGCCGAGGACGGCGCTGAGCTCCCTCCCGCCGAGCGGGGCGTACGCGTCCCGCCGGGCGTCACGGTCTTCGACGCGGCCTCGTGGAACGGCATCGCGATCGACTCGACCTGCGGCGGCCACGGCACCTGCCACAAGTGCAAGGTGCGCATCAGCCCCCAGGCGGACGTGCCCGTCACCCGCCACGACCGGCGTACGTTCACCGACGCGCAGCTCGGCGACGGCTGGCGGCTCGGCTGTCTCGTCAACGCCACCCGCGACCTCGCCGTCGAGGTGCCGCCGCTGACCACGCGACCGAAGGCGGCGACCGTCGGCATCGGCCGGCAGGTGATCCTGCGCCCGGCGCTGCAGAAGCGCTACGTCGAGCTCGCCGAGGCCACGCTGTCCGACCAGCGCACGGACCTGGTGCGGCTCACCGACGCCATCGACGACCTCGAGCTGAAGGCCGACGTCCACGTCCTGCGGCGGCTCTCCTCGGTGCTGCGCCAGTCGGACTTCAAGGTGACCGCCGTCATCGTCGACGAGGACCTCATCGACGTCGAGCCCGGCGACACCACGGGCGCGCGCTACGCCATCGCCTTCGACCTCGGCACCACCACGGTCGTCGGGACCCTGCTCGACGTCGGCACCGGGACCCCGGTGGCCGTCACCTCCATGCTCAACGCCCAGCAGCCGTTCGGCGGTGACGTCATCACGCGGATCAGCGCGACGATGATGGACGACCAGGCTCTCGGCCGGCTGCAGCAGGCCGCCGCCGCCACGCTCGCACAGCTCGCCGCGCAGGTGTGCCGGGAGGGCGGCGTCGACCCCCAGCACGTCTACGAGGTCGCCGTCGCCGGCAACGCCACGATGACCGCGCTGGCGCTCGGCATCGACCCGGAGCCGCTGGGCGTGGCCCCCTTCGTCATGTCGGCCGCGCAGCCGCCGTCCGTCCTCGCCTCCGAGATCGGGCTGAGCCTCCACCCGCGGGCGCGCGCCTTCTTCTTCCCCGCGCTCGGCGCCTACGTCGGCGGAGACATCGTCGCCGGCATGCTCGCGACCGGCATGGACCGCGACAAGCGGACCCGGCTCTTCATCGACGTCGGCACCAACTGCGAGATCGTGCTGAGCGACGGCGAGAAGATCCTGTCCACCGCAGCGCCGGCAGGTCCCGCGTTCGAGGGCGGCGCCATCCGCTGCGGCATGCGCGCCGCCGACGGCGCCATCGAGGTGATCAAGGTCGACGCCACCGCCTCCGGCGACGCACCCGCGGTGACGCTCGGCGTGATCGGCGACGTCGAGCCCAAGGGCCTGTGCGGCTCCGGTCTGGTCGATGCCGTCGCCGAGCTCGTCCGCGTCGGGATGCTCGACGCGACCGGGCGCCTGGTCACCGAGGAGGCGGCCAAGGAGGTCGCGCCGGCGCTCGCCGACCGGCTCGCGATGGTCGGCGAGGAGCGGGTCTTCGTGCTCCACCGGCCCACGCCGGACGCGGAGCCCGCCGAGTGCGTCTACCTCTCCCAGCGCGACGTGCGTGAGCTCCAGTTCGCCAAGGCCGCGATCTCCACCGGCTGGTCCCTGCTGCTCGAGGAGCTCGGCCTCGAGCACCGCGACGTGCAGCAGGTGCTGCTCGCGGGGTCCTTCGGCAGCTACCTCTCCCCCGCCTCCGCCGTACGCATCGGCCTGGTCCCGAAGCTGCCGGTGCTGCGCATCGTCGCGGCGGGCAACGTCGCCGGCGAGGGCGCGAAGATGGCGCTGCTCTCCGTGCGCGAGCGCGCCGGGGCGCTCGCGCTGCTGGAGGAGGTGACCTATGTCGAGCTCTCCGACCGACCCGACTTCAACGAGGCCTTCGTCGACCAGCTCTCCTTCAAGGCATGAGGGACGCGTCGCCCTGATCGCGTGCGGCGCGATCGCCCAGCCCTCGGCCGCGGTCGTCGCGCGCCGGGCCTGGCCCGTCGACGTGCACCCGCTGCCGCCGCTGCTGCACAACCACCCCGACCGGATCGCGGGCGAGGTCCGCGCCCTCGCCGGCCGGCTCGCGGAGTCGTACGACCGGGTCGTGGTCGGCTACGCCGACTGCGGCACCTACGGCGCGCTCGACGACGTGTGCCGCGACCTGGGCGTCGAGCGGCTGCCGGGGCTGCACTGCTACGACGTGTACGCCGGCCCGTCGCGCCTCGAGACGTTCTTCGACGAGCAGCCGGGGACCTACCTCCTCACCGACTTCCTCGTGCGGTCGTTCGCCCGCACCGTGGTGCAGGAGATGGGGCTCGACCGCTACCCGGAGCTGCGCGACACCTACTTCGGCAACTACACCCGGGTCGTCTGGCTCGCGCAGGAGCCCGACGACGAGCTGCGCGTCCTGGCCGAGGAGGCCGCGGCCACCATCGGCCTCCCGCTGACGGTCGTCGGGACCGGCGACCACGGCCTCGAGCGCGCGCTCGCCGACCTCGTCCGGGTATCGAGGGACCCGGACCGAGCTCGGGGTATCTAGGGACGACATGGCCGTCCGGGACGCCGTACGACCCCCGTTTCGTCCCTAGATACCCCGCAGGCGGGCGAGCATGTCGGTGCGCCAGGCCTCGGTCTCGCCGATCTGGTTGAACGTGAAGACGTGCAGCCCCTCGACGAGGGCGCCGGGCTCCCCCAGCGCGGGCGCGCACTTCTCGAGGAAGCTCTCGCCGGTGAAGCCGCCCGGCGCCGCGAGGCGCGCGAAGAGGCCCTTGTTCTTGGCGAGGAACTTCGTCGACTCGCCGACCCCGATCTTGGTGGCCATGCCGAGCAGCTTCGTACGCTCGACCGGGCCGGGCATGCCGAGCAGCAACGGCATCTGGACCCCGCGCGCCCTCAGCCGGCGCACCCAGTCGCGGACCACGGCCGGGTCGAAGGTCAGGTTGCTGACGATGTGGGTGGCGTAGCGCCGCTTGTCCCACATCGACTGCACGGTGAGGTCGTCGTGGATCGTCGGGTGCGACTCGGGGTAGCCGGTGATGCCGACGTGGGCGAACGGCGAGCCCAGCTCCTTGAGGTCCTCGAGGAGCGCGAGGGCGTCGGGGTAGTCACCGGCGGCCTCCGCGTCGCCGCCGGGCACGAAGACGCTGGTGACGCCCTTGCCGCGCAGCCGCTGCGTGATCTCCTCGAGCTCGGCCCGGCCGGTGACCATGCGGGCTGCGAGGTGGGGCACGACGTCGTAGCCGTGCCCGGCGAGGCGCTCGGCGAGGTCGAGCGTGGCGTCGAGGCCCTTGGTCGGCGACGCTGTCACGGTGATCGTGACGTCACGTGGCACGTGGGCCAGGACCTTGTCCTCGGTGCTCGCCGTGGGCAGCACCTCGTAGCGGGCGTTCTCCAGCAGACGCGCGAGCGTGGCGGAGGTCTGTTTGTTGCGCATGGGGCAACTCATTTCGTGATGCGCATCAGGTGGGCACGACTCTAGTGCCTTCGCCACCGCGCGAACAGACCTCCGCGACGCTTCGTCAGGCCGCGATGCGCGACCGCTGCACCAGCCGCCACCCCACGACGTACGACGGGGCGTAGCAGGCGACGGCCAGCGCGACGCCGAGCAGTCCGCCGACCACCCCGAACGCGACCATCGGCAGCAGCGAGAGGGGCACCAGCCACCACGCGATCACGCCCGCCCGGGCCAGCCCGGCGTAGAGCAGCGGGAAGCCGAGGAGGCCGAAGACCTTGGCCGACAGCAGCCAGATCGCCACCGACGGCGCCCCGGTGACCTCCTCGAAGACCGAGACCGCGGTCCCGGCGCTCAGCTGGTGGTCGAGGGCCGGCAGGACCCAGTCGCTGTAGAGCAGCCCGGTGAACTGGATGGACCCGAAGGCCGCCGCCAGCCCGCCGACGACGGTGAGCGCGCGACCCCGCCGCCCGCGGACCAGGCCGATGGCCGCGATAGCCCCGAATGCGGCGAGCACCCAGGAGTAGTGGAAGAGGTTCGCCGAGAGTCCCGTGAGGAACGGGTCCTCACCAAGGGACTCGATGTAGGCGCCGGCGCTCGCGTCGTCCTGCGGCGGGCTCGTGGCGGCGCCGGCGACGAAGAGGACCGACGAGGCCGCGAGGGCCACGCCGCCCAGGCCGGCGAGGAGGCCGGGTGCGGAGCCACGGTCCGCTGCCGGGGAGTCGGTCGCGGCGTGGGTGGTGGTGACCGGAGTGGTCGAGGTCGTCATGGTGGTTCCTTCGATGTGGTGGTGTGGTGCTGACGACTCGAAGTCAACGACGGGTCGGCCCCGCGGCGGATCGGCTCCGCGGTCCGATGCCCCGGGCCGGCGGGACGTCCGTCGGGCCCGGACGGTCCTCCGCCGGGAGGACGCTCGGGTCGTCCGCGGGGACGACCCCGCCGGGGTCGGGACGTCCCTACAGTGACGCCATGGACAGCACCGCCTCCCGCACCGCGTCCGCCCACGCGATCGTGGGCGTCGTGGTCGCGCTGGCCGCGCTGTTCGAGGCGGGCTACGGCGGACGGGGCGCCGCGTTGACCCCGGTCGCCGTCGCCGGCGCGCTCGTCACCGGCCTCGCCGTCGCCGCGTCCCGCTGGTACCCGCTCGGCGCGGTGCTCCTCCTCAGCGCGACCATGGTCGGCGCCCAGGCGCTCAGCACGACCGGGCTCCCCCGCGTCGGCGGGGCCCAGCTCATCGCGTACGTCCTCCTGGTCGGCAACGCCGCCTACCGCCTCCCGCGCCTCGCGGGGCTGCTGGCGTACGCCGTGGCCGCCACCGTCCCGCCCCTGGTCATCGTGGTGGAGGGCGAGTCGGTCTGGGAGTTCGTCTTCTTCGCCCTCATCCTCGCCCCGGCGTGGGCGGTCGGCTTCCTGCTCCACCGCGAGCACGCGCGCTCCGCCGAGCTGCGGGCGCTGGCCGCCGAGCTCCGCGCCGAGCGTGAGAAGCAGGCGGAGGTCGCCGTCGCGGAGGAGCGCACCCGGATCTCGCGCGAGCTGCACGACGCGGTGGCGCACACCGTCAGCGTGATGACGTTGCAGGTCGGTGTCGTACGCCGACGCCAGGTCGCCGGCTCGGTCGAGGAGGAGACGCTCCTGCGGGCCGAGGGGCTGGGCCGTCAGGCCGTCGACGAGCTGCGCCGCATCGTCGGCATCGTGCGCCGGGGCGAGTCGGCCGCGCTTGCTCCGCTCCCCTCGCTCGAGCTGCTGCCCGCGCTCGTCGAGGAGGTACGCCGCGCCGGCGCCACCGTGACCCTCGAGGTCACCGGGGACGCCGACGGCGTGCCTCGCGCGGTCGGGATGTCGGCCTACCGGATCGCGCAGGAGGGGCTGACCAACGCGCTCCGGCACGCCTCCGGCGCCCCCGTGCAGGTCCGCGTCCGGGTCGGCGACCAGGAGGTCGAGGTCACGGTGGAGAACGCGGCCGGCGGCACCCGGTCGGACTCGGGGGCCGGCGTCGGCGGGCACGGGCTCGCGGGCCTGCGCGAGCGGGTCGCCGTCCTCGGCGGCGCCCTCGACGCGGGGGCCGTGCCCGGCGGCGGGCACCGCCTGGTCGCCACGCTCCCGACCGGGCCCGTGGTGGCACCGTGACCGGCGAGGTGCTGCGGGTCGTCGTCGCGGACGACGAGGCCATGGTCCGCGCGGGACTCAGGCTCCTCATCGACGGGGAGGCCGACCTCGAGGTGGTCGGCGAGGCGGTCGACGGCGAGGACGCCGTCCGGGTCGCACGCGACCAGCGCCCCGATGTCGTCCTGATGGACGTGCGGATGCCCCGGCTCAACGGGCTCGACGCGGCCCGCGAGGTCCTCGCGCAGGTCCCGGGGACGCGGGTGGTCATCCTGACGACCTTCGACGAGGACACCGTCGTGGACGAGGCGCTGCGCCGCGGGGTCGCGGGGTTCCTGCTCAAGAGCTCGCCGCCGGAGGAGATGCTCGACGCCGTGCGGCGGGCGTCCGCGGGCCAGGGCGTGATCGACCCGAGCGTCGTGCCCGGCGTCATCGCCCGCATCGGACGGTCGCCGTCCCGGACACCGGCGCCCGCGCTCGACATGCTCACGCCCCGCGAGACCGACGTGCTGCGACTGGTGGGCCTCGGACTGTCCAACGCCGAGATCGCGGCCGAGCTCTACCTCGGCGAGACCACGGTCAAGACGCACCTGGGCCGGGTGCTCGACAAGCTGGGGCTGCGCGACCGGCCCCGCGCGATCGCGTACGCCCACCGGTCCGGGTTGCTCGACGACGAGCCCCGGGCATGACGAAGGGCGGCCACCCACGGGGTGACCGCCCTTCGACGGATGCTGCGGTGCAGCGGTGCTGGCCCAGGGCCAGCGGGTGTCACTTGACGGTGACGGTGGCGCCGGCGGCCTCGAGGGCCTCCTTCGCCTTGTCCGCAGCGGCCTTGTCGACGTTCTCGAGGATCGTCTTGGGGGCGGCCTCGACGAGGTCCTTGGCCTCCTTCAGACCGAGGGAGGTCAGGGCGCGCACCTCCTTGATGACGTTGATCTTCTTGTCGCCGGCGGCCTCGAGGACGACCTCGAAGTCGTCCTTCTCCTCGGCGGCGGCGGCGTCGCCACCAGCGGCACCACCGGCGGCCGGGGCGGCGGCCACGGCGACGGGGGCAGCGGCGGTCACGCCGAAGGTGTCCTCGAACTGCTTCACGAACTCGGAGAGCTCGATCAGGGTCATCTCCTTGAAGGCGTCAAGGAGCTCGTCGGTGCTGAGCTTCGCCATGATGGCAAACCTTTCGTCAGTGGGCGGCAGCGTGGCGCGGAGCGACACGCTCGCCCGATGTGTTCTGTAGGTGGTGTACGTCGGCCTGGTCAGGCGTCGGTGGACTCGGCGGCCGGCTCGGCAGCCTCGTCGGTCGCCTCGGTCTCCTCGGCCGCGGGGGCCTCGTCGACAGGGGCGTCCTCGGCAGCCGGAGCAGCCGGCGTACCGGCACCACCTGCGAGGATCGAGGGGTCCTGCTCGGCCTTGGCCTGCAGCGCACCCGCGAGACGGGCGGCCTGGGCGATCGGCGCGTTGAGCAGGTAGACGGCCTGGGAGAGGCTCGCGAGCATCGCGCCCGCCAGCTTGCCCATCAGCACCTCGCGCGACTCGAGGTCGGCCAGCTTGGCCACCTCTGCAGCGTCGAGCGGCTTGCCGTCCAGGACTCCACCCTTGATGACAAGGGCGGGGTTGGCCTTGGCAAAGTCACGCAGACCCTTGGCGGCCTCGACCACGTCTCCATTGATGAAGGCGATGGCGGTGGGGCCGGTCAGCAGGTCGTCGAAGCCTTCGATGCCCACCTCGGTGGCGGCGATCTTGGCCAGCGTGTTCTTGACCACGGCGTAGTTGGCGTTCTCGCCGAGGGCTCGCCGCAGGTCCTGCAGCTGCTTCACGGTGAGCCCGCGGTACTCGGTCAGCACAGCGCCGGCGGAGTCGTTGAACGAGTCAACGATCTCTGCGACGGCGGCAGTCTTTTCTGGCCGCGCCATGGGTCTCCTTCCGGGGTTGACCACCGGCGTCCGGCCCACAGACGAGGAACGCCCTGAGCACAGGCTCAGGGCGTGGATGCGGCCGAGGCCGCTGCTCTGTCACCTGCGCCGGCCGCCCGCTGCTGCGGACCTTCGGTCATGGACGTGGAGCCCATGACAACCTGCGGTCTCTGGTTTCGAGATGGAACAGTACGCCGCGACCGGTGGACCGGACAAATCGGCGCCGGCCGCTCGCGGGCGGCGGGGGCGAAACCAGGCAATCCCGCCCGCCGGACCCCCCGTCACTGGTGCAATGTCCGCGTGGACCACCAGCTCATGACCGTCGGCGCCTCCCTGGCCCGCAGCGACGAACGCATGCTCACCGGACGCAACGCGGCCGGACGCGTCTGGAAGACCGGGTTCGCCGGCCTGGACCCGATCATCGGCGGCGGCATGCGCGCCGGGTCGCTCATCCTGCTCGCGGGCCCGCAGGGTCTCGGCAAGTCGACCTTCGCCCTGCAGGTCGCGCGCAACAACGCCGCGACCGGGCGCCCGGTCCTCTACTTCTCCTACGAGCACGACGCCGAGGACCTGACCCAGAAGCTCATCGCCCTCGAGGCCGGCGAGCTCGACGAGTCCGACCAGGTGCGGATCACCAGCATCCGCTCGATCTTCGATGACCTCTGGGTCAGCTCGCTCGAGCACCGCCTGGAGTCCGTCCCGTCCGGCGTCGACGCGCTCGCCCGGGTGGCGCACTACTCCGAGCAGCTCTTCGTCCACCGCTCCACCGGCACCCGCACCGACCTGTCCGCGATCGAGGCGGCCATCACCGCCGTACGCGAGCTGACCGGCACCGTGCCGCTGGTCGTCGTCGACTACCTGCAGAAGGTGAAGTCCGGCCACGAGGACGAGATGGCCAGGACGACCGAGATCGTCGAGGGGCTCAAGGACCTCGCCATCGACATCGGCGCACCGGTGCTCGCCATCGCGGCCGCCGACAAGGAGGCGCTGCGCTCGGGCAAGCGGATGCGCGCCAACGACCTGCGCGGGTCCAGCGCGCTGGCGTACGAGGCCGACGTGGTGCTGGTGCTCAACAACAAGTTCGACATCGTCGCGCGCCACCACCTGACCTACGACCTCGGCAACGCCGAGCGGTTCCGCGACTACGCCGTCCTCACGGTCGAGAAGAACCGCTTCGGTCGCGACGGCGCGACCCTGCAGTTCCGGACCCGCTTCGACCAGGGCCGCTTCGAGGCCGAGGGCACCGAGGTCAAGGAGCAGCTGATCGACGAGCGGGTCTTCCGCGACTGAGGCGCGAGCCTCACATGCCGGGCTGCTCGGTGACCTCGCTCGCCGGGGGCGCCTGGATGTCGACGTCGAGGCCGAAGTCGGAGTAGGTGCCCTCGGTCGTCGACGACGTGCCCGCGCCACCGCCGGTGCCGGGAAGCTCCATCGTCTGCGCGAACTTGCGCGGCAGGTTGTCGGCGTCGACCCACATCTCGGTCACGAGCTCCTTGGGGAGCATCTCGGCCATCGCGGCGGGGAACTCCATCGCCTTGAGGTACTGCGACGGGTCGAGGGTGATCCGGTAGTGGTTCGTCTCGACCCCGTCGACCTCCTCCGAGCCGACCAGCTCGAGCTTCTTCGGGGCCTCCATCGCCTTGAACATGACCTCCGGGTCGGTGGCCTTGCCGATCATGCCGAAGAGCGAGTTGGGGTCGCTCAGGTCGATCTTGAGCCACTTGTCGCCCGTGCCGAGATCGGGCGACTTCATGTACATCGCCTTGTCGATCAGGATCATGTCCATCGCCTGGGCGCCGGTGCTCGAGGCCTTCATCTCCACGCCGGCGTCGCTGAACCGCGCCTCCCCGGACATGACCTGCGACTGCCCGGAGGCGCCCGACGTCGTCGAGAAGGCGAACGTCTCCGCGTCGCGCAGGGCGTCCATCACCGACGGGTAGAAGTCGTCGGTCGAGAGCTCGGCCAGGGACGCCTCGGCCGGGGCGTCGGTCTCCTCCGACGTCGCCTCGCTGCCGTCGTCGGTGCTGGCGTCGGTGGAGTCGTCGGCAGCGTCGGTGCTCTCGTCGGTCGCCGAGGTCGACCCGCCGGACCCGGAGTCGTCGCTGCTGCACGCGGCGAGGCCGGCGCCCAGGGTCAGCACCAGGGCGGCGGAGCCGAGGCGGCGGGCGAGAGGGGTGACGCGCATGGTGTGTCTCCTGGAGAGGCTGTGGGTTCGGGGTTCGTCAAGGTTCGTCGTACGGGCCTGCCACCACTTCCTACCCGATGCTTCCACACCGAAACGGCGACCGACGCAGAACGACCCGGCACCCCGAGGGGGGCCGGGCCGTTCGTGGCTCGGGGGCGATCAGGCCCCGTCAGGCCGGATCAGGCCTGGACGGCCTCGTCCTCTTCCGCGACGTTCTTCGTGCGGTTGGGGTCGACCTGGATGCCGGGGCCCATCGTCGTGGAGACGGTGACCTTCTTGATATAGCGGCCCTTGGAGCTGGCCGGCTTGAGACGCAGCACCTCGTCGAGGGCGGCCGCGTAGTTCTCCGCGAGCTGGGCCTCGGAGAAGGACGCCTTGCCGATGATGAAGTGCAGGTTGGCGTGGCGGTCGACGCGGAACTCGATCTTGCCGCCCTTGATGTCCGTGACGGCCTTGGCGACGTCGGGGGTCACCGTGCCGGTCTTCGGGTTCGGCATGAGCGAGCGCGGGCCGAGGACGCGGCCGAGGCGGCCGACCTTGCCCATCATGTCGGGCGTCGCGACGACGGCGTCGAAGTCGAGCCAGCCGCCGGCGACCTTCTCGATCAGCTCGTCGCCACCGACGAACTCGGCGCCGGCCTCGCGGGCGGCCTCGGCCTTGTCCGCGTTCGCGAACACCAGGACGCGGGCGGTCTTGCCGGTGCCGTGCGGGAGGTTGACGGTGCCGCGGACCATCTGGTCGGCCTTGCGCGGGTCGACACCCAGGCGCATGACGACGTCGACGGTCTCGTCGAACTTCTTCTTGGAGCCACCCTTGGCGATCTTGATGGCGGCCAGCGGGGCGTAGAGCTCGTCCTTGTCGAACGCCTCAGCCGCCGCGCGGTAGGTCTTGCTGCGCTGCATGGTCTTCTCGTTTCTCTGGTGCGAAGGATGTGGTTAGCGAGCCAGCGCGGCTCTCCCACGTAGTCAGTCGGTCGTGACGCCCATCGAGCGCGCAGTGCCCTCGACGATCTTCATGGCCGCGTCGATGTCGTTGGCGTTGAGGTCGGGCAGCTTGGTGGACGCGATCTCGCGGATCTGGTCCTTGGTCAGCTTGCCGACCTTGTCCTTGTGCGGGACGCCCGAGCCCTTGGAGAGGCCGGCGGCCTTCTTGATGAGCTCGGCGGCCGGCGGGGTCTTGGTGATGAAGTCGAACGTGCGGTCCTCGTAGATGGTGATCTCGACGGGGATCACGTTGCCGCGCATGGACTCGGTCTGGGCGTTGTAGGCCTTGCAGAAGTCCATGATGTTGACGCCGTGCGGACCGAGCGCCGTACCGACCGGCGGGGCCGGGGTGGCCGAGCCGGCCTGCAGCTGCACCTTGACGAGTGCGGCGATCTTCTTCTTGGGAGGCATTGCCTTCTTCTTTCTCTCGTGTGGTCATGACGAGGGCACCTGCCCCCTGCCACGGGTTGTTGCTACTGCAGTGTCGGGCCGCGGGACGGCACCGACGAAATCGTCAGACCTTCTGGATCTGGCTGAAGGAGAGCTCGACCGGGGTCTCGCGGCCGAAGATCTCGACGAGGGCCTTCACGCGCTGCGACTCGGCGTTGATCTCGGTGATCGTCGCGTGGAGCGTGGCGAACGGGCCGTCGACCACCATGACCGAGTCGGAGACGTCGAAGTCGGCGACCTCGACCGGCTTGCGCGGCGTGGTGGAGGAGCCCTTCTCGCCCGAGGCGGCGGCCTCGGCCTCGGCGACGGCCACGACGGCCGGCGCGAGCATGTCCTCGACCTCGCTCATGCTCAGCGGCACGGGCTGGTGGCTGTGGCCCACGAAGCCGGTGACCGACGGCGTGTGGCGCACGGCGGACCAGGACTCGTCGGTGAGGTCCATGCGGACCAGGACGTAGCCGGGGAGGACGGTGCGCGTGACCATCTTGCGCTGGCCGTTCTTGATCTCCGCGACCTCCTCGGTGGGGACCACGATCTCGTGGATGTAGTCCTCCATGTTGAGCGAGATGATGCGGTTCTCGAGGTTGTGCTTGACCCGCTTCTCCATGCCGGAGTAGGTGTGCACCACGAACCAGTCGCCCGGCTTGGCCCACAGCTCGCGGCGGAAGGCCTCGAGCGGGTCCGACTCCTCGGCGGCAGCCGGGTCCGAGTCCTCGTCCGGGTCGACGTCCGCGTCCGAGTCGACGTCCGCAGCGGAGTCGCTGGTGTCGTCCACCTCGTCGCCGGGCTCGTCGGACGGCTCGCCGGTCACGTCGTCGGTGTCCTCGACGGCGTCCACCTCGGCGTCCTCCGGGGTCGCCTCGTCGATGGACTCGACCTGGTCGACCTGCTCGTCGACCTGGTCCACGTCATGGTTGTCAGACACGTCTCACTCCGTTGATCGTTGCTGGGGGGCGGGGATCACTGCCCCGTCGTCACTGGGTGTTGCTGCCGGTGAAGATCTCGAAGACCAGCTTGCCGAACGCCAGGTCCAGCACCGAGACCAGCAGCATCACCGTGATGACGAAGACCAGCACGACGAAGAAGTAGGTGATCAGCTGCTGCTGGGTGGGCCACACCACCTTGCGGAGCTCGGCCACCACCTGACGCAGGAACGTGGCGGGGCTGGTGCGCCCACGGTCGTCGCCGCGCGAGTCGCGCCGGTCCTGAACCGCGTTGCCGTCAGCCACGTCATCCACCTTCTCGTTGTTGCTGTGCAGTGTTCCTCGCAGGGCACGAGGGACTTGAACCCCCAACCTTCGGTTTTGGAGACCGATGCTCTGCCAGTTGAGCTAGTGCCCTCCGGTGGCTTCATCCCCGCGTCGGGGGCATGCCGAAGCATGTGGCGAAACCACCAATCGGGAAGCATACGGGGCCGGTCCCACCCGCGTCGAACCGAGGCCGCCCCACCTGCCTACGATGCGTCGCATGACGGCAGCGGGGACAGGTGGGGGCGAGCGCCGCCGGGACGTGTCCCGCCTGCCCAAGGCACACCTCCACCTGCACTTCACCGGGTCGATGCGCCACGCCACCCTGCTCGAGCTGGCCGAGCGGGACGGCGTCGCGCTCCCGGACTCGCTCGTCGAGGACTGGCCGCCGCAGCTGAGCGCGGCCGACGAGAAGGGCTGGTTCCGCTTCCAGCGGCTCTACGACGTGGCGCGCTCGGTGCTGCGTACGCCCGACGACGTGCGCCGCCTGGTCCTCGAGGCGGCCGAGGACGACGTCCGCGACGGTGGCCGCTGGCTGGAGATCCAGGTCGACCCCAGCGGGTACGCCGCCCGCTTCGGCGGCATCACCGCCTTCACCGACCTGGTCCTCGACTGCGTGCGCGACGCGTCCGAGCGCACCGGCCTCGGGATCGCGGTCGTCGTCGCCGCCAACCGCACCCGGCACCCGCTCGACGCGCGCACCCTCGCCCGCCTCGCCGCGCAGTACGCCGGTCGGGGCGTGGTCGGCTTCGGGCTGTCCAACGACGAGCGCCGGGGCCGCACGGAGGACTTCGAGGGGGCGTTCCGCATCGCGGAGCGCGCCGACCTCCTGCTCGTGCCGCACGGCGGCGAGCTGCGCGGCCCCGACCACGTCCGGCAGTGCCTCGACAGCCTCGGCGCGCAGCGCCTCGGCCACGGCGTGCGCAGCGTCGAGGACCCCGCGCTGCTCGACCGGATCGTGTCGGCCGGGGTCGCGCTCGAGGTGTGCCCGACGTCCAACGTCTCGCTCGGCGTCTACTCCGACCTCACGTCGGTGCCGCTGCCGCAGCTCCTCGCGGCGGGCGCGACGGTGGCCCTCGGCGCCGACGACCCGCTCCTCTTCGGCTCGCGGCTCGCCGGCCAGTACGCCACGATGCGCGCCGCGCACGAGCTCGACGACGCGACCCTGGCCCGGCTGGCGGAGATGTCGTTCGAGGCGTCCCGGGCGCCGTCGGACGTCGTCACGACCGCGCGCCGCGACATCGCCGCCTGGCTGGCGGGTTAGGTCCGACCGTGGTCAGAGGGCGCAGCCGACCGTCACGGGCTCGTTGACGAGCGTGACGCCGAACCGCTCGCGCACGCCCTCGCGGACCTCGCGGGCGAGGGCGAGCAGCTCCTCGGTGGTCGCGCCGCCGCGGTTGGTCAGGGCCAGGGTGTGCTTGGTCGACAGCCGGACCCGCTCCCCCGCGGTCGGGCTGGCGTACCCCTTGCCGAACCCGGCGTGCTCGATGAGCCAGGCCGCGCTGGACTTGACCGTGCCGTCGGGCTGCTCCCAGCGCGGCGCGTCGTCGGGCAGGGCCACGGCCTGCTCGGGGGTGAGGAACGGGTTGGTGAAGAACGAGCCGGCGCTCCACGTGTCGTGGTCGGCGTCGTCGAGGACCATGCCCTTGCCGCGACGCAGGGCGAGGACGGCCTCGCGCACGTCCGCCATCGGGGCCCGCTGGCCCTCGGCGACGCCGAGGGTGCGGGCGAGCTCGGCGTAGCGCACGGGGGCCGCGAGGCTGGCCATCCGGAACTGGAAGGTGACGTCGAGGACGACGTGCCGTCCCGGGTCGGACTTGAAGCGGCTCGCCCGGTAGCCGAAGCGGCACTCGTCGGCCGCGAAGCTCCGCACCCCGCGCAGCACCCGGTCCCACACGCGGACCCGGGCGATGGTCTGCGAGACCTCCTGCCCGTAGGCGCCGACGTTCTGGATGGGGGTGGCCCCGACCGAACCGGGGATCCCGGAGAGCGCCTCGATGCCGGCCCAGCCGCGGGCGACGGCGTGGTCCACCAGGCCGTCCCACGACTCCCCCGCGGCGACCGTCACGGTCGCGCCGGAGCAGGACGGGTCCCCCGAGTCGTCGACGTCGGTGGCGATGCCGCGCGTGGCGACGTGGACGACCGTGCCGGCGAACCCCTCGTCGGCGACCACGAGGTTGGACCCGCCGCCCAGGACCAGCAGCGGCTCGCCGGCGGCGTCGGCCTCACCGACCGCGGCGACGAGCTCCTCCTCGGTCGTGGCCTCGACCCAGCGGCCGGCCGGACCGCCGAGCCGCAGGGTGGTGTGGTCGCGCAGCGCCGGGTCAGGCACGCACGACCGCCCTGGGCATCCCGAGGACCTTCTGGCCCTCGCAGGTGACCTCCAGGGCGAGGGTGGCCAGGCCGTCCGCCACCGACTTCACCGTGCCGGCGACCACGACCTCCGCGCCGCCCTCCGCGGGCACGACGACCGGGCTGGTGAACTTCGCGCCCAGGTCGACGACCTCGGCGCCGTCGGTCCACTCGGCGACGGCGCGGCCGACGAGGGCGAGGGTGTACATCCCGTGGGCGATCACGCCGGGGAGGCCGACGCTGCGGGCGACGTCCTCGTCCTGGTGGATCGGGTTGTGGTCGCCGCTCGCGTGGGCGTACGCGACGAGGTCGGCGCGGGTGACGGTGAAGCTCCGCGCGTCGAGGACGTCGCCGGCCCGGAGGGTGGTGGTCATGCCGCACCTCCGGCGGAGTGGACGAGGGTGGCCTTGCCGGTGCAGACGACCGCGCCGTCGGCGTCGGTGATCTCGCTCGTGGTGGCGATGATGTCGGCGCCGCCGATCTGGCGCAGGCCGGTGACGGTGAGCGTCGCGGTGAGCTCGTCGCCGACGGCGAGGGGACGGACGTACGCGAAGCGCTGCTCGCCGTGGACGATGCGGTGCAGGTCGATCGCCTCGGCGTCGAGGAAGGCCTGCATGGCGTCGAAGGCGAGGACGATCGGGAACGTCGGCGGGACGGCGTCGCCCGGGTGGCCGACGGCGGCGGCGAACGCGCTGACCCGGTCGGGGGTGACGGTCAGGGGCGCCGGCGCGGGGAACTCTCGCCCCACCAGCGAAGGGTCGACGGGCATGTCACGACACTAGCCGGGCGACCGGACGTGTCGAGACCGGCCCACAAACACGACAACCCGTCCGAGTGCTCGGACGGGTCGGGTGCGACGACGAAGGACGTCAGCGGGTCTCGCGGTGCACCGTGTGGCGACGCTCGCGCGGGCAGAACTTCTTCAGCTCGATCCGGTCGGGGTCGTTGCGACGGTTCTTCTTCGTGATGTAGTTGCGCTCCTTGCACTCGGTGCACGCGAGCGTGATCTTGGGGCGAACGTCAGAAGACTTGCTGGCCATTGGGAAGAACCTTTTCGTTGCGGGTGGTGCGGAGGCTGCCGGACTTGGTGGTAGCGGGGGCGGGACTCGAACCCGCGACACCACGATTATGAGCCGTGTGCTCTAACCACCTGAGCTACCCCGCCGCGGAGGACAGACGCCCCCGGAGGGAGGTCCGACCCAGAGCCCCTTTACGGAATCGAACCGTAGACCTTCTCCTTACCATGGAGACGCTCTGCCGACTGAGCTAAAGGGGCAACGACGGAGAACGATACACACGGCCCGCCACGATGAGAAATCGGCTCCGGGTGGAGCCCCGACCGACCCTCGCGAGGCCCGTCAGGACGCCTGCGGGGCGCCTTGGATCCGGGGCCAGCCGACCGCTTCCTCGAGCTCGTACGACAGCGCGAGCAGGCGTGCCTCGCGGCCCGCGCCGGCACCCAGCATCATGCCCTGCGGGAGCCCCGCGGCGGTGGTCGCGAGCGGCAGCGAGACGGCCGGCTCGCCCGTCGCGTTCTGCAGCGGCGTGAAGGCCACCCAGTCCATCAGCCGGCGCATGATCTCGTCGTAGTCCTGGTCCGGGCGCAGGTGCCCCACCAGGGGCGTCTCGGTCGCGAGCGTCGGCGTGAGCGTGATGTCGTACTGCTGCCGGTGCCGGGCGGCGAGCCGCTGGGAGCGGCGCAGGACGGCGATGGACCACGGCTGCTTGTGCAGGTTGCGGGCCGCGTGCCGGGCCAGGCCCAGGGTGAGGTTGTCGAGCTTGGCGGGGTCCCACGTCGGTCCGAAGTCCTTCGCGCCCCGGCGGGCGATGACGTAGGCGAGCATGGACCAGAAGCGGACGAAGTGCTCGGGGAAGCTGTCGGGGACCGGGTTGTCGACCTCCTCGACGTGGTGGCCGAGGGACTCGAGCAGCGCCGCCGTGGCGAGGGTCAGCTCGCGCACCTCCGGGCTGCACGCGCGACCGATGCCCGTGGTCACCACGGCGACCCTGAGCCGGGCCCGGCCGGGCCGGGTGATGTCGCCGACCGGCGCGAGCAGCGGGTTGCGCCAGACCTTCTCGGCCTCGCGGTAGAACGCGGCGGTGTCGCGCACGCTGCGGGTCAGCACGCCGTCGGACACGATCCGCACGGGCATGTCCCGCATCATCCGGTCCTGCGCCAGCCGTCCGCGGGTCGGCTTGAGGCCCACGAGCCCGTTGACGGCGGCCGGGATGCGGATCGAGCCGCCGCCGTCGTTGGCGTGGGCGATCGGGACCGCCCCGGCGGCCACGAGGGCGGCCGAGCCGGCCGACGAGGCGCCGGCGTAGTGGTCGGGGTTCCACGGCGAGCGCACCGGCCCGAGGCGTACGTGGTCGGCGGCGCCGGAGAAGCCGAACTCCGAGAGTTGCGTCTTGCCGAGCGGGACCAGGCCGGTCGCGAGGTACATCCGGGCGAAGTCGCCGTCGGCGGGCTGCGGCGCCGCGGTGAACGCGTCGGCTCCGTGCTGCGTCGGCATCCCGGCGACGTCCACGTTGTCCTTGACGAAGGTCGGCACGCCGGCGAACCAGCCGGGGCGCGGGTGCCGGGCCTCCTCCCGCGCACGGTCGTAGGCGGCGTACGCCACCGCACCGAGTCGCGCGTCGACCCGCTCGGTGCGCGCGATCGCGGCCTCGACCACCTCCGGCACCGAGACCTGCCCGGAGCGGAGCGCGGCGACGAGCCCGGTGGCGTCGAGGTCGGCGAGGGCGTCGTCGGTGAAGGCGTGCACGCGATCCATGACGCGGCAGCCTACGGACTGCACGGCGCCGGCGGCAGGGGGCAATTCGCTGGCCCCACTGCCCCGGGTGAGGCAGCGTGGTCGTCATGACGAGCAGCGACTACTGGGACGCCGACACCGCCGCGGGGTACGACGAGGGCTCGGCGCACATGTTCGCCCCCGAGGTGCTGGACCCGGCCGTGGACCTCCTGGCCGACCTCGCAGGTGGCGGCGCTGCCCTCGAGCTCGCTATCGGCACCGGACGGGTGGCGATCCCGCTGGTCGAGCGCGGTGTGCGGGTCGCCGGCATCGAGCTGTCGCAGCCGATGACGGACGCCCTGCACCGCAAGCGGCCCGACCTGCCCGTGGTCGTCGGCGACATGGCGACCGCACACGTCGACGGCGAGTTCGACCTGGTCTACGTCGTGTGGAACAGCATCGGCAACGTGCGTACGCAGGCCGAGCAGGTCGCCACCTTCCGCAACGCGGCGCGGCACCTCGTCCCGGGCGGCCGCTTCGTCGTCGAGCTCTGGGTGCCCGGGATCCGGCGCCTGCCGCCGGGCCAGACGGCGGTGCCGTTCCACGTCGGCAGCGGCCACGTCGGCTTCGACACCTTCGACTTGGCGACGCAGCAGGGCACGTCGCACCACTACCACCGCCACGACGACGGCACCGTGACCTACGGGGCCAGCAACTTCCGCTACATCTGGCCGGCCGAGTGCGACCTGATGGCGCAGCTCGCCGGCATGGGGCTCGAGCGGCGGGTCGCGGACTGGCACGGCGCGCCCTTCACCGGCGACAGCGAGAGCCACGTCTCGGTCTGGCGCAAGCCCGCCTGAGCCTGCCCCTGAGCCCTGCCCCTAGCCCGCGCAGCCGCGGCGGTGGCAGCCCTCGAGGTGGTCGTCCACCAGCCCGATGGCCTCCATCAGCGCGTACATCGTGGTGGGACCGACGTGGGCGAAGCCGGCCTTCTTGAGCGCCTTGGACAGCGCGACCGACTCCGGCGAGGTGGTCGGCACCTCGCCGGTCGTCACGGGGGCCGGACCCGGCTCGGGTCGGAACGACCAGATGAACGCCTCGAGGCCGCCCTCCGCGCGCAGGGCGACCGTCGCCCGCGCGTTGGCGACGGCGGCCTCCACCTTGCGCCGGTTGCGGACGATGCCGGCGTCGGCCATGAGCCGCTCGAGGTCGCCCTCGTCGTAGGCGGCGACGACGTCGGCGTCGAAGCCCGCGAAGGCACGGCGGAAGTGCTCGCGCTTGTTGAGGATGGTCAGCCACGACAGCCCGGACTGGAACGCCTCCAGGGTCAGCCGCTCGAGGTGCGCCGCCTCACCCGAGACCCGCATGCCCCACTCGCTGTCGTGGTACGCCCTGTTGACCGGGTCGCCGGCGCCCCACGGGCAGCGCGCGACGCCGTCGTCGCCGACGATCGCGGGGGTGCCTGCGGTCATGGCCGCATCCTCGCGCACGCCACCGACACCCGACACCCGGCACCCGGCACCCGGCACCCGGCACCCGGCACCCGGCACCCGGCACCCGGCACCCGGCACCCGGCACCCGGCACCGACCGTCAGCCGGTCGCGACGGCGCGCCCCCGACCTCGCCGGCCGAGCATGTAGGGCAGTCCGGCACCCGCCGCGTACGCCGTACGCCCGAGGCGTCCGCGCCAGGTCGGGCGCGGGTGCGGCTCGCCCGCTCCTCCGAGCGACGTGACGTCGACGTAGTGGGCGCGCACCTCCCCCACCCCCTCCAGCTCGGGGCGCACGGAACCCGCCGCCTGCGCAGGGGCGTCGCTCCCGTCGCCGAAGAGGTCCTCCGTGAGCAGGACGTACTCCCGGAGCGGGACGGTGTTCTTGAGGAGCCGGTGGACGACGATCACGTCGATCCCGACGAGCTTGAGCCGGTCGCGGATGGTCTGGGTGGCGACGTCGCCCACGTGGGCGACGAACTTCAGGGTGAGGTTCGCGGCCTCCTTGCAGCCCTTGCACGGGCACAGGTTGGTCGCGACGTACTCGCGCTCGACGTGGAAGGCGCGGTGCATCGCCCCGGCCAGCGTCAGCACCTCCGCGGCGAGGTCGCGCGTCGAGCTCGACCCGACCGGTCGGTAGAGGAAGGCGGCGTCACCCTCGATCTCGACGAGCTCGAGGCCCGGGGCGGCGTCGATGATGCGCTCGAGCAGGCGCCCGGTGTTGACCTCGGCGTGGGCCAGGCTCATCCGGTGGCTGCTCATGTAGTCGGTGTAGCCGCCGATGTCGGCGATGAGCAGGAGCCCCCGTGTCGATCCCATGGCTCACCGTCGCAGATCCCCGGCTCATCCTCAGTGGTGCGGGAGGCCGCCGTCACCGGAATTGGGGGCGGCCGGCCGTTCTGGGTCCCACCGCTCGAGCAGTCGCTCCATGCCCGTCGCGGCCTCCCGGGCGCTGGGCGTCCAGCCGACGACGGCGGTCAGGAAGTGGTGGGCGTCGAGCGTGCGGAGCCGTACGCCGGTGCGGGCGCGCACGGTGGCGCTGCGGGGCGCCGCACGCAGGAGCGCGATCTCACCGAACCCCTCGCCGGGACCGAGGGTCGCGACGACGCGGCCGTCCCCGACGACGTCGGCGGCACCCGACTCGACGACGTAGTAGCGGTCCCCCACGTCGCCCTGCGCGAACACCTGTGCGCCCGCCGCGAGGTCGAGGGTGCCGAGGTGGCGTGCGAGCTGCTCGATGGTCGGCAGCGGCAGGGGCCGCAGCATGGGCACCTGCCGGAGCAGGTCGACGACCTCGTCGTGTCGCCCCACGGCGCCGTCCAGGGCCCGCAGCCGCACCCACGACAGCGCCGCGAGCACGGGGCAGACCAGGCCGACGACCACGAGCGCCGGCCGCAGGCCCCAGGTGCCGACCAGCCACGAGGTCGTCGCGGCGCCCACCCCGATGGCGACGGCGACGATGCTCTCCAGCACGCCGAACACCCGCGCCAGGACGTGGTCGGGGGCCAGTCGGCCGAGGAGCGTGAACCCCGCGACGTCGATGAGGGCGTTGCCCGTGCCGATGAACGCCATCGCCGCGAGCGCGGCCGCGTCGTACGGGACCAGGCCGACCAGGACCAGCGGGAGCCCCCAGAGGGTGACGCCGAGCGCGAACCACGCGGCGAGCCGTCGCGTGCCGACCAGGAGCGAGGCTCCCAGCGAGCCGAGCACGGCACCGACTCCCACCGCGGTCATCAGGGTGCCGGCGCCGGCCTCGCCGCGGTCGAGCAGCTCGATCGAGACGAGCACCGAGAACACCGTGAGCGCGCCGCGGGTGAGGGACTGGGCCGCCGCGAGGCCGAGCACGAGCGCCACGTCGCGGTCGCTGGCGACGGCACGCAGACCCTCGACCACCTCGCGGGCCAGGTGCGGGCGCCGCGCGGCGGGACGCGGCGGGGCGTCGTAGCGCAGCCGCACGAGCAGCGCCGCGGACCAGAAGGAGGCGGTCGCAGCTGTCGCGAGCACCAGGTCCACGTCCGCGACGGCGAGCAGCACCGCAGCCAGCAGGGGCCCGACGAGCGTGGCGAGCGAGTCGAGCATGCCACGCACGACGTTGGCGCTCGCGAGCTCGTGGCCCGTCCGGCACAGCGACGGCAGCAGCGCCGAGTGCGCGGGCCGGAAGAGGGTCGCCGCCACCGTCGAGACGACGGCCAGCCCGTAGACGAGCGACGTGGGGGCACCCGTGGCGGCGACCACCGCGGCAGCGGCCGTGGCGAGGCCGCGGACCGTCGAGACCACCACCAGCACCCGCTCGCGACGGCCCCGGTCCGCCAGCGGCGACAGCAGCGGCGCGCAGACTGCCGACGGGAGCATCCGCAGCAGGCCGACCAGGCCCACCCCCGCGGCGCCACCGTCGCGGTAGGCGACGATGCCGAGCGCGACCGTGAAGGCCCACTCGGCCGTCCAGGCGCCGAGGAAGCTCAGCTGTGCGCGGCGCAGCGCCGGGTTGCGGGCGTTGCTGGCGAACGCCCCCAGCGCGTCGGCGAGCCGGCGCGCGTGCGGGACGTCCCCCATGCCCGCGACTCTAGGGCGGGATCCGCGGTGGCCGCGTACCCCGCGTGGGGGAGGTCAGTGCCGGAGCTTGAGCCGCACGTTGGGCATCTCGGGCGCCGGGATGGAGTCCATGTCGATGTCGACCACGCCGAACCGGCCGTCGACCTGGCGCTTGTCGTGGAGCTGGGCCTGCCACTCCTCGCGGAAGCCGACGATCTCCTCGTGGGTGCGGCCGATGAAGTTCCACCACATGACGATCGCCTCGCCGAACGGCGGGCCGCCCAGCAGGAGCAGCCGGGCCTCCTCGTGGGCGGTGATCGTGAGCGTCCGGCTCCCCGGGGCGGCGTAGGCGAGGTCGCTGGGCTTGAGCTCGGTGCCCTCGATCTCGATGACGCCGACGTCGAGCAGGACCCCGTGCTCGAAGGTCTCGTCGACCTCGACCTCGAGGGTCCTGCCGGTGGCCAGCATCAGCTCGACGCCGAGCAGCGGCGTGTGGGTCGTGACAGGGGACCGGGCGCCGAGGAGGGAGCCGAGGAAGACCCGGGCCTCCCAGCCGGGCCCCCGCACCGGCTGCGGCGCGAAGTGCTCGAAGCCGGGTGCGGTGTCACGGGTGCCGTCGGGCAGCGCGATCCACAGCTGGGCGCCGTGGAGCACGGACGTGCCGTCCGTCGAGACCTCCGAGTGCGAGATGCCGTGGCCGGCGGTCATCAGGTTGAGCTCGCCGGCGCGCACGATCGCGTGGTTGCCCGCGGAGTCCCGGTGCTCGATCTCGCCCTCGAAGAGCCAGCTCGCGGTCTGCAGCCCGGTGTGCGGGTGGGGGGCGACCACCATGCCGCCGGTGTCCTCCACCTCGTCGGGGCCGTAGTGGTCCACGAAGCACCAGGCGCCGATGAGCGAGCGGTGCCGCTGCGGGAGCGTGCGGCGTACGCGCATGGCGCGAGGACCCCCCAGAGGCACCTCGCGCGAGGTGAGCACGTCGATCTGCGCGGACATCGACGGCCACGCTACCCGTACGGGTGAGCCGGCGTGGACGTGTCCGCCCAGGGAACGACTTTGGTCGGGGTCCGCACCACGCGTCAGCCCGGCCTCAGCTGAGGTGGTGCGGCTCGTCGTCGCGGAGCGACCCCGACCCCTGGTCCGGCGACCCGTGCGAGCCGCGCTCCCCCGCCTCCGACGTCCCGTCCGCGGCGCCGGGCCGGTCGAGTCGGACGACGACGGACTTGTAGACCGGCTGGTTGCTCTTCTCGGCCGTCGAGTCGAGCGGGACGAGCGCGTTGGCCTCGGGGTAGTAGGCCGCGACGCAGCCGCGCGGCTGGTCGTAGCCCACGAGCCGGAAGGACCGCGCGGTCCGCTCGACCCCGTCCTTCCACTCGCTGACGATGTCGACGAGGTCGCCCTCCTCGAAGCCGGAGTCGCGCAGGTCGTCGGGGTTGACGAAGAGCACGCGGCGCCCGCCCTTGACGCCGCGGTAGCGGTCGTCGAGGCCGTAGATCGTGGTGTTGAACTGGTCGTGCGAGCGCATCGTCTGCAGCAGGTACCGCCCGCGCGGCACGTCGAGCACGTCGACCGGGGTGCACGTCAGCACCGCCCGCCCGCTCGGCGTCTCGAAGACGCGGTTGTCGCGGGGAGGGTGCGGCAGCACGAAGCCGCCGGGCTCGTGGACCTTCTCGTCGTACGCCGCACAGCCGGGCACGACCCGTGCGATCCGTCGTCGGATCTCGCCGTAGTCCTCGCGGAACGCCGCCCACGGGATCGTCGAGTCCTCGCCGAGCGTGGCGATCGCGAGGGAGCAGACGATGCCGACCTCGGAGCGCAGGTGCTCCGAGGCGGGCTCGAGCGGACCGTGCGAGGCGTGCACGGCCGACATCGAGTCCTCGACCGTGACGCGCTGGACGCGGCCGCCGGTCAGGTCCTTCTCGCTGCGGCCGAGGGCCGGGAGGATCAGCGCCTCGCCGCCGTGCACGACGTGCGAGCGGTTGAGCTTGGTGGAGACGTGGACGGTGAGGGCCGCGTTGCGCATCGCCGCCTCGGTCGCCTCGGTGTCCGGCGCCGCGCCGACGAAGTTGCCGCCCATGCCGAAGAAGACCCGGATCTTGCCGTCGCGCAGGGCGCGGATCGAGCCGACGGTGTCGAGGCCGTGCTCGCGGGGCGGCTCGAAGCCGAACTCGTCGCGGATCGCGTCGAGGAAGTGGTCGGGCAGCCGCTCCCAGATGCCCATCGTGCGGTCGCCCTGGACGTTGGAGTGCCCGCGCACGGGGCACACGCCGGCGCCCGGCTTGCCGATGTTGCCCTGCAGCAGGGCGACGTTGACGATCTCCTTGATCGTGCCGACCGCGTTGTGGTGCTGGGTGATGCCCATCGCCCAGCAGGTGATGGTCGCAGGCGAGTCGGCGAACATCCGCGCGGCCTCGGTGATCTGCTCCCGCGTCAGCCCCGTCGAGGCCTCGACCTTGCCCCAGTCGAGGTCGGCGACGTGCGCGGCGTAGTCGGCGTACCCGGTCGCGTAGCGCTCGAGGAAGTCGTGGTCGAGGGCGTCCCACTCCACGAGCAGCGAGCCGACGGCCTGGAAGAAGGCGAGGTCGCCGTTGAGGCGGATCGGGAGGTGGAGGTCGGCGAGCGCGGTGCCGACGGTCAGGCCCTTGGCGTTCTGGGGGTTCTTGAACCGGACGAGACCCGCCTCCTGCAGCGGGTTGATCGCGATGATGCGGGCACCCCGCGACTTCGCCTCCTCCAGCGCGGACAGCATCCGCGGGTGGTTGGTGCCGGGGTTCTGCCCGACGACGACGATCAGCTTGGCCTGGTGGATGTCCTCGAGACTGACCGAGCCCTTGCCGATGCCGATGGTGTCGACGAGCGCCGAGCCGGACGACTCGTGGCACATGTTGGAGCAGTCGGGGAGGTTGTTGGTGCCGAAGGCCCGCACGAAGAGCTGGTAGACGAACGCCGCCTCGTTGGAGGTCTTCCCCGAGGTGTAGAAGGTGGCCTGGTCGGGGTCGTCGAGCCGGTTGAGGTGGCCCGCGATCGTCGCGAAGGCGTCGTCCCAGGAGATCGGCGTGTAGTGCGTCGCGCCCGGACGCAGCACCATCGGCTCGGTGATCCGGCCCTGCTTGCCGAGCCAGAACTCCGTGCGGCCGGCGAGGTCCTCGACCGAGTGGGTCGCGAAGAACTCGCGGTCGAGCAGCTCCTTGGTCGCCTCCTCGGCGACGGCCTTGGCGCCGTTCTCGCAGAACTCGGCGGCGTGGCGGTGCCCCGGAGCGGGGTCGGGCCACGCACAGCCCTGGCAGTCGAACCCGTCGACCTGGTTGAGCCGCAGCAGCGTCGAGGCGGTGCGGCGTACGCCCATCTGCCCGAGGGCGCGGCGCATCGCGACGGCGACGGCCGTGGCACCGGCGGCGGCGTGGGCGGACGAGTCGACCTCGACCTCCGTCTCGTCGATGTCGCCGGTGGGCACCTGGCGGGACTCCTTGCGGAGGCGGTCGGGCACGTCGCGCAGCTGGGAGAGGAAGGTCACACGACCATCCTGCCTCGCGCTCGGTCACGCCGCACCGTCCCTCCGGATGCCCTGTCGGCCGGGGGTGGGGCGAGAGAGGTGGGAATAGCGGCCCCACACGCCCCGTTGCGGCCCGTCGTGCCCTCCCTCTTCGACCCCCTGACCCTCGGCGCGGTGCGTACGCAGAACCGTGCGTTCATGGCCCCGTTGACGCGGATGCGGGCGAGCGTCCCCGGCGACGTGCCCAACGACCTGATGCGTGACTACTACGTGCAGCGCGCCAGTGCCGGCCTGCTGGTCTCCGAGGGGACCCAGGTCAGCCCGGAGGGCAAGGGCTACATGGACACCCCCGGCATCCACAGCGACGAGCAGGTCGCCGGGTGGCGTCGCATCACCGACGCCGTGCACGACGCCGGCGGCCTCATCGCGGCCCAGCTGTGGCACGTCGGTCGCGTCTCCCACGAGTCGCTGCACGACGGCGCGCTGCCCGTGTCGGCGAGCGACGGGCCGTACCGCAACCGGACGACCGTGCGCGGTGAGGACGGCCGGCCGACCCGCGTCGACTGCCCGGTGCCCCGGCCGCTGCGCCTCGACGAGGTCCCCCGGCTGCTCGAGGACTTCCGGCGCGCGACCACCAACGCCCGCGAGGCGGGCTTCGACCTCGTCGAGATCCACGGCGCGCACGGCTACCTGCTGCACCAGTTCCTCGCGGCGGACAGCAACCTGCGCACCGACGAGTACGGCGGCTCGCTGGAGAACCGCGCCCGGCTGATGCTCGAGGTCACCGACGCGGTGATCGGCGCGTGGTCCTCGGACCGGGTCGGGATCCGGATCTCGCCGATCGGCTCCTTCAACGGCACCACCGACCCCGAGGGCGCCGAGGCCGGGCTGCACGTCGCCCGCGAGCTGGGCCGGCGCGACCTCGCGTTCCTCCACCTCTCCGAGCCGGACTGGGCCGGGGGCCCGGTGCTCGACGACGACTACCGGCAGGCGCTGCGCGAGGCCCACCCCGGCCCGATCGTCGGCGCCGGGAGCTACGACCGCGCGAAGGCGGAGCGACTGCTCGACGCCGGGTTCATCGACGCCGCCGCGTTCGGTCGGGCGTTCATCGCCAACCCCGACCTCCCGCGGCGGCTCGCCGAGGACCTGCCGCTCAACCCGCCGCGCCCGGAGTCGTTCTACGGCGGCGACGCCGAGGGTTACACCGACTACCCGGCCCACGGTGCGGCCTGAGCCCCGTTATCGAGTCGTGCCCGTGGGGCACCGCCGCTTAGGGTCGTCGACGACATGCAGGACTTCCCTCCCCGGATCGCGACGTTCTTCACCGGCAGCGACGACGCACCCTCACCGGATCCCGACACCCGGTCGCCCGCGGCGTTCCTGCGATGGGTCCTGGGCCAGCAGAAGGCGCTGATCGCGCTCTCGTCGCTCTGCTACGGCCTGTGGTTCCTGCCGCAGACGCTCGGCCCGTGGATCTTCGGCCGCGCCGTCGACCAGGGCATCGTCGGCGGCTCGACCACCGCCCTGCTCGGCTGGGCGGCGCTGCTGCTGCTCGTCGTGCTGATCGGTTCCGTGTTCGGCATCGTGTCGCACACGCTCGTGGTCCGCAGCTGGCTCGTCAGCCTCTACGGGACGCTGGAGATGGTGACCCGCAAGGTGGCGCAGATGGGGCACGTCCTGCCCCGCCGCTCCCCCACCGGCGAGGTGCTGAGCGTCGCGTCGAGCGACTCCGACGAGTTCGGGGCGCTCACCGAGATCGTGGCCCGCGCCGCCGGCCAGCTGGTCTCGTACCTCACGGTGGCCTTCATCGTGCTGACGATGTCGTGGCAGCTCGGCCTGCTGACGCTGGTCGCCGCGCCCGTCCTGCTCGGCGCGGCCCTGCCGCTGCTCCGGCCGCTGCACGCCCGCCAGCAGGTGGAGCGCTCGCGCACGTCCGACCTCACCTCGATGGCCACCGACATCGTGGCCGGCCTCCGGATCCTGCGCGGCATCGGCGGGGAGCAGACCTTCGGCGCCAACTACGCCCGCCAGTCGCAGTCGGCCAAGCAGGCCGGTGTCGCCGCCGGCATCTGGCAGGCCGTCGTCGAGGCGGTCGGGGTGCTGCTGTCGGGCATCTTCCTCGTCGCGCTCGTGTGGCTCGGGACCCGGCAGGTGGAGTCGGGGGACCTCACGGTCGGCGAGCTCATCACGTTCCTCGGGTACGGCCTGTTCATGGTCGGCCCGATCAGGACCTTCTTCGAGCTCGCACAGAAGGGCGTCCGCTCGCTGGTGAGCGCGCGCAAGGCGATCGCGATCTTCGAGCAGCGCCCGCCGTGGCGCCCGCCGGTCGCACCCGTCGCCCTCGACGGCTCGGGCGCCCTGCACGACGAGGCCAGCGGGCTCACCGTGCGCCCGGGCATCCTCACGGTCGTCGTCAGCGCCGTCCCCGAGCAGAGCGCGGCCGTCGCCGACCGCCTCGGTCGCTACCTCCCGGCCGACACCGAGCCCGTGCCGCTCGACGACGACGAGGCCAAGGGCCGCGCCGCCCGCCGGGCCAGGGCCGCCCGGGCCGAGGAACGTGCACGCTTGGCGGCGCTCGACGAGGAGCGGGCCGGTCGCGACTGGGGCGTCACCCTCGGTGGCGTCGACCTCGCCCGCGCCGACCTCCGCGAGGTGCGGCGGCAGGTGCTGGTCAGCGACACCGGCAGCCAGCTCTTCGCCGGCACGCTCCAGGACGCCGTCGACCCCCACGGCCGGCTCTCGCGCGAGCAGGCCGAGCACGCGCTGCGGGTCGCCAACGCGGAGGACGTCTACGACGCACTGCCGGAGGGATGGCAGGGCCAGCTCGACGAACGCGGCCGCGGCCTGTCCGGCGGGCAGCGCCAGCGGGTCGTCCTCGCCCGGGCGGTCGCCGCCGACCCTCCCGTGCTCGTGCTGGTCGAGCCCACCTCGGCGGTCGACGCGCACACCGAGGCGCGGATCGCGGCACGCGTCGCCGAGACCCGCCGGGGGCGTACGACCGTCGTGACCACAGTCTCCCCGCTCTGGCTGCACCACGCCGACCACGTCGTCCTGCTGCACGACGGCACGGTCGTCGCGGAGGGTGACCACGCCGACCTGCTCGCCGCCGACGACGACTACCGCCACGTGGTCGCGCGGGCCCTCGACGACGACCCCGAGACCGAGGAGGCGCTGCGGTGACCACCGACCTGCTGGCCACCTCCGCCGACACCTGGCGCGACCGCTCCGGCGACCCGCCCGTGATCCCCGACGCGCTGCGCCCTCCTGAGCACGCCGGCGTCCGCGAGCGCAACCGCGCGCTGTGGCAGCGCCACGACCTGCGCCGGCAGCGCGCCGAGGACGTCTACGCCGCTTCGCGCAACCCGGTGCGCGGCTGGCCGGTGTCGGGCAACCGCGAGGTCCTCGCGTTCTTCGGCGACCTGATCCGGCGCAAGAAGCGCTCCTTCGCCCTGCTGGTCGCCCTCAACGCGCTGGCCGCGGCCGCCGCGCTCGTGGTCCCGCGCCTGCTCGGCGAGCTCGTCAACCGGGTCGAGTCGAGCGACGCCGCGGTGGCCGACCTCAACGGCGTCGCTCTCGCGGTCATCGGCGTCGTCGCCCTGCAGGCGGTCTTCACCTTCGGCGCCCAGCGGACGTCCACGCACTTCGGGCAGGACCTGCTCGCGTCCGCGCGGGAGTACGTCGTCGAGACGATCCTGCGGCTCCCCGTCGGTCGGGTCGAGGGCGCCAGCACCGGCGACCTCGTCACCCGGGTGACCCGCGACGTCGGCACGATGGCCCGCTCCGTGCAGTGGGGGGTGCCGCGGCTGCTGATCTCGCTGCTCACCGTCGTGCTGTCCGTCGTGGCGATGATGCTGAACTCGCTGGTCCTCGCGCTGCCCGCGCTGGTGGTGTTCGGGCTCTGCACCCCCGCGGTCCGCACCTACCTGCGGCGCGCGCCCAAGGCGTACATCACCGAGGGTGCGACCTACTCGCGCATCAACACGACCCTCACCGAGACCGTCGAGGGTGCCCGCACCGTCGAGGCGCTCGGGTTGTCCGGGGACCGCGTGCGCGCGGGCGGCGACGACATCGAGGTCTCGGCGCAGGCCGAGCGCTACGGCATGACGCTGCGCAACGTCCTCTTCGCGGCGCTCAACGGGGCCTTCCAGGTGCCGCAGGTGGTGACGCTGCTCGTCGGCGCCTACGGCTACAGCCAGGGCTGGGTCGACCTGGGCCAGATCACCGCGGCGATGCTCTACGTCGTCGCCCTGAGCGAGCCCCTGGACGCGGTCATCGGCGAGGTCGACCGGCTCCAGGTCGGCGCCGCGTCGACCAGCCGCCTGCTCGGCATCGCGGAGGTGCCGCCGGACCGCGAGGCCCGCGACGTGCTGCCCGACGGCGTCGAGCTCGTCGGCGAGGACCTCCGCTTCGCCTACCGCGAGGGCCACGACGTGCTGCACGGCGTGGACCTGCGCCTGCGCACGGGCGAGCGCCTCGCGGTCGTCGGGCCGAGCGGGTCGGGCAAGTCGACCCTCGGGCGGCTCCTCTCGGGCATCAACCGGCCGCGCACCGGCTCCGCCCGCGTCGGCGGGGTCGAGCTCGTCGACCTGCCGCTGGAGGTGCTGCGCACCGAGGTCGCGCTGGTCACCCAGGAGCACCACGTCTTCATCGGCACGATCCGCGACAACGTCGTGCTCGCGCGCGAGGACTCCTCCGACGACGCGGTCCGCGAGGCGCTGCGCGCGGTGGGCGCGCTGGCCTGGGTCGAGCGCCTGCCCGACGGGCTCGACACCGTGATCGGCTCGGGGCGTACGTCCCTCACGCCCGCCCAGGCCCAGCAGGTCGCGCTCGCCCGGCTGATCATCGCCGACCCGCACACCCTCGTGCTCGACGAGGCGACCTCGCTCATCGACCCGCGCACCGCGCGCACGCTCGAGGGGTCGATGAACAACCTCCTCGAGGGCCGCACCGTCGTCGCGATCGCACACCGCCTGCACACCGCGCACGACGCCGACCGGATCGCCGTCGTCATCGACGGCGAGATCGTGGAGCTGGGCAGCCACGACGAGCTGCTCGAGCGCGACGGGGAGTACGCCGGGCTCTGGCGGGCCTGGACGTCGTAGGGGGCTGCGGGGCGGGTCGAGGGTTTGCGGTCGCGGCCGGGCCGAGCGACCTGCCGCCACCCCAACGGACCGACCCCTGCCAGACCTACAGCGCAGCGGCGGCGACCTCGCGACGCCCGGCGTGCTGGTGCCAGCGCCAGAACCCCCAGCCGAGCAGGACGCACACGGCGGCGGCCACGGCGAAGCCGAGGACCGACCGGCCGGCGTACGGCGCGAGGACGGCGGCGCTGACGGCGTTGAACACCAGCGTGACGAACGACCCCGCGGACATCACCGCACCCCGGCGGGTCGGGACGAGGTCGAGCATCAGCAGCTGGATGTTGGGGTAGGCCAGGCCGTTGCCGAAGGCGACGAGCGAGATGCCGAGCGCGCCCCAGGGGAGCACCTCGCCGGCGGGGGTCAGCGCGACGGCCACGCCGAGGAGCGCGCCGGCGGTGCTGACGGCGTACCCGATCGAGACCAGCCGTGAGCTGGTGACGAGTCGGCCGAGGCGACCGCTGACCAACGACCCCACGACCATCGCGCCGATCATGGGGACGAAGAGCTTCCAGAAGTCGAGCTCGCCCTCGCCGAGCAGGTCGACGACGAAGATCGACGCGCCGCCGATGTAGAGGAACTGGGCACCGAAGACGAGCGTGCCGGCCCACGCCATCCGGTGGAACGCGGGCACCCGCACCACCGTGGCCAGGCCGCCGACGATCTCCCCGACGCGCAGCGGCACGCGCCGCTCGGGCGGGTGGCTCTCGGGCAGCAGGGTGAGCGTCATGACGACCAGGGCGAGCGCGAGCGCCGCCATGAACCAGAAGACGGTCTCCCACGGGCCCACCTGGATGAGCAGGCCGCCCAGGACGGGCGCGACGGCGGGCGCGAGGCCGAAGATCACCGAGACCTGGCTCATCATCCGCTGGGCCTCGCGGCCGTCGAAGAGGTCGCGGATGATCGTCCGGCTGACGATGGTCGAGCCGCCCGCCGCCAGCCCCTGCACGACCCGGCCCACCAGCAGCCACTCGAGGGTCGGGGCGAACGCGCAGGCGACGGAGGCGACGGCGTACGCGAGCAGGGACCACACGATCACCGGTCGCCTCCCCACGGCGTCCGAGAGCGGGCCGTGGAAGACGCTCATCGCCGCGAACGCCAGCATGTAGGCGGTGACGACGAGCTGGAGCTCGCCCGAGGAGACGTCGAGGGCCTCGCCCATCTGCGGGAACGCCGGGAAGGGCGTGTCGATGCTGAAGGGCCCGATCATCGACAGCAGGGCCAGCGCGAGC
Organism: Nocardioides cavernae; assembly: GCF_013410035.1. GTDB lineage: Bacteria > Actinomycetota > Actinomycetes > Propionibacteriales > Nocardioidaceae > Nocardioides > Nocardioides cavernae_A. Next base: position 594,722 of record NZ_JACCBW010000002.1, on the reverse strand, counting down.
GGGATCAGCACGACGGTCCGGGAGGCCGCCGTGACGGGCGCGGCACCGGTCATGCGTCGAGGCTACGGTCCAGGTTGATCACGGCGCTGATCAGGCTCAGGTGGGTGAACCCCTGGGGGAAGTTGCCGAGCTGCTCGCCGTTGAGGCCGACCTGCTCGGCGTACTGCCCGAGGTGGTTGGCGTAGGTGAACATCTTCTCCAGCGCGAGCCGGGCGTCGTCGAGCCGGCCGGCCCGGGTGAGGGCCTCGACGTACCAGAACGAGCAGAGCGAGAAGGTGCCCTCCTCGACGAGGCTCTCGTCGGAGCCGTCCGCCGCCGACACCCCGTCACCGAAGTGCTCCGGGTCGTAGCGCAGCACGAGGCTGTCGGACACCAGCCGCTCCTCGACGCGGGCGAGGGTGCCGAGGAAGCGCGGGTCGTCGGGCGCGACCATCTTGACCATCGGCATGAGCAGCGTCGCGGCGTCGAGCACGTCACCCCCGGGGAAGGCGGTGAAGCTGCCGAGCTCGTCGTTCCAGCACTCGGTCATGACCCGCTCGTAGATCGCGTCGCGCACGGCCGCGAGCTCGGTGAGGTCGCCGGGCAGGCCGCGGCGACGCGCGATGCGCATCGTCCGCTCGACCGCGACCCAGCTCATCACCAGCGACGTGGTGTGGGTCCGCGGCTCGCTGCGGATCTCCCACATGCCGGCGTCGGGGCGCTCCCAGTTCTGCATGAGCCACGAGACCACCCGCTGCAGGTCGCTCCACGCGTCGTGGCTGATGCCCCGCCCGTGCTTGTCGAAGAGGTAGACCGAGTCGATGAGCTCGCCGTAGACGTCGAGCTGGAGCTGGTCGACCGCGCCGTTGCCGACCCGGACGGGCCGCGAGTCCCGGTGCCCCGCCAGGTGGTCGAGCTCGCGCTCGTGCGGGATGCCGCCGTCGAGGTCGTAGAGCACCCGCAGCGGCCCCAGGTCGTCGTCCCCCCGGTCCCGGCCCTCCTCGGCGGCCTCACCCAGGCGCTCGGACAGGAAGCGGACGAACGCGCCCGCCTCGTCGGTGAAGCCGAGCCGCAGCAGGGCGTACACGCTGAACGCGGCGTCGCGCACCCACACGTAGCGGTAGTCCCAGTTGCGTGACCCGCCGATGCTCTCGGGGAGGCTCGTCGTCGGGGAGGCGACGATGCCGCCGCTCGGCTCGTGGCACAGCAGCTTGAGGGTGAGCGCCGACCGGTCGACCCACTCGCGCCACCGGCCGGTGTAGGTGCTCTGCGACAGCCAGCCGCGCCAGAAGGCGGCGGTCGCGTCGAACAGCTCGTCCACGTCGGCCTCGGTGCAGCCGCGGGCGTCCTCGCCCGGGGCGAGGACCTCGAGGACGAACAGCGCGGTCTCGCCGGTGGTGAGGCCGACGGTGGCGCTCGCCGAGCAGTCGTCCACGTCCAGCGCGACGGTGCTGGAGAGCGCCAGGTGCACGTCGCCGTCGGCGAAGCGGACGACGTCGTCGGAGCGGCTGAGGTCGGGCTGGGTCAGGCCGTAGTCGGGACGCGGCGCCATCGTCATCGTCAGGTCGACCGACCCGCGCAGGCCGACGACCCGACGCACCAGCCGCTGGCGGTGGTCGGGGTCGTGGGCGCGCAGCACGGGCATGAAGTCCTGCACCTCGACGACGCCCTCCTCGGTCATGAAGCGGGTGACGAGGATGTTGGTCTCGGGGTGGTAGTACTGCTGGCTGCGCGCGTCGGGGTCGTCCGGGCCGATCCGCCACGACCCGGCGCCGGGGTCGAGGATCGCGGCGAAGACGCTGGGCGCGTCGAAGCGCCCCGGGCAGAACCAGTCGATCGTGCCGTCGGTGCCGACGAGGGCTGCGGTGCGCAGGTCGCCGACCAGCCCGTGGTCGGCGATCGCGAGCTGGTCGGGCGTGCCCGTCACTGCCCGTGCCGACCCAGCCGCCAGCCGCCCTCGGGCAGGTCGAGGGCCGCCGCGGGGCCCCAGGAGCCGGAGTCGTACGGTTCGGGCTCGGGCCGGTCGTCGAGGACCGGCTGGCACACCTCCCACAGCCGGCGGGTCTCGTCGGCGTGGGCGAAGAGCGTGTGGTCGCCCTCGAGCACGTCGAGCAGGAGGCGCTCGTAGGCCTCGAGGGGCTCGGCGTCGGGGAGCTCCTCGGCGAGGTCGAGGTGCATCGTGGCCGGGGCGAGCTCCATCTCGGGGCCGGGGCGCTTGCCGAGCAGGTCGACGCGCACCTGCGCCTCGTCGGTCAGCTCGAGGACGAGCTCGTCGGGGGCGAGGTGGTCGCCGAACACGGCCGACTCCGGCTCGCGGAAGCGCAGGGTGACCGTGCGCCGGGTCTCGGCCATCGCCTTGCCGGTGCGCAGGTGGAACGGGACGTCGCGCCACCGGTCGTTGTCCACCCAGGCCTCGAGGGCCACGAAGGTCTCGACCGTCGAGTCCTCGTCGACGTCCTCCTCGTCGCGGTAGCCGTCGTACTGGCCCAGGACGACCCGCGCGGGGTCGAGGGGGCGTACGTCCTCGAACACGGCGGCGCGGGCCCGCCGGACGGCGTCGGCGGACCACTCCCCCGGGTCCTCGATCGCGACGGCGCCGAGGATCTGGAACAGGTGGGTGGAGACCATGTCGCGCAGCGCGCCGGTCGACTCGTAGAAGGAGCCGCGGCCCTCCATCGCCAGCGTCTCGGGCACGTCGACCTGCACCGAGGCGATGCTGTTCCGGTCCCACGCGGGCTCGAAGAGCGCGTTGGCGAAGCGCAGGGCGAGGAGGTTCTGCACCGCCTCCTTGCCGAGGAAGTGGTCGATGCGGAAGACCTGCTCCTCGTCGAAGACCTCGTGCACGTCCCGGTCGAGCTCGCCGAAGGACTCCAGGTCGAGACCGAACGGCTTCTCGATCACGAGCCGGGCGCGCTCGTCGAGCCCCTCGCGACCGAGCATCCCCACCATCCCCGACATCGCCGTCGGCGGCACCGAGAGGTAGACCACGCGCAGCACGTCGCCGCCCAGGCCCTCCTCGACCTCGCGCACGCGGGCGGCGAGGTCCACGCCGTCCTCGGCGTCGGAGGTCACGAACGACAGCCGGTCGAGCAGGTCGCGCGCGACGTCGTCGTCGAGGTCGTCGACGCTGTCGCGGAGCCCGTCGAGCACCTCCGCGCGGAAGTCGTCGTCGGAGCCCGGCGAGTGGCGGCCGCTGCCGATGACGGCCCAGTCCTGCGGGAGCCGCCCCGCGGCGGACAGCCGGTAGAGCCCGGGGAAGAGCTTGCGCGCGGCGAGGTCACCTCGCGCGCCGAAGAGCAGGAACACGCACGGACGGTCGGAGGCCCGGTCGGAGGCGGTCATGCGACCACGCTACGGACCACCCGAAGGAGTGTCCCGCTCTCAGCTGTTGCTGTAGACCGCCGGCCCGCCGTCGTCGGTGGACCCGCCGGAGGCGGCAGGCCCGCGGCCGGCCCAGGTCCAGGCGTACGCCGGGTCCTCGACCGCACGCCCGCCCTCGCCGAGCTCGAGCGGGGCGAACGTGTCGACCATGACCGCGGACTCCTCGAAGTACTGCACGCCGAGGCTGGCCTCGATCGCGCTGGGCTGCGGCCCGTGGGCGTGCCCGCCGGGGTGCAGGCTGATCGAGCCGATGCCGATGCCCGAGCCCTTGCGCGCCTCGTAGTCGCCGCCGACGTAGAACATGACCTCGTCGGAGTCGACGTTGGAGTGGTAGTAGGGCACCGGGATCGCGAGCTCGTGGTAGTCGACCTTGCGCGGCAGGAAGTTGCAGACCACGAAATTCCAGCCCTCGAACACCTGGTGCACCGGCGGCGGCTGGTGGACCTTGCCCGTGATCGGCATGTAGTCCTCGATGTTGAAGGTGTAGGGGTAGAGGCAGCCATCCCAGCCGACCACGTCGAACGGGTGCGTGGCGTACGTCAGCCGGGTGCCGACGATCCCGGCGGACGTCCGGTGCTTGACCAGCACCTCGACGTCGGTCCCCTCGACCTCGAAGGTCTCGTCCGGGCCGTGCAGGTCGCGCTCGCAGTAGGGCGCGTGCTCGAGCAGCTGGCCGTACTTCGAGAGGTAGCGCTTGGGCGGGTGGATGTGGCTGTTGGCCTCGATGGCGTAGAGCCGCGACGCCTCGGCCGGCACCCAGCGGTGGTCGGTGGCGCGCGGGACGACGACGTAGTCGCCGGCGCGGTAGGGCACGACGCCGAACACCGTCTCGACCACGCCGCTGCCCGTCTCGACGAAGACGCACTCGTCGCCGATGGCGTTGCGGTAGAGCGGGGAGGGGTCCGTGCCGGTGACGACGTAGGCGATCCGGACGTCGTTGTTGCCGAGCACGAGCCGGCGCCCCTCCACCGGGCAGGCCCCGGTGTCGAGGTCGTGGAGCCTGAGGTGGCGCGGCTTCAGCGGGTGGTTGGGCGTACGCGACTGGTCGGGCAGCTCCCACACCTGGCTGTCGGTGATCGCGCTCGGCACACCGCGGCGGTAGAGCAGCGAGGAGTCGGAGGAGAAGCCCTCCTCGCCCATGAGCTCCTCGCGGAACAGGTGTCCGTCGTCGTCGCGCAGCTGGGTGTGGCGCTGCCGGGGCAGCCGACCGAGGGCTCGGTAGTAGGCCATGACGAGGTTCCCATCATCCGACTATCGGACGGAAGTGTCCGCTATCTGGTGGCTAGAGTAGACCCGTGGCCTCCCCCGACACATCCCTCGATCTCGACCCGCGGTCGCGTCGCTGGCCTGAGCAGTGGCGCGGCCTCGTCGACGACGCCGCGATCTTCCCGCCCGGCGACGCTCCGCTGCCCGAGGCGACCGCCGCGTACGCCGCGCGCACCCGGGAGTGGCACGCCGACCTGGTGGGCAGCTTCGTCCTGCGCGACACCGACCTGCCGCTGGTGCGCGGGTTCGACGCCCCGCTGTCCGTGGTCCTGACCGGGGGCGCCGGCCAGCTGGCCGGGCCGTTCGGCCTCGCCGACCGGCTCGGGCTGTCGATCGCCGCGCTGGAGGTCGCCGTGCGCGACGTCGACGACCCGGTCGGCAACGTCCGCCGGATCGACGCGGCCGCCCGCGACGCCGGCATCGAGGTCCCGGTCTACGTCGAGGTCCCCGGCCCGCCGACCGCGTCGTGGCTGGCCGCGGCCGACGAGGTCGCGGCGTGCGACCACCGGCTCAAGCTCCGGCTCGGTCACGTCGACCACGACCTCATCCCCGACGCGGCGACCGTCGCGGGGTGGATCGACGCGGCGCTCGACCGCGAGATGCGCTTCAAGGCGACCGCCGGGCTGCACCGGGCCGTGCGCCACGACCCGGAGGGCGGCGGCGCGCACGGCTTCCTCAACGTGATGGCCGCGACGCAGGCCCTGTGGGACGGCGCCGGCGTCGCCGACGCGACCGCCGTGCTCGAGCAGCGTGACGGCGCCGCCCTGGCCGCGACGGACGTGTCGGCGGCACGCAGGTGGTTCACCTCGTTCGGCTCGTGCTCGGTGACCGAGCCCCTCGACGACCTCGTCTCCCTCGGACTCACCACGGAAGCGGTGGACACGCCATGACACTCCCGACGCCACTCCAGACCTGGGTCGAGGGAGCCGCCGGCTCCGGGTTCGACGTCGACCACCTGCCCTACGGCGTGTTCGCGCGCTCCGGCGAGCACCCGCGCGTCGCGGTGCGCATCGGCGACTTCGTGCTCGACCTCAGCATCGTGGCGGCCGCCGACATGGTGGACACCCACGCCCTCTACGACCAGCCGACGCTGAACCCCTTCATGGCGGCCGGCCCGACCGTGTGGGAGTCGACGCGCGCCTGGATCACCGGGCTGCTCACCGACGAGACCGAGCGCGACCTCGTCGAGCCGGCCCTCTCGCCGGTCGACTCGGTCCGGATGCTGATGCCCTTCACCGTCGGCGACTACGTCGACTTCTACGCCTCCGAGCACCACGCCTCCAACGTCGGGCGGATCTTCCGCCCCGACCAGGAGCCGCTCCTGCCCAACTGGAAGCACCTCCCCGTCGGCTACCACGGGCGCTCCGGCACCGTGGTCGTCACCGGCACCGACGTCGTACGCCCGAGTGGCCAGCGCAAGGCGCCGACGGAGGACCTCCCGACCTTCGGTCCCTCCCGGCGACTCGACATCGAGGCCGAGCTCGGCTTCGTCGTCGGCGCCCCGTCCGCCATGGGCGAGCGCGTCGCGACCGCCGACTTCGCGCGGCACACCTTCGGCGTCGTCGGCCTCAACGACTGGTCCGCGCGCGACATCCAGGCTTGGGAGTACGTCCCCCTCGGGCCGTTCCTCGGCAAGTCCTTCGCCACGTCGATCAGCGCCTGGGTCACGCCCCTGGCCGCCCTCGACGCGGCGTGGACGGACCTGCCCGGACAGGATCCGGAGGTGCTGGACTACCTCCGGGTCGAGGGTCCCGCCGGGCTCGACATCGAGGTCGAGGTGCTGCTCGACGGCGAGGTCGTGGCCCGACCGCCCTACCGCACGATGTACTGGTCGCCCGCCCAGATGCTGGCCCACACCACCGTCAACGGCGCCGGCGTGCGCACCGGCGACCTGTGGGGCTCCGGCACGGTCTCCGGCGCGGAGCCCGGGCAGCGCGGGTCCTTCCTCGAGCTCAGCTGGGGCGGCACGGAGCCGTTCGTCGCGGGTGGTCGCGAGCGCACGTTCCTCGAGGACGGCGACGAGGTGACCCTGCGCTACTCCGCCCCGGGCACCGGAGGCGGGCGCATCTCGCTGGGCGAGGTCACCGGGCGCATCCTGCCCGCCCGCTGACGTCCCGCCGGCACCGGCCCGACGCTTCCCGGGGGCCCTAGGCTGGCCCGCGTGAAGCAGCTCGGCCAGTACGCCCCACCCAGCCACGCCGTCGCCCACCTGAGTGACCCGCACCTGCTCGGCGACGACACCCTGCACTTCGGCGCGGTGGACAACGTCGCCAACCTGCGCGCGGCCCTCGACCGGCTCGCGGCCGTACGCCCGGCACCGCAGGCGCTCGTCTTCACCGGGGACATCGCCGACCGGGCGGACCCCGAGGCGTACGCCCTGGTGCGGTCCATCGTCGAGCCGTTCGCCGCCGGGATGGGTGCCGTCGTCGTGTGGACGATGGGCAACCACGACGAGCGGGCGCCCTTCGCGCGGGGCCTCTTCGACTCCGACGACGCCGGCTTCCAGGACCGCGTGCACGACGTGGACGGCCTGCGGATCGTCGCGCTCGACACCAGCGTGCCGGGCCACCACCACGGGGAGCTGGAACCGGCCCAGCTCGCGTGGCTGGCGGACGTGCTCGCGACGCCGGCCGAGCACGGCACCCTGCTCGCCATGCACCACCCGCCCCTCCCGCTGCCGATGCTGCGCGCCGCCGAGCTCATCGAGCTGCACGACCAGCAGGCGCTGGCCGACGTCATCACGGGCACCGACGTGCGCGGGATCCTCGCCGGCCACCTCCACCTCTCGACCTGGTCCACCTTCGCCGGGGTGCCCGTGTCGGTGACGTCGGCGAGCTGCTACACCAGCGACCCGGCGCCCGTCGACCGCTTCGTGTCGGGCGTCGACACCGGCCAGGCGTTCACGATGGTGCACGCCTACGACGACCGGCTCGTGCACACCCTCGTCCCGCTGGAGCGCGGGACCGAGGTCACCCACGTCGGCTCCGAGATCGCCGAGGCGCTCGAGGGTGTCCCCCTCGAGGAGGCCATGGCCCTCGCCTCGAGCAAGACCTCGCCCTTCAACACCTGAACCCGGGACCACCCTTGCGACTCCTCCTCATGCGCCACGGCCAGACCCACGCCAACGTCTCCGGCGAGCTCGACACCGCGCACCCCGGCCTCGACCTCACCGACCTCGGGCGGGCCCAGGCGGCGGCCGCCGCGAGGGCCATCGCCGACCACCACCTCGACGCGATCTACGTCTCCAGCCGCGTGCGTACCCACCAGACCGCGGCGCCCACCGCGGAGGCCCGGGGGCTCGCCCCGGTCCAGCTCGACGGGCTCGAGGAGATCGACGCGGGCGACTTCGAGATGAAGTCCGACCACGACTCGGTCGCCGGCTACATCGGGGCCGTCGCCACCTGGCTCGAGGGCGACCTCGCTCACCGGATGCCCGGCGGCGAGACCGGCGAGGAGTTCCTCGCCCGCTACGACGCGGCCGTGCGCCGCATCGTCGACGCCGGCCACGACGCCGCGCTGATCGTCAGCCACGGCGCCGCCGTGCGTACGTGGGTGTCGACCCGCATGACGCCGCACCCCGACGCCCCGCCCGCGACGCAGCCGCTCCACAACACCGCGCTGATCGTGCTCGACGGCGACATGGAGTCCGGCTGGGAGATGGTGTCGTGGCAGGGCCACCCCGTCGGCGGCGAGCTGCTCGAGGACCCGACCGCGGAGGACCCCACCGGGGACCTGGACCCCGACGGGGACGGCGAGATCGGCTGAGGCCTTGCGCTGTCAGCATATGCTGACACCCATGAGGACCTCGAAAGACACCGACGACGACGGCGGCGTGCTGCACGAGCTGGCCGCCGTGCGGGAGGCCAAGCGCGAGCTGACCCGACGCGAGGAGGTGGCGGTGCGACGAGCGCGCCACTCCGGCTTCAGCTGGGCCGAGATCGGCACCCTTCTGGGGGTGACACGACAGACGATGCACCGCAAGTACCGGCGCGTCGGCTGAGATCTTGTCGCTGCACCCCTCCCCCACAGCAGGTAGTTCGGACTACATTGCGCGCGGATGATCTCGGCGCATCGGCGTCCGAGGCGCCCTCTGTCTGGAGGTCTGCAGCATCGTGAAGCATCTCAGGCAAGGACTGGGCCTTGCACTCATCGGGGCGGGCCTCGCGGCCCTGCCCGCCACGTCGGCGCTCGCAGCGCCCAACGCTCCGTCCGCGGAGCCCTCGATCGTCCAGCGCATGAAGGACGACGCGCGCGGCACCATCCGCATCACGGAGGAGCGCGCCACCGGACGCGTCGGCTTCGCCCGCACCGCGAGCGGTGACCTCCTCCCCTCCGTCGACGCCCGCACCGCGACGCAGGCCGCGGCCAAGGCCGGCGCCTACCTCGACGAGTACGCCACCGCCTTCGGCGCGCGACGCGGCGAGCTGCGCCAGACCGAGGTCCGCGAGGCCCGCGGCGGCTGGACCGTGGAGTACGCCCAGAGCTACCGCGGCGTCCCGGTGTTCGCCGGTGAGCTGCGCGCGCACGTCGACCGCCAGGGCGACCTGACCGCCGTCAACGGCTTCGCGGTCCCCGGCCTGGACCTCGACACCACCCCGCGGGTGAGCAAGGCGGACGCCGCCGCGCGCGCCGTACGCCTGGTCGGCGCCTCACCGTCCGACAAGCGCACCCCCGGTTCGGCCAAGGGCCTCGAGGCCGTCGCCAACGACCTCATGGTCTACCGGATGGGCACCACCCGCGGCGTCGAGGGCGACGCCGTCCTCGCCTGGGTCGTCGAGGTGAGCAACCGCAGCGACGTGCGCGAGACCGTCATCCTCGACGCCCGCACCGGCAAGAAGATCAACCGCTGGTCGATGATCGCGCACAACCTCAGCCGCGAGCTCTACGAGAGCAAGCTGGCACCGGCCAACCTGGTCTGGAAGGAGGGCGACGCCTTCCCCGGTGGTCTCGACGAGGACCAGGCTGCCGAGGTGGCCGGGGCCGGTGAGACCTACTGGATGTTCATGAACACCTTCGGCCGCGACAGCTACGACGGTCAGGGCGCGAAGATGGTCACGGTCAACAACGACCCGGCCATCAGGTGCCCCAACGCCAACTGGAACGGCGTCAGCACCAACTACTGCTCGGGCGTCAGCTCCGACGACACCGTCGCCCACGAGTGGGGTCACGCCTACACCGAGTACACCTCGGGCCTGATCTACCAGTGGCAGTCCGGCGCGATGAACGAGGCCTACTCCGACATCTGGGGCGAGACGGTCGACATGCTCAACGACCGCTACAACGAGACCCCCGACACCAAGCGCATCGAGGGTGATTGCTCGGTCCAGTCCCCGCCGCTGATCTCCGTCGAGATCACCGCTCCGGCCAACGTCGCCGGTCCGTGCGAGGCGGTCCCCGCCTCCGGCGGCCCGACCTTCACCAGCGAGGTGCTGACGCCGCAGGTCGTGGTGGGCCTCGACGCCGAGGACCCCGAGGTCGACGACGTCCCCACCGACGGCTGCTCGCCCTTCTCCAACGCCGCGGCGATCGACGGCAACTGGGTGTTCGTCGACGAGAACCTCAACACCGGTTGCGGCGAGGACAGCCTCGCTGCCTACTACGAGGCCGTCGCCGGCAACGCCATCACCGCGGGCGCCGAGGGCATCATCTTCGGCGGCGACCCGGAGTTCGCCCCGTGGGACATGCCCGGTGCGACCTTCACCATCCCGGCGCTGCAGGTGGACGGTGACTCCGGCACCCGCTTCAAGACCGCCGGCACGAGCACGGCCCGCATCAGCGCGTCGACGACCAACACCGACGAGTCCTACCGCTGGCTCTCCGGCGAGGCCGACCCGGCCTTCGGCGGCGCCATCCGCGACATGTGGAACCCGAACTGCTACGGCGACCCGGGCAAGGTCTCGGACGAGGAGTACTACTGCGACACGACCGACGCGGGCGGCGTGCACACCAACTCCGGCGTGGTGAACCACGCCTACGCCCTGCTGGTCGACGGCAGCACCTACAACGGCGTGACGGTCCCCGCGATCGGCCTCGACAAGGCGGCCAACATCTTCTGGCAGGCCCAGCTCGAGTACCTCACGCCCTCGTCCGACTTCGCCGACCTCGCCGACGCGCTCGCGTCGTCGTGCACCGACTTGGTGGGCGAGGACATCAACGAGGTGACGCTCGGCCAGAGCGCGACCGGCGGCAGCCAGGCGACGCCTGAGCTCGCCGACCCGATCACCACGGCCGACTGCGCCGCGGTGGACAAGGCCTCGCAGGCGGTCGAGCTGGCCAAGGACCCGGTCCAGTGCAACTTCGGTCCGTTGCTCGCCAAGAACACCCCCTCGCTCTGCGGCACCGGGTTCACCAGCAAGGTGACCTGGAGCGAGGACTTCGAGGACGGCCTCGCGGGCTGGACCCAGGACGAGGACGTCGTCTACGCCGACGAGGGCGCCACCGGCATCGACTGGGTGCCCACCACGTCCGCGCCCGGTGGTCACGCCGGCGGCGTCGCCTTCGGGGCCGACCCGACGACGGGCAGCTGCCTGGCCGACGCCGAGGACATCTCCGGACGCAACGGCCTCATCAGCCCGAGCGTCACGGTCCCGGCGGGCACCTCGCCCCGACTCACGTTCGACCACTACGTGGCGACGGAGGCGGAGTACGACGGTGCCAACGTCAAGGCGAGCGTCAACGGTGGTCCGTTCACCGTGATCCCCGCCTCCGCCTACGTCTTCAACGGCCCGGGTGCGGTCCTGGCCACCGCCGAGGAGGACAACACCAACCCGATGGGCGGAGAGGTGGCGTTCACCGGCACCGATGGTGGCGAGATCAACGGGTCGTGGGGCACCTCGATCATCGATCTCGCCGCGATCGCCCCGGCCGGGGCGTCGGTGAAGTTCCGCTTCGACATGGGGCGTGACGGCTGCAACGGCGTCGATGGCTGGTACGTCGACAACGTGAAGGTCCAGGTGTGCGAGAAGAACGCGACCACGCCGACCCCGCCCAACCCGCCGAACCCGCCGGCGCCGGACGAGAAGGACCAGACCCGCACCAAGGTGAAGGTCAAGCCCGTCACGGTGGAGCGTGGCGAGCAGGTCAAGGTCGTCACGGTCGTGAAGTCGCGCGCCGGTACGCCTCGCGGTGAGGTCCGGGTCAAGGTGGACGGCAAGAAGATCGACACCGTCAGGCTCAGCAAGGGCCGTGCCGTGGTGACGTTCAAGGCCACCTGGAAGCCCGGCAAGTACACGGTGAAGGTGACCTACCTCGGCACCGACAACTACAAGAGGAGCTCGGACGACGCGAGGCTGCGCATCAAGGGCTGACGCCCGGCGCACGTCGTACGACGGAGGGCCCCGACGCACTGCGCGTCGGGGCCCTCCCGCACGTCGGGGGCTGGCTCAGACGCCCTCGGTCCCGATGCCCGGGTGCACGAACGGCTGGCCCGCCCGCATCTGCTCGACCGACCCCGGGTGCATCCGGGCCAGGTGCGCCAGCCCGCGGCGGCGGTAGCGGAGCGTCTGGACGATCCCCAACGCCCAGAAGGCGTACTGCACCGACAGCGCGAGCTTGAAGTCGCCGAGCGTGTACGACTCCATCCCGCCCGACGCGGACAGGTCGAGCACGACCCCGATGAGCGCCATGGTCAGCAGCGAGGCGGTGAAGCCGCCGACGTTGACGAGCCCGTTGGCCCGTCCGGTCTCGTGCGGCGGGGTGAAGGAGCGCGCGAGGTCGAAGCCGACCATCGCCGCCGGGCCGCCGCTCGCGGTCGCGAACGCCATCACCACGACGAGCCAGGTGGGTGCGGCACCCGGCCACAGCAGCACCGCCGTCCACGGGACGACCATCGCGACGACGATGCCGACCACGATCCACGAGCGGTAGTAGGGCAGCCGGGCGACGAGCCGGGCGGTGACCAGCCCGCTCACGACCGTCCACGCGGTCATCGCCATCAGCAGCGTGCTGGCGGCGCCGGACGACCACCCCAGTCCCTGCACGAGGAACGGGTAGCCCCACAGCAGCGCGAACACCGTGGCCGAGAACTGCGACACGAAGTGCGACCACATGCCCAGCCGGGTCCCCGGGTTGCCCCACACGGTCCGCACCGACTGCGCGAGCGCGCGCAGCTTGATCGCTACCACGTCGTCGGTGCGGTAGGGCGAGTCCTTGACGAAGGCGAGCACGCCGACCAGCAGCACGATCCCGACGCTGGAGGTCAGTGCGAAGGCGCGGGTCCAGCCGAGCGCGTGGAGGAGGTACGACAGCGGGCCGGCCGCCGCGATCGCCCCGAGCTGCCCGGCGAGCCCGGTGACCTGGGTGACCATCGGCGCCTGCCGGACGAGGAACCACACCGTCACCAGTCGGATGACGCTCACGAACACCATCGCGTCGCCGGCACCGACCACCGCGCGCGCCGCGACCGCGCCGGCGAAGGACGAGGAGAAGGCGAAGCCGAGCTGGCCGGCCGTCATCAGGACGAGCCCGACGAGCAGCATGGCGCGCGAGCCGTAGCGGTCGAGCAGCACGCCGACCGGGACCTGCATCCCGGCGTACACCACCAGCTGCAGGACGGTGAACGTCGCCAGGCTCGTCGCGCTGATGTCGAAGCGCTCCGACGCGATGATGCCCGCGACCCCGAGCGAGCTGCGGTGGAAGACCGCGAGGACGTAGACCGCGAGGGCGACCAGCCAGATGACCCAGGCGCGCCGCCTGCCGATGTCGTGGATCTGCTGCGTCGTCACTCCGCGCCCGCCGCGGGACCGCCCAGCGCGGCGCGCAGCTCGGCGCGCGTCGGCGGGTCGGCGCCCGGGCGGGAGACGTTGATGGCGGCGCCGATCGCGGCGGTGGAGACGGCGTCGAGGACGTCGCGGTCGCTCAGCGCGCGCAGGGCGTCGCCGGCCCCGGCACCGCCGACGCCGAGGCCGAGCAGCGCGTCGACGAGCACGCCGCTGAACGTGTCGCCGGCGCCGACCGTGTCGGCCACGGCCACCGGCACGCCCGGCACCTCGAGGACCGTGCCGTCGGGGCGCACGGCGACCGCGCCGTCGGCGCCGCGGGTCACCACGACGAGGCCGGGGCCGCGGCCGGCCCATCGGGTCGCGGTGGCGACCGGGTCGTCGTCGGGGTGCAGCCAGTGGAGGTCCTCGTCGCTGACCTTGACCACGTCGGCCAGGCCGACGAGCTCCTCGACGCGGGCGACCGGGCCGGCGCGGTCGGGCGTGATCGCCGGGCGCGCGTTGGGGTCGAGCGAGAGCAGCGCCCGGCCGCGGTGCGTCCGGAAGGCCTGCAGCACGGCGTCGGCGCCCGGCTCGAGGACCGTCGCGATCGAGCCGACGTGCAGGACGTCGCACTCCTCGTCCGGGACGGCCGGCAGGTCCCAGTCGAGGTCGAAGGCGTAGGACGCCGCGCCCGCGTCGTCGAGGGTGACGACGGCGCTGGACGTACGCCCGCTGCCGGTCCGCTGGGCGAGCACGGCCACGCCGCTCGCCTCGAGCCACGCGCGGACCAGCGCGCCGCGGTCGTCGTCTCCCAGCAGGGTCACCAGGCGTACGTCGCGGCCCAGGCGGCCGAGTGCGATGGCGACGTTGGCCGGGCTGCCCCCGGGCAGGTCGCGCGGGGTGCCGTCACGGTCGGGGACGACGTCGACGAGCGCCTCGCCGACGACGAGCACCCGGGGCTGCGCGTCCGTCATGCCCCCATCATGCCGGTGAGCGCAGCGCGTCCGACACCGCCACCGCGCTGGCGAGGCTCGGGGTGAGCGGAAGGCGTGGGAGGAGGGTCGCCTGCACCGCGTGGTAGAGGTCCGGCTTGCCCGGCCAGACGCTCGCGTGCGGGCGGTTGTCCGGATCGAGCTCGTGGTGCCACGAGCCCTGCTCGAGGTCGAGGAGGTGCTCGGCGGCGTACGCCCACCAGCTGCCGTGGCACTGCGCGTACCCCTCCTCGCCGGTCCGCCGGTGCAGCGCGGCGGCAGCCGCGATGGCCTCGGCGGCGACCCAGTGCATGCGGGCACGCACGACCGGGCGACCCGACCAGTCGGTGGTGTAGACGAAGCCGGGCGACCCGTCGACGTGCCAACCGTCCGCGACGGCCCGCTCGAAGAGCAGCCGCGACGTCTCCAGCAGCCCCGCGGGAGCCGCCCCGCCCAGGGTCGCCTCGAGGTGGAGCAGCAGGCGTGACCACTCCAGGCCGTGCCCGACGGTCGCGCCGTAGGGCTTGAACGGGTCGTCGGGCCGGTCGCGGTTGAGCTCGAGGTCCACCGACCAGTCCGGGCCGAAGTGCTCGGGCAGCCGCCCGTCGTGGGCGCCGGCGAGGTCGACGACGAGGCCGGCCAGCCGGGCCGCGCGCTGGTGCCAGACCGGGTCACCCGTGACGTCGCCGACGGCGAGCATCGCCTCCAGGGAGTGCATCGTGGAGTTGAGCCCGCGGTAGGGCGCGGGCTCGGACCAGCCACGGTCCCACTCGTCGACGACCCGGCCGCGGTCCTCGTCCCAGAAGTGGCGCTCGAAGACCCGCGTCGCGTCGGCGAGGACGTCCTCCGCGCCGGGGACGCCCGCCACCACGCCGGTGGACCCGGCGAGCATCACGAAGGCGTGGGCGTAGCAGGACTTCACGGCCGAGGTCGCCACGCCGTCGCGGCCGACCGCCTCGAACCAGCCTCCGTGCTCGTCGTCGCGCAGCGTCGTGCGCAGCCCTGCGAGCGTTCCCTCCGCGACCTCGGCCGCTCCCTCGACGCCGAGCAGCGCGCCCAGCCCGTGCACGTGCACCATCCGGCTGGTGATCCAGGTGTGCACCGGACGCGCGAGGTCGGGCGTACCCCGGTCGTCGAGCCACGCGGCCCCACCGAGCGGGTGCACGACGTGCCGGCCGAACTCGATCAGGCGGCGGCACTCGGCGTCGAGCCACGCGTCGTTGGGGAAGGTCTCGGCGCTCATGGGGTGAGTCAAATGCACGAGACCCCCGCCTGTCGACGGGGGTCTCGCGACTGGACGACGTCCAGTGGCAGGTAGAGGATTCGAACCTCTGTAGGCAATGCCGGCTGATTTACAGTCAGCTCCCTTTGGCCGCTCGGGCAACCTGCCGGGCCGTGCGGAACAATAGCAAGGCACGCACGTCACCACGAATCGCCGGGGCACGCTGCAGGAGCCCCCCGAGCCCCCCAAGGAGAGGCAACAACCATGGCCGACTCGAGCTTCGACATCGTGAGCAAGCTGGACCGCCAGGAGGTCGACAACGCGCTCAGCCAAGCGGCCCGCGAGATCGCCACGCGCTTCGACTTCAAGGGCACCGGCGCCAGCATCGAGTGGAAGGGCGAGAAGGCGATCGAGATCACCGCGTCCGCCGACGACCGGGCGAGCGCCGTGCTCAGCGTCTTCCAGGACAAGCTCATCAAGCGCGACCAGAGCCTGAAGATCCTCGACGCGTCCGAGCCGCGCCAGTCCGGACAGGTCTCCAAGATCGACATCACGCTCAAGGAGGGCATCACCTCCGAGGACGCCAAGAAGATCTCCAAGCTGATCCGCGACGAGGGCCCCAAGGGCGTCAAGGCGCAGGTGCAGGGCGAGGAGCTGCGGGTCTCGTCCAAGAAGCGCGACGACCTCCAGGCCGTCCAGCAGCTGGTGAAGTCGCAGGACTACGACTTCGCGGTGCAGTTCACCAACTACCGCTGAGCTCCGCGAGGGCGCCGACCAGCACGACGACGGCGCGGCTCGGGTCGGCCGGCAGCGACCGGGCCCCGATCTCGGCGACGGTGTCGTCGTCGGCCCCGCGGCCGGCGACGTACACCGGCACGTCGGCGGCGAGCCGACGCAGGGCGGATGCGTTCGCGGTGAACATGGTCGGACGGGTGGCGGCGAGCACGACAGCGTCGGCCCCGCTGGCGCGGGTGGCCGCGAGGATCGCGGGCATCGGGGTGTCGGCGCCCAGGAACCGCGCGCGCACGCCGCGCTCGCGCAGCATCAGCGCGACGCAGAGCAGCACCATGTCGTGCCGTTCCCCGGGCGGGCAGGCCAGCAGGACGACGGGTGCCGCGAGGGCGGCGTCCTCGAGGACCGGGCGCGGCGGCGCGGCGGCGAGCGCGGTGAGCTTGCGGCGCAGCATCTCGCTCACGAAGTGCTCGTGGGCGACCGACAGGGTGCCCGCCTCCCAGCGGTCCCCGACCTCCTCGAGGAACGGCAGCACGACGCCGACGACCGCCCCGGAGAGGGGCACGTCCCACAGGAGCCTGGCGATGGCGACCTCGGCGGCCTCGGTGTCGAAGGCCTCCACCGCCGACCACAGTGCGTCCCGGGTCGTCGTGTCCACGAGAGAACGCTAGTGGCCGGCGTCGCGCCGCGTGGGCACAACGCCGGCCACACCCTCCCCAGGGAGGGACGTCAGACGGCCGTCGCCATCCGCGGCACCACCGTCGCGCCGGCTGCCGGCGTCAGCCACACCGTGCTGCCCTCCTGGAGCTGGAGCGAGCGCGCGTGGGCCCGGGTGACCACCACCGACACCTCGTCGCCGTCCACGGTCAGGACGTGCAGGCGTACCTCGAACCCGATCCGTACGAGGCGCGAGACGGTGCCCTCGACCGCTCCCGCGAGCATCGGGCTCGTCTCGAGCTCGATGTCGTGCGGTCGCAGCGAGACGCCGCCGAGGTGGGTCACCTCGCCGAGGAACGACATCACGAAGTCGTTGGCAGGCTCGTCGTAGAGCTGGTCGGGGGTGCCGACCTGCTCGACGCGGCCCTCGTTGATGACCACGATCTCGTCGGCGACCTCGAGGGCCTCCTCCTGGTCGTGGGTCACGAAGACGGTCGTGACGTGCACGTCGTCGTGCAGCCGGCGCAGCCAGTCGCGCAGCTCCTTGCGGACCTTGGCGTCGAGCGCGCCGAACGGCTCGTCGAGCAGCAGCACCGACGGCTCGACGGCCAGCGCCCGGGCGAGCGCCATGCGCTGGCGCTGGCCGCCGGAGAGCTGCGACGGCAGCCGGTGGGAGAACTGCGAGAGGTGCACGAGCTTGAGCAGCTCCTGCACGCGGTGCTCGATCTCGTCCTTGGGACGCTTGCGGATCTCGAGGCCGAAGGCGACGTTCTTGGCGACGGTCATGTGCTTGAAGACCGCGTAGTGCTGGAACACGAAGCCGACGTTGCGCTTCTGGGCCGGCAGGTGGGTCGCCTCGTTGCCCTCGATGGTGACCGACCCGGTGTCGGCCTTCTCCAGGCCGGCGATGATCCGCAGCAGGGTGGACTTGCCGCCGCCGCTGGGCCCGAGGAGGGCGGTCAGCTGGCCGGTCGGGATCGTCACGTTGACGTCGTCCAGCGCCACGAAGTCGCCGAACTTCTTGTTCAGGCCCTTCACTTCGATGCTCATGGGTACTGCCCTTTCACAGGTGCCGGTCAGGCGTGGTTCTTGGGTCGGATGATGGCGACGACGACGATGCAGGCGACGGACACCATCGCGAGCAGGAAGGCGGTCGCGTAGGCGCCCTGCTGGTCGAAGTTGAGGTACTTCTCCTCGACGGCGAGCGTGGCCGTGCGCGTCTGTCCCAGGACGTTGCCTGAGACGACCTTGACCGCGCCGAACTCGCCGAGCGAGCGGGCGAGGGTCAGCACGACGCCGTAGACGATGCCCCACTTGATCGACGGCAGCGTGATCCGCCAGAAGCGCTGGAGCCCGTTGGCGCCCAGGCTCTCCGCGGCCTGCTCCTGCTCGATGCCGATCTCCTCGAGCACGGGCACGATCTCGCGGATCATCAGTGGCAGCGCCACGAAGGTGGTCGCCATGATGATGCCGGGTGTCGAGAAGATGACCTGGAAGCCCAGGTCCAGGAGGAACGGCCCGAACCAGCCGTTGCGGCCGCCGTAGACCAGCACGAGCGCGAGGCCCACGACGATGGGCGAGACCGACAGCGGGATGTCGAGCAGGGCGTTGAGCACCCGCTTGCCGGGGAACTCCTTGCGCACCAGCAGCAGGGAGATGCCCACGCCGAACAGCGTGTTGATGACCACCGACCACACCGCGACGTACGCACTGAGCTGCAGCGCGACGACCATGTCGGGGTCCTCGAAGAGCGCCTGGATCGAGGAGAAGCCGTCGTCGAAGGTGTTGGTGACGACCAGCGAGACCGGCCAGGCGACGAGGAAGAACAGGTACGCCGCCGCGACCAGGCGCAGGACGTAGGTGGTGGGGGTCTTGCGGACGCGCGGTGGACGGCGTCGCTCCTCGACCGGTGCCGGCGCGGCGTCCGCGTGGACCAGGGTGTCAGCCACGTGCAGCCACCCGCCTCTGGATGACGTTGAGGAGCACGATGACCGCGAGCGAGATGACCAGCAGCACCGTGGCGACGGCGGCCGCCGCCGGGACGTTGTCGTTCTCGATGCTGCTGAGGATGCGCACGGAGGTGACCTCGGTCTTGAAGGGGAGGTTGCCCGAGAGCAGCACGAGCGAGCCGTACTCGCTGACGCCGCGGGCGAAGGACAGGGCCGCTCCGGCGGTGATGGCCGGGGCCAGGCTCGGAAGGACGATCCGGCGGAACGTCGTGAAACGGCTCGCGCCGAGCGAGGCCGCCGCCTCCTCGACGTCGCGGTCGAGCTCCTCGAGCACCGGCTGGACCATGCGGACCACGAACGGCAGCGTGACGAAGAGGAAGGCCAGGAAGACCGCCGGCCGCTGGTTGGCGATGTCGATGCCGACGGGGCTGTCGTTGCCGTAGAGCGAGAGCAGCACCAGGCCGGCGACGATCGTCGGCAGCGCGAACGGGATGTCGATCATCACCTCGAGCACCGACTTGCCCCAGAACCTGTCGCGCACCAGCACCCAGGCGATGAGGGTGCCCATGAAGACGTTCACGACGGTGACGCCGAGGGCGGTGAACACGGTGAGCTTGATGGCGGCGGCCGTCTGGCCGTTGGTGACGGTCGACCAGAAGACGTCCCAGCCGCCGTCGATGGCCGTGACGACCACGGCCATCAGGGGGATCAGGACCAGCGCGCTGAACCAGATCATGGCGATGCCGAGCCCGAGCCCCGACGAACGCGTCAACGTGGACCGCGGGCCCGACCGGCGAGGAGTCCTCGCCGGTCGGACCGCGGCAATCTCAGTGGAGGTCATGCAGGTCGATCACTCGAGGGAGAGACCGGCACCGAGGATGGCGGCGAAGATGATGCCGTTCTCCTCGTCGAAGAACTTCGTCGACACCTCGTCCCAGCCGCCGAAGTCGTTGTCGACCGTGAGCAGCGTCTTCACCTCGGGGAAGGGGTTGCTCGGGTCGGCAGCGCCCTCGACGGTGCCGCCGTAGTCGACGTCGTCGCGGATCGGGCGGAAGCCGGTCAGGGCGAACTGCTTCTGGCCCTCGTCGCCGAGGACGAAGTCGAGCCAGGCCTGCGAGGGCTCGGAAGCGTCCTTGAGGACGGCGCCGGCGTTCTCGATCAGCAGCGTGGTGTCCGGCAGGACGTACTCGAAGCCCTCGTCGTTCTGCGCGGCGAGGATGGCCTCGTTCTCGTACGCCATCAGCACGTCGCCCGTGCCGCCGAGGAACGCGGTGGTGGCGTCACGGCCGCTGCCCGGGAGGGAGACGACGTTCTTGAAGAACTTGTCGACGTACTCGGTGGCCTCCTTGTCGGTGCCACCGTCGCTGATGACCTGGCCGTAGGCGGCGAGCGCGTTCCAGCGGGCCGCGCCGGACGAGGCCGGGTTGGGGGTGACGATCTCGACGCCGGGCTTCACCAGGTCGGCCCACGTCTTGATGTTCTTGGGGTTGCCGTCGCGGACGCCGAACACGACCACCGAGCGGGACACGACACCCTTGTTCTCGCCCTGGTCCCAGCCCTCGTCCACGAGACCCTCGTCGACCAGTCGGGTCACGTCGGTCGGGACGGAGAAGTGGACGTAGTCGGCCTTGAGGCCGGCGGCGACCGCGCGGCTCTGGTCGCCGGACGGTCCGTAGGAGGTCTGGAACTCGACGCCCTCGCCCTCGGGCGTCTTGACGAACTCGGAGGCGATGTTCTTGTTGGCCGCCTCAGGGACGGCGAAGCCGACGATGTGGATGGTCTTGGCGTCGTCGTCGCTGTCGCCCCCGGAGGCGCCAGGCGCGCAGGCGGACAGGGCCAGCGCTCCTACCAGAGCTGCCGCGAGAGCGGCACGTGAACGGATCTGCATGGGGGGTACTCGACTTTCTTGATCGGTGAGCAATGTCGAGAAACATACATGACTTTATTGACGCCGATGACATTGACCGATCCATGGGCGCGTGTCGTGGCTCACGCACCCCTCCCCACGCTGTGCGGGCGCGCTGAACGGGCCGGAGGCGCCGTGCACCTCCGGCCCGTCGTACGCCGTCCCGAGCGGCGCAGCTGCGGTGGGCCGGGTCAGCCGAGCCCGTTGCTCACGGCGGTGATCAGCTCGCCGTTCGAGGTGTCGCCGGACAGCTCCCAGAAGAAGGCGCCGGCCAGTCCCTGCTCCTTGGCGTAGGCCATCTTCGACGTGATCGTCTGCGGCGTGTCGTAGCTCCACCACTGGTCACCGCACTTCGCGTACGCCGTGCCGCCGACCGTGCCGGTCGCGGGGCAGCGCTGCTTGAGCACCTCGTAGTCCTCGATGCCCTGCTCGTACGTCCCGGGCGCGGGACCGGTGGCCGAGCCGCCCGGCGCGTCCTGGCTGACGCCCGACCAGCCGCGGCCGTAGAAGCCGATGCCGAGCAGCAGCTTGGAGGTGGGGATGCCCAGGGAGCGCAGCTTGGCGATCGCGGTGCTCGAGTCGAAGCCCTGCGTGGGGATGCCGGGATAGGAGGTCAGCGGCGAGTGCGGGGCGGTCGGTCCCTGGGCGGCGAAGGCGCCGAAGTAGTCGTAGGTCATCGGCATGTACCAGTCGACGTACTGCGCGGCGTCGCCGTAGCCGCCCGCCTCGATCTTGCCGCCGCTGGTGCCGTCCGCCGTGATGGCGGCGGTGACGAGGTCGCTGCCGAACTCGCTGCGCAAGGCCTGCATCAGTCGGGGGAACGCCTGCGTGCCGCTGGAGTCGCACGACAGGCCGCAGGCGTTGGGGTACTCCCAGTCGATGTCGATGCCGTCGAAGACGTCCGCCCATCGCGGGTCCTCGACCAGGTCGTGGCACGACGAGGCGAAGGCCGCCGGGTTCTGCGCCGCCTGGCCGAAGCCGCCGGACCAGGTCCAGCCGCCGAACGACCACAGGATCTTGAGGTGCGGGTGCTTGGCCTTGAGCTTGCGGAGCTGGTTGAAGTTGCCGCGCAGCTGCTGGTCCCAGGTGTCGGCGACGCCGTCGACGCTCTGGGCGGCGGTGTAGGCCTTCTCGTGGTCGGCGTAGGAGTCACCGATGGTGCACCGGCCGTTCTGCACGTTGCCGAAGGCGTAGAGGATGTGGGTCAGCTTGTCGGCCGAGCCCGAGGTGTCGAGGTCCTTGGCGTGGAAGTTGCGGGCGTAGGTCCCCCAGTTGGTGAAGTAGCCGATCACCTTCTTGCCGGCCGGGTCCGGGGGCTGCGTCGGGTCGGGCGGGTCGGTCGGGTCCGTCGGGTCGGGCGGGTCGGTCGGGTCCGTCGGGTCGGTCGGGTCGGTGGTGCCGCCGCACGCGCCCTGGTCGGCCCACACGCCCCACTCCCCCGTGGTGCCGGGGGTCTCGCCCTGCGTCCACCACTTCGCCCGCCAGGTGTGGCCACCGTGCGTGACGAGGTTGCCGGCGGTGTAGACCGCCGACGAGCTCCAGGCCGGGTCGGAGCAGGCGGCGGCAGCCGCAGGCGCGGGCGCCTGGGTCGAGGCCGGTCCGGCCATCGCGAAGGGCAGCAGCACCGCGGTCAGCGCGGTCGTGGCCAGCAGGCCGACGGTTCGTCGGAGCCCCGGCCTGGGGACGTGCGTGGACAACATGGATCCTCCCGAGTGGATGGGGGCGCGGTGCGCCCGTTGCTCCGAACCTAGGGAGGGCGTGAGCCACGTCACAAGGGGTTCGTTAGATCTCTTTACTAACTACCGTCGCGTGGTTCGTACGGTGAACTAACAAAAGGGCAGGTCACCCGCGACGTCACCTCTGCGCACCCAGCCGGGAACGCGTCGGCCGAGCGTCTCGCATCGTGGAACGTCGCTACGGTTGAGCGCCCGGTCGACCCCGGACCCGGTGGACGTGAGGTCCGTCACGCGGTGCGCCCGAGGGCCGTCCCACAGGGCAAGGCAGCGCCGGACGGCGAGGGATCGGCGGATAGAGTCAACGCTTGTGGTAGCACCCCAGAAAGAGGTCAAGCAGCTCGACCGAGTGATCATCCGGTTCGCCGGCGACTCCGGCGACGGCATGCAGCTCACGGGCGACAGGTTCACCCAGGAGACGGCGGCCTTCGGCAACGACCTGGTCACCCTGCCCAACTTCCCGGCCGAGATCCGGGCCCCCCAGGGCACGCTCCCCGGGGTCTCGTCGTTCCAGGTGCACTTCGCCGACCACGACATCCTCACCGCGGGTGACGCCCCCGACGTGCTGGTCGCGATGAACCCCGCAGCGCTGCGCGCCAACCTCGGCGACCTCCACAAGGGCGCGACGATCATCGTCGACACCCACGACTTCACCGCACGCAACCTCACCAAGGCCGGCTACAAGGACAACCCGCTCGAGGGCGACGCCCTCGCGGAGTACGCCGTCCACACCGTCGACCTCACCGGCATGACGGTGGAGTCGGTGAAGGAGTTCGGGCTCTCGCGCAAGGACGCCTCGCGCGCGAAGAACATGTTCGCCCTCGGACTGCTGTCGTGGATGTACGGCCGCCCGACCGACCCGACGACGACCTTCCTGGCCAAGCGCTTCGCCAAGGTGCCCGACATCCGCGACGCCAACATCACGGCGTTCAAGGCCGGCTGGAACTTCGGCGAGACCACCGAGGCGTTCGCGGTGCAGTACGAGATCAAGCCCGCGGTCCTGCCGCCCGGCACCTACCGCAACATCACCGGCAACCTCGCGCTGGCGTACGGCCTCGTCGCCGGCGGCGTCCAGTCGGGCCTTCCCGTCTTCCTCGGCACCTACCCGATCACCCCGGCCTCCGACATCCTCCACGAGCTGAGCAAGCACAAGTCGTTCGGCGTCACGACGTTCCAGGCCGAGGACGAGATCGCCGGCGTGGGTGCCGCGATCGGCGCGTCGTACGCCGGGCACCTCGGGGTCACCTCGACCTCGGGCCCGGGTGTGGCGCTGAAGTCCGAGGCCATCGGCCTCGCCGTGATGACCGAGCTCCCGCTCGTCGTCGTCGACGTCCAGCGCGGCGGCCCGTCGACCGGGCTGCCGACCAAGACCGAGCAGGCCGACCTGCTACAGGCGATGTTCGGCCGCAACGGCGAGGCGCCGGTGCCGGTCATCGCGCCCCAGTCCCCCGGCGACTGCTTCGCCGCGGCGGTCGAGGCGACCCGGATCGCCGTCACCTACCGCACGCCCGTCCTGCTGCTGTCCGACGGCTACCTCGCCAATGGCTCCGAGCCCTGGCGGGTCCCGACCGTCGACGAGCTGCCGGTCATCGACCCCGACTTCGCCACCGAGAAGAACCACGGCTCGGGCGAGGACGCCGAGTTCTGGCCCTACCTCCGCGACGAGCAGACGCTCGCCCGGCCGTGGGCGATCCCCGGCACCCCCGGCCTCGAGCACCGCATCGGCGGCCTCGAGAAGGGCGACGGGCACGGCAACATCTCCTACGACCCGGCCAACCACGACTTCATGGTCCGCACCCGCCAGGCCAAGGTCGACCGGATCGCCGACTCGATCCCGCTCGTGGAGGTCGACGACCCGTCCGGCGAGGCCAAGGTGCTCGTCCTGGGCTGGGGCTCGACCTACGGCCCCATCGGCGCGGGCGTGCGCCGGGTCCGCAAGGCCGGCTACCACGTCGCCCAGGCCCACCTGCGCCACCTCAACCCTTTCCCGAGCAACCTCGGCGAGGTCCTCAAGGGCTACGACAAGGTCCTCGTGCCCGAGATGAACCTCGGGCAGCTCTCCCTGCTGCTGCGCGCGAAATACCTCGTCGACGCGGTCGGCTACAACCACGTACGCGGTCTCCCCCTCAAGGCCACCGAGCTCGCCCACGCGATCGGCGAGCTGGTCGGCCAGGCCGAGGGCATCGACGTCGAGCTCGGCGTCTGGGGCGAGCCCACCCAGAAGGAGCACATCTGATGAGCACCTCACCCCTCACCGACCTCGGCCTGCCGGGCCTGCGCTCGGGCACCGAGCTGGTGCCGGCCCACGACGCCGCGGCCGACGGTCCGCAGACCGGCAAGGACTTCACCTCCGACCAGGAGGTCCGCTGGTGCCCCGGGTGCGGCGACTACGCCGTGCTCAAGGCCGTGCAGTCCTTCCTGCCCGACCTCGGCCTGCGCCGCGAGAACATCGTCTTCGTCTCCGGCATCGGCTGCTCGTCGCGCTTCCCGTACTACCTCGACACCTACGGCATGCACTCCATCCACGGACGCGCGCCGTCGATCGCGACCGGCATCGCGACCGCGCGCGAGGACCTGTCGGTCTGGGTGGTCACCGGTGACGGCGACGCCCTCTCGATCGGCGGCAACCACCTCATCCACGCGCTGCGCCGCAACGTCAACATGACGATCCTGCTGTTCAACAACCGGATCTACGGGCTCACCAAGGGCCAGTACTCCCCCACCTCCGAGACCGGCAAGGTCACCAAGTCGACCCCGATGGGCTCGCTGGACCACCCGTTCAACCCCGTCTCGCTCGCGCTCGGCGCCGAGGCGTCGTTCGTCGCGCGCACCATCGACTCCGACCGCAAGCACCTCACCCAGGTCCTCGCCGCGGCGGCCGCCCACCGCGGCACCTCGCTCGTCGAGATCTACCAGAACTGCCCGATCTTCAACGACGGCGCCTTCGACGCGATCAAGTCGCCCGACACCAAGGCCGACGCGATCATCCCGCTGGTGCACGGCGAGCCCGTGACCTTCGGCGCACCGTCCGAGGACGGCCGCGGGTCCAGGGCGCTGGTCCGGGACCAGGCGACGGGTGGGGTCACGGTCGTCGCCACGGCCGAGGTGGACGCCGCGGACATCGTCGTCCACGACGCGCACAACCCGGACCCGACGATGGCGTTCGCGATCTCGCGCCTCACCGACGCGGGCTACCTCAACACCTCGCCGATCGGCATCTTCCGCCAGGTCGAGCGACCGACCTACGACGACCAGGCGCGCGAGCAGGTGGCCCTCAGCATCCCCGAGAACGACGACACCGCCGACCGCGCCGCTCGACTGGCGGCGCTGATCGGCGGTGGCGACACCTGGACGATCATCTGATCGTCCAGGCGGGGTCACGCGGGGTGGGTCAGCGGAAGTAGAGGGTCCAGACCTCGCCCTTGGTGTTGCCGAAGCCGTTGGAGCGGTCGACCTTCGAGCGCCACTTCCAGCGGCCCTTCTCGGGCGCGTAGATGCGCGTCTTGAAGACGCCGGCGTCGTTGGTCTTGACCTTCTTGACGACCTTCCACTTGCACGAGCCGCACTTCTTCTTGAGGATCTTCACCTTCTGCTTGGCGTACGGCAGCAGCGTGCCGTCGGCCTGCGGCTCCGAGACGGTGCCCTTCAGGCGGAAGGCGTTGTAGGAGACCTGGTGGTCGCGCGGCGGGACCTCCTCGATGATCCGCTTCGGCGCGGAGCCTGCGGTGGCGCTCGAGCTGAGCATGCCGGCGACGAGCAGTGCGGCGACGATGGCCGCCAGGACGGCGCGGAAGGTCCGCATGGTGTTTCCCCCTCGGAAGATGGTGACTGCTGACGTCTCGAGGTGTACCCGCACCCGAGACCGCACCATCGTAGGCGACGGGCTGGCCCTAGACTCCCCGAGTGCCAGATAGCCGTCGCGGACTGATCCTCGGCGCGAGCGCCTACACGCTGTGGGGCGTCTTCCCGCTCTACTGGACCGTCCTGGAGCCCGCCGGCGCGATCGAGCTCCTCGCCCACCGCATCGTGTGGTCACTCGTCACGATGCTGCTGATCGTGGTGGTGTGGCGGCGGGTCGGCCAGTTCCGCGACCTCCTGCGCGACCGCCGCCGGGTGCTCCTGATCAGCGGCGCCGCGGTCGTCGTCTCCATCAACTGGGGCGCCTACATCTGGGGCGTCAACAACGGACGTGTCGTCGAGACGTCGCTCGGTTACTTCATCAACCCCCTCGTCACGGTGCTGATGGGGGTGCTGATCCTCGGCGAGCAGCTGCGCCGGCTGCAGTGGGCGGCGATGGCCGTCGCCTTCGTCGCCGTCGCCGTCCTCACCATCGACTACGGGCGGCCGCCCTGGATCGCCCTCGTCCTGGCCTTCAGCTTCGGCACCTATGGCCTGCTGAAGAAGCAGGCCGGCGTGGGCGCGGTGGAGAGCATCACCCTGGAGACCATCGTGATGGCCCCGCTCGCCGCGGCGTACGTCTTCTTCCTCGTGGGCACCGGCGCCTCCAACTTCGCCAGCCACGGCGTCGGGCACGCCCTGCTGTTCACCACCACGGGGATCATCACAGCGGTCCCGCTGCTGCTCTTCAGCGCGGCCGCGATCCGGGTCTCGATGGTCTCGCTCGGACTGCTGCAGTACCTCGCACCGACCATCCAGTTCGCCCTCGGCCTGCTCGTCTTCAAGGAGGCGATGCCGGCCAGCCGCTGGATCGGCTTCGCGCTCGTGTGGGTCGCGCTGGCGATGTTCACCGTCGAGGCGGTCAACCACCGGCGCCGCCAGCTCCGGCTCGTCGCGCAGGCGAGCTGCGCTGCCTAGGTCGGCTCCCGCTCCGCGAGCCCGATCGCCTCGTACGCTCGGCAGCCGGCCGCTGGTCGAGCAGGGCGCCCGTGTCGAAACCCAGGCCGATCTTGACGCTCCGCCACGGGCGACTGTCGGATCGCTCGCATATAATCGAACACATGATCGAGACGCTCGAACGGGACGCGGCGGAAGTCGACGACGACCTCTCCGCTGCAGGCCTGCTCGCCTCGATCCGCACCGCGCGTCACGCCGAGAACGCTGCCGCCGCCCGGCAGCTCGACCTCGCCGCGCGGTGGGCTGACCTCCACCCGCCGGAGTCGATCCACACCGCCGCGTCGTTCACCGTCCCGGG
Source organism: Nocardioides cavernae (assembly GCF_013410035.1). Taxonomy (GTDB): domain Bacteria; phylum Actinomycetota; class Actinomycetes; order Propionibacteriales; family Nocardioidaceae; genus Nocardioides; species Nocardioides cavernae_A. The sequence continues at coordinate 567,075 of NZ_JACCBW010000002.1, read as the reverse complement.
GTGCGAGCACGAGGAACCCATCGCCGGCCCCGGTACGCCCCTCGTGGCTGAGTTCTGCATCGCGGAGCTCGGTGCGGTGCTCGGGATCTCGACGACCGCGGCGAAGCGTCTCGTCGGGCACGCGCTCGAGCTGCGCCACCGCCTCCCCCGCCTGCACGCAGCGATGCAGTCGGGTGCCGTGCCGGCGTGGCGGGCCCGGTCGGTCGCCGAGACGACGATCCACTCCTCACCCGCGCTGACGGTCGAGGCCGCAGCCTTCGTCGACGCGCAGGTCGCTGCCGTCGCGGGACGCGTCGGGCCCGCGCAGCTGGACCGGCTCGTGGCCGAGGCGATCAAGCGGTACGACCTCGCCGAGGCGGACCCGTCTGCTGATCCGGAGGACGGGTGGCAGCACGTCGACCCCCGCCACGCCACCCTCCACAACGAGGACGTGCACTACGCCGGGACGATGCGGTTCGAGGCTGAGCTCGACATTGCCGACGCCCTCGACCTGGACCGGGCACTGGCTCATGGCGCCGCGACGTTGAAGGCCCTCGGCTCGGAGGCGTCCCTCGACGTCCGCCGCTCCGCCGCGCTCGGAGACCTCGCCCGCACCCAGACCGCCCTTGACCTCGCCTTCCCTGAAGGTGGTCGAGTAGCCAGCGAGGAACGAGCGGGCGCATCGAGACCCCACCTCCCACCAGAAGGCGGTCGAGTAGCCCGCGAGGAACGAGCGGGCGTATCGAGACCCCACCTCCCACCAGAAGGCGGTCGAGTAGCCCGCGAGGAACGAGCGGGCGTATCGAGACCCCACCTCCCACCAGAAGTCGGTCGAGTAGCCCGCGAGGAACGAGCGGGCGTATCGAGACCCCACCTCCCACCAGAAGGTGGTCGAGTAGCCCGTGAGGAACGAGCGGGCGTATCGAGACCCGACCTCCCGCCCGCCCGCAAGGTCGTCCTCCACGCCCACTTCAACGCCAGCCCGACCCCGGACGGCCCCGTCCTCGACGCCACCGGCCGCCTCGACGAAGGCCAGCGCCTCATCCTGCTCGACCACGTCAAGGACTGGTGCGCCGACACCCGGACCAAGGTCACCATCCGCCCGGTCATCGACCTCAACACCGAGCTCTCCACCCCGGCCTACGAACCCACCACCCGGATCCGCGAGGCCGTGATCCTCCGCGACCAGACCTGCGTGTTCCCGTGGTGCACCCGGTCCGCCCGCCGCTGCGACCTCGACCACGTCGTCCCCTTCGACGCCGGCGGACCCACCTCCACGTCGAACCTCGCCCCGCTGTGCCGCACCCACCACCGCCTCAAGACCCACAGCTCCTGGCACTACGAGACCACCGCACCCGGGACGTACGACTGGACGAGCCCCCACGGCCACCGGTTCCGACGCGACCACACCGGCACGAGGGCGATCAGAGGCGACGACCCGCCTGACGTCCCACGACCCCGCCGACGATGAGCCCGCCCCACACCCCGCCAGTCAACGACGGCGGGGCCACAGGCACGTCCGTGACGTGTCGGCACCGGCCACAACCATCGTGGGCCGTCAGGACCGCCGAAGCCTGTGCGCCGCGTGGGCCGTCCACGGACGCCACATCGGACACGTGTCCGCGACGGCGCCCTTGCTCCGTCACATGAGGGGCCAGAACGCGGACACGTGTACGGGGCGCGATCGACCGGCGCGCCCATCATCCGAACCGCCGGCGCGGGGCGCCCGTGCCACCCGCGCGCACGTGCGGCGGATGCGGCCCGTCGCAACCACGGTCGAGGGCAAGGACCGCAGCACGTGCGCGCTTCGAGCCGGATGTCGAGCCTGCCGCTGATGGTGCGCTGATCTACCGGTGGACGGATGGTCGACGTCTACGGACCGATACGGCCAGCGAAGTGCGAGGAACGGCAGTGACCGGACACTGCCGGGACGCAGTCGGGCGTCAGGAGGTGCGGGTGGCGACGATGTCGGCGAACGACTCCAGCGCCGTGCGCACCGGGCCCGGGTCGAGGGCCTCGAGCAGCTTCTTGGCGCGCGCCGCCTCGGCGAGGACGTGGTCGCGGGCCTGGTCCATGGCCGGGTGCCGGCGCATCAGCTCGAGTGCCTCGGCGTGCTCGGCGTCGTCGGTGAGCGGGCGCCCGAGGAGGGACAGCAGGCGGGCGTCGCCCGGGTCGGTCGACGCCTGGGCCATGAGGACCGGGAGGGTGGGTACGCCCTCGCGCAGGTCGGTGCCCGGCGTCTTGCCGGAGGCGTCGGACTCGGAGGCGATGTCGAGGATGTCGTCGGTGAGCTGGAAGGCGGAGCCGACGATCTCGCCGTAGGTGCTCAGCGCCTCGACCACCTCGGGGCGGGCACCGCTGAACATCGCGCCGTAGCGGGCCGAGGTGGCGATCAGCGAGCCGGTCTTGCCGGCGACGACGTCGAGGTAGTGCGCGAGCGGGTCCTCCCCCGGCCCGGGCGGGACGGTCTCCATGATCTGGCCCTCGACGAGGCGGGTGAAGGTGCGCGCCTGGATCAGCACGGCCTCGGGCCCGAGGTCGGCGGTCAGCTCGGAGGAGCGGCCGAAGAGGAAGTCGCCGGTCAGGATGGCGACGTTGTTGCCCCAACGGGCGTTGCCCGTGGCGGCCCCGCGACGCAGGTCGGCCTCGTCCATGACGTCGTCGTGGTAGAGCGAGGCGACGTGGGTGAGCTCGACGACGCACGCGGCGGTCTCCACCTCGGCGGCGTCCGGGTCGGGCCCGGCCTCCGCGGCGAGGAGGACGAGCAGCGGCCGGAACCGCTTGCCGCCGGCCATCATCAGGTGCGTCGCGGCCTCGGAGACGAACTGCGCGCGCCCCTTGCAGTGCTCGGCGAGCATCACCTCGATGCGCGCCATCCGGTCGACGAGCCGCTGCTCGAGAGCGGCGTCGACGACGGGCATGGCAAGGGGCGAGTCGGTCACCTGATGAATTCTCCCGCAACGGCTGCCAGGTCGAGCACCGGGCCCGGGAGGATGCCCAGGACGAGGGTGATCGCGGCTCCGACGGCGATGGTCGTCGCGGTCAGCACCGACGGGTACGCCACGCTCGGTCCGTCGCCGACGGGCTCGTCGAAGTACATGACCTTGATGACCCGGACGTAGAGGAACACCGCGATGATGCTGGCCATGATGGCCGCGACCACCACGGGCCACGCGCCCGCGGCCAGCGCCACGGAGAACACCGCGAGCTTGCCCACGAAGCCGGCCGTGAGCGGGATGCCCGCGAGTGCCAGCAGGAAGAACGCGAAGACCGCGGCGACGACCGGCGACTCCTTGCCGAGCCCCGCCCACCGCTCGAGCGCGGTGGTCTCCCCACCGCCGTCGCGCACGAGGCTGACCACCGCGAAGGCACCGATGGTCGCGAACGCGTAGGTCGCGAGGTAGAAGAGCACGGCCTGCAGCGAGGTGATCTCGTCGGCCGCGAGGTCACCCGCGGCCTGCAGCCCGAGCACGCCGACGAGGATGAAGCCGGTGTGGGCGACCGAGGAGTACGCCAGCAGCCGCTTGATGTCGTCCTGCGTGATGGCCAGGACCGCGCCGACGAACATCGACAGGATGGCGATGATCCACAGCATCGGCTGCCACGACCAGCGGTCGGCACCGAGGGCGACGTAGAACAGGCGCAGCATCGCCCCGAACGCGGCGACCTTCGTGCCGGCCGCCATGAAGGCGACGACCGGGGTGGGCGCCCCCTGGTAGACGTCGGGCGTCCACGCCTGGAACGGCACGGCGCCGACCTTGAACAGCAGGCCGACCGACAGCAGGCCGGTGCCGATGAGCAGCAGGCTGGAGCTGCCGACGTCGTTGCGGACCGCCTCGTTGATGGCTGCGAAGTCCATCGAGCCGGCGTAGCCGTAGATCAGCGCAGCGCCGTAGAGGAAGAAGCCGGAGGAGAAGGCGCCGAGCAGGAAGTACTTGAGCGCGGCCTCCTGGCTCAGCAGGCGACGCCGCCGGGCCAGTCCGCTCAGCAGGTAGAGCGGGAGCGAGAGCACCTCGAGGCCGACGAACATCGTGAGCAGGTCGTTGGCGGCCGGGAAGAGCATCATCCCGAACACCGCGAACATCATCAGCGGGTAGACCTCGGTGTGCTCGCGGTTGGCCGCGATCGCCGCGGTCTCGGCGTCGGTGCCCGGCACCGCCGCGGCCTGGCCGGCGAAGGCCGAGACGCCGCCGTCGAGGTGGCGCTCGGCGAAGAGCAGCACGCCGGCGATCGCGAGGGCGAGGACGAGGCCCCAGATGAACAGGCTCGGACCGTCGATGGCGATCGTGCCGCCGACCGCGAGGACCCCGCGCGCCGCGCCGTCCTCGTAGGTCTTCACGTCCTGCGCGACCAGCACCACGCCGACGAGGGCGAGGACGAGGCCGGCGAGCGCCAGCACCACCTGGGCGGTGTAGCGGACCGTGCGCGGCAGGAACGCCTCCACGACGACTCCGAGGCAGGCGACGCCGAAGACGACGAGCAGCGGCCAGAGCTCGAAGTAGTCGATGGTGGGCTTCACGAAGTCGGTCATCGGAGACCACCCTCCTGGACGATGCCCGCACTGGCGAGCGAGTCCTGCACGTAGGGGTTGATGACGTCGAGGAGCGGCATCGGGAAGAAGCCGAACAGCACGAGCGCCAGCACCAGCGGCGCCACGATGCCGACCTCACGACGGTCCAGGTCGGGTACCGCGAGCATGCCGGCCCGGTCGGGGCCGGTCATCGTGCGCTGGTAGGTCCACAGCGCGTAGATCGCGGCGAGCACGATGGCCAGCACCGCGACCGCCCCCACGAGCCAGTGGTGGTCGAAGGCGGCGATGATCACCATCATCTCGGACACGAACGGGGACAGGCCCGGCAGGCCGCACGCGGCCAGGCCGGCGACGAGGAACGACCCGGCCAGGATCGGCGCGTGCTTCTCGACGCCGCCCATCGCGCTGATCGACGTCGTGCCGGTCCGGTTGATGAGGAACCCCGCGACCAGGAACATCAGCGCGGTCGCGATGCCGTGGTTGACCATGTAGAGGATCGCGCCGGTGCCACCGGTCGGGTTGAACACGAAGATGCCCAGCACGATGAAGCCGAAGTGCGACAGCGACGTGAGACCGATGAGTCGGAGGATGTCGTCCTGGCCGATCGCGATGAAGGCGCCGTAGACGATCGAGATCAGGGCCAGCACCACGACCACCGGAGTCGCCCACTGCGAGGCGTCCGGCAGCAGGCCCAGGCAGAACCGGAGCATGCCGAAGGTGCCGATCTTGTCGAGCACGCACACGAGCAGCACCGAGGTGCTCGGCGTCGCCTTCTCGCTGGTGTCCGCCAGCCACGTGTGCACCGGGAAGATCGGGGCCTTGATCGCGAAGGCCGCGAAGAAGCCGACGAACAGCCAGCGCTGCGTGGTCTCGTCGATGTCGAGCGCGGCGAGGTCGCTGACCAGGAAGCTCGGGTTGCCCGCGTTGGCGGAGACGACGTACAGGCCGACCACCGACGCGAGCAGGATCAGACCGCCGGCGAGCTGGTAGACGAGGAACTTCGTCGCTGCCCGGCCGCGGCCCTCGCGACCGAAGCCGCCGATGAGGAAGTACGCCGGGATGAGCGTGGCCTCGAAGACGATGTAGAAGAGCAGCACGTCGGTGGCCGTGTAGACGGCCAGCGAGGTCGCCTCCAGGCCGAGCACCCACGCGAAGTAGGAGCGCGAGCCGCGACCCCCGGGAGCGTCGCTCTCCTTCCAGGAGGCGAGCAGGACCGGGGGGACGATGGCGACGGTGAGCAGCACCATCAGGAGGCCGAGCCCGTCGACGCCGAGCGCGTAGTGCACGCCCAGCGCCTCGATCCACGTGTGGGTCTCCTCGAACTGCATGCCGGCCGAGGCGTCGTAGCGGCTGGCGATGAGCAGACCGAGGGCGAGGGTGGCCAGCGCGAACGCGAGCCCCACCGGCCGCACCTGGGCGCGGGGCACCACCGCCACCACGAGGGCGCCGACGAGCGGCATCAGGATCAGGACAGTCAGCATCATCCGAGGTTCACCGCCAGGAGAGCGAGGACGACCAGCAGGGCGCCACCGAGGAGGGACAGGGCGTAGGAGCGGACGAAGCCGTTCTGGACGCGACGGAGCAGGGTCGAGATGCCGCCGAGGGCCGCCGCACCCCCCATCACCGTCCCGTCGACGCCGCCGCGGTCGAAGGCGGTGAGTCCGCCGACGAGGCCGACACCGGGGCGTACGACCACCGCGTCGTTGATGGCGTCGCCGTAGAGGTCGGCGCGCGCCGCCCGGGTGGCGAAGGAGACGTCCTGCGGGGCCTCGCGCGGGACCTCACGCTTGCCGACCAGGAACCAGGCCGCAGCGACGCCGAGGGCGACGACGGCGGTGATGATCAGGGTGATCACGATCGCCGGCAGCGGCGGCTCGTGGTGCTCGGCGTGGCCGGTCACGGGCTCGAGCCAGGTGACGATCCAGTCGCCGAGCAGCAGCACGCCGCCGAGGACCGAGAGCGCCGCGAGGACGATCAGCGGGACCGTCATCACCTTGGGCGACTCGTGCGGGTGCACGTCGGCCTCCCAGCGCTTGCTGGTGAAGAAGGTCATCAGCATCAGGCGGGTCATGTAGAACGCCGTGATGCCGGCGCCCAGCAGGGCGAGCAGACCGACCAGCAGGTTGTCGGCGAGCGCCGACTCGATGATCTTGTCCTTCGACCAGAAGCCCGAGAAGCCCGGGAACCCGATGATGGCGAGGTAGCCCATCGCGAAGGTGATGAAGGTGACGGGCATGGCCTTGTTGAGCGCGCCGTAGTGGCGCATGTCGACGTCGTCGTTCATGCCGTGCATGACCGAACCGGCGCCGAGGAACATGTTGGCCTTGAAGAACCCGTGCGTCAGCAGGTGGAAGATCGCGAACGGGTAGCCCACAGGGCCGAGGCCGGCGGCCAGCATCATGTAGCCGATCTGGCTCATCGTCGACCCGGCGAGCGCCTTCTTGATGTCGTCCTTGGCGCAGCCGAGGACCGCACCCCACAGCAGCGTCACCGTGGCCACGACGACGACCGCGGTCTGCGCGACGGGCGTGAGCTCGTAGATGAAGTTCGACCGCACCACCAGGTAGACGCCGGCCGTGACCATGGTCGCCGCGTGGATCAGGGCCGACACCGGGGTGGGGCCCTCCATCGCGTCGAGCAGCCAGGCCTGCAACGGCACCTGGGCCGACTTGCCGCACGCGCCGAGCAGCAGCAGCAGGCCGAGGGCGTTGAGGGTGGCCTGGTCGGCCTCCCCCGCGAGCTCGCTCACACCGCCGAAGTCGGTGGTGCCGAACGTGGCGAACATCAGCGCGATCGCCAGCGAGAGGCCGATGTCACCGACACGGTTGATGACGAAGGCCTTCTTGGCCGCGGCGGCCGCCGACGGCTTGTGCTGCCAGAAGCCGATGAGGAGGTACGACGCGAGGCCGACGCCCTCCCAGCCGAGGAAGAGGCCGACGAAGTTCGCCGAGAGGATCAACGTGAGCATCGCCGCGACGAAGAGGTTGAGGTAGCCGAAGAAGCGGCGACGGCGGGGGTCGTGCTCCATGTAGCCGATCGCGTAGACGTGGATCAGCGACCCGACGCCGGTGATCAGCAGCAGGAACAGCGCGGCCAGCGGGTCGTACAGCAGGTCCATGCCGACCCTGAGCGAGCCGGTCTCGAACCAGGTCCAGAGGTGCTGGCCGACCTGGCGCTCCTCCGCGTCACGGCCGAGCAGCGAGAGGAAGAGCACGAGGCTGAGCACGAACGACAGGACCGCGGTGGCCGTGCCGAGCAGGTGGCCGTGCTTGTCGACGGAGGCCTTGAGCGAGCCGCGCAGGAACGGCGCGACGCCGAGCAGCAGGAAGGCGCCGAGCAGCGGCAGCCCGATGACCAGCCACAGCAGGTCGAACACGCCGCCCGCGGCGGTGTCGGGGGCGACCACCGGGGCGTGGGAGGCACCGCCCTCCGCCAGCGGCAGCAGGACTGAGTGGGACAACAGGTTCACGAGCGCTCCCTCAGTACTTCAGCAGGCTGGCGTCGTCGACCGAGGCCGAGCGTCGGGTGCGGAAGATGGTCATGATGATCGCGAGCCCGATCACGACCTCGGCCGCGGCCACCACCATCACGAAGAACGCGGTGATCTGGCCGTCGAGGTTGCCGTGCTGGCGGGCGAACGCGACGAACGCCAGGTTGCAGGCGTTGAGCATGAGCTCGACGCACATGAACACGACGATGGCGTTGCGACGGGTGAGGACACCCACGCAGCCGATCGTGAAGAGAATCGCGGAGAGCACGACGTACTGGGTCACTGGTCCACGTCCTTCCGCACGTCCTCGGTCGTGTGCGCGGGCGCGCCGGCCTTGCCCGACGTCTCCGGCATCGCGGCCGGGTCGGTGGTCGGGTCCTGGGCCTCGAAGCCTGCGATCTGGCGGCGCACGTCGTCGATGTCGTCGGCCATGGCCGGCGCGGAGCGCACCGTGCCACGGGCCGCGAGCACCCGCGAGACCGACGACTCGGCGGCGGTCCCGTCGGGCAGCAGGGCCGGGGTGTCGACCGCGTTGTGGCGGGCGTACACGCCCGGCGAGGGCAGCGGTCCGGGGTGCTTGCCGTGCTCGGCGAAGTCGCGGATGCGCTGGGCGGCGAGGTCGGCCTGCGTGGCCTTGGGCGTGAGCCGCTCGCGGTGCGCGAGCACCATCGCGCCGAGCGCGGCGGTGATGAGCAGCGCGCTCGTGGCCTCGAAGGCGAAGACGTAGCGCGAGAACAGGATGTTGGCGATGGCCGGCACGTTGCCGCCCGCGTTGGCCTCGTCGAGGCCCACCACGGTGCCGAGCGTGACCTGGCTGACGCCGAGGACCAGCGTGGTGCCGAACAGCAGCCCGAGGACGACCGCCATCGCGCGCTGGCCGCGGATCGTCTCCACCACCGAGTCGGTCGCGTCGACGCCGATGAGCATCATCACGAACAGGAACAGCATGAGGATGGCGCCGGTGTAGACGATGATCTGGACGGCGAAGAGGAACGGCGCGTCCAGCACGGCGTAGAGGAACGCCAGGCTGATCATCACGACCGCCAGCAGGAGCGCGGCGTGCACGGCCTTGCGGACGAACAGGATGCCGAGCGCGGCGACCACCATGATCGGGGCGAGGATCCAGAAGGTCATCGGGTGGTCCCCCTGTAGTAGTCGCCCTCGTCCTCACCCAGGCGCATCGGGTGCGGCGGCTGCTCCATGCCCGGCAGGAGCGGGGCGAGCAGGTCGGACTTCTCGTAGATGAGGTCGGCCCGGTTGTTGTCGGCCAGCTCGTACTCGTTGGTCATCGTCAGCGCGCGGGTCGGGCACGCCTCGATGCACAGGCCGCACAGGATGCAGCGCAGGTAGTTGATCTGGTAGACGCGGCCGTAGCGCTCGCCGGGGCTGAAGCGCTGGCTGTTGCCGTCGGCGTCGGGGACGTCGCTGTTGGAGGCACCCTCGACGTAGATCGCGTCGGCCGGGCATGCCCACGCGCACAGCTCGCAGCCGATGCACTTCTCGAGGCCGTCGGGCCAGCGGTTGAGCTGGTGGCGGCCGTGGAAGCGCGGTGCCGTGGGGAGCTTCTCGAACGGGTACTGCTCGGTGACGACCTTCTTGAACATCGTCCGGAAGGTGACGCCGAACCCGGCGATCGGGTCCCAGAAGGACTCCTTGATGCCCTTGGACCCCTGCTGGGACTGGGGCGACTCACTCATGGCTCTCCTCCGCATCAGCGGTGACGGTGGTGCGTCCCCCCGGCGTGTGGGCGAACGTCAGCGGCGCGGCGGCACCGCGTACGGCACCTCCCGCCGGCATCGGCGGGACGGGGAACCCGCCGGCGAAGGCGTCGTGCGGCTCGTCGCCCGCCGCCGGGACGTCCTCGTCCACCGCCTCGCCCTTGTCCCCCACGAACATCAGCGCGACGGTGAGGACGAGCAGGACGGCGATGGCGGCCACGAGGTAGGTGCGGTTGATGTTGCCCTCGAGCGAGATGACGCGGATCGTCGCGACGGCCACGATCCAGGCCAGGGAGACCGGGATGAGGACCTTCCAGCCGAGCGCCATGAACTGGTCGTAGCGCATGCGGGGCAGCGAGCCGCGCAGCCAGACGAACAGGAAGATGAAGCAGAAGACCTTGCCGAAGAACCAGAGCAGGGGCCAGTAGCCGCTGTTGGCGCCCTCCCAGACGTTCTCGATGCCCCACGGGGCGGCCCAGCCGCCCAGGAACAGGGTCGTCGCGATCGCCGAGACGGTGGCGAGGTTGATGTACTCGGCGAGGAAGAACAGCGCGAACTTGAGGCTGGAGTACTCGGTGTGGAACCCGCCGACCAGCTCGCCCTCGGCCTCCGGGAGGTCGAAGGGGGCGCGGTTGGTCTCGCCGACCATCGAGATGACGTAGATGACGAAGGACGGCAGCAGGATCAGGCCGAACCAGAGGCGGTCCTGGGCGGCCACGATCTCCGAGGTCGACATCGAGCCGGCGTAGAGGAACACCGCGACGAGCGCGAGGCCCATCGCGACCTCGTAGGAGATCATCTGCGCGCTCGAGCGCAGTCCGCCGAGCAGCGAGTAGGTGGACCCGGAGGACCAGCCGCCGAGGACGATGCCGTAGATGCCGATCGAGGCGATGGCGAGCATGAACAGCACGGCGACCGGCATGTCGGTGAGCTGCAGCGGCGTCCTGTGCCCGAAGAAGTTGACCTCGGGGCCGAGCGGGATGACCGCCCACGTGACGAAGGCCGGCACGGTCGCGATCACGGGTGCCAGCAGGAAGACGACCTTGTCGGCCGCCTTGGGGATGATGTCCTCCTTGAGCGCCAGCTTCACGCCGTCGGCGAGCGACTGGAGCAGGCCGAAGGGACCGTGCACGTTGGGCCCGACGCGGTGCTGCATCCGGGCGACGACGCGGCGCTCGAACCAGATGTTGAACAGCGTGAGCAGCACCAGGACGACGAAGATGAGGACGGCCTTGAGCAGGATCACCCACCAGGGGTCCTGGCCGAAGGCGGCCAGGCCCGGGTCGGGCAGGTCCGCCGCCAGGGGGGCGAGAGACGTCACGAGGTGGCTCCCTTCACGGTGACCGCGCTGCCGGGTGAGGCGAGCTCGGCGAGGACGCCCCGGCCGGTGGACCGGGCCGGGACCCAGACCACGCCGTCGGGCAGGTCGGCGACCACGACCGGCAGCGTGATGCTGCCGCGGTCCCCGGTGACGGTGGCGCGCTCGTCACCGGTGGCGGCGTCGAGCATGCCGAACACGGACTCGTAGGACGCGCGGCTCAGGCGTACGACGGGGGTGCGGGCGGTGGCACGCAGGTGCGCCTCCCCGTCCTGCATCGAGCCGAGGTCGACCAGCTGCTTCCAGGTGGCCAGCACGAAGGGCGTCTCACCCTTGCGCGGTGCCTTCGCCGGCTTGGGCGCCTTGCCGGCGTCGAGCGCCGGGCGGGCTCCGTCCCAGGGGCCGAGCGACTGCATCTCGGCCCGCACGTCGGACACCGTGCGGAAGCCGAGCGGGCTCCCCTGCCCCAGGCCCGCGAGCTCGTCGGCGATGCCGGCGAGGACCCGGAGGTCGGGCAGCGACGAGGGGTTGCTGAAGACGGCGTCGAACTCCCGGGCACGGGCGTCCCACGTCACGAACGTGCCGGCCTTGTCGGTCACCGGGGCGACCGGCAGCACCACGTCGGCGACGCGGGTCACGTCGGTCTCGCGCAGCTCGAGGCTGACCACGAAGCCGGCGGCGTCGAGGGCGGCCCGGAAGGCCGCGGGGTCGCTCGTGTCGTCGGGGTCGACGCCCCCGACCACGACGCCGCCGAGGTCACCCTTGGCGAGCGCGGCGACGATCGCGTTGCCGTCGCGACCGACCTTGGTGGGCAGCGTCGCGACGCCCCACGCGGCAGCCAGGTCGACGCGCGCCGCGGCCTCGGTGACGGGGCGTCCACCGGGCAGCAGGTTGGGCAGCGCGCCCGCCTCGACCGCGCCGCGGTCGCCGGCGCGACGCGGCACCCACGCCAGGCGGGCACCGGTGGAGGCCGCGAGGGCGACGGCCGCGCTGAGGGCGCCGTGGGTCTGCGCGAGACGCTCGCCCACCAGGACGATCGCGTCCTTGGTCACACCGTGCGCGGCGTCCTTGAGCGACTCGATCGCCTGGACCTCGGCGCCGGGGGCCGCCGGGACGAGCCGGCCCTTCATCTTGGCCAGGCCGCGCGAGGTGAAGGGCGCGACGGACACGACCTGCGTACGACCGCGCTTGGCGGCCTTGCGCAGGCGCAGGAAGATCGTGGCCGCCTCGTCCTCGGGCTCGAGACCCAGGAGCACGACCACCGGAGCGGCCTCGAGGTCGGAGTAGGTGACGCCGCCCGACAGCGCGACCTGGGCGGCCAGGAAGCTCGCCTCCTCGCCCGTGTGCGGGCGGGCGCGGAAGTCGACGTCGTTGGTCTGCAGCGCGACCCGGGCGAACTTGGCGTAGGCGTAGGCGTCCTCGGCCGTCAGCCGACCGCCCGTGAGGACGGCGCTCGCACCGGCCTCGCGCAGCCCGCGGGCGGCGACGGCGAAGGCCTCGGGCCAGGACGCCGGTCGGAGCTCGCCGTCCTCGCGGACCTGCGGGTAGGTGATCCGGTCCTCGACCTGGGCGTAGCGGAAGGCGAAGCGGTCCTTGTCGCTGATCCACTCCTCGTTGACCGCGGCGTCGTTGCCGGCGAGGCGGCGCATGACCTTGCCGCGACGGTGGTCGACACGGATCGCCGCACCGCAGGCGTCGTGCTCGGCGACCGAGGGGGTGGAGACCAGGTCGAACGGGCGCGAGCGGAAGCGGTAGTCGGCCGAGGTGAGCGCGCCGACCGGGCAGATCTGGATGGCGTTGCCGGAGAAGTAGCTCTCGTAGGGCTCGCGCTCGTAGATCGCGACCTGCTGGAGCGCACCGCGCTCGGCGAGGGCGATGAAGGGGTCGCCGGCGATCTGCTCGGAGAAGCGCGTGCAGCGCGCGCAGAGCACGCACCGCTCGCGGTCGAGCAGGACCTGGGCGGAGATGTTGATCGGCTTGGGGAAGGTGCGCTTGACGCCGCCGGACTCGGCGAACCGGCTCTCGCCGCGACCGTTGCTCATCGCCTGGTTCTGCAGGGGGCACTCGCCCCCCTTGTCGCAGACCGGGCAGTCGAGCGGGTGGTTGATCAGCAGGAACTCCATCACGCCCTGCTGGGCCTTGTCGGCCACCTCGCTGGTCGCCTGGGTGTTGACGACCATGCCCTCGGCGACCGGCAGCGTGCAGGAGGCCTGCGGCTTGGGGAACCCGCGACCGTTGCCGGCATCGGGGATGTCGACCAGGCACTGGCGGCACGCGCCGACCGGGTCGAGCAACGGGTGGTCGCAGAACCGCGGGATCTGCACGCCCACCTGCTCCGCGGCCCGGATGACCAGGGTGTCCTTGGGAACGCTGACCTGGACGCCGTCGATGGTCAGGGTGACCAGGTCGACGTCGACCTTCTCGGGCGCCTTGTCGGTGGCGGTCATGCAGTGGCTCCAGCAGGTGCGAAGGCGGTGGAGGCGACGGGGTCGAACGGGCAGCCGCCGTGGGTCAGGTGCGCGAGGTACTCGTCACGGAAGTGCTGGATCGAGCTCGAGATGGGGCTGGTGGCCCCGTCGCCGAGCGCGCAGAACGAGCGGCCCAGGATGTTGTCGCACTGGTCGAGCAGCAGGTCGAGGTCGGACTCGCTGCCCTGCCCCTTCTCCAGCCTGGCCAGCGTCTGCGTCAGCCACCACGTGCCCTCGCGGCAGGGCGTGCACTTGCCGCAGGACTCGTGCTTGTAGAACTCGGTCCACCGCAGCACCGCGCGGACCACGCAGGTGGTCTCGTCGAAGAGCTGCAGCGCGCGCGTGCCGAGCATCGAGCCCGCGGCGCCGACGGACTCGAAGTCCAGCGGGACGTCGAGGTGCTCGGGAGTCAGCAGCGGGGTGCTCGAGCCGCCCGGGGTCCAGAACTTCAGCTCGTGGCCCTCGCGCATCCCGCCGGCGAGGTCGATGAGCTGGCGCAGGGTGATGCCGAGGGGCGCCTCGTACTGGCCGGGGTTGGCGACGTGGCCGGAGAGGCTGAAGATGCCGAAGCCCTGGGACTTCTCCGTGCCCATCTGGGCGAACCACGACGGGCCGTTGGCGATGATGCTCGGCACCGACGCGATCGACTCGACGTTGTTGATGACCGTCGGGCTGGCGTAGAGGCCGGCGACCGCCGGGAACGGCGGGCGCAGCCGGGGCTGGCCGCGACGACCCTCGAGGCCCTCGAGCAGCGCCGTCTCCTCGCCGCAGATGTACGCCCCCGCACCGGCGTGGACGATGAGGTCCAGGTCGTAGCCGGAGCCGTGGATGTTGGTGCCGAGGTGCCCGGCCAGGTAGGCCTCCTGGACCGCGCGCTGCAGGCGTCGGATCACGTGGAGGACCTCGCCGCGGACGTAGATGAACGCGGTGTGGGCGCGGATCGCGTAGGAGCTGAGGATGACGCCCTCGACCAGCGTGTGCGGGCTCGCCATCATCAGCGGGATGTCCTTGCAGGTGCCCGGCTCGGACTCGTCGGCGTTGACGACGAGGTACTTCGGCTTCGGGTTGTCCTGCGGGATGAAGCCCCACTTCATGCCGGTCGGGAAGCCGGCGCCACCGCGACCGCGGAGGCCCGACTCCTTGACGGCGTCGATCACGTCGTCCGGCGTCATCGCGAACGCCTTGTCGAGCGCGGCGTACCCCCCGCGCTCCTCGTAGGCGGCGAGGGTCCAGGCGCGCTCGGCGTCCCAGTTGTCGGTGAGGACCGGGGTCAGGGTGTCGGTCACTTGCTCTCCCCCTTCTCAGCCGGCGTGCCTGCCGGCGCGTCGGACGGGGCCGTCCAACCGTTCTCGCGGGCGATCCTGAGTCCCGCCAACGAGGCGGGCCCCGCGGTCGGGCCCTCGTCGGCGCGGTCGTCGGGGAAGCCGGCGAGGACGCGCTCGGCCTCCCGCCACGTGCAGATGCGCGGTCCGCGCGTGGAGTGGACCTCGGTGCCGGCGCGCAGGTCGTCGACGACCTGGACGGCGGACTCGGGGGTCTGGTTGTCCATGAACTCCCAGTTGACCATCATCACCGGGGCGTAGTCGCAGGCCGCGTTGCACTCGAGGTGCTCGAGGGTGATCGTGCCGTCCTCGGTCGTCTCGTCGTTGCCGACGTCGAGGTGCTCCTTGAGCCGCTCGAAGATGAGGTCGCCGCCCATGACCGCGCACAGCGTGTTGGTGCAGACGCCGACGTGGTAGTCGCCGACCGGCTTGCGCTTGTACATCGTGTAGAAGGTCGCCACGCCGTTGACCTCGGCCGCGCTGATGCCGAGCACCTCGGCGCACGCCTCGATCCCCTCGGGGGTGACGCGGCCCTCGACCGACTGGACCAGGTGCAGCATCGGGAGCAGCCCGGAGCGGGGCTCGGGGTAGCGGGCCGCGATCTCGCGCAGCTCGTCCCAGGTCTTCTGCTCGAGGGTCATCGGTCGACCCCTCCCATCACGGGGTCGATGGAGGCGATGGCGACGATGACGTCGGAGACCATGCCGCCCTCGCTCATCACGCTGGTGGCCTGCAGGTTGGTGAACGACGGGTCGCGGAAGTGGGCGCGGAACGGTCGCGTGCCGCCGTCGGAGACGACGTGCGCGCCGAGCTCGCCGCGCGGCGACTCGATCGGGACGTAGGCCTGGCCGGCCGGGACCCGGAAGCCCTCGGTGACCAGCTTGAAGTGGTGGATCAGCGCCTCCATCGACTCGCCCATGATGTGGCGGATGTGGTCGAGGCTGTTGCCCATGCCGTCGCTGCCGATGGCGAGCTGGCTGGGCCAGGCGATCTTCTTGTCGCCCACCATCACCGGTGCACCCTCGAGACCGGCGAGCCGGTCGGCCGCCTGCTCGACGATCTTGAGCGACTCCCACATCTCGTTGAGGCGGATCCGGAAGCGGCCGTAGGAGTCGCAGGTGTCCCAGGTCTGGACCTCGAAGTCGTAGTCCTCGTAGCCGCTGTAGGGCTGGGTCTTGCGGAGGTCCCACGCGTAGCCGGTCGAGCGGAGCACGGGGCCGGTCAGCCCGAGCGCCATGCAGCCGGCGAGGTCGAGGTGGCCGACGTCCACGAGGCGACCCTTGAAGATCGGGTTGGCGTTGCAGAGCGCGGCGTACTCGGGAAGGCGCTTCTTCATCAGGGCGATGAAGTCGCGGATCTCGTCGAGGGCACCGGGCGGCAGGTCCTGTGCGACGCCGCCGGGGCGGATGAAGGCGTGGTTCATCCGCAGGCCGGTGATCAGCTCGAACAGGTCGAGCACGAGCTCGCGCTCGCGGAAGCCGATCGTCATCACCGTGAGGGCGCCGATCTCCATGCCGCCGGTGGCGATGCAGACGAGGTGCGAGGAGATGCGGTTGAGCTCCATCAGCAGGACGCGCATCACCTCCGCCTTCTCCGGGATGTCGTCCTCGATGTCGAGCAGGCGCTCGACGCCCAGGACGTAGGCCATCTCGTTGTAGAACGGGGAGAGGTAGTCCATCCGGGTGCAGAACGTGGTGCCCTGCACCCAGGAGCGGTACTCCATGTTCTTCTCGATGCCGGTGTGGAGGTAGCCGATGCCGCACCGGGCCTCGGTGACGGTCTCGCCCTCCAGCTCGAGGATCAGGCGGAGCACGCCGTGCGTCGAGGGGTGCTGGGGTCCCATGTTGACCACGACGCGCTCCTCGGCGGACTCGCCGATGCTCTGCGTGATCGAGTCCCAGTCCTGACCGGTGACGGTGAAGACGCGGCCCTGGCTCGTGTCGCCGGGCGCTGCGTAGAAGTCCTGCTCGGTCGTCATCAGTTGTAGCTCCTGCGCTGGTCCGGCGGAGGGATGGACCCGCCCTTGTACTCGACGGGGATGCCGCCGAGCGGGTAGTCCTTGCGCTGCGGGTGGCCCGGCCAGTCGTCCGGCATGAGCACCCGGGTCAGAGCGGGATGACCGTCGAAGATCAGCCCGAACATGTCGTAGGTCTCGCGCTCGTGCCAGTCGAGCGTCGGGTAGATGCTCACCAGGCTCGGCACGTGCGGGTCGCTGTCCGGCGCGGTCACCTCGAGGCGGATCAGCCGGTTGTGGGTCATCGACGTCAGGTGGTAGACCGCGTGCAGCTCGCGCCCGGTGTCCTCGGGGTAGTGCACCCCGCTCACGCCCGAGCAGAACTCGAAGCGCAGCGCCTCGTCGTCGCGCAGCATCTGCGCCACGAACGCGAGGTCCTCGCGGCGGACGTGGAAGGTGATCTCGCCGCGGTGCACCACGACGCTCTCGATCGCGGCGGTGAGATCCGTCGCGCGCAGGCGCGCCTCGAGGGCGTCCGACACCTCGTCGAACCAGCCGCCGTACGGCTTCTGCGACGGCGCCGGGAACACCTTGGCGCTGACGAGGCCGCCGTAGCCGGAGGTGTCGCCGGAGCCCTTGACGCCGAACATGCCGTGGCGCTCGCCCACCGAGCGGACCTCGCCGGTCGGCGCGGGGACGTTCTCCGGGGACTGGTCGGGGGCCGGCTGCTCGACACCGCTGCCGGTGCCGGTCGCGGACCTGGCCGCCTCGAGGTTGCGCTCCTCGGCGGGCCGGGCGGACTCGTTCGAGTCGGTCTTGTCGTCCGACTCGTCCTTGGCCTGTCCGGCCGCCTTCTCGTCTGGCTTGTCGGTCACCTCAGGAGGCCCTTCATGTCCGAGGTCGGGAGGGCGCGCAGCGCGGCCGTCTCGAGCTCCTCGATCTCGCTGGCGCGGTGCGCGCCGAGCTTGGTCTGCTGGACCTGGTCGTGCAGCTTGAGGATCGCGTCGATCAGCATCTCCGGGCGCGGCGGGCAGCCCGGGAGGTACATGTCGACGGGCACGACGTGGTCGACGCCCTGCACGACGGCGTAGTTGTTGAACATCCCGCCGGACGAGGCGCAGACGCCCATCGCCAGCACCCACTTGGGCTCGGGCATCTGGTCGTAGATCTGGCGCAGGACCGGGGCCATCTTCTGGCTGACCCGGCCGGCCACGATCATCAGGTCGGCCTGGCGCGGGCTGGCGCGGAACACCTCCATGCCGAAGCGGCCGAGGTCGTACTTCGGGCCACCGCTGGTCATCATCTCGATGGCGCAGCAGGCCAGGCCGAACGTGGCGGGCCAGAAGGACGCCTTGCGCATGTAGCCGGCGACGCCCTCGACCGTGGTCAGCAGCACGCCGGACGGCAGCTTCTCCTCGAGTCCCATCAGTCCCAGTCCAATCCGCCGCGGCGCCACACATAGGCGTACGCCACGAACACAGTCGCGATGAAGAGGACCATCTCGACGAGGCCGAACAGGGCCATCTGGTCGAAGTGGACGGCCCACGGGTAGAGGAAGATGATCTCGATGTCGAAGACGATGAAGAGCATCGCGGTGATGAAGTACTTGACCGGGAAGCGGCCGCCGCCGACGGGCTGCGGGGTCGGCTCGATGCCGCACTCGTAGGAGTCGAGCTTGGCCCGATTGTAGCGCTTGGGACCCACGACGGCGCTCATGATCACGGAGAAGACCGCGAAGCCCGTCGCGAGGAGTGCCAGCGCGAGGATCGGCGTGTAGAGCTCCATCGCTTCCCTTCCGGTGGACCTGCGCCGGCCACGGAGAACGTGACCTTGTGAATGGCTTCACGAGTGGCGCGGACCACAGTCTAGGACTCCGGTGTCGCGTGCGTCACGTCGGGGGGCAGGCCACCCCTGGGTAGGCGGACGGCGTCCTGACCTGCGGATTTAGGCAAGAACGGCGTGCCGTAATTGCCCCTCGCCTCAGGCGGTGGCGCGGTGCAGGGCGACGATGCCGCCGGTGAGGTTGCGCCACTCGGGCTCGCGCCAGCCGGCGTCGATGAGCATGGCCGCGAGGCCCTCCTGGTCGGGCCACGCGCGGATCGACTCGGCGAGGTAGACGTAGGCGTCGGCGGCGCTGGCGGTCACCGACGCGATGGCCGGGAGGGCGCGCATGAAGCCGTCGAGGTAGACCGTGCGCAGGGCGCCGTTGGTCGGACGGCTGAACTCGCAGACCACCAGGCGGCCCCCGGGGCGCGTGACGCGGAGCATCTCCCTGAGCCCCGCGACCGGGTCGACGAAGTTGCGCAGGCCGTAGGAGATCGTGACCGCGTCGAAGGTGTCGTCGAGGAACGGCAGCCGGGTGCCGTCGCCGGCCACGAACGGCAGGGCCGGCCGGTCCTTCTTGCCCTGCCGGAGCATGCCGACGGAGAAGTCGCACGGCACGGCGGTGGCCCCGCGGTCGGAGAACGGCTCGCTCGAGCAGCCGGTGCCGGCGGCGAGGTCGAGCACGAGGTCGCCGGGGCGGGGAGCGACGGCCTCGACCATCGAGCGCCGCCAGCTGCGCTGGATGCCGGCGGTCATGAGGTCGTTGGTGAGGTCGTAGCGCCTGGCCACGGTGTCGAACATGCGACGTACGTCGGAGGGTTGCTTGTCCAGGTCAGCGCGGGCCACGCGCCGAGCGTAGGCGGCTCTCACGGGTCGGGTGCAACCTGGGGGGCGCGCCGTGCGTCCCTACACTCGTCCGACCACGTCGTCACCGGGGGATCCATGTCACGCCGCATCACCGCACTCCTGCTCGTCCTGCTCTGCTCGTCCACCGTCCTGGCCGTCGTGGACGGCGCCGCCGCGACCGGGGCGACGCACCGTGCCGGGTTCTCACCCATCCACCCCGGCGACACGGGCTGGCGGGTGCGCGAGCTGCAGAGCCGCCTGCACCAGCTCGGGCTCCACTCCGAGATCGTCACCAACCGCTACGACGAGGAGACCCGCGCGGGCGTCACGACCTTCCAGCGGCGACGCGGCTGGGACACGGGCGGCGTCGTCGACGAGCGCACCTGGCTCAAGCTGGTCAGCCTCACGACCGAGCCCACCTCGGAGGCGTTGCACAACGTCTACACGCCCGGTCGGCCGCTGCTGCAGCGCGGCGACCGCGGGATGTGGGTACGCCAGGTGCAGGCCCGGCTCAAGCAGGTGCGGTGGTACGACGCGAAGGTCACCGGCCGCTTCGACCGCACCACGGTGACGGCGGTGGAGCGGTTCCAGGCCAGGCGCAGGATCCCGGTCACCGGGCAGGTCGACCGCCGTACCCTCACCCGCCTCAAGGACGTGACCCGGCAGCCCACGAAGGCCGAGCTGTTCAACATCGTGGCGACCGGGCCGCGGCTCGACCCGCGCTGCACCACCGGTCGGGCGATGTGCGTCGACAAGACGTCGCGCTCCCTGCGGTGGGTCGTCGACGGCGTGGTCCGCAGGACCGTCGAGGTGCGGTTCGGCTCGGACGAGCTGCCGACCCGCGAGGGCGCCTTCGCCGTGTTCCGCAAGTCGCGCGACCACGTCTCGAGCCTCTACGACACCCCGATGCCCTTCGCGATGTTCTTCTCCGGCGGGCAGGCCGTGCACTACTCCCCCGACTTCGCGGCCAACGGCTATGCCGGGGCCTCGCACGGGTGCGTCAACGTCCGCGACCGCGACGCCGTCGCCTGGCTCTTCGACCAGGTCCGTCTCGGCGACAAGGTCATCGTCTACCGCTCGTGAGTGCGGCTCCCGGGCCGGCCTCCGCGCTGCCCGCGACGGGGGCACGGGCAGTGCGGCACGCCGACGGGGATCAGATCTCGAGCTGCTTGGCGAGCGAGGCCAGCTTGTGGCGGGCCATCGCCAGGTTGGCGCGGCTCTTGTCGAGCACCAGGTAGATGAACAGGCCCGGGTGGTCCTCGGGCAGGTTGATCAGGTGGTAGGCCGAGCCCAGGGTGATGAGGATGTCCTCGATCTTGTCGTTGAGGCCGAGGCTCTCCATCGTGCGCATCTTGGCGCGGACGACGTCGGTGTTGCCGGCGGCCGCGACGTCGAGGTTGAGGACGGTGGCGTCACCGGCCTGGCCGAGGGCCATGCCCGACTGGTAGTCCACGAGCAGGGCGGCGACGGCCCCGTCGATGTTGACGGCGTCCTTGAGGATCACGTCCACGTTGGTCATGTCTGGTTCCTTTGCGGCTCGGTCGCCTCCACTGGAGGTGACGCGGTGGCGACCGGGAGGATTCCCGGAGGCTGGTGGGTGGGCGCTGGCCCGGTTGTCACGCCCCGGCCTGGGTGGCCTGGGCGATCAGCAGCTTGTCGAGGAACGACTCACCGCCGAAGAGTGGGAGGGACGGCAGCACGAAGGCCGACTCGTCGGGTGCGACCGGGGCCGGCGCCCGGTCGTTGTCGAGCAGGAAGTCGCGGCTCGGGTCGCGACGCGACCGGCGGGGCAGGTCGGCGACGTCGCCGAGGACCACGGGTGGCGGGACGGGCAGGTCGGCGGGCAGGAGCTCTACGGGCAGCAGCTCCACCGACACCTCGAGGCCGCCGAGCAGGTCCCGCAGGCCGGGAGCGGGCCGGTCCACCACGACGGTGGCGAGGCGACCGCCCGACCACGACCGGAGGACATCGTTGGTGCGCGGTCGTCCCGGACGCAGCCGACGGGCGGCGGGCACGCTCGGGGCCAGCCCGGGGAGCTGGGCCGCCGGGCCGTGGGCGAGCACGAGGCATGCGGGGCGTACGGCCGCGAGCACGCCGGCGAGACCGTCGGGCGTGGGCAGGTGCACGAGCGTGCCCCCGGACGTCAGGTGGGCGTCCAGGGTCGCGCGGACCAGCGGGTCGCCGTGGTCGCCGACGACCACGGTGGCCTCCGTGGCGGGCAGGTCGGGGCGCACGTGGTGCGGGACGCGGCCGACGGACGCGTCCGCGGCCAGGACGCGCGCCGACGTGCCGTCCGGCTCCACGCCGCGGTCGGCGCGCGACACGGCGTCGGGGTCCATCCGGAGCCGCTCCTCACCGAGGGCCAGGAGGCGGTCCCACCCGGCGTCGACGGCGAACATCTCGGCGGAGCGGAACGTGAGGCCGGCGAGCCGGTCGAGCTCGGCCTCGTCGGGCGTGAGCACCAGGCGCACGTCCACGTCGGCCAGGGCCTCGGACAGGGCCTCACCCGTCAGGCCCGGGGCCAGGTGCACCACGACGGCGCCGATCGCCCGCAGGGCCGTCTCCAGCTCGGGCCGGGGGTGGGCCGACGGGAGCAGCGACACCACGACCTGGTCGGCGCGCAGCCCGCTGCGCACCAGGCCGGCGGCAGCCCGCTCGACCGTCCGGGCGACCTCCGCCCACGTGCGGGCGTCCTGCCCGACGACGTACGCGACGTCGTGGGGACGCGACTCGGCCAGCCCGCGCAGGAGCCGCCACGGAGACGGCGGCAGCTCGGGCGCCAGACCGGACGGCAGCGCGGACGCGCGTGCCTGCGGCACGAGTGGCATCGGACGGATCCCCCAGGGTCGTTGACGAGTGAATGACTCGGTCACGACTGTGCCGGGGGCGGGTGGGGCGCGAGGGGGTTTTACCTGACTGTTGCGTCGCTGTACGAGGCTCGTGGACGTGGTGTCCACGGGCTGAGACGACGCGGCGGAGGGACCCGGTGCGCGTCAGGCCAGCGAGAAGGCGGCGTCGAGCTCGCCGCGGCCACGCCTGGGCAGCACGTCCGACGACACCTCCACCGCGGGCGCCTGCGGCACGGCCAGGAGCGCGTGCTCGGCGGCCGGGTCGAGCCGGACCGCGGGGTGGTGGGCGATGCGCCCGATGCGGAAGCCCAGGGTGGTCGCGAGCCCGCTGATGGTCCGGTTGACCCGGGCGTCGAGCGACAGGACGCGGATCCGTCCGCCCCACCAGGGCGCGAGCGCCGCGACGTCGGCGGCGAGCTTCTTCGTCCTCGACGTCAGCCTCGCGCCGGCGACCTGCGCCGACATGGCCTCGAGCACCTCGCGCGGGGTCTCGTGCCACGGGTTGCCGTCGAGCGTGGCGTGCTCGAGGAGGTCCTCCAGCGCCCGCGCGGCCACGTGGTCGAGCAGGACGTGGGTCGGCGCCACGTGTGACAGGGCCGCCGCGAGCAGGTCGGGCGCCTCCACCCATGCGAGTGTGCAGCCCGACGACAGGTGGGCGTCGCGCACGACGGTGGTGAACCGGTCGGCGGCCTCGCCGGTGAGCACGACGACGTCGTCAGCGGTCAGGTCGGCCAGGGTGCCGGAGGACTCCGGCCGGAAGAGCCACGCCTGGCTCTTCTCGCGCGGGAGGCCGAGCACGGCGCCCGTCGCGGACCCGGCGCGTGCGTCCGCCACCCACCCGAGCAGGTCGGGCTGGCGCTTGCGCCGGTCGAGCCCCATCCCTCGCAGCCGCTCCCACGACCGGTCGTCGCACTCGAAGAGCTGGGCGTCGGCGAGCGCCGCGTGGCGCAGCAGCGCCAGCCGGCTCTCGTGGTCGACCACCACGAGGCGCACCTCGACCTCGTCCAGCAGCCGGCCGACCTCGGCCGGGTCCAGGTGCTCGGGCAGGAGCAGCGGCACGGCCCCGGCGACGCGGGTGGCGAGCTCGAGCTCGACCTGCCGGATGCCGGTGGGCACGCGGAGCACCACGACCGACCCCGGGGCGACCCCGGCCTCGATCATGCCGGCGGCGCCGTCGATGACGCGTCGGTAGAGCTCGTTCCACGTGAGCGACGACCACGTCCGGTCGCGCAGCTCCATCACCGCGACCTCGAGCGCGCGGTTGCGCGCGTGGCGCTCCAGCCGGGCGAGAGGTGAGTCGTGGACAGGCACGTGCGGGCTCCTCCGTGCATCGGGTACCTGCGCAAGGTAGGCGACGACGACCCCGCTTGTTCGCCGTTTGCCCGATCTCTCGCCCGCCCGTTCCGCGCCCCGGCGTAGGCTCCCCCCTCGTGACGACCCCCGCGCCGCTGATCGTGCGCACGGTCCCCGTGGACCTGGCAGACCTCCCGCTCCTCGACCTGCTGCCCCAGCAGGAGCCGGTGAGCTGGCTGCGTCGCGGCGAGGGACTGGTCGGCTGGGGCGTCGCCGCCCGCCTCGAGACGTCGGGGCACACCCGGTTCAGCGACGCGGTGAAGTGGTGGTCGGAGACGGTCGCCCGCGCCGAGGTCGAGGACCACGTCGGCGAGCCCGGGACCGGCCTGGTCTGCTTCGGCGCCTTCGCGTTCGCCGACGAGCCCGGCGACTCCGTGCTCGTGGTCCCGCAGGTCGTCGTCGGCCGGCGCGGTGACCGCACCTGGGTCACGACCGTGTCCGTGGAGGCCCCCACCCTGACCCCGGAGCCGGCGCCGGTCCCGCCGGTCGGCCTGGTCTTCTCCGACGGCGCCCGCAACGGCGAGGAGTGGATGTCGGTCGTCGCCGAGGCCGTCGGCAGGATCTCGTCGGGCGAGCTGGAGAAGGTCGTCCTCGCGCGCGACCTCATCGCCACCACCGACGAGCCGATCGACGTGCGGTGGCCACTGCAGCGGCTCGCCGCCCAGTACGAGATGTGCTGGACCTTCCACGTCGACGGCCTCTTCGGCGCGACCCCCGAGATGCTGGTGCGCCGCGAGCGCGGCCTGGTCACCTCGCGCGTGCTGGCCGGCACGATCCGCCGCACGGGCGACGACGAGCGCGACCTCGCGCTCGCCGCGACCCTCGCCCGGTCCTCGAAGGACCTCGAGGAGCACGAGTACGCCGTGCGCTCGGTCGCGGACGCGCTGGAGCCGCACTGCTCCTCGATGAACGTCCCCGAGGCGCCGTTCGTCCTCCACCTGCCCAACGTCATGCACCTCGCCACCGACGTCAACGGCGTCGTGCACGACGTGGCCACGTCGCTGCAGCTGGCCGAGTCGCTCCACCCGTCGGCCGCCGTGGGCGGTACGCCGACCTCCGCCGCCACGCGACTCATCGCGGAGGTCGAGGGGATGCCGCGCGACCGCTACGCCGGCCCCGTCGGGTGGATGGACGCCTCCGGTGACGGCGAGTGGGGCATCGCCCTGCGCTCGGCCATGCTCATCGAGGGCGGCGTACGCCTCTTCGCCGGCTGCGGCATCGTCGCCAGCTCCGACCCGGAGGCCGAGCTGGCCGAGTCGCAGGCCAAGTTCGTGCCGGTCCGCGACGCGCTGGGCGCCGGCTGACCCGTACGTCGCTGCTGGACGTCGCTGCTAGAGGTCGCTGCCCGGGTCGCGGAGCTCGAAGGCCTGGCCCGGCGGCAGCAGGTTCTCCATGTGGCGGGCCACCATCGTCACGCCGATCTCGCTGTAGACCCGGTCGTGGATGCCCAGCGAGGTCGGGGCGCCCACCTCGCGCACGAAGTCGACGGCCTCGGACACCTTGAGCCAGGGGGCGCTCACCGGTGCCAGCAGCACGTCGACCGCACGCGGGGGCGCGGTCAGCGCGTCGCCCGGGTGGTAGACGCTCGACCCCCCGGACTCCAGCAGGTAGCCGGAGTTGTCGAAGCGGTCGTAGTCGGGGTGGATCACGGCGTGCTTCTCGCCGACCACCTCGACGGCCGTCCCCGCGACGTCGAGCCGGTCGCCCGGGCGTACGACCGTGACCCGCTCGGCCACGTCCGGCGCCTCGGCGCGCAGCATCCGCTCGACCGCGGCGATCGTCCAGATCGGGGCGTCGCAGGTGCGCAGGTGGTCGGGGTGGACGTGGTCGGCGTGCTCGTGGGTGATGAGGACCGCGTCGGCGCCGTCGAGCGCCTCCGCCTCGCTGAAGCTGCCCGGGTCGAGGACGACGACACCGCCGCCGTCGCCCTGGATGCGGACGCACGCGTGCCCGAACTTGGTGATGCGCATGACAGGCAGCCTAGGCCTGTCGAATCGGGTTCGGTGGGACCGCGCAGTTATGGTGGTCCGGCCTCCGACGGGTGGAGTGCCCAGGGGGAAACACCAATCGCACCCGAGACGAAGAGAGTTCCCATGTCTTCTGCACGCCGCGTGCTCGCAGGCAGCGTCGCCGCGCTGCTCCTGCCCGCGTCCCTGCTCCTGACGACCGAGACCGGCTCGGCCACGGACCCCTCGTCCGTTGCCGCGAAGTCCCAGGCCCTGACCAAGAAGGCGAAGCAGAAGATCTCGCTCGAGGTCCTGCCGCAGATCAGCCAGCAGGGCAAGCGCCCCGCCAGCTCGACCGCGGCCAAGGGCGTCGTCAACGCCACCATCAAGCCGGTCAAGGTCGGCCGCAAGGTCGTCCTCGAGCTGCAGCAGGGCTCGAAGTGGAAGAAGGTGGGCACCGCCAAGCAGGACAAGAAGGGCCGCGTCCACTTCCGCGCCAACGTGTCCCAGGCCGGCCAGCCCCTCACCTACCGCGTGACGGCGATGAGCTTCAAGGGTCTGAAGAAGACCTCGAGCTCGTCGGTCGACACCGCCAAGTGGCTGACCCCCACCTTCACCGACGAGTTCTCCGGCACCACGCTCGACCCGGTCTGGGCGCACCGCGGCCAGGACTACGAGCCGCAGAGCAAGCGCCTGTGCTCCAAGGGCTCGCCCGAGGCCGCCAAGGTCGGCGGCGGCGTCCTGCGCCTGAGCGTCATCAAGGACAAGTCGCGCAGCGGCAAGTGCACCGCGACCTCGCGCAAGTCGAAGAAGAAGATCGCCTACCGCCTCAACGGCCACGTCGGCACCTCGCACGCGTTCAGCTTCCGCTACGGCGTCGCCGCGGCCCGCATCAAGATGCAGAAGTCGCGCGGCCAGCACGCCAGCTTCTGGATGCAGCCCATCGGTGAGAACAAGCCGGGCAGCGACGGCCACGAGATCGACGTCATCGAGTACTTCGGCGACAAGCACCCGCAGGGCGGCCTGACGAGCTTCATCCACTGGTACAAGGGCAAGCGCCTCATCAAGACCGGCTCGTGGATCAAGGACTCGAAGTCGTTCCTCAAGAACAAGCGCGACGGCTGGTCGAAGAACTACCACGTCTTCTCGGTGCAGTGGACGCCCAAGTCCATCACGATGTACATCGACGGCAAGGAGAGCTGGCGCACCTCGGCCCGCGTCTCGAAGGCCCAGCAGTACCTCATCCTCAGCATGCTCGCCTCGGACTACGAGGCCCTGGAGATGAAGGACTCCAAGCTCCCGCAGAGCATGGACGTCGACTGGGTGAAGGTCTGGGAGACCCCGGTCTCCTGATTCAGACCAGTGCCCGGATGCGAGCGTCCAGCTCGCGCCGGTTGTCCCTCCGGACGGCGGCCTCGATCACCTCGAGGCCGCCGTTCGGCGTTGTCAGGGCCTGCTCGAGCTCGGGCAGGCTCGTGACCCGGAGGTGCGGGACCCGGGCGGCGGCGCACAGGCTCGCGACGTCGACCCCGTGGGGCGTGCCGAAGAGGGTGTCGAAGCGTTCGGCGTGCTCGGGCGACCCCTGCTCGAGGGTGGCGAAGATCGACCCGCCGTCGTCGTTGACCACGACGATGGTGAGGTCCGGGCGCGCCTCGCGCGGTCCGAGGAAGAGCCCCGTGGTGTCGTGCAGGAACGTCACGTCGCCCATCAGCGCGATCGCCCGCGACGACTGCGGCCTGCCCAGCGCGGCCCCGATGGCCGTGCTGGTGGTGCCGTCGATGCCGGCCAGCCCGCGGTTGGCGATCACCTTGCGGCGCCCACCGACCTCGTAGCGGGCGACCATCAGGTCGAGGTCGCGGATGGGGTTGGAGGCGCCCACCACGAGCAGCCCGCGGCGCGGCACCGCCCGGCTCACCGCGCCCGCCACCTCGTACGGCGTCAGGTCGGGCTCGGCCCGCAGCAGCCGGTCGAGCTCGCGCGAGGTCGCGGCGTCGGCCTCGCGCCACGCTGCGGCCCACCACGGGTCGTCCGGGCCGGACACGCCGACCTGGTCGACCTCGTGCGCCACGGGGAACGGCCGGTCGGGCCACATCCCCCGGGGACGCACCGAGACCACCTCGACGTCGGCGCGACCGAGCAGCCGGGACACGGGCCGCGACAGGGTCGGGTGGCCCTGGACGACGACACGCTCGACCTGCCGGCCCAGCTCGCCGTCGAGCAGCAGCCGGTAGGTGCGCACCACGCTGTCGCCCGTGCGACAGCCGCTCGACGGCTCGGCCAGCAGCGGCCAGCCCGCCTGCTCGGCGAGCACCCGGGCCGGCGGTCCGGCGTCGTCGCCGGCGACCACCACGGTGCGCGGGCCGGGATCGAGCACCAGCCGCTCCATCGGCGCACCGACGGCGGGCACGGCCCACGTCGGCACCTCTCCCCCGTCCCAGCCCCCGTCGTCGGGGAGCAGCGGCTCGTCGAGCTGCACGTTGAGGTGCAGCGGGCGCGGCGGGTGCTGCCGGAGGAACTCCAGCAGGGCGTCGAGGTCGGGCGAGGCGACGTCCATGGTGGGGGCGAAGCGGCCGAAGATCCCCACCTGGTCGGTGGTCTGGTTGGCGCCCGTGCCACGCAGCCGGGCCGGTCGGTCGGCGGTCACCACGACCAGCGGCACCCCGGAGTGCGCCGCCTCGACCACCGCGGGGAACAGGTTCGCCACCGCGGTGCCCGAGGTGCACGTGACAGCGACGGCGCGGTTGCCGACCTTGGCCATGCCGAGCGCCAGGAAGCCCGCCGTGCGCTCGTCCATGCGCGTGTGGAGGCGTACGCCACCGGCGCGCGCCGCGTCGTACAACGCGAAGGACAGCGGCGCGTTGCGCGAGCCCGGCGCGACCACCACCTCGCGCACGCCCGCCCCGCGGAGCGCGGTGACAGCGGTGCGGGCGAGCGTGGTGGAGGGGTTCGTCACGAGGTCCGATCCTGCCCTACGGACGCGAGCCGGTCGCGCCAGTGCGCCGCGCGGTCGGCCGGGGCCGCGAGCCGCTCGAGGGCGGCCGCGTCCACCTCCACCGCACCGACGGGCAGCATCCCGTCGACCGGCAGCAGCGGCGACGCGGCGACGTCGTCGGCGAGCAGCTGGACCGTGGCCAGGCCGCAGGCGTGGTGCAGCTCGGGGAGCGCCGCCGCGAGCGCGACGCCCGCGGCGATCCCGACGCTCGACTCGACGGCGCTGGAGACCACCACCGGCAGGCCGATGTCCTCCGCGATGCGCAGGCACGCGCGTACGCCCCCCAGCGGCTGCACCTTGAGCACCGCCACGTCGGCGGCCTCGAGGTCGCGCACCCGGTAGGGGTCCTCGGCCCGCCTGATCGACTCGTCCGCGGCGATCGGGACGTCCACGCGGCGCCGGACGACGGCGAGGTCCTCGACGTCCATGACGGGCTGCTCGACGTACTCCAGCCCGCCGGCCGCCCGGTCGATCGCGGCGATCGCGCGCACCGCCTCGTCCACGTCCCAGGCCCCGTTGGCGTCGACCCGCACGAGGCCGTCCGGGCCGAGCGCGTCCCGCACGGCCTCGACGCGGGCGACGTCGTCGGCCAGCACCTGGCCGCGCTCGGCCACCTTGACCTTGGCCGTACGGCAGCCCCCGGCGGTCACGATCGCGTGCGCGTGCTCGGGGTCGGTCGCGGGGACCGTGACGTTGACCGGCACGCGGTCGCGCAGCGGCTCGGGCCAGCCGATGTCGGCCGCCTCGTGCGCGCAGGCCAGCCACGGCGTCGAGACGGCGTCGTCGTACTCCAGGAACGGCGACCACTCGCCCCAGCCCGCGCCGCCGCGCAGCAGGACGCCCTCGCGGACCGTGATGCCGCGGAACCTCGTGCGCAGCGGGATCGAGAAGACGTGCATGGTGCGAAGCCTGCCCGATCCCCATTGCCCGATGCCTAGAGGGACGCCTGGATCGCCCTCCGGTCGACCTTGCCGTTGGGCAGCAGGGGGAGGCGGTCGACCCGGCGGAACTCGCGCGGCGCCCACGAGCGCGGGTGGACCAGGCTGACCCAGTCGCGCAGCTCGGCGTCGCGCGCACCGCCGACCACGACCGCGACGAGCCGCTGGCCCCACTCGGGGTCCGGGACCCCGAAGACCTCCGCGTCCTGGACGAGGAGGTGCTCGCGCAGCCGCGCGGCGACGACGGGCAGCGGGATCTTCACTCCCCCGCTGATGACGACGTCGTCGACCCGGCCGAGGACCTGCAGGCGGCCGTCGGCGTCGAAGCGCCCGGCGTCGGAGGTGAGGAACCAGCCGTCGACGACCGTCTCGGCGGTGAGCCCCGGGTCGCCGGCGTAGTGGCTGAACAGCGTGGGCCCGGCGATGCGGATCCGGCCGGCGGCGCCCAGCGTGACGGCGACGCCGTCCAGTGGCAGCCCGTCGTACACGCAGCCGCCCGCGGTCTCCGACGACCCGTAGGTGGCGACGACGTGGACGCCGTGGGCCTGCGCGCGCTCGCGCAGGCCGGCGTCGAGGCCGGCGCCGCCCACGAGGACGGTGTGGCAGCGGGCGAGGGCCGCGAGCTGGTCGGGGTCGGCCATGATCCGGTGCAGCTGGGTCGGGACGAGGGAGACGAAGGTCGGGGTGCCGGTGCGGTCCGCGGCGACGGCGCGGGCGATGTCGAGGCCCTCGACGACGACCGGCTCGTGACCGGCGATCAGGGACCGGACGACGACCTGCACGCCCGCCACGTAGGACGAGGGGAGCGTGAGGAGCCACCGCCCGGTCGCGCCGAGCCGCCGGGCCGAGGCCTCGACGCTCGCGAGGACGGCACGACGCGGGAGCACGACGCCCTTGGGCACCCCGGTGGATCCGGAGGTCTCGATCAGCAGGGGGTCGGGGTCGGTGCCCTCGAGCCACCCTGCGAGCTGCCGGACCGCCACCGCGGGCTCGTCGGAGGGCCGCAGGAAGCTCACGGGACGAACCGTAGACGCTCCGGCACGACGAGCGCGATGGCCGCCCGGTCCGCGTCGTAGTCTCGGCGTCATGACCGCGTACTGGATCACCACCTACAAGGCCGTCCACGACCCCGAGAAGGTGGCCGCGTACGCCGCGATCGCCGGACCCGCGCTGACCGCCGCCGGGGGCAGGTTCCTCGTGCGCGGCATGCCCGAGGCGACCTTCGAGAAGGGCGAGGCGACCCGCACCGTCGTCATCGAGTTCCCGTCGGTCGAGGCGGCCGTGGCGGCCCACGACAGCGAGGCGTACGCCGAGGCGCTGCGAGCGCTCGACGGCGGCGCCGACCGCGACATGCGGGTCGTGCCGGGGGCGTGATGGCCGACCTGCGCGGGATCCTCGGCCTGGCCCTGCTCCTGCTCGTCGCCGTGGCGCTGTCCAGGCACCGGCGCGGCATCTCGTGGCGCACGGTCGGTGTCGCACTCGCGCTGCAGGTCGGCTTCGCCGCCCTCGTGCTGCGCTGGGGCCCCGGCAAGGCCGCGCTCGAGTGGGTGTCGGACCGCGTGGCCACGCTGATCGGGTACGCCGACGAGGGCACCGCGTTCGTGTTCGGCCCGCTGCTGGAGGTGGGCGACGAGGACTCGACCATCTTCGCGCTCCAGGTGCTCCCGGTGATCATCTTCCTCGGCGCGCTGATCGGGCTGCTCTACTACCTGCGCGTGGTGCAGTGGGCCACCTGGCTGCTGGGCGGGGCCCTGTCCCGGCTCCTCGGGATCAGCAAGGTCGAGTCGATGTACGGCGCGACCGTCATCTTCCTCGGCCAGAGCGAGGCGCCGCTGATGATCGCGCCCTACCTGAGGTCGCTGCGCCGCGGACAGCTCTTCACGATCATGACGGCCGGCTTCGCGGCCGCTGCCGGCTCCACGCTGGTCGGCTACTCGCTGCTCGGGGCGCCGCTGGAGTACCTCCTCGCCGCGACCGTGATGAACGCCCCCGCCTCGCTGCTGATGGCCAAGGTCATGTGGCCGGACTCGACCCCCGAGGACGACGAGCTCGAGGGTGCGACGCCGGTGGACGCCGAGGACGAGGTCGACGTGCGTTCCGTCCGCGACGAGGACTCCTCCAACGTCATCGACGCCATCGGCCGCGGTGCGCTGGCCGGGGGGAAGATCGCCGTGACCGTCGGCGGCCTGCTGATCGCGTTCATCGCCCTCATCGCCCTCGCCGACGGCATCCTCGCCGCCGTGGGCTCGTGGGTCGGGGTGGACGACCTGAGCTTCGAGGGCATCCTCGGCTGGGTCCTCGCGCCCCTCGCCTGGCTGCTCGGGGTGCCGTGGTCCGAGGCCGTCCAGGCGGGCTCGTGGATCGGCGAGAAGACCGTGCTCAACGAGTTCGTCGCCTTCGCCAGCTTCGGCCCCGAGGTCGACGGCCTGTCCCCCGTCACCGTCGCGGTCGTCACCTTCGCGCTCGCCGGCTTCGCCAACTTCAGCTCCATCGCGATCCAGATCGGCACCCTCGGCTCCCTCCTGCCCGAGCGGCGCGGCGTCGTGGCGCAGCTCGGCCTGCGCGCGCTCCTCGCCGGCGCCCTCGCGAACCTGGCCAACGCCGCGATCGCGGGCGTGGTCATCTCGCTCTAGGCCCAGCGGGGGCCACATCTCGGACACGTGCGGCGGTTCTGGCCCCCGCCCGACCGATCCGAGGGCCACATCTCGGACACGTGCGGCGGTTCTGGCTCCCGCCCGACCGATCCGAGGGCCACATCTCGGACACGTGCGGCGGTCGTGGCCCCCGCCCGACCGTTCCGAGGGCCGTATCTCGGACACGTGCGGCGGTCGTGGCAAGGAGCAGTGCCCGAGAGCAGGGTCACCCGTTAATGACAGGACGAGGGTCGGTCCGGCGGGGGAGGATGGTCGGCGATGCTCACCGCCCTCAAGAACTACGCCACTCCCCCGTCCGTCCTGGCAGGTCGGCTCTCGCTGCAGTCCCTGATCTTCGCTTCTGGCGACGGCACGTTCCTGGCCGGTTCGGCGGTGTTCTTCACCCTCGTGGTCGGGCTGTCGCTGGGCCAGGTCGGCATCGGCCTCACGATCGCCGCGATCGCGAGCTTCGTGGTCGCGGTCCCCATGGGCAAGCTGGTCGACCGGTTCGGCCCCAAGCGCATGTGGTCGCTGAGTGCGATCCTGCAGGGCGCGCTGTTCCTGGCGTGGCCGTTCATCGACAGCTTCCCCGAGTACGTCGCGCTGGCGGTGGTCATGGAGGTCGCGGGCACGCTCGGCGGGACGGCCCACGGCGCCTACGTCATCGACGTCCTGCCGGCGGCGGAGCGGGTCGAGTCCCGGGCCTACATGTACTCCGCGCTCAACGTCGGCTTCAGCGTCGGCGCGTTCCTCGGCGCGGGTGCCATCGCCTTCGGCACCGACGTGCTCCGCTGGGCGCCGGTCCTGAGCGCGGTGCTGTTCATGGCCAACAGCGCAGCCATCCTCCGGTTGCCCGACGCCAGCCACGACATCCGCAGCAGCGAGCCGCGCGCCAAGCCCGAGGGCATCCCCGCGATCCGCAACCGCGCCTGGATCGCGGTGACCACGTTCACCGGGGTCATGTGGACGAACCAGGTGCTGCTGCACACCGTGATCCCGGTCTGGCTGGTGACCGAGACCGACGCGCCCAAGGTGCTCGTCGCGATCCTCTTCGGCACCAACACCGTCATGTGCATCGTGCTGCCGCGGCTGGCCTCGCGCGGCATCCGTGACATCAGCACGGCGCTGCGGGCGGTGCGGCTGTCCACCCTCTTCTTCGTCCTCACCTGCCTGATCACGCTGGCCACGCACGAGACGGTCGGCTGGATCACCATCGTGCTGTTCTTCCTCGGCCACGTCGTCCTCACCTGGGCCGAGCTCTTCCTGTCGGCATCGGGGTGGACCCTCGAGGCGGAGCTGATGGACCCGCGGCGCCGCGGCGACTACCAGGGCGTCTCGGAGCTCGGCGGCACCCTGGGGAGGTTCTGGGCACCGGCGGTCTACGGCTTCCTCGCGATGGAGTGGGGCGCCTTCGGCTGGCTCACGATCGCCGCCATCGTCACCGCCGGGGCGGCCGGGCTCCACGTCGCGGCACACGCCGGGCGTCGCTACCTCGAGCAGCACGTGCCCGCCGACGTCCTCGCGGACGCCCGGGCCGGCGCCCCGGAGCCGGAGGAGGCGGCAGCGGCCGGACCGCCCTCGATGCTCGACCCGGACGCGCCACTGCCAGAATCCACCGGTGACCTCCACCGCTGACTGGCTGGCCGGCGCCCGGCCCCGCACCCTCCCCGCCGCGGTCGCCCCCGTGCTGGCCGGCACCGGCGTCGCGGCGTACGCCGACCAGGCCGTGTGGTGGAAGGCGCTGCTCGCGCTGGTCGTCAGCCTCGCCCTCCAGGTGGGCGTGAACTACGCCAACGACTACTCCGACGGCATCCGCGGCACCGACGCCGACCGCGTCGGCCCGATGCGCCTCGTCGGCTCGGGCCGCGCGACGCCCGGGGCGGTCAGGGCGGCCGCGTTCGCGGCGTTCGGCGTGGCCGGGGTCGCCGGCCTCGTCCTCGCGGCGACCACCGCCTGGTGGCTGGTCGCCGTCGGCCTCGTGTGCGTCGTCGCCGCCTGGTTCTACACCGGCGGCGAGAAGCCCTACGGCTACCTCGGGCTCGGCGAGGTGATGGTCTTCGTCTTCTTCGGCCTCGTCGCCGTGATCGGCACGACCTACGTGCAGACCGGCACGTGGGAGTGGGCCGCCCTCTACGCGGGCGTCGGCATCGGCTCGCTCGCCTGCGCGATCCTGGTGGCCAACAACCTGCGCGACATCCCGACAGACACCGTCGCCGGCAAGCGGACCCTCGCCGTACGCCTCGGCGACGAGCGCACCCGCTACCTCTACGCCTTCCTCGTGCTGGTCGCCGCGGCGGCGGTCGTCGCCGTCGGCGCGGCCACCACGTGGTGGGCGCTGGTCGGGCTCGGCTTCCTGGCCCGCGCCGTACCGCCGGCGCGTTCGGTCCTGCAGGGGGCCGCCGGGCCCGCCCTGGTCCCCGTGCTCGCGGCCACCGGCGCCGCGGAGCTCATCTGGTCGGTGCTGGTCGCCGCGCCACTGCTCGTGCTCGGATAACCCGTGGTGCGGCACGAGCCGCGCTCACTAGCGTGACCGCGTGGACTACGACTTCGCGATCCTCGACCTCTCCGACGAGTCCGACGCTGCGGCCGCCCGCCGTCGCGGGTGGGTCGGAGCCGTCCTGCGCGGCTTCCGTGACCCGCGTCCCGACGACGGGCTCGTCGACCGCTGGGTCTCCCACTACCGCGCCGACCGCGTGGTCGTCCGCGGCGCGTGGCTCCCCGAGGGCGAGTTCGGCGCCGGCCCCATGCCCGTCGCGACCTACGCCAGCCTCGACAAGACCCTCAACGCCGGGCGTGGGCTGCTGCCGCTGCGGATGATCACCGACGTCACCACCAGTGCCACCCACCGCCGGCGCGGGCTGCTGCGCCGACTGGTCGAGGACGACCTCGCCGACGCGGTCGCGCAGGGCGTGCCGATGGCCGCGCTGACCGCGTCGGAGGCGACGATCTACGGCCGCTGGGGCTTCGGCCCGGCGACCTTCAACCAGACCGTGGAGCTCGACACCACCCCCGGGTTCGCGCTGCGCCCGTACGACGACGACGGCCGCGTCGAGCTCGTCGAGCCGGCCGACGCCTGGCCCCACGTGAAGCGCGTCTTCGACACCTTCCACGCGCGTCAGCGCGGGTCGGTCGAGTGGCCGGCGCAGTACGAGGACATCCACACCGGCGCCTACGACTTCGACGGCCGCGGCACCAACGACAAGCTGCGCGGTGCCGTGCACCTCGGCGCCGACGGCGTCGTCGACGGGTTCGTGCTGTACGCCTGGGCGGAGGACTACACGCTCAAGGTGAGCGAGATGATCGCGCTCACCACCGCCGCCCAGCTCGGGCTGTGGTCGTTCCTGGCGCACACCGACCGCGTGCGGACGGTCTCGTTCAACCTCGCCCACCCCGACGACCCGCTGCGGTGGGCGCTGGTCGACCCCGACCGGCTCAAGCTCACCGCCAACCGCCACTTCCTGTGGCTGCGCGTCCTCGACGTCCCTCGCGCCCTCGAGGCGCGCCCGTGGGCGGCGGACGGCACCGTCGTGCTCGCGGTCGACGACGCGCAGGGGCACGCCGACGGGACGTTCGAGGTGACCACCGCCGACGGCGTCGCGACGGTCGGGCCGACCGACCGCGCGCCGCAGGTGCGGGTCAGCGCGGAGACGCTCGGCTCGCTCCACCTCAGCGCCGTGCCGGTGTCCCACCTGCGCCGCGCGGGCCGCGTCCAGGGCGACGACGAGGACGTACGCCGGTTCGCGGCGATGGCCGACCTGGCCGACCCGCCGTACAGCCTCACCGGCTTCTGAGCGCTAGTCGCGGTCCTCGCGCGCCTTGCGCTCCTCGAAGGCCGCGGACGCCTTCGCGGCGCGCGACTCGACGCGCTGCGCGAAGGCCTCGCGCTGGCGGTTGAGCACGAAGTAGGACGCGATGCCGGAGATCAGGAACGCGAGGACGACCGACCAGAACAGGTTGTAGCGACCGTCGAAGGCCAGCGCCATGATGCCCACGACGATGCCGAACGACGCCAGGAACAGCACGATCCGCATGACGGTGTAGACGACGAACTCCTTCACGGCTCCAGCCTAGGCCCGCCCTACTACATTGGAGGAATGCTGAAGGTCCTGCTCGTCGTGGCTGCGATCGCCTTCGTCGTGTGGCTCCTGGTCAAGCTCACGCTGCGGCGCCTCGACGGGGGTTCGTCGTCACGCCCGCGCGTCATCGGCCCCGACGACGACCCCGACTTCCTGAGCGGTCTCGACCGGCCCCGCAAGCCGGAGGACGACTGAGCGCTCCTGCGCGGCACCCTCCGCGTAGGAGTGCTGGCTGGAGGAGCTGAAGAAGTTGATGCCGATGAAGTTGAACCACAGCGTCGCGGCACCGACCAGGGCGAGCAGCGCCGCGTTGCGCCCGCGCCAGCCCGCCGTCGCGCGGGCGTGCAGGTAGGCGGCGTAGACCACCCAGGTGATGAAGGCCCACACCTCCTTGGGGTCCCAGTTCCAGTAGGCGCCCCACGCCTGGTGCGCCCAGATCGGCCCGGTGATGAGGACGGCGAAGGTCCACACCGGGAAGCCGAAGGCGTGCATCCGGTAGGACAGGCGGTCGAGGACCTTGAGGTCGGGGATGCGGGCGAGGTAGCCGGTGGGGTTCGCCGAGCGGGCCTTGACGAGGTAGAGGACCGAGAGCAGTGCGCCGATGGTGAAGGCGCCCGTCGAGATCACCGCCGAGACGACGTGGATCACCAGCCACGGTGAGTTCAGGGCGTCCGGGAGCGGGAGGACGGCGTCGTCGAGGGCGAGGAACGCGGCCATCAGCGCCGCCACGACGAAGGTCGTGACGAGCGGGCCGAGCCACTCGATGTCGATGCGGAACGTCGCGAGCACGAAGATCAGCGCGACCACGAACGTCCCGGAGATCGTGAACTCGTACATGTTGCCCCACGGCACCCGGTCGGGATCGGCGGCCAGCCCGCGCGCGACGAGCGCGACGAGGTGGACCACGACCGCGAAGGCCGTCAGCACGAGCCCCAGACGCCCCGCCACCTCGCTGCGGCGGCTCGGACCCTCGACGTCGACGTCGCCGTCGGCCGCGCCCGCACCGCCGGGGACTCCGGCGGAGGCGCCGACCGTCGCGAGCTCGCTCGTCCGGCTCGCCGTGCGCAGGCTCGCCAGCTCGAAGAAGTAGGCCAGCATCGCGAGGAAGTAGAGCACCGCGGCGCCGATGACGGCCTCGTAGCTGAACACCTCCCACCATTTGTCGCTCACGACTCGTCCTTCCTGTTGCTGTCCGTCCGGGTGTCCGTGTCTTCCTGCAA
Organism: Nocardioides cavernae; assembly: GCF_013410035.1. GTDB lineage: Bacteria > Actinomycetota > Actinomycetes > Propionibacteriales > Nocardioidaceae > Nocardioides > Nocardioides cavernae_A. The sequence continues at coordinate 529,618 of NZ_JACCBW010000002.1, read as the reverse complement.
GGCGGCCACGACCGCCTCGAGCTCCGCCGCGCCGTCCTCCGGGTCACCGCCGGACGACCGGTCGAGGCGGGCGACCTCGACGAGCGTGGTGCCGTCGTCCTGCCGACGCGCACGCACCCACATCCGTCGCGGGCGTACGAAGAGGGAGCCGAGCAGGCCGATGAGGGCGACGACGACGCCGCCGAGGGCGACCAGCGAGCCGGGGCTGCGGCTGATCTGGATCTTGTTCCACCGCTGGAGACCGTCGAAGGTCACCGTGCCGAGGCCGTCGGGCAGCGTGACGCTCTCACCGGGCCGCAGGTCCATCCGGAACGGCTGCCCGTCGTCCTTCACCACCTGGGTGGCCTCGGCCTTGTCGAGGACGTAGACCGACTGGGCGCTGCCGTCGTCGACCCCGATGTCGCCGGTCCACAGGCTCAGCGAGACCAGCGGGTCGAGCGCCTCGCCGAAGAGCGACGCCGGCATCGTGAGGTTGCCGTCGGCGTCGCGGCCCATGGCGAAGGTCGGGTAGAAGGTGCCCTCGAGGCCGATCTGCCCGGGCTTCGCGAACGGCGCCTTGACCACCCCGAAGGACTCGAACGTCTGGCCGTTGATCGGCAGGAACACCACCGGCCCGCTCTTGGTGACGTTGCCCTCGCCGTCGCGGATCGTGATGACGGGCGCGTAGCCGTGGCCGATGAGGAAGATGTCGGTGCCGCCGATGGTGAGCGGGTGGTTGACCTTGAGGTCGTAGGTCTTCGTCTCCCCACCCGGCTCGGTCTCGTAGGCCAGCTTGGCGACGAACTCGCGCGCCATCCCGGCCCGGTCGCCCTCGGTCAGCCAGTCGACCTCGAAGTCGGTGATGCTGAAGGAGAAGGGCTCCATCACGTCGGGGTCGAACAGCGACCCGGGCGCGAAGTCGTCGTACTGGGTGAGGTTGTTGGAGAAGCCGTAGTCCTCGCCGTTGAGCATGATGACGCCGCCCTTGTAGCCGAACAGGCTGCCGGCGGCGACGCCGACGAGCACGACGATGACGGCGAGGTGGAAGACCAGGTTGCCCGCCTCGCGGAGGTAGCCGCGCTCCGCGTCGACCGAGTCGTCCCCCGCGGCGACGCGGAACCGCTTCGTGCGCAGCACGTCGTCGGCGCGGGTGAGCACGACCTCGGGGGCCACGTCGGTGGTGTACGACGTGCTCTCCGGCAGCCGGGTCAGGTGGCGGGGCGCCCTCGGCGGACGTGCCCGCAGCGCGCGGGCGTACACGAACAGGCGCGGGATGATGCAGCCGACCAGCGAGACCATCAGCAGGATGTAGATCGCGGAGAACCACACCGAGCCGTAGACCGAGAAGAGGTCGAGCCGGTCCCAGATCGGCGCCAGCCGCGGGTGGTCGTCGCGCCACTGCGAGACCGCCAGCGAGTCGATGTTCTCCTGCGGGATCACCGACCCCGGGATCGCGGCGAGCGCCAGCAGCAGGAGCAGCACGAGCGCGGTGCGCATGGAGGTCAGCTGCCGCCACGTCCAGCGACCGAGCTCGCGCGCCGTGAGGTCGTTGGGGAGGGGCGTGGCCTGGCGGTCGTCGGACGGGCGCTTCCCCAGGTCGCGCTGCAGGTCGGGCTGGAGGTCGGTCACACCGGCACCGTGAATCCCTGGACGACCTGCAGCTGCAGCCACTGCACGATGCGGTCCCACCAGCCGGTGACGAGCAGCAGGCCGACCACGATCATCATCGCCCCGCCGAGGCGTACGACGAGCGCCTGGTGGCGACGGATGACGGCGAAGGCGCCGAGCATGCGGCGGTACGCCAGCGCGGCCGCGATGAACGGCAGCCCGAGGCCGAGGGCGAAGACCGCGGACAGCAGCGCGCCGCGGCCGGCCGTCGCCTCGTTGACCGACAGCACGTTGATCGCGGCGAGGGTCGGGCCCACGCAGGGTGTCCAGCCGACCCCGAAGAGGAAGCCGAGCAGCGGAGCCGCGGCGAGCCCGACGGCGGGCACCTTGTGGATGCGCCAGTCGCGCTGGAGGAAGCCGAACGCGCCGAGGAACGCGATGCCGAGCAGGATCGTGATGATGCCGAGCACGAGGTTGAGCTGCCGGGTGTGGGTGAACAACCACGCCCCGGCGGCTCCGGTCAGGCTGCCGAGCAGCACGAACACCACGGAGAAGCCGAGGACGAACAGCGTCGCCCCGAGCACCATCCGGCTGCGGCGCGCCTGGTCGAGGTCGCCGCCCGAGATCCCGGTGGCGTAGGACAGGTAGCCCGGCAGCAGCGGGATGACGCAGGGGCTGAAGAACGAGATCAGGCCGGCCGCGAGCGCCACCGGCAGCGCGAGGACCATCGACCCGGAGAGCGCGGTCTCCTGGAACCAGTCACTCACCGAGCACCGCCTCGACCATCGACACCAGCGTCTGGGTGGTCGGGATCCGGCCGTTGACCGACGCGGCGATGCGCCCCTCGCCGTCGAGCACGACCGTGCTCGGGATCGAGCGCGGCGTCAGCGTGCCGGCGAACGGCAGCAGCGCGGCCCCGTCGGCGGAGTAGATCGAGCCGTAGGGCACCTCGAGGTCGCGGACGAACGCCTTGGCGTCGTCGGTCGACGCGTCGCGGATGTTGAGGCCGACGAACTCGACGTCGTCGCCCAGCTCGGCCGCCGCCTCGTTGAGGTCGGGCTGCTCGCTGATGCACGGCGGGCACCACGACGCCCAGACGTTGACGACCACCGGCTTGCCGCGCAGGTCCGCCAGGTCGATCTCCTCTCCGTCGAGGTCCTCGCCGGCCAGCTCCACCGGGTCGCCGCGGTCGACGGCCTTCACCTCGGTGGGGACACCGGTCCCGGTGATGTAGCCCTTGTCGCCGGTCCCGGACAGGCTCGAGCAGCCCACCAGCGTGAGCAGGCAGGCGGCAGCGAGGAGCAGGCGGGCGAGCTTCAGGGCCGCTCCTCCCGCGGGGCGCCACCGGCCGAGAACGGAGCGGAGCGGTCACCGACGGGGATGAGGTCGCCGGCGGGCTCGGAGTAGCGGACCTGGACCACCCGGTCGTCGTCGAAGACGACGCTGGTCAGCGAGCACAGGGTGCACTGACGGCTCCTGGGGTGGTGGAGGTAGCTGCGCTTCTCCAGGAACAGGCGGGTCGTCCAGATGGGCAGCTGGTGGGACACCACGACGGCCTCGTGGCCCTCCGCGGCGGCGCGCGCGTCGTGCAGCGCGGCGACCATCCGGCCCGCGATCTCGTCGTAGGGCTCGCCCCACGACGGCTTCATCGGGTTGTACATGTGGCGCAGGAGGTCGGGGCGCTTGAGGAACGTCAGCGCCCCGCTCCCGAAGTTGACGCCCTGGAACTTGTTGCCGGACTCGATCACCCGCGGATCGATCTCGGGGGTGATCCCGAGGACGGACGCGAGGGGCGCGAGGGTCTCCTGCGCCCGCTCGAGCGGAGAGGTGCGCAGGTGCACGATGTCGCGGTCACCGATCGAGTCCGCGATGCGGCGGGCCATGCGGTTGCCGAGGTCGGAGAGGTGGAAGCCGTCCATCCGGCCGTAGAGGACGCCGCCGGGGTTGTGCACCTCTCCGTGCCGCAGCAGGTGCACGATCGTCTGGACGCCCATCTCAGTAGCCCCCTGCGGTCGCTGCCGCGAACGCTGCCGCGGGCAGCGCGTCGATGATCGTCTGGACGGCCCGGTCGTCGTGCGCCGCCGAGACGAACCACGCCTCGTACGCCGACGGGGGCAGGTAGACGCCCTGGTCGAGCATGGAGTGGAAGAACGCGGCGTACGCCCCCGTGTCCTGCTGGCCGGCCTCGCTGAAGTCGCGGACGGCGCCGTCGCGGAAGAACACCGAGAACATCGTCCCGGCGACCTGCACGACGTGGGGCACGCCCGCGGCCTGGAGGTGCTCGGTGACGGCGGAGCGGATGGTGAGCGCGGTGGCCTCGAGCTGGTCGTACACCGCGGGCGTCGCCAGGCGCAACGTGGCCAGGCCGGCGGTGGTGGCGACCGGGTTCCCCGAGAGCGTGCCGGCCTGGTAGACCGGTCCCTCGGGAGCGAGATGGGACATCAGGTCGGCCCGCCCGCCGAAGGCGGCGGCCGGGAACCCGCCGCCCATCACCTTGCCGAAGGTCATCAGGTCGGGGGTCCAGCCCTCGATGGCGCCGTCGAGGCCCCAGCCGCCCTGCGCGGTCGCGCGGAACCCGGTCATCACCTCGTCGCTGATGAACAGTGCGCCGTGGGCCCGGCAGGTCTCGGCGAGGAAGGCGTTGAAGCCGGGGGCGGGCGGGACGATGCCCATGTTGCCGGGGGTGGCCTCGGTGATGAGGCACGCGATCCGGGTGCCGTGCGCCTCGAACGCCGCGGACACGGCCCCGCGGTCGTTGTAGGGCAGCACGAGCGTCTCTGCGGCCGCGGTCGCGGGTACGCCGCTGGTCCCGGGGACGGCGAGCGTCGCGACGCCCGACCCGGCCTCGGCGAGGAGCGGGTCGACGTGACCGTGGTAGCAGCCGGCGAACTTCACGACGAGGTCGCGACCGGTGGCGCCGCGGGCGAGGCGGATCGCGGACATCGTGGCCTCGGTGCCCGAGGAGACGAGGCGGACCCGCTCGACGGGGGTGCGGGCCACGATCTCCTCGGCGAGCTCGACCTCGGGCTCGGTGGGCGTGCCGTAGGAGGTGCCGCGGGCGACCGCGCCGGCGACCGCCGCCTGCACGTCGGGGTGGGCGTGGCCGAGCAGCATCGGGCCCCACGAGCAGATGAGGTCGACGTAGTCGTTGCCGTCGGCGTCGGTCAGCCAGGCACCGGAGGCCGAGGTGATGAAGCGTGGGGTGCCGCCGACGGCGTTGAACGCACGGACGGGCGAGTTGACCCCTCCCGGCGTCACGGCCCGGGCCCGTTCGAACCAGGCCTCGCTGGCCGCGGTCGTGGAGGGGGTGGTCGCGGAGGTCACCTCGCCATTGTCACGCAGGGCCGCAAGGCGTGCCCAACCGGCGTCCCGGGTGCTCCGGCCCCTGTGCACTGGCCCACACGGTGACTCCCGCGTAACTTGGGTCGCGAAACCATCGTTGTCGAGGTGTGGATGGGTCCCGACAGGGCACCATGGCACCACGACGTCCGAGGGGAGAGCACGACATGTCGAGTTCCGGCCGACTGCACCGCGCGACCGCCATCATCCCGTTGGCGGTCCTCTCCGCCGCGTGGACGGCGAGCCTCGCCGGTGGTGTCGGGTCCGCGAGCGCCGACCCCGACGGGTCGCAGACGCTGCCCGACGGCACCGTCCTCCCCGCCGCCGCGATCGAGGCGCCCGCCAGCATCGGTGAAGCGGTGACCCGCACCGCGGCCCTCACCCCGGGCTCTGCCAGCGACATCCCGCAGGCCGCGCTCTCGGCGTACCAGCGTGCGGAGGCCGTCATCAACAAGGCCGACGAGGGCTGCAACGTCCCGTGGGAGCTCATCGCCGCCATCGGCCGCGTCGAGTCCGACCACGGCCGGTCCGGTGGCAACACCCTCGACGACCAGGGCGTGGCGCAGCCGGGCATCTACGGCATCGCGCTCAACGGCAGGAACAACACCCAGGACATCGCCGACACCGACGCCGGCCAGTACGACAACGACACCCGTCACGACCGCGCGGTCGGCCCCATGCAGTTCATCCCCTCGACGTGGGCGGTCGTCGGCGTCGACGGCGACAGCGACGGCACCCGCAACCCGCAGGACGTCGACGACGCCGCGCTCGCCACCGCCGTCTACCTCTGCTCCGGCGACGACGACCTGTCCGGGGAGAAGGGACAGCGCGCCGCCGTCTACCGCTACAACCACTCCAACGACTACGTCGACCTCGTGCTGCAGGTGATGCAGGCCTACCTCGACGGTGACTTCACGGCGGTGCCCACCTCCACGCCGAGCAGCGTCACGTTCTCCCCCGACCCGACCACCTCGGTGACCGGCAACGGCAGCAGGGGTGGCGACGGCAAGGACGGCAACAGCGGCACGGTGGTCAAGGGCGACGACGACCCCTCACCGACCAAGGACCCGTCGCCGACGAAGAACCCCACCCCGACCCAGAGCCCCACCCCGACCAGGAACCCGACGCCGACCCCGACCCCGTCGCCCACGAAGAACCCGACCCCGACGCAGACGCCGACCCAGACCCCGACCGTGGTGCCGACGTCGCTCCCGACGCTGCTGCCGACCACCGGTCTGCCGACCGTGGTCCCGACCCTGCTGACCGAGGCGCAGGCCACCACCCAGTGCCTCACCCAGCTCGGGCTCAACGGTGTCGTGAGCGGGGTGCTCGGGATGCTGGCCCTCTCGCCCAGCCAGAGCGCGGCGCTGCAGTCGTGCGTCACCGGCCTGCTGACGCCGTAGGCGGGTCGGGCGCCGTACGCGCTCCCACGGGCGGCACGATGGACTTCCACCCGTGAGCGTGGACGTTCATCGCGGCCCCGGCCCAAGGGGCAACGTCCGCCGCACGTGTCCGCGATGTGGCCCCCGACCAGTCGATCCCGGGGCCACGTCCGCCGCACGTGCGCGGCTGCGGTGCGTACGCCCTCAGCGCGCGAGCAGCCGCGCGGCCTCCGAGGCCCAGTAGGTCAGGACGACGTCGGAGCCGGCGCGGGTGATCGAGGTGAGCGTCTCGAGGATCGCGGCCTCGCGGTCGATCCAGCCGTTGGCGGCGGCGGCCTCGAGCATGGCGTACTCGCCGGAGACGTTGTAGGCCGCGACCGGGATGTCGACGGCGTCGCGGACCCGGCGGATCACGTCGAGGTAGGCCAGGGCGGGCTTCACCATGACGATGTCGGCGCCCTCGGCGACGTCGAGCAGGACTTCGCGCACGCCCTCGACGGCGTTGGCGGGATCCTGCTGGTAGGTCCGGCGGTCACCGACGAGCGAGGAGTCGACCGCCTCGCGGAAGGGACCGAAGAAGGCGGAGGCGTACTTCGCGGAGTAGGCCATGATCGAGACGTGGCTGTGGTTGGCCGCGTCCAGCGCCTGGCGCACCACGCCGACCTGGCCGTCCATCATGCCGCTGGGCCCGACCATGTCGACGCCGGCGGCGGCCTGCGCGAGGGCCATCTGGGCGTACGCCGCCAGCGTGAGGTCGTTGTCGACCTCCCCGTCCGGCGTGAGGATCCCGCAGTGGCCGTGGTTGGTGAACTCGTCGAGGCACAGGTCCGACATCACGGTCAGCTGGTCCCCCACCTCGGCGACCACGTCGGTGATCGCGAGGTTGAGCACGCCGCCGGGGTCGATGCCGCCCGACCCGGTGGCGTCCTTGTGCTCGGGGATGCCGAAGAGCATCACGCCGCCCAGGCCGAGCTCGGCCGCCTCGAGGACGGCCTTCTTCAACGAGTCGCGCGAGTGCTGCAGCACGCCCGGCATGGACGAGATCGCGCGCGGCTCGTCGATGCCCTCGCGGACGAAGACGGGCAGCACCAGCGAGCTGGGACGCACCTGCGTCTCGGCGACCATCCGGCGCAGCGCGGGCGTGCGCCGCAGCCGCCGGGGTCGGACGAGCGGGCCCTGGACGTTGATCTCCTCGGTCACGGCTCCATCCTTCCCCAGCGGCGGTGAGCTGGTGCGGGCGGACTACTTGGCGCGGGCCTTGCGACGCCCCGACGCGGTGCGCTCGCTCGGGCGGGTGACCGGCTCGCCGGCCTCGAGCATGGCCGCGCGGCGGGCGGCACCGAAGTCGGCCAGGGCATCGACGAGGACCTCCACGTCGGGCGTGGGGGCCAGCACGTCGACCCGGAGGCCGTGCTCCTCGGCGGTCTTGGCGGTCTGCGGGCCGATCACGGCGATGATCGTCGAAGGGTGCGGCTTGCCGGCGATGCCGACCAGGTTGCGCACGGTCGAGGACGAGGTGAAGACGACCGCGTCGAACTTCCCCGTCTTGATCGCGTCGCGCACCGGCGCCGGCGGGGGCGTGGCCCGCACCGTGCGGTAGGCCGTCACGTCGTCGCACTCCCAGCCGAGGTCGATGAGACCGGCGACGAGGTTCTCGGTCGCGATGTCGGCGCGGGGCAGGAACACCCGGTTGATCGGGTCGAGCACCTCGTCGTACGGCGGCCAGTCCTCGAGCAGGCCGGCGGCCGACTGCTCGCCCGACGGCACCAGGTCGGCGCGCAGGCCCCAGGCAGCGATCGCCTGGGCGGTCTTGTCGCCCACGGCGGCGATCTTCAGGCCGGAGAAGGCACGCGCGTCGAGGCCGTACTCCTCGAACTTCTCGCGGACCGCCTTGACGGCGTTGACCGAGGTGAAGGCGATCCACTCGTAGCGGCCCTCGACGAGGCCGCGGACGGCCTTGTCCATCTGGAGCGGGTTGCGCGGCGGCTCGACCGAGATGGTCGGCACCTCCTCGGGCACGGCGCCGTACTCGCGGAGCCGGCGCGACAGCGAACCGGCCTGCTCCTTGGTGCGGGGCACCAGCGCGCGCCAGCCGAACAGCGGCTTGGTCTCGAACCACGACAACGTCTGGCGCAGGTCGACGACCTCGCCGATGACGATGATCGCCGGAGGCGCGATCCGCGCGGCGCGGACGTCGGCGGCCACGGTGGCGAGCGTGGAGGTCAGGGTCTGCTGCTCGGTCGTCGTGCCGACGCGGGTGATCGCGACGGGCGTCTCGGGCGAGCGGCCCGCCTCGACGAGCGCCGCGGCGGTCTCGCCGATGCTGCCGACGCCGGAGAGGAGGACGAGCGTGCGGTCGTCGGCGTACGCGCTCCAGTCGACCTTGTCACCGCAGGTGACGACGGCCATCTCCTTGTGACGCTTGGTGGTCAGCGGGATGCCGGCGTAGGCCGGGACCGCGCTCACCGAGGAGACGCCGGGGACGACCTCGAAGCCGACGCCGGCCTTCACGCAGGCCTGCGCCTCCTCGGGGCCGGAGGCGTAGAGGAAGGGGTCGCCGGTCATCAGGCGCACCACGCGCTGCTTCTTGCCGTGGCGGACCACGACCTTCGCCCGAGCGGCGTGCGTCAGGGGCTGACCGTCCTCGCCGAAGCCTCCGTCGACGATCTCCGGGCCACCCTCGAGCCCGTCGGGGCCCTCGACGAGGCCGAGGACGGTCCGGACCAGGTCGATGTGCTCGGGCGCCTCGGTCACGACGACCTCGGCGGCCTCGAGGAGCTCCACGGCGCGCACCGTCAGCAGGCCCGGGTCCCCGGGACCGCTGCCGACGAACGACACCCAGCCCTGGCTCGGGGTGGGGGTCGCGGTGCTGGCGTGCGGGGTCTGTACTCGCGTCATGCGTGCTGCTTCCTCACTGGTGGTCCCTGCTGGGTGATGCCGTCATCAGGTCTGCTGCTCCCTCGGCGAGCATGTCGCTCGCGAGACGTGTTCCGAGCTCTCGGGCCTCGGCGACCGGGCCGGTGGCGCTCATCCGTACGGAGAGGCCGCCGTCCTCGGACAGGGCGACGGCGCGCAGCCACAGCTCCTCGCCGTCCTCGCCCTCGACGACCTCGGCGAGCGCACCCAGCGGGGCCGAGCAGCCGGCCTCGAGGGTGGACAGGACGGCGCGCTCCGCGGTGACGGCTGCGCGGGTGGCGGCGTCGTCGAGCCGCGCGAGCTCGGCGACGAGCCCGGTGTCCGCCGATCGGCACTCGACCGCGAGCGCGCCCTGGCCCGGGGCCGGGAGCATCTGGAGCGGGTCGAGGACCTCGGTGACCTCGTCGAGGCGGCCCAGCCGGGCCAGGCCGGCGCGGGCCAGGACGACCGCGTCGACCTCGCCGTCGCGGACCTTGCGGATGCGCGTGCCCACGTTGCCGCGGATGCCCTGGAGCTCGAGGCCGAGGCCGAGCGCGGCCAGCTGGCTGACCCGGCGGGGCGAGCCGGTGCCGAGCCGGCTGCCGACGGGCAGCTCGCCGAGGGTCAGCCCGTCGCGGGCCACCACGACGTCGCGCGGGTCCTCGCGCACCGGCACCGCGGCGAGCGTGATGCCGTCGGCGGGCGTGGTGGGGATGTCCTTGAGGGAGTGCACCGCGAGGTCGACCCGACCCTCGAGGAGGGCGTCGCGCAGCGCGCTGACGAAGACCCCGGTGCCGCCGAGCTGGGCGAGCGCGGCGGTGCGGTTGACGTCGCCCTCGGTGGCGATCTCGACGAGCTCGACGTCGCGGCCCAGGCGCTCGCGCACGAGGTCGGCGACGTGGCCCGACTGGGTCGTGGCGAGCGCGGAGGCGCGGGTGCCGAGGCGGAGGGCGCCGCTCATGACGGGCCCCCTTCCGCGCGCTCGGCGCGCGAGATCGCGTCGACGGCGTCGGGGTCGAGCCGGAACAGCTCGGCCAGCGCCGCGGTGTAGGAGACGGCCGGCTCGGCGTCGGCGAGCTCCTTGACCCGGACGGTGGGCTCGTGGAGGAGCTTGTCGGCGACCCGCCGCACCGTGTGCAGCACCTCGGCGCGGGTGGCGTCGTCGAGGCCGGGCAGCCGCGCGGCGAGCCGCTCCATCTCGGCGTCGACCACGGCGGTCGCCATCGAGCGGAGCGCGACCACGGTCGGCGTGACGCTGGCCTGCCGGCGCACGGCGAGGAACGCGGTGATCTCCTGGCCGACGATGCTGCGGACGTCGTCGACACCGGCGGTGGCCTCGAGGCCGCGCAGCTCGTCGGCGAGCCCGGCGAGGTTGATCAGCTCGACGCCGGGCAGGTCGGCGAGCGAGGGCTCCACGTCGTGCGGCAGGGCGAGGTCGATGACGGTCAGCGGCCGGTCGGTACCGATGCGGGCCGCGGCGACGTCCGCGAGGCGTACGAGCGGCTCGGGCGCGCCGGTGCAGGAGATCACGATGTCGGCCGAGGCCAGCTGCTCGCGCAGGTCCGGCAGCGGCAGGGACGTGGCGGCGTACTCGTCGGCGAGCCGCTGGGCGCGGGCCTGCGTGCGGTTCAGCACGGCGATGCTGCCTGCACCGTTGCGCGACAGGTGGGCGACGGCGAGGGACGCCATCGCGCCGGCGCCGACGACCAGGGCGCGGGCGCCTGCGACGTCGACCGTGCTCCGCTCGAGGGCCGCCGTCACCAGCGAGGGTGCGGCCCGGTCGATGTCGGTCTCGGCGTGGGCGCGCTTGCCGACGCGGAGGGCCTGCTGGAAGAGCGTGTTGAGGGCGGGGCCGACCGTGCCGTGCTCCTGGCCGATCCGCAGGGCCTCGCGGGTCTGGCCGAGGATCTGGCCCTCGCCCACGACCATCGAGTCGAGTCCGGCCGCCACCTGGAAGAGGTGCGAGACCGCGCCCTCGTCGTAGTGGACGTAGAGGTGCGGGAGCAGCGCCTCGGTGGACTGCTCGGCGCGCGCGACGAGGAGGCCGGACACGTCCTCGACGCTGCCGTGGAAGCGGTCGACCTCGGCGTAGACCTCGAGGCGGTTGCAGGTGACGATCGCCGTGGCCTCGGAGACGTGGTCGCCGCCCATCACGTCGGCGACGAGCTTGGTCGTGCCCTCGGCGTCGAGGGCGAGCTTCTCGAGGAGCTCGACCGGTGCGGACTTGTGGGAGATGCCCACGACGAGGACGCTCACGAGACCACCTCCGAGCTCACGGACTTGCGCTGCTCGTGGTAGGCGAGGATCTGCAGCTCGATGGAGAGGTCCACCTTCCTGACGTCGACCCCGTCGGGGACCGACAGGACCGTGGGCGCGAAGTTGAGGATGCTGGTGATGCCGGCGGCGACCATCCGGTCCGCGACCGACTGCGCGGCGACCGCCGGGGTGGCGATCACGCCGATGGACACGTCGTTGTCCGCGACGATCGACTCGAGGTCCTCGAAGGCGCGCACGTCGAGGCCGGCGACGGTCTCGCCCGTACGGTCCCGATCGGCGTCGAGCAGCGCGACCACCCGGAAGCCGCGGCTGCGGAACCCGGAGTAGTTGGCGAGCGCGTGGCCGAGGTTCCCGATGCCGACGATGACCACGGGCCAGTCCTGGGTCACGCCGATCTCGCGGGCGATCTGGTAGCGGAGGTACTCCACGTCGTAGCCGACACCGCGGGTGCCGTAGCTGCCGAGGTAGGAGAGGTCCTTGCGCAGCTTGGCGCTGTTGACGCCGGCGGACGCGGCGAGCTCCTCGCTGGAGCAGGTGGTCGTGCCGTCGTCGGCGAGGCTCGTCAGGGCACGCAGGTACACGGGAAGCCGAGCGACAGTTGCCTCGGGAATGTCCCGGGCAGAGTCGGGGGTCCGTGCGGTCACAGCTGCTTCTTTCCAGTCCCGCGAACCTCGCGTGGACTCCGCCACTGTAGGAGTTTGTGAACGGGAGAACAAAACGTCGGGAGGGCGGGCTAGCACATGTGAGAAGACCCACCCGAAGCGGGGGTCTCCCGACTTGCATCCGGGGGCTCGGAGGGCGTAACGGAGCCCCCGTGGGCCCATGTGGATGGGGTCTGGCGAGGGCGTAACGCGCCCGCCATCCGGTGGTTGAGCAGGGCGCCCAGCGGCCCGGTCGGAACCCAGGCCGATCTTGACGCTCCACCACGGGCGGCTGTCAGACTATTCACATATAATCGAACACATGATCGAGGTGCTCGAACGGGACGCAGCGGAGGTCGACGACGACCTCTCCGCTGCCGGCCTGCTCGCGCTCGCTCGGTCCCGCAAGGCGGCCGAGGATCGTGCCGCGGCCGACCTGCTGGACGTCGCCGCCCGGTGGGCTGACCTGCACCCGCCGGAGTCGATCCACTCCGTGGCCACCTTCGCCGTGCCGGGGTGTGAGCACGAGGAGCCCATCGCGGGTCCGGGTACGCCTCTGGTGGCGGAGTTCTGCGTCGCGGAGCTCGGTGCGGTGCTCGGGGTCTCGACCCCGTCGGCGAAGCGTCTCGTCGGGCACGCGCTCGAGCTGCGCCACCGCCTCCCCCGACTCCATGCCGCAGTCCAGTCCGGATCAGTGCCTGCCTGGCGGGCCCGGTCGGTCGCGGAGACGACGATCCACTCCTCACCCGCACTCACGATGGAGGCCGCGGCCTTCGTCGACACCCAGGTCGCCGCGGTGGCCGGACGGATCGGGCCAGCGCAGCTGGACCGGCTCGTCGCGGAAGCCATCCAGCGGTACGACCTCGCCGAGGCGGACCCGTCTGCTGATCCGGAGGACGGGTGGCAGCACGTCGACCCCCGCCACGCCACTCTGCACGGCGAGGACGTGCACTACGCCGGGACGATGCGGTTCGAGGCTGAGCTCGACATTGCCGACGCCCTCGACCTCGACCGCGCACTCACCCACGGTGCCGCCACGATGGAGGCCCTCGGATCGGACGCCTCACTCGACGTCCGCCGCTCCGCCGCCCTCGGCGACCTCGCCCGCACCCAGACCGCACTCGACCTGTTCGCCCAAGGTGGTCGAGCAGCCCGCGCCACTGATGAAGGTGGTCGAGCAGCCCGCGAGGCGGTACACGAAGGCGGTCGAGTAGCCCGTGAGGAACGAGCGGGCGTATCGAGACCCGACCTCCCAGTCGCCCGCGAGGTCGTCCTCCACACCCACTTCAACGCCACCCCGACCCCGGACGGCCCAATCCTCGACGCCACCGGCCGCCTCGAAGAGGGCCAGCGCCTGGTCCTGCTCGACCACGTCAAGGACTGGTGCACCGACTCCCACACCAAGGTCACCATCCGACCGGTGATCGACCTGAACGCCGAGCTCTCCACCCCGGCCTACGAACCCACCACCCGCATCCGCGAGGCCGTCATCCTCCGCGACCGCACCTGCATGTTCCCGTGGTGCACAAGATCCGCCCGCCGCTGCGACCTCGACCACGTCATCCCGTTCGACGCCGGCGGACCCACGAGCACCACGAACCTCGCGCCGCTGTGCCGGACCCACCACAGGCTCAAGACCCACAGCTCCTGGCACTACGAGACGCCCGAGCCGGGGGCGTACGAGTGGACCTCACCCCACGGCCACCGCTTCCGACGCGACCCCACCGGAACCCAGCCGATCGACGCCGGACCACCGCCCGACGTCCCGCAACCCCGCCGACGATGACCCCGCCCCACACCCCGCCAGTCACCACGATGGCGGGGCCACAGGCACGCAACGCGCCGATCGGACGTGCCGACCCCGTCCCGTTGCGGCCACGCGGGCCGCGGCTGGCGGTCATCCCAACGACATGAGGACGACCGTCGCGCAGACGAGGGCGCCGGCCCCCGCCACGATCGCGCTGATTCCGGCGAGCCGGCTCCGTTCATCGCCCAGAGCCAGCATTCCCAGCACGAGCGCAATCACGGCTCCGACGACGGCGAGCAGGGTGAGGTAGACGGTCAGTGCGAGAACAGCGCTGACGATCCCGATGACGAGGCCGACCACACCCAGGCCGGCTGCGCCGGGCTCGGTCTCGTTCGCCTGGCTGGCGTCGTGCCAACCGGTCGGCGTCCGGGCGTCGTGCTCCACGCAGTGGAGACTAGGCCGAAGGACTGGCGCCCGAGGTCGATCGGCTGGTGTCCCTGCGTGATGCGCTCTCCCCACGCGCCCACGAACCCAGCACCGCGAGCCCGGCGAGAGGGACCAGCGCGGCAGCGGTCGCCACGCCCTGCACCGAGGTGAGGACCGACAGGACGACGCTCGCCAGCGCCAGCGGGAGGACGACCAGCCCCGCAGACGCCACGAGCAGCACGACGTCGCGTCGACCCGGCCGCCTCGGAGCCAGCACGAAGGCGGAGGCGACCGCCGCGACGAGTGCGCCGACCAGCCAGAGGAACCACGCCGCTCGCCATCGGTCCGGGTCCTCGAGCGTTCCGCACGGCGCGATCTGGCAGGCGGCCCCGGTGGGGAACAGCTCTGGCTGCATCGGCGCCCAGACGCTGGCAGCGGACATGACGAGGAAGCCCGATGCCCCCGCCGCCCACCACCACCACGGCCTCATGACGCCATCCTGCACGCTGCGGCCTGCTCTCGGCTCCTCCCGCCGGGCCAGGCTCAGGAGCCGGCGTGACGCCCCGACGCTCGTGCGAGGCGAGTGACGAGGTCGTCCGGCACCGGCTTGCTCGGTGGGAAGGTGATGCCGGTCTTGCTCGACCTCAGCCCGGCCGCCGCGATCTCGTCGTGGTGATCGGCGATGGCGGGAGCGAGGACGTACAGGCCGACGTGCTTGCTGAAGGCCGCGTAGCTCGCCACGACCGTGCCCCCGACCCGGAAACCCGGCATGTCGTAGGCCGTCATCTCCTCCGCCTCGGGGAGTGCCTCGCGCACGAGACTGCGGATGCGGTGGAGGACGGGGCGGAACGACTCGGACGCGGCAGCGATGTAGGAGTCGTGGTCGGTGACGGTGGCGATGGTGGCTCCTTCGCAGAGGGGCGAGCAACGACGTCCACGAGCCTCGCCCGTGGGCCGGGCACGTCACATCCTTCTTTGGGACGTGCCGGGCCGGCACCACGCTCACCCGCCGCCCAGCACCCGCACCACCGCCGCCCGTACGTCGGGGTGGGCGAGCGGTGGCAGGTCGTCGAGCCCGCACCAGCGCAGGTCGTCGTGCTCCTCCGGAGCCGCGTTACGCGCCTCCCCCACCCAGTCCGGCACGAGCCACGCGCTGAGCTGCGCGGTCCCGAGGTCCGCCCGGCACAGCAGGGTCACCGTCGTCGCGTCGACGGACACGTCGAGCTCCTCGCGCAGCTCGCGGGCGAGGGCGGCGCGCAGCGACTCGCCGGGCTCGACCACCCCGCCGGGCAGGTCCCAGGTGTCGGGGAACGCGTGCTTGTCGGGCCTGCGGTGGCCGAGCAGCACGCGGCCCTCGCGCAGCAGCGCCCCGACGACGACCTCGATCATCGGTCCATCCCAGCACCCGCCGCCGACACCGGTGTCGGGCCCGGCGTCAGATCAGGTCGCGCAGCATCCGGTCCGAGGCGATCAGCGCGTCGCGGTCGAAGGTCGACGAGCTGGCGAGCACCTCCTCGGCACCCGTCCGCTCGGCGAGCGCCTCGAGCCGGCGGCGTACGACCTCGGGGCGACCCGCGGCGGTCCGCTCGAGCGACGCCTCGACCCGCCGGCGCACCTGGTCCGGCCACGGCGCCGACCGGATGTCGCGCACCGGCTCGAGCGGCGGGAACTCGCCGGTCTGTCGCGAGCGGGCCATCGCCCACGCCTCGGGGAGGGCGAGCTCGCGTGCGGTCGCGTCGTCGTCCGCCACCAGCACGTCGAGCGAGACCGTCACGCGCGAGGCGCTGCCGGCGTGGGGGAGGAAGTCGCGGCGGTACGCCGTGAGCGCGGGCACCAGGTCGGGTGAGTCGAGGATCGGGCCGCCCACCACGACCGGGAGGCCCAACCGGGCGGCGACCTCGAGCCCGCGGCCGGTGGCGAGCACGTGCATCGGCACCGCACCAGTCGTGGCGGGGCGGGCGGTGATGTCCGCGGTCCCGTCGAGGTATCCGCGCAGCTCGACGAGGTCGTCCTCGAAGGTGTCGGCGTCCTCGTGGTCGCGCCGCAGCGCGCGGCGTACGGGCGGGGTGAAGCCGAGCGAGCGCCCGAGCCCAAGGTCGACCCGTCCGGGGTGCAGCGCGTCGAGGACCAGGAACTGCTCGGCCACCACGAGCGGCTGGTGCAGCGGCAGCATCACGCCACCCGACCCGATGCGGATGCGGCAGGTGCGCGCCCCGATCGCGGCGAGCAGCACGGCCGGTGTGCCGGACGCGATGCCCGGGACGGCGTGGTGCTCGGCGACCCAGAACCTGTCGTAGCCGGCCTGCTCGGCGTGCACCGCCCGGGCGACCGTCGCCTCGAGCGCCTCGGCGTCGGTGGAGCCGGCACGCGTCCGGGAGCGGTCGAGCAGGGAGAGCCTCACACCGGTCCCAACAGCTCAGGCGCCGAGAGCCTTCCGCAACCGGGTCTCGTCGACCCGCCAGAAGTCGTGCTGACGGCCGTCGACGAAGGTCACGGGCACCTCCTCGCCGAAGCGGTCCTCGAGGTCACCGTCGGTGGTGATGTCGACCTCTTCGAAGGACTCGCCGAGGTCGGCGCACACCGCGGCCACCACGGTCCGGGCCTCGTCGCACAGGTGGCAGCCGGGACGCGTGTAGAAGGTGACGCGGGCGCTCACGAAGGCCTCATTCGAGCAACCCCTGCGTACGCCGTCTCTCGAGGCCGCGCAGGCGTCCCTTCTGCACCTTGCCGGTCACGGTCAGGGGCAGCTCGTCGACGACCACGATCCGCGACGGCTGCTTGAAGCGCGCCAGCCGGACGATCGCGTGGGCCCGCACCGCCTCCTCGAGGTGGGTGACCGGTCGCGACGCGACGACGTAGGCCACCACGGCCTCGCCGGTCTCCGCGTCGGGCACGCCGATGACGGCCGCCTCGGCGACCCCGTCGACCTCCCGGATCACGTCCTCGACCTCGGTGGGGTAGACGTTGAAGCCGCTGACGATCACGAGCTCCTTGACCCGGTCGACGAGGAAGAGGTCGCCGCTCGCGTCGAGGAAGCCGACGTCTCCGGTGGCGTACCAGCCGTCGGCGTCGGGTCCGTCCGCGCCGTCGGGCCAGTAGCCGGAGAACAGGTTGTCCCCGCGCACCTGGATCCGGCCGGGGTCCTCCCCCTCGAGCTGTCCCCACGTCTCGTCGACGAGGCGCAGCTCGATGCCCGGCAGCGCGGCACCGACGGAGCCGACCCGCGGCTCGTGGCTGCACAGCGTGCTCGTGACGACGGGCGCCGCCTCGGTCAGCCCGTAGCCCTGGTGGACCGGGATCTCGGTGATCTCGGTGAAGCGCTCGATGACCTCGGGCTCGAGCGGCGCCGAGCCGGACAGCACGAGCCGGACCGGGCCGAGCCGTTCGCGCAGGTGCTCGTCGGGCAGCCAGTGCGCGAAGACGGGCGGCGCGATGGGCACGACGCTGCACGCCTCGTCGTCGATGAGGTCGAGGACCGCCTGGGGGTCGTAGTGCTCGACCAGCAGCAGTCGCGCACGGTGGCGGAGCACGCCGCCCAGGACGGCGTTGAGGCCGTAGACGTGGAACAGCGGCAGCACACCGAGCACCACGTCGTCGCCGTGCATCATCGGCGGCTCGACCGCCGCGACCTGCTCGATGTTGGCCAGCAGCGCCCGGTGGCTGAGCATCGCGGCGCGGGGGCGGCCCGAGGTGCCGCTCGTGTAGAGGAGGGCGGCGAGCTTCTCGGCGTCCGGCAGCGGCGGCACTGGGCGTACGCCCTCGGCGCGCAGCGCGTCGAGCGGGACCTCGCCCGGCCCCGGCTCGGTGCCCGTGACCACGACGGTCGGCGCGGCGAGGTCGGCCAGCTCGGTCAGCTCGGCCAGCGCCGCGCGTACGACCTCGACGGCGGTCTCGTCGGTGACCACCAGGCGGGTGCCGGAGTCCGCGATCATCCGGGCGAGCTCCCCGGACGTCGAGCGCGGGTTCACCGGCACGGCGACGACCTGCGCCCGGAGCACGCCGAGGTAGGTGGTGACGAACTCGATGCGGTTGCCGAGGACGAGCATCACCCGCTGCCCGGCGCGGACGCCGTGGGCGCCGAGGCCGGTCGCGATGCGGGCCACCTCGTCCTCGAGCCGCAGCCACGTCAGGGTGCGACCGCCGCTCTCGACGAGGGCCTGCCGGTCGGGCACGTCCGCGGCAGCCTCGGCCACCAACGCGGAGATGTCGGTGCGCGGCATGCGGGCGATCCTTCCACAGCCCGCCCGCCGCTACCCTGTGGCGGTGACCCCGCCCGAGCGTCCACGCCGCCTGAACCTGCAGCAGCGCTCAACCCTCGCGGGAGAGGCTGCGGCCGCGTCGGCCGAGGTCGAGCACGAGCTGCGGACCCCCAGCGACCCGGGTGCCGCGGCCTTCTTCGACGTCGACAACACGATCATGCAGGGCGCGAGCATCTTCCACCTCGCGCGCGGGCTGCACCGCCGCGAGTTCTTCACCACCCGCGAGATCGCGTCGGCCGCCTGGAAGCAGGCCTACTTCCGCGTCGTCGGCGTCGAGGACCCCGAGCACGTCGCCGACGCCCGCAACTCGGCGCTGTCGTTCATCGCGGGGCACACCACGACCGAGCTCGAGGAGCTCACCGAGGAGATCTTCGACGAGGCCATGGCCCACCGGATCTGGCCCGGCACCCGCGCGCTCGCCCAGCTCCACCTCGACGAGGGGCAGCGGGTCTGGCTGGTCACGGCGGCGCCCGTCGAGATCGCGAGCGTGATCGCTCGCCGGCTCGGCCTCACCGGCGCGATGGGCACGGTCGCCGAGCACGTCGACGGCGTCTACACCGGACGGCTCGTCGGGGACCTGCTGCACGGCCCGGCCAAGGCCGAGGCGGTCAAGGCCCTCGCCGCCCGTGAGGAGCTCGACCTCGCCCGCTGCTCGGCGTACTCCGACTCGAGCAACGACCTCCCCATGCTCTCGCTCGTCGGCGACCCGTGCGCGATCAACCCGGACGCCCGGCTGCGTGCGTACGCCCGCGCGCACGGCTGGCGGGTCCGCGACTACCGCACCGGGCGCAAGGCCGCGCGCGCCGGGGTCGTCGGAGCCGCCGTCGCCGGGGCCGTCACGGGTGCCGTCGCCGCCGGGGTGAGCCTGCGCGGGCGCGGCCGCGGCGCCTGAGGCCGTCTCGGGAAGTTACTCCCGGGTTCACAAGGCGCGCACGGGCCCCTATCGTGGATGATCGCTGCACACGGGGAGGGAAACCGATGCGGTCAACGGACGACCTGGGGAGTGCCTTCGACGAAGGCATGGACGCGCTGCGGCGTGCCGTCCTCGCGGTCCTGTCCGTCCGGCCCGTGCCGCTCGCAGCCGGCCACGTGCTCATGGCCGGGACCGCGACCCCCGACTCGGCCGTCCCCGGCGGGTCCCACGGCTCGGGCCCGGTGGGCGACGAGGGGCAGGCGGCGTCCTCGGAGGTCGACGAGGCCGAGCGCGAGCGGCTGATCGCGCTCGTCGAGCTCGCCCGGTCGGGCGACAAGGAGGCCTTCGGGCTCCTCTACGACCACTACCAGGCCTCGGTCTACCGATTCCTCTACTACCGCACCCGTTCCCAGACGCTCGCCGAGGACCTGACCTCGGAGACGTTCTTCCGGGCGCTGCGGAGCATGAACAGCTTCCGGTGGCAGGGCAAGGACTTCGGCGCCTGGCTGATGACCATCGCGCGCAACCTCACCACCGACCACTTCAAGGCCGGCCGCACCCGCCTCGAGATGACCACCGAGGACATGACGCCGCACGACGACGCCACCGAGGGTCCGGAGGGCGCGGTCATCGCCGGGCTCACCAACGAGGCGCTCCTCAAGGCGCTCACCGAGCTGCCGACCGAGCAGCGCGAGTGCCTGATCATGCGGTTCCTGCAGGGGCTCTCCATCGCGGAGACGGCGCTGGCCCTCAACCGTTCCGACGGAGCGGTCAAGCAGCTCCAGCTGCGGGGCGTGCGCAACCTGGCCAAGCTGCTGCCGGAGGGGTTGAGGGACTGATGACGTCCGATCTGCGCGCAGCCGTAACTCCTGCCCGGTCTTCTTCGTTCATCTGCGTGGGAGGATCCACCAGCAGTGAGACAGGACCAGCGCGATGACACCCCCCTTCTCGGCACGCCGCCGTGCCGACGAGTTCGAGGCGCTCCTCTCCCGAGGCCCCGACGCACCCCTCACCGAGCGTGACGCGGCGCAGTTCGCCGCGCTGCTCGAGGTCGTCTCCGACCTCCGCGCCCTGCCCGACGTCGCCCCGCGGGCGGAGTTCACCTCGTCGCTGCGCGAGCGCCTGATGGCCGAGGCCGACACCGTCCTGGTCAGCCAACCCGCCGCGCCGCAGCGCCTCGCACTCCCGGCCACCTCCCGCTCGCGCAACCGACGCCTCGGCGCGCTCCTCGGTGGCGCGGCCCTCGTCGGCACGGCCGCCACGATGGCCGTGGCCTCCCAGACCGCCCTTCCCGGCGAGTCCCTCTACGGCGTCAAGCGCGGCATCGAGTCGGCCGAGGTCCGCCTCGCCCCCGACGACGCCGCCCGCGGCCGTACGCTCCTCGCGCAGGCCGACACCCGCCTCACCGAGCTCGAGGAGCTCGCCGCCGGCGAGGTGGCCGGACGCGAGGAGCTGATCCCCGACACGCTCGACTCCTTCACGCAGCAGTCCACCGACGGGGTGCGCAGCCTCATCGACTCCTACGAGTCGGGTGGCTCCGACCGCGAGGCCCAGGCGGCGCGCGACTTCACCGCCCGGAGCATGGAGCGCCTCGACGAGCTGCAGGGCCAGGTGCCCGAGAGCGCGCGTGAGCAGCTCGTCGCCGCCGGCCTCACGTTGAGCGACCTCGACCAGGAGGTGAGCAGCGTCTGCGTGTCCTGCGCGGGGGGGATCACGGTCGTGCCGGACTTCCTCCTGACGAGCGCGCCCCAGGACCTGATGAGCGGCCTCGACGTCGACGGGGTCCAGCTCGAGGGCGCCCCGATCTCCGGTCAGGACCTCACCGGCATCACCGTGCCCCAGGCGCTGGCCCCCGAGCAGGTCCTGCCCACCAAGAACCCGACGCCGGGCCTGCCCACCCCGAGCTCGCTCGCGCCGACGCAGAACCAGGCCCCGAGCCCGACGCCGACCCCGACCCAGCCCGTGAAGCCGAGCCCCACCTCGCCGGTCAAGGACGTCACCCAGGACGTGACGCAGGACATCACCAAGGGGCTCGACGACACCGTCACCACCGTCACCAACACCACCAGTGACCTCGCGAGCCAGCTCAACGGCGTCACGGGCGGAGCCCTCGGCGGGCTCACGTCCGGCGTCGACAACGCCACCGGCGGCCTCATCGGCGAGGTGACCGGCACCCTCGACGGCGCCACGGGTGGGCTGCTCGGCAACGCGACCGGCGGCCTGCTGCCGGGCACCGGCCGCTGACGCGACCGTCTAGCTGAAGACCCCGTCGCGCTCGCGGAGCAGGTCGAAGAGCGTGTGCTGGATCGTCTCGCGCACCTGGTCGGTGACGTTGAAGACGAGCATGGGGTCCTCGGCCTCGGCGGCGTCGTAGGCGTCGGTGCGGATCGGCTCGCCGAACTCGAGGATCCACTTCGACGGGAGCGGCACCATGCCGAGCGGTCCCAGCCAGGGGAAGAACGGCGTGATGGGGATGTAGGGGACGCCCAGCAGCCGCGCCAGCGACGGCACGTTGCCCACGAGCGGGTAGATCTCCTCGGCCCCCACCACGGAGAGCGGGATGATCGGGACGCCGGTGCGCAACGCCGCGGAGACGAACCCGCCGCGGCCGAAGCGCTGCAGCTTGTAGCGCTCGCTGAACGGCTTGCCGATGCCCTTGAAGCCTTCAGGCCACACGCCGACCAGGTCGCCGCCGGACAGCATCCGCTCGGCGTCCTCGACGCAGGCGAGGGTGGCGCCGCTCTTGCGGGCGAGGGAGCTGACCACGGGCATGCGGAACACCAGGTCGGCGCCGAGCGGTCGCAGGAAGCGACCGGTGTGGTCGTGCACGGTCAGCATCGTCATCAGGCCGTCGAGCGGCACGGTGCCGGAGTGGTTGGACACGACGAGGGCGCCGCCGTCGGCCGGGATGTTCTCCAGCCCGCGGACCTCGAGGCGGAACCACTTCTGCGCGATCGGACGCAGTGCAGCCATGAAGAACCGCTCGGTGAGCTCGCGGTCGAAGCCGTAGTCGTCGACCTCGTAGTGGCCCTCGAGGCGGCGACGCACGAACGCCAACAGCTCGGCGAGCCGGCGCTCCCAGTCGGGACCGAACACCTCGTGTGCCGCACCCTGGAGGGCGGCGAGCCACTCGCCGACCGGGATGCCGTCCGGGTCGGGGGTCCGCTCGGCGGTCCGCTCCGTGGTCCGCTCGACGCGAGGCGCGGCCGGTCTCGTCCTCGGGGCGGCCTTCTTCGCGCAGGCCAGGTTGCGCGCGGCCGCGGAGGGACGCGCGCTGCCGGTGCCGCGGCCGGGGCGACCCCCGGTCCCGATCGGGATCACGACGGCGTCCTCGCCGGAGCTGCGCCGGGCTTCCTCAGGCACGAGCGGCTCCTTCCGGGGCGGGCGCGAGCTCGCGGCAGAAGTCCGCGAAGGCCTCCGCCGTGGTGAACCGCGGTTCGAAGCCGAGGACGGTGCGCATCCGGGTGGTGTCCACCCCTCGACCGTAGGTCAGGAACCCCAGCTGCTCGGGGGAGAAGTCGGAGATGCGGGCCTGGCGCATCGTGGCGCCGAGGCGACCGACGGCGAAGCCGGGGAGCGCCACCGACGGCCGGCCGAGACGGCGTACGGCCTGGCTGAGCGTCATGATCCCGTCGCCGGCCACGTTGAAGGTCCCGTGGACGTCGCGGGTCGCCGCGTGCCGCAGCACGCCCATGAGGTCGTCCTCGTGCAGGAACTGCAGGCGCGGGTCGAAGCCGAGCACCCGGGGCACCACGGGCAGCCGGAAGTAGTTGGTGAGGGGGCTCGAGACGTGAGGGCCGATGACGTTGGCCGCGCGGACCATCGTCACGGAGACGTCGGGGCGGCGGCGCGCGAAGCCGCGGACGTAGCCCTCGATCTCGTAGACGTCCTTGGCGTAGCCCGAGGAGGGCAGGCGTTTGGGCCCCATGTCCTCGGTGAACATCGCGGGGTCGCGCGGGCTCGAGCCGTAGACGGTGGTGGTCGACTTCACGACCAGCCGCTCGACGGTCGTCGACTTCTGGCACGCAGCGAGGAGCTGCATGGAGCCGATGACGTTGAGCTCCTTCATCGTCCCGCGACCGCCGGCCGAGCCGGGCGTGGCGATCACGCTCATGTGGACGACGGTGTCGACGTCCTCCTTGGCCAGGACCTTCGCGATGACGGGGTTGCGGATGTCGGCGCGGACGAAGGACACGTCACCGATGTCGCCCCGCGGAGGGACGACGTCGACCCCGATCACTCGCTCGACGGACGGGTCGGCGGCCGCGGCGCGCGCGAAGCGTCGTCCTATGTCCCGGGAGATCCCGGTGACCAGCACGACCCGTCCCATGAGTCGAGGGGTGTTACTTGCCGAGCTTGCGGCGCTGCACGCGCGTCTTCTTGAGGAGCTTGCGGTGCTTCTTCTTGGCCATGCGCTTGCGCCGCTTCTTGATGACAGAACCCACGGATCAGACCTTTCGTTGCGACCGACGCTCGTCGGTCGGACCCGCTCACCCTACTGGGAGGGTGCGCGCAGCCCCGAATCGCCTCCCGTGAGGTCAGCCGGCGTTGTAGAAGCTCTTGCGCAGGTACTCGTTGACGTCGTCCTCGGTGACCCGGAACGAACGGCCGACGCGGACCGCGGGCAGCTCGCCGCCGTGGACGAGCCGGTAGACCGTCATCTTCGAGACGCGCATCTTGGACGCGACCTCGGCAATGGTCAGGAACTGCGCCTCGGACATGTCGCCATGTACGTTTCCAGAGGTGTTCTCAGCCATGGTGTGCACCGATCCTTCTGCGCGGCGACGGCGCCGGCTTCCCCGCCGGCGTCACAGGCGTGCCGCTCTCGAAGAGATTAGGGCTCGTGTGACGCATGGGGAAGAGGAATCACAGAGAAACTTGTGGGACTGGCGGCGTGTCGGGTTGATTCTTTACCTCACGGCAATGGGTCCAGGCCGTGGAGGGGGAACACCTCGGTCCGCGTCGCGTTGATCGCGCGGTCCAGCCAGGCCTCCGGGTCGTAGCCCGCCGACCAGTCGCGGTACGCCGGGGTGCGGCCGTCGGTCATCCGGTGCGGGGCGGTGGCGCCGAGCACCTCCTCGACGTACGCCCGCCAGGCAGGCGGGGTCGGCAGCGACGGGTCGAGCGGGGCGCCCGCAGCGATCGAGAGCAGGTGCGCCCACGCGCGAGGGACGACGTCGACGACCGAGTAGCCACCCCCGCCGGTGACGACCCAGCGACCGTCGGCGACCTCGTGGGCGAGGTCGTGCAGGGCGAGGTAGGCGGCCCGCTGGCCGTCGATGCTGAGCATCATGTGCGCGAGCGGGTCGTTCATGTGGGAGTCGCAGCCGTGCTGGGTGACGAGCACCTGCGGGCGGAACTCGCGCAGCACCGGCGGCACGACGGCGTGGAACGCGCGCAGCCAGCCGGCGTCGGACGTACCGGGCGGCAGCGCCACGTTGACGGCGGTGCCCTCGGCACCCGGGCCGCCGGTGTCGGTCGGGAAGCCCGTGCCGGGGAAGAGCATCTGGCCCGTCTCGTGCAGGGAGACGGTCAGCACGCGCGGGTCGTCCCAGAAGACCTTCTCCACCCCGTCGCCGTGGTGCACGTCGATGTCGACGTAGGCGACCCGCTCGGCGCCGTCCGCGAGGAGCTGGCGGATGCCCACGGCGACGTCGTTGTAGATGCAGAAGCCGCTGGCGCGGTCGGGCATGGCGTGGTGCAGGCCCCCCGCGATGTTGACCGAGTGCAGCGACTCGCCGCTCCACACCTGGCGGAACGCCTCGAGGGTCGCGCCGACCACGTGCGCGCTCGCGCGGTGCATGTCGGCGAACACGGGGTCGTCCTCGGTGCCGAGCCCCCGCGAGGAGTTCTCGTAGCCCGGGGTCGCCCCGGCCTCGGTGACGGCGTCGACGAGCCCCTGCTCGTGCACGGTGAGGATCTGCGCGTCCGTCGCTACGGGGGCGTCGACCCTCTTGATGCCGTCCAGCACCCCGAGCTCGTCGGCCAGTCGCATCGTCAGGTCGACGCGCACCGGGGACATCGGGTGCGTCGGGCCGAAGTCGTACTCGCAGAGCGTCTGGTCGAAGACGACAGACGTCGGACCGGCGCACTCCATGTGCCGGACGTTACTCCCGCCCGCCGCGCGGTCCGACCGGCGGACGAAGTTGAACATGTTCAAGAAAGGCGTTACGGTGACGCCATTCCGTTTTGAACACGTTCAAAGGAGTTCGCCGTGGACTGGACCGCCGCCTCGTACCTCACCTACCTCGCCGTCACCGTGCCGCTCACCGTCTGGGTCGCACGCACCCTGTCGAGCAACGGACGCGTCTTCCTCGAGGACGTCTTCGACGACAACGCCGAGCTCGCCGACGCGATCAACACGCTGCTGGTCGTCGGCTTCTACCTGCTCAACGTCGGCTTCGTCCTGCTCTACCTCCGCACCGGGGAGCTCGTGGTGGACCTGCCGAGCCTGATGGAGGTGGTCAGCCTCAAGGTCGGGGTCGTCATGGTCGTGCTCGGCCTCGTCCACTTCACCAACGTCTACGTCTTCAACGCGATCCGCCGCCGGGTCCGGATGGAGGGACTGCGCACGCCCCCGCTGCGCCCGCAGTACGACCTCGGTCCCGCCGAGCAGCCCGCCTACGGGGGCTGAGGCGGTGCGGCTCACCGTCCTCTACGACGACGGCTGCCCCCTGTGCCGCACCTTCAGCGGCTGGCTCGCCCGGCAGCCGGTGCTGGTGCCGCTCGACCTGGTGCCGGCCGGCTCGGACGCCGCACGGCAGCGGTTCCCGAGGCTCGACCACGGGCCGGCACGTGCACCGACGCGTGCTGCTCGCCGTGACGGCGTCTCCTAGGGTGGCGCGCGTGAGCGAGAAGCGGCCGGCCGGGCGTACGAGCAAGGCGGAGCAGACCCGCGCCGGCATCGTCGACGCCGCGATGTCGCTGTTCCGCTCCGGTGGCTACGACGCCACCACGATGCGCGCGATCGCCGACGAGGCGGGGGTCTCCCTGGGGAGCGCCTACTACTACTTCTCCGGCAAGGAGGAGCTCGTCCAGGCGTTCTACGACCAGCTCCAGGTCGAGC
This sequence comes from Nocardioides cavernae, assembly GCF_013410035.1. Lineage (GTDB taxonomy): Bacteria > Actinomycetota > Actinomycetes > Propionibacteriales > Nocardioidaceae > Nocardioides > Nocardioides cavernae_A. The sequence goes on along the minus strand of NZ_JACCBW010000002.1, from coordinate 503,086 downwards.
ACGCGGAGCGGGCCGGGACGGCGTACGACACCACCGTCTTCGCCGACCGGCTGCGCGCGGTGATGGACGCCTTCCTCGACGTCGCCGCACCGTTCCACGACTTCGGCGGGCAGTTCTTCCGCAACGCCGCCGACCCGCGCTCGCCGCTCTCGCCCTTCTCCGAGCGATCGACGCCGGCGCGCGAGGCGAGCACGGAGCTGTTCCGCCGCGTCGTCGAGGGGTCCGACCTCAAGATCACCCCGGCTCTGCGCGCGGAGCTGCCCGAGCTGCTGTGGCTGCTGCACATGGGCGTCGTCCTGTTCTGGGTCCACGACGACAGCGAGGGCCAGCAGCGGACACGGACCCTGATCGCCGGGATCGTGCCGTTGGTCGACCGGGCCGCGCGGCTGACCCGGCTCCCGCTGGTGCGCGGGCTGGTCGACGACGCGCTCGGGGTCGTACGACAGCTGCGCGGCGCCTGAGACCGGGGAGCCGCGGCCTGCGCCGGGCAGGCCGGTGCTCCCCGATCGCCTACGGCAGCATCAGGACAGCCGGCCGCTCCTCGCGACCTCGGTCATCTGCTCCAGCGACAGGTCCGGCGAGGCGAGGCCGGTCAGCCTGCCGCCCCACCGGACGGGCGACTCGACGACCATGGAGGCGCGCCCGGTCTGGGGGTCCACGCCCACCCACACCTTGGCCGACGCCCCGCTCTCGAGCTCGACGGGCTCCGCCCACGCGGGGAGCTCGTCGAGCGGGTACTCCGCGAGCAGCCCCATCGAGGTGTCGCCCGCCTGCTGCCGGACGGTGAAGGTCATCCCGGCCAGCTCGATCTCCTCGGTCCCGGGGTCCGCGGCGTCGGTCTCGCCCGCCGTCGGAGCGGCCGTCGAGCTGCCCGTCGAGCCGCCCGTCGAGCCGCCCGTCGAGGGCGCGGCGGTCGTCACGTCCCGCGGGGCGGGCGGCGTCGGGTCGTCGACCGACCCGAGCACGAGCACCGCGGCCGCGACGGCACCGACCGTCGGCAGCGCGACCAGGCCGGGACGCGCCCAGGCCGGTCGGGTGCGCGGGCGCGGCGCGGCGCGGTCGTACGTCATGTCGCCCGCGTCGCCGCGGAACGCGTCGCGCAGCTGTCGGGTCAGGTCCTCATCGGTCAGCACGGGTCATCTCCCTCTCGGTTGTCAGTGCGGTCCGGAGTCGCTCCAGGGCCCGCGCGGTCTGTGACTTGACGGTGCCCGTCGAGCACCCGAGGGCGGCGGCGGTGTCGGCGACGCTGAGGTCGTCGAAGTAGCGCAGCACCAGGACCGCCCGCTGGCCGGCCGGCAGCTGCCGCGCGGCGCGCAGGAGCTGGTCCCGGTCGGCCACCCCGTCCCGGACGGGGATCGGCACGTCGTGCTCCAGCGGTGCCTCGTCCGGCCGACGGCGCAGCGCGCGCCAGCGGTCCTTGGCGAGGTTGACCACGACGCGTCGGGCGTACGCCTCTGGCTCGCGCCGCGCGCTCGACCACCTGCGCGCGGTGCGCAGGAGTGCGGTCTGCACCATGTCCTCCGCGTGCCCGCGGTCCCCCGTCAGGAGGTACGCCGTGCGCACCAGCCTGTCCGAGGAACGTCGGACGAACGCGTCGAACGCTGCCTGGTCGGCCCGGGCGATCACGGGGTTCCGTCTCTCGTCACACCCACCAGAACTCCGGCCCACCGGTCGGGGTTGTCGGCGCGCGTCAGGAACCTTCGGCCAGCTCGCGGGAGCGGTTGCGGGCGGCCTCCATGGCGGCGAGGAAGGCGGCGCGGACCCGGTGCACCTCGAGCTCGCGGAGGGCGGAGGCGGTGGTGCCGCTCGGCGAGGTGACCTGCTCGCGCAGCACGACGGGGTGGGTGCCGGTCTCGCGGAGCATCGCGGCCGACCCGACGAGCGTCTGCACCACGAGGTCGGTCGAGGTGGCGCGCGGCAGGCCCAGGTGCACGCCCGCCTCGATCATCGACTCGACGACGAAGAAGATGTAGGCCGGCCCGGAGCCGGAGATCGCGGTGACGGCGTCCATCTGCTTCTCGGGGATCCGCAGGACCTTGCCGGTGGAGGCCATCAGCGACTCGACCTCGGTCAGGTGCGCCTCGTCGCAGTGGGAGCCGGGTGAGATCGCGGCCATGCCCTCGTCGACGAGGGCCGGGGTGTTGGGCATGACGCGGACGACCGCGACGCCGTCGGGCACGCGCGACTCGATGAAGCCCGTCGTGATGCCGGCGGCGAGCGAGACGAGGAGCTGGCCGGCGCGCAGGTCCGGCGCGATCTCGTCGAGGACGTCGCCCATGTCCTGCGGCTTGACGACGAGGGCGACGGTGTCGGCCCGGGCAGCCGCCTCGCGGTTGGAGACGACCGCCACGCCGTAGCGCTCCTCGAGCTCCGTCGCCCGCTCGGACCGCTTCTCGCCGACCATCAGCTGGTCGACGCGGCGGCCGGCGCGGACGAGCCCCGACAGCAGGGTCTCCCCCATCACGCCGGCGCCGATGATCGCTGTGCTCATGCGCCCAACCTACTGCGGGCCGAGGGCGTCAGCTCTTGCTGATCAGCGAGCGGGCGAAGAACGCGAGGTTCTGCGGCTTCTCGGCCAGGCGGCGCATCAGGTAGCCGTACCACTCGGTGCCGTAGGGGATGTAGACGCGCATCGTCTCGCCGGCGGCGGCCAGGCGCTTCTGCTCCTCGGGACGGATGCCGTAGAGCATCTGGAACTCGTAGGTCCCGGGCTGTCGGCCGAAGCGGCTGGCGAGCGAGGACGCGATCTGGACCATGCGCGGGTCGTGGGTGGCGATCATCGGGTAGCCCTGGCCGGCGAGCAGCACCTTGAGGCAGCGCACGTAGGACTTGTCGATGTCGAGCCGGTCCTGGAAGGCGACCTGCTCGGGCTCCATGTAGGCGCCCTTGCACAGGCGCACGCGCGAGCCCTCGTAGGCCAGCGCGCGGCAGTCGGCCTCGGTGCGGTGCAGCATCGCCTGCAGCACGGCGCCGGTCTCGGGGAAGTCCTTGCGCAGCTCGCGCAGGATCGCCAGCGTCGAGTCGGTGGTGGTGTGGTCCTCCATGTCGAGGGTCACCGTGGTGCCGGCGTTGCGGGCCGCGCGGCAGATGTCGCGGGCGTTCTCGAGCGCGACCTTGTGGCCGTTGTCGGGGAGGAACTGGCCGATCGCGCTGAGCTTGACCGATACCTCCGCGTGCGGGGCGAGGCCCTGGGCGGCGAGGTCGGCGAGCACCTCCTTGTAGGCCGCCACGGTGGACTCCGCCTGCGCGGCGTCGGTGGTGTCCTCGCCGAGGTAGTCGAGGGTCACGCGCAGGCCGTCGTCGACGAGCCCGCGGGTCGCGCCCACGGCGTCCGCGGTGGTCTCGCCGGGGACGTAGCTGGTCACGATGCCGCTGGAGACGGGCATCGTGGAGACGAGCTTCTTGACGCCCTGGCTGCGGGCGAGGAGGAGGATCGGCTGGCGGAGCAACGACATGGCGTGAAGGCTACGCCGACCGGACGCCCGGACCTCCACCCCCACCTTCACCGGACCTCCACACCTCCTCCACCCCATCCGACGGCCCGCGGGCCTAGCGTCGGCGGCATGACCCCGACCACCCGTTACGCCCTCGCGCTCGCCGTCTCCGTCGGCACCGTCCTCTTCCTCGTCCTCGGCATCGGAGCCCTCGGCATCGTCGGCGACGGGGACCGTGACGCGATCTACCTGGCGGGCCCCGCCGTGGGGCTGCTCGTCGCGGTGCTGACCCGCTTCCGTCCCCGCGGGATGGTGCTCGCCCTCGGCGCGGCTGCGGTCACCACCGTCGTCGCAGGTGCCGTGGCGGTCGGGATGGTCGCGACGGACGAGGTGGCCGCCTCCATCGCCGACGTGGTGATGCTGACCGGGATGTACGCCGGGCTGTTCGCGGTCGGCGCCTGGCTGTTCAGCCGCGTCGGGTCCGCACCGGTCAGGGCGTCCGGCGCCTGAGCGTCGCCGCCCCGAGGCCGAGCGCCGCGAGGGCGAACAGGCCGACGACCACGACGTCGCGCCAGATCACCGCGGTGTCGGCGGCGCCGACCAGCTCCTGCATCGCGTCGACGGCGTACGACAGCGGCAGCGCGTCGCTGATCGCCTCCAGCACCCCGGGCATCGAGGTGCGCGGCACGAACAGCCCGCACAGCAGGACCTGCGGCAGCACGAAGGCCGGCATGAACTGGACGGCCTGGAACTCCGTGGTGGCGAAGGCGCTGACGAGGAGGCCGAGCGCCGTGCCGAGGACGGCGTCCACCACGGCGACCACGCCGAGCAGCCACACCGAGCCCGCCACCTCGAGCCCGAGCAGGCCGACGCTGACCCCGACGGCGAGCGCTGCCTGCACCGCGGCCAGCAGGCCGAACGCGAGGGCGTAGCCGAGCAGGAAGTCGAGCTTGCCCATCGGCATCGTGAGCAGCCGCTCGAGAGTCCCCGACGATCTCTCGCGCAGCGTCGTCACGCTCGTCACGAGGAACATCACGATGAAGGGGAACATCGCGAGCAGGCCGGGTCCGAAGCGGTCGAACAGGTCACCCGGCAGGTCCTCGAACATCCACCAGAGCAGGCTGATGAGCGCGCACGGGACGACCAGCAGCATCGCCAGCGTGCGGTGGTCCCGGCGCACCTGGGTGAGCACCCGGCCGGCGACGGCGAGGGTGGTGCGGGGGGTCATCTCGGGGTCCCCGCGGGGTTGTTCGGGGGAGCGGAGCGGAGGAGAAGAAGGTCGCGGGGTGAGATCATGCCGCGCCCTCCACGAGGGTGAGGAAGGCCTGCTCGACGTCGGCGGCCCCGGTGCGGGCGCGGACCTCGTCGGGCGAACCGTCGGCGATGATCCGGCCCTCGCGCATGAGGAGCAGCCGGTGGCAGCGCTCGGCCTCGTCCATGACGTGGCTCGACACCAGCACGGCCGCGCCGGCGTCGGCGATCCGGTGGAACAGCCCCCAGAGGTCGCGGCGCAGCACCGGGTCGAGACCGACGGTCGGCTCGTCGAGGACGAGGAGGTCCGGCGTGCCGAGCAGCGCGACCGCGAGGCTCGCGCGGCTGCGCTGCCCGCCGGAGAGCCGGCCGACGACCTGGTCGCGGTGTCCGCCGAGCCCGACGGCGTCGACCGCCTCCTCGACGGCCGCGCGGTCGACGCCGAGCACGCGGGCGAAGAACGCGAGGTTCTCCGCCACGGTCAGGTCGTCGTACACGCTCGCCGCCTGCGTGACGTAGCCGACGCGGGTCCGCAGCGGCCTGCTGCCGGCCGGCTCGCCCAGCACCTCGACGGTCCCCGAGCGCACCTGCTGCGCCCCCACCAGGCAGCGCATCAGGGTGGTCTTGCCGCACCCGCTCGGACCCAGCAGCCCCGTCACCCCCGGCGGGACGTCCAGCGAGATGCCGGGCAGCACCTCGTACGCCCCGCGCACCACGACGAGGTCGCGTACCTCCACGACGTTTTTCATCATGTGTTGAATTGTGCGACGACGGACAGGCCGCGTCAACCCCGTTCAGCGGTGCGTGGGGCACGTTCCGGGTGGCGGGGACATGCCTCACGCACCGCTCGGGCGGCGCAGGGTCGTCCGGCTAGGGCAGGTCGTCGGTGAGGTAGTGCTGGAGGACCGGGCCGATCCGGGCGACGACCTCCTCGGCCGGCATCGCCACCATCGGCGGGATCGCGACGACGTAGCGGGTGACGATCAGTCCCACCACCTGGCTGACGACGAGCGGGACGCGCGCCTCGGGCCGGTCGGCGACGAGGGAGGCGAGCGCCGGCCCGATCACGACGGGGATGAAGGCGTCGCGCACCAGGGCGCCGGTGTCGTCGGACATGATCGAGCGCACCAGCGCGACCAGCGCGGGCTGGACCTCGGGGTCGTCCCACACGCCGAGGAACGTCCGCAGCAGCCGCTCGCCCGCGCCGTCGGGTCCGGCGGCCACGACGGGCGCGAGCACCTCGCGGGGGTCGACCGGGATCTGCAGTGCGGCGACGAAGAGGTCGTCCTTGGTGCCGAAGTAGTGGTGGACGAGCGCGGGGTCCACCCCGGCCGAGGCGGCGACGGCGCGGATCGTCGTGCCCCGGAAGCCCTTCTCGGCGAACGACGCCCGCGCGGCCGCGAGCACCTCCGCGCGGGTGTCGGGCGCGCCCGGTCGACGACCGCGGGACGCGCGGGCGGTCACGGGGTGGTCACTCCGAGGTGCTCCCGGGCGAAGGCGAGCGACTCGGCCAGGTCGCCCTCCCGCTCGGCGCGGTCGGCGGCGCGGCGGGTGTTGATCTCGAGCACGACGTGGCCGGAGAAGCCCGTGCCGGCGAGGTGCTCGAGGAACGCCTGGGCCTTCATCACGCCGCGCCCCGGGACGAGGTGCTCGTCCTTGGCGGACCCGGTGCCGTCGGTGAGGTGGACGTGGCGCAGGTGGTCACCCATCCGCTCGGCCATCTCGATCACGTCGGACCGGGCGATGGCGGCGTGCGAGAGGTCGATCGTGGTGTGGGCGTAGTCCTCCGAGCTGGGGTCCCAGCCGGGGAGGTACATCTCCATGCCGCGGCGCGAGGAAGCCCGCCAGGGGTACATGTTCTCGACGGCGAACGCGATCCCGGTGCGCGCCTCGAGGGACGCGATGCCCTCGACGAAACCGGCGGCGTAGTCCTTCTGCCAGCGGAAGGGCGGGTGCACGACCACGACGTCGGCGCCGACGGCCTGCGCCATCTCGGCGGACTTCTCGAGCTTGACCCACGGGTCGGTGCCCCACACCCGCTGCGTGAAGAGCAGGCAGGGTGCGTGGACCGCGCAGATCGGGACCTGGTGGTGCTCGCTGAGCTTCTGCACCGCGTCGACCTGCTGGCTGAGCGAGTCGATGCCCACCATCACCTCGACGGCGTCGTAGCCGAGCTGCGCGGCCCACCCGAAGGCGTGCGCGGTGGACTCGGGGTAGACCGAGGCGGTGGAGAGGCCGATCAGCGGCGTGACCATCGTCAGCGCGACCTCGTCACGACGGAGATCTGGTCGAGGCGCTCGAGGATCACGCCCTCGCGCAGCGCCCACGGGCAGATCTCGAGCTCGGCGAGGTCGAAGATGTCCATGCAGGCCTCGGCGACGAGCGCGCCGGGCACGATCTGGTGCGTACGGCTGGGGGAGACGCCGGGCAGGTCGGCGAGCTCCTCGTCGGTGAGCTCCATCAGCTTCGGGATCCAGCCCGAGAGGGTCTCCAGCTCGAGCACCCGGCGCACGAGCGGGCCCTCGCCGCTCGGCGCGGCCCCGCAGATGCGGGCCAGCGAGCGGAAGGTCTTGGAGGTCGCCGCCGCCTTGTCGGGCACGCCGGGGCGCAGGAGGTGCCCCGCGTCGCGGGCGATCTCGGCGCGGACCTGCTTGCGCAACTCCTTGACGTCGTCGTCGGACGGGCGCCCCCCGCCGAACCACGACTTCGCCATCCGGGCGGCTCCGAGCGGCAGCGACCACGCCACGTCGGGCGCCTCGTCGGTGCCGCCCGCGATCTCCAGCGAGCCGCCGCCGATGTCGAAGACGGCCAGCCGCCCGGCCGACCAGCCGAGCCAGCGGCGTACGGCCAGGAAGGTCAGGCGGGCCTCGTCCTCACCGGAGAGCACCTCCAGGCGCACCCCGCTGTGCTTCTCGACGTGGTCGAGCACCTCGTCGGAGTTGACCGCGTCGCGGACCGCCGAGGTCGCGAACCCCAGCATCTCCTCGCACCCCTTGTCCTCGGCTATCTCGGTCGCGGAGGCGCAGAAGTCCGTGAGGGCCTCGATGCCCTTCCCGGTCACCGCACCGTCGTCGTCGAGGTGCTCGGCCAGGCGCAGGGGCTGCTTGTGCGAGGAGGCGGGGAGGGGGGCGGCGCCACCGTGCGCGTCCACCACCAGCAGGTGGCCGGTGTTGGAGCCGATGTCGAGGACGCCCAGGCGCATGCCCGCCACGCTACTAGGCTCGTGGTGTGCCCGAAGTCGACCTGGTCTTCCCCCGCGCGTACGTCGAGTTCGCCGATCCCTCCGACGACGACCAGGTGTTCCGGTGCGACCTGACCTGGCTGACGTCGAGCTACCGGTGCATCTTCGGCCAGGGCTGCCAGGGCATCTACGCCGATGCGCCGGACGTCGGGTGCTGCACCCTCGGCGCCCACTTCGCCGACACCGACGACGAGAGGCGCGTGGCGGGGTTCGTCGCCCAGCTCACGCCCGACGACTGGCAGCTCCACCCCGGGCGTACGGTCCGCACGTCCGATTGGATCGAGACCGACGACGACGGTGAGCGCAAGACCTTGGCCGTCGTGGTCGACGACCAGCAGGCCTGCGTGTTCCACAACCGCACCGACTTCGAGTCACCCCTGGGCGGGGGCGCCGGCTGCGCGCTGCACGGGCTCGCGCTGCGGCAGGGGCGCAACCCGCTGGAGACCAAGCCCGACGTGTGCTGGCAGCTGCCGATCAGGCGCCAGTACCGCGCCGTCGAGCGTCAGGACGGCACGTCCTACACCGAGGTCTCGATCGGCGAGTACGACCGGCGCGGCTGGGGGCCGGGCGGTCACGACCTCGACTGGTACTGCTCGGGCAACACCGAGGCGCACGTCGCGCTCGAGCCGGTCTACGTCACGCACGAGGCCGAGCTGGTGGAGCTGATGGGTGCGGAAGGGTATTCCGCGCTGGCACGACACTGCACGGATCATATACGATCCCGTTCTGCGCTCGCGCTGCATCCCGCTGACCCGCACTTTTGAGCGTTCCTCAGTCAAAAGGCCGGGACCCGTCGTTGAAAGTCGGTGTGACGTGCATTACGGTCGACCGGTGGCACCCCCCTCACTCCACGACTCCCCCGACCACCCCGGCTCCGCCAGCCCCAGCGACGTCTCGGGCGGCACGCTCGGCATCTGGTTCGTCGGCGCGCGCGGCTCGCTCGCGACGACGGCGACGATCGGTCTCCACGCCCTCGCGGCCCGGCTGACCGACGAGACCGGCTGCGTCACCGCGCACCCCGACCTCGACGCCCGCGGACTGGCCGCGTGGTCCGACATCGTCGTCGGCGGGCACGACGTCGACACCACGCCGCTCGCCAAGCAGGCCGAGCGGCTCGTCGCGGGCGGCGTCGTCCCCGGCGTGCTCGTGCACCAGGTGGGCGCGGACCTCGAGGCCACCGAGGCACGGCTGCGCAGCGGCGTACGCACCGGGGACTCGCCCGACCAGCGCGCCGACGTCGAGCGGCTGGCCGCCGACGTCCGCGAGTTCGCCGCCGCCGTCGACCGGGTGGTCGTCATCGACGTCTCGAGCACCGAGCCGCCCCACGACGCCGGCGAGGACGCCGCGACCTGGGCCGCACTCGAGGCGGCGTGGGACGCCGGCCGCGCCCCGCTCTCCCCCAGCTCGACCTACGCGTGCGCGGCGCTGCTCGCGGGCGCGCCCTACGTCGCCTTCACCCCGAGCCCGGGCATCGACGTCCCCGCCCTGCGCGAGCTCGCCGACGAGCGCGGGCTGCCCTACGCCGGCAGCGACGGCAAGACCGGCGAGACGCTGGTGAAGTCCGCGCTCGCGCCCATGTTCGCCACCCGCGCCCTCGCCGTGCGCTCGTGGACGTCGATCAACCTGCTCGGCGGCGGCGACGGCTCGACGCTGTCCGACCCGGCCGCCCGGTCGAGCAAGACCGGGACCAAGCGCTCCGGGCTCGAGTCGATCCTCGGCCACGAGGTCCCCGGCCCGATGCACATCGACTACGTCGAGGACCTCGGCGACTGGAAGACCGCCTGGGACCACGTCCGCTTCGACGGCTTCCTCGGCACCCGGATGACCATGCAGTTCACGTGGGAGGGCTGCGACTCCGCCCTCGCGGCGCCGCTCGTCCTCGACCTCGCCCGGCTCACCGCGCGGGCCGTCGCCGCCGGCGAGCGCGGCCCCCTGGGCGCGCTCGGCTTCTTCTTCAAGTCGCCGATCGGCTCCGCGGAGCACCGCCTCGCGACCCAGTGGGACGACCTCGTGGCCTGGTCGCACGCCTGTGCCGAGCGGGTGTCCTCGTGAAGGTCGCCGACCTGGTCGAGCTGACCCGCGCCCCGGCCGCCTTCTCGATCCCCGGTGACGCCTGGTCCGGTGCCGCCCACACGGTCGCGTCCGGCGCGGGCGGTCGCGGGTGGGCGATGCCGCTGGCCTCCGCCTGCCTCTACTGGTCGGGCATGGCCCTCAACGACTGGTGCGACCGCGAGGTCGACGCCGTCGAGCGGCCCGAGCGGCCCATCCCGTCCGGTCGGATCAGTCCCGGAGCCGCCCTCGGCGTCGCCGCCGGCCTCGGTGCCGCGGGGCTCGGCATCGCCGCCCTGCTCGGCGGTCGCTCGGCGCTGGCCGTCTCCGCCCCGCTCGCCCTGATGGTCCTCGCCTACGACGCCGCCGCCAAGGACGCGCCGATCGGCCCGCTCGCGATGGCCTCGACGCGCGGGCTCGACGTCCTCCTCGGTGCGCACGCCTCGCCCGCCGCGGCGTGGCAGCCCGCGCTCGCGATGACCGCCCACACCGCCGGGCTGACCTGGCTCAGCCGCGGCGAGGTGCACGGCACCCGTCCCGAGGTCGCCGCAGCGGTCACCGCCGGGACCGTCGCCGTCGCGGCCGCGACGGCCCACGCCGCCTTCCACGACCCGCAGGCCGGCCGCGCCGCCCGGCTCGCCGGCGTCGGCCTGTCCGGGGCGTACGCCCTCGTCGTGGGCCGCGCCCAGGCGCGCGCCGCGCTCGACCCGACGGCGGACGCCGCGCGTACGGCCACCCGCACCGGCATCGGCGGCTTCTCGCTGCTGCAGGGCGCCTGGCTCGCCCGCCGCGGCAGGCTGGGTGCCGCCGCGGCCGTCGTCGGCGCCGGCCCGGCCTACCGCGCCCTGTCGAAGCGCTGGAGCCCGACGTGACCGGGCGCACGGGTGGCCTCCGGCTCGGCTACGGCAGCAACGGCTTCTCCGGGCACCGCTTCCCCGACGCCTGCGCGGTGATCGCCGGGCTCGGCTACGACGGGGTCGCGCTGACCCTCGACCAGCCGCACCTCGACCCGTTCGCCGACGACGCGGTCGCCCAGACCAGCCGCGCTGCGAAGTCCCTCGCCGACCACGGCCTCGCGGTGGTCGTCGAGACCGGCTCCCGCTTCGTCCTCGACCCGTGGCGCAAGCACGAACCGACGCTGGTCAGCGACGGCGACCGGCAGCCGCGCATCCAGCTCCTCACCCGCGCCGTGCGCATCGCCGCCGACCTCGGCGCGGAGGCGATGTCCTGCTGGTCCGGCGTGCTCCCCGAGGGGGTCTCCTCCGACGAGGGCTGGCGCCGGCTCACCGACGGTCTCGGCCCCGTGCTCGACCTCGCGCAGGAGCTCGACGTCACCGTCTGCTTCGAGCCCGAGCCCGGCATGCACGTCGACACCGTCGACGAGGCCCTCGAGCTGCGGCGCCGGCTCGGCGAGCCCGACCACCTGCGCCTCACCCTCGACCTCGGGCACCTCGTGTGCAACGAGCCGCGCAGCCCCCAGGCGTCGATCGCGATCGCGGGCGACCTGATCGGCAACGTCCAGGTCGACGACATGGTCCGCGACGTCCACGAGCACCTCGAGCTGGGCCAGGGCACGCTCGACCTCGACGCGGTCCTGCGCGCGCTGACGGCCACCGGGTTCTCCGGGCTGGCCAGCGTCGAGCTCCCCCGCCACGCCCACGCCGCCCCCACGGTCGCGGCCCGCCAGATCACGGCGCTGCGGGCCTCGCTCGACCGCATCGCGGACCCCGGCCCGGAAGGAACCGCATGACGGTCGTCGTCGCGCCGCTGGCCGACCACAGTGACATCGAGGCCGCCCTCGACGAGGGCGCCCGCGAGCGGTGGCAGGCCATCCGCACCGAGGTCGCCGACGACCCGAGCCGGCTCGGCCGGGTGTTCCCGGCCAGCGCCCGCACGACCGGACGTGGCCCCCTGCCCGGCCGCGACGACGTGCTCCTCGAGGACGCCGTACGCGTCGACCTGGTCTCGCTCGTCGCCCGACGCGTCGAGCCCGACGCCCTGCTCGACGAGCTGCGCCAGGTCTACCGCTACGGCGACAGCGACGAGAAGCGCGCGGTGCTGCACGCCCTCAACGGCATCGAGCACGCCGAGGCGGGGCAGCTCGACGGCACCGACCTGCTGCTCGACGCCCTGCGGACCAACGACACCCGGCTCGTCGGCGCCGCGATGGGCCCCCACAGCGACCGTCTCGACGCCGACGCGTGGCGCCAGGGCGTGCTCAAGTGCCTGTTCACCGGCGTCCCCGTCTCCGCCGTCACCGGCCTCGCGGAGCGCGCCGACCAGGAGCTCGCCGAGATGGTGCAGCGCTACCGCCGCGAGCGCGAGGCGGCCGGCCGCGACGTACCCCCCGACGTGCAGGCCGTGCTCGACGCCTGCGCCGCCGCCGACCCGAAGGACTGACGATGCGCATCTTCGACCCCCACATCCACATGACCTCGCGCACCACCGACGACTACGAGGCGATGCACGCCGCGGGTGTGCGCGCCCTGGTGGAGCCGGCGTTCTGGCTCGGCCAGCCGCGCACGAGCGTCGGGTCCTTCACCGACTACTTCGACGCCCTCGTGGGCTGGGAGCGGTTCCGGGCGGCGCAGTTCGGCATCGCGCACCACTGCACGATCGCGCTGAACCCCAAGGAGGCCAACGACCCCCGCTGCGCCGAGGTGCTCGACGTGCTGCCGCGCTACCTCGCCAAGGACGGCGTGGTCGCGGTCGGCGAGGTCGGCTTCGACTCGATGACCGTCGAGGAGGAGAAGGCGTTCGTCCGCCAGCTCGAGCTCGCCGTGGAGTTCGGGCTGCCCGCGATGGTGCACACGCCGCACCGCGACAAGGAGCAGGGCACCCGCCGTACGCTCGAGCTGGTCGCCGACTCCGGCCTGGCACCCGGCATGGTCGTCGTCGACCACCTCAACGAGGTCACCGTCGACCAGGTCGACGAGGCCGGCTGCTGGATGGGCTTCTCGATCTACCCCGACACCAAGATGGACGAGCACCGGATGGTCGCCATCCTGCAGCGCCGCGGCCTCGACCGCGTGCTCGTGAACTCCGCGGCCGACTGGGGCCGCAGCGACCCGCTCAAGACCGCGAAGACCGGCGCGGCGATGCTCGCGGCCGGCTTCACCGAGGACGACGTCGACCGCGTGCTCTGGCGCAATCCGGTCGAGTTCTTCGGGCAGAGCGGGCGCCTGCTCCTGCCGGACTCCGTGGACGGCGAGGACACGTCGAGCCCGACGGACGCCGCCGCGACCTTCGAGGGCAACTCGATCCTGCGCGGCTCGCGGGACTGACCGATGCGCCTGCGACACCCCGACGGCACCGTCGTCCACCTCGGCTACGGCACCAACGTGCTGCCCGCCGAGGACGTCGACGGCCTCATCGCCCAGGTGGGGACCTACGGCGACCGCCTGCGCCAGCACCTCGGCACCGACCGCGTCGGGCTGGGCATGTGGCTGCCCGCTGCCGCCGCCCGCCGGCTCGCCTCCGACCTCGACGAGGTCGCGCGGCTCCGCGACGCCATCGACGCCCACGGGGTGGAGATGGTCACCCTCAACGCCTTCCCCTACGCCGCCTTCCAGGACGAGGTCGTCAAGAAGCGCGTCTACCACCCCACGTGGGCCGAGCAGGCTCGCCTGGACTACACCCTCGACGTCGCCCGGGTCCTCGCCGCCCTGATGCCCGAGGACGCCGAGCGCGGCAGCATCTCGACGCTCCCGCTGGCCTGGCGCGCGCCGTGGCTGGCGGACCGCCAGTCGCACGCCGAGCTGCACCTCAAGACCCTCGCCGCGGGGCTGGCCGAGATCGAGGCCGACACGGGGCGGAGGATCCGCGTCGCGTTCGAGCCCGAGCCCGGCTGCGTGATCGAGACGATCGCCGAGGCCGTCGAGCGGCTCGACTCCGCCGACCGCGAGCGCATCGGCGTGTGCCTCGACCTGTGCCACCTCGCAGTCGGCTTCGAGGACGCCACCGACGCCCTCGCCGGCCTCGACGCCGCCGGCCTCGACGTGGTCAAGGTGCAGCCCGCCGCCGCGCTCGTCGTCGACGACCCGGCCGACGCGGACGCACGCGCCGCGCTGACGGCGTACAGCGAGGACAGGTTCCTGCACCAGGTGCGCCAGCGCGTCGGCAGCCGCCTCGCCGCCCGTGACGACCTCCCCGACGCCCTCGGGGGCCGACGGCCGCTCGACGACCGGTCGCCGTGGCGGGTCCACTTCCACGTCCCCGTGCACGCCGACCCCGCGCCGCCGCTGCGCAACAGCCGCGACGACCTGCGGGCCTCACTGTCGGCCCTGCTCGGCGGGGACACCGCCCGCACCGACCACCTCGAGGTGGAGACCTACACGTGGTCCGTGCTCCCCTCCGGCGCCCCCGAGGACGACGACGCCCTCGCCGCCGGGCTCGCCGCGGAGCTCGCCTGGGTCCGCGACGAGCTCGTCGGGCTCGGCCTCACCGCCCTCGACTGACCCCCGCTCCCCCTCTCGGAACAGAACGGACAGGATCCCCGTGGCCCACCCCAAGCTCCTCGTCGTCGACCTCGTCGGCCTCACGCCCGACCTGCTCACCCACATGCCCCGGCTGCGCGCGCTGGCGGAGAAGGGCTCGCAGGCCACCCTCGAGCCGATCCTGCCGGCGGTGACCTGCTCGGTGCAGTCGACGTTCCTCACCGGCCTGCCGCCGTCGGGCCACGGCGCCGTCGGCAACGGGTGGTACTTCCGCGAGCTCGGGGAGGTGTTCCTCTGGCGCCAGCACAACAAGCTCGTCGAGGGCGAGAAGGTCTGGGAGACGATCCGCCGCGAGCGCCCCGACTACACCGTCGCCAACGTCTGCTGGTGGTACGCGATGGGCATGACCACCGACTACATCGTCACGCCGCGGCCGATCTACTACGCCGACGGCAAGAAGGCCCCCGACTGCTACACCCGGCCCGTCGAGCTCCACGACGAGCTGGTCGGCGAGCTCGGCGAGTTCCCGCTCTTCACCTACTGGGGCCCGACGGCCGCGATCACCTCCAGCGAGTGGATCATCGCCGCCACCCGCCGGCTGATGCCGCGCAGCGACCTCACCCTCTGCTACGTCCCGCACCTCGACTACGACCTCCAGCGCTTCGGCCCCGACGCCCCGGAGGCCCGGCAGGCCGCCCGCGACGTCGACGCCGCGCTCGCGCCGCTGCTCGACGACGCCGAGCGCGCCGGCGTGACGGTCCTCGTGCTCTCGGAGTACGGCATCACCGCCGCCGACCAGCCCGTCGACGTCAACCGGATGCTGCGCCGCGCCGGGCTGCTCGAGGTCTACACCCAGGACGGCATGGAGTACCTCGACCCCTGGGCCTCGCGCGCGTTCGCCGTGGCGGACCACCAGGTCGCGCACGTCTACGTCGACGACCCGGCCGACCTCGAGAAGGTCCGCAGCCTGTGCGCCGACCTCCCGGGCGTCGACGAGGTGCTCGACCGCGAGGCCCAGCAGGCGTACGGCCTCGACCACGAGCGCTCCGGCGACCTCGTGCTCGTCGCCGACGAGACGGCGTGGTTCACCTACTACTACTGGCTCGACGACGCGCGGGCGCCCGACTTCGCGAAGGGCGTCGAGATCCACCGCAAGCCCGGCTACGACCCCGCCGAGCTCTTCTTCGACCCCGAGGACCGGGCGGTGAAGCTCAAGGCGGGCCTCACCCTCGCGCGGAAGATGGCCGGTCTGAGGTATGCGATGAAGGTCGTGCCGCTCGACCCGTCCCCGGTCCGCGGCACCCACGGCCGGTTGCCGAAGGACCCGGACGCCGGGCCGATGCTGGTGTGCAGCACGCCGGGCGCCGTCGACGGATCCGTGGCGGCGACCGACGTCCGCGACCTCATCCTGCGGTTGTCCAGCGCCTCTTGACGTCAAGAAACCGGACCCCGGTGTCAAGCCCCGCGGCGAACTGACCCAGAATCTCTGCATGCGCCTGGACCACGTCAGCTTCGCCGCCGGACCTGATGGACTCGCCAGCACCGCCCAGCGCATCGGGGGGCTGCTCGGCACGGACTTCGTCGACGGGGGCATCCACCCGCGCTTCGGCACCCGCAACATGACCCTGCCGCTCGCCGGCGACATCTACATGGAGATCGTCGAGGTGCTCGACCACCCCGCGAGCGACAAGGCGCCGTTCGGCCAGGCCGTCCGCGCCCGGTCCGCGCTCGGTGGCGGCTGGATGGGCTGGGTCGTCTCCGTCGCCGACATCGCGCCCATCGAGTCCCGCCTGGGCCGCGAGGCCGTCAAGGGCAACCGCCACCGCCCCGACGGCACCGAGC
Organism: Nocardioides cavernae; assembly: GCF_013410035.1. GTDB lineage: Bacteria > Actinomycetota > Actinomycetes > Propionibacteriales > Nocardioidaceae > Nocardioides > Nocardioides cavernae_A. Next base: position 486,833 of record NZ_JACCBW010000002.1, on the reverse strand, counting down.
TGCTGTGGCAGCAGATCGGCGTCAACGGCCTGCTCTCCGACCCGCAGCTGCCGTTCTTCGTGCAGTGGCACTCGCCCTCCGAGCTGCACCCGAGCGTGGGCGCCACCGGCGACTTCTCGCTGGCCTGCCTGGAGATCGCCGGCGACCCGCAGCGGGTGAGCGAATGGCTCGGCGAGACCGTGGAGGCCCCGCTCGAGGACGTCAAGGTCGAGTGGGTCGCCCCCAACGGCACCCCCGGCATCGTCGCCGTCCAGCTCCAGACGCCCAACGGGCTCGTGCGGATTTGAGGGCTCGGCCCTCCCCCAACATCTGGAACACCCCCGAGCTCTACGAGCTGGAGAACCGCGCCGCCGACCCGCACGACCGGATCGCGACGGCGATGCGCGAGATCGGTGACTGGGCCGGGCGCACCGTCCTCGACGTCGGGTGCGGCAGCGGTTTCCACCTGCCGCTGTGGGCGCGTACGGCGGCGCGGGTGGTCGGCGTGGAGCCGCACCCGCCGCTCGTGGCCCTCGCCCGACGCCGTACGCGGTCCCTGCCCCACGTCTCCGTGCTCGAGGGCGGGGCGCAGGCAATCCCCCTCCCGGACGCCTCGGTCGACGTGGCGCACGCGCGCTGGGCGTACTTCTTCGGACCGGGCTCCGAGCCCGGGCTGCGCGAGCTCGACCGCGTCGTGCGTCGCGGGGGGACGGCGTTCGTGATCGACAACGACCCCACCCGCTCGACCTTCGGCAGGTGGTTCCGGCACGGCTTCCCCGAGGTCGACCCGGTCGCGGTGGAGCGCTTCTGGTCGCTGCACGGCTGGCGTCGCCGGCCGATCGAGATGGGCTGGTCGTTCGCCTCCCGCGAGGACCTCGAGGCCGTCGTCCGGATCGAGCTGCCGCCGGAGGCCGCCGAGGCCGCGCTCGCCGATCACACCGGCACCGAGGTCGACTACGCGGTCAACCTCTGGTTCCGGCACTACTGACCGCGGCGTCCGGTCGGGTCAGCTGGACTCGCGGATCGCGAGCGTGGGCTCGAGGAGGACGCCCCGCTCCTCCACCGGCTGGTGCGTGAGCAGCGCGCGCAGGGCCTTGACGACCTCGACCGCCACGTCCTCGAGCGGCTGGCGCACCGACGTCAGGCCCACCGGGAACACCTGCGCCACCTGCGAGTCGTCGAAGCCGACCACCGCGATGTCACGACCCGGCGCGAGCTGGCGGATCCAGAGCGTGTGCAGCACGCCCATCGCCAGGGTGTCGGACGCGCACACGAACGCCGTGGGCGTGGACTCGTCGAGGAGCACCGCGGCCGCCTCGGCGCCACTGTGCACGACGTCCTCGACGCGCGAGGCGAGGCCGGTCGTGGAGAGGCCGTTGGCGTGCATGGTGCGCAGCCAGCCGGAGCGGCGGTCCTCGCCGATCGGGGAGTCCTTGCGCCAGCCGATCCAGGCGATCCGGGTGTGCCCGCGGTCGATGAGGTGCTGGGTCGCCAGCGCGATGCCGGCGGCGCCGTCGACGTCCACCCAGACGTGGCGCGCCTCGTCGTCGTCCCACGGCCGGCCGAACGCCACGAACGGGGCGCGCTGCTGGCTCAGCCAGGCGGCCTGCGGGTTGCCGAGGTAGGTGTCGGTGACGACGAACGCGTCCACCGCCGTCGAGCGGAGCAGGTTGTCGTAGCCGCCGACCGGGTCCTCGTCGTCGCCCGGGAAGAGCAGGACGTGGTAGCCGGCGACCTCGCTCGCCTCGACCAGCGAGTGCACGAAGCGGTCCATCGCCGCGTTGGCGGTGCCCTCCTGCGCGGGCGCGAAGCGCAGCCCGATGAGCTGGGAGGTGCGGGTCCGGAGGTTGCGGGCGGCGCGGTTGGGCGAGTAGCCGAGCTCGGCGATCGTCTGGCGCACCCGCTCGAGGGTGTCCGGCCGCAGGAGGTCGGGGTTGTTGACCGCGTTGGAGACGGTCTGGCGTGAGACCCCGGCGCGCTCGGCCACGTCGGCAAGGGTCGGCGGCGTGACCGGCAGGTGGTTGCCGTTCCGCTGCTCGCTGCGAGCCATCCCGCCCCCTTGATCGATCCAAGTGGCGTCAGCATAAGCCTGACGACGCGCGGGCACGGAGGTGAACGCCCGGTGAACGCGGAGAGGGCCCTCGCGAGTATGAGTCGCGAGGGCCCTCGGCTGACCGGATCGTGTGACGACCTCCGGTCGACGTCCCGTCGCCGATGATCCCCGCTCCTGCGTCACCCAGTCGCGGCGGACGGGTCGGCCGGGGCCCACCTGTCCGTCAAGGATCCTCGTCTCCGAGTCGCCCCGCCTCCCTGTGACGGTCGGCGTGGGAGAAGTTCTACGCGGTCCTGCGGGGCCTGCGCAAGGGGGTGTGGAAGCGTTTCCTCCCTCCACCGCGCCGTCCACCGGAGGGGGTGCTCACTCCCCAGCCGGGCGGCCGTTCCTCCACAGGTCCGGCGCTCCATCCACAGGTTTTCGCGCCCACCTGTGGAAAGGCGGTCCGGACCGGGCCGTTGGTCCGGGCTGGGAGGATCGGGCCGTGCCGCACCCGTCCCCGCTCCGCCTCGCCGGCCTGCTGTGCTGCCTCGCGGTGCTCACCGCGTGCTCGTCGGACGGGTCCGACCCCGCGGCCCGCACCCTTTCCTCTGACGGGACCTCGACCGTGCCCGACGTGAGCCCCGACCCGGCCACCGGCCCGCCGTCCGACCCGCCGTCCGACCCGCCGTCCGCGCCCACGCCACTGCACGTCGCCGTCGGCGGGGCAACGCCGTCGCCCACCGAGGTCCGGGTGCTGCTCGCCCGCGGCGCGGACGCCGCGGCGACCGATGCGCAGGGCCGGACCGCCGAGGACCTCGCACGCGAGCTCGGGCACGACCGCGTCGCCGCGCTCCTCGCGCGCGCCGACGAGCCGGTCGCCGATCCCCGCGCCGCCCTGCTGCGCGCCGCCTCCGCCGGTGACCCGGACGCCGCGGCGCTGGCCCTGCGGGCGGGCGCGCGCGTGGACGTGCGCGACGAGCGCCGGCGTACGCCCCTGCTCCTCGCCGTCATCGACGACCGGTTGGAGGTGGCCGCGCTGCTCGCCCGTCTCGGTGCGGACCCTGATGCGGTCGACGTCCAGCAGGACTCGCCGTGGCTGGTGACCGGGGTGACCGGCTCGGTGGCGATGGGGCAGCTGCTGCTGCCCCTCGACCCGGACGTCACGCTGCGCAACCGCTACGGCGGGGTGTCGATCATCCCCGCGTCGGAGCGCGGGCACGTCGCCTACGTCCGCTGGGCGCTGCAGCACACCGACGTCGACGTCGACCACGTCAACGACCTGGGCTGGACCGCTCTGCTCGAGGCCGTCGTCCTCGGTGAGGGGACCGAGCGCTGGCAGCGCGTCGTCGGGATCCTGCTCGCCCACGGAGCCGACCCCGACCTGCCCGACCGCGACGGGGTCACCGCCCTGCAGCACGCGCGGGCGCGCGGGTACGACGAGATCGCGGCGCTGCTGTCGCGGTGAGCGTCCGCGCCGGTGTCGGTGGGCTCGCCTAGCGTGGCGCCCATGTCGACCAAGGCCGCCCGCCAGCGCACCTCCTACCGCTGCTCCGAGTGCGGCTGGGAGACCGCGAAGTGGGTGGGCCGCTGCGGGGAGTGCCAGGCCTGGGGCTCCGTCGCCGAGGCGGGCGCGCCGACGCTGCGCGCCGCGGCCGGGCCGGTCTCGACGCCGGCGGTCCCCATCGGCCAGGTGGCCATCACCGAGTCCGTGGCGCGCACGAGCGGCGTGCCCGAGCTCGACCGGGTGCTCGGCGGTGGCCTCGTCCCGGGTGCGGCGATCCTGCTCGCCGGTGAGCCCGGCGTCGGCAAGAGCACCCTGCTGCTGGAGGTCGCCGCCCAGACCGCGCGCACCCGGCAGCGCACCCTCTACGTCACCGGCGAGGAGTCCGCGGCGCAGGTGCGGCTGCGGGCCGACCGCACGGGGGGTGTCCACGACGAGCTGTTCCTCGCGGCGGAGACCGACCTCGGGGCGGTGCTGACCCACATCGAGGAGGTGCGCCCCACCCTGCTGGTGGTCGACTCGATCCAGACGATCGGTGCGTCGGGCATCGACGGCGTCCCCGGGGGCGTGACCCAGGTGAAGGAGGTCGCCGCCGCGCTCATCCGCGTCGCCAAGACCCGCAACATCACGACGATGATCGTCGGTCACGTCACCAAGGACGGATCGATCGCCGGCCCGCGGGTGCTCGAGCACCTCGTCGACGTGGTGCTCCACTTCGAGGGCGACCGCAACTCGCGCTTCCGGATGGTCCGCGCCATGAAGAACCGCTACGGCCCGGTCGACGAGGTCGGCTGCTTCGACCTCTCCTCCGAGGGCATCCAGGCCGTGACCGACCCGACGGGTCTCTTCGTCGAGCACCACACCCAGGACGTCTCCGGCACGTGCGTCGCGGTCACGATGGAGGGCCGCCGGCCGCTGCTCGCGGAGGTCCAGGCGCTGCTGACGCCGTCGCCGCTCGAGCGACCGCGCCGCACCGTGTCGGGGGTCGAGTCGTCCCGCGTCGACATGGTCCTCGCCGTCCTCCAGCGACACGCCCGCCTGCGGATCGCCGGCAGCGACACCTTCGTCGCGACCGTCGGCGGCGCCAAGCTCCACGACCCCGCGGCCGACCTCGCCCTCGCCGTCGCCGTCGCGAGCAGCCACCTCGGGGTTCCGCCGCCGCGGGGGGCCGTCGCGATCGGCGAGATCGGCCTGGCCGGTGAGCTGCGCCGGGTCCGCGACCTCCCGCAACGTGTCGCCGAGGCCGCCCGGCTCGGCTTCAAGGTGGCCGTGGTGCCACGTGGCCGGGCGCTGCCCAGCGAGCGCGGCATCCCCTCGCGGCGGACGGTCGACGGGCTGCGGGTGGTCGAGGTCGACGACGTGCTCGGCGCCCTGCTCACCCTGGAGCTCACACCTCCGCTCTGAGCCCGGCCGGACGGGCAGGTCACGGCTTCACAACGGAATCGACGAGGGGGCGCGCTCCACCCCTACACTTCAGCGGGGCGCACGGGGGCGTCCAGTGACCCGTACGTGGAGGACCGGTGGCAGAGCGCATCGACGAGCAGCTCCGGCTGCGTGCCACCCTTGCCTCCATCGCCCCGGGCACCCCGCTGCGCGACGGCCTCGAGCGGATCCTGCGCGGCCGCACCGGTGCCCTGATCGTGCTTGGCCAGGACAAGACGGTCGACTCGATCTCGACCGGCGGCTTCACCCTCGACGTCCCCTTCACCGCCACCGGGCTGCGCGAGCTGGCCAAGATGGACGGCGCGATCGTCATCGACAAGGACATCACCCGGATCCACCGCGCCGCGGTCCACCTGATGCCCGACCACACGATCCCGTCCGAGGAGACCGGCACGCGGCACCGCACCGCCGAGCGGGTCGCGAAGCAGACCGGGCACCCCGTGATCTCGGTGTCGCAGTCCATGCAGATCATCGCGGCCTACGTCGGCGACATCCGCCACGTCCTCGAGGACTCGGGCAAGATCCTCTCCCGCGCCAACCAGGCCCTCGCCACGCTCGAGCGCTACAAGCTCCGCCTCGACGAGGTCTCCGCCACGCTCTCCGCCCTGGAGATCGAGGACCTCGTCACCGTCCGCGACGTCGCGGTCGTGGCCCAGCGCCTCGAGATGGTCATCCGGATCGCCCGCGAGATCGAGGACTACGTCCTTGAGCTCGGCACCGACGGCCGCCTGCTCTCCCTGCAGCTCGAGGAGCTCGTCACCGGAGTCGACGCCGAGCGCGAGCTCGTCGTGCGCGACTACCTCCCCGGCGGCCGGCGCCGGCTCGCCAGCCCCGAGTCCCACCTCGCCGAGCTCGAGGCCCTCTCCCCGACCGAGCTGGTGGACCCCGCCGCCGTTGCCAGAGCGATCGGCCTCGGCGGGGCCGAGCACCTCGATGCCGCCGTCGCGCCGCGCGGCTACCGCCTGCTCGCCAAGGTCCCCCGCCTCCCCGCCGCCGTCGTCGACCGCCTCGTCGACCACTTCGGCGGCCTCCAGCAGCTGCTCTCCGCCGGCATCGACGACCTCCAGGCCGTCGAGGGCGTCGGCGAGCTCCGCGCCCGCAGCGTCCGCGAGGGCCTGTCCCGGCTCGCGGAGTCGAGCATCACCGAGCGCTACATTTGAGACGACCGGTCGCGAGCGACGACTGAGCTCGCGGCGTTGCGAGGCCAGATCGAGCAGGCACCGCGGCAGAGGAACGAAGCCGCGACGTGCGCGTCGAGATCGCCTGTACCAGGTCGCCTCGGGCCAGGGCCACGACCGCCACACGTGTCCGCGAAGCTGCCCCCCGTACGCCCATCCCGGGGCCACAACCGCCACACGTGTCCGCGTACTGGCCCCCGCCCGGCCGAGGACTGACCCGTCCGCCCGCTCTCGAGGGATATCTAGGGACGATATGTACGTCCCAGGGGGCCTAGGACGACCACAACGTCCCCAGATAACCCGACGAAGAGGGCGCGCGAGCCCCCGTACGGCCCGGCCCGCGGCCACAACCCACACGTGTCCGCGAAACTGCCCCCGTACGGCCGAGCCCGCGGCCACAACCGCCACACGTGTCCGCGAAACTGCCCCCGTACGGCCGAGCCCGCGGCCACAACCGCCACACGTGTCCGCGAAACTGCCCCCGTACGGCCGAGCCCGGGGCCACAACCGCCACACGTGTCCGCGGAACTGCCGCCGTACGGCCGAGCCCGGGGCCACAACCGCCACACGTGTCCGCGAAACCGCCCCCGTACGGCCGAGCCCGCGGCCACAACCGCCGCACGTGTCCGCGAAGCTGCCCCCGTACGGCCGGGCGCGGGGCCACAACCGCCACACGTGTCTGCGGACCTGCCCCTCGTACGCCCGGGCTATCTAGGGACGAAATGTACGTCCGAGGAGGCCCAGGACGACCACTACGTCCCTAGATACCCCGGCGGAGGCGGAGCGAAGGGCCACAACCGCCGCACGTGCGCGCCCCCTGACGGCGGTGCGTGACCCACATTCCGAGGGCGCAGAAGGCGCCTCACTCACCGCCCCCGGAACCGCGCGACCGTCGATCGCCCCGAGGAGCTCAGCCCGCGGAGTTCCCCTCGCCGTCCTCGCCGGGCGTGTGGGTGGTGTCGTCCTGACGGTTCTTCTGGCCGTTCTTGCCGCCCTGCTTCTCCGGCTCGGCGGTCTTCGTGATCACGCCGGGCTGCGGGGCGACGAGCTCGAACTGCACGTCGGTCCCCTCGCCACCGAGCGCGGCCGCCTCGACGTGATAGAAGCCCACCCGCGCCCAGTCGGTCCACTTGGTGCAGCCCTCGTCGGACCGCCGGGCCGACCAGGTCACCACGACCGGGACGTCGACGCCCTGGCGGACCACGACGTCCTGGGCCGGGATGGAGGCGGGGCACTCGCGGCTGCTCCAGATGTAGTCGTCGCCGGAGGTGATGGTGACGGTCATCGTCTGCGCCGAGGCCTGCCAGGTACACGCCTCGGTCGCGATCGTGCGGAGGTTGAGCGTGATCGGGATGTCCGCGCCGCCGGGAGCGGAGACGATGGCCGGGGTCGCGACGATGTCGGACGCGAGGCACGGCCCGCTCGGCTCGGCGAGGACCGGCTCGGGCGGGGTGGTCTCCTCGGGCGGGACGTCCTGCCCCTTGTTGCCCTTCTTGCCCTTGCCCGTCCCGGTGGCGGCTGTCGGGCCGGCGGTGGGCGCGGGGGACGACGAGGTGGTGGCGCCGGCCTGGGTCGCGGTCCCGGAGGCGGCGTCCTTGCCGTCGGAGGAGCCGCCGAGCAGGCGGGCGATCACCACGACGAGCACCAGCGGGACACCGAGCACGATCAGCCGGCGGATCCAGTAGACCCGCGCCGGCAACGGCCCTCGAGGTCGTACGGTCGGCGGCATGTCGACAGGGTAGGCAGCGAGCGGCCCCGCGCGGCGGAGGCACACCGGCTCACCTACGATCGCCGCGATGGACGCCCCCGACACCCGCGCCCTGCACGAGGCCGTGCTCGCGTGGTACGACGTGCACGCGCGCGACCTGCCCTGGCGCGGGACCTCGGCCACCCCGTGGTCGGTGATGGTCAGCGAGCTCATGCTCCAGCAGACGCCGGTCGCGCGGGTGCTGCCCGTCCACGCGGCGTGGCTGGAGCGCTGGCCCACGCCGGCGTCCCTCGCCGCCGACACGACCGGCGAGGCCGTACGCATGTGGGGCCGGCTCGGCTACCCCCGCCGCGCCCTGCGGCTGCACGCCGCTGCCACCGCCATCGTCGAGCGGCACGACGGCGAGGTGCCGGCGGCGTACGACGACCTGATCGCGCTGCCCGGCGTCGGCGACTACACCGCGGCGGCGATCGCGAGCTTCGCGTTCGGTCGGCGCCACGTCGTGCTCGACACCAACGTCCGCCGGGTGCTGGCCCGCGTCGTGTCGGGCACCGAGTTCCCCGCCCAGGCAGTCACCCGAGCCGAGCGCGACGTCGCCACCGCGCTGCTGCCGGACGACCCCGCGACCGCCGCCACGTGGGCCGTGGCCACGATGGAGCTCGGCGCGCTGGTCTGCACGGCCCGACAGCCCGCGTGCGACGCCTGCCCGGTGGCAGGACTCTGCGTGTGGCGCGGCACCGGCTACCCGGCGTACGACGGCCCGCCCCGTCGCGGGCAGGCCTGGGCCGGCACCGACCGGCAGTGCCGCGGCCGGATCATGGCCCTGGCCCGGGAGGCCGACTCCGTCGGTGCCGCGCAGGTGGAGGCCACGTGGCCCGACGCCGAGCAGCGGGAGCGATGCCTCGCCGCACTCGTGACCGACGGCCTCCTGACGCAGATCACCCCGGGGCGCTGGGCGCTCCCGGGGTGACCTGGGTGAGGCGGGTGACTCAGCCGGCCGTCAGGCCGGGTCGCGCGGGATGTCGACCGGACCCTCGGAGTCGTCCGGACCTTCGAGGTTGCCCTCGTCGTCGCGCTGCGGCTCGATCGCCAGGTCGGCGGTCTCGAACGGCGGCAGGTCGGGGACCCGGGAGTTCTTCTGGCCCTGGAAGGTGAACTTCGCCCCCGGACCCTCGCCCTCCACGTCGACCAGGATGATCTGCCCCGGGCCGACCTCGCCGAACAGCATCTTCTCGGCGAGCACGTCCTCGATCTCGCGCTGCACCGTGCGGCGCAGCGGACGGGCACCGAGGACCGGGTCGAAGCCGCGCTCGGCCAGCAGGTCCTTGGCAGGCTGCGTGAGCTCCAGCGACATGTCGCGGTCCTTGAGCCGGAGCTCGACCGCCGCGACCATGTTGTCGACCATCGCGATGATCTGCTCGCGCGACAGCGGCGGGAAGACCACGATCTCGTCGACACGGTTGAGGAACTCGGGGCGGAAGTGCTGCTTGAGCTCCTCCGACACCTTGGTCTTCATCCGCTCGTAGGAGCCCGCGGCGTCGCCGGTCTGGGCGAAGCCCAGGTTGACGCTCTTGGAGATGTCGCGGGTGCCGAGGTTGGTGGTCATGATGATGACGGTGTTCTTGAAGTCGACGACGCGACCCTGCGAGTCCGTCAGGCGACCCTCCTCGAGGATCTGCAACAGGCTGTTGAAGATGTCGGGGTGGGCCTTCTCGACCTCGTCGAAGAGCACGACGGAGAACGGCTTGCGGCGCACCTTCTCGGTGAGCTGGCCGCCCTCCTCGTAGCCGACGTAGCCGGGGGGCGAGCCGAACAGGCGCGAGACCGTGTGCTTCTCGGAGAATTCCGACATGTCGAGCTGGATCAGCGCGTCCTCGTCGCCGAAGAGGAACTCGGCGAGCGTCTTGGAGAGCCACGTCTTGCCGACGCCCGAGGGGCCGGCGAAGATGAACGACCCGCCGGGACGCTTCGGGTCCTTGAGGCCCGCACGCGTACGCCGGATGGCGCGGGAGAGCGCCTTGACGGCCTCCTCCTGGCCGATGACGCGCTTGTGGAGCTCGTCCTCCATCTTGAGCAGCCGGGTCGACTCCTCCTCGGAGAGCTTGACGATCGGGATGCCCGTGGCGACGGCCAGGACCTCGGCGATCAGCTCCTCGTCGACCTCGGCGATCTCGTCGAGGTCGCCGGCGCGCCACTGCTTCTCGCGCTCGGCACGGCGCGCGGAGAGCTGCTTCTCCTCGTCGCGCAGGCGGGCCGCGGCCTCGAAGTCCTGCCCGTCGATCGCGGCCTCCTTGCGCTGGCGCACGTCGCCGATCTTGTCGTCGTACTCGCGCAGGTCCGGCGGAGCGGTCATCCGGCGGATGCGCAGCCGCGAACCGGCCTCGTCGATGAGGTCGATGGCCTTGTCCGGCAGGAACCGGTCGGAGATGTAGCGGTCGGCCAGCGTCGCGGCGGACACGAGCGCCTCGTCGGTGATCGTCACGCGGTGGTGGGCCTCGTAGCGGTCACGCAGGCCCTTGAGCATCTCGATCGTGTGCGCGATCGAGGGCTCCTGCACCTGGATCGGCTGGAAGCGGCGCTCGAGCGCGGCGTCCTTCTCGAGGTACTTGCGGTACTCGTCGAGCGTCGTGGCACCGATGGTCTGCAGCTCGCCCCGGGCCAGCATCGGCTTGAGGATGCTGGCGGCGTCGATCGCGCCCTCGGCCGCGCCGGCACCGACGAGGGTGTGGATCTCGTCGATGAACAGCACGATGTCGCCGCGGGTGCGGATCTCCTTGAGCACCTTCTTGAGGCGCTCCTCGAAGTCACCGCGGTAGCGCGAGCCGGCGACCAGGGCGCCGAGGTCGAGCGTGTAGATCTGCTTGTCCTTCAGCGTCTCGGGCACGTTGCCCTTGACGATGTCCTGGGCAAGGCCGGCCACGATCGTGGTCTTGCCGACGCCGGGCTCGCCGATGAGGACGGGGTTGTTCTTCGTGCGGCGCGACAGGATCTGCATCACGCGCTCGATCTCCTGCTCGCGACCGATGACCGGGTCGAGCTTGCCCTCGCGGGCGGCCTGGGTGAGGTTCTGCCCGAACTGGTCGAGGACCAGCGAGCTCGACGGAGCCTCACCGCCGGAGCCCGAGGTCTGGGCGCCGGCGGCGGCCGACTCCTTGCCCTGGAAGCCGCTGAGCAGCTGGATGACCTGCTGGCGGACCCGGTTGAGGTCGGCGCCGAGCTTCTGCAGGACCTGGGCCGCGACGCCCTCGCCCTCCCGGATCAGGCCGAGCAGGATGTGCTCGGTGCCGATGTAGGAGTGGCCGAGCTGGAGCGCCTCGCGCAGCGAGAGCTCCAGCACCTTCTTGGCGCGCGGGGTGAACGGGATGTGGCCCGAGGGCGCCTGCTGGCCCTGGCCGATGATCTCCTCGACCTGGGCGCGCACGGCCTCCAGGGAGATGTCGAGGGACTCGAGGGCCTTGGCTGCGACGCCCTCGCCCTCGTGGATGAGGCCGAGCAGGATGTGCTCGGTCCCGATGTAGTTGTGGGAGAGCATGCGGGCCTCTTCCTGGGCCAGCACGACAACTCGCCGGGCTCGGTCGGTGAACCGCTCGAACATGTGCGCTCCTCTACGTCTGCGTGGTCCGCGGGTCCGACGCAGGCGGCCGGGTTGCGGACACTGGGCTCAACGCCCGAGATCAGCCTACGTGTTCCCTCCGCATCATCGAGCCCGTCCGCTCACAGCGAACGCCCCGGACCCGTGCGTCGGGTCCGGGGCGCCGGTGCGTGGTGGGACGTGCCGGCCGTGCGTACGTCAGTGGGCGGCGTCGTAGGCCTGCTGCACGTCGGCCGAGATCCGGCCGCGCTCGGAGACCTCCATGCCCTGCTCCTTGGCCCACTCGCGGACGTCCTTGGTGTTGGAGGACGAGGACCCGCCGCTCGACCGGCGACCGCTGCGGCGCCCGCCACCCGTCACCTTGCGGGCGTGGCCCACGTAGCCGCTCAGCGCCTCGCGCAGGGCGGCGGCGTTCGCGTCGTTGAGGTCGATCTCGTAGCTCGTGCCGTCGAGGCCGAACGTGACGGTCTCCGTGGCCTCGGTGCCGTCGAGGTCGTCCACCAGGACGATGTTCACCTTTTGCGCCATGGTCTTTTCCTTTGCTATTCACGAGCTGCCAACGGGGCTATTGACGAATTGCAGTCTCGCAGCACTCGGACCATTGCACAAAAGGGTCAGGAAAGCCCTGACGGCGCAATTCAGGAATTGCGCTCGAAAACGAGCCGCAGTCCTTGCAGCGTCAACCACGGGGAATGCACGGTGAAGCACGCGCAGTCGTCCACGAGGAGCGGCGCGAGGTGTCCGGTGGAGATCACGGTGACGTCCTCGACGGGCAGCCCGAGCTCGGCGATCATCCGCGCCACCATGCCCTCGACCTGGGCGGCGACGCCGAACACCAACCCGCTCTGCAGGGCCTCGACGGTGTTCTTCGCGATCACCGAGCGGGGCCGGGCGAGCTCGACCTTGCGGAGCTGGGCGCCGCGGCGCCCGAGGGCGTCGAGGGACGTCTCGATGCCGGGCGAGATGGCGCCACCGACGTACTGGCCCCTGCCGTTGACGACGTCGAAGGTCGTGGCGGTGCCGAGGTCGACGACGATCGCCGGGCCGCCGTGGAGGGTCGCGGCCGCGAGCGAGTTCACGATCCGGTCGGTGCCGACCTCGCGAGGGTTGTCCATCAGCACCGGGATGCCGGTGCGGACACCCGGCTCGACCACGATGGCAGTGACGTCGCCGAAGTGGGACTCGAGCATCGCGCGCCACTCGTGCAGCACTGCGGGGACGGTGGCGGACACGACGACGCCGGCGACCTCGTCGACCCGCTCGGCGAGGAGGCCGCGCAGCAGCACGGACCACTCGTCCGCGGTGCGGCCCTCCAGCGAGCTGACCCGCCAGTGGGCGGTGACCTCCTCGTCGTCGAGCAGGCCGAGCGTCGTGTGGGTGTTGCGGATGTCCACCGCGAGCAGGGTCATCGGTCCACCAGGTCCATGCCGAGGTCGAGGACGCGGACGGAGTGGGTCAGCGCGCCGACCGAGACGAAGTCCACGCCGGTCGCGCCGATGCGGGCCGCGCGCTCGAGGGTGATGCCGCCGCTGGCCTCGAGCGGCACGCGCCCGTCGGTGCGGCGTACGGCCTCGGCCATCAGCTCGTCGGTCATGTTGTCGAGCAGGACCCGCTCGGGCGGCTCGGGGAGCGCCAGCAGCTCCTCGAGCTGGTCGAGAGTGGTGACCTCGACCTCCACCGGCAGCCCCGGGACGCGACCGCGGATCGCAGCGAGCGCGGGGACCACTCCCCCGGCCGCGATGACGTGGTTGTCCTTCACCATCGCCATGTCCTGGAGCGACGTCCGGTGGTTGACCCCGCCACCGCAGCGCACGGCGTACTTCTGCAGGGCGCGCAGGCCGGGCAGGGTCTTGCGGGTGTCGAGCACGCGCGTCGGGGAGCCGGCGAGGGCGTCGACCCAGTGCGAGGTCGCGGTGGCGATGCCGGACAGGTGGGAGGCGAGGTTGAGCGCGGTGCGCTCGGCGACGAGCATCCGCTGGGTCAGGCCCTCGACGCGCATGACCACGTCGCCCGCGCCGACCCGGGTGCCGTCGGGCACGCGGTCGGTGACGGTCGCGTCGGCACCGACCATGAAGAAGGTGACGGCGGCGATGCCGAGGCCTGCCACCACGCCCGGCTCCCGCGCCCCGAGCACGGCCTCCCCCCGGGCGTCGGCGGGGATCGTCGAGGAGCTGGTCGGGTCGTCGAGGTCGAGGTCCGGCAGGTCCTCCCGCAGCGCCTCGGCGAGCTTCGCCCACACGAGCTCGGGGTCGAGCTCGGCGGCGCGCAGCTCGTCGAGCAGGTCGGCGGGGACGTCGGAGAGGCGCGTCATGCGGGGACCTCGGTGGGGGCGGGCCGGGCGCTCGGGTCGGTCGAGGGGGCGTACGTCCACTCCGCAGCGATCCGACCGGCGTCGAACCAGGAGTCGACGTGCCCCGCGCGGGTCTCGTCGCGGTCGGGGTGGTCCTCGCGCCAGTGCGAGCCGCGCGTCTCGGTGCGCAGCGCGGCCGCCTCGGCGAGAGCGGTGCTGATCGTGAGGAGGTTGGTGGTCTCCCAGGCGGCGGGCCCGGCCTCGTCCTCGCCGGGGTCGAGCGAGCCGAGGAAGCGCAGTGCCTCGGCCAGGCCGTCGGCATGGCGGAGCACGCCCACCCGTGTGGTCATGACGTCCTGCATCGCGCGTCGCCGGTCACCGGACACGAGGCCCTCCGGGCGCTCGTCGGCAGCCGGGTCGGCCCAGTCGCGCAGCTCGCCGGGGAGCACGTCGGCGATGCGGCGGGAGAACACGAGGCCCTCCAGGAGCGAGTTGGACGCGAGCCGGTTGGCGCCGTGGACCCCGGAGCAGGCGACCTCGCCGGTGGCGTAGAGGCCGGGCACGGTCGTACGGCCCCACAGGTCGGTGGCGACCCCGCCCGAGGCGTAGTGCTGGGCGGGCGCGACCGGGATCAGCTCGGTCACCGGGTCGACGCCGTGCTCACGGCACACGCGCAGGATCGTCGGGAACCGGCGCTCCCAGAACTCCGCGCCCAGGTGACGGGCGTCGAGCCACATGTGCGGCTCTCCGGTCTCCAGCATCCGCCGCGTGATCGCCTTGGCGACGACGTCGCGCGGCGCCAGGTCGGCGAGCTCGTGCTCGCCCTGCATGAAGCGCCGGCCGTCGACGTCGACGAGGTACGCGCCCTCGCCGCGCACGGCCTCGGAGATGAGCGGCTGCTGGCCCTGCGACTCGGGGCCGAGCCACATGACCGTCGGGTGGAACTGGACGAACTCCAGGTCGCGCAGCCGGGCGCCGGCGCGCAGGGCCACCGCCATCCCGTCGCCGGTCGAGACGCTCGGGTTGGTGGACTGGCTGAACACCTGCCCGAGCCCGCCCGAGGCGAGCACGACCGCCCGGCAGTGCACTGCGCCCACGCCGTCGTGCTGGCCCTCGCCGAGCACGTGGAGGGTCAGGCCGGCGACGCCGCCGTCGGCGGAGCGGAGCAGGTCGACGGCGAGGGCGTGCTGGATGACCTCGATCTCCGGCGCCCGCTCCACCGCGGCGATCAGGGCGCGCTGGATCTCCGCGCCCGTCGCGTCTCCCCCGGCGTGGGCGATCCGGTCGCGGTGGTGGCCGCCCTCGCGGGTCAGCGACAGCTCGCCGTCCGGGTGGTGGTCGAACTGGGTGCCGAGGGCGATCAGCTCGCGCACCGCGTCGGGCCCCTCGGTGACGAGGACGCGGACGGCCTCGACGTCGCAGGCCCCCGCCCCCGCGACGAGGGTGTCGTGCTCGTGCTGCTCGGGGGTGTCGCCCGGGCCGAGCGCGGCCGCGATCCCGCCCTGGGCCCACTGCGTGGAGCCGGCGGCGAGCACGTCCTTGGTGACGACGAGGAGGTGGAGCGAGGGATCAGCCGCGTGGATGCGGAGTGCCGCGGTGAGGCCGGCGATGCCGGACCCGACCACGACGACGTCGGCGCGGGTGGTCCAACCGGGTGCGGGTGCGCGGAGGCGACCCGGGACCGGCCGGTGGTCTGTCATCCCGGCAGGCTATCGAGTGACGAGGTCGCCCCGGGACAGCGTCTGGGCGCCGAACGTCTCGGCCGGGTCGAAGCCGGTGCCCATCACCTTGTTCTCGGCGTCGACGAAGACGACGTGCGGCTGGTGCTCCCGCGCCTCGGCGGTCTCCATCTGGCCGTAGCCGATGAGGATCACCGTGTCGCCGGGGTGCACGAGACGGGCGGCGGCACCGTTGATGCCGATCACGCCCGAACCCCGCTCGCCGGCGATCGTGTAGGTCTCGAGGCGCGCCCCGTTCGTGACGTCGACGATGTGGACGAGCTCGCCGGGCAGCAGGTCGGCGGCGTCGAGGAGGTCCTCGTCGACGGTCACCGACCCGACGTAGTGCAGGTCGGCCTGGGTGACCGTGGCGCGGTGGATCTTGGACGTCATCATCGTGCGCAGCATGGTGGCCGCTCCCTTCAGGTGGTGGTCGAGGCCGCGGTCGCGGTCCCCGCCTGGTCCGCATCCGGTGCGATGCGGTCGAACGTGATCGCCATGTTGTCGATCAGGCGCGTGGTGCCGACGCGGGCCGCCACCAGGATCCGGCCCTCGCCGGTCTCCGGAGGCTCGCCGAGGTCGGGCGAGGTGAGCGCGAGGTAGTCGAGCTCGAGTCCCGCCTCCGCCTTGAGGACGGCCATCGCGGCCCAGCGCGCGGCAGGTACGCCGTACGCCGCGCGCCCCTGCGCCGCCCGCAGCGCCCGGCTGAGGGCCACCGCGGCCCGCCGGCCCTCGGGATCGAGGTAGCGGTTGCGGCTCGACAGCGCGAGGCCGTCGGGCTCGCGGACGGTCTCGGCACCGACGACGTCGATGCCGAGGCACAGGTCGCGGACCATGCGGCGGACGAGCACGAGCTGCTGGTAGTCCTTCTGGCCGAACACCGCGACGTCGGGACGGACCAGGCCGAAGAGCTTCGCGACCACCGTCAGCACGCCGTCGAAGTGACCGGGCCGGGACGCGCCGTCAAGGATGCCGGCGATCGCGCCCGGCGCCACGGTGACGCCGTCGTGCACGGACTCGTGGCTGAAGCCGCCGGGATACATCTCCTCCACGCTCGGGGCGAAGACGACGTCCACGCCCTCGGACGCGCAGACCGCGAGGTCGGCGTCGAGGGTGCGCGGGTAGCGGTCGAGGTCCTCTCCTGCGCCGAACTGCATCGGGTTGACGAAGATGCTCACCACGAGCGGGCCGCTGGTGACCGCGCGCGCGGCGCGCATGAGGCTGGCGTGACCGTCGTGGAGCGCGCCCATCGTCGGCACGAAGGCCACCTTCTCGCCGGACCGGCGGGCGTCGGCGAGCAGGCCGGCGAGCTCCTCGCGGGTGCTCGCGAGGACGGGGGTCGAGGTCATCGAGGCTCGACGCCGTGCTGCGCGGGCGACTGCGGCAGGGTGGACTCCGCTGCCACGAGGACGCGGAGCATCGCGGCGGCGCGGATCGGCAGCAGGCGGCCGTCGGTCACCGCGCGGTCGAGCGTCGCGTGCGCCATCGCGAGGTAGGAGGGCAGCGTCTGCGGCGCGGTGGCGACGAGATCGGTGACGTGGGCGCGGACGGTCTCGACGTCGCCGCGGACGATCGGCCCGGTGAGCGCGGCGTCGCCGTCCTCGAGCGCGTTGTCGAGCGCGGCGGTCAACAGCGGGCGCAGCGTCGCGGCCGGGTCCTCGGCACCTGCGGCGGAGAGGATCTCCATCGCCTCCGCGACGAGGGTGACGAGGTGGTTGGCACCGTGGGCGAGACCCGCGTGGTAGAGCGTGCGGCGGTCCTCGGGCACCCACATCGGGCGGCCGCCGAGGTCGGCGACGAGGGACTCGGTGAGCTCGCGGTCGGCCGCGTCGGCCGTGACGCCGAAGACGCAGCCGGACAGGCGCGGGAGGTCGACCTCGGTGCCGGTGAAGGTCATCGCCGGGTGCATCGCGATCGTGAGGGCGCCGACGGCGCGGGCGGGCTCCAGCACGGCGAGACCGTGGCGGCCGCTGGTGTGCACGACGACCTGGCCCTCGCGGATCGCGCCGCTCGCGGCGAGCATCGTGACGACGTTGGAGAGCATGTCGTCGGGGACCGTCAGCAGGAGCACGTCGCTGGCGCGGGCCACGTCGGTCGGCTTCGCGGCCGGCACGCCCGGCAGGAGCGCGTCGATCCGGCGGCGGGAGGCGTCGGACTCGCCGGCGGCGGCGACGACCTCGTGACCCGCGGAGCGGAGCGCGGAGGCCAGGACGGCTCCCACGCGGCCTGCGCCGATGACACCGATGCGGTGCTTGCTCATGTCGACCTCTTCGTTTCAGTCCCTCGCGGGTACCGATCTACTGCGATCAACATCGAGCGTACGCCCGCGGATTCCGCGGTGGAACCTGACGGCGGCGTGACGCACGCCACTCAGCGGCGCAGGACCCTCCGGGCGGTGACGTTGCCCGCGAGCTGGACGACCTGCACCAGCGCGACGATCACGATGACCGCGGTCCAGGTCACGACGGTGTCGAACTGGCGGAAGCCGTACTGCAGGGCGAAGTTGCCCAGCCCGCCGCCGCCGACCACGCCCGCGACGGCGGTCATGTCGACGAGCGCGACGAACGCGAAGGTGTAGCCGAGCACGAGGGGGCCCAGCGCCTCGGGCAGGACCACGGTCCGCACGATCCGCGCGCGGCTCGCACCCACGGACCGGGCGGCCTCGATGACACCGGGGTCGACCGTGACGAGGTTCTGCTCGACGATGCGGCTGATCCCGAACATCGCGGCGAGGGTGAGCGCGAAGATGATCGCCGGGTTGCCGATCCCGGTCCCGACGACCACCCGTGCGAAGGGCTGCACGGCCGCGATGAAGATGACGAACGGGATCGGCCGGAAGAAGTTGACGAGCACGTTGAGCACCGCGTTGACCGGACGGCTGGCGTAGAGGCCGCCGCGGCGGGTGACGTAAAGGCCGAGCCCGAGCAGCAGCCCGAGCAGGCCGCCGAGGGTGAGCGTGATGGCGACGATGTACGTCGTCTCCCACGCCGCCTGCCAGAAGAGCGGCCAGAGCTGGCCGATGTGGGAGTCGCTCATCGGGCCAGCTCCGTCGTCGGGACGAGGTCGCGCACGGCCGCCACCGCCGTACGGACCGCGTCGGGGTCGCCGTCGAGGGCGAGGGTCAGGTTGCCGAAGGTCTCGCCCTGGACCTCCTCGATCCCGCCGTAGACGAGCTCGAAGGTCACGCCGTGGCGCAGCAGCTCGGCGAAGACGTCGCTCTGGCGGACGTCGTCGCCGCGGAAGGCGAGCTTGACGAACGTGCCGGCGTGCCGGGAGTGCAGGGCCGCCAGCGCCTCCGGGTCGGGCTCGTCGTCGACGATCGTCGCGACGAAGCGCCGGGTGACGGGCTGCTGCGGATCGGAGAGCACCTGCAGGACGGGGCCCTCCTCGACGATCCGGCCGGCCTCCATCACCACGACCCGCTGGGCGAGGCTGCGCACGACGTCCATCTCGTGGGTGATCACGATGATGGTGATGCCGAGCTCCCGGTTGACCCGTCGCAGCAGCGCGAGGACCTCCTGGGTGGTCTCCGGGTCGAGCGCGCTGGTCGACTCGTCGGCCAGCAGCAGGCTGGGGTTGGTGGCGAGCGCCCGGGCGATGCCCACGCGCTGCTTCTGCCCACCGGACAGCTGCTCGACGTGGCTGTGCGCCTTGTCGGCGAGACCGACGAAGTGGAGCAGGTCCGAGATCCGCCGGTTGCGCTCGTCCTTCGCGACGCCGGCCACCTCGAGCGGGTAGGCGATGTTGCCCCAGACGGTGCGCGAGCGGAACAGGTTGAACTGCTGGAAGATCATCCCGATCCCCAGCCGGACCTCGCGCAGCTCGCGCTCCTTGAGGGTGGTGATCTCCCGGCCGCCGATGCGCACGCTGCCCGACGTGGTGGTCTCGAGCGCGTTGATGAGGCGCACCAGCGTGGACTTCCCGGCCCCGGAGTAGCCCACGACGCCGACGATCTCGCCGGCCTCGACCGTGAGGTCGACGCCGCGGATCGCCTCGACGTCCTGCCCGCCGCGGGTGGCGGCGGGGAACGTCTTGCGGACGTCGGTCATCTCGACGAGTGGCACCGTGGGCTCCTCCCTCAGCTCGCGCGCGTCACTGCCGGGCGGCGGTGTCGGCCTCGACCTCGTCGAGCGAGGCCTGCAGCTCGTCCTGCGGGACCTTCACCAGCTCGGCCGTGCCGCCGGCGACGTCCTGCACGCCGTCGAGCACCGCCTGCGTCTCCTGGTAGACCTCGACGAGCTTGAGCAGCGTCGGGTCGTCGCGGTCCTCCGCACGCACGGCGAAGATGTTGACGTACGGCAGCGCGTTGGGGTCCTCGACGTCGTCGGTCGCGAGAGCGTCCTCGAAGGACAGCCCCGCCTTCTCCACGAAGTCGTTGTTGATCACGGCCGCGGCCACGTCGGGCAGCGAGGTGGGCGTGAGGTCGGCCTTGATCGCCTTGACCTGCACCCGCGAGGCGTCCTCGTCGATGTCGGCGAGCGTGGAGTAGATGCTGCCGCCGTCGTCGAGCGTGATCAGGCCGGCCGACTGGAGGATGAGCAGCGCACGGGCCTGGTTGCTGTCGTCGTCGGGCACGACGACGGTCTCGCCGTCCTCGATCTCGTCGACGGACTCGTGCTTGGTCGAGTAGAGGCCGAGCGGGTAGATCGCGGTGGAGCCCAGCGGGACGATGTCGTCGTCGTTGGCGACGTTGTACTCGGCGAGGTAGACGATGTGCTGGAACTGGTTCACGTCCAGCTCGCCCTCGCTGAGGGCCGGGTTGGGCTGGGTGTAGTCCGAGAAGTCCTTCACCTCGAGGTCGATGCCCTCGTCGGCGGCCGCGTCCACCAGCACCTGCCAGTAGGAGTCGCTCGCGCCGACGGTGCCCAGGACGACCTTCTCGTTCTTCTCACCAGCCGCCGCGGTCGCGTCGTCGCCGCCGCGCGACCAGGCGATCCCGCCGACGACGGCCAGGACGACCAGCACCGCCAGGCCGATCAGGAGGGGAGTACGCCGCGAGGTGGGCGGCGCGATCTGCGGGTGGTTCTCGGACACGGTGGTGCCTTTCGTCGTACCTCGTCTGGGGCGCGGGAGGACGCGCGTCGCTGACCCCCCGCTCGGCCGCCGTCGCTAATCAAACCAAGTTGATCGACAAACGTCATTTAAGCCACGACGACCATAGACCGGTGGAACGGCCCGGCACCACACCGGTATGCCCGCGGACCGTGTGAACCGCCTCACGGAGCGGCCCTCAGGCGCGCAGGTGGAGCTTCGCGTGGTCCGGGTCGTCGACCACGAACGGCCGCGGCGCCCGGGGCAGCCAGGTGTGGGTGACGTGGTCGACGACGTGCACGCCGTCCGGCGACTCGATCCGCACCACGCCCTCGGGCACCTCACCGTCGTGGAGGGCGTTCCAGACCAGCCACTCGCGGCGCTTGCGGCGGTTGCGGATCGAGGTCGCGAAGGACTCGGGGTTGGTCCAGTGGGCGAACTCGTCGCCGTCGAGCCACTTGAGCTCGACGCACAGGCCCTGCGGCAGGGCGAACATCTCGATGCGCTCGGGAGTCGTGCGGATCTCCCACTCCGGCGCCTTGGTGTAGACGTAGTCGGGGCTCATGGGGAAGCCCCACTCCTCGATGTTGCGCAGCCCCAGGTCGAGGTAGGCCAGGCGGTCGGACTCGATGTAGAGCCCGTGCCGGGGGAACCGGATCACGGCCTCCGCCATCCCGACCTGCCAGGACAGGTCGGCCATCGACACCTCGCCCTCGGTCGTGAGGACCATGTCGCCGTCCCACTTCCACGAGTAGCGGGTCCGGACGTGGGAGAAGCACCAGTTGTAGAAGTAGGCGAGCGAGTGCACGGAGCGCTCGTTGACGGCGAGGTGCTCGGCGCCGGCGCGGGCGACCTCGAACGGGTACTCCTCGAGCGTGAAGCGGTCGGAGAGGCCGTGCTCGGCGGCCACGCGAAGCGCCTCCTCGCCGGTGCCGTCGTCGGACCCGTTGTCCACGAGCAGGACGTGGTCGCACGCGCGCAGCAGGGGTGGCAGCACGAACCGCAGCCCGGGCGCCTCGTTCTTGACCCGGAGCACCGCGGTCGCACCGCGGCGCAGCCCGCCGGGCTGGTTCCACGGCCACACGATGTCGAAGTCCGCGTGCCCCTCGACGTTGGTGAGCCCGTGGCCCGAGCCGATCGGGATCGTCACCGATCGCCCCCGGTCGCGTCGCGCTCGCGCCCCAGCGCCCGGCGTACGCCTCGGCGCACCGACGGGGGGATGGCGGCACGCACGTCGTGGGGCACCCGGTCCGCGAGCGAGCGGGTCGGCTCCGCGGCCTCGGCCTCCGCCAGCGCCCGGCGGCGGGCCTGGTGGCGGGCGTGCTCGGCCGTCGAGCGGCTGATCGCCTCGGCCTCCTCGTAGAGGTCGACGTACGCCTCGCGGAGCTGGTCGAACGTCGCGTGGGCGTCGGGGGTGTCGCCGCCCTCGTCGGCCAGCTTGTTGAGCTGCTCCCACGTCTCGGCGGTGAGGTCGTGCAGCCGCGCGGGCAGCGCGAGGTCGTCGAGCGTCGAGGTGACCCGCCTCAGGTTGGGGTCGATGAAGCGGTGCACCTCGCGGATCTGGTCGCTGCGCGTGTGGATGATCGTCTGGAGGTCGAGGGCGTGCCCGAGGGCGGTGGTGGTCCGCACCCAGTCGGTGAGCAGGTCCTCGTAGCGGACGAACACGCGGCCGCCGTCGCCCTCCGCCGGCCGGGTGGCGCGCTCGGTGTGGAGCAGCATGTTGACCCAGCTCGCGGCGAGGTGGGCCGAGCCGAGCTTGTTGGCGTAGTACTTCTGCTTCGACCCGACGACCTCGGCCGGCGGGCGCAGCATCGTGGCGAAGACGGGGGTCGCGCCGGTGCGGATCGCGGCGACCCGCCACAGGCCGAGGAACCAGCTCAGCCGCGGGTCCTTGACGACCAGCTCGGGGTGTTCGGCGAAGTGCGGCTCGAGCCACTCGCTCACCCGGATCCGGGCGGGCTCGCGGCTGCAGATGCGGCCGGTCTCGAACCAGGCGCCGGGTCGGCTGTCGCTGACCTGGACCAGCGCCTCCTTCAGCCACTCGTCGTGCACGTCGACGACCCACTGCGGCTCGCTGAACCCGCGCGGGTTGGAGTCGTCCGGCGGCACCTCGGGGAGCGGCACGTGCATGCCGAGCTTGGACACGATCCCGGCGAGCGTGCTCGTGCCGCTGCGCCCGGCCCCGGCGACGAAGAGGACCTTGCGCGGCACTCCGTCGGGGTTCATCTCGTCGATCGCTCTGGGCTGCTCGGTCACGGCGGGCAGCCTACCGGCGCGGACGCGCGCCCCCGAATGTCCTAGGGTCCGCCGGTATGCGGCTGTTCTCCCGGGCTCCCCTCCTCGGCGTGGTGATCCCCGCCTGGGGGGTGGAGGACTACCTCGACGACTGCGTCCGGTCGCTGCTGGCCCAGACGCACACCCGCTGGGAGGCGGTGATCGTCGACGACGGCAGCACCGACCGCACCGGCGACATCGCCGACGGGTGGGCCCGCCGGGACAACCGGATCAGCGTGGTGCACTCCGTCAACGGCGGCCTCGGCGCCGCCCGCAACCTCGGGGTGCAGCACGTGCGGGGCGACTTCCTGGCGTTCCTCGACTCCGACGACGTGCTGCCCGCGACGGCGTACGCCGACCTGCTCGGCGCGCTGCGCGACTCGGGCTCCGACTTCGCGACCGGGTCGATCGTGCGCTGGGAGGCGGACGGGATGGTCGAGCCGCCCTGGATGCGCCGGCTGCACCGGCCGCTGCGCGGGGCCCGGGTCGAGGACCGTCCCGAGATCCTGGGCGACGTGTTCGCCTGGAACAAGGTGTGGCGGCGGTCGTTCTGGGACGCGGCGGGCCTGGCCTGGCCCGAGGGCGTGAGGTACGAGGACCAGCCCACGACGACGCGGTCCTACCTCGACGGCTCGTTCGACGTGCTGGACGAGGTGGTCTACCGCTGGCGCATCCGGGAGGGGTCGATCACCCAGACCCGGGCGTCCTCGGTGCAGGACCTGGCGGACCGCTGGGAGACCAAGCGGATGTCGCTCGCCTCGGTGCGTGCGCACGGGTCGCCCGAGGTCGAGTCCGTCTTCGTGGACCGCGTCCTGGCGGGCGACCTCTGGCGCTACTTCCTGCTCGTGCCCGGCTGCACGCCCGAGTGGTGGCGGCTGCTGCGCTCCGGCGTGCTGGAGCTCTGGGGACGGCGCACGCTCGTGCACAGCGGGCTGCCGCCGGTGCACCGGCTCGCCGGGTGGCTCGTGGCGCAGGACCGCCGTGCCGAGGTCACTGCGCTGATGGAGTGGGCGCAAGGCCTGGACGGACCGGCGCCCCGGGCGCAGGACGTCGCGACCGGGGCGTGGCGGCTGTCGGTGCCGCACGCGGTGGTCGACGAGACCACCGTGGATCCCGCGGCCCTCGCGCTGCGGGACCACGAGGTGTGACGAGTCCGCGCTGACGCTCCACCATGGGATGCCGGGCAACCGGCACTCCCCTCGGTCAGTTGACGTGGGGAAGTGCCCATTCGTCGACATCCCATGGTGAAGCGGCAGGGTCCGGACGGCGACGAGCCCCGGACGGCCAGCAGGCGGTCCGGGGCTCGCGGTGTCGCGTGGTGGAGCGGGTCGGCGTACGACTAGCCGACGAGGCCCTCGGCGGTGAGGAACTCGTTGGCGACGTCCTCCGGCTTGGCCCGGTCGACGGCCATCTGACCGTTCATCTCGGTGAGGTTCTCCGTGGTGAGGGCCGCCATCAGCGGGTTGAGGATGTCGGCGACGTCCGGGTGCTCGGCGAGGAACTCGGCCGACACGGCGGGCACGAGGTTCTGCGCGGGCTGGATCTGCTTGTCGTCCTCGAGGACCACGAGGCCCTGGGACTCGAGCGTGCCGTCAGTCGTCGAGGTCTCACCGAGCTGGGACTCACCGTCGATCACCGACTGGTAGGTCTGGTCGGAGGCGTAGCCGAGCTCGAGGACCTTGGTGACGTCGATGCCGTACTCGTCGGACAGCCCGCCCTCGCAGTCGAGGCGGCCCTCGCAGTCGGGGGCGGCGGCCAGGACGACGCTCTTGCCCTCCATGTCGGAGAGCGTCGTGACGCCCTCGGACTCGGAGTAGTCCTGAGTGACGAAGAAGGCGTTGGTGTCGGTCGCCGGGGAGATGTCGAGGAGCTCGATGCCGGCCTCCTCGAGCAGGTCGGCGCCGTCGTCGGCGAGCTGCTGGCCGTCGCCGGCCTCGAAGGGCTTCGCCGAGTCGCCGTTGGCCTGGGTGTTGAGGAAGTTGACGATGCCGCCGACGTACTCCGGGACGATGTCGACGTCGCCGGGGAAGGTCGGCATGTAGGCGTCGCGCGAGTCGACCAGCTTGGTCTCGACCGTGTAGCCGGCGTCCTCGAGGAGCTGCTCGTACATCGAGGCGACGAGCGTGGCCTCGGGGAAGTTCTGGCCCGCGATGGTGAGCGAGCCCTTGTCGGCCCCGGACGAGCTGCTGTCGTCGGAGGCGTTGGTGTCGTCGGCGAGGTCGTCGCCGGCACAGCCCGTGAGGGCGAGGGCGCCGGCGGCGAGGACCGCGGCCAGCGAGCGAGCGATGTGCATGGTGTTCCTTCTGTGTCCCGCAGCCGGGGCTGCGCGTGTCCGGATGTGCGTCGTCAGCCGACGGGTTCGGCGGGCTCGTCGAGCGTAGCCCCGGTCACCGACAGTGCGTCCGTGTGACCACCCGTAGGTGTGCCGCGGCGGGTCGGGTCGACCGCGCGCTGCGCCAGCGCGGCGAGCAGCTCGAGGACGAGTGCGACTGCGGCGACGACGAGCGCGCCCGCGATGCCCTTGCCGTAGTTGGAGCGGAAGAAGCCGTCGGTGATGATCTGGCCCAGCCCCGGCCCGGCGACCAGCGCGGCGATCGTCGCGGTCGCCCACACCTGCACGAGCGCGAGCCGCAGGCCCGACACGACGAGCGGCAGCCCGAGCGGCAGCTCGACCTGCCAGAAGCGCTGCGCGCCCGTCATGCCCATGCCGCGCGCCGCCTCGCGGACCTCGGGCGCGACCTCGCGCATCGCGACGTAGGAGTTCGTGATGATCGGGGGCAGCGCGAAGAGCGTGAGCGCGATCAGCGTCGCGAGGCCGGCGCGGCCGTAGGGCCCGAGCTGGTCGGTGCCCGGCCACGGCGCCACGACGAGCAGCGCGAGCAGCGCGAAGGTCGGGATCGCCCGGCCGACGTTGGAGATGTTGATGGCAAGGAAGCCGCCGCGGCCGAGGTGGCCGAGCCACAGCGCGATCGGCAGGCCGACGACCATCGCCATCAGCAGCGCCGTCAGCGTGAGCAGGAGCTGCTGGCCCAGCAGCGCGGCGATGCCGTCCCCGCCGGTCCAGTTGGCGCCGTCGGAGAGGTAGCGCCACATGTCGCCGAAGACCCTCATTCGGGGCCCCCGCGGTGTTGTTCGTCGGAGGAGCGGAGCGGGGGAGGCGAAGAACAGCGTGGGGTGTTCATGCCCGCACTCCCCTCGTCCACGGCGTGAGCAGTCGTTGGGCGAGCACGAGCAGGGCGTCCAGCACGAAGGCCAGGACCACGCAGAGGAGCGAGGCTGTGAAGAGCTCGGCGCGGAAGTTGGTCAGCACGCCGTCCTTGATGAGGTTGCCGAGCCCGCCGTACGCCACCAGCGAGCCGACCGTCGTGAGCGCGACCGTCGAGACCGTCGCCACCCGCAGGCCCGCCATCACGACGGGCAGGGCGAGGGGCAGCTCGATCTTCATCAGCAGCGCTCCTCTGCCGTACCCCAGGCCGGTCGCGGACTCGCGGACGTCGTCGGGCACCGAGCGCAGGCCCTCGAGCAGGCTGCGCACCAGGATCGTGAGGGCGTAGAGCGCGAGCCCGATCACCACCGTCGTGGCGGACAGGCCGGTGAACGGGACGAGGAGCGGGAAGAGCGCCAGCGACGGGACCGTGTAGATGCCGGTCGTGATGGCCAGGATCGTCGCCTCGAGCCGCGGCAGCCGCCGTGCCAGCAGCGCGAGCGGGAACGCGATGAGAAGGCCCAGCACCACCGACACGACGGTGATGCCGACGTGCTGGACGGTCGCGTCCACGATCTCCTGCTGGCGATCGGTGACGTAGGCCGGGCAGATCCAGTCGTTGACCAGCCGGCTGTAGCAGCTCGGCTCGGCGGCCGCCCCCAGTATGGTCACCGCATGGACGCTACACGCAGCGGCGAGTCGGGGGCCGAGTCGATGATCCGGCTCGAGGGCGTGGGAAAGACCTACCCGGACGGGACGGTGGCCGTCCACGAGCTCGACCTCGACGTCGCGCGGGGCGAGATGGTGTGCCTCGTCGGGCCGTCCGGCTGCGGCAAGTCCACGACGCTCAAGATGATCAACCGGCTCATCGAGCCGACCACCGGCCGCATCTGGCTCGACGGCCAGGACGTCACCGACGCCGACCCCGTCGAGCTGCGCCGCGGCATCGGCTACGTCATCCAGCAGATCGGCCTGTTCCCCCACCAGCGCATCGAGCAGAACGTCATGACCGTACCGCTGCTCTACGGCGAGTCGAAGGCGACCGCCCGGGAGCGGGCCCACGAGCTGCTCGACACGGTGGGCCTGGACCCCGCCCAGTACGCCCGGCGCTACCCGCACGAGCTCTCCGGCGGTCAGCGCCAGCGCGTCGGCGTCGCCCGGGCGCTCGCCGCCAACCCGCCCGTGCTGCTGATGGACGAGCCCTTCGGCGCCGTCGACCCGGTGGTCCGGCACCGGCTGCAGGACGAGTTCCGCCGGCTCCAGGCCGAGCTCGGCAAGACCGTGGTGCTCGTGACCCACGACATCGACGAGGCGATCCGGATGGGCGACCGCGTCGCGGTCTTCGCCGGGGGCGGGCGCCTGTCGCAGTACGCCACCCCGGGCGAGCTGCTCGCGCACCCCGCGGACGAGCAGGTGGCCGACTTCGTCGGCGCCGGCGGCCTGCGCACGCTGACCGTCACCCGGCTGCGCGAGGAGCACCTCGAGCCGCTCGACGGCGTGTCCACCGGCGACCTCGGATCCGCGATCGACATCGACTCCTCGCTCGAGGACGCGCTGGCCGCGATGCTGCGCGACGACAAGCCGATGGTCGGCGTACGCCGTGGGCCGACCTTCCTCGGCGTGCTGACCCCGGCGGGGGTGCACAGGGCGCTGCGCGAGTCGCTGCGCTAGCGGACCGTCACGTCCTTGTGCCAGGACTCGGTGACGTACTTCGTCCCCCAGCCCATCGAGGTGTAGAGGCCGTCGGCGCCGGTCGGTGAGTCGGCGTCGACCTCCAGCCCGACGCGGTCCCGACCGCGCGCGGCGGCGTCGGCGATGATCGTGCGGAGCAGGCCGGTCGCGACCCCGCGGCCGCGGGCGGACTCGAGGACGCCGAGGTAGGAGACGTAGGAGCCGTCCGGTCCGGTGGCGGACTCGCTGACGGTGCCGACGAGGGCGCCGGCGGGCTCGGGAACACCACCGTCGCCGTCGACGATCTCCGCGATCCACCAATGGTCCCACCGGTGGCCGGGATCCTCCCGGAGCCGGTGGATGAACTCCTGGAAGGTCTCCTCGGCCGAGTTGAAGTGGTCGGTGAACGCGCCCTCGAGCACGTCGTGCACGGCGCGCAGGTCGGCCTCCACGGGCATCCCGCCCGAGTCCGGGCCGCCGTCGCGCTCGACGCGGCGGAAGACGACGCCCCGCCGCTCCCAGCGCGCCGGGTCGGGGACGAGCTCGGCCTCGTCGGCCTCGACGGAGCGGCTCATCTGCCACCACGTGCGTACGCGCCGGAAGCCTGCGTCCTCGAGCCAGCCGTGCTGCCGCTCGTCGTCGGCGAAGGCCCCGGTGTCGATCTGCTGCTCGGCGAGCCCGCGCGCGGCACCCACCGCACGCGCCTGTGCCTCGGCCCACGCGAACAGCACGTCGCTGCACCGGTCGGCGATCCGCTCGTCGATCGCGCGGTCGACGACGTGGACGAGGAGCATCCGGCCCTCTGCGCGGTCGTGCACGCTGCCCCATGCCTGGACCCGCCCGTCGGGGTCGCGGACGACGAGGTTCTCGCGCGTGGCGAGGCCGCGCTCGGACACCTCGACGAGCACCGCCTCGGCACTCGAGCCGGCCCAGCCGCGACCGGCCCGCTCATGGCCGCGCAGCAGCTCGGTCAGGCGAGCGACCGTGGCGTCGTCGGCGCCGTCGGGGGCCTCGACGACCCAGCCGTCGGGCAGCCCGGGATCCTCGGGAAGGGCGTCGTCGGGGTCGCTCTCGAACCGGTTGTCCTCGGAGGTCACGAGCGGCCATCCTTCCGCATCGTGCGGCGGGGCGGCGCTGGGGACCTCAGGCGCTGCGGTGGTCGCGACGTGCGGCGGCGGCGCGCAGGGAGTCGAGCTCGGCCCGCACGACGTCGATCTCGGCCTCGAGCTCGGCGACCAGGACGATCGCCTCGGCGGCGCGCGACTCGGCCTCGTCGCGACCCTGCTCCGCGAGGTCGCGGCCGCGCTCGGCGGCGTCGGCGCGACGGCTCTCCTGGGCCCGCTTGATGCCCTGCTCGGCGGCGTTCTTCTGCGCGCTCGACAGCGCCTGCTCCAGCACGCCGATGGCGTCCTCGCGCTCGGCGATGCGGCGCCGCATGTCGGCGGCGAAGGCGGCGTTCTCGGACGTACGGCGCTCCGTCAGGGCGCGGTACTCCTGGGCCTGCACGGCACGGTCGCGCGCGGCGTCGCGACGCGCCTGCGCGAGCTCGGAGTGGGTGATGCGGGTCGCGGCCGCGCCGGCGAGGACGGCCACGACGGCAGCGACAGCGGTCAGCACGGTGGAGGCGGAGGCCAGGGCGCCGGCCACGAGGGCCGCGCCGACGACGAGGAGCGCGACGGCGACGACCAGGCGCGTGCTGCGCTGGCGGCGACGAGCGGGCGTCCGCGACGCCTGTGACTGCTGGGGCTGCTGGGAAGGCATGGCGCCAGCCTAGGGCTGCGGACGGCCCCCGTCCGCGCGACACGCACGCTCCAGCGCGAGGGAGGCCAGCGTCACCCCGGCCGCGCCGGCGGCCGCGACCACGGCTCGCACGACCCAGCGGTCGGCGTGCTGCGACGCGTCGCCGAGCCAGCTCACGGCGTATCCGACGTAGCCGGCGGAGACGAACGCCCCGGCCAGCATGCACGCGCGGGCCAGCACGAGGCGGTTCACGGCCTGCTGCGGCTCGAGCCGCTCCCGGCGCACGTGCACGGTCTGCCAGGTGCTCCAGGCGAGGAACGCCATGATCGCGGCGACCAGGACCAGCGCGAGCGCCTGCACCCAGGAGACCAGCGGCGGGCGCCCGGTGACGGCCTCACCCAACGGGTGGATGGCCCAGCCGACGGCGAGGCCCGCCACGAGACAGGCGGTGATCGCGCGGGGCGACGTGGGGTGCAGGCGACCCCGTGGCTCCGGCGGGTCGTCGTCGGCGGGCTGGCTCACGCTCGGGCCACCCGACCCCTCACTCGACCTCGAGCGCGATGTCGTCGCGCTTCTTCACCCCGGACGAGTCGGTGGCGGCGAGCAGGTCGGCGATCGGCCCGCGGTCGGGGAAGACGGCGTCGGGCTCGAGGTCGTGCCACGGCTGGAGCACGAACGCACGCTCGTGGGCGCGCGGGTGGGGCAGCCGCAGGAAGTCCTCGTTGGACCGGCGGTCGCCGACCACGATCAGGTCGACGTCGAGGGTGCGGGGCGCGTTGCGGACCTCGCTGCGCTCGCGCTCGAAGGCGTCCTCGACCGCGAGCGCGCGCTCCATCAGCCGTGCCGCCGGGAGCGTGGTGTCGGCGAGGAGGACGGCGTTGAGGTAGGGGCCCGAGTCCGCGGGGGCGTCGACCGGCTCGGTCTCGTAGACCGGCGAGACGCCCGTGACGAAGAAGTCGGGGGTGTCGGCCAGCGCGTCGACCGCGCCCTGCAGCGACGCGAGCCGCTCGCCGACGTTGGAGCCCAGCGCGAGGACGACCCGTCGGATCGGGTGCATCTCCCCGGTGAGGGAGTCGGCGTCCACGATGTGCGGGTTGGGAGTCTCAGTCATCAGCGTTGCCTCGCGTTCTGGTGATCGTCAGCGCGACGTCCGAGTACGTCGCGTCGATGGGTGCATCAGGTTTGTGCAGCGTGACTCTCGCCCATTCAACACGACTGTCCCACAGGCACACGTCCGCGATGCGTTGCGCGACGGTTTCTATCAGGTCGACCGGATCGCGCTCCACGGCGGCCTTCACGTCCGTCGTGAGCGAGCCGTAGTTGACGGTGTCCTCGAGGTCGTCCGACGCCGCCGCCGGGCGGGTGTCGATGCCGAGCACGAGGTCCACGACGAACACCTGGCCCTCACGCCTCTCGAAGTCGAAGACCCCGTGGTGCGCGAAGCACTCGATGCCCCGCACGGACAGCTCGTCGGT
Organism: Nocardioides cavernae; assembly: GCF_013410035.1. Lineage (GTDB taxonomy): Bacteria > Actinomycetota > Actinomycetes > Propionibacteriales > Nocardioidaceae > Nocardioides > Nocardioides cavernae_A. The sequence goes on along the minus strand of NZ_JACCBW010000002.1, from coordinate 455,993 downwards.
CATGGCCCCTCCTCCGGCTCGGTCATGGCCGCGACGACCGCGAGGGCGTCGCGCGTGGCGCGTACGTCGTGCACGCGCAGGTAGTCGACCCGCTCGCGGGCGAGCAGCGCGACCAGCGCGGCGTGGGCGTGCTCCCGGCCGTCGACGCCGCGCGGCCGGCCGTCGCGGGCGAGCAGGCTGCCGAGGAACGACTTGCGGCTGGCGCCGACCAGCAGCGGGCGGCCCAGCTCGCGCATGACGTCGAGGCCGCCCAGCAGCTCCCAGTTGTGGCGGGGCTCCTTGGCGAAGCCGAGCCCGGGGTCCAGGACGATCCGCTCCCGGTCGATCCCGGCCGCGACGGCCGCGTCGAGACGCTCGCCCAGCTCGCGGCGCACGGTCGCGACGACCCCGTCCGGCGCGTAGTCGGTGAAGTCGCGCATCCGGTCGGCGTGGGCGCGCCAGTGCATCGCCACGTAGCCGACGTCGCCGGCGGCCACGACGTCGAGGATGCGCGGGTCGGCCAGCCCGCCGGAGACGTCGTTGACGACCGTCGCGCCCGCGGCGATCGCGGCCTCGGCGACCTGGGCCCGCATGGTGTCGACGGAGACGACCGCGCCGGCGGCGGCGAGCTCGCGGATCACCGGGACGACCCGGTCGAGCTCCTCGGCGACCAGCGGCCGGGTCGCGCCGGGGCGGGTCGACTCGCCGCCGATGTCGAGCAGGTCGGCACCCTGGTCGAGCAGCTCGCGCCCGTGGGCGACGGCGGTCTCGGTGGTGTCCCACCGGCCGCCGTCGGAGAAGGAGTCGGGCGTGACGTTGACGATCCCCATCACCCGGGGCACGTGGAGGAGGGACTCCCCGCTCACCTGGTGCCCGAGTGGATGAGCGCCATCGCCTCGGCGCGGGTGGCCTGGTTCTTGAGGAACGAGCCGCGCACGGCCGAGGTGATGGTGCGGGCGCCGGCCTTGCGGACGCCGCGCATGGTCATGCAGAGGTGCTCGGCCTCGACCACCACGATGACGCCGCGCGCCTCGAGGATCTCCATGAGCGAGTCGGCGACCTGGGTGGTGAGCCGCTCCTGCACCTGCGGGCGCTTGGCATAGACGTCGACCAGCCGCGCGAGCTTGGACAGCCCCGTGATCTTGCCGGTGTCGGCCGGGATGTAGCCGACGTGGGCGACGCCGGTGAACGGCACCAGGTGGTGCTCGCACATCGACCAGAGCTCGATGTCGCGCACGAGCACCATCTCGTCGTGGCCGAGGTCGAACGTCGTGGTCAGCACGTCGGCCGCGGTCTGCCGCAGGCCCTGCGTCAGCTCGGCGTACGCCCGCGCGACCCGCGCCGGCGTCTCGCGCAGGCCCTCGCGGTCGGGGTCCTCGCCGATGGCGGCGAGCAGCTCGCGCACGGCCGCCTCGGCGCGGGCGTGGTCGAAGGCCGGCACGTCCTCGGGTGCCACCGCCGGGGTGGTGATCGGGTCGGTCACGGTGCGTCCGGGCGCGGTGGGGCCGGGGTGTCGGGACCGACCTCGGGCGCGCCGTGGACGTCGCCGCCCGCACCCGGAGGGGTCAGGATGACGCCGGCCCCGGCCTCGTCGGGGGCTGCGTCGGCCTTGGCGCGGTCACGGATCTCCTGCGGGATGTCCACCGGTGGGATCGACGACGGGACCCGCTCGGGCGACCCGGTCCACGCGGGACGGGCGGGGCGCCGGGTGAGCGCCTCGAAGATCTCGGCGATCTCCGCCTTGTCGAGGGTCTCCTTGTCGAGGAGCGCGAGGACCAGCGAGTCGAGGACGTCGCGGTTTGTCTCGAGGATCTCGAAGGCCTCCTGGTGCGCGCGGCCGAGCAGCGCCTTGACCTCCTCGTCGACCGCGGCGGCGGTCTCCTCGGAGTAGTTGCGCGTGTGGCCCATGTCGCGGCCCAGGAACGGCTCGGAGTTGCTGTCGCCGAGCTTGACCGCGCCGAGGCGCTCGGTCATGCCGTACTGGGTGACCATCGCCCGCGCGAGGCCGGTCGCCTTCTCGATGTCGTTGCCGGCGCCGGAGGTGACGTCGTGGAAGATCAGCGCCTCCGCCGCCATGCCGCCGAGCATGTAGGCGAGGGAGTCGAGCATCTCGCTGCGGGACTGGGAGTACTTGTCGCGGTCCGGCAGCACCATCGTGTAGCCCAGCGCGCGACCGCGCGGCAGGATCGTCACCTTGTGCACCGGGTCGGTGCCCGGCAGCGCCGCGGCGACCAGGGCGTGGCCGCCCTCGTGGTAGGCGGTGATCAGCTTCTCGCGCTCGCTCATCAGGCGGGTGCGTCGCTGCGGGCCTGCGATGACGCGGTCGATGGCCTCGTCGAGCGAGGCGTCGGTGATCATCTTGGCGTTGCCGCGCGCGGTGAGCAGCGCCGCCTCGTTGAGCACGTTGGCCAGGTCGGCGCCGGTGAAGCCGGGCGTACGCCGCGCGATGCTCATCAGGTCGATGTCCTGGGCGATCGGCTTGCCGCGCGAGTGGACCTGCAGGATCTTGTGACGGCCGTTGAGGTCGGGGGCGTCGACCTGGATCTGGCGGTCGAAGCGACCCGGTCGCAGCAGCGCGGGGTCGAGCACGTCGGGGCGGTTGGTCGCGGCGATGAGGATGACCCCGCCGCGGACGTCGAAGCCGTCCATCTCGACGAGCAGCTGGTTGAGGGTCTGCTCGCGCTCGTCGTGGCCGCCGCCCATGCCGGCGCCGCGGTGGCGACCGACGGCGTCGATCTCGTCGATGAAGACGATCGCGGGGGCGTTCTCCTTGGCCTGCTCGAACAGGTCGCGCACGCGGCTCGCGCCGACGCCGACGAACATCTCCACGAAGTCGGAGCCCGAGATGGAGTAGAAGGGCACGCCCGCCTCGCCCGCGACGGCGCGTGCGAGCAGGGTCTTGCCCGTGCCGGGCGGACCGTAGAGCAGCACGCCCTTGGGGATCTTGGCGCCGACGGCCTGGAATTTGGCCGGGTCGGTGAGGAACTCCTTGATCTCGCCGAGCTCCTCGATGGCCTCCTCCGCGCCCGCGACGTCGCCGAAGGTCGTCTTCGGCATGTCCTTGGTGATCAGCTTGGCCTTGGACTTGGCGAACTGCATGACGCCGCGGCCGCCGCCGCCCTGCGCCTGGTTCATCAGGAAGATGAACAGCAGGATGATCAGCGCGAAGGGCAGCAGGGTGGCGAGCAGGGAGCCGAGGAAGCTGGGGCTCGGGGTCTCGGCCTTGTAGGACTCGATCGTGCCGTCGTCGTACTGCTCCTGGACCGCGGCGAGCAACCTCTCCTCGTCGCCGGCGACGTAGGTCGCGACGACCTTGTCGCCGCTGTCGCGCACGCCCTTGTCGAGGGTGGCGCGGATCTCGAAGTCGACGCCGTCGAACTCGATCTTCTCGACGTTGCCGGACGAGATGTACTTCGTCATGGTCGAGGTCTCGACCTCGTCGTAGCCGTCACTGGGTGCGAGGAACTGGATCGCCAGGAGCACCGCGAAGGCGGAGAGGACGATCCACAGCCAGGGACCCTTGAATATGCGCTTCACAGGCAACTTTCACCGGTTAGGAGTTGAGGAGGCGACGCTACACGTCACCGGGAGGCTCATTCTTTCAGGCGGGGTGAAGCGGGGCGGTCCGGTGCGAGCCCGACCGGCTCCGGCCCGGCTCCGGATCAGCTGTAGACGTGCGGCGCGAGGGTCCCGATGTCGCGCAGGTTGCGGTACTGCTCGCGGTAGTCCAGGCCGTACCCGACCACGAACTCGTTGGGGATGTCCCACCCGACGTACTTGGGCTCGACCGGCATCGACAGCGCCTCGGGCTTGCGCAGCAGGGTGGCGATCTCGACGCTCGCGGGGTTGCGGCTCGACAGGTTGTTGACCAGCCAGCTCAGCGTCAGGCCGGTGTCGATGATCTCGTCGACGATGAGCACGTCGCGCCCGCTGATGTCGGTGTCGAGGTCCTTGAGGATCCGCACGACGCCGGACGACTTCGTCCCCGAGCCGTAGGAGCTGACGGCCATCCAGTCCATCTCCAGGTGCCGCGGCATCGCGCGCGACAGGTCCGCCATCACCATGACCGCGCCGCGCAGGACGCCGACCACCAGCAGGTCCTTGCCCTCGTAGTCCTCGGTGATCTGCAGCGCCATCTCCCCCAGTCGCTGCTGGATCTGCGCCTCGGTGAAGAGGACGTTGACCAGGTCGTGCTCCACGTGGGACGTGTCCATGTCTCCAGCCTAGGGCGTACGACGCGCGCCGGACGCCCCGGCCAGCACCGGGGTGCGGCCGGGCACGGTGGCGTGGTCGGTGCCGGCGACCACCAGGGGCAGACGCACCACGAACGTGCTCCCCTCCCCCAGCCGGCTGGTCACGTCGAGCGTGCCTCCCATCAACGCCACCAGCTGCCTGCAGATCGCCAGCCCGAGGCCGCTGCCGCCGTAGGTGCGCGTGCTGGACCCGTCGATCTGGCGGAACGAGTCGAACACGACCGCCAGGTCGTCCTGGCCGATCCCGATGCCCGTGTCGGCGATCGCGAGCTCAACGCCGTCGGGCGCGGGACGTACGTCGAGGCGGACCCCGCCGTCGGGCGTGAACTTGACGGCGTTGTCGAGGAGGTTGCGCAGGACCTGTGCCACCCGGGTCCGGTCCCCGACGAGGGTGTCGGGCAGGCCGGGGTGCAGGTGGTGCTCGAACCGGATGCCCGCGTCCGCCGCGCGCAGCGCGTAGACGTCCGCGAGCTCGGCCACGAGGTCGACCAGGTCGAAGCGGGCGGCCACGAGGGTGACCTCACCGGACTCGATCCTCGAGAAGTCGAGGATGTCGGCGACCAGTGACGCGAGGTGGTCGCCGGAGCGCCGCATCCGGCGGACGAGGTGCTGCTGCTCCCCGTCGAGCGCCGTGTCCTCGAGCAGCTCGGCGGTCCCCAGGACGGTGGTCAGCGGCGTGCGGATCTCGTGGCTCATGGTCGCGAGGAACATCGACTTCGCGCGGGACGCGGCGAGGGCCGCGTCCAGCGCGAGCTCCAGGTCGCGGTGGGCGCGGCGCTCCGAGCGCACGAGCCACGTCGTCCGCACGAGCGCGAGGACCGTCAGGGCCGCGGCGCCCACGACCAGCAACGCGGCGTGGTCGAGCTCGTCGCGTGAGTCGACGAAGAGCGTCAGCACCGGGGGCACCAGCAGCGGGAGGATCGCGAAGCCGGTCTGCACCATCCGACGCTCCGACGGCGCAGGACCGTCGTCGGCGACGGGTGCCGGGTCGCGCCAGGCGCTGCGTGCCAGCAGCACCGGCGCGAGCATCCAGGCCGCGTCCATCGCCGACGTCGAGTCGCCGCTCCCCGAGACGAGGAAGGCGATGTCCGCGGCGAGCCACAGCCCGACTCCGACGGGGAACGACAACGACAGGTGCGCGCGGGCCCCCGTGCTCATCAGCACGCGTGCGACGAGGCCGAGGAGGACGGCGTCCGCCACCGGGTACGACGCCCAGACGACCCGGACCGCGGCGGCCACCTCCTGGTCGTCGACGATCGGGTGGATCGCGACGTTCCACGTCACGAGCACGCTGACGACGACGAGCATGAGGGTGTCGAGCGCCAGCACGCGCGCCTGGCGGCCCACCTCGACGCGTCGGAGCACCAGCCACACGGCACTGCTGAGGGCGACGTAGCTGGCGAACCACAACGGGTCGGCGACCGAGACGTCGGTGTCCGCGCCCTGCCAGCTGAGCAGCTCCCACGCGAGGTCGCCGAGCGCGTTGAGGAGGAGCCCGCCCGCCACGAGGTACGCGAAGGGCCGGTCCACCGCGGGGCGCCTGACGGCGCCCGCCCACGCCAGCGCGCCCGCGCCCAGCAGCACCCCGAGGTAGAGGAGGTTGTCGAGGAGCGGGTCGTGCCCCCAGACGTAGGCCGCGACGGCGGCCACCGTGAGAGCGCCCACGGACAGCTCGGCCCGTCCCGTGGTCGTCACGGCGTCGATGCTAGGCGAATCTTGACAGTTGGTCAGGAAGTTGGCGCAGCCGGTCCGTCCTCTGCCGGCACGGCCCCGACGAGGCCGACCAGGAGGTCCCCGAGGTCGGTCAGCGAGAAGGGCTTGGTGACGAAGCGGGTGGCCCCGGCGGCGTACGCCTGGGCGCGTGTCTCGGCGTCGGCGTACGCGGTGAGGATGACGATCGGCGCCTGCTCGAGCCCAGGCAGGTCACGCAGGCGCGCGCACAGCTCGCCCCCGTTCATCTCGGGCATGCTCCAGTCGAGCACCGCGGCGGTGAAGCCGCGCTCGGCGGCGACGTCGAGCGCTGCGACGGGGTCGGCCGAGCTGTGCACCTCGAACCCGCGGCGGCGCACCACCAGGGCGACGATGTCGCGGATGTCGTCGTCGTCGTCGACGACCAGGACCATGCCCATCACCGACCTCCTCCCGCCGTCGTGGGTGGCTACACGGGTCGAGGTACCCCGCTGCGCCCCATCGCAACCCCGTCATCCTCCCGGGTCGCGGCGAGAGCCTCAGGGAGCCTCGACCACCAGCAACCCGTCGCGGCGCAGGGCGCGCAGCGGGCCGGGCAGGTCGATCCACTTCTGCCCCCGCCAGTCGACGACCAGCCCGTCGACGGCCAGCACGTGCTCGCGGGTCAGCTCGGACGGCGGCGCCCCGGCCGCGAGCGCGGCGAGGCGCAGGACGCGGTGGCGCAGGGCGGGGGGCACGGCGGCCAGCCAGGCCGCGTCCAGCCCGCCGTCGCGCCGGGCCTCGGCGAGGGCGTCGGCGGCGAGCTCGTCGAGCAGGGCGGTGTCGTCGCGGAGCTGGGCCGCCGTCCGGGCGAGCGCCTCGGCGATCCCCGGCCCGAGCTCGTCCTCCAGCACGGGCAGCACGCGCTCGCGCACGCGTACGCGGGTGTAGCCGGGGTCGTGGTTGTGTGGGTCGTCCCACGGCTCGAGGCCCTCGACCCGGCAGGCGGTGAGGGTGTCGACGCGGCGTACGCCGAGCAGGGGGCGGGCGAAGACGTCGAAGGCCGGGCGCATCCCCTGCAGCGACCGGCCGCCGGACCCGCGGGTGAGGCCGAGGAGGACGGTCTCGGCCTGGTCGTCGAGCGTGTGGCCGAGCAGGACCCGTCGGGCGCCGAGGTGCGCGGCGACCTGCTCGAGGACGGCGTACCTCGCCTCGCGCGCCGCCGCCTCCGGGCCCAGCCCGGACGCGACGTCGACGGCCACGCGCGCGGTGAGCGTTTCGTCGACACCGAGCGACGACAGCTGGGCGACGACCCGGTCGGCCTGCTCGGCCGAGCCGGGCTGCAGGCCGTGGTCGACGGTGACCCCCACGACGCGCAGGCCGAGCTTGTGGCCCTCGAAGACGGCGGCCGCGGCGAGGGCGAGCGAGTCGGCACCGCCGCTGCACGCGACGGCCACGACGTCACCGGGGGCGAGCCCGGACAGCGTCCCCCGTACCGGCACCCGGACCGCGGCCACCGAGGGGTGCAGCGTCACAGCACCCGGGCGACCCAGGCGTCGGGGTCGGCGATCTCGGCCTTGGTCGGGAGGGTCTCCGGTCCACTCCACACGGCGTTGAAGTCGTCCATCCCGACCTTGTCGACGACGCGGCGCACGAAGACGGCACCGTCGCGGTACTGCGCCATCTTGGCGTCGAGGCCGAGCAGCCGGCGCAGGAGCTTGTCCAGCGACCCGACGCCCTTGCGGCGCTGGTTGAACTTCTTGCGGATCTGGGCGACCGAGGGGATGACGGTCGGGCCGACGCCGTCCATCACGACGTCGGCGTGGCCCTCGAGCAGCGACATGATGCCGGTGACCCGGTCGAGGACCTCCTTCTGCTCCGGGGTCGAGACGAGGTCGAGCACGCTGCCCTCGCCGCTGCGGATCGCGTCGGCGCCACGGCGCAGGCTGTCGAGGAGCGCGCTGGGCTCGAGGGTGTCGGCGACCTGGTGCATCTGGGCGAGCAGGTGGGGGCCGAGCCACGGGTTGGCGGTGAACTGCACCCGGTGCGTCTCCTCGTGCAGGCAGACCCAGAGCCGGAAGTCCGTCGGGTCGGCGCCGATCTCGCGCTCGACGTGGACGATGTTGGGGGCGACCAGCAGGAGACGGCCGTGCGGGTCGTGGAACGGGTCGAACTGGCCGAGCACCTTGCTGCTGAGGAAGCCGAGCATCAGCCCGACCTCCGCGCCGGTGACGCGGGTGCCGATCGCCTCGGCGAACGCCGACGGCGGCCCCTTCTTCTCGACCAGCTTGTCGACGACGGGCTTGAGGATCGTGGAGAACCCGTCGGCGTTGGCCCGCAGCCAGCCCCGTCGGTCGACCACCAGGACGGGGGCCGTGCCGGCCTCGGTGCGCAGCCCGGTGAAGTCGGAGACCAGCGGGGTCGACCGGTCGGCGCCCTCGCGCAGCTCGAGGACCGCCGCGGCCGCCTCCTCGGGTGACACCTCGGGCCCGGGGCCGGCGACCCGCGCGCCCACGGTGACGGCGAAGTCCCAGTCCACGAGGTTCATGGTCCCGACACTAGCCGGGAGCGAAGAATGAGCTCCCGGCGTGTGACGGGCCTGCTCGACCACCTACGGGGCCGAGCAGCGGCAGGCGGCGAGCGCGGCGGCGGCGCGGTCGAGCGCCTCCTGCGCGTCGTACCTCTCCTCCGGAGGGGACTTGTCGGCCCCGAAGACGAACGCCATCGGCTCGCCGTCGCGCCCGACCGCGACGCCGGCGAGCGCGTGGACGCCGGTGAGGGTGCCGGTCTTGGCGCGCACGAGGCCGCGGGCGACAGGAGGGCCCTCGGCGAAGCGATAGGTCAGCGACCCGGTGAACCCGGCGACGGGCATCCCGGTGAGGAGGCTGCGCAGGGCGTCGCCGTCGGGTCCGGCCGCGCGCTGGAGCAGGGCGATCAGCGTGGCGGTGGAGACGCGGTTGCGTCGCGACAGGCCGGAGCCGTCGTGGAGCTCGTCGCCCGTGACGTCGATGCCGAGCCCGGAGAGCGCACCGAGGACGCCGGCGGCGCCGGCCTCGAACGACCCCTCGCCCGACGTGGCGAGGCCGACCTGGTGTGCGACGACCTCGGCACCCTCGTTGTCGCTGACGTCGAGGATCCGCTCGGCGATGTCGGCGAGCGGGGCGCTCTCGACGGCCGCCAGCTGCTCGGCGTCGGGGCGTGGGTCGACGCGCCGGGGCCGGCCCACGACGTCCATCCCGGCGGCCGACAGGGCGTCGGCGAAGGCCCGGGCGGCGGTGAGGGACGGGTCGTCCTGCTTGAGGTCGCTGTCGGGCTCGTCACCGCTGTCGACCATGAGTGCCGTGATGGGGGCGACGACGTCGTCGGGGACGTAGTCGCTGCGCCACGCCGGGTTGTCGGTGGGCCCGGTGAACAGGGAGTCGTCGAAGCGCACCCGGACGCGGCCCCCGCCGCCCAGCGCGTCGGCCGTGGCCAGCGCGAGCGTCGCGACGTCGGCACGGGCGGGGTAGGTGGACTCCGCCTCGGCGACGCTCGGCGCCCAGCTCGCCAGGAACGGGTCTCCCCCACCCACCAGGACGACCTCCCGCGGGCCGTCGCCGCGCACGACCGAGGTGGTGAACGTGCGCTCCGGGCCGAGGACCTGGAGCGCCGCGCCGAGGGTCAGCAGCTTGGTGGTCGAGGCCGGCAGGTAGCGGCCGTCGCCCGACGTCCACACCGGCTCGCCGGGGGTGAGCGAGGCGACGGCGCCGACCACGTGGCGCCCGAGGTCGGGGTCGGCGAGGTCCTCCGCGACGGCTGCGGCGACCTTGTCGGGGGAGATCGCGCGCGTGGTGTCGAGGGCGACGGCGTCGCCCGCGGGAGCGGACCACTCGGGAAGGTCGAGCCCGGCGGGCGGCAGCACCTGCTCGGGCTCGGTGGCCGGGTCGGCGGCCAGCCATGGCAGGTAGCGCTGGCCCCACTCGAAGCGGTAGGCCCCGAGGCCCGTCGCGAGGAGCGCGAGGACGAGCAGCGTCGGCAGCCAGTGCCGCAGGGCGGGCCGCCGCGAGTGGCGTACCTCACGTCCCTCGATTTTCATCCGTCTCGCTTCGCGCATCGGGGTCATTGTGCGCGACACTGCCCCGAGGACCTTGCGCTGGGCTTCCGCCGGGCGCACGAGAGCGGCCCGACGACGTGCCGAGAGTGTGGAGGAAGACGTGCTGAGCTTCGACGTGCTGGTGGAGATCCCCAAGGGCGAGCGCAACAAGTACGAGGTCGACCACGAGACCGGACGCATCCGCCTCGACCGGATGCTCTTCACCTCGACCGCCTACCCGGCCGACTACGGCTACATCGAGAACACCCTCGGCCAGGACGGTGACCCGCTCGACGCGCTCGTGATCCTCCAGTCGCCGACCTTCCCGGGCTGCCTCATCGAGTGCCGCGCGATCGGCATGTTCCGGATGACCGACGAGGCCGGCGGTGACGACAAGGTCCTGTGCGTCCCGAGCCACGACCCGCGCCTGGAGCACCTGCGCGACATCAACCACGTCTCGAAGTACGACCGCCTGGAGATCCAGCACTTCTTCGAGGTCTACAAGGACCTCGAGCCCGGCAAGTCCGTCGAGGGCGCCGACTGGGTCGGCCGCACCGAGGCCGAGGCCGAGGTCCGCGCCTCCTTCGAGCGCTTCAAGACCGAGGGGCACGGCGACGACGTGGCCAACCTCGCCGACGACAGCCTGGGCGAGGACGCCTGATCGTCGCGGGCCCCCAGCGCTGTAACGCCGGGTTGGTGCATCTATCCACCCCGATGCATCAGGGTGGGTAGTGCAGGTAACCCGGCGTTACAGGGCCGAGGGGTTCAGGCAGCGGTGCTGTGCGCCCCGGCCGCCGCCTCGAGGGCCTCGGCCAGGATGTCGGTCACCCGGCCCACCGGTCGCACGTCGAGCGCGCTGAGCAGCTCGGCGGGGACGTCGTCGAGGTCCGCGCGGTTGCGCTCGGGGACGAAGACCGTCGTCAGGCCCGCTCGCTGGGCAGCGAGCAGCTTCTGCTTGACGCCACCGATCGGCAGCACGCGACCCGACAGGGTCACCTCGCCGGTCATGCCGACGTCCGAGCGCACGGGCCGCCCGGTGAGCAGCGAGACGAGCGCGGTCACCATCGTGACACCGGCGGACGGGCCGTCCTTGGGGATGGCACCGGCCGGGAAGTGGACGTGGATCGCCTTGTCGAACGAGGCCGGGTCGAGCCCGAGCTCGTCGGCGTGCGCCCGCACCCACGACAGCGCGATCGACGCCGACTCCTTCATCACGTCGCCGAGCTGGCCGGTGACGGTGAGTCCGGCCGTGCCGTCGGAGACCGAGGTCTCGACGTAGAGCACGTCGCCGCCGAGACCGGTCACCGCGAGCCCGGTCGCGACGCCGGGGACGTCGGTCCGCTCGTGGCTGTCGGGGGTGAACCGAGGCCGACCGACCAGGTCCTTGAGGCCGTCCCGGTCGATGTCGACGCGGTCCACGTCGCCGGTCGCGAGCCGGGTCGCCGCCTTGCGGAACGCCTTGGCCAGCAACCGCTCGAGCTGGCGTACGCCCGCCTCCCGCGTGTAGTTGGCGGCCAGCTCGCCGAGCGCGTCGTCGGAGACGGTCACCTCGTCGGCACCGAGCGCCGCCCGCTCCAGCTGACGCGGCACGAGGAAGTCGCGGGCGATGGCGACCTTGTCGTCCTCGGTGTAGCCGTCGATCGTGACGAGCTCCATCCGGTCGAGCAGCGCCGACGGGATCTGCTCGACGACGTTGGCGGTCGCCACGAACAGCACGTCGGACAGGTCGAGGTCGAGCTCGAGGTAGTGGTCGCGGAAGGTGTGGTTCTGCGCTGGGTCCAGCACCTCGAGCAGGGCCGCGGCGGGGTCACCGCGGTAGTCCGCGCCGACCTTGTCGACCTCGTCCAGCAGGACGACCGGGTTCATCGACCCGGCCTCCTTCATCGCGCGCACGATGCGGCCGGGCAGCGCCCCGACGTACGTCCGGCGGTGGCCGCGGATCTCGGCCTCGTCGCGGACTCCGCCGAGGGCGACGCGGACGAACTTCCGGCCGAGGGTGCGCGCGACGGACTCGCCCAGCGAGGTCTTGCCGACGCCGGGAGGGCCGGCGAGCAGGATGACCGCGCCCGAGCCGCGGCCGCCGACGACCTCCAGGCCGCGCTCGGCGCGACGGGCGCGCACGGCGAGGTACTCGGTGATGCGCTCCTTGACCTCGCCGAGGCCGTGGTGGTCGGCGTCGAGCACCGCGCGGGCGGCCGCGACGTCGGTGGAGTCCTTCGTGCGCACGTGCCACGGCAGCTCGAGGACCGTGTCGAGCCAGGTGCGGATGTAGCCCGCCTCGGGGGCCTGGTCGCTGGCGCGCTCGAGCTTGCCGACCTCGCGCAGCGCGGCCTCGCGGACGTGCTCGGGCAGGTCGGCGGCCTCGACGCGCTCGCGGTAGTCCTCCGAGCCCTCGGGCTCGCCCTCGCCGAGCTCCTTGCGGATCGCGGCGAGCTGCTGGCGGAGCACGAACTCGCGCTGGCTCTTCTCCAGGCCCTCGCGGACGTCCTGGCTGATCTTGTCGGTGACCTCGTCCTCGGTGTCGTAGGCCGCCGTCCACTCCAGGAGCAGGCGCAGGCGGTCGCCCACGTCGGGCGTCTCGAGCACCTGGCGCTTCTGGTCGTCGGAGAGGTACGGCGCGTAGCCGGAGGTGTCCGCGAGCGCGTCGGGCTCGGTGATCCGGCGGACGTTCTCGATCACCTGCCACGCCTCCCGGCGCTCGAGGATCGCGACCACGAGCGCGCGGTACTGCTCGGCGAGCTCGCGCACGTCGTCGGTGACCGGGGTGGCGGGCACGGGCTCGGCCTCGACCCAGAGCGCCGCGCCGGGTCCGGAGACGCCGGCGCCGATGGCCACCCGGCGCTCGGCGCGCAGCACGGCGGCGGGCTTGCCACCGGCGAAGCGGCCGACCTTGTCGACGACCGCGACGACGCCGTGCGTGGCGTACCGGTCCTCGAGGCGGGGGGCGACGAGGACCCGGGCGGGCCCGTCGGTGCCGGGGTCCTGCGCGAGGCGGGCCGCGTCGATGGCGGCGCGGGCGGAGTCGTCGAGCTCGATGGGCACGACCATGCCGGGGAGCACGACCGTGTCGTGGAGGAACACCACGGGAAGGGACAGGTTCTGCGTCATGCCGCTCTCAACGTGCGACAACCGGAGGCATGTTCCGGTTGTCGTTTCGCCCAGCGCGAACGCGCCCGACCGCCGCTACAGCGCCGCGAGGAACGCCCCGACCGCGCGCGCGACCTCGAGCTGGATCTCGGCCGTGCGGACGGCGTCGGGCGTCGCCATCGCGTGGTCGGCGTCGGCCACCTCGCACACGTCGCAGCCGCCCTCGGCGAGCCGGCGCGCGACGTCCGCGTCCCACAGCTGGTCCCGCAGCCCGCCCACGAGGAGCTGCCGGCCGGCGTTCGCGGCGATCGCATCCGCCTCCTCCGGCTCGGTCAGCAGCGGGGTGAACCAGATCGCGTCGAGGCCGCGCTCGGCGGCGTACGCTGCGGCGCGCGTGCCGAGCGACTTGCCGACGAGGAGGACGCGGTCGGCTCCCCCGGCTCGACGCTGCTCGTCGGCGTAGGCGTCGGCCACGTGACGGCGTACCCACGTCCCGGGGTCCTCGTCGCCGCGGGTGGTCGAGTCCCACCAGATCTGCTGGACCGCGAAGCCGTGCTGGAGCAGGGCCCGGCGGGCGAGCTCGAGGAGCGGCATGCTGGGTGGGTACGCCCGACCCGGCGCGACGATCGCCGTGCCCCGGCTCGTGCCGTCGGGCTCCCAGCGGGTGGGCAGTCCGCCGAAGGTCATGCGTCCTCCTCGTGCGCGCGCCGGGTCGCGCGGAAGTAGCCGAGCGCGCCGTGCAGGGCGAGCTCGACGTCGGTGCACCCGGACTCCTCGAGCCAGGCGGCGGCCTCGACCGAGGTGCACATCGGCCCGAGGACGCCGGCCCGGGTGCCGACCCGGCGCAGGGGCTCCCACCGGGCGCCGGCGTCGGTGAAGAGCGCGCTGCCCGTGATCGCGCCCCCGGGCCGCAGGACCCGGACCATCTCCCGCAGCGCCAGGCGTGGGTCGGGGAAGCAGTGCAGGCCCGTGAAGGTGACGACCAGGTCGAAGGACCCGTCGCCGAACGGGAGGTCGCCGACGTCGGCCACGACGGTCGTCACCTGGTCGTCGAGGCGGCGCTCGCGTGCTGCGGCCTCCGCCCGGCCGAGCATCGTGGCCGAGATGTCGGCGGCGACGTAGTCGACGCCCTGGCCCGGACGCAGGCCCTGCAGGGCGACACCGGACCCGGTCGGGACGTCGAGGACGCGCGACCCGGGCGACAGGTGGCCGATCTCGACGGCGGCGTCGCGCAGCAGCGAGAGGTCACTGCCGGTGCCCAGGCGCCAAGCCGCCCACCCGAGGCGTTCGTGCCCGACGAGCCACGGGTAGATGTAGGACCACAGCGGGTCCTCGCTCCACCCGCCGAACCCGGGGACCCTCACGTCAGTGCCCGGAGCCGATGGGCCACCCGAGCAGCTCGGGGCTGCGCAGGACCTCGTCGGGCACGCCGAACGCGTCGACCAGGTCCACGGCGAGCGGGCGCACCTTGCGGCACAGCGCGTTGACCTCGCGGCTGATCGCCTTGGAACGGGCGCTGGAGAGGCGGCCGTGCTCCATGAACCAGGCCCGGTCGGCCTCGATCGTGCTCAGCGCGTGGAGGTCGCACAGCAGGTTGAGCGCGACCTTGAGGTCGCCGTCCGGGAGGGCGGCGGTCCTGGCGACGAACGCCTCGAGCACCAGCCGCTCGGTGTGCGCGCGTGCGGCGGCGATGACGTGGTCCTGGACGCGGGAGAAGACGGCGCCGGGGTCGGCCCCCTGGTCGATGCCGCGCTTGAGGCGGCGCGCGACGCCGCCGATCATGTGCTCCTCGCGGAAGCGCAGCATGGCGAGCTGGTAGTTGGGGTCGAGCAGGCCCGCCTCCTGGTCCCAGGTGTCGCCGCCCGGCAGGAGGTCGCGCACCGACTGGACGAGCTTGTGGACCGCGGTGCGCTCGACGACGGTGTCGACCGCGAGGCCGGCGACGAAGCGCGCCATGCCGAGCTGGTCCATCTCCTCGAACTCGCCGGCGTAGTCGGTGAGCAGGCCCTTGGCGACCAGCTGGAGCAGGACGTGGTTGTCGCCCTCGAAGGTGGTGAAGACGTCGGTGTCGGCCTTGAGCGCGGCGAAGCGGTTCTCGCTGAGGTAGCCCGCGCCGCCGCAGGCCTCGCGGCACTCCTGGATGGTGCGGGTCGCGTGCCAGGTGCCGAGCGCCTTCGTACCGGCCGCGCGCGACTCCAGCATCCGGCGGGCGTGCTCGTCGCTGCCCTCCTCGACCGGCCCGGGGCCGGAGAAGACGTCGTGCAGCTGCCCGGCCACCACCTCCTGCGCGAAGTGGAGGGCGTACGTCCGCGCCAGGAGCGGCAGCAGCCGGCGCTGGTGCATGCCGTAGTCGAGGAGCACCTGCTCCTCGTCGGGCGAGGTGGCCTCGAACTGGCGGCGGCGCACGGCGTACCTCGTCGCGATGGTCAGGGCGACCTTCGCGGCGTTGATCCCGGCACCGCCGACGCACACGCGCCCCTGGACGAGGGTGCCGAGCATGGTGAAGAAGCGCTTGTTGGGGTTGTCGATCGGCGAGAGGTAGCGGCCCTCGGGGGTCACCTCGGCGAACTGGTTGAGCAGCGCGGTGCGCGGTACCCGCACGCCGTCGAACCAGATGCGGCCGTTGTCCACGCCGTTGAGGCCCATCTTGGGCCCGCAGTCCTCGATGCGTACGCCGCCGAGCACGCGGCCGCCGTCGCGGATCGGCACGACGAAGGCGTGCACGCCGTGGCGCTGCACCTCCTCGCCCTCACCGATCTCGAGCTGGGCGAAGACCACCGCGAGCTCGGCGTGGGCGGCGGCGTTGCCGATGTAGTCCTTGCGGCTGGTGTCGTCGGGCGTGGTGATGACGAACTCCTGCGCCGCCACGTCGTAGGTCGCGACCGTGCCGAGCGCCTGCACGTTGGAGCCGTGCCCGCTCTCGGTCATCGCGAAGCAGCCCATCGTGCGGCCGCTGACGAGGTCGGCGAGGTGGGCGTCGTGGTGCGGCTTCGTGCCGAGCTGGAGGATCGCGCCGCCGAAGAGGCCGAACTGCACGCCGACCTTGACCAGCACCGAGAGGTCGCCGTAGGCCAGCGTCTCGAAGGCCGCGATCGAGGCACCGATGTCGCCGCCCCCGCCGTACTCCTCGGGGAAGCCCATGCCGGTCTGCCCGGTGCCCGCCATCATGACGACGACGTCCTTGACCCGCTCGCGGAAGTCGGCGGTGCCCATCTGCTCCTGGTCGAGCAGGACCTGGGCGTGCTCGGCGAGGTTGGTCCGGACGAGGTCGCGGACCTCGCGGTAGCGGCCGTCGAGCAGGGCGCGCATCGCGTCGACGTCGACCTCGGGCTGGCGGTAGCCGGACTGGTCCGCGTGCGGCGCATCGTCGGTCACGGTCTCGACCGCCGGCGCCTCCGGCTCCACCGTGGGCATCTCGTCCGCGATCGACGCGGCCTGGTCCGCTGACATGGCCCTCACGGTAGCCATCCCGGTAGGTTCACCGCGATGAACGTGTCCGATGCCACCCCTCCGGGGGTGATGCCCTACAACTTCGCCGTCGTGGGCGTGCAGAAGGGCGGTACGTCGACGCTCGCGGTCACGCTGAACCAGCACCGGCTGGTGTGCCAGGCGCCGGACAAGGAGCGCCACTACTTCGACGACGAGACCGTCGACTGGACGGCCCCGGACTACGCACGTGACTACACCGCGCCCCGCCGGGCGCCCGTGCACCGGCTGCTCGGTGACGCCTCGCCCACCTACCTCTACTGGCCGCACGCCCTCGAGCGGATGCGGGCCTACAACCCGGACATGCCGCTCGTCGCGGTGTTCCGCGACCCGCTGGAGCGGTTGTTCTCGCACTGGGTGATGCTCCGCTCGCGCAACCTCGCCTGGCCCGACTGGCCGGACTTCCTCACCGAGTGGCCGCACACATCGCTGCCGGACTCCGTGCCCGACCCCGCCGAGGTGCGCACCATGCGGTGGCGGCACATGACCGGGCTCGCCCGCGGGTTCTACGGCGAGCAGCTGCAGCGCGGCTTCGAGCTCTTCGACCGCGGCCAGTGGCTGCTGCTGGAGCTGCGCGCGATGCTGGGCGACTTCGAGCAGACGGTGCACCGCACGACGGACTTCCTCGACCTGCCGCGGTTCGAGCGCGTGCCGCCGCTCCGGAACTGGCACGCCGGGGCCGAGCAGGTGCCCGGCACCGCGCCGACCGGCGACGACCTCGCGCGGGTGGCCGAGGTGTACGCCAAGGACCTCGCGCTGTTCGAGGAGCTGTCGGGGATCGACACGTCGGCCTGGCCGACCCGGCTCGTGCTCGACGGCGACCTCGACCCCGCCGAGCTGGCGGCGCGGTTCGGGCGGAAGGTGCGCTGAGGGCGCCTTTTGGCTCTGGAGTCACCGGATATCCGGTGACCGCCGTGGTTATCGGTAGAGATCTCTACCTGTAAGCACGCAACCCGGGTGCACAGCAGCGTCAGGGGCGGGCGTAGAAGTCCGGCGCCCGCCAGGCGTACATCGACTCCTGCGTGACCGGCCGCCCCGTGCGCGGGGCGTGGATGACCTGGCCGTCTCCGACGTAGAGCGCGACATGGTAGATCGAGCTCGGGCTGCTCGACGAGCCCCAGAACACAAGGTCCCCGGGGGCGAGCTGGCTCGGGGTGACCGGCGTGGACTGAGTGTACTGCGCGACCGAGTAGTGCGGCAGCGCCTTGCCAGCCTGGGCCCACGCGACGGAGGTCAGGCCGGAGCAGTCCCAGGCGTTCGGGCCTGCGGCGCCCCACTCGTACGGCTCACCGATCTGGGCGGCGGCGAAGGCGACGGCCGCGTCCGCACCCGAGGACGGGCTCGGCGGCGCGATCGGCGGAGTCGTCGGCGGGACCGGCGTCGGGGTGAGCGTCGGCGCCGGGGTCGGGGTTGGGGTCGGGGTGGGCGTCGGGGTCGGGGTGGCGATCGGCGTGGGAGTCGGAGTGGGGGTCGGGGTGGGGGTCGGGGTGGGCGTCGGGGTGGGGGTGGGGGTCGGGGCGGCGGTCGGCGTCGGCTCCGCGGTGGGAGTGGGCGTCGGCTCCTGCTGCTCCTGCTGCTGCGCCTCCGCCTCCGCCTGCGCCGCTGCGGCCGCCGCCTCGGCCGCGGCCCGCTCGAGCGCGGAGTGGCGCTTCTCGGCGAGCCGGACGCTGGTGCCCTCGAGCGCGGCGAGCTCGGCGACGAGGTCGGTCCTGGTCGCCGCGATCTCCTGCGCGTGCGCGCTGGCGTCGGCCTCGGCTGCTGCGGCGGCGTCGCGTGCCTGCTCGGCTTCCGCCTCCGCGGCTGCGGCCCGATCGGATGCCTGGGAGGCCGTGCTCGCGGTGACGTCGGCGACGGCGGACGAGGCGATGAAGGAGTCGTACTGGTCGTCGAGGGCGTCGGAGGTGTTGCCCATCGTGACCGCTCGGTCGAGGAGGGCCTCCACGCCGTCGGCCTCGACGATCGCCGAGAGGCCCTGCACCTGGGTGGCGTCCTCGTATGACTGGACCACGGTCGCGGCATAGAGCTCGCGCTGCCGTTCGACGTCCTCGCGCGCGGTTGCGGCCGCCGCCTCCGCCTCGCGGGCGTCCCTGCGCGCCACTTGTGCTCGCCAGCGGGCGCCGTTCCACGCCTCGGCGGCCTGGGCCGCGCGGTCGCCGGCTGTCTCCAGGGAGAGGTTGGCACGGATCAGGTCCGCCAGCACCGCGGCCACGTCACGACCCTTGTCCGCGGCCCGCTCCTCCGCCGCCGCGACGTCCGCCTGGCTCGGCACCGGGTCGTCGTCGGCGAACGCCACTCCATGGCCGCCGCCGAGCGCGAGCCCGGCCACCAGCACGGTGGCACCCACGCAGCGTGCGGTCGTCCGGCGCGCGGCAGGACGGCGTACGCCCGGCGTCGGGTCCGTCGGTGAGGCGAAGGGCACGGGGGTTCCCCCTGGTGGTCTCGGGCCCGTGCGACTTCCCCATCGCACGGGCAACTCGAGGCACGCTAGTAAACTTTCGTCACACAGGGAACACTTTCCTCAACCTTTTCATCGTTGCGCGGCGTGTCGACTTGCAAACTACAGCGATGTAGTTCTTAGGGCGGTCCCCGGATATCCGGTGACCGCCGTGCTTCGAGGTACGGATCCATACCTCGAAGCACGGATCTCGGGTGCACAGCTCGATGTCCTCGTTGTCCACAGTTTGAAGATCGTGGGCGTGGAGGTGCCCGGGCGCGGGCACGCACAGCGCATGCACCGACCACCCCGACCCCTCCCGCCGGCTCGCGACCTTGCCGGCCTCGTACGCCTGCGCCGCGACCTGCTCGCCGACGGGATGAGCGACACCCAGATCGACTGCCTCGTGCGCGTGGGCGCGCTCCACCGGGTGAGGTACGGCGCCTACGTGACGCGTGACGTGTGGGAGTCCTGCACCCCCGAGGACCGTCACCGGCTCCGCGCGAGGGCCGTCCTCGCCCGTGCGCACGAGGAGACGGTGCTCACCCACACCTCCTCGTTGGTCGAACGAGGTGTCCCGCTGTGGGGAGTCCCGATCGCTGTCGTCCACACGACGCGAGGCGCTCCCGAGAGGGCCGGACGGCGTCAGGACGACTGGGTCCCGCACCGTGGTCTGCTCCGTCCGGCTGACGTGGAGGAGCTCAACGGGGTGCGCATCAGCACCGCCGCGAGGTCGGCGTTCGAGCTCACCACGGTCGTGGGGGTCGAAGCCGGACTCGTCGCCGTCAACCGGCTCCTGCACGCGGGTGAGATGACGGTGACGGACTTCGAGGCCGAGATGCAGGAGCACGCCTGCTGGCCCGGGAAGCTGACGGCGAACATCGTCGTGCACCTGGCGGACGGTCGACTGGAGTCGGTCGGCGAGGACCGCTTCAGCTACCTGGTCCATCGGCAGGGGCTGCCTCGCCCCGAGCCCCAGCACGAGGTGTTCGACGAGCACGGGACCCTTGTGGCGTACCTCGACTTCGCTTGGCCCGAGGTGGGGGTCTTCGTCGAGTTCGACGGTCGCGTGAAGTACGAGAAGCACCGCCGGGAGGGCGAGTCGCTCGCCGACTTCGTGATGCGCGAGAAGAAGCGCGAGGAGCTGGTCTGCCTGCTCACGGGATGGACCTGCATCCGGGTCACCTGGGCCGATCTCGCCCGCCCCGAGCTGCTCGCGGCCCGCATCCGCAAGGTGCTCGCGGCGCGGGGAGCGGTGGCCAGCTGAGGGGTGCTCTGCACCCGAGATCCGGGGTTATGCGTACGGATCTCGACCTGGAACGCCGGCGGTCACCGGATATCCGGTGACTCCAGCCTCATCCGGGGGCACCGCGGGAGTGGGTGCGGGAGGGGGCGCGGGAGGAGGAGGGGCGGCGTACGCCCGCCCGTCACTCGGCGTCGACGGGGACCTGGCTCGTGGTGGAGGTCGGGTGCGAGGCCAACCCGTGCCGGTCGAACTTCTGCCCGCTCGCCAACCCACCGAGCCAGAAGGAGAAGAGCGCGATCACGACGCCGGCGAGGTCGTCGGCGATGTAGTGCCAGCCGAAGTAGAGGGTCGCGACGACGGTGATCGCGAAGTTCACCCAGAAGACGATGCGAAGGATCTTGTTGCGCAGGGTGTACTGCACCATCAGCGCGACCAGCAGCGTGATCGCGACGTGGAGGGAGGCGAAGCCCGCCACGGACTGCACCGCTCCCTCGGCGCCGTCGCGGATCACTCCCTTGCGTCCGTAGAACAAGGCCTCCATCAGCTCGCTCGACCCCGTGTTGGGGAGGTCTGCGTAGAGGTAGGAGTACTGGAAGCCGGGACCGAGGGTGGGGAGTGCGTAGTAGGACGCCGTGCCGAGCGACCAGGCCAGGCACTGCGAGGTGGCGAACCAGTAGCCGAAGGTGATGTTGCGCGACCACACCAGCCATGCGGCGAGCGCCAGCGGCACCAGCGGCAGGAACCACAGGTAGATCGTGGACAGGATGTGCGCGGAGAAGCCGGTGCCGAAGATCGTGTGCAGGATCGTCGCGGGCTCGTGGCCGAACATCAGCGCACGGTCGATGAGGTGCAGCTCGCGGTCGTACTTGTCCTCGCCCATGATGAAGGGGAGGAACGACTTGAGGTTCCGGTAGCAGACGTAGGTGATGTAGAAGCTCACCAGTCCGAGCACCACGAGGATGATGCGCTCACGGTCCCAGTGGGTGCGGATCCGCTCCTTGACGATGGCCGGCATGAGGGCCGGCTTCATCCGCGACCCCCACAGCGTCCGCGGCAGCAGGTCGAGCAGGAAGGCGCCGAGCACCAGCAGCGGGAGGCGCAGCCAGGCCGGGCCGAGGAAGCCCTCCGGGTCGACCAGCCGGCGGTCCAGCGTGATCGCGGCCGTCACCGCGAGGACGCCCATGATGGCGGCGGTTCCCACGAGGAGGGCATAGGCCGGTCTGTGCACGGGCGTCAGTCTAGGGAGCCGTCAACCCTCCGCCGTGATCGGCAGCACCGCGAGACGCGTCACGTCGACGTGCAGCGCCACCGCGTCCCCGGGCGACAACCGGCTGCCGAGCGGCGCGACCGCGTCGACCTCCCCGATGCCGTCCGCCACGACCACGAGACGGACCTGCTCCGGTGTCACCCGCGCGGACTCGACGGTGGCGCGCACGGCACCGGCCGGGTCGACGACGAGCGCCGAGCGGCGCAGCGCGACGGCGTACGCCGGGGGCAGCCCCGCCGCGGACAGCACCCGCGCCGCGGCGTCCTCGCGCAGCACGCGGGCGTACCCGAGGAAGAGCGCGGTGTCCTCGTCGACGGGCTCGCGCCACACCTCGTCGATCGCGCCCGCCTGCACGACGCGTCCGGCCCGCATCACGGCGAGCCGGTCGGCGAGGGCGAATGCCTCCTCGTGGTCGTGGGTCACGAGCAGCGCGGTGGTGCCGGCGTCGTGGAGGATGCTGCGGAGGTCCCCCGCGAGGCGCTCGCGCAGCGTGGCGTCGAGGGCCGAGAGCGGCTCGTCCAGCAGGATCAGCCGCGGCTCGACCGCGAGGGCTCGCGCGAGCGCCACCCGCTGTCGCTCGCCGCCGGACAGGGTGCCGGGCAGCCGGTCGCCGTAGCCCCTCAGCCCGACCAGCGCGAGCAGCTCGCGGACCCGGGCGGCGACGCGGGCCGACGGGGTGCGGCGGATGCGGAGGGCGTACGCCACGTTGCGCGCGACGCTCAGGTGCCCGAAGAGCTGGCCGTCCTGGAACATCAGCGCGAAGCCGCGCTTGTGCGTGGGTACGC
Organism: Nocardioides cavernae; assembly: GCF_013410035.1. Taxonomy (GTDB): domain Bacteria; phylum Actinomycetota; class Actinomycetes; order Propionibacteriales; family Nocardioidaceae; genus Nocardioides; species Nocardioides cavernae_A. The sequence continues at coordinate 433,716 of NZ_JACCBW010000002.1, read as the reverse complement.
CCGCCAGGTCCGCGCCGTCCCAGGCGATCGCGCCGGCGGAGAGCGGCTCGAGCCCGGCGACCGCGCGGAGCAGGGTCGACTTGCCGCATCCCGACGGCCCCAGGACGGCGAGCACCTGACCGGGCTCGAGCTCGAGGGACACGTCGTCGACCGCGGCGGTGTCGCCGTAGCGCACGGTGACGTCGGTGAGGGCGAGGGTCATCAGAAGGCTCCCAGTCCGGGCACGCGGAGCCGCTCGACGGCGAGCACCACGACGGCGGTGGCGACCGCGAGGACGACGGACGCGGCGAGGGCCATGCCGTAGTTCATCTCACCCGGGTGCCCGATCAACCGGAAGATCACCACGGGGAGCGTGGGGCTGTCGTCGCGGGCGAGGAAGGACGTGGCACCGAACTCCCCCAGCGAGGCGGCGAACGCGAAGCCGCTGGCGGCCAGCACCGGCTTCCACGCGACGGGCAGGTCCACCGTCAGCAGGGTCCGCCAGGCGGAGGCCCCGAGGGAGGCGGCGGCCTGGCGCTGGCGGTCGTCGATGCTGCCCAGCACCGGAGTCAGGGTCCGCACCACGAGCGGCAGCGCGACCAGCGCCTGCGCCATCGGCACGAGCAGCGGGGAGTCGCGCAGGTCGAGCGGCGGCTGGTCGAGGGTGATGAGGAAGCCGAAGCCGAGGGTCACCGCGCTGACGCCGAGCGGCAGCATGAAGAAGCCGTCGAGCGTCGAGCGCACCCGCCGCTCGGCGACCGAGTGCGAGCGGCGGGTCACGATGACCGACACGACGACACCCACGAGGAGCGCCATCCAGGTGGCGTCGACGGCGGTGCGCAGGCTGGTCAGCAGCGCCGTCGTGACCGGCACGAGCAGCGCCTGGTCGTCCCCGGCGGTGGTGAGCGCGCGGTAGTTCGCGAGACCCCAGCCGTCGCCGACCGAGAGGGAGCCGAGCACGAGGGTGAGGATCGGCAGCAGCATCGCGCCGAGCACCAGCAGGGTGGCGGCGACGACGGCCGCGTCGGAGCGGCGTACGGCCCGCACCGGCGCCACGACCCGCTGCGCCGTCGGGTCGGGGGTCGCCCGCAGGCGCGCGGCGAGGGCGAGGAGCCCGACCACGACGACGATCTGCAGCACGGACAGGGCCGCCGCCGCCTGCAGGTCGAAGATGGTGGTGGTGAGCAGGTAGATCTCGGTCTCCACGCTCGAGTAGCGCACGCCGCCGAGGGTGAGCACGATGCCGAACGCGGTCGCGCAGAAGAGGAAGACGATGCTCGCCGACCCGACGATCGCGGGCCGCAGCGCCGGCAGCGTCACCGTGCGGAGCACCTGCCACGGCGAGGCGCCGAGCGCGGCGGCGGCCTGGCCGGGCCGCGGGTCGAGCGACTCCCAGGCGGCGCCGACGGTGCGCACCACGACGGCGACGTTGAAGAAGACGAGCCCGCAGATGATCGCCACGGGCGTCCCGTCGAGGCCGAGGGAGCCGAGCGGCCCGCCCTCCCCCAGCAGCTGGCGGAAGGCGACGCCGACGACCACGGTGGGCAGCACGAACGGCACCAGCAGCGCCGCGCGCACGGCCGTACGCCCCGGCAGCGCGAGCCGGTGGAGGGCGTACGCCGCGGGCAGGCCCAGCACGACGGCGAGCAGCGTGGCGACGCTCGAGGTCCACACGGTGAACCACGCCACCCGGTGCACCCGCGGCCGGGCGAGCACGTCGAGGACCGCACCCGGCGCGAGGCGGCCGTCGACCAGGAAGCCCTCGGCGACCATGCCGGTCACCGGCAGGACGAAGAGGACGCCCAGCACCAGGACCGGCCCCGCGGCGAGGAGGAGGAGACCCGCGATGCGCCTCATGCGGGGCTCACCGCGAGACGACGTCCGTCCACTCGGTCAGCCACTGCTCGCGGTTCTGCGCGATCTCCTCCGGCGAGACCTCCCACGGGTCGGTGGGCTGCGGCGCGAACTCCGCCCAGTCGTCCGGGATGGTCGCGCCGGGCATGACCGGGAAGACGTACATCGACTCGGGCAGGGCGCTCTGCACCTCGTCGCCGAGCATCCAGTCGACGAGCGCAGCGGCACCCTCGGGGTTGTCGGCGCCCTCGAGGACGCCGGCGTACTCGACCTGCCGGAAGCAGGTGTCGAGCAACGCCGCGGTGGTCGACTCCCCGCCGCTGACGGTGAAGGCGGGCGAGGAGTCGTAGGACACGACGATCGGCCGGGTGCCGGAGTCGGAGCCGGCGGTGAAGTCGCCGTAGTAGGCGTCCTCCCAGCCGTCGACGACCTTGGCGCCGTTGCCGAGCAGGTCGGTCCAGTAGTCCTGCCAGTCGTCGCCGAAGGCCGCGACGGTGGCGAGGAAGAAGGCCATTCCGGGGCTGCTCGTCGAGGCGCCCGGCGTCACCATCAGGTCGGCGTAGGCCGGGTCGGTGAGGTCCTCGAGGGTCTGCGGCGGCTCGAGCCCCTCCGCGTCGAACCAGGCCGTGTCGACGTTGACGCACACGCTGGCCGAGTCGACGGGCACCAGCCGGTCGCCGCCCTCGGCGAGGGCGTACTCCTCCGGCGGCGTCGCCGTGGTGCTCACCTCCGCGAAGGCGCCCTCGTCCAGCGGTCGCGAGGCGAAGGTGTTGTCGACACCGAAGGCGGCGTCCGCGATCGGGTTGTCGGCCGTGAGGCTGAGCTTGGTCGCGAGCGTGCCCGCGTCGCCGGCGGCGCGGACCTCGAGGGTGTAGCCCGTCTCCGCCTCGAACGCCCGGACCAGCTTCTTGGGCAGGTGGAAGGACTCGTGCGTGGTGAGGACGACCGTGCCGCCCCCCGTGGACGTCTCACCCGGGACGTCGCGCGACGGCGACGACTCGGTGGCGGTCGACCCACCACCGCCCACCAGGCTGCAGCTGCTGAGCAGCAGGACGGAGGTCGTCGCCGTGAGGGCAGCGCGGACGCGTACGTGCTTCATCTTCTGGACTCCCTTGCGCCGGTGCTAACCGGATCAGGTTCGGAGGGTCTGCGGCTTCTCCGCACTCTCAGCACGCCTGCACGTGCTCCCCTGTCGTGGTGGTCCCACCCTAGCGCCGGACGGCCAGCGCCCCGGGAGGAGGTGACCGACCGGCCGGTGGCCATGGCCCGATCGGGCCATCTTCGGCACGGCTCTCCCGGTTCCCCGGTGCCGCCCGCCGGGCTGGTGTCTGATGGGCGGGCGCGCCCGTGGGGGACGCGCCTCGCCAACCCCTCGGAAGGGTCCGCATGTCCATGCCTCAGCGGCCGTGGACGCGTCTCGTGCGCGTCGCCACGGCCACCGTCTTCTCCGTCGCGGGCGCCGTCGCGCTCATGCCGTCCGCCGCCTCGGCGGCCGACGACCCCGCGCCCGGCGCCATCGTCGACCTGCCGGGGTGCACGGAGAACTCCATGCCGGGCGGGTCCTACACGTACCAGGGCGTCCAGCTGAGCGCGCCCCTGAACGTCCACGGAGGGTCGGTCGGCACCGTCAACGTCCACAACCACGGCATCGTCTCCGCCTACGGCGACCAGGCGAGCCTCAACATCTACCCGATCTACTCGTGGGACGACACGGGCGGCGACAGCTACTCGGCGACGACCTACGGCCAGACCATGTGGGAGGGGCACGCGGCCCTCTGCATGAACTGGCTCGACCTCACCAACGCCGCCGGGACCTTCCACGCGTCGTCGCAGGCGCTCATCGTCGACCGCTCGGACCTCCAGCCGGGCGACTACGACGTGGTGATCAACGTCGACACCGTCCACCAGCCCGCGACGGCGTACGCCTACATCGGTTACAGCACCTATCGCGACGCCAACACCTGGCAGCAGAGCCAGGACTTCATCGCCGGCAGTGGCTACGGGGGCCTCCTCGACGACGCCAACACCGCGACCGGAGCCATCCACCGCTCGCGCGAGTCCGACGTGCTGGGTCGCTACGTCTACCGCTTCCGCAACGGCCAGCGCCTCGACACGCCCGCCCCCGACACCACCATCGAGGCGAAGCCGGCCGACCGGAGCAGCGGCACCGGGCCCGCCTTCACCTACGACAGGACGGGCTCTGCCGACCACCTCCGCTTCGAGTGCCGCCTCCACGAGACCGGCGCCACCGCGGGCGACTTCGCGACGTGCGACGACGAGGGGACGTCCTACGACGACCTCGCCGACGGGTCGTACGTCTTCGAGGTGCGCGCGGTCGACACCTACGGCGGCACCGACGCCAGCCCCGCGACCGCGACCTTCGAGGTCGACACCACCGGCCCCGTCGTGAAGCTCGACGAGACCCCGTCGTCACTGACCAACGACAACGTGCCCTTCTTCACGTGGTCCTCGCCCGACGCGGACGTGGACGACGAGGCGTACTCCTGCCACCTCGACCGCACCCCGAGCGCTGAGCCGTCCCCCTGGTGGGACTGCACCTCCGGTGAGGAGATCACGAACCTCGGCGACGGCGACTGGCGCTTCCAGGTCAAGGGTCACGACGACCTCGGCAACGAGGGTGAAGCAGTGTCCTACGACTTCACGATCGACACCGACGCACCCGTGGTCGAGCTCACCGAGAAGCCGGCCGCCCGTGGCAACGTCACCAGCCCGGCCGTCGCGTGGACCTCGGCCGACGACGTCGACTTCTTCGAGTGCACCCTCGACCGCACCGACGGCGAGGGCTCGCCGTGGCACGAGTGCGCGTCCGGCGACGAGCTGGACGTCACCGACGGCGACTGGACCTTCCAGGTCCGCGCGACCGACGTGGCGGGCAACGAGGGCGAGCCCACGTCGTACGCCTTCACCGTCGACACCGAGAAGTCGTCGGTCACCCTCACCGCCACCCCGAAGGCGCTCGGCAACGACGCCACGCCCTTCTTCGGCTACGCGGCGGACCCGTCGACCGACCTCGACCACTTCATGTGCGCCGTGGTGCCCGTGGGTGCCCAGCACGCCACCCCCGTGACGTGCGCGGCGGACGGCTTCACCTCCGAGCCGCTCACCGACGGTGACTACCACTTCGCCGTCGTCGCCGTCGACAGCGCCGGCAACGAGTCCGACCCCGCGTCGTTCGACTTCACGGTCGACACGGTGGCCCCGGAGACGACCGTGACCAGCGGTCCCGCTGCCACGATCGGCACGGGCGCGGCGAGCTTCGGCTTCGCGTCGAGCGAGACGCCCGCGACCTTCGAGTGCCGCATCTCCGCCGCCACGTCGGCTGCCTGGCAGCCGTGCGACGGCACGTCGAAGGCCTTCACCGGCCTGACGGACGGCACGTGGACGTTCGAGGTGCGGGCGACCGACGCCGCGGGCAACACCGACGCCACCCCGGCGGCGCGCCCCGTCAAGGTCAACCTGGGCCAGCCGACGATCACGGCAGCGGTGTCCAGCCCGACCCCGGTCAGCGAGCACGGCTGGTACCGCGACGCGGTGACCATCACCTACACCTGCAACGGCAACGGCAGCCCGCTCGTCGGCGCCTGCCCCGCGCCGCGCCAGGTGCCCCGGGCCCAGCAGGGCAAGGTCGTCTTCCGGGCAGGGGTGACCACGGCCGACGGCGACACCGCCTCGGTGAGCACCACCCTGTTCATCGACAAGGGCAAGCCGCAGGCACGGATCAGGGGCTTCGACGGCCGGAGGTCGTACTCCTCCATGCCGAAGCCGCGCTGCAAGGCGTCGGACCCGCGCTCGGGCCTGGCCGACTGCACCGTCTCGGTCACGAAGGTCAAGCGCAAGAACGGCGCGGTCTTCGTCGTCGTGAAGGCGACCGCGACCGACAAGGCCGGCAACGTCCGCGTCGTGAAGAAGCAGGCACCCTTCCGGGCTGCCTGAGCTGCGACCCGGGTGGCGGGGTCGGACGGGATCGATCCGTCCGGCCCCGCGCCGCCTACGCTGCGCTCATGCCGAGCCGCCGCCACGAGACCCTCGCCTTCCTCGTCCCCCGGCTCCGCCGGTCGCGCGACCTCGACAGCGAGCCCGCCGAGCGTGCCCGGGTCGAGCAGTGGCACCGGAGCCTGGACCGGTCGCTGCCCACCCGCGCGGTCCCCGGGTTCGCGAAGCGGTGGGACGTGTCGGTGACCGACCTCGGCTTCCCCTCGTACGTCCTCACGCCCCGCCACCGGCCGGCGCACCGCACCCTCTACTACGTCCACGGCGGCGGCTACATGGCGCCGATCGACCCGTTCCACGTCCGCTACGCGACCCGGCTGGCCGACGCCATCGGGGCCCGCGTGGTGCTGCCGGACTACCCCCTGGCCCCGGAGCACACGTGGCGGGACTCCCACGACGCCCTCGTCGGCGACCTCGCGCGCTGGGCGGGCGAGCCGGGCGGTGCCGTCCTGGCCGGCGACTCCGCCGGGGGTGGGCTCGCGCTCGCCCTCGCCGTCTCCGCGCGCGAGCGCGGCCTCGCGCCGCCGACGCACCTCGCGCTGCACGCGCCGTGGGTGGACCTGACGACCTCGACCCCCGAGACCGACGCCGTCGACGCGATCGACCCGTGGCTGTTCATCGGCAAGCTCCGGGCGTACGCCGGGTGGTGGGCCGGCGCGCCCGAGGACCTCGGCCGTCCGGAGGTCTCCCCCGCGCTCGCCGACCTCGCCGGGCTGCCGCCGGCGATCATGCTCTACGGCACGCGCGACCTCCTGCACCCCGGCTGCCGCCTGCTCGTGCGCCGCGCCGCCGACGCCGGGTGGGACCTCACGGCCGTGGAGGAGCCCGACCTGATCCACGTCTACGGCCTGCTGCCGTTCGTCCCCGAGGCGGCCCGCGCCTTCCGGCAGGTCGTGGCGCTCGTGGGCGGGGCCGCGCGATGAGGATCCTGACGGCCTCCTTCGACGAGCTGCCCGCGCGCACGGCGTACGACGTGTGGCGGTTGCGGCAGACCGTGTTCGTGGTGGAGCAGGAGTGCCCCTACCCGGACCTCGACGGGCGCGACCTCGAGCCGGCGACGCGCCACCTCGTGCTCCTCGAGGACGACCCGGACCCTCGCGTGATCGGCACGCTGCGGGTCCTCGACGACGGCGACCGAGCGCGGATCGGTCGCGTGGTGGTGGCCGCCGAGGCCCGCGGACGCGGCCTCGCGGCCCGTCTCATGGACGAGGCGATGACGCTCTGCGGCGAGCGGGAGGTGCGGCTCGACGCGCAGACCGGCCTGGCCGGGTTCTACGAGGGGTTCGGGTTCGCGGTGACGGGACCGGAGTTCGACGAGGACGGGATCATGCACGTGCCGATGGCACGTCCGGCTGGTCGTCCGCCACGACCATGAGCACCGGGCCGAGGACCTCCTCGCGCACGAGCCGCGACCGCGGCGACAGGCCGCCGATCACGGTCGGCGCGAACCACCAGCCGTCCCGGTCCGGCGCGTCACCGCCGAGCTCGACGACACCGCCCTCGGTGCGGGCGAGGTCGACGTAGCGGCGCACGCGGTCGCGGGCCACGGCGGACCGCAACGGTCCGCAGAGGGTCGCCGGGTCCCTCGGGTCGCCCGGGACGACCTCCGACATCGTCTCCACGGCCACGCGCACCGCCTCGTCGTGGCGGTCCGCCGGGACGACGACGCTGGCCGGGAGCCGACAGGCCTGTCCGGCGTTGGCGGCGACGGTGCGGGCGGCGGCCGCCACGACGACGGGGAGGTCCTCGTCCGTCGCGCGGACGGTGCCCGCGCCGCCGGTGTCGAGCCGCAGCCGCTTGCCGGTGCGTCCGGCGACGGCCCGGACCCGCTCGCCGGCGACGGCGGACCCGCGGAAGGACACCTCGTCGACCCGGTCGTCGAGGGTGAGCGCGATGGCCACGTCGACGTCACGGGTCGTGAGCACGTTGAGCACGCCGCGGGGCAGGATGTCGAGGCCGATGCGGCCGAGCTCGAGGGCGGCGCCGGCCGCCTCGACGGCCGGCTTGAGCACGACGGTGCCGCCCGCCAGCAGGACCCGACCGACCTCCTCGACGGCGACGGCCAGCGGCGAGGTGGCAGGCGTGATGACGGCGGTGACGCCCGGCTCCTGCTGCCTGTCGTCGCGCATCGCGGCGACGGGTGCGTCGAGGTGCTGGGCACGCAGCGCGACGGGTACGCCGGTCTCGGCGGCCATGAGCGCGGCCAGGTCGTCGCACCGCTCGGCGACGGCGGCCTGGAAGCGCAGCACCGCCTCGGTGCGCAGCGCGTCGTCGGTGCTCCACTGCGTCCCGTCGAACGCCCGGCGGGCGGCGGCGACCGCGGCGTGCGCGTCCGGCACCCCGCCGTCCGGGACGTCCCAGAGGGTCTCGCCGGTGGCCGGGTCGTGCGCGGGGAACGTCCAGCCATCGGCGGTGGGACGCTCCGCACCGTCGATGGGGAGGCCACGTGACCGGGCGTGCCTGCTCATGGGCCAACTCCACCACAGCACGGGGCCGGGCCCGCCACGCGGACGTGCGGCGCCCACCCCTGCGGCGGGGCTGCGGCGCTGCCCCACAATTGGCGATGCGCGTCCCTGCGGCGGGGGCCAGCATCGCGAGATGGGCACCAGAACCGTGCGCGCGCGCCGTCGCCGCACCAGCGTCGTCTCCGCTCTCCTCGTCACGACCGCGGTCCTCCTGGTGCCGCTGGCCACCGGCACCGCGCGTGCGAGCGCGCCGGCGATCTCCGACGTCCGCGTCGCCGCGCCCGGCGCGACCACCGCGACGATCGCGTGGAGCACCGACATCGCCTCGGACACCCAGGTCGCCTGGGGCACGACGACGGCGTACGGCAGCACGAGCACGCTGAACGCGACGCCCACGACGAGCCACACCGTCAACCTCACGGGCCTCACGGCCAACCGCACCTACCACTTCCAGGTGCGCAGCCGTGACGCCTCGGGCGACCTCACCACCTCGGCGGACCGCACGTTCACCACCTCGCTCGGCGCCACCACGGCCGGCTCCCTGACGGACTCGGACAACTCCAACACCGCCAACGTCACGCGGGTCACCACGAACGAGGGCGGCAGGGTCGTCTCCCTGTCCGTCAACGTCGGCGCGGTGGACGCATCGGTGTCGCGGCGCAGCTTCCAGATGGCGATCTACGCCGCGAACGGCTCCGCGCCCGGCGCGCTGGTCGCGACGAGCGGCACCGGGACCCTCGTCGCGAACTCGTGGAACACCGTCCCGGTCTCGGCCACCCTCGCGCCGAGCACGACCTACTACCTCGCGTTCAACACCAACGGGAGCAGCGCGAGCGTCAACAACCTGCGCTACGCCAACGGCGGGACGAGCGGGTGGCGGACGGCGGGGCAGGCGTACGGCACGTGGCCGTCGACCTTCGGCGCCTTCAGCTCCCAGGCCGTCACCTTCTCGATGCACGCCACCTTCGCGAGCGACGTCACGCCACCGACCGTCGCACTGACCTCCCCCGCGGCCGGCGACGTCAGCGGGACGGTCACGCTGACCGCCACCGCGAGCGACGACAGCGGGGTCGCGGCCGTGCAGTTCAAGCTCGACGGGCAGGACCTCGGCGCGCCGGACACGCAGGCGCCGTGGACGACGACGTGGGACACCGCGGGGCTGATCGACGGACAGCGCCGGCTCACGGCGGTCGCCACCGACACGGCGGGGCTCACCGCGACGAGCGCTCCCGTCGACGTGCGCACCGCCAACTCCGCGGCGGTCCGCACCGTCTCGCCCGACCCCGGGAGCACGGTCGCCGGCACGACGGTGACCGTGCGCTACAGGAAGGTGGGCGCGTGGGCCGCGGGCGACGGCAAGCACGTGCACCTGCGCCTCGACGACGGCGGGACCAAGATGGACTTCGACGCCGACGGCGACCAGTCCTGGACCTTCACGGGCGTGCCCGGCGGCCAGCACACAGTGGTCGCCCTGGTGGCCGACGGCAGCCACGTCGAGGTCCCCGGCAGCGGCGGCTCGGTGTCGTTCACCACCACCGCACCCGACACCGTGGCGCCGACCGTGTCCGTGACCGCCCCCACCCAGGGGGCGAGCCTGACCGGGACCGTGCAGGTCACCGCGCAGGCTGCGGACGAGGTGGGCGTGGCGGGGGTCCAGCTCCTCCTCGACGGGAACCCTCTGGGCAGCGAGGACACGACGGCGCCGTACGCCGTGAGCTGGGACACGACGACCGCCACCAACGGCGCGCACCGGCTGACCGCACGCGCGCGGGACTCGGTGAACTCGACGACGTCCACGGCCGTGGACGTCACCGTCGCGAACTCCGATCCCCGGGCGAGCGTCGGCGAGTGGGGGCCGGTGACCAGCTGGCCCCTGGTGGCCGTGCACGCCTCGCTGCTCAAGACGGGCGAGGTCCTGATGTGGGACGCCTGGGAGGTGCCGACCTCCCGCGCGAAGCTGTGGAACCCGACCACCAACGTGTTCACGGACGTGCCGGTCGGCGCCGGGCTCTTCTGCGCCGGGCAGGCCACGGACGCCAACGGCAACCTCGTGGTGATGGGCGGACACGACGGTGGCCAGGTCGGCATCAAGGACGTCTACTCCTTCGACCCCGACACCCGCTCGTGGTCGCGCAAGCCCGACATGCAGTACGCCCGGTGGTACCCCAGCGTCACCCAGCTCCCCGACGGCCGGATGCTGACGCTGAGCGGGATGAAGACGCCGTACAGCTTCGCCGACACACCCGAGGTGTACGACCCCGCCACCGGCCGGGTGAGCACGGTCCCGATCAGCACGCCCGAGATGCACGAGGAGCAGTACCCGCAGACCGCGGTGCTGCCCAACGGCAAGGTGCTGGCCATCTCGGCCGAGCACGGCGCGGTGATGACCTTCGACCCGCGCACCAACGCATGGGCGAACCTCGGCACGACCCAGGTGCCGTTCGGCGCCTGGACCTCCTTCGCACCCGGCAAGTTCCTCATCACCGGCGGAGCGACCGACCTCGACGTCTACGACCCGAGCAACCCGGCACCCTCGGTGAGGAAGGCCCGCATCCTCGACATGACGAGCGGCTCACCGGTGTGGAGCGCCGTGCCCGACATGGCGGCGGCGCGGTCGTTCCACAACGTGACGATGCTGCCGACGGGCGAGGCGATGGTGATCGGCGGCTCGACGGAGGTCAACGACTTCAGCCCCCACGGGACCCTCACCGCCGAGCAGTGGAGCCCGACGACGAACACGTGGAAGCAGCTCGCCTCCCCGGCCCGCCCGCGCATGTACCACTCGGTCTCCATGCTCATGCCGGACGGACGCGTGCTGTCGGCCGGCGGTGGGCGGCTCGCGCCGTCGCCCGACCAGCTCAACATGCAGTGGTACTCCCCCGGCTACCTGTTCAAGGGTCCGCGGCCGACCATCACGTCCCTACCGGGACAGGCGACGATCGGCTCGACGATGGAGCTGGTGACCCCGCAGGCCGCCGACATCGCGAAGGTGAGCCTCGTGAGCCTCGCGTCGGTGACCCACACCGCCGACTGGAACCAGCGCTTCGTCGACCTGTCCTTCACCCGCGACGGCAGCACGCTCACCGTGGACACCCCGGCGAACGCCAACATCGCCCCGGCGAACTACTACATGGTCTTCGCCGTCGACTCCAACGGCGTGCCGTCGATGGCCAAGATCGTCCAGCTGCGCAACGGAGCCCCCGTCGGCGACACCACCGCGCCGACGGTCTCGATGACCGCGCCCGCCGCGGGTGCGTCGGTCTCGGGCAGCGTCACCCTCACCGCCACGGCCGGCGACGACGTGGGCGTCGCCGGGGTCCGCTTCGAGGTCGACGGGACGGCCGTCGGCGTCGAGGACACGACGGCCCCCTACTCGGTCCCGTGGGCCTCGACCGGCGTCCCCAACGGCAGCCACTCCATCCGCGCGGTCGCCCGCGACGCGGCGGGGAACAGCACCGCGTCCTCTGCGGTCGCCGTGACCGTCACCAACACCTCGTCGCCACCGTCGAGCGGCCTCGTCGCGGCGTACGCCTTCAACGAGGCCGGCGGCACGACGCTCGCCGACGGGTCCGGTCGCGGCAACGCCGCAACGGTGGTCGGGCCCTCGTGGACGACCGCGGGCAAGTACGGCGGCGCGCTCACCTTCGACGGCGCCAACGACCACGTGACCGTCCCGGACTCGGCCAGCCTCGACCTCGGCTCGTCGATGACGCTGGAGGCCTGGGTCAGACCCACGGCCAGCTCGGGCTACCGCACGATCCTGATGAAGGAGACGCCGACCTCGCTGGCGTACGCCCTCTACTCCGCGTCCTCGACCAACCGGCCGTCGGCGTGGGTGCAGGACACGTCGTCGGTCGGCAGCGCGGCGCTGCCGACCAGCACCTGGTCGCACGTCGCGGCGACCTACAACGGCAGCCGGCTGAGGCTCTACGTCAACGGCGTGCTGCGGACCGACAAGGCGGTCAACGTCCCGGTGCCGCAGTCCTCCGGCCCGTTGAAGATCGGCGGCAACGCGGTCTGGGGCGAGTGGTTCGCCGGACAGATCGACGAGGTGAGGATCTACGACCGGGTGCTCACGGCCGCCGAGATCACCTCCGACATGAATGCGCCCCAGTGATGAGGACCAGGATGAGGGCCGGGATGAGCCGCGGGACGGGCGCCCTGCTGCGCCGGGTGGCAGTGGTCCTCGGGACGCTCCTGCTCGCCGGGGCGGGCGTGGGGCCCGTGCAGGCCCACGGTGGGTCGTACGACATGAAGTACGTCGACGGGTCCAACCTGCTGCTCCTCACCTTCAACACCCACGCCCCCGTGTCGGGCCTCGACATCGAGCACAACCTGCGCCTCTACGACCTGCTGGGCGCGCCCATCCCCTACGACGAGGTCGCCGTCGAGGTCCACGCGCGCGACAAGGACCGGTCGACCACGCTGCGCGGCTCGGACCTGCTCGAGGAGCAGGTCGTGCCGATGCTGGCGACCAACGAGTCGAAGCTCGACGTGGCCTACCCGGTGGCCGGGGCGTACACGCTCGACGTGGAGTTCCGAGCGGGTGGCCGGCCGATCTCGTCGGGCAGGTTCGCCGTGGACGTCGGGCAGGGCACGGCCGGTCCCGGCGGCTTCCAGTGGATCCGGTCCGCCCTGGTGCTGCTCCTCGGCGTGCTGGTGGGGGTCGCGCTCCCGCGGCGCGCCTCGGCGCCCGCTGCCGGGGCCCCGGCCGGCGAGGACGAGGAGAAGGGCGAGGACGGGGCCGCGGGGAAGGTCCCGGCCCGGGTGGGGTGAGGCCCTAGGGTCGCGGGCATGCCGACCGACGACCTGGGCGCCGACGTACCCCTCACCGGACCGGGCCGCCGGGTCGTGTCCCTCGTGCCGTCCCTGACCGAGGCGCTGGCGACGTCCGCACCCGAGCGCCTCGTCGGCGCCACGGACTGGTGCACCCACCCCGCGGACCTGGCCGTGGACCGGGTGCGGGGCACCAAGAACCCCGACCTCGCCGCCGTCCACGCCCTGGCGCCGGACCTCGTCGTGGCCAACCAGGAGGAGAACCGGGAGCTGGACGTACGCCGGCTCCGCGACGCCGGCGTCAACGTCTGGGTCACCCGGATCGAGACCGTCGAGCAGGCCCTGGACTCGATGTCGCGGCTCTTCGGCACGGCGCTCGGCCTGGCCGACCCGCCCTGGCTGGTGGAGGCGCGCGACCTCTGGTCGACACCTGCCGTGCCCCGCCTCCGGGTCGCGGTGCCGATCTGGCGCGACCCGTGGATGGTCGTCGGCTCGCCCACCTACACCGACGACCTGCTCGCCCGGGCGGGGCTGAGCAACGTGCTCGCGGACGGCGACGGGCGCTACCCCACGGTCACGCCCGACGCGATCGACGCGGCCGGGGCGGACGTCGTGCTGCTGCCGGACGAGCCCTACGTCTTCACCGCCGACGACGGCCCGGAGGCCCTGGCGACCCCGACGCGGCTCGTGTCGGGGCGGCTGCTGACCTGGTACGGCCCGGCGATGGTCGAGGCGCACGCACTCCTCACCGGCCTGTCTCGATAGCCTCCACTCCCATGACGCGCGACCCGATCAGCGAGGCCCACCGGCAGTGGGTCGCCCACGGCTGGGGCGACGCGGCCGACGGGATGGCGATGGTGACCTCGCTCGTACGCGCGCAGCAGCTGCTCATGGAGCGCATCGACGGCGTGCTGCGACCGCGCGGGCTGACGTTCGCGCGCTACGAGGTGCTGCGGCTGCTGTCGTTCACCCGCGAGGCCGCGATGCCCATGTCGCGGCTCGGCTCGCTCCTGCAGGTGCACCCCACCAGCGTGACCAGCGCGGTGGACCGGCTGGTGGCGCAGGGCTACGTCGAGCGGGTGCGCAGCGACGAGGACAAGCGGGTCGTCCGCGCGGTGCTCACCGACGCCGGCCGCGAGGCGGTCGAGGAGGCGACGGCCGCCCTCAACGGCGAGGTCTTCGAGGCGCCCGGGCTGCCGGGGCCGCAGGTGATCGACCTGACCGAGCGGCTCACCGGCCTGCGGGCGGGGCTCGGCGACGCGTGAGGCGTACGCCGGGGTTCGCACCCGGGTTCCGTGCTTCGAGGTCGAGATCTCCACCTGCAACCCCGGCGGTCCCCGGATATCCGGTGACTCCAGACATGACTCGCGAGTAATTAGTAGGATGTCCTACTATCGGCTCATGGCCGACCTGCACACCCCCACGCACCCCATCCGCCTCGTCACGGCGTCCGCGCTCTTCGACGGCCATGACGCGTCGATCAACATCATGCGGCGGATCTTCATGAGCCAGGGCTGCGAGGTCATCCACCTGGGTCACAACCGCTCCGTGCAGGAGGTCGTCGACGCCGCGCTGGAGGAGGACGTGCAGGGCGTCGCGGTCTCGTCCTACCAGGGCGGCCACGTCGAGTACTTCGAGTACCTCGTGGAGTCGCTGCGGGCGGCCGGCGCGGGCCACGTGCGCGTCGTGGGCGGTGGCGGCGGCGTCATCGTGCCGTCCGAGATCACCCGGCTGCGCGAGTCCGGCGTCACGATCTTCTCCCCCGAGGACGGGCAGAAGATGGGCCTGGTCGGGATGATCAACTCCGTCGTCGCCGACTGCGACATCGACCTGTGGGCCGACCGGGCCGTCACGGCCGAGCAGGTCCTCACCGGTGACCGGTTCGCCGTCGCCCGCGCCATCACCGGCGCGGAGGAGGGCCGCCTCGACGAGGCGACGCTCGCCGAGCTGCGGGCCGCGGCGAAGCGGCGGGTGGTGCCCGTCCTCGGCATCACCGGCACCGGCGGCTCCGGCAAGTCGTCGCTCACCGACGAGGTCGTGCGCCGCTTCCGCACCGACCAGCAGGACAAGCTCAAGATCGCCGTGATCGCCGTCGACCCGACCCGCCGCAAGGGTGGCGGCGCGCTGCTCGGCGACCGGATCCGCGCGAACTCCCTGGACGGAGACCGCGTCTTCTTCCGCTCGCTGGCCACCCGCGGCGCGCACGAGGTGCCCGACCACCTCCCGGACGTGATCGACGTGATGAAGGCCGCCGGCCACGACCTGGTGATCATCGAGACGCCCGGCATCGGCCAGGGTGACGCCGGCATCGTGCCCCTCGTCGACCACTCGCTCTACGTGATGACGCCGGAGTTCGGCGCCGCCTCGCAGCTGGAGAAGATCGACATGCTCGACTTCGCCGACAGCGTCGCAATCAACAAGTTCGAGCGCCGCGGCGCCAAGGACGCGCTGCGCGACGTCGGTCGCCAGCTCGTCCGCAACCGCGAGGCCTTCGGCAAGCGTCCCGAGGACATGCCCGTCTTCGGCACCAGCGCCGCGACCTTCAACGACGACGGCGTCACCGCCCTCTACCAGCACCTGCGCGCCGAGCTCGCCGGGGCGGGACTGCCCGTCACCGAGGGGACGCTGCCGCACGTCGACGTACGCCACTCCTCCGGCATCCGTCAGGTCGTCCCCGCCGACCGGGTGCGCTATCTCAGCGAGATCACCGAGACCGTGCGCGGCTACCACGCGCGTACGTCCGAGCTGGTCGCCGCGGCGACCCGGCTGCAGCGGATCGAGGCGGTCGCCGCGGAGCTCGAGGACCCGACCGCCGGGGTCGAGGCCCTGCTCGAGGCGGCCCGCAAGGACGTGCCGCACGAGGTCGCCGACCAGATCGCCGCCTGGCCGGCCGTGGTCGAGTCCTACTCCGGCGACGAGCAGACCGTGAAGGTGCGCGACCGCGAGATCACGACCAGGCTGACCCGGGAGTCCCTCAGCGGCAACAAGATCCCCCGGGTCTCGCTGCCGCGCTTCACCGACCACGGCGAGCTCGTCCGCTTCTGGCGCAACGAGAACCTCCCCGGCTACTTCCCCTTCACCGCCGGCGTCTTCCCGTTCAAGCGCGACAACGAGGACCCGGCGCGCATGTTCGCCGGCGAGGGCGACCCCGCGCGCACCAACCGCCGCTTCAAGATCCTCTCCGACGGCAACGACGCCACTCGCCTGTCGACCGCGTTCGACTCCGTGACCCTCTACGGCCGCGACCCCGACCCGCGCCCCGACGTCTACGGCAAGGTCGGCACCTCGGGCGTCAGCGTGGCGACGCTCGACGACATGAAGGTGCTCTACGGCGGCTTCGACCTCGTCGCGCCGACGACCAGCGTCAGCATGACGATCAACGGTCCCGCCCCGACCGTGCTGGCCTTCTTCCTCAACACCGCCATCGACCAGCAGGTCGACGCCTTCCGCGAGCGGGAGGGGCGCGAGCCGGGCGACGAGGAGCGCGAGCAGCTCGCGGCGTACGCCCTCGCCAACGTCCGCGGCACCGTGCAGGCCGACATCCTCAAGGAGGACCAGGGCCAGAACACCTGCCTGTTCTCCACCGAGTTCAGCCTGCGCATGATGGCGGACATCCAGGAGTGGTTCATCCAGCACCAGGTCCGCAACTTCTACTCGGTCTCGATCTCCGGCTACCACATCGCCGAGGCCGGGGCGAACCCCATCAGCCAGCTCGCGTTCACCCTCGCCAACGGCTTCACCTACGTCGAGGCCTACCTCGCGCGCGGCATGGACATCGACGACTTCGCGCCCAACCTGTCCTTCTTCTTCTCCAACGGCATGGACCCGGAGTACAGCGTCCTGGGTCGCGTGGCCCGCCGGATCTGGGCGGTCACGATGAAGGAGAAGTACGGCGCCTCCGAGCGCTCGCAGAAGCTGAAGTACCACGTCCAGACGAGCGGCCGATCGCTGCACGCGCAGGAGATGGACTTCAACGACATCCGCACCACGCTCCAGGCGCTCATCGCGATCTACGACAATGCCAACAGCCTCCACACCAACGCCTACGACGAGGCCGTCACCACCCCCACCGAGGAGTCGGTGCGCCGCGCGCTGGCGATCCAGCTGATCATCAACCGCGAGTGGGGCCTGGCGATGAACGAGAACCCCCTCCAGGGCTCGTACGTCATCGACGACCTCACCGACCTGGTCGAGGCGGCCGTGCTCGACGAGTTCGACCGGATCAACGAGCGCGGCGGCGTCCTCGGCGCGATGGAGACCGGCTACCAGCGGGGCCGGATCCAGGACGAGTCGATGCTCTACGAGCACCGCAAGCACGACGGCTCGCTGCCGATCATCGGCGTGAACACCTTCCTCAAGGAGACGGCCGGCGACGCCCAGCCGCAGGAGATCGAGCTGGCGAGGGCGACGGAGACCGAGAAGGAGTCGCAGCTCGCCCGGGTGCGGGCCTTCCAGGCCGAGCACGGCGCCGAGGCCCAGCAGGCGCTGTCGCGGCTCAAGGACGCCGCGGTGTCCGGGGAGAACGTCTTCGCGGTCCTGATGGACGCCGCGCGGGTGTGCTCCCTCCAGCAGGTGACCGAGGCCTTCTTCGAGGTGGGCGGGCAGTACCGCCGCAACGTCTGAGCCTGTCGCCCGGGCGCCGGAGCCGCGCGGGGGGCCTCGTCAGTGATCCCCGGCTGACCGGGGATCACTGACGTTGTCAGGCGTTGCACAGGCCGACAACCTCAGCGAGAGCCTGACAACCCCCGGACCGTCGAGTGAGCTAGTCGGCCGCGGGCAGGTCGAAGCGGAACACCGACCCGGTGCCCGGCGGCACGGCGAGGCACTCGATGGTGCCGCCGTGCCGGGTGACGATGGTCTGGCAGATCGACAGTCCCATGCCGGTGCCGCGGAAGTGGGCGCGTACGGCCCCGCTGCGGTGGAAGCGCTGGAAGATCAGCGAGCGCTCCTCCTCCTCCACGCCCACCCCGTCGTCCTGGATCTCGACGACCACACGGGATCCCTTGCGCTGCGCGCGGACCTGGACGTGCGCGGGCTGGCCCGGCCGGGCGTACTTCACCGCGTTGCCGACGAGGTTACCGAAGAGCTGGCGCATGGCGACGGGGTCGGCCCGGACGACCGGCAGGTCGCCGGGGGCCTCGAGCCGGTCGTCGGGCCCGAGCAGGTCGGCGGTCTGGGCGAGGACGCCGCCCTCCCCGCCGAGCGGCACGTCCGCGACGACGAGCTCGCCCGACTCGGCGAGGGCGTGGGTGAGCAGGTCGCCGATCAGGTCGCCCATCTGCTCGGAGGCCCGCTCCGCACGGCGCAGCGGGACGAGTGCGGCCGAGTGCGGGTCGACGTCCTCGACGGCCAGCGACAGCCACGAGCGTACGGCCGTGAGCGGGCCGCGCAGGTCGTGCGCGGCGGTCGAGGCGAAGGACGCCATCGGACGCAGGCCGGACCGGTGGTCGGTCACCTCACGCAGCACGAGCAGGACGTGCGGGTCGCCGTCCGCACCGCCGCCGTCCAGCGCGGTCCGGGTCACCGCGAGGACGATCTCCTCGCTGCTGTCCAGCGGGATGACGACGTCACCCACGCCGAGCTCGGCGCGCGCCGACCCGGTGTTGTGGGCCGCGGGATGCAGGACGAGGTCGACGAGGCGGGCGAGCGCCTCGTCGTCGGGCGCACCGAGGCTGACCCGGTGGGCGAGGCGCCGGCTCGCCGCGTTGCTGCGGTCCACGCGACCGTGGCCGTCGAGGACGACGAGCCCCTCCCCCATGCTCTCCGTCATCTCGGCGAGCAGGTGTGCCTGCTCGGCGGCGTACTCCTGCGAGCGCCGGGCGTCGTGGTAGAGCTCGTCGATCCGGTCACCCAGGGCGCCCACCGCGAGGCCCACCATCAGCACGGTCACGACGAACACCTGGCTCACCAGGGCGCCCACCAGCGGGTCGGTGAGGTCGGCGAACGCCCCGAAGCCGCGCAGCGTGAGGATCAGCCCGATGATGCCGATGGCGAGGCAGAGCACGGCGGCCGGGAACGAGCGGAACCGGGACGCCGCCCAGACGCTGAGGGTGACGACGAGGAACTCCAGCGGCAGGGGCTGGACGAAGATGATCGCGGTGGTCACCAGCGACACCACCCACAGGACGACGAGCTCGGTGCGCGACCCGCCGTGGGTGCGGGCCGGGATGGGCTGGGTGCGCCACTCCCACGCGAGGTGTCCGACCCCGCCGACGGCGACGATGCCGGCGACGTGGCGGGCGTACCACGCGATGGCGGTCCAGACGTCCGCGTCGCCCGAGCTCAGTGCGACACCGACCGTCCCGATGGCGGCGCCCACCGAGCAGCCGGCGGCGGTGGCCGCCGTGCCGACCAGGAGGACGCGGGGCTCGCGCAGGCTGCCCGTCCCACCCGCGCCCAGGACGGTGGGGCACCACCGGCGCATCAGGACGCCCAGCACCAGGGTCTGCACGATGATCGACAGCGAGCCGAAGAGCATGAGCAGCGGCGTCGCGTCGGTGAGCCGGAGACCGAGCGCGTGCGCGGCACCGAGCGGCAGCAGCACCCGCCACTCCAGCCCCCGCGCCTCGGCGAGGTACCACAGCGTCGCGACGCCCGCCGCCGGGAAGATCAGGCTGACCGTCCTGCCCTCGACGACCGTGAGCCGGCCGAGCACCGTGAGGGCGACGTACGCCAGGGCGAACGCCCCTGCGACCGCCGGCCGGAGTGGTGCCCCGGGGGTGAGGGGCGAGGTCATGCGCGCAAGCGTACAAATGCGCGGCCCCGAGCCTCACGATCCGACGACGTTTTCACCGGTCTGCTGTCCATCCGGGCGCCCCGTGGAGGAGACTCGGACCATGTCGAACCGCTTCCTCGTCTCCGACGACGACGAGGACATCCGTGACTTCATCGCATACGTGCTGGAGCGCGCGGGCCACGACGTGGCGACCGCCGGCAACGGGGCCGAGGCCCTGGCCAGGGCGACCGAGGACGAGTTCGACCTGATCCTGCTCGACCACCACATGCCGCGCATGACCGGGCTCGAGGTGGCCGTGCAGCTGCGCGCCCTGCGCCCCTCGGCCCGCGTGCTGCTGATGTCGGGCGACCTCGACGTCGGCCGCCAGCACCCGCACTTCCTGCCGAAGCCCTTCAACCGCACCGAGCTGGCCGCCGCCGTCGCGGAGCTGATCGGGAGCTGATCGGGGGCGCCGGCGCCGGGTCCCTGCTAGCGGCCCGCGGTGGACAGCGCGAGACCGGTGTCGGCGTCGAAGATGTGCGCCCGGTCCAGGTCGACGGCGACCTCGACCCGTTCGCCGGGCACGCCCGCCACGGTCGGGCGGGCCTTGACCTTCAGCATCTCGGAGCCGACCTTGACGTCAACGACCGTGCGGTCCCCGAGCGGCTCGAGGCCGTAGACCTCGCCCGGGAGCGCGGCCGTGCCGCGGGTCTCGACCGAGACGTCCTCCGCGCGCAGGCCGAGGAGCAGCGGCCTGCCGTCCTCCGCCGTGGTCCAGCGCGGCCGCGGCAGCGACCAGCCCTGCTCGCCGACGAGCCGGTCGCCCTCGGCGCGGCAGGCCAGGAGGCTGATCCGCGGGCTGCCGACGAAGCCGGCGACCCACTGGTTGGCCGGTCGCTCGTAGACGTCCGTCGGCGTGCCGACCTGCTGCACCCTGCCCTCGCGCAGCACCGCGACCTGGTCCGCCATCGACAGCGCCTCCACCTGGTCGTTGGTGACGTAGACGAAGGTCCCGCCGAGGCTGCGGTGGATGCGGGTCAGCTCCGTGCGCATCTCGACGCGGAGCTTGAGGTCGAGGTTGGTCAGCGGCTCGTCCATGAGGAACGCACGCGGGCGCCGCACGAGCGCACGCGCCAGCGCGACGCGCTGCTGCTCGCCGCCCGACATCTGGGCCGGGCGACGCTGCAGGAGTCGTTCGATGTGCAGCAGCGACGACACCTCCGCGACGGCGGTCGAGATCTCGTCCGCGGACGCCTTGCGGGCGCGCAGCGGCGAGGCGATGTTCTCGTACGCCGTGCGCCGCGGGTAGAGCGCGTAGCTCTGGAACACCATCGCCAGGTCGCGCGCGGCCGGCGTGTCCGCCGTCGCGTCGCGGCCATCGAGGTGCACCGACCCCTCGTCGAGCTGTTCGAGGCCCGCGATCGCGCGCAGGGTCGTCGTCTTGCCCGCGCCTGACGGGCCGAGGACCACGAAGAACGAGCCGTCGGGCACGTCGAGGTCCACGCCGTCGAGCGCCTGGACGTCACCGAACGCCTTGCGCAACCCGCGCGCCTGCACCGTTCCCATCAGGCCACCAGCTCTTCCGTGGTCGTGTCGTAGACCGGTGGCGTGGCACCGGAGTGGCGGAGCCCGACGTGGGCGTCGGTCTCGAAGCGGGCGGTGGGTGGCATCCGCACCCGGACGTCCGTGGCACCGCCGTGGTCGACGACGTAGATGATCTCGTCGCCGAGCGCCTCCGCGGAGACCACGCGGGCGGGGACCGTGGCGTCCGCGCCGGGCGCGGTCACCTCGAGCGCCTCGGGGCGTACGCCCGCGACGAGCGCTCGGTCGCGCGGGAGGCCCGGCGGGGGCGCCAGGACCAGCCCGCCCGCCCCGCGCAGGCCGTGCTCGGCGAGCTCGACCGGGATGAGGTTCATCGGCGGGGAGCCGATGAAGGAGGCGCAGAAGAGGCTGGCCGGCCGGTCGTACACCTCGAGCGGTGTCCCGACCTGCTCGACGCGGCCCTTGTTGAGGATCGCGATGCGGTGCCCGAGCGACATCGCCTCGACCTGGTCGTGGGTGACGTAGACCATCGTCGTGCCGAGCTCCGCCTGCAGGTGCTTGATCTCGGTGCGCGTGTCGGCGCGCAGCTCGGCGTCGAGGTTGGTCAGCGGCTCGTCCATGAGGAACGCGCGCGGCCGGCGCACCAGCGCCCGCGCCAGCGCGACGCGCTGCTGCTCGCCGCCGGAGAGCCGGTGCGGGCGCCGGTCGAGCAGCGGGTCGAGCTGCATCATCCGGGACGCCTCGGCGACCCGCTCGCGGACCTCCTTCTCCGGCAGGCCCTCGGCCCGCAGCGGGAAGGCGAGGTTGTCCCGGGTCCGCAGGTGCGGGTAGAGGGCGTAGAACTGGAAGACCATCGCGATGTCGCGCTCGGCCGGCGCCAGGTCGTTGACCAGCGTGGTCCCGATCCGGATGTCGCCGGAGGTCTGGCGCTCCAGGCCCGCCATCGCTCGCAGCGTGGTGGTCTTCCCGCACCCGGACGGGCCGAGCATCACGAACAGCTCCCCGTCCCCGATGGACAGGTCGACATGCTCGACGGCGACGGTCCCGTCGGGGTAGCGCTTGTGCAGCGAGGTGACCTCGATCCCGGCCATCAGCGACGCACCGCCCCGAGGGTCACGCCGGCGACGAGGTGCTTGCGGACCAGGTAGGCGAAGACGAGGACGGGGAGGGCGAAGACCACCGCGGACGCGGCGACGAGGCCCCAGTCCACGGTCGTGCCGCCGATGAGCCCGGCGATGGCGGGAGGCGCCGTGCGGACCTCCTGGCTGGAGGTGAGGAAGATGGCGAACACGAACTCGTTCCAGGAGAAGATGAGGGCGAAGACCGCCGTGGCGGCGATCCCCGGCACCAGCAGGGGCAGGGTGAACTTCCTGAACGCCTGGAGGCGGGTGTAGCCGTCGAGCATCGCCGCGTCCTCGTACTCCGCCGGCACCTCGTCGACGAACCCCTTCATCATCCAGATCGTGAAGGGCACGTTGAAGGCGGCGTAGATGAGGACGAGGCCGAGCTTGCTGTCGATGAGGCCCAGCTCGCGGTACATCAGGAAGATCGGGATCACCACGACCACGGGCGGCATGAAGCGGGTCGACAGGATGAAGAACAGCTGGTCCTTCTTGGCCTTCAGGGTGAAGCGGGAGTACGCCCACGCGGCCGGCACGCCGAGCACCGTGGCGAGCACGGTCGAGGCGCCGGCGACGATCACCGAGTTGAGGAACGAGCCCGACAGGTCGGACCGCCCTCCGCCCTGCGCGACGAAGACGTCCTTGTAGTGGTCGAGGGTGAAGTCGAAGTTGAAGAACTTCGCCGGCACCGCGTAGACGTCACGGTTCTCCTTGATGGAGGTCTCGAGCATCCACAGGACCGGGAACAGCATGGCCACCGCGATGATGACGAGCAGCAGCACCTCGATCACCCGGCGGGCGGTGCCGCCGCGGCGGCGCGCGGTGGGCGCGTCGTCCGTGACCGGGGCGGGCACCGCCTCGTCGATGGAGATGGCCATCAGCCCTCCTTGAGCTTGTTGAGGTAGCGCAGGTAGAACTGCGCCAGGACGATGACCACGAGAACCATGAGGATCCCGTAGGCCGACGCGGTCCCGGTGCTGAAGCCGAGGAACGCGACCTTGTAGACGTGGAACGACAGCGTCTCCGTGGAGACCCCTGGGCCTCCGCTGGTGAGGATGTAGACGAGGTCGAACAGCCGGAAGGCCTCGATGGCCCGGAACATGACGGCGATGAGCAGCAGCGGCCACACCATCGGCAGCGTGATGTGCCGGAAGCGGAACCACTCCGAGGCGCGGTCGATGGACGCGGCCTCGTAGAGGTAGTTCGGGACCGCGGTGAGCCCGGCGAGCGCGATGAGCATGATGAACGGCGTCCACTGCCAGGTGTCGACGACGATCAGCGAGAACAGCGCCGTCCGCTGCCGGGTGAGCCACTCCACCTGCCCGAAGCCGAGCGAGCCGAGCATCGAGTTGATGACGCCGAACTGTGCGTCCAGCATGAACTTCCAGAACAGGCCGACCACGACGGGCGAGAGCATCATCGGCACCAGGAACAGGGTGGTCAGTGCCCCGCGACCTCGCGTGCGCCGCGAGATCAGGAAGGCGATCGCGAAGCCGAGCACGGTCTGGAGCGCGACCGCACCGACGACGTACAGCAGGGTCGTCAGGGCCCGGATGCGGACCTGGTCGGAGGTGAGGATGTCGGTGTAGTTCCTGAGCCCGATGAAGTTCGCGGGCACGTCGCGCGTGGCCGAGTAGTCGGTGAAGGACAGGTAGAGCGCCCACAGCAGCGGGAACACCGACATGCCGAGCAGCAGCAGCAACGCCGGGGAGATGAACGCCACGGCCAGGCCGCGGTCGCTCAGGCGGGGGGAACCCCCCGGCGCAGGAGGCACCGCACTGGCCTCCTGCACCGGGGAGTCGATCGTGGTGGCCATCGGGTCAGCTCACAGCCCGCCGCCGCCTGCGGAGTCGAGCACGCCCTGCTGCTCCGCGGCGATGTCGTCGAGCGCCTCCTCCGGGTCCTTGGCGCCGTTGAGCGCCGCGTTCACGTTGGTGTTCTCGATGTCGATGAGCTTGGCGTACTCCGGGACGTTCCACATGTCACGCATCCGGGCCACCGAGTCGGCGTAGACCTGGTTGAACGGCCCGGCCTCGAGGAACTCCGGCGACTGGATGGCGTCGGTGCGCGCCGGAACGCCGCCCGCCGCGGCCCACTTCTTCTGGATGTCCTCCTGCTCGAACCACTTCATGAAGTTGAGCGCCTCGGCCATGCGCTCGTCGGGGGCGTAGGCAGAGATGTGCATGCCCATCCCGCCGAGCGGCACGACGTCGGACTCCTGGGTCGGCAGGGTCGCGAAGCCGAGCTTGTCGAGGATCTCGTCCTCCGTCGCGCCGAGCGTCGACTGCTCGGGGTCGACCAGCCCGCCGGCGGCGGCGATCCACTGGAACGCGATGCAGGCCTTGCCCTGGGCGACCGCGGCGTTGACCTCGTCGATGAACCAGTTGCCCGAGCCCTTGGCGGTGAGCGGCTTCATCTCGTTGACGAGGACGTCCATGGCCTTCTGGCCCGCCTCGTCGTTGATGACGCCCTCGATCTGCTTGTCCTGGGAGTTCCACAGGTTGCCGCCGTAGACACCGTTGACGGTGTTGTAGGTGACCGCCGCGGCGTCGGAGCCGTTGGCCTGGTGGAACGCCAGGCCGCTGACACCGGGGTTCTCGTCCTGGCACGTCTGGGCGGCGTCGATCATCTCGTCCCAGGTCTGCGGCGGCTCGTCGCCGATCAGGTCCTTGCGGTAGATCATCGTCCAGGTGTCGCCGAGGAGCGGCAGGCCGTAGAGGCTGGCGTCCTCGTCGCGCTGACCGGTCTCCGCCTGGGGGTACTGGCCGTACGCCGCGAGCAGGTAGGGGTCGTAGGCGTCGACCTCGATGTTCTCGTTGACGAAGTCGGTGATGTCGAGGATGTTGCCGTTGGTGACGGCCTCGCCGATGTGCTGCGAGTCCAGGATCGCGATGTCGAAGTCGGTCTGACGCGCGGCGAACTGGGTGAACATCGCGTCGTGCCAGTTGGCGTTGGGCACCGTGTTGACCTCGATGGTCACGTTGGGCCGCTCCTTGGTGTACTCCGCGTTGGCGAAGTCCTCCAGCGCCTGCGCCGGCGGCCACTCGAACCACACGAAGCTGAGGGTCACCGGGTCGTCGGTGAGCTCGGGGACCGTGGCGGGTGCCGCGGGGCCACCGGCCTCGCCGCCACCGCCGCCGCCACCGCCGCCGTCGCCGTCCCCGCCACCGCAGGCGGCGAGGACCATGGACGTCACGACGGCCGCCGTGGCCAGGCGGACGCGCCTGCCGGGGAGGGACGTTCGTCCCGCTCGCTGTAGGTACCGCATCTGTCTCCTGCTTCCTGCTCGGTGGTGGGGGTGTCGTTCGGGTGGGGTGGACGGTCAGGTGGGTGGTGACGTCGTCACCACGACGTGGCGACGTACTGGGCCTCCATGAACTCGAGGAGTCCCTCGGTGCTGCCCTCGCGGCCGAGCCCGCTCTGCTTGGTGCCGCCGAAGGGGGCGGCGGGGTCGGAGACCAGCCCGCGGTTCAGGCCGACCATCCCGCTCTCCAGCCGCTCGGCCAGGCGCAGGCCGCGACCGACGTCGCGGGTGTAGAGGTAGCTGACGAGCCCGAGGTCGGTGTCGTTGACGCGCTCCATCACCTCGTCCTCGGAGTCGAAGCGGACGACGGGCGCCACGGGTCCGAAGACCTCCTCGTGGAGCACGCGGGCGTCGTGGGGGACGTCGACCAGGACGGTCGGGGGGTAGAAGCAGCCCGGTCCGCCGCCCGGGCTGCCGCCCAGCAGCACGCGGGCGCCGCGCTCGACGGCGTCGCGGACCAGGCTGTCGACCTTGTCCACCGCCTGCTCGTTGACCAGCGGGCCGACCTGGGTGTCGGGGTCGGGGCCCGCGCCGAGCCGCAGGGCGCCCATCCGCTCGACCAGGCCGGCGACGAACTCGTCGTGGACCGCGTCGTGCACGAAGAAGCGGTTGGCGGCCGTGCACGCCTGCCCGCCGTTGCGCATCTTGGCGACCATCGCGCCCTCGAGCGCGTCCTCGACGTCGGCGTCCTCCAG
Source organism: Nocardioides cavernae (assembly GCF_013410035.1). Taxonomy (GTDB): domain Bacteria; phylum Actinomycetota; class Actinomycetes; order Propionibacteriales; family Nocardioidaceae; genus Nocardioides; species Nocardioides cavernae_A. Next base: position 407,254 of record NZ_JACCBW010000002.1, on the reverse strand, counting down.
CACCACGAAGGGGGCGTTGCCGCCGAGCTCCATCGCGCACTTCAGGACCTTGTCGGCGGCGGTGCGCAGCAGCACCCGCCCGACCTCGGTCGACCCGGTGAAGGAGACCATCCGGGTGCTGCGGTGCGTCAGCATCGCCTCGACGACCGGACCGGGGCGGGAGGTCGTCACGACGTTGAGGACGCCGTCCGGGAGGCCCACCTCCCGCAGGATCGCGGCGACGGCGAGCGCCGTCAGAGGCGTCTCGGCGGCCGGCTTGAGGACCGCGGTGCAGCCCGCGGCCAGCGCGGGCGCGATCTTGCGGGTCGCCATGGCGGCCGGGAAGTTCCAGGGGGTGACGAGCACGCTGACGCCGACGGGCAGGTAGGTGACGAGCAGCCGGTTGGCCCCGCCGGGCGACTGGCCCAGCTGCCCGCGCAGGCGTACGCCCTCCTCGGCGTACCAGCGGAAGAACTCGGCGGCGTACGCGACCTCGCCCCGGGCGTCGGCGAGCGACTTGCCGTTCTCCAGCGAGATGAGCAGCGCCAGCTCCTCGCTGCGCGCGCGCATCAGGTCGAAGGCCCGCATCAGGAGGTCGGCGCGGTGCCGTGGCGAGGTGGCCGCCCAGTCGGCGGCCGACGCGGCGGCGGCGTCCACGGCCGCGGTGGCGTCCTCGACGTCGGCGTCCGCCACGGTCGCGAGCACGGCGTCCGTCGCGGGGTCGCGGACCTCGAGACGGCGACCGCCGGACGCGGCACGCCAGGCACCGCCCACGAGCAGGTCGGTGGGCACGTCGACCGTGTCGGCCACGGGACGCAGGACGTCGTCGACGAGGGTCATCGCACACCTCCGGCAGGGGTCAGGTCAGCAGCGACCGGGGCGTCGCGCAGGGAGGAACGGTCACCGGACCAGGCTGCGCGCACGATGCGCTCGAGCGCGTCGACGTCGAGGGGTCGCGGGTTGTTGGCGACCAGGCGCTCGGCACCGGCGGCCTGCTCGGCGGTCCAGCGCAGCCGGTCCTCGGGCAGGCCGAGCTCGGCCAGGGTGGCGGGGATCCCGACGGCGCCGAGCAGGGCGGCCACGCGGTCGATCGCCTCGTCGGCGAGGTCCTCGGGGCTGCCGGTGGCCGGCGCGCCCATCGCGACCGCCACCGCCGCGAGCTCGGTGATCCGGGTGGGACGGTTGAACTCCATGACGTAGGGCAGCAGCAGCCCGACCCCGATCCCGTGCGGGGTGTGGGTGAGGGCACCGACGGGATACTGGATGGCGTGCGCGGCCGCGGTGCCGGCGGTGCCGAGGGCGAAGCCGCCCGCCGTGGCACCCAGCATCATCGCCTCGCGGGCGGGCACGTCGTCGGGCTCGGACCAGGCACGCTGGAGGCTGCCGGCGATGAGCCGGATGCCGAGCAGCGCGTAGACGTCGGTGAGCTCGTTCTTGCCGACGAAGACCCGCTCGCTGGCCAGGCCGGTGGTCACCTCCCGCCGGACGGCGGTGAACGACTCGATGGCGTGCGAGAGCGCGTCGGCACCCGCGCTGGCGGTGAGCGCCGGCGGGCAGCCGAGGGTGAGCTCGGGGTCGCACAGCGCGGTGTGCGGGATCAGGTGGGGGCTCGAGATGCCCACCTTGCTCACCCGCTCCGGGTCGGTGAGCACGGCCACCGGGGTCACCTCCGAGCCGGTGCCGGCCGTGGTCGGCAGCGCGACGACGGGGAGGACAGGACCGGGGACGCGCAGCTCGCCGTAGTAGTCGGCCGGGGCACCGCCGTGGGTCAGCAGCACCGCCACGGACTTGGCCAGGTCGAGGCAGCTCCCGCCGCCCATGCCGACGATGACGTCGGGCCGCGCGTCGGCGGCGAGCGCGGCGGCCTCCACCACCTGGTGGACGGGCACGTCCGGCTCGACCTCGGTGAAGGCGGTGACGGTGACGCCGGCCTGCTCGAGGAGACCGACGAGGTGGGCGTACTCGGGGGTGGCGCCGAAGCGCGCGTCGGTGCAGACCAGTGCTCGCGAGCCCAGGGATGCGACCACCGTGCCGAGCGCGTGGCGCTGTCCGGCCCCGAAGAGGACCTGGCGCGGACCGCGCAGGACGCCGAGCATGCTCATGTGGGCTCCGATGTCGTGGGAGTGTGGTGCGGACCCTCACTGGCGGCAGTTTCGAGGACGTGCCGTTTCATATACGATCCGATTGATGCGAGAGCATGGAGCACGAAGCCGGACCGTGTCAACAGGTCTGGTCCGGTGTCGCGAGAAGGAGATGTCCACGTGGAGCACACGAGCGAGCAGGCAGGCCTGCGGGTGGACCGCCGCCGCGGCCGGATGGCCGACGAGGTCTACGACACGCTCCTCGACCAGCTGATGTCGCTCGCCATCGAGCCCGGCTCGCGGGTCACGATCGACGCGCTGGCTCGCGAGATGCGGGTCTCGCAGACGCCGATCCGCGACGCGCTCAACCGGATGGAGGCCGACGGGCTCGTCATCCGGATCCCCCACGCCGGCTACCGGATCCCGCCGCAGATCACGCGCGAACGCTTCGAGGACATGGTCGAGATCCGCCTGCTCCTGGAGCCCGCAGCCGCGCGTCGAGCGGCGGAGCGCGCCACGTCGTCGCAGGTCAGCCACCTGCGCAAGCTGCAGGAGGAGATGATTGCCCTGGCCCAGGACGAGGGTCACCACCCCTCCTACGGCGCCTTCGGTCTCCGCGACGCGGCCTTCCACGACCTGGTCGCCGACGCGGCCGGCAACCAGGTGGTGCGCGAGGCGCTCGCGCGCCTGCACACCCACGTGCACCTGTTCCGCCTGCTCTACCACTCCGAGGTCACGTTCCTCGCGATGGGCGAGCACGCCGACGTGCTCGAGGCGATCGCCGGGCGCGACCCGGACGCCGCCGCGTACGCGATGCGCCACCACATCCTGCTCTCGCGCGACCGGTTCCGCCGACTCTTCGACGAGACCGTGGTCGAGACCGCGGAGGACGACGCGGACGAGGGTCTTGACGACGTCCCCACCCTCAGGTGATGCTGGTCACCGACCAAATCAGATCCGATCTGATTTCTCGGAAACGAATGCCTTCCACGCCCGAGCAAGGAGACCTCTCGTGCCCAGAGCACTGCTCATGACCGGCGATGCCGCCGAAGAGCTCGACACCATGTACCCCTACTACCGCGTGCGGGAGGGCGGCTGGGACGTCGACGTGGCGTCGCTCTCGATGCGCGACATCCAGCTCGTGATCCACGAGTTCGACCCCAACAGCGACGCCTACGTCGAGAAGAACGGGCGCAAGCTGCCCGTGGACCTCACCTGGGCCGAGGTCGACGTCGAGAAGTACGACGCCCTCATCATCCCCGGCGGGCGCGCCCCCGAGTGGATCCGCACGGACGCGGACGTCCGCCGCATCACCGAGCACTTCTTCGCCCGCGACCTGCCCATCGCGCTCGTGTGCCACGGCGCGCAGGTCCCGGCCGTCTACGGCCTGCTCAAGGGCCGGAGCACCGCGTGCTTCCCGCCCATCACCGGCGACATGGAGAACGCCGGCGCCACCGTCGTCGACGCCCCCGACGTCGTCGACGGCAACCTGGTCTCGTGCCGCGGCTGGCCCGACATGCCGTGGTTCGGCCGGGCCATGATGGAGGTCTTCGACAAGTCCGTCGGCGCCGGTCCGGCGTGAGCCGGATCGTCGACCTCGACGTCGGCGGGGTCCGTTCGCAGGTCCACGTCCACGAGGCCGGCGCCGGTCCTGCGGTCCTCCTCCTCCACGGCTCAGGCCCCGGCACCACTGGTGCCGGGGCCTGGTCCGTCACGATGGAGGCGCTGCAGGACGCGCACCGCTGCGTGGCGCCCGACCAGGCCGGCTTCGGCCGCACCCCACTGCCGGACGGCAGCCGCGGAGGGCTCGCCACCTGGACCGCGCAGGCGGGTGCGCTGATGGACGCCCTCGGGCACACGTCGTACGCCGTGGTGGGGCACTCGATGGGCGGCGCGGTCGCGCTCGCCCTCGCCGCGGCCATGCCCGACCGGGTCACCCACGTCGTCGCGATCGGCACTATGGGCGCACCGGGCGCCCCCCTGTCCCCCGACCTCGACGCCCTCTGGGCGGCGCCGCCCACGCCTGCGGGCGCGCGCGACATGCTCGGCCGGCTGTTCCTCGACCGCGCCCTCGTCACCGACCGCGCCGTGGCGGCTCGCGCCGAGGCGATGCAGCAGGGCGCGGAGGCGTTCGCCCACCTCTTCCCGCCGCCGCGAGAGCGATGGGTCGAGGACCTGACCCTGGACCCCGACCGGCTCGCCGGCATCCGGGCGCCCGTCCTCCTGGTGCACGGTGCCGACGACCCGGTCACCCCGCTGGCGGAGTCGGCGCTGCCGCTCCTGCCGCTCCTCGCCGACGTGCGGCTCCACGTCCTTGGCCGGTGCGGTCACGCACCGGCCGTCGAGCGCCCGGCCGAGCTCCAGCAGGTGGTCGGGGCCTTCCTCGCCGAGCTGAGCCTCAGAGGTTGAGCGTGATGTCCGCGTCGGCCTTCAGCTTCTCGAGCATCGCCTGGGCGACCTTGCCGGTCTCCTCGGCGACGGCCTGGTCGACGATCTGGTCGCGGACCTCGGCGAACGGCGGGAAGTCCTGGCCCTCCTGGCCGGACTGGGCCTGCTGCGCCTTGGCCTGGTCGTAGATCGCGCGCAGCTCCTTGTCGGTCGGCTCGATGGGGCCGTTCTCGTCGGCCACGAGCTGCTCGACCATCACCTGGGTCTCGACCTGGTCGCGGGCCTGCTCCTCGTCGAGGCCCTGGGCCGCCACGGCCTCGAGCAGCTCGTCGGAGGTCTTCATGCCGTTCTGCTCGGCGAGCTCGGTGAGCTCGGCGTCGACGTCCTCGTCGCTGACCTCGATGCCGCGCGAGTCCGCCTCCTGCGAGAGGAGCTCGGTGTCGACGAGGTCGTCGAGCGCCTGCTTGCGCAGCGCGTCCTCGTCGGGCTCCTCGCCGGTCATCTGCGCCTGCGACTCCGCGGCCTTGAAGCCGGCCTGGTAGATCGGGACGAACTCGTCGCGCGTGACCTCCTCGCCGTTCACCTCGGCGACGACGTCGGGGATGCCGTCGAGGCTCGGGCCGCCGCTGGCGTCGGCCGACGGGGAGGCGCTCGAGGACGCGTCGTCCCCCGCATCGGAGCCGTCGGAGCCCGAACCTCCGCCGCAGGCGGAGAGGGCGAGGAGGGCGGCCGCCGCGAGGGAGGCGAGGGCAGTACGGGTGCGGATCGTGGAAGTCATCACCCTCGACGGTACGCACCGTTCCTGAGCGCGGTCCTCAGGGTCCGTGCCGCGGCCCGCGACCTGAGGAGTGGCTCACAGGTCCTCGAGCGAGTCCGGCACGACGAGCGCGTCCGGGTCCTGCCGCACGGGGAGCTGGGCGAGGGCCGTACGCACGAGGGTGACGCGCGCGGCCACCGCGACCTTCTGCCGCAGCCTGCCCACCCCCGTCTCGCCGAGCGTCTGCTCGACGGCCGCGGCGATCTGCTCGTCGGTGAACGTGGGCCGGGTGCCGGCCTCGACCTCGATGTCGGGCAGGGCGAGCAGGACCGGCAGCACCTGGCCCCCGACGGCGTCGAGCAGGTGGTAGCGCTCGAGCTTGGACATCGCCTCCCAGGCGGCCTCCCCCTTGGCCTTCTTCCCGATCCTGCCGCCGGCGACGACCTTCGCGGCAACGGTCACGGCGACGGTCAGCTCGTGCTCGGTGAAGCGCATGGGGCCAGCATGCCTGATGGGTCGTGGATGAGACCTGCCTCACACCTGCGAGAAATGGCGTGACGATCCGGCGCGACCGCACGACCAACCCGTGTCTGACCACAACGTCAGGAAATCCACACGGGAAGGAGCATCACCATGGGTATCGCCGACAAGGCCAAGAACGCCGCTCAGGACATCGCCGGCAAGGCGAAGGAGGTCGTGGGCGACGCGACGGACAACGACAAGCTCAAGGCCGAGGGCAAGAAGGACCAGGCCGCCGCCGACGTGAAGCAGGCCGGCGAGAACGTCAAGGATGCCTTCAAGAAGTGATCCGTCCCGCATGACCGGGTCGGGGCCTCCTCCCGGGGAGGCCCCGACCCGTCTCCACCCACCGACCGACTGGAGTGATCCGTGGCCCATACCAAGCGCAACCTCTTCGCCGTCCTCGGCTGGCTGTTCTGGAAGGTCCTGACCCTCGTCGGCCTGCCGGTGGCCAAGCGCAAGCTCGCCGAGCGAGGATCGACTCCCCGCGGCGGCGCCCGCCGCGCCTGACGAGGTCCCGACCGACGGAGGTACGACACACGTGCGGCTGCCCCGACTCCTCCCGTCCGGCCTCGACCCCGCGCAGCGCGACCTGCGCGAGCGCATCGTCGGCGGACCCCGCGCCCGCGGCCCGCGCCTGTTCGCCCTCGAGCACGACGACGGCTCGCTGACCGGGCCGTTCGGCATCATGCTGCACCACCCCGCCGTCGGCGGCCCGCTGCAGGAGCTCGGGGCCGCCCTGCGCTACCGGACCGGCCTCACCGACCGCGTGCGCGAGATCGCGATCCTCTGCGTCGCCGCCGCCACCGACAGTGCGTTCGAGCGGTACGCCCACGAGCAGGTCGGCCGTTCCGTCGGGCTCACCGACGACGAGCTCGAGGCCCTCGCCGAGGAACGCTTCACCTCGACCGACCGCGCCGAGCACGCGGCGTACGACCTCTGCCGCCGGCTGCTCGCCGGCCGCCCGGTGCTGGACGACCGGGACCACGACGTCCTGGTCGACGTGCTCGGGGCCGCCGCCCTCACCGAGCTGGTCGCGCTCGTCGGCTACTACCGGCTGCTCGCCGACCTGATGCACGTGCACGACGTCCGAGCCCCGAGCGGTGAGTGAGGCACGTTCGCGAGCCGCAGAACGTGTCCCACGCACCGCTCACGGTGGACGTCCGCCCCGGGCGGTGAGTGACGCAGGTTCCCGAGCCGCAGAACATGTCTCACGCACCGCTCGACGGGTCAGTAGTGCGCGGTCATCACATGCTTGATGCGCGTGTAGTCGTCGAACCCGTAGCCCGAGAGGTCCTTGCCGTAGCCCGAGGCCCCGAATCCGCCGTGCGGCATCTCGGAGACGAAGGGGATGTGCGTGTTGACCCACACGCAGCCGAAGTCGAGCTCGCGGGTGAGCCGGTCGGCGATGCCGACGTCGCGGGTCCACACGCTGGCGGCGAGGCCGTACGGCACGCCGTTGGCCATCGCGACGGCGTCGGGCTCCTCGTCGAAGGACTGCACGGTGAGCACCGGTCCGAAGACCTCCTCCTGCACGATGCGGTCGTCCTGGCGTACGCCCGTGACGACGGTCGGCTGGAAGAAGAACCCCTGCTCACCGTGCCGGGCGCCGCCCGTACGGACCGTGGCGTGCGCGGGCAGGTCGGTGAGGAACGCCTCGACCTTCGCGAGGTGGCCGGCGTTGTTGAGCGGCCCGTACTCCGCGGAGTCGTCCGACGGCGGCCCGGGCGGCGTGGCCTCGGCCGCCTTCACGAGCAGCTCGACGAGCTCGTCGTGGACGCTGCTGTGGGCGATGACGCGCGTGGCGGCGGTGCAGTCCTGGCCGGCGTTGAAGTAGGCCGCCGCGGCGATCATCTCGGCGGCTCGGGGCAGGTCGGCGTCGGGCATCACGACCACGGGCGCCTTGCCGCCGAGCTCGAGGTGCACCCGCTTGAGCGACTTCGCGGCCGACAGCGCGACCTCGGTGCCCGCGCGCACCGAGCCGGTGATCGCGACCAGCCCGGGCGTCGGGTGCTCGACGAGGTAGCGGCCGGTGGAGGCGTCGCCGTTGACGACGTTGAGCACGCCGGGCGGCAGGACCTCGCCGGCGATCTCGGCGAGCAGCACCGTCGAGCGCGGGGTGGTGTCGCTCGGCTTGAGCACGACGGTGTTGCCGGCCGCGAGGGCGGGGGCGATCTTCCAGATCGCCATGGCGAACGGGTAGTTCCACGGCGTGACCTGGCCGACGACGCCGATCGGCTCGCGGCGGATCGCGGAGGTGTGGCCCTCGAGGTACTCCCCCGACGACTTGCCCTCCAGCAGCCGGGCCGCGCCGGCGAAGAAGCGGAGCTGGTCGACACCCTGGTCGACCTCCTCGCTCGCGATGTAGCGCACCGGCTGGCCGGTGTCGCGCGCCTGCACCTGGCTGATCTCGTCGCGGCGCGCGGCGACGGCGGCGGCGAGGTCGAGGAGGTACGCCTGGCGGGCGCCCGGGGTCAGCCGCTTCCACGACGCCGAGGCCCGCTCCGCGGCGGCGTACGCCCGGTCGACCTCGTCGTGGGTGGAGATCGGCGAGCGGCCGTCGGGCTCACCGGTCACGGGGTCGACGAGCTCGATGAACTCGGTGGCGGCGGACTCGACCAGCTCACCGTCGATGAAGTTGCGGATCGTCTGGTCTGACTGCGTGGTCATCTCGGAAGCCTCTCAGGCGACGTAGATCTTGCGGATGGTCTCGTGCACGACCCACGTGGTGGCCTCGCCGGCACGCAGGCGTACGACGCTGCCGGGGCCGAGGTCGACGTGCTCGCCGTCGTCGAACGAGACCGTCGCCGACCCGGACAGCACGACGAACACCTCGTCGACCTCGACGTCGGTGGCGGTGCCGGGCGTCATCTCCCACACGCCGACCTCGACCCCGGCGACGGCGGCGAGGGCGCGCGACCCCGCCTCCGGGGCACCGTCGACGACCGTGCCGGGGTCGAGCGGGGCGGTCGGCACGGTGGCGGCGACGTCGAGCACGCGGTTCATGCCCAGCATCGTCCCAGCGCGTGCGGCCCAGCCGGCCGACGTTCTGTCGTCACTTCGGCGGGCCGTCGGACAGTTCGCCGGCCATCTCGCGGGCGACGAGCGCCACGTGCAGGGAGACGCGGACGTCGGGGTCGTCGAGGTCGGCGTCCAGGACGGCCTGGATCCGCGACAGCCGGTCGTAGAACGCCGCCCGCGACAGGTGGAGGCTGGCGGCGGCCTCGGTCTTGCTGGCCGGGTGCAGCAGCAGCGCCCGCAGCGCGGCGAGGAGGTCGGTGCGAGACCCGTCGGCCCGGTCGTGGCGCTCGAGCGGGCCCAGCTCGCGCTCCACGAACAGCCGGATCCGCTCGTCGTCCCCGAGCAGCGCCAGCAGCCCGCGCAGGTGGAGGTCGGCGAGGCGGTGGACGTCGGGGTCGGTGTCGCGGCGCACCCGCGGGGCGGCGTCGACGACCTGGCCGGCCTCGGCGAGCGAGCGGGCCACCCCGGCGCGCTCGGTCGCGGCGCCGCCGGCCGCCACGACGACGTCGTGGTGCGGCAGGACCCGGGCCGCCAGCCGGTCGACGAGGTCCTCGGCGTCTGCGGACGGGACCGTGGAGACCAGCACCTGCAGGTCCCGCTCGACCTCGCAGACGAGGGCGGGGAGCCGCAGCCCGTGCGCGGCACGCACGACGGTCGCCGCCACCTCGTCGAGGTCCGCCGTCGCCGAGGTGCCGATCCGGGGCCGCACGACGAGCCCGACGAACGTACGCCGTCGCACCGGGAAGCCCGCCAGCTCGCACCGACGCTGCACGTCCGCCGAGCCGGGGTCCTCGACCAGGCCGGAGAGCAGCTCGAGGTGCGTGCGTCGCATGAGGGTGCCGCGGTCCCGGTCGTGCAGGCGGTGCAGGGCGAGCGCGGCGGCCGCTCGCTCCGCGACGGCCACGAGGCGCTGCGACGGCGCGTCGGGCGAGCCGATCACCAGCCGGCCCCACACCCGGTCGGCCGTGCCGAGACGGGTCACCAGCCAGCCGTTGGCGGCGTCCCAGCCCGTGCGTCCGGCGACCTCGACCTGTCGCGACCGGGCGGGCCAGCCGTCGAGGAAGCCGCCGCTGTCGTCGGGGCCGGCGAAGTAGTCGAGCGGCCGGTGCTGGGCGTTCTCCACCACCACCGGCCCGTCGGCGAGACGCTGCACGGCGCGGAGGATCTCGACCGGTCCGGCCTGGTCGAAGCTGAGCTCGGTGAAGGTGTCGTGCACGCGCTGCGCCTCGCGCAGCTCGGCGAGCTGCTGGTCCACGACCCGTTCCCCGATCTCCTGGGCCAGGGTGGCGAACCGCGTCTCCCGGCCGAGGACCACCAGCGGGAGGTCGTGCCGCTCGCAGGCGTCCACGAGGGGCTGGGGCAGCACGGACCCCCACCTGCGGCCGAGCTCGACGACCACGCCCGCGCTGCCGACGTCGGCCAGCGCGTCGACGAAGGCGGCCAGACCGGCCGCGTCGTCGTCCGCGGGCAGGCCCGTGCCCATCGTCAGGAGCAGGTCGCCGGCACGCAGGAGCTGGCCGACGTCGACCCGCTCGGTGGCGTGCACCCAGCGGATCGCCCGTCCGGTCCCGGCGCCACCGGCCGCGACCGTGGGCGCGGCCCGGCGGAACGCGGGCAGGGCCAGCGCCTCCCCGAGCGTCACGCCGGTCTCCGCCACGTCCGCAGCCTAGCGACGCTTTGTCGGATCCGGCGGGGCAAAGCCTACGATCCGACACCTGCGTCGGCGAGGGCGAGCGCGGAGGATGGGCGCATGACGACCCCCGACGAGCGCGACATCGTGCACTGGGCCGACGGCGCCCTCCTCACCGGCTCCCCGACGGGCTGGGCCGACGTGACCAACCCCGCCACGGGACAGGTGACCGGGCGGGTCGCACTCGCCAGCGAGGCCGACGCGGCCGCCGTGATCGCCTCCGCGTCCCGCGCCGCCCGCGGCTGGGGCACCACCTCGCTCGCCCGGCGTACCCAGGTCCTCTTCTCCTTCCGCGAGCTGCTCAACGCGCGCAAGGACGAGCTCGCCGCGATCATCACCTCCGAGCACGGCAAGGTGCACTCCGACGCCATGGGCGAGATCGCCAGGGGCCTCGAGGTCGTCGAGTTCGCCTGCGGCATGTCGCACCTGCTCAAGGGCGGGCACAGCGAGGAGGCCTCGACCGGCATCGACGTGCACTCCAAGCGGGTGCCGCTGGGCGTCGTCGGGATCATCAGCCCGTTCAACTTCCCGGCGATGGTCCCGATGTGGTTCTTCCCCGTCGCGATCGCCGCGGGCAACGCCGTCGTCCTCAAGCCGAGCGAGAAGGACCCGAGCGCCGCCAACTGGCTGGCCGCGCTGTGGCAGGAGGCGGGCCTGCCCGACGGCGTCTTCAACGTCCTGCACGGGGACAAGGTCGCGGTCGACGCGCTCCTCACCAGCCCCGACGTCCAGGCGATCAGCTTCGTCGGCTCCACTCCCATCGCGGAGTACGTCTACGAGACCGCCAGTCGGCACGGCAAGCGCGTCCAGGCGCTCGGCGGCGCCAAGAACCACATGGTGGCGCTGCCCGACGCCGACCTCGACCTGGCGGCCGACGCGGCCGTCAACGCGGGGTACGGCAGCGCGGGCGAGCGGTGCATGGCGATCAGCGTGCTCGTCGCCGTCGACCCCGTCGGCGACGAGCTGGTCGCCCGCATCGCCGACCGCACCCGGACCCTGCTCATCGGCGACGGCGGCCGCGCCGCGACGGACCAGGACGCGTCGGGCAAGGAGGCCGACATGGGGCCCCTGGTCACGAAGGCCCATCGCGACAAGGTCAGCTCGTTCATCGACTCCGGGGAGGCCGCCGGCGCCAAGCTCGTGGTCGACGGCCGCGACGTCGCGGCCCGCGGCGGTGAGGAGGGCTTCTGGCTCGGCCCCACGCTCTTCGACGACGTCACGCCCGACATGGACATCTACACCGAGGAGATCTTCGGCCCCGTCCTGTCGGTCGTGCGGGTGAGGACCTACGAGGAGGCGGTCGCGCTCGTCAACGCCAACCAGTACGGCAACGGCACCGCGGTCTTCACCAACGACGGCGGGGCCGCACGTCGCTTCGAGGCCGACGTCGAGGTCGGCATGATCGGCGTCAACGTGCCGGTCCCGGTCCCGGTGGCCTACTACTCCTTCGGCGGCTGGAAGCGCTCGCTCTTCGGCGACACCCACGCCCACGGCACCGAGGGCGTCCACTTCTTCACCCGCGGCAAGGTCGTCACCACCCGGTGGATCGACCCGGCCAACCGCCCCGAGGGCGGCCTCGAGCTGGGGTTCCCGCGCAATGACTGACGTGATGGCCTCCGACGCGATGACCTCCGACCTCGCGACCACCCACGACGCCGCCCGGGCGTACGAGCTCGACCGCGCCCACGTCTTCCACTCCTGGTCCGCGCAGGCCGAGATCAGCCCCATGGTGATCAGCCGCGCCGAGGGCAGCCACGTCTGGGACGGTGCGGGCAGGCGCTACCTCGACTTCACCTCCCAGCTGGTCTTCACCAACCTCGGGCACCAGCACCCGCGGATCGTCGCCGCGATCCAGGAGCAGGCCGCGACGCTGTGCACCGTCGCTCCCGCCTTCGCGAACGGCACCCGCTCCGAGGCCGCCAGGCTCATCGCCGAGCACACCCCCGGCGACCTCGACCACGTCTTCTTCACCAACGGTGGCGCCGACGCCAACGAGCACGCCGTGCGGATGGCGCGCCTGCACACCGGGCGCCACAAGGTGCTGACGACCTACCGCAGCTACCACGGCGGCACGCACCTCGCGGTGAACATGACCGGCGACCCCCGCCGGTGGGCCAGCGACCACGCCTCGACCGGCACGGTCCACTTCTTCGGTCCGTTCCTCTACCGCAGCGCCTTCCACGCCACGACCGAGGCCGAGGAGTGCCAGCGCGCCCTCGAGCACCTCGAGCAGGTCGTCGCCCTCGAGGGCCCCGGCACCATCGCGGCGATCGTCCTCGAGGCGATCCCCGGCACGGCCGGGATCATGGTCCCGCCGCCGGGCTACCTCGCCGGCGTCCGCGAGATCTGCGACCGCCACGGCATCGTGATGATCGCCGACGAGGTCATGTCCGGGTTCGGCCGGTCGGGGCGGTGGTTCGCGATCGAGCACGGCGACGTCCTCGACGAGCCCTGCGTGCCTGACCTGCTGACCTTCGCCAAGGGCGTCAACAGCGGTTACGTGCCGCTTGGCGGCGTCGCCATCAGCGACGCGATCCACGCCACCTTCGCGCACCGCGCCTACCCCGGCGGGCTGACGTACTCCGGGCACCCGCTCGCCTGCGCCGCCGCGGTGGCGACGATCCGGACGATGGAGGACGACGACCTGGTCGGGCGGTCCGACCGGCTCGGCGCCGAGGTCATCGGTCCCGGCATGCAGGCCCTCGCCGAGAAGCACGACTGGATCGGCGAGGTGCGCGGCACCGGTGCCTTCTGGGCCGTCGAGCTCGTCAGCGACCGGTCCACCCGCGAGCCGCTCGCGCCCTACGGCGGGTCGAGCCCGGAGATGGCGGCGGTCGTGAAGGGCTGCCAGGAGCGCGGGATGCTGCCGTTCAGCAACTTCAACCGGATCCACGTGGTGCCACCCCTGACCACCACGGACGACGAGGCGCGCGAGGGCCTGGCGATCCTCGACGACGCGCTGACCGCGGCGGCCGGCTGACGGCGTCGTGACGACTCACCGGACGGCGTACGAGCGGCACGCGCCCGACCCGCGGCTCGTCCAGGAGTCGCTGGCGGGCAGCGAGCAGCGCGTCTTCTGGCTCGACGACGTCGGAGCCACCACGGCGTACGCGCCCCTGACGGCCTCCACCCGCGCCGACCTCACGATCGTGGGCGGCGGCTACCTGGGGCTGTGGACGGCCGTCCACGCCAAGCGCCGCGACCCCGGTCGCCGGGTGGTGCTGCTCGAGGCGCAGACCGTCGGCTGGGCAGCGTCCGGACGCAACGGCGGCTTCTGCGAGGCGTCGCTGACCCACGGCGAGGACAACGGGCGCTCGCGCTGGCCCGAGGAGTACGACCTGCTCGAGGCGCTGGGCGAGGAGAATCTCGACGCCTTCGAGGCCGACGTGCGCGACCTCGGCCTCGACTGCCAGTGGGAGCGCACCGGCCAGCTGGCCGTCGCGGTGGAGGAGCACCAGCTCGCCTGGCTGGAGGGCACCGTCCTCGACGCCGCGGAGACCCGCGCGTTGGTCGACAGCCCGCTCTTCCTCGGCGGATCGCTCAGCGACCACACCGCGCTCGTCCACCCCGCCCGGCTCGCCCTGGGCCTCGCCCGCGCGGCGGCCGGGCTCGGGGTCGAGGTCCACGAGCACTCCCGGGTGGTGGGGCTGCGCCGCAGCGGGTCCGGCGTCGAGGTCGCGACCGACCGGGCCCGCGTCACGTCCGCACAGGTCGTGCTGGCGACGAGCGTGTTCCCCTCGCTGGTCCGGCGCCACCGGCTGATGACCGTGCCGGTCTACGACCACGTGCTGATGACCGAGCCGCTCTCGGCTGACCAGCTGGCGTCCGTCGGGTGGGTCGGACGCCAGGGGCTCGGCGACCTCGCCAACCAGTTCCACTACTCGCGGCGCACGGCCGACGACCGGATCCTGTGGGGCGGGTACGACGCCGTCTACCCCGCAGGCGGTCGCATGCACGTGCGCCACGAGGACGATCCCGAGGTCCACGCCCGGCTCGCCTCGCACTTCCTCGCGACGTTCCCGCAGCTCGAGGGCATCCGGTTCAGCCACCGCTGGGCAGGCGCCATCGACACCTCCACCCGGTTCGCCGCCTTCTACGGCACGACGCACGGCGGCCGGGTCGCCCACGCGGCCGGCTTCACGGGGCTCGGGGTCGGGGCGACCCGGTTCGCCGGCGAGGTGGTGCTCGACCTGCTCGCCGGTACGCCCACCCCGAGGACCCGGCTCCGGATGGTCCACGAGCGTCCGCTGCCGTTCCCGCCCGAGCCGCTCGCAACGGTCGGGATCAACCTCACCCGCTGGTCGCTCGACCGCGCCGACCACCGCGAGGGACGGCGCAACGGCTTCCTCCGGGCGCTCGACCGGGCCGGGCTCGGCTTCGACTCCTGAGGTCCTGCGGGCTCAGGCGGCCGGCGGCGTGCCGAGTCCGGTGCGCATCTCTGCGAGGACCCGGGTCAGGACCCGCGAGACCTGGGCCTGGGTCAGGCCCACCACGTCGGCGATCTCCTGCTGCGTCTGCTCGTCGTAGAAGCGGAGCCCGACGATGCGCCGGTCCCGCCGCGACAGGGCCCGGACGACCGGTGCGAGTGCGACCCGCGCCTCGGCCTGGTCGAAGGAGCGGTCCTCCGTGCCCAGCAGGTCACCCAGCGCAGAGGTGCCGTCGGCGACGGTCGCGTCGAGCGAGGTCGGGGTGAAGCACCCGTCTGCGGCGAGGGCCTCGACCACGTCGGCGACCTCCACGCCGAGCTGCTCGGCCACCTCGCTGGGTCGCGCGGAACGGCCCAGCCGGCGCTCCAGCGCCTCCTCGGCCTGGGCGATGCGCGCCTGCAGGTCCTGGACCCTGCGGGGCGGGCGCACCATCCAGCCGCGGTCGCGGAAGTGGCGACGGAGCTCTCCGCGCACCGTCGGCACGGCGAACGACAGGAAGTCGTGGCCGGCGTCGGGGTCGAAGCGCTGAGCGGCCTTGGTCAGGCCGAGCAGGGCCACCTGCTCGAGGTCGTCGAGGTCGACGCCGCGGTTGCGGTAGCGACCGGCCATGGACCGGGCGACCCCGGCGTTGGTCTCGATGAGCTGGCGGACGAGGTCGTCCGCGTCGCGTCCGCCACGGGCGTCGCGCATGTCGTGGACGATGTCGTCCGTACGACGGGCCCGCGCGTCGCCCTCGAGGGACGGGGCGGACGAGGACAGGACAGGAATGACAGGGGCGATCGACATGGTGACCACGTGCTCGCTTCCTCTGGTACGGGGTGCATGCGTGCCGTGGTCTCCAGCAACATGTACCTCCACCATCGCACGGTCCAGACCAGTGCGACAGCCGCAGAACGAACCGCGGCCCACCCGTCAGGAGGTGGAGCGGGTCAACGTCTGTCCCGGGTTCTCCTGAAAAACGTGCCGGTAGTCCGCCGCGAAGCGCCCGGGGTTGAAGAAGCCGAGCCGTGCTGCGACGTCGCTCACGCTGGTGCCCGACCCGTCGCTCAGCGCCTGGTGGGCGAGGTCGAGGCGTACCTGCTTGAGGTAGGCGAGGGGGGTGCAGTCGAGGTGGTGGCGGAAGGCGTACTGCAGCGCCCGCGGCGAGACGCCGCACGCCTGCGCGAGGTCGGCCAGCGACAGGTCGTCGTGGCAGCGCTCCTCGATGACGGCCTGCGCGCGCCGGAGCGTGGACTGGCTGGCGTCGTTCCGGTCGCGGTGGTCACGCGGTCCCGCGGCGTCCCCCACCACGTTGTTGGCGAAGGTCCGCAGCAGGGTGTGCCCCAGCAGCCGCGAGGCCTCGCCGTGCGCGATCGTGCCGATGTCGGGGAAGCTCGCCGCCAGCTCGTCGACCGTCGCCCGCCAACGGGCTCCAGCGGCGGGCGAGACGGGCACGTAGCTGCGGAAGACCAGGTCGGACTCCGACATGTCGGGGTCGATCTCGCGGATCGACTCGGCCAGGACGTCCACCGAGATGCTGGTGTTGCGCACCTCGTAGCCGTTGCCGCCGCCGGTGAACGCCTGCCCCCAGCCCGAGGCGAGGACCGTGTCACCGGCCCGGCCCTGGTCCGTGCGGCGGTCCCGGCTGTACTCGATCTCCCCGCCGATCACGTCGACGACGACGATGGCGGGCATGGGCTCGGCGGAGAAGGTGATGGGCGAGTCGATGCGGAGGTGGTCGAACGCCGCTCCGCCCTTGTCGAGCCGGCGGTGCCGGACGGTCCCCATGGACCCGCCCAGGCCGAGGTTGGCGCCGTAGGCGGTGTCCAACCAGTGGCGCGCCTCGTCACCGACGCCCTCGAAGTCGAAGGGATCGGACGAACCGCGCCGCGCACGTGGCTGGGGCACAGCAACCTCCTGGGTGAGGAGGGCGACGACCCGGTGGCTTGAGTCATCTCGACTGTAGCCCACACGCGCGCATCCCACCCCTGAGGAGGGTTGTCGGTCCGTCCCAGTACGCTGACCCGGCAACTCGAACCGTTCCGCCCTGTGTCCGCGGACTGCGTCATGCGAAAGGTGACGATGTCTGGGACACCCCTGTCTCCGGGTGGGCCGCGGCCCCGCCCCGAGGACCTCCGCGACGAGGTCGCGCAGCTCCGTGAGGCCATGCAGTCGCAGCGCGACATCGGCATGGCCGTCGGGCTGCTGTCCGCACGCTTCGGCCTCAGCACCGCCCAGGCGTGGCGCACCATGCTGCGCATCTCGCAGGACAGCAACACCAAGATCCGTACGGTCGCGCGGGTGCTCGTCGTGACCCACGACGGCACCGCCGACCCCGACGACCTCGCCGAGCTGGCCAGGTTCGAGGCGCAGCTCCCCGCGTCGGGCTGGCCCTCGGCGCCGGGGACGCGAGAGGATCCCGTGTCGTGAGCATCGACGACGCGGCCCTCGCCGACAGCCTGCGCAGGCTCTCCCACCCCGGGGCCGACGACGGGAGCATCACCACGGCGCTCGAGCTGGTCGTGCAGGCGTGCGTCGACCTCTTCGACGTCGACGGGGCCGGCGTGCTGCTCGCCGACGAGCAGGACATGCTCGTCTACGCCGCGGCCAGCGACGGGCCGGGCCGGTTGCTCGAGCGGACCGAGGCCGAGGCCGGCGAGGGCCCGTGCACCGAGGCCTTCGTGAAGGCGCGGGTGGTCACCACGAGCGACGTCACCGCCGAGACCGAGCGGTGGCCGGTCCTCGCGGCGGCGATGGCGCACCTCCCCGTCCGCGCGGTCCTCGGGACACCCGTCGTGCTCGGCGGCGTTCCGGTCGGCACGCTCGACGTCTACAAGGAGGGGCAGCACGACTGGGACGAGAGCGAGGTCGCGGCTCTCGGTCGCTACGCCGAGGTGGTCGCGACGACGCTCGGCGCCGCCCTCCAGGCCCACACCGCCGGCGAGCTCGCCAAGCAGCTGCAGTACGCCCTCGACTACCGCGTCGTGATCGAGCGGGCGGTCGGCTACCTCATGGCCAAGCAGTCGGTGGACGCCGTCGCGGCGTTCAACGCCCTGCGGACCGCGGCCCGCAGCCGCCGCACCAAGATCGGGCTCGTCTCCGAGCACGTCCTCGAGACGGGCGGCCTGCCGGCCTAGTCCCCTGCCGGGTCCGCGGTCCACTCCTCCGCACCGGCGTCCGACTCGTCCGACCGGTCGTGCGGGATCGTGCGCGTCTCCACGATCTGCTGCGCCACGTCGCGCAGCTTGACGTTGGCGGTCGACGACAGCCTCCGCAGCAGCTCGAAGCTCTGGTGCTGGTCGATGCCGTAGCGCTCCATCGCGATGCCCTGCGCCATCCCGATCACGTGCCTCGAGCTGACCGCCGTCTGCAGCGTGCTGGCGTGGCGGGCCGAGGACAGCGCGGTGGTCGCGTGCACGGCGTAGACGATCGCGGTGTCGACGACGTCGCGGTCGGCGAACGCACCGGTCCTGCTGCTGTAGAGGCTCAGCGCGCCCAGGGGGTCGTCGCGGTCGGTGACCGCGACGGCCAGCACCGAGCCGATCCCGAGCTCCGAGGCCCTCGGCCCCCAGACGGGGTACCGCCCGTCGGCGCCCACGTCACCGCTGCGCAGCCAGCCGCCGGTGCCCGCGACCTCGAGGCACGGTCCCTCGCCCAGGGCGTACTGCAGCGCGTCGGCCTCACTCGCCGACGGACCGCTGCTCGCGAGGGTCCTGTGGCCGCGCGACGTGCTGACGGTGAGGCTGACCTGCTCGGCCTCGGGGACGAGCTCGCGCATCCGGCTGACGATCGCGAGTGACGTGATGGCCTCGTCAGGCTCCTGCTGCAGCTTGGCAGCGAGCGCCGCGAACACGGCCAAGGAGTCATGGGACGACAATGAGGATCCTTGTGGACTTGCACCTGCGACCCGTGTTCTGGAGTCGAGGCAAAAGTTATCCCGCTCACGGCTCGCGTCTCAACGCGGCACCGCCCATGGGATGGGAGGGAGTGATCGGCGCGCATGTGGACGTCGGGCGGGGGTACATGGGCGCGTGACCACTCACGTGACGACTGGCGCGCCCGCACCGGCGGTGCCGCGCGCCCGTTCTCGCCGACTGGTGGTGGCGTCCGTCCCCTCGGGACACGTGTACGTCCGTCACCTCGCGCCCGAGGACGGCTCCGGGCCCCACCGCCTCCCCGACCCGACCCCCGAGGGCGCCGCGCAGACGCAGCGCTGGTGGCCCCCGGTGATGCTCGACCCGGGATGGGCCGCGACGAACGACTTCGACGTGTTCCACCTGCACTTCGGCTTCGACGCCCGCAGCCCCGAGGACCTCCAGGCCCTCGTGGACGACCTGCGCCGGCGCGGCAAGCCGCTGGTGTTCACGGTCCACGACCTGCGCAACCCCCACCACGCCGAGCGCGAGCTCCACGACCGCCAGCTCGACGTGCTGGTACCCGCGGCCGACGCCCTCATCACCCTGACCCGGGGCGCGGCCGACGAGATCCGGTCCCGGTGGGGTCGCGAGGCCATCGTCCTGCCGCACCCCCACGTGGTGCCGTTCGACGTGATGCGACGCGCCGCCGCGATGCGCGGGGTGCGCCGCAGCGGCCCGCGCGCCCAGCAGTTCCGCGTCGGGCTGCACGTGAAGAGCCTGCGTGCGGGCATGCACCCGCACCCCCTCGTGCCCGTGCTCGTCGACGCCCTGCGCGAGCTGCCCCACGCGGTCCTGCAGGTCAACGGCCACCGTGACGTGCTGCTCCCCGACGGGGCGCGCTACGACGCCGCGCTGTCCGAGGCGCTCCACGAGCACGCCGCTCGCGGCGAGATCGACCTGCGCATCCACGACTTCCTCGACGACGACGCGCTGTGGGCCTACCTCGCGTCGCTCGACGTGTCGGTGCTGCCCTACCGCTTCGGCACCCACAGCGGCTGGCTGGAGGCGTGCCGCGACCTCGGGACCGCGGTCATCGCTCCGTCGTGCGGCTACTTCGCCGACCAGGCGACGGTGCTGTCCTACGGCCACGACGAGCAGCACCTCGACGCGGAGAGCCTGGCCGCGGCGGTGCGCGAGGCGTACGCCGGTCGCGTGGCCCCGCCTCCCACCGTCGAGGACCGGCGCCGCGAACGCGCGGCACTGGCGAGCGCGCACGACCGCCTCTACGAGATGCTCGTGAGGGCGGTGCGGTGAGGATCTGCCTCATCGCCTCGAGCAGCTACCCCATCCGGGAACCCTTCGCAGGCGGCCTGGAGTCGATGACCCACACGATGGTGCGCGGCCTGGCCGAGCGCGGGCACGACGTCACCCTCTTCGCCGGTCCGGGGTCCGACACGTCGCTGCCCGCGCGCGTGCTGCCGCTGGCGTCCGTGGAGGTGAGCGCCGCCGCGATGGCCGACAAGTTCGCGCCCAACGCGGGGTGGCTGGCCGAGCACCACGCCTACCTCGACCTCATGCTCTCCCTCGCGCGCACCGGCGCCGAGGACTACGACGTGGTGCACAACAACAGCCTCCACCACCTGCCGGTGGCGATGGCGCCGGCGCTCGACGTGCCCGTGCTCACGACGCTGCACACACCGCCGCTGCCGCTGATCGAGTCCGCCCTGGCCCTGTGCCCCCGCCCGCCCCGCTTCGTCGCGGTGAGCCAGTGGACGGCCGACGCGTGGCGCCACGCGGTCGACAGCGACGTCGTGCTCAACGGCCTCGACCTGAGGCGCTGGCCCGCCGGGGACGGCGGCGGCCCCGCCGTGTGGACCGGGCGCATCGTCCCCGAGAAGGCCCCGCACCTCGCGATCGACGCCTGCCGCCGCGCCGGGGTGGACCTCCTGCTGGCCGGTCCCGTCCAGGACGAGGACTACTTCGCCCGCGAGGTCGCCCCGCGCCTCGGGCCCGACGCCCGGCACGTCGGCCACCTGTCCGGCCCCGACCTGTCCGCGCTCCTGAGGTCGGCCTCGGTGGCCGTCGTGACGCCGGTGTGGGACGAGCCGTACGGCCTGGTCGCCGCGGAGGCGATGGCGAGCGGCACCCCGGTGGCGGGCTTCGCCCGTGGCGGCCTCGTCCAGGTGGTCTCGCCCCGCGCCGGGGTGCTGGTGGCACCGGACGACGTGGAGGCGCTCGCCGTCGCGATCCGCGAGGCGGCCGCCCTCGACCGCGGTGACGTGCGGGCGTACGCCGTGGCCACCTGCGGCGCCGACGCGATGGTCGATCGCTACCTCGGTCTCTACGGCGAGCTCGCACAGCGGGTGGACGCCGCGTGACGCCACCCGCTCGGGGGTCCGTCGGCTACTACGTCCACCACGTCGGCAGCGGCCACCGCCACCGGGCCCAGGTGCTCGCCGAGCGCCTGGCGCGCGAGGGCATCCGGGTCACCGGGCTGTCCAGCCTCGAGGCACCGCGCGGCTGGCCCGGCGACTGGGTCCGGCTCGCCCGCGACGACGGCGGTCGCGCGCCCGACCGGACCGCCCACGACCACCTGCACTGGGCACCGCTGCACCACGACGGCCTCCGCGAGCGCACGTCCGCGATCTCCGCGTGGCTCGCCTCGGCCCGGCCCGACCTCGTGGTCGTCGACGTGTCGGTCGAGGTCAGCCTGCTGGTGCGGCTCCACGGCGTCCCGGTCATCGGCGTCGTGCTGCCCGGGCGGCGCGACGACGAGCCCCACCGTCTCGGGCTCGGTGTCGCCGAGGCCCTCGTCGGCTTCTGGCCCGCGGAGGCCGACGGCATGGCACCCGGCCTCCCGCCGGAGCTGCGCGAGCGGCTCGTGTGCGTCGGCGCGCTCTCGCGCCACCCGGTCCGTGACGTCCCCGACGCGACACCGACCGGTGCTGCGCGCAAGGTCGTCCTCATGCTCGGCACGGGAGGCCACGACGTCGCCCCCGCCTCCGTACGGGCGGCCCTCGCGTCGACGCCCGGGTGGGAGTGGGACGTGCTCGGCGCGGGACCGGAGACCTGGGTGGACGACCCGTCGGTGGTGCTCGCCGCCGCCGACGTCGTCGTCACCCACGCGGGCCAGAACGCGCTGGCCGAGACCGCCGCAGCGCGCCGGCCCGCCGTGGTCCTCCCCCAGGAGCGGCCGCACCAGGAGCAGCGGACCACCGCCGCCGTGCTCGAGCAGGACTGGCCGGCGGTCGTGTGCCGCACCTGGCCCGACGCCGACGAGTGGCCGTACGTGCTCAGCCGGGCGGCGTCGCTCGACCCGCAGCGGTGGACCGCCTGGTGCGACGGCGATGCGGCCGAGCGCTTCGCCCGGGTGGTGCTCGACGTGCGCGACCGGACGAGGTGCCGGTCGTGACCCGGGTCGCCGTCGTGACGATCGCCCACGGCCGCCACGACCACCTCGCCGGCCAGCACCGCACCCTGGCCGGTGGCACGCGGGTGCCTGACGACTACCTCGTCGTGGCGATGGACGACGACGCCATCGTCGAGCGCGAGGAGGGCGGCCTGCGCCGCCGCGTCGTGCACGTCGGGCCTGGGCGGGAGGGGCGCCTGCCGCTCGCCATGGCGCGCAACCTCGGCGTACGCACCGTCCTGGACGCCGGCGCCGACGTCGTGGTCCTGCTCGACGTGGACTGCCTGCCGGGGGCCGGGCTCGTCGAGGCGTACGCCGACGTGGTCGCGGCCCGCCCGCAGTGGATCTGGTCGGGCCCCGTGACCTACCTGCCGCCGCCCCCGCCCGAGGGGTATCCCGCCGACCCGGCAGACCTCGCCGCCTGGGACGACCCGCACCCGGCCCGGCCCGACCTCGCTCCCGGCCGGCTGCTCGACGACCTCGACCCCGACCTCTTCTGGTCGCTGTCCTTCGCGGTCTCCCCGGCCGCGTGGGCCCGGGTGGGCGGGTTCTGCGAGGACTACACCGGCTACGGCGGCGAGGACACCGACTTCGCCCGCAGCGCCGTCGTCCACGGCGTCGGGCTCGGCTGGGTCGGCGCCGCCCGGGCGTACCACCAGCACCACCCGGTCAGCAGCCCGCCCGTCGAGCACGTCGACGACATCCTGCGCAACGGTCGGCTCTTCCACGAGCGCTGGGGCGAGTGGCCGATGCAGGGGTGGCTGGAGGACCTCGAGCGCGCACGACTGGTCGAGCGGGTAGGTGGGAACTGGGTCAGGACCACCCGGAGCACGCGGAACACCCGGAGCACCCGGAGCACCCGAACCACCCGGACGACCCAGGAGGGGACGACCCCATGAGCACGACCAGCCGAACGATCGACGCGACGCCCGAGCAGGTCTGGGAGGTGCTGGCCGACGGCTGGCTCTACCCGCTCTTCGTCGTCGGCGCGTCGCGGATGCGCGACGTCGACGAGACCTGGCCGGCCGTGGGATCGCGCCTGCACCACAGCGTCGGCTCGTGGCCGCTGCTCATCGACGACACCACCGAGGTGCTCGAGGTCGAGGAGTCCGCGCGGATCCTGCTGCTCGCGCGAGGGTGGCCCGCCGGCCAGGCGCACGTCGAGATCTCACTGGAGCCGGAGAGCACCACGACGACGACCGTCACCATCGTGGAGGACGCCACGGCGGGGCCGGGCACGCTGGTGCCGAAGCCGCTGCGCGACGCCCAGCTGCACCTGCGCAACGTCGAGGCGCTGCGGCGCCTCGCCTACGTGGTGGAGGGCAGGGTCAGGTGACCCACTCCGCCGTCGTGGTCGGCGCCGGGCCCAACGGGCTCGTCGCGGCCAACGTCCTCGCCGACGCCGGGTGGGAGGTCGCGGTCCTCGAGGCCCAGGCCACCCCCGGCGGCGCGGTGCGCAGCGACCGCGAGGTGCACCCGGACTTCGTGCACGACACCTTCAGCGCCTTCTACCCGCTCGCCGTGGCGTCGAGCGCGATCGCGTCGCTGCGGCTCGAGGACCACGGCCTGGTGTGGGAGCACGCGCCCGCCGTCCTCGGTCACCCCTTCGGCGACGGCCAGTGGGCCGTGCTGCACCGCGACCGCGCGGCGACCGCGGCCGGGCTCGACGCGCTGCGCCCCGGTGACGGCGACGCGTGGCTCGACCTGTGCGCGACGTGGGACCGGATCGGGCCGTCGTTGGTCGACGGGCTGACCACGCCGTTCCCCCCGGTGCGCGCGGGCGCCCGGCTCCTGCCTGCGCTCGCCAGGGCGGGCGGCCTCGACACGGTCCGCCGCCTCGCCACCCCGGTCGCGTCCCTCGGGCGTGAGCTCTTCTCGGGCGAGGCCGGGGGCCTGCTCCTGTCCGGCAACGCCGGGCACGCCGACTTCCCCCTCGCTTCACCGGGGTCCGGCGTCTTCGGCGTCCTGATGACGATGCTCGGCCAGACCGTCGGCTTCCCCGTCCCGCGCGGCGGGGCCCAGTCGCTGACCGACGCGCTGGTGGCGCGCTGCCGCTCGCGCGGCGTCGAGGTCGTGACGGACGCCGAGGTCACCGAGGTCCAGGTCCACCACGGCCGCGTGCAGGGCGTACGCACCCGCGACGGTCGGGCGTACGCCTCGGGCACGGTGCTGGCCGACGTCTCGGCGGCGCACCTGTTCGGCCGGCTCGTCGCCCAGGAGCACCTGCCCGCGCGGGTGGTGCGCGGGATGCGCGACTTCGAGCTCGACCCGGGCACGGTGAAGGTGGACTGGGCGCTCTCCGGTCCGGTGCCGTGGACCAACCGGCCCGACCTCGCGCCGGGGACGGTGCACGTCGCGGACTCGGTCGAGCAGATGACGCAGACCCTCTCGCAGGTGTCGTCCGGTGTCGTGCCGGACCGGCCGTTCCTGCTGACCGGTCAGATGACGACCAGCGACCCGACCCGCTCCCCAGCGGGCACCGAGTCGTTCTGGGCCTACACCCACGTGCCGCAGCCGGGGATGACCAGGGCCGACGCGGCGGGCGAGGTCACGGGTGCGTGGGACCGTGACGACACCGAGCGGTTCGCGGACCGGATGCAGGCGCGGATCGAGGAGCGCGCGCCGGGGTTCGGCTCCCTCGTCCTCGAGCGGCGGGTGCTGGGGCCGCACGAGCTCGAGGCGCGCAACGCCAACCTCATCGGCGGTGCCGTCAACGGCGGCACGTCCCAGCTCCACCAGGAGCTCGTCTTCCGGCCGGTGCCCGCCATGCGTGGCCGCGCGGCGACGGGCGTACCCGGCCTGTTCCTCGCCTCCGCCTCCGCGCACCCCGGCGGCGGCGTCCACGGGTCGGCCGGCGCCAACGCCGCCCGCGCCGCGATCTGGCAGCAGCGCACGAGGAGGCTCCGCCGCACATGACCGAGCACATCGAGTTCGGGCCCGCACCGGGGTCCCTGGACATCGCCTTCGACGACCGCGTGCTCCGCCCGCGCGAGTGGACCGCCGCGCAGTCGGCGTGGGCGGCCGACCTGATGGCGACCACGCCCGGCGGGACGGTGCTGGAGCTCTGCGCGGGGGCGGGGCACATCGGCCTGCTCGCCGTCGCGGCCAACGGCCGCAGGCTCGTGTGCGTGGACGCCAGCCCCGTCGCCTGCGACTACGCCCGCGTCAACGCCGTCGCCAACGGCCTGGCCGAGCGCGTCGAGGTCCGCGAGTCCCGGCTCGAGGAGGCCCTCGCCGACGACGAGCGGTTCCCTGTGGTGATCGCCGACCCGCCGTGGGTGCCGCGCGAGCAGACCACCCGCTACCCCCAGGACCCGCTGACCGCGATCGACGGGGGCGACGACGGGCTCGACGTCGCCCGTGCCTGCCTCGAGGTCATCGACCGGCACCTCGCGCCCGGCGGGTCCGCCGTGCTCCAGGTCGGCACCCGCGCGCAGACCGACCTGCTGCGCGAGGAGCCGTGCGTCGCCGAGGGACGGCTCGCGATGGTGGAGGTACGCCAGCACGTCCGCGGCGTGCTGGCCCGGATCGACCGCGCGTAGACGCGCGGACAGAAGTCGTGTCGCGACCTCCGCTCAGGCGGCGGCCGGCCAGGCGTCGGCGACTTCTGTCCGCGCGTCTCCCACTGCTCGTGCGACGACCTGAGCGAGCACCGCGCGCACCCACGCCGGGCGCAGCATGACGTCGTCCCACGTGAAGCGGAGCACCGTCCACCCGTCGGCCGTCAGCAACGTGTAGCGCCGGACGTCCTTGACGAAGCCCTTCCGGTCGCCGTGCCACTCCCACGACTCGCACTCGACCACGATGCGCAGCTCGCGGTCGACCAGGTCCGGGCGCGCCCAGTAGTGGTCCGTCGACAGCACCACCTGCGGCACCACGTGGAGTCCGGGCACCTGCAGGCAGATCGCCCTCGTCACGGACTCGAACGGGTTCGCGGCCCGCGCGTCCGCAGCGAGCCCGATCCGGCGCACCTTCGCGCTGCCGGCTCCCCGGACGCTCGCCAGGACGCGGCGCAGGGTGGCGATCTCACCGTGTCGCAGCGCAGAGTCCGCGATCGTGAGGGCCTCGTCGTCGGGGAGCGAGCGCAGGCAGTGCAGCAGGGTGACGTCGCGGCTCGTCGCGATCCCCGAGGTGTCGTCAGGACCGAGGTCGGCGCGATGGACCACCACCTGCCGCCGTCCGAGCTGCGCCACGTTGCGCTTGCGCGGGAAGGCCACGTGCGGCACGTCCGGGACCGTCTTCACCTCCCAGCCGTGGTGCACCGCGGCGCTGGTGAGGCTGAGGTGGCCGTTGAGCCGGAACGCGAGGACAGCGGCCTGGTCGCTCCCGGGCGTCGCGTAGCGGCCGTGCCCGACGCTCACGACGGCGCCGGCGCGGAGCGCCCGGTCGACGTCGGCGCGCGACGTCGCGCGGATCAGGTCGGCCCGTGAGGCGAGACCGCCCAAGCGCTCGATGACAGTGACGACGTCCACGCCCCCAGCATGGGCGGCAGGGCCAGGTCGCCGCTCGCACCATCCACAGGCCGTAGACGCGCGGACAGAAGTCGTCTCGCGCGGCGCCCGCAAGCGTCCGACACACGCGGCG
Source organism: Nocardioides cavernae (assembly GCF_013410035.1). GTDB lineage: Bacteria > Actinomycetota > Actinomycetes > Propionibacteriales > Nocardioidaceae > Nocardioides > Nocardioides cavernae_A. The sequence goes on along the minus strand of NZ_JACCBW010000002.1, from coordinate 380,563 downwards.
ACCGCAGTTGTGTCCGCGCGTCTACGTGGTCAGGCCTTCGGGATCACCTTGTGCGTCCCGTCGCACCACGGCAGCCGGCTGGACTTCTCGCAGCGGCACAGCGCCACGACGGGGCGCTGGACCGGGTGGACGGTGCCGTCGGCGTCCTGGACGGACGTGGCGCCGCGCAGCAGCATCGGCCCGTCCTTGCAGAGCACCACCTCGGGGTGGTCGAAGTCGCGGTCCCTCACTGCGGGGAGACCCCCCACGACCTCAGCACCGCGGTCGCGAAGCGCGCCTCCACGTCGAGGCAGGTCCACGCGCCGAAGAGGATGTCGGCCGCCTGATCGGGCTCGTCCTCGGCGAGGGTGCCGCAGATGTCGTGCGCGGCGAGCTGCTCGTGGATGGCGTCGGCCTCGACGTGCTCGTCGTAGTAGGCCGCCATCGGGCCGCCCATCTCGAGCCGCTCGAGGCCCTGCACCATCTTGCGCGAGGGGATCGAGCTGGTCATCTCGAAGGCGGCGAGGTGGCCCATCGCCGCGCCCCGGAGCCGGCGGTGGAGGCCGAAGAGCGAGCCCGCGTTGTTCATCTCGAGGTTCTCGGTGATCGCGTCGTCGACGTAGGCGCCGTACTCGGGCCGCAGCCCGACGGCCTCGAGGCCGCGGGCGAACAGGTGGGCGTGCAGCCGGTTGGGGTCGCCGTCGCCGTACTCGTCGTACTGCAGCTCCATGAGCGCGGCCTTGGCCCGCACGGGCAGGCGCGGCACCACGAAGGCCGACGGGTCGGACTCCTTGAGGTGGTAGACCGAGCGCTGGCGCAGCAGCTCGAGCACCTGGTCGCGGTCGGCCTCGCGCCGGACGTACGTCGCCAGCGAGGGCCCGTCGTCGGCATCGACCAGCGCGGCCAGCGCCGCCGGGACCTCCGCCGGCAGGTCGGCCGGTGCGGCGTCCGCCCAGCGCTGCCGCAGCCGGTCCTCCAGCGCCACCTCGAGCCCGTGCCGCACGTGCAGGACCTCAGGGTCCCACTCGGCACGGTCGTCCGCGTCCTCGAAGCCGCGGTACGACAGCTCGTGCAGGGTCCACAGCGCGATGGCCTCGTCCTCGGGGGAGTCGGCGGCGGGCGCGGTCCCCGCGGTGCCCGTACCGGTGAGCCGGGCGCCCAGCCACTGGCTGAGCGCCCCGCGCGGCTTGGGCACCCTCACGGCCGGAACACCACCTTGACCATGCCGTCCTCCTTGTCGCGGAACTTGCGGTAGGCCTCGGGTGCGTCGTCCAGCGGCAGGTGGTGCGTCGCGAACGACTCGACGCCCAGCACGTCCTCGTCCTGCTCGAGCAGACGGAGGATGTCGTCGCTCCAGCGGTGCACGTTGGCCTGGCCCATCCGGATCTGGACCTGCTTGTCGAACAGCTGGAACATCGGCAGCGGGTCGGTCGGGGCGCCGTAGACGCCCGAGATGCTGATCGTCCCGCCGCGGCGCACGGCGTCGATCGCGCTCATCAGCGCGGCGAGGCGGTCGGAGCCCATGGTGAGCATGACCTTCTCCTGCACCTTCTTGGGGAGCAGGGCGAGCGCCTTCTGCGCGGTCTCGGCGACCGGCGACCCGTGGGCCTCCATGCCGACGGCGTCGATCACCGCGTCGGCGCCGCGGCCGTCGGTGAGCTCGCGGACCCGGTCGCCGATGCCGTCGACCTGCGAGTGGTCGATCGTCTCGGCACCGCGGCCGTGGACCCGCGCCAGCCGCTCGCGCACGGAGTCGACCACGATGACCCTCAGCCCGCGGTGCAGCCCGATGCGGGCGGCCATGTCGCCGATGGGTCCGGCGCCGACCACCAGGAGCGTGCCGCCGTCCTCGACGTCGGCGTACTCCACGGCCTGCCACGCGGTCGGCAGCACGTCGGAGAGGAACAGGAACCGGTCGTCCGGCGGGCCGTCCGGCACCTTGATGGGCAGCGTGTCGGCGAACGGCACCCGCAGCAGCTCGGCCTGCCCTCCGGGGACCTGGCCGTAGAGCTTGCTGTAGCCGAAGAGGCTGGCACCGGTGCCGGTGTCGGTGTTCTGCGTGGTCTCGCACTGGCTGTAGAGCCCGCGGGTGCACATCCAGCACGTCCCGCAGCTGATGTTGAACGGCACGACCACGCGGTCGCCCGCCTTGAGGGTCGTCACGGCGGAGCCGACGTCACGCACGATGCCCATCGGCTCGTGGCCGACGATGTCGCCCTCGGTCATGAACGGCGTCAGCGGGTCGTAGAGGTGCAGGTCGGAGCCGCACAACCCGGTCGACGTCACCTCGATGACGACGTCCGTGCGCTCCTCGATCGTCGCGTCGGGGACGCTGGTTACCTGCATGTCCTGCCGGCCCTGCCAGGTGACTGCCTTCATCGTTCGGAGACCTCCTCGGTCTGTCGGGCCGCGGCCTTGGCCGCGACCGGGTCGGGCACCACGTGGGCGCCCGCTGCCTGGACGGTGTTGCGTACGGAGCCGGCGACGACGTGGTCCTTGCCGGCGAGGAGCGCCCGCCACCCGTCGTTGGCGACCTCCTCGGGGGTGTCCTTCGGTCCCTGCGCGACCCGGGTCGCGCCCATGTCGGCGCGGTCGAAGAAGTCGGTGTCGGTCGGGCCGGGCTGCAGCGACGTCACGCTCACGCCGGTGTCCGCCAGCTCGTGGCGGATCGCTTCGGCGAAGGAGTGCACGAACGCCTTCGAGGCGGCGTACGCCGCGTGGCCGGGCCCCGGGCCCTTGCCGGCGATCGACGAGACGAGCAGCAGGCGACCCTCCTGCTGCGCGACCATGTCGCGCGCCAGCAGGATGCTGAGGTGCACGGTCGAGCGGACGTTGAGGTCGACCAGCCGCAGCTGCTCGTCGAGACCGGCCTGGTCGAAGCGGCCGTGCACGCCGATGCCGGCGTTGAGGATGCCGACGCTCACCGGGCTCGGCTGGCTCGCCACGACCTCGTGGAGCCGCTCGACGCCGTCACGGGCGGCGAGGTCCACCTCGACGGCCGTCACCGTCCGTCCGGTCGACTCGAGGTTGTCGGCGACCGCGTGCACCTCGGGCTCGTCGGCGGCGAGCACCAGGTCGTACCCCTCCCCCGCGAGCAGGCTCGCGAAGGCGCGGCCGATGCCGGTCGAGGCGCCGGTGACGACGGCCAGCCCGGGTCCTGACAGGTCGTGCGAAGTCATGCCCGGGCAGTGCCCCGGGCGCGGCGAGCGCATACGCACGTGCGGCGCATGACCGCCTTGCGGGGTGGGAACTGCAGCGCGCACAGGAGGTGCGACATGGCGATCCCCGAACCGTCCGAGGGGCACAGCGACATCGAGGCCGTCGACCGCGTGGCCGACCTCGCCCGGTCCCGCGGGGTGCGCATCGCGGTCGCGGAGTCGCTGACCGCGGGGCGGATCTCCGCACTCCTGGGTCGCGGCGAGGACGCGGCGTCGTGGTACCGCGGGGCCGTCGTCGCCTACGTGGAGGACGTCAAGTTCGACGTGCTCGGCGTCGACCGCGGCCCGGTCATCACCGCGAGCTGCGCGCGACGCATGGCGGTCGGCGTACGCCGCCTGCTCGGCGCGGACGTCGCCGTCGGGATCACCGGGGTCGGCGGTCCCGGCCCGCGGGAGGACTGCCCGCCCGGCACCGTCCACCTGGCGGTGGCGCTGCCCGGTCGCACCCGTTCCACGCACGTCCGGCTGCCGGGAGGTCCCGCGGAGGTCGTCGAGGCGGCGACGAGGCTCGCCCTCACCGAGCTCGTCGCCGCCCTCGAGTCGCTGCCGGCCGACCCGGCCGACCCGGCCGACCCGGCGACGACGTGACCGGGAGGGCGACCCGCCCGTTCGCATGTGGTGCGGCCGCTCCGCGTCCTGTGAGGCTCGGAGCATGACCGACCCGCAGGCCGACCACCCGTCCCCCGAGCACCGGCGTCCCGACGGCGTCACCGATGCGACCGTGGAGGCGCTGGGCAAGCTGTCCGCCGCGATCGACCACGTCGAGGACGCCCGCGGCCACCTCTTCGCCTTCCACCGGCTGATGGGCAGCGCCGAGACCACGCTCGAGGAGGCGACCGAGATGATCCGCGACGCCGGTCACGACGACCTCGCGGACGCGCTCGACCAGGACGCGCTCGGGCAGAACCCGCTCCCGGGCATGTGGTCGTTCCAGATGGTGGAGGCGTTCGACGACGGCTTCTACGCGCGGGCCAAGGGCCTGCACCAGCGCGCGCTCGACGAGCTCGTGGACGGGCAGCGCCACGTCTTCGAGGCGGAGATGAAGGAGCTGCGGCGGACCCGGGGTCGCGAGGGGCACGAGGCGCGCCCCGCATCCGTCGAGGGGCACCCGGAGCACGACTAGCGTCCGCGCAGCTCCGGCAGGACGTCGGAGCCGTAGGCGGCGATCATGTCGGCGTAGTGCGGGCCCATGTTGGCGACGTAGACCTCGTCGAAGCCCGCCTCGACGAACGGGGAGTACGCCTCGACGTGCGCGGCGACCTCGGGGCCGAACGCACCGTCCTCGGCGAACTTCTCCCGCGTCACCAGCTCGGCCGCCTGCTCGAAGTGCTGCGGGTTGGGCAGCACCTGGCTGAGCTCCCCGGGGACCCCCGCGTTGGGCCAGCGGGCGTACGCCTCGTCGATGGCCTCGTCGCGCGTCGGGCCCCAGGCCACCTTGAAGCCCGCCTGCGTCGGCGCCTGCGGACCCTTGGCTTCGCGGAACGTCTCGACCGACGTGGCGTCGGGAGACGTCGTGATGAACCCGTCGGCGATCCGGCAGGCCACGTCGAGGGCCTTGGGCCCGAAGGCGCTCATGTAGATCGGCGGCGGCTCGTCCGGCCGCGTGTAGATGCGAGCCGTGTCGACGGTGTAGTGGCGGCCGTCGTGCGAGACGACCTCCCCGGTCCACAGCCGGCGGATCACCTCGACGGCCTCCTCGAGCATCTCCAGCCGGATGTCGGTGCGCGGCCACGCATCCCCGAGGACGTGCTCGTTGAGCGCCTCACCGGTGCCGACGCCGAGCGTGAAGCGGCCCTCGCCGAGCAGCACCGCGGACGTCGCGGCCGCCTGGGCCACGATCGCCGGGTGCGTACGCACGGTGGGGCAGGTCACGGCCGTCGTGACCGGCAGGTCGCAGACCTGCGCGATCGCCCCGATCATCGACCAGACGAACGGCGACTGGCCCTGCGCGCTCGTCCACGGGTGGAAGTGGTCGCTGATCCAGAGGCTGTCGAAGCCGGCCCGCTCCGCCAGCCGCGCCTGCTCGAGGAGCTGGTCGGGTGCGTACTCCTCGCAGGAGAGGAAGTAGCCGAAGCGGGTCACGCGTGCGCGGCGTGGGCCGTGTAGGAGGTGCGCGGGGCGTGGACGCGCGGCGGCGGGGTCGTCTGGACGTCGCTCGGCATCAGCAGCCCGTGCTGGATCGCCCAGAGGACGGCCTGCGAGCGGGACGAGACCTCGATCTTGGAGTAGGCGCCACGGATGTAGGACTTGACCGAGTTGATGCTGAGGTTGGTGTCCTCGGCGATCTCCCGGTTGGCCTTGCCCGCAGCGATCATCGAGAGGACCTCCGTCTCGCGCTGGGTCAGCGGCCACTTCGACGCGGCGGCCTGCTGGGCCTCGGCGTGCGGCGTCCAGTCGTCGACGACGCGACGGCCCTCGGCGACCTGGAGGAGGTTCCAGATGAGGCGGCGACTCGGCAGCCACTTGCTCACGAAGCCGGCGGCCCCGCGCGCCATCTCGGTCGAGACCGCCTCGGGGCTGCAGTCCCACCCGAACGCGACCATGCGCGTCGGGAAGCGCTGCGGCGCCGGGCGTACGCCTGCCGTGCGGCTGTGGGGTTCGTAGAGCGTGAGGTCGCACAGGGGGGCGGGGCCGTCCGCGCGGTGGTGCACGAGCGAGATCACCGCGGCGTGCGGCTCCAGCATCGCGCGCAGGCCGTGCATGACGAGCTCGCTCTCGTCGAGGATGGCCACCTTGACGTGGCGGCGCGGGCCCGGGGCAGTCGGTCGTTCCATGGCCTCAGGTACCCCGATGGGCGAGGCGCATGCACGTCCGGTGACGCTAGCTCACGCGAGCAGCGCCTGTGCCACGCTCGCGGCCTGCGTCTCCGAGACCCCGGCCCTCGCGGCGGCGTCGCGCAGCATCACCGCGGCCTCCTCCGTCGTGACGGCCATCCGCGCGGCGACGAGGCCGACGGCGACGTCGACGAGGCGCTGCTCGCGGAGCCGCTCGGGCGCCTCCTCCGCGCGACGCAGCGTCTCGAAGCCGAGGTCGGCGTTGGTGACCGCGCCGGCCTGCCAGGCGCCCAGCGCCTCCACGAGGCCCTCGATCCGGTCGTGGAAGGCGGACGCGGTGGAGGCGTAGAGGTCGATGTTGAGCACGGCGCGACCGTGCTCGACCACGGGGAGCGAGACGGTGCTGGCGATGCCGGCGAACGCCCGCTCGCGCGCCATCTCGGCCCAGCCGCGCTCGTCGAGCGCGTAGACGTCCCCGCCCGCCTCGGCCCCGTCCTCGGAGGTGTCGCGGTCCGCGGCCCGCCGCGTGGCCTCATGGTCGACGAGGGTGAAGGTGAGGTCCTCGTCGAGGAGGGTCACGCTCAGCGCGACGCAGTCGGGCACGGCACGCACGGCCCAGCCCTCGATCACGCGCAGGAGCACCTCGACGTCGTCGATCGACGGTGTGACGTACTCGTCCAGCGCCTCCCGGCTCTGCGGCAGCAGCTCCACGTCAATCCCCTCGACAGCACGGCGTCCTGCTCCTCGATGGTGCTCCTGCGGACGGCACCACACCACACCCGCCGGGGCGATCGGGCCCGCGCATGCCGCCCTCCGGGCCGGGGTACGTCCTCCCATGCCTGCTGATCACTCCACGCGACCCGTCGTCGTGCTCGACCTGGACGGGACCCTCGTCGACTCGGTCTACGAGCACGTCTCCGCCTGGCACGCCGCCTTCCACGACGTCGGACTCCACGTCAGCGCGACGCGCATCCACGAGGCGATCGGGATGGGCGGGGACCGGCTGGTCTCCCACGTCGCGGGCGACCCCGCCGAGGCGGCCGTCGGCGACGACGTGCGCAAGCTGCACGACGACTACTTCCGGAGCGCCCTGCGCTCGGTCTGCGGGCTCGACGGGGCCTCCGAGCTGGTCGAGGCGCTCGCCGCGCACGGTCACCGGCTCGTCCTGGCCAGCTCGTCGGAGGCCGACCTCGTGGACGACCTGCTCGACCTCGTCGACGTGCGCCGGCACCTCACGGCGGTCGTCACGGGCTCGGACGACACGGCGAGCAAGCCCGCCCCGGACTCCGTGCAGCTCGCCGTCGAGCGGGCCGGAGGCGGTGCGGCCGTCGTGCTGGGTGACGCCACCTGGGACGCGCTGGCGGCGCGGGCGGCGGGCGCGACGGCCCTCGGCCTGCGCAGCGGCGGCATCGACACCGAGCGCCTGACGGCCGCGGGCGCCACCCGGGTGTACGACGGCCCGCGCGACCTGCTCGACAGCCTCGAGGGCGCGCCGCTGCGGTCGGACTGAACCCCGGCCGAACCCGCGACGTGGGTCGGCCGGCGGGGTAGGCGCCCCGCCCACCCCGAGGTCCGCGAGCTCGGCCGGCACCTGCGAGCCGAGGAGGAGGTGGGAGCCGACGTGATGGTGCGGAACCCGCCGGACCCACCTCGCACGGCGTACGGGAGGAGAGGACCGGCGGGTCCCGCGGCTTGCCCGCCGGGAGGCGCTGAGCGATCCCGGCGTGCAGTCGCTGTACCCCTGCGGGGCAGATGCATGCACCCCCGACTGCACACCGCCGTGCCTGGGTACGGGTCGCTGTCCTGCTCCCCCGACGAAGGAGACGAGAGATGAGCCAGCGCACCGGCACGGACGGGCCCCACGACGACCCCCAGACCCACCTCGACACCGACCCGGTGAACCGGCCCGACGAGCCGACGGCCCGAGCCGAGGCCGACGCGGACGCCGACGCCGACGCCGAGGAGGACACCGCATGACCTCGCTGTGGATCGACCGCGCCGTGCCGGTCGTCGACGAGCCCCTGCCGGGCGAGGACGAGCACCTCGACGCGCTCGTCGTCGGCGCCGGCCTGACGGGGCTGACGACCGCGCTGCTGCTGGCCCGCGCGGGCCAGCGGGTGGCCTGCGTGGAGGCCCGCCGGGTCGGCGCGGTCACCACCGGGCGCACGACCGGCAAGGTGTCGCTGCTGCAGGGCACGCACCTGTCCCGCATCCGGCGCCACCAGTCCGAGGAGGTCGCCGCGGCCTACGTCGACGCCAACCGCGAGGGCATGGAGTGGCTCCTGCGCTTCTGCGACGACCACGGCGTCCCCTACCAGCGCCGGACCGCGGTGACGTACGCCGCAGACGACGGCGAGCTGTCGTCGGTCGAGCAGGAGCACCGGGCGGCGGACTCCCTCGGCCTGCCGGTGGTGTGGCGCGACCGGCTCGACGTGCCGTTCCCCCACGTCGCCGCGACGACCCTGGCGGACCAGGCACAGCTCGACGCGATGGACGTGCTGGGCGCGCTCGCCGCGCAGCTGCGCGAGCACGGCGGCACCCTCCACCAGGGCCACCGGGTCCGCTCGGTGTCCAAGGGCGGACGGCCCACGGTGCGGCTCGAGGACGGCCGGGAGCTGACCGCCGACCGGCTGGTGCTCGCGACGGGCACGCCGATCCTCGACCGCGGGCTGCACTTCGCCCGCCTCGAGCCGCAACGGTCCTACGTGCTCGCCCTGGAGGGCGCCGAGCCGATGGACGGGATGTACCTATCGGCCGGGTCGGACGCGCGCTCCGTGCGCGACGCTCCGGGTGGGGCCCTCGTCGTGGGCGGCGCGGGCCACGTCGTCGGGCGTACGGACTCCCACCTCGCACACCTCGACGCGCTCCGGTCCTGGACCGCCGAGCACTACCCGGGGACGAGCGAGACCCATCACTGGTCGGCGCAGGACTACAGCAGCCCCGACGGGGTGCCCTACGTCGGACCCGTCACCCGCGGGAGCGAGCGGATCCACGTCGCCACCGGCTACGAGAAGTGGGGCATGACCAACGCCGTGGTCGCCGCCCGGACCATCTCCGCCGACATCCTCGGGGAGGCGCCGTCGTGGGCGCAGGTGCTGGCCGGGCGGAGCACGACGCCGTCGAACGCGGGCGAGATCGCCCGGATCAACCTCGGCGTCGGTGCTGCGCTCGCGGCCGGCGCGGCGCGCACGGTGCGCGAGCGGCTGCCCGGCAGCAGCGGTCCCGCGCCGGCTCGCTCCTGCGGTGTCGTCGGGATCTGCACCCACCTGGGCGGGCTGCTGAAGTGGAACGACGCCGAGGAGACGTGGGACTGTCCGCTGCACGGGTCCCGCTTCGCCGCCGACGGCGAGGTGCTCGAGGGGCCGGCCACGCGCCCGCTGGTGCGGCGGTCCGAGGAGTAGGCGTGCACGCGGTCCGGCAGGTCTCGATCGTCCTGGCAGCACTGCTGCTGGGCGGCTGCGGGCTGTCGATCCCCACCGACCCGGACGGCACGCTCGACCACGTGCGGACCGAGGGGGTGCTGCGCGCCGGCGCGTCCCCGCGGGCCGGGTGGGTCGACCTCGACGGCGGCGACCCCGGCGGTCGGGAGCCCGAGCTCGTCACGCGCTTCGCCGACGACCTCGGCGCCGAGGTGGAGTGGACGGTCGCGGGCGAGGAGGAGCTCGTGCGGATGCTCGACGAGGGCGAGATCGACGTCGCCGTCGGCGGCTTCACCGAGGACAACGCCTGGGTGGACGAGGTCGGCCTCACCCGGGCGTACACCTCCACGCACGTGATGATGGTGCCGATGGGCGAGAACGCCCTGCAGTCCGAGCTCGAGCGCTGGCTCGACGCCCACGGCGGTGGCGCGTGAGCACGCCGGGCGAGCCGGGCGCGCCGGGCGAGCCGGGCGAGCCGGGCGAGCCGGGCGAGCCGTCGGGAGGCTCGCGCCACCGGTTCGGCCACGTCGAGCTGCCGGCCCCGCAGGCGCGCGCCCTGCGCCGCGCGAAGCGGCTCGAGGTCGTGACCATCGCCTACATGCTCACCTGCGTCGCCGTGGTCTTCGCGACCGCCGGCAGCTCGCAGGCCATGAAGACCGCGTGGGTCGAGGACAGCCTCGCGCTCGTGCCGCCGATCGCCTTCCTGGTGGCCGTGCGTGCCGGCCGGCGGCGCCCCACCGCGGACCACCCCTACGGCTTCCACCGCTCGACCGGCATCGGCCACCTGACCGCCGCGGTCGCCCTGCTCGCCGTCGGCCTGCTCCTCATCGAGGACTCCGCGACCAGCCTGCTGCGCGCCGAGCACCCGCCGATCGGGACGGTCCACCTGCTGGGCCACACGTTCTGGGCCGGCTGGCTGATGGTCGCCGCCATGGTCTACACCGGCATCGGTCCGATCGTCCTCGGCCGGATGAAGCTGCCGCTCGCCGAGGAGCTGCACGACAAGGTGCTCTTCGCCGACGCCGACATGCAGAAGGCCGACTGGATGACCGCCGCCGGCACCATCGCCGGCGTCGTCGGCATCGGCATCGGCTGGTGGTGGGCCGACTCCGGCGCGGCCCTGCTGATCTCGCTGTCGATCGTGCGGGACGGCTGGAGGAACCTGCACTACGCCTCGACCGCCCTGATGGACCAGCGCGCCCGGACCTACGACGACGAGCACCCCCACCCGCTGACGCGCGAGGTCGACGTCGCGCTCGGCCGGCTGCCGTGGGTGCGCGACAGTCGCAGCCGCGTGCGCGACCAGGGCCACGTCTTCCACGTGGAGGCGTTCGTACGGTCGGCGACGGGCCGCCCGCCGTCCCTCGAGCAGCTCGAGGAGGCGGTCGACGTGCTGCGCGGCCTGGACTGGAAGGTGCACGACGTCGTCGTGATGCCGGTCCGCGACCTCCCCGACACGATCCCCGACCCGCAGCCGGCGTCCGACCGGCGATCCGGCTAGCGGTTGGCGCAGGCCAGCTCGGCGGTGGGCGCGGTCGCCGCGGACAGCTCGACCCCCGGGTCGCACACGAGGTCGAGGGGGTCGGCGGCGCCCTCCACGGCGGCCACTGCCTCGTCGAAGGCCGCCACGACGTCGTCGCACGCGTGCTCGAGCCCGACGCGGGTCAGCCCCGAGGTGGAGGTGTCGCCGCTGAGGGCGAGCTCGACGGTCCAGTCCGCCACCGACGTACGCATGCAGTCGACGGCCGCGTCCTGCTGGAGCGCGTCGAAGTCGTACGTCGTCGTCCCGAGCTCGGCCTCGACCGCGGCGCGCCACTCGGCGGTGGCCTCGTCGCGGGCCTGCGCGACCTGCTCGGCGCTGCCGGCGCCCTCCTCCGGACCGTCCGCACCGGAGCAGGCAGCGAGGGTGGGCAGGAGGACCAGGAGCAGGGCGAGTGCGCGCATGCCCGGCACGCTAGGAGGTCGGCCTCGCCCGCGTCCGGCGTTCGTTACCGATCAGTACGTGACACTCGCCTCACCGCGCCGCGTGGTGAGCGTCCGGGCGGCGAGGAAGCCGCCGAGCGCGCCGAAGAGGTGCCCCTGCCACGAGACGCCGGGCTGGCCGGGGAGGACTCCGAGCAGCACGCTGCTGTAGAGGAGGAACACCGCCACGCCGATGAGGATCTCGAGGGTGTTGCGGTTGAGGAAGCCGCGGACGACCAGGAAGACGATCCATCCGAAGATCAGGATCGAGGCGCCGGCGTGGACGCTGCCGGGCTGGGCGAAAAGCCACACCCCGAGGCCCCCGACGACCCAGATGATCGCGGTCGCTGCGAGCCCGCGCGCGACCCCCGTCATCAGGGTGAGGAAGCCGAGGACCAGCACCGGGACGGTGTTGCTGACGAGGTGGTCGAAGCCGAAGTGCAGGACCGGGGCGAGCAGGATGCCGACGAGGCCGTCCTCGGTCCGCGGCCGAACGCCGTAGGAGTCGAGCGGGTTGCCGGTCGCCGCGTCGACGACCTCCAGGACCCACAGCACCAGCACGAAGCCGCCGGTGAGCAGGGCCGCCGTCCCCCAGGCGGGCTCCTTCGTGGTGGTCGGCATGCCAGTCATCGTGACAGCCGGCCCGAAACCCTCAGGCGCGCTCGGCGACCTCCGGCGGGAAGCCGCCGGTCGACACGGTCCCCCAGCGGGTCGGGGTGATCCGCAGCAGGGACTTGCCCTGCTCGACCATCGCGCTGCGGTACTCGTCCCAGTCGGGGTGCTCGCCGGCGATGGTGCGGAAGTACTCCACGAAGCCGTCCAGCACCTCCTCGCCCTCGGTCGCGTCGAGCACCTCGCAGTCGCCGTCGACCTGCACCCAGGCGTCGTCCCACTCGTCGGAGAGCACCACGACCGAGACCTCGGGGCGCCGGCGGGCGTTCCGCGTCTTGGCGCGCTGGGGGTAGGTCGCGACGACGATGCGACCACCGTCGTCGACGCCGCCCGTCACCGGCGAGGCCTGCGGGGTGCCGTCCGCGCGACGCGTGATCAGCAGCATGCGGTGGCGCGGGCGTACGAAGTCGAGCAGCTCGTCGAGCCCGACGGAGGTGTTCGTCGCGATGCGGGGGGCCATGCCGTCGAGGCTAGCCGTCGCCCGCGCCTCAGCGCTCCGCGCTGCCGTCCGGCAGCATCCGTGGGCACCGGCCACCGGGGGTGGTCATCAGCTCGAAGTGCCAGATCTCGTTGGCGAACGTCTGGCACAGGCCGTACGCCGCGCCGTGCTGGCCCATCCAGATCGCGCCGTCGGTGGGGCCGATGTCCACCGCGTCCCCGGTGACGTGGGCCGAGGACTCCGGGGAGGCGACCCACCGGCTCGCCTCCTCCGCGCTGCCGTACGTCACCAGGGCCTCTTCGTAGAGCCGCTCCTGGTGGGCCCTGCTCCGCCACCCGCTGGTGATGCGGAGGTCCACCCCGTCGGCCTCCGCGTCGTCTGCGGCGCGGAGCACCGCGTCGAAGAGGTCGGGGTCGAGCCGCTCGATGGCGGCGTTGTCGTGCAGCCCCTCGCCGAGCTGACGGGCCGCCTCCTGCACCGGCGTACGCTCCCCCGCCGGTCGCAGGATCCCGTCCCCGCCGCCGGGCACGTCGCAGGCGAAGGCGGCGACGCCGGAGGCGACGAGGGTCACCGCGAGGAGGAGGGTGTTGGCGATCTTGTCCACGCTCCGACGCTAGGAAGCGGCGGTGGTCGCGCACCTCCGCCTGAGGTGCCGCGGGGCTGGCCGCTGGTCCCGGCCGCCTCGTCGCGCGGCTCAGCCCAGCAGTGCGCGGAGGTCGTCGACCGTGCGGCCGGCGAGCGTCGGCCACGTCGTGAAGTCGCCGTCCTCCGGCAGCGCCGCGTCGTTGGGCACCGCGAGGGCTGCCGTGCCGGACGCGACGGCCGACCGCAGGCCGTTGGCCGAGTCCTCCACCGCCACGCAGTCGGTGGCCGCCACCCCCAGGAGCTCCGCCGCGCGGAGGTACGGCTCGGGCGAGGGCTTGGTCCGCGTCACGTCCTCCGCCCCGACGACCACGCCGATCGAGCCCGCGGGCGCGGCCGCGGCGACGAGTGCGGCCATCTCGTGGGACGAGGTCGTGGCGATGGCCTGCGGGACGCCCTCCGCGTGCAGCGCGGCCATCAGCTCCCGTGCCCCGGGACGCCACGGCACGTCGTCGCGCAGGGAGTCGATCACCGCCCGCTCCAGCGTCGCCACGAGCTCGGTCTCCTCGAGGTCGACCCCCGCCGCCTGCATCGCGACCGCGGTGTCGTGCATGTCGGACCCCACGAGTGCCAGTCCCTGCTCCTGCGACCAGGAGCCGCCGTGCCGCTCGGCCAGGACGAACTGCTGCGCGATCCAGATCGGCTCGCTGTCGATGAGGGTGCCGTCCATGTCCCACAGGACCGCGGCGAGGCGAGAGGTCATGCGCCTGACGCTAGCGCCCGACCCCGGACACGTGTCCGACACGTTGCCTCTCCGGGACCGGTTCGAGGGCAGCTTCGCGGACACGTGTGGCGGTCCGGGCCGGCCGCAGCGCCACGAGCACGCCCGCGAGCAGCAACGCACCGCCACCCAGCTCGGCGGCGTTGGGGCGCTGGCCGAGCAGGGCCCACGCCGAGGCCATCGCGACGACGGGGGCGAGCAGCACCCACGGGACGACCGCGCTCGACGGCCAGCGCACGAGCAGGCCGTTGAAGATGCCGTAGCCGACGAGCGAGGCGAGCCCGGCGGTGTAGAGGGTCGACACCGCCGCCTGCCAGGAGAAGCCGGACAGCGCGGCCGTCACCGCGCCGGGACCGTCGACGACGAGCGACAGCACCAGGAGCGGTACGGGGACGACGAGGGCCGACCACACCGTCAGCGACAGGCCGCCCGGCACCCTGGCCGCGCGGGCCACGACGTTGCCGACGCCCCACGACAGTGCGCCCGCCAGGCACAGCACCAGGGCGGCCAGCGGGACATGGCCGCCCCGTCCCAGCCCGACCACGACCAGCCCGGCCGTGCCGATGACGACGCCACCGACCTGCACGGGGGTCGGGACCTCGCGCAGCGCCCCGGCCGCGATGACGATCGTGAAGACCACCTGCGCCTGCAGCACCAGGGCCGCCAGGCCGGGCGGCATGCCGGCGGCCATCGCGAGGTAGAGGAAGGCGAACTGCCCCAGCGACATGAACACCCCGATCGCGGCGATGGTCCGCCACGGCGCGTCGGGGCGCGGGACGAGGAGGATGGCCGGCAGGACGACCGCGGTGAACCGGATGGCCACGAAGAGCAGCGGGGGCACGTCGTCCATGCCCCAGTCGATGACCACGAAGTTGAAGCCCCAGATCGTGGCGACGAGGGCAGCGAGGAGGGAGTCGCGCAGGTTCACCCGCCCAGTCTGCGACTGGAGAACCATGAAGCACCAGCGAATCCTTTTATACCTCATCGCGTAGCATCGCTTCATGATCGACCTCGCCGCCCTCACCAGCCTGCGGGCCGTCGACACCTGCGGAAGCGTGGTCGGCGCGGCCGACTCCCTCGGCTTCACCCCGAGCGCGGTGTCGCAGCAGGTCAAGCGCCTGGAGAAGCAGACCGGCGTCGCGCTCCTCGAGCGGGTGGGCCGCGGGGTGATGCTCACCGCGCACGGGAGGCGCCTGGTCGACGACGGTGCCCGGCTGCTGACCGAGCTCGAGGAGATCGAGTCGGGGCTCCAGCGCGACGCCGCCCGGGTCACCGGCCGGCTCCGCGTGGCGGCGTTCTCCACCGCGATGCGCGGCCTGGTCGCCGGGGCCGTGCGCGACCTCCTCGACCAGCACCCGGAGCTCTCGCTGACGCTGACCGAGCGCGAGCCGTGGGACACCGTCGACCTGGTGGCAGCCGGGCAGCAGGACCTCGGCATCGTGCACCAGTGGGGCGACGTGCCGCTCCACCTCCCCGACCACCTCGTCAGCGTGACCATCGCCCGCGACGTCGCGGACGTGGTCGTGCCGCGGGGCCACCGCCTCGCCGGGCGTACGCGGGTCTCGCCCCGCGACCTCGTCGACGAGCCGTGGGTGGCCACTCCCGAGGGGTCGATCTGCCGGCAGTGGCTGCTGCGGATGTACGACGGCACGGGACGCGCGCCGCGCATCGCCCACGTGGCGATGGAGTTCGACTCCCATCTCGCCCTCGTCGGCGCCGGCCTCGGGATCGCCCTCGTCCCCCGGCTCGGACGCTCCGCACTGCCCCCCGACGTCGTGGCCGTCGCCGCCCACCGGCCCGTGCCGTCGCGCGAGATCACGGTCGTGCACCGCGCGTCGATGGCCGAGTCGCCCGCGGTGCGGGCCGTGGTCGAGGCTCTCCGCACGAACTGACAGGCTGGGTCCCATGTCAGTGACCGCGCAGGACGTGGAGGCGGCCGCAGGTCGCCTCGAGGGCGTCGTGGGGCGTACGCCCCTGCACCGCTCGCCGCGGCTGTCCGCGCTCACCGGGCTCGACGTCTGGCTCAAGCGCGAGGACCTCCAGGACGTCCGCTCCTACAAGGCCCGCGGCGCCTACAACCTCGTCGTGCAGCTCTCAAAGGCGGAGCGGTCCGCCGGCGTCACCTGCGCGAGCGCCGGCAACCACGCGCAGGGCGTCGCCTTCGCCTGCTCGCGCACCGGCGTCCGCGCCCGCATCCACCTGCCCCGCACGACGCCGCGGCAGAAGCGCGAGCGGATCGCCGCGCTGGGCGGGCAGTTCGTCGACGTCGTCGTCGACGGCGACACCTACGACGACGCGGCCGCCCTGTCCCACGCGTACGCCCTCTCCAGCGGCGCCACCCCGGTCCCGGCCTTCGACGACGTGCGCACCATCGCCGGGCAGGGCACCGTCGCGGCGGAGGTGCTCGACCAGCTGCCGGCGACTCCGGACGCGATCGTCGTCCCCGTCGGCGGCGGCGGGCTGCTCGCCGGCGTGCTCGCCCTCCTGGCCGAGCGGTCCCCCGGCACCCGCGTGCTCGCCGCCGAGCCGGCCGGCGCGGCCTCGATGGCCGCGGCGCTCGACGCCGGCGGTCCCGTCGACCTGCCCGACCTCGACGGCTTCATCGACGGTGCCGCCGTGCGGCGGGTCGGCAGCGAGACGTACGCCGCCGCCGACCGCGGCCGGCCCACGATGCTCGCCGTGCCCGAGGGGCTCGTCTGCGTCGAGATGCTCGACCTCTACCAGTCCGACGGGATCATCGCCGAGCCCGCAGGCGCCCTCGCCCCGGCCGCGCTGCGCCTCTCCGCACCGCTCGGCCTGGCCCCCGGCTCGACCGTCGTGTGCGTGCTGTCGGGCGGCAACAACGACGTCAGCCGCTATGCCGAGGTGGTCGAGCGGGCGCTGGTCCACGAGGGCCTCAAGCACTACTTCCTCGTCGACTTCCCCCAGGAGCCGGGCGCCCTGCGGCGCTTCCTCGACGAGGTGCTCGGCCCCGACGACGACATCACCCTCTTCGAGTACGTCAAGCGCTCCAACCGCGAGACCGGCCCCGCCCTCGTCGGCGTCGAGCTCCAGCGGCGTGAGGACTACGCGCCGCTGATGCGTCGCATGGCCGACTCCGCGCTCCGGGTGGAGCTGGTGGAGCCGACGAGCCCGCTCTTCCGCTTCGTGCAGTGAGGCTGCGGGTCAGAGGATCCCGGTCCCGTCGATCCATACCCGCTCCACCCGCGCCGCCCCGATCCCGTCCGGCTCGTCGAAGGGGTCGCGGTCCAGCAGCACGAGGTCCGCGACGGCGCCCGGCTTGACCATCCCCGCGTCGTCGCGGTGGCACACCCAGGCGGACCCGGAGGTGTACGCCGCGAGGGCCACCTCCAGCGACAGCGCCTGATCGGGGAGGAACGGCTCGCTCCCGGCAGGCCCGGGCTCCCCGTACGCCATCCGGTGCACCGCGACGTGGACCGCCTCGAGGGGGTTCGGGGTGCTGACGGGCCAGTCGCTGCCGGCGACCAGGCGGGCGCCGGCGCGGCGCAGGTCGCCGAAGGGGTACTGCCGCGCGGCCCGCTCCTCGCCGAGGAACGGGATGGTGAGGTCGACCATCTGCTCGTCGTAGCAGGCCCAGAGCGCCTGGATGTTGGCCACGACCTGGAGCTCGGCGAAGCGCGGCACGTCGTCGGGATGGACCAGCTGGAGGTGCGCCACCTGGTGCCGGCGCAGCGGCTCGGTGCCGACGAGCGCGTCGAGCGCCTCGCGCACGCCCCGGTCCCCGAGGCCGTGGAAGTGGACCTGGAAGCCCTCCGCGTCGAGGGCCGCGACGATGTCCGGCAGGACGGCCGGGGAGACGAAGGAGAGACCCGAGTTCGACGTCGCGTGGCCGCACCGGTCGAGGTAGGGCTCGACGAGCGCCGCGGTCCCGTTCTCGGCGACGCCGTCCTGCATGATCTTGACCGACGTGGCCCGGAACCGCCCGTGGGAGTAGGCCTCGCGCTTCTCGACGAGCTCGGGCAGCTGCTCCAGCCCGCGCTCGCGCTCCCACCACAGCGCGCCGACGACGGACGCGACGAGGTCGCCGTTCTCGGCGGCGCGACGGTAGGTCGGACCGGTGTCCTGCATCCCGGCGTACGCCCCGACGATCGCGTCCTGCCAGCCGGTGACGCCCATCGAGAGCAGGTGGCGCTGTCCCTCGAGCAGGCCGGCGTACAGCTCGTCGGGGCCCGCCACCGGCATCACCGACAGCACCAGGTCCATCGCACCCTCGTGCAGCACGCCGGTCGGCTCCCCCGCCGGGTCGCGCTCGATCCGCCCGTCGGCCGGGTCCGGGGTGTCGCGGGTGATCCCGGCGGCGGCCAGCGCCCGGGTGTTGACCCACATGCCGTGGTGGTCGCGGTTGACCAGTGCGGCGGGCCGGTCCACGACGACGGTGTCGAGGTCGGCCGCGGTCGGGAGGCCGCCGGGGAACGCCGCCATCGCCCAGCCGCCGCCCTGCACCCAGGCGAGGTCCGGGTGCGCCGCGGCGTACGCACCCACGTGCGCGAGGTAGGCCGCGCGGTCGATCGGTAGGTCGCTCAGGTCGCAGGTCAGCCGCTCGAGCCCGCCCTGCACCGGGTGGACGTGGGCGTCGGTGAAGCCCGGGAGCAGCAGCGTGCCGCCGCAGTCGACGACCTCCGCGCCGGGCGTGCGGTCCGACCCGCCGAGCGACACCACCCGGCCGTCGCGCACGAGCACGTCACCCACCTCGCCGAGGTAGCGGAAGCCGTCGAAGATGCGGGCGTGGGTGAAGACGGTGTCCGGCATGGGCACAGCCTCGCAGGGTCAGGTCGTGGGCGCAGGCGCTGCCACGGGACGGCGTACGAGCAGGGCGACGAGCACGGCGACCGCGGAGATCGCGCCGCCGTACATGAGCGCGGCGTGGATGCCGGCCGCGGTCGCGTCGACGAGGGCGACGCCGTCCTCGGAGCGGGCGACGCTCACCCGCGTCATGACGGTGACGAACAGCGCGGTGCCGGCAGCACCGGCGACCTGCTGGAGCGTGGAGACGATCGCGCTGCCGTGGGAGTAGAGCAGCGGCGGCAGCGAGCCCAGCGCCGAGGTCATCAGCGGGGTGAACATCAGCGCCAGCCCGACGCTCATCAGCACGTGCAGCCCGACGACGGTGGCCTGGCCCGTGCCGACGTCGTACGTCGTCATGCCCCACAGCGCGGCGCTGACGATCGCGGCCCCGGGCGCGACGAGGGGGCGCGGGCCGACCCGGTCGAACACGCGACCGACGACGGGCGCGAGCAGGCCCATGGTGAGACCGCCGGGCAGGAGCAGGAGGCCGGTGTTGAGGACGGAGAGGCCGAGGACGTTCTGGAGGTAGAGCGGCAGCAGGATGAGGGTGCCGAAGAGCGCCATCATGCTGACGCCGACCAGCAGCACCGCGACGGTGAAGGTGCGCACGCGGAACGCGCGCAGGTCGAGCAGGGCCCGGTCGCCGAGCCGGAGCTGGCGGGTGACGAACGCGACGAGGGCCAGCGCGCCGAGCACGAGCGGCACCCAGACCGGGACCGGGGTGTGACCCGACGCGCTCTCGCCGATGCTGCTGAGGCCGTAGATCAGCCCGCCGAAGGCCAGCGCCGACAGCACGACGGAGACCACGTCGACGGGCACGTCGCGGGGCTCGGTCACGTTGCGCACCCAGGCCGAGCCGAGGGCGAGGGACAGGAGCGCGATCGGCAGCACGATCCAGAACATCCACCGCCACGACAGCTGGTCGAGCACGAGGCCGGACACGGTCGGGCCGATCGCCGGCGCCACCGAGATGACGATGGAGATCGTGCCCATCATCTGTCCGCGGCGGTCCTCGTCGACGACGTTGAGGATGGTGGTGATCAGCAGCGGCATCATCAGCGCCGTGCCGACGGCCTGCACGACGCGGCCGGTGACGAGCAGCGGGAAGACCGGCGCCGTCGCCGCCACGAGCGTGCCGAGGCTGAACGAGGCCATCGCCGCGACGAAGACCGCCCGCAGCGGGAAGCGGGTGAGCAGCCAGCCGGTGACCGGGATGACGACGGCCATGGTGAGGAGGAACGCGGTGGTCAGCCACTGCGCCGTCGTCGCCTCGACCGCGAACTCGCGCATCAGGTCGGGCAGCGCGACGCTCATGATCGTCTCGTTGAGGATCACCACGAAGGCCGAGGCGACGAGGAGCGCCACCAGTCGTCCGTGGCCTCCGGTGCGGGACCCGTCGAGGTCGCTGGTCAGGGGAGGGGCGGTCGTCGTCACTGCGCGGTGGTTCCTGTCGTCTCGTTCGGCGGTCGTCGAATTGTGTCAGTGACTGCCAACAAGGCGGTGAGCGCCGTTGTTCCCTATGCTGAGCCCTGTGTCCGAGCCCGCCCTCCGCGAACGCCGTCGCCGCCAGACCGAGCGCGAGATCGCCGACGCCGCGCTCGACCTCTTCGAGCGGCAGGGCGTCGACCGGACGACGGTCGACGACATCGCCCGCGCGGCCGGGATCTCCCCTCGCACCTTCTTCCGCTACTTCGCCACCAAGGAGGCGGCCGCCCTGGTCCCGCACGTGGCGCTCGACGAGCGCGTGGAGCGGATGCTCGCCGAGATCGGGCCCGGACGCCCGCTGCTCGACCAGCTCGAGGAGGTGTGGCGCGAGGTGCTCACCGCGTTCGACGACGGCCGGAGCGAGGCGGGCCGGCTGATGCTCCGGGTCCGCCGCCTCATGCTCGCCGAGCCCGCCCTCCGCCAGGCGGCGGCGACCCTCGACGCCCGGCGGTTGGACGACCTCGTCGCCCGGGTGACCTCGGCGCTCGGGCTCGACGACGACCTCGGTCCGCGACTTGCCATCGAGGCCAGCGGGCTGGCCGTGCGCGTCGCCCTCGACCGCTGGGCCGATGCACGCGAGGCCGGCCGCGCGTCCGACCTCCTGGAGACGTACGCCGGTGCCAGCCGGCACCTGCGCACCCTCGGCGGCTGAGGTCAGCCGGCGCCGAGCCCGCGCTCGTGCAGCGCGCGGACCCGCTGGTCGTACGGCGCGACCGGACCGTGGACGCGTACGCCCGGCGCCACCTCGGTGATCGGCAGGGGGGCGACCGGCGAGGCGGGCAGGCCCCACTCCGAGCGCCACTGCGACAGCTGCGCGGACGATCCGGCGTAGACGATCGGGCCGAGCCCGACCCATGCATGGCCGGCCGCGCACATCGGGCAGTGCTCGCCCGAGGTGTAGACCACGCAGGACGCGCGCTCGTCGGCCGGGACGTGCGCCGCGGCCCACCGGGCGAGCTCGAGCTCGGGGTGGGCGGTCGCGTCGGAGCGGGAGCGCTCCTGGTTCACCGCCGTCCGCAGCACGGCGCCGGAGGCGTCGGCGAGGACGGACCCGAACGGGGAGTCGCCGGCGTCGAGCGCCTGCTCGGCGAGCTCGAGGCAGCGCTCGAGGTGCGCGTCGAGGTGCGGGAGGCGGGCGAGGTCGGGCGACTCGGACGGCATGACGTCAATGTGCCACAGCCGCCGCACCCCTTCGGGCGATCTGTGGCGGCGGGGGCGTGCCTAGGTTCGTGGCATGACCACAGTGAGCCGCACGTTCGACGTCCGTCCCGCGCCCGCCGTCGTGGTGGACTACCTGAAGGACTTCAGCCACGCCGAGGAGTGGGACCCGGGCACCGAGTCCTGCACCCGCAACGACTCCGGGCCGGTGCAGGTGGGCTCGACCTGGCACAACGTCTCGAAGATCGCCGGGGTCAGCACCGAGCTGACCTACACCCTGGAGCAGCTCACCGACGACACGATCGTGCTGGTCGGGCGCAACGAGTCCGCCACGTCGACCGACACGATGACCGTCGTCCCGAGCCCCGACCAGCCCGGTGGCAGCCGGATCACCTACGAAGCGGTGATCGAGCTCAAGGGGGCGAAGAAGATCGCCGACCCCGTCATGAAGATCGTCTTCGAGAAGATCGGGAGCGACACCGAGGACGACATGACGACGGTGCTCAACCGGCTGGGCGGCTGAGCCGCACCGTCAGGCCTCGGGGAGCTCCCGGGTCTCCACGATGCTCAGCGCGAGCGCGACGAGCTTGCGGTTGGTCTGCGACGAGACCCGCTTGAGGTAGGCCAGCGCCTGGTCGGCGTCGAGCGAGAGCCGCTCCATGATGATGCCCTCGGCCTGCCCGATGACCGTGCGGCTCGACAGGGCCAGCTGGAGTCCGTCGATCTCGCGGCTCGCGGCCAGCGAGACCGCGAGGTGGCCGGCGATGGCCTGGGCGGTGGCGAGGTCGTCACCGTCGAACGCGCCGGGGCGGTCGGCGTACAGG
Source organism: Nocardioides cavernae (assembly GCF_013410035.1). GTDB lineage: Bacteria > Actinomycetota > Actinomycetes > Propionibacteriales > Nocardioidaceae > Nocardioides > Nocardioides cavernae_A. The sequence continues at coordinate 358,464 of NZ_JACCBW010000002.1, read as the reverse complement.
CTCAGGGTGCCGTAGGTGCCCTTGGTGGAGTAGACGAGCAGCGAGATCGTCGAACGCAGCCCGTGCTCGTCGTGGACCCGCCGCCCCCATGTCTGCCAGCGCTCGTCGCGGGCGAGGTCGCTGATGACGACGATCTCCTCGGTGCGGTCGGGCTCGTGGCACGGCCCCTGGGCGAGCTCGTTCTGCCAGCTGTTGACCGACGACATCACGTCGCTCGTCGCGGCGAGCGTCTGGCAGTCGCCCTCACGGTTGATGGTGATCCCGGCCTGCGTGCAGCCGTCGACGAGGTCGAGGGCGGCCTCGACCGCCAGCATCAGCCGGTCCTCGTCCGCCCCGGCGGCGCCCATCGCGCGGGCCAGCTGGGCGAAGTGGGTCGTGGTGGTGCGATTGCCGGCCAACTGATGGTTCCTCTGCTCCCTGACGGTCATGCTCCCGCGACAACTCTGCCATGCACCTCCGACACGGGCCTACCTCCCGGTGAGGCGCGTGAATGCGACCCCGGCATCCGGGTACCTGCCGTGAACGGTGTCGCCGTAATCGCGAGTGCAGTGACGCCGAGGCCCGGGCGGTCAGGCAAGCGGGCGCCCGGGCCGCCCTCGGGGTCCGCTGCGCGAGCTCAGGCGGGCGAGAGGCGGAAGCCGACGCCGCGGACGTTCTCGACCTGCTCGGTCGCCCCGGCGGCCTCGAGCCGGCTGCGGATCCGGCCCACGGCGCTGGGCAGCACCATCTGCGAGCCGTTCCAGTCCGGACCCCACACCTCGTCCATCAGGGTCTCGCGGAGCACGACGCGCCCGCGTGCCTCGATCAGCAGCGCCAGCACGTCGAACTCGCGGCCGCGGGTGGCGATCTCGGTGCCGCCGAACGCGATGTGGTGGTCGACCACCTCGAGCCGGGAGCCGCGCAGCGGCCCCTCCGCGGTGGGGACGTAGGTGCGGTGGATGCGGCGCAGCACCGACCGTACGCGCGACTGCAGCTCGGCGATCGAGCACGGCTTGACGAGGTAGTCGTCGGCGCCGGCGTCGAGGCCCGAGACGAGGTCGAGCTCCTCGCCCCGTCCCGACATGATCACGATGCCGCCCTCGAAGCCGCGGGAGCGGAGCGCGCTGCAGACGTCGAGACCGTCCTGGTCGGGGAGGATCAGGTCGAGGATGACCAGGTGCGTCTCGACCCGGTCGACGTGCGTGAGCGCGCTCGCACCGTCCGCGACGGACTCCGTCTCGAACCCGGCCGCGGAGAACAGCTGGGCGAGCGCGGTCGCGTAGTCGCCGTCGTCCTCCACCACCAGCACATGCACGTCGTCGAGCCTACGAAGCGGGCGAGCACGGCTACCACAACGGACGTCCACGCGACAGCCACAACGCGCATCGGTGCTCAGCACTCCACGACGTTCAGCGCGAGGCCGCCGCGAGCCGTCTCCTTGTACTTGTCCTTCATGTCGCGCCCGGTGTCCCGCATCGTCTTGATCGCCTTGTCGAGCGAGACGTGGTGGGACCCGTCGCCGCGCACCGCCATCCGCGCCGCGGTGATGGCCTTGATCGAGGCGACCGCGTTGCGCTCGATGCAGGGGATCTGCACGAGGCCGCCGACGGGATCGCAGGTGAGGCCCAGGTTGTGCTCGATGCCGATCTCGGCGGCGTTCTCGACCTGCTCGGGGGTGCCGCCGAGGACCTCGGCCAGTCCGCCTGCTGCCATCGAGCACGCGGAGCCGACCTCGCCCTGGCAGCCGACCTCGGCGCCCGAGATCGAGGCGTTCTCCTTGAAGAGCAGCCCGATCGCGGCTGCGGTGAGGAGGAACCGGACGACGCCGTCCTCGTCGGCGCCGGGGACGAAGTGGTGGTAGTAGAGGAGCACCGCGGGCACGATCCCGGCGGCGCCGTTGGTCGGCGCCGTCACGATGCGCCCGCCCGCGGCGTTCTCCTCGTTGACGGCGAGGGCGTAGAGCGTCACCCACTCCATGGCGCCCAGCGGGTCGGCGGCGCCGGCTGCCCACTCGACCTCGAGCCGCGCGCGCAGGTCGGCCGCGCGGCGGCGTACCTTCAGGCCCCCCGGCAGCACACCGGGCGTCCGGCTGCCCCGGTCGACGCACTCCCGCATGACCTGCCAGGTGGCCAGCAGCTCGCGGCGGACCTCGTCCTCGGGGCGGCGCACGAGCTCGTTGGCGAGCATCACGTCGCTGATCCGCAGCCCGGTCGCCCGGGTGGTGGCGAGCAGCTCGTCGGCGGTCGTGAAGGGGTAGGGCACCGGGGTGTCGTCGGCCTTGACCACCGGGTTGCCGAGGTCGTCCTCGTCGAGCACGAACCCGCCGCCGACGGAGTAGTACTCCCGGCGCCGCAGCTCGGCGCCCGCGGCGTCCAGGGCCTGGAAGACCATGCCGTTGGTGTGGAACTCCAGGCGCTTGCGCCGGTGCATGACGACGTCCTCGTCGGCGTCGAAGGCGATCGTGCGGGTGCCGGCCAGCTCGAGCCGGCCGCCGTCGCGCACCGCCTGGACCATCGGGTCGGCGGCGACCGGGTCGACGAGGTGCGGCTGCTCCCCCGCGAGCCCGAGGACCACCGCCTTCACGCTGCCGTGCCCGTGCCCGGTGGCTCCCAGGGAGCCGAAGAGCTCGACGTGCACCCGGGCCACGTCGTCGAGCAGGCCGTCGGCGCGCAGCCCGTCGGCGAAGAGGTGCGCGGCCTTCATCGGCCCGACCGTGTGGGAGCTGGACGGACCGATCCCGACCTTGAACAGGTCGAACACGCTGATGGTCATCGCGATCCCTCCGCCGCCGACGCCGTTGTCGCGGCACCCTGATGATGCGTCCGCGACGCCCGGTCCGGCAAGAGGCTGTTGCGCTCGACGCTCCGCGTTGCCCGATGCGCAACACCCGTCCCGGCGCGGCCACCCCACGGCGGGTGGGTAGGGTCGGCACATGCGCTGGCGGACCATCCTCCTCCAGCTGGTCGTCTTCGCGTGCGTCGGCGGGGCGCTCAACGTCCTCTACGGCCTGCTGTACGTCCTCCTCCGCATCGAGCTCAGCGCCCAGCCGGCCAACGCGATCGCGCTCGTCGTGTCGACCATCGTCGGCACCTACGCGCACCGCCGGGTCACGTTCCGCGTCCGCGGGTCCGAGGGCACCGTGACCCACCAGACCCTCGGGCTCGTGCTGCTCGGGTTCAGCCTCGCCGTGACCGCCGGCTCCCTGTGGCTGCTCGAGACCACGGTCGAGGCGCCCACACGGCAGCAGGAGGTGGCGGTGCTCGTCGCGGCCAACCTCGGCACCGGCCTGGTGCGCTTCGTGGCGTTCCGCGTCGTGATGGTGACCCGGAGGGCGAGGCGACGGTCGCCCCACCCGGGTGAGCCGGTCAGCCGGGCAGGGCCTGGCTCGAGGCGGCGAAGTTCACGCTGATCCGCGGGCCGGTCGGCGACGTCTCCTTGGGCACGCAGTGCCGCCAGTCCGTCTGGCAACGACCACCCATGACGACCAGGTCACCGGCCAGTGGGCGGAACGTCGAGCTCGACCCACCCTCGGTGGGCCGGACGAGGAAACGGCGCGAGGCGCCCAGGCTCAGCACCGGGACGATGCACTCGCGCCTGCGCGTCGAGGCGCCGTCGCCGTGCCACCCCGTGCTGTCGCGGTGGTCGCGGTAGTGGTTGAGCCACAGGCGGTCGTAGCTCACGCCGTAGTGCGCAGTCAGCGCCCTCGCCGCCTCCTGCAGCGCCGGTGGCGCGGTCGTCAGGTCGTGGTGCTCGGCGGTGAGGCGTGGCTCGATCGTGTGCTCGCCGTACATCCATCGCCGGCGCTGCTCCCAGCCGCTCGCCGCGAGGAGCTCCTCGAAGAGGGTCTCGGCGCCGCTCAACCAGCCCGGCACGTGCTCGACCCAGGAGTGCGCGTCGAGCGCGAAGCGGTGGGCCGTCGCGAAGCCGTCGTCGACACCGACCCGGCCGGTGCCCTCGTCCTCGCCGAACAACGGCAGGGCTGTGTCACTCACCCCACGACGTCTACCAGTCGGCACCGACAGCCGACCCCCGGACGCAGAGACTCCCCCGGGGTCTCGGGTCCCCGGGGGAGTCGGAGCCGCCTGTCGGAATCGAACCGACGACCTAGTCATTACGAGTGACTCGCTCTACCGACTGAGCTAAGGCGGCGTGGCCCCGAGCAGCGCTCGGAGGACCGCGGGCGAGTATACGGAGCGCGCTGGCCGGGACTGAAATCAGGGAGCCTGTGGTTGGCTCGGAGGACAGTCACACCCACACACCCGAGGAGACACGATGCCCACTCGCTCCGCCCGCACCGCCTGGAACGGCGGACTCCAGGACGGCTCCGGCCAGGTCGAGCTCACCAGCTCGGGCGTCGGGACGTACGACGTCTCGTTCCCCAAGCGCGCAGCCGACGACGCTGACGGCACGACCAGCCCCGAGGAGCTCATCGCCGCGGCGCACTCCGCCTGCTACGCCATGCAGTTCTCCGCCCTGATCGCCGAGGCCGGCGGCACGCCGCAGGCGCTCGAGGTCAAGGCCGACGTCACCCTCGGCCCGGACGAGGACGCGGGCGGCTTCAAGCTGACCGGCATCCTGCTGACCGTCCGCGGCGAGGTCGACGGCCTCGACGAGGCGGGCTTCAAGGACGCGGCCGAGAAGGCCAAGGCCGGTTGCCCGGTCAGCAAGGCGCTCACCGGGGTCGAGATCACGCTCGACGCGGCCCTCGAGGGCTGATCAGCAGGACGTGCCGTCCGCCGGCACGTCGCCGGCGAGGAGGTAGTCCTCGACGACCTCGTCGATGCACGCGTTGCCGGCGTTGTAGGCCGTGTGCCCGTCGCCGTCCCGCTCGACCAGGACCCCTGAGTCGAGCTGGGCGGCGAGGGCCTCGGCCCACTCGAAGGGCGTCGCCGGGTCACGGGTCGTGCCCAGCACCAGGATCGGCGCCGCACCCGCGCCCTCGATCGTCAGCGGGGCCTCGCTCGACGTGACGTCGATGCCGCGACACCCGGTCGCGCTCCACGCGAACACCCGGCCGAACGTCGGCGAGGCCTCCTCGTAGTCGGCGTAGGTCGACGGGACCTCGTCGAACGACGCCGAGCCCGGGTCGTCGAGGCAGTTGATGGCGTAGTTGGCCTCGACAGAGTTGTCGGCATAGCTGCCGTCGGGGTTGCGCGAGGCGTAGGCGTCGGCGAGGTTCATCAGCGCCGAGCCCTTGCCGTCGAGGGCGGACGCCAGCGCCGTGCTGAGCAGGAACCAGTAGTCGCGGTTGTAGAGCGGCGTGATGATCCCGTAGAAGGCGTTGCCGACGGTGAGCTCACGGTCGCCGGCCGGCAGGGGCTGCTCGTCGATGTCGTCGAGGAGACCGCGGATCGTGGCGAGGCCCTCGTCGACGCTGTCGCCGAGGAAGCAGTTGTCGGTGGAGTCCAGGCAGTTCTGGACGTAGGCGCGCAGCGCGGTCTCGAAGCCCGCGGCCTGCTCGAGACCGAGCTGCTCGGAGCTGATCGAGACGTCGACCGCGCCGTCGAGGACGAACCGTCCGACCTTGTCGGGGAAGAGCTCGGCGTAGGTCGCACCGAGCTTGGTGCCGTAGGAGGCGCCGAAGTAGGCCAGCTGCTCCTCGCCGAGCGCCGAGCGCAGCACGTCCATGTCACGGGCGGCCTCGATCGTGGTCACGTGCCCCACGACGGGGCCCGAGTTGACGACGCACTTCTCGCCGAAGGACAGCACGCCGGACTCGTAGTCCTCGACCTCGGCGGGGGTGTCCGGGCTCGGGTCGGTGGCGAGGTAGTCGTCGAGCTCGGCGTCGCTGAGGCAGTCGACCGGCGCGGACCGGCCGGTGCCGCGGGGGTCGAAGCCGACGATGTCGTAGCCCTGCAGCAGGGGTTCGCGGAACACCTGCCGGCTGAGGGAGGCGTACGAGGTCCCGGGCGCCCCGGGACCACCGGGGTTGACCACGAGCGAGCCGACGCGGGCGCCGCTCGCCGGGACCCGGAGCAGCGCCAGGTCGATGGTCTCGCCCTCCGGCTCGCTGTAGTCCACGGGCACGGTGAGGAAGCCGCAGTCCTGGTCCTCGTCCGCCTCGCAGGGCTGCCAGTCGATGCGCTGGGCGTAGGCCTCGGTGAGGCCGGCGTCGGGCGCCCGGGTGACCGACGGCGGCGGCGGGGTCGTCGGTGACGGGGTGGGCTCGGCGCGCGGGGTGTCCGAGGACTGCTCCAGGAGGGCCAGGCCGACCGCCACGAAGGCGGTCAGCGCGAGCGCGAAGACGGCGACGAGCGCGAGGGCCTTGCGCATCAGCGGCCCCCGGGCAGCCGCAGCGCGACCGTCATCGACTCGAGCGCGAGCTGGGGCGGCACGTTGAACTCCAGCATCTGCTCGCGGGCGGTGAAGACGGCGTCGATCATCCGGAGCAGCTCCTCGGGGGTGGTCGCCCTCGCGACGACGGCGACGTCGCCGCGCAGCTCCTCGTTGACGAGCATCCCGGGCGCCCCCACGGACACCGCGATGGCGTCGCGGTAGACCGACACGAGGTCCATCAGGGCACGGTCGATGACGTCGAGGACGCGACGCTTGGCCTTCTTCTTCTGCAGGTCCTCCAGGCCCTTGAGCGCGGCGCGGTAGGCCCGGCTGGTGGTGTCCTTGCGCTCGCTGCCGAAGATCGCCTGCAGCTCGTCGAGCTCGCGCCTCTCGGCCTCGGCCGTGATCGCCTCGGTCTCCTCCTTGGCGAGCTCGGCGAGGTTGGTGGCGGCCGTCATGCACGAGCCCAGGGACGTCAGCCGGGCGGGGATGCTGATCACCTCGCGCCGGCGCGTACGCGTCTCCTCGTCGAGCGCCAGCGCGCGGGCCCGGCCGATGTGGCCCTGGCTCGCGCGGGCCGCGAAGCTCGCCACGGTCTCCGAGACGCCGTCGTTGCGGGTCAGGAAGGCGGCGACGTCCTCGGTGCCGGGCGTGGCGAGCGTCAGCGTGCGACAGCGCGAGTTGATCGTCGGCAGGACGTCCTGCACGGTCGGCGCGCACAGCAGCCACACCGTCCTGGGCGTGGGCTCCTCGATGGCCTTGAGGAGCGCGTTGCCGGTGCGGGGGTTCTCCGGGGTGCCGAGACGGTCGGCGTCCTCGATGACGACGACCTGCCAGCGGCCGATCGCGGGGAACTTCGCCGCCGACTGGACGAGGTCGCGCATGTCGTTGACGTAGAGCACGGACGTCTCGGACCTCACCCAGGTGATGTCGGGGTGCGAGCCGCTCGTGCCGAGCCGGCAGGCCTCGCACGCGCCGCAGCCCGTACGCCGCTCGCACTGCAGCGCGGAGGCGAAGGCGCGCGCGACGTTGGAGCGCCCCGAGCCCGGCGGCCCGGTGAACAGCCAGGCGTGGGTCATGCCGTGGCCGGCGGCGGCCTGCTGGAGGACCTCGATGGTGGGCCGCTGGCCGACGAGGCCGTCCCAGACCGACCGTGTGGAGGCGGCGGCAGAGGTGGTGGTCATCGAGCCGCCGCCAGCAGGGGCTCGACGCGGGCGCGGATCGCTGCGGCGATCTCCTCGATCGGCTCGCGGGCGTCGAGGACGAGGTAGTGGTCGGCATCGGCGGCGGCGAGGGCGAGGAAGCCCTGGCGCACCCGCTGGTGGAACTCGAGCGACTGCCCCTCGATGCGGTCGCGCTCGGTGAAGCGGTCGAGGCCGGTCTCGGGCTCGAGGTCGAGCACCACGGTCAGGTGCGGGCGGAGGTCGCGCGTGGCCCAGCGGGCGACGGCCTCGACCTCGGCGACGTCGAGCGTGCGACCGGCCCCCTGGTAGGCCAGGGTCGAGTCGACGTAGCGGTCGGTGATGACCACCTCACCGCGCGCGAGGGCGGGCAGCACGACGTGGTCGACGTGCTCGGCCTTGTCCGCGGCGTAGAGGAGCGCCTCGGTGCGGTCGGACAGCTCACCGGTGGCCGGGTCGAGCACGATCCGGCGCAGCTCCTTGCCGACCGGGGTGTCGCCGGGCTCGAAGGTGAGCAGCACCGTCGCGCCGTGCTCGACGAGCCAGTCGTGCAGCAGTCGCGACTGGGTGGACTTGCCTGCCCCCTCGCCGCCCTCGAAGCAGACGAACAGCCCGCGCTCCGAAAACACTCCTGCGTCCACGTCGCACACCCTACGGGCGGGGTGGGACGCTCAGGCGCGGCGGACCTTGATGATCCGCTTGGCCTTCACCTTCTTCGAGCCCGCCTTGAGGAGCTCCACCCGCAGCTTGACGACCTTGCCCGGACGGAGCTTGCGGAGGTCCTTCTTGAAGATCGAGACCGTCACCTTGCCCGCGCCGCCGGGGATCGCGCTGTAGCGCCGCGGCTTGGCGATCGCCTTCTTGCCGCTCGCGAGCTCGACCCGCAGGGTGCCGGCGCAGCCCTGCGTGGCGGCGGTGGACCTCGGGCACTTCAGCCTGACCGGCAGCACGCCGCCCTCGATCCTGGTGACGCCCTTGGACTTGAGCAGCTTGCCGACGGGGGCGGCCTTGGTGGGCACGGGCGGGATGTCGGAGGGGAGCATCGTGACGCCGTCACCGAGGTCGACGTTGGTGCTGCCCAGCTGGTCGGTGGTGACCCGGACGATCGAGTTGTTCTTCTCGTCGGTGAACCAGATGGCGCCGTCGGGCCCGAAGGTCAGCGAGGTCGGCTCGTAGCTCCCCACCGAGCTGATCGCGCCACGGCCGTCAGCGCTGATGTGCCCGATGCCGGGGGCGGCGCCGCGGTTGGTGAACCACATCTGGCGGTCCGGCCCCATCACCAGGTCCCGCGGGGCCGAGCGCGACCCGGTCTGCCAGATCTTCGTGGCGCCGGAGCCCGCGTCGAGGTAGCCGATCGAACCCCGCGACGGGCTCGTCAGCGAGCCGTCGGTGCTGCTGCGGGTGAACCAGATCGAGCCGACGGGGCCGGCGGCGAGGCCCATCGGGTAGGTCGCGTCGCTCGGCAGCGGGTAGGTCGTGCCCCCGGCGGCGTCGGCGTTGACCCGGGTGATCGTGTCCTGCCCCTCGGCGGAGCCGCCCTGGCACCACATGGTCCCGTCGGCCGCCTCACCGAGGACGTCGTCGCACTCGGGCGAGTTGTCGGAGGCGGTCAGCCCGCCGGTCGGGGTGACCTTGACGATGAACGAGCTGCCGTAGTTCATCGTGACCCAGGCCGTCCCCGACGGGTCGACGCGCACCTCGCCGCCGTAGGGACACGTGCTGACGCACCCGTCGTAGTTGGGGAAGGTCCAGTCGTTGAGCACCTGACCGGCGCTGGACAGCCGCGTCAGGTTGCTCCCGTGGTCGGTCGTCACCCACACCGATCCGTCCGGACCCACGTCCAGGCCCTTGGCGGGCCCGTCGACCGACGAGTCGGTCGGCGGCAGCGCGAACTCCTGGATGGCGCCGCTGGTGGTGATGCGACCGACCTTGTTGGCGTCGCCCATCAGGAACCACATGCTGCCGTCGGGCGCGGTGGTGATCCGGCCGAGCCCGGCGCTGCTCGTCGGGACCGGGAACACGCTGACCGCCGCCTGCGCGGGAGCGGTGCCGGTGAGCACGAGGAGCGGGCTCACCACGAGGGCGAGCGCGGTGAGCAGGGCAGTACGGGCGCGATCCATCGGCGTCACTTCCATCCGCGGTGGCGCGATCCCCCCATGGTCACGCGTCACACCATGCTCTCCACCTGCCCGGCACGGGGCCGCTTCAAACAGCGGAGAAGGGACTGAGTCAGCCGAAGCCACCACGCACGACACTGCCCGCGGATAGCGTCTGCCGCATGGACTTCTCACGTCTGACCACGGCGCAGCGCGTCACGGGCATCTCCATCGTCGTCGTCGCCCTTGCGGCATTCCTCCCCTGGGTGTCCATCTTCGGGATCAGCGTGTCCGGCATCCGGGGAGACGGGGTGCTCACGCTCGTCATGGCCCTGCTGGGAGCGGCCGCGCTGGCTGTCCGTCTCGGCATGCTCGAGAAGGTCACCGTGCCGGAGAAGGCCAGCCTGGTCGTGTCACTCGTCCTGGGGGTCCTGGTTGCCCTCATCGGGCTCCTCGACATGAACGGCGCTGCCGCCGTCGGCCTCTACCTGACCCTGTTCGGCGGTATCGCCTGGGTCGTCGGCGCGGTCCTCGAGCTCCGCGACGCCAAGCAGGCGGTCGCGACCACCGACTCCTGACCGGCGCATCCGACGACAGTGGAGCCAGCGGCCGCTAGGACCGGCAGCCGGCTCCACCAACGCGTCAGGACTTCTCGGCGGCCTTCTTGGCCGGGGCCTTCTTCGCCGTCTTCTTGGCGGCCGTCTTCTTGGCGGTCGCCTTCTTGGCCGGCGCCTTCTTCGCCGTCTTCTTGGCCGCCTTCTTCGCGGGTCCCCGCTCACGACGCTCGGCGAGCAGCTCCGCCGCGCGCTCGAGCGTGATCGACTCCACCGTGTCGTCCTTGCGCAGCGTCGCGTTGTACTCGCCGTCGGTGACGTACTCGCCGAAGCGACCGGCCTTCACGATGACCGGCTGGCCGGAGACGGGGTCGTTGCCGAGCTCCTTGAGCGGCGGGGTGGCCGCGCCGCGGCCGCGCTGCTTGGGCTGGGCGTAGATCGCCTTGGCCTGGTCGAGCGTGATGTCGAAGATCTGGTCCTCGCTCGTGAGCGAGCGCGAGTCGGTGCCCTTCTTGAGGTACGGCCCGTAGCGGCCGTTCTGCGCGGTGATCTCCGTGCCGTCGTCGTCGGTGCCGACGATCCGCGGCAGGTCGAGCAGCTTCACCGCCTGCTCGAGGCTGACGGTGTCGAGGGTCATCGACGTGAAGAGCGAGCCGGTGCGCGGCTTGGCCGACTTGGGCGCGTCCTCGGGCAGCAGCTCGGTGACGTAGGGCCCGAAGCGGCCGTTCTTCGCGACGATCTGCAGGCCGGTGTCGGGGTGGTTGCCGATCACCTGCTCCTCGCCGGCGGGGTTGGCCAGCAGCTCCTTGGCCTTGGCGACCGTGAGCTCGTCGGGCGGCAGGTCATCGGGCACGTTGGCCCGGACCGGCGCCCCGTCGCCGCCCTCCGGCGGCGGGCCCTCGACGTAGGGCCCGTAGCGACCCACGCGCAGGTCGATGCCCTCGCCGACGGGGAAGGTCGCCATCTCCTTGGCGTCGATGTCGCCGAGCTCGGTGACCAGCGTCTTGAGACCGACGACGTCGCCGGAGCCGTAGTAGAACTCGCCCAGCTCGGAGACGCGGTCACGCCGTCCGCCCGCGATGTCGTCGAGGACGTCCTCCATCGAGGCGGTGAACTCGTAGGACACCTGCCGCGGGAAGTGCTCCTCGAGCAGTCGCACGACGGAGAACGCCAGCCAGGCCGGCACCAGCGCGGTGCCCTTCTTGTAGACGTAGCCGCGGTTGAGGATCGTGCCGATGATCGAGGCGTAGGTCGACGGCCGGCCGATCTCGCGTTCCTCGAGCTCCTTGATCAGCGTCGCCTCGGTGTAGCGCGCCGGAGGCTTGGTCTCGTGGCCCTCCGGCGTGAGGGTCGCCGCCGACACCGCGGCGCCCTGCACCAGGTTGGGGAGCCGCGTCTCGGCGTCGTCCTTGCGCTTGGAGGAGTCGTCGATGTCCTCGACGTAGGCCTTGAGGAAGCCGTGGAAGGTGATCGTGCGACCACTCGCGCTGAACACCACGTCACGGCCGTCCGACGCGGCACCGCCGATGCGGATCGTCACGGAGTTGCCGACCGCGTCCTTCATCTGCGAGGCGACCGTGCGCATCCAGATCAGCTCGTAGAGGCGGAACTGCTCGCCGGACAGGCCGGTCTGCGCCGGCGTGCGGAAGGTGTCGCCGGCCGGGCGGATCGCCTCGTGCGCCTCCTGGGCGTTCTTCACCTTCGAGGCGTAGGTGCGCGGGGAGTCGGGGAGGTACTCCGCGCCGTAGAGCTCACGCACCTGGTCGCGAGCCGCGCCCACGGCGGCGTCGGACAACGTCGTGGAGTCCGTACGCATGTAGGTGATGAAGCCGTTCTCGTAGAGCCGCTGCGCGACCGACATCGTCACGCTCGCGCTCATCCCGAGCTTGCGGCTCGCCTCCTGCTGCAGCGTCGTGGTGCGGAAGGGGGCGTACGGCGAGCGGCGGTAGGGCTTGGACTCGACCGAGCGGACGTCGTACGCCGTGTCCCCGAGCCCGGCCGCCAGGGCCTCCGCGTCGGCGCGGCTCAGGTGGACGCGCTCGCCTCTGCCCTTCAGCTCGCCGGTGTTGTCGAAGTCGGAGCCGCGGGCGACGCGGACGTCGTCGACCGCGTAGAGCTTGGCGGGGAACATCCGCGGGTCGTGACCGGTGCCGGCGTCGAAGGTGGCGTCGAGGTCCCAGTAGGAGGCGACGCGGAACTTCATCCGCTCGCGCTCGCGGTCGACGACCAGGCGGGTGGCGACCGACTGCACGCGGCCCGCGGACAGGCCGGACATGACCTTCTTCCACAGGACCGGGGAGACCTCGTAGCCGTAGAGGCGGTCGAGGATGCGGCGCGCCTCCTGGGCCTCGACGAGGTCGTCGTTGATCTGGCGCGGGTTGTCGACCGCGGCGAGGATCGCCGGCTTGGTGATCTCGTGGAAGACCATCCGGTGGACCGGCAGGCCCTTCGGCGGCTTGAGCTCGTCGAGCAGGTGCCAGGCGATGGCCTCCCCCTCGCGGTCCTCGTCGGTGGCGAGGTAGAGGGCGTCGGACTCCTTGACCAGCTTCTTCAGCTTGGCGATGTGGCTCTTCTTGTCCCGCGGCACGACGTAGTAGGGCTCGAAGCCGTTGTCCACGTCGACGGCGAGCCGGCCCCACGGCTTGTCCTTGATCTTGGCCGGGGTGTCCGCGGCGTTGTTGGGCAGGTCACGGATGTGACCGATGGAGGACTCGACGACGTAGTCCTTGCCCAGGTATCCGCCGATGGTGCGGGCCTTGGCAGGGGACTCGACGATCACGAGCTTTGCCACGCTAGTTGCTCCCTCATGTTGTTGCTGCTGAGTTGCTCAGCGCGGCAACGGTAGCGCCACATCCCGAGATCGCCACCCCTCCCCGTTCCGGAGCGCGGCCGGGGGGACGGCTGGGAGTACGGCTCGGGCCCCACGTCGCGAGGACATGGGGCCCGAGCCGGTCAGGCGTGGTGACGGGTCAGAACTCCAGTCCCTGGAGGTAGCGGAACCCGGTGTTCGCGGTCGCCGCCGGCTTGAAGTCCGGGGTGTCGTTCTCGACGATGTACTCCTCGGCCTGGTGCTTCTTGAAGATGGCCGGGAAGTCGATCACCCCGAGCCCCAGGTCGGCCATGTCACCGGGCTGCTGGGCGTAGAGCGCAGCGGCGTCGGCTCCGTGACGGTCCTTGACGTGGTACTGGCGGACCTCCTGCGGCGCCGTGCGGATGACCTCGTTGGCGAACGCCAGCGGGTCGGCCGCGCCGGTGTTCACGCCACCGGTGTAGGCCCAGTAGAGGTCGACCTCGAGGTGCACCAGGCGACGGTCCAGCTCGCTGGTGAGGACGTCCCACGGGGTCGTGCCGCCGCCGAGGTCGATCGTGAACTCGTGCGCGTGGTTGTGGTAGCCGTACTTCAGGCCACGACGCTTGGCGGCCGCCGCCTCCTTGTTCATCTGCTCGGCCCACAGCTGCCAGTCGCTCAGCTTGTCGGAGTTGAGGTAGGGCACGACGATGTACTTCTGCCGGAAGGTGTTGGCGTCGTCGAGCTTCTTCTGGAGCGCTCCGGCGTCCGGGCTGATGCCGTCGTGGCTCGACGAGGCCCAGATGCCGCGCTTGTCGAGCTCGGCCTTGAGCTTGGCGGCGGTGTCCAGACCTGCGTCGGGGTAGAGCCCGGCCCGCTCCACGCGGGAGTAGCCGAACTTCGCGAGCTGGTCGAGCTGCTGCAGGACGCTGGCGTTGGTCGTCATCGCCGAGCGCAGCGTGTAGAGCTGGATGCTGATCAGCTTCTGGTCGACCTCGCCCTTGCGACCGCCGTGACCGCCGTGGGGGCCGTGGCCCTTGCCGGGGTGGGCGCTCGCCGGGGCGACCGCGCCGAGGGTCGCGACGCCCGCGGCTCCGGCAGCGGCACCGCGCAGCAGGTTGCGGCGGCTGGCGCCCTTCTTCTCGAGCGACTCACGCAGCGCGGCGTCGCCGTCGTATCCGAAACACATGTGTGTCCTTCTTTCTCGGGGGGGATGCGGGGTGGTCGGGGTCAGCCGGCCGGCTGCAGGACAACCTCGGCCGAACCGCTGAGGCCCGGCTGCGAGCCGGTGTCGGTGTACTCGGCGACGAAGACGGCGGCCAGGTCGTCGGTGGCCGGGTCGTGACCGCCCGGCACCGTGGTGACCAGGGAGCCCTTGCACCCGGTCGCGGTCGACTGCGGGTGGCCGTGGGTGTCGTGGCCGAGCACGTAGGTGACCGTCACGCGGCTGCAGTCGACCGGGTCGTCGTCGGTGACCTTGACCTCGTAGGCGACCGTGTCGCCGAAGCGGAACGTCTGGTCCGCGACGGGCGTCACGAACTCGAGCTCCGGCGCCTGGTTGCCGACGATGACGTCGACGTCGGCGGAGGCCGAGCGGCCACCCTTGTCGGTCACCCGCAGCGAGGCGCGGTAGCTGCCGTCGGTCGTGTAGGTGAAGCTGCCCGACGCCTGTCGGCTGTCGACCTTGCCGTCACCGTCGAAGTCCCAGGCGTAGCGCAGCTTCTTGTCGCCGTCGGGATCCTTGGTGCCGTCGCTCGAGAAGCTCACCGTGAGCGGGGAGCGCCCGGCCGTCGGCTCGGCCTCGATCTTCGGGATCGGGCTGCGGTTGCCGCGCTTGCCGACGAAGTCGATGCGCGAGAGCTGCGCGTCGGGGTTCTCCGCGAAGTAGCCGTCGCCGTACTCGAGCACGTAGAGCGCACCGTCGGGGCCGAACTCCATGTCGATCGGGTTGTCGGTGACGATGCCCGGCACGATCGCCTCGATGCCGACCTTGGTGCCGTCGACGTGGAAGCCCTTGATGTAGTCACGGGTCCACTCGTAGAACAGCGGGGTGTTGTCGTAGCGCTCGGGCCAGGCGACGGAGTTCTTGCCGCGGGCGACCTTGGCGTCGTACTGGTAGGCGGGGCCGGCCATCGGGCCGATGCCACCCTTGCCGAGGCCGGGGAAGCGGTTGGACTTGCCGTAGGTGTACCAGACCTCGGGCTGCGTCACCGGCGGGAGCTTGCGCTTGCCGGTGTTGTGCACGGAGGTGTTGGTCGGCTTGGCGCAGTCGAACTTCTTGCCGCTCTTGTCCGTGGCGAAGTTGTAGTCCTTGTACGGCAGGCGCGCGGTCGCGCAGTAGGGCCAGCCGTAGTTGCCGGGCTCGTCGACCACGGCCCACTTGCCGTGACCGGCCGGGCCGCGGCTCGACTTGGCCTTCTTGGCGTCGGGCGAGTAGTCGGCGACCCAGAGCGCGTCGGTGTCGGGGTCGATCTCGATGCGGAACGGGTTGCGCCAGCCCATGGAGTAGATCTCCGGGCGCGTCTTCTTGGTGCCCGGCTTGAAGAGGTTGCCCTTGGGGATCGTGTAGCCGCCGCCGGCCTTCGGCGTGATGCGCAGGATCTTGCCGCGCAGGTCGTTGGTGTTGGCCGCGGTGCGCTGGGCGTCGAACGCCGGGTTGCGGTCGGCCCGCTCGTCGAGGGGGACGAAGCCGTCGGACTGGAACGGGTTGGAGTCGTCGCCGGTCGACATGATCAGGTTGCCCTTGGAGTCGAAGACGATGTCGCCGCCGACGTGGCAGCAGATGCCGCGGTCGACGGGGACGTCGAGGATCTCCTGCTCGGTCCCGAGCTTGACCTGGCCGTCCTTGAAGCGGAAGCGCGACAGCGTCAGGTGTCCCGCGAACACGTCGAAGTCCGCCTTGGTGCCGGTCTCCGGCGCGTCGCCCTCGTTGATGGAAGCCGTCGCCGGGTCGTCGGCGGGCGTCTCGAGCGGCGGCGAGTAGTAGAGATAGATCCAGTTGTTCTTCTTGCCGTCGAACTTCGGGTCGAGCGCGATGCTCTGCAGGCCCTCCTCGTCGTGGAGGTAGACCGGGATCCTGCCGGCGATGCTGTTGACGCCGGTCTCGGCGTCGTTGTGCCAGATCACGCCGGCGCGCGTGGTGTGCAGGACGTCGCCGTCGGGCAGCACGGCGAGGTCGACCGGCTCACCGGGACGGTCGTTGAGCGTGACCTTCTGGAACTGCCGCGAGGGCGGTGGCGCGGGGGCGTCGCCGTGGCCCTCGTGTGCGGACGCGAGGGGCAGCGTGGCGAGCAGGGGCAGGCAGAGGGCGGCGCCGGCAGCGGCCGCGAGCCCTGTGCGGAGGGGGTGTGTCATGGGGGTTCTCCTGGTCTTCCCGAGGCATGGAGGAGCCCCAGCAACGTAGGCAGGTGACGGGGATCACGTCAACGATCCGCCGACTTCTGCTCACCCCTCGACACAAGTGCGGCGCGGTCTCCCCACCCCCAGCGGTGGTCAGCAGGTGTCGGAGACCTCCCACACGGTCCACGAGGGCCACGCTCCGACGACCGACCTCAGGACAGCTGCAGGAAGCCCTCCGCCACCAGGTCGCGGACGACGGGGAGGTACGTCGCGCGCAGGTCTGCCTCGTCCCGCTCGAGCAGCGCCCCGAGGGCCCCGAGCAGGCGGCCGACCGTCAGGTCGCCGTCGCTGGCGCCGACGAGCGCGGCCTCCACCGTGTCGGCGGTGCGGGCGCGGCGGAAGCCCCGCTGCTGGCGCAGGACGATCGCCTCGGGGTCCTCCGCGCCCGGACGGCCGACGGTCTCCTGCTGCACGTCGTCGCGGGCGCGCAGGGTCGTGGCCAGCAGTGCGTCGTCGGACAGGTCGTGCAGGTCGCGGGCCGCGTCACCCCACGCGCCGATGGCGGGCCCGATGGGCTGCTCGACGTCGTACGGCCACTCGAGCAGCTCGTGCGTGCCGCTGCCTGCACCGCTGCCGTCGCGCAGGCGGACGTTGATCCAGCCGAACCCGACACCCTCGATGCCCGACTCCTCCAGCCACGACAGCCAGGTGTCGTAGCGGTGGGCGTAGTCGGGGCCGCCGTGGTGGCCGCTGTCCTTGAGCCAGAGCTCGACGTAGGCGGCGGGGTCGAGGGTCTCGCGCTGCACGACGAGCGCGTCGCAGTCCTCACGCAGCCACGAGCCGATCCGCTCGTCCCACGGCCGGTCGGTGACGGCCCAGTTGGCCAGCACCTGCAGCCAGCCGCCCGCGGCGAGGTGGTCGGGGCCGGTGCGCACGATGTGCTCCACGACGCGGTCGCCGGGCAGTCCGGAGTCGCGGTAGACCAGCCGCTCGCCCGTCGCCGGCGAGATCACGAAGGGCGGGTTGGTCGCGATCAGGTCGAACCGCTCCCCCGCGACCGGCTCGAAGAACGACCCGTCGCGCACGTCGACGTCGACGCCGTTGAGCGTCGCGTTGAGGCGCGTCATCCACAACGCACGGGCGTTGACGTCGGTCGCGACGACCGAGCCGGAGTGTGCCGCGAGGTGCAGCGCCTGCACGCCGCAGCCGGTGCCGAGGTCGAGCGAGCGGCCGGCCTGCTCGCGCATCGTGAGCTGGGCGAGGCTGGTCGAGGCGCTGGAGATCCCGAGCACGTGGTCGGGGCCGACCGCGACGGGCGCGCCGTCGAGGCCCGGGGTGAGGTCCGAGACGATCCACAGGTCCTGCTCGTCCACGGCGTACGGCCGGCAGTCGGTCCGCGCACCGACCTCGCTGACGCTCTGCTCGAGCAGCCCGGCGTTGCACAGCCGGTCGACCAGGCCCGGCAGTGCGCGGTCGGCGGCGTCGCGCGGCACGGGCGTCTGGAGCAGGAAGAGCCGCACGAGCGTGTCGAGCGGCCCGCCCGAGGTCGTACGCCTCAGCGCCGGCAGCGTCTCGTTGCGCCCGAGCGCACGGTGTGCCTCGTCGCCGATCGCGTCGGCGACCCGGTCGTAGGTGAAGTCGGCGGCGCGCAGGGCGTCGCGGAGGGGACCGGCGAAGTCGAGGTCGGACGGCATGGGCCCAGCCTCCCAGACCCCTCGCGGACCCGGGTGCCACCATGGCCGGGTGCTGGAGCGACCCGCCGACGTGAGCGACGACGAGGTGCTGGACCTCGCGCGGAGGCACTGGGAGCCGCGTGCCGACGCCGTCGAGCACCTCGCGGTCGGGTGGGGCGCGCACCACTGGCGGGTCGACGTGTCGGGGACGCCGACGCTCTTCCTCACCCTCGACCCGGACCTGCCGCGCCACACGCAGGCGTCGCTCGAGGCGGCGTACGGGTCGGCGGCCGCGCTGGGCCTGGACTTCGTGTGGCCGTCCGTGCCGAGCGACGACGGGAGCTTCACCGTGGCGGTCGGCCGACGTACGGCCAGCGTGACGCGCTGGCTCGAGGGCAGCCGCCCCGAGGAGTCGGTGCCCGAGCTCCCGGGCATGCTCGCCGAGCTCCACTCGGCCCCCGCGCCGGCCGGCGCACGGACGTGGACGACCGAGATCCCGTCCGACCTCACGCACCTGCTGCGCAACCTGCTCCAGCAGCCGTGGGACGCGCCCCTCGGCCGGGCCGCCCGCGAGCTCGTCGTCGACCACCTGACGCAGGTCGGGGCCTGGGCCCGCGAGCACGCGCGCCTGGTCGACCTGTCGGACCCGGCGACGTACGTCGTCACGCACGGCGAGCCGCACGTGCGCAACCAGTGGCTGGCGCGCGGGCGGACGTGGCTGGTCGACTGGGAGTCGTTGCTCCTCGCGCCCCGCGAGCGCGACCTCGCGACGCTCGTGCACGAGGGCCGCGACGTCGCTCAAGACCCGCAGGTGGTGCGGCTGTTCGACCTCGAGTGGCGGCTCTCCGAGATCTGGTCCTTCGCCCAGTGGCTGCAGGGCCCGCACGCGGGCGACACCGACGACCGCACGGCGTTGGGCGGGCTGGCCGAGGAGCTCACCCGGCCGCACTTCGACCAGCGCTGACGCCTCCGGCGGCCGGTTCTGGAACGCGGGCCACGGACGCCTCCGCTTGGCTACAGTCGCCGGGTGCTGGAGCGATGGGGCCGCTGGGTCCACCGGCGTCGAGCCGTCGTGCTGGCCGTGTGGACCGTGGTCGTGGTGGCCGGGGGCGTCCTCGGCGGGTCCGTGTTCGACCGGGCCGAGGACGTCGGCGCCCGTCCCGGAGCGGAGTCGACGGAGGTCGGGCAGCGGCTCGAGGAGCTCGACGCCGAGCGCGAGCAGGTCGTGGCCGTCCTCTCCGGGGCCGACCCCGTGTCCGCCGAGACCAGCGACGCCGCCAGCGGGGTGCTGTTCGCGGTCCGGGAGCTGCCCGGCGTCGTCGACGTCCGGGACCCCTGGACGACGGGTGCCTACGAGCTCGTCGCCGAGGACCGCAGCAGTGCGGTGGTGGAGGTCGAGCTGGACCCCGGCCTCGGCGACGACGACGCGCTGGCGCTCGCCGACGAGGTCGCGGACCTGCTGCGCACCACACCGTTCCCCGACGTCAGCGTGGGTGGCGACCTCCTCGCCGAGCGCACCTTCACCGACCAGGCCGTGCAGGACGCCGCACGCGGCGAGGGCGCTGCACTCGTCGTCCTGCTCGTGCTGCTCGCCGTCGCGCTCGGCAGCGTCGTGGCGGGCGTGCTCCCCGTCGCGACCGCCCTGTCCGCGGTCGCGGCCTCACTGCTCGCTCTGACGGGCGTCGCGGCGCTGACCCCCGTGAGCGACTTCGCCGTCAACGTCGTCACCGTGCTCGGTCTCGGGCTGTGCGTCGACTACAGCCTGCTCGTCCTCGCACGCTTCCGCGAGGAACGCGCAGCGGCGGGCGCCGACCCCGACCTCGCGGCGGTGCTCAGTCGTACGCTCGCCACGGCCGGACGCACGGTGCTCGTCTCCGGGCTCACCGTCGGCTCGTCGGTCGCCGCCCTCCTGCTCATCGGCGACCCGCTCCTCACCGGCCTGGCCGTGGGCGGGCTCGTCGCCGTCGCCGTCGTGACCGTCGCCGGACTGTCCCTCACCCCCGCGCTGCTGGCCGTGGCGCACCGCCGCGTGCCGGACGTGGCGCGCGGCGCGTGGGGCCGCCCGGCCCGTGCTCCCGAGCGGTCGCTCCTGGTGCGCCTGGCCGGGCTCGCGCAGGCGCGACCGTGGCCGGTCCTGGTCGGCACGACGGCGGTGCTGCTCGCCCTCGCCTCGCCGCTCCTCGGGCTCCGGCTCGGCGCCTCGGACGCACGCTCCCTCCCGCCGGGGAGCGAGGCCCGGACGGTCGTCGAGGTCGTCGAGCGCGACTACCCCGACATCGCGACCGCCCCGGCCGACGTCCTCGTCGACCTGTCCCCCGGCGACCCGCGCCTGGCCTCCTTGCAGGACCAGCTGCTGGACCTGCCCGACGTCGAGGACGTCTACGTGCGCGACGGCCTCCCGGACGGCTGGAGCCGCTTCACGGTCATGCCGCGCGGCACCACCAGCGGTCCGGCGGCGCAGCGCGTCGTGGCGGACGTGCGCGACCTCGCCGACGGCTACGACGTGCAGGTCGGCGGGCCGGCCGCCGAGCTGGTCGACTCCCGGGCGGCGCTCGCCGGGCGTACACCCCTCGCCGTCCTCGCCGTCCTCCTCGTCTGCGGACTGCTGCTCCTGCGGCTCACCCGGGCGCCGGTCGTCGCGGCCAAGACCCTGCTGCTCAACGTGCTCTCGCTGCTCGCGATGCTCGGCGTGGTGACGCTCGTCTTCCAGCACGGCTGGGGCGGGCCGCTGCTGGGCGGCACCGCGACGGGAAGCCTCGACCTGACGACACCGCTGCTGCTCTTCATGTTCGCCTTCGGCCTGTCCATGGACTACCACCTCTTCCTCGTCGCGCGGATCAAGGAGGAGTGGGACTCCGCCGGCGGCCACGGGACCCGCCAGGACAACGACCGCGCGGTCCTCGCCGGCGTCACCGCGTCCGGCCCGGTCGTGACCCTGGCGGCGCTCGCCATCTCGGTCGTGTTCCTGGGCTTCGCGGCCGGCGAGCTGGTCGCGGTCAAGGAGGTCGGCGTCGGCATGACCGTCGCGATCGTCCTCGACGTCACCGTCGTGCGCGGCCTGCTGCTGCCCGCCGCGATGACGCTGCTCGGCGAGCGCAACTGGTGGCGGCCGGGCTCGCGCGCCTGAGGTCGCGACCGGCCCGCCCCCGGAATGCGTCATGGCGGCCGGTTGCCGGAGCAACCAGCCGCCATGACGGCGTGCGCGCGGGGTGTCAGACGACGGGCGCCGCCGGGGCCTCGTCGGAGATGACGACCTCGCGTCGCTTCGACACGACCACCGCGACCACGATGATCGCGACGGCCACGAGGGCGATGAGGACGCGGAGCGTGTCGTTCTGGTCCTCACCCACGCTCATCGAGACGATCGCGCTGGCGATGAGCAGCGAGACCAGGTTCATCACCTTGATCAGCGGGTTGATGGCCGGGCCGGCGGTGTCCTTGAACGGGTCGCCGACGGTGTCGCCGATGATCGTGGCCTCGTGCGCCGACGAGCCCTTGCCGCCGTGGTTGCCGTCCTCGACGAGCTTCTTGGCGTTGTCCCAGGCACCACCGGCGTTGGCCAGGAAGACGGCCATCAGGGTGCCGGCACCGATCGCACCGGCGAGGAAGCCCGCCAGGGCGGTCACGCCGAGGCCGAAGCCGACGGCGATCGGGGCCATCACGGCCAGGATGCCCGGGGTGATCAGCTCGCGGAGCGAGTCGCGGGTGACGATGTCGACGACCTTGCCGTACTCCGGACGACCGGTGCCCTCCATGATCCCGGGGATGTCGCGGAACTGGCGGCGCACCTCCATCACGACCGCACCGGCTGCGCGGGCGACCGCGTTGATGGCGAGGCCCGAGAAGAGGAACACCACGGCCGCGCCGAGCAGCACGCCGACGAGGACGCCGGGGTTGAAGACGGTGAAGTCGAGCGCGTCCGAGGCGTTGGACTCGAGGTAGGCCTCGGCCACCGAGGTGGCGTACGAGCCGAACAGCGCGGTGGCCGCGAGCACCGCCGTGGCGATCGCGATGCCCTTGGTGATCGCCTTGGTCGTGTTGCCCACCGCGTCGAGCTCGGTGAGGATCTGCGCACCGTTCTCGCTGACGTCGCCGGACATCTCGGCGATGCCCTGGGCGTTGTCGGAGACCGGACCGAAGGTGTCCATGGCCACGATGACGCCGACCGTGGTGAGCAGGCCGCAACCGGCGAGCGCGACGGCGAAGAGCGACACCGTGAGCGTCACGCCGCCGAGCAGGAAGCCGCCGAACACGGCCGCACCGATGACCAGCGTGGTGTAGACGGCCGACTCGAAGCCGACCGAGAGGCCGGAGAGGATCACGGTCGCCGGACCGGTGATCGAGGTCGAGGCGACGTCCTTGACCGGGCGGTACTCCGTGCCGGTGTAGTAGCCGGTCAGGGCCAGGATTCCGGCGGCCATCACGATGCCGATGACGACGGCGAGCGAGGCGATCAGGCGCGGGTCGCCCTCGGCGGTGGCCATGTCGAGGCCGGTGACGTTGCTGAACTCCGAGAAGGAGCCCGGGAGGTAGATGTAGGACAGCAGCACCGACGCGACGGCGCCGACGGCGGCCGAGATGTAGAAGGCGCGGTTGATGGTGGTCAGGCCGCTCTCGCCGGCCCGCGGCTTGGTGATGTAGATGCCCAGGACGGCCGTCAGCGCGCCGATCGCGGGGATCAGCAGCGGGAACACGAGGCCCTCGTTGCCGAAGGCGGCCGCGCCGAGGATGAGCGCGGCGACCAGCGTGACGGCGTACGACTCGAAGAGGTCGGCGGCCATGCCGGCGCAGTCGCCCACGTTGTCGCCCACGTTGTCCGCGATGGTGGCGGCGTTGCGCGGGTCGTCCTCGGGGATGTTCTGCTCGACCTTGCCGACGAGGTCGGCGCCGACGTCGGCGGCCTTGGTGAAGATGCCGCCGCCGACGCGCATGAACATGGCGAGCAGCGCGGCGCCGAAGCCGAAGCCCTCGAGCACGTGCGGGGCCTCGTCCTTGAACAGCAGCACGACGACGCTGGCGCCGAGCAGGCCGAGGCCGACGGTCGCCATGCCGACGAAGGCGCCGGTGCGGAAGCCGATCGTCATGGCGGGATCACGGCCCTCGGTTTCGGCGGCCGCCGCGACGCGCAGGTTGGCGCGCACGGCCAGGCTCATGCCGAGGTAGCCGATCGCGGCGGAGAAGCCGGCGCCGACCAGGAAGAAGATCGAACGACCGATGCGGACGGCGACGTCGTCTGCGGGCAGTGCGAACAGGACCACGAACGCCACCGCGGCGAAGATCCCGAGAGTGCGGAACTGCCGCTGCAGGTAGGCGTTGGCGCCTTCCTGGACGGCCTGGGCGATGGTCCTCATGTTGTCGGTGCCCTCACCGGCGGCGAGCACCTGCGACCGGAACATCGCTGCCATCCCGAGCGCGCCGAGCGCGATCAGGGCGACAATGACGACCAGGACGAGATTTCCGCCTTCGAGCTCCGGCTTCACGACTGCGGGCAGGATCCCCGTCATGCGCGTCCTCCTAGGACTGATAACTATCCGTGAACGCGCCGGAGTCTACGCAGACGTGACCCAGATCACGGGGCAGGGTGACCCACACCACACCGGGGTATCGGGATGGAACGTGCAAAACCCCCCGGGACACGTCCCGAGGGGTGGTGGACCAGGCCTCCGCGAGGGACCGGGCGGCGCTCAGGCGCCGGGGGCGAGGCTGACGGAGTCGTGGATCACGAACACCTTCGCCAGACCGGTGATGCGGAAGATCTTGAGCAGGCGCTCCTGGGTGCAGACCAGGTCGAGCGAGCCGTCGTGGGCGCGGACCTTCTTGAGGCCACCGACGAGGACGCCGAGGCCCGTGGAGTCGAGGAACTCGACGGCCTCGAGGTCGACGATGATGTCGTAGGTGCCGGCACCGACGAGCTCGGTGATGCAGTCGCGCAGCTTGGGTGCGGTGTAGACGTCGATCTCTCCACCGACGGCCACGATGGCGCGCCCGTCGACCTCGCGTGTCGCAAGGGTCAGATCCACGGCTGCTCCCCGGTCCCCCGAATTGCTTCGGACAGCTGTTGCGGGCACACCCGTGTGCCCCTTGTTCGTTCGGGTGGTATCAAACCACGAAGCACCACGTTTCGCAGGAGTCCCCAACAGTTCACCGCCTGCGCCGGCGTCGGTGGCGTTTGCCAGACTCGCCGGGTGAACCAGCCCCGCCCCCACGTGATGCCACCGGTCGAGGCGTTGATCCGTCGCCTGACCGGCGTTCCGGGGCGCGAGGACCGGCTCCAGCACCTCGAGGTGCTGCCCGCCCGCGAGGCCGTGCACGAGGACTGGCCGGCCTGGGTGCCCGACGACGTCCGCGGGGCGTACGCCGCGCAGGGGGTCGCCCGTCCGTGGCGGCACCAGGTCGTGGCCGCCGACGCCGCGCACGCCGGCGACCACGTGATCGTCGCGACCGGGACGGCGTCGGGGAAGTCGCTCGCCTACCAGGTGCCCGCCCTCTCCGCGATCCGCGCAGCACGGGGGACGCGCAACGAGCGGGGCGCCTCCGTGCTCTACCTCGCGCCGACGAAGGCGCTCGCCCACGACCAGCTCGCCGGCCTGTCCTCGCTCGGCGTCGACGTCCGCTTCGCGGCCCACGACGGCGACAGCTCGCGCGAGGAGCGCGACTGGACGCGCGACTTCGGGGAGTACGTCCTCACCAACCCCGACATGCTCCACCGCTCGCTGCTGCCGTCGCACCACCGGTGGTCGCGCTTCCTCGGCTCGCTGGCGTACGTCGTGGTCGACGAGTGCCACCACTACCGCGGCGTCTTCGGCGCGCACGTCGCGCACGTCCTGCGCCGGCTGCGCCGGGTCTGCGCGATGTACGGCGCCCACCCCACGTTCGTCCTGGCCTCGGCGACCGTGGCCGAGCCGGAGGTCACAGCCGCCCGCCTGACCGGCCTCGACGTGGTGGCCCTGACCCGCGACGACTCGCCGCGGGGACGGGTGTCGCTGCTGCTGTGGGAGCCACCCTTCACCTCCCACGCCGGCGAGAACGGCGCCCCCGTGCGACGTGCCGCGTCGTCGGAGGTCGCGGACCTGCTGGCGGACCTCGTCGCCGAGGACGTCCGGACGCTGGCGTTCATCCGGTCCCGGCGCGGGGCCGAGCAGGTGGCGCTGACGGCCGCCGACCTGCTCGCCGAGGTCGACCCGTCGCTGCCCGACCGCATCGCTGCCTACCGCGGGGGCTACCTCCCCGAGGAGCGGCGCGCCCTCGAGGCGGCCCTGCGGCGCGGCGACCTCGTCGGCCTGGCCGCGACGAACGCCCTCGAGCTCGGCATCGACATCAGCGGCCTGGACGCGGTGCTGATCGCCGGCTTCCCCGGGACGCGCGCGGCGTTCTGGCAACAGGTCGGCCGCGCGGGGCGCGGTGCGCAGGACGCGCTCGGCGTGCTCGTCGCCAAGGACGACCCGCTCGACACCTACCTCGTCACGCACCCCTCGATGCTCATCGGGGCGCCCGTCGAGGCGTCGGTCTTCGACCCGTCGAACCCCCACGTGATGGGACCCCATCTCGCCGCCGCGGCCCAGGAGTCGCCGCTCACCGAGGCCGACCTGCCGCTCTTCGGGCCGACGGCGCGCGCGGTCGTCGACCAGCTCACCGAGCTCGGCCTGCTGCGGCGGCGACCGCGCGGCTGGTTCTGGACCGACCGGTCGCGTGCCGCGGACCTGGCCGACATCCGCTCCGCCGGCGGGTCCCCGGTGCAGCTCGTCGAGGCCGGCACCGGGCGGGTGGTCGGCACGGTCGACGTGGGTGGCGCGCACAACCAGGCGCACCCCGGCGCGGTGTACGTCCACCAGGGCGAGGCGTGGCTGGTCGAGGACCTCGACCTCGAGCACCACGTCGCGACCATGCGCCGCGACGAGCCGGCCTACAGCACGACCGCGCGCGAGGTCACCGACATCAGCATCGTCGAGACCCGCGAACGCCGCTCGTGGGGCGGCTGCGAGCTCGCGCTCGGCGAGGTGGACGTCTCGCACCAGGTGCTGTCCTTCCTCAAGCGACGCCAGCCGGGCGGCGAGGTGCTGTCGGAGGAACCCCTCGACCTGCCCGAGCGCACCCTCCGCACGAGCGCCGTCTGGTGGACCGTGCCCGACGACGTCGTCGCCGAGGCCGGGCTGGCGACCCTCGACGTGCCCGGTGCCGCGCACGCCGCCGAGCACTGCTCGATCGGACTCCTTCCTCTCTTCGCGACCTGCGACCGGTGGGACATCGGCGGGGTCTCGACGGCCCGGCACGCCGACACCGGAGTGCTCACGGTCTTCGTCTACGACGGCCACCCCGGCGGTGCCGGCTTCTCCGAGCGCGGGTTCCGGACCGCGGTCGCCTGGCTGTCGGCCACCCGGGAGGCCATCGCCAGCTGCGAGTGCGCGAGCGGCTGCCCGTCGTGCATCCAGTCGCCCAAGTGCGGCAACCAGAACAACCCGCTCGACAAGGCCGGCGCGATCACTTTGCTCGACGCCCTGCTTGCGGGTGCGCCACGGGGCCACGAAGAGGGCTAGATTCGGCCGCATGGTGATCCTCGGACTGGGCCTCATGATCCTCGGCGCGATCGCCGTCCTCTCTGCTCTGTTCGTCAGCGAGCCCGGCACGGGCGGCGAGCTCCTCGGCTTCGAGGTCACGACGCTGCAGTCGTTCCTCGTGGGCGTCGGCGCCGGGGCCGCGATCCTCTGGGGCTTCGCGATCCTCAAGTGGGGAACCCGGCGCAGCCTCGCCCACCGTCGCGAGCGCAAGGAGCTCACCGAGCTGAACCAGAAGCTCGAGCGCGTTGAGGCCGAGCGCCGCGACGACGACCCCGAGCAGCGCGACACCGTCTGACGGCTGGCCGCCGGTGGTGGCGGCACATCGCAGCCACGGGGCTTCCTGAGGCGCGATCTGCCGCCACCCCCACGGCAGGCGTACGCCAACCGCCCGGACGACCCCGTCAGTACGCCGGCCCGGCCCGCGCCTCGGCGCTCACCCGCACCTCGGTCCACGGCACGTCCGGACCGGGGACCGACACGACGACGCGGACGTCGCGGTCCACGACCTCGCACGCGTCGAGGACCGCGGCGTTGGCGGCCGCCACCAGGCCGGCCTGCGTGCAGGCCAGGTCGAGGTCTGCTGCGCCGCCGAGGGCCGCGAGGTCGGCTGCGGCCTGGGCGCGGCGCTGCGCCGTGACCAGTCCGCCGGCCGCGGCGAGCCCCGCCATGACGAACATCAGCACGCCCGCCATCGCCACCACGAGGACCGTCGCGGCGCCGTCGTCGCGGCGGCTCACGAGTCCTCGACGGTGGCGACCGCGTCCGAGGTGACCGTCACTCCGGGCAGCGCACCGAGGAGGCCGCCCGGCCCCCTGACCCGCGCCGAGGTCGTGACCACCACCTGGGCGTCCCCGAGCGCGACACGGACCCGCGCGCCGTCCGGGGCGATGCGCAGCGCGACCGCCTCGGCGGCTGCCACGTCGTCACCTCGCGCCACCACGCGGGCGGCTTCGCGCGACGCGTCGATCACCCGCACCTGGGCCGCACCGACGGCCAGCATCCAGACCAGGCCGGCCGTCAGCGCCACGAGGAGCGGGATGCCCAGCGCGAGCTCAGCGGTCGCCGCGCCGGCCTCCCCTCGAGCCCGCCGCACCATCAGATGCCCAGCAGTCCCATGACGTGCTTGAACAGCCGCTCGAGCAGCTGGTCGCCGAACGCACCGGTGAGCAGCGTGTAGAGCAGCCCGGCGAAACCGGCACCCGCGGCGGTGCCCACGGCGTACTCCGCGGTCGTGATGCCGGCCTCGTCGATCGTCCGATCGTGACGCTCCATCGTCTTTCCCCTGTCGTCGCGGAGCTCCCGATGAACCCCGAGTGGGTCCACCCTCCGGGCGTCGGAGGACATCTGCACGAGGCCGGTCGGACGGCTGTGGAGCACGCTGCGACGAGCGCGCCTGTGGACGGAAATCGGTGCGCGAACGAGACCGGGGACGCCTACCCTCCTGTCGTGGTCGACGTCGAGATCGTGCAGGTGGGACCGGACGAGTGGCGCGAGTTCCGGGAGGTGCGCCTCGCCTCGCTGGCGGATGCGCCGGGGGCGTTCGGGGCCAGGCACGCCGACTGGGTGGAGGCGACCGAGGACCGGTGGCGCCAGCGCCTCACCGACGTGCCGTGCACGTTCCTCGCGCGCAGTGACGCGGGCACCGTCGGCGTCGTCAGCGGCGCCCTGTCCGAGGACGGGGTCGAGCTGATCTCGATGTGGGTGGCACCGAGTCACCGCGGCACCGGCCTCACGGGGCGCCTCGTCGCCCGGGTGGTGGCGTGGGCGGGCGCGCTCGGACGGGACACCCACCTCATGGTGCGTGACGACAACCCCGCTGCGATCCGTGCGTACGAGAAGGCCGGCTTCACCGACCTGGGCGTCCCGGAGGGTTGGCCCGACGACGCGCCGCTGGAGCGCCGGATGCGCCATGCCGGCAGCTGACCTCAGGGACTGACGCTCCCGAACAGGGAGGCCACGGTCGGGACGACGCCGAGCAGCATGAAGGCCGGGAGCAGGCAGGTCCCGAGGGGCACGGCGGCGGACACGCCGACCTTCCGCGCGGCGTCCTCGGCGCGGGCCATCGACTCTCGGGCGAGCTCGTCGGCCAGGCGCTCGACGGACTGGACCACGGACGCGCCGGATACGTGGGAGCGCACCATCGCGCGTGCCAGCGGCGCCAGTGCGTCGTCCCCCTCCACGGCGGACCACGCCTCGACCCCGCCGGCGCCCCAGTGCGCGCGCTGCACGACCGGCAGCAGCCGGTCGGCCGCCGGACCGGGGAGGGCCTGGCACACCCGTGCGAGGCCGGCGACCGGTTCGGCGCCCGCGCGGAGCGTCGCGGCGAACAGCTCCACGAGGTGGGGCAGGGTGCGCTCGACCTCCTCGCGTTCGTGTCGGGCCGTAGGCGTCTCCGCTCGAGAGAGCACCCGGCGCGCACCCCAGGCCGCTGCGACGCCGGCGACGATCCCGACAACCCCGCCGACGAGGAGCCAGGCACCTATCCCGACCCCGGCCGCCGCCAGCGGGGCCAGCCCGGAGCCACCCCACACGGGGGTCCGGGAGGGCCGCGGGACCGACGACGGGAGCGCGAGCAGCACCGCCGCCGTGGCGCACAGCACGGCGAGCCAGGTCACAGCGTCGCCGCCGCGGCGTCGGCGAGGCGCTCGATCCACCAGAGGCCGAGGGCGAGCAGGGCGAGTCCGGCGCCCAGGCACGCCCAGCCGACCGGGGTGCCGAGCAGGAAGGCCCACGGGTCGGAGCCCGTACCCGACCCCATCAGCAGCACGGCCACCGGCAGGCATGCCACCAGCCGCGCCGTCGCGCGGGCCGAGGCGAGCTCGGAGTCGACGAGGCGACGGGTGCGCCGACGCGCGCGCAGCCCCGCGGAGGTCCGCTCGAGCGCCGCGGAGAGGCCGTGGCCGGAGTCCTGGGCCACCTGCCAGGCGCCCGCGACCCAGCGCAGGTCGGCGGCACCGGGCCTCTCGTGGGCGAGGCGCCGGAACGCCTCTGGCACGTCCGCCCCCAGCCGCAGGGCCTCCACCACCGGGTCGAGCGGCGGCCACCGCTCCGCCGCGGAGGCGAGGGCGGCACCGGGTGGCCGACCCGCGCTCAGGTCGGCGGCGAGCAGGTCGCACACCTCCAGCACGGCGACCTGGTCGGCGGCCGCCCGGCCGCGGCGGGCCAGCACCGGTAGGCGGAGGCGGTGACGGCGAGACGTCGACGCCGCCTCCGCCCCGGGGGGCCGAGGAGTCGTCGGCCCCGGGGGCAGCACCAGCCCCGCGGCCGCGGCCACCAGGACGGCGGCCAGCAGCGCCGTCACCAGCCCACCGACCCGAGCCGGCGGGCAAGGGCACCCGCCGCCGGCCCGCGCACCACCCGGTCGACCTCGAACGTCACGGCCGTCCGGAGCACGACCAGCCCGGACGCGTCACGATCGGGGACCCCGAGCTCGAGCACCCGCCGCCGCCCGTCGCGGCCGCGCCCCAGGTGGATGACGACGTCGACCGCCGACGCGAGCTGGCTGTGCGCCGCCTCGCGCGGCAGGCCGGCCGCGAGGGCCAGCGCCTCGACACGGGCGGGGACGTCGGCGGCGGAGTTGGCGTGGAGGGTGCCGCACCCGCCGCCGTGCCCGGTGTTGAGGGCCGCGAGCAGGTCGACCACCTCGGCCCCGCGCACCTCGCCGACGACGAGCCGGTCAGGCCGCATCCGCAGCGCCTGCCGCACGAGGGTCTGCAGCGAGATCTCACCGGCACCCTCGATGTTGGCCGGGCGTCCCTCCAGGCCGACCACGTGGGGGTGCTCGGGCCTGAGCTCGCTGGCGTCCTCGACGAGGACGATGCGCTCGCCGGGATCCACGAGGGAGAGCAGCGCCGACAGGACCGACGTCTTGCCGGTGCCGGTGCCACCGCTGATGAGGAACGCACAGCGGGCGTCGACGACCTCCTCCAGGAGGAAGGCGCCGTCGGGCGGCACCGCGCCGGCACTCACCAGCTCGGGGAGCGTCCAGACCCGTCCGCGCGGGATGCGCAGGGACAGCACCGTGCCGGAGCGCGCCACCGGCGACAGGACGGCGTGGAAGCGGGTGCCGTCGGGCAGGCGTACGTCGGCGTGCGGTGTCGCGTCGTCGAGCCGCCGCCCGGCGGATGCGGCGAGCCGCTGCGCGAGCCTGCGGACGGCGGCGTCGTCGGGGAAGGAGACCCGGGCCCGCTCGAGCCCGGCGCCGCGGTCGAGCCAGACCTCGTCGGGGCCGTTGACGAGGACGTCCGTGACACCGGGCAGCCGCAGCAGCTCCTCGAGCGGGCCTGCTCCCAGGACGTCGCTGCGGAGCAGGTCGTGCACCGCCAGGACCGTCGCATCACCGACGGGGGCGCCGGACGCACGGAGCGCCTCGGCCACCCGGTGCGGGGTCAGGTCGCCGGTCGAGCCGGCCAGCCGGCGGCGTACGTCGTCGAGGACGGCGGGTGGGACCGCGGCGGGACCCGCAACCGGGGCGACGGCGGGGACGGGGATGCTCATGCTGCCGCCAGCAGGTCGCGGGCGGCGCGGGCGAGCGGACCTCGGCCGGTGAGAGGCCCCAGGCCGCGGTCCACCGACGCCGCCAGGCCGCGCTGGTCGCCGACCGCCGCCACCACGGGCAGACCGGTGACGCGGGCGGCGTCGGCGTCGCTGAGTGCGCCCGGCCGCACGACGAGGCCGGTCCGTCCCTCGCGGCCGAGGCCGGCGACCATCCGCGCCGTCGCGGCGAGGCCGGGGACGGTCGTCGGCGTGACCACGAGCAGGTCGTCGCACCGGTCGACCAGCTCACCGAGGGAGTCGGCCTGGCGGGGCAGGTCGAGGACCACCAGGTCGTGTCCGCGGATCGCCGCGGGCAGCACCCGGCGCGCGGTCGCGAGGTCGAGCCGCCGGCGCAGCGCCGCCCAGGTGAGCACACCGAGCCCGTGCCGTCGGGGCACGCCCTCGCGCAGCGAGCGCGCGCCGAGCCGGCCGGCAGTCTCGACCAGCGCCTCCCACCGCACGCCCGGCACCTCCTCCATGCCGAGCAGCCGGTCGAGCCCGGGACCGAGCGGGTCGGCGTCGACGAGCAGCGTGGCGCCACGAGTCGCGTGCCACTGGGCCAGCGCGCAGGCCAGCGTGGTCGCCCCGGCACCCCCCGACCCGCCGATGACACCGACGAGCCGTCCCGGCGAGGCGCGCTCGCCGACGTCGGCGAGGACGTCGGAGAGCCAGCCCGCGCCCTCGGGGAGCTCCACCACCGAGATCGCGCCGAGGCCGAGCGCGTGGCGGAACGCCTCGTCTCCCGTCGGCGCACCCACCACGTGCACCCCGGCCCGCCGCGGTGGGCCCAGGTCCGTGAGCGCGCCCGCGAGGTCGGCGCCGACGAGGACGAGATCGGCGTCACGCCACGTCGCGAGGGAGAGTGCCGGATCGGCGCACACCCCCGACCCCCGCCGCCGCACAGAGGGGCACGACTGCGTCGTGGACGGACGGGGACCGGGTGACCAGGAGGACGGGCATCGGAACATCCTCGGCCGGACCACCGACGCCGGCCACCCGCACGCGACCGGACCTGTGGACGACCACCCCGATGGGCTGCCTGTGGACGCCCGAAGGCCCGAAATCGCTGCCGGGTGGCCCCTACGATGGCCGCATGACCCGCCCGACCGCGGCCTTCTTCGACCTCGACAAGACGATCATCGCCAAGTCGAGCACGCTGGCCTTCAGCCGCGAGTTCCAGGCGGGCGGGCTGATCTCGCGGCGCGCGATGCTGCGCTCGGCGTACGCCCAGTTCGTCTTCTTCACCGGCGGTGCCGACCACGACCAGATGGACAAGATGCGCGAGTTCATGTCGCAGCTGTGCGCCGGCTGGGACGTCGCGACGGTCCGCGACATCGTCCACGAGACCCTCAACAACATCGTCGAGCCGCTGGTCTACGACGAGGCGGTCAGCCTCATCGAGGAGCACCGGCTCGCCGGTCGCGACATCGTCATCGTCTCGGCGTCGGGCGCCGAGGTGGTCGAGCCCATCGGCGAGCTGCTCGGCGCCGACCGCGTGATCGCGACGCGCATGGAGATCGTCGACGGGAGGTACACCGGCAACATCGACTACTACGCCTACGCCGAGGAGAAGGCCCGCGCGATCGAGGGCCTGGCCGAGACCGTCGGCTACGACCTCGCGGAGTGCTACGCCTACAGCGACTCCGTCACCGACTCCCACATGCTCGAGGTCGTCGGGCACCCCTTCGCGGTCAACCCGGACCGCGAGCTGCGACGCATCGCGACGGCGCACGACTGGCCGGTGCTGAGCTTCGTGCGCCCGGTCGCGCTGCGCCGCCACATCCCGCTGCCGCCCGCCCGGCCGACCCTCGCGGCGCTGGCCGTCGGTGGCGCGGTCGCCGCCGGGAGCGTCATGTGGGCCAACCGCCGCAAGCGGATCAGCGGCGCCTGAGCGAGGCCCACCGACGCCGGGCAAAGTCAAGCCTTGAAGGTGCCGCCCAGCAGGGGTAGGACTGAATCAGCAACTCAAGAGACAGCACGTGATCCGGGTACCCACGCGGCGATCCACCCATCCGATGGGGTGCTGGCCGATCGGGATCTGCCCGAGGCAGCGATTGAGAAGAGCACGCTTGGTAGCCCAGGCATCACGTGTCAGCGGCGGCACCCGGTCCACGTGAACGGGTGCCGCTCGCACGTCCGAGGGCGACCGCGGGGCCCGGGCGGTCGCCGTCCGTGGCGGCGTCGGGGTAGTCCAGTGGGAACTGGCTGCCGTTCGGCCGCGAAGGCGACCATTGCTCACTGGACTACCCGGGCGGGCAGCCACTGCTCACTGGACTACCCCCGCAGCGGCGACGCCTCGGCCCCCGCCGCGAACGCCTCGGCGCCGTAGAGCGCCCACGCCTGCACGCCGCGCGGCCCGCCGTCGCTGTAGGCGCGGAGGTTGGACTCGTACGCCGCGCGCTGGGCGAGGTGCCCGGCCTCGGGCACGACGAGCGACTTGGCGTCGACGCCGCGCGAGACCAGCACCAGCCGCTCGAGCGCGCGGGCGACGATGCCGTTGTGCGAGGCGAAGGGCGCCGCGGTCGCGACGTCGGCGTGGGCGACCGCGGCGACCAGCAGCGCGGGAGCCTCCGTGCCGGACAGCAGCAGCTCGGCGACCCCCCGGAGCCGGTCGGCGGACGCCGCGTCGCGCGGGCGGCCGAGCTGGTCGGCGGGCAGCGCGGAGGAGGCGACGACCGTGTGCAGCCGCGCGACCGCCTGGAGCGGCGCGGTCTTCAGCAGGGGCGCGAGGGCGAGCATCGAGGCCGACAGGCGTACGGCGTCGGCGGCGATCTCGTCTCCCCGCCCGTCGCGGACGTCCTCGAGCGTGGACGCCGACCCCTCGAGCACCGCGCTCGCGTGGGCACCGCGCAGCAGCGACTCGGCGGTCAGCTCGGGGGTGGTGCGCCGCAGGCCGCGGTCGCGCAGCATCACGTCGATCCCGTCGCGGGTGCCGGCGTAGGCCGAGCGGACCCCCTCGAGGTCGGTGAGCCAGGCGAGCGGGTCGGTCATGGGGAGGACGGTAGCCGCGCCGGAGCGTGCGTCAGTCGGCGAGGGGCAGCAGCGAGATCTTCTGCCAGATCTTGCGCGACATCCCGGTCGTCAGGGTCTCGAGGTCGCTGACGGTCGTCAGCACGAGCGCGTCACGCGACTCCTCGGCGCACAGCGCGGCGACCTTGCCGATGAGCGACAGCAGCTCGGAGCAGTAGTCGAGGTAGTGCTCCATCTCGGCGCGACCGAGGTCGAGCTCGACCGACGCCGACGTCTCGACGAAGTCCGGCCGCAGCCGCTCGGGATCCTTGGTGAGCTGGTGCATGTCGACGATGTGGGCGAGGGACCGGAGCCGGTGCAGCAGGTCGAGCAGCCGCCCGCGCTCGACGCGCTGCGGGAGGGCGTACAGGAACCACAGCGCCAGCCCCGCGAAGACGAGGTCGTTGATGGCGGACTCGATGAGCGGCACCCACTCGAAGGACCGGTCCGGCCCGGCGTGGACGGCGTCGCGGGAGGCCAGCACGAAGACCACGACCGTGGCGGCGAGCACCAGCGCCGCGGCGGCCCGGGACGCCAGGCGTACCCACCGCACCCGGTCCCGGATCGCGCTCGCACCCTCGGCGACGTCGGCGGTCAGCACACCCAGCTCGCCCGCGACGCGACGCAGCCCGCGCTCGGGGAAGCGAGCCGCGATCCGCTCCTCCAGACGCGCGACGGTCCGCTGCACGGGCGTCGCGTCGAGGCGTGCGAACGAGCTCACGCGTGCAGCCTAGGGCCGCGCACGGCGGCGGGATACGGTGAGCGCGATGAGCGACGAACTCCCCGAGACCCCCGCCACCGTCGACCGGGCGCGGTCCTTCGGCGCCGTCGCGGAGGCGTACGACCGTGGCCGGCCGGGCTATCCCGCCGACGCCGCGGCGTGGCTGGCCGGGGGCGAGGCGAAGGTGGTCCTCGAGCTCGCCGCCGGGACCGGGAAGCTCACCCGCGAGCTGGTCGACCAGGGCCACGCCGTCTTCGCCACCGAGCCCGACGAGGCGATGCTGGCGGTGCTGCGCGAGCACGTGCCCGAGGTCAGCGCGAAGGTCGCGACCGCCGAGGAGATCCCCGCCAACGACCGCTCGGTCGACGTCGTGGTGGTGGCGCAGGCCTTCCACTGGTTCGACCACGAGCGCGCGCTCCCCGAGATCGCCCGGGTGCTCAAGCCCGGCGGCCACGTCGCGCTGGTCTGGAACAGTCGCGACGAGCGGATCCCGTGGGTGCGGCGGATGGGCGCGATCCTCGGCCGCCAGGACCTCGACACCTCCTCGGCCGAGGCGCTGGTGCACAGCGACCTCTTCGGCTTCATGGAGGAAGCGAGCTTCAAGCACTGGCAGGAGATCGACCGGGAGTCGATCCTCGACATGGCGCGCTCGCGGTCGAGCTTCGCCCTGATGGACGCCGACGAGCGCGAGCAGCACCTGGCCGACGTGCTCGCGTTCTACGACGAGTACGGCCGTGGCATGGACGGCATGCAGGTCCCCTACGTGACCCGGTGCTACCGCGCCGTCGTCACCGATCGCGACGAGCCCACAACGTCCGACCCGGACGAGCCGTCCCACGAGGGACCGGTCGTGAGCGACGGCACCGACACCGACATGCTGCTCATCGACTTCCGCTGACCATCCTCCGGGGGGACGCATGCGTCGTACGACGACCCTGACCGCCGCAGCCGCGCTGGGCCTCGGCCTGCTCGCCCCGACTACGACCTCCACCGTCGCTGCCACCGCCGCAGCCGTGACCTGCCAGGGCCTGCCCGCCACCATCATCGGCACACCCGGCACGCACATCGTGGGCACCGAGGGCCCGGACGTCATCGTCTCCGACGGGGCCATGTCCGTGGACGCCCTCGGCGGCGACGACGTGATCTGCCTGAACGGCGAGACCGGCTTCCCGCCCACGACGCCCGCACCGGTGGACGCGGGCCCGGGCGACGACACGATCGACAGCACCAACTCCGCCAACGCGATCCTCGCCACCCTCGGCACCGGCGCCGACACCTTCGTCGGCAGCAGTCAGGACGACCGGGTGAGCGTGGCGTACCCCGACCCCGCGTCGAGCACGCCGGACGTCTTCTCCGGCGGCGGGGGCTCGGACGGCCTGTCCATCCTCACCGGTCCCGGTGCCGCCGTCATCGACAACGTCGCGGGCCGGCTGACCTCCGACGGCCAGCCGCGGGCGACGTGGAGCGGGCTGGAGGAGTTCTGGTTGGAGTACTCCCGCGAGCAGCGACCGCTGACCTTCGTCGGCTCCGACGCCGACGAGCTCGTGGTGGACCGCACCGACGCGCCCGCCTTCGCCGACATCCACCTGGGGAAGGGCGACGACACCTACCGGACGGGGGTCTCGCCGGTGCCGGGCAGCCGGATCCGCGGTGGCGACGGTCGCGACCTGCTGGCCGTCACCGCTCCGGGCGACGAGCTCGAGCTCGACCTCAAGCGCCGCCGGATGATCGTCGAGACCACCCCCTTCTACGTCTCGACCCCCGAGTTCGAGGACGCCGAGCTGGTCGCGCGACGGCTGCTCCTGCGCGGCGGCGAGGGAAGCAACCGCCTGGGGTTCACCGCGTGCCGCGCCGTGGTCAAGGGCCGCGGCGGGGCCGACACGATCCGACGCACCTACGACTCGGTCTTCGAGCCCGACCTCGACTGCACGGAGTCGGCCCGGATCGCCGGCGGCCCCGGCAAGGACGTGGTGACCGGCACCCGCGGAGCCGACGTCGTCCTGGGCAACGACGGCCACGACACCCTCCGCGGCGGCAACGGCAACGACCGGGTCTACGGCGGCCGCGGTCGCGACAGGGCCGACGGGGGCAAGGGCCGCGATCGGTGCGGCGCGGAGGTCGAGCGCCGCTGCGAGCGCTGATCGCGGCTACCCTCCCCGCATGGCATGGCGGTGGCGGCGTACGTCCCTCGGCGGTGAGGCCGACCGCGCCGCGTTCCGCGCGCTGCACAACGCCTCGCTGGCGAGCCCGGCGCTGCGCGAGGGCCTGACCACGACGAGCGCCGAGAAGTCGGTCGGCCACCTGCGTGCCCTGCTCGGCACGCCCGCCGCCGGCCTCGGCGACGCCAGCGGGCTGCTGGCCTGGGACGGCCTCGGCGGGCACCACCGCAGCCAGCTCGCCGCCACGATCGGCCAGGTCGCGGAGACCGGACGCACGATGATCGTCGACGAGCGGACCCTGCTGTGCGACGACGGCGGGTGCCAGGTGCGGCAGGCGATCGTCAGCCCGCTCGTGGTCGAGGACACCCTCGTGGGCGCGCTCGTCGTCGGCGCGCCCCACACCACCGGCGGGCTGGTCCGCGCCGCCGACGAGGTGGCGTCGTGGGTCAGCGGGCAGCTCGAGCTCGCCGAGCTCGACCTGTCGCGGACCCGGCTGATGGAGGCGGAGGTGCGCGCGCTGCGGGCGCAGATCAGCCCGCACTTCATCTACAACTCGCTCGGCGCCATCGCCAGCTTCGTGCGTACCGACCCCGACCGCGCCCGCGAGCTGCTGCTCGAGTTCGCCGACTTCACCCGCTACTCCTTCCGCCGCCACGGGGAGTACACGACCCTCGCCGAGGAGCTGCGCTCCGTCGAGCGCTACCTGCTGCTGGAGCAGGCCCGCTTCGGCGACCGGTTGCAGGTGACGCTGCAGGTGGCGCCGGAGGTGCTGCCCGTCGCGGTGCCGTTCCTGTGCATCCAGCCCCTCGTCGAGAACGCCGTGCGCCACGGGCTCGAGGCCAGCGCCGACAAGCCCGACGGCGTCGGACGGCTCTCGATCACCGCCCGTGACCTCGACCAGGAGTGCGTGCTGGAAGTCGAGGACGACGGGACCGGCGAGGACCCCGAGCGCGTACGCCGGGCACTGGCGGGTGACGCGTCGATGGACTCCGTCGGCCTGGGCAACGTGGACGCGCGGCTGCGCAACGCCTACGGCGACGACTACGGTCTGGTCGTCGAGACCGCACCCGGGGCCGGCACGAAGGTGATCGTCCGGGTGCCGAAGTTCGCCCCGG
The DNA here is from genome assembly GCF_013410035.1 of Nocardioides cavernae. Taxonomy (GTDB): domain Bacteria; phylum Actinomycetota; class Actinomycetes; order Propionibacteriales; family Nocardioidaceae; genus Nocardioides; species Nocardioides cavernae_A. Next base: position 320,483 of record NZ_JACCBW010000002.1, on the reverse strand, counting down.
GGGTCCAGGTATGAGATCACCCCGCTCGAATCCTCGCTCCGCTGCGGTCCGAACGGGGACCCCGAGATGAGCACGCAGCTCAGGGTGCTCGTCATCGACGACGAGCGTCCGGCCCTCGACGAGCTGACGTTCCTGCTCGGCCGCGACCCGCGCATCGGCGAGGTCGTCGGCACCGACTCCGCCACCGACGCGCTGCGGGTGCTGCAGGCCGAGGAGGTCGACGCGGTGTTCCTCGACATCCAGATGCCCGGCCTCACCGGCCTCGACCTCGCGCAGGTGCTGTCCCGCTTCAAGCAGCCGCCGCCGATCGTCTTCGTGACCGCGCACGAGGAGCACGCGGTCGCGGCCTTCGAGCTGCGCGCGGTCGACTACGTCCTCAAGCCGGTCCGCGAGGAGCGGCTGGCCGAGGCCGTGCGCCGCGTGGTGGAGGCGGGCGGCCCGGCCCCGTCGGGCGACGTGCAGATCCCGGTCGAGCGTGGCGGCGTCACCCGCTTCATCAACCGCTCGGAGATCACCCACGTCGAGGCGCAGGGCGACTACGCCCGCCTGCACACCGCCGACGGGTCCCACCTGGTGCGCACCCCGCTCTCCTCCCTCGCCGAGCAGTGGGCGCCGGCCGGCTTCGTGCGGATCCACCGCTCGGTGCTTGTGGCGCTCCCCCACGTCGACGAGGTGCGCAGCGAGGGCGGCCGGGTCAGCGTCGTGGTCGGCGGCACCGAGCTGCCGGTGAGCCGACGGCACACCCGCGAGCTGCGCTCGGTCCTCACCCGGCGCGAGCCGTGAGCGAGCCGAGCGCCCGGGTCCGGGTGACCGGCCCGCCGCGGCGGCGCGCCCAGGACGTACGCGCCGCGGGCACGCGCGAGATCGACGCGGAGACCGCGCTGGGCGAGGTGTTCATGCGGTCCCTGCTGCGCGAGCAGCTGTCCCTCGCGCTGCGGGTGCTGGCCGCGCTGGCGCTCACCGTCGGCCTGCTCCCGCTGCTGTTCCACGTCTTTCCCGGCCTCGGGGACGTCCGGGTCGGCCCGGTGCCGGTGGCGTGGCTGCTGCTCGGCGTCCTGACCTATCCCTGGCTGGTGCTCCTCGGCTGGATCTACGTGCGGCGGGCCGAGCACAACGAGCGCGACTTCGCCGATCTCGTGGGATCGGTGGACGAGTGAGCACCTCTGTCGTGCCGGGCGTCGTCGCCGTCGTCCTGGTCTCCCTCGCGACGCTGGCGATCGGCACGTGGGGCCTGCGCATCTCCCGCACGACCAGCGACTTCCTCGTCGCCTCGCGCACCGTCGCGCCGCGCCTCAACGCCAGCGCGATCGGCGGCGAGTACCTCTCGGCCGCGTCCTTCCTCGGCGTGGCCGGGCTGCTGCTGACCTTCGGCGCGGAGATGCTCTGGTACCCCGTCGGCTGGACCGCGGGCTACCTCGTCCTGCTGGTGCTCGTCGCCGCGCCGCTGCGCCGATCGGGGGCGTACACGCTGCCGGACTTCGCCGAGGCGCGGCTGGGCTCGCGCGGGGTCCGCAAGCTCTGCTCGGTGCTGGTCGTCGGCATCGGCTGGCTCTACCTGCTGCCACAGTTCCAGGGCGCGGGCGTGACGCTGCGGGCCACCATCGACGCGCCGCCGTGGGCCGGCTCGCTCGTCGTCGCGCTGGTCGTGCTCGCGTCGGTGAGCCCCGGCGGGATGCGGTCGATCACCTTCGTGCAGGCCTTCCAGTACTGGCTCAAGCTCACCGCGCTGCTGGTCCCGGTCTTCGTGCTGCTCGCCGTCTGGATGGCCGACGGCTCGGCCGACCCGACCGCCGCAGCGCCCGCCTCGTGGTCGGTCCCGCTGGCGTCGCCGGGCGGCGGTGTCGGGCTCTACACGACGTACTCCCTCATCGTCGCGACGTTCCTCGGCACGATGGGCCTGCCGCACGTGGTGGTGCGGTTCTACACCAACCCCGACGGCCGGGCCGCCCGGCGCACGACCCTCGCCGTGCTCGGGCTGCTGGGCATCTTCTACGTGCTGCCGCCGGTGTACGGCGCGCTGGGCCGGATCTATGCCCCGGACCTTGCGGCCGGGAGGTCCGACGTCCTCGTGCTGGAGCTGCCGTCGTTGATGGTCGGCGGCGTCGCGGGCTCGTTCCTGACCGGCCTCGTGACGGCGGGTGCGTTCGCCGCGTTCCTGTCGACGAGCTCCGGCCTGACCATCGCGGTCGCGGGCGTGCTGTCGCAGGACGTGACCGGGCGGCGCTTCGGGACCCGGCGCCTCGGTGGGGTCGCGGCCTTCCGGGTGGCAGCCGTCATCGCGGTCGTGGTGCCCCTGCTCCTGTCGCTCCCCGCCCAGGACGTCGCGGTGGCGCGGACGGTCGGTCTCGCCTTCGCCGTCACCGCCTCGACGTTCGCGCCGCTGCTGATGCTCGGCATCTGGTGGCGCGGCCTGACGCCGGCCGGAGCGGTCGCCGGGCTGCTCGTCGGCGGGCTGGGGTCGGGCTTCGCCGTGGCGTGGACGCTCGCCGCGTCGCCCGACGAGGGGTGGGAGTCGGCGCTGCTGGGCCAGCCCGCGGCCTGGTCGGTGCCGGCCTCGATCCTGACGATGGTCGTCGTGTCGCGGCTGACCCGGGCCTCGGTGCCGGCGCACGCGGGACGTTTCATGGTGCGGTTGCACACGCCGGAGGCCGTGGAGCTGCAGCGGTAGGCGGGAGCCGACCTCAGCCGCGGACCCGGAACTCGTTGCCGTCCGGGTCGGCCATCTCGACCTCCCGCGCGGTCCGAGCGACGATCGTGGCACCGAGACCGGCCAGGCGGGCGACCTCGGTCTCGAGGTCGTCGGCGGCGAGCATGACGTGCATCCGGTTGCGCCCGCGCCGCTCGTCGAGCGGCGGCCCGCCCCACGCGATGATCGGCCCGTCGTCGAGGCGGATCGCGGTCTCGCCGTCCTCGTCGTGGACCAGCGGCCGCCCCAGCGCCTCGCTCCAGAACACCCCGACCTCCCGCGTCCCGTCGCACGCGAGCTCGCCGAGGAAGGGCGTGCCCGCCAACCACCTGTTGCCCTCCGGGATCACGCAGAAGGCGTTGCCCTCCGGGTCGGCCAGCACGACGTGGTCCTCGTCCGGCAGCTGCCCGACGTCGAGGCGGCGTGCGCCGAGCGCGAGCGCCCGGGCGACGGTCTCGGCCTGGGTGGCGCCGTTGCTGCTCAGGTGGAGGTGGATCTGGGCGGGCAGGCGCACGGGTTCCTCGGACGGGACGAAGACGAGGTCGAACGGCGCGGGGTCGGGGCCGAGGAGGGCGCGCCAGAACCGGTCCGCGCCCGCGGGGTCGGCGGCGAGGACCGTCAGTGCGAGGAGGCGGGACGTCATCGGCTCAGCGCGGTGATCCGCTGCGCGGGATCGTCGACGAGCGCGACGGAGGTGTAGACCCGGCCCACGGCGGGATCGACGGCGATCTCGCCGAAGATGGCGTGGCGCCGGTCGACGACGACGTCGGAGCGCTTCTTCCCGCGGAACGTGAACGACGCCACCCTGATCGGCGTGTCACCACCGCCGGCCAGCAGGTGGGCGAGCCCGCGGCGGGGATCGATCGCGATCTCCTGCAGGTAGTTCTCACGGCGGTCCCGCGCGATCCGCACGACCGCCTTGCTCCGCACGCGCCCGGACGGGGCGTACGCGCGCAGCGTTGCCGTCGCCGCGCCCCCGCCAACGACGAGCACATCACCCTCCGGCGTCACCCCCACGTCGGTCGTGTAGACGCTGCCCAGGTCCTCCCAGCTGCGCGTGAACCGGAGCGTGCCCCGGGCGTCGAAGGAGTAGAGCTCCATCGGCGACTGGATGAGCGACGGCTGGTTGACGAGGTGGATGCGTCCCCGCTGCGGGTCGACGGCCATGTCGAACCAGCCCGGGGCGAACACGCCCCGCTGCACCCGCTTCCACCGCTGGGCCCCCGACGCGTCGTGGGCGATGAGCACGAGGGTCTCCTGCTTCTTGTGCCGCCCGGCCTTGGGACGCGACGTGCCCGCGGTGTAGACGCGGTGGCTGCTCGGGTCGATCGCGAGCGCGTTCGGCACCGTGCTGCCGGCCGGCGGCTGCCAGGTGTCGGCGAAGACGGGCTGGCCCGCGGAGGTCCAGCACGCGGTGACCCAGGCGTTGGGCGTCGCTGAGCGGCGTCGCTCCTGGCCGAGGGTGCACACCTGGCCCGTGCCCGCGTCCACGGCGAGCCTCATCACCTTCGCCGTCACCGTCGTGGCGAGCGGCCCCACGACCGACCCGTCGGCGGAGACGAACGTCAGGAACTGCCCGGCGTCCCGCGAGCCGACGAGGACGACCTGGCCCGTGGACGGGTCGGCGGCGAAGTGGGTCATCCCGGGCACGGGCACGGTCCACTCGACCGCGCCGGTGTCGGCGTCGAGGCGGCGCAGCACCTCCGACCCGCTGTACGCCCCCGCGAGCGCGAGGGCGTCCCCCGTGGCGGGATCGACCACGAGCTGCTGCGGGACCTGACCCGCCTGCGAGTCGTCGACCCACTCGATCTGCAGCGGCGCCGCCGCGACCGGCGCCGCGAGCCCGCCCGCCATCACCAGCGCTGCGACGAGTGCCCCTGCCGTCCTGATGAGCCGCACGGCTCCCCCTCTCCGAGATGGACGACCATTGTGCACGCCGGGAGTCCCGTCCCTCAGTCGCGCAGCTCCTCGCTCAGGTCCTGCAGGGCGGCGAGCTGCTCCGTCGTCACGTACGACGGGTTGCTGCCGGCGGGCATGCGCAGCACCTCGAGGCCGCAGAGCACGGGGTGCTCGACGAGCGCGGTGCGCACCACCGGTGCGGCCAGGGGGACCAGGTCCACCGGCATGAGGTCGTCGACGACGCGGCCCGTCGTCCGCCCGCGGGCGTGGATCCCGGCCGGGAGACCGGGCACCCGCCCGCTGATCCACAGCAGCACCGGCTGACCCGCCGCCACGAGCCCGGTGCGGTAGCTCGGGCGTACGCAACGCGAAGCCACGTGCACGAGACCGGTGCGCAGGTGCTGCTGGGTCTCGGCCTCGTCGCCGCGTGCCTTGACCAGCCAGGCGCCGAGGCGCCCGGCGCTCAGTGCGGGACCTGCGGCCACGGGGTCAGCGCAGGCCGGCGCGCAGCTCGTCGAGCGCGGCATCGAGGCCGACGCGGGGTGTCCAGCCCCACCCGGCGGCGCGGTCGGCGACGATCCGGCCGGTCCACGCGGGCCCGTCGTCCCACGTCGGCTCGAACCCGAGGGCCTCGCCGAGGGCGCCGAGGTAGTCGCGCTGGGTCGCCGGTCCGGCTGCGACGTTGACGGGGGTGCACCCGCCGGCCAGCGGTCCGCGCGCGACGTCGTCCGCGGGGGCCATCCGGCCGGTGGCCAGGTCCGCGGCGAGGCTCGCGAGGTCGCTGACGTGGACCCACGCGAAGCTCTGGTCGGGGTTGGCGTGCCGCTCGGACTCGTCGTCGCGCACCTGCGCCGGCCGCACGGTGTTCCAGACCGAGGAGTCCCCGGCGCCGAGGATCGCGGGCGGGCGCAGCAGGACCCGGGTGATGCCGCTGATCCGCTCCAGCGCGGCGTCGACGTCACGCTTGACCACGCCGTAGGCGGACGAGTCGTCGGGCACCAGGGCACCGGCCTCGGTGACGTCGCCGACCTCCGGGCTCCGGTCGTAGACGCCGGCCGTCGAGACGTGCACGAGCAGCGGCACGCCGGCCGTGACCGAGGCCTCCGCGATCGTCACCGTGCCGTCGAGCCCCACCCGACGCTGGTCCTCGCGACCGCTGCCGAGCGGGTGGACCGTCGTGACGACGGCGTCGGCACCGGCCACCACCGTCCCCGCGAAGGCGGGGTCGGCGAAGTCACCGACGTGCTCCTCGACACCGGGGAGGTCGGGAGCGGCGCCGGCGCGGCGTACGACCGCGCGCACCGTCGCCCCCCGGTCGCTGAGCGCGGACACGACGTGGCTGCCCACGAGTCCGTTGGCTCCGGTCACGACGACGATGGGTGTGCTCATCGCTCCACCATGACAGGCCGGTCCTCGGCGAGGAGCACCCGGGACACCACTACGAGCCACACCGTCGCGAAGACGAGGCTGCTCATCACGTCGGTCGGGTGGTGGGCGCCCTGGTAGAGCCGGGACGGGACGACGACCAGAGGGGCGAGGAGGAGCGGCCAGGTCCAGCGACGCCACCGCGGGACGACCGCGGCCACCCAGAGCGCGATGCCGCCGTAGACCACGATCGAGGTCGCGACGTGCCCGGAGGGGAAGCTGTGGTCCGGGACGAGGCCGGGGTCGAGGATCTCCACCGGCGGACGGTCGCGGGTGACGAGGTGGGTCACCACGACGTAGAGCGCGAGGTAGCCACCGACCAGGACGGCGGCGTGGACGACCGGGCGCCACGACCGCGTCCACCGGGCCGTCGCCAGCGCGAGGACCGTGGCGATCCCGACCCCGATGATCGTGTCGGCGATGCCGCTGCCGATCGCGGCCGCGGTGTCGAGGGCGGGGGTCCGGCGCGCGGCCAGCCACCGTTCGAACGCGTCGTCGCGCGGCTCGACGACGGACGCCAGGGGTCCGGTGATCAGCCAGCCGACGGCGAGGACCGCCAGCACGAGGGCGAGCCAGGTGAGGGCGAGGGTGCGCGCCTGCGCGCGCCGGTCCGTCGGGTCCACGCGCAGAGACTGCACCGCTGCGGCCCGACGCACATCCTCCCCACGGGGGCGATGACCGCTCAGCGTCGCAGCAGGAGGGCGGAGTCGCCGAACTCGTGCCAGAGGTAGTCCCCTGCGACGGCCGCGTCGTACGCCGCCTGCGTCAGGTGCTCCCCGGCCACGGCCTCGACCAGCAGGAGGTGCGAGGCCATCGGGTCGTGCCAGCCGGTGACCAGGCCGTCGACGACGCGCGGCGGGTGGGCGGGCGTGACCACCCGTGAGGTCCATCCCCGGCTCGCCACGACGTGCCGGCCGAGCACCGACGACTCGACCGCGCGGGTCGCCGTCGTGCCGACCGCGACCACCCGCCCGCCGTCCTCGCGCGCCTGGTTGATGGTCCGCGCGCTCGACGGGGGCACCTCGAACCACTCCGGCCCGGGCGCCTCGCCCGCCTCCTGCGAGGAGACGCCGGTGTGCAGCGTCACGGGAGCCACCTGCACGCCCGAGGTGACCAGCCGGGTCACGAGCGCCTCGGTGAACGGCCGCCCGGCCGACGCCATCTCGGCGCTGCCGGGGCGGATCCCGAAGACCGTCTGGTAGTCGGCCAGCGGGTAGCGGCGGTCGAGGTAGCCGTACGCGATCGGCCGCCCGTTCCACGCGAGCTGCCGGTCGAGGTCGCCACGCACGGCGGCGCGCCACAGCCGGTTGCCCGTCCCCGTCGGGGAGGACGCGTCACCGGGCCACGGCGACCGGAGCACCAGGCGTACGTCCCCCACCCGCACCTCGTCGCCGGGGCTCGCGTCGAGCACGGCGCGGGCGGCGTCGGGCGCGGTACGGAGCTCGACGACCACCTCGGCGTCGTCGAGCCGGTGTGCGACGTGGAGCACGGCCGGCCCTGCGGCGGCTCCGGAGCGGACCTCGGCGTCGACCTGTGCGGCGACGGTCGCCGAGGTGTTCACGACCAGGACGTCGCCGGCGCGGAGGTGGTCGGGCAGGTCCCGGAAGCGTCCGTGCGACAACCCGTCGGGCGTCGCGACGAGCAGCCGCACCTCGTCGCGCGCGAGGCCGCGGTGCTCCGCGGGCTGCGGGGCGAAGGACGACGCCTCGAAGTGGGTGCGCGGGGTCTCGTGGAGCAGCGTCATCGGAAGTCCTCCGCCCGGTAGCGGCCCGACTCCGGCCGCGCGTCGAGCAGTGCCAGCAGGTGCGGGACGACGGTCTCGGGCAGCGGGCGGTCCGAGATGTCCTCGCCCGGGGAGGCGTCCTGGTGCATCGCGGTGCGCATGTCCCCGGGGTCGACGGCGTACGCCCGGACGCCGGTCTCGGCGGCGTACGTCAGCGTCACGTGGTCGAGCCCCGCCTTGCTCGCGCCGTACAGGCCCCAGCCCTCGTAGTGCTGGACGGCGGCGTCGGAGCTGATGGAGAGCAGCACACCGTCGGACGCGCGAAGCCTCGGCAGCAGCGCTGCCGTCAGGACGAGCGGCCCGCCGACGTTGGTCCGCCAGACGTGGGCGAGGTCCGCGACCTCCACCTCGGCCAGCGGACGCATCGGGAGCGGTCCGAGCGTGCTGGCGTTGTGGACCAGGAGGTCGAGCCGTCCCAGTCCGTCGACCTCGGCGAGCAGCGTCGCCCGGTGCTCGGCGTCGGTGAGGTCCCCGACCAGGGCCGTCACCCCGTCCGGCAGGTCGGCCTCCGTGAACTTCTCCTCGCTCCGCCCGTCGGTCACCACCCGCCAGCCCTGACGCGCGAGCTCGGTGCAGAGCGCGCGCCCCAGACCGGCCGATCCCCCGGTGACCAGCGCCACCCGTTCCTTCGTGTTCGTCGTCATGGCATCATGGTTCAAGTTCAAGTGAACTTGAGTTCAAGAGGTGTGACGGGATGGATGCCAGGGACCTGCTGCCGATGGGTGAGATCACCAGTCGCAGCGGCTTCGCCGCGTCGGCGATCCGCTACTACGAGGCCGAGGGCCTCATCGACGCCCACCGTTCCGGCGGCGGGCAGCGGCGCTTCGAGCGCAGCGTGCTGCGGCGCCTGGCCTTCATCCGTGCCGCGTCCAACGTCGGGCTCTCCATCGAGGAGATCCGCGACGAGCTGGGCCGGCTTCCCGGCAACCGCACCCCCACCAAGGCCGACTGGCACCGGATCTCCAGGCACTGGGGCCGTCGCCTCGACGAGCAGATCGCCGCGCTCCAGCGGCTCAAGGTCGGCCTCGACGGCTGCATCGGCTGCGGGTGCCTGAGCCTCCGCTCGTGCGCCTTCTCCAACCCCGACGACGTGCACGCGGAGGACGGTGCGGGCGCCCGGCTGCTGCCGGACTCCCTGCGCCGACCGCACCCGACCCGGAGAGGATCGTCCGCATGAGCGACCACGACCTCCGCACCGACCTCGCCGACATGGACCTCGACCTCGTCCACCACTGGCTGAGCACCGACGCGTACTGGTCGCTCGGCCGCAGCCGCGAGGCCGTCGCCACCGCAGCGGAGCACTCGCTCAACTTCGGCGCCTTCGACGCCGACGGGCGGCAGGTGGCGTACGCCCGCGTCGTGACGGACCATGCGAACTTCGCCTGGCTCTGCGACGTGTACGTCGACCGCCCGCACCGCGGCCGTGGCCTGGGCACGCGCCTGGTGGCGGCGGTCATCGACGCGCTCGACGAGCTGGGCATCCCCCGCACCCTGCTGGCGACGAGGGACGCGCACCAGGTCTACTCCGGCTTTGGCTTCGGCCCGCTGCCCGACCCGACGATGTGGATGATCAGGACTCCTCGCCCAGCGTGAAGAGGGTCAGCTGCATCCCGTCCGGCGCCGCGACCCGGGCGTTGCGGTCGCCCCACGGCGTGACGACCGCCGGTGCCACCGCGGTGGCACCGGCGGCGACGAGCGCTCCGGCGGCGGCCTCGGCGTCGGGCACCTGCAGCGCGAGGCGCACGCTCCCCGACACCCGCCGCCCGACCTCGAGGTCGTCCACCATCGCCGCCTGCCGCTCGTCGAAGAGCTCGAGCGTCGCGCGCCCGGCGTCCAGGAGCAGCACGCGGCCGGCGTCGCTGCTCCAGTCGGCCACCTCGGGCAGCCCCAGCGCGTCGCGGTAGAGGCCTACGGCTGCGTCGAAGTCCGCCACCGTGAGGCTGATCCGGAGCTCCTGGACGAGGGGCGGTGCGTCGGTCATGGACCGATCCTCCGGGGTGAGGTGCACCTGAGGTCAAGGCCCGGGTTCCGCCTCGGGTGCGGTCAGCGCGCCCCGCTGCTCCCCGGTGGACCGACGTCCGCGGCCTCGCGCTGCTCGATCTCCTCGACCAGCTCGTCCGGTGGCGGTGGCGTCGTCTCCGTCTGCTCGGCGCCGGCGCCACCACTGGCGCTGGTGCGCTTCTTGTTCCAGACGTCGAACGCGACGGCGGCCAGCAGCACCAGGCCCTTGATCGCCTGCTGCCAGTCGATCGAGACGCCCATCAGAGACATCCCGTTGTTGAGCACGCCCATCACCAGGCCGCCGATGATCGCGCCGATCACGGTGCCGACCCCGCCGGTCACGGCAGCGCCGCCGATGAACGAGGCGGCGATCGCGTCGAGCTCGAAGTTGACGCCGGCCTTGGGGTTGGCGGCGGTCAGGCGAGCCGTCGTCACGAGACCGGCGAGACCCGCGAGCAGGCCCATGTTGGTCATCACGAGGAAGTCCACGCGCCGGGTGTTGACGCCCGACATGGTCGCGGCGTCCACGTTGCCGCCGATGGCGTACACGTGCCGGCCGAGGACGGTGCGCGACATGACGAACGTGTAGATCGCGATGAGCGCGAAGAGGATCAGCCCGACGATCGGGAGGCCGCGCGCATCGGCGATCAGGTAGGTGAACTGGATGATCACCGCGCCGAGCACGACGTGCTTGAGCGCGAAGAGCGGGAACGGCAGGACCTCGAAGTTGTAGCGCTTGGCAGCCGCTCGCCTGCGGAGGTCGAGGAACACCATGATCGCGACGCCGGCGATGCCCATGAGCATCGTGAGGTTGTGCAGGTCGGTGTCGGGGCCGACCTCGGGCAGGAACCCGTTGCCCATCTTCTTGAAGTTCTCCGGCAGGCCCCCGACGGTCGCGCCGTCCAGCACGACCAGTGTCAGGCCGCGGAACAGCAGCATGCTCGCGAGGGTGACGATGAACGCGGGGATCCCGACGTACGCCACCCAGAAGCCGTGCCAGGCGCCGATCAGCGCCCCGAGCGCCAGGCAGAGCAGCACCGCGAGGAACCACGGGACGTCGTACCTGGTCATCATGATCGCGCCGGCCGCGCCGACGAACGCCGCCACCGAGCCGACCGAAAGGTCGATGTGGCGGGCCACGATCACGATCACCATCCCGATCGCGAGGATCAGGATCTGGGCGTTCTGGACGACCAGGTTGGAGACGTTGAGCGGCTTGAGCAGCACGCCCTCGGTCAGGAACTGGAACAGCAGCACGATCGCCGCGAGGGCGATGATCATGCCGTACTGGCGGATGTTGCCGCGCAGGATGTGGGTCAACGTGCTCATCGGTTCTCCTACCGGGCGTCCGTGGTCATGTGGCGCATGAGGGACTCCTGGGTCGCTTCCTCACGGTCGAACTCGTGGGTGATCACGCCCTCGGCGAGCGTGTAGATCCGGTCGCAGAGCCCGAGCAGCTCCGGGAGCTCGGACGAGATCACCAGGACGCCCTTGCCCTCGCGCGCGAGCGACTGGATGATCCCGTAGATCTCGAACTTCGCGCCGACGTCGATGCCGCGCGTGGGCTCGTCGAGGATCAGCAGCCGGGGCTCGGTGTACATCCACTTGGACAGCACCACCTTCTGCTGGTTGCCGCCCGAGAGCTTGCCGACGCCGGCGGTCACCGTCGGCGCCTTGATGTTGAAGCTGCGGCGGTAGCGCTCGGCCACCACGACCTCCTCGCGCTCGTCGACCGTGAGCCCGCGACGCAGCTTGTCGAGGGCGGCCGCCGAGACGGAGGTCTTGATGTCGTCGAGCAGGTTGAGGCCGAGGCCCTTGCGGTCCTCGCTGACGTACGCGATGCCGGCCTTGATCGCAGCCGTGACCGAGGTGAGCTGCACCTCCCGACCGTCGAGGCGCATCGTGCCCTGGGTCCGGCTGCCGTACGAGCGCCCGAAGATGCTGCGCGCCAGCTCGGTGCGCCCGGCACCCATCAGCCCTGCGATGCCGACGATCTCCCCCCGTCGTACGGACAGCCCGGCGTCGCGGATGACGACGCGGCCGTGGTCCTGGGGGTGCATGACGGTCCAGTCGCTGATCTCGAACAGCACGTCGCCGATGGACGGCTCGTGCTCGGGGAAGCGGTGCTCGAGGTCGCGGCCGACCATTCCGCGGATGATGCGGTCCTCGTCGACGTCGCCGGAGCCGACGTCGAGGGTCTCGATCGTGCGCCCGTCGCGGATGATCGTGATGGCGTCGGCGACGCGCTCGATCTCGTTGAGCTTGTGGCTGATCATGATCGAGGTGATGCCCTTGCCCTGCAGGCCCTTGAGCAGGTCGAGCAGGTGCGAGGAGTCGTCGTCGTTGAGCGCGGCCGTCGGCTCGTCGAGGATCAGGAGCCGCACCTCCTTGCTGAGCGCCTTGGCGATCTCGACGAGCTGCTGCTTGCCGATGCCGAGGTGCTTGACCGCGGTCAGCGGGTTCTCCCGCAGGCCGACGCGGGCCATCAGCTCGATGGCACGGTGGTTGGCCTCGTCCCAGCTGATCACGCCCCGCTTCGACGTCTCGTTGCCGAGGAAGATGTTCTCCGCGATCGAGAGCTCGGGGATGAGGGCGAGCTCCTGGTGGATGATCACCACCCCCGCGGCCTCGCTCTCGCGGATGTTCGAGAACGCCACCGGCTGGCCCTCGAAGACGATCTCGCCGTCGTAGGAGCCGTACGGGTAGACGCCGCTCAGCACCTTCATCAGCGTCGACTTGCCGGCGCCGTTCTCGCCGCAGATCGCATGGATCGCACCGCGCTCCACGCTCAGGGTGACGTCGGAGAGCGCGAGCACGCCGGGGAACCTCTTGGTGATGCCGCGCATCTCGAGGATCGGTGGGGCCATGAGGACCTTCCTGGGGGTACTCGGGGTGTGTCGGGGTGTGTCGGGGTGTGTCGGGGTGTGCCGGGGTGGTGCCGGGGGCGGGCCCGGGGTCGCCGGGCCCGCCCGCGGTGCTCAGTGGTGCAGGGTCACTTCAGCTCGTCCTCGGTGTAGTAGCCCGAGTCCACGAGCACCGACTGGACGTCGTCCTTGTAGACCACGACGGGGTCGAGGAGGTAGGACGGCACGACCTTCACGCCGTTGTCGTAGGTCTCGGTGTCGTTGACCTCCGGCTCGTCGCCGTTGCCGAGCGCCACGATCATGTCGACGGTCACCTCGGCGAGCTCACGGGTGTCCTTGAAGATCGTGGAGTACTGCTCGTCGGCGAGGATCGACTTCACCGACTGGACCTCGGCGTCCTGGCCGGTGACGACCGGGAGGTCCTTGCCCCCGCCGCCGTAGCCGTTGCCCTGGAGCGCGGCGATGATGCCGAGCGACAGCCCGTCGTAGGGCGACAGGACGCCCTCGACGGTCTCGGAGGAGTAGGTCTTGGTGAGGATGTCCTCCATGCGCTTCTGGGCCGTCGCCGGGTCCCAGCGCAGGATCGCCGCCTGGTCGAACTCCGTCTGGCCGGAGGGCACGACGATGTCGCCGGAGTCGATCATGGGCTGCAGGATCGACATGGCGCCGTCCCAGAAGAAGGTCGCGTTGTTGTCGTCGGGCGAGCCCGCGAACAGCTCGACGTTGTACGGCGGCTTGCCGCGCTCCTCGAGGCCCGTCACCAGCGACTCGGCCTGCAGCACGCCGACCTGGAAGTTGTCGAAGGTCGTGTAGTAGTCGACCGCGTCCGAGTCCCGGATGAGCCGGTCGTAGGAGATGATGTCGATGTCCTGGCTCTCCGCCGTGGAGAGGACCTCACCGAGCGCCGTGCCGTCGATCGCCGCGATCACGAGGGTGTCGACGCCCTTGGTGATCATGTTCTCGACCTGCGAGACCTGCGTCGGGATGTCGTCCTCGGCGTACTGGAGGTCGACGTCGTAGCCGGCAGCCTCGAGCTGCTCCTTGATGTTGTTGCCGTCGGCGATCCAGCGCTCCGACGACTTGGTCGGCATCGCGACGCCGATCGTGCCCTTGCCGCCGCCGTCGCTGCCGCCCGACGCCGAGTCGTCGTCCCCACCGCACGCGGCAAGGGACAGCGCAAGGCCGCCGGCAACGAGGGTGGTGAGTAGCTTGCGCATGCACCTTCTCCATTCCACTGTGCGTGAGGCCGGGTCCGTCCCGGCCTCGAGGCCGCGCGACTCCATCAGAAGCCCTGCGCCAACCGGTGGTACGCCGCGTTCCACCGCAGCTCCTTCAGGAGCCCGCGCATGGTGGTGTCGGCGTCGACCAGCACCAGCTCGGTGCCGGTGATCTCTGCCAGGTCGTCGAGGTGCTCCGGGCCGAGGGCGGTGGACAGCACCGTGTGGTGCGGACCGCCCGCGGTCAGCCAGGCCTCCGTCGACGTCCTGAGGTCGGGGGCCGGTCGCCACACCGCGCGGGCGACCGGGAGGTGGGGCAGCGGCGCGTCGGGCGCGACGACCTCCACCTCGTTGGCGACGAACCGGAACCGGTCGCCGAGGTCGGCCAGGCCCAGGACGACCCCGTCGCCGGGCGTCGCGTCGAACACCAGGCGTACCGGGTCCTCCCGGCCGCCGATGCCGAGCGGGTGGATCTCCAGGCTGGGCCGCCCCACGGCGATGCTGGGGCAGACCTCGAGCATGTGGGCGCCGAGGATCTTCTCCTCGCCGGGGACCAGGTGGTAGGTGTAGTCCTCCATGAAGGACGTGCCACCGGGCAGTCCCTCGGCCATCACCTTGAGGGTGCGCAGCACGACGCTGGTCTTCCAGTCGCCCTCGCCGCCGAAGCCGTAGCCGTCCGCCATCAGGCGCTGCACGGCGAGGCCGGGCAGCTGGCGCAGTCCGCCGAGGTCCTCGAAGTTGGTGGTGAAGGCGGTGAAGCCGCCGTCGGTGAGGAAGGACCGCATGCCGAGCTCGATGCGTGCGCCGTAGCGCAGCGAGTCGTGGCGCTCGCCCCCGGCGCGCAGCTCGGGCGCGACGTCGTAGAGGTCGGCGTACTCCTCGACGAGGGTGTCGACCTCCGCGTCGGCGACCTGGTCGACGACGGCGACGAGGTCGTTGACGCCCCAGGTGTTGACCGAGACCCCGAAGCGGCGCTCGGCCTCCACCTTGTCGCCCTCGGTGACGGCGACGTTGCGCATGTTGTCGCCGAAGCGGGCCAGCCGCATCCCGCGCATCGCGGCGGCCGCCCTGGCCGCGCGAGCCCACGAGCCGATGCGGCGGGCGGTGTCCGGGTCGTCGACGTGGCCGGTGACCGTCTTGCGAGAGACGCCCATGCGGGTCTGCACCGAGGCGAACTCGCGATCGCCGTGAGCGGCCTGGTGGAGGTTCATGAAGTCCATGTCGATCGTCGCCCACGGCAGCTCCTGGTGCGCCTGCGTGTGCAGGTGCAGCAGCGGCTTGCGCAGCGCGTCGAGACCGGTGACCCACATCTTGGCGGGGCTGAAGGTGTGCATCCACGCGATGACGCCGATGCAGTCGTCGTCGGCCGTCGCGTCGAGCAGCGCGCGGCGGATCGCGTCGGTCTCGGTCAGCACCGGCTTGGGGACGACCTCGACCGGCACGTCGTCCGATGCCGCCAGGGCGTCGGCGATGACCCGGCTGTGGTCGGTCACCTGGTCGAGGACCTCGGGTCCGTAGAGGTGCTGGCTCCCGGTGAGGAACCAGATCTGCTGCGTCATCGAGGTGCCCCCTGGGTGGCGGTCCGGGCCTGCGGGCCGGTCCGGCCGTAGACGTTCTGGTAGCGGTCGTGGAGGGAGTCGACGTGGTGCTGCGCGATCGGCAGCGGCTCCCCGAGCTGCCGGGCGACGTGGACGGTGCGCGCGACGTCCTCGACCATCACCGCGGCCTTGACCGCGGACCGGGCGTCCGTGCCGACGGTGAACGGGCCGTGGTTCTGCATGAGGACCGCCTTCGAGCGGCTGCGGGCCAGCGTCTCGACGATGCCCTGCCCGATCGAGTCGTCACCGATCAGCGCGAAGGGCCCGATCGGCACCTCGCCACCGAACTCGTCGGCGGCCATCGTCAGCACGCACGGGATCGGCTCGCCGCGCGCGGCCCACGCGGTGGCGTACGTCGAATGGGTGTGCACGACCCCACCGACCTCGGGCAGGTGGCGGTAGACGTAGGCGTGCGCCGCGGTGTCGCTGCTGGGGGCGCGGTCGCCCTCGACGAGCCCGCCGTCGAGGTCGCAGACCACGATCGCGTCGGGGGTGAGGTCGTCGTAGGACACCCCGGACGGCTTGATGACGAAGAGGTCGGCGCCGGGCACGCGCGCGCTCACGTTGCCGGCCGTCCAGATCACCAGGCCGTAGCGGGTGAGCTCGGCGTGCAGCTGCGCCACCTCGGCCTGCAGGCGGCGGACCTCGGCGCGTACGTCGTCGCGGATCGCGGTCATGAGCGGCTGCCCTCCAGTGCGCGACGGCGGATCGCCTTGAGCCGCCGCATCACGTCGTTGCCGCCGCGACCGAAGTGGTCGTGGAGCTGCGTGTACTCGGCGTAGAGCGCGTCGTAGGCGCGGACGTTCTCGGGGATCGGGGTGACGACGGCCCGGTCGACGCGGCCCATCGCCTGCGACGCGGCGTGGATGTCGGCGTACTCCCCCGCCGCGACGGCCGCGTGGATCGCCGAGCCGAGCGCCGGCCCCTGGGCGGAGCGGACGGTGGAGAGCGGCAGGTCGAGGACGTCGGCGTAGACCTGCATGAGCATGGGGTTCTTCATCAGCCCGCCGGCGACGACGAACTCCTCGACCGGCACGCCGGCGTCGTTGAACGCCTCCACGATCGTGCGGGCGCCGAAGGCGGTGGCCTCGACCAGCGCGCGGTAGACGTCCTCGGGCGTCGTCGCCAGCGTCTGGCCCAGGACCAGGCCGGTGAGCTCGTGGTCGACCAGGACCGAGCGGTTGCCCGAGTGCCAGTCGAGGGCCACGAGCCCGTGCGCGCCGACCGGCTGCGCGGCGGCCTTCTCGGTCAGGAGCTCGTGGACCGACAGGCCGCGGGCCTCCGCCTCGGCTACGTAGGACGCGGGGACCTGCGTGGTGACGAACCAGTTGAAGATGTCGCCGACGCCCGACTGGCCGGCCTCGTAGCCCCACAGGCCGGGCGTGACGCCGCCGTCGACGACGCCGCAC
Source organism: Nocardioides cavernae (assembly GCF_013410035.1). Taxonomy (GTDB): domain Bacteria; phylum Actinomycetota; class Actinomycetes; order Propionibacteriales; family Nocardioidaceae; genus Nocardioides; species Nocardioides cavernae_A. Next base: position 303,601 of record NZ_JACCBW010000002.1, on the reverse strand, counting down.
ATGCCGGGGACCTCGCGCAGGACCTCGCCGTTCATGATGTGGCACGTCGAGGTGCCCATGATGGCGAGGAGCTGGCCGGGGGCGGTCGCCTGCGCGGCCGGCGCGGTGACGTGGGCGTCGACGTTGCCGACGGCCACGACGATGTTCTCCGGGAGGCCGGTCCACCCGGCGGCCTCTGCCGTCAGCCGGCCCGCCTCGGTGCCCAGGGCGCCGATGGGGCGGTCGATCTTGTCGCCGACGAAGTCCGCGAAGTCGGGGTTGAGCTCGGTGAGGAACTCCCGGGTGGGGTAGGTGCCGTCCTGCAGGATCCCCTTGTAGCCGGCCGAGCAGGCGTTGCGGACGTAGGTGCCGCAGAGCTGCCAGACGATCCAGTCGGCGGCCTCCACCCAGTGGGCCATCCGGTCGTAGACCTCCGGGCTCTCCTCGAGCACCTGCAGCGCCTTGGCGAACTCCCACTCCGAGGAGATCAGCCCGCCGTACCTGCTCAGCCACGCCTCGCCCCGCTTGGCGGCGAGCTCGTTGATCCGGTCGGCCTGCGGCTGCGCGGCGTGGTGCTTCCAGAGCTTGGTGTAGGCGTGCGGCTCGCCGTCGAGGCCGGGCAGCTCGTTGAGGGGCGTGCCGTCGGCGTCGGTCGGGACCATCGTGCAGGCGGTGAAGTCGGTCGCGATCGCGACGACGTCGGCCGGGTCGACGCCGGCGGCCGCGACGGCGGCGGGCACGGCGTGGCGCAGGACGCTGACGTAGTCGGCCGGCACCTGCAGCGCCCAGTCGGGTCCGAGGGCGGTGCCGTCGGGCAACGTCCGCTCGAGGACCGCGTGCTCGTAGTCGTGCGTCGCGGCCCCGAGCTCGGCACCGTCCTCGACCCGCACCACCACGGCCCGGCCGGACAACGTGCCGAAGTCCACGCCGACCACGAGTCGGGGCTGCGCTGCCATGTCGATCCTCTCTGTGACGCCCGTCATATGTGAGCGTTCACAATGCAGGAGTGTGAGCGCTCACATCCAGCGAAGTCAAGGGCCGGTCATGTGAACGATCCAATCCGCAGGTGCTCGGCACGGCGGCCGACCGCCGGCCTGCGGTGTTCCGACCGGCCGACGGACCGAACGAGCCGCCCCGCCCCGGCCGTACGCCTGCCACGCGCGGTGCGTACGCCGTTCGGTCCGCTCGCCGGTCGGGGGCGACGCAAGCGCCACTGGGACCCCGATGTGGTCGCCTGGACCCCGGCATGCCCCCACATGAGCGACCATGTGGCCGCTCATGTGGGGAAGTGGACGGCCCGGACGGCCCCCTCAGCCGGGCCGCATCAGCGCGGCGCAGCGGTCGAGCGGCGTACGACCAGGGTGGTCGGCACCAGGTCCGCGGACGGCCGCGGCTCCCCCGCCAGCACCCGCTCGACGAGGCCCATCGCGCGGCGGCCGAGCTCGTCGAAGTCCTGCCGGACGCTGGTCAGTGGAGGATCGATGTAGGCCGACTCGGGGAGGTCGTCGAAGCCGACGACGGACACGTCGTCCGGCACCGTGCGGCCGGCGTCGCGCAGGGCCGCGATGACCCCCATCGCCATCTGGTCGTTGGCGCAGAACACGGCCGTGACCTCGGGGTCGCGGGCCAGGCTGCGGCCGGCCTCGTACCCGCTGCGCGGGCTCCAGTCGCCGCCCCAGCGCAGGGGCGGGACGGGGCGGCCCTGGGCCTCGAGCTCCATGCGCCAGCCCTCGACGCGGGCCCGGGCCTCGCTCCACCCGGGCGGGCCGGCCACGTGGCACACCGTGGTGTGGCCGAGCTCGAGCAGGTGCCGGGTGGCGATGGCGGCGCCCTCGACGTTGTCGACGCCGGCGGTGAGGGGCGTACGCGAGAGGTCCCCCTCGACGACGAGCGTCGGCAGGCCGAGGTCGACCTCGGTCGCGAAGCGCAGCACCGTCTCGTGCGGGATGACGAGCACGACCGCCTCGACGCCCTGCTCGAGCAGCTCCTCCACGGCCGCGCGGGTGCCCTGCTCGGTCATCGTGCGCAGGGTCGTCGTCACCAGGCGGTAGCCCGACTGGCGCGCGGCGTCGTCGAGCGCGAGGAGCACCTGCTGCGGGCCGAACTGGCTGTTGCCCCACGTCGCAACACCGATGGTGCGCGAGCGCGTCGAGGCCAGCAGACGGGCCGACAGGTTGCGCCGGTAGCCGAGCTCGTCGATGGCCTGCTGCACCCGCTCGGCGGTCGCGGCACGCACGCCGGGCATGTCGTTGAGCACCCGCGACACCGTCTGGTGCGAGACCCCGGCACGGGCGGCGACGTCTGCCATCGTGGGCGGCCGCCTGCGCTCCGTCATGGTCGGGAGGGTACGCGTCGTACGCCCTGCGTCAGCGCGAGCCGTTCATCGCGGGCGCGTCACCAGCGTCCGTGCACCTGCTCGCGGATGCGTCGGTCGTAGAGGTCGGCGACGGCGTCGAGGAGCGGCTCGGGCAGCGGACCGACCTCACCGGCGGCCGCGTTGGAGCGAGCCTGGTCGGTGTTGCGCGCGCCGGGGATCACCGTGGTGACACCGGGCTGCTGGGCCACCCACGCGATGGCCGCCTGAGCCGGGGTGACGTCGAGACCGCTGTCGGCGACGAGCCGGGCGAACTCCTGCGCGGCGTCCACACCGGTGGCGTAGTCGACGCCCGAGAAGGTCTCACCGACGTCGAAGGCGCTGCCGTCGCGGTTGTAGCTGCGGTGGTCGTCCTCCGCGAACTCGGTGTCGAGGCCGTACTTGCCCGACAGCAGGCCGGACGCCAGCGGCACCCGGGCGATGATGCCGACGCCCGCCTCGGCGGCCGCGGGCAGCACCTCGTCGAGCGGCTTCATCCGGAAGGCGTTGAGGATGATCTGGACGCTGGCGACGTGCGGGCGCGCGATGGCGCTGAGGGCCTGCGCGGCGGTCTCGACGCTGACGCCGTACGCCGCGATGACGCGCTCCTCGACGAGGCGGTCGAGCACGTCGTAGGTCGCGTCGTCGTCGATGACCTCGCTGGGCGGGCAGTGCAGCTGCACGAGGTCGATCGTGTCTACGCCGAGGTTGCGGCGCGAGCGGTCGAGCCAGGCCCGGAAGTTCTCCTCGACGTAGCTCGCCGGCACCTGCTCGGCCCTGCGGCCCATCTTGGTGGCGACCGTGAAGCCCGCGTCGGCGTGGTCGGCGACGAAGCGCCCGACCAGCTGCTCGCTGCGACCGTCGCCGTAGACGTCGGCGGTGTCGTAGAACGTCACGCCGGCCTCTGCCGAGGCCTCGAGCACCGCGCGGGCGTCGTCCTCGCCGACCTCGCCCCAGTCGGCGCCGAGCTGCCACGTGCCGAGCCCGACGACCGAGACCGGCCGATCCGTCCTGCCGAGGGTTCGCTGCTCCATGCCCGCCACTCTTGCAGGGCGACGCAACGACCTTCCACCCGGCGCGGTCTCGGGCCACCCGCAGGTGGGCACGCGCGACCGCTCGTCGTACGACATCGACCGTTGAGCGACGAGCGGCGCCCACCGGCCGAGCCGGGCGCACGCCCCACTCCCGCACCGCACGTGACCGGTGTCACGGTGACGGCGGTCACACCCGTGGCCATCCATGCCACGCCTCACCGCAGAGGAAGGACGCGATCCGTGACAGAGCCCGACCAGGCCGCACGCCACGATCCCATCTACGACCGGTTGCACGCCTCGTCCGAGTTCAACGAGCTGCGGCGCCGCTACCGCAGCTTCGTGTTCCCCGCGACGGCTGCGTTCCTCGTCTGGTACCTGCTGTACGTCATCCTCTCCAACTGGGCCGGCGGCTTCATGTCGACGCAGGTCGTGGGCCACATCAACGTGGCGCTCGTGTTCGGCCTGCTGCAGTTCGTGACGACCTTCGGCATCGCCTGGATGTACGCCCGCTACTCCGCGCAGAAGCTCGACCCGCTGGCCCGCCAGCTCGACGCCGAGTACCGCGCAGGGGGTGACGCCTGATGGACACCCAGGTCCTCACCACGTTCCTGTTCCTCACCGTCGTCGCGGCGACCGTGGGCATCACCTTCTGGGCGAGCCGCCAGACCAAGACGGCCGCCGACTTCTACTCCGGCGGCCGATCGTTCTCCGGCTTCCAGAACGGTCTCGCGATCGGCGGCGACTACATGTCCGCCGCCTCGTTCCTCGGCATCTCGGGTGCCATCGCGGTCTACGGCTACGACGGCTTCCTCTACTCCATCGGCTTCCTCGTGGCGTGGCTCGTCGCGCTCCTGCTGGTCGCCGAGATGCTGCGCAACGCCGGCCGCTACACGATGGCCGACCAGCTCGCGTTCCGGATGAGCCAGCGCCCGGTGCGCACGGCCGCGTCCATCTCGACCGTCGTCGTCTCGATCTTCTACCTGCTCGCCCAGATGGTCGGCGCGGGCTCGCTCGTCGCGCTGCTGCTCGGCGTCGACAGCCAGGCGATCAAGAACTTCACCATCATCGGCGTCGGCGCCCTGATGATCTTCTACGTCGTCGTCGGCGGCATGAAGGGCACGACCTACGTCCAGATCGTCAAGGCCGTGCTGCTGATGATCGGCTCGGCGCTGATCGTGCTGCTGGTGCTGGCGAAGTTCAACTTCAACCTCTCCGACCTCCTCGGCACCGCCGCGGAGAACTCCGGCAAGGGCGAGGCGTTCCTCCAGCCCGGACTGCAGTACGGCGCCACGCTGACCTCGCAGATCGACTTCCTGTCGCTCGGCCTGGCCCTCGTGCTCGGCACCGCCGGCCTGCCCCACATCCTGATCCGCTTCTACACCGTCCCGACCGCGCAGGACGCGCGGAAGTCGGTGCTGTGGGCGATCGGCCTGATCGGCGCGTTCTACCTGATGACCCTCGTCCTCGGCTTCGGTGCCGCGGCCCTGCTCGACCGCAGCGCCGTCGACCCGCTCGAGGGCGGCAACCAGAACCTCGCCTCCCCGCTCCTCGCGGAGGCGGTCGGCGGTGGTGACGGGTCCACCGGTGGCGCCATCCTCCTGGCGCTCATCGCCGCGGTCGCCTTCGCGACGATCCTCGCGGTGGTCGCCGGGCTCACCCTGGCCAGCTCCTCCTCGGTGGCGCACGACCTCTACAAGGGCGTCATCAAGAAGGACCAGGCGGTCACGGAGAAGGACGAGGTCAAGGTCGCCCGGATCGCCGCCTTCGTCATCGGCGCGATCGCGATCGCGCTGTCCATCCCGGCGCAGCGGCTCAACATCGCGTTCCTCGTGGCGCTGGCGTTCGCGGTGGCGGCCTCGGCCAACCTGCCGTCGATCATCTTCAACATGTTCTGGAAGCGCTTCAACACCCGCGGCGCGACCTGGAGCATCTACGGCGGCCTCATCGCCGCGGTCGGCCTGGTGTTCTTCTCGCCGGTGATGTCGGGCCTGCCGACGTCGCTGTTCCCGGACAGCGACTGGTCGATCTTCCCGCTCAACAACCCGGGCATCATCTCGATCCCGATCGGCTTCCTGCTCGGCTGGATCGGCACCGTCACCTCGCGTGAGCCGGCTGCCGAGGACCGCTTCACCGAGCTCGAGGTCCGCGCCCTCACCGGCGCCGGCGCCGAGGAGGCGTCGCAGCACTGATCCCCGGTGACCCCCTCGCCGAGCCGGAGTAGGTTCGGCGAGGGGGTCGTCACCACCCCCCACCAGCACCGCACCAGCAGCACTGCCCGCACCCCAGCGTCACCTCCGAGGAGAGAGCCTTGTCCGAGCAGACCCTGTCCAACCTGATGTCCGAGGACCGTCGCTTCGAGCCGCCCGCGGACCTCGCGGAGAACGCCAACGTCAAGGCCGAGGCGTACGACCGGGCCGACGCCGACCGCGAGGCCTTCTGGGCCGAGGCCGCCGAGCGGCTGGACTGGGGCCAGAAGTGGGACCAGGTCCTCGACTGGTCGAACCCGCCCTTCGCGAAGTGGTTCGTCGGGGGCACCCTCAACGCGTCGGTCAACTGCGTGGACCGCCACGTCGACGCCGGCAACGGCGACAAGGTGGCCCTGCACTGGGTCGGCGAGCCCGAGGACGACACCCGCGACATCACCTACGCCCAGCTCAAGGACGAGGTCTCGAAGGCCGCGAACGCGCTGACCGAGCTCGGCGTGAAGAAGGGAGACCGGGTCGCGATCTACATGCCGATGATCCCCGAGGTCGTCGTCGCGATGCTTGCCTGCGCCCGTCTCGGCGCCCCCCACACCGTGGTGTTCGGCGGCTTCTCCGCCGACGCCCTCGCCTCGCGCATCACCGACTGCGAGGCCCACGTCGTCATCACCTCCGACGGCGGCTACCGCCGCGGCGCCGCGTCCGCGCTGAAGCCCGCCGTGGACGAGGCAGTCGCGAAGACCGGCGACCTGGTGCGCAACGTCCTCGTCGTGCGGCGTACGGGCCAGGACGTCGACTGGGACGACAGCCGCGACGTGTGGTGGCACGACGCCGTCGACGGCGCCTCCGCCGACCACGAGCCCGAGATGCACGACTCGGAGCACCCGCTCTACGTCATGTACACCTCCGGCACCACCGGCAAGCCCAAGGGCATCCTGCACACCACCGGCGGCTACCTCACCGGCACGTCGTTCACGCACTGGGAGGTCTTCGACCTCAAGCCGGAGACCGACGTCTACTGGTGCACCGCCGACGTCGGCTGGGTGACCGGCCACAGCTACATGGTCTACGGCCCGCTCGCCAACGGCGCCACCCAGGTGATGTACGAGGGCACGCCCGAGAAGGGCCGCTGGTGGCAGATCGTGCAGGACTACAAGGTCACGATCTTCTACACCGCGCCGACCGCGATCCGGACCTTCATGAAGCAGGGCCGCGAGATCCCCGACGGCTACGACATGTCGTCGCTGCGCCTGCTCGGCTCGGTCGGCGAGCCGATCAACCCCGAGGCCTACGTCTGGTACCGCGAGGTCATCGGCGGCGACCGCTGCCCCGTGGTCGACACCTGGTGGCAGACCGAGACCGGCCAGATCATGATCAGCCCGCTGCCCGGCGTCACCGCCGGCAAGCCCGGCTCGGCGATGAAGGCCTTGCCCGGCATCTCCGCCGACGTGGTCGACGACGAGGCGAGGTCGGTCGGCAACGGCAACGGCGGCTACCTCGTCCTCAAGGAGCCGTGGCCCGCGATGCTGCGCACCCTGTGGGGCGACGACCAGCGGTTCAAGGACACCTACTGGTCGCGCTGGGAGGGCCTCTACTTCGCCGGCGACGGCGCCAAGCTCGACGACGACGGCGACATCTGGCTCCTCGGCCGCGTCGACGACGTGATGAACGTGTCCGGCCACCGGCTGTCCACCACCGAGATCGAGTCCGCCCTCGTGTCGCACCCCAAGGTCGCCGAGGCCGCCGTCGTCGGTGCGGCCGACGAGACCACCGGCCAGGCGGTCTGCGCCTTCGTCATCCTCCGCGACTCGGCGGGCGACGGTGGCGAGGACATCGTCGAGGAGCTCCGCAAGCACGTCGCGAAGGAGATCGGCGCGATCGCCAAGCCGCGCCAGATCATGGTCGTGCCCGAGCTGCCCAAGACCCGCTCCGGCAAGATCATGCGCCGCCTGCTCAAGGACGTCGCCGAGCACCGCGAGGTCGGCGACGTCACCACCCTCGCCGACTCGACGGTCATGGACCTGATCAAGGACAAGGAGTCCTCCGCTCCGGCCGAGGACTGACCCCTCCTGTCCCCTTCTCTCCGGGGGTATCTAGGGACGATCTGGTGGCTGAACAGCCCCATCGACGTCCATTCCGTCCCTAGATACCCCGACGGGGAGGGGCCGAGCGGGTGGTGAGCAGCAGCAGGACGACCCCGACGACGGCGGCGATGAGGGAGGCCAGCAGGATCGCGATCTTCGCCTCCGCGGTCAGCAGGTCGCTGCCGGGGAAGGACAGCCCGGCGATGAAGATCGACACCGTGAAGCCGATGCCGGCGACCGCGCCGAGCCCGAGGAGCATCGGCCAGGTGGTGTCCTCGGGCAGCCTGCCCAGCCCCAGGCGTACGGCGGCGTAGGAGGCCAGGAAGATCCCGACCGGCTTGCCGAGCACCAGCCCCAGCACGATGCCGAGGCCGACCGGGGCCGTGAACACCTCGCCGATCGCGCCCAGCTCGACGCCGGCGTTGGCGAGCGCGAAGACCGGGAGGACGACGTACGCCGAGACCGGGTGCAGCGTCGCCTGGAGCCGCTCGACGACGGACACCGACTCCTTGAGCAGGAACCGCAGCTTGGCGAGCTCATCGGGGTCGAGGACGTTGTCACGGAGCGCGTCGCGCGCATGGGTGCGCGCGACCTCCTCGCGCAGGAGCGGCGTCGCGGGGGCGAGGAGCCCGATGGCGACGCCGGCGAGGGTGGCGTGCACGCCCGACTCGAGCAGGGCGAACCACACCCCGACGCCCAGGACCACGTAGAGGACGACCGCCCAGATGCGCAGCCGCTGCGCCACGAGCATCGCGACGAGCAGGCCGACCGCGATCGCGAGCCAGCCCAGCGACAGGTCGCTGGTGTAGAAGACGGCGATCACCAGGATCGCGCCGATGTCGTCGACGATCGCGAGCGTCAGCAGGAACAGCCGGGCCGCCGACGGGATCCGGCGGCCCAGTACGCCGAGCACGCCGACCGCGAACGCGATGTCGGTCGCCATCGGGATGCCCCACCCGCCACCGCCGTCGCTGCCCGGAGGGTTCAGGGCTAGGTAGATCCCGGCGGGGACGAGCATCCCGCCGACCGCGGCGATGATCGGGAGCGCGGCGGTCCTGGGGTCGCGCAGGTCGCCGTTGACCAGCTCGTACTTGATCTCGAGCCCGACGACGAAGAAGAAGACCACCATCAGGGCGTCGTTGACCCAGTGCTGGAGCGACTCGTCGAGGTGCAGCGGGCCGACGTCCAGCGTCAGGTGCGCGTGCCAGAGCGCGTCGTACGACGACGCCCACGGGCTGTTGGCCCACACGAGCGCGACGACCGCCGCCGCCATCAGCAGCAGCGAGCCGGCGGCCTCGACCCGGAGGAACTCGCGCACCGGGCGGGCGACGAGCCGGGCGAGGGGCTTGTCGCTGGCGATGTAGACCGGGCCGCTCCGCCAGACGTCGTCGTCGGGGCGGGGATCCTGGGGCGTGCGGGACGAGGCCATGGGGCGGCGCCTTTCGCGGGGGTCGGGACAGCGGTCACCGCGGCGTCGCGCCGCGGGCCGACCAGACTTCCCGGCTCACCTGCAGACCACTCTAGACGGTGAGGTGGACCCCGATGACGCGTTGGTAGGGTCGCGGACGTGGCTCACGAACCCGTCAATGACACGGACCCGACGCTCGGCAAGCTCGTCATGGACGCGCAGCGAGACATCTCGACGCTCATCTCCAAGGAGATCCAGCTCGCCAAGAGCGAGATCAAGGTCAGCGTCAGGCACGGCGGCCTCGGGATCGGGCTGTTCGCGGGCGCCGCGTTCCTCGGCCTGCTCGCGATCATCATGCTGTCCGTGGCGATCGCCTACTTCATCCACTGGAACGGCAGCGGCCTCGACCTGCACTGGGCCTTCCTGATCGTCTTCGCCCTCTACGTCCTGATCGCGGCCGTCCTGGCACTGGTCGGGGTCAAGCAGGTCAAGAAGGTCAAGGCGCCCGAGCGGGCGATCGAGCAGGGCAAGCAGATCCCGCAGGCCCTCAAGGGCAAGGGCTAGATCACCGCACGCAGCTGCCGGTGTCGACCGGCGCCTGGCTCGTGACGCCGGCCGCCGCGGACTCCGCGACCTGGGCGGCGGTCAGCGCGTAGCCGGTGTCCTTGTCGCTCACGGAGGCGGCGAAGACCATCCCGGCCACGTCGCCGCCCGACGTCACGATCGGTCCACCGGAGTTGCCCGGACGGATCAGCGCCCGGAGCGAGTAGACCTGGCGGATGACGGTGCCGTCGCCGTAGATGTCCGGCGAGCGGAGCCGCTGCTCGGAGCGGATGCGGCCGGACTCGACGTCGTACGGCCCGTCCTCGGGGTAGCCGAGCACGGCGACCGCGTCGCGGGGCTTGGCCTCGGTGTCGAACGCGAGGTGCGGGGTGCCGGTCTCGGGCAGCGCGAGCACCGCGATGTCGAGGTCGGCGTCGTAGAGGACGACCGACGCGGTGACCGACGAGCCGCCCACCTCGACCTCCGGTCGGGTCACGCCCGCGACGACGTGCGCGTTGGTCATCAGCCGGCCGGGTGCGTAGAAGAACCCCGTCCCCTCGACACCGCTCCCGCAGCCGTTGGAGCCGCGGACCTTGACCACGCTGTCCTGCGCCGCCACGACGTCGGGGTCGGTGAGCATCCGCGGGTCGCCCGGCTTGACCGCGACGATCCGCTCGGGGGCGAAGGGCTCGAGGTAGCGGGGGAAGAACGTCGTGCCGACGACGTTGTTGAACGCCTGCAGCACCTTGCCGGAGTCGGCCGGCAGGGTCTGGTCGACCTTCGCGAGGACCGTCGAGTCGCGTACGAGCGGGGTGACGGCGCCGATCCGGGTGCCGGAGACCGCGACGCCGAGCGCCCAGGCGACCAGCAGGACCGCGACGGCGCTGAGGGCCGAGCCGCCGACGGCGTCGACGGCGCGGATCGGCTGCCACGTGATCCGGTCGCGGATCCGCGCGCCGGCGTACTGCAGGACCGCCTGGCCCAGCGACGCGCACATGATCACGATGAAGAGGGCACCCAGCGAGACCCAGATCGACGGCGCGGCGTCGCCGAGCGCGAGCGGGGCGAGCCAGATGCCGCCCAGGCCGCCGAGCAGCAGCCCGGCCGTGGCGCAGGCGCCGGTGATGAAGCCCTGCCAGTAGCCCGAGAGGGCATAGATCCCCACCAGCGCGACGAGGCACCAGTCGAGGACGTTCACTGCACTACTCCTCGAGCTTGGTGTCGGGTGCCAGGTCCGTGTTCCTGGGGACACCTTGCAGCATGTGGTCCGGCAGGTCACGCACCCGCGCCCGGTCCCAGTCGCCCGCCCAGCCCAGGTAGGAGAACAGGCGGGCGATGATGCCGGCGGTGAAGCCCCACAGGATCACGTCGCGCTGGGGCCCGATCAGGAACCCCGGGCCCGTCCAGCCGCTCGGGTGGCGCACGCTGATGCGGTTGTCCGCGTCGAGCAGGTCGGCGATCGCGACGTGGTGGATCTCGTGGACCTCCTCGGGGCTCTCGATCCGCACCTCGCCGCGCTCGCGCCAGTAGCCCAGGACGGGCGTCACCGCGAAGTTGCTCGGCGGCAGCCACAGCTCGGGCAGCTCGCCGAAGACCTGGACCTCCGCGGGCTGGAGCCCGATCTCCTCGTACGCCTCGCGCAGCGCCGCCTGCTCGGCCGTCTCCCCCGGGTCGAGCGACCCGCCCGGGAAGGACACCTGCCCGGGGTGGGAGCGCATGTGGTGGTTGCGCTCGGTCAGCAGCAGCTCGCCGCGGTGGGCGAGGTCGTCGGGCGCGCTGGCGTCGGCACCGGGACCGGCCTCGCGATCGGCCTCGCGGTCGGCGAAGACCATCAGCACGGCACCGCGCCGGGGGTCGCTGCCCTCCGGCGCCATGAACTGGGTGAGCTCGCGGACGGTGATCGTGCTCGCGGCGTCGACCACCGGCTGCAGCCAGCCGGGCAGGCCCTCGGCCCCCGGGTGGCGCTCGCTCACAGGCGGATCCCGAGGTAGGTGTCGACGAGCTCCTCGACCTCGCGGACGGAGTCGACGCCGCCGGAGTGCTGGCCGACGACCTCGCCGTCGGCGTCGACGAAGACGAAGGCCGGCAGGCCGCGGCGGGCGATCGCGAAGGCGTCCTCGGCCATCAGGTCACCGCCCGGGTCGGCGATCGACGGGTAGGTCACGCCGGTCTCCTCGGCGAGCGCCATCGCGCCGGTCGGGTTGACGTCGTTGAAGTCGATGCCGACCACGGCCACCTCGTCGGCGTGCTGCTGGTGGAAGGCCTCGAGCGCCGGCATCTCGTCGCGGCACGGCTCGCAGAACGCCTGCCACAGGTTGATCACCATCGGCCCGCGCAGCGACGCCAGGTCCACGTCGGGACCGCCGCCGAGGCACGGGAGGGTCAGCTCGGGCAGCCCGCCGCCGACCGGGGCACCGGATCCGGGCTCGCAGTCGGCCATCCCGATCCGCGCCTTCGCCTCCCGCAGCGCGGGGGTGTCGACGTCGACGTCGGGCGGGCGTACGTCGACCCGGCCGTCGGTGCCCATCGACGACCAGGCGAGGGCGCCGACCGCGACGATCACGACGAGCGTCACCGCGAGGAGGAGCTTCCTCATGCGGGGCCCTGGGTGGTGACCAGCTTCTCCGCCTCGATCGGGTCGGTCGGGCCGGCGCCGAAGGACGGGCAGAGCTTCGCGATCGGGCAGGCGCCGCAGGCGGGCTTCTTGGCGTGGCAGCGGCGGCGGCCGTGCCAGATGAGGTGGTGGGACAGCATCGTCCAGTCACGCTTGGGGAACAGCGCCCCGACGGCGTGCTCGACCTTGACCGGGTCGGTCTCCTCGGTCCAGCCGAAGCGGCGGGCCAGCCGGCCGAAGTGGGTGTCGACGGTGATGCCGGGCTTGTCGAAGGCGTTGCCGAGAACGACGTTGGCCGTCTTGCGCCCGACCCCGGGGAGCTTCACGAGGTCGTCGAGGCGGGCCGGCACCTCGCCGTGGAAGTCGTCGACGAGGGCCTGGCTGAGCTTGAGCAGGGAGTCGGTCTTCTGCCGGAAGAACCCGAGCGGGCCGAGCAGCTGCTCCATGTGCTCGCGGGGCGCGGCGGCCATCGCCTCGGGCGTGGGGTAGGCCGCGAAGAGCGCCGGGCTGGCGGCGTTGACCCGCCGGTCGGTGGTCTGCGCGGAGATGACCGTGACGACCAGGCACTCGAAGGGGTTGGTGAAGTCGAGCTCGGCCCTGGCGTCGGGATAGGTCTCGGCGAGGATGCGGTCCATCCGGCGCGCCCGGCGCACGAGCGACGTGTCGGGCTTGGGGATCTCGACGACCTTGGCGGGGCGTGGCACGCGCTCAGCCTACGGTCCGCCCCCGACACCGGTCCCGGCACCTGATGCGGCACCTGACCGCCGCCTCAGCAGGTAGGTGTCCATCACCCAGCCGTCGGCGTCCCTCGCCCGGGCGCGGGCGGCTCGGACCTCCGGCTCCACGTCGCCCAGGCGCCCGGCGACCAGCTCCTCGTGCGGGCTCCCGAGGTTGGCTCCCCACCAGATGTCCCAGTCGCCTGCAAGCAACGTTGCTTGCAGCCGTCCGTCGAGCATGACGACGAGGTTGTCGTGCCCGGCCGCGACGTCGTCGGCGAGCCGTCGGCCGGTCGTCACGAGCACCGGCCGGCCGACCTCGTGCAGCACGACGCGGTGCCGCGCCGCGAGCAGCGAGAGCGCGGAGACCCCGGGCAGGACGTCGTACGGCACGTCGAGGCGCTCGACGACCCGGATCGTCGAGTCGTAGAACGCCGGGTCGCCCCAGACGAGGAAGCCGACGGTGCCGGGCCGCGCGCCGAGGACGGAGCCGTACGCCGCGGCGCGCGCGTCGTGCCAGTCGAGGACCGCGCCGTCGTAGGCCGTCGCGTCGAGGTCGGGGTCCCGGTCGCGCTCGGGGTCCGGCACGGCGACGAGCTCCACGCCGAGCTCGGCGCAGATCGCCCGGCGCACCGCGAGCAGCGGGTCGTCCCCACCGTCGGACGAGCCCTTGTCGGCGGCGATCACGTAGTCGCAGCCGGCGACGGCCTCCCGCGCCTCACCGGTCAGCTGCCCGGGGTGGCAGCCGATGCCGACGATGCGGACGGTGGTGGTCGTCACCGGTCCTCCAGCTCGCCCTCGACGTCGAGGTAGACCTGCTGCAGGGCGGCCATCACGTCGGCGTCGGGGTCCTCCCACAGCCCGCGCTCGGCCGCCTCGTGCAGCCGCTCGACGATGCCGCGCAGGGCCCACGGGTTGGAGGTCCGCAGGAACTGCTGGTTGGTCTCGTCGAGGACGTACTCCTTGGCGAGCGACTCGTACATCCAGTCGTGCACGACGCCCGCGGTGGCGTCGAACCCGAAGAGGTAGTCGACGGTCGCGGCGAGCTCGAAGGCGCCCTTGTAGCCGTGGCGCTGCATCGCGCCGATCCAGCGCGGGTTGACCACGCGGGCCCGGAAGACGCGGTTGGTCTCCTCCTGCAGGGTCCGCGTGCGCACCGCGTCGGGCGTCGTCGAGTCGCCGACGTAGGCCTTGGGGTCGCTGCCGGTCAGCGCGCGCACCGTGGCGACCATGCCGCCGTGGTACTGGAAGTAGTCGTCGCTGTCGGCGATGTCGTGCTCGCGGGTGTCGACGTTCTTCGCGGCGACCTTGATCCGCCGGTAGTTGGTGCGCATGTCGTCGGCGGCCGGTGCGCCGTCGAGGTCGCGACCGTAGGCGAAGCCGCCCCACGCCGTGTAGACCTCGGCGAGGTCGGCGTCGTCGCGCCAGTTGCCGGACTCGACGACCTGGAGGATGCCGGCGCCGTACGAGCCGGGCTTCGAGCCGAAGATCCGCGTCGTCGAGCGGCGCTCGTCGCCGTGCTCGGCCAGGTCGGCGCGCGCGTGGGCCCGGACGTAGTTCTGCTCGTCGGGCTCCTCGAGCGCCGCCACCAGGCGTACGGCGTCGTCGAGCATGGCGACCACGTGCGGGAAGGCGTCGCGGAAGAAGCCGGAGATCCGCACGGTGACGTCGATGCGCGGTCGGCCGAGGTCCTCGAGCGGGATGACCGTGAGGTCGTTGACGCGACGCGAGGCCGGGTCCCACTCGGGGCGTACGCCCAGCAGCGCGAGCACCTCGGCGACGTCGTCGCCGCTGGTGCGCATGGCGCTGGTGCCCCAGACCGACAGGCCCACGGACTGCGGGTAGGTGCCGGTCTCGTCGACGTACTTCGCGACCAGCGACTCGGCCATCGCGGAGCCGGTCTGCCAGGCCAGCCGGGACGGGACGGCGCGCGGGTCGACGGTGTAGAAGTTGCGCCCCGTCGGCAGCACGTTGACGAGCCCGCGCAGCGGCGATCCCGACGGGCCGGCGGCGATGAAGCCGCCGTCGAGGGCGTGCACGACCGCGTCGAGCTCGTCGGTCGTGCGCGCGAGGCGCGGCACGACCTGGGTGGCCGCGAACTCCAGCACCCGCTGGACCTCCGGGTCGTCGTGGAGCTCCGTCGCGCGGGCGACGTCCCAGTCCGCCTCGTCCATCTGCTCGACCAGGTCGCGGGCCTTCGCCTCGATCGCGTCGACGGCCGAGGTCGCCTCCGCGTTCTCCTTGAGGCCCAGCGCGGCCCGCAGCCCCGGCACGGCCTGCGCCTGCCCCCCGAAGACCTGCGCGGCCCGCAGGATCGCCAGCACCAGGTTGACCCGTGCCTCACCGCTCGGCGCCTGGCCGAGGACGTGCAGCCCGTCGCGGATCTGCGCGTCCTTGATCTCGCAGAGCCAGCCGTCGACGTGCATGATGAAGTCGTCGAACTCCTCCGCGTCCGGCTGCTCCTCGAGCCCGAGGTCGCGGTGCATCTCGGCGGCGTGCATGAGCTGCCAGATCTCGCCGCGGATCGCGGGCAGCTTGGCCGGGTCCATCGCCGCGATGTTGGCGTGCTCGTCGAGGAGCTGCTCGAGCCGGGCGATGTCGCCGTACGACTCGGCGCGCGCCATCGGCGGGACCAGGTGGTCGACGATCGTCGCGTGGGCGCGCCGCTTGGCCTGCGCACCCTCACCCGGGTCGTTGACGAGGAACGGGTAGATCATCGGCAGGTCGCCGAGCGCCGCGTCGGTGCCGCACTCCCCGGACAGGGCGGCGTTCTTGCCGGGCAGCCACTCCAGCGAGCCGTGCTTGCCGAGGTGGATGACCGCGTCGGCGCCGAAGCCCCCCTGCTCGACGGCACTGCCCAGCCAGCGGTACGCCGCCAGGTAGTGGTGCGTCGGCGCGAGGTCGGGGTCGTGGTAGATCGCGATCGGGTTCTCCCCGAAGCCGCGCGGCGGCTGGATCAGCAGCACGACGTTGCCGGCCCGGACGGTCGCCAGGACGAGCTCTTGCTGGTCGTTGACGAACAGCGAGCCCGGCGCCTCGCCCCACGCCTCGACCATGTCGTCGCGCAGCTGCTGGGGCAGGTGGGCGGTCCACGCGGCGTACTGCTCGGGCGTGATCCGCACGTGCGCGTCGGTGAGCTGCGCATTGGTCAGCCACTCCTCGTCCTGGCCGCCCGCCGCGATGAGCGCGTGGATGAGCGCGTCACCCGCCTTCGTCAAGGCGGTCGAGTGGTCCTCGCCCTCCAAGGTGGTCGAGTAGTCCGAGCGAGGAACGAGCGAGGACGTATCGAGACCCTCGAGGATGTCCGCGACGACGTTGCCCGACCCCAGGTCGTACCCCTCCTCCCTCAACCTGAGCAGCATCCGGATCGCGGAGACGGGGGTGTCGAGCCCGACCGCGTTCCCGATGCGGGCGTGCTTGGTGGGGTAGGCCGACAGCACGAGGGCGAGCTTCTTCTCGGCGTTGGGGATGTGGCGCAGGCGCGCGTGCCTGACCGCGATGCCGGCCACGCGGGCGCAGCGCTCGGGGTCGGCGACGTAGTGCGGCAGCCCGTCGGCGTCGACCTCCTTGAAGGAGAACGGTGCGGTGATGATGCGGCCGTCGAACTCCGGGATCGCGATCTGGGTGGCGGAGTCGAGCGGGCTCACCCCGTCATCGGACGCCTCCCACTCGGCGCGGCTGCTCGTGAGGCACAGGCCCTGGATGATCGGGATGTCGAGCGCCGACATCCGTGCGACGTCCCACGACTCGTCGTCACCGCCGGCGCTGGCAACCGCGGGCGTGCTCCCGCCGGCCGCGAGGACCGTGACCACCAGCGCGTCGAGGCTGCCGAACGCCTCGTAGAGCTCGTCGGGCGCGGACCGGAGCGAGCCGGCGAAGATCGGTACGCCGACCGCCGCGCCCGTCGCGTCGATCGCGTCGGCGAGGGCGTGCGCGAAGGCGGTGTTCCCGCTGGCCTCGTGCGCGCGGTAGTAGAGCACCCCCACTCGCGGGAGGTCACCACCGACCTCGGCGCGCTCCGCGAACCCCCACTGCGGCAGCACCTTCGGCGGCTCGAACCCCACCCCGGTGAGCAGCACGGTGTCGGAGAGGAAGGCGTGGAGCTGGCGCAGGTTCTCCGGCCCGCCCTCAGCGAGGTAGCGGTGCGCCTCGGCCGCCACGCCGATCGGCACCGACGACAGCTCCATCAGCTCGGCGCTCGGCGACTGCTCGCCGCCGAGCACGACGACGGGCATCCCGGTCGACGCCACGCGGGTGAAGCCGGAGCAGAGGTCCTGCGGCGAGCCGAGGAGCCGGCCGACGACGAGGTCGCAGCCCTCGATCACCTCGGCCATGGACTGGTGGCCGGGCCGGGCTGGGTTCGCCAGCACGAAGTCGGCGCCGGACGCCCGCGCGCTCAGCAGGTCGGTGTCGGACGTGGACAGCAGGGCGATCCGGGTCATGACGGGTCCTCCGGGTGGGTGCTCCGCCCGCGGCTGCGGGCGAGTCGGTGGGCGTCGACGGGGGTGCCGGCGACGAGGTGGTGGGTGGCGATCTGCTCGACGGCGGCGGCGTCGACGCGGCCGTACCAGACGTCGTCGGGCTGCACGCTGACGACGGGCGCGTGGTTGCACGGGAACTGGCAGCCGGTCTGCGTGACGAGGACGTCGTCGTCACCGAGGCCGTGGGCGTCGAGGACCCGGCCCAGTGCGACGGCCGTACGGTCGGCGCCGGCCGCGGAGCACCTGGGTCCCCGGCAGACGAGGACCTGGTGGGCGTGGCGGGGCACGTCCTCCCAAGCCGCGGAGACGAGGGGCGCCTCCGTCCCGGTCACCGCTCGGGCGAGGGCGAGCACCCCCCGCAGCGCGACGCTGTCGAGGGCGGCGAGGTCGGCACGCAGGACCGCTGTGGCGACGGTGACCTCGGGGCGTACGCCCTCCCGCTCGCGCCACCAGTGGCCGGCCACCCGGCGCAGCCACGACTGGGCGGGCGCGGTGGCCCCGAGGCTGACCCCCGCGAGGGCGATCCTCGTCGCTCCCGCGTCGGCGAGGCGGGTGAGCTCGGCGGAGAGGGACGGGTCCCCGAGCTGGAGGTGCGCCACGGTGCCGTCGACCAGGCGTGCAGCCGCGAGGAGATGCGCGTGCTCGGCCACCTCCTGCGCGGAGAGCCCGACCAGCACGTGGTGCTCGCTCATGCCCCCACCTCCTGGCGGGGTCCGTTCCAGCGGACGTGCGGACGGTCGTGGAGCGGATGCGGCTCCACGGTCGCCTCGACGCCGTACACGTCCGCGATCAGCGCCGACGTCAGCACCTCGTGGACCGGCCCGGCGGCGACGAGCCGACCCGCGTCGAGGACGGCGACCCGGTCGCAGTAGGCCGCGGCGAGCTCGAGGTCGTGCAGCGCGGCGACGGTCGTGAGGCCGAGCCCGCGCACGCGGGTGAGGAAGTCGAGCTGGTGGCCGAGGTCGAGGTGGTTGGTCGGCTCGTCGAGGAGCAGCACGGCCGGGCGCTGCGCGACCGCACGGGCCAGCTGGGTGCGCTGCCGCTCGCCGCCCGACAGCGTCTGCCACGAGCGGTCGGCGAGCTCGAGCACGTCCGCGAACCGGAGCGCGTCGTCCACCACCGCGGTGTCCTCGGGCGACTGGTCGAGCACGGACAGACGGCCCCTGCGATGGGGGATCCGGCCGAGCTCGACGACCTCGCGGACGGTGAGGTCGAGGGTGGTCGACGCCTGCTGCTCGACCAGTCCGACGAGCCGGGCCCGCTCGCGCGACGGCAGGCCGTGCAGGTCGCGCGCGCCGACCCACACGCCACCGGAGGCCGGCCTCGCCTGACCGGCGAGGAGGTTGATCAGCGTGGTCTTGCCGGAGCCGTTGGGCCCGAGGAGGCCGGTGACGGTGCCCGGCTCGCAGACGAGGTCGATGTCGGCGACGATGTCGCGGCCGGCGGCGCGCCACGTCGCTCCGCGCACCTCGAGCCGTACGCCCTCACGCATGGTTCCTCCCGCGCCGCAGCAGCCAGGCGAAGAAGGGGGCGCCGACGACGCCGGTCACCACACCGATCGGGACCTCCTGGCCGTCGACGACCGACCGGGCGATGGTGTCGGCCGCGACCAGGACGATCGCACCGACCACGGCGCACATCGGCAGCAGGAGCCGGTGCCCCGGACCGGTGACGAGGCGGACGATGTGCGGCACCACCAGGCCGACGAAGCCGATGAGGCCGGCGTGGGCGACCAGGCAGGCGGTGACCAGCGCGGTGCCGACGAGCAGGGTCCACCGCAGCCGGGTGACGTCGACGCCGAGCGAGCGGGCCGCGGCCTCACCGAAGGCGAACGCGTCGAGCTGGTCGGCAACACCGAGGATCCCGACGGTCGCCACGAGCGCGACGACGGCGAGGAACACCGCCGACTCCCACCGGAGCCCGGCCACCGAGCCGAGCGTCCACGACAGCACCCGGCGCGCGGCCTGGTCGTCACCGCTGACGATCACGAGGAAGGACGTGTACGCCGCGCACACCTGGCCGACGGCGACGCCCGCCAGGATCGTACGCGTGGGTGGCAGGGTGCCGGACCGTCCGGCGGCGAGCACGAGCACGGCCGCCAGCGCGGCGAGCGCACCCACGAAGCCGGCCGCCGCGACCGCCGCCGAGCCGACGAGCCCGGCGAACGACACCCCGAGCACGATCACCGTCACTGCCCCGACGGCAGCGCCGCCGGAGATGCCGAGGAGGTAGGGGTCGGCGAGGTCGTTGCGGGTCAGCGACTGCAGCACCGCGCCGCAGAGCGCGAGCGCCGCGCCGACGGCCGCCGCGCCGAGCACGCGCGGCATCCGCAGCTGCCACACGATCTGGTCGTCGAGCAGGGACACGTCCCAGACGCCGAGGTGCATCCGACGCGCGACGACCTCGAGCACCTCCGGCACGCCGACGCGCACCGAGCCGACGCCCAGCGACACCGCCATGGCGGCTGCGAGGAGCGCCAGCCCGAGGGCCAGCGCGCCGAGGCCGCCGAGGGTGCGGGTCACTGCCGGGAGGCGAGCTGCTGGAGCTGGTCGGAGACCGAGGCGGCGCCGTCCGCGAGTCGTACGCCCGGGGTGGACTCGGAGAACGGGACGACCACGTACGCCCCGTCGCGCACCGCGTCGAGCTGCGACAGGACGGGGTCGCCCTCGAGGTGCTCGATCTTGTCCTCGGCGCTCGACCAGCCGGCGTCGGCCAGGACGATCACGTCGGGGTCGGCGGCGACGACCCTCTCCCAGCTCGCCTCGGCCCAGCCGCCGTCGAGGTCGGCGAAGACGTTCGTCGCGCCGACGGCGTCGAGGACGAGCTGCGGTCCCCCGCCGCCCGCGCCGACGTACGGGGTCTTGTCACCGGAGTCGAACCACAGGACGTCGAGGTCCGCGCCCGCCCCGCTCGTCGCGAGCTCGTCGAGCAGGGCCTGCTGGTCGGTGCGGAGCTGCTCGGAGCGCTCCGGGACGCCGAAGGCGGTGGCGACCGCGTCGATCTCGTCCCAGACCGCCTCGAAGGTCGGGTCCGGACGGTCCGCCGCCTCCTCGCAGCCGAACGGCGAGAGGTACGACGAGGTGCCGGACTCCTCGAGCTCGGCCCGGGTTCCGGCGACCTTGCCGTCGAACGCGCTGCCGTAGGACGCGTAGACGAGGTCGGGCTGGACGGCGAGGAGGTCCTCGCGGGTGGGGTACTCCTTCGACAGCACCTCGACCGCGTCGTAGGCATCGGCCCACTTGGCGGGGATGGCGTCGTCGAGGTAGGCCGTGCCGGCCATCTGGTCCTCGACGCCGAGCGCGAGCGCGACCTCGGTGGCGCCCTGGTTGAGGGTGACGGCGCGCTCGGGCGGCGCCTCGATGGTCGTGGTGAAGCCGCAGCTGGTCACCTCGACGGGGAAGAGCGACGCGGCATTCCCGCTGCTGCTCGGCTCGGGGCCGGTGTCGGTGGCCCTGTCGGCCTCCGGGGCGCCGGCGCAGCCGCTCAGGACGAGCACGGCGGCTGCGGACACGACGGTGGTGCCGATGGGTGCGTGACGCACGGATCCTCCTCGGGGTTCTCGCCCCTGGTGATGGGATCCGCGTGGGCCAGTATCTGGCTGCGGGCCTGCACGCAGGCCCTCACAGTGGCGGAACCGCCCCGGGGTCGCACCGGGTTCCTGGGTCCCACGCGGAGTGGTGCGCCGAGGCTACCCCGTCCCGATCCCGGCCGGCACGCGCCGTGTCATCCTTCGACCCATGCACCGCACCCGAGGCGACCTCTGCCCCGGTGTCCTGCGTCCGTGGCCGGCCGAGGACGGCGCGCTCGTACGCCTCCGCGTCCCCGGCGGCCACCTCACCCGTACGTCCCTGCTCGCGCTGCTCGACGTGGCGGAGACCTGGGGCGACGGGCGGGTCCACCTCACCAAGCGCGCCAACCTCCAGCTGCGCGCGCTCCCGCTGGCCGACGGCGCCGTCCCGACCGAGGTCGTCGAGGCGATCCGCGCCACCGGCCTGCTCCCCCACCCCGAGCACGAGCTGGTCCGCAACGTCCTGGTCTCCCCGCTGACCGGCCTGGTGGGAGGCCGCGCGGACCTGCGGGCGGTGACCACCGAGCTCGACGCACGCATCTGCGCGACGCCGTCGCTGGCGAAGCTGCCCGGCCGGTTCCTGCTCGTCCTCGACGACGGCCGCGGCGACCTGGCCGACCGTTCCTGCGACCTCGGCCTCGTCGCGCTCTCCGGCGGCGAGGTCCAGCTCCGGATCGGCTCCTCGCACTGGGGCCCGGTCGTCCCGCTCGCCGAGGCGGCCGCGCGCCTCACTGGCCTGGCGCGGGCGTTCCAGCAGGTCCGCGGCACCGGCGACGACGCGGCCTGGCACGTCGACGAGCTGCCCGTCCCGCCGGCCGGGCAGCCCGCGGACCCGCGCGCCCTCGTGGCGTCCGCGCCCCCGGCGTACGGCGAGGTCGCGCCCGGCGTCACCCACCACGCGGTCGAGGGCGGGGTCGTGGCGCGAGGCGTTGCGTCCACGCTGCCGGAGCAGCTGGTGGTCACACCGTGGAAGTCCCTGGTCAGTCTTCGCTGACCGTCGAGACGTCGTGGCAGAGCACGCCGCGGTTGCCGTCCTGGTCGACGATGACGGTCAGCCCGTCGCCGTCCTGGACGACCTCGCCACCGGCGGCGACGGCAGCGGCGATGCGCTGCTCGGCGGCCTCCGGGGCGACGTAGACCTCGACGTGGAACCGCTGCCCGCCCTTGGGCTCGTCGCCGAACCACAGGTTGGGCACGCGCGCCGTCGCGTCACGGACCTCGTCGCTCGGCGTACCGCGCCCCTGCGACTCGGCGTCGCCGGTCAGCAGCGCGGCCCACACCGGCGCGATCCGCTCCGCGTGTGCGGTGTCGAGGCCGAGCTCCAGCTCGCTGACGGCGGCCGGGTCCGGTGCGAGGGCGTGCTCGGCGGCGATCTCGGTGATCCGGCGCGCGAGGTCGACGTCCTGCTGGGTCGGCCACTCGACGACGTGCTCGGTGCCGTCCTCCTCGCGGTAGATCGCGTCCTCGGTGACCAGCTCGAGGTCGACGTGGCCGGCCCACATCCGCACGCGCGGGTGGTGCCTGACCGCGTCCCCGGCCTCACCGACCGCGGCGAGGAAGCGGACGCCCGCGGCGAAGTCGTCGACGAGGTAGCGCGCGTGCAGTCCCTGCGCGAGCTTGCGCCAGTCGGTCAGCCTGGCCGCGGCGATCTCGGTGCCTCGCATCATGTCCATGGGCCACCCTAGGCACCGACCACCCCGACGGAGGTTGGACAAGGATGGGACATCTTCTACGGTGGGACACGTCTTCGAGTGACCTCACCACTTCCGGGTGGTCGGATCCACCCGAGCAGGGTGATCGAGGACTGCGGCCTGGCCCCGGAAAGTGGCCAGGCCGCACCCATCTCCCCGACCGTACGCCGGTCCACCGACGTGCGCCATGCCCCGGGCCGTCCCGGTGCCCTAGGCTGCCCCCGTCACGCGACGCAGGAACCCGGTGCGAGTCCGGGGCGGTTCCGCCACTGTCAGACCTCTCGGCACGAGCGAGGGGTCGAGCCAGACACTGTCCGCGCGGCGTACCTGCAACCCAGGGGCGAGAACCCCGAGGAGCCGTGATGACCCTGCTTGCGCGTCCCACCCGCCGCTACGACTACGTCGCCGACGGGGCCGCGATCTACGACGAGTCGTTCGCGACCATCCGCCGCGAGGCCCGCTTCGACCACCTCCCGGCCGACGCCGAGCGCGTCGCGGTCCGCATGGTCCATGGCACCGGGCAGGTCGACCTGACCGAGGACCTGGTCATCCACCCGCACCTGGTCCGGTCCGCGCGCACCGCGCTGGAGGCGGGCGCGCCGATCATCACCGACGCCCACATGGTCGCGTCGGGCGTCACGCGGGCCCGGCTGTCGCGCGACAACGAGGTGCTCTGCGCCCTGCACGACCGGCGTACGCCCGACCTGGCGATGTTGATGGGCACGACCCGTTCCGCCGCCGCGCTCTCGCTCCTCGAGGACCGGCTCGAGGGCGCGGTCGTCGCGATCGGCAACGCCCCGACCGCGCTCTTCCACCTCCTCGAGATGCTGCTCGACGGCGCGCCGCGCCCGGCCGCGATCGTCGGCTGCCCCGTCGGCTTCATCGGCGCCGCCGAGTCCAAGCAGGCCCTGGAGGAGGCGCCCATCGAGGTGCCGTTCCTGACCGTCCGCGGCCGCCGCGGTGGCTCCGCGATGACCGCCTCCGCCCTCAACGCGCTCGCCCAGGAGAAGGAGTGAGCACCGGGGCGCAGGGGCGCCTGTACGGCGTCGGGCTCGGCCCCGGCGACCCGGAGCTGATCACCCGCAAGGCCGCCCGGCTCATCGAGTCGGCCGACGTGATCGCCTACCACGCGGGCGTCGGCAAGACCTCCAACGCGCGCACCATCGCCGCCGACCTCATCCCGGCCACGGCCATCGAGGAGGAGCTGCGCTACCCCGTCACGACCGGGAGGACCGCGCACCCGGGCGGGTACGCCGGCGCGATGGCCGAGTTCTACGAGTCGTGCTCGGCGCGGCTCGAGGCCCACCTCGCCGCCGGCCGTACGGTCGTCGTGCTGGCCGAGGGCGACCCGCTGTTCTACGGGTCGTTCATGTACCTCCACGACCGGCTCTCACCGCGCTACGAGACCGAGGTCGTCCCGGGCGTGCCCGCCTTCGCCGCCGCCACCGCCGTCCTCGCCTCGCCCCTCGTGCGCCAGACCGACGTGCTCACCGTGCTGCCTGGCACCCTCCCGGTGCCCGAGCTCGCCCGCCGCCTCGCCGACACCGACGGCGCGATCATCATGAAGCTCGGCCGCACGTTCCCCGGTGTCGTCGACGCCCTGCGCCAGGCCGGCCGCCTCGAGCACGCGATGTACGTCGAGCGCGCCTCGATGCCCGCCGAGCGCTGGATGCCGGTGGTCGAGGTGGACCCCACGTCGGTGCCGTACTTCTCCCTCGTCGTCGTCCCCGGCGACAGCTTGTCCTCGGACCCCGGAGGCCGCAGGTCGTCCGAAGGTGGTCGAGTAGCCCGCGAGGCCCCCCTCCAAGGTGGTCGAGTAGCCCGCGAGGAACGAGCGGGCGTATCGAGACCCAGCCCCCGCCCCCTCCAGGTCATCGGCCTCGGTCCCGGCCCCGACTCCTGGCTCACCCCCGAGGCCACCGCCGCCCTCGCCGACGTCGACCACGTCGTCGGCTACGCCCCCTACGTCCACCGCGTCCCCCAGCGCGAGGGCCTGACGCGCCACGCGTCCGGCAACACCGTCGAGGTCGACCGCGCCCGCCTCGCCCTCGGCCTGGCCGCACAGGGCGAGAGGGTCGCCGTCGTCTCCGGCGGCGACGCGGGCGTCTTCGGCATGGCGAGCGCAGTGTTCGAGGCGGCCGCCGACTACCCGGACGTCGAGATCGAGGTCCTCCCCGGCGTCAGCGCCGTCCAGGCCGTCGCCGCCCGCGCGGGTGCCCCGATCGGCGCGGACTTCGCGGTCCTGTCGCTGAGCGACCGCCTCAAGCCGTGGTCCGTGGTCGAGAAGCGCCTGCGCGCGATCGTCGAGGCCGACCTGGTGCTCGCGGTCTACAACCCCGCCTCGCGCAGCCGTACGACCCAGGTCGCGGACCTGCAGAAGCTCTTCCTCGAGCACCGCAGCCCCGACACCGTCGTCGTGGTCGGCCGCGACGTCGGGCGCGCCGAGGAGTCGCTGACCGTGACCACCCTCGCCGAGCTCGAGGCCGACACTGTCGACATGAAGTGCCTGCTGATCGTCGGCGCCTCGTCGACCCGCGTGACCCCGGCCGGCCAGGTGTGGACGCCCCGCTTCGTGGAGCAGGAGTGACCGTCCACTTCGTCGGCGCCGGCCCGGGCGCCGCCGACCTGATCACCCTGCGCGCCGCGTCGCTGCTCGCAGGGGCCGACGTCGTGCTCTACCCGGGGACGTACCTCGACGCCGACGTCCTCTCCCACTGCCCCGACGCGCGCCAGGTCGACACGCAGGCCCTCGACCTCGACCAGATCACGTCCGTCATGGTGTCCGCGGCTGCCGAGGGGCTCGAGGTCGTACGCCTCACCTCCGGCGACCCGTCGCTCTACTCCGCCCTCGCCGAGCAGACCGCCCGCCTCGACGCAGCCGGCGTCGCGTGGGACGTGTGCCCCGGCGTCCCCGCGTACGCCGCCGCTGCCGCCGCGATCGGCCGCGAGCTCACCGTCCCGCTCGTCGCGCAGTCGGTCGTGCTGACCAGGACCCAGGCCCGCTCGACGGCCATGCCGGCCACCGAGTCGCTGGCCGCCTTCGCCGCGACGCGCGCGACCCTGGCCCTGCACCTCGCGATCACGAAGACCCGGTCGTTGGCCTCCTCTCTCGTGGAGGACTACGGCGCCGACTGCCCCGCGGTCGTGGTCCACCGGGCCACCCAGCCCGACGAGCTCGTCCTCCGCGGCACGCTCGCCGACATCGCCGACCAGGTCGAGGAGGCCAGGCTCAAGCAGGCCGCCGTCATCCTCGTCGGCTGGGCGCTGGCGCGCGAGGGCGCGGAGTCCTGGCTCTACAAGTCAGACCGCCCTCGAAAGACGGTGGAGTGACGAGCCGCTAGGTCGGGCTGTTCACTCCACTGTCGCTGCGCCAGACGCATCCGAGCATGACGGAGCCCCGGACCCAGAGCGAGTCCAGGGCTCCTGAAGGAGTACGTCAGGCCTGCTGGCCCAGCGCGAACTGGATGTTGCCTTCGTCGTCCACGCCGCCGTCGAGGACCTTGTCGGAGAGGAACTCCGACGCCGTCCCGTCGACGTAGACGGTGGCACCGTCCTGCTCGAGCACCATGTCGTCCGGCGCCGCGGCCTCAGCGGGGCTGACGGACAGCGCCTCCCCGTCGGGCTCGGTCGCGATGCGGATCGCGGAGATCCCCGGCACTTCCTCGATGAACTTGTTGACGATCGTGGTCACGTTCTCGGTGAGAGCAAGCATGTGGCTCTCCTCCCGTATGGCGAATGTGTCCCCTCCACCATGACAAGGACGCGCCACAGACCCAAACCGAGGCCTACCCCTTGCGGGACGGCACCGTCACGCTCGAGCGCGCGACCGCGGCCTGCACGACGGCGTTCCCGGCGTAGCGCACGACCACCGGCTTGCTGCCCGGCTTGAGGTCGCGGAGGACGACGCGGGCCCGCCCGGCGACGACCTGGACCTCGACCGTCCTCTTCCCGACGGTGACGGTCATCGCGCCGTCGGGCTTGGTCGCTCCGGGGGCGCGCACGCGTACGTCCACCGCGACGCGCTTGCGGGAGGCGTCGGTGCTCACCTTCAGCTCGGGCGTGGTCGTCGCGGTCGTGCGTACGGCCACCGTCTCGGTGGTGTCGCGGAAGTGGCGGCGGGACAGGGTGATCTGCACGGACAGGGTGCGGCCGAGGTCGGCGCGGCGGACCGTGTACGTGGGCTTCGTCGTCTTGGCGATGCGCTGGCCGTCGCGGAACCAGGCGTACGACGCCGTCGCGTCGCCGGGCTTCGTGCCGCCGACCTTGGCGACGAGCTTCTTGCCCACCACGGGCGTCCCCTTCACGCGGGACGCGCTGGTCATCGTGATCGGCTTGGCGAGGACCGGTTCGGTCGCGGTCGCGTTGGCCCGCGACTTCTTGTAGCCGCTCGCGCTCGCGATGCTCCGGGCGGTGATGCGCTTGCCGATGTGGTCGCGGGTGAGGACGAGGGACGCCCCGGTCGCGCCGTCGAGGGCGGTCCCGTCGGCGTACCACTGGGTCTTGACCTTCGCGGGCTGCGGCGACCACGACGACGGGGTGAGGGAGAGCGTCTGGCCGACCTCCGCGACACCCTGGATCACCGGCTGCGCCGCGGCCTGGAACCGTCCGGGGGCGACGGGAGCGGTCGCGAGGGTCGCGCGCCCTGCCGTGTAGCCGCTGAGCTCCGCGGTCACCTCGGCGGTGAGGGTCTTGCCCTTCTCGGCGGCCGTCGGGACGTAGCTGGGGGCGGTGGCACCCGGGATGGCGGTGCCGTCGGCCAGCCACCGCACGGTGACGCTGGTGGGCGTCGGCGTCCACGCGCCGGCAGCCACCTCGAGCGGTGCGCCGACGGCCGGCGTCCCCACGATGGCGGGGGCCGTCGTGGGCGCGACGACGCGGTCGTTGAAGTGGATGAACCCCGAGGGCCAGCCGCCGCCGGTCTTGGTGACGCGGCGCCAGTGGAAGTCCCCGCCCCAGTAGTCCTCCGACACGATGATCTCGGTCTCGGAGACGACCTGCTCCACGAAGGCGACGTGGCCGTTCGAGCCGGCGGGCGAGACGTTGGACTTGTACCAGGCGATCGATCCGACCGTCGGGGTCTGGTCGGTGATGCTCGCCATCGCCGCACCCCAGTTCGACGCGTTGCCGCTGCCGGTCCACGGCCGTACGTCCGGCATCCCGGACTGGACGAGCCGGTAGGCGACGTAGTTGGTGCAGTTGTGCCCCGTGAACATCTTCCAGTACTGCGTCCCCGACGCCTGGCGGTAGCCGTAGTTGCCGTATCCGGAGGCCTGGCAGCCGGCGTAGCCCGAGCACAGGTAGGTCGACGTGGCCAGGTTCAGCCTGCTGGCCGTGGTCGGCAGCGCGATCAGCACGAGCGCCAGCAGCGCCGTCAGCAGGCCGGCCGTACGCCCGGCTCGGCGTACGACGAAGGGCAGCGCCGCGCCGGTCTCGGGGGCACTGTGGGACGTCTGTGACGAGTGGGGCTGATGATGCACGTGAGGGATCGTATGTAGCGATAGTCAAGCGCGCCACGCCGTTGGGATAAGAACAAATGTGTAATTCTCGCGCCCACGCTCGCTGACCGCCGAAACCCGTCAGTCACCACACCCCCTCGACCACACTGATCGGCGGCTAGATCACCGCCAGCAGCCGGCCGGACTGGTTTCTCGACGAGTCGGACATCGACGAGCCCTCACCCGCGGGCGGATCCTCACCGAGCTCTCCCGCCCTCGCCCGGCTGGCCTGGGACGACCTCGAGGGTCCTATGGTCGAGACCGCGGACTGGTCGGCCGTCGGCGAGTAGCTCCGCACGTACGGAATCAGTCGCCGTCGTCGGTCAGGCTCGCCGCGGGCAGCCAGTCGGCCCCGAGGAGCTCGGCGAGGTCCGCCAGACCGGTGGTGTCGCTCCCGACGGTGTCGGACGCGGCCGCGATCCGCTCCACCATCACCTTGCCGACCTGCTCCTCGACCGTGCCCTCGGCGTAGGCGATGTGCCACGGCGAGACCTGGTGGTCGCGGTGCGTACGCCCGGTCACCTGCCGCCCGGCGATGCCGGAGAAGCGCGCCTGGTGGAAGACGCCGACCCGCGGCTCCGTGCTGGCGGTACGCCCGTCGGCGAGGGTCTCGCCCGCGTGCAGGCTGATCGAGGCGACGGTGGTGAGGACGCACACCTTCGCCTCCCCGGTCTGGAACCGCAGCCGCTCGGCCTCGGGATCGAACCGGTCGCGGCCGTAGATCGTGGCGACCTCGATGCCGGAGTCGCGCAGCCGGTCGGCGATGGGGTCCGCGGCCGTCGCGACGAACTCGACCGAGCACGCCACCTGGCGCTCCGCCTCGACCTGCTGGGCGATCCACGCGACCGTCGAGTCGACGCGGATGAGCCCGGCCTTCTGCCGGAAGCGGAGCAGCGCGGCCCGACCCTTGGCGACGTTGCGCCCGCGCCGGGCGATGTCCATCTCCCGGCAGAACTCGCCCCACTCCGCCTCGTACGCCGCCCGCTCCGCCGGTGACAGCGCTACCGGCATCCCGGAGATCGGCACCGGCCCCCAGGGTGCCGCGCGGTGCAGCATCGCCGGTGGCCGCTCCTCGTCGAGCCACCCGCGTACGAGCTTGAGGTCCGCGGCCCGCCGCGCCGGGTCGGTGGTCCACGTCGCGCCGTAGCGTCCCCGCTCGACGCCGACGCCGTGGCGCTCGAGCGCGTCGGCGAACAGCTCGCCCGGCTTCGTCGCGCTCGTCCACTCCTTCATAGGCTCGCCGAGGGCCTGCGCATAGGCGGGTGCGAGGTAGGGCAGCTCGAGCGGCGTGTGGCCGGGCGTCGCCGTGGTCGCGATGACGAACGGCGCCGCGTCGTGCGGCTTGCCGTGCCCGGAGATCCGGGCCCAGAGCTGCCACCGCTTGGTGGTCGTACGCCGCAACGCGTGTGCCTCGTCGGCGATGATCACGTCCCACGCGTGGTCCTTGACCTTCTCCAGCCGGTCCCACGTGATGACGACCCACTCCAGCCCGCCGTCGCCGAGGGCCGTGATCGTGCGGCACCAGTGGCCGATGGTGATCGCGGCGGGCCGGTCGGCCACGACCAGCACTCTCTTGGCACCTCTCACGTCGCCGACCGCGGTCGCGCCGAGCACCGCGGAGATCGTCTTGCCCACCCCAGGCTCGTCGGCAAGCAGGAACAGCCGCCCTCCCGCCTCGGCCCGCGCCGCGATCGCGTCAGCCGCTTCGAACTGGATGCGTCGTGGCTCGAGCGCGTCCGTGGGCTCAGGGTTAGGGGTCGGGTCGTCGGGGTTGAGGGTGTTCTCGACGAACCGGCCGAGCGTGTGCGGGCCGGGTGCGTACGGCTCGAGGTGCGCGGGGAGCCTTCTGCCGACGTGGAGGTGGGTCTTGACGGCCGGGTGCCAGCTCGCGCCCTCGACCTGGGTGCCGTAGGGGACGTCGAGGACCCAGATCCGCTCGCCGGGGCCGGCGGTGGGGAGTGGCCTGGGTTGTTTGCTGCCGCTCCGACGTCGAGGGGCGCTCTTGCGACGCGTGCTGGTGCGTCGGGTGCTGGCCACCTCGGGACGCTATCCGTCTTGGGGCGGGCGGGCGCGCCTCAGCCCCGTGTGTCGCGGCGGTCCTGCAGACGGGCGCGAGCCTCGGGCAGGTACGCCAAGCAGGGAGCCTCGGCATCCGGGTGCTTGGACGTGAGGTGGAGGATCCACCGATCCATGGCTGCCATGTAGCCGTTGTCCTCCCCTGGTCGGCGGGTGCTCCAGGCACGCGTCCCGCTCCCCGGCCGAGGGACCTCACACTCGGTGCACGAGATCTTGTAGGCGAAAGAGTCGTCAGGGTCGACGTCGATGCGAACCACGGCGAGCGACCCTGCTTCGGCGCTCGCCTTCCGTTGTCGGGCGGAACGGGTGGCTGGCACGGGGACCTCGATTCGGGCGTGGGGATAGCGGGCTGAGCCTAGGCGTCGCTCGCTGCGCGGCGCCGTCCACGACCATTGCGTCACCGACCGCGCCGGCGTCCACCCGGCGAAGGTGCCGATCGGCTCGGCAGTCTCGACGCCGATGCGGGTCAGCTCGCCGCCGTGGTCGGCGTATGCCTGGGCGAGCAGCGCCTCGGTCTCGAGCGTGACGCCGTGGACGACGAGGCGACCGCCGGGCTTGATTGACGTCAAGCAAGTCTCGAGGACGCCCTCCCGGGTGGCGCCACCCCCGATGAAGATTGCGTCGGGCGCTTCGAGCCCGTGGAGGGCGGACGGCGCGCGACCCTCGATGACGTGCAGGTCGGGGACGCCGAGGGCGTGAGCGTTGCGGGCGATCCGAGCCGCCCGCTCCGGTGAAGATTCGATGGCAATCGTGCGGCAGGTGGGGTGGGCTCGCATCCACTCGATGCCGACCGAGCCGGCCCCGGCGCCGACGTCCCAGAGGAGCTGGCCCGGCGCGGGCATGAGGCGGGCGAGGGCGGAGGCGCGGAGGTCGCGTTTGGTGAGCTGGCCGTCGTTCTCGAACGCAGAGTCAGAAAGTCCCGGCGCCCAAGATGCGAGGCCGTTTCCGGCAACCTCGACGGCGATGACGTTCAGCGCCGGCGACTCGACCGACCACGACGAAGCGACACCAGCGACAGATGACTCCGACGACGAGCCCAGGTCCCCCATCACGGTCATGGACGACGCGCCCCAGCCCGCGGAGGTCAACAACGCCGCGACCTCGGTCGGCGTCGACGCGTCCGACGACAGCACCAGAACCCGCCGCCCCGGCGCACACTCCCGCAGCACGGTCGACACCGAGCGCGCTACCACCGTCACCACGGCGTGGGACGAAGACGACCACCCCATCCGAGCCCGCGCGAGCGAAACCGACGAGACCGCCGGCACGACCCGTACCGGCGTCCCCAGGTCGAGCAGCGTCGTCGCGATGCCCGACACCAACGGGTCCCCCGACGCGAGCGTGACGACGGGACGCCCGGCGTACTCGGACAGGAGCCCGGGCAGAGAAGCAGCCAGCGGCGAGGGCCACGGCACCCGCTCCTGACCATCGACGGGAGGCACCAGCGAGAGGTGCCGCGACCCGCCCCACAGCACCGACGCCTCGAGCACCAGCGACTGCGAGGACGGAGGCAACGACGCGAAGCCGTCGGCGCCGATCCCGACGACGACGACCTCGGTGGGCACCCCAGTGGACGACATGGCCGCAGACGCTATCGTGACGCGCAGAAGGCGAGAGGTGCCCCGAAGTCTGGGGAGAATCTGGGAAGCCGGTGAGAATCCGGCACAGGGCCCGCTGCGGTGACCCGGACGTCGAACGTGACGATCCGAGAAGTCCGAAGACCGGCCTCCCGCCACCCATGAAGCTGGCAACGAGAGCGGGAGCCCCCATGCCACTGCAGTACCCCCTGTCCGCCGTCGTCCCCTCCAAGGACTCAGGCGACGACATGACCCTCGCCCTGGTCCTCACGACCATCTCCCCCGAGGTCGGCGGCGTCCTCGTGCGCGGCGAGAAGGGCACGGCGAAGTCCACGACCGTTCGCGCCCTCGCCTCCGTGCTGCCGCCGATCGAGGTGGTGGCCGGCGACCGGTTCAGCAGCGCCCCCGGCGACACGTCGCCCGACGGCCCGGCGCCTGATCACGCGTGGCCGCTCGACGCGGAGACCGAGACGCGACCCGTACGCCTCGTCGAGCTGCCCGTCGGCGCCACCGAGGACCGCGTGCTCGGGTCGCTGCACCTGTCGAAGGTGCTCGCCGACGGCGTCGCCGAGTACGAGCCCGGCCTCCTCGCCCGCGCGCACCGCGGCATCCTCTACGTCGACGAGGTCAACCTCCTCCACGACCACCTCGTCGAC
Source organism: Nocardioides cavernae (assembly GCF_013410035.1). Lineage (GTDB taxonomy): Bacteria > Actinomycetota > Actinomycetes > Propionibacteriales > Nocardioidaceae > Nocardioides > Nocardioides cavernae_A. Next base: position 271,125 of record NZ_JACCBW010000002.1, on the reverse strand, counting down.
CTGCTGCTCGACGCCGCCGCGATGGGCCGCTCCACCGTCGAGCGCGACGGCGTCTCGGTCGCCCACGCTGCGCGCTTCGTGCTCGTCGGCACCATGAACCCCGAGGAGGGCGAGCTCCGCCCCCAGCTCCTCGACCGCTTCGGCCTCACCGTCGAGATCGCCGCGCCGCGGGACCCGCGGCTGCGCGCCGAGGTCGTACGCCGCCGGCTCGCGTTCGACGCCGACCCGCACGCGTTCGTGGGGTCGTACGCCGACGCCGAGCGCGCGCTGACCGACCGGATCGCTGCGGCGCGCAAGCTGCTGCCCGAGGTCGAGCTCACCGACGCGGTGCTCACCAAGGTCGCCGAGGTCTGCGCCGCCTTCGAGGTCGACGGGATGCGCGCCGACATCGTCACGACGCGTACGGCTGTCGCACACGCCGCGTGGAACGGGCGGACCACCGTCACGCGGGCCGACATCCGCCAGGCCGCGCTGCTCGCGCTGCCGCACCGGCGGCGGCGGAACCCGTTCGATGCGCCGGGGTTGGACGAGGAGCTGCTCGACCAGGTGCTGGGGAACGAGGAACCGGAGCCGGAGCCGGAGCCGCCGGGGCCTCAGCCCGACGGGGATGGGCCGGACGGTGAGGGGCCGGACGGTGAGTCGGATCTCGATACGGGCCCGGGGGGCCCTACTCGATCATCTGGGGGGGACGAGGGTCCTGGTCGATCGCCTGAGGGGGACGGGGAGGGTCTCGATACGGGCCCGGGGGGCCCTACTCGACCACCGGGGGATGGTCAGGCGGTGGTCGCCTCATTGGCCGACCCGTACAAGGTCCGTCGCTTCGAGGTCCACGGCACGGGCGCGGGCGAGTCGGGGAAGCGGTCGCGAGCGCTGACCTCCAACGGCCGCCGGGCGGGCAACGACCCGACTGGGGCGGGCGGGCTGCACCTGGTCGAGACCATCCGCGCCGCCGCGCCGCACCAGCGGGCGCGAGGACGCGAGGGCGGGCGCATCCGCTTCGAGCAGCAGGACCTCAGGACCGCACGGCGCGAGGGCCGCGAGGCCAACCTCGTCCTCTTCTGCGTCGACGCGAGCGGGAGCATGGCGGCGCGCAAGCGGATGGAGCAGGTGAAGACCGCGATCCTCAGCCTCCTGCTCGACGCCTACCAGCGCCGCGACAAGGTCGGTCTGGTCACCTTCCGCGCCGGCGGGGCCGACGTCGCGCTGCCGCCGACCCACTCGGTCGACATCGCGGCGAAGCGGCTGGCCGACCTGCCGGCAGGCGGGCGTACCCCTCTCGCCGAGGGACTCCTGCAGGCAGCCGAGGTGCTGCGCGTCGAGAAGGTCCGCGACCCGCGACGACGCCCGCTGCTCATTGTGATCACCGACGGTCGCGCGACCCACGGCGAGGGCGCCGTGCCGCGGAGCCGGCAGGCAGCGCAGTGGATCGCCGAGCAGGGCACGACGGCGATCGTCGTCGACTGCGAGCAGGGCCCGATGCGGATGGGGCTGGCCGGCCAGCTCGCGCTGCACATGCAGGCCACGCACCTGCCGCTCGCCGACATCAGCGCCCAGGCGCTCACCACCGTGGCGCGCGTGGCATGAGCACCGACCTCTACGACGTCATCGCGCGCCGCCGCGACGTACGCGCCGAGTTCAGCGGCGAGCCGCTCGACCACGACGTCCTGATGCGGATCCTCGACGCCGCCCACCACGCGCCGTCGGTCGGGCACTCACAGCCGTGGGACTTCGTCCTGGTGAGCGACGCCGCCACGCGCGACGCGTTCGCCGAGCACGTCGAGACCGAGCGCCAGACCTTCGCGGCCCAGCTCGAGGGTGAGCGCCGGGAGACCTTCGAGCGGATCAAGGTCGAGGGCATCCGCGAGTCCGGCCTCGGTGTCGTGGTGACGTACGACCCGAGCCGCGGCGGCCAGCACGTCCTCGGACGACATGCGATCGCCGACACCGGGCTCTACTCCACCTGCCTCGCCATCCAGAACCTCTGGCTCGCGGCCACCGCCGAGGGCCTCGGCGTCGGGTGGGTGTCGTTCTACCGCGAGGAGTTCCTCGCCGACCTCGTCGGCCTTCCCGAGGGCGTACGCCCCGTGGCGTGGCTCTGCCTGGGGCCCGTCACGGAGTTGCAGCAGGTCCCCGACCTCGTCCGCCATGGCTGGCGGCGCGGCCGCAGCCTCGAGGACGCCATCCACCACGACCGCTGGAGCGCCTGATGCCCAAGGGTGTCCCGACCACCGTCCCCGACGACGGCCTCACCACCGCGCAGCGCCGCAACCGGCCGCTGATCATGGTCCACACCGGCCCCGGCAAGGGGAAGTCGACCGCGGCCTTCGGCCTCGCGATGCGCGGGTGGAACCAGGGCTTCAGCATCGGGGTCTTCCAGTTCGTGAAGTCCGCCAAGTGGCGCATCGGGGAGCAGACCGTGCTCGAGCGCCTCGGCCGGCTGCACGAGGAGACCGGCGAGGGTGGGCCCGTCGCCTGGCACAAGATGGGGTCCGGCTGGTCGTGGTCGCGCAAGGCCGGCACCGAGGAGGACCACGCCGCCGACGCCGCCGAGGGCTGGCACGAGATCAAGCGCGCGCTCGCCGAGGAGCGCCACGACCTCTACGTCCTCGACGAGTTCACCTACCCGATGAAGTGGGGCTGGGTCGACGTCGACGACGTCGTCACGACCCTCGTCGAGCGCCCCGGCCGCCAGCACGTCGTCATCACCGGTCGCCACGCCGACCCGCGGCTGGTCGAGGCCGCCAACCTCGTCACCGAGATGGGCCAGGTCAAGCACCCGATGGAGGTCGGCCAGAAGGGCCAGCGGGGCATCGAGTGGTAGCGCTGCCGCGCCTCATGGTCGCCGCCCCCGCCAGCGGCCACGGCAAGACCACCGTCGCCACCGGGCTGATGGCCGCGCTCGCGCGCGCCGGCCACACCGTGAGCGGCCACAAGGTCGGCCCCGACTACATCGACCCCGGTTACCACGCGCTCGCCACCGGCCGTCCCGGCCGCAACCTCGACCCGCACCTCGTCGGCGAGGAACGCCTCGTACCCCTCCTCCTCCACGGCGCCGCCGGCGCCGACCTCGCGATCGTCGAGGGCGTGATGGGGCTCTACGACGGGCAGATCGGCGGGGACGGCTTCGCGTCGTCCGCCCACGTCGCCGCCCTCACGCGTACGCCCGTGGTGCTCGTCGTCGACATCTCCTCTGCCTCGCGCACCGTCGCCGCCACCATCCACGGCCTGATGACCTGGGCGCAGCCGCCGGTCGACGTCGTCGGGGTCATCCTCAACAAGGCCGGCTCCCCGCGGCACGCCGACGAGGTGCTGCGCTCCATCGGCGACCAGGTCCCGGTGCTCGGGATCCTCCAACGCGACGACGGCATCGAGGCGCCGAGCCGGCACCTTGGACTCGTGCCCGCCGCCGAGCGCCACGACGCGGCGGGCGCCCTCGACCGGCTCGCGCACCAGATCGCGGAGAAGGTGAACCTCGAGGCGGTCGTACGACTCGCGTCCGCGGCGCCGGGGCTGGACGGGGAGGCGTGGGATCCGGCGACCGCCTTGGGTCTCGATACGGGCCCGGGGGGCCCTACTCGACCACCTTTGGGGCGACCACCTTCGATCGCTGTCGCCGGCGGACGGGCCTTCACCTTCCGCTACGCCGAGACCGTCGAGCTCCTGCGCGCGGCGGGCGCGGACGTCGTCGAGATCGACCCGCTGTCCGACGCCCGCCTGCCGGAGGGCACGACCGGGCTCTACCTCGGCGGCGGGTTCCCCGAGATGCACGCCCCCGAGCTCGGCGCCAACGACCGGCTGCGCCGCGACATCCGTACGGCGATCGCGCGCGGGCTGCCCACCGTGGCGGAGTGTGCCGGGTTGCTCTACCTCTGCGAGTCGGTGCAGGGGCCCGAGGGCCCGGCCGTCCCGATGGTCGGCGCGATCGACGCCCACGCTGCGATGGCACCCCGGCTCACGCTGTCCTACCGGACCGCGACCACCCCGGCCGACAACCTCCTGACCACGAAGGGCGAGCGGGTCACCGGGCACGAGTTCCACCGCACCCACCTCACCGTCGCGTCGAGCCGCACGCCCGCGTGGGAGCTCCCGCACGCGGAGGGCGTCGCGACCGGCAGCCTGCACGCGTCGTACCTCCACACCCACTGGGCCGGCCACCCGCACCTGGCCCGGCGCTTCGTCGAGGCGGCGAGCCGACACCGCGGCCCCGACCTGCGCCACCACGGCGACCGCGAGACCGCGCCCGGGCTGGTCGACCTCGCCGTCAACGTCTTCGACGGCCCGCGCCCGCGCTGGCTCGACCGAGAGCTTGTCCGCTCGGTCACCGAGGCCGACGCCTACCCCGACGCCCGCGACGCCGAGACGGTCGTCGCGCGCCGGCACGGTCGGCACCCCGACGACGTCCTCGCCACCGCCGGGGCGGCCGAGGCGTTCACCCTCGTCGCGCGGCTGCGGCCGTGGCGGCACCCGGTCGTCGTGCACCCGCAGTTCACCGAGCCCGAGGTCGCGCTGCGCACCGCCGGCCACAGTCCGGCGCAGGTCGTCCTGACCCGGGAGCAGGGCTTCCGGCTCGACCCCGCTGACGTCCCCGACGACGCCGACCTCGTCGTCGTCGGCAACCCGACCAACCCCACGGGCGTCCGCCACCCGGCCGCCGACCTGCGGGCCCTCACGGGGGACGGCCGGCTGGTCGTCGTCGACGAAGCCTTCCTCGACGACGACGTCGAGACCCTCGCCGACGAGCGGGTCCCCGGCCTGGTCGTCCTGCGCAGCCTCACCAAGCTCTGGTCGATCCCCGGAATCCGCGCGGGCTACGTCCTCGCCGAGCCCCACGTCGTCGCCGGGCTGCGCGAGCTCCAGACGCCGTGGTCGGTCTCCGCGCCGGCGATCGCGGCGCTCGTCGCGACCAGCAGCGACGTCGCGCGCGAGGAGGCACGCGCCCGCGCCGAGGAGCTCGAGCAGCGCCGGCGGCACCTGCAGGACGGGCTCGACGGGCTCGGGATCGAGACGGTCCCCAGCACCGCGCCGTACGTCCTCGCCCGCACCGGCACGGGCACCCGGGAGGCCCTGCGCGGCCTGGGTTTCGCCGTCCGGAGGGCCGACACGTTCCCCGGGCTGGACGACGAGTGGGTGCGGATCTCAGCGCGCCGGACGACGGTGACCGACGACCTCCTGGGTGCGCTACGCTCCGTCCACCCAGTCCTGAGGAAGCCGGTGGGAATCCGGCACAGTGGCGCTACTGTGACACGGCTCAGCAGCAACGAGTCGTGAAGTCAGACCCGACGGACTGGAAGTCACTCCCCATCAATCCGGGACGCTTTCATCCCGAAGGAGGAACCATGGCTCACGCCATCCCCACCCCTGCTGCCACGGGCTCGGTCGCACCGTCCGACCTCGCCATCCCGGTCCGGGAGCTCGCTCCTTGGCTCGTCCTCGGCGCGCTGTTCGCCCTGTCCGTGCTGGTGCTCATCAGCTCGGTCCAGGGCGCGATCACCATCCCCGAGGGCACGGCGATCCACGAGTGGGTCCACGACGGCCGGCACCTGCTCGGCTTCCCCTGCCACTGATGGGCGCGCGGACCTTCCTGGTCCACGGCCTCGTCGCTGGTCTGCTCGCCGGCATCGCCGCGTTCGTCGTGGCGTACACCGTCGGCGAGCCCCAGATCGACAAGGCCATCGCCCTCGAGGAGGCGGCCAGCGCCCCGGCCTCCGACGGGCACGACCACACGCACGCCGACTCCGACGAGTCCGCCGGCCACTCCCACGGCGACGAGGCCGCGGTCTCCCGCACCGCCCAGTCGACCGTCGGGCTCGCCACCGGCACCCTCGCCGTCGGCGTGGTGCTCGGCGGCTTCACCGGGCTGCTCGCCGCCCTCGGCCTCGGTCGTCTCGGCAGCCTCCGACCGGCCGCGAGCACCGCCCTCCTGGCTGCGATCGGCGCGGTGTCGTTCAGCATCGTGCCGTTCCTGAAGTACCCCGCCACGCCGCCCGCCGTCGGGTCCGGCGAGACGATCGACAGCCGAACGGCCGTCTACTTCGGATTCGTCGCGGTCTCCGTCGCCGGCGCCGTCGCCGCGATCGCGCTTGCCCGCTGGGGTGCTCGCCGCTGGAGCGGGGTGCCGGGCGTGCTGGCCGGCCTCGGGGCGTACGCCCTCGTGGTCGTCGTCGCCGCGGTGGCCTTCCCGAAGATCGACGAGCTGGGCGACTTCCCGGCCGGCATCCTGTGGGACTTCCGGGTCTCCTCGCTGCTGACGCTGCTGGCGATGTGGGCGGTGATCGGCGCCGTCCTGGTGGCGCTCGTCGACCGCACGTGGCGCCGGCACAGCGACGTCCGCGCACGACGGGAGCTCGCCGCATCACTGTGAACGCCGGGGTGACCCGGGCACTGGGCATCGTGCTCGGGCACCTCGCCGACCGTCGCCTCGGCGACCCCCGACGCGGCCATCCGGTCGCACTCTTCGGCAGCCTCGCTGCCACCCTCGAGAAGCAGGTGTACGCCGACTCGCGGCGTCGCGGCCTGCTCCACCTGACCCTCCTGGGCGGGGCCGTCGCGGGGGGCGGTCTCGTCCTGGAGCGGGCGACCAGGGACCACCCGGTCGCCCACACCCTCGCCACCGCCGCCGCGACGTGGACCGTCCTCGGCGGCACCACCCTCGGACGCGAGGCGACCGCGGTCCACGGCTTCCTCGCCGCCGATGACCTGCCCGGCGCCCGGCAGCGACTGACCCACCTCGTCGGGCGCGACACCTCGGTCCTCGACGAGTCCGAGGTCAGCCGGGCCACCGTCGAGTCGGTCGCGGAGAACACCTCCGACGCCGTCGTCGCCCCCCTCGTCTGGGGAGCCGTGGGCGGGATCCCCGGACTGCTCGGCTACCGCGCGGCCAACACCCTCGACGCGATGGTCGGGCACCGTGGCGCGCGCTACGGCCGCTTCGGCTGGGCCTCCGCCCGCTTCGACGACCTGCTCAACCTCCCCGGCGCGCGGCTCAGCGGCGTCCTCGCCGCGGTCCTCGCTCCGCTCGTCGGCGGCAGCCCGCGCCGGGCGCTCGCCGCGTGGACGCGCGACGCCCGCCACCACCCCAGTCCCAACGCCGGCGTGGTGGAGGCGGCCTTCGCGGGCGCGCTGGGCGTATGTCTCGGCGGCCGCAACCACTACGCGTACGGCGTCGAGGACCGCGTACGCCTCGGCGACGGTCCGCCGCCGACGAAGGACGACATCGCGCGGGCCGTGCGCCTCGCCGACGTCGTCTCCGCGGGCGCGGTCGCCGTCGCGGCGCTGGCGGCCGCCCGCCGCGCGTAGCTGCACGGACATTGGTCGTCGGGCGGACCGCGGGCCACGCTCAGCGCACGCCGCAGCGGGAGGTTCTGTCCGCGCGTCTACGCACCAGCGCCTCATCACTCGGCCGGGCGGATCAGGCGAACGGGTCGGGCAGCGCGCCCGGCAGCCCGGCGAGCACCTCGCGCGCCCTGGCCGCGTGCTTGTTCTCCACGAGCACCTCGTACCTCGTCGCCACCACCTGGGTGACCGACGAGAAGTCGCGCTGGCCCCGGGTGAACGCATAGCCGATCAGCGCCCACACCAGGCCGAAGGTCGCGCCGATGAACGCCGTGCTCAGCAGCACCTGCCAGACGCCCTCCTCGGTGAAGAGCGCGAACACCAGCCCGATGAAGACGCCGAACCACAGGCCCGACAGGATGCCGCCGACGGCGATCTTCGACCACGTCAGCCGGCCGGTGACGCGCTCGATCCGCTTGAGGTCGGTGCCGACGATCATCAGCTGGTCGACCGGGAACTCGGCGTCGGAGAGGAAGTCGACGGTCTTCTGCGCCTTGGCGTAGTCGTCGTAGACCGCGAGCGACTGCGGGTACTGCAGCTTCAGCGGCGAGGTGGGGGTCAGACCCGGGGTGGACATGCCTTCACGATACGACCGTGGTCTGCACGACCCAGCGCACCGCGGCGGTCGCGTCGGGGACGGTCTCCACGCCGTCGACCTCGGCGCGGCGCCGGACCACGACGACCGGCACCCCGAGCCGGCCCGCCGCGGCCATCTTGGGCCAGGTGTAGCGACCGCCGGAGTCCTTGGTCACCAGCACGTCGACCGCCTCCTCGGCGACGACCTGCAGCTCGCCGGCGAGGTCGTACGGCCCGCGGTCGAGCACCACCGTCCACGGCTCCGGGACCTCGATCTCGGGCGGGTCGACGACACGGACGAGCGCGCGGTGGCCGACCAGCGGACCGACGAAGGCCGCGAGGGGTTGGCGCCCGACGGTCAGCCACGGCCGTCGGCCGAGCGACGCCGCGAGGTCCGCGGCCTCGGCGTGGGAGTCCACCCAGTGCCAGCCGTCGGCGCCGGGTGCGCCGGACCAGCCGGGGCGCTCGAGCCGGAGGAGGGGTACGCCCGACGCCCGGCAGGCGGCGACCGCGTTGGCCGACATCCCCTCGGCGAAGGGGTGCGTCGCGTCGACGACCGCGGAGACCGCGTGCTCGACGAGCCAGTACCGCAAGCCGTCGACACCGCCGAAGCCGCCGATCCGCACCTCACCGACGGGCAACCGCGGGCGTTCGACACGGCCAGCGAGGGATGACACAAAGCCGACCCCGGCCCCGTCCAGCAGCACCGCGAGCTCGCGCGCCTCGCTCGTCCCGCCGAGCAGCAGAACCGTCATCGCGACGCCCCCGGCTCCAGCGCGGGCAGGCCGGCGGGTGCGCCGGACGTCGCGAGGTCGAGCAGCGCGTCGAGGTCGAGGTGCTCCTCGGCAAGGTCGCCGAGCAGGTCCAGCCGCCGCTCGCGCAGGTCGGCGAAGCTGACCTCGGAGGGCTCGTACGCCGCCCCGGCCGCCGCAGCGACCTCGGCGAGCAGCGCCCGGCGCAGGGGGTCGCCCTCCAGGCTGCCGTGCCACATCGTCCCGAAGACCGCTCCGGTCCGCGCACCGCCGAGGAACTCCTCGCCGCCGTGCCGGGCGATCCGGCCGTGGTGGATCTCGTAGCCGTGGGCGTCCGCCCCCAGCGCGGAGCCGGTCGGCAGCCGCAGCACCTTGTCCTCGCCGAAGGTCGTGGTGACGTCGAGCAGCCCGAGCCCCGGCTCGTCGGCGCCGACCACCCCCTCGACACCGTCCGGGTCGGCGATCCGGGTGCCGAGCATCTGGAACCCGCCGCAGATCCCGAGCACCGGCCGGCCGGCGGCCGCGTGGTCGAGGACCGCCCGGTCCAGGCCGCGCGCCCTCATCCAGGCCAGGTCCTCGAGAGTGGCGCGGGTGCCGGGGAGCACGACCAGGTCGGCCCCGGCCAGCCCGCGGGCGTCGGAGGCGAAGGTGACGTCGACACCGGGCTCGATACCGAGGGCGTCGACGTCGGTGAAGTTGGAGATGCGCGGCAGCCGGACCACGGCGACCCGCAGCCGGGCCTCGTCGTCGGACACCCGTCGCCCGGCGAGGTCGAGGGCGTCCTCGGAGTCGAGCCACAGGTCGGGGTGCCAGGGCAGCACGCCGTAGACGTCCCTCCCCGTCAGCGCGCGGATCTCGTCGAGCCCGGGTCGCAGCAGGTCGAGGTCGCCGCGGAACTTGTTGACCACGAAGCCTGCGACCAGCGCCTGGTCGGCGGCCGACAGCAGCGCGACCGTGCCGAAGAGGGCGGCGAAGACGCCGCCGCGGTCGATGTCGCCGACGACGACCGTCGGCACCCGGCCGTGCTGCGCGAGCCCCATGTTGACGTAGTCACCGGCCCGCAGGTTGATCTCCGCCGGGCTGCCCGCCCCCTCCACGACGACCAGCTCGTGCCGCGCCGTCAGGTCGTCGAAGGCGGCGTAGGCGGCGTCGCGCAGGTGGGTGCGCCCGCCGACGAAGTCCTTGCTGTCGATCGTCCCGCCCGGCCGCCCCATGACCACGACGTGGCTGCGCCGGTCGCCGCCGGGCTTGAGCAGGACCGGGTTCATCGCGGCCTCGGGCTCGACGCGGGCGGCGACCGCTTGGATCCACTGGGCGCGGCCGATCTCCGCGCCCCGGCCGTCTGGGGTGGCGCAGACCATCGAGTTGTTCGACATGTTCTGCGCCTTGAACGGCGCGACCGCGATCCCGCGGCGGGCGTACGCCCGGCACAGCGCCGTGGTAACGATGGTCTTGCCGGCGTCCGACGTGGTCCCGGCCACCAGCAACGCACTCACGGGCGCCAGCCTAGGGCTCCCCCACGTGGGGGAAGTTTTGCCGGCGGGCTGTTTGATTCCGTGAACAACCGGGCACAGTGGCTGCTATGAGCAAGCTCATCTTCGACAACCGGGTCATCGTGGTGGCGTTCCTCGTGCTCGCCTTCATGAACGCCTTCGCGCTGACCAACGGGTGGTACGCCGGCTGAGGCCGCCGACCCCGACGCCACCGTCGCGTGACACGATCCGCGCGTGGCGACTTCCGGGCTGAGCTCCGACTGCTCGCAGTGCTTCGGGCTGTGCTGCGTGCTCCTCCCCTTCTCCGCCTCCGCCGGGTTCGGCGTCGACAAGGCGGGCGGGACCCCGTGCCACCACCTCCGCGCCGACGACGGCTGCGGCATCCACGCCACGCTGCGTGAGGACGGCTGGCCCGGGTGCACGGTCTTCGAGTGCTTCGGCGCCGGCCAGCAGGTCTCGCAGGTGACCTACGGCGGGGTGTCGTGGCGCGAGCAGGACAACCTCGCCGAGATGGCCGCCGTCCTGTCGGTGATGCGTCAGCTCCACGAGATGCTGGTCCACCTGGACGAGGTCGCCCGGCGTTCCCCGGACCCGGCCGCCGCGGCGGTGCGGAGCGAGATCGAGGAGCTCACCGCCTCCGGGCCCGAGCCGCTCCTGCTCGCCGACGTCGACGACCTGCACGCGCGGGTCGGGGCGCTGCTCGGCGTGGCGAGCGCTCGCGTACGCCGTCGCTGGCCCGCCGCGGTCGACCGCACGCGGGCGGACCTGGCCGGCGCGCGACTGGCCGGCGACCACCGGGGCTGGTCCTTCCGCGGCGCGCTGCTGCTGGGCGCCGACCTCACGGGTGCCGACCTCGCCGACGCCGACCTGCTGGGTGCGGACCTGCGCGGGGCGGACGTACGCGGGTGCGACCTGTCGACGACGCTCTTCCTCACCCAGCCGCAGGCGAACGCCGCGTTGGGCGACCCCGCGACCACCCTTCCGGACCGGATCTCGCGCCCGGGTCACTGGCGCGCGGAATAGTCGGTCCGGCGTGTCGCGCTGTGCCTGGCATGACCGTTCCCAGCATCCAGCTCCATGACGGCACGTCGATCCCGCAGCTCGGCTTCGGCGTGTTCCAGATCGACCCGGCCGAGACCGCGGAGGCGGTGACGAAGGCCCTCGAGGTCGGCTACCGCCACATCGACACCGCGGAGATGTACGGCAACGAGAAGGGCGTCGGCGAGGCGCTCCGCTCCGCCGGGCTCCCCCGCGACGAGGTCTACGTGACCTCCAAGCTCAACAACGGGTTCCACGAGCCCGCCGAGGCCGAGCGCGCCTTCGAACAGACGCTCACCGACCTCGGGCTCGACAAGATCGACCTGTTCCTCATCCACTGGCCGCTGCCCACCCGCTACGACGGCGACTTCGTCTCGACCTGGCGCACCCTGGCGTCCTTCGTCGAGGACGGCCGCGCCGCATCGGTCGGGGTGTCCAACTTCCAGCCCGCCCACCTGCAGCGCATCGTCGACGAGACCGGCGTGGTCCCAGTGGTGAACCAGGTCGAGGTGCACCCCTTCTTCACCAACGAGGCTGTCCGCGCGGCCAACGCGCAGCACGGCGTCGCCACCGAGGCGTGGTCGCCGATCGCGCAGGGCGGCGTGCTCAAGGACTCGGTGATCACCGAGATCGCCGACGCGAAGGGCAAGACGCCCGCCCAGGTGACGCTGCGCTGGCACGTCGAGCGCGGCGGCATCGTCTTCCCCAAGTCGGTGAGCCCGGAGCGGATGAAGGAGAACTTCGAGATCTTCGACTTCTCCCTCACCGACGACGAGGTGTCCCGCATCAGCGGGCTCGACAAGGGCGAGGACGGCCGCACCGGCCCGAACCCCGACCAGATGGACTGGATCCCCAGCTGACCGTCTGACCCAGCCCTCATCGCACGGGCCCGGCTCCTCCACGGGGCCGGGCCCGTGCGCGTACTCAGGCGCGGCACCCCGTCGCTGCTCCAGACTCGCCGCATGGAACCCAGCACGTGGCAGCGACCCGGCCTCCGCGCCGCCCTCCTCTACGCGTTCGCCGCAGGACTCCTCGGCTCGGTCGTCTCGGCCGTCAGCCGCCTGGAGCTCACCCGGCGCTCCGTCCCCGACGCCGAGCTCCCCGACGGCCCGGTCATCGTGGTCGCCAACCACACGAGCTTCGCCGACGGCATCCTGCTCGCCCTCGTCGGTCGTCGCCTCGGCCGGTCGCTGCGCCTCATGGCGACCGGTGGCGTCTTCCGCTCCGCGCTCGTCGGCCCGGTCGTCCGCCGGCTCGGCTTCATCCCGGTGCAGCGCGGGACGTCCGCCGCGGCCGGGTCGCTCGACGCCGCGGCCACCGCGCTCGCTGCCGGCGAGGCCGTCGGCCTCTTCCCCGAGGGCCGGATCACCCGCGACCCGCAGCACTGGCCCGAACGCTCCAGGACCGGAGCCGTACGCCTCGCACTCCGCACCGGCGCCCCGATCGTCCCTGTCGCCCTGGTCGGCGCCCAGCAGGTCGTCGGGAGGACCGGCATCGTCGGTCGCCTGCTCCGCAACACGGTGCTGCGCCCGCGCGTGCGGGTCACGGTCGGCGAGCCGATCGACGTACGTCGTCTCGCCGGGGTCGCGGCGCCCGGGGTGCCGGTCGACGACGCGACCGTGCGCCGGGTGGCCGACGAGGTGATGGCGGTGCTCGTCGCGCAGGTCGCCGAGCTCCGCGACGAGCCCGCGCCGCACCCGCGCGGGGTGCCCGAGGGGGCGCTCAGCGCCTGAGGCAGTTGGTCAGGAGTAGCGGTGGCTCTTCTGCGGGTGGCCCTTCTCGCGGGTGCAGGAGCGGCCGCTGATGTTGCGGTGGCCGCAGAGGTCGTCCCCAGTCGCCTCCTCGACGCGCGTCTCGACCGTCTTCGGCGCGGCGGGGGCGACGGGCGCCTTCGCGGCCTTCGGTCGGGCAGGTGCGGACCCTGCGCGCTTCTGCGCCTCGGCGTAGCGGGCCTCGCGCATCGCCCGCAGGTTGTCCATCTTGCTCATCGCTGCATCACTGGGCGAAACCTACGGGGTCGGACCGACATCGCGTACGCCCGCACCCGGGAGCGGTGAGTGAAACACGTTCTGCGGGTGGGAAACGTGCGTCACTCACCGCTCCGCGACCCGAGCGGTGAGTGAGACATGTTCTGCGGGTCGGAAACGTGCGTCACGCACCGCTCGACCAAGATCAGCGAGGGCGGCGCCAGACCACGACCGACTGTCCGGGGCCCTGGTGCAGCACGGGCAGCTTGTTGGCCGGCTGGACCGCGGCGGCGCGGGCGGCGAGCCCACGGCGTACGGCCTCGAGCTCGGCCATGAGCTCCTCGTTGCGGGCCCGGAGCGCGTCGACCTGCAGCTCGAGCTCCATGATGCGGCGTACGCCCTCGACCCCGACGCCGGCGCTGGTCAGGTCCGCGATCTCGCGCAGCCGCTCGAGGTCACGGTGGGAGTAGCGGCGTCCGCCGCCCCCGGTGCGACCGGGCTGGATCAGCCCCATCCGCTCGTAGGCGCGCAGGGTCTGCGGGTGCAGCCCGGTCAGCTCCGCAGCCACGGAGATGACATAGACGGCGGCGTCCGGGGACGGGGCGCCGAACGAGCCGCTCATGCCTCGAAGAGCCCCACGCGCAGGGGCTTGCCGGCGGTCGCCGCGCGGTAGGACTCGAGGGCCTCGCGCGCGGTCTGGTCGAGCGAGGCCGGGACCTGGACCTCGACGGTGGCGAGCAGGTCGCCCTTGGAGCCGTCGCGCTTCGTGGCTCCCTTGCCGCGGACGCGGAAGGTGCGGCCGTTGGGCGTGCCGGCGGGGATCTTCAACGTGACGGGCGCGCCGCCGAGGGTCGGGATCTTGATCTCCGCGCCGAGGGCGACCTCGTCGAAGGAGACGGGTACGTCGATGGTGAGGTTGTCGTCCTTGCGGCCGAAGACGCGGTGCGGGGTCACCTTGACCTTCACGAACAGGTCGCCGGCGGGTCCGCCGTTCTCACCGGGGGCACCCTTGCCCTTGAGGCGGATCCGCGCGCCGTCCTTCACCCCGGCCGGGATGCGGGCCTGGATCGTACGAGCGGAGGTGCCGCGGCCGCTGCCGTGGCAGGTCGGGCACGCCTCGTCGTAGACCAGCTGGCGACCGCCGCAGCGCGGGCAGGTCTCCTGCATCGCGAACGCGCCGCCCGAGCCGGACACCACGAAGCCGGCCCCCTCGCACTCGGGGCAGATGTGCGGGCGGGTGCCCGGCTTGCCGCCCGTGCCCTGGCACGTCGGGCAGGCCGCGTCGGAGGTCAGCCGCAGCGAGACGGTCACGCCGTCGAGCGCGTCGGTGAACCCGATGGTCGCCGAGCTCTCGACGTCGGCGCCGCGACGCGGTCGCGACGCCTGCTGCTGGCCGCGCGCGCGACCGCCGCCGAAGAGGTCGCCGAACATGTCGCCGATCCCGCCGCCGGCGCCGCCGCGCTCGCGGAGGAGGTCGTCGAGGTTGAACCCGCCGCCGCCCCCGAAGCCGCCCCCGCTGAAGCCGCCACCGCCCATGCCGGGGCCGAATCCGCCGCGCGACTGCAGCGAACGGAACTCGTCGTACGTGCTGCGCTTGGCCTCGTCGCCGACGACGTCGTACGCCTCGGCGACGGCCTTGAACGTCTCGTGCTTGGCGTCGTCGCCGGGGTTGGAGTCGGGGTGGTTCTCCCGCGCGAGCTTGCGGTAGGCCTTCTTGATGTCGGCCGCGCTCGCGTCCTTCGCGACGCCGAGGACCTGGTAGAAGTCCTTGGTCGCCCAGTCGTTGCGGAAGCTTTCGTTCTCAGCCACGGGTGAACCTCCCCTCCGTCGGCCGTGTCAGGTGTCGGATGCGTGTCAGGCGTCGGCCGGGTCGACCACGAGCACCTGCGCGGCGCGTACGACGCGGTCGCCGAGGCGGTAGCCGCCCTTGGCGACGTGCTTGACGGTCGTGACCTCGACCTCGGCGTCGGCACCGAGGTGGCTCAGCGCCTCGTGGAGCGTCGGGTCGAACGCGTCGCCCGGCTCGCCGAAGCGTACGAGCCCAGCGGTCGCGACGACCCGCTCGAGCTGGTCGGCGACGGTCTTGAGGCCGCCCTCCAGCTCGCCGTGCTCCTTGGCGCGGTCGATGGTGTCGAGCACCTCGATGACCGGCGTCAGCGCCTTGTAGGCGGCGGTCTCGGCGACCAGCTGGCGGTCGCGGTCGACGCGCTTGCGGTAGTTGGCGTACTCGGCCTGCAGGCGCTGGAGGTCGTTGGTGAGGTCGGCGATCGCCTGCCTCATGGCCGACGGGTCGTCGACCTCGTCCGGGCGCTCCTCGGCGGTGCCGGGGTCGTCGCCGGCGACGGCGTCACCGGCGACCTGCTCCTCGACCTCGGTCTGCGCGGGGGCCTCGCCCGCCGCGTCGCCGAAACCCTCCGGAGAGGGAGCCACGCCGGGCTCCCCCTCCGGAAGGTCTGCCGCCTCGGTGCCCGTGGTGGGCTCGTCGGGGCGATCGGTCACTTGGTCTCACCCTCCGAGGTCGAGCCGGACGAGTCGGTGCTGTCACCCTCGACGGTCTCGTCGACGATCTCGGCGTCGACGACGTCGTCGTCGGACTCACCGGTGGCGCCGGTGGCACCGCCCGCGGCGGCCTGGTCGGCCTCCGCGGCGGCGTACATCGCGGCACCCATCTTCTGGCTCGACTCGTTGAGCTTGCCGACCGCGGTGGTGATCTCCTCCGACGTGGCGTCCTCCTTGGCGAGGATCTCCTTGAGCGCGTCGACGTCGGCCTGGACCTCGGTCTTCACGTCCTCGGGGAGCTTGTCGGAGTTGTCGGCGAGGAACTTCTCGGTCGTGTAGACGATCTGGTCGCCCTGGTTGCGGGCCTCGACGGACTCGCGCCGCTTGGCGTCCTCCTCGGCGTACTGCTCCGCCTCCTTGACCATGCGGTCGATCTCGTCCTTGCCGAGCGCCGAGCCACCGGAGATGGTCATCGACTGCTCGCGACCGGACGCCTGGTCCTTGGCCGAGACGTGCACGATGCCGTTGGCGTCGATGTCGAAGGTGACCTCGATCTTCGGCACGCCGCGCGGGGCCGGCGGCAGGCCGGTCAGCTCGAAGTTGCCGAGCGACTGGTTCTGCGACCACATCTGGCGCTCGCCCTGCGCGACCTTGATCTCGACCGACGGCTGGTTGTCGTCGGCGGTGGTGAAGATCTCCGACCGCTTGGTGGGGATGGTGGTGTTGCGCTCGATGAGCGTCGTCATCACGCCGCCCTTGGTCTCGATGCCGAGGGAGAGCGGGGTGACGTCGAGGAGCAGCACGTCCTTGACCTCGCCCTTGAGGACGCCGGCCTGGAGCGCGGCGCCCACGGCGACGACCTCGTCGGGGTTGACGCCCTTGTTGGGCTCCTTGCCGCCGAGCAGCTCCTTGACCACCTCGGTCACGGCCGGCATGCGGGTCGAGCCGCCGACGAGGACCACGTGGTCGATGTTGGCGACGGCGACGCCACCGTCCTTGAGGACCGACTGGAACGGCGCCTTGGTGCGCTCGAGCAGGTCGGCGGTGAGCTTCTGGAACTCAGCTCGGGTCAGCTTCTCCTCGAAGTGGAGCGGGCCGGACTCGCCATGCGTGATGTAGGGCAGGTGGATCGTGGTCTCGCTGGAGGAGGACAGCTCGATCTTGGCCTTCTCCGCGGCTTCCTGCAGACGCTGCTTGGCGATCTTGTCGGCCGCCAGGTCCACGCCGTTGGAGTCCCTGAACTTCTTGACCATCCACTCGACGACGCGGTTGTCCCAGTCGTCGCCACCGAGGTTGTTGTCGCCGGAGGTCGCCTTGACCTCGACGACGCCCTCGCCGATCTCGAGCAGGGACACGTCGAAGGTGCCGCCACCGAGGTCGAACACGAGGATCGTCTGGTCCTCGCCCTTGTCGAGGCCGTACGCCAGCGCCGCCGCGGTGGGCTCGTTGACGATACGGCTCACGTTGAGGCCCGCGATCTCGCCGGCCTCCTTGGTCGCCTGGCGCTGGGCGTCGGAGAAGTACGCCGGGACGGTGATGACCGCGTCGGTGACGGGCTCGCCGAGGTAGGCCTCGGCGTCGCGCTTGAGCTTCTGCAGCACGAACGCGCTGATCTGCTGGGGCGTGAAGGACTTGTCGTCGATGTCGACCTTCCACGACTCGCCCATGTGCCGCTTCACCGACCGGATGGTCCGGTCGACGTTGGTGACCGCCTGGCGCTTGGCGACCTCGCCGACGAGGACCTCGCCGGACTTCGTGAAGGCCACCACGGACGGCGTGGTCCGGGCGCCCTCGGCGTTCGCGATGACGGTGGGCTCGCCACCTTCGAGGACGGCGACGACGGAGTTCGTCGTACCGAGGTCGATGCCGACCGCTCGAGCCATGGTGTTCCTCCTGTGTGGGATCTGCTTGATCTGGTAACCATCCTGCCGCGCTGCTGCGGCGGATTCAAAACACTTGAGTCGATGTCACTCAACTCTCGTCATGGGGCTCAACGCAGGACGGGCGTGGATGTTCCCGATCCGGACATGTTTTTCCGCGCTACCTGCGTCCGCCTAGGGTCGGGGCATGATCCGGCACACCGTCGCCTTCCGGCTCCACCACGCACCCGGCTCCGCGGAGGAGGCGGACTTCCTCGCAGCAGCCCGCGCGCTGGCCGACATCCCCGGCGTGGAGGCGTTCGAGCAGCTGCGCCAGACGAGCCCCAAGAACGACTTCGCCTTCGGCTTCTCGATGGAGTTCGCCGACCAGGCGGCGTACGACGGCTACAACGAGCACCCGGTCCACACGGCGTTCGTCGCCGAGCGGTGGGTGCCGGAGGTCGCGGACTTCCTGGAGATCGACTACACGCCGCTCTGAGGCGTACGGCGGGGTCGCGTCGCGCACGTGCGGCGGTCGTGGCCCAGGCCGACCACGCCCGGACGGGCCGCGGGAATCGCCCCGCGGCCCTCAGCGCGACCAGACGTACGGCGTCGTCGTCGTCACCGCGCGCAGCCCCGACCGCTCGAGGATCGGGCGCGACATGTCGGTGCAGTCGGAGTGGATGTAGCGGATGCCCCGGTCGATCGCCGAGCGGGCGCGAGCCGCGAGGACGGCGCGGTAGATGCCGCGGCCGCGGAAGTCCGGCAGCGTCGAGCCGCCCCAGATCCCGGCGAACTCGGTCCCCTCGACGGGCGTGAGCCGGCCGCCGCAGACGACCCGGTCGCCGACCTCGGCGACCCAGAACTCCGAGGCGTTCGACTCCAGGTCGCGCAGCGACGACTCGACCGACGGCCCGCGGCCGGTGCCGAAGACGGACTCCTGGGCCTCGAGCATCCGCTCGAGGTCCGCCGCGGCGGTGGGGCCGGGCTCGAGGCGGCGTACGACGACCGGACCGGCGGGCGTGTCCTCGAGGGGCACGTCCGCCGCGAGCAGCGACGCCTCCCCGACCATGACCGTCTCCACCGGCTCGGCGACGAGACCGTGGGCCGCCAGGTGCTCGCCGAGGTCCGCCGGCAGGTCGTGCCCCCGCGACTTCCACTCGAACGACGTGACCCCGGTGGCGTCGCGGTAGTGCGCGATCGTGCGCTCGACCAGCTCGTCGAGGTCCCGACCGGCGACGCCGCCGAGGTCGCGGTAGGACACGAAGCCACCGTGGTCGAAGACCGCGCAGTGCAGCGGTCCGAGGCGCACGACGTCGAGGGCGCCGGTCATCTCGGCGTCGGTGCGCAGCTGCTGGTCGTACGCCTCGAGGAGGGGGTCCGTCGTCATGGCACGTCACCCTAGGGCGGCCGCAGCCGCGCCCGCCTCCGGTTAACGCAGAGCGACACCAGTGCCCGATGTCGGGGAAATCTCAGGGTCGTTCCGGTGCACAGACCGCCCGGGAGGACGCACACTTCTACTCGTGCTCCATCGGGGGAACCTGCGCCGGGTCGTCGGCGCCTCAGTCGCGTGGTCGCTGCTCGCTGCCCTCGTGGCGGGCATGTTGGCGTTCTGGGTGGCCGACACGGCCGACGCGGGACCGACCCGATGCCAGCAGCACCGCCTCGAGGCGCGCGAGCGCAACGCGATCGTCACCGGCAGCGGCCCACGCACCCTCGTGCTCGGCGACTCCTGGTCGGTGGGCCTCGGGCAGGACGACCTCAGCCGCTCGTGGGCCTCCGCGCTCCCCGGCGAGGTGCACGTCCGCGGCTTCTCCGGGTCGGGCTTCAGCGAGCGCGCCAGTGGGTGCGGCCGGGTGTCCTTCCACGACCGAGCTCCGACGGCCCTGGGCGTACGCCCGCAGCTGGTCGTCGTCGAGGGCGGGCTCAACGACTACGACCAGCCGGGCGCGGCCATCGACCGGGGCTTCCGCGCACTCATGGCCGACCTCGCCGGCCAGCGGGTGGTCGTCGTCGGTCCCGCCGACGCCCCCGCCCGGTCCGGCGCGGTGCCCCGCGTCGACGCCCAGCTCGAGCTGCTCTCGGGCCTCTACGGGGTGCCGTACGTCGCGACGAGCGACCTCACCCTGGACTACCTCGCCGACCGGTTGCACCTCACCGAGGACGGGCACCGAGCCTTCGGCGAGGCCGTCGCGGCGCGGATCGCCGACGTCACCGCGGCCCGTCCGGCGGTTCTCGGTCGCTGATCCGGCTTCCGACCACGGATTCCGCTGACCGGCCGGATATCGGACGAGCCGCAAATCTTGCGGTGCGGTCCTTCATCTTCTCGCGTTGCACGAATGTGCAGATCAGGCGTCATTGACGGCCCGACCTGCGATTGCCAACTTGTGCAGTGGTCCGCGTCACCCAATCCATCCTCGGGCACCTCGGGTCCGACCGCATGATTGGAAAACCCTTGTGAAGACAACTCGACTGGCCGCACTGGCCGGTGTCGCAGCGACAGCCGTCGCTGCGTCCTTCCTGGCACCGACCGCCACCCCGGCCGATGCCGCACCCTCGGCGGGCAACCCCCGTCTCGAGGCCCAGCAGGCGGCCACCGCCTGGGTCAAGGGCCATGGCAACGCGCTGGAGCGCGCCACCGCGGACAGCTTCGTCCGCACCGGCACCTTCGACGGCGACAACGGCATCTACTCGATGGCCTACGAGCGGACCCACGAGGGCCTGCGGGTCGTCGGCGGCGACTTCGTGGTCCTCGCCGACTCGGACGGCCGGGTCGTCGGCTCGTCGGTCGCCCAGGAGGCGCCCGTCGAGATCGGCAGCACGACCGCGAAGGTCGCGGCGGACCGGGCGGCGAGCGTCGCCCGCGGCCAGGTCGACGAGGTCAGCGACGCCTCGGCGCCCGAGCTGGTCATCTGGCACCGCGACGCCGGCACCAGGCTGGCGTACGAGGTCGAGGTGCGCGGCACCGACGCCGGCGAGGTCTCGTGGCAGAAGGTCTGGGTCGACGCCACCAACGGCCAGGTCCTCGAGTCCCGCGAGCAGATCGCGCACGGCTCCGGCACCGCGGCCTACTCCGGCCCGAACCCACTCCCGATCGCCACCAGCGGCTCGGGCAGCTCGTTCTCCATGACCGACCCGACGGCGACCACGCTGCGCTGCCAGGACGCGGCCAACAACACCACCTTCACGGGCAGTGACGACGTGTGGGGCAACGGCAACGCGACCAACCGCGAGACCGGCTGCGTCGACGCCCTCTACGCCGCGCAGCAGATGAAGGCGATGATGTCGTCGTGGCTCGGCCGCAACGGCATGAACGGCTCGGGCGGCTGGGTGCCGATCCGCGTCGGTCTCAACGACATCAACGCCTACTACGACGGCACGCAGGTCCAGATCGGCAAGAACCAGGCCGGCGCCTGGATCTCCGCGATGGACGTGGTGGCGCACGAGTTCGGTCACGGCGTCGACGACAAGACCCCGGGCGGCATCTCGGGTGGCGGCACGCAGGAGTTCATCGGCGACGCGCTGGCCGCGGCGACCGAGTACTACGACGGCCAGTCCGCGCCGTACGACAGCCCGGACCACACCGTCGGCGAGGAGGTGAACCTCGTCGGTCAGGGCCCGATCCGTGACGGCTCCAACCCGGCCAACGTCGGCGACCCGTCCTGCTACACCAGCTCGATCCCCAACGCCGAGGTCCACGCGGCCGCCGGCCCGGGCGACCACTGGTTCTACCTGCTCTCCCGCGGCGGCGTCTCCAAGTGCGACGGCACCTCGACCACCGGCATCGGCGAGCAGGCCGCGATCAAGGTCCTCTACAACGCGATGCTGATGAAGACCTCGTCGTCGAACTACCCGAAGTACCGCACCTGGACGCTCACCGCGGCGAAGAACCTGGACAGCACCTGCGCCCAGTTCAACGCCGTGAAGAACGCCTGGGACGCGGTCAACGTGCCGGCGCAGTCGGCCGACCCGACCTGCGGTGGCACCACCACGCCGCCGACCGAGCCGCCGACCGGCGGCAACCTCCTCGGCAACCCCGGCTTCGAGTCCGGCGCGACGACCTGGACCGGCACCGCGGGACCGATCACCAACAACACCGGCCGCCCGGCCCGCTCGGGTTCGTGGAAGCTCTGGCTCGGCGGCAACGGCTCGTCCAGCACCGAGACGGTCAACCAGACCGTGACGATCCCGTCCTCCGCGACGGCGGCGACGCTGTCGTACTGGGTCCGCACCGACACCGCCGAGTCCGGCTCGACGGCGTACGACCGGATGCGGGTGCAGGTGGTGGACGGCTCGACCGCCACGACGCTGCGCACGTTCACCAACGTCGGGACCAACGCGACCTACACGCAGTACTCGCACAACCTGACGGCGTACAAGGGGCGGACGGTCACCATCCGCTTCACGTCGACCGAGGACTCCTCGCTCCAGACCAGCTTCGTGGTCGACGACACCGCGCTGAACGTCTCCTGACGTCACGCAGCTCCTGAGGGGGCGGGGCGGCTCTGCTGCCCCGTCCCCTCACCCATTCCACCTCTCGGGAGAAGACATGCGCTCATTCCGTACGCCCGCCCTGTCCGCCGTCGCGGCCGGCGCCCTCGTCGCGGGTGCCCTCGTCGCCGTCGGCACCGCGCCCGCCGCCGCGGCGCCCTCGCCGGACCTCAGCATCACCAACGTCACCGCGCACCTGCAGCAGCTCCAGTCGATCGCCACCGCCAACGGCGGCAACCGCGCGACCGGCAGGCCGGGCTACAAGGCCTCGCTCGACTGGGTGAAGGCCAAGCTCGACGCCGCCGGCTACACCACGCAGGTCCAGCAGTTCTCGACGTCCTCGGGGACGTCGTACAACCTCGTCGCCGACTGGCCCGGCGGCGACGCGGAGCACGTGGTGATGACGGGTGCCCACCTCGACAGCGTCTCGGCCGGGCCCGGCATCAACGACAACGGCACCGGCTCCGCGGCGATCCTCGAGGCCGCGCTCGCCTGGGCGGCGAGCGGGAACACCGCGAAGAACCACCTGCGGTTCGCGTGGTGGGGTGCGGAGGAGCAGGGGCTGCTCGGCTCCAACCACTACATGCGCAACCTGTCGACGGCCGACAAGGACCGCATCGACCTCTACATGAACTACGACATGGTCGGCTCGCCCAACCCGGGCTACTTCGTCTACGACGACAACCCGGTGGGCAACGGGGCGCGCGACGCGATGACGGCGTACTACACGTCCAAGGGCATCCCGTGGGAGTACATCGACGTGCAGGGCCGCTCGGACCACGCGTCGTTCCGCAGCTACGGCATCGCGACGACCGGCATGTACTCCGGCGGTGAGACCACGAAGACCTCCGCCCAGGCGTCGAAGTGGGGCGGGACGGCCGGGCAGGCGTTCGACCCCTGCTACCACCGCTCCTGCGACACGATCTCCAACATCAACACCACGGCGCTGGACCGCAACCTCGACATGATCGGCCACATGGTCTGGCTCTACGCCGACAAGGACTTCGGCACCACGCTGCCGCCGACGGGCACCAACCTGCTCGCCAACCCCGGTTTCGAGTCCGGCGCGACGGGCTGGGGCGGCACGTCCGGCCCGATCACCAGCAACAGCAGCCGCCCGGCACGCACGGGTACGTGGAAGGCGTGGCTCGGCGGCAACGGGAGCACGTCGTCGGAGAACGTCTCGCAGCAGGTCACCATCCCGGCGAACGCCACCGCCGCCTCGCTCGGCTACTGGATCCGCACCGACACCGCCGAGTCCGGGTCGACGGCGTACGACACCCTGAAGGTGCAGGTCGTCAGCGGTGGCACGGCGACCACGCTGAAGACCTTCAGCAACGTCGGGACCAGCGCGACCTACACGCAGTTCAGCCACAGCCTGCTGGCCTACCGCGGGAAGACCGTGACCGTCCGCTTCCTGATGAACGAGGACGCGTCGCTGCAGACGAGCTTCGTGCTCGACGACGCCTCGGTCACCACCTCGTAGGAGGACCCCCAGGTGGGTCTCGATACACCTCGCTCGTCCCTCGCTCGGCACTCGACCACCAACATTGGCCCAGGTGGTCGAGTAGCCGGCGAGCGCCAGCGAGCCGGCATATCGAGACCCACTCCTACCGCCTACCTGTCGGTGAAGTCCTTCTTCGCCAGCGCAGGCAGGCCCTCGTAATCCCCGGCGATGAGCGCCAGCCTCTTGGCGCGGCTCCAGTTCTGGACCTGCTTCTCGCGGGCGAACGCCTGGGACGGCTTCTCGTACTCCTCGTGCCAGACCAGCTCGACCGGTCTGCGGTTCCTCGTGTGGTCCGCGCCCATCCCGATCTGGTGCTGGTGCACGCGGGCCTCCAGCAACCGGGGGCTGCCGACGTAGAGCGAGCCGTCGGCACAGCGCAGCATGTAGACGTAAGCGGTCACCTGTCGAGAGTCACAGACCGGGCCTGCTCGGGGACAGGCGCGTCGCGCGATCTGTGGACAGGTCTCGATACACCTCGCTCGTCCCTCGCTCGGCACTCGACCACCTACACCCGAGGCCGGGTCTCGATACACCTCGCTCGTCCCTCGCTCGGCACTCGACCACCTGCACCGAGCCTCGCTCGGCACTCGACCACCTACGAGGGGGCGGACTACTCGGCGAGCCAGGCAGCCCAGCTGTCGAAGGAGTAGGGCCGGCCCAGGAAGTCGGCGACGAGGTCGGCGGCGTCCTTGCGGCCGCCCATCGCCAGCACCTTGTCGCGGTAGGCGTGGGCCACGTCGGGGGCGAAGAGGTCGTCGTCGTCGAAGGCGGAGAAGAGGTCCTTGGCGATGACGAGCGACCACATGTAGGTGTAGTAGCCCGAGGAGTAGCCGTCGAGGTGGCCGAAGGCGCAGTGCATGTGCGCGCCCTCGAGCGGCGGGAACACCGAGTAGCGACGCTGCAGCTCGTCGCCGTAGGCGGTGAGGTCGTCGTGCGGGCCGGCGTGGAACCAGTAGGACCGCGCGGCGTACGACATCTGCTGGACGGCGTAGAGGCCCTTGCCGAAGTGGTCGGCGCGGCGCATCGCCGCCACCAGGTCGGCCGGGATCGTCTCGCCGGCGGCGCTGCGGGCGAACGTGGCGAGCACGTCGGCGTCCCACGCCCACTCCTCGAGCATCTGGCTGGGCGCCTCGACGAAGTCCCACTCGGTCGCGACCCCGGAGAAGCGGGCCCAGTCGCCCTGCCCGGCGAGGACGTGGTGGACGAGGTGCCCGAACTCGTGGAAGAGGGTGACGACCTCGTCGTGCTCCATCAGGCCGCGGTTGAAGTTGCAGACCAGCACGCCCTCGGGCAGCTGGCGGCCCGCGATCCCCTTGACCATGTCGAACTGGGCGGCGTGCTTGAACTTGCCCTCGCGCGGGTGGAGGTCGAGGTGGATCCGGCCGATCCGGGTGCCGCCGAGGCCGACGTCGTAGCTGGCGACCTCGTCGTGCCAGGTGCGGGCCTCGTCGGCCGGCACCGGGGTCCACTCCAGCCCGAAGAGCCGGCCGGTGACGTCGAGGAGGCCCTGGCGGACCTGCTCGAACGGGAAGTAGGTGCGTACGACCTGGCCGTCGACGTCGTACTGCTCGCGCCGGACCAGCTCTCCGTAGTAGCGCGAGTCGTAGGTCATCACCGCGTCGGCGTCGGGCACGTCGGCCCGCTTGCGCTCGAGCAGCACCGCGACCTCCTCGCCCGCGCGCTCCTTGGCGGCGTCGCCGACACGGTCGATGAAGTCGGCGACGGCCTGGCCGCTGCCGATCATCTTGACCTCGGTGTCGTAGTCGGGCCACGAGTCGTAGCCGAGCAGCTCCGCGGTCTCGCGGCGCACGGCCAGGAGGTCCTGGAGGACCTGGTCGTTGGCGGGCCAGGCGACGTTGTTGGCGGCCAGCGACAGCTCGCGGCGGGCGTCGCCGTCGGAGCCGAAGGTCACGAACGGCACCAGGTCGGGGTAGTCGGTGGTGAGGGTGACCAGCCCGTCGTCGTCGGCCGGGTGGGCGGCGCGGTAGTCCTCGGGCAGGCCGGCCAGGCGCTCGGGCGCGATGCGGATGGACCGCACGTCGTCGCGGATGTGGCGGCCGAAGTCCTGCGACAGCTTCACCCCCTGCTCGCTGAGCTCGCGCAGCCGGTCGCGGGTGGCCTCGTCGCGGTCGACGCCGGAGCGGCGGAAGTCGCGCAGGGTGTGGTCGAGCACGCGACGCGCGTCGTCGTCGAGCCCGGCCGGGTCGAGGCCGTCGAGGGCGGCGAACAGGTCGCGGTCGAGGCCCAGCTCGGTGACGTACTTCTGCACGTCCTGGCTCAGCTCGTCGGCGCGGTCGCGGACGGCGGCGTCGGGGTGGACCTCGGCCCACAGGGCGACGGACTCGGCGTTGGCGATCGCGGTCTCCGCCCTGTTCCAGGCGTCGAGGACGACCGGGGCGTCGGAGGAGCCGGCCTTGACCAGCCCGACCTGCCGCTGCGCCTCTGCGAGCTCGGCCTCGCAGCGCTCGGCCACCCAGGACAGCCAGTCACCTCCCCCGGGGAGGTCGATCGGGGCGAGCGGGGCGTCGGTCGTGCGCAGTTCGGGAGCCACGCGGCGAGCCTACGGGTGCGGTGCGACGGTCTCCACCGGGTTCGGATCCACCACGGGGGTACGGCCCCGGTGGCCCCGGAGACCGCGCGTAGCGTGTGCGGGTGAGCACCTCGGGGGACGCCGCGTTCCGCTTCCGCGACATCGCGCTGGTGGCGTACGGCCCCTCGATCGTCTCCGCGATCGGCCACGGCGCCATCCTCCCGGTGCTCGCGATCCGGGCACGTGAGCTGGGCGCCGACGTCAGCGTCGCAGCCGCGATCGTCGCGCTCCTCGGCATCGGCCAGCTCGTCGCGAGCCTGCCGTCGGGTGCCCTGATCGCGCGGATCGGGGAGCGGCGTGCCCTGGTGGCCGCGGGCCTCCTCGACGCCTGCGCGATGGTCTTCGCCGCACTGACCGACTCGGTCGTCGGCCTCGCGGTGGGCGTCCTGCTGAGCGGCACCTGCTGGACCCTCTTCCTCATCGCCCGGCAGGGGTTCATGATCGACGTCGTCCCGGTGACCCACCGGGCGCGAGGGATGTCGTTCCTCGGCGGCTCCTACCGGATCGGCGTGCTCGTCGGGCCGCTGGTCGGCGCCGGGATCATCCAGCTCTCCGGGATCTCCAGCGTCTTCTGGCTCGGTGCCGCGATGTCGGTCGCGGCGGCCCTGCTCGCGGGGCTGATGCCCGACCTCGGCGAGCAACGGCGCGCGGAGGCGCGGGTGACCGGCCACGTCTCCGTCTGGACGGTCATCCGGGACCACCGGCGCGTCCTCGCCACGCTGGGCAGCGCCGTGGTGATCCTCGGGATGAGCCGTTCGTTGCGGCTGAGCCTGCTGCCGCTGTGGGCCGACCACGTCGGCCTGTCGGCGTCGACGACGTCGTTGATCTTCGCCGGAGCAGCGGCGCTCGACGTCGCCCTGATGTGGCCGGGCGGCTGGCTGATGGACACCCGCGGCCGGATGCACGTGGCGGTGCCCGTCGTCGCGTCGATGGCCGTGTCCTGCCTGCTCCTGCCGCTGGCCACCGCCGCGTGGTCGGTCGCGCTGGTGATGGCGCTGATCGCGGCCGGGAACGGTCTGGGCGCCGGCATCGTGATGACCCTCGGCGCCGACGCCGCACCGACCGCGGGCCGCTCGCAGTTCCTCGGCGCGTGGCGGCTGTGCGGCGACATCGGCAACACCGGCGGCCCGGTGCTGGTCAGCGCCGTCGCCGCGGTCGCCCCGCTCGCGACCGCGTGCCTCGTCGTGGGGCTCCTCGCGCTGGCCGGGACCGGCTGGGTCGGCTACTGGACCCACCGCGTCGACGTCGCGCGTACGCGCTCGCAGGACGCGGCGCTCAGCCCACGGTCACCGTGACCTCGTTGGAGACGGCGTCGGAGTCGGTGTCGACCACGCGGAACTTGTTGGGACCGGTGCGGGCGGTCAGCACGTAGGTGGAGAAGGTGCCGCCGCTCACCGACATCGTGACCGGGAAGTCGGTCCAGGACTCGTTCTCCATGCGCTGCACCTGCAGGATCGCCCCCTCGCCGCCCCGGTAGGTGCCGGTCAGGGTGATCTGCTGCATCGGCGAGACCGACTCCTGGGCGGTGGTCAGCGCGATGCCGTCGGCGGGGGCCTCGCTCGTCGTCTCGCTGCCGGGCGTGGTCTCGACCGGGTCGAGGGTCGCGCTCTCGCTGCTGGTCTCGCTGGGCTTCGGCAGGTTGAACGTCGCCGACGCACCGCTGTCGTCGCGGGCGGCAGTCGTCTCACCGATGCCGGTGGCCTTCACGCCCACGAGAACGGCGAGGCCACCCAGCAGGCCGATGGCCACGGCGACGCCGACCAGGGCGATGAGCCCGGTCAGGACGGGGCGGTTCTCGGTGTCCATGTCGGTGGGAGCTGGCCTCTCGCGCGGGATCAGGGGTCCTCGCCATTGTCCAAGATGGGTGGTGGCCTGGCCAACCCGGACACCGGCCGGCGCGGCACACGACCCGCCGTCGGGGAGGATGGGCGCATGCAGTCACCGTTGCGGCACGGCCGGGCAGCCCTCGGCACGACCATCGCCGGGGGTGCGCTCGCCGCGCTCTCCCAGGCCCCCGAACGCGCCTCGCGCCTGCTCCGGCACCGCTACCCGACCGTCGCGGTGACCGGCATGACGGGTGTCGGCAAGACCCGGCTGGCCGACCGGCTGTCGCGGCGCGCGAGCTCCCAGACGTCCGAGCAGGCCGGCCAGGAGGTCGGCTCCGCGGTGATGGAGAGGCGTACGCGCCGTGCCGCCCGGCTGCGCGGCTACCGCTTCCGGGTGGTCCCGGGCGAGAACGCGGCGACCCGCCTCGGGGCGCTCGACGAGGTCTTCCACGACGACCCCGTCGACGGCGTGCTGCACGTGGTCGCCCACGGGTACGCCACCCCGCGCCGCACCGGCGGCACCACCGGCGCCGCGCTCGCCACCCGCGAGGAGCAGCTCGCCGCGGAGCTCGAGGACTGGGCGATCACCGCCCACCGCATCGCCAGCATGGCCGTACGCCGGGAGCGACCCACCTGGCTGGTCGTCGCGGTGACGAAGGCCGACCTCTTCGCCGACGACGTGGACGCGGCCGTGCGCTACTACTCCCCGGGCAGCGGCTCGCCGTTCGGCGACAAGCTCGACGAGCTGCGCGCCCTGGCGGGCGGCGCCAAGCTGTCCATCGACGTCCTCCCGGTCTGCGCACAGGGTGGCGACAAGCGCTCGGCCATGCCGGAGAAGGCCGCGACCGAGCTGCTCAACCGCCT
Source organism: Nocardioides cavernae (assembly GCF_013410035.1). GTDB lineage: Bacteria > Actinomycetota > Actinomycetes > Propionibacteriales > Nocardioidaceae > Nocardioides > Nocardioides cavernae_A. The sequence goes on along the minus strand of NZ_JACCBW010000002.1, from coordinate 242,331 downwards.
CGAGCTGCGCCTGGCGCAGCTCAGCGGACACGTCTGAGCCCGTGCGTCCGGGACGCCTCGCGCTCGTCACCGTGTCGACGGCGTACGCCGTGGCGCTGGTGTGGGCCGCCGCCGTGCTGCCCGCGCGAGTGCCGTCGCACCTCGACGCCGCAGGACGCGTCGACGACTGGTCCTCGCGCACCTCGCTGCTGGTCGGCATGGGGCTCGTCGGCCTGCTCGTGCTCGCGGGCATCCCGCTGCTGGGTCGTGCCGCGACCCGCGGCGACGGCACGCTCCTCAACATGCCGCGGGCGACGAAGGACTACTGGCTCGCACCCGAGCGCAGGGCCGAGTTCCGGGTGCGCTTCCACGACGACCTCGACGGCTTCTCGGCCCTCACGGGCGCGCTCCTCCTCGCGGTCGTGGTGCTGATGACGTGGGTCGGCACCTCCGGGCGCGCCGACCTCCCGGGAGCTGTCATCCCCGCCCTCGTCGGGGCGTACGTCCTGGCGACCGTGGCGTGGACGGTCCGGCTGCTCCGGGCGTACCGCCCGCCGGCCGGCTGAGGCCGCGACACCGTCCCCGAGACCCGTCGCCCACCCCCACGGAGGTGCTGGTCCAGACCTCCGGGACGCGGTCGTTCACAACTTCACGACTTGTGGTTTCGCCCCCGTTCATCGGGGCATGAGGTCGCCATGAGGCCGATCGCGATCAACCAGCGGGCGCTGCGGGGCGCCAAGGAGGAGCTCGACTCCGCCCGCGAGGACCTGAAGGCCGCCCTCGGCGACGTCGACCACCCCGCCGACGACTTCCCCTGGCGCGACCTCATGGTCGAGGGGGTGCGCAGCCTCGTGGAGGACGCCGAGCAGGTCGCGAAGCGCTGCCGCTCCATCGCGAGCGCGATCGACGACTCCATCATCGACTTCGACGAGCTCGACGTCATGGTCGGCGAGGCCGCCACCTTCGCCGCCAAGCTCGACCAGGTGAAGCCATGACCCGCATCGCCGTCGACCGCATCGAGACCCAGCAGGACGCGCTCCAGTTCGGCGACCCCATCGGGTGCCACTACCACTGGGCCGAGCCCGACAAGGTCGACGCCTACGGCGACTCCGTGCGCCGGCTCGCCGCCAAGGTCGAGCTCGCCGTCGACGGCTTCGAGCGCACGTCGACGCTGTCGGAGGACGTCTTCGCGGGCGAGGCCGCCGACACGCTGCGCGACCGGGCCGCCAAGCGCCACGAGGAGTCGGCCGGCGTCCGCGACAACCTGCGCGGTCTCGGTCGCGCCATCAACGCCTACAGCGACGTGCTCCGCCGGCACCGTGAGGGCCTCGAGCAGCTGCGCGCGTTCGCGGAGAGCAAGGGCCTCGAGGTGCGGGACAACCGCATCTGGCCGCCCGTCGAGACCCTCCCCGGGGGCGCCACGCAGAAGCAGGCCGACGCGTGGGAGTCGGACTGGAAGGCCTACCAGGCGTGCTTCGAGGCCAAGATCGAGTTGCGTGACGCACGGCGGGCCGGCACCCGGGAGCTGATCAAGGCGCTCGGCGAGTACGCCGGGGTCCACCCCGACAAGGACCGGGCGAAGCTCGTCGCGGCCAACGCCAACCAGGTGACGTTCGGCGAGCTGCGCCGCGAGGCCGCCGAGGAGGCGCTGGAGGCCGTCCAGGCCAACGACGCCGCCGAGGCCGCCCGCTCGACGGTCGAGGCGCTCAAGCGGCGCGAGCAGTCGGCGCTCGACAGCCTCGAGCGGCTCGTGATCGCCGAGGCCCCGCCGGAGGAGATCCAGGCGCAGGCCGCCAAGGTCCAGGCGTTGCACCGCGAGCTGGTCGACGCCCGGGTCGAGGCCCGCGACGCCGAGGCGGTCGCGGAGCGTGAGCAGGCCCAGGCCAACCGCGCGGCGCGCAACCTCGAGGCGGCCGAGCAGGGCCGCCCCCGGCTCGTCGCCGAGACGGTGGCCTGGCAGCCCGCGCCCGACAAGGACTTCGAGCCGGCCGACCTCAAGGACCGTCTGGGCTAGGAGCCGGCCCGCACCTCGACCACCTCGTGCCGCGGTGCGGCGCCCTCGCGACGCGCCGAGCAGGTCAGCAGGTGCGAGCCCTCGCCCGGCACCCGGCGCACGACGACGTCCAGCAGTCCCTGTCCGCGGACCTCAAAGCGGGTGGTGGTGAGCTCGCCGTCGCTGCGGACCGTCGTCGCCTGCACGTCGTCGAGGCCGACCAAGGCGTGCTCGCGGCGCAGCGCCACGTCGGCGGCCTGAGCGGCCATCGGCAGGTCGGACCTGCCGCGGAGGTGGTCGAGCAGGACCTCCCCCGCGTGCGTCGCGTCGGCGACCGCCCGGGCGGACCCCGGCTCGAGCGCCCCGTAGTAGAGGCCGCGCGGCAGCACGACCAGGTTGCCGGCGAAGCGGTCGCCCCCGACGTGGGACACCTCCCACACCGCATCGGCGTGGGGTCCGTCCGCCAGGGCGAGCGCGACGGGCCTGCCGAGCTCGGCGCAGCAGGCGTCGTGGCGCCCGTGGGTGCACACGGCGAGCAGCGGTGCGTCGACGCGCTCGAGGCCGAGGGACCTGCCGGCGCCCAGCGCAGCGAGGTCGAGCCCGGTGACGTCGTCGATCCGGTCGAGCACCGTCGTCTCGAGCCAGGAGTCCGCGCCCGCCGCCCGCGCGGCGAAGACCCGCGTGCCCTGCCCGGGCGTACGCCGCCCCGGCCGTCGCGTGAGCAGCACCCGCACGCGGTGGCGGCGGGCGTCCTCGGCGAGCCGCGCGCCGAGGCCGTCAGGGAGGCGGGCGTCACGGAGCGCCTCGGCACCCCACGGCCCCGGGTGCTCCACGAGGAGGTAGCTGCGGACCGTCGAGGCCGTGCCGGCGAGCTCGTCGCCGCGTTCCCGGCTCGCGACCGCGCACCTGAAGTCCGTCACGTCCGGGTCACCGCGCGACCTCGAGCAGTCCCTCCCGGACCAGTCGCCGGGCCAGCACGAGGGCGCTGCCCTCGTCGAGGGACGGCAGGTCGCCCGGCGTCAGCTCGTGGTGGGCCGCGACGTGCTCCAGCGCGGGGCGTACGCGCGCCGGGACGCGCAGCACCCGGTCGCCGAGCAGCACCCGCACCACGTCACCATCGTCGACCAGGACGCAGGGGTGGCCGCGGCGGCGCCGCAGCCGGGTGCCGGCGTCGATCCCGGAGGTGAGGGCGTCGCGGTCGAGCAGCGCACCCGCCATCCGCGGCGGTCGTCCGCTGAGGAAGCCCTCGGCCTGCGCCGACGCGAGCGAGGCGGAGTCGAGACGGCCGACCTGCCCCGCGAGGGACGCGAGGTGCTCGCCGAGACCCTTGGCGAGCCGGGCCGGGTCGTCGAGGTAGCCCGCCGGCAGGTGCTCGTCGGGGACCTCCGCGAGGAGCCGGCCCACCTCGCGGCTGACGAGGCTCCGCCAGGTGAGCTGGTTGATGCCGATCGTGAGGTGCAGGGAGACGGACTCCTGGGCGCGCGCGGCGTGGGGGGTCCCGGTGGGGAGGTAGGCCACCACCCCCGGCTCGAGCAGCAGGTCGCCCGGGCCGCCCTCGCCGTGGACCTCCCACATCTTGGTGCCGTGGGTCTGCATCACGAAGACGTCGTGGGAGTCGGAGTGGACCGCGAAGCCCTGGGCGCCGGGCGGGGTGAGGTAGGCGTTGGCCTGGCAGGGGTGGCCGAGCTCCATCTCGAGCTCGGCGACGAGGTCGCCCACCGGCGACCAGTAGCGCTGCAGCCCCTGGAGCACGATGGTGGCACCGTCGTCGAGCAGCCCCATCAGCCTCACCGGGTCCACCAGGCCGGTCAGCGGCCGGCCGGCCAGGCTGCCGCCCCGGGTGAACGACGACTCCGGCAGCACCGAGCCGTTGCGGGCCACGCGCACGGCGGGCGTACGGATCGCGGTCTCGGTCAGCAGGTGGTCGACGTCGGCCAGCGACAGGACCTCGGCCCCGTAGCCGGGGTCGGTGCGGTGGACGTGCACGCGCGACGCCCAGACCTTCTCGACGAAGGTCTGGGCGTCACCGGTGAGCCGGTCGAGTGCGCTCAGGACGCGTCCGTGCCGTCGGCGTCGGTGGAGTCGCCGTCCGAGGCGTCGGTCGAGTCGCCGTCGCTGCCGTCGGCGTCCGCGCCGTCTGCGTCGGTGGAGTCGCCGTCCGAGGCGTCGGTCGAGTCGCCGTCGGCGCCGTCGGCGTCAGCACCGTCGGCGTCGGTGCCCGGGCCGGCCGCGACACCGGTCGGGTCCACGCCCTCGGTGGTCATCTCGTCGTCGCCGAGAGGGCTGTCAGGAGTCGTCGTCATGGTTCCTCCTAGAGGTGCCGCGACGGACGGTCCGCCCCGGGTTCGTCATCGAGTCTGCTGGGTCCACCCTGACGCTCCCACACCCGTGGGGGCGTGGTCACCCTCCGGCTCGCACCTCGTAGCGGGTCGTGGCCTTGACCTTGTCGTCACCGCACGACTGGCGGCGCGGCGGGCCCGGCACGGCGACGACCTCGTCGGCCGGGTCGCCGCCGGAGAGGACGTGCAGCTCGCGGGCCTGCTCGACCCCGGACCGGCCGGCCCGTCCGCGCGCGTGCTCGAGCGGCACCTCGCCCCGCGCCACCGCCTGGCAGGCCGCGAGCGCGGTCGAGGTGTCGAGCCGCCCGAGGGTGAGACCGCTGGGGAGGGCGAGGAGGGTGGACGCGAAACGGTGCCCGCCGAGGTGGGTCGTCTCCCACGTGCCCTCCGGCCACTCCTGGGCTAGGAGCCCCGCGGCGGGGCGGCCCAGCTCGGCGCAGCACAGGTCACGCTTGCCGTTGGTGCACACCAGCCAGAGGGGGCCGTCGTACGCCGGGAGCGTGGCGACGTCGAGGTCGAGGAGGTCCTCCGGCCGGTCGAGCACCGTGCCGCGCACCCCGAAGCCGTCGGCGGTGGCGCCCGCGTGGAGGACGCGCGTCCCGGGACCGGCGCTGCCGTCGTACCTCCGGAGCAGGAGGACCTTCAGGTCGAGCGAGGCCAGGTGACCGCGCACGGCGTCGGGGAGCCGGTTGTCGTCGAGCGCGTCGCGACCCCACGGACCCGGGCACTCGACCAGGAGGATCTCGGGGTCGGTCGGCGCGGTGCCGGCCATCGGCTCGTCGTCGTCGAGGCTCGCCAGCGAGCACCGGAAGTCAGGCATGGGTGCAGTGTGTCCGAGGTGCCCCAGCCTGCCGGAGGGCGCGTCGACGCATCACGTCAGGCGGGCACGAGCGAGCTCAGGAGCAAGGTCACAGCAGTCCTCTCCTGCGCGCCACGGCGGCGGCCTCGGTGCGCGAGGCGGCATCGAGCTTGGCGAGGATGTTGGAGACGTGCACCGACACCGTCTTGGTGCTGATGAAGAGCTGCTTGCCGATCTCGCCGTTGGAGCGGCCCTCGGCGACCAGCGCGAGGATCTCGCCCTCGCGCGGCGTCAGCGCCACCGTGTCGGTCGCAGGCGCCGGGCCCGGTGCCGCGCCCTGTGCGGTGAGCTCGTCGAGCAGCGCCTGCGACCGGAGCTCGTGGGCGGCCGCGCGGGCGAGGTCGCCCACCTCGCGGGCGCCCGCGGCGTCGCCGACGGCCCGCAGCACGCCGGCGAGGCGGACCCGGGCCTGGCCGATCTCCGGCACGGACCCGTAGGCGACGGCCGTCTCCTCGGCGGTCCGCCAGGCCGCCACCAGCTCGTCGGCCGACGGAGGGTCGACCTGCGCCAACCACCGCCACCGCAGGTGCTCGGCTGAGCGGCGGGCGACCCACATGCGGTACTCCGGACCGTGGCTGTCGTCGTAGGGGGCGTAGAAGTCGATGACGCGACCGCCGTCGGCGACCAGACGCTCGACGTCACCCGCGAGGGACGCCCGCTCCTCGGCCGACTGCTGTGGCGCGGCCGCCGCGAGGGCGGCGACCGTCAGCGTCGAGAGCCGGAGCCGGGCCTGGAACCACTCGTGCCACAGCGGGACGACGGTCTCCACCAGCTCGGCGTAGGTGGTGAGCGCGGCGCGGGCGTCCCGGTCGGCGCCGGCGCGCAGCAGCGTCGCGGTCGCGGCGGTGATGGCGGTCAGGCCGTCGGTGCTCCAGTAGTCGCGCAGCCGCTCGAGGGCGTGCTCCTTGTGCTGGCCGCGGATGCCGATCGTGATGAGCATCTGGTGGGCGAAGTAGAGCCACTCGTAGACCATGGGCGGGTTCTGGCCGCTGACGTCGAGCAGCTCCCACGCCTCGTCGAGCAGGCCCTGGTGGGTGAGCGCGACGGCCATCAGGAGGCGGGCCTCCGCGGGGTAGGGCGACCAGGTGAGGCCGCCGGTCTCGCTCCGCTCGAGGACCTCGCGGTAGACCGCGATCGCACCGTCGAGGTCGCCCTCGTCGTGGTGCAGCCGGCCGAGGAGGTAGAGCGCACGGAGCTCCGGCTCGATCAGGCCCGCCCGCCGCGCGCGCTCGGCGGCCGCCCGCCACCCGGCGCTGGCACTCGAACCACCGGCCGGGTCGAGCCCGGCCACCGTGGCGTGCAGCTCGACGGCCAGGGCGGTGAGGTCGTGCCGCTCGGCGAGCTCGAGGGCGTGCACGGCGATGGCGCGCGCCTCGTCCTCGTGCCACCCGTTCAGGCTCTGCGCCTGGACCAGCAGCGCGCGGACGAGCAGCTTGGGCGGGGCGTTGTGCAGCAGGCCCACGGCCTCGGCGGCGATCTCGCGCGGGGAGTCGGTGGTGTCGGTGAGCATCAGGGCGGAGGCGAGCGCGGTGAGCAGCTGGCCGCGGTCGGTGGCGGCGGCGTCGGCCGGCAGCGCGGCCAGGCGGGCGCGCAGCACCTTGGCGGCCTTGAGAACCCGACCGGACGCGACCAGCGCCTCGGCGCACCGGCGGGCGAGGGCGACGGTGTCGATCTCGGCGACGGGGACGCGCGCGGTGTCGATGAGCTCGAGCGCGTCGAGGAAGTGGGTCGCCGCCTCCGCCGGACCGCCGACGGCGAGCGCCTCCTCCCCTGCCTCGATGGAGGCCCGCACGGCGACGGGCCGGTCGTCGGCCCGGCGGGCGTGCTGGGCGAGCTCGGCTGCGGTGCCGACGGCGCGACCCTCGCCGAGGGCGGAGACGAAGTCGGCGTGCAGCCGCATCCGCTCGCCGGGCAGCCGGTCGTCGTAGACCGCCTCGCCGAGCAGCGCGTGGCGGAAGGCGTACGTCCCACCGCGCGAGGCGACGAGCACATGGGACTCGACCGCGGTGCGCAGCGCCGCCTCGAGCTCGGAGGAGCCGAGGTCGCTGACGGCCGCCAATAGCTCGTGGCTCACCTGGCGGCCGGCGACCGAGACGAGCCGGACGACCTCACGGGTCGTGTCGTCGAGGCGGTCGAGGTGCACCAGCAGCACGTCGGCGAGCTCGCCGGGGACCTGGCCGGAGCCGGCGGCACCGACGAGCTCCTCGATGAAGAAGGGGTTGCCCTCGGCCCGGTCGACGATGGAGACGTACTCCGCCTCGGACATCGTGGAGGGGTGCAGCGCGCGGACGAGGAGGCGTACGGCCTCGTCGGCGAGGGGCTCGAGCTGCAGCCGGTCGACGCCGCGCAGCCGGGACCACTCCGCGACCTGCCGACGCAGCGGGTGGCGGCGGTGGAGGTCGTCGGCGCGGTAGGACACCGCGAGCGAGACGCCGGGAACGGGGCGGGAGAAGAGGAAGCTGAGCATGTCGCGGGTGGACTCGTCGGCCCAGTGGGCGTCCTCGACGATGAGGAGCAGCGGCGCCTGCGCGGCGACGGCGGAGAGGAGGTCGCCGAACGCGTCGTAGACGTTGCCGCGGTCGAGGGCCTGGTCGCCCGACACGGTCTCGCTGCTGCGGATGCGCCGGCCCGGCTGGAGGCGCGCGAGCGTGGGGTGCTGGTCGAGGACGCGGTTGGCGACGTCGGCGCGGTCGCTCATCAGCCGGCCGAGCACCTCGGAGAAGGGGAGGTAGGGCAGGGAGCTGTCGGCGAGGTCGAGGCAGTGCCCGGCGACGACCTGCCAGCCGGCCTCGAGGGCCACGTCGCGCAGGGCGAGGAGGACGCGCGTCTTGCCGACCCCCGCGTCGCCGGCGACGAGCATCGCCCGGGCGGTCTGGCCGTCCCCGGACGTGCGAATGCCGAGCTGGGCGGTGAGTTGCTCCAGCTCGGCATCGCGTCCGATGAGATCGGTGGTCCGCAGGGCCGGCACGGACGACATTGTGTCGTGCCGATCCGACAACGGCGGGTCGATCGCGGTGTGGGTCACTTCTGGGTGTCGGTCGCGCGGACGCGGGTCCAGCGACGCTGGCCGTAGTCCTTGCGGATGCGCTCCTGCCGGTAGGCGAGCTCGGCTCCCAGGAAGTTGTCGGTGGTGAACATGTGCTTCTCCTCTTCTCGTCGGCCCCGATCGGCGCCGTGGGAAGAGAGTCCGTCCGTGAGGTAGGCCCGGGCATCGGGCGCGTGCCCTATCTGTGCGCGCCGGGCTACCTCAGATGACCTGAGGTGGGGCGTACGGCGGCGTCTGAGGTAGCTGGCACCCGCTCCCTCGGGGTAGTCCAGTGAGACGTGGCTGCCGGGGGCGCGCCCCGACGGCCACTTCCCACTGGACTACCCCGCGAGCGCCGGGCGGCCGGCCTGCCAGACCCCCGCGACGAGCGGGACACCGGGGCGGTAGGCGAGGTGGACGTAGGAGGGTGCGTCGAGGAGGACGAGGTCGGCCGACGTGCCGGGCGCGAGCACCCCGACGTCGTCGCGGTCCAGGGCCGCCGCGCCCCCGGCGGTCGCGGCGTGGAGGGCCTCGGCCGGGCTCATCCGCATCTCGCGCACGGCCAGCGCGATGCACAGCGCCATCGACGAGGTGAAGCACGAGCCGGGGTTGCAGTCGCTGGCCAGCGCCACGCGTACGCCCGCGTCGAGGAGGCGACGCGCGTCGGGGTAGGGCTGGCGGGTGGAGAACTCGACGCCGGGCAGCAGGGTGGCGATGGTCCCGCTGGACGCCAGCGCGGCGACGTCGTCGTCGGACAGGAAGGTGCAGTGGTCGACCGCGACGAGGCCGAGCTCGCAGGCGAGCCGGACGCCCCCGCCGTACGTCAGCTGGTTGGCGTGGAGCCGTCCGCGCAGGCCGCTGTCGGACCCCGCGGCGAGGATGGCGCGCGCCTGGTCGACGTCGAAGGCGCCGTCCTCGCAGAACACGTCGATCCACCGCGCGTGCGGTGCGGCGGCCGCGAGCATGGGGCCGGTGACGAGGTCGACGTACTCCTCGGGGGCGGTGCCTGCGGGGACGACGTGGGCGCCGAGGAACGTGGTCTCGTCGGTGAACTGCCGTGCCACCGCGAGGCTGCGCGCCTCGTCGTGGACCGACAGCCCGTAGCCGCTCTTGATCTCGACGGTCGTGGTGCCCTGGGCGCGCATCTCGGCGACGAGCCGGGCGACGTGCGCGGTGAGCTGCTCGTCGGTGGCGGCGCGGGTCCGCGCGACGGTGGTGCGGATGCCGCCGGCCGTGTAGGGCTGGCCGGTCATCCGCGCCTCGAACTCCGCGGAGCGGTCGCCGGCGAAGACGAGGTGGCTGTGCGAGTCGACGAAGCCGGGGACCACGGCGCGACCACCCGCATCGACCTGCACGTCGGCGGCGGGGGCGTCCGCCGACGCTCCCACCCAGGCCACCCGGCTGCCCTCGAGCACGACGGCCGCGTCGGACACGAGGCCCAGGAGCCCGCCCTGCTCGGTGCGCGCCGGGTCGTTGGTCGCGAGCTCGCCGATGCCGGTGATCACGGTCGAGACCTGGTGGGTCATCGCGGATCCTCTCCCCAGATGCGGGCGACGGCTGCCTCGAGCGCGAGCCCGACGTCGTAGCGCTGCCCCTCCTCGACGACCCACTGGCCGTCGACCATCACGCGCTGCACGTCCTCGGCGGTCGCGGCGAACACCACCGCGCCCTCGTCACGGCCGGCGCCGGCGGTGCGTGGGCTCGCCGGGTCGACGACCACGAGGTCGGCCCGGCGGCCGACGGCGATGGCACCCGCGTCGTCCCAGCCGAGCGATGCGTGCCCGTCCGTGGTGGCGGCGGTCAGCAGCTCGACGGCGGACCAGTGCCCGCGCTGCTGGGTCGCGAGCCGCTCGTCGAGCTCCACGGCCCGCATCTCCTCGAACAGGTCGATCACCGCGTGGCTGTCCGAGCCGAGGGTCAGTCGCGCGCCCGCGTCGTGCAGCCGACGGCTCGGCCCGATGCCGTCGCCGAGGTCGCGCTCCGTGGTCGGGCAGAAGCTCGCGTGGGCCCGGGCCGCCCCGATCAGGTCGATGTCGTCGTCGGTGAGGTGGGTGGCGTGCACGAGCGAGGTGGTCGGCGCGAGGAGACCGTGGTCGGCGAGCAGCCGCGCGGGCGTGATGCCGTACGCCTCGAGGCAGGCGGTGTTCTCGGCGACCTGCTCGGACAGGTGCACGTGGAAGGGGCGGCCGCCGAGCCGCCCGGCCACCGCTCCGAGGTCGCTCGCCGGCACCGCGCGGACGGAGTGGACCGCCATGCCGGTGAGGGCGTGCGGCGCGGCGGGCAGGGCGTCGACGCGGTCTGCCCACGCCTCGACGCCGTGGTCGGTGTAGCGCAGCTGGGCGCCCTGGGGCGGCACCCCGAAGCCCGAGGAGAGGTAGAGCGTGTCGAGCAGGGTGATCCGGACACCGGCCTGCCGGGCCGCCTCGACGAGCACCTCGCCCATCTCGTTGGGGTCGGCGTAGGGCGAGCCGTCGGGCCGGTGGTGCACGTAGTGGAACTCCCCCACGCACGTGATCCCGGCGGCCGCCATCTCGCGGTAGGTCGCGCGGGCCAGGGCGAGGTAGGTGTCGGGGTCGAGGCGGGCGGCGACGGCGTACATCTGGTCGCGCCAGGTCCAGAACGTCCCCCGCTCGCGCTGGGTGCGACCGCGCAGGGCGCGGTGGAACGCGTGGCTGTGGGTGTTGGCCAGGCCGGGGACGACGAGGCCGCGGACCGGGATGGCGCGCGGGGGGTCGCTGTCGGGGGTGACCGAGGTGAAGCGGCCGTGCTCGACGTCGACGAGGACGTCGTCGGCGAAGCGGTCGCCGAGCCAGGCGCGCTCGAGGAGGTACGCCGTCATGCCGGGTCCGCCGTCAACTCGGCCAGCACGTCGGCGAGGGCCTCGACGCCGGCCAGGCAGTCGGCGGTCTCGGCGTGCTCCTCGGGCGAGTGCGAGACGCCGGTGGGGTTGCGGACGAAGACCATGGCGGTGGGGATGCCCGCGCCGGAGAGGATCCCGGCGTCGTGGCCGGCCTGGGTCGCGATGACCGGCCAGTCGCCGACCCCGGCGAGACGGGCGGCCAGGTCGGCGTCGAAGGCCACCGAGCCCGACACCGACTCGGCCGTCACGGCCAGGGTGGTGCCGTCGCGACCGGCACGGTCCGCGGCCTGCCGCTCGATCTCGCCGACGAGGGTGGCCAGCGCGTCGTCGGACGACGCGCGCGCGTCCAGCCAGGCCGTGACGAGGGAGGGAACGGCGTTGGTGCCGTTGGGCTCGACGGCGATCCGACCGAACGTCGCGCGCTGCGTGGCGAGCCGGGCCTGCTTGTTGGCCGCGAGCACGGTCATGGCGTAGGTGAGCATCGGGTCGCGGCGGTCCTCCATGCGCGTCGTGCCTGCGTGGTTGGCCTGCCCGGCGAAGTCGAAGCGCCACCGCCCGTGCGGCCAGATCTCGCTCGCCAGCCCGACGGCGACCCCGCGGTCGACGAGGTCGCGGCCCTGCTCGACGTGGAGCTCGACGAAGGTGCCGACCCGGCCGAGGTCCATCAGGCCCCGGGCGGGGTCCAGGCCGGCCGAGTCGATCGCGTCGGGGAGGAAGACGCCGTCGCGGTCGCGGAGCTCGCGCGCGGCGTCCCACGTCGTCGCACCGGTCGCGAGCCGCGAGCCGAGGCAGGCGCGCCCGAAGCGCGAGCCCTCCTCCTCGACGAAGACGCCGATGCCGATCGGGCGTGCCGGCTCGACGCCGCGGGCGCGGAGGACGTCGAGCGCCGCCAGCGCGGACAGGACGCCGAGCGGGCCGTCGTACGCCCCGCCCTCGAGGACGGAGTCGAGGTGCGATCCGGTGAGGACGCCCGGCGCCTGCGGGTCCGCACCCTCCCACCAGGCGACCTGGTTGCCGACGCCGTCCGTCTCGACCGTGAGGCCGCGGACGGCGCAGGCCTCGACGAACCAGTCCCGGAGCTCGACCTCCGCGGAGTCCCACGGCGAGCGGTTGTAGCCCCCCGAGGAGGCCGACCGGCCGACCGGTGCGAGGTCGCGCCACATCTGCTCGAAGTCGTCCGGCATGGGACCAGTCCACCGGTCGCGCCGGGACCGGTCAACGCGGAGGGGCGGTCGTACGTCTCGGATCCCAGACGCGGTGGCGGAGTGAGAGCCTGACAGCATGGAGTTCCGCGAGGTCGTCAGGCGCCGCCGGATGGTGCGCCGCTACTCCGACGCGCCGGTGGACCCGGACGTCGTCGACCGGATGCTCGCGCACGCGCAGCGCGCACCCAATGCGGGGTTCACCCAGGGCTGGGCGTTCCTGGTGCTCGACACCCCCGCGGACGTCGCGCGGTTCTGGGAGTCGACGGGCGCCGACCCGGGGACGCACAACGCGTGGCTCGACGGGATGCGGACCGCGCCGGTCGTGATCGTGCCGCTCACGTCGAAGCGCGCCTACCTCGACCGGTACGCCCAGCCGGACAAGGGCTGGACCGACCGGGCGGAGGGCCGCTGGCCGGTGCCGTACTGGTGGGTCGACGCGGGGATGGCGTCGCTGCTCGTCCTGCAGACGGCGGTCGACGAGGGCCTCGGCGCGTGCTTCTTCGGCATCCCCGGCGAGCACGTCGCGTCCTTCCGGGAGGCGTTCGGGGTCCCCGAGGACCACGCGCCGGTCGGCGCGATCACGGTCGGCCACCGGCTCGCCGACACCGGCGCGCAGGGCTCACCGGCGCGGCGCGAGCGTCGGGACGACGTCGTCCACCGCGGGCGCTGGTGAGCGCAGCGGCTCCAGCACCGTGCGTACCTGCGCGAGGAGCGGGCGCGACGCCGGGTCGAGGCTGACACAGGCGGCGAGCACCTCACGCACCTGCTCGGGCACCGCCTCCATCCCCGCGGGCGAGCGCGGCATCCGGCGGTGGACCAGCGGCCAGCGCCGGCGGCTGTCCCACGTGGCCTCGTCGCCGTACGGCGCGGTGCGGGCCAGCGCGTCGATCAGCGTCATCCCGAGCCCCCACACGTCGGTGGCCGGCGACAGCCCACGACCGGTGGCCTGCTCGGGCGCGAGGTAGCCGCGGGTGCCCGCACCCGGCCGGCCCGCACCCGGGCGGCCGGCGAGGCTGAGGTCGAGGAGCACCGCCTTGCCGTGGTCCACGACGACGTTGTCGGGCTTGAGGTCGAGGTGCAGCCAGTCGTGGCGGTGGAGGAAGCCCAGCACCGAGGCGAGCTGGCAGCCGAGCTCCGCGGCGTCGGCGAGCCCGAGCGGCTCCTCGTCGACGAGCGCCGAGAGGGTGGCCCCGCGCAGCGTCTCGAGGACGACGGCCGGCGGGTCGTCGAGCACGTCGTAGCCGCGGACGAGGTGGGGGTGGGCGAGGGTGGTCGCCAGGTGCCCCTCGAGCAGGACCGCCTGGCGCACGCGCGGGTCGTCGCGCCGGTCGGCGCGCAGCAGCTTGACGACGCAGCGGGTGCCCCGCGCCTCGTCCCATGCGTCCCAGGTCTCGAGCCGCCGCCCGTCGGCCAGCAGGGCGAGCGGTCGGTAGCCGGCGGGCAGGTCGCCGGCGGGCCCACGGCGCCGGCTCATCCCGCGACCTCCATCGGGGAGCGGTCGAGGGACACGACCCGGTCGACGTGCTCGAGCACCACCGGGTCGTGGGTGAGGACCACGATCGTGCGCTCGCGCGGGCCGCTCGTCAGGGCGACCATGAGGCGGCGCGCGGCGTCGGCGTCGAGACCGGTCGTCGGTTCGTCGAGGACCAGCACGCGGCCGGGGCGCAGGAGCGCCCGCGCGACGGCGAGGCGCTGGCGCTGGCCGCCGGACAGGCTGCGACCGCGCTGGCCGATGCGGGTGTCGTAGCCGTGCGGCAGGGCCTCGACGAACGCGTGCGCCCCCGCGTCGCGGGCCGCCGCGCGCACCTCCGCGCGGCTCGCGTCGGGCCGGCCGAGGACCAGGTTGTCGTGGACGGAGGCGTCCATCATCAGCTGCTCCTGGTGGACGACGGTGACGACGTCGCGCACCGAGGCGGCGGTGTGCGCGGCGACGTCGCGGCCGTCGATGGCGACGACGCCCGCGTCCGCGACGAGCTGGCGCGACAGCAGCCGGCCGAGGGTGGACTTCCCGGAGCCGCTCGGGCCGACGAGGGCGACCACCTCCCCGGCGGCGACCTCGAGCGAGAGCCCGGCCAGCGCCGGTCGCGGTGCCCCGGGATAGGCGTACGCCACCTCCCGCACGGAGAGTGCCCCGGGCCCGGCGGGCAGGGGCGTGGCGCCCTCGCGGTCGCCGCCTGCGGGCTCGTCCAGGAGCTCGACGACGCGCTCGACCCCCGCGCTGGCCGAGTAGAGGGAGGGGACCAGGTCGGCCAGCGTGCGGACCGGTCCGAAGCACTGCATGAGCAGCGTGAGGAAGGCGAGCAGCCCGCCGAGCGTGAGTCGGTCGGTCGACAGGGACCAGACGCCGAGGCCGACCACGACGAGCACGCCGACCAGCTCGGCGAGGTCGACCAGCGGGAGGAAGAGGGCGCGGATCCGGCTGGCCGCGAGCTCGGCGCCGGCGATCGCCCGGTTGTGGCCGTCGTAGGTGGCGACGGCTCGGTCCTCGCGGCCGTACGACTGCACGAGTGCGGCGTTGGCGAGGGCCTCCTCGGTGACGCTGCCCAGCGAGCCGCCGCGGCGCCGGCGCTCACGGGAGACGTCGCGGGTCAGGCGGGCGAAGCGGGTCGAGACCCACCAGAAGAGGGGCGCCACGACGAGCGAGGCGAGCGCGAGGACCCAGTCCATCCAGAGCAGCGCACCGACGAGGACGACGAGCCGCACGAGCGCGCCGAGGCCCTCGCCCACCTGGCTGACCATGAACCGCTCCACCGCCGCCACGTCGGAGGTGAGGCGGGTGAGGGTGTCGCCGAGGCGGCGGCGGTCGTGGGTCGCGGACGGCAGCGAGAGGACGTGGGCGAAGACGTCTCGGCGCAGCCCCACGAGGAAGCGCTGCGAGACGTAGGTTGCGAGGTAGTCGTCCGCACCGGACACCATGCCGCTGGCCAGGTTGAGCCCGACGTACAGCAGGGCGAGCACGAGCAGCGGCTCGAAGGCGGCCGGGACCAGCACGTCGTCGACCAGCCGCTGGTAGAGCATCGCCTCGGCGACCGCGATGGCGGGCGCCGCGACCATGAGGAGCAGCCCGAGGAGGAGCCACCCGCGCAGCGGCCGCAGCCGTGGCCAGAACCGGCGTCCGATGTCGACGAGGCGCAGCGGCCCGGCGATGTCCACGAGTGCGTCCGCCTCGGGCGTGGGCCGGAGCGCACGCCCGAGACGTCCGTGCACGGTGCGCGCGCTCAGTTCGTGCGCGAGCGCGAGCGGCTGCGGTTGCGGTTGCGGCGCCGGCGACGACGGCGGCGGCGCCCGTCGTCGCTGGTGGAGTCCCCGCGGCGGGCCTGGACGGCCGGCGCGAGGGCGGAGAGGATTCCGGAGCGGGCCATGACGGCCTCCTTCGGTGGTGGTGTCCGGGGGTGTTCCCGGCTGACGAGGACGAATCTGCCCGTCGGTCATGACGTGTCGATGAGCTGACCGTGAGAGCCCCCTCATCGAGCGTCGCGGGCAGTACGGTCTGCCCATGACCGACCGCACGAACGCCCGAGTGGTCACCGCGCTGCAGGCGCTCGTACGCATCCCGACCGTGTCCGACCGCGACCCGTCGCGGGTCGACGGCGAGGCCTTCGACCGCCTGCTGGCCGAGCTGGAGACGCAGTTCCCGCTGCTGCACCAGCACCTCGACTTGACCCGGGTCGGCCCGCACGGCCTGCTGTTCCACTGGGCGGGCGCGAGCGCCGAGCGACCGGTCGTGCTGATGGCGCACCTCGACGTCGTGCCCGTCGACGGCGAGGCGCCGTGGCGGCACGACCCCTTCGGCGGCGCGATCCACGACTCCGACGTCGGACCCGCGATCTGGGGGCGCGGCACCCTCGACGACAAGGGCTGCGTGGCCGGGATCTGCGAGGCCGTCGAGCAGCTGCTCGAGGCCGGCCACGTGCCGGCGCAGGACGTGTGGCTGTCCTTCGGCTGCGACGAGGAGGTCAGCGGCACGGCCGCGGTGGAGGCGGTCGGCGTGCTCCGCGAGCGCGGCGTGACGCCCTGGCTGGTCCTCGACGAGGGTGGCGCGATCGCCGGCGGCGCCTTCCCGGGCGTGACGGCCCCGCTCGGGGTCATCGGCGTCACCGAGAAGGGCACCACGTCGCTCGAGCTCGTCGCCGAGGGCCGCGGCGGCCACGCCTCGACGCCGGCGCGCAACGGCCCCACGGCCCGAATCGCGCGGGCGATCCTGCGGATCGAGAGGTCACCCTTCCCCGCCTCCGCGCCCCCGCCCACGCTCGAGCTGATGCGACGCCTCGCCCCGCACGTGCCCCTCCCGCTGCGTCCGCTGCTCGGCCGGGCGAACCGGCTCGCACCGGTCGTCACGCGTGCCCTGCTCGCCGCCGGCCCCGAGGCCGCGGCGATGACCCGGACCACCGTCGCCACCACCACCCTCAGCGGGTCCCCCGCCCTCAACGTCATCGCCTCGACCGCCCGCGCCGGGCTCAACATCCGGGTGATGGTCGGCGACACGGTGGCCGGGGTCGTCGAGCACGTCCGGAAGGCGATCGCCGACGACTCGATCCGGATCGACGTCGTCGAGTCCGGCGAGCCGTCACCGATCTCCCCGATGGACGAGGCCTTCGAGCTGCTCGAGGACTGCATCGGCGCGGTGTTCCCCGAGGCGGTCGCGACGCCGTACGTGATGATGGCGGCCACCGACTCGCGGCACTTCACCGCGATCAGCGAGCACGTCTACCGCTTCGCCCCCTTCCGGATGACCAAGGCGCAACGCCAGGCCATCCACTCCTACGACGAGCACATCGGCGTCGACGACCTGGTCGACGGCGCCCGGTGGTACCGGCTCCTGATCGAGAGGCTCCCCGCATGAGCGTCACCGAGCGTTCGGCCCCGACGGCGGTGAAGGGCCTCGCCACCATCGTGGGCTTCCTCGTGCTGGTCGAGTTCGCCAGCGGGATCCTGCAGGGCTACTACACGCCGATCTACCCGCAGATCGCCGAGCACCTCTCGATCCTCGAGGGCGACATCAACTGGTTCGAGGCGGCGCAACTGATCGTCAGCGCGCTCTGCATCCCGTTGCTCGCCCGGCTCGGCGACCTCGTCGGCCACAAGAAGGTCCTGCTCATCTCGACGGCTGTCACCGCGCTCGGCTCGTGGTGGCTCGCCTTCGCCCCCGGCTTCACGACCTTCCTCATCGGCTGGGCGCTCCAGGGCGCGTACGTCGTGTGGCTGCCGCTGGAGATCGCGATCATCCACCGTCGCACCCGCGACTCCGGGCGCCAGGAGCTGCTCACCCGGCGCGGTGCCGCGATCCTCGTCGGCTCGCTCGAGCTGGCCGTCATCATCGGGGCGGTGTCCAGCGGGCTGCTCGTCGAGTCGATGGACATGAACCTCCTCCTCGCCCTGCCCGCCGTCGTCGTCACGGCCGTGTTCTTCGTGATCCTCGTCGGCATCGAGCAGGCGCCCGGCGACGACAGCGGCGGCGGCATCGACTGGACCGGCCTCGGGCTCGTCACGGTCGCGCTCGGCGTCCTGATGGGCGGCCTCGTGCTGCTCCGGGTGGACGGTGCGGGCTCGCTCCTCGGGTGGCTCACCCTGCTGGTGTCCGTCGGCGCGTTCGTCGTCTTCTGGCGCTTCGAGCAGCGCCACCCCGAGCCGATCGTCGACGTGCGGCTGCTGTCCAGCCCGGCGCAGTGGCCCGTGCAGGTGACGGCGTTCCTCTTCGGCATCCCGGTCCTCGGCGGCCAGATCCCGTTGTCGACCTACGCGCAGGCCGACCCCGTCGAGCGCGGCTACGGCCTCGGCGCGGAGCCGGCCTTCGTCTCGACCCTCATCGGGCTCTACGTCATCACCCTCGCGATCGGCGCCTTCACCCTGCCGCTGACGACGCGCCTGCTCGGGGGCGTACGCCGGGCGCTGGTCGTCGCGTGCTGCCTCGTCGGGGTCGGCTACCTGCTGTGGCTGCCGTTCCACGACGAGACCTGGCAGGCACTGATCAACATGGGCATCGCCGGCGTCGGGTCGGGCGCCCTCGTCGCGGCGCTCCCGGCAGCCGCCGCCGCGGCCGCTCCCCCGGAGCGCACCGGTATCGCGACCGGCATGACCAACGGCACCAAGACCGTGGGCGGTGCGATCGCCTCGGCGATCTTCGCGATCGCGCTGACCGCGACGGGCTCCCTGGACGCGGCCTCCGAGCAGGTCGCCCCGCTCAGCGGCTACCTCACGGTCTGGGCGGTCTGCGCCGGGGCGGCCTTCCTGGCCGCGCTCGCGCTCCTCGCCGCGCCGCGGCACGCGTTCAGCGATGGGCCGGGGGTCCCGTCAGTGATCCCCGGCTGACCGGGGATCGCTGACGTTGTCGGCCTGCGCAACGCCTGACAACTTCAGGGAGAGCCTGACAACCCCGCCGTTCAGCCCGCGAGCGCGGCCCGCAGCCGCGGGACGCCGTCGCCCGTGAGGTCGGCGAGCCCGGCGACCCGCCCGGACGACACCAGCAGCAGCGAGACGAGCGGGCCGACGACCTCGGGGCCCTCGCCCAGGCGTACGTCCGCGTCGGTGGCGCGCAGCGTCAGGCCGGCGAGGTGCTGCTTGCCGCCGCCGAGCGCGACGGAGGTGCGCGCCTGGTGCGCGAGCGCGCGCCCGCCCGCCTCCGCCGGGTAGACGCGGGTGAGCCCCAGCGGCCGACGGACGTCCTCGCCGTGGGCGACCTCCTCGACGAGCCGGCTGTCGAGCGGGGCGGGTGGGGTGGTCCGCCGGTCGACCACCGCGCGCAGCCGCTCGAGCGTCTCGGCGGGGGTGGACCCCTTCCACCGCGCGACGCCGGCAGCGTTCTGGCGGTCGAAGTCGAACCGTGCCCGCACCATCGCCACGACGATCCCGACCCGGGTCGTGCGCGCGTTGTCGACGAGGTGCGCAGCGACGTCGTGCACGGTCCAGCCCGCGCACAGAGACGGAACCTCCCACTGCTCGGGCGTCAGCGTCGCGAGGTCGTCGACGAGCGCCTGCCGCTCGGCGGCGACCAGGTCCCAGGCGTCAGTCATGGGGGCAGCCTGTCAGGAGGCGGTGACACCGCGCCGCCGCACGTGCGGCGGTCATGGTCCCCGGATCGCTCCCCAGGCGGCCACGTCCGCAGCACGTGCGGCGTGGACGCGCTAGGTTGCCGCCATGACTCGGGGGACTCGGGCACGCCTCGCTGCGCTCGTCGCTGGACTGATCGCACTGCCAGTGCTCACCTCGCCACCCGCAGCGGCCGGGGACCGGCCGGCCCGGACGTCGGCGACAGCTGCCACGACAGCGGCCCGTGCCACTGCGTCGCTGCCCGGCGGCGGGAAGACCGTCTTCGGCAGGAAGCGCTTCCTCACCGCCTACTACGGCACCGCCGCGACCGGGGCGCTCGGCGTCCTCGGCGAGACCGACCCGGACACGGCCTTCCAGCGGATCGCGAAGGCCGGCAAGCCGTTCCTGGGCCGCACGGAGCGGCTGCTCCCGGTCTACGAGCTCATCGTCACCGTGGCCGACGGCGCCGACTAC
Source organism: Nocardioides cavernae (assembly GCF_013410035.1). GTDB lineage: Bacteria > Actinomycetota > Actinomycetes > Propionibacteriales > Nocardioidaceae > Nocardioides > Nocardioides cavernae_A. Next base: position 222,571 of record NZ_JACCBW010000002.1, on the reverse strand, counting down.
CCCGGCACCGACGGCGACCACGCGCACGACGTGCTGCACAGCCGCGTCCAGGCCTACATCGACGCCGCGCACCGCAACGGCGCGCTGCTGCTGCTCGACCTCCAGCCGGGGCGTACGGACTTCCTGACCGCCGCGAAGCGGTGGGAGTGGGCGCTGCAGGACCCGTGGGTCGGCCTGGCCCTCGACCCGGAGTGGCGCGTCGGGCCGGGCGAGTTCCCCGGTCAGCAGATCGGCTCGGTGCGCGCCCGGGAGATCAACCGCACCGCCGGCTGGCTGTCGCGGCTGACCCGTGACAACGGCCTGCCGGAGAAGCTCTTCGTGGTGCACCAGTTCACCGACTCGATGGTGCCCGACATCCGGAAGGTACGCCGCCGCGACGGCCTCGCGATGGTGCAGCACGTCGACGGCTTCGGCAGCCCGGCCGACAAGCTCGCGACCTACCGCGACGTCGCCGTGCCGCGGAAGTTCACGATGGGCTTCAAGCTCTTCTACGACGAGGACGTGCCGCGGATGCGCCCGGCGCAGGTCCGGCGCTCGCTGCCGGACGTGCGGTTCGTGTCGTTCCAGTAGGGGGTCAGCGGGCCGGGAAGGCGTGGCGCGCGGCGGCGGCCTCGACGCTGTCCTCGGACGGCATGAGGAACCACAGCAGCGGGTAGATGAGGATCTGGCTGCCCGGGATCGCGAACATCGTCACGACGAACAGCAGCCGGGTCACCCACGGCGTGAGGCCGAGACGGCGCCCGACCCCGGCGCAGACGCCGCCGATGATCGCGCGGTCGGTCGAGCGGACCAGGCCTTGGCGGGCGAGGGAGGTGCGGATCTTTTCCATGCCTCCAGCATGCGTCGCGGGGGCGGGCCGGGCCATCCGGAACGACCCCTGTCCGACCCCGAGACCGGCCCAGGGGTCAGGCGCCGGGGTCAGCCGCCGAGGCGCCCGTGCTCCTCGGTGACCGCGCGCAGCCGGGCCGCGAGGTCGGCGGTGAGCATCCCGGGCTCGAGCCGCCACGACCAGGTCGCCGCGGTGCCGGGGGTGTTCATCCGCGCCTCGGCGCCCAGCGACAGCACGTCCTGGGCCTGCACCATGGCGACGCGGCAGGGCGTCGCGTGCGCGAGCCGGATCATCGCCCACGCGGGATCGGGGTCGTCGGCACCCGCTGCCACGAAGGCGCGGCGCGCCTCGCGTCGGCGTACGTCCTCCAGCTCCCCCCACCAGCCGACGACGGTGTCGTTGTCGTGGGTGCCGGTGTAGACGACCTGGTCGCGACGCAGGTTCTCCGGCTCGTGGCGCCGGTCGTCGCCGTCGGGGTCGAACGCGAACTGCAGGACCGCCATGCCGGGGAAGCCCAGGGCGTCGCGCAGCTCCTCGACCGGGGCGTCGATCACGCCGAGGTCCTCGGCGACGACGGGCAGCGGGCCGAGTCGCGCGGTCGCCGCGTCGAAGACGGCGCGCCCCGGGCCCGGCTCCCACGTCCCGTGCTCGGCCGTCGGGTGCCCGGCCGGCACGGCCCAGAAGGCCGCGAAGCCGCGGAAGTGGTCGATGCGGACCAGGTCGTGCAGGGCCAGGCTGCGGCGCAGCCGCTCCACCCACCACGTGTAGCCGTCGGCTGCCATCGCGTCCCAGTCGTAGAGCGGGTTCCCCCAGAGCTGGCCGCTGTCGGTGAAGGCGTCGGGTGGTACGCCCGCGACCGCGTCGTCGCGGAACAGCCCGGGCCACGCCGCCGCGTCGGCGCTGCCGGCGGCGACGTAGATCGGGATGTCACCCATCAGCCGCACGCCGTGGTCGGCCGCGAAGGAGCGCAGCGCCGCCCACTCGCGCTCGAAGCGCACCTGGTCGGCGAGGTCTCCGCCGTGCTCGACCCACGACCCGGCCCAGTAGGCGTGCTGCTCGGCGAAGGCCGCCACCTCGTCCGCGCCGACGGGCGCCTGCGGGTCCTCGAGGAGACCGGGCGACGCGGCGAACGCGGAGGGAGAGGCGTACGGCGAGCCGTGCGCGTCGGGGACGGTCAGGGGCAGGACCTGCCAGACCGTCTGCCCGGCGGCGGCGAGCCACCGCACGAAGTCCCGCGCGGGCTCGCCGAGCCGGCCGCCCGGCAGCGAGGTGACGTGGAGCTGGACGCCGGCGGCCCGGTCGGGGATGCCTCGGATGACCATGCCCGCAAGCCTGTCACGCGGCGGGTGGGGCGCCGCAGGTCCCGAGGGGCGGGAACCTCAGCCCGCTCCGACCAGGCCGTGCTCGTGCGCGAAGACCACGATCTGCACCCGGTCGCGCAGGGACAGCTTGCGCAGCACCGACCCGACGTGGGTCTTCACGGTGGACTCGGAGGCGAAGATCTGCTGGGCGATCTCGGTGTTGGACAGGCCGCGGGCGACGGCGGCGAACACCTCGCGCTCCTTGTCCGTGAGCGAGAGGTACGCCGTGGGCGCGGGCGCGCGCGCGACGAACTGCCCCTGCAGCAGCAGCGAGAGGTCGGCCGGGGCGAGGACGGCGTTGCCGGTGTGGACCGTGCGGATCGCGTCGCGCAGCATCAGCGGGGTGGTGTCCTTGAGCAGGAAGCCGCTCGCGCCGTAGCGGATCGCGGTCGCTGCCCGGTCGTCGAGATTGAAGGTCGTCAGCACGACGACCCGCAACGGGGTCTGCCGCTTGGACACCCGCTCCGGCGCGAAGAGCTGGCGGGTGGCCTCGACGCCGTCCATCTCGGGCATCCGGATGTCCATCAGCACGACGTCGGGCTGGAGCTCGTCGCACACCGCGATCGCCTCGAACCCGTCGCCGGCGACGCCGACGACCTCCATCCCCTCCTGCGCGTCGACGATCGTCCGGACGCCCTCGCGGAACAGCTCCTGGTCGTCGACCAGCACGACCCGGATCATGCGCCGCCCCGCACGGGCACCCAGGCCGTGGCGGTGAACGTCGGGCCGCCGGCCTCCTCGCGACGGCGTACGTCCAGCCGGCCGCCGACCGCCTCCAGTCGCCGACGCATCCCCTCGACACCCTGGCCCGGCGTCGGTGCGGGGGCGTCGGGCGCGAGGGTGCGCAGCGGCTGCGTGGCGTCGTCAGCGACGGCGACGGCGTTGCGGACCTCGAGGCGCAGCTCGCCCTCCCAGTGGCGTTCGACGGTCACGGCCACGTCGCGGCGGCCGTGCTTGATGGCGTTCGTCAGCATCTCCTGCAGCACACGGTAGGCGACGGTCTCCAGCTCGGGCGGCAACGGCTGCGGCCGTCCGACGACGGTCGAGACGACCTCGTGACCGCTGGAGCGCACCCCCTCGACGAGGCTGTCGAGGCTGCCGCTGCGGCTCGTGGCGGTCGAGGCCTGCGTGCTGGTCAGCACCTGCCGGACGTCCTGCAGCGAGGTCCGCGCCGAGGTCGCGATGGTCGCCATCGTCTCCTTGAGCCTGCCGGCGAGCTGCTCGGGATCGTCGTCCTTGAGGTACTGCGCGGACTCGGCCTGGGCGAGGATCACCGCCAGGGAGTGCCCGACGACGTCGTGCACGTCGCGGGCCAGCCGCGCCTGCTCCTCGCGGAGGTGGGCGATCTCGCGGGCCTGCTCGGTCTCGTTGATCGCCCGCGCGGCGTCCTGCTCCGCCGCGACCTGGGAGACCCTGGACTCCTCGGCACGCGAGACGAAGCGCATCACCAGGCCGGCGAGCCACGGTGAGCCCAGCACGAACATCCCGAGCAGGGCGCTGGCGACCTGCCACGAGGTCCCGAAGCGGTAGGCCGAGTCGATCACGGTGGTGTAGTCGAAGAGGCCCGACAGCGCCTCGTAGACCTCCGAGGCCCCGAAGAGGACGACGGCCACCGCGCCGAGGGGGACCGACAGGCCGCTGAGCACCACCACGAGCGGGCTGCCCCACCGCGCGGCTCCGAAGAGGACCATGGCGAGCGCCGCCTGGGTGAGCAGGACCTGGGTGCCGGACGCCAGCTGCAGCAGGCACACCACCCACACGAGGCAGACCGCCGCACCGGGGGCGCGCCGGCTCAGCCCGACGGCCGCGGCGGTGCCGATCGCCACGTAGGCCAGGTCCCACCAGTCCTCCCACACGGCCTTCGTGCGCGAGGCCTCGACGAGGCCGAGGACGAGCACCGCGGCCGCGATGCCCAGGTCGGGCGCCCACGCCCGGAGCCGGTCGGGCGTCATGCCGACACCGTCTGCGGCGCACGGGACCGTCGGGCGACGCGCGTCTCGACCAGGCGCCAGCTGACCGCCGCCATCACGAGCGTGAGCGCGAGCGCCACCGGGCCCGCGAGGCCGTCGAGGGACGGGCGCAGCCACAGCGTGAGCGGGTAGTTCCACAGGTACGCCCCGTAGGACACCGTGCCGAGCACCACCAGGGCCCGCGCCGGACCGGAGACGTCGGCCCAGGTCCGCCACGACAGCAGCAGGACCGCGGTCAGCGCAGCGATGGCGGGGCCTCCTGCCAGGTAGGTGAGGGCGTGACCCCGCAATGGAACCACGCTCAGGACCGCCAGCCCGACCAGCGCCACGGGCACCGCCAGCGCGGGCACGACGAGCCGCCGGCCGAGCAGCCGGGTGGCGCCCCCGACGACGAAGCAGACGGCCCAGGAGGTCGGGAGGGAGTACGCCAGGTCCGGCTCCTCGCGCAGCCAGACCAGGGTGGCGGCGCAGGCCAGCACGCAGGCACCTGCGACGAGGAGCAGGGCGAGGTGCGTCCGGCCGCGTGCTGCCGCTGCCACCAGGACCGCCGGCCACAGCAGGTAGAACTGCTCCTCCGTCGCCAGGGTCCACAGGTGGAACGTCGCGTCGCTGGCGTGCCCGAACGGCAGGTTCCCGGTCCACGTCAGCGCGACCAGCACGGTCTTCACGAGCTCGTCGCGGTCCCCGAGCGGGTCGAGCAGGAGCGTGACCACCACGACGCCCGCGACCAGGAACAGCAGTGCCGGCACGAGGCGGCGCGCGCGGCGTACGTAGAACCTGCGCAGGTCCACCCGTCCGGTCCGGTCGAGCTCGTCGACCAGCAGCCCGGTGATGAGGTAGCCGCTGAGGGCGAAGAACATGACGACCCCCACGACGCCGGCGCCCGGGAAGACCGACGGCCACGCATGGCGCAGCATCACCAGCGCGATCGCCATGCCGCGCAGCAGGTCGATCCCGTCGATGCGCCCGGAGCGCTGCTGGGACGCCTGTGCGGACGACTGCGCGGTCACGCGGGCAGCACGTCGCGGACGAGGCGGTCCAGCAGGTCGGCGTACGACAGGCCCGCGGCGGCGAACATCTTCGGCACCTGCGACTGCTCGGTGAAGCCGGGCATCGTGTTGACCTCGTTGAGCACCGGACCGTGCTCGGTCACGAAGAAGTCGACCCGCGCGACGCCGGCGCACCCGAGGGCGTCGTAGACCGCGAGCGCCGCCTGCTCCAGGTCCGTGCGGGCGACGTCGTCCAGCGCGGCCGGGATGCGGAAGTCCGCACCCCCGCCGTACTTCGCGTCGAAGTCGAACCAGCCGTCGACGACGATCTCCAGCGCCGGGGAGACGACCCGGGCGCCGTCGGCCGTGCCGAGGACGGCGACGTCGATCTCGCGTCCCACGACGACGTCCTCGACGAGGACCCGGTCGTCGAGTGCGAGCGCGGCGTCGAGCGCCGCGGCCAGCTCCGCCGCCTCGCGCACCAGGGTGACGCCGTGGCTGGAGCCGGCGGCCACCGGCTTGACGACGACCGGGTGCGTGAAGGCGTACGTCGCGGCCGAGGTCGCGGTGAGCAGCAGGCCCGGCGCGGTGGCGATGCCGAGGGCGCCGGCGACGAGCTTGGTGGCCCACTTGTCCATCGCCAGCGCGCCGGCGCCGACGCCCGAGCCGACGTAGGCCACACCGGCCAGCTCGCAGAGCGCGGCGAGCGAGCCGTCCTCGCCGCGCGGGCCGTGCACGACCGGGAGGACGGCGGCGCACGACTGCAGCACGGCCACGGCGTCGCCGAGCGGCAGCACGCGCGCGCCGTCGTGCCACGTCCCGTCCTCGCCGATCGTCAGCCGGACGACGTCGTAGACCGTCGGGTCCAGCGCGTCGGCGACCGCCGCGGCGGAGGCGAGCGAGACGGCGTGCTCGCAGTTCTGGCCGCCGCCGACGACGGCGACACGGGTGCGGGACGGGCGGGTCACGAGAGGCTCCTGAGGGCGGGAATCGCGGGTGTGGCGGGGACGGTGATACGCCGCACGCGCGGGCCGATGCCCGTGACCACCTCGTGCGGGAGGGTGTCGGACCATCCGGCCCACTCGGCGACGGTGGGCTCGCCGGCGCCGCCGGGGCCGAGGACGGTGGCGGTGTCCCCCGGCTCGGCGTGGTCGTCGCCGAGGTCCACGACGACCTGGTCCATCGAGATGCGCCCGACGAGCCGACGTCGCCTGCCGCGGAGCAGCACCTCGGCGCGGCCGGAGGCCAGCCGCGGCAGCCCGTCGGCGTAGCCGAGCGGCAGCAGGGCCAGGTTCGTCGCGGCCGGTGCGGTCCAGGTGTGGCCGTAGCCGACCCCGGCGCCGGACCGCACCCGGCGCACGCTGACCACGGGCGCGGTGAGCGTCAGGCCGGAGCGCAGCGGTGTCGTGCTGGTGGGGTCGATCCCCACGAGGCCGGCGCCGACGCGGACCATCGTGTGGTGGCTGCGGACGTCGAGGAGCGTCGCGGCGGTCGCGGCGAGGTGCCGCCGGGCGGGTCGCAGGCCTGCGGCGCGGGCGGTCTCGACCCCCCACGCGAAGCGTCGGCGCCCTAGGGCGTTGCACTCGTCGGCGGGGTCGTCGGCGCACCCGAGGTGGCCCATCACGCCGACGACGCGCACCAGGCCGGCGCGCTCGGCGCGGCGGGCGGCCCGGCAGAGACCGGCCCACGCCGTCGGCTCGGCGCCGTCGCGGGCCATGCCGGTGTCGAGGTGCAGGTGGATGCGCGCCGACCGCTGGTGCGGTGCCGAGCGCTGGGCGGTGACGACCGCCTCGAGGTGCTCGCGCGAGGCGACGGCGAGCTCGACCTCGACGGCGAGCGCGTCGGCGTACGCCGCGTCGACCGGGTTGAGCCAGCTCAGCACCGGTGCGGTGAGGCCCGCGGCGCGCAGGTCGAGGGCCTCGGCGAGGCTGGTCACGCCCAGCGAGGTCGCGCCGTGGGCCAGCGCGGTGCGGGCGACGTCGGCGGCGCCGTGGCCGAAGCCGTCGGCCTTGACCACGGCCATCAGCTCGGCCGACGTGCGTGCCGCGAACAGGCGTGTGTTCGCCGCGACGGCGGAGAGGTCGACCTGGAGGCGGGGACCCGCGCAGTCCCGCGTGGTGGCCACGGCGGCCAGGGCGCTCACGCGGCGTCCTCGGCGCCGAGCCGCGCGGGCCCGTAGAGGGCCGCCCCGGCCCCCGTCGTCAGCGCCCAGTAGCGGTCGCCGTAGCTCCAGTGCCACCACTCGGTCGGGTAGTTCACCAGGCCCGCGCCGCCCAGCACCCGGGCGAGCAGGTCACGGTGGGCGCGGGCGTCGGCGCCGATCCCGTCCGCCGCGAAATAGCAGGCACCGTCCGACTGCTCGGGCGTCGCGTCGATCGGCGTGCCCAGGTCGAGCTCGTCGCCGCACGCGTCGACCAGGGTCAGGTCGACGGCCGCGCCGGCGACGTGCGGCGCGACGTCGACCGGCGAGACGAAGCGGCTCGTCAACCGGTGCAGGTCCTCGGGCGGGACATCGGGGTGCGCGGCACGGACCTCCGCGGAGTACGCCGCGATGATGGCGCGCTGGTCGGCCACGGACCGGTGGCCCTCGACGACCCGCAGCGCGACGCCGATCGGGAGCGAGCACTGCGCCGTGGCCAGGCGCTCGGCCAGCCCCTGTCGTACGAGCGCACGCGCGGGACCGAACGACGCGTCGAGGCGCACCAACGGCTCGCCGGACTCGCGGACGGGTACGGCGGCGACGCGCGGGTCGGAGAGGAGGATCAGCATGACGCCAACGCTCGCGCCTGAGGCAGGGTCGACACCTCCACCTGAGGTGCCGCGGGGCTGTCCTCGAGGACGAGATCGTCGTCCCCCCGCTGCGCCGTCCGATGGACGTCCACTCGTACGCGTGGAAGTCCATCCGGGGGCTGCGCACGTACGCTGGACGCATGCCGGATCGCGACGACGGGTTCGAGGTGGCGGACGCCGAGTCCGTGCGCCGCGAGGCGTTGCGGGACGAGCGCACCGGCCGGTCGGCGGCGGCCGCGCGCATCCAGCAGCAGGCGAGCTGGGTCGACCTGCAGGTGCGCCAGGCCATGGAGCGCGGCGAGTTCGACGACCTCCCCGGCCAGGGCAAGCCCATCAGCGACCTCGGGGTCGAGCACGACCCGGACTGGTGGGTCAAGAAGCTCGTCGAGCGGGAGAACATCGCCCTGCTCCCGCCCGCCATCGCGCTGCGCAAGGAGGACGCCGAGCTCGACGACCGGCTCGACGCCATCACCGCGGAGAGCGAGGTGCGCCGCGAGCTGGCGGACTTCAACCGGCGCGTCGTGGAGAACCGGCGCCAGCTGCAGGGCGGTCCCCCGGTGGTGACCCCCACCCGCGACGTCGAGGTCGAGGTCGCCGCGTGGGTCGCGCGGCGTACGGCCCGGATCGAGGCGCAGCGGCAGGCGCGCGCCGCCGCCGCGCCGACGGACGCGCCGAGGCGGTCCTGGTGGCGCCGCCGCCCCGGCCGCTAGCGCCGGCGGGCGACGTCGGTCAGTCCCACTCCAGCCCGCCGCGGCGCCACTCGTAGGCGTACGCGAGCGACAGGTTGAGGATGAACAGCACGACCGCGACGTAGCCGAAGCTGCCGAGCTGGTCGAAGTGCACCGCCCACGGCACGAGGAACATGATCTCGATGTCGAAGATGATGAAGGACATCGCGATCGTGTAGTAGCGCACCGGGATGGTGCGGTTGCCCCGGCCGGCGTCGGCGACGGGCTGCACGCCGCACTCGTAGGAGTCGACCTTGACCCGGTTGTAGCGACGCGGCCCGACGACCGCGCTCATCATCACCGAGCCCACCGCGAAGAGTCCGGCCAGGGCGGAGAGCACCACCACGGGCAGGTAGAGCTCCATCAGGACTCCCTCGGTCGCGGCTGCGTACGACACCCAGTCGTAGCAATCCGGGCCAAACCGCAGCGGCTGCCGAGGTGTGACGAGCGAGACATGGGTCATATCGACACCCGGCTACGCGGCGGTAGTTTGCGGGTCATGACACGTTCCGCCAAGGACTTCTTCGCACCCCTCGCCGTCGGGGCCCCGGCGCCGCTGCGCGAGATCCCGGCCCGGCCGAGCCGCGCGATCCACTTCTTCGACCCGGGCAACGAGAAGATGGCCGCCAAGGTGCCCCAGATGGTCGGCACCGTCGACGTGCTGCTCGGCAACCTCGAGGACGCGGTCAAGGCCGAGAACAAGGAGAAGGCACGGCAGGGCCTCGTCGACATCGGGAGGTCCACGGACTTCGGCAAGACCCAGCTCTGGACCCGGGTCAACTCGCTCGACAGCCCGTGGGCGCTCGACGACCTCACCACCCTCGTGACCGAGATCGGCGACACGCTCGACGTGATCATGGTGCCGAAGGTGCAGGGCGCCGAGGACATCCACTACGTCGACCGCCTGCTCGCCCAGCTCGAGGCGAAGGCGGGGCTGACGAAGCCGCTGCAGGTGCACGCGATCCTCGAGACCGCGCGCGGCGTGGCCAACATCGAGGAGATCTGCGCGGCCAGCCCCCGCATGCAGGGCCTCTCGCTCGGCCCGGCCGACCTGGCCGCGGACCGCCGGATGAAGACGACGCGCGTCGGCGGCGGCCACCCCGGCTACCTCGTGCGCCAGGACCCGCAGCGCGACGACCTCGGCGTCCCGCAGTACGACGGGCCCCGCGCCACCTACCAGCAGGACCTCTGGCACTACACGATCGCCCGGATGGTCGACGCGTGCGCGATGCACGGGATCTACCCCTACTACGGGCCGTTCGGGGACATCAAGGACACCGTCGCGTGCGAGGACCAGTTCCGCAACGCGTTCCTCCTCGGGTGCGTCGGCGCGTGGAGCCTCCACCCGGCCCAGATCGCCATCGCCCACAAGGTCTTCTCCCCCAGCGTCGAGGACGTCGCCCACGCCCGGCGGGTCATCGCCGCGATGGGCGACGGCACCGGCGCGGTGATGATCGACGGCAAGATGGAGGACGACGCGTCGGTCAAGCAGTGCCAGGTGATGGTCGCGCTCGCCGAGGAGCTGGCCGCGATCGATCCCGACCTCAAGGCGCAGTACGACCAGATCGAGGTGCAGGCATGAGCGACTTCACCCCGCTGCGGTCCGTCCTCTACATGCCCAGCTCCAACGAGCGGGCGCTGGAGAAGGCGAAGTCGATCGCCTGCGACGGCCTGATCCTCGACCTCGAGGACGCCGTGGCCCCGGACGCCAAGGCCTCGGCGCGGGAGGCCGCGGCCGCCGCAGCCGCCAGCGGCGAGTACGGCCGGCGTACGGTCACGATCCGCGTCAACGGGATCGGCACGGAGTGGCACGACGACGACATCGTCGCGGCCAGCCAGGCCGGACCGGCCGCGATCGTCGTGCCCAAGGTCGACAGCGCCGAGGCGGTGCGCGGCCTCGTCGCTGCAATGGAGAAGGCCGGGGCGCCCGACCACACGAGGCTCTGGGCGATGGTCGAGACGCCGGTGGCGATCCTCGACGCCCTCGCCATCGCGCGCTCGTCCGAGCGCCTCGGTGCCTTCGTCATCGGCACGAACGACCTCGTCAAGGAGCTGTACGCCGAGCACGTGCCGGGCCGTGCGCCGATCCTGCCCAGCCTGCACACCGCCCTGCTCGCGGGACGAGCCGCCGGGATCGCGGTCATCGACGGCGTCTACAACGACGTCAAGGACACCGACGGCTTCCTCGCCGAGTGCGAGCAGGGGCGCCAGATGGGCTTCGACGGCAAGACGCTGATCCACCCGGGCCAGGTCGAGGGGGCCAACGCCGCCTTCGCACCCAGCGAGCGGGCGGTCGCCGATGCCGAGGGCCTCATCGCCGCGTTCGAGGCCGGCAAGGGAGCCGGCGTCGTCACCCACGACGGGAAGATGGTCGAGGCGCTGCACGTCGAGTCGGCGCGCCGGACCCTCGCCATCCACGACGCGATCCGGGCGCTGGGCACCGACTGACGCGCCCCCTCGCGCGGGTGTGACCGTGGACAAACCGTGGACATTTTTCACCCTCAGGGAGGGGCCTCAGGTTTGCAACGACGCGTGGGCCGGGCAGAGTGAGCCCGCGCCCACCGTGGGTGGCATAGAAGGAGGGAACACCATGGTTGTCCTCGGACTGATCCTGCTCATCCTGGGGCTGCTCCTGCCCCAGAGCATCCTCACCACGATCGGCCTGATCCTGATCGTCGTCGGGCTCGTGCTCAACTTCGTGCCGATCGGCGGCTCGAGCCGCCGGGTGTTCTAGCAGCGCACCCCAGACATCGGGCCCCGGACACCGCTGGTGTCCGGGGCCCGCGTGCGTCCGGGCGCGCGCGGTCGTCGGTGCCGTCCGAAACCCGCGTGCCGGCTGTCGGAGCCGGGGGACACAATCTCCCGGTGAGCTCCTCGGTGACCCTGCGCCAGTTCTGGGACCAGCTGTCGACCGAGGGTCGGTGGCTGCTGTCGACGGTCGCGGTGCAGACCCTCGGCCGTGGCCTCACGCTCCCCTTCACGGTGATCTACCTGCACGAGGTGCGGGGCTTCTCGCTCGACCTCGCGGGCGCGCTCATGGCGTTCATCGCGGTCGTCGCGCTCGTCGTCACCGGGCCCGGCGGTGTGCTGACCGACCGCATCGGGGCGCGCCGCGTCCTGCTCGCCGCGACGACGTGCCAGCTCGTCGGCTGCACGATCCTGGCCTTCGCGACCACGCCCGCCCTCGCCGCGCTGGCGATGGTCTTCCTCGGCATCAACTTCGGCATGTCGTGGCCCGCGTTCAACGCCCTGATCGCCGCCGTCACCACCGGCGAGATGCGCCAGCAGTACTTCGGCATCAACTTCGCCCTGGTCAATCTCGGCATCGGCGTCGGCGGCGTCGTCGGCGGGATCTACGCCGACGTGTCGCAGCCGCACACCTTCACGGTGATCTTCCTCGGCGACGCGGCCAGCATGCTGGTGCCGATCGGGCTGCTGCTCGGCCCGCTGCGGCACGTGACCGGACACCACCAGGCGCCCGACGACGCCGACGCGTCCGCCGGGTCCTACCTCGAGATCCTGCGCAACCCCGCGGTGATCGGGGTGACCGCCCTGACCTTCATCGCCGTGTTCGTCGGCTACGGCCAGCTCGAGGCGGGCTTCCCGGCGTACGCCCGCAACGTCGGCGAGGTGTCGACCGGCGTGATCGGCTTCTCCTTCGCGATCAACACCGCCGTCATCGTGCTCCTGCAGTTCCTCGTGCTGCGGCTCATCGCGGGGCACCGGCGCACCCGGGTGATGCTCGCGATGTGCGGGCTGTGGGTGCTGTCGTACGCCGTGCTCGGCGCGACCGGACTCGTGCCGGGGCCGGTCGCCGCGGTGGGGGTGCTGACCTTCATGGGCCTGTTCGCGCTCGGCGAGACGATGATGCAGCCGACGATCCCCGCGATCACCAACGACATGGCGCCCGACCACCTGCGCGGGCGCTACAACGCGGTCAACGCCGGCGCCTTCCAGGCCGGCGCGATCGGTGGCCCGCTGTTCGCCGGCTTCGTGCTCGACCGCGGCTGGAGCGGGGCCTACGTCTTCGTGCTGGGCGCGGGCTGCGCGCTGATCGGGGTGCTCGCCCTGGTCGTCGAGCGGCTCGTCCCCGCCTCGGTCAACGGCGTCCCGGACACGCACCCGTTGACCGCCGACCCCGTGACGGGCGAGCGCGCGCCGCAGGGACCCCCCGCGTGACGTGGCCGACCGACGTGGCCGTCAGGCGCTCTCGCCGCGCCGGAAGCGGTCGTTGAGCCAGGTGCTCGCGCTGCCCATCCAGCCGGCCAGGTCGTGGACGAGCCTGCCCAGCGTGTCCTGGGTGCGCTCGAACGCCGCGGAGTAGGACGCTGCGGCGTCCTGGGCCGCCTCGCTGACCGAGGCGGTGTCGTCGTCCTGCCGGCGCGGGTAGTCGCCGCCCAGGATCGCCGTGTAGGCGCCGGTGTCGATCCAGCGGCGCAGCTCGGTGGCCCGCACGACGGCGAACGGGTGGGTCTGCTGCTGCAGCAGGGACAGCTTGATCAGCGACTCGCGCACGTCCCCGCCCTCGTCGTACTCCGCTCCCTGGGACATGAACGAGGTGACGTCCAGCTCCTCCAGCGTGCCGCCGCTGGCGAGCTTCATGTGGGTGCGCAGCGCCGCCGTGGGGTCCTGGCTGGCGAGCAGGCCGGCGCGGTCGGCCGACAGCTCGGCCTTGCGCGACCACTCGAGCAGGCCGACGGTCACCATCCGGATGCCGATGGCACCTCCGGGGATCGCGTTGAGCAGGCCGCCGAGACCCAGCAGCCGCAGCAGCAGCGTGCGGTAGATCGCGTGGCCGCTGACGGCGTGGCCGAGCTCGTGCCCGATGACGAAGCGCAGCTCGTCGTCGTCGAGGTGGTGCACCAGACCGGACGACAGCACGATGATCGGCTTGTCCATGCCGATCGTCATGGCGCTCAGCGTCGGGTCCGCCTGGACGTACAGCTCCGGCAGGTCGGTCGCGTCGAGGCTCTGGCCGACCTCCGCGAGCAGCCGGTGCAGCCGCGCGAACTGGCGCTCGTCGACACGGACCGCGGAGCCGAGCAGCGTCAGCCGCCAGGCGCGTTCGCGGAACACCCCCGACATGGTCTTGAGCAGCACGTCGAAGCCCTTGAGCTTGCGCAGCGCGACGAGCGCTCCCCGGTCGGCGGGGTGCTCCCACGCCCGCGAGCTGATGTCCGTGAGCACGACGCGCGAGCGCGCCGGCTTCTTCTCCCCCGATGCCATGCACGGATCCTCACCTACCGCGCCGCAAAAGTCATGGGTTCGCGGTGTTCGGCCGTGCCACGATGCGCCGGTGACCCGCCCACCGCGCACCGTCCAGGTGGCCCTCACCGACGGCGAGCGGGTGTGGACCGGGGACGACGGTGCGCTGCCGTCCTTCGTCCAGGACCCGGAGGCCGGCGGCCCCACCGCCACCGCCCGGGCCAGCCACCTGCTCACCGACGCCGTGCACCTCGCTCCGGTCGTCGTGCTCGACGAGACCCGCCGCCTGCACGTCGTCGGCTCACGCGGGGGTACGCCCCGGGGAGGACGCTGGGCCGGCCTCGACGCGCTGCCCGCGGACCTCCGCGAGCACGTCGCCCGGTCCGCGCGGGAGCACTGGGGGACACCGCCGCCGCAGCGACCGGACTGGTACCGCCCCGGGTGGACCGACGAGCTCGAGGAGTGGATCGACGCGGCGCTGGCCCCGACCGGCCGCTCCCGCACCGGCCCGGTGCGTACGCACCGCGTGTGGAGCATCTCGGCGGTGCACACCGTCCCGACGGACGCCGGCACCCTCTGGTCGAAGGCGAGCTGCGCGCACTTCGCGGCCGAGGCGGGCATCGTGGAGGTCGTCGCCCGGCACCTGCCCGACCTCGTCCCGGAGGTCGTCGCCGTCGACCGGGGCCGTTCCTGGCTGCTGACCGAGCCCCTCGCCGGCGTGTCGGACGACGGCGCGCCGGCCGAGGCCGCCGAGGTCCTGGCCCCGCTGTGGGCATCGGCCCAGGCGGCCTCGCTGGACTGGCTCGACGAGCTCCGGGCGGCGGGTGCCCCGGACCGCGGGCTCGAGCCGACCCTCGCGGCGTGGCGTGAGGCCCTGGCCACCAACGCCGAGCTCGACGCACTCACGGCGGGCGAGCGCGTACGCCTCGCCGAGGTGGTGCCCGAGGTCGAGTCACGCGTGCGCGAGCTGTGGGCGTGCGGCTTCCCCGACACCCTCGGCCACGGCGACCTGCACTCGGGCAACGTCGCCCACGACGGCGCGCACGTCCGGATCTTCGACTGGAGCGACGGGTGCGTGACGCACCCGTTCCTCGACGGCACGCACCTCGCGCACTGGATCACCGAGGCGGTGGGCGGAGACGCGGGGGAGCGCGTACGCACGGTTCTGGCGCCGTGGCGCGACGCCTACCCGCACGCCGACCTCGACCGGGCGGTCGCGCTCGCGCCGCTCGCCGACCTCGTCTTCCAGACCGTCACCTTCGACCAGCTCTCCCGGTCGACCGAGCCCGGCACGGGCGACCTCGACGGGGTGGTGCTGTTCCTCACGCGGCGGGTGCTCGCCGCGGGGTGAGCTCGTGCGGCGGCTCAGTCGCGCTGCCGCGCCTCCACCGGCACCCGGACGCCCCGCTCCCCGGCCACCTCGATCGCGCGGCCGTAGCCGGCGTCGACGTGGCGGATGACGCCCATCCCGGGGTCGTTGGTGAGCACGCGCTCGATCTTCTCCGCCGCGAGCGGGGTGCCGTCGGCGACGGTCACCTGGCCGGCGTGGAGCGAGCGGCCGATGCCGACCCCGCCGCCGTGGTGGAAGGACACCCAGGTCGCGCCGGAGGCGGTGTTGACGAGCGCGTTGAGGATCGCCCAGTCGGCGATGGCGTCGGACCCGTCGAGCATCGCCTCGGTCTCGCGGTAGGGCGAGGCCACGGAGCCGCAGTCGAGGTGGTCGCGACCGATGACGATCGGAGCCGACAGCTCGCCGTTGGCGACCATCTCGTTGAACCTCGCGCCCGCCTTCGCACGGTCGCCGTAGCCGAGCCAGCAGATCCGCGCCGGCAGGCCCTGGAACTGCACCCGCTCGGCGGCCATGTCGAGCCACGTGTGCAGGCGGGCGTACTCCGGCCTCTCGTCGGCCGGGAAGAGCTCCTTGATCGCACGGTCGGTCGCGGCGATGTCCGCG
This sequence comes from Nocardioides cavernae, assembly GCF_013410035.1. Lineage (GTDB taxonomy): Bacteria > Actinomycetota > Actinomycetes > Propionibacteriales > Nocardioidaceae > Nocardioides > Nocardioides cavernae_A. Next base: position 206,745 of record NZ_JACCBW010000002.1, on the reverse strand, counting down.
GGGTCGCCAGACAGCGCGGCCCAGCGGAACGGGCCCTTGCCCTCGCAGAAGAGGGGACGGATGTAGGCCGGGACGAAGCCCGGGAAGTCGAACGCGCGGTCGTAGCCGCCCTTGCGGGCCTCGTCGCGGATCGAGTTGCCGTAGTCGAAGACCTCGGCGCCGGCGTCCTGGAGCTCGACCATCGCCCGGACGTGGCGGGCCATCGACTCCTGGCTGCGCTTGGTGAAGCCGCGGGGGTCCTCGGTGCGTTCGCGCTCCCAGTCGTCGTACGCCGTCCCGGACGGCAGGTAGAACAGCGGGTCGTGCGCGGAGGTCTGGTCGGTGACCACGTCGATGCGCACCGCGCCGTCGAGGTGCCGCTCGAGCACCTCGGGCAGCAGGTCGGCGGCGTTGCCGAGCAGTCCGATCGAGAGCCCGCGGCGCGCGTCGCGGGCCTCGAGGGCGAGCTCGATCGCGTGGTCGAGGTCGCGCGCCTGCACGTCGAGGTAGCGGGTCTCCAGACGACGGTCGATGCGGTGCTGGTCGACCTCGATGCAGATCGCGACGCCGTCGTTCATGGTGACCGCCAGCGGCTGCGCACCACCCATCCCGCCGAGACCGGCGGTGACGGTGATCGTGCCGGCCAGCGTCCCGCCGAACTTCTTGTCCGCGATCGCGGCGAAGGTCTCGAAGGTGCCCTGCAGGATCCCCTGGGTGCCGATGTAGATCCACGACCCCGCGGTCATCTGGCCGTACATCGTCAGGCCCAGGTCCTCGAGGCGGCGGAACTCCTCCCAGTCGGCCCAGTCCCCGACGAGGTTGGAGTTGGCGATCAGCACGCGCGGCGCCCAGGCGTGGGTACGCATCACACCGACCGGCTTGCCCGACTGCACGAGCAGCGTCTCGTCGTCCTCGAGGTCGCGGAGCGTGCGGACGAGGGCGTCGTACGCCTCCCAGCTGCGGGCGGCCCTGCCCGTGCCGCCGTAGACGACGAGGTCCGCAGGGTTCTCGGCGTTGTCGGGGTCGAGGTTGTTCATCAGCATGCGCAGCGGCGCCTCGGTCTGCCACGACTTCGCGGTCAGCTCGGTGCCGTGGGCCGCGTGGATGGGCAGGCGCGGGTTGCTGCGGGGGGCGTCGGTGGTCATGGACCCATGAAAGCTCCGCGCGCAGGGGCCCGGAAGGGTGCGGCGCCGAGAGCAGTCTGTGATCCGAGACTGCTCGACCCGGGCAGCCGCGAGCAGCCGCGGGGAGCGGGAGGGCGCCCGGTCAGCGACCGCTGTTGCGGGCGCGCGCCCAGGCCCGCGCGGAGCTCATCAGCTCAGCGCGGGTGATGAAGCTGTCGGCCGGCCGCAGGTGGGGCCGGACCTTGCGCACGCCGTCGGAGCAGAGGGCGTCGTTGTGCCAGTTGTCGTCCATCGTCGGGGACCACCAGCACGTCCACGTCCCGGCGGCCGACGGCGCCGAGGCGGGACGGGGGCTCGTGGCACCCGGCACCGCCTGGGCGGCAGGTCCGGTCCCGGCCACGGCCAGGACTCCCAGCAGGACGACCCCGCACACGCTCCTTCTCATGGGAGGGACGCTAGTGCGCGCAGGGACCTGCGTCCGGGAAACGGCTCAACCGAGAGGGCCGGTCACGTCCTCGGCGGCGGCGAGCACCGCGCCGGACTGGACGAGGCCGACGGCGGCCTCGATCTCGGGCGACAGGTGGCGGTCGGGACCAGGGCCCTCGATGCCCGAGGACCGCAGCAGCGCGACGACCGCGCCCGTGGCGGGGGACGGGGTGAGCGGGGCGCGCAGGTCGAGCGCGCGGGCCGCGGTGAGGACCTCGACGGCGACCACGCGCGACAGCCCGTCGACGGCGCGGCGGAGCTTGCGGGCGGCGTTCCAGCCCATCGAGACGTGGTCCTCCTGCATCGCGCTGGAGGGGATCGAGTCGACGGACGCGGGGACCGCGAGTCGCTTGAGCTCGGAGACGATGGCCGCCTGGGTGTACTGGGCGATCATCAGGCCGCTGTCGACGCCGGGGTCGGACGCCAGGAAGGGCGGCAGGTCGTGGCTCCGCGCGCGGTCGAGGAACCGGTCGGTGCGGCGCTCGCTGATCGAGGCGACGTCCGCCGCGACGATCGCGAGGAAGTCGAGGACGTACGCCACGGGCGCGCCGTGGAAGTTGCCGTTGGACTCGACCCGGTCCCCGAGCACGACGGGGTTGTCGATCGCGCTGGCGAGCTCGCGGCCGGCGACCGACGCGGCGTGCTCCACGGTGTCGCGGGCGGCACCGTGGACCTGCGGGGAGCACCGCAGGGAGTAGGCGTCCTGCACCCGGTTGCAGTCCCCGGTCCGGTGCGAGGCCACGATCGCCGAGTCCGCCATCAGCGCGGTGAGGTTGGCCGCCGAGAGCGCCTGGCCCGGGTGCGGACGGATGGCGTGCAGCTCGGCGGCGAACACCCGGTCGGTGCCGAGCTGCCCCTCCACGCTCATCGCGGCCGCGACGTCGGCGGTCCGCAGCAGCATCCGCAGGTCGGTGATCGCCATGACGAGCATCCCGAGCATCCCGTCGGTGCCGTTGATGAGGGCGAGGCCCTCCTTGGCCGCCAGCTCGACGGGCGCGAGGCCCACGGCGGCCAGCGCGTCCGCGGCCGGGAGCAGCGTGCCGGCGGCGTCGCGCACCTCGCCCTCGCCCATCAGCGCCAGGGCGCAGTGCGACAGCGGCGCGAGGTCGCCGGAGCAGCCGAGGGAGCCGTACTCGCGCACCACGGGCGTGATGCCGTGCGTCAGCAGGCCCGCCAGCAGCTGCGCGGTCTCACGGCGTACGCCCGTGTGCCCGGTCGCGAGGGTCGAGAGCCGCAGCAGCATCAGCGAGCGGACCACCTCGCGCTCGACCTCGGGGCCGGACCCGGCGGCGTGCGAGCGCACGAGCGAGCGCTGCAGCTGCGCCCGCATCTCGGTCGGGATGTGGCGGGTGGCGAGAGCCCCGAAGCCGGTGCTCACGCCGTAGGTCGGGGTCTCGGCCGCCGCGAGCGCGTCCACCACGTCGCGGGCCCGGTCGATCGCGCTGAGGGCGTCGTCGCCCAGCGTCACGGGGGCGTCGTCGCGGGCGACGCGGACGAGGTCGTCGAAGGAGACGGGGCCGACGCCGACCTCGACGGCGCGTGCGGGGGCTGCGGTGGTCTGCATGGTGCCCATGCAACTCGCGACGCGACGTCGGCACCAGAGGCGCTAGAGCGGCTGGCGTCTCGCATACGAGACAGGGGCGTCACCCCAACGGAGGGCCACGACGGCCGGCGACTGTGGAAACGTGACGAGACGAGCGGCCCTGTCGGCGGCCGCAAGAGAGGGAGTCCCGTCATGAGCACCACCAGCATCGTCGTCATGGTCGTCGTGGTCCTCGTCGTGGCGGCGGTCGCCGCCTGGCTGGTCACGCAGCAGCGCAGGAAGAAGCAGCACGAGCACGCGGAGAGCCTCCGGGCGGAGGCCCGCGAGCACGCCAGCGAGCTCCCCGAGACGCAGACGCGTGCCCACGAGGCGGAGGTCGAGGCCGAGCGCGCCCGGCTCGAGGCCGAACGCGCCCAGCAGCGCGCTCGCGAGGCGCAGGTGGCCGCCACCCAGCAGGAGGCGGCCCACGAGGACCGGCTCCGGACGGCCGACCAGGTCGACCCGCACGTGGACACCTCCTCGGACGACTACGCCCCCCGCGGCAGCGGCGACCCGCACACCGTGCTCGACGCGGACGACGACCGGCGCGCCGACGGGACCGGGGGCGCACGGCCGGTGTGAGGCGTCCCGCCCCGCGACGGCGCGGGGGCTGCAAGACTGGCGCCAGCCCTGTCGCCCGTCGAAGAGGAATCCCGTGAGCGCCACCGTCATCGCAGTCGTCGTCGTCCTGGTCGCGCTCGTCGCCATCGGCCTCGTGGTCCGGCAGAAGAACCAGCGGGCCAACATGCAGCGAGCCGACGAGCTCCGCCAGGACGCGGCGGCGCACGCCCAGACCATCGCGCCCGCCCAGGAGCGCGCTGCCGTCGCCGAGGCCGAGGCCGACGAGGCACGGGCCGCCGCGGAGAGGGCCGAGGCCGAGGCAGCCGAGGCCCGGCTCGCGGCGCAGCAGGAGGAGGCGGCGCACGAGGCCCGGCTGCGGGCGGCCGACCGCCTCGACCCCCGCGTCGACACCAGGGCCGACGACTACGCGCCCCAGGTCCCGGCGGCCGAGCCCGTCCAGCAGCCGGCTCCCGCCTCCGAGGTCAACACGGCTCCCGAGCCGTCCGAGCCGTCCGAGCCGTCCGAGCCGTCCGGGCCGTCCGAGCCCGCCGAGCCCGCCGAGCCCGCCGCTGAACCCGCTCAGCCCGCCGCCGGGGCGCAGGCGCCGCTGCTCCCCCGCCGCACCCCCGGCGCCCAGGACATGCCCGGCCGCCCGATCGAGAAGACCGACGAGGGTGGCGGCTGGTTCACCAAGAAGGACCCGAGCTCCTGAGCCAGGTCCCCGCCGCCACCCGGGCGCTCCGGGTGCTGCGCTTCCTGGCCACGCAGGCCGACCCGGTCCCCCTCGACCGCATCATGCGCGCGTGCGACCTGCCGCGCAGCACGGCGTACCACCTGCTCAACACGATGATCGACGAGGGCTTCGTCGTGCACCTGCCCGACGAGCACCGCTACGGCCTCGGCGTCGCGGCGTTCGAGGTGGGCAGCGGGTTCACCCGCCAGGAGCCGCTCGCCCGGCTGGCCCGCCGCCCGCTCGCCGAGCTGGTCGACCGCACCGGCCACGGCGCGCACCTCGCCGTGCTGCACGGGCGCGACGTCCTCTACGTCATCGAGGAGCGCGCGCCCGGCCGGCCGCCGCTGGTGACCGACGTGGGCGTACGCCTGCCCGCCCACCTCACGGCCTCGGGCCGTGCGATCCTCGCGGCGCTCCCGGCGAGCCAGGTGCGCGCGCTCTATCCCGACCGCGACGCCTTCGTCGACCGCCACGGCAACGGGCCCACCTCGCTCAGCGCGCTGCGCACGGTCCTGTCCGCGACCAGGCAGCGCGGGCACGCGACGGAGGACGGCGAGGTGACACCGGGACTGCGCAGCGTGGCGGCGGCGGTGCTCGACCACAACGGGCACCCCGTCGCCGGGGTCGCGGTGACGTTCCCCGCCGCGGACGCCGGCGACGACGTGACGGCCACCCGGGTCGCGGCGGCCGTCACGTCGACGGCGGACCGGCTGACGAGGCGGGTGAGCGGCGGGACCGCAGCCGCGCGCTGACGGACGCGGGCGACGTGACCTGCGACCGGCCGGCGGGGCAGGAGCGGGTGCTGACGACCGTCGAGCTGTCGCGCGCCGGCACGCTCACGGACGTACGCCGGGGCCGACCTCGTGGGTGACTCCCTCGAGGTCCGACAGCTCGGACCGCGCGACCGTCGCCTCGAACACCCCGGGCTCGATCACGTCGGCACCCAGTGCGGTCGCCTGCTCCTCGTCGTCGACGAGCAGCAGCACCCGGGCCTCCGACGGACCGGACGCGAGGATCCTGACCGGCACGCCCCGCCAGGTCGCCCGGAGGACGACCTCGAACAGCTCGCACTCGGCGGCCGGCACGGCGGCCACCCAGGTCTGGGGGCGCACCTGCTCCCATCCCGCCGGCCCGTCGTCCCCGCGCACGCTCAGCAGGACGCTGTCACCGACGAGGTCCGCGCACGTCTCGGTGCCACGCCACCGGGCCCGGGGACCGACGAGGGGGCTCCACGGACTCCACCCCTTCGCCCCCCGCCACCCGCGTGCGGCGCCCTGGTAGGCCGAGAGGACCTTCTGCTCGCCGTCGGCGCGGATCCGCCAGTACTCCGCACCGAAGCTGTAGCGGGTGCGGCTCAGCTCCCAGACCGGGACGACCGCATCGGCGCGCAGGAAACCGGTCGGGTGCAGCGGTGTGCGCCCCGATCCCGGAGCCACCGGGTTCGCGAGGGTCGCGAGCGGCGGAAGCTCGAAGCGGACCACGTCGACGAACTCCTGGCCGCCCTCGAAGCCGTACGCCCCGAGGAGCTTGTCCGGGGTGTCGAGGACGGCGGCGTCACCGGCGAGGACGACGATCCCGCCGACGTGGTCGTAGCCACGGTCCACGATCGCGCTCCCCAGTCCGTGGGTGAGCAGCTTCTGCAGCACCGGTCGCGGCTGCTCGGCGGGCTCAGACATCGATCTCCTTCTCGCGTACGTCGACCACGGTCAGCTCGTCGACCGGGACCATCGCCCGAAAGCCGTTGTACTGGTCGCCCTCGAGGCCCAGCCTCGCAGCAACCGGCGGCGAGCTCGCGTGGACCTCCGCGGTGTCGCCGGCGAGCCGGCCCAGCTCGAGCCGCTCGCCCTGCCAGGCCACCGTCACCTCGACCCGGAAGTAGCGCGCGACGCGGGCCTTGGCGACCTTGACCCACCGGCGGCCCTGTCGGTCCTCACCCTCGCCGAGGTGGGGCGGCTCGACGGACGTGCCCCGGGGGACCAGGAGCATGAGCCAGTCGGCGGCGGTGCCGGCGACCTCGTAGGTGACGGTGTCGCACTCGGCGAACAGGCCCGGTGTGGGGAGCGGCATCAGTTCCCCTGCGGGATCCACGCGCCGTCACGCAGCACGGCCACGAGCCGTTGCGTCCCGGTGTCGGTGACCTCCCACATCTCGGCTCCCTCGCGGATCACGGTCGGACCGTCGGTGACGTACTCCGGGATGATGTCATCGGCGGACTTCGTGAACCCGTTGCCCGTGAACGGGTCGCTCCAGCCGTCGAACCGCGTCGAGGACCCGGTCATGTCGCTGTTGCGCGGGATGTCGAAGTTGGGCTCGTCGGTCTGGAAGCGGATGACGTGCGTCGAGGCGTCGCCCGTCGAGTGGTGGGTGCCGTCGTAGTCGAGGCGCAGGTCCTCGTTGATCGAGCGCGGCGTGCCGAGGTGCGAGGTGTCGTCGGCGACGGTCACGGCACCGCGCACCTCGTTGGGGGCGTACTGGTCGAGGATGTAGTTGTCGGCGCCTCCCCACCGGAGCTCGCCGGTCTTCTCGTCGAAGTAGGGCTGGTCGATCACCTTCTGCATCACGGTGTCGCTCGTCGGCGCCGGGAAGTCGTCCCGCACCGCGTTGAGCGTGGCCCGCTCGGCGTCCGTCAGGTCGGCCGCGGGCTTGTTGACCAGGTCGCTCAGCTCACTGCGCGAGATGTCGTGCCTGGCCAGCACGTCGTCCACGCGCGAGGTGTTGAGCTGGTCGGGCGAGAACGTCGTGCGGTGCGGGACGTCGTCCATCATCGAGTAGATGCGGCTGTTGTCGAGGCCGTCGAGGTGGCGGAGGTCGCTCAGGTCCCCCAGATCGTCCAGGCGCCGCAGCCGGCCCATGTCGCCCAGCGCGTCGAGGCCGTCCATCGCGAGGCGGCCGCCGCGGGTCGCGACGGCGCCGGTCCCGGCGGTCGCCACCGCGACGATCGCGTCGGGCACGAGGTGGCCGATCGCGCGGGCAGGGTCGTCGGCCCAGGTGTCCCAGTCGAGCAGCGACTTGCCGAGCTCCTTGCCGAAGCCGATCGGGTCGGTGGTCAGGCCGGTGTAGATCCCCCGGGCCATGTCGACGGCGCTCTCGACCGACAGCTCGTACTTCGTCGCCAGCTCCTCGGGCGTCAGGTCGCCGGTCGCCAGCTTGTAGCCGTCGATGACCAGGTTGACCGGGCTGAACGGGACCATGGTGAGCAGGTCCCAGACGGCCTCGCCGGCGCCCTCGAGGATGCCGCCGACGAACTTCAGTCCCGACTCGAGCCAGTTGGGCTCCTCCGGCGCGTCCGCGCACCCGGCCCTGACCTCCCCGGCGCACACCTGGGCGGCCGCGTCGAGGTCGGCGCGGGCGGCGGCGAGGTCGCCGAGCGCCTGCTGCTGGATCGGGTCGCCGTAGTCGACGAACGGCTCGGCCCGCTCGGTGCCGCCCTGGGCCCAGTAGGCCTGCATCTGGCCCATGTAGCGGTCGTACTGGGTGCGGGCGTTGCGCGACTCCTGCTGGCCGCGCTCGTACTCCTTGCGGGCCGCCTCCGCTCGGGACTTCGCCGTCTCGAGCGCCCCGGCGTAGGTCGTCAGCCCGGCGGCGGCCTTCTTGAAGCCGTTGCCGGACCTGAACCAGCGATCCGGCTCCAGGTCGTGGGCCTCGCGGAACTCGTCGGCGGCGCGGCCGGTCCAGCCGGAGACGTCGATCTTGGCCAGCGCGTCGCCCGTGTCGTAGAACAGCTGGCCCTTCTGCTCCATCGTGAGGGCCCGGGCGCGGATGTTGGCGGGACTGCCCTCGACCTCGAAGTCCGGCACGTCACATCACCTTGATCGCGGCGATGGTGCCCTTGAGCGCGGAGAGGGAGTCGTAGCCGGCCTTGTCGGCCTCGAAGTAGTTCATCGCGATCTTGCCGAGCCGTCCGGCCATCTCCTCGACGTCCTGGCAGAGGTTGTTGACGCCCTCCTCCCAGCGGCCCTGGAACTCGTCGAGCGCGTCCCACACGACGTCGCTGCCGACGTCACCCTTCGAGGGGACGAGGTCCTCGACGTCCTTGTCCTTGAAGAGCTGCAGCGTCTCGTTGAGCCCCTGGGCGGCCTTGCCCATGCTCTCGAGGTCCACCTCGTAGTCGTAGGACGGCATGGCGGGGGAATTCCCACCGGCCGGCCGGTTCAAACCGGCCGGAACGAGACCGGGCCGACGCGTGTGAATCCTCCGCGGGACGGGTAGGAACCAGCCGATCGACCCGATCCACCCGAGCGAACGCGAGAGGGGGCGGCCGTGGCCGTCGGACTTGTCTACTCCGAGATGCAGGCCGCCGCGCAGGCGGTCGCCGACGCGATCGAGCCGCTGCAGACCACGTTGCAGGAGCTCGGCGCGACCATCGAGACCGAGGCGGGCAGGGGCTTCCGGGGACAGGCCGCCGCCGGCTTCGGCGAAGCGGTCAACGAGTGGTTCGCCGTCGCGACCACCCTCGGACCGATCCTCGACGGCTACGCGCAGAACCTGGCGTACGTCGCCCAGGAGCATGCGACCAACGACGTCACCCAGGCCGAGCGGGCCGGCCAGCTCGCCGACCGGCTCGGCGGGGGTGCGCGATGAGCGAGCGCGATCTGGTGGTCCACCAGGGTGCGCTCTCCACCATGGAGACGGCGCTGGCCGACGCCACGACCTCGATCACCACGCAGGTCACCGACCTGCTCGAGCAGGTCGAGACCCTCACCCCCGGCTGGGACGAGACCAGCGACTCCCACGCCGCCCACCTCGAGCACCAGCAGAAGCTGCGCGACGGCGTCGAGAAGCTCGCCGAGGCCCTCGACCAGGTGCGGTCGCGGCTGGCGACCTACCGCGAGGCCGCCCGCGAGACCGAGGTCGAGAACGTCGCGATCGTGAACTGAAGGGCGGCTCCTCCCGGCGTCAAGTTACCTGCGGGTAGGATCGATCTCACGCCGCAGCCCCTGCCGTCGGCCCGGCGGCCGGTCATATGCTCCGGCTCAGTACGCCCCGACCGAGGAGCACCCCTTCATGCAGATCTTCGCGATCGCCGTCTCGTTCGCACTGACCGGCGCCGCGGTCTTCTTCCTGGTGCCGGCCGTACGGCGGATGCTGGGCGTGATCCGCTCGGGACAGCCCGACACCGGCCGCACCGGCAACCCCACCGGCCGCGCCCTGACGATGCTGAAGGAGACGTTCCTCCACACGCGGATGCTCCAGTGGCACTGGGTCGGCGTCATGCACTGGTTCGTCTACGCGGCGTTCCTCTTCCTCAGCACCGCGGTCCTCGCGGCGTACTTCCAGCTCTTCGAGCCGTCCTTCGCCTGGCCGCTCGTCGGCCACTGGTACCCCTACGAGTGGTTCAGCGAGCTCATCGGCCTGCTGAGCACGGTCGGCATCGTCTACCTGATCGTCTACCGGCAGAAGCACCACCCGCGCTCGGAGGGCCGCCGGAGCCGGTTCTTCGGCTCCAACTTCTGGCAGGCCTACTTCGTCGAGGCGCTCGCGCTGCTCGAGGGCGCGGCGATCCTGTTCGTGCGGGCTGCTGAGTGGAAGCTCGACGAGGACGCCGGTCGCTCGCACTACCCGATCGCCTCGTGGATCGGTGACGCGCTCTACACCAACGACGCCGACACCCTCGAGAACATCATCTACGGCATCGCGGCCTTCAAGATCGCGCTGGCGATGATCTGGCTGATGGTCATCGCGCGCAACATCACGATGGGCATCGCGTGGCACCGGTTCACCGCGTGGTTCAACATCTACTTCAAGCGCGAGGACGATGGCTCGACCGCCCTCGGCGCGATGAAGCCGCTGACGTCGGGCGGCAAGGCGATCACCCTCGACGACATCGACGACCTCGACGAGGACTCGGTCCTCGGCGCCGGGAAGGTCGAGGACTTCTCCTGGAAGGGCATCCTCGACTTCACCACCTGCACCGAGTGCGGCCGCTGCCAGTCCCAGTGCCCCGCGTGGAACACCGAGAAGCCCCTCTCGCCCAAGCTGCTGATCACCAGCCTGCGCGACCACGCGTACGCCAAGCACGACGCCGCGACGGGCGCCGTCGTCGGCACCGGCAGCGACGGGACCGGGGGCGCCGACGGCGCCGTCCCCCACAGCGAGCGCCAGCTGGTCGGCGTCGGCTCCAAGGGCGAGAGCGCGGGCGCGGGCACCGACGTCCTCGACTACTTCTACAACCCGGCCGACGGCGACTTCGTCATCGACGAGGACGTGCTGTGGAGCTGCACCTCCTGCGGAGCGTGCGTCCAGCAGTGCCCCGTCGACATCGAGCACGTCGACCACATCATGGACATGCGGCGCTACCAGCTGCTCGTCGAGTCGAACTTCCCCGCCGAGCTCAACCAGCTGTTCAAGGGCCTGGAGAACAAGGGCAACCCGTGGAACATGTCGCCCTCCAGCCGCATGGACTGGGCGAAGGGCCTCGACTTCGAGGTCCCGGTGGTCGGCGAGGACCTGGAGTCGCTCGAGTCGGTCGACTGGCTGTTCTGGGTCGGCTGCGCGGGTGCGTACGAGGACCGCGCGAAGAAGACCACCCGCGCCGTCGCCGAGCTGCTCGACATGGCCGGCATCTCGTTCGGCGTCCTGGGCAACGGTGAGACCTGCACCGGCGACCCGGCCCGCCGCGCGGGCAACGAGTTCGTCTTCCAGGGCCTCGCGCAGCAGAACGTCGAGACGTTCAAGGAGTACAAGGTCAAGAAGGTCGTCTCGACCTGCGCCCACTGCTTCAACACGCTCAAGAACGAGTACAAGGACTTCGGCATCGAGCTCGAGGTCGTGCACCACACCCAGCTGCTCAACCGCCTCGTGCGCGAGGGGAAGCTGACGCCGGTCAAGGACGGCGCGGGCGCCGCGAAGCGCTCGATCACCTACCACGACCCCTGCTACCTGGGCCGCCACAACCAGGTCTACTCGCCCCCGCGCGAGCTGCTCCAGGTGCTGCCGGGTGCGGAGTTCGTCGAGATGGAGCGCAACTCCGAGCGCTCGTTCTGCTGCGGCGCCGGCGGCGCCCGCATGTGGATGGAGGAGAACCTCGGCGAGCGGATCAACATGAACCGCACCAAGGAGGCCGTCGGCACCGGCGCCGACCAGATCGCCGTCGGCTGCCCCTTCTGCCGCGTGATGCTGTCCGACGGGCTCACCTCGCAGCAGGCCAAGGGCGAGGCCCGCGAGGAGGTCGAGGTCCTCGACGTCGCGCAGATGCTGCTCGCGTCGGTGAAGGGCGAGCAGGCGACCAAGGCCGCTCCGGGCTCCGCGCCCGCGGCTGCCCCCGCTGCTGCCACGGCCGCTGCCGCCGCTCCCGCCGAGACGGACGTGGCCACCAAGGACGAGCCGGAGGCCGGCGACGTCACCGTCACCGAGGACACCGTCACCGAGACCGCCGACGTCGGGCCGGCCGCCAAGGCCTCCGGCGGGTCGTCCCTCTTCGACACCCCGGCCGACTCGGGCGGGTCGCTCTTCGACACCCCCGCCGAGTCGGGCGGCTCGCTCTTCGACACCCCGGCCCCGGAGGCCGAGTCCGCGCCCCCGGCCGAGGCCGCACCGACGAAGCCCGCGGAGTCGGGCGGCTCGCTCTTCGACGTCCCCGCACCGTCCGCGGAGGAGCCGGCGCAGGAGCCGGCTGACAAGTCGGCTGAGCCCGCGGCCGAGAAGCCCGCCGCCTCGACCGACCTGGGCTCCGGGGGCTCGCTGTTCGACCTCGGTACGCCCGAGCCGGAGGCCCCGGCCGAGCCCGAGGCCGCACCCGCTGCGGTCACCGAGCCCGAGAAGCCCGCCGAGAAGCCCGCCGAGAAGCCCGCCGAGAAGCCCGCAGCGCAGCCCGCCGCGGACCTCGGGGGCGGCGGATCGCTCTTCGACATCGCCGCGCCCGAACCGGCGGTCACCGACGCCGGCGAGCAGGTCGCCGCACCGGCCGAGCCGGCGGCCGAGGAGGCCGAGGAGGCCGCCGACGCACCGCCCACGAGCGCTGCGACCCCCGCGCCGGCCACCCCCGCCCCCGCGGCGGACCTGTCGGGCTTCGGTTCGCTGTTCGACATCGAGGCGCCGGCTGCCGAGCCCGCGGCCGAACCGGTCGCCGAGCCGGTCGCCGAGACCGCGGCCGTCGAGCCGGCCGTCGAGGACGAGACGGTCGCGGACGCACCGCCCGCCGCCAGCGGCACCACCTCGACGCCCGCCTCCGACGTCGACCTCAGCAGCGTCGGCTCGCTCTTCGACATCGAGGCGCCGGCCGAGGCGCCAGCCGCGAGCGACGCCCCGTCCGCCACGACCGCACCGACTCCCGAGCCGGCACCCGAGGCACCCGAGGCGGAGGAGCCCGAGGCGGAGGAGCAGGACGTCGCAGCCGAGCCCGAGCCGGGGCCCGAGGCGTCCGCCGCTCCCCCGAGCGGCGCCGACCTCAGCCAGGCGGCGAGCTTCCGCGACCCCGACGACCTGCCGTCGCACACGACCGACGAGACCGCACCGGAGCCCGAGCCCGAGGTCGAGTCCGCCGCGGAGCCCGAGCAGACGGACGAGCAGGTCGAGCGGCAGCCGGACGCGAAGCCCGCGGCGGCCGACACCACCGGCCACACCCCGCGTACGGACGCCGACATCGACGGGACCGGCTCGCTGTTCGACCTCTGACCGGGTTCGGCCGGGCTCGGCGGGCTCCCCGCCACGGTCGTCGCGCGCTGTAACGCCGGGTTGATGCTTGTACCCACCTTGATGCATCGGGGTGGGTACAGCGACCAACCCGGCGTTACAGCGTCAGCATGGGGGGCTGGAGAGCCGTGACATCACCCCGACGCACACCTGACATCACTTCGCCCTTGACGTGACATCACTCTGATGTCACCATAGTGCGCATGGACATCACCCCGTACGTCGACCACCTGCGCCGCGACCTGCTCGCCGCTGCCGAGGCCGGCGGCGACGAGCTCCGGCAGGCGGCCGAGAGGCTGGCGTACGCCCTCGACCCGAGCGCGCGCCTGGCCCTGATGGAGGCCATCTCGCACGCGGCGGCCGAGATCACCGCCGAGCTGCGGGAGGGCAGCGTCGACGTGCGCCTGGTCGGTCGCGAGCTGGACTTCGTCGTCGAGGTCGCCCCGCCGGCCGCGATGCCCGCCCCGCCCCCGCCGCCGGCGCCCCCGGCCGCCCCGGAGGAGGACGACGGCGACCTGGCCCGGATCACCCTGCGCATCCCGGAGGCCGTCAAGGCCCGCGCCGAGGAGAAGGCCGCAGCGGCCGGGCAGAGCCTCAACACGTGGATGGTCGGCCTGGTCCGCAGCGCCACCAACGAGCACGCGATCAACGTCGACATCGACCTGAGCAGCGTCCCCTTCGTCGGCTACGACCCGTTCGCCGGCAGCCGCAAGCAGGGCAACCGCCGGATGTCCGGCTGGCTCTGACACCCCACCCCTGAGCGGTCTCGCGAGGCCATCCCGCACGCAGCGGTCCGGCACCGGCCGGCCCGTCGGACGAACACACCCCGAACCCGGACTGGAGACCACCATGAGCAACCAGCTCGACCTCGACTTCGACACCCCCGAACCGATCGACCTCTACGTCGAGACCGGCCGCGGGTCCGTCGACGTCACCGCCATCGGCACCACGCGCACGACCGTCCGGATCACCGGCGAGCGCGCCGAGGAGTTCGACGTGCGCGACCTCGACGACGGACGGGGCGAGCGCCGCATCGCGATCATCGCCCCCAACCGCTCCGGCGGCTTCTTCGGGAGGGACCCCCGGGTCGACATCGTCGTCGAGGTCCCGGTGGCCAGCGGCCTGCACGCCAAGGTCGGCAGCAGCGACGTCGCCACCCACGGCCGCCTCGCCGACGCCCGCATCGACACGGGCTCGGGCGACGTCACGCTCGAGGTCGTCGAGGGCGACCTCGTCATCCACTCGGGCTCGGGCGACCTGTCGGTCGAGCACCTGGTCGGCGAGGCCCACCTCAAGGCCGGGTCCGGCGACATCGTGGTGCACCGGGCCGAGTCGCGGCTCGTCGTCACGACGGGCAGCGGTGACGTCCGCGTCGAGGACGCCCGCGCCGAGCTCGCCGTCAAGACCGGCTCGGGCGACGCGCAGGTCCACTCCCTCGGCGGGGAGGCGGTGTTCACCACCGGCTCGGGCGACCTCGTGGTCCACCAGGTCGCCTCGAGCCGGATCACGGCCAAGACCGCGAGCGGCGACCTCCGCATCGGGGTCGTCGCCGGCACCCCGGTGTGGACCGACGTCCGCACGTCGAGCGGCCGGCTGTCCTCCAGCCTCCCCCGCACCGGCGAGCCCGCCCCCGGCGAGCCCTACCTCGAGCTGCGCGCGACGACCGCGTCGGGCGACGTCACCCTCCACCCCAGCAGCTGATCCAGCGTCATCCCCGACCCACCGAACCACCGTCCGAGAGGAGCACGACCATGTACGACTCGTTGACCGACCTCGAGCTGATCGCCCGCCACCGCATCGCCGAGCGCGTGCGCTACTCCCCGCGCGCGCCGAAGCGCCGCTGAGCCCGCACCCGTCCGCTCAGGACTTCATGGCGACGCCGCGTCGCCAGTAGCCCATGAACGCCACCTGGCTGCGGTCGAAGCCGAGCTCGTTGACCAGGTGCCGGCGCAGTCCGGTGACCACCTTGGACTCGCCCGCGATCCAGGCGTACGTCCCACCCACGCCGCTCACGTCGCCCGCGACCTCCTCGCCGGAGGAGGAGTAGAAGGGCGTCTCCCACAGGTCAGGGTCCACCTCGTCCGCGGCGACCTCGACGGTCGCGCCCGGGATGCCGAGGTGGGCCACGACCGCGTCGTGCAGGCCGACGCCGAGCTCGTCGCCCTCGCGGGCCAGCCACAAGACCTCGATGCCCTCGGGACCGCGTACGTCCTGGACGTCCCCGGCGACGGGCACCTCGAGGAACGCCGTGCCGACCGCGTCGGCCGGCAGCTGCTCGAGGACCGTGCAGATCGCGGGCACCGCGGTCTCGTCGCCGACCAGCAGCAGGTCGGCGCCCGGGGGCGGGGTGAACTCGATGCCGCCGTAGGGGAATCCGGCCCGCGGCGCCATCAGCACGACCGTGTCGCCCACCTTGGCCGTCGAGGCCCACGTGGAGCCCGGCCCGACGAGGTCGCCCTCGAGGTGCAGCACCATGTCGACGACGAACGTGGTCTGCTCGCCCGAGCCGCGCACGTCGCGGATCGTGTACGTCCGCATGTGGCCGCGCTCCTCGGCCGGCCGCTCGAGCCACGTCGAGAACCACGTGTCGTCGGCGCCCTCGGTCGAGGTGATCCCGCCGGTCACGGGGTCGGGGAAGATCAGCTTGATCCGCTGGTCGAAGCGGTCGCCGTCGACGCCGAAGTGCGCCAGCTCCGGGCTGCCGAGCTCGACGCGCACGAAGCTCGGCGACAGCCGCTGGACCGAGACGACCTCGACCTCGGCGAAGAGCATGGGCAGGGTGGACGCGGTCACGGTCATCGGTTCTCCTGGTCGGCGGGAGTGCTCGGGGCGGTGGGGACGGACGGGGTGCGGGGCTGGTGGCGGCCCACCGGCACCACCATCGGGGTGTGCGAGACAGGGTCCTGGATGACCCGGTTGTCGAGACCGAAGACCGAGCGGACGACCTCCTCGGTCACCACCTCGGCGGGGGTGCCCTCGGCGACGATGCGCCCGGCGTGCAGCGCGACGAGGTGGTCGGCGTAGCGCGCGGAGAGGTTGAGGTCGTGGAGGACCATCACGATCGTCGTGCCACGCCGCGCGTTGAGCTCGACGAGGAGGTCGAGCATCTCGACCTGGTGGGCGACGTCGAGGTAGGTCGTCGGCTCGTCGAGGAGCAGGAGGTCGGTGCCCTGGGCGAGCGCCATCGCGATCCACACCCGCTGGCGCTGACCGCCCGAGAGCTCGTCGACGGCCCGGTCCGCGAGCTCGTAGGTGTCGGTGAGGACCATCGCCTCCTCCACCGCGACCCGGTCCTCGGCGGTCCACCGGGTGAAGACGCCCTGGTGCGGGTGGCGTCCGCGACCGACGAGGTCGGCGACCACGACGCCCTCCGGGGCGATCGGGTTCTGCGGGAGCAGCCCGAGGACCTTCGCGACCTCCTTGGTGGGCCGCGCGTGGATCTCCTGGCCGTCGAGCAGCACCGCACCACCGCGGGGGCGTACGAGCCGGGCCAGGCCCTTGAGCAGGGTGGACTTGCCGCACGCGTTGGGCCCGACGACGACGGTCACCTTGCCGTCGGGGATCGCGACGCTGACCTCCTCGACGACCGTCCGGTCGCCGTAGCCGAGGATCAAGGCGTCCGTGCGCAGCCTGCTGGTCGAGTCGGTCATCCGGTCCTCCCGGTCGCGGCGCCGCGCGCCAGTAGCCAGAGCAGGAACGGTCCGCCGACCGCTCCGGTGACGATCCCGACGGGCAGCACCACGTCGGGGATGAGGTAGGCCGCGGTGTAGTCGGCGAGCAGCATCAGCACGGCGCCGACGAGCGCCCCGGCCACGAGGCTGTGGCGCCCGCCCATCAGCGCGCGGGCGATCGGGCCCGACATGAACGCGACGAACGCGACCGGGCCGGCCGCCGCGACGGCCACCGCGGTCAGCAGCACGCCGACGAGCAGGAGCACGTCCGTACGGTGCCGACCGGTGCCCAGCCCCGCCGCGGCCTCGTCGCCGAGCTCGAGGACCTCGAGGGAGCGGGCGAGGTACGCCAGCGTCGGCAGCAGCACGACCAGGGCGCCCGCGAGCATGCCGATCGTCGACCACGGCACGTTGTTGAGGCTGCCCACGAGCCAGCGCAGGGCCAGCTGCACGTCCCACGTGTTGGAGCGGGCGAGGAGGTACTGGATGACGGAGGTCATCGCCGCCGCGACGCCCACCCCCACGAGGACGAGCCGGTAGCCGCCGGTGGTGCCGGCGACCCAGCGCACGACCGCCGAGATCACGACCGCGCCGACGACGGCGAACACCGACACGGCGCCGTCGCGCAGCCCGAGGGTGAGCAGCGCGAAGATGCCGGCCGCGCTGGCGCCGAGGCTGACGCCGACGATGTCGGGGCTGGCCAGCGGGTTGCGCAGCAGCATCTGGAAGAGCGAGCCAGCCGCACCGAGGGCCACGCCGACGAGGACGGCGAGGACCGCCCGCGGGAGCTTGGTCTCCATCAGGATGAAGGTCGAGACCGGGATCTGCTCGCCGAACAGGATGCGGAAGAAGTCGGGGATCGTGAAGGTGTAGTCGCCGAGCAGGACCCGCACGGCGAAGGCTGCGAAGAGCACGGCGGCGAGGCCCCCGAGGACCAGGCGGCGTCGGCGGCGCGGGCGGCGCGTCGCCAGGCGCAGGTCCGGGTGGACCTCGGGCCGCTCGGCCGGGGTGGTGACGGGCAGGGTGGGCGCGCTCATGTCACAGCCCCATCCGTCCGCGGCGGACCAGCAGCAGGAAGAACGGCACGCCGACGACGGCGGTCATGATGCCGACCTGCACCTCCGACGGCGGAAGGACCACGCGGCCGACGGTGTCGGCGGCCAGCACCAGCACCGCGCCGTACCCCGCGCTCAGCGGCAGGAGGTGGCGGTGGTCGGAGCCGGTGCGGGTGCGGACGAGGTGGGGCACGATCAGGCCGACGAACGCGATCGGGCCCGCGGCCGCGGTCGCGGTGCCCGCGAGCAGGACGATCGCGAGCCCGACGAGCACCCGGTCGCGGGTGGTGTGACGGCCCAGGCCCTTGGCCATGTCCTCGCCGAGGGCGAGCGCGTTGAGGGTGCGGCTGAGGCCGATCGCGAGGAGCGCTCCGACCAGGAACACAGGGGCCAGCGAGACCACCACGTCCCACGGGCGGCCGCCGATGGAGCCGACCTGCCAGCGCCGCATGATGTCGAGCGCGGTCTGGTCGACGAGCTGGACCGCGATGGTCCAGCTGCTGGCCGCCGCGGCGAAGGCGGCACCGGCGACGGTGAGCTTCGCCGGGGTGGCCCCGTCGCGTCCGATGCCGGCGATGGCGTGCACGGCCAGCGAGGCGATCGCGGCGCCGAGCAGGCCGAGGAGGACGAAGGTCGTCATGCTCCCGGCGCCGAGGTAGGCGATGCCGAGGACGATCGCGAGCGCGGCCCCGGAGTTCACACCCAGGATGCCAGGGTCGGCGAGCGGGTTGCGGGTCAGGCCCTGCATGCAGGCGCCCGCGAGCCCGAGGGCGACGCCCGCGAGCACGCCCATCGCGGTGCGTACGGCGCGCACCTCGACCACGGTCCGGTCAGGCCCCGCCTCGAGGATCGCCGTCGGCGGGACGAGGCGCGAGCCGATGAGCACCGACGCGAGGGCGGCCACCACGAGGAGTCCGAGCATCACGGCGTACGCCGTCGCCGGGCCGGACGCGGAGGAGCTCCGCGGCCGGTCGAGCAGCTCGGTGGTGGTGATCGCCATCGCGTCGGTCGCCGATCAGGGGGTGGAGCCGTCGCCGTCGACCGCCGCGGCGACCTTGGGGACGTAGCGCTCGAGGGCGCTCGGCAGGGACAGCGGGGACGGGGCCGAGAAGCCGACGGCCTCGGTCACGTCGACCGTGGCGTACCAGCGGTTGTCGGCGACCGCGGGGATCTGCTGGACGAGCGGGTCCTCCGCGAGCTCCTTCAGGTTGGCCTCGGAGTTGGCGTAGGTGAGGAACACGTCGGCGTCGAGCTGCTCGGTGCGCTCGGCGGAGATGTTGAAGAGGAACTGGCCGGGCTCGCTGCGCTCCTCGACCAGCGGGGAGTTCTCCATCCCGAGCTCGACGAGCAGCCGGGGGCGGTTGTCCATCGAGGTGTAGACGTAGAACGACGACGGGTCGGCGTTGGGACCGGCGAAGGTGAACGTCTTGCCCTCGAGCTGGGGGTACTTCGCCGCGGTGTCGGCGATCGCCTGCTCGGTCTCCGCCTTGACCTCCTCGGCCAGGTCGGAGCGGCCCAGGGCCTCGCCGACCATCTCCAGCGACTCCTGCCAGGTCGTGTTGTAGGGCGCGTCGGGGTAGGCGACGACGGGGATGCCGGCCTCGGTGAGCTTGTCGTACTCCTCCTGCGTGATCCCGGACTGCGTCGCGGTCACCAGGTCGGGCTGGAGCTTGACGATCTCGTCGACCGGGACGCCGTCGGCGGTGCTGAAGCGCTCCGGCTGCTCGCCGCCCAGCTCGGCCAGCTCGGCGTCGAACCACTCGGAGGAGAAGTTGTCGTTGCCGGCGTACTCGATCTTGTCGGCACCGACCGGCACCACGCCCAGCGAGAGCGGGTAGTCGGCCTCGGCGTAGCCCAGCGCGAAGACGCGGGTCGGCTCGGCCTCGATCGTCGTCTCGCCCAGCGCGTGCTCGATGGTCACGGGGAAGGCGTCGGCGTCGGCGCTGCTCGCCGCGGTGGGCTCGCTGTCGGTCGCGTTCGACTCGGTGGATCCGGTGCTGCAGCCGGAGACGGCGGCGAGCAGGAGGGTGGCTGCGGCGACCTTGACGAACGTGGGCGCGGTGAGACTTCGCTTCATGGTGGCTCCGTGTGCAGGGGTGGCAAGGTGAGGCTAACTTAGGAGAGCCTAACCACACAGGTGCCAATTAGGTCACGGGGGTGTGACCTAAACCGCACGGATGGACTGGAGCACCGCGCTCCACGCGCTCAGATCCGCGTGCGGTGGAAGCTCTGGAACGACCGGCTCGGGGTCGGGCCGCGCTGGCCCTGGTAGCGCGAGCCGTACTTCTCCGAGCCGTACGGGTGCTCGCTCGGCGAGGAGAGCCGGAAGAAGCAGAACTGGCCGATCTTCATCCCGGGGTAGAGCTTGATCGGCAGCGTCGCGACGTTGGCCAGCTCGAGCGTCACGTGGCCGGAGAACCCGGGGTCCACGAAGCCGGCGGTGGCGTGGGTCAACAGCCCGAGGCGGCCCAGGGACGACTTGCCCTCGACGCGCGCGGCGATGTCGTCGGGCAGCGACACCACCTCGTACGTCGAGCCGAGGACGAACTCGCCCGGGTGCAGGATGAACGGCTCGTCGCCCTCCGGCTCGACCTCGCGGGTCAGCTCGGACTGGTCGGCCGCCGGGTCGATGTGCGGGTAGCGGTGATTCTCGAAGACGCGGAAGTAGCGGTCGAGGCGCACGTCGACGCTCGAGGGCTGCATCATCGCCGGCTCCCACGGCTCGAGGCCGATCCGGCCGGCGTCGATCTCAGCGGTGATGTCACGATCGGAGAGCAGCACGCGGCCGACCCTAGCCCTGCTGCGCGGGCGCGTGGAGGGTTGATCACAATGGTCGGGTGACCTTCCACCGCTACGTCGCCCTGGGCGACTCCTTCACCGAGGGCGTCGGCGACCCGGACCCCGCGCGCCCCAACGGCCTGCGCGGCTGGGCCGACCGGGTGGCCGCCGTGCTCGCCGAGCAGACCGACGACTTCGGTTACGCCAACCTCGCGATCCGCGGTCGTAAGCTGGGCGCGATCGTCGACGAGCAGGTCGAGCCCGCCATCGCCCTCGAGCCGGACCTGATCACCATCCACGGCGGCGGCAACGACGTGCTGCGACCCCGCGTCGACATCGACGCCCTCGCCGCGACGTACGACGCCGCCGTCGCACGCCTCGTCGCGACCGGCGCGCGGGTGGTGATGTTCACCGTCTACGACCCGGGCAGCGGCGGCATCTACGGCCCCGTCCGCGGCCGGATGGCGATCTTCAACGAGTGGGTCCGCGAGATCGCCGACCGGCACGGCGTCACCCTCGTCGACATGTGGCGGATGCGCGACGTCGAGATCGCCGGCGCGATGGACACCGACCGGATGCACCTCAACGCGCTCGGCCACACCTACATCGCCCGGCACGTCCTCGACGCGCTCGGCGTCACGCACAGCGTCCCGGCGCCCGTCATCGAGCCGCTGCCGACCCTCGACCGCCGCGGGCAGTGGGCCGCGAACGCCCAGTGGACCCGCGAGTTCCTCGTGCCGTGGGTGCACCGCCGGGTCACCGGGCGCTCCTCCGGCGACACCGTCTCGCCCAAGCACCCGGACCTCTCCCGGGTCTCCCGCGAGGTCGGGTGACCGGGGTCGGGTAGTGTTCGGCCCGCCGTCCTCGTACGGCATGCGGATGTAGCTCAGTTGGTAGAGCGCGACCTTCCCAAGGTCGATGTCGCGAGTTCGAGTCTCGTCATCCGCTCCGAGCAGGATCAGAGGGAGGCAGCGACGCCGTCGCGGCCTCCCTCTGTCGTGCCGAGACCCCCGCCCGCGCGCACGAGGCCGCTGCCGGCCCGAGCGGTGCGTGAGACACCTTTTCGCGCGCCGAAACGTGTCTCACTCACCGCTCGGGGGCATGGACGTGTGACCGGAGGGAGACTTGCGCCTTCTGTGACCAGAGGGGACAGTGGGGCGTCCGTCTTCTCGGATCGAAGGTCTTCCCCATGCCCGCACTTCCCCGCGCCCTCACCCGCGCCCTCGCGCACCGGATCGCCGACGGCGACCGGGAGCGCCCGCTGTGGCGGCACCCGGCCACGATCGCCGCGGCTGCCCTGGCCCTGACGATCGGCACCGTGCCGCTCCTGCCCGACAGCGGTGACCGCGACGAGGACCGCGGCGGGATCGCACCGTCGGCCGAGGCCACGTCGGCACCGGCCGCACCCGGGCGCGGCAGGGTGACGGCGGCGATGCGCGCCGAGATCGAGCGCGTGCTGGCGGCGGCCGCGCGCCTCGACCGCGCGCGCGGGCGTACGGCCGTGGCGAGCGAGGTGGTGCGGTGCGCGCGGTTCGAGGGCCAGCGCTACTGCCTCGGCTTCGGGTGGACCCGCCAACCCCGCGAGGAGCTGGCCGCCCGGCTCGCCGCGCGGCCCGGCCCGCAGGGCGAGCGCACCGGCGACCTCGACGCCGACGGCATCCTCGCCCGGGCGCAGGGTCGTACGCCCGCCGAGCGCGCCGAGGCCGAGCGGGCCGAGCTCACCGCCGCCGCCCAGGCCGTCGGCAAGGTCTGGCTGCTGCGCCACGAGATCCAGGGCGTCCCCCTGCCGGACGACTTCGCCGAGCGCCACCCGGAGGTGGCGGCCCCGGACCCGCAGGCACGCGGCGGGTTCGGTGGGTCGTACCCCACGCGCTCCAAGATCCTGACCAGCAGGGTCGCCCGGTCGCAGAACGAGACCTGGTGGTGCGGCCCCGCGACGATGCAGGCCATCGGCTGGGGCTCGCGGGGGGAGAAGAAGAACCAGCGCTACTGGGCCCGCCGGCTCGGCACCACCAGCGCCGGTACGGCGATCTCCGACATGGTGCGCGTGATCAACAACCAGACCGACTACGACGAGGAGGACCACGCCGGCCCCTACGTGGTGCTCGACGTCAGCGACCTCACCTTCAAGCAGTGGTACCGGCTGATGATGCGGCACGTCCACGACTACCGCGCACCCGTCGTCCTGCACCCGGTGCTGCTCAAGCAGTACTACCCCTACCTCGACGACGACGCGAGCGGTCACTTCCAGGTCGGCCGCGGCTACGACCAGAACCCGAAGGGCAACCGGCAGATCGGCTACTTCGAGCCGTGGGACCAGTCGAGGTTCGACCCGAGCGAGCCCGCGATCGGCCGCGTCCAGTGGCGCAACGCCTACAAGTCCTACCGCGCCAACCTCGACCACTTCCAGCACAACGTCGGGGTCTGACGTGCGTGCGGGTACGCCGGTCGCGCTGGCGCTGGTCCTCGCGCTGGCGGGCTGCGGCGGGGCCGGCGACCCCGCTCCCGAGCAGCGGTCCGGCCAGCAGTCCGGCGAGGGTCCGTCCGGCGGCCCCCGGGAGGCCCCGACCGTCGTCGAGCCGACGGACGCCCTGCTCGACTGGGCCGACACGGGCCACGCGGCCGGGACGCCGTACGTCCGCGGACCGGAGTGGACGGCGATGACGGAGCAGGGCGGGGGCAGGGTCGTCCTCGCCGGTGACGACGGGGAGGTCAGCATCAGCGCGGGCGCCGGTCGCACGATCTCCACCTTCGTGATGAGCGAGGACTGGGCGGTCGTCGTGCGGCAGGACGAGGCGGAGAGGGAGCCGAGCATCGCGGAGGTGGTCGACCTCGCGACCGGCGAGACGAGCACGCTCGCCGGCCCGCCACCGGCCAGCGGGGGCTCGTGGGCCCTCACCGGGGGCGACCTCTACTACCCGACGTACGGCGACGGGCGGGCGTACTGCCTCGCCACCGGCGCCCTCGCGGACCGCAACGGCGAGGACGGGTGGTGCGCGCCGAGGCGCAGCGGGTTCTCCGGCCTCTCCGCGAGCGACCTCGGCGTCGGCATCATGACGTTCGACGACGCCCGGCCCGTGGCCTGCCGCACGGCCAACCTCCTCGACGGCAGCGGGGTGCCGCAGCCCGTCGAGGGGCCGACCGCGTGCCTCGCATGGGACGTCGCGGCGGCGTACGACGGCTACGTCTGGTCCGAGGTGCCTGAAGCGAAGCGGCAGGAGGAGGCCCACTTCTACGCCTCGGCCCGCGGCGGCTTCCTGGACCTCGGCCCGGGCACGACCGGCAGCCTGACGCCCTGCGGTGACTCGGTGTTCTTCGTCCGCGACCCCCAGTCGTCCGGTGAGCCCGCCCGCCTCATGCGCTGGACGGCCGGGCACACCCTCGAGGTCGCGTACGAGTCCGCCTCCGTCGGCAACGCCTTCCTCGGCGAGCCGGCCTGCGCCGCCGGCGTGCTCACGCTCTCGTCCTTCGGCGAGCAGGGCGACGAGCAGGTGTGGGCTAGCGTCGGGGAGTGAGCTTCACCGGATTCCCCGTCGCCGCGCTGGACTTCTACGACGACCTCGAGATGGACAACACCAAGTCCTTCTGGGAAGGCCACCGACAGGTCTACAAGGAGTCGGTCGAGTCGCCGATGAAGGCGTTGATGGCCGAGCTCGAGCCGGAGTTCGGCAGCGCGAAGGTGTTCCGTCCCTACCGCGACGTGCGGTTCGCGAAGGACAAGACGCCGTACAAGACGCACCAGGGCGCGTTCGTCGCCGCCGGCCCGGCCACGGGGTGGTACTTCGAGATCTCCCCGCGCGGCACCCGCGTCGGGAGCGGCTTCTACGACGCCGACGGCAGGCGCCTCGCCGCGATCCGCGAGGCAATGGCCGCGGACACGACGGGCAAGGCGCTCGACCGGCTGCTCAGGAAACTCGAGAAGGAGGGCTTCGAGGTCGGCGGGGAGCAGCTCAAGACCTCGCCGCGCGGCTACGGCGCCGACCACCCGCGCATCCACCTGCTGCGGCACAAGCAGCTGTTCGTCGGCCGGTCGTACGGCTTCGAGTCCGACGCGATCGGCGCCGGGCTCGTCGACCGGGTGCGCGAGGACTGGCGCTCGCTCAGGCCGTTGGTGACGTGGCTGCGAGCGGTGCCCGTCGACTGAGGGTCAGAGTTCCCGTCGGCGTCGGGTCGCGTTCACGCCGACGACGCCCCGCCGGTCGAGGCTGGGCGCCATGGCCAAGCGACTGTTCCTGCTCCACGTCGGTCCCGAGACGGTCGACCTGTCCGCGATGACCGAGGTCCTCGAGCTCGGGGGTGTCACGGTGCCCGACGTCGACGCGGACGTCCTCGCGCACGCGGAGGT
This sequence comes from Nocardioides cavernae, assembly GCF_013410035.1. Lineage (GTDB taxonomy): Bacteria > Actinomycetota > Actinomycetes > Propionibacteriales > Nocardioidaceae > Nocardioides > Nocardioides cavernae_A. The sequence continues at coordinate 181,800 of NZ_JACCBW010000002.1, read as the reverse complement.
CGAGATCCTGCGCACCCACAAGGCCCGCGGCCTGCGGCGCAAGGAGGTCGAGGGCGCGTGGGCACGGGTCTGCCGCCGGGCGTGGAAGGCGCGCTCGGACTGCTTCGTGAGCATGCCGGGCTTCGTCGGAGCGACGCCCGAGCAGGCGGCGCTCGCCCTGGACGGGCTCGCCGACTTCACGGTCGTCCTCGTCGTGACGAGCGGCTTCACCGCCGCGCCACCGGTGGCTTGGACGGCCCTGGTGAAGGACGAGCGGATCCACCTGCTGCCCGCGCACCTCGCCGACGACCAGCTCGCGGCCCAGGTCGCTCGGATCGCGCTGATGGAGGAGGAGGCGCGCCTCGACAGGCGGCTCGCCAAGGTCGGGAAGCGGCGGCGGAAGGTGGGGCGGCGGCTGGCCGCCTGAGGGGGCGGCTGGAGTCACCGGATGTCCGGTGACTCTCCTGCTTCGAGATAGAGATCTCGACCCCGGAGCACGTAGCTCGGGTGCAGAGCTCCGCGAGCGTCAGTGGGGCTGCCAGGCGTCGTCGTCCTCGGTGAGGGCGGCGATGCTCTTCGGGAGCCTGCTGTCGGCGAGGTCCTGGATGGTGACCTGCTCGAAGACGCCGCGCAGCGAGCTGCGCGCCGCGATCCAGACGTGCTGCAGGACCTGGGCCGAGTCGTCGTACTCGACCGCCTCGGGGCGCAGGCCGTAGACCGAGACGAGCGGGCCGTCGACGGCCCGGATCACGTCGGCGACGGTGACCGTCTCGGGCTTGCGGGCGAACCGCCACCCGCCCGACTGCCCACGCTGGGACACCACGACGTCGGCGCGGCGGAGGTCGGCGAGGATGGCCTGGAGGAAACCGTGCGGGATCCCCTGGGCCTTGCCGAGCTGCTCCGCGCTGACGGCAGCCCCGTCCGCGCGCACCGCGATCTCGATCAGGGCCCGGAGGGCGTAGTCGGCTTTGGCGGAGACGCGCATGAGTGCAGTTTGTCAGATATGTCGGCAGAGACACTGCTCTTGGCGTGCCACCCGTGCGCACGCGTACGCCGTCGCGCCCGGGGTGGGAGCGACGGCGTACGCCGGGGGTGCGGGTGGAGGTCAGGCGGTGGCCGTCTCCAGCTCGGGCTCGTCGCGGCGCAGCACCTTGGACAGGCGCTCCTGCTTGACGGCCCAGACGATGCCGGAGATCCAGAGCACGAAGATCGCGGCGGCCGCGACGGCGATGCCGACACCCGGGACGCCGACGGCCTCGAGGAGGGTCTTGGAGTTGGTCAGGATGATCAGGCCACCAGCGGCCACACCGAGGACGCGGGCGGCGAGGTGCTTGACGAGCCAGGCCGCGATCGGGGCGGCGATCACGCCACCGGCCAGCAGCGCGCCGGCGTAGCCCCAGTTGATCCCGGCGGAGCCGAGCCCGAAGAGGAAGCCGAGCGAGGCGCCGACGGCGACGACGAACTCGGAGGTGTCGATCGAGCCGACGACCTTGCGGGGCTCGAGGCGACCGCTCGAGAGCAGCGAGGTCGTGCCGACGGGGCCCCAGCCACCGCCACCGACGGCGTCGAGCGTGCCGGCGACGAGGCCCATCGGAGCGAGGAAGGCGGCCGACGGGTGGCCCTTGAAGGTCGGGCGCTCGCCGCCGAGGCGGAGGAAGCGGTAGACGACGTAGAAACCGAGGCTGAGCAGGATCACGGCGACGACCGGCTTGGCGACCGCGGCGTCCATGTTGGACAGCAGGGTCGCGCCGAGGAAGGCGCCGACGAAGCCGGGAACCGCGAGGATCGAGACGGTGCGCCAGTCGACGTTGCCGAACTTGTGGTGCGAGGCGCCGGAGACGAGCGACGTGCCAAGCTCGGAGAAGTGGACGGCGGCCGAGGCGGCGGCCGGCGCGACACCGGCGGCCAGCAACAGGGTCGAGGACGTGACGCCATAGGCCATGCCCAGGGATCCGTCGATGAGCTGGGCGATGAGGCCCACGACACCGAGAACGATGAGCTTGCGCATTGCGGGGGTCCTTCCGGGTTCCTGTCCGACGGCCGCACGGCTCGATGTCGTGCGACTGCGGTATGTCGGGTGAAAGACTAGACATACTTTCGGTGATAGACAAAACCGACACACTGGACGGCGTGCCCGATCACCTCGCGGGGCGGTTGTGACCCGCGAGATACGGCGTTCGTGTTGCGTGCGCGCCGAACGCGAGGCATCCTTTAGTTACCGGTGAGTAGAACTACTCAGTAGCCCTCACCCCCGAGACCGCCCCGCACACGGAACAGGTGGAAGCTGTGAGCCACTACAAGACCAACCTCCGCGACATCGAGTTCAACCTCTTCGAGGTGCTCGGCCGGGACGAGGTGCTCGGCACCGGCCCGTTCGGCGAGATCGACGCCGACAGCGCCCGCGAGATCCTCCGCGAGGTCGAGCGGCTCTCCCGCGAGGACCTCGCCGCGTCCTACGAGGACAGCGACCGCAACCCGCCGGTCTTCGACCCCGCGACCCACACCGCCCCGGTCCCCGAGTCGTTCAAGACGAGCTACCAGGCTTGGATGGACTCCGAGTTCTGGCGGCTGCAGGTCCTCGAGGAGATGGGCGGCACCCCGGCCCCGTCGTCGCTGATCTGGGCGCTGGGCGAGATGGTGCTCGGCGCCAACGCCCCCGTGTGGATGTACGCCGCCGGTCCCGCCTTCGCCAACATCGTGCACCGCAACGGCAACGACCGCGACAAGACCGTCGCGCAGCACATGGTCGACCGGCAGTGGGGCTGCACCATGGTGCTGACCGAGCCCGACGCCGGTTCCGACGTGGGCGCGGGCCGCGCCAAGGCCACGCCCAACGACGACGGCTCGTGGAACATCACGGGCGTCAAGCGCTTCATCACCAGCGCCACCCACGACATGAGCGAGAACATCATGCACCTCGTCCTCGCGCGCCCCGAGGGCGTCGAGGGCGCCGGTGGCCCCGGCACCAAGGGCCTCTCGCTCTTCTGGATGCCCGAGCACCACTTCGACCACGAGACCGGCGAGCTGACCGGCGAGCGCAACGGCGTCTACGTCACCAACGTCGAGCACAAGATGGGCATCAAGGTCTCCAACACCTGCGAGGTCACCTTCGGCGACCCCCAGGTCGGCGGCGGCGAGCCCGCGAGGGGCTGGCTCCTCGGCGAGGTCCACGACGGCATCGCCCAGATGTTCCAGGTCATCGAGAACGCCCGCATGATGGTCGGCACCAAGGCCATCGCGACGCTCTCGACCGGCTACCTCAACGCGCTCGAGTTCGCCAAGGAGCGCGTCCAGGGCGCCGACCTCACCCAGGCCGCCGACAAGACCGCCCCCCGCGTGACGATCACGCACCACCCCGACGTACGCCGCTCGCTGATGACGCAGAAGGCGTTCGCCGAGGCCATGCGCGCGCTCGTTCTCTACACCGCCACCTGGCAGGACCAGGTCATGGTGTCCGAGCACGACGGCACCGCCGACTCCGACGAGGCCCGTCTCGCCGCCGCGGTCAACGACCTGCTGCTCCCGATCGTCAAGGGCTACGGCTCCGAGCGCTCGTGGGTGCTGCTGGGCACCGAGTCGCTGCAGACCTTCGGCGGCTCCGGCTTCCTGCAGGAGTACCCCATCGAGCAGTACGTCCGCGACGCCAAGATCGACACCCTCTACGAGGGCACGACCGCGATCCAGGGCCAGGACTTCTTCTTCCGCAAGATCGTCAAGGACCAGGGTCGGGCGCTCGGCCACCTCGCGAAGCAGATCGAGGGCTTCATCGCCTCCGAGGCCGGCAACGGTCGCCTCAAGAACGAGCGGGCCCTGCTCGCCACCGCGCTCGAGGACGCCAACGCGATCGTCGGCCACATGATCAACGACCTCATGTCCTCGGCCGAGGACCAGCGCAACATCTACAAGGTCGGCCTCAACACCTCGCGCCTGCTGATGGTGCTCGGCGACGTCGTCTGCGCGTGGCTGCTGCTGCGCCAGGCCGAGGTGGCACTGGGCAAGCTCGGCGGCGAGGTCTCCGGCAAGGACAAGGCGTTCTACGAGGGCAAGGTCCTCGCCGCGCAGTTCTTCGCCCAGACCAACCTCCCGAGGATCAGCTCCGAGCGCGCCATCGCCGAGGGCATCACCCTCGACCTGATGGACCTCGACGAGAGCGCCTTCTGAGGCGTTGCCCTTGGCGCTCCACCATGGGATGTCGGTGAGTGGGCACTTCCCCAGGTCAATCGACCGAGGGAAGTGCCCATTCGTCTGCATCCCATGGTGGAGCAGCAGCGGCGCGATGACAGGTGTCACGGGGAGGTCGTGACACTTCGGTGAGGGCCGCGCCCCCGCGGGCGGCCACGCTGGGGGCATGACCACACCAGCCATCCACGCGACCGGGCTGCGCAAGGCGTTCCGGTCCTCCGACGGCACCGACGTCGTCGCGGTCGACGACGTCGACCTCACCATCGCGCCGGGCGAGATCGTCGCGTTCCTCGGCCCCAACGGCGCGGGCAAGACCACCACCGTCGACATGCTGCTCGGGCTCACCAGCCCGGACACCGGCACGATCGAGGTCTACGGCACCTCCCCCGCCGAGGCCGTACGCCTGGGCCGCGTGTCCGCGGTGATGCAGACCGGCGGCCTGCTCAACGACTTCACGGTCGAGGAGACGGTGCGCGCGATCGCCGCGCTGCACGGGCGTACGGACCGGGTGCGCACGGTGCTCGACCGCGCCCGCCTCGGCGACATCGCCGGACGCCGGGTGGAGGCGTGCTCGGGCGGAGAGCAGCAGCGGCTGAAGTTCGCCCTCGCGCTCGTCCCCGATCCCGACCTCGTCATCCTCGACGAGCCGACCACCGGCATGGACGTCGGCGCGCGCCAGGAGTTCTGGCAGACGATGCGCGACGACGCGGCCCACGGCCGGACGATCGTGTTCGCGACGCACTACCTCGCCGAGGCCGACGAGTTCGCCGAGCGGACCGTCCTGATGAACCACGGCCGGATCGTCCACGACGCCGCGACCACCGACGTGCGCGCGGCGTACGGCGGTCGCACCGTCACCTTCCGCCCGCCCGCCTCCGCCGAGGGCGCCGACGGCATCGACCCCGCCTGGCTCGCGCAGGTGCGCCGCGCGCTCGAGCCCCTGGGCGTCACCGACGTCGAGGTCTCGGCCGCCAGCCTGGAGGCCGCGTTCCTCGCGCTCACCGCGGAGAACCCGGAGATCCCGGAGAACCCGGACAAGCCGGGCACCGTCGACCTGATCGGAGCAGCACGATGACCGCCGCCTCCCTCCCCCTCGACACCACCGCCGCGGCGGCCCGCACGGCGCCGAGGCCGGACATGCTGACCTACGCCCGGCTCGACCTGCGCCGCCAGCTGCGCGACCGGATGGCCATGTTCTTCATCGTCGGCCTGCCGACCTTCATGTACCTCGTGTTCGGCCTCGGGTCCGACGACCGGGTCGGCAGCGGCAACGTCGCGATGTACATCATGATCTCGATGGCCTGCTACGGCGCGGTGACGGCGACCACGGGCATCGCCGGCAGCGCGGCCACCGAGCAGGTGATGGGGTGGGGTCGCCAGCTCGGCCTCACCCCGATGCGACCGCTGGCGTTCGTGGTGGCCAAGGCGGGCCTGGCGATGGTGGTCGCCGCCATGCCGGTGAGCCTGATCTTCGCGATCGGCGCGGCCACAGGGGCGCGCGGTGCATGGACCGACTGGGCGCTGGGCGCGGGCATCGTGTGGCTCGGGTCGGCGCTGTTCGCCATCTACGGCCTCGCGGTGAGCCTCGTCTTCCGTGGCGCGAACGCGGCCGGCATCGCCTCGGGGTTCATCGTGATCATGGCCTTCCTCGGCGGGCTGTTCACGCCGATGAGCGGCATCATGCTCGACATCGGCCGGTTCACCCCGCTCTACGGCTACGCCTCGCTCGCCCACTTCCCGCTCACGTCGGGCTACCTCCCGACCGGCGAGCAGGACCCGCTGTGGCTCCCGGTCGCTAACGTGCTCGCGTGGACCGTGATCTTCTCCCTGCTGGCGATGTGGGGCGTACGCCGCAGCCGGGCGCGGACGTGAGCGACCCGGCGCTGCCCGCCAACCCCTGGGAGAGGTGGGGGTGGGCGTTCGCGTCCATCTGGCTCTTCTTCCTGGCGTTCCCCATCTCCGCCACCGTCGACGCCGACGCGCCGGTGGCGGCCAAGGTGGGGACGCTGGTGTGCATCGCCGGCTTCGCGGTCGCCAACGTGCTCGGCTACTCCCACCGCCACAGCACCTGGGTGAGCCTGGCCGCCATGATCGCGCTCGCCCTCGCGACCATGCCGGTGATCGGCATCGGCGTCATCTCCTTCACGCCCTACCTCGCGATCCTCTCGGCGCTCGAGCTGCCCGCCCCGGCCTGGAAGTGGGCGGCCGGCCTGTGGGCGGCCGTGCCGACGCTGTCGCTGCTCGACATCGACGGCTACCCCACCTACTTCTTCCTCATGCTCTGGCCCGTCGTCCTCGGCGGGGTGATGCTGCGCCTCTTCGGCGAGCGCGAGCAGGTGGCGTACGCCGCGCGCAGCGAGTTCGCCCTCGTGTCGGAGCGCGAGCGGGTGGCCCGCGACGTGCACGACGTGCTGGGCCACTCGCTGACCGCGCTGTCGGTCAAGGCCGAGCTCGCCGCGCGGCTCATCGACATCGACCCCGAGCGGGCCAAGGAGGAGCTCGCCTCCATCCAGGCGACCGCACGACAGGCGCTCGCAGAGGTGCGCTCCACCGTCGGCGGCCTGCGCGCCGGCAACCTCGAGGCCGAGCTGGCCGCCGCGCCGCGGGTGCTCGCCGACGCAGGCATCTCGACGACGGTGGTCGGCGACCTCGCCGACACCGACCCGCGCCACCGCGCGCTCCTGGCCTGGGTGCTGCGCGAGTCCGTCACCAACGTGGTGCGGCACGCCGGGGCGCGGGCCGTGACCATCGAGCTCGGGCCGCACGGCATCACCGTCAGCGACGACGGCACGGGGTGCTCCGGGGCCGAGGGCAACGGGCTGCGCGGCATGCGCGAGCGCGTGTCGGGTGCCGGCGGCACGATCACGGTCCGCGCGGACGCTCCGGGCACCCGGGTGGAGGTGGGGCTTCCGTGATCCGGCTGCTGCTCGCCGACGACCAGGCCCTCGTGCGCGGCGCGCTCGCGGCGCTGCTCGACCTGGAAACCGACCTCGAGGTCGTCGCCCAGGTCGGTCGTGGGGACGAGGTCGTGGAGGCGGCGCGCGCCTCGGACGCCGAGGTCTGCCTGCTCGACATCGAGATGCCCGGCCTCACCGGGATCGACGCCGCGGAGGCACTGCGGCGCGAGCTGCCGGGGGTGCGCTCCCTGATCGTCACGACCTTCGGTCGACCCGGCTACGTCCGCCGCGCCATCGAGGCGGGCGCCTCCGGCTTCGTCGTGAAGGACACGCCGGCCAGGCAGCTCGCCGACGCCGTGCGCCGGGTCCACTCCGGCCTGCGGGTGATCGACCCCGACCTCGCGGCCGAGTCGCTGATCGACGGCCCGAGCCCGCTCACCGGGCGCGAGCGCGAGCTGCTGACGTACGCCCTCGACGGCTCGCCGGTCGCGTCGATCGCGGCGCGCGTGCACCTCTCGGAGGGCACGGTCCGCAACCACCTGTCGGCGGCCATCGGCAAGACCGGCGCGACGACCCGCAGCGAGGCGGCGCGGATCGCCCATGAGCGCGGCTGGCTCTGAGCGCAGCGGCTCAGTCGGCGACCACGAGGTAGCGTACGTCGACGGTGAACGACGCGACGTCGACCGAGTCGGTGCCGCTCGTCCCGAAGTCCCAGACGGCCGCCGGGGCGCGGTGGGGCACGTTGTAGGCGGCCACCAGCCCCTCTCCCCACGCGGGGCCCTCGACCCACGCCGACTCACCCGACGTGCCGTGCACGGTCGAGGTGGTCGTGCCGGGGACCGAGAGCGTGCCGGTGTCGGGCCCACCCGCCGTCGTCGGTGCGCCGACGAACGACACCCGGACCGCGCCGAGGCCGCGGACGCCCGCCGCCTCGGGCACCTCCAGCATGTGCCGGGAGGTCGCCGCGTCGGAGCGGTCGGGGTCGGCCGGCACGCATGCGGCGGGCCGGTAGCTCAGGCCGCCCTCGAACAGCGCGCTCGGCACGACCTGTCCGCACGGGTGGTCCTCGCCGCACCCGTTGGCGGTCGTGTAGGCGCACACGCCGACCCGGGACTCGCTCGGGGTCACCGTGGTCGTGGTCTCCTTCCAGACCAGCTGGTCACCGGACACCCACACCTCCAGGGGCGCGGACATGCCGGTGTTGCCGGCCTTGTCGCGGCCGGTGACCACGGCGGTGTAGCTGCCCCTGGGGAGCGGCCTTCCTCCACGCTTCGCCGCCCAGGCCACGGTCCTGCCGTAGCCGTACCGGTAGCCGCCGCCGGTGAGCAGCAGCTCGTCGACGTCGGCGTCGCGCACGACCTTGCCGACGGCGTTGCTGATGACCAGGCGGAGGGACTCGAGGCGCTTCTCCCCGCTGTACGCGGTCAGCTCGACGGCGTCGGCGACCTCGGTCGACCGGGGGAAGACCCGGGCCCGCGCCCCTCGCTCGCCATGGACGGGTGAGGACAGCTCCGCTGTGAAGGACGTGTCCGCCTTGACGCGGTCCCCCGCAACCCCGGAGCCGTCGGGGAGCGCCAGGGTCACGCGGTAGAGGCCTTCGCCGATGCGGTTGCCCTGCTCGTTGCGGCCGTCCCACGTCCACCTGTAGGTGCCCTTGACCTTCCAGCCGAGGTCGACCTTCCGCACCACCCGGCCCTTGCCGCGGCCGGCGCGGGAGACCTCGAGGCGGACCCTCGTCGGCTCGGGCACGGTGTAGCGCACCCGCACGCTGTCCTGCACGCCGTCACCGTTGGGCGAGAACACCGAGGGCACGCTCAGGCCGTAGCTCGGCCGGGCCTCGGAGGGGCTCGTCGTGACGACGACGGGGATGGCTGCCACGGCGAGCGCGAGCACCACCTGGGCGAGACGACGTACCACTGCTGCTCCTGTCGGGCGTGCGGCACCGACGGCCCCGCTGGACACGGAGACGCGCGCCGGGTCCGAAAGGTTGCCACGCCGGACCTCAGAGGTCGCGCCGCTCCTCGACGTGCGTCGTGCGGGAGCGCTGGTTGTTCATCACGAGGCTCAGCACGAGGGCCAGCACGCCCGCGATCACGAGGATCCAGCCGACCGTGCCGGGGTCGACGACCTCCTGGACGGACGCGGGGAACTCCTTGATGGCGAACAGCAGGATCAGGCCGATGACGAGCAGCAGGATGCCGATGCCGATACCCATGACGTCTCCTTCGTGAGGTGGTCCGTTCGGGGCAGCGTAGGGCCGTCCGACGCGCGGACGGCGCAACCCGACCCCCGCAGGGGTGGGTTGCGCCGTCCCGGTCGAGGTCCAGCGAGGGTGTCAGGACACCCGGCCGACCTTGAGCTTCACCGACCTCGAGGTCGATGCGGCGGTCGCGGTCACCCTCACCGCGAGCTTCGTGCCCTTCATCGACGGGACGACCTTGAGCTTCGACCTCGTGGCCTTCTTGACCTTCGTGCTCCCGGCGAACCACTGGAACGTGTAGGAGACCGCGGTGGTGGAGCGGAACAGCGTGTCGAGACCCGTCACCTTGACCGTCCTGCCCACCCGGGGCTTGCCCGAGGTGTCCACGCCCCGCAGGACCGCGGCGAGGCCGGCGGGGACGTCGACGGTGGGCGCGGTCGTCGCCGGAGGTGTCGTCGGCAGGCCCGTCGCGGGGGTCGTCGAGGTAGCCGGCGGGGCGATCACCGGCGCGCCCGCAACGGGTGCGGTCGAGGCGGACATCGCGTTCCCGTACGCGTGGTCCTCCACGCCTCCCGCGGTCACCAGGACCGAGATCGACTTGCCGACGTCGGCCGCCGTCGGGACGTAGGTGGACTCGTAGTGCCCCATGAGCGGGACCCCGTCGATGAACCACTCGAAGAAGTACTGCGTCGGCTGCGGGTTCCAGGTGCCGGTCGACGCGGTCAGCGTCGAGCCCACCACCGGCGAGCCCGAGATCGTGGGCTGGATGGTGTTGGTCACCGTCAGACCGACCTCGTCGTCGTGCTCGCCCGCGACCAGCGCGGCGTCGATGCCCTCGACCTCGGTGTTCGGACCCACCTCCACGGCGGTCGCCTTGCCGCGGAAGGCGGTGTCGTCCCACCACTCCACGATCGGCTCGCCGTTGCTGAAGTCGTTGAAGACGAACCGGTAGGTGCCGGTCTGGAGACCGTCGAGGAGGTAGGTCCCGTCCTCGGACGTCCGCGTGGTCGCCACGACGTGCCACTGCGTGCCGATCTTGCGGGCAGCGCCGACGACGACGCCCTCGAGGCCGGTGTCGTCGGCGCCGACGACGCGGCCGGACACCTCGGAGTCGAGCCCGAGCTCGGCGTCGATCCCCTCTCGGCCCGCGGCCGGCACGACCAGGTCGGTGCCGGACTCCAGGCTGGCCCTGTCGGCCCACCACTCGGTGGCGTGGTCGGTCTGCTGGCCGCCCATGGAGTAGGAGTCGCCGAACTGGATGCGGTAGATGCCCGGGGCGAGCGTGCCGATGTCGTAGGCGCCGTTCGCGTCGGTCTGGGCACCGCCGATCTGCTGGTGGTACTCGAAGCCGCTCTCGGTCGTCATGTGGCGGAAGGCGTACACGGTCGTGAAGCCGACGGGAGCCCCTCCCGGCCCGGTCAGGCGTCCGGTGACGTGGGCAGCGGGGGCCAGCTCCGCGTCGGCGACCTTCTCGTCGCCGGCGCCCACGGTCACGACGTCCGCGTCGTCCCGGTCGTAGGCGTCGTCCCAGTACTCGGTCAGGTGGTCGCCGCTCTGGAAGTCGCTGAACTGCACGAGGTAGTCGCCCGCAGGGAGGTCCTTGGAGTACCTTCCCTCGCCGTCGGCCCGCGCCCATCCGTCCTGGAACCAGGTGAACTCACGGGTGGCGGGGTCGAGGACGTAGAAGGTGACCTGGGCGAAGGGGATCGCAGCGCCCCCGGGGCCGGTGACGGCCCCTTCGATCGAGCCGACGGCCGCGGCCTCCGCGGCTGGCGCGGCACCGAGGACGCCGGCGGCCAGCGTGGTGGCGAGGAGCGCGACGGCAGGCCGACGCAGACGTGCGTGCATGGAGGATCCCCACTTCGAGAGACACGGTGCCGCTGGTCGGCCCGGTCGGTGCCCCGGACGCTAGGCCGTTCGCCTCGTCGGCGTGGTCGAACGGCTGAACCTTGACCGGGCCTTGCCCCTGCGCCCCGCCCTGAGGGTGAGCCCTAGGCTGCACACCATGCCGGAGGAGCAGAACGACGCCGCACGCCTTTCAGCCCTCGTCGCGATCTGGTGGGAGGCGGTCGACTCCTTCACCCGCGTCCTCGAGCACGTCGGACCCGACCAGTGGTCGACGCCCACCGACCTGCCCGGGTGGGACGTGCGTGCCGTGGCCGCCCACACCGCGCACCTCGAGGCGCTGCTGGCCGGACGCCCCCACGACGACGTGGAGGTCGGCGTCGTGCCGCACGCCCGCGGGGCGATGGGCCAGTTCACCGAGCAGGGCGTGGTCGCACGACGGGAGGCGCCGCCGGACGACCTGATCACCGAGATCCGCGAGTCCACGACCGCCCGGCACACCCAGCTGCTCGCGGACCCGCCGACCGACCCGGACGCGCCCGCGCCCGGTGCCTTCGGCGCGATCGGCTGGACCACCGGTCTGCTCCTGCGCAACCGGCCGCTGGACGTCTGGATGCACGAGCAGGACGTACGCCGTGCGCTGGGCACGCCGGGCAACCTCGACTCGGCACCCGCGATCCACACGGCCGACTACCTGATGGAGAGCCTGCCCTTCATCGTGGGCAAACGCGCCCAGGCCCCCGTCGGCAGCGTCGTCCGGCTCGAGGTCGCCGGCCACGCACCGGTCACCGCGGTGGTCGGCGACGACGGCCGCGGCCGGCGCGGGACCGCCGGGGACGGCGATCCCACCGTGACCCTCGCGATGCGTCGCGAGACCTTCGTCCTGCTCGCCGGCGGCCGGCGCGCACCCGCAGCGGCGGGCGAGGTCCGGGTGAGCGGCGACGCCGCCCTCGGCGAACGCGTCGTCTCGTCGATGGGCGTCACCCCATGAGCGGGGCCACCTGGACGACGGCCGACATCCCCGACCTGACCGGCCGGACCGCGCTCGTCACCGGACCGACGGTCGGCGGCCTCGGCTTCCACACCGCGCTCGAGCTGGCCCGCCACGGTGCCCGCGTCGCCCTGGCCGGGCGTACCTCCGCCAAGCTCGACGCCGCAGCCGGGGCCATCACGGACGAGGTGCCCGGCGCCCTGCTCGAGCACGTCGTCGTGGACCTCGCCGACCTGGCGTCCGTGCGAGCCGCCGCCGACGACGCCGCCCGGCTCGGGCCGATCGACCTGCTGGTCAACAACGCGGGGATCATGGCGAGCCCCCACCGGCGCACGGCCGACGGGCTGGAGTCGCAGATGGCGACCAACCACTTCGGCCCGTTCCTGCTCACCGGCCTGCTCCTCGACCAGGTCGTCGCGTCCGGGGACGGCCGCATCGTGAACCTCTCCTCCCTGGCCCACCGCCTGGCGCACTCGGCACCGCTGGGCGACCCGCGCGCGCGTCGGCGCTACAGCCGGTGGCGGGTCTACGGGCAGTCCAAGCTCGCCAACCTGCTCTTCACCTTCGAGCTCGACCGGCGGCTCCGACGTGCCGGGCTGCCGGTGACGGCGCTGGCGGCGCACCCCGGCTTCGCCGGCACCCACCTCGTGGTGAACGGCCAGCTCGGCACCACCCAGGGGCGGATCTCCTCGATCCTGGACGCGGCCGTCCGCGCGGTGTCGCAGTCGGCCGAGGCCGGGGCCTGGCCCACGCTGATGGCGGCGACCGCCGACCTGCCGGGCGGCACGTACGTCGGCCCGGGCGGTCCGGGCCAGGCGAGCGGCCCGCCGCGCATCGTCGACACGACCCCGCTCGCCCGCGACGAGGTCGCCCAGCGGCGCCTGTGGGAGCTGAGCGAGGCGACCGTCGGCCTCCGCTGGCCCTAGGCCCGCCCCGGTCGTCAGCCGCGGTCACGCACCCGGACCAGGCCGGCGAGGGTGCCGGCCCAGGCCGTGCCGCCGGCGCCGATCAGCACCTGCGAGCCGTCGTTCCCGGCCAGCAGCCCGGTGCCCGTGCGTACGCTCCACCTGCTCCGGCCCGTCGTCGCGTCGATGGCGGTGAGGTACCACGCGCTCACCCCGGTCAGGGACGGCCGCTTGGTCCACGCGTAGACCAGGCCGTTGGGCCGGCTCGCGACGACCCCGCCGCTCGGCGACACCGCGTCGCTGGTCCAGCTCACGACACACCCGCCGTCGACGAGGTCGACGCGCGCGATGCCGGCCTGCGTGGTGAACCCGAGGAGCGCGCTGCGCGGCGAGGCGTACCCCTTGTTGTTGGTGACCACCACGCCGGACCCGACGACGGCGAGGTCGCTGGCGGTGGCGCCGTCGCCCTTATCGAAGACGGACTGCCGGCACAGCACGCGACCGTCGTCGCGGGCGAGGAAGGCCACGCCGAGCCGGTCCTCGACCTCGTCGGTGATCGCGACCGCGCCACCCGGCAGCAGGACCGGGGCGGACCCGCTGGCGCCGGCGTACTCGCTGCGCCACACGGGCTGCGGGGTGCCGTCGACGCCGACGGCCAGGCGGTGCAGGGCGGTGTCGGTGACGACGTACGCTCCGCCCTCGTCGGTGGCGATGCCGCGCCGGACCTCCTCGCCGAGGTCGATCACCCCCACCTGCTCGGTGGCGGGGTCGAGCGTGCCGGTCAGCCCGGCGGCCGAGGCCCACCAGATGCGTCCCGAGAAGTCGGGCGCGAGGGCGACGACGCAGTCGCCGTAGGGGACGTACGGCCTGAGGTCCCACGTGGCGTCGACGCCGAGGGACTGCTTCCCGTCCTCGACCGTGCCGACGGCGAGGACCACCCGGTCGCCGGCGGCCACGACCAGGCGGTCGGCTGCGTCGAGGTAGCTGTCGCCGGTGCAGGCCGACCCGTCGGGTCGCTCGGGGAGCTCCTGCGTCGCGGTCGGGCGCAGCGAGTCCGGGTCGACCAGTCGCACGACCTGCCCGGACCGCGAGGTGCACAGCGCGACGAGGGAGCCCGACGAGGCCAGCGCGAGCCGGCCGCAGTGCTGCAGGCCGAACCAGCCGGTGTCGACCTCGGGCTGGCGCCCGAGTGGTCCGGGGCGGTCGACCGGGTCGCCGACCGCGCGGTGGGGGTTCTGCGGCAGCGTGCTCGCCGCGAGCTCGTGCGGGTTCGCCGGGCGACCGACGTACGCGGGTCCGGCCCACACGCCCGGTGCCGGCGGGATCGGGAGCCAGCCGTCGGGCACCACCAGCACGGCGGCGGCCAGGACGGCGACGGCTCCCGCCGCCCAGGCCGCGACGCGGCGACTGACGTGGACCCGGTCCTGGACCCACCAGCGCACGCGGGGGACGCAGAGGAGGCCCGCCGCGACGAGCAGGACGACCGGCCCCCAGGCAACCCAGGCCAGCACGAGCGCACCGAGCAGCCAGACCACCGGGCGACTCTAGGTGAGCCCTCGCCCGCCTCGTCGGAGGCACATCGGGGCGCACCCGATGCGTGCGTCACACGTCTCGGTCAGCTGCTCAGTCGGGCACCGGCGCGGTGAGCGTGAGGTCGGCGAAGACGCCGTGCCCTTCGCCACCGCGCAGGAAGACGCGCGAGCGTCGCGGCCGCGGCACCAGCGAGACCGGGGCGGCGTTGATCGGGATGGCGTCGCGGTCGCCGCCCCCCACCTGCGGGCGGGCGACCAGCGACCCCGTGAACTGCTCCAGCGACTGGATGCGCCCGGTGAGATCGACCGTGTGACTGTCCCGTTCGCGCTTCATCTCCGGACCCCTTCCGTCCCCCTCGCGGTCCCCCACGGACCGCACGGCCGAGGCTAGGAGACGGCTCGGGCCGACGTCCTTTACTAATGGAAGCCTGCGGCAAGTCTTCGGGGGACGGTCCAGACCAGGTCCTCGTGTCACATCCGGGCCCGCGGCGTGACCTTCGCCGCCGGCCGGGACCGCGCGACGACGTCGGCGGCACCGTCCAGCGTGGCCCGGACGCGTACGGACACCCGCGCGCCGAGGAGGGTGCGCGTCACGAACAGGCGCGGACCGTCGGCGCGCCGGATGCGCCTGCCGTCGGCGCGCCACTCGTACGTCAGCACGACCGCGGACGGCGACCAACCCCCGGGACGGGCGCGGAGCACGCGGCCCACCACGGGCGTACCGGCGATGCGCGGCCTCGCGGTGTTGCTGATCGCAGGGGCCGGCTGGGCGGGCGCGACGGTGGACGTCGTCGTCGGAGTGGGGGTGCTGGGCGAGGCCACGGGTCCGGTCGTCGGCGAGGGAGACGTCGAGGGAGACGGCGACGGGGACGGCGTGGGCTCGGGAGTGGGCGTCACGTCCTTCGACGCCAGGTCCGCCCAGTAGAGGCCGGTCTCCCCGCCGGGCAGGACCTCCACGTCCCACGCCGCGGTGAGGGCGGGGGCGTCGTACCAGAACTCCCCCACCAGCAGTCCCGCCTCGTCCTCGAACCCGACGCGGTAGTCACCGGGGGCGAGGCCGTCGAGGACGTAGTCGCCGTCCTCGTCGACGCCGGTCTCGTCGAGCGCGGTCCATCCTCCGTCGGCCGGGCCGTAGACCGTGACCCGGATGCCGTCGATCGGGACGAGGTCGTCCTCGCCCGTGACCCTGCCGGCGATGGACCCGTCGGCCGGTGCGAGCGTGGCGCTGAGCGTCGTCGTGCCTCCGGCACGCACCTCGACGTCCTCGGCGGACGCCACGTCGGGACTGTCGAGGTGGAACTCGGGGACGTGGCGGTCGGAGTCGTCGACGTAGCCGACGCGGTAGGTGCCTGCGGGGAGGTCGGGCACCCCCCACCGGCCCGAGGCGTCGGTGCCGACCGTGACCACCTCGGTCCACGCGGACGTGATGGTGCTCCGCTCGAAGAGCGTGACGTCGACGTCGGCGAGGGGCTCGTCGGCCCACCCGGTGACGGCGCCGCCGAGCGCGCCGCCCGGCACCGGGGCCATCTCGGCGTCGATGCCGGTCACCGTCGACCCACCCCGGGGGATCTCCAGGGGCGTGGCGGTCGCCGCTGAGACCCGGTCCCGCCACCACCGGTCGTCGAGGTCGCCCGACGGGTCGGTGAAGCTGATCCGGTAGGTGCCGGGATAGCCGACGTAGGCCCGGTAGGAGCCGTCCGCGGCTGTCGTCACGGACGCTGCCCTCCACCACCCGTCGTCGCCCACCCGCAGCTCCGCGGTGACGACCATCCCGGCCGCAGCGGTGCCGGACGCGACGACGCGGCCGCTGATCGTCGAGGTGCCGGGCTGCCTGGCGAGGGCGATGTCGACGCCGCCGGCGGACCCTCCCTCCGGGACCGTCACCGAGGCGGCGGCGTCCACGTCCGGGACGTCCGGGTGGAAGGCGTACCCGTGCGTGTCGTAGCCCGGGCCGACCGCGAGCACCCGGTAGGTGCCCCAGACACCCTTCAGCTCGTAGCGGCCGCGGGCGTCCGTACCCGTCGTGGAGCGGGTGCCCTGCCAGTCACCGTCCCGCAGCTCGTAGAGGGTGATCGCGGCGTACGCCACGGGGTCGCCGGTCAGGGCGTCGGTCACCGTGCCGCGCAGGATGCCCGGCTGCTCCAGGACGGAGTCGATGCCGGCGTCGTCCTCGCCCGACACCACCGCGACGGGTCGGGCCAGCGTGCGCGTCGGCGCGTCCGGCCAGTACTCGGCGCCCATGCCGACCTGATGGCCGTCGAAGAGGACGACGTAGTCGTCGGTGGTCAGCCGACCGACCTCGTAGCGTCCCTCGGCATCCGTCTCGGTCTCGACGTAGCGGGTCGCCTGGTCGGTGTCGGTCACGGTGACCTCGACGCCGGCGAGCGGCCGGCCGTCCGCGTCCGAGACGGTGCCCCGCACCCGCCCCTCGCGGAGGAGGTCGACGTCCTTCCCGGTGACGTCCTGGCCCTCGGCGAGGACGATGTCGGCCGCGTTCTCGAGCAGGTCGGCCGAGGGGTGGAAGGTCTCGACCCACGGCTCGCCCGGGTTGCTCACCATCACGCGGTAGGTGCCGGGGCCCAGGTCGTCGAAGACGTAGTCGGCGGTCCCGAACGGCACGTGGCCGCCGATCCGCACGGCCCGCCAGGACGGGCCGTCCTGCTGGTAGAGGTAGACGTAGGGGTTGGGCAGCCCGACGCCGGCGGCGCGGACCGTGCCCGAGATCGAGCCACCCCCCGCTGCCGCCGAGGACGGCAGCACGACCGCGGTGACGCCCGCCAGCGCCAGGGCGAGCGCGACGGACGCGACGCTCGCGCGAACGATGAGGTTCCGGATCCCAGCCATGGTGCCCCCGTGTGCCTCGCCCCGTCCGAGGTGTGCCGGGGAGATCGGCCAAGGATGCACCTGCGTGCGCGCTCCGTCCACGGCCCCACGGGTGAGCCCACCGCACCGCGCCGGTACGCACGAGAGCCGGGCCCCGGTGCGGATCCCCCGATCCCACACCGACACCCGGCTCCTGCCCGGTCCGACGATCCCCTGTGTCGCCGGCCCTGCGTGCTGCTAGGCCTGCGCCCCCACGGCGGACCCCACGTCCGCCTGCGCACGCGGCCTCGGCACCGACGGACGCGCCACGTCGGCGCGTGCGTCGTAGCCCGGCTCCCCCACGGAACCGATGCGGATCATCGGGTGCTCCCCGACGTGCCGTTCGTGCTCATCCCTGCTCCCCTGTGTCGAGTGCTCACGAAGAAGAGGATGCTCGGGTCGCCGTCCTGATACATCCGTGTTTCTACGGAGGTCCAGACCAGTTGTCCGACGGGATCAGGCGACCTTGCCGACCTTCAGCGTGACGGCCTTGCTGCTTCCGCCCGCGGTGACCTTCACCTTCACCTTCAGCACCGTGCCGCGCATGGCCCTGGTGACCTTGAGGCTGGGCCTGGTGGCCTTCCTGATCGCGGTGCTGCCGGCGTACCACTGGAACCGGTAGCCGACCTTCGTCCGCAGCTGCGCGACGAGCCCCGTGACCCTGACCGTCCTGCCCACGGCCGGCTTGCCGCTCACCCGCAGGTCCTCCGCGACGCCGCCGAGCTGCGATGCCAGGTCCGGCGCGGGGGTGGTGGTCGGGGTGCTGGTCTGGGTCGGAGTCGGGATCGGCGCGGGCACCGGGGTGGGCACCGGGGTGGGCACCGGGGTGGGCGTGGGGGTCGGCGTCGGGTCGGGGGTGGGCACGTCCACCGTGCCGTCCTTGCCCGTCAGCGCCGCATCAGGGCCCACCACGACGTCGGTCGCCGTCTGCAGGGAGGAACCGCCGAGCCAGCCGATGACCTGACCGTCGTGACGAAGCGCCAGCCGGTACGTGCCCGACATGAGGTAGGTGATCTCGTACCTTCCCCCCTCGTCGGTCCAGCCGCCCCAGTCCCGCTTGCGCCACTCGGCGAGGTGCGGGACCCAGAGGTACGGAAGGACCTCGATCTCCTCGACCGGGCTCGCGTCCGGGCGTCGCACGGTTCCCCGGATGGTCGAGCCCTTCTCCATCACCGTCGCCAGCCCGACGAGGGCCTGCGCCTCGCCCAGCTCGACCACGGTCGACTCGGCCTCGTGCTGCTGGTTGTCCCACCACTCAGGGATGAACGGGCTCGACCCGTTGAAGGCGGAGTACTGCAGCCGGTAGCGGCCCGGGCGGAGCCCCGTCAGGGAGTACTGTCCGGAGGCGTTGGTCGTCTGCTGGGAGTACTGGAGGCTGATGAACTCCCAGGTCTGCTGGGACTCGTTCCACCTCCGGGGCGAGACGTACGCGCCCAGGACCGGCGCCCCGGTCGACGAGGTCACCACGCCCGAGACACTGGCCGGTCGTACGACGACGACGTCCTTGCCACCCACGCTCGCTTCCGGCCCCACCACCACGTCCGCGGCGGACTGCGGGGTTGCACCACTGGGCCAGTACTCCTCGAGGTACTTGTTGGTCTCGTGCCGGAAGCCGACGCGGTAGGTGCCGGCCGCCAGACGACCGATGTCGTAGGTGCCGTTCGAGCTCGTCCGCGTCGAGGCGACCGTGGTCCAGTACCCGTAGGTCGGGTCCTTCTGGTACGCGGAGACGGCAAGCCCCTCGACGGGCAGGCCCGAGCTGTCCAGCGCGCGACCGGTGATGTGCGACGCGGCGACGAGGTGGGCGTCGCGGTTGAGCAACCGCTGCCCCCGCTCCAGCTGGATCGGGGTGGCTGCCTCACGGGTCGCCACGTCGTCCCAGTACTCCGCGGCCAGGCTGCCGTTCATCGTGTCACGGAAGCCCACGCGGTAGCTGTCGGTGTCGAGACCGCGCAGCTCGTAGGTCCCGTCCGGGCCCGTCGTGGCCATGGCCATGCTTCGCCACCACCCGGGTCCCATGCTCGTGTCCCAGACGTAGGCCTGGACCTCGATGCCGGGAGCGGGCACGCCGCTCGTCTTGGTGACGGTGCCGGCGATGAGGCCCGCCGGAGCCAGCCCGGCGTCGACGTCCGGTGTCGTCTCCCCGTCCGCCACCGTCACGTCCCGGGCGACGTCCACGAACTTCTCGTTGTCGAAGAACTCCGGGAAGTGACGTCGCGAGTGGTCGGTGAACCCGACGCGGTAGGTGCCCGGCTGCAGGTTCTCGATCGCGTACAGGCCATCGGCGTCGGTCTGGTCACCGGCGATGGTCTGCCACGCCCCCGACGTCCAGCGGTAGGCGGCCACCTGGATCCCCTCGAGGGACGAGCCGCCGTCGGCTACCACGGTTCCCGAGATGCCGCCAGTGGCGGCGGCGTGCACCTGGGTGGACACGAGCGCCGCCGGGATGGTGACCGAGAGCCCGACGACTCCAGCAAGGACAGGACGAACCAGCGTGCGCACCGACAACCCCCACGAAGGCAGCCCCCACGGCTGCGTCAGGGGAGACCTTACGACCGATGCGACCTCGGCGTGCAGGAAAGACGAAAGCCCCCGGATGTCCGGGGGCCTTCGTGCGACGTACGGGCGAGCGTCACGCAGCCTTGGCGCGCGCCTCGCTCTCGAGCTTGCGGCCGAGCAGGCGACGGGTGCGGCGGTCGCCGGTGGCCATCTTGTAGAGGACGGCGAGCTGCTGGGGGGCGTTCTTGCGGTTGGTCGTGGCGAGCCAGCCGTTGGGCAGCGAGAGGCGGATGACCTTGTGCCAGGCCGAGGCGACCTGCTGCGGCATCGGGCGCGCGCAGTAGGTGAGGTCGTACTTCTCGAAGAGGGCCTGCACCTTGGGCGCGATCTCGGCGTAGCGGTTCGACGGCAGGTCGGGGAAGAGGTGGTGCTCGATCTGGTGCGACAGGTTGCCGGTCATGATGTGGAGGGCCTTGGAGCCGGAGATGTTGGCGCTGCCGAGCATCTGGCGCACGTACCACTCGCCCTTGGTCTCACCCTCGATCGAGCGCTTCTCGAAGGTCTCGACGCCCTCGGGGAAGTGTCCGCAGAGGATGACGGAGTTGGACCAGAGGTTGCGCACGACGTTGGCGGTGAAGTTCGCCGCGAGGGTCGGCAGGAACGAGCCGGTCGGGATCGACAGGGCCGGGTGGACGACGTAGTCCTTGGTGGCCTGCTTGCGGATCTTGGTGAGGACCTGCTTGGCGCGGCGGCGGAACTCCGGCTCCTTGGTCTGCTTCTTGGCGATGACGGCACCGAGCTCGAGGTCGTAGGCCGCGATGCCGTACTCGAAGAAGACGGCGTTGACGAAGCAGAAGATCGGCTGCGCGAGCGAGGCCGGCGTCCAGGGCTGGTCCTCGTCGACGCGCATGATGCCGTAGCCGAGGTCGTTGTCCTTGCCGATCACGTTGGTGTAGGTGTGGTGCAGCTCGTTGTGGCTGTGCTTCCACTGCTCGGCGGGCGAGGCCATGTCCCACTCCCAGGTGCTGGAGTGGATCTTGGGGTCGCGCATCCAGTCCCACTGGCCGTGGAGGATGTTGTGGCCGATCTCCATGTTGTCGAGGATCTTGGACACGCTCAGGCCGAGGGTGCCGAGGACCCAGGCCGGCGGGAAGGCGCTGAAGAGCAGCACCGCGCGGGAGCCGAGCTCGAGCTTGCGCTGCACGTCGATGACCCGGCGGATGTACGCCGCGTCGCCGGCGCCGCGGGTGTCGAGGACCTCCTGGCGGATGGCGTCGAGCTCGATGCCGAGCTGCTCGATGTCGGCCTCGGTGAGGTGCGCGATCGGGTTGGACTGGCCGAGCACGGCCTTCTTCTGGATGGTCGTCATGTCGCTCTCCTGGGGGTGTCGGGGAGGTCGGGTGTCAGTGGTCGAAGTGGCACGGGCCGGCGGCGGCGTTGATGCAGGTCTGCACCTTGATCGCGCCGCTCTCGCCGGGGACCGCGGTGGTGATGGCGCCGTCGCGCAGGTCGCGGACGCTGCCCTCGCGCAGGGGGATGACGCAGCCCATGCAGATGCCCATCCGGCAGCCGCTCGGCATGAGCTTGCCGGCGTCCTCGGCGGCGTCGAGGATCGGCGTCGCACCGTCGAGGTCGAGGGTCGTGCCGTCGGCGAAGGCCACCGTGCCGCCCTCGCCGGGCTCGACGCGGGCGGTGCGGAACTGCTCGGTGGTGAGGCTGATGCCGGCCTCGTCGTGATGCGCGGCGAGGGCGTCGAGCAGGCCCGCGGGACCGCACGCGAGGGTGGCGCGCTCGGCCAGGTCCGGGACGAGGTCGGAGAGCCGGTCGACGTCGAGGACGCCGTGCTCGTCGTCGTAGCGCGCCACGAGGCGGATGGCGCCGGCGGCGTCGAGCGCCTCGAGGTCGTGGATGAAGATCGAGTCGGGGCGGCTCGGGGCGACGTGGACGACGACGATGTCGTGGACCGCGCTGCGCTCGGGGCGGAGCACGCCCTCGTCGGTGCTGGGGAAGAGGTTGCGCAGCATGCCGATGACCGGCGTGATCCCGGAGCCGGCGGTGACCATGAGGTGCTTGCCGCCCGCGGGCGGGAGCACGAACTCGCCGGCGGCCTGCTCGAGGTGGACGAGCGTGCCGGGCCGGGCCCGGTGGACGAGGTGGTTGCTGACCAGGCCGTCGGGCACGGCCTTGACCGTGATCGAGATGCGGCCGTCGCGGCGCGGGCCGTGGGTGAGGGAGTACGCCCGCCACTGGCGTACGCCGTCGACGTCGATGCCGATGCGGAGGTACTGGCCGGGGACGTGGCCGGCCCAGTCGGCGCCCGGACGGATCACGATCGTCGCCGCGTCGGCGGTCTCCGGGTGGATCGACTCGACCCGGCCGCGGAGGTCGGCACCCGAGCGGAGCGGGGCGAAGAGGTCCATGAAGTCGGACGGGAGGTAGGGCGTGGTGGCGGCCTCGGCCACGCGGACCAGCTGGTCGCGCATGCGCGTGCCACGCACCGGCGGCTCGAGAGTCGTGCTCATGGAACCAACCATCCCGGTTCCGCGGCCGATGTTCCTGCTCACGGCACGTGAATCGGGCGTATGCTTTTGTTCGCAGCGAACAATCCCTCGATCTGGAGTCCGCATGGCCACCCACTCTGTGCGTCCCGCCACACAATTGCAGACGGCCGTCGCCCTCGACCCCGACGTGGCCGAGGCCCTGCGCTCACGGCTGGTCGAGGTGGCCGACCGGGTGGTGCTGACCATCATCGAGGAGGTGCCGAGCTATGCCGGTGCGTTCAGCGGACCGATGGGCGAGGTCATCCGCAACGCCGTGCAGCTCGCGCTCGGCGGCTTCCTGACCCTCGCCACCCGTCGGGACGGCGCGGCACCGCCGAGGGCGCCGGCCGTGGACGGCGCCTACCAGCTCGGGCGCGGCGAGGCGCGCAGCGGGCGGACCGTCGAGGCGCTGCTCGCGGCCTACCGCGTCGGCGCCCGCACGTCGTGGCAGGACATGGCGGCGGCCGCGGTCGAGGCGGGCATCGACGCCGACCAGCTCGCACGCTTCGCCGGCCTGGTCTTCGCCTACATCGACGAGCTGTCCGCCTCGTCGGTCGCCGGACACACCGACGAGCTCGAGAGCAGCGGGCGCGTGCGGCAGCGCAACCTCGAGCGCCTCGCGCGCGCCCTGCTCACCGCCGCCCCCGCCGACGCGGTGAACGCCGCGGCCGAGCGCGCCGACTGGGAGCCGCCCGGCGCCCTCACCGCGGTGGTGCTGCCCGAGTCCCAGGTCTCCCACGCGCTGACCGCGCTGGACCAGCGCACCCTCCAGCCCACCGACGACGTCGCCGGCCTGCCCGAGGGCCACGCCCTGCTGCTCGTGCCGAGCACGGGGTCGCGGACGTCGCGCCGCACGCTGCTGCGGTCGCTGCGCGGCACGGACGCGGTGGTCGGCCCGGGCGTCGACTGGCTCGCCGCGCTGACGTCGTACCGCCGTGCCCTGCGCTGCGCCGCCCTCGACCTCGAGGGCCTCGTCGACTCCGACGACCACCTCGCCTCGCTCGTCCTCACCGCCGACCCGGCCGCCCGCGAGGACCTCCGTGCCCGCGTGCTGGCTCCCCTGGCCGACCTGCGCCCGTCGACGGCCGAGAAGCTCACCGACACGCTGCGCAGCTGGCTGCTCAACCACGGCCGGCGCGACGCCGTCGCCGAGGAGCTCTTCGTCCACGCGCAGACCGTCCGCTACCGGGTCCAGCAGCTGCGGGAGGTCTACGGCGACCAGCTGGAGGACCCGGCGTTCGTGCTGGACGCGACCCTCGCGCTGGCCTGAGCGCCCGCCGGACGGCTGACGAAGGCGAACTGCGCCCGCTTCGCCGGCAGGTCCGGCATCGGCGCGGGGACCTCGGTGACCGGCCCGAGCTCGGCGCTCATCCGCTCCATCAGCGCGACCGACTTCGCGTTGTCGACGTCGGGCTCCAGCACGATGCGCTGCACGGCGGGGTCGGCGAGGACGTGGGCCATCAGGAACTGCAGCAGCTGGGGCGTACGCCCGGCGCGCCGACCATTTCCCGTCATGAGCGGACATGTGGCCGCTCATGAGGCGACATACCGTGCGACGAGCGGCCACATCGGCTCGTGAGTTCGCGGCGGCGTCCATTTCCCGACTGGAGCGTCCATATGGCCGCTCAGGTGTCGATATGGCCGCTCATGTGCCGATCAGGCGCGGGCGTACGCCACCACCCCCGCCACCCAGGTCACGGCGACCTGGTCGGCGAAGGCCCGGAGCCGCTCGGCGTGGGCGCGGTCGGACGCGCCGGCGAGCGGGTCGGCGTCGAGGAGGACGAGGTCGCCGGGGTGGCCGACCGCGACGGTCCCCCGGCCGTCGGTCGAGGCGGCGAGCGCCTCGCGGGCGGTGATGGCCTGCTCGGGGTGCCACGGCTCGTCGTCGCCCGCGGCCCGGTGGACGGCGGCGGCGATCGCGAGCCACGGGTCCAGCGGCGAGACGGGAGCGTCCGAGCCGAGGACGACGTCGACGCCGTCGTCGAGCATCCACCGCAGCGGGAAGCAGCGTTCGGCGCGACCGGGCCACAGCCGCTCGGTCACCTCGCGGTCGTCGAGCAGGTGGGCGGGCTGCACGCTCGCGCGTACGCCCAGCCGCGCCATGCGGCGTACGTCGTCGCGCGTCGTCAGCTGCACGTGCTCGATGCCGCCGCGGGCGCCGGTGTCCTCGAAGGCCGACAGCGCCTCGGCGACGGCGCGGTCCCCGATGGCGTGGACGGCCACCTCGAGGCCGCCCGCCGCCGCACGCGCCAGCAGGGCACGCAGCTCGGCGGGGCTCTGGTTCGGCTGCCCCTCCTCGGCGCCGGGCACCGCCTTCTCGGCG
The DNA here is from genome assembly GCF_013410035.1 of Nocardioides cavernae. Taxonomy (GTDB): domain Bacteria; phylum Actinomycetota; class Actinomycetes; order Propionibacteriales; family Nocardioidaceae; genus Nocardioides; species Nocardioides cavernae_A. The sequence goes on along the minus strand of NZ_JACCBW010000002.1, from coordinate 157,045 downwards.
TACGGCTCGCAGCACCAGGCGGTGCGGGTGTTGAGCGAGCCGTCGCTGATGATCTTCAGCGGCCCCATCGTGAGGCGGGGGTCGTCGGCGAGCGGGTCGCCGGAGCGGAGGCCGCGGGCCAGGACGTCGTCGAGGCCGTCGGCGTAGCAGGCGTGCCGGATCCGCAGCAGGTCCGCGCCGCCGGCCCACCGGGCCGCCCAGTCGGCGACCCCGCCGCTGAACTCCAGGTCGACCAGCCCCACCACGCCCTGCGCGGCGGCTGCCTCCATCGAGCGACGGTAGGCGTCGGGCCCGGTCCCGTCCGTCCCGAGGACCGTGGCGAGCCGGCCGTACGCCATGAACCACTCGGCCTCGCTGACGACGCTGTCGCGCGACGACAGGGCGAGCATGTGGAGTGCGGTGGTGTTCAGCCAGCCGTGGTGGCCGTCGCCGGCGATCAGGACGATCGGCTGGTCGGTGCCGATCGCGTCGAGGTCGGAGACCGCCGGGTTGTCCGGCCAGGCGGTGGGGCGGTGGCCCCACCCGATCACGGACAGGTCAGGCCACTCCTCCAGCCGCTCGCGGACCAGCGCGACCGCCTCCGCGCTGGACCGCGCCGGGGCGAGGTCGAGCCGGGCCGAGGCGAGCGTCCACTGCCCGAGGTGGACGTGCTGGTCCCACAGGCCGGGCATCAGCCAGCGCCCCGCGGCGTCGTGGACCTCGTCCACCCCGTCCGGCCCGGCCGCCCCGTCCACCTCGTCCGGCCCGGCCGCCAGCGACGGTCCCACCTCGGTCACGACGCCGTCGTGGACGCGTACGTCGACGGGGTCCGCCACGTGCTCGGTGACCGCGACGAGGCGGGCGTTCCGGATCAGCATGGGGCCACGCTAGGAGGTCCGCGTCCCGGCCGCTCGCCGGCCCCGCCACACGCAGTCGCGGCCGTGGACCAGACCACCGCACCGGCTGACATGATGGGCCCGTGGAGTGGAGGGGCCCCGTGGTGCTGGTCGCGCTCCTGGCGATCGGCGCCGGGGGCGGCTATGCCGCGTCCGCGCAGAGCCGCGACACCACGATCGGGTCGGGCGTGCCCGCGCCCCTGCCGGCCGAGCGCCCGGAGATGCCCGTCGAGGCGCCGCGGCCGTTCGCCCCGGACCCGGACGACCCGCCGCTGCAGCCGGACCTCGAGATGACCACCACCACGCGCGGGTCCGGGAAGTTCGAGATCACTTTCCCCGTGCCGGCCGGCTGGAGCACCAACGCCAACGCCACCAACGAGTGGAAGTGGAAGGAGCCCGGCACGTCCAACAACAGCTACGTCATGCGGATCGAGCAGATCCAGAGCCAGGACATCACCATCGAGGACGCCATCGACATCCGCATCGAGCGGCTGCGCGCCGAGCAGGACGACGTGGTGATCGAGGACCGCGGGGCCGACTCGCTGGAGTACACCTACCGCAGCAACGAGGGCAACGCGCGGCACAGCTTCATGCGCTGGCTCGACCTCGACGCGAGCGGGCAGGCCGACGTGGAGATCGTCGTGCACGGCCGCGAGATGGACGTCCCTGGCACCAAGGACCTGATCCGCCGGGTCGCCGACGGCATGCAGGGCGCGGGCGGCAGGCCGCTGACCACACCCACCCCGTCGGGGCTGGGTTGACGGCCGTGAGCTGGCGGGGGGCGGCACTCCTGGCGCTGCTCGCCCTCGTCGGCGTCGCGGCGGGGTTCGGCGCGTCGTGGCTGGCCGCGGCGAACCCGTCGGGAGCGGGTGCGGCGGCACCCGTCGCGGCCACGTCCCCGAGCCTCCCGGTCGACCCCGTCCCCGAGATCCTGCCCGACCCGACGACACCCGCCCTGGCCGAGGGGCTGCCGCTCGTGGACCAGTCGGTGGGCAGTGGCGCCTTCCGGATGACGCTGCCGGTGCCGAAGGGCTGGGACTTCTTCGAGAACTCGCTCAACGAGTGGCAGTGGCGCCCGCCGGACCAGCCCGACTTCGGCTACGTCCTGCGCGTCGAGCAGGTGCTGAGCAACCGCCGGTCGATCGACTGGACCCTCGACCGGCGCATCGACGAGCTCCGCGAGGACGAGAGCAACGTCGAGGTCCTGGGCCAGACGGCCGACAGCCTGCACTTCTCGTACGTCACCGCCAACCACCTGCGGCACGGCTACCTGCGGTGGAAGGACCTCACCGGCTCCGACAACGCGCAGGTCGAGATCGCGGTCACCGGGCGCGAGGTGGACGACGCCGGGATGGCCGAGCTGATCGCGCGCGTGGGCGCGGGGATCCGGCTGGGCTGACGGGTCGGTCAGGCCCGGCTCAGACCCCGAACGCCTCGACGGAGTCGAGGACCCGGTTGGCCGTGCCGGTGCTGTCGCTGCGGATCTGGATCCACAGCAGCTGGCTCTGGTTGACCTGGACCACCCGCTCGAAGACGTAGTCCGCGCCGGGGCAGCCGAAGAACTGGACGGTCATGGACCGGTCCCCGTCGTCCTCGTCGAGGACCGGGTCGCGGTTGCCCTCGCACTCGGGGTGCTGGGGCACGCGGGTCGGCAGCTTGTCGCCGCGGAGCAGGCCCAGGAAGACGCCCGGCGCGGGCGACGCGGCGGTGTTCCAGCCGGGCGCGCTGCCGGCGGCGATGCCCGGCTGCTCGCGCTGGCCCTCGACCGGTGTCCACGGCTCGGGGTCGACCTGCGCGGTCCAGTCCTTCGGCACCGTGACCATCAAGAACCCGAGGTCGTCCTCGATGGTGCGCTCCGAGGTCGAGGCCCGCTCGGCCGCCCAGCCGGCACCGGTGCCGGCGGCGAGCGCGAGGACGGCCGCGGCGATCCACGGCCACCGGCGCCGGCGACGGTCGGGCGTCGTGGTCGCCGGTAGGTCGCTGGCCAGCCCGGTCAGCTCGGGTCGCGCCGCGGCCTGGGTGAGGTCGGGGTCGGCGGGGATCCACGCCTGCGGCGCGTCGTCGGCCTGGCCGCCCATGGCCTCCACGAGCGCCGTGACGAACGACTCCACGTCGGGGAACCGGTCCTCGCGGTCCTTGGCCAGGCCGCGCCGGACGACCTCCTCGGCCTCGGGGTTGTCGATCCCCATCGGTGGCGGCGGCGACGGGTTCGCGGCGGCCGACAGGGACGCGTGGTCGTACGCCTGGCGTCCCGCGAGCAGGTAGTAGGTGAGCGCGGCGAGGGAGTACTGGTCGGCGCGCGCGTCGAGCCCCTCGCCGAGCGCCTGCTCGGGGGCGACGTAGGTCGGCGTGCCGCCCACCATGGTGAGCCGCGACGACATGTCCATCGCCTTACCGAGCCCGAGGTCGCCCAGCATCGCGATCACCTGGGCGCCGCGGGAGGTCTCGACCGTGCGGAAGAGCACGTTCGCCGGCTTCACGTCACGGTGCAGGACGCCCCGGTCGTGCAGCGCGCTGAGGCCCTTGCCGACCTGGGACAGGACGGTGAGGGCCTGCGACGGCTCCAGCGGGCTGAGCTCGAGGCGGTCCGCGAGCGTGCCCTGGTCGGCGTACGCCATGACGAGGTAGGGCCGGTCGTCGGCGAGCTCCCCGGCGTCGTACACGGTCACGACGTGCGGCGACTCGACCTTGCGCAGGAAGCGCCCCTCCTCGAGGAAGCGCTGCCGGATGTGCAGGTCGGTGGTCCAGTTGTCCGCGAGGACCTTGATCGCGACCGCGGAGTCGAGGTGCTCGTCGTAGGCGAGCCAGACCGTCGCGAAGGCCCCGGACCCGATGCGGCGACGCACCGGGTACCGACCGAGGCGAGAGGGAGCGGACACCCGGGCATTATCGTGCAGGCGTGGACTATCCGGGGGACCGGGACGCCTTGGCGCCCGACGATATCGACGACCTGGCACGTCGTGCGCGTGACGGGGACCGTGACGCGCTCGAGATGCTGCTCGCCGCGGTGCGCACCCGCGTGCTCAACATCTGCCGCGGGGTCCTGCCCTACTCCGGCGACGCGGAGGACGCGTGCCAGGAGGCGATGCTCAACGTCGCGACCAAGATCGGCACCTGGGGCGGGCGCGGGCGGTTCACCACGTGGCTGCACATCGTCGCGGTCAACAGCGCGCGCACGACGTACCGTCGCCTCAAGAACCTCGCGACGCCGACCGACTTCGAGGACGGCGCGCACGACCGGCCCGACCCGCGCACGACGAGCGTCATCGCCGGCACCCGTCTCGACCTGCTCGAGGCGATGGACACGATCGAGCGCGAGCACCCGCAGTACGTCGAGCCGCTGCTGCTGCGCGACGTCTACGGGCTGCCGTACGACGAGATCGCCGAGCTGGTCGACGCGCCGCTCGGCACCGTGAAGGCGCAGATCCACCACGGCCGCAAGCTCGCGCGACCGCTGCTGCGGGGCGAGCGGTGACCCGGCGGCCGGCGCGCGCGGGCGTCGCGCTGGCCCTGGTCCTCACCGCGGCCGCCGGGTGCTCGAGCGAGGCCGGCGGCCCCACCCGCCTGGAGACGCCGACGGCGAGCGCGGCGCCCGGCGACGACGAGTCCGTCGCCCCCGCCTCGGCGCCCGTGGTCGGCGACCGGGTCGAGCCCGACCTCGACCTCGCCCGCTCGACGCCGGTCGAGGACAGCGTCTACCCCGCGGTCGGCGACCCGCGCGTCGACGCCCTCCACTACGACCTCGACCTCACGTGGGAGCCGGGGCCGGAGCGGCTCACCGGCACCGCGGTCATCACCTTCCGCGCCACGCGCACGGCGCCGCGGTTCCAGCTCGACCTGGGCCGTCCGCTGCGGGTGCTCCGGGCGACCCTGGACGGCGAGCCCGTCGACGTCGCCCGGCGCGGCAAGGACCTCGTGCTGCGGGCGCCGGTCGAGCAGGACCGGCAGTACGAGCTCACCGTCGACTACGTCGGCACCCCCGCCCCCACGCCCGCACCCACCACGCGCGGCGACTTCTCCCAGACCGGCTTCACGATCACGGACACCGGCGAGGTCTGGACGATGCAGGAGCCCTACGGCGCCTTCACGTGGTACCCCGTCAACGACCAGCCGTCCGACAAGGCGCTCTACGACATCACCGTCCACGCGCCACGGCAGTGGACCGGCATCGCCAACGGCGTGCTCACCGAGCTCACCTCGGACGAGGGCGGCACGACGACCTCCTGGCAGCTCATCGAGCCCGCGTCGTCCTACCTCGTCACGGTCGCCATCGGCGACTACACCCACAGCAGCAACACCTCCGCCGGCGGGCTGCGCGTCGACTACTGGACCCCTCGCGGCCTGACCCGGCCGCTGGACTCGATCCAGACCGCGGCGGCCACCGTCGACTGGATCGAGACGAAGCTGGGCGACTACCCCTTCAGCTCCCTCGGCCTCGTCGTCACCGACTCGATGAGCGCCATGGAGACCCAGACGATGGTCACCCTCGGCACCAACGACTACGTCTTCTCCCCGCAGGTGGTCGCGCACGAGATCGTCCACCAGTGGTACGGCGACCAGGTCTCCCCGTCGGACTGGCGCGACGTGTGGCTCAACGAGGGCATGACGATGCTCCTGCAGTGGATCTACGAGGACGAGCACGACATCCGCCCGCTCAAGCAGAACCTCGGGTCGGCGCGCGCCGTCGACCAGCAGCTGCGCGACCAGTACGGCCCGCCCGGGGCGTACGACCCGCAGCAGTTCGGCGGCTCCAACATCTACTACACGCCGGCGCTCATGTGGAACGAGCTGCGCACCGACCTCGGTGACGACGAGTTCTACCGGATCGCCCGGTCATGGCTGGCCGAGAACGACAACACCTCCGCCTCCCGCGAGCAGGTCTACGACCACTGGGAGGCCGAGACCGGCCGCGAGCTGAGCGCGTTCTTCGACGGGTGGATCACCGGGGACCGTACGCCCGACCCGGGTGTGCCGAAGGCCTGAGCGCGTCGCCGACCCCAGCGGTGCGTGAGACACCTTCCGCGCCCTCAGGACGTGCCTCACTCACCGCTCCTCGGAGGTCTCCCCGTCCGCGAGCTCCGCAGCCTCGGCGGCGGCCTCGTCCTGGGCCTCGACGACCTCGGCCTCGGTGACGGCCTCCGGCTCGCCCTCCGGCGCGTCGCCGGCGGCGGACGGGGCTGCGACAGGAGCCGGCTCCGGCTCGCCCGGGAATGCGATCCCGGGGACGGTGCCGGTGAGGGTGGCGAGCATCTGGCGGACGTTGGACAGCTGGGCGTTGATGCTGTCACGACGCTGCGCGGCGGCGGCGAGCTCGCGGTCGGACTCGGCGCGTACGCGGTCGGCGGAGGCCCGCGCCTCGCTCACCATCGTGGTGGAGCGCTCCTCGGCCTCGGCGAGCATCCGGGCGATGCGCTGCTCGGCCTCGACGCGGTTGCGCTCGAGGGTCGCCTCGGTGTCCTTGTTGCGCGCGGCCATCGCGTCGAGCTCGGCCTGGGTCGCAGCCTGCTGCGCCTGGAACTCGGCGGTCGCCTTCTGCCGGCGCTCGGCGAGCGTGGTCTCGAAGTCGGCGGCGGCCTGGGCGGCCTTCGCGCGCTGGTCCTCGTAGATGGCCTCGGCCTCGGCGCGGCGGGCGGAGGCGTCGCGCTCGGCGGCGTCGCGCTCGCCGTCGGCGGCCTTGCGGGCGTCGGCGAGCACGCGGACACCCTCGGCCTCGGCGTCGCGACGGGTCTCCTCGGCGTAGCGGTCGGCGTCGGCGCGCACGGCCCCCGCCTCCTGCTCGGCCTCCTTGCGGAGGGTCTCGACCTCACCGAGCACGCGGTCGCGGATCTCGGCGGCCTCGGCCTCGGCGAGCGACAGGATCTGCCCGACCCGGTCACCGAGGTGGGCGAACGTCGGCTGCTCCGGCTCCTGGGCCTCCCGGGAGACGAGCGCGTCGCGAGACGCGGCGGCCTCGCCGCGCGCCTGCTCGGCGGCCTGCTCGGCGGCCTCGAGGCGCTGGCGCAGCTCCGCGGTCTCGCGCTGGGCCTGGGCGACGGCACGCTCGACCTCGGCCGGGTCGTAGCCACGGCGCACGGTCGTGAACATCTCTTCAGGCATCGGGGGTCTCCTGGTGGGGTGACGAGGACTCGGGTGGGGTGGGGGTGGCAGTGGGGGCGGGGCCCGTGGGGTGCGCCTGCTCGGGGACCGAGAGCGCCGCGATCACCCCGGAGAGCTGGCCGAGCTCCGCGGCGATGCCGTCGCGCTGCTCCTGCAGCTGCGCGATCTCCGTCCGGGCCCGCTCGAGCGCGCGACGGGCGCTCTCGCGCAGCTGGTCGGCCTCGGCGCGTCCCTCGGCCACGAGCGCGTTGGACTCCTCGCGGGCGCGGCGCCGCTCCTCGGCGGCGTCGGCACGGCTGCGGGTGACCTCCTCGGCGACCAGCGCGCGCAGGCTCGCCGCTCCGGACTCGGCCTCGCTGCGCCGGCGCTCGAGCCGCTCGACGGCGCGTTCGGACTCGTCGGTGGCGTCGGCGACGATGCGCTCGGCCTCCGTGCGCGCCTGCTCGAGGGCCAGCCTCGCCTCGGACCGCAGCTCGCCGGCGGCGTGCTCGGCGGCCTGGGTGACCTCCTCGGCACGCTGCTTGGCCTCGGCGAGCTCGAGCGCCATCCGGGCGTTGACGGTGGCGATGACGCCCTGGACGCGCTCGCGGACGAGTCGGGCGTGCGCGCCGGCGTCGTCGTGCGCGGCCTTGCGGATCGAGGCGGCCTCCGTCGCCGCGCCGGCGAGCACCGACTCGACGGTCCGGGTGGCCCACTCGGTCTGCTCAGCCGCGTGGCGCAGCTGCTCCTCGGACTCGGCCCGGGCGCTGGCGAGCGTCTCCTCCGCCGCCCGGCGCATGCGGTCGACCTCGGCGCCGGTCGTACGCCGCAGCTCCTCGACGTGGAGCGCCGCCTCGTCGCGCATCCGGGCCGACTCGGTGGAGGCACTGGCGCGGAGCGACTCGGACTCGGCGGTCGCGGTCTCGAGGTGCTGCCGGGCGGAGGTGCGCGCCTCCTCGACGAGGCGGGCGGCGGCGTCCTGGGCGACGGCGACGGCGGACTCCGCCTCGGCCCGCGCCCCGGCGAGCAGCTCGTCCTTCTCGCTGGCGGCGGTGTCGCGGAGCGCCTGCGACTCGGCGAGCATCGCGGCGACGTCGTCGGCGGCCTGGGCACGCAGCTTCTCGCCCTCGGTGCGGGCCGCCTCGACCTGCTCGTCGCGGGCGGCGCCGGCCGAGGACATCAGGAGGGCGGCCTGCTCGTTGGCGTCGACGACGATGGTCGAGGCCTCCTCGGACGCCCCGGCGAGCACCTCCTCGGCCTGCCTGCGCGCCCGGCCGGCCTCGGCGCGGTCGCGCTCGGCCTCGGCCTTGAGCAGCCGCGTCTCCTCACGCAGCGACGCGAGGTCGGCCGTCAGGCGCTCGGCCTCCTGCCGGGCCTCGCCGACCAGCTGGTCGGCGACCTGCTGGGCCCTCGCGAGCAGGGCGGCGGTGGTGGGCTCACCTGAGGACATGCCCGCCCACTCCTCTCACACGTCGTGGAGCGCTCATTGTCGCAGCGCACCGGCGTACCCACAAAGGGGTGGGTCCACCGGTTCTGCCGACAGCGGAACCCCCTTGCCGGACCGGGTGGCGTGCGCTGGAGTGGCGACCATGAGGCTCCTCGTGCTGGGCGGTACCCGCTTCCTCTCCCGCGAGACCGCCGCGCAGGCCGTCGCCCGCGGGTGGGACGTCACCTGTGCGTGCCGCGGCCTGTCGGGGACGGTGCCCGACGGGGCCCGCCACCTGCACTGGGACCGCGCGGACGGCGTACCTCCCGAGGTCGCCGACGGCGCCTGGGACGCGGTCGTCGACGTGACCCGGCTCCCCTCACAGGCCCGCAGCGCCGTCGCGGCGCTGCCGGATGCGCACTGGGTGTTCGTGTCGACGATCAGCGTCTACGCCGACAGCTCGTCCCCGGCGACGGAGCCGCTCGCGGAGCCGATCGACGAGGACGTCGACCTCTCCGTCGACCCGGAGGCGTACGGCGGGATGAAGGTCGCCTGCGAACGGATCGTCGCTGCCGGCGCGACGTCGTCGGTCGTCGCCCGGCCGGGCCTCGTCGTGGGACCGGGCGACCCGACGGGCCGGTTCTCCTACTGGCCGCAGCGGCTGGCGCGCGGCGGCGAGGTGCTCGCTCCGGGCAGGCCGGAGGACGTGGTGCAGGTGATCGACGTACGCGACCTCGCGGCGTGGCTGCTCGACCTCGCCGACGCGCAGACCACCGGTGCGTACGACGCGGTCGGCCGGCCGGTGCCGTTCGCCGAGCTGCTCGCCGAGGTGGCGGCCGGGGTCGGGGCGGACGACCCGCACCTCACGTGGGTCGACCAGGACTTCCTCGCCGAGCAGGGCGTCGAGCCGTGGGCCGGCGAGGGCTCGCTGCCGCTCTGGCTCCCGCGGCCCGAGCACGACGGCATGCTGGCGCACGATCCCGGGCCGGCCGAGGCCGCCGGGCTGCGGCTGCGGTCGATCGCCGACACCGCGGCCGGCTGCCTCGACACGCCGGTCCACGCACTCCCGGCGGAGCGGGAGGCCGAGGTCCTCGCGGCCTGGCACGCCCGCTGAGGCGACGACCGGGGCGGGCGCCCCGTCCGTGGGGTATCTAGGGACGACGTGGTCGTCGTGACCGGGTTCTGGCCACCATGTCGTCCCTAGATACCGAGCCGGTCAGAAGAGCAGCGCCGTCCCCGGGTCGTGGAGGATGCCGGCGACGTCGGCGAGGAAGCGCGAGCCCTTCTCGCCGTCGATGTGGCGGTGGTCGAACGACAGTGCCAGCGTGGTGACGTCGCGCACGACGATCTCGCCGGTGGCCTCGTCCACCCACGGCCGCTTGTTGATCGCGCCGAAGCACAGGATCGCGGACTCTCCGGGGTTGATGATCGGCGTGCCGGCGTCGACGCCGAAGACGCCCACGTTGGTGATCGTGAAGGTGCCGCCGGCCATCTCCGCCGGCTGGGTCTTCCCGTCGCGCGCGGTGGCGGTGAGCTCGGCCAGCGCCGCCGCGAGCTCGGTGAGCGAGAGCGAGTCGGCGTCCTTGACGTTGGGCACCACGAGGCCGCGCGGCGTGGCGGCCGCGATCCCGAGGTTGACGTAGTGCTTGTGGACGACCTCCTGCGCGGCCTCGTCCCAGAAGGAGTTGATCTCCGGCGTGCGCTTCATCGCCAGGATGACCGCGCGGGCGAGGACGAGCAGCGGCCCGACCTTGACCTCGCGGAGCTCGCGACGCGCCTTGAGCCGCTCGACGAGCTGCATCGTGGCGGTCACGTCGACGGTGACCCACTCGGTGACGTGCGGGCTGGTGAAGGCCGACTGGCTCATCGCCGTCGCCATCATCTTGCGCACGCCCTTGATGGGCTCGCGGGTCTCGCGCTCGCCGGCGTGGCTGCCACTGGTCAGGCCGCGCTGCGACGACCCGCCATAGGACGCGCCGGGGGTGTCGGCCCCCGCCGCCGGGACGGGCGTACGACTGCCGCCGCCGCTGGCGGCACCCTGCACGTCGTCGCGGGTGATCGAGCCCGACGGGCCGGAGCCGGTCAGCGTCGACAGGTCGACGCCGAGGTCCTTGGCGAGCTTGCGGACGGGCGGCTTGGCGAGCGTACGCACGACGCCGGGGTCCTGCGCGGCCGCGGGCACGAGCGCCTCGGCGGGAGCCGCCTGCGGCGCGGGCCGCTGGTCGACGGCGGGCACCGGCGACTCGTCGGCCGGCATGACCTCGTCGGACTGGGCCCCGCCGGGCGAGAAGGCGCCCTGCACCTGCATCTGGGTGTTGGCGCCGGCCTCCGTGCTCGGGGACGCCGAGCCGCGGCGGGCGCGGCGCATCGGCCCGCGCTCGGCCTTGATCCGGCCGACGAGGGACGCGCCCTCCATCGAGCCGGACGCCGCCGGGTTGGACAGGTCGATGTCGGCCGGGTCGACCTGGGCGGCCTCGGCCGCGCCGGCCTTCTCGGCCATCCCGAGGTAGGGGTCGGACTCGGTCTGCTCGGTGGGCGCCGGCGCGGCCGGGGCCTCGCCCGGCGCGCCGATCGAGATGATCGGCGTACCGACCGGGATGGTCTCGCCCTCGGGGACGAGCAGGGCCAGGACGGTGCCCTCGAAGGGCGACGGCAGCTCGACGAGCGACTTGGCGGTCTCGATCTCGACGATCACGTCGTTGATCTCGACGGTGTCGCCGACCTTGACCTTCCAGGCCACGATCTCGGCCTCGGTGAGGCCCTCGCCGACGTCGGGGAGAAGGAACTCGGACATCAGTGGTCTCCTCAGAAGGCGAAGGTGCGGTCGACGGCGTCCAGCACCCGGTCGAGGTCGGGGAGGTACTCCTCCTCGATCCGCGACGGCGGGTAGGGCGTGTCGAAGGCGCCGACGCGCAGGACCGGGGCCTCGAGGGAGTAGAAGCACTCCTCGGTGATCCGGGCGGCCAGCTCGGCACCCATGCCGAGGTTGACGTGCGCCTCGTGGGTGACCACGCAGCGGCCGGTGCGGCGTACGGACTCGAGCACGGGCGCCATGTCGAGCGGGGACAGGGTGCGCAGGTCGATGACCTCGAGGCTGCGTCCCTCCGACGCGGCGGCCTCGGCGCACTTGAGCGCGGTCTTCACCGTCGGGCCGTAGGCCAGGACCGTCGCGTCGGTGCCGGCGCGGACGACGCGCGAGGTGAACAGCGGCTCCGGGGTCGCGGACTCGTCGAGCTCGGCCTTGTCGGCGTGGTACTGCCGCTTGGGCTCGAGGAAGATGACCGGGTCGTCGTGGGCGATGGCCTGCTGGATCATCCAGTAGCCGTCGACTGGGTTGGAGCAGGCCACCACCTTGAGGCCGGGGGTGTGCGCGAACTGCGCCTCCGGGCTCTCGGAGTGGTGCTCGACCGCGCCGATGCCGCCGCCGAAGGGGATGCGGATGACGATCGGCATCTTCACCTTCCCCTGCGAGCGGTAGGTGTACTTCGCGACCTGGCACACGATCTGGTCGTAGGCGGGGTAGACGAAGCCGTCGAACTGGATCTCGATGACGGGGCGGTAGCCGCGCAGCGCCATGCCGACGGCGGTGCCGACGATGCCGGACTCCGCGAGCGGGCTGTCGATGACGCGGTCCTCGCCGAAGTCCTTCTGCAGGCCGTCGGTGATGCGGAAGACACCGCCGAGCTTGCCGACGTCCTCACCCATGAGCAGGACCTTGTCGTCGTCCTCCATCGCCTTGCGCAGCCCCATGTTGAGGCCCTTGGCGAGGGTGATCTTCTGGCTGGTGCTCATCAGGAGTGGCTCCCCTCGAACGAGGCGAGGTAGGCGGCGAACTCGTCGCGCTGGGCGGCGATCTCGTCGGTCATCTCGCTGAAGACGTAGCCGAACTGGTCGAGCGGCTTCGGGTCGGGCAGGGCCTTGCAGCCCTCGCGGAGGTGGTGGCCCATCTCCTTGGCCTCGGCGTCGAGGTCGTCGAAGAACTGCTGGTCGACCAGGCCGTTGCGGCGCAGGTAGACCTTGAGGCGCTCGATCGGGTCCTTGAGCTTCCAGTGCTCGAGCTCGTCGTTGAGCCGGTAGCGCGTCGGGTCGTCGGTGGTGGTGTGCGCGCCCATCCGGTAGGTGTAGGCCTCGACGAAGGACGGGCCGTTGCCCTCACGCGCGCGCTGCAGCGCGGCCTGCGTGACGGCGTACGTCGCCAGCACGTCGTTGCCGTCGACCCGGATGCCCGGGAAGCCGAAGCCCAGCGCCCGCTGGTAGAGCGGGATGCGGGTCTGCCGCTCGATGGGCTCGGAGATGGCCCACTGGTTGTTCTGGCAGAAGAACACGACGGGGGCGTTGTAGGACGCGGCGAAGATGAACGCCTCGTTGACGTCGCCCTGCGAGGACGCGCCGTCGCCGAAGTGGGCGATCACGGCCGAGTCGCGCTCGGGGTCGCCGGTGCCGACGACGCCGTCGCGCTGCATGCCCATCGCGTAGCCGGTGGCGTGGAGGGTCTGCGCGCCGATGACGATCGTGTAGAGCCCGAAGTTGTTCTCGTGGGGGTCCCAGCCGCCCTGGTCGACGCCGCGGAAGAGACCGAGCAGCCGCAGCGGGTCGACGCCCTTGCAGTAGGCGACGCCGTGCTCGCGGTAGGTCGGGAAGACGTAGTCCTGCGGGCGCAGGGCGCGGCCGGCGCCGATCTGCGCGGCCTCCTGGCCGAGCAGCTGGGCCCAGATGCCGAGCTCGCCGTGGCGCTGCAGCGCGGTCGCCTCGACGTCGATGCGGCGGGTGAGGACCATGTCGCGGTAGAGCCCGCGCAGCTCCTCGGCCGAGAAGTCGTGGTCGAACTCGGGGTGGTGGACGCGCTCGCCCTCGGGCGTCAGCAGCTGGACCAGGTCGGGGCCACCGTCGGACTGGGCGGGTCCGAAGACCTCCGCCAGGTCGGGGCCGAAGGTGTCACTCCGGGGGGAGGCAGGCTCGGACAACGCACTCTCCTTCAACAGCTAGCGGCAGTCGCGGGATCGCCGGACGCCGACGGCTCGATCTCGTGGTCGTCGGCGTGTGTGACCCCGACCACATGGTGGTGCTCAACGTATCGGCCGAGGCCGTGCAGCACCAATCTGGAGGGGTCTCCCGGGGGCGCGCGCGAGCCGCTGCTCGCGCGCGTCTCAGCCGCGGCCGTGCGGCGTGGTCCAGCCCGACTCGTCGGGTCCGGCCGGCACGATCTGCGTCGGGTTGATGTCGGTGTGGACGACGTAGTAGTGCCGCTTGATCTGCTCGAAGTCGACCTCGTCGCCGAAGCCGGGCGTCTGGAACAGGTCGCGCGCGTAGCCCCACAGGTTCGGCATCTCGGTGAGCTTGTTGCGGTTGCACTTGAAGTGGCCGTGGTAGACCGCGTCGAAGCGGACGAGGGTCGTGAACAGCCGCACGTCGGCCTCGGTGATCGCCTCGCCCATGAGGAAGCGGCGGTCGGCGAGACGCTCCTCGAGCCAGTCGAGCGCGGTGAACAGGCGGTCGTACGCGTCGTCGTACGCCTCCTGCGAGCCGGCGAACCCGCAGCGGTAGACGCCGTTGTTGACCTCGGTGAAGACCCGCTTCATCACGGACTCCATCTCCTCGCGGACGTCGGCCGGCCAGAGGTCGGGCACGTCGTCGCGCTGGTGGTCGCGCCACTCGAAGAAGAGGTCGTGGGTGATCTGCGGGAAGTCGTTGGTGACGACCTTGCCGGACTCGACCTCGACGATCGCGGGCACGGTGATCCCGCGGGAGTAGTCGGGCTGGCGGGCGAGGTAGGCCTGCTGGAGGCGCTCGATGCCGAGGACGGGGTCGACGCCGCCGGGGTCGAGGTCGAAGGTCCAGCTGCGCTGGTCGTGGGTCGGGCCGGGGGCGCCCCACGAGATGGCGTCCTCGAGGCCGAGGAGCGAGCGGACGATGATCGAGCGGTGGGCCCACGGGCAGGCGCGGGCGGCGACGAGGCGGTAGCGACCGGGGGCGACGTCCCACACGGGCACGTCGCGCGGGCTGTCCTTGGAGCCGCTCGGGTGGGCGTCGTCGAGCGGGTCCGCGGAACGGTCCCCGGCCAGGATGCGGTCGGGGAGGTAGGTCATGTCGCGCTCGAAGGGCTTGCCCTTGGTCGTGTAGCTGGCCGTGTCGTTCATGCTTCAACGATACCCACGGCGGGTGACGGCATACGGTCGGAGCGTGAGTGCGACGTTCGCGACCAGCGATCCCCACGGCCACCTGTCGGAGCTCACCGCTGCCCTGCGCGCCGCGGGACTGGTCGGTGACGACGGCCGCTGGTCGGGTGGCGAGGCGCGGCTGTGGGTTCTCGGCGACCTGCTCGACCGCGGTCCCGACGGCCTGGGCGTGATCGCGCTCGTGCGTCGGCTGGCGGACGAGGCGGCCGCGGCCGGCGGCGGCGTGCACCCCCTGCTCGGCAACCACGAGGTGATCGCCCTCGGCAAGAGGCGCTTCGGCGACGAGGAGGTGGTGCACCGCGGGATGGTGCGCAGCTTCGGCGCGATCTGGTCGCGCAACGGCGGCCTCGAGACCGACCAGGCGGGGATGGACGAGGACCTGGTCGCGTGGATGGCCGCGCTGCCGGCGGTCGCCCGCGACGGCGAGCACCTGATGATGCACTCCGACACCACGGCGTACCTCGACTGGGGCGACTCGGTCGAGGAGGTCAACGAGGCCGTGCGCGCGACCCTCGCTGACGACGACCCGGTCGCGTGGTTCGACGTCCTCGTCCGGCTCGGGCAGCGCCACGAGTACGCCGGCAGCGCGGGTCCGCTCGCCGCGCGGCGGCTGCTGCGCACGCTGGGCGGCACGCGCATCGTCCACGGGCACAGCATCATCGGCGACCTCTTCGACGAGCCGGTCGACTCCTACGACGAGCCCCGGCTGTACGCCGAGGGGCTGGCGCTCGACATCGACGGGGGGATCTACGAGGGCGGGCCGTGCCTGGTCGCCCGCCTCTCGGGGTAGTCCAGTCGCGGACGGTCGCCATCCGGGCCCGGGGACGACCACTGCTCACTGGACTACCCCCGGCGACGCGACTGCAAAGAGACGTTTGCAAATGACTCTTCGCAGTCGTAGCGTGCCGTCATGGCCGCCATCACCCCCGACATCGCCGGGCTCCGCGCGCTGAGCCACCCCGTCCGCCTGCGGATGCTCGGCCTGCTCCGCACCGAGGGGCCGGCGACGGCCACCACCCTCGCGGCCCGCCTCGACCTCAACACCGGCGCGACGTCGTACCACCTGCGCCAGCTCGCCCAGCACGGCTTCATCGTCGAGGACACCGACCGCGGCAACGCGCGCGACCGCTGGTGGCGGGCCGCGCACAGCGAGACCCGCACCGACGCGCGTGGCCAGGGCATCGACGGCGAGCACATGGAGGCGTACCTCGCGACGGTGGCCCAGCTGTACGCCGACCGGCTGCGCGCGGCCGTCGCGGAGATGTCGTTCCTGCCGGAGGAGTGGGCGGACGTCGGCTCGCTGAGCGACTGGGAGCTGCGGCTCACCCCGGCGCAGGCCGAGGCCCTGGTGCAGCGGCTCGAGGCGATCATCGAGGAGACCACGTCGTCGGATGACCCCGAGGCCGCGCCGTTCGCGGTCAACCTCAACGCCTTCGTGCGCCCGGGCCTGCCGTGGGGCGAGCGGTGACCTCGCGCACCCCGCTCGTCGGCGCACTCGTCGCCGAGGGCATCTCGCTCGTCGGCACCCGGGTGTCGATGATCGCGATCCCGTGGTTCGTCCTGTCGACGACGGGGTCCGCGACGCAGACCGGGCTCGTGGCGGCGGCGGAGATCACGCCGCTGGTGGTGTTCAAGGCGCTCGGCGGCCCGCTCCTCGACCGCATCGGACCGCGCCGCGTCACGCTCGCGTGCGACCTCCTGTCCGCGTTCGTCGTCGCGACGATCCCGCTGCTCCACCAGCTCGGCCTGCTCGGCTTCCCGACGCTGCTCGTCCTCGTCGCGGTGGCCGGCGCGCTGCGCGGGCCGGGCGACGCGGGCAAGGCGGCGATGAGCCCGGAGATCGCGCGGACCGCCGGGTACTCGCTCGAGCGGGTGTCCGGTCTGGCGTCGGCCATCGAGCGCACCTCGACGATGGCGGGCGCGGCGGTGGCCGGCGTGCTGGTCGCGACGATCGGCGCGGCCGACGCGCTCTACGTCGACGCCGCGTCCTTCCTGGTGTCCTGCGCCGTCTTCGCGATCACGACCACGGGTCTCGGCGCCCCCGTGCCACCGGAGCCGACCGCCGCGCAGACGTCGTACGGCCAGGAGCTGCGCCAGGGCTGGGACTTCCTGCGCACCGAGCCGGTGCTCGTCGCGATCTGCGCGATGGTCGCGGTGACCAACCTCGTCGACCAGGCGTACGCCGCGGTGCTCGCGCCGGTGTGGGCGAAGGAGTCCGGTGCCGGGGTCGCCGTGCTCGGCACGCTCTTCGCGGTGATGAGCGGGGCGTCGGTGCTCGGCGCGCTCGCGGCGGCCCGGTGGGGCGAGACGCTACCGCGCTTCCGGACGTACGTCCTCGCGTTCCTCGTCGCGGGCGCGCCCCGCTTCGTCGTGTTGGCGCTCGAGTCGCCGGTGTGGGCGGTCCTCGCCGTGACCGCCGTCGCTGGGGTGGCGTCCGGCTTCCTCAACCCGATCCTGGGCGCGGTGATCCTCGAACGCATCCCGCCCCACCTGATGGGCCGGGTGACCTCGATGAACACCGCGATCTGCTGGTCGCTGATGCCGCTCGGCGGGATCCTCGGCGGGCTCGCCGTCTCAGGTCTGGGGATCTCCCCCGCCCTCCTCGTGGCGGGCGCGGCGTACCTCGTCACCACGATGGCGCCCACCCGGGTGCCGAGCTTCCGGCGGATGGACCGGGCGCCTGCCGTGGACGCTCGGACAGAGGTCGCCGAGCGGGGTTGTCAGGCTCTCGCTGACGTTGTCAGGCGTTGCAGAGGCCGACAACGTCAGTGATCCCCGGTCAGCCGGGGATCACCCCCGTGCAGCTACGCCGGCGCGAACCGGGCCGCCACCTCGACCACCCGGTCGAACGCCTCGGCCTCCCCGATGCTCACCCGGACCCCGTCGCCGGCGAAGGGCCGCACCGAGATGCCGGCCTCGCCGCACGCGGCGGCGAAGTCGAGCGCCCGGTCGCCGAGGGGGAACCACACGAAGTTGCCCTGCGCGTCCGGCAGCTCCCAGCCGACCTCCCGCAGCCGGGCCACCAGGTCGGCTCGGCGCCCGACGAGGTCCTCGACGCGGGCGGAGAGCTCCTCGCGCGCCTCGAGCGAGGCGATGGCGGCTGCCTGGGCGACGTGGCTAACGCCGAACGGCAGCGAGACAGCACGCAGCGCGGCGGCGAGCGGGGCGGGGGCGACGGCGTACCCGACGCGGAAGCCGGCCAGGCCGTAGGCCTTGGAGAAGGTGCGGGTGAGGACGACGTTGTCGTGGCGCTGGTAGGTCGCGACGCCGTCGATCGCGTCGTCCATCCGGACGAACTCGAGGTAGGCCTCGTCGACCACGACGACCACGTGGGAGGGGACCTTCGCGATGAAGGCGTCGAGCTCGGCCTGCGTGACGGCCGGACCGGTCGGGTTGTTGGGCGTGCAGACGATGACGACCTTCGTGCGGTCGGTGACCGCGGCCGCCATGGCGTCGAGGTCGTGGCGGCCGTCCGCGGTCACCGGCACCTGGACGCTGCGGGCGCCGCCGGCCGTGACGGCGATGGGGTAGGCCTCGAAGGATCGCCACGCGTAGACGACCTCGTCGCCGGCCTCGCAGAACGCGTTGACGAGCTGGTAGATGAGGCCGACCGAGCCCGTGGCGGCCGCGAGGTCCTCGACCGGGACGCCCATCGCCTCGCCGAGCGCGGCGTAGAGCGCGGTGCTCCCCATGTCGGGGTAGCGGTTCATCTGCGCCGCCGCCTCGGTCGCCGCCTCCAGCACGCCCGGGAGCGGCGGGTAGGGGTTCTCGTTGGACGACAGCTTGTACGACGTCAGCCCGGGTCGGGCGACGGGAGGCTTGCCGGCGACGTACGCAGGGATGGCGAGCACGTTGGGCCGGGGCTGGGGCGAGGTCATGTCCCGACCCTAGTGACGCGGTCGCGCCACGGCCTCACCACCGGGAGCAGCAGCACCCCTACCACGAAGCCCACCCCGGCGCCGAGGACGTTGTCGACCATGTCGGTGACGTCGCAGGCGCGGTCGAGCCGGGCGAGCTGGAGCTGGGTGAGCTCGATGGCGAGGCTGTACGCCGCGAGCAGGCCGAGGCCGAGCGGGGCGAGCACCAGCCCCGACCACCAGCGCCCGGCCACCAGCACGAGGAACACCCCCGCCGGCACGAAGAGCAGCACGTTGAGGGTGCGCTGGTCGAGGCCGAGGACCTCGAACGCGGCACCGGACGGCCCGCCGTAGTCCCACGAGCAGGTCTCGCTCCGGGTCTCCGCCGAGACGATCCCGACGTCCGGCCGGGTCGGCACCAGGGTGACGAGCGCGATCGCGACGAGCGACCAGGACAGCCCGGCGACCGACACCGTCGTGACCGTGCCGAACCGGCCACGCAGCGCCAGCGCGAGGAGGGCGGCGAGGACCGCGGCGGCGAGGGCGCCGAGCACCATCACGCCCGTGCCGCCGATCGTCACCACGCGGGCCACCGTAGCGAGGCCAGGGACGCGGGTCTCGGTGCGCCCCGTCGCGACCTCGCAGGCTCGGTCGCGGGGCCACTCGACCTCCCGCCTCACGCTCGGCACGACCTCGTCGCTCCCGGCTAGTGTCGTGACATGCGCTTCGTGACATGGTTGCTGACGTACGCCGCCGGGCTGGCCGTGGCCGCCTGGCTGCTGGACGGGATCTGGTTCGAGGGGGCGAAGAACGGCCAGGCGGAGGTGCAGGACAAGATCGTCCCGCTGCTGGTCGTGGCCCTCATCCTCGGCCTCGTCTCGACCTTCATCGAGCCGGTGATCAAGGTCCTGTCGCTGCCGTTCATCATCCTGACGCTGGGCTTCCTGCTGCTGGTGATCAACGCGCTGATGCTCCTGCTCACCGCACGCCTGGCCGACGCGTTCGACCTCGGCTTCCACGTCGACGGGTTCTGGAACGCGCTCGTCGGCTCGCTCATCATCACCGTCGTCGGCTGGGGCGTCCGGACGGCGCTCCCGTCGGACGAGTGATGGCGGAGCTCCCCGAGGCACGCGCCCCCGGCAGCTACCGGATCGCGCTGGTCTGCCTCGGCAACATCTGCCGCTCCCCCACGGCGCACGTCGTCCTGGAGAGCCGGCTCGCCGAGGCCGGGCTCGACGACCGCGTCGAGGTCGCCTCCTCCGGGACCGGCGGCTGGCACGTCGGCAACCCGATGGACCCCCGCGCCGCCGCCACCCTCACCAGCGCCGGCTACGACCCGACCCGGCACCGGGCGCGGCAGTACGACGCGACCTGGCCCGGGGCGTACGACCTCGTCCTCGTGATGGACGGGGCCAACCTCGCCGACGTGGGCGGGCGCACGGAGCGGGTCGGGCTGTTCCGCGACTTCGACCCGGTCGACCCCGGGTCCGAGGTGCCGGACCCGTACTACGGTGGTGCCGACGGGTTCGAGGAGGTGCTGGCGATGGTCGAGCGCACGAGCGATGCGATCGTGGCGGCCCTCCCCCGCGCACTCGACGCGGCCGCGGGAAGCCGGGACTGATGGCCCGTCAGCCGATCGTCGCCCGCCGCGCCGAGGAGCTGCTCGGCACGCCCGTCGTCGCGACCTCGCCCGTCGCCGGCGGCGACATCGCCACGGCCACCCGGCTGCGGCTCTCCAGCGGCCAGACGGCGCTGATGAAGACCCTCCCGCACGCGCCGGAGGGGTTCTTCGAGGCCGAGGCCGCCGGGCTGCGCTGGCTCGCCGAGGTCGAGGGCGGGGTGCCGCTCCCCGAGGTGCTGGCCGCCGCCAGCGACTGCGTCGTCCTGGAGTGGGTCGAGCAGAGCGCCAAGACCCCGGTCGAGGCCGCGCTGGCGTTCGGCCACCAGCTCGCCACCACCCACCGGGCCGGCGCCGACGGCTGGGGCCTCGACCACGACGGCTTCATCGGTCGGCTCCCGCTCCCCAACCGGACCGCCGACTCCTGGCCGGAGTTCTACGCGGTCCGCCGCGTGCTGCCCTACCTCAAGCTCGCCCGCGACCGCGGCGCCATCGGCGAGTCCGACGCGGCGGCGGTCGAGTCGGTCGTCGGACGGCTCACCTCGCTGCTGCCGGAGGAGGAGCCGGCCCGCCTCCACGGCGACCTGTGGAACGGCAACTGCCTCTGGGGGCAGGACCTCGCCGTCCACGTCATCGACCCGGCCGCCCACGGCGGGCACCGAGAGGTGGACCTGGCGATGCTCCACCTCTTCGGCCTCACCCACCTGCCCCGCGTGATGGCGGCGTACGACGAGGCGTACCCGCTCGCGGACGGGTGGGAGGACCGCCTCGGCATCCACCAGCTCTTCCCGCTGCTCGTGCACGCGTGCATGTTCGGCGGCGGGTACGGCGCGCGCGCCGGCGCCGTCGCCGCGCGCTACGCCTGACCGTCCCTGCCCCGTCCGGTCCGGCCGCCTCCGCGCTTCTCAGGACCGCCTCAGGCGTCGGTGGCATCCTGTCCCCCGTGAGTGAGTCCAAGCCGCGCGTCCTCGTCGTGGACGACGACCGGGCCGTGCGCGACTCGCTGCGCCGGTCGCTGGAGTTCAACGGCTACGAGGTCCTGCTCGCGGCCGACGGCGCCGAGGGCCTGGTCGCCGTGGGCGCGCAGCACCCCGACGTCGTCGTGATCGACGTGATGATGCCGCGCCTCGACGGGATCGAGACGACCCGGGCGCTGCGGGCTGCCGGCAACGACGTGCCCATCCTCGTGCTCACCGCCCGCGACGCCGTCGGCGACCGGGTCGAGGGCCTGGACGCGGGGGCCGACGACTACCTCACCAAGCCGTTCGCCCTCGAGGAGCTGCTGGCCCGGCTGCGCGCGCTGCTGCGCCGCGTCGTGCCCGAGGCCGAGGGCGAGAGCGAGGTCCTCTCCTTCGCCGACCTCTCGATGGACGTCGCCAGCCGCGACGTGTCGCGCGGCGGCCGCTCGATCGAGCTGACCCGTACCGAGTTCACGCTGCTCGAGATGTTCCTGCGGCGCCCGCGCCGGGTGCTCGACCGCTCCTTCATCCTGGAGGAGGTCTGGGGCTACGACTTCCCCACCAGCGCGAACTCGCTGGAGGTCTACGTCGGCTACCTGCGCCGCAAGACCGAGGCCGAGGGGGAGCCGCGCCTGATCCAGACCGTGCGTGGCGTCGGCTACGTCCTGAAGGAATCATGACCAGCCCGCAGGCCCGCGCATGAGGCAGGCGACCGCCTGGCCCGACGGGCGCTGGCACTACCGCCGGTCCCTGGCGTCGCGGGTCGCGGTCCTCACCACCTTCGCGCTGGGCCTGACCATCGCGATCATGGCGTTCACCGCCTACGTCGTGATGCGCCAGCAGCTGATGAGCTCGCTCGACCAGTCGCTGCTCAACCGCGCCCACAAGGCGACCAACGTCTCGGCGCTGTCCGAGCTCACCGTGCAGGGGTTCCCGCCCTGGATGCTCGGCGCGGCCGACATCCGCGTCATCTTCGTGACGACCGAGAGCGTGTCGGGCACCGACATCCCCGCGTTCAAGCTCGGGCAGCCCGAGTACGACGTGGTGACCGGTCGGCGCGAGTCGGTCGTACGGACCCTCGTCACCAAGGAGGGCGAGCGCTTCCGGGTCGCCACCGTGGAGGCGGGCAGCGGCCAGGCGCTGATCCTGGCGCAGCCGCTCGGCCCCAACGACCGGACGCTGGAGAAGCTCAGCGGCGTCCTGTTCGTCTTCGGGGCGCTGGGCCTGCTGGCGGCCCTGATGGCCGGGTGGCTGGTGGCGCGCAACGGCCTGCGACCCGTACGCCGCCTCACCGCCGCGGTCGAGCGGATCGCGGTCACCGAGGACCTCACGCCCCTCCGGGTCGAGGGCGACGACGAGGTGGCCCGGCTCGCGACCGCCTTCAACCAGATGCTGCTCGCCCTCGGCGCCTCACGCGACCGCCAGCGCCGCCTGGTCGCCGACGCCAGCCACGAGCTGCGTACGCCCCTCACCTCGCTGCGCACCAACCTCGACCTGCTGCGCCAGGCGGAGGGCAACAGTGCGCTCCCGGCCGAGGCCCGCCTCGAGCTGCTCGACGACGTGCGCGGCCAGATCGGGGAGCTCAGCGCCCTCGTCGGGGACCTGGTCGAGCTCGCCCGCGACGAGCCGACCACCCGCACCGTGGCCGAGGTCGACCTCGCCGACGTGGTCGGGCGCGCGGTGACCCGCGTGCGCCGACGCGCCCACGGCGTCGCCTTCGACGTGGCGCTCGACCCGTGGCCCGTCGTGGGCGACGCGAGCAGTCTCGAGCGCGCGGTGACGAACCTGCTGGACAACGCCGCGAAGTGGAGCCCGTCGGACGGCACCGTGACCGTACGCCTCGGCGAGGGCGTCCTCACCGTCGACGACGAGGGCGACGGTGTCGCCGAGGCCGACCGGCCGCACGTGTTCGAGCGGTTCTACCGCGCCGAGGAGTCGCGGGCGATGCCCGGGTCCGGGCTCGGGCTCGCCATCGTGCGCCAGGTCGTGGACCGGCACGGGGGCCGGATCGAGGTGTCCCGGGCGCCCGGCGGCGGTGCGCGCTTCGCCCTGTGGATCCCCGGGATCGCGCCCTCAGTCGAAGACGCGTAGCAGCCGCTCGGCCTTCCAGCCCGCCTCGGCCCACTCCTCGGCGACGTCCGACCTCACCGTGATCCCGCCGCCGGTCCCGAGCGTCCAGGTCCCGCCGCCGTCGGTCGTCAGGGAGCGGATCACCACGCCGAGGTCCGCGGGCCCGTCACCGCTGATCCAGCCGAACGCCCCGGCGTACGCACCCCGCGGCGTCGACTCGACCTCCTCGACGACCTCCATCGTCCGCAGCTTGGGAGCGCCGGTCATCGACCCCGCCGGGAAGAGCGCGCGCAGCGCCGCCACCGTCGAGACGTCGTCGCGCAGCCGCCCGCGGACGGTCGAGACGAGCTGGTGCACCGACGCGTAGGACTCGACCTCCATCAGCGCCGGCACCTCGACCGACCCGACCTCGCAGACGAGCGACAGGTCGTTGCGGAGCAGGTCGACGATCATGAGGTTCTCCGCACGCGTCTTGGGGTCGCTCGCCAGCCGCAGCCGGTGCGCCTCGTCCTCCTCGGCGCTCGCCCCGCGCGGCGTGGTCCCCTTGATCGGCTTGGTCTCGAGGTGCCGGTCGGCCGTCACGAGGGCGTACCTCTCCGGCGAGCTCGACAGCAGCCACGCGCGGGCGCCGTCCACGTCGTGCTGGAGGAAGCCGCTGTAGGGCGCGGGGTTGAGCTCGCGCAGCCGGAGGTACGCCGCGACGGGGTCGAGGTCGGAGGTGCGGGTCAGCCGGTGGGTCAGGTTGACCTCGTAGGAGTTGCCGGCGTGGAGGTGCTCCTGGACGCGCGCGAAGGCCTCGGCGTAGGGGGTTGTCGGCCTCTCGCTGACGTTGTCAGGCGTTGCAGAGGCCGACAACGTCAGTGATCCCCGGTCAGCCGGGGATCGCTGATCGTCCACCCCGTGCTCGAAGACCCGCACCCCCCGCGGCCGCATCCACACCGCGTCCGGGAGGACGGGGTCGGGCGCGGCGGGCAGGTCGGTACGCGCGGCGTACCCGAGGTAGCCGAACCACTGCTCGCCCGCACCGATGCGCTCCTCGAGGACGGCGAAGACGTCGTCGCCGACGACGGTCGCGGTGCCGCCGGAGTGGAGGGTCACCTCGCGCCGGGCGGCCGACCACGACAGGGACACGTCGTCGTCCCCGAGCCACCCGATGATCGAGCGGCGACCGGACCACTCGCGCGCGCCGCCACCGTCGAGCCAGAAGCAGCGCCGGTGGTCGGCGGCCACGGACCGGAAGAACGACACCGGGTCCGTCACGCGAGGAAGTTCCCGATCAGGTCGGCGCCGTGCTCGGAGAGCACCGACTCCGGGTGGAACTGCACGCCCTCCAGGGGCAGGTCGGCGTGCCGCACGCCCATCACGACGCCGTCCTCCGACCAGGCCGTCGCCTCGAGGGACGGAGGAAGAGAGACCGCCCCGAGGGAGTGGTAGCGGACCGCGGCGAACCCCTGCGGCACCCCGGCGTACACGCCGAGCCCGTCGTGGCTGATGGCCGCCACCTCGCCGTGCGCGGGAGGGAGGCGGTCGACCGTGCCGCCGTACGCCGTGACCAGGCCCTGCATCCCGAGGCACACGCCCAGCACCGGCCGCTCGCCCGCGAGGAGCACGGCGTTGCCCACGGAGAAGTCGGCAGGTGACGCCGGGTGGCCGGGACCGGGCGACAGCACGACGTGCGAGTGCCGCAGCACGTCGGCCGGCTCGACCTCGTCGTGCTGCACGACCCGCGGCAGCACGCCGGTCACGGACGCGACGAGGTGCACCAGGTTCCACGTGTAGGAGTCGTGGTGGTCCACCACGATCACGTCCGGTCGCACGCAGCGACAGTAGTGGTTGCCGCGGCCGGCGAGACCCTACTGCCGCACGGCGCGGCAGGCGTCCGACACGGGCTGGTCGCCGGACTCCGTGCACGAGTCGAAGGCGGCGAGCTTCGCCATGAGCGTCGCGACCTCGTCCTGGCGCTTCGTGCTGGCGAACTGGTTCTTCAGCTCGAACCCGTTGCGCCGGTAGCGGTAGAACTCGTAGCCCCACTGCACCTTCCCGGGGCGCGGGTCGAGGTCGAAGCGCGCGAGCAGCGCGGTGCGGCTGCGCACGGCCGTGTAGGACGGGATCCGGTCGAGCTCCGGCCCGGTGAACGCGGCGTCGGGGTCGTTGCCCGTCAGCGTCTGCTGGGTGTGCTCGAGGAAGGCGTACGACTGCCGCGCCAGCGTGGGCTGGGTGAGCGTCGGCACCAACGAGAGCCCGCTGCGGTAGGGCGCCGGCGCCAGCCCGGCGAGCTCCTCGAAGGTCGGCGCGAGGTCGATGTTGCTGGTGACCTCCTTGCGCGCGCCGGGCACGACGCCGGGGCCGGTGACGAGCAGCGGCACCCGGACGTCGGTGTCGTAGGGCGTGCCCTTGCCGCGGCCGAGCCCGTTCTGGCCGAGGTGGAAGCCGTTGTCGGAGGTCAGCACGACGTAGGTGTTCGGCCCGACCGCCCGCAGGATCCGCTTCACCAGCCGGTCGGCCGACTGTGACATCCGCGCCCGGTCGCGCAGGTCGCGGACCGCGAGCGGTGCGGGGAGCGTACGCACGGTGTTCCACGCCCGCGCGCGGGTGCCGTCGGCCCGGCGGGGCCGGTTGTCCCTGCGGGCGTCGCCGAAGCCGGGCAGGTCGTCGGTGGTGAGCTTGCGGCACGCCACCCGGCCGCAGCTGCGCGCGCCGGAGCGGTCGCGGAACATCGGCGGGAAGAGCGGGTCGCCGGCGTAGTGCGGCTCGGGGTTCACCCGGTTGTGCGGGGCGTAGAGCGCGACCTCGAGGAAGTAGGGCGCGTCCGAGGACTCGCCGGCCGCGATGAAGTCCATCGCCTGGTTGCCGATCACCGTGCCCGCGTACGCCTTGTCCTTGGCCGCGTCGCTCGCGCCGGCGGGCGGTGCCGGGTGCTGCACCAGCTGGAGCCGCTGGTCGACGAGGCGGGTGCTGGCGAAGTCCCAGCCGTCGTAGGCCGAGCCGAAGACGGTGTTGAACGTCGTCCACCCCGGCACCACCGGCGGCAGCGACCGGCCGGGCGCCCACTCGTACTCGTTGAGGAACTTGCCGATGAAGCCGGTGTGGTAGCCGGCCTGCTGCAGCCGCACGTTGAACGCGCGCTCCGGGTTGCCGTTGGTGTCGTACGCGGGCCAGCCCCCGAGCGTCGACGTGCCCCTGTTGGAGGTGTTGGTGCGCACGCCGGTCTGGTGCGGGTACTGGCCGGTGAAGAAGCTCGAGCGCGACACGCAGCACAGCGAGTCGGTGACGTAGGTGTAGGGATAGCTCGCGCCCGCCTTGCGCATCGTCTGCACCGACCGCATCGTCTGCACGAGGTCCATCGAGAAGTCGTCGAGCATGACGACCACGATGTTGGGCCGCTTCGCCTGCGCGGCGGCCGGCTCGAGCTCGGCCATCGCGGCCGCGCTCGTGCGCGGCGGCGTCGGCGACACGTCCTCGCGCGGGAGCGACCCGCTCGTCGTCCCGCACGCCATCAACGCCAGGAGGCACACGCCTGCCCAGGCTCCCTTGAAGTACCGCACTGCTCCCCCGTCGTGTCCCGAGCCGGCTCACCAGAGGTGACGTCCTGCGCCGCCGATCGGTTGCCTGCCACGCAGGATTGATTGTCGACTCTTTGACTCGACTTTAGCCGGTCGACGTCAGCAGGTCGCGCACCGCGGTGTGCAGCAGGTCGTAGCCGTGCTCGGTGAGGATCGACTCGGCGTGGAACTGGATGCCGCGGTAGTGCGGCCCGACGATCGCGTGGATGTCGCCGCTCGCCTCGTCCGCCTCGACGCGTACGCCCTCGGGCAGCGCCGCGCCGGACGGGACGCGGCCCACGAAGGTGTTGTAGAAGCCGACCCGCTCGGTGCGTCCGTCGATGCGCACCGGCGACTGCGTGCCTTGGAAGACCACGTCCTTGTAGCCGAGCTCGAGGCCGAGCCGGTCGCACAGCGTCTGGTGGCCGAGGCACACGGCGAGGAACGGCTGCCCCGACGCCAGCAGGTCGTCGACCGCACGCCGGAAGGAGGCGATCTTGGGGTGCTCGCCCTCGCGGGGGTCCCCCGGCCCGGGACCGACGATGACGAGGTCGGCCCCGTCGAAGGCGCCCGGGACGTAGTCCTCGTGGCGCACCACCCGCGACGTCATCCCGAAGACGCCGAGGACGTGGACGAGCATGTTCACGAAGTCGTCCTCGCCGTGCAGGATCGCGACCTGCTTGCCCGCCAGGCCCGGGTCGGCGGGCTCGCCGGCCTGGTCGGTCAGCCAGAAGCGGGACAGGCGCTGGTTGCGGCTGCCGAGCGCGAGGACGACGTCCTCGTCGCGGGCGAGGTCGGCGATGTCCGCACCGTCGGACGTCGCGGCGGGCGCCAGGCCGAAGGCGCTGAGGATGCCTCCGGCCTTGGCGCGCGTCTCGGCGACCTCGTAGGTCGCGTCGGAGTCGCGCACCAGGGTGGCACCCGCGGTGACCTTGAGCTCGCCGCCCGGCGAGACGTCGGCCGTACGGATCAGGATCGGGCTGTCCATCGTGGGCGTGCCGTCGGGCGAGCGGCCGAACAGCGCGAGGGCGGCGCCGTAGTAGCCGCGCCCCTCGGGCTCGTAGTCGGCGATCAGCCGGCAGGCGTTCTCGACCGGCGCGCCCGTCACGGTCGCGGCGAACATGGTGTCGCGCAGGATCTCGCGGTGGTCGCGGTCGGAGCGGCCGGCCAGGAGGTACTCGGTGTGGATCAGGTGCGTCATCGGCTTGAGGAACGGCCCGAGCACCTGTCCGCCCTCGTGGCAGATGTCGCACATCATCTTGAGCTCCTCGTCCACGACCATGAAGAGCTCGAAGACCTCCTTCTCGTCGGCGAGGAACTCCAGCAGCCGGTCCTTCAGCCCGTCGCCGTGACCCCCGACGCGGAAGGTGCCGGAGATCGGGTTCATCCGGACGTCGCCGGAGCGGACGGACACGTGCCGCTCGGGGCTGGCGCCGATGAGGAAGCGCTCTCCGGTGTAGAAGCAGAACGTCCAGTACGCCCCGCGCTCGCGCTCCAGCAGGCGGCGCAGGACGGTGAGCGCCTTCGTCGCGTCCCAGTCGGCGACGACCGCGCGGTAGTGCCGGCCGATGACCAGGTTGGCGCCCTCGCCCTGCCCGATCTCGTCGCGGATGATCGCGTCGACGACGGTGGCGTAGTCGTCGTCGCTCGTCGTGAAGCCGCCGCGGTCGGCGAACTCGACCGGCACGTCCGGCAGGGCGGCGAGCAGGTCCTCGACCGGCACCTCGTGCTCGGCCTCGATGTCCACCACGGTCAGCGGGGTGCCGTCGTCGATGGCGGCGAACCCGCGCTCGCGCACCTGACGGAACGGCACCGCGACCAGCCGGTCGGCACTGCGGCCCGGCTCGGGCGCACCGGTCTCGAGCGGGATGTCGAGCAGCGACGCGACCTCGTGGGGCGTACCCCCGACCAGCCCGGCCGTCGGGGAGGCCTTGCGCCGGATGGCCGCCCACGCACCGTGCCCCTGGACCTGCTCCAGGAGGTCTCGGACGGTGGGGGTGTCGGTCATGCGGAGCACCCTACGGGCGGCGTGCGCGGGCGCGACGGGCGTCTCAGTCCAGCTGCGTCGCGATCCACTCCTGCAGGCCGGCGACGCCGTCGCGCAGGCTGACCCGGGGCTGCCAGTCGAGCGCGCGGAGCGTCATCTCGACGTCGCAGGAGGCGTGCCGCACGTCGCCGTCGCGGTACTGACCGGTGACGTGCGGCTCGGGCGCGGAGTGGTAGGCCGCGATCTCGCGGGCGAGGTCGCCGATCGTCGTGCGCACCCCGCTGCCCACGTCGACGGTGCGCAGGTGGTCGGCGGGCTTGTGCGCGATGGCCGCGACGAGCGCGCTCACCACGTCGTCGATGTGGACGAAGTCGCGGGTGATGTCGCCGTCCTCGTAGAGCGGGATCGACCCTCCCTCGCGGGCGATCCGCGAGAAGAGGGACACGATGCCGGTGTAGGGGTTCGACAGCGACTGGCGCGGGCCGTAGACGTTCTGGAGCCGGAGGACCGAGAGGCGGGTGTCGTGCGAGCCGGTCCAGGCCGAGAGGATCTGCTCCTGCGCGAGCTTGGTCGCCCCGTAGACGTTGATCGGGTGGGGGTGGGTGCCCGCGACGGTGTTGGGCACGTGGGCCGCACCGTCGCCGTGGTCCCACCTCCCGGCCTCGAGCTGGGCGTGCGTGCGCAGCCCCGGCTGGAAGGTCGACCCGTCGGGATTGCGCCACACCCCCTCGCCGTAGACCGCGCGCGAGCTCGTGAGCACGACGTGCGCCGGCACGTGGCCGGCGCGGGTGAGGGCGTCGAGCAACTGGGTCGTGCCGACGACGTTGACCATGCCGTGGCGCGTGCTCTCCGAGAGCGACTGCGCCGTGCCGGTCTCCGCGGCGAGGTGGACGACGGTGTCGGGCCGCAGGTCGGCGACGACGGCGTCGAGGTCACCTGCGTCGGTGACGTCGCCGATCCTGAGGTCGACCGCCTCGGGCAGGTCGGCCGGGGGCTGCGAGCCGGGGTGCACCTGCGGGTGGAGGTTGTCGAGGACCACCCACTGCTCGGCCTGCTCCGCGAGCTCGCGCGCGAGGGTCGTACCGATGAAGCCGGCGCCGCCCGTGACGAGGACCCGACCGCCTGCCTGCTGGGAGGAAGCCATGACCGTCACCCTAGGCGCAGCGGGCGGGTGAGACCCACGTGTCCCGGACCGCCGCGGCTGGCAGACTCGCCGCCATGGTCGGGCAGGCGCAGGCAGTGGCTGCGCCGCGCCACCACGAGCAGTCCCACCTGCGCGGCCTCGTCGAGGTCGCCGGGGCCAGCGTCCTGTGGGGCACCGGGGGCCTGGCGCTCCAGCTCATCCGCGAGCACGAGCCGATGTCGCCGATCACGATCAGCGCCTGGCGGATGGCGACGGCGGCGGTCGTCCTGCTGCTCGCCCTCCTCGCACTGCGCAGGGGCCCCGAGCTGGTGCACCTCGCCCGTACGCGCCCCCGCCAGCTGCTCGTCGTGGGGGTCGGCACCGCGGCCTACCAGGGCTTCTACTTCGTCTCGGTCACCCAGGTCGGGGTGGCGGTCTCCACGGTCGTCAGCCTCGGCCTCGCGCCCGTGCTGCTGACGGTGGTGGAGTCCGTACGCCAGCGGCGTGCCCCGACGCCCGGTCGGCTGGCGGTCCTCGCGACGGCGCTCCTCGGGCTGGTGCTCGTCAGCGTCGCCGGCCACGCGTCGTCCACCGGCCCCGACCCGGTGCTGGGGGTCGTGCTCGCCGTCGCGTCCGGGACGACGTACGCCCTCACCGCCCTGGCCGGCGGCTCGATCAGCAGGGAGACCTCGCCGCTGGTGCTGACCAGCGGGATGACCCTCGTCGGCGCGGCCGTGCTGCTGCCGCTCCTCGCGGTCGTCGACGGCCCGCGGGTGAGCGCCGACCCCGTCGCGCTGGCGTGGCTGGCCTACCTCGGCGTCCTGACGATGGCCCTGGCCTACGTCCTGCTCTACAGCGGGCTGCGCGTGGTCGCACCGAGCACGGCGGTGACGGCGAGCCTGGTCGAGCCGGTCACCGCGGCCGTGGTCGCGGCGGTCGTGCTGTCGGAGTCGCTCGGGCCCGCCGCGGTGGCGGGGATCGTGCTGGTGCTCCTCGCCGTGGCGGGGCTGGGTCGCCCGAGTGCCGCAGCCGGCCCGGTGCTGCCGGACCCGGGGCGCTGACTAGGGGTACTTCACGTCCATCGCGACCCAGTCGACGAACATCGGCTGGCGCGTGCCACCGGCGACCGCGTGCTCGGGCAGGACGTCCTTGTTGGAGAGCCGGAGGTGGAAGGGCAGCGCGCCGTTGGGCACCCGGCGCAGGTCCGGGTGCAGGTCGAGGGCGTACGCCGGGTTCCCGGCGCCGTCGGCCGCGGCGAACTGCACGCTGTCGGCGCCGACGGTGAACTTCGCGCTGTAGATCCAGTAGGTCTCCCACGGCTTCGCGCCGGCCGGGAAGTGGTGGCCGACCGACCACAGCTCGGCGGGGAGCCCGGCGTCCTCGCAGGCGGTCCTCGTGGTGCCGAGGTTCTCGTCGTAGCAGAGGTGGGAGCCGAGCTGGGCGCCCGTGGTCTTGAGCGGGCCGTAGCTCTCGATGACGTCGAGCTCGCGCGGGTCGATCCCGTCGGGCTGCTGGGCCCAGAACGCGGCGTAGTTGGTGCCGGTGTCGGGCATCAGCAGGCGCGCGGTCATCCGCACCTGGGTGCCGACCGGCAGCGCCCAGGACTGGTTGGTCCGGACCTGCGAGAGCTGGCCGACCGACAGCAGGCCGGCGCCGTCCTGGACGGAGGCGTTGAAGCCGGGCATGACGTGCCACTGCTCCGGCCAGGCACCGGCGAGGCCGCTGAAGTCGTCGGCGAACACCCGCTCCCACCCCCACGACGGGGCGGGGTCGGAGTCGACCGTGTCGCCGCGCGGGAGGGTGGCGTGGGCCGCGGGGGCGAGCAGCGTCGCGGCGAGGACGACCGGGACGAGCGCCGTCAGGGCGCGCGTGAGCGAGGAGAGCACGTGGCCGCCGCCCGTCAGCCGACCGTCGTCAGCAGCTGGGTGGCGCGGGTGAGCACGACGTAGAGGGTCGCCCGGCCGGTGGCCGACTCGTCCTCGATCTCCTGCGGCGAGACCACGACGATGCCGTCGAACTCGAGGCCCTTGGTGTCGAGGCCGGTGAGCACGACGATGCGGTCCTCCCCGCTCGGCGTCACGGACGAGTCGACCGCGGCGCGGGCGCCGGCGGCGTCGGTCGCGTGCTCGGGCCACGACGCCAGCCAGGCGTTGACCTCGGAGCGGCGCGCGACCGGCACGACGATGCCGACGGTGCCCTCGACCCGGCCCGCGACGGTCGTGACCGCCTCGCGGACCGCGGCCTCCAGGTCGTCGACGGGACCCACGACGACCGGCACCTCGCCGGTGCGGCGTACGGCGTCGGGCAGGTCGGCGTCGAGCCCGACGCGGCGGGCGTAGTCGGCGGCGAAGGCGTAGATCTCCGCGGAGTTGCGGTAGTTGGTGGACAGGTGGAACTCGTGGAGCTCCTTGCCCTCCAGCGCCTCGGCGCGGGCGGCCGCGGCCTCGGGGGCGTCGGGCCACGACGACTGCGCGGGGTCGCCGACGATCGTCCAGCTCGCGGTGCGCCCGCGGCGGCCGACCATGCGCCACTGCATCGGGGTGAGGTCCTGGGCCTCGTCGATGAGGACGTGGGCGTAGCCGTCGTCCTCGATGCGGTGCGTCGGCGGCGACCACCGCAGGCCGCCGGGGGCGTAGTCGCGCTCGGAGATCGTGGTGAGCTCCTGCAGGTCGACGGCGCCGCCCTCGAGCAGTCCCGTCTCGTCGAGGTCGCGCTCGTCGTCGCTGCGCTGCGGGACGTCGCCGAGGGCGTAGCGCAGCTCGTCGAGCAGCGGGACGTCCTCGATCGACAGCTCGCCCGGACCCGAGGTGGCCGCCCACGACTTCGTGAGCAGCAGCTGCTCCTCGCGGGTGAGGACGCCCTCGCCGACGCGGGCGAGGAGCTCGGGGTCGCGCAGCCAGCCGAACACGGTCTGGGCATCGAGCGGCGGCCACCAGGCGGAGGCGAACTCGACGAAGCCCTCGTGGCCGAGCATGTCGTCGTCGAAGGCCTCCCGGCCGCGCTCTCTGCCGCGCTCGCCGGTGACCTGGCGCCACATCGCGTCGAGCAGGGTCTTGGCGACGCGGGGGAGCTGGCGGTTGCGGCGGCCCTGCGACATCAGCTGGCGGCGCAGCCGGCCGAGCAGGCCGGGGTCGAGCACGATGGTCTCGTCACGCCAGTAGATCCGGAAGCTCGTCGGTGCCCCGGGCGCGTGCTGCCGAGCGGTGCGGCGCAGCAGCTCGGCCATCCTCGTCGCGCCCTTGACGTCGGCCACGGCGGGCTCGTCGTGGCGCGTGGCCCGGACGCCGCCGACCACCTCGCCGAGCGAGCGGAGCGCGACGGCGGTCTCGCCGAGGCTGGGGAGCACGCGCTCGATGTAGCGCATGAAGACGCCGCTGGGTCCGACGACCAGCACGCCGCCACCCTCGTAGCGCCTGCGGTCGGAGTAGAGCAGGAAGGCCGCACGGTGGAGCGCGACGACGGTCTTGCCGGTGCCCGGCCCGCCGGAGATCGACACGACGCCCTTGCCGGGCGCGCGGATCGCCTGGTCCTGCTCGGCCTGGATGGTGGCGACGATCGAGTGCATGGAGCGGTCGCGGGCCCGGGACAGCTGCGCCATGAGCGCCCCCTCGCCGACGATCGGCAGGTCGGTCTCGACCTGGTCGTCGAGCAGCTCGTCCTCGACGCCGACGACGGTGCGGTGCAGCGAGCGCAGCACGCGCCGGCGCACGACGCCCGAGGGCGTGGCGGCCGTGGCCTGGTAGAACACGCCGGCCGCCGGGGCGCGCCAGTCGATGAGGAGGACGTCGCGGTCCTCGTTGCGCACGCCGATGCGACCGATGTAGCGGGGCTGGGCGTCGATCGCCGGGTCCAGGTCGAGACGGCCGAAGACGAGGCCCTCGTGGGCGGCGTCGAGCTGCGCGATGCGCTTGGCGGCCTGGAAGACCATCGCGTCGCGCTCGACGAGCCCACCCTCGTGCTCCAGCTTGCCCCGGTTGCGCCCCTCGGCGGCGAGCGCCCGGGCGCTGCGTGTGGACGCCTCCAGCTGCACGTAGACCTCGTCGACGTAGGCCTGCTCCGCCGCGATCTCGCGCGCCTCGAGCTCCTCGCTCAAACCCTGCTCCTCGTCCCCCCGGTCACCACCTGCCCACCCGTCCGGGCAGACCGTCAAGCGTAGCCGCGGGCACCGACGACCGCCGAGTTACCGGCGATCCGCTCACGCTGCGAGCAGCACCGCACCGGCCAGGCAGAGCGCCGCGCCGGCCGTACGCACCCGGTCGGCGCGCGCGAGCGCGTGCAGCAGGGCGCCGCGCTCGGACGCCGCGGCGCGGCCGAGCCGGCCGTGCGTGGGTGCCGCGGACGCCGCCGTCGCCGCCATCGCCACCCCGCCGCCGACGGCCGCCACCCACGCCCCCACTGTCTCCGGCCGGGCCGCCAGCGCCCACACCAGCGCCGCGAGCAGGCACGGGTAGAGCACGGCGACGAGGGGCGCGATGCGCCGCGAGTGCCGCGCGTGGGCGTCGTGCCACCCGTCCGGCCCGACCTCGGCCAGCGCCGGGTAGACCACGAGGCGCACGGTGAGCTGGAAGCCGAGGTGCGCGCCCGCGATCGCGAGCAGCCACGGCTCCGGGTGGCCGAGGCCCGTGCCCACGCTCGCGCCCTACTTCCGCCGCGACAGGAAGGCGGTCATCGCCTCGCGCGCCTCGTCGGAGGCGAAGAGCCGGGCGCTGGTCGTGGCCATCTCCTCGCCGAGCGCGTCGATGCGGGCGACGAGGTCGCGGTTGAGGATGCGCTTGGACTCCCTCAGGCCCTGGGCGGCACCGGTGGCCAGGCTCGCGCAGATCGTGGCCACCTCGTCGTCGAGGTCCTCGGCGGGCACCGCCGTGGTGACGAGGCCGTACGCCGCCGCCTCGGCACCCGTGAACACCTCGCCCCCGAGCGTGGTGAGGGCGGCGGCGCGCGGGCTCATCCGGTGGTGGACCGTCAGGCTGATGATCGCGGCCGCCAGCCCGAGCTTGACCTCGGTGAGGGCGAACGTGGCGTCCTCGGCACTGACGGCGATGTCGGCCGCCGCGACGATGCCGATCCCGCCGGCACGGACGGCGCCGAGGTTCTTGGTGACGACCGGCTTGTCGAGCGTGGCGATCAGCCGCTGCAGGTCGACGATGCGGCGCGCACCGACCTCCATGCCCTCGGTGGACGCCTCGGCGAGGTCCGCCCCCGAGCAGAAGACCTTGCTCGAGCTCTGCACCAGCACCACGCGCGCGGCGCCGTCGTCGCCGGCGCGCTCGAGGTGGGCGACCAGCTCGGTCACGAGCTGCCTGCTGAGGGCGTTGCGGTTGGCCGGGCTGTCGAGGGTGATCGTCGCGACGGCGTCGGACACGGCGTAGTGGACGAGCTCCGGAGCGGTGCCGGCTGTGGCGTCGGTCATGGCGGTCATCCTGCCGCACCCCCATCCGCCCCCGGGTGCCGCTCCGAACACCCGCCATGCAGACCCCGGAGCAGTCCTCGCGCCCGCGCACCCTGCGCCACGCGGCGTACGGCGTGCTCGCCACCGTCGTCGGCCTCGCGGCCGCGCACCTCGTGGCAGCGCTGACCGTCCCGGCCGCCTCCCCGGTGCTCGCCGTCGGCTCGACCGTCATCGACCTCACGCCGACGCCGCTGAAGGAGTGGGCGATCCGGCAGTTCGGGACGGCCGACAAGATCATCCTCGTCGGGTCGGTCACCCTGGTCGTCCTGCTCCTCGCAGCCGTCGCCGGCATCGTCGCCGCGCGCCTCGAGACCGTCGGCCTGCTCGTCCTCGTCGGCCTCGCCGGCGTGGCGGGCGTCCTCGCCGTCCTGCGTCCCGGCTCCGGGCCGCTGGACCTCGTACCTGCCCTCGTCGCCGCGGTCGTGGCCACAGCCTCCCTCTGGTGGCTGCACCGTGTCGACGGGGGCAGCCCGGGGCCGTCGTCGCAGGGGAGCGACGGCCCCTCCCGCCGGGGCGTGCTGGTCGCCTCCGGCGGGCTCGCTGCCGCCGCCGTGGCCATGGGCGGTCTGGGCCGGTGGGTGACGTCGTACCGCCTCGGCGGGACCGACGTCGCCCTCCCGGTCGCCACCGACCCCGCGTCGTCCTTCCCGACCGGCCTGGAGGAGCGGTTCCCGGGCATCACGCCGCTGCGCACCCCCACCGGCGAGTTCTACCGGGTGGACACGCGCCTGACCGTGCCCGCCGTCGACGTCGACTCCTGGACGCTCACCATCGACGGTGACGTCGACCAGGAGGTCACCCTCACCTTCGACGACCTCTCCGCGATGACCACGGTCGAGCGAGACATCACGCTGACCTGCGTGTCCAACGAGGTGGGCGGCCCCTACGTCGGCGGCGCCCGCTGGCTCGGCGTGCCGCTGGCGGACGTGCTCGCCAGGGCCGGGATCGACTCGACGAAGGCCGACCAGATCCTGTCGACCGACGTCGACGGCATGACCATCTCCACGCCGCTCGGCGTGGCACTGGACGGCCGCGACGCGATGATCGCCATCGGGATGAACGGCGGTCCGCTGCCGCGCGAGAACGGCTTCCCGGCGCGCATGGTCGTGCCCGGGCTCTACGGGTTCGTCAGCGCGTGCAAGTGGATCACCCGGATGACCCTGACGACCTACGACGCCGAGCAGGCGTACTGGACCGAGCGGGACTGGGCCACCGACGCCCCCATCAAGATCTCCAGCCGGATCGACACCCCCAAGCCGCTGTCCGACAGCGACGCCGGCACGGTCGTCGTCGGAGGCATCGCCTGGGCGCAGGGCGTCGGCATCGAGAAGGTCGAGGTCCGCATCGACGGCGAGGCCTGGAAGCCGGCCGAGCTCGGCCCGCAGGTCACCGACGACTACTGGCGCCAGTGGTACTTCGAGTGGGACGCCGAGCCCGGCCAGCACTTCATCGCCTGCCGCGCGACCAACAAGGACGGCGACGTCCAGACCGACGTCCGGATGACCCCGTTCCCCGAGGGCTCCAGCGGCGTCCAGGAGATCTCCGTCAACGTCGGCTGAGGCGTGTCCGAGGTTTGTCCAAAGTTTTTTCCGGAATCACCCATCCAGCCCCCGAGGGGCTCCGAACACCTCCTGACAGCGGGCCCTCCGGGGCCCACTCAATGGCCACCAAGTCGAAAGGCACCGACATGAACACCAAGCTCCGCACCCGCTCCCTCGGCATCGCCGCCCTGGCGCTGACCGCCTCCATGAGCCTGGCTGCCTGTGGCAGCGAGAGCGACACGGACAGCACCGCCTCGGACGCCACCACCTCCGAGACCTCCGAGGCCCCCATGGAGTCCGAGTCGCCGATGGAGTCCGAGTCGCCCTCCGACGACGCCTCCCCCGCGGCCGACGCGCCGTTCGGTGCCGCGTGCTCGCAGGTCCCCACCTCCGGTGAGGGCTCCGTCGAGGGCATGGCCGACGACCCGGTCGCCACCGCCGCGTCGAACAACCCGCTGCTCTCCACCCTGGTGACCGCGGTCGGCGAGGCCGGCCTCGTGGACACCCTGAACTCCGCCCCGGAGATCACCGTCTTCGCGCCGATCAACGACGCCTTCGCCGCCATCCCGAAGAAGGACCTCAACGCCCTGCTGAAGGACAAGGAGGCGCTCACCACCGTGCTGACGCACCACGTGGTCGAGGGTCGTCTCGGCCCGGACGCCGTCGCGGGTGAGCACGAGACCCTGGCCGGCGACATGATCACCGTCGAGGGCTCGGGCGAGGACTTCACGGCCGAGGGCGCCACGGTGGTGTGCGGCAACGTGCAGACCGCCAACGCCACGGTCTACCTCATCGACCAGGTCATGATGCCCCAGATGTGATCCGCCCCCGGCGACTCACTGAGAAGATGCTGACGTGGACCACGTGAGGCCCGTACCGGACGGGGCGCCCCAGGGCGCCCCGTCCGCGGGCGATGCCCCTGACCTGGCGGCCCTGCTCCACCGGGCCGGCCTGGGTGACGAGGCCGCCTTCGCGGCCTTCTACGACGCGACCTCGGCCCGGGCGTACGGCCTGGCGCTGCGCGTCGTGCGCAACCCGGCGCACGCCGAGGAGGTCACCCAGGAGGCCTACCTCGACGCCTGGCGCTCGAGCACCCGGTACGACCCCGAGCGCGGCAGCGCGGCCGGGTGGCTCCTCACCATCGTCCACCGCAAGGCCGTCGACCGGGTCCGCTCGGTCGAGGCGGCGACCACCCGCGACCAGACCTGGAACCGCGAGTCGGCGCCGACGGAGCACGACCAGACCTCCGAGGAGGCCCACGCCTCCCTGGACGCCCAACGCGTGCGCAACGCGGTCTCCACCCTGACCGACGTCCAGCGACAGGCCGTCGAGCTCACCTACTTCGGTGGCTACACGCACACCGAGGTCGCCACCCTGCTCGATGTCCCGTTGGGCACGGCGAAGACACGAATACGCGACGGCTTGATCCGCCTGCGAGACCTGATGGGAGTTGCGTCATGAGCGACACGAGCGACGTGCACAAGCTCACTGGCGCCTACGCCGTCGACGCGGTGGACGAGCTGGAGCGAGCCCGTTTCGAGCAGCACCTGGCCGAGTGCGAGGACTGCCGTGCCGAGGTCGCCGAGCTGCGCGAGACCGCAGCCCTGCTGGCCGAGGACACCGCCGTCGCGCCGCCCGCCGCCCTGCGCGAGTCCGTCCTCGCCGGCATCTCCCAGGTGCGCCCCCTGCCTCCCGAGGTCCGTGCACCCGCGCCCCGTGCCACCCACG
This sequence comes from Nocardioides cavernae, assembly GCF_013410035.1. Taxonomy (GTDB): domain Bacteria; phylum Actinomycetota; class Actinomycetes; order Propionibacteriales; family Nocardioidaceae; genus Nocardioides; species Nocardioides cavernae_A. The sequence continues at coordinate 118,619 of NZ_JACCBW010000002.1, read as the reverse complement.
AGCACCGGGCGGGCCGGCGGGCCTGGATGCCCTTTCTGGTCGCGGCGGCACTCGCGGTCCTCGTCGGGATCGGCGCGCTGATCGTCCAGCCCTGGGCCGGTGAGGACGACGTCAAGCGGCTCACCGCCGCGGAGCAGGTGCTGCAGGCCGACGACGCCCAGGAGGTCTTCCTCGACCTCGGCGAGGCCGGCCGTGCCACGGTCACCCGCTCGAAGTCGCACGACCGCGCCGTCATCAGCACCGAGGACATGGTCGCGGCACCCGACGGCAAGGACTACGAGCTGTGGCTCATGTCCCCCGACGGCGCCTTCACCTCGGCCGGGCTGATGCCCGACGAGGCCGACCAGACCCTGGTCCTCGACGGCTCCGCGGCCGACGCCGCCGCGGTCGGCATCACGGTCGAGCCCGACGGCGGTTCGAAGCAGCCCACCTCGGACCCGATCGCGTTGTTCGACCTCACGGAGGCGGCGTGACCCAGACCCCGCAACGCACGGTCGCCGTCATCGGCTCGGGCGTTGCGGGGTTGACGGCTGCCTGGATCGCCTCGCGCACGGCGCAGGTGACGCTCTACGAGGCCGACGCCCGCCTCGGCGGCCACGCCGACACGCACCGCGTGGACACGCCCGACGGCGAGCTGGCGATCGACACCGGCTTCATCGTCCACAACCGGCGGACCTACCCCACGCTCCTGCGCCTGTTCGCCGAGCTCGGCGTCGCGACGCAGCCCTCCGAGATGTCGCTGTCGGTGAGCGACGCGGGCACGGGCGTGGAGTACGCCGGCGCGCTGGGCCCGCGCGGCCTCTTCGCCCAGCGCTCCTCGCTCACCTCGCGCGGGCACTGGCGGATGCTGCTGGAGATCCCCCGCTTCCACCGCCGCGCCCGCGCCCTGCTGGCCGGCGGGGACGACCAGACCGTCGAGCAGCCCACCGCCCAGGCCGACGACCAGACCCTGCGCGACTTCCTCCGCGACGGCGGCTTCACACCCGGCTTCGTCCGCCACTTCATGGAGCCCCTGGTCGCGGCCGTCTGGTCGTGCGACCCGGCGACCTCCCTCGACTACCCCGCCCGCTACCTCTTCACGTTCCTCGAGCACCACGGGATGCTCGGGGTGTTCGGCTCCCCGCAGTGGCGCACGGTCACGGGCGGCTCGGGCACCTACGTCGCCAAGGTCGCCGCGGGGCTGCAGGACCTACGCCTCGACACCAAGGTCACCTCCGTCCGCGAGCTCGCCGACCGCGTCGAGGTCACCGACGGGAGCGGGGCCACGTCGGCGTACGACTCCGTGGTGGTCGCCACCCACCCCGCGCAGGCGCTGGCGATGCTCGAGCAGCCGTCCGACCTGCAGCGCGAGGTCCTCTCGGCGCTTCCCTACAGCAGCAACCCCGCGCTGCTGCACACCGACGCCTCGCTGCTGCCGACGGCGGTCGACGCGCGGGCGTCGTGGAACTTCCACCGCCCTGCCGAGGACAACGGCGCGGTCACCGTGACGTACGACCTCACCCGCCTGCAGCGGCTGCCCACCGACACCCACTACCTCGTCACCCTCGGCGGCGACGACCTCGTCGACCCCGCGACGGTGATCGACCGGATGGAGTACGAGCACCCGCTCTACACGCCGGGGTCCGTCGCCGCCTCGCGCCGCCTGCCGGAGATCAACACCGCCCGGATCGCCTTCGCCGGGGCGTACCACGGCTGGGGCTTCCACGAGGACGGTGCGCGCTCCGGGCTCGCCGCGGCGACCCACCTCGGCCTCCCGTGGACGCGGACGACCCGCGAGCTGCCCCGCCCGGGCCGCTTCGAGACGCGCATCCGGCACACGCGGCGCTCCCCGTTCTCCCGGACGTTCGAGCACGCGTCGACCCTGTGGCTCGTCGACGTCGACGACCTCCCCGACCACGGCCGACTCGCCCGCTTCGAGTCGCGCGACCACCTCGGCTCGCCCGGGCTCAGCCTGCGCGAGAACGTCGAGGACTTCCTCGCCCAGCACGACGTGCACCTCGGTGCCGGCGGCGGGACGATCCTGATGGCCGCCCAGCCCCGGTCGCTCGGCTACGCCTTCAACCCGATCAGCGTCTTCTGGTGCTTCGACGACGACGCCCGTCATGCGGGCGTCGTGGTCGAGGTGCACAACACCTACGGCGACCGGCACGCCTACCTCGTGCACCCCGACGCCCAGGGCCGCGCCCGCACCGACAAGGCGATGTACGTCTCGCCCTTCCACGGCGTCGACGGGACCTACGACATCGCGGTCCCGATCCCGACCGACCGCCTCCACGTCGCGGTGACCCTCCGCGGCCACGAGGACGGCGCCGCCGCTCCGTTCAGCGCCAGCCTGACCGGCGTCCGCAGCGACGTGCCCCTGCGACGCACCCTCGGCGCGGCGCTGCGCGGCAGCGCCCTCATCCGCGCCCACGGCACCTGGCTGTGGGCCCGGCGGCTGCCGGTCCGACCGCGACCCACCCACTCCCAGGAGGGTGTCCAGTGACTCTCGAGAAGAACCCGACGCCCCAGCAGAGCCAGGGCGTCCCCGAGCTCGAGCCGGTCCGCAGGGGACCGCGCACGGCGGTGTCCGCCGCCGTGGCCCGACGGCTCTTCCACGCCGCGGTCAACCGGCTCGCGGTCACGGTCCACGAGGGCCCGTCCGGGAGCCGTGGCGGCCGCACGCTGGGCCAGGGCGGCCCGAGCATGACGCTCCACCGGCCCGAGGAGTTCTACGCCCGCCTGGGCCGCGACGGACTGATCGGCTTCGGCGAGTCCTACATGACGGGGGCGTGGGAGGCCGACGACCTCGCAGGCTTCCTCACCGTGCCGGCCGCCCGGATGGCCACGCTCATCCCCGAGCCGCTGCAGCGGCTGCGCGCCTTCGTGACGCCCCGCCTGCCCGGCCACCACCGGAGCACGGAGGCCAACAGCCAGGCCAACATCTCGCACCACTACGACCTGTCCAACGACCTGTTCCAGCTCTTCCTCGACGAGACCCTGAGCTACTCCTCCGCGCTGTTCGACACCTCGCAGGTGCCGGTCGGCGCAGGGCCCGGCTCGGTCGGCGACCACCTGGTCGCGACCCCGCCCGAGCCCGCCGACGACCCCGACCCCCGGCTCCACGGTCCGGACCTCGCCGAGGCCCAGGGCCGCAAGATCGAGCGACTCCTCGACGAGGCCGGCGTCACCGACGGCACGAGCGTCCTGGAGATCGGCACCGGCTGGGGCGAGCTCGCCATCCGCGCGGCCCGCCGCGGCGCCCGCGTGCGCTCGATCACGCTCTCGGTCGAGCAGCTCGAGCTGGCCGAGCAGCGCATCGCCGCCGCCGGCTTCGCCGACCGGTGCGACGTCGAGCTGATGGACTACCGCGCGCTCGGCGCCGACGGGCGGACGTACGACGCGGTGCTGTCCGTCGAGATGATCGAGGCGGTGGGCGCCGAGTTCTGGGGCACCTACTTCCGCACGATCGACCAGGTGCTCGCGCCCGGCGGCAGGGTCGCCATCCAGGCCATCACCATGCCGCACGACCGGATGCTCGCCACCCGCGACGGCGAGACCTGGATCAACAAGTACATCTTCCCCGGCGGGTTCCTGCCGAGCGTCGAGGTGATCGACCAGATCACCCGCGACGAGACCGGTCTCCGGCTCACCGGGCAGCTCGAGATGGGCAGCCACTACGCGGAGACGCTGCGCCGCTGGGACCGCCGCTTCCTCGCCCAGCGCGACGCCGTGCTGGCGCTCGGCTTCGACGACGTCTTCCTGCGCGTCTGGCACTTCTACCTCGCCTACTCGCAGGCCGGGTTCGCGAGCGGCTACATCAACGTCTCACAGCTCACGTTCACCCGGGAGGACCAGTGACCAGCACCGCCCAGCGGAGGACCACCGCGACCGGCGTCGCCACCCGCCTCGCCGAGGCGGTCCGGCCGTTCATCGGCGGTGACCTGCCCGTCCGGCTCGAGGCCTGGGACGGCTCGGTCGCCGGGCCCGACGACGCCCCGCTGGTGGTGCTCCGCTCCCCCGACGCGCTGCGACGGCTCCTCTGGCACCCGGGCGAGCTCGGTGCCGCCCAGGCCTACGTCACGGGCGAGCTCGACGTCCCCGAGCAGGACGGCTGGGACCTCGGGTCCGCGCTGACGTACGCCTTCGAGGTCGGCCGCGAGCGCGGGCTGTCGGGCGTACGCCTCTCGCCGCGCGCGGTGGTCGACGCGATCCGCACCGCCGCCGGGCTCGGCGCGCTGGGTCGACCCCCGGCCCCGCCCGCGTCGCAGGCGCAGGTCACGGGACGGCTGCACAGCCTCGCCCGCGACCGCTCCTCGATCAGCCACCACTACGACCTCTCCAACGAGTTCTACTCCCTGGTCCTCGAGCCGCAGATGGCCTACAGCTGCGGCTACCACGCCACGCCCGACGTGCCGCTCGAGGAGGCGCAGCGCGCCAAGCTCGACCTGGTCTGCACCAAGCTCGGGCTCGAGCCCGGCATGCGGATGCTCGACGTCGGGTGCGGCTGGGGCTCGCTGTCCCTCCACGCCGCCGAGCACTTCGGGGCGCAGGTCACGGGCGTGACGATCTCGCGCGAGCAGAAGGCGTTCATCGACGCCCGGATCGCCGAGCGGGGGCTGGCGGACCGGGTCGAGATCCGGCTCCAGGACTACCGCGAGGTCCCCGAGCGCGACCACTTCGACGCCGTCGGCTCCCTCGAGATGGGCGAGCACGTCGGCGCGAAGAACTACGCGACCTACGTCGAGGTCCTCCGCCGCGCGGTGAAGCCGGGCGGCCGGGTGCTCGTCCAGCAGATGTCGCGGCAGGGCGCGGGCGGCGGCAAGCACCCCGGCGGTGGGCCGTTCATCGAGTCGTTCATCGCCCCCGACATGACGATGCGTCCCGTCGGCGAGACCGTCGACCTCATCGAGTCCGGTGGCCTCGAGGTCCGCGACGTCCACGCCCTGCGCGAGCACTACGTCCTCACGGTCGCGGGCTGGATGGAGAACTTCGAGGCCAACCTCGACCGCATCCGCGACCTCGTCGGCGAGGAGGTCGTGCGGGTGTGGCGGCTCTACCTCGTCGGCGGTGCGCTCGCCTTCCGCGACGGCCGGATGGGGGTCGACCAGATCCTGGCCGTACGCCCGGGTGCCGCGCACACCCTGCCGGCGGTGCGTACGTGGTGACTGCGACGATCGTCGCCCTCGCGGCGGCGCTCGCCGTGATGGGCACGACGGCCGCGATCAGCAAGCGGGTCGACCGCGTGGCCGTGGTCGACGTCGCGTGGGGCACGTCGTTCGTCGTGATCGCCCTGGTGCTGGCCCTCGTGCGGCCCGACCGGCACTCGTGGCTGCTCGCCCTCCTCGTCGCCGTCTGGGGCGGCCGCCTCGCCTGGCACATCCTGCGCCGCTCGCACGGCGCCGGCGAGGACCCACGCTACGAGAAGATGCTCGGAGGGCCGGGCTGGCAGGCCGGTGCGGCCACGGTGCTGCGGCGGGTGTTCCTCACCCAGGCCGTCGTCGCGTTCATCGTCTCGGCGCCGCTGCAGGTCGCGGCCGCCTACGACGTGCGCTGGTGGCCGGTCGTGTGGATCGGTGTCGCCGTCTGGGCGGTCGGGCTGTTCTTCGAGGTCGTCGGGGACCGTCAGCTCGCCGCCTACAGGGCGAAGCCCAAGGAGTCCCGCCCCAAGATCCTCGACACCGGCCTCTGGGCCTGGACGCGGCACCCCAACTACTTCGGCGACGCGTGCGTCTGGTGGGGCCTGTGGCTCGCCGGTGCGGTGTCGCTGGGCTGGGTGCCGGGCCTCGCGACGATCTTCGCGCCGGCGGCGATGACGTTCTTCATCCGCAACGTGACCGGCGCCAAGATGCTCGAGAGGACGATGTCGCAGCGCGAGGGCTGGGACGAGTACGCCGCGCGGGTCCCGCTGTTCTTCCCCCGTCCCCCGCGCTCCCGCGACGCCTGACGAGACGAGCCGTACGGGGGTTCTGTCCCGCTCGGGCACCCCCTCGGGTGACAATGCCGCGGTGGCGCAGGAGGAGGGGCTCGACGATGCGGTCGAGGCCATGCAGGGAGGGGACGAGTCGGCGTTCCGGCTCGTCTACCGTCACGTCCAGCCACCCCTGCTGCGCTACCTGACGGTCCTCGTCGGCCCGACGGATGCCGAGGACGTCGCCAGCGAGGCGTGGGCGCAGGCCTTCCGCGACCTCGACCGGTTCAGCGGCGACGCCGACGGCTTCCGCGGCTGGATCACGACCATCGGTCGCAACCGCGCCCTCGACCACCTCCGCCACCACCGCCGCCGCCCGGTGTCGCCGGAGCCGGTCGACGAGCTCGTCGACCTGCCCGACGCGGCCGACGTGGAGGGCGACGTCCTCCGCCTGGCCGGGTCAGAGGCCGTCCTGGCGTTGATCCGGACGCTGCCGCGCGACCAGGCAGAGGCGATCGTGCTCCGCACGGTGCTCGGCTTCGACGCCGCGACCGCCGCACAGATCCTCGGCAAGCGCCCCGGTGCCGTGCGCGCCGCCGCACACCGCGGGCTCAAGAGGCTCGCGCGCACCATCGCCGACAAGCCGTCACACGCGCGAGCACCGAGACGCTGAAGGGAGTGAGATGACAAACCACGACGACCGCCTGTCGCGCCGCGACGCCGAGCACCTGCTCGACGCCCCGGCGGGGTACGACAGCGAGCTCGGTCGGGCCCTCGAAGCGGCCCGCGGGCCCGCAACGCCGGCCGAGCTGCGCCACGAGGACGCCGCCGTCGCCGCCTTCCAGACCGCCCACGCCGCCCGGGACGCCGCGCGGACCTCGTCCCCCGCAGGCACCGCGCGCACGGCTCCCGCGCGGCGGGCCGCCTCCCGCGCGGTGGTCGCCACCGGGGCCGTCGTCGTCCTCGCGACCGGCGGGTTCGCCCTCGCGGGGGTGGCCGACCTCCCCCTCCTCCCGGCGCCGCTGCGCGACCGCTCCCCCGACTCCGCGCCCCCCGCCACACGTGACACCGACGACGGACCGGCGTCCGCGTCCACGTCCGAGGACCCGTCGTCGACGACCCAGAGCCCGTCCTCGGGCTCCCCGACCGCTCCCTCGTCCTCCGCCTCCTCCGGATCCAGCAGCCCCGGCAGACCCACGTCGTCCTCGTCCCCGTCGGCCTCCCCACCCAGCAGCCCGGGCAGGCCCACGCCGACCTCCCCCTCGCCGACGTCGTCGACGACCGGCGTCGCGCCGGCCGACCTCGAGGACCTCTGCGAGGCCTTGCAGGCGGGCCAGCAGCTCGACCCCGCCGCCGCCCAGGTGCTCGCCGACGCCGCCGGCGGTCCCGACCGGGTGTCGACCTACTGCGTCCAGCTCGTGGGTCCGTCCACCCCGACGACGGCGCCGACCAAGCCGCCGAAGGGTCCCAAGACCCCGAAGCCGGACAAGCCGGACAAGACCCCGAAGGACGAGCCCACGAAGCCGCCCAAGCCCACGAAGCCGCCCAAGCCCACGGAGACCGTCTCGCCGACCGCGGCGCCCACGCCGACCGCCACGCCCAGCACCGTGGTGAGCACGCCGACCGCCACGCCTCCCGCCACGCCGACCGGCAACGGCCACGGCAACGGCAACGGCAACGGCAACGGCAACGGCAACGGCCACGGCAACGGGGGCAAGGGCAGCAAGCCCTGACCACGGCAGCGTTCGGTCCGCGGGCCGGGCCGTCGTACCCCTGTCGTAGGTTCGGGCCATGGTCGAGCTGACGAGCCGGGAGGACACCCACCGTCGGATGCTGCGCGCGCGTGACGAGATGGACCGCCGCTACGCGGAGCCGCTCGACGTCCCCACCCTCGCCCGGATCGCGCACCTGTCGGCGTCGCAGTTCGGCCGGGTGTTCAAGGAGGTCTACGGCGAGACGCCGCACCGCTACCTGCAGCGGCGCCGGGTCGAGCGGGCGATGACGCTGCTGCGCCAGACCGACCGACCCGTCACCGACGTCGCGTGGGACGTCGGCTTCGCCAGCCTCGGCACCTTCAGCCGCACGTTCAGCAACGTCGTCGGGTGCTCCCCGACCGAGTTCCGCGCACGGCACCTGCCCGTCGCGGTGCCTTCGTGCTTCATCGCGACCTGGACCCGGCCGCGACAGTCGGGCGGGACAGTCGTTTCGGAGAAGCGGGACGGCGCCGACGCTGACTAGCGTCCTCGTCATGACCAGCAACCACATCACCAGCCTCCACATCCGCTCCGTGCCCGTCCTCGACCAGGACGAGGCGCTCGACTTCTACACGACCCACCTCGGCTTCGAGATCCGCGACGACATCGACCTCGGCTTCATGCGGTGGCTCACCATCGGCGTCCCCGGGCAGGACAGCTCCCTCCTCCTCGAGCTTGTCGGTGGGCCGCAGCACGACGAGGCCACCGCCGCGCAGGTCCGCGAGCTCGTCACCAAGGGCGCGCTCGGCGGACTGTTCCTGGTGAGCAGCGACGTGCACGCGACGTACGCCGCGCTCCGCGACGCCGGCGTGGAGATCACGCAGGAGCCGGTCACGCAGCCCTACGGGACCGACTTCGGCATCCGCGACCCGTTCGGCAACCTGATCCGCATCAACCAGTTCAACGACGCGACGCCCGCCGAGGTCGAGGCGGGGTACGACGCCGCGCGGGCATGATCGACCCATGAGCTATCCGCCACCGACCTACCACGGCGACTCCGGCGAGGTCTCCGCCCACGTCAAGCGGGCGGGGATCGAGCCGGCGGTCGTGTACCCCAACGGCAACAAGGTCTTCTACCTCGCGCAGGGCACCGAGACCGCAGGCACCTTCGGCCTCTACCGGTGGGAGTTCGCCGGGCCGGTCAGCGGCCCGGACGCCCACTTCCACCGGACGATCACCGAGTCGTTCTACGTGCTCGAGGGGACCGTGACCATCTACGACGGCACGGACTGGGTCAAGTGCCACGCCGGCGACTTCGCGCACGTCCCGGCCGGCGGGATCCACGGGTTCCGCAACGAGGACGGCGCCGCCAAGATGCTGCTCCACTTCGCGCCGGGTGCCCCGCGCGAGGCGTACTTCGAGGGGCTGGCCGCCGGCATGGGCAACCTCGACGGCGACGCCTACGACCGGTTCATGCGCGAGCACGACAACCACTGGGTCTGACGCCGGGCGAGCCGGACCGGGAGGCCGGCCAGCGCCTCCAACGGTCCGCGCCGGCCCACCAGCCGCAGCGCCGCGCCGATCCCGAGCAGCACGACGACGTGCACGGCGTAGGAGGACGGCTCCTCGGGCGGCCACATCGCGTCGGTGCGCATCACCACGTGGAGCGAGTAGAGCGTGAGCGTCGCGGCACCCGCGCCGGTCAGCACCGCGACAACCCGCGTGGCGGATCGCGGCAGCACGCTCTCAAGGAGCAGGCAGCAGGCGATCACCAGGACGGCGCTGCCGATGGTCTGCGCCAGGTCGAACGGCGTCGCGGAGTGGGGTGCCACGAGCAGCAGCCACTCCCAGTCGCCGTCGGCGGGCGTCGTGCCGTACATCCCCGTCGCGTTCTCCGAGGCCACCGGGGGGTCGACGAAGGAGCGCGACACCTGGGTGGCGAGCACCGCGAGGCCGACGCCACCGAGCGCCAGGGCGCCGAGCAGCGACCGGTCGCGCAGGTCGAGGCGGCCGAGCACGAGGCCGACGAGGAGGTAGGCGAGCCACGGGAAGGCCGGGTAGTAGCCCGTCAGGAGCAGCTCGCTCGCCAGCTGGCCGGGGTCGCCGAGCTGCTCGAGGGCCGGGCTGTCGAAGCCGCGCTCCGGCAGGTCGGGGCGGACCAGGTGGGAGACGACCGGCGCCGCGACCACCCAGACGACGGCGAGCGGGAGCAGCCACCGCACCCGCAGCAGCGTGAACGGCAGTCCGAGCACGAAGAGCACGCCGTAGTAGGTCAGGATGACGGCGATCCCGGTGTCGAGGCCCCCCAGCAGCAGGCCGATCGCCGCGATGATCGCGGCACGGCCCACGATCGCGGCACTGCGGAGCGCGAGCGGACCGCCGCGGAGGGGCTCGCGCGTCATCAGCGCGAGGCTGATCCCGGCGAGCACCGCGAACAGGGCCGACGCCCGTCCGCCGGCCAGCCACTGCGCGGTCGTGAGGTCACCGGCGGGCGTGCGCGCGTCGAGGACGTGGGTGGCCACCATGCCCAGGAGGGCGACGCACCGAGCGACGTCGAGCCCGACGAGCCGTCCCTCGCGCGCCTGCGACCGCGGCCTGGTGGGTGCCGCGGTCATCCGGCCGGCCTGGCCACCTGCTCCGCGAGGTGTGCGGGCGCCTGGATGCAGTAGGAGTCGGTGAGCAGCTCGGTGAGCTCGTCCCAGTCGGTGTCGTCGTCGAGCAGCATCCCGATCGCGTTGCCGCCCCAGCCGGAGCGGAAGTAGGGATCACCCATGTGCTCGAAGGCCGCCACCTCGTCGGGCTCGCCGCGGAAGGTGATCCGGAACAGCTGGTCCTCGCCGCCGAAGACGTGGGCCACGGTCGCGCCGCCGACCCGCCACCGGGTGCCCGTCCACGCCGGCTCCTGCGCGCAGCGCGGGAGCCGCCCGAGCACCGCGTCGATGCGCAGCACCCACTCCTCGGGAACGAGCGGTCGGTCGGCGAGGGCCACGCGGAGATCCTGCCACCGCACACCGACACCCGGACCCCGCAGACGACTCAGTAGGACTTCGGCAGCCCCAGGCTGTGCATCGCGACGAAGTTGAGGATCATCTCGCGGCTGACGGGGGCGATCCGCCCGGCACGGGCGGCGACGAGCATCCCCGCCATGCCGTACTCCTGGGTGATGCCGTTGCCGCCGTGGGTCTGCACGGCGGCGTCGACCGCGTGGACGGCGGCCTCCGCGGCGGCGTACTTCGCCATGTTGGCGGCCTCGCCCGCGGCCATGTCGTCGCCGGCGTCGACGAGGGCTGCGGCCTTCTGGGTCATCAGACGGGCCAGCTCGTTCTCGATGTGCGCCATCGCGAGCGGGTGGGCGACTGCCTGGTGCGAGCCGATGGGTGCCCGGAAGACCGTGCGCTCCTTGGCGTACGCCGACGCCTTGGCGAGGGCGTGGCGCGCGAGTCCGGTCGAGAAGGATGCGGCCATGATGCGCTCGGGGTTGAGCCCGGCGAACAGCTGGACGAGCCCACCGTCCTCGTCGCCGACGAGCGCGTCGGCGGGCAGCCGGACGTCGTCGATGAACACCTGGAACTGCTTCTCCGGGCTGACGATCTCCATCGGGATCGCGGTGAACTCCAGCCCCGGGGAGTCCGTCGGCACGACGAACAGGCACGGCTTGAGCGTGCCGGTCCTCGCATCCTCGGCGCGTGCGACGACGAGGACGTTGCTGGCCTCGTCGACGCCGGAGATGTAGATCTTCTGGCCCTTGAGCACCCACCCGTCGCCGTCTCGACGAGCCGTCGTGGTGATGTTGTGCGAGTTGGTGCCGGCGTCGGGCTCGGTGATCGCGAACGCCATCGTCGCGGTGCCGTCGCAGATGCCCGGCAGCCAGCGCTGCTTCTGCTCCTCGGTGCCGTAGCGCGCGATCACCGTGCCGCAGATGGCCGGGCTGACGACCATCATCAGCAGCGGGCAGCCCTGCGCCGCGAGCTCCTCGCAGACCGCGGCCACGTCGCCGATGCCGCCGCCGCCCCCGCCGTACTCCTCGGGGATGTTGACGCCGAGGTAGCCCGCCCTGCCGATCTCGAGCCACAGCTCGGTGGTCTTCTCGCCGGCGCGGGCGCGCTCGACGAACCACTCGCGGCCGTACCCGCTGGCCATCTTCGCGACCTGGCGCCGCAGCTCCTGGCGCTCCTCGGACTCGGTGAAGCCGGTCATCTCATTCCCCTTGTTCCTCGACGTGTTCCTCGACGTGTTCCTCGACGACTGCCAGGACCTCGCCGGACGCGACCTGCGACCCGGTCCCGACGTTGAGCTCGCTGACCGTGCCGGCGTGCGGTGCGGTCACGGTGTGCTGCATCTTCATCGCCTCGAGCACGAGCACGACGTCGCCCGCGGCGACCTCCGCACCGGGCTCGACCTCCACCGCCACGACGGTGCCGGGCATCGGCGCGAGCAGCGAGCCGCTCGCCACCGTGTCGGCCGGGTCGGTGAAGCGCGGCACCTCGCGCAGACGGACGGACGTTGCCGGCCCGTCGACCCAGATCTCCCGCGGGGCGCCGGGGTGTGGGGCGTACCTTCGTCCGCGCGTCTCCGTCGCGACGCCGTCCACCTCGAGCCGCGCGTGGGTGGGTGAGACCTCCAGCACGGTGATCCCGTCGACGACGAACCCGTCGCGGGTGCCCCACCACTCGACCGGGTCGTGGCCCTCGAACGTGGTCCGCTGCGGCTGGCTGACGACGTTGCGCCAGGCGGCCGGCACGCCCCGTTGAACCGTGCGCCGCGCGGCGTCGTCGGCGGCGAGCATCAGCGCTCCGGCGACCACGCCCGCCCGTGAGTCGCTGGGAGACTCAGCGGGGGTCGGCCGCGACTCCAGCCACGTCGTCGTCATCTCGCCGGCCGCGAACACCGGGTCGGTGAGGATCTCGAGGAGCTGGTCGCGGTTGGTGGTGACGCCGTGGATCCGGGCCCGGCGCAGCGCCGCGACGAGCATCCGGACGGCCTGGTCGCGCGTCGGCGCCCAGGCCACCACCTTGGCCAGCATCGCGTCGTAGAAGGTCGACACCTCGTCGCCACTCGCGAAGCCGCTGTCGACCCGCACCCCGCTCGCGCCGAGCAGCCCGAAGGCACCGTCGCCCGGCAGGTCGAAGGTGACGAGCCGACCGCTCTGGGGGGTGTACGCCGCGTCCTCGGCGTAGAGGCGTACCTCGATCGCGTGCCCGTCGGGGTACCTGGGGACGATCTGGTCCTCACCGGGTCGGATCTCCGACCACTTCGTCCCCAGATGTCCCGCGTCGAGGCGGCGACCCTCCGCGACCGCGACCTGCTGCTCGACGAGGTCGATGCCGGTGACCAGCTCGGTCACCGGGTGCTCGACCTGCAGGCGGGTGTTCATCTCGAGGAAGAAGAACCGGTCGGTGGCCGGGTCGTGGAGGAACTCGACGGTGCCCGCGCCGAGGTAGCCGATGCCGTCGGCCAGGCTCTCCGCCGCCGCGCACATGGCCTGCTCCGTCGCGGCCGACAGCCCGGGGGCGGGTGCCTCCTCGACGACCTTCTGGTGGCGGCGCTGCACCGAGCAGTCGCGGGTCCCCAGCGCCCGGGCACCGGCTCCGTCGGCCAGCACCTGCACCTCGACGTGGCGGCCCGCCTCGACGTACGGCTCGACGAACACCGTGCCGTCACCGAAGGCCGACTCGGCCTCGGCCCGCGCCGCCGCGATCTCGGCGTCGAGCCGGTCGAGGGTGCGTACGACCCGCATCCCGCGCCCGCCACCGCCGGCCGAGGCCTTCACGAGCAGCGGCAGGTCGGCCGCTGTCGGCGCGTCCGGCGCCGAGAGGACGGGTACGCCCGCGCGCTCCGCGATCTGCTTGGCGCGGACCTTGTCGCCCATCGCGTCGATGGCCTCCGGCGGCGGCCCCACCCAGGTGAGGCCGGCGTCGATGACGGCGCGCGCGAAGGCGGCGTTCTCGGACAGGAAGCCGTAGCCCGGGTGCACGGCATCGGCACCGGACCGCCGCGCGGCCTCGACGACGAAGTCGGCGCGGAGGTAGGTGTCGGCCGGGGCGTTGCCGGGGAGCCGGACCGCGTGGTCGGCCTCGGCGACGAACGGCAGCCCGGCGTCGGCGTCGGAGTGGACGGCGACGGTCCCGATCCCGAGCCGGCGGCAGGTCGCGAAGACCCGTCGCGCGATCTCGCCACGGTTGGCGACCAACATCCTGCGGATCATGTGCGGAACACCCCGAATCCCCTGCCGCCGGTCCAGGCGGTCCTGCTGATGACGGACAGGCAGATGGCGAGCACGGTGCGGGTGTCGCGGGGGTCGATGACCCCGTCGTCGTAGAGCATCCCGGACAGGGCGTACGGCAGCGACTGCTCCTCGACCATCTGCTCGACCATGGCGCGCATGCCGGCGTCGCCCTCCTCGTCGTACGCCTGCCCCTTCGCCTCGGCGGCCGCGCGCGCGACGATCGACAGGACGCCGGCGAGCTGAGCCGGTCCCATCACCGCGGACTTCGCCGAGGGCCAGGTGAAGAGGAAGCGCGGGTCGAAGGCGCGGCCGTTCATGCCGTAGTTGCCGGCGCCGTAGGACGCGCCCATGACCACGCTGAGGTGCGGGACGCTGCTGTTGGAGACCGCGTTGAGCATCTGGGCGCCGTGCTTGATGATCCCGCCCTGCTCGTACTCCTTGCCGACCATGTAGCCGGTCGTGTTGTGCAGGAAGAGCAGCGGGGTGTCGCTCTGGTTGGCGAGCTGGATGAACTGCGTCGCCTTCTGCGCCTCCTCGGAGAACAGCACCCCCTGCGCGTTGGCGAGGATGCCGATCGGGTGGCCGTGGAGCTGTGCCCAGCCCGTGACGAGCGAGGTGCCGTAGAGCGGCTTGAACTCGTCGAACGGCCGGCCGTTGCGCTCGCTGGTCCCGTCGACGATCCGGGTGATCACCTCGCGCGGGTCGAACGGCTCCTTGAGGTCGCTCGGGACCAGGTCGAGGAGGGTCTCGGGGTCGTCGTCGGGTTCGGCGAACCCCACCTCGGTGGTCCACTGATGATCCGATGTGGTCGCTGGGCGCACGGTATTCCCCCTCATGAGCGGCCATGTGCCCGCTTGAGTCGAGGAACGGCCCCGGTTCAGCCGGGCCACGATCCGCCGCCCGATCCGGATCGCGTCGTGCTCGTCCTCGGCGAGGTAGTCGGCGAGCCCGGAGACCTTCGCGTGCATCTCCGCGCCACCGAGCGACTCGTCGTCGGACTCCTCGCCCGTGGCCATCTTGACCAGGGGCGGGCCACCGAGGAAGACCTTCGCGCCGCCGCGGACGAAGACGGTGTAGTCGCTCATGCCGGGGACGTACGCCCCACCGGCGGTCGAGTTGCCGAAGACCAGCGCGATCGTGGGCTGCTTGCGCGCCGACGACCTCGTCAGGTCGCGGAAGAGGCGGCCGCCGGGGATGAAGATCTCCTTCTGCGTCGGCAGGTCCGCACCGCCGGACTCGACGAGCGAGATGGTCGGGAGGTCGTTCTCCTCGGCGATCTGCGAGGCGCGGAAGATCTTCTTCACCGTCCAGGGGTTCGACGCCCCGCCCTTCACGGTCGGGTCGTTGGCGCTGATCAGGCACTCGACGCCCTCCACGACGCCGATGCCGGTCACGACCGACGCCCCGACGGTGAAGTCCGAGCCCCAGCCGGCCAGTGGGGAGAGCTCGAGGAAGGCCGAGCCGGGGTCGACGAGGAGCTCGATCCGCTCGCGGGCGGTGAGCTTGCCGCGCGCGTGGTGGCGCTCGACGTACTTCTGGCCCCCGCCCGCCACCGCGACGGCGTGCTGCGCGTCGAGGTCGGCGAGCTCCTCGAGCATGGCCTCGCGGTTGCTCACCCCTCCACCACCGCCTTCATCCGCTCCAGGGTGGTCTGCATGCCGCGCCGGTTGGTCCGCCCGCGCAGCGCCCCGAGCACCGTCCAGTAGAGGCGGGTCGGCAGGGACGGCTCGAGGCGGAAGTACTCCGTGACGAGCGTGCCGCCGTCCTTCGGCTCGAGCCGGTAGCCCCAGTTGTTGACCGTGATGGCGTCGGTGCCGACGGAGAACTCGAAGAGCCGCTCCGGCTCGCACCGCGTGACCTTGCAGGGCGACCAGTACGTCGGGCCCACGCCGTTGCGCTTCACGTGCCCGGCGAAGTACGCCCCGACCTCCGGCCCCGTCGACCCGCGGGTCCACTTCGCCTCGAAGGTCTCGGGGCTGAACTCGCCGATGCGGGTGACGTCGCTGACGAGGTCCCACACCTTCGCCGGCGGTGCGTCCATCCACACCGACACCTCGTCGCCGAGGGACGGGAGCTTGATCATCGGGAGTCCTTTCCAGGTGGTCCGTCGGGGGTCATGACGCGTACCCCATGAGCTTCGCGGTGAGGTCGCGCAGCACCTCGTCCGCGCCACCTCCGATCGGGAGCAGCCGGGCGTCGCGGTAGTGCCGCTCGACCTCGGTGCCGTGCATGTAGCCGGATCCCCCGAACAGCTGCACGGCGCGGTCGCAGACATGGGCCGCGCAGTCCACCGCCGTCTGCTTGGCCAGGCACGCCTCGGCCACGACGAACTCGCCTGCGGCGTGGCGGGCGGCGACGGCGCGGCTGTAGGTGCGTGCGACCTCGACCTGGCGCCGCATCTCGACCAGCGTGTGCTGGACCGACTGGTTGGCCACGAGCGGCCGGCCGAACGTGGCCCGGTCACGGGCGTACGCCGCGGCGAGGTCGAGGGCACGCGCGGCGATGCCGTAGCCGTGGACCGCGAGCGCGATCCTCTCGACGACGAACTGGTCGGCGATCTGGGCGAACCCGGAGCCCTCTGCGCCGACGAGGTTGGCGACCGGCACGCGGCAGCCGACGAAGCCGAGCTCGGCGGTGTCGGAGCAGTGCCATCCCATCTTGCGCAGCGACCGGTCGACCGTGAAGCCGGGCGTGCCCTTCTCGACCACCAGCAGCGAGATGCCGGCGTGGCCCGGACCGCCCGTGCGCACGGCGGTCGTCACGAAGTCGGCGCGGACGCCGGAGGTGATGAAGGTCTTCGCACCGTCGACGACGTAGTGGTCACCGTCGCGGACGGCGGTCGTACGCAGGCGCGCGACGTCGGAGCCGCCGCCGGGCTCGCTGATCGCGAGCGACCCGATGGTCTCGCCGGCCAGCGTCGGGCGGACGAACCGGTCGACGAGGTCGACGTCACCGGTCGCGGCGAGGTGCGGCAGCGCGATGCCACCGGTGAAGAGGCCCGCCATCAGCCCGCTGGACGCGCCCGCGTCGAACATCGCCTCCTGGACCGCGACCGAGTCGAGCAGGTCGCCGCCGGACCCGCCGACCTCCTCGGGGAACGACACGCCCAGCAGCCCGAGGTCGCCGGCCGTGCGGTGCAGCGTCCGCGGGATCTCGCCCGCGTCCTCCCACTCCTGGAGGTGCGGCACGACCTCGCGCCGCGTGAACTCGGCGGCGGTCCGACGCAGCGCCTCGCGCTCCTCACCGCTGGTCGAGGAGGGACGAAGTCCCGTCACGAGACCCGGGTCGCTCATACGAGGCTCTCCTCGATCGACACCAGCCGCGACCTCAGCCACTCGCCGAGCCCCTTGGCCTGCGGGTCGAAGCGCGTGGACGCCGCCACCCCCTCGCCGAGCAGCCCGTGCAGCACGAGGTTGACCGCGCCGAGGTGCGGCAGCAACCACACCTCGACCTCGAGGTCGGCCGCCTCGGGGAGCAGCATGCCGATCCCCTTGGGCGACATGAGCTTGAACAGCCACTGCACCCGCGCGTCGTACGTCTCCTGCGCCGCGCCGTCGTGCGCGACCCACAGGCCGATGTTGGCGTCGCCCCCCTTGTCGCCGGAGCGGGCGTGGACGAAGGTGCCGAGCGGGAGGCGGCGGGTGAGGACGTCGGTGCGGCCTGGGTACGGCGACGGCCGGGCGCCCGGTGCGTCCTGGGGCGGCAGGACCTCGGCCGGGTCGGCGACGACCTCGCGGCGACCGTCGGCGTGGACGACGGTGTGGGTCACGGCCGAGCGGTCGACGTACGCGGCGCGGTAGACGCCGAAGGGGGTCGGGGCGGCCGGGGGCGCGGTCATCGTGAAGCCGGGGTAGGACGCGAGCGCGAGCTCGACGGCGGCGGAGGTGAAGGCGCGGCCGACGGGGTCGGGTGCGGGGTCCTTGACCGTGCACCGCAGCAGCGTCGAGGCGGACTCCTCGGTCTCGGCGTCCGCGGGCGGCGCCGTCACCGCGGACCAGTGCACGTCGGCGGCACCGAGCCGCGGCCCGAGCTGCGCGCGCACCCACTCGGCCTTGGCCTCGACGTCGAGACCGGTCAGGACGAGCTCCACGCTGTTGCGCCAGCCGCCGAGCTCGTTGACGCAGACCTTCAGCTGCTCGGGCGGCGCCTCGCCGACCACGCCGCTGATCGCGACCCGGTCCTCGCCGGCCTGCTCGAGGCGCAGCGCGTCGAGGTGGACCGTGACGTCGGGGCCGAGGTAGCGCGTGGACTGGATCTCGTAGACGAGCTGGGCGGTCACCGTGTCGACCGTGACCGCGCCCCCGGTGCCCGCGTGCTTGGTGATCACGCTCGAGCCGTCGGCGGCGACCTCGGCGACCGGGAAGCCGAGCGGGCGGTCACGGTGGGGCAGGGACAGGAACCCGCTGAAGTTGCCGCCCGTCGCCTGGGCGCCGCACTCGATGACGTGCCCGGCGACGACCGCGCCGGCGAGCTCATCGTACGCCGTCGTGCTCCAGTCGTGGTGCGCGGCGGCCGGCCCGACGACCAGCGACGCGTCGGTGACCCGCCCGGTGACCACGACGTCGGCGCCGGCGGACAGGGCCGCTGCGATGCCGAAGCCGCCGAGGTAGGCGTTGGCCGTCAGCGCGTCGGCCCAGCCCTGCTCCTCGGCGAGGTGGCGGAGGTCGTCGCCCTCGACGTGGGCGACCTGCGGGTCGAGGCCGAGCCCGGCCGCGACCTCGCGGACCTTGTCGGCGAGGCCGGCCGGGTTGAGGCCGCCGGCGTTGCTGACGATCCGCACGCCGCGCTCGAGCGCCAGGCCGAGGCAGTCCTCGAGCTGGCGGACGAAGGTGCGGGCATAGCCGAGGGAGGAGTCCTTGAGCTGGTCCCGGCCGAGGATCAGCATCGTCAGCTCGGCGAGGTAGTCACCGGTGAGGACGTCGAGCCCGCCTCCCTCCAGCATCTCCCGCATGGCGCCCAGGCGGTCGCCGTAGAACCCGGAGCAGTTGCCGATCCTGATGCTGCCGGCCGGCGCGGTCGGCCCGTTCATCGCGGCGCCCGTCCCTCGCCCGGCCGGCCGGCGAAGGCCTGCGCGACGTCGAGCCACCGCTCGACGTCGGGGCCGCCGGCGACGAGGTCGGTGTCGGCGCGGTGGACCCGCTGCGTGACCAGCCGGCAGAAGTCGCCCGCCGAGCCGGTAAGCGTCTGCGCAGCGTCCTCCGGGCCCCACGACCACACGGCCTCCGACGGGGAGACGAGGTCGATCCGGAACGCCTCGGCCGGCGGCTCGAGGCCGTGCACGCCGAAGGCGAAGTCGCGCGTGCGCACGCCAAGGTGCGCGACGTGGCGGATCCGGTCGGTGTCGACGACCGGCACGCCGAGGCCCTCGTGGACGTCGAGGCTGTGGGCCCAGGTCTCCATCAGGCGGGCGGTCGCCATCGACGCGGCCGACATCGGGGGGCCGAACCACGGCATCCGCTGCCCCTGCGGGTACGCCCCCAGCGCGGCGTGCAGGGCGGCACGCCCGTCGCGCCAGCGGTCCACGAGGTCGGCGGTCCGGGCGAGCGCCAGCGCCTGCTCGTCGACGAAGCCCTCCGGGTCGGCGATCGCGCCGAGCACGAGGGCGTCCCAGGCGTCCTTGTCTGTCGCCGCGGCGAGCGCCGCGCCGTCGGTCCAGGCGAGGTGCGCGACCTGCGTCGCGACGTCCCACCCGGACGCGGGGGTGGGCGTACGCCAGCCGTCGTCGTCGAGTCCGGCGACGACCTGCTCGAGCCGCTCGCCCTCCGCGGCGAGGTCGGCGAGCACCTGCTGCAGCACGGCGGTCATGCGCTTCCTTTCGGGGTCCGCGGGGCGTCGCCGGGCGGCGGGGCGGAGCGGGGGAGGCCGGAGACGTCGTGGGGTGCGCGGAGCTCCTCGTCGAGGACGTCGGCCCACTGGTGGAGGATGCGGCGCCGACGGGCCGAGTCGTCGCTGATGGTGGACGCCAGGCCCAGCCCGCGGACCAGGTCGAGGGTCGCCTGGACCAGCTCGCGCACGCCCGGTCGCGACTCGTCGGCGCCCAGCGCGACGACGGTCATCCGGTGCGCCTCGCGGCCCACCCGCTGCTCGAGCGGCGCGACGGCCGCGAGCAGGGTCTCGTCGGTGCGGGCGGCGACCCACAGCTCGAGGGCGGCGGCGAACACCGGCGAGCTGAAGTGGTCGCCGAGCATCTCGACGACCGCGCGCGTGCGGCGACCGCCCTCGGGGAGGTGCGCGACCGCCGCGGCGAGCTCGGCGCCGCGGCGCTCGGTCAGGTGCTCGACGGCGGCGACGACGAGGTCGTTCTTGGTCGGGAAGTGGTGCAGCTGGGCGCCCCGGCTGACCCCGGCCCGCTCGGAGACCAGCGTCGTCGAGGTGCCGGCGAAGCCCCGCTCGACCAGCAGGTCGACCGTCGCCTCCAGCAGTCGCGCCCGCATCGCCCGGGTGCGGTCGGCCTGCGGCACGCGCGTGGCGGACTGGACGGGAGGGGGCACGGGCCCAGCCTGCCGCCTCACAAACAAACAGTCAAGCCTGACTTTAAATGTCCTCGACCGCAGCCGGTTTGCCAAGGACCAGCCGGGGCAGGAGGTCCCGCGCAGCCACCGACCATCGCAGGAGGAACCCATGACCGAGCAGAACCCCTACGGCGAGCAGCCGACCGCCCCCTACGGCCAGACGCCCTCCTCCCCGCCCCCGCCGCCGAGCGGCGGCTCGTACGGCGGCGGTGGCTCGTACGGCGGCAGCTCGTACGGCGGTGGCTACGGCGGCGGGCCGCTGGCGGGGCAGCCGAGCAGCAAGGGCTTCTTCGGCGCCCTGTTCGACACCAGCTTCACGACGTTCGTGACGCCGATGATCATCAAGGTCGTCTACATCATCGGCATGGTGGCGATCGGCCTGGCGACGATCTTCTTCGCCCTGAGCGGCTTCTTCGGCGACTCCCCCGCGCTCGGCGTCGTCACCCTCATCGTCGGTCCCCTCGTGGGACTGCTCTACCTCTGCTTCTTCCGGATGATGTGCGAGTTCTACCTGGCCATCACCCGGATGAGCGAGGACATCAACCGGCGGCTGCCCCGGACCTGAGCGGGCGCGGGGGCGGCGGGGGCGGCCTCAGCACGACCCGGAGCCGTAGGACACGTCGACGTCGATGTCGCCCTCGTGGAAGAGGCCGCCGTCGTAGGACACCTCCAGGCAACCGGCGACCGAGTCGTCCTCGGCGCCGGCCAGCGCGAAGTACTCCTGGATCCCGTAGGACTCACCGAACCCGGCGTCCTCGGTGACCGTGCGTCCCTCCGTGACCACGACGTCGTCGCGACCGATCGCGTCCTCGATCGCGGTGACGCCCGGTGATGCGTACTTGTAGTACTCCCCGCTCAGCTCGCTCGCCGCCGCACGGCCGAGGGTGTCGAGGCGCTCCTGGGTCAGCGGACCGAGGCCGGAGGCCGTCGTGGCGATGGCGGCGACGCCGAACCCCGCCGCGCAGATGCCGGAGAGGACGCGCCCCATCGCGAAGCTGGCCTCGGACGGCTCGTTGGCCTCGGGGTGCTTGAACTGCCACGCGGTGGTGGCGTACCAGAGCTGGCGCGGGTCGACGACCGTCAGCAGCAGCATCAGGAGCGCGATGATCCACAACACGACGGCCATGACGGTGGGCTACCCGCGGGGCGGGTCCGCAAACCCGGCAGCCGAGGGCGTGCTCAGACCGCGGCGACGGTCAGCACCACGCGCGCCCGCTCGTCGTCCGCGAGCCAGCGGCGGCGGGCCCGGACGAGGCGGCGCGAGGACCAGGCCACGAACGGGACCGCCACCACGGCGGGCACCCACGCCCAGGGCAGGACCGTCAGCCCCGTGAAGAGCATCGCGGTGAGCGTGGTGACGAGCGAGAGCCTGCCCGCGTAGCCGGCCATCGCCGCGTGCGGCGCAGGCGTCGCGCGCGGGGAGGACAGGTCGACCGAGTACGGCGAGCGGATCGACCAGGTCATGACGATCGCCAGCACCTGGACCACGACGACGAGCCAGCACGACAGCACGGCGACGCCGGTGACGAGCGGTGGCAGGCCGTTGCGCAGCAGGGCGAGGACGACGGTGACGCCCGAGCAGAGCGCCATGCACTCGGCGACGACCAGGGCGCGCACGTCGAACACGTCCGCCGCGGACACCGGCAGCGTCTCGCGCCAGACCATGCCCTTGCCGTCGAGGCACCACGCGTTCACGCCGAACAGCAGCGCCGCGCCACTCGCCGTGAGGCCGGGGAGCAGCATCACCGAGCCCCACTCGAGACCCGCGACGAGCGCCACCAGGCCCGGTCCGAGGCCGAGGGTCAGCAGGCCGCGCCGCATGCCGACCGAGCGCCACACCGAGCCCCGGTCGAGCCGCCGGAGCAGGGCGCGGTCCGGCGAGCCCCAGCGCGGCTCGGGCGCGGGCCGGGCCTCGTGCACGCCGGACTGGACCCGCAGCTCCTCGCGCGGGGGCAGGCCGAGCGCCCAGGCGGCAGGGCGCGCGCCCACCACGACGCCGACCGCGGCGAGCCCGAGCAGGACCAGGACGGCGAGCGGCCAGCCGCTCGTCTGCGCGGTCGCGGCCACCCAGGTGGTGGGCAGCGCACCGACCACGCGGCCGAGGTGACCGGCGAGGTGGAGTCCGACGAGGGTCGCGACGACGAGGCCACCGACGACGCGGACGGCGAGCACGCCGCGGGCGGTCCGGCGTACGCCCTCCACCGCCCACCCGACGGCCTGTCCGAAGGCGGTCGCTGCGAGGACCCAGGCGAGCACGACGAACTGGGCGCCGAGCAGGTGCTCGGGCGAGGCGACCAGCGCCGTGATCGCCAGCAGGCCCCACATCTGCACCAGCCAGGCGAGGTTGAGTGGGGCGAGCAGCAGGGCGCCCAGGTGCTCGGTGACCGGACTGATCGGGTGCACCGCCGCCTCGCTGCGCGACAGCAGCTCGCGGCCGCCGCCGCTGCCGACCGAGGCCGCGACGGCCAGCAGCAGGAAGCCCGCGAAGGTGGCCCCGAGGTTGCCGCGGATCGAGGCGAACGCGCGTGCCACGGTGGGCGAGTCGACGCTCGCTGGGTCGAAGCCGCTCGGCGCGACGGCGAAGACGAGGCTCAGCGCGAGGACCACGACGACGCCGACCGCACCGGCCCGGCGCCGGCGTACGGTCCGGGCGCGGAAGGCGACGAGGTGGCCGGTGTCGCGGGCGGCGTCCAGCCAGGTGTCCAGCCGGGCGTCCGTCCGGGTGTCAGTCCGGATGTCAGTCCGGATGTCAGTCGAGGAGGGCACGGTAGGCCTCACCGGTGAGCTCGGCCGCCTCCATCGCCGCCACCCGGTTGCCGCCGCGCAGCACGATCGCCTCGCCACACGCCTCCAGGGCCAGGTCGCGCAGGTGGGTGGAGAGCAGCACGCACGCGCCGCGGGCGCGGGCGTCGGCCACGACCTCGAGGGTCGCCTCGACGCCGAGCGGGTCGACGCCGTCGAACGGCTCGTCGAGGAGGAGGACGGCCGGCTCGTGCAGGGCGGCGAGGACGACGCTCAGCCGCCGGCTCATGCCGTGGCTGAACCCGCCGACGACCCGGTGCGCGACGTCGCCGAGCTCGAAGCGCTCGAGCAGGTCGCGACCGCGCTGCTCCCAGTCGCCCATGCGGCGCAGCCGCGCCGAGAGCTGGAGGTGCTCCCACGGTGTCGCGCGCGGGACCAGGCCGCCGACGTCGGGGCAGTAGCCGACGACCCGCTTGACGCCGAGCGCGTCGGTGGCGGCGTCGTGGCCGGCCACCGTGACAGCGCCCGAGGTGGGCGGCACGACACCGGCGAGGACCTTCATCGTCGTCGACTTGCCGGCGCCGTTGCGCCCGAGCAGGGCGGTCGCCCGCCCGCTGTCGGCGGTCAGGTCGACGCCGGACACGGCCTCGACGTCGCCGAAGCGGACGTGGAGGTCGCGCACGACGACGGCGGGGGTCTGGGTCACCCGGGAATTCTCCCCGAGGGCGGGCGTCCGCGGGCCGGATTCGGCGGACTCGACCCCCCGCTGCAACGGAGCCGGGCGGATCAGGCGGGGAAGCCCGCGCCGCTCGCCGCCAGGTCGCGCAGGTACGCCGCCGGGCGGAAGCGCTCGCCGTACGCGTCGGCCAGCGCGTCGGCGCGGTCGAGGAAGGCGTGCAGGCCGACCGGACCGACACCCGCGCCCGTCTCGTCGAGCGCCTGCCAGCCGGTCATGAACTGGGCCGCGCCGCCGGTGAGGGCGGGAAAGCCGATCCCCATGATCGAGCCGATGTTGGCCGCGGCCGCCGAGGTGATGACGCCCTCCTCGAAGCACTTCGCGGTCTCGAGCGCCTCGATGAACAGCATCCGGTCGCGCACGTCGCGGATCGGGACCTGCTGCTCCGCGACCGGGAACGTCTCGGCGAGCCCGGGCCACAGCGACGTGCGGCGGCCGTCCGCGTCGTAGTCGTAGAAGCCGGCGCCCCGGAGCCGCGACGGACGGCCGAGGCCGATCATGGTCTCGATGACCGCTCCCGCCGGGTCGTCGCCGAGGTCCACGCCCTCGCGGGCGGCGGCGTCGGCGGTGGCCTTGCGGATCTTGGCCATCAGCTCCATGTTGAGCTCGTCGCTGATCTGCAGCGGCCCGACCGGGAAGCCGGCCGACGTCGCGGCGCGCTCGAGCGACACCGGGTGCACGCCCTCGGCCAGCATGGTGAGGCCCTCGTTGATCTGGGTGCCGATGACGCGCGAGGTGTAGAAGCCGCGCGAGTCGTTGACGACGATCGGCGTCTTGCGGATCTGCTGGACGACGTCGTACGCCTTGGCGAGCGCCACGTCGGACGTCTCCGCACCTCGGATGATCTCGACGAGCGGCATCTTGTCGACGGGGCTGAAGAAGTGCAGGCCGATGAAGTCGGCGGGCCGGTCGACGCCGGTCGCGAGCTCGGTGATCGGCAGGGTGGAGGTGTTGGAGCACAGCAGCGCGTCGGCGTCGACGTACGGCGCCACCTCGGCGAAGACCTTCGCCTTGAGCGACGGGTCCTCGAAGACGGCCTCGATCACGAGGTCGCACCCGGCGAGGTCGGCCGCGTCGGCCGTCGGCGTGATCCGGGCGAGCAGCTCGTCGGCCTTGGCCTGCGTGATCTTCCCGCGCTCGACGCCCTTGGCGTTGAGCTTCGCGGTGTACGCCTTGCCCTTCTCCGCCGCCTCGAGCGAGACGTCCTTGAGCACGACGTCCATCCCGGCGCGCGCGCAGGAGTACGCGATCCCGGCGCCCATCATCCCGGCGCCGAGCACGGCGACCCGGGTCGCCTGCCAGCGCTCGATGCCCTGGGGGCGCAGCGAGCCGGAGTTGATCGCCTGCAGGTCGAAGAAGAACGCCTGGATCATGTTCTTGGCCTGCTGGCTGACGACCAGGCTGGTGAAGTAGCGGCTCTCGATGCGCGAGGCGGTGTCGAAGTCGACCTGCGCTCCCTCGACCGCCGCGCTCATGATGGCGCGCGGGGCGGGGTAGACCGCCCCCTTGGTCTGCTTGCGCAGCAGCGCCGGGAAGGCGGGCAGGAACTGCGCCAGCGCCGGGGTCCTGGGCGTGCCGCCGGGCATCTTGTAGCCCGCGCGGTCCCACGGGTTCCTCGCCGCGTCCTCGTCGTCGCGGTGCGCGAGGATCCACGCCTTCGCGGCCGGCACGAGCTCCTCACGGGTGGCGACCAGCTCGTCCACGAGGCCCTTGGCCTTCGCGCCCTGCGGGTCGAACTGGGTGCCGGGCATGAGCACGTCCATCAGCGCGGACTGCAGGCCCAGCATGCGTACGACGCGGGTGACGCCGCCGCCGCCTGGCAGCAGGCCCAGGGTGGACTCGGGCAGGCCGATCTTGACCGAGCGGTCGTCGACGGCGATGCGGTGGTTGGCCGCGAGCGCGATCTCGAGGCCGCCGCCCAGGGCGGCGCCGTTGATCGCGGCGACGACGGGGCGCGGGTAGGTCTCCAGCGCGCGGAGGCTGGCCTTGACCGCCTCGCCCATCGCGAAGATCTCGTCGGCGTCGTCCGGCGTGGCGCTCATCATCGACTTGAGGTTGCCGCCTGCGAAGAAGGTCTTCTTCGCGCTGGCGAGCACGACTCCGGTCACGTCGTCCTGCTCGTCCTGGAGCCGCTCCACCGCTGCCTGCATCGACGACTGGTAGATCTCGTTCATCGTGTTGGCGCTGGCGGTGGGGTCGTCCAGCGTCAGGGTGACGATGCCGTCGGCGTCGCGGTCGTAGCGGACGGCGGTCTCGGTGGTGGTGTCAGTCATGTGGTTCGTGTCCTTCGCTGGGGTAGTCCAGTGAGAAGTGGTCGGGTTCGAGCCGGCGGGGCAGCCAGTTCCCACTGGACTACCCGGCGTCGGCGACGACGGAGGGTGGGCTCAGACCAGCTCGACGATCGTCGCGATCCCCATCCCACCACCGACGCACAGGGTGGCGAGGCCGCGCTTCTGGTCGCGGCGGGCGAGCTCGTCGACGAGCGTGCCGAGGATCATCGCGCCGGTGGCGCCGAGCGGGTGGCCCATGGCGATGGCGCCGCCGTTGACGTTGGTGACGTCGTGGCTGATGCCCATGTCGCGCATGAAGCGCATCGCGACGGCCGCGAAGGCCTCGTTGATCTCCCACAGGTCGATGTCGTCGACCTCGAGGCCGGCCTTGGCGAGCGCCTTGCGGGCGGCGGGCGCGGGTCCGGTCAGCATGATCGTGGGGTCGGCGCCGGAGACCGCGGTCGCGATGATCCGGGCGCGCGGCGTCAGGCCGAGGGCCGTGCCGACCTCCTCGGTGCCGATCGCCATGACGGCCGCGCCGTCGACGATGCCCGAGGAGTTCCCGGCGTGGTGCACGTGGTCGATCGCGGGGACCCAGTGGTACTTCTCCAGCGCGACGTCGTCGAAGCCCGCATCGCGCCCGATCTGGGCGAACGACGGCTTGAGGCCGGCCAGGCCCTCGACGGAGGTGTCCGGGCGGACGGTCTCGTCGCGGTCGAGGACGGTGACGCCGCTGAGGTCCTTGACGGGGATGACGGCGTCGTCGAAGTAGCCGTTGGCCCAGGCCTTGGCGGCGCGGTGGTGCGACTCGGCGGCGTACGCGTCCACCTCCGAGCGGCTCCAGCCCTCGATCGTCGCGATGAGGTCGGCGCCGATGCCCTGCGGCACGAAGCCGGTCTGCAGCGCGGTGGCCGGGTCCATCGCCCAGGCGCCGCCGTCGCTGCCCATCGGCACCCGGCTCATCGACTCGACGCCGCCGGCGATGATCAGGTCCTCGAAGCCCGAGCGGACGCGCTGGGCGGCCTGGTTGACGGCCTCGAGGCCCGAGGCGCAGAAGCGGTTGAGCTGCACGCCGGCGACGGTCTCGGGGTAGCCGGCCTTGAGGGCGGCGGTCTTGGCGATGTCGCCGCCCTGGTCGCCGATGGGGGTCACGACGCCCAGCACGACGTCGTCGACGCGTCCGGGGTCCAGGGTGGGGTTGCGGGTCTTGAGCTCGTCGAGGAGTCCGACGACCAGGTCCACCGGCTTGACCTCGTGGAGGGAGCCGACGGCCTTGCCCCGGCCGCGCGGGGTGCGGATGTGGTCGTAGACGAATGCTTCTGCCATGCCAGCGATTGTGACACCATTACTGTCACAGTCCAACAGATGTGCCCGCCGTCACGACAGGAGCGACACATGGAGGGCGACCTCCTCACCCTCGACCAGCTGACCGAGCGCACCGGTGTCAGCGCGCGCAACGTGCGCTTCTACGCCTCGCGCGGCCTCGTGCCCGCGCCCGTGCGGCGCGGCCGGTCGGGCTACTACGGGCCCGACCACGTCGCGCGCCTCGAGCTGGTCCGCGAGCTCCAGGGCCACGGCTTCACGCTGTCGGCCATCGAGAAGTACGTCGAGCAGATCCCGGCCACGGCCACGCCGTCGGACATCGCCCGCCACCTGTCGCTGCTCGCCCCGGTCACCACCGACCGCGACGTCGACGTCCCCGGCGACCTGTCCGGGATGGGCATCTCGCCCGAGGCGGCCCAGGCGGTCGCCGAGGTGTACGCCGCGCACGGGCGCCAGGTCGCCGAGGAGCTGTCCGAGATCGTGCGCACCAAGGTGTGGCCGCAGTTCCGCGAGGCCGGCTACACCGCCGAGCAGCTGCGCGAGTTCATCCACCGGCTCAAGCCGCTGACGATCGCGGGCCTCGTCACGGCCTACGAGCAGGCGATCGACGAGAGCCAGGCGCAGTACGACGGCAAGCCGGTGCGGCGACCCGGCTGACCGCCCCTCGGGGTGTTCGGCGCAGTCGGGCGCGCTGGAAGGCTGGACAGGTGAACCTCCCCCCGCCCAGCGCCGCGCGTCGATCGCGATGACCGACGCGACGGTCTACCTCCTGCTCGGGCTCTCCCTGCTGCTGGCGATCGTGCTGCCGCAGGTCACCCGGGGCATCGCGATCTCGCCCCCGATGGTGCTGGTGGCGCTGGGGATGCTCATCGGCCTGCTGCCGCTCTCCGGCGAGGTCAGCCTCGACCCGCAGGACCACCGCACGCTGGTCACCCACGTCACCGAGCTCACCGTCCTCGTCGCGCTGATGGGCGTCGGGTTGGCCATCGACCGCGAGCTGCAGGTCCGGTCGTGGCCCTCCTGGCGCACCTGGTCGCCGGTGTGGCGGCTCCTGCTCGTCGCCATGCCGCTGACGGTGCTCGGCGTGGCCGTGCTCGGCTGGTGGGTCGCCGGGCTCACCCCGGCCGTCGCGCTGCTCCTCGGCGCGGTCCTCTCCCCCACCGACCCGGTGCTCGCCTCGGACGTCCAGGTCGGGGAGCCGCTGACCGAGGACATCGACGACCCTGACGGCGCCGAGGACGACCGGCCGGAGGAGGACGACGACATCCGCTTCTCCCTCACCGCGGAGGCAGGCCTCAACGACGGCCTCGCCTTCCCGTTCGTCCACCTCGCGCTGCTCATGCTGGCCGGCGGCTTCGGGCTCGCCGACGCCGGCGCGTGGCTCGGCTGGGACGTCCTCGGCAAGATCGTGGTCGGCGTCGGCGTCGGGCTCGCCGCCGGGTGGCTGCTCGGCCGGCAGGCCTTCCGCGCCAGGGCGGCGACGCTCCGGCTGGCCGAGCACGGCGAGCCGATGCTGGCCCTCGCGGCGCTGCTGGTGGCGTACGGCGCTGCGGAGCTGGTCGGCGGCTACGGCTTCCTCGCGGTCTTCACCTGCGCGATGACGCTGCGCGCGTCGCACCGCGGGCACGCCTACCAGCGCGCGATGCACGGCGTCGTCGAGCGCCTCGAACGGCTGCTGACGCTCCTCGTGCTGCTCGTGCTCGGCATGGCGATGACCCGCGGCCTGCTCGAGCACCTCGACTGGCGCGGGATCGTCGTCTCGCTCGCCCTGCTGCTCGTCGTACGCCCGGCCGCCGGCTGGATCGCCGTGGCCGTGCTGCCGCGCGAGGAGCGGCTCGACGGAGGACTGGACCGCGGCGAGATGGCGGCGGTCGCGTTCTTCGGCGTGCGCGGTGTCGGGTCGCTCTTCTACCTCGCCTACGCCGCGAGCCACGAGCACCTGCCGGACGAGCCGTGGCTGTGGTCGACCGTCGCCTTCACCGTCATCGCCTCCGTGCTGCTGCACGGGGTGACCGCGACGCCCGCGATGGCCCGCCTCGACGCGCGTCGGGGCACGGCGTCCACGAAGGGATGAGGCCGCGCCCACCGGCACCCTGACAGAGTGGCCCTGTGACCACCGTCCTCGTGACCGGCGCGACCGGTTTCATCGGCCGCCGCCTCGTCCCCGCCCTGCTCGACGCCGGGCACGACGTCCGCGCCATGACGCGACGCCCCGAGTCCTACGACGGCCCGGGGGATCCGGTCGGGGCCGACGTGATGGACCCCGACACGCTCGGTCCGGCGCTCCGAGGCGTCGACGTCGCGATCTACCTCGTGCACTCCCTCGACGACCCCGACTTCGAGCGCAAGGACGCCGAGGCCGCGAGGAACTTCAGTGCCGCCGCCGCCGCTGCCGGGCTGCGGCAGATCATCTACATGGGCGGCCTCGGCGACGAGGACAAGGAGCTGTCGGCCCACCTGCGGTCGCGGCGCGAGGTCGAGGGGCTGCTCGGCTCCGACGGCGTGCCGGTCACGGTGCTGCGCGCCGCCATCGTGGTCGGCCACGGCGGGATCTCGTGGGAGCTGACCCGCCAGCTGGTCAAGAACCTGCCGGGGATGGTCGTGCCCAAGTGGGTCGGCACCCGCACCCAGCCCATCGCGATCGACGACGTCGTGCGCTACCTCGCCGGGGTGGTCGACCACCCCGACGCACTCGGCCGGGTGTTCGAGATCGGCGGCCTGGAGCAGCTGACCTACCGCGAGATGCTGCAGGGCGCCGCCCAGGAGATGAACGGCCGCAAGGTGCCCATCGTCGTGGTGCCGCTGCTGACGCCCGGACTCTCCTCGCGCTGGCTCGCGCTCGTCACGGACGTCGACGTCGTCACCGGCCGCAACCTCATCGACTCGATGTCCAACGAGGTCATCGTGCGCGACGACTCGATCCGCGAGGTCGTCCCGGGCACGCCGCTGTCCTACCGCGAGTCCGTGCGCCGGGCGCTGGCGGAGCGCGCCGCCGGCTAGAAGATCAGCGGCAGCACGAACAGCATCGACAGCGACCACGTGATGTGCGTGAGGATCGGTGCGAGCACCCCACCGCTGGCGCGCCGCTCGAGGCCGCACACCGCGCCCAGCACGATGGCCGCGAAGCCGAGCATCACGTTGCCCGTGGCCAGGGTCGCGACGACGTACGCCAGCGACGTCCACAGCACGGGGTACCGCGGGATCGCGGCGTACATCGCACCGCGGAAGAACAGCTCCTCGGCGATGCCGTTGACGAAGGTGATCACGGCCAGCACCGCCAGCGACCCCTCGTCGGCGTAGGCCAGCACCGAGCTGACGTAGTCGGCGAGCGGGGGGATCTCGCGCACCACCAGGGCGCCGAGGACGAACACCCCGACGAGGAGCAGCCCCAGCAGGATCGGCGCGAGGATCGGGCGCACGAAGGTCTCGGTGCCGCCGGAGATCCGGCCGAGGTGGAGCCGTCCGGACAGGAACGCACCCGCCGCCCAGACGCCGGCGAGCACGACGGCCGCGACGTAGAACAGGTTGCCGCCCGGCTCGAGCCGGAGGGACCAGCCGAGGATGACCGCGCCGACGAGCACGACCGCCGCGGCGACGAGCTGCCGGCGGCGCAGCGCCTCGTCGGTGTCGCGCTGGTCGCGCGGGACGACGTCCCACAACGACCGGCGGATGAAGGTGCGCATGACCACCACTCTAGGAAGCCGGGGAAGGCTGCTCGCCGGCGGTGATCCGGCACAGGGCGACGACCGCGCGGCCGAGGGCCTCGTCGTCGTCCGGGTCCGCGGCGCCGAGGAGCTCGCGCTGGCGCCGCGCTCCCGTGCCCTCCTCGAGCAGCCGCGCGATGCCCTGCGCCACGTGGTCGTGGTCCCCCGCGTCCCGGAGGGCGTCGCCGACGTGGTCGAGGAGCGTCTCCATCACGTCCGCCGCGGGCCGCGACGTGCCGGTGGGCGGGTGGACGAGCTCGCCGGTCATGCCGTGCCGGCCGGCCTTCCAGCCCGCGAGCCGCAGCAGGGGTGCCGGGACGTCGTCGGGCCCGCGGCCCTCCTCGGCCTCCCGCGCTGCGGTCTCGACCAGGGCGCGTGCCAGGGCGGCGACGAGCACCGCGTCGCGGACGTCGAGGCACACGTCCGCCGTCCGGATCTCGACGGTCGGGTGCTGGGCGGAGAGGCGGGCGTCGGTGTAGACCATGGCCTCGTCGAGGGGTACGCCCGTGGCGAGCATGGCCTCGACGTAGCGGCGGTAGGCGTCCGGCGAGCCCAGCACGGGCGTCGGGCCGGCGCTGGGCCACCGCATCTGCATGGGGTGGCGGTAGCTCTCGAAAGCCGTGTCCACCGACTGCGCCCACGGCGAGTTCGCGCTCACGGCGAGCAGCAGCGGCACCCACGTGCGGATCCGGTCGAGGACGGCGACGCCCTCGTCGGGACCCGAGACGTCGACGTGCACGTGGCAGCCGCACACCAGCTGCTCGGCGATCATCAACCCGTAGCGCTGCCGCATCGCGTCGTAGCGGCTGCTCCGCTCGACCGCGGAGTCACCGGCGAGCGGGGACGTGCCGGAGGCCAGCACCCGGGCGCCGACCTCGAGCGCTGCCGTACGCGTGCGCTCGCGCCACGCGCGCAGGGCGTGGTCGAGGGCGGGGAGGCTCTCGACCGGCGGGGTGTCGGTCTCCACCTGGGTGCGGTGGAGCTCGTGGCCGAGGGAGCCGCCGCGGTCGTCGCTGGGCGCCGGGCTGCGCGCGTCACGCGCCCCGGCAGCGCGGATCACCTCCGAGGCGAGGTTGCGTGGCCGACCGGTCCTCGCGTCGACGAGCAGCAGCTCCTCCTCCACCCCGACGCTGCGCATGCGTCGATCCAACCAGCGATCCGGTGGGCCTGCCCCATCCCGTCAGGCGGGCTGGTCCGCGGCCAGCAGCTCGCGGACCCGCGGGACGACCTCCTCGCCGTAGAGCCGGATCGACTCGAGGCGCTGGTCGTGCGGCAGCGAGCCGACGGAGTACTTGAGCTGGAAGCGGGAGAGCCCCAGCGTCCGGGCCGCCCAGGCGATCTTCTGCGCGACCGTCTCGGGGGAGCCGACGAACAGCGCACCCTGCGGCGACGCTCCCTGCTCGAAGGCGATCCGGCTGTACGGACCCCACCCCCGCTCGCGACCGATCCGGGTGAACAGCTCGGCCTGGTGGGGGTAGAGCTGCTCGCGAGCGAGCTCGTCGGTCGCGGCCACGTGGCCCGGGGAGTGCATGCCGATCGGCAGCTCGGGACGGCCGTGCTCGATGAGGGAGCGGCGGTAGAGGTCGGCGAGCTGGACGAACGCCGCGGGCGAGCCACCGATCACGGCGAGCATCAGCGGCATCCCGTAGCGCGCCGCGCGTACGACCGACTCGGGGGTGCCGCCCACGCCGATCCACGCGGGCAGCATCCCGGCCGCGGTCGTGGGGAGGACCTGCTTGTCCACCAGCGGCGGACGGACCGTGCCCTCCCACGACACAGGCTGCTCGGACTGGAGCGCGGCGAAGAGGTCGAGCTTCTCGGCGAAGAGGCGGTCGTAGTCCGAGAGGTCGAGGCCGAAGAGGGCGAAGGACTCGATGAACGAGCCCCGGCCGAGCTGGACCTCCGCGCGCCCGTTGCTCACCGCGTCGAGCGTGGCGAAGCGCTGGTAGACCCGGATCGGGTCGTCGGACGACAGCACCGTGACGCCCGTGCCGAGGCGGATCCGCTCGGTCTGGCCGGCGATCGCGGCCAGGACGACGTCGGGGGCGGAGATCGCGTAGTCGGGCCGGTGGTGCTCGCCCAGCCCGAGGTAGTCGATGCCGAGCCGGTCGGCCAGCACGCCCTCGGCGACGACCTCGCGGAGGGTCTGCGGGTGGTTGGCCGGGGCGCCGTCGACGGGCGCGTCGCCGAAGGTGTCGAGGCCGAGCGTCGGGCGCTCGCGGGTGCCGAGGACGTCGAAGTCGAAGTCAGTCATGTCAGCCTCCAGAGTAGTTGAACCGTGAACGACGCGGGCGTCCGCCGCATTCCCCGCTGCCGCTGCTTCACCATGGGATGCAGACGAACCCGCACCTCCCCTGGTCAGCTGACCGAGGGAAGTGCGGGTTCGTCGACATCACATGGTGGAGCGTCAGCGGCGACCGCTGAACGACGCGGCGCTGTGGCCGCTGCCGCCGGAGCGCTGGCCGCCCTGGCCGCCCTGGCCGCCACCCGAGCGACGACGACGGTTGCCGCCGCCACCCTGGCCGCCGCCCTGGCCGCCGCCCTGGCCGCCGCCCTGGCCGCCGGAGCGACGGCGCTGGCCGCCACCACCGGTCGAGCTCGGGCCGCCGCTCTCGCTGGTGTAGGTGGTCGGGTTCCCGCGGCGGGACTGGCCGTTGGTCTGGCCGCTCCTGCGGGCGCGCTTGCGCTGGGCGTTGGCGCCGGTCGAGCGACCGCCGCCACCCTGCTGCGCGGGAGCCTCGACGACGAGGCCGCCCGGCACGAGGGTCCGCTCGCCGGGGGCGAGCTGGCCGAGGACGGGGTGCTTCGGGCCGTCGACCTTGGTGGTGACCGGCTTGATGCCCGCCTGGCGGGTCAGGTCGCGCACGTCGCGGACCTGCTCGTCGGTCATCAGGGTGATGACGGTGCCCTCGTTGCCCGCTCGGGCCGTACGCCCGGAGCGGTGGAGGTACGCCTTGTGCTCGACCGGCGGGTCCGCGTGGACCACGAGCGCCACGTCGTCGACGTGGATGCCGCGGGCCGCGATGTCCGTCGCGACGAGCGTGGTGGCCTCACCGGAGTGGAAGGCCTCCATGTTGCGGGTGCGGGCGTTCTGCGACAGGTTGCCGTGCAGCTCGACGCTCGGCACGCCCGACTTGTTGAGCTGGCGGGCGAGCGCCTTGGCGCCGTACTTGGTGCGGGTGAAGACGACCGTACGGCCGGGCGCGCTGGTCAGGTCGACGAGCACGGGCACCCGCTGCTCGCGGTTGAGGTGCAGCACGTGGTGCTTCATCGTCGCGACCGGCGACTGGGCCGAGTCGGCCTCGTGCGTCACCGGGTTGGTCAGGAAGCGCTTCACCAGCACGTCGATGGCCTTGTCCAGCGTGGCCGAGAAGAGCAGGCGCTGGCCGGACTGCGGGGTCTTGTCCATGATGCGGCGCACGCCGGGCAGGAAGCCGAGGTCGGCCATGTGGTCGGCCTCGTCGAGCACGGTGATCTCGACGGCGGACAGGTCGGCGAAGCCCTGCTGCATGAGGTCCTCGAGGCGACCGGGGCAGGCGATGACGATGTCGACGCCCTTCTTGAGGGCGGTGACCTGCGGGTTCTGGCCGACGCCGCCGAAGACGGTGCGCGTGGTCAGGCCGGTCGCCTTGGCCAGCGGCGCGAGGGAGGCCTCGATCTGGCCGACGAGCTCACGCGTCGGGGCCAGGATCAGGGCCCGCGGCTTGCGCGGCATGGCCGGCAGCTTGGAGGCGTCGAGGCGGGCGACCAGCGGCAACAGGAAGCCGTACGTCTTGCCGGAGCCGGTGCGGCCACGGCCGAGGACGTCGCGGCCGGCGAGGCTGTCGGGCAGCGTCGCGGCCTGGATCGGGGTAGGAGTGGTGATGCCCTGCTGCGCCAGGATCTGGACGAGCGAGGACGGGACGCCGAGGTCGGCGAAGGTCATGTGTGTTTCTTTCGGTTGGCGTCTCGCCACCGTGAGCGCGACCGCGATGGTCGTGCGTACGTGCCTCAGAGTGAGGGAGGTGCTGCACCCGACCGGGGCCGGGGAGACCTGCGCCCGGGGCAAGACCGGCCGGGCGACTGTGAGGTCAACGTTACTGGGACGGGTGGTGTTCCCGTGAATTCCGCGCCGTGTGACCCCGGACGCCCGGCCGGCCTCATGCGCAGCAGGTCGCTGTCGTGACCTCCGGCGCGTCACCGCTGGCTCCCGTCTCGGGTGAGTCGTCGGTGATCGTGTAGACCTCCCAGCGCTCTGCGTCCGGGGCGCCCTGCACCCAGAACTTGTCCTGCGCGGCGTAGCAGCACGTCGTGTCGCGCTCCTCAGTGGTCGCGAGGCCGGCAACGGCGAGACGGGTCAGCTCGTCGTCGACCGCGTCCACGTCGGCCACCTCGACCCCGAGGTGGTTGATGCTGCCGCCCGGGCCGGCCCCCTCGATCAGGACCAGCTTGAGCGGCGGCTCCGCGACCGCGAAGTTGGCGTAGCCCGGACGGACCTTGTGCGGCTGGGTGTCGAACAGCGTGGAGTAGAAGGCGATCGACGTCTCGAGGTCGTCGACGTTGAGCGCGAGCTGCAGGCGGGACATGGCGGTGCTCCTTCGATATCGATGAATGTCGATGTCCGAGGTTGCCGCAGACATCGACATCTGTCAATATCGACGTGTGTCGAAGTCGCCACTCACCCTGACCCCCGTCGAGACCGCCGCGTGCTGCTCGCCGCTGCTCCGCGAGCCTCTCTCCCTCGAGCGGGCCGAACGTGTCGCGCCGCTGCTCAAGGCGCTCGCCGACCCCGTACGCCTCCGGCTGGTCTCGATCGTCGCGGCCAGCGAGGGCGGCGAGGCCTGCGTGTGCGACCTCAACGACGCCTTCGAGCTCTCCCAGCCGACGATCAGCCACCACCTCAAGGTGCTCCACGAGGCGGGCCTGCTCGATCGCAGCAAGCGAGGCGTGTGGGTCTACTACGCCGTGCGCCGTGAGGTCCTCGCCGACGTCGCCGCCCTCATCGGCGGGGGGGAGTGAGCACCGCTGACGGCAGCGAGGGCGTCGGTCGGCTGTCCACCCTCGACCGCCTCCTCCCGGTGTGGATCGGCCTCGCGATGGTCGCCGGACTCCTGCTCGGCCGATGGGTGCCCGGCATCGGTGACGTGCTGTCCGCGGTCGAGGTCGACGGGATCTCGCTGCCGATCGCGGTCGGGCTGCTGGTGATGATGTACCCCGTCCTGGCCAAGGTGCGCTGCGACCGCCTCGACACCGTCACCTCCGACCGCAGGATGCTGGCGGCGTCGCTGGTGCTCAACTGGGTGCTCGGACCCGCGCTGATGTTCGCCCTCGCCTGGCTGCTGCTGCCCGACCTGCCGGAGTACCGCACCGGGCTCGTGATCGTCGGCCTCGCTCGCTGCATCGCCATGGTCGTCATCTGGAACGACCTCGCGTGCGGCGATCGCGAGGCGGCGGCCGTGCTGGTCGCCCTCAACTCGGTCTTCCAGGTCGTCGCCTTCGCCGTCCTGGGCTGGTTCTACCTCGAGGCGCTGCCGGCGTGGCTCGGGCTCGAGCAGGCCGCGCTGGACGTCTCAGCCTGGCAGATCGCGCGGTCGGTGCTCGTGTTCCTCGGCGTGCCGCTGCTGCTCGGCTGGCTCTCGCGCACCTGGGGCGAGCGGATCCGTGGCCGCGAGTGGTACGAGACCGCCTTCCTGCCGCGCGTCGGCCCCTGGGCCCTGGTCGGGCTGCTCTTCACGATCGTCGTCCTGTTCGCCGTCCAGGGCGAGCAGGTCACCAGCCGGCCACTCGACGTGGCGCGCATCGCGCTGCCGCTCCTCGTCTACTTCGCGCTCATGTGGGGCGGCGGCTTCCTGCTCGGGCGCGCGCTCTCGATGACGTACGAGCGCACGACGACCCTCGCGTTCACCGCGGCGGGCAACAACTTCGAGCTCGCCATCGCGGTCGCCATCGCGACCTTCGGCGTCACCTCCGGACAGGCGCTGGCCGGCGTGGTCGGCCCGCTCATCGAGGTGCCGGTGCTGGTCGGCCTCGTCTACGTCAGCCTCGCCCTGCGCGAGCGCCTCTTCCCCCGCCAGTCCCCGATCCCGTCCGTGGAGGAGAACGTCCGATGACCACTCCCACCGTCCTGTTCGTCTGCGTCCACAACGCCGGCCGCTCCCAGATGGCCGCCGGCTGGCTGCGCCACCTCGCCGGCGACCGCGTCGAGGTCCTCTCCGCCGGCTCGGCACCGGCGGGATCGGTGAACCCGGTCGCTGTCGAGGCGATGGCGGAGGTCGGCATCGACATCGCCTCCCACCAGCCGAGGCTGCTCAGCGACGCCGCGGTCGAGCAGTCGGACGTGGTCGTCACGATGGGCTGCGGTGACGCCTGCCCCTTCCACCCCGGCAAGCGCTACGAGGACTGGGCGCTCGACGACCCGGCCGGTCAGGGCATCGAGGCCGTGCGACCGATCCGCGACGAGATCCGCAGCCGTGTCGAGCGGCTGCTCGCCTCCCTCGGCGTCGGCTGAGCCGCTCAGGTGCTCGCGCGCTGGACCAGGGTCGGCGGGATGATGACCCGCATCGGGTGCGAGCCCTCCATCGCGTCGACGCGCTCGAGCAGCAGTCGGGTCGCCCGCTCGGCCATCTCGACCACGGGCTGGCGCACCGTGGTGAGCTGCGGGGTGGTCCGCTCGGCGACGCCGAGGTCGTCGAAGCCGACGACCGCGACGTCGTCGGGGACGGAGCGGCCGCGCTCGGTCAGGACGCGCAGGGCGCCGGCGGCCATGAGGTCGGAGGCGACGACCAGCGCGTCGAGGTCGGGGTGCCGGTCGAGCAGGGCCCGCGCCGCCGTCTCGCCGCTCGCCTCGGTGAAGTCACCGTGCTCGACGGCGTCGTCGGCCAGGCCGGCGGCGCTCATCGCCTGGCGCCAGCCCGCGAGCCGGTCCGCGGCCGCCGTCATGTCGTGGGGGCCGGCGATCGTGCCGATGCGCGAGCGGCCCGACCCGATCAGGAGCTCGGTGGCCTCGCGCTCACCCGCGGCGTTGTCGACGTCGACGTAGGCGACCCGCTCGCCGCCGGTCCACGGGCGACCGCCGAAGACGCACGGCAGCCCGATCTCGGCGAGGTGCTCGGCGAGCCGGTCCTCGCGGTGGTGGGAGGTCACGATCGCGCCGTCGACGTGGCGGTTGGTGAGGTAGCGCAGGGTGCGCGCGGTGTCGGCGCCCGGACGCGCGAGGAGCAGGACGAGCTGGATGTCGCGCTCGGACAGCACCCGGTTGACGCCGCGGAGGGTGCCGGCGAAGAACGGGTCGGAGAAGACGCGGTCGTCCGGCTCGGGGACCAGCACCGCGATCGAGTCGGTGCGCCGGGTGACCAGGCTGCGGGCCGCGGGATTCGGCACGTAGCCGAGGGTGCGTACGGCCTCGTCGACGGCCTCCTGGGCGCGCGCGCTCACGCGCTGGCCGCCGTTGATGGCCCGCGAGGCGGTGGCCCGCGAGACCCCGGCGACCCGCGCCACCTCGTCCAGGGTCGGGGACCCGGACAGGGGGGAGGTCCGCGGCGTGGTCACCCGCGTCACGCTAGTCCCCCTGCACGTCGACCGGTGGCAGCGCTCCGGTGCGGGCCAGCTCGGCGTACCAGCGTGCGCTCGACTTGGGCGTACGCCGCTGCGTCTCGTAGTCGACGTGCACCAGGCCGAAGCGCTTGGCGTAGCCGAAGGCCCACTCGAAGTTGTCGCAGAACGACCACTGGTAGAAGCCGGCCACGTCGACGCCCTCCTCGATGGCGCGGTGCACCGCGCGGAGGTAGGAGTCGAGGAACGCGATGCGGTCCGGGTCGTGCACCCGCCCGTCGGCGTCGAGCACGTCGGCGAACGCCGCGCCCGTCTCCGTCAGCGAGATCGGCAGGTGCGGGTAGTCGTCGTGCAGCCGGCGCAGCAGCCGGTAGAGGCCTTCCGGCTGGATCTCCCAGCCCATGTCGGTGACCGGCAGGCCGCGGCTCGGCATGGTGACGTGCTCCGAGCCGGGGAACGGCGACAGCGCCACCCGGTCGGGGTGGTCGGCGCCGATGCCGACGACGTCCGTGCGCGGGTGACCCGAGACCTCGTTGCCGTGGTAGTAGTTCACGCCGAGCACGTCGATCGGCGCCGAGATGGTCGCGAGGTCGCCGTCGAGCACCACGTCCGTCCACGGCGCGTCCTGCCACGTCAGTGCGGCGGTGTCCTCCAGCACGTCGGCGGGGTAGGCGCCGCGGAAGATCGGGTCCAGGAAGAACCGGTTGTGCAGGCCGTCGATGCGCCGGGCGGCGTCGACGTCGACCGGGTCGGACGGGTCGCTCGGGTCGGGCACGGTGAGGTTGAGGCTGAGTCCGAGGCGGTCGACGCCGCGGCTGCGCAGCTCCTGCACGACCAGGCCGTGGCCGAGCATGAGGTGGTGCCCGGCGACGAGACCGGCCGCACCCTCCTGCCGCCCGGGCGCGTGGTGGCCGGCGGTGTAGCCCAGGAACGCCGAGCACCACGGCTCGTTGAGGGTGGTCCACGTCCGGACGCGGTCGCCGAGGACGTCGTGCACCGCGAGGGCGTACTCGACGAAGCGGTGGGCGGTGTCGCGGTTGGTCCAGCCGCCCGCGTCCTCGAGCACCTGGGGCAGGTCCCAGTGGTAGAGCGTGAGCCACGGCGCGATGTCGTGCGCCAGCAGCCGGTCGACCAGCCGGTCGTAGAACGCGAGGCCCGCGGGGTTCACCGGGCCGGCGTCCGGGCGTACGCGCGGCCAGGCGACGGAGAAGCGGTAGGAGGTGGCGCCGAGGTCGGCGAGCAGAGCGACGTCCTCGGGCATCCGGTGGTAGTGGTCGCAGGCCACGTCACCCGTGTCGTCGTTCATCACGGCGCCGGGGATGCGCGAGAACGTGTCCCAGATCGACGGCGTACGCCCGTCCTCCGCCACGGCGCCCTCGATCTGGTAGGACGCGGTCGCCATCCCCCACACGAAGTCCTGCGGGAACCGCACGGGCTCGGTGCCCGGGCCGGTGACGGTGGTGGTGGGGCTGGTGTGGATGGTCATCCCTTGACGGCTCCTTGCATGATGCCGGACACGAGCTGGCGCCCGGCGAGGACGAAGAGGATCAGGAGCGGGATGGTGGCCAGGGTGGTCCCGGCGAGGACCAGGCTGAAGTCCTTGAAGTACCCGCTCTGAAGCTGGTTGAGGGCCACCTGGATGGTGGGGTTGTCGGGCGGCAGCGCGATGAGCGGCCAGAAGAAGTCGGTCCACACCTGCATGAAGGTGAACAGCCACAGGATCGCGGCTGCCGGCCGGGCGGCGGGGACGGCGACGGTGAGGAACACCCGGATCTGCGAGCAGCCGTCCATCCGCGCGGCCTCGATCAGCTCGTCGGGGACGGCGTCGACGAGGTACTGCCGCATGAAGAAGACGCCGAACGCCGTCACCAGCCACGGGAGCATCACCGAGAACGTGGTGCCCGCCCAGCCCAGCTCCGCCATGAGGATGAAGAGCGGGACCACGCCGAGCTGGGTCGGCACCGCCATGGTGGCGACGACGAAGACGAGCAGCGGCCCGCGGCCGCGGAAGCGCAGCTTGGCGAAGGCGTAGCCGGCGAGGGTGCAGAAGAACACGACCGAGCACGCGGTCACCGTCGAGACGAGGAGGCTGTTGCCCAGCGCCTTCCAGAACGGGATCGAGTCCATCGCCCGCTGCGCGTTGGCCATGAAGTGGCCCCCCGGCAGGAGCGGAGGCACGCCCTGGGCCGCGACCTCCTTGGTCTGCGAGCCGAGCAGGAAGGACCAGTAGAGCGGCGCGGCCGAGCCGAGGACGAACGCGGCCAGCAGGCCGTAGACGAGGAATCCGGGTCGACGGCTCATCGCTCACCTCCGAGGGACCCGATGCGGCGCACCAGCACGAGGTTGACGACTGCGAAGACGCAGATCACCAGGAAGAGCAGCCAGGCGGTCGCGGAGGCCCGCCCGAGGTCGCGCAGCTGCCAGCCGAAGTCGTAGACGAGCATGGTGATCGTGCCGAACTGCCGGTCGCTGCCGCCGTTGCGGGCGGTCGTGTCGTCGAAGAGCCGCGGCTCGGCGAAGATCTGGAGTCCTCCGATGGTGGAGGTGATGATGACGAAGATCATCGTCGGGCGGATCATCGGGACGGTGATGGAGACGAACTGGCGCAGGCGGCCGGCTCCGTCGATCGCCGCGGACTCGTAGAGCTCGCGCGGCACCGCCTGCATCGCCGCGAGGAAGATCAGCGCGTTGTAGCCGGTCCAGCGCCAGTTGACCATGCTCGCGATGGCGACGTGGCTGGCCAGGCGGTTGGTGTGCCACGCGATGTTGTCGATCCCCACCACGTTGAGCGCCTGGTTGACCAGGCCGTAGCGGTCGCCGAACAGGCTCCCGAAGATGATCGCCACCGCGACGGGGGACACCACGAACGGCAGCAGGATGCTCATCCGCCACAGGGTCCGCCCGCGCAGCTGGTTGTCGAGCAGGCCGGCGAGCACCAGGGCGATGAGGATCTGGGGCACCGACGAGATCAGGAAGATGCTGATCGTGTTGACCAGCTGCTTGGTGAAGTAGGGACTGTCGAGGACCTCGCGGTAGTTCTCGAGGCCGACGAAGTCGCCCTTGCCCCCCAGCAGGCTCCAGTCGTGGACCGAGACCCACGCCGTGTAGCCGAGGGGGAACATCCCGATGACCAGGAAGAGCACGAAGAACGGCGCGACGTAGAGGTACGGGGAGTACCGGTGGTCGGCCCGGCTCAGCCGCTGCCGCCACTGCGGTGGCTCGGGCCGCACGGCCCGGGGGCCGTGCCCCGGCCGGAGTGGCGACATCTCGTCGATGTCGCCACCCCGCGTGTGGAGATGAGTGGTCACGTCGCGCCGTTCGCTCGTGGGTGGGAGAGGTCGGCTCAGCCGAGCGCCTCGACGTCGGCGAGGAACTGCTCCCACGACGCCTCGGGGTCCTTCGACCCGTCGTCCACGCGCATGATCGCCGCCTGGAAGGCCGTCAGGATGTCGGAGTACTTCGGTCCCTTGAACGGCTGCACGGTGATGGCGGCGGCCCGGTCGGCGGTGATGGTGCCGATGGGGGCGTCGTTGAAGAACTCGTTGACGGCCTCGTTGACCTCCGGCGAGTCCTGCGCCTCGACCTGGCTGGGGAAGGCTCCCACGGCGGCGAACGCCTTGGCCTGCTGCTCCGGGGCGGTCAGCCAGGCGGCCACCTCCTTGGCCTCCTCCTGGTGCTCGCCCTGCGTCGGGACGGTGAGGAACGAGCCGCCCCAGTTGCCGCCGCCACCGGGGAACACGTTGGCGATGTCCCAGCCGTCGACACCCTCGGAGTTGCCCTCGATGATGCCCATCAGCCAGCCCGGGCACGGGATCGTGGCGAAGCCGTCGTTCTGGAACTGCGCGGTCCAGTCGTCGCCCCACTGCGCGATCTTGGAGGACAGGCCGCGGTCCACGTTGTCGGTCACGGTCTTGTAGACCGCCTCGAGCTCGGGGTTCTCCACGTCGACCGTCTCGTTGTCGGTCTCGAAGGGGAACTCGACCTGGTTGAGCATGGCCTGCGACAGGCTGGTCGACGAGTCGTACCAGGCGGTGCCGGGCATGGCCTCGACGAACGTGTCGCCGGTGGCGAAGTAGTCGTCCCAGGTGCCCATGAGCTTCGCGACCTCGTCGCGGTCGCTGGGCAGGCCGGCCTGCTCGAACAGGTCGGCGCGGTAGCAGATGCCCTCGGGGCCCACGTCGGTGCCGTAGCCGATCATCTGGCCCTCGGCGTTGGTGCCGGCCTCGGCCTTCCAGTCGAGCCACCGGCCCTCGAGCTCGGGGTCGGTGAGGTCGGCGAACGCGCCGCTCTCGGCCATGATCGCGGGCATCGCGTCGCCCTCGATGGCCTCGATGTCGGACAGGCCGGACCCGGCCGCGAGCTTCGTGAACAGGTTGGCCTTGGCGTCGTCCCAGGTGCCGACCTTGACCTGCTCGATCTTGATGTCGTCGTGGGAGTCGTTCCACTCCTCGATGAGTCCCTCGTAGCCGAACTCGTTGAACGTCGCGACGCTGATGGTCGTGACGCCGTCGGCAGCCGAGCCGTCGTCGTCACCGCCGCTGCACGCGGCCAGGGTCGTCGCGAGGGTGAGCGCCGTCATCGCGCTCAGGGCGAGTCGCACCCGCCGGGTCTTCGGTGTCTGCACCACTGCACTCCTGCCGTCCTGCTGCTGCGCCGGGCTGGTTGCCCGACCGGGAGGTGGACGTGAGCGGGGTGTGAGAGCGCTTCCACTTCCGTCCGGGCCTCACTATGACCGGGGTCACACACTGAAGTCAACGGTACGCTCCAAAGTCACCCGTCAATGGGTGGGAGCGCTTCCATCATTCCCCCACCACACGCGCCCCTCAGGCCCAGCGCAGCACGCCGTCGTCGAGCCGGGCGCCCCGGATGGTCACCGCGTCGTACAGGTAGTTCTGCTTCAGCGCCCACGGCGCGACCGTGCCCTGGCGGGGCAGCGTGTGCACCATGCGCTGGACGTATCCGGACTCGAAGTCCATCAGCGGCACCTCGCCCACCGAGTCGTCGCGGACCGGCACGACCGACCGGGAGCCGGTGGACCGCATCCGCTTCAGCAGCCGCACGACGTACTCCGCGACGAGGTCGGCCTTCAGCGTCCAGGACGCGTTGGTGTAGCCGACGGTGAAGGCGAAGTTGGGGACGCCCGAGAGCATCATCGCGCGGTAGGCCATCGTCTCGTGCGGCTGGACGACCTCGCCGTCGACGACGAGCTCGGCGCCGCCGAAGATCTGGAGGTTGAGCCCGGTCGCCGTGACCACCACGTCGGCCTCCAGGTGCTCCCCCGAGACGAGCTCGAGCCCGGTCTCGGTGAAGGTGGCGATGCGGTCGGTGACCACCGACGCCGAGCCGTCCTTGATCGCACGGAACAGGTCGCCGTCGGGGACCAGGCACATCCGCTGGTCCCACGGGTCGTAGGTCGGGTTGAAGTGCGTGTCGACCTCGTAGCCGGGGGGCAGCAGCGCGACGTTGGCCTTGCGGACGACCTTGCGCACGAGCTGGGGCCTGCGGCGGCTCACGCGGTAGAGCGCCGACTGCACGGCGATGTTCTTCCAGCGCGTGACGGCGTACGACGCGCCCTCGCCGACCACCTTCGTCAGCCGGCGCTTCAGCGCGTCCGTGCCGGGGACGGAGAGCACGTAGGTGGGCGAGCGCTGGAGCATCGTCACGTGGGCCGCGCCGGCCCGCGCCATCGCCGGCACCAGGGTCACCGCGGTCGCGCCCGAGCCGATCACCACGGCCCGCTGCCCGGTGAGGTCGAGGTCCTCGGGC
The DNA here is from genome assembly GCF_013410035.1 of Nocardioides cavernae. Lineage (GTDB taxonomy): Bacteria > Actinomycetota > Actinomycetes > Propionibacteriales > Nocardioidaceae > Nocardioides > Nocardioides cavernae_A. Next base: position 74,226 of record NZ_JACCBW010000002.1, on the reverse strand, counting down.
CAGTGCTGGGGGTGCACGATGCGGCCGCCGAAGCGCTCCCGGCCCGCGAGGTCGGGCGTGTAGCCCCGGTCGTAGTCGTAGTAGCCGCTGCACGCCCACAGGAAGTCGGCGGTCATCGTGCGCGTCTCGCCCCCGACCTCGGCGGTCACGGTCCACCGCGCGGCCGGCGAGTCCCACGACGCCGAGGTCACCCGGTGGCGGTAGCGGACGTGGCGGTCCACGCCGTACTCGCGCGCGGTGTCGCGGACGTAGCGCAGGATCGACTCGCCGTCGGCCAGCGCCGTGTCACCGCGCCACGGCCGGAAGCGATAGCCCAGGGTGTGCATGTCGGAGTCCGAGCGGACGCCGGGGTAGCGGAACAGGTCCCAGGTGCCGCCGCTGGTCTCGCGGCGCTCGAGGACGGCGTACGTCGTCCCGGGCAGGTCCTTGGCCAGGTGGGCGGCCGCGCCGATGCCCGACAGCCCCGCCCCGATGATCAGCACGTCGACGTGCTCGGCAGCAGTCACGACTCGAGCGTAGGCGATCCGGGGGCGGATCGTAACTGCGAGTTACACCTCGGGGCGGTCGCCGCCGGCCTGCACCGCCGCTCCCGACGCGACGAGCGCGTCCACCCCGTCGATGCCCCACGCCTGCAGTGCCTCGCGGGTGTGCTCTCCCGGCAGCGCCGGGGCGCGACCGATCGAGGGGGGCGTACGGGAGAAGCGGGGCGCCGGGGCCGGCTGCGTCACCCCTTCCACGGCCACGAAGGTGCCGCGCGAGGCGAGGTGCGGGTGGGTGGGCGCTTCGGCGAGGGGCACCACGGGCGCGACGCAGGCGTCGGTCCCGTCGAACACCTCGGCCCACTCGGCCTGCGTGCGCTCCTTGAAGCGCGCGGTCAGGGCGTCGCGGATCGCGGCACGGTTGGCGGGGTCGTCGCGGTCGGGCAGGTCCACCCCGATGCGATCGACCAGCACCGCCCAGAACTGCGGCTCGAGGGCGCCGACCGTGACGTGGCGGCCGTCGGCGGTCTCGTAGAGGTCGTACCAGGGCACGCCGCCGTCGAGCATCCCCTCGGCGCGGCGCCCGGTGTCGAGACCCATCGCGGCGAAGCTCGACGCGATGGTGTTGAGGTGGGCGGTGCCGTCCACGATCGCGGCGTCGACGACCTGGCCCTGCCCGCTCACCCGCGCCTCGAGCAGCGCGGCGAGGACGCCGATCACGAGGTACGTCGAGCCGCCGCCGAAGTCGCCGAGCAGGTTGCCCGGGAAGTGCGGTCGCGCCGGGTCCTGGCCCAGCCCGTGCAGCGCGCCGGTGACCGCGACGTAGTTCATGTCGTGCCCGGCCACCTGGCTCCAGGCGCCCGCCTGGCCCCAGCCGGTCATCCGCGCGAACACCAGCCGCGGGTTGCGTGCCAAGCACTCGTCCGGGCCGAGCCCGAGGCGCTCGATCGCCCCCGGTCGCATGCCCTCGACGAGCACGTCCGCCTCCGCGACCAGGTCGAGGACGGTCGCCACCGCCTCGGGCCGCTTGAGGTCGAGCGCCACGCTGGGGCGCCCCCGGTTGAGCAGGTCGGCACGCCCCGCGGCGAACGTCCCCCCGCCGGGTCGGTCGATCCGGACCACGTCCGCGCCGAGGTCGGCGAGGATCATGCACGCGTGCGGCCCCGGCCCGATGCCCGCGATCTCCACCACCTTCACGCCCCGCAGCGGCCCCGTGCCCCGGCCCAGCTCGTACGTCATGGACCGATCATGACAGCACCGCTGTCATGGTCGCGAGGGGCGGCGCCCGGGGGCTGAAGTCACCGGAAGTTCGGTGACTCGCGACACACGCCTTGCAACTCGTTGCATAGGTCGGGCACCATGACGTCATGCCCCTCGAGCACGCCCTCCTCGTCGCGCTCAGCGAGCGACCGGCGAGCGGGCTGGAGCTGACGAGGCGCTTCGAGACGTCGCTCGGCTTCTTCTGGCACGCCACGCACCAGCAGATCTACCGCGTGCTCGGCCGGATGGAGGCGGACGGCTGGGTGACCGTCGAGGTCGTGCCCCAGGACGGCCGGCCCGACAAGCGGGTCCACACGCCGTCGGCGCTCGGGCGTACGGTCCTCGCCGACTGGCTGGCCGCCCCCACCCCGATGGAGGCGTTCCGCTCCGAGCTCGCGGTCAAGATGCGCGGCGCGTCGTACGGCGACCGCGCCGCGCTGGCGGGCCACCTGCGCGACGCGCGCGCCGACCACGCCACCCGCCTCGCGCAGTACGAGCAGATGGAGCGCGAGCAGTTCCCCGACCCCGACGGGCTCGAGGCCGGCCCCAAGGACCGCTGGCTGGTGCTGCGCGGCGGCATCGGCCTCGAGCGCTTCTGGATCGACTGGATCACCGACTACCTGCAGGCCCACGAGCAGGACGACACCAGGGAGACACCGTGACGCACCCCCGCTACCCCCACCTGCTCGAGCCGCTCACGCTCGGCACCGGACCGGACGCGCTGACGCTGCGCAACCGGGTCGTGATGGGCTCGATGCACACCGGCCTCGAGGACCGGCCGTGGGACATCGACAAGCTCGGCGCGTTCTTCGCCGAGCGGGCCCGCGGCGGGGTCGGGCTGATCATCACCGGCGGGTACGCCCCCACCAAGCGCGGCTGGCTCAAGCCGTTCGCGTCCGAGATGACCAACCGCCTGCAGGCCGCGCGCCACGAGCGGGTGACGGGTGCCGTCCACGACGCCGGCGGCGCGATCGCGCTGCAGGTGCTGCACGCCGGTCGCTACGGCTACCACCCGCTGTCGCAGAGCGCGTCGGACAAGAAGTCCCCGATCACGCCGTTCAAGCCGAGCGCGATGTCGAGCAAGGAGGTCGACCACACCGCGACCGCCTTCGCGAAGAGCGTCGCCCTGGCCCGCAAGGCCGGCTACGACGCCGTCGAGATCATGGGCTCCGAGGGCTACCTCATCAACCAGTTCCTCGCCGCCCGCACCAACGACCGCGACGACGAGTGGGGTGGCTCGGCCACGCGTCGCATGCACTTCGCGGTCGAGGTCGTACGCCGCTCGCGCGAGCTCGTCGGCGACGACTTCCCGATCGTCTACCGGATCTCGCTGCTCGACCTCGTCGAGGGCGGCCAGACGTGGGAGGAGACCGCCGAGCTGGCGCTGCACCTGCAGGCCGCGGGCGTGACGGTCCTCAACACCGGCATCGGCTGGCACGAGGCCCGGGTGCCGACGATCATCACGCAGGTCCCGCGCGGTGCGTGGCGCTCGCACACCGCCCGCCTCAAGGAGGTCGTCGACGTCCCGGTCTGCGCCTCCAACCGCATCAACACCCCCGAGCTCGCCGAGGACATCCTCGCGGCCGGCGAGGCGGACCTCGTCTCGATGGCCCGTCCGCTGCTGGCCGACCCCGCCTTCGTCGCCAAGGCGATGGACGAGCGCGCCGACGAGATCAACACCTGCATCGCCTGCAACCAGGCCTGCCTCGACCACGTCTTCAGCAACGAGCGCGCCTCGTGCCTGGTCAACCCGCGCGCCTGCCACGAGACCGAGCTGGTCCTGATGCCGACGCTGCGCCCCCAGACGGTGGCCGTCGTCGGCGCCGGTCCTGCGGGCCTCGCCGCCGCCACGAGCGCCGCGGAGCGCGGCTTCGCGGTCACGCTCTTCGAGAAGTCACCCGCGCTCGGTGGCCAGTTCCGCTTGGCCATGGCCGTGCCCGGCAAGGAGGACTTCGCCGAGACCCTGCGCTACTTCACCCGCCGCCTCGAGGTCCTCGGCGTCGACGTACGCCTCTCGACCGAGGCGTCCCCCGACGACCTCGCCGGCTTCGACCAGGTGGTCGTCGCGACCGGCGTGGAGCCCCGCATCCCGCAGATCCCCGGCATCGACCACCCGAGCGTGGCGTCGTACGCCGACGTGCTGAGCGGTGCCGTCACCCCGGGCCACCGCGTGGCCGTGATCGGCGCCGGCGGCATCGGCGTCGACGTCAGCGTGTTCCTCACCCACGAGGAGGAGGACCTCGACGACTGGATGGCGCACTGGGGCGTCGGCGACCCCGCCCTGCACGAGGGTGGCCTGACCGAGGCCAAGCCGCGTACGCCCGCGCGCGAGGTGACGCTCGTGCAGCGCAAGACCACCCCGATCGGCATCGGCCTCGGGAAGACCTCGGGCTGGGCGCACCGCGCGGTGCTCAAGCAGTCGCGGGTCACCCAGGTCAGCGGTGCGACCTACGACCGCATCGACGACGACGGACTGCACGTCACCGTCGACGGCGTCTCCCGCGTGATCGAGGCCGACACGATCGTGGTGTGCGCCGGGCAGGACTCGGTCCGGAGTCTCTACGACGGGCTGGGACGCGACGCCCACCTCATCGGCGGAGCGGATGTCGCGGCCGAGCTGGACGCGAAGCGGGCGATCAAGCAGGGCACCGAGGTCGTGGCCGCGCTGTGAACCTCCTGTCCACCAGCGGCGTGCGGTCGCGGGCCCGGGTGCGCGACGTGGCCGGTCTCGACCGCGCCTCCGGACCGCCGTCGACGTGGACCGCCCTCGGCGAGCTGGGCTCCGGCCTGGACGCCCTGCGCCTCGCCGGCGCGCTCCCCCGCCTCGCCGCGGCGCCGCGCGGGGACGGCCACCTCGTGGTGGACATCCCCGGCTGGCGGGCCCCCGAGCTGTCGGGCGCCCCCCTGCGGGCGTACCTGCGACGGCTCGGGTACGACGCCCGCGGCTGGGGCTTCGGGACCAACACCGGCGACCCCCGTCGTGACGTCGAACGGCTGTCGCAGCGCCTGCTCGAGCTCGTCGACGCCTCGGGCGCGCCCGCCTCGCTCGTCGGATGGAGCCTCGGCGGCGTCATCGCCCGCGAGGTCGCCCGCCGCCACCCCGACGCGGTCCGGCGGGTCGTCACGTACGGGACGCCCGTCGCCGGTCCGGCGCACACGACGGTCGCCCGCCTCGTCGGTCCCGGTCCCGACGACGTCGAGGCGATCACCCGGCGGCTGGACGCCGAGTCCCCGATCCGGGTGCCGCTGACGGTCATGTACTCCCGCCGCGACGGCATCGTGTCCTGGCAGGCCTGCCTCGACCACGCCTCGCCCCGGGTCGAGCACGTCGAGGTCTCCTCGCGGCACATCGGGATGGGGGTCGACCCGGACGTGTGGGCCGTCGTCGCGGACCGGTTGGCCGGCGGCGCGTAGGGCAACAACCGCCGCACGTGTCCGCGATATCGCCCCCGGATCGAAGATTGAGGGGCCACAACCGCCGCACGTGTCCGCGATGTCGCCCCCGGATCGGGGATCTGGGGGCCACAACCGCCGCACGTGTCCGAGATGCCGCCCCCTAACCGGCCGGCTGAGGACCACAACCGCCCACGTGTCCGAGATGTCGCCCCGAACCGGCCGGCTGAGGGCCACGACCGCCACACGTGTCCGAGATGCCGCCCCCGAACCGAAGATCTGGGGGCCACGACCGCCACACGTGTCCGAGATGCCGCCCCCGAACCGGGGGATCCGGGGGCAACAACCGCCGCACGTGTCCGAGATGTCGCCCCCGGATTGAAGATTGAGGGGCCAACCGCCGCACGTGTCCGCGATGTCGCCCCCGGACCGGGGATCTGGGGGCCACAACCGCCACACGTGTCCGAGATGCCGCCCCCGAACCGGGGGATCCGGGGGCAACAACCGCCGCACGTGTCCGCGATGTCGCCCCCGCACCGGCCGGCTGAGGGCCACAACCGCCGCACGTGTCCGAGATGCCGCCCCCGCACCGGCCGACCAACGGCCACAACCGCCGCACGTGTCCGAGATGTCGCCCCCGCACCGGCCGACCAACGGCCACAACCGCCGCACGTGTCCGCGATATCGCCCCCGGACCGGCCGGCCAAGGACCACGACCGCCGCACGTGCGCCGACACCGGTGGGCCGACGACCGCCGGCCCACCGGGAACCCCTGCCGATGTGGTCGGACCACTGTTCACGGATCCCGGTCGCCGCGCAGGTCGAGCCTGCGGAGCCCGGTCACCCCAGGGGTGAGGTGAGGAGTCGAGGGTACGGCGGCGCCGAACCCCGACGCGAGCCGTTTCGACTCAGCCCAACGGCGGCAGCGTCACGACCTGCCCGGCATAGCTCAGCCCCGCCCCGAACGCGATGAGCAGCGCGGTGTCGCCGACGGAGGCCTCGTCCTGGCGCAGCATCGCCTCCATCGCGAGGGGTACGGACGCCGCGGAGGTGTTGCCCGCGTCGACGACGTCGGTGGCGACGGCGACCGAGTCGGGCAGCTGGATGTTCCTGGCGAGCGTCTGGGTGATGCGCAGGTTGGCCTGGTGCGGGATGAAGGCGTCGAGGTCGTCCACGGAGACCCCGGCGAGGTCGAGCGCCTCGTGCGCGACCTTCGCCATCGCGAAGGGCGCCCACCGGAAGACGGCCGTGCCCTCCATCTGCACCACGGGGTGGTCGAGGCCCTCCGCGGCTGAGTGGCCGCCGAGGCAGCTCGGGGTCTGCGTGATGACGTGGGCCTGCGAGCCGTCCGAGCCCCAGGCGGTCGGGCCGATGCCGGGCGCGTCCGACGGTCCCACCACCACGGCACCCGCGCCGTCGGCGAAGATGAAGGCGGTGCCGCGGTCGGTCGGGTCCATGAAGCGGCTCAGCTGCTCGACGCCGATGACGAGGACGTGCTCCTCGGCGCGCGAGCGCACCATCGACGCGGCGAGGTTGAGCGCGTGGCAGAAGCCCGCGCACCCGGCCGAGATGTCGAACGCGGCCGCGGTGATGCCCAGTGCGGTCGCCACCTGCGGCGCGGAGGCGGGCGTGTGCTCGGGGTGGGTCGAGGTCGCGACGATCACGCAGCCCACCTGCTCGGCCCCCACGCCGGCGGCGGCCAGCGCGCGCTCGGCGGCGGAGATCGACATCCCGATCAGCGTCTCGTCCTCGCCGGCGAAGCGACGGGTACGGATCCCCGAGCGGGTCTGGATCCACTCGTCGGAGGAGTCGAGCACCTCGCAGATCTCGTCGTTGGTGACGACCCTCTCCGGGCGGTGGACGCCCAGGCCGAGCATCGCGGCGTGGACCAGGTCGGTGGGCTGCTGGATCGTCATGTCGCGAGGATAGGCACCGGCGCCAGCAGGGTCACGGGAGCGGCTCGGGCTCCGTCGCCGGCGGCGGCGGGTCGCCCGGGTCGATGGGGCCGGGACCGCCCGGGTCACCCGACGGGACGACCTCGGGATCGGGGAGGGGCTCGTTCGGTGTGGTGGTCATGCATCCGGTCTACGCCGCGCGGCGCCTCTTCCTCCACCCCCCGATGAGGGTGTGCGGCTACGGTGGCGCCGTGCCCGACGCCCCCTCCCGTGCCGCCCGCCTCGGCGCGATCCTCTTCCTGCTGCGCCCCACGTACGTCGCCACGGAGGTGGTCACGGCCGCGGCCGTCACCGGGGGCTACAGCTTCGTCTCCGACACCGTCAGCAAGCTGGGCGAGGTCGGCATCACCGACGGCTACGCCTCGCCTCGGCACGAGGTGATGAACGGGTCGTTCATGGCGTACGGCGTCGCGCTGGCCGGCGGCGCGCTGCTGCTCGCGAGGCCGCTCGGGCCGTGGGTGACCGCGCTGCTCGTCGTGTCCGGCGCGAGCTCGTTCGCGACGGGTCTGGCACCGCTCGACCAGGACGCGACCCTGCACGCGCTCGCCGCGACGCCGCTCTTCGTCGCGCAGCCGCTCGCCCTGGTCCTGCTCGGCGCGCGGGTACGTGCGGAGCGGCCGCGGCTCGGTCGGGCGCTGACGGTCACGGGCGTGCTGACCGCGGCGGCCGCGGTCGGCTTCATCGTGTCGGGCGAGGGCAGGGCCGCGGGCGCGCTCGAGCGCGCCGCGCTGTGGCCGGTGCTCGGCGGGCTCGCGGCGTACGCCTGGGCGTACCGCCCCCGGCGCTGAGCCTCAGCGCGGTCGGCGCCGCTCCTGCACCTTGGCGACCGCGGCCCTGATCTTGGCCTGGTTGTGCGGCTTGCGCGCCTCGTCGTAGACCTTCTTCGCGATGCCTAGTGCGGCGATCTTCTTTCCCATGCCCATGCCGCAACCCTGACAGTGCGGGCCAAGCGGTCGATGAGATCTCGATGAGAGGACTCTCATCCGAGGATCAGACCAAAGTCGCACATCCGTGACCCGGCTCACTCCGAACCCCGTGGCAAGCCGTCGGTCCCGGCGGCGTCGTCGACGAAGGGTCAAGACCCATGCGCCTCCCCGCACTCCGCCGCCCGTCCCCGTCCATGGCCGTCTCGGTCATGGCACTGGTCGTGGCCTCGACCGGAACGTCCTACGCCACGGGCCTCATCGGCTCGGGTGACATCAAGAACAACTCGATCCAGTCCCAGGACATCAAGAACCGCACGATCCAGGGCAAGGACATCAAGAACGGCACCATCGGCGGCAAGCAGGTCAAGGACGGCTCGCTGCGAGCCCGTGACTTCAAGGCCGGCCAGCTTCCCGCCGGTCCGGCCGGTCCCGCGGGCCCGGCCGGCGTCGGACGCTGGGCCCTCGTCGACGCGACCGGCGCCATCGTCGCGCAGTCCGGTGGGTTCACGGTGACCGCGGCCTACCCGACCCTCGCCCCCGCGGGTGCCGACACCACCGGCCTCCGCGCCAACGGCAACGTCTACATCAACGCCGGCGAGAACCTCGCCAACAACGGCGTCCTGGCCGTCGTCGCCCTGCAGAACACCGTCGACCAGAACGGCGACGGGATCACCAACGGACGCGCGCTCGGCGAGGACGCCAACCCGGAGTTCTCCGGCGAGATCTCGGCCGCGATGTGCCAGCCCAACGTGGTCAACTGCGCGCCGCCCGGCACGGGCAACACCAACCACCTCGTGGTGAGCCCGCGCAACAGCGACGGCAGCGTGACCACGCCCGACACGCGCAAGCGCTTCTACGTCGTGGTGACCGGGGACTCCTCCGACCGCGGCTGAGGCCGTACGCCCTCGGGGCCGGTCCTTGTTTGGACGCGGCCCCGAGGGGAACCCTCCTCCCAGACAGGGAGGGCTCGCATGACCATCATCCTCAACCCCGAGGCAGTCCGGGTCGGGTGGCAGTACGGCGACAACGCGCACGCCGAGGTGCAGGACGCGATCGGGCGCACGGCCGAGGCGGCCGGGCACGACATGGCCGACCTCGCCGCGACGCTCACCGACGCCGCCGGCGACATGGACGGCGTGCTGCGGGTGGTCCTCGGGGTGATCGCCGAGCACCACGTCAACACCGAGCAGTGCATCGCCGACTTCGAGGCGAGCGACGGCAACTCGGCGGGAGAGTTCCATGGGCTTGCTCGATGACGCCATCGGGCGGCTGAGGGACGTCGTCGCCCGGGTCGAGGACATCGACCTCTGGCCCCCCTGGGACGCGGCGCAGACGATCGTCGACGCCGTCGCCGAGGCGGTCCAGGTCGCGACCCAGCAGCCCGCGCCCGACCCGGCCGACCTCGCCAACGCCGCGTCGGCGTGGCGCAAGATCGCCACCTCGGCCGACAACGCCGTCGACGAGCTCGAGGCCTGCCGCACCGCCATCGACGCGACCGCCTGGGACGGCACCTCCGGCGACGGCTTCCGCACGTCGATGCGGCGCCTCGGCACGCGCACCGGCACGGTCCCCACCGCGGCCCGCGGGGTCGCGACGGCCCTCGACGTGCTCGCCGAGTCGATGACCAAGGCCCGCGACCGGCACCGCCGCGCCGACGACGCGCTCCGGGAGAACCTCCAGCTGTCGTGGGGCGACCTGCTCCCGTGGGAGCTCGTCGACTACCTGCGCGGCATCGTCGAGGGGGTCGCCCACGCGATCCGCGAGGCGATCGGCGCCTACGAGGACGCGCGCGACGCCGTACGCGTGGCCCGCAACGCGATCCGCACCGCGATGGACGAGATCGACCTGCCGGACGAGCTCCCCGAGGGCGTCAGCCCGGTCGCGCTCGTCAACGGCTGGGAGGACGAGGACGGGCCGCTGTCCGGTGCCACGCTGGAGCAGTACGACGACGCGTTCGGCAGGCTCTCCCCCGACGAGCAGCAGGCCGTCCGCGACGCCCTCGCCGGAGCCCGGAGCGACGAGGAGGCCGCCTGGATCATGGCCGGCGTCGCGTCCGGCCTGACCGGCACCGCGCTCGCCAACTACCTCGCCAGGCTCCACACGATGAGCCCGGGCGAGCTCGACGACCTCGACCCGCCGACCGACGGCTCCTACTCCCAGCCCGACCAGACGACCTGCGGCTCTTCGAGCCTGGTCATGTCGCGGATGCTCAACGACCCGGCGTACGCGCTCTGGATGGAGACCGGCTACGACCCGGTCACCGGCCAGACCGACCCGCGCTCGCCGGAGGAGCGCTTCGCCGACGAGTCGTTGGCGATGCACGACCGCACCAACGCGCTGAAGGACCGCGACGGGGACCTGCAGTTCCCGTGGCCGCAGGCGGCCGGCACGCAGCCGTGGGCCGTGGCGGCGGAGATGTCCAGCGACGGTGGCAGCGGCGTGCCCGGCACCGAGTACGACGTCGAGACCGTCGCGCCGAGCGACCGGGGCGCGACCTACGACCACATCGCCGACTCGGTCGAGAACGGGCACAACGTCCCGCTCTACGTCGGCGACACCACGCGCCCGGGCCACGTCGTGCTCGTGACCGGCAGCGACGGCGACTCGCTCACGATCTTCGACCCCGCGTCCGGTCGGGAGCAGACCGTGTCGCGTGACGACTTCACCAGCGGCGACCTCGGCGTCTCCGGGTGGGACGAGCCGTGGTTCGCCGTCACGCCGGCCTCCTGAGCCTGGCGCTCGGGGTCGCGCTGCTGTCGGGGTGCAGCGGGGACCCGGCGATCGGGTCCGACGCGCGCGACCTCGAGGTCGCGCGGTCCGTGTGGGCCGACCCGTGGGTCGCGCCCACGGCGGCCCGGGTCGCGGGACCCGCACTCGGCAGCAACGGGCAGGTCGTGCGGCTCGTCGCCCGGCGCACCACGTCGTACGCCAAGGACGTCGCGGCCGCGGCGCAGTCGGAGCTGCACTGGGCGAAGTCCGTCGGCTGGGTCCGCACCTCCAGCACCTGCGGCGACACGGTCCAGGTCGCGCTCACCTCGCCCACCGGCGACGCCCTCGCCCAGCTCGTCGTCACCCCCGACGGCGACGGCGCGCGGGCCGCCGTCGAGGTCGTCGCGCGCCACCACCTCGACCGCACCTGGCCCACGCCGGAGCCGATCGCGCGGACCTGTCTCGACACGACCTCCCCACCCTTCGAGCCCCCGCCGATCCAGTCGCGGCCGCTGGGCGACGCGTCCGCCGAGGACGACACCACGGCCGCGTGGGGCGACGCCGAGGACTCCCGGCTCGTCGACGCCGTCGATGGCGACCCGGCGCTCCGCGCCCTCGGCCTGCGGGTCTCCGCACCACGCCTCGAGGCCGGGGTCAACCGGCGCCTCGCACCCGTGGCCGAGGCCACCACGACCGCACCGGACCTCGGCACGCTCGCCGGGCGGCTCGACGGCTGGACCCTGACGTACGCCGCGTGCGGGGGCGGCGGGACGACGCTCGCCACCTTCGCCCGCGCGTACGACGAGGGCTGGGCGGTCCTCGGTGCGAGCCTGACGAGCGACGGCGTCGACCTCCGGCTCACGCTGCCCGTCATCGGGGGTCCCGACCCGGTCGGCCTCGAGAAGGTCGAGCCGTTGCAGAACTCGGCCTGCCTCGCCGACACCAACCGGCTCCCCCGTCACTCCGGCGGGGTGCCCGCGGTCCTGCCGAGCGACCTCACCCCGATCGCGGAGTGAGGCGCGCCGGGTTGACACCGCCCGCTCACCAGGACGCCCAGTTCTCATGACGTCCCGACCGCCGAGGTGCGGCAGACTGACCGCGTGACCACGAAGATCTCCGTCGCCGGACTCGGCTACGTCGGCCTGTCCATGGCCGTCCTGCTCGCCCGCCACAACACGGTCGTCGGACTCGACCTCGACGAGGGCCGTGTCGAGCGCCTGCGCAACGGCGAGAGCCCGATCCACGACGACGACATCTCGCGCTTCCTCGCCGAGGAGGACCTCGACCTCACCTTCACGACCGACCCCGAGGAGTCGCACACCGGCGCGGAGTTCGTGATCATCGCGACGCCGACCAACTACGACCCGGTGACCAACTACTTCGATACGTCCTCCATCGAGGCGGTCATGCGCGACGTGCACCGGATCAACCCGCACGCCACGATGGTGGTCAAGTCGACCGTGCCGGTGGGCTACATCGAGGACGTACGCGCCCGGCTCGGGATCGCGGACGTGATCTTCTCCCCCGAGTTCCTCCGCGAGGGCCGGGCGCTGCACGACAACCTGCACCCCGCCCGCATCGTCGTCGGCGAGGACTCCGCACGCGCCCGCGCGTTCGCCGAGCTGCTGCTCAAGGGCGCGGACGCCGACGACGTGCCCGTGCTCTTCACCCAGCCGACCGAGGCCGAGGCGATCAAGCTCTTCGCCAACACCTACCTCGCGATGCGCGTGGCGTACTTCAACGAGCTCGACTCCTTCGCGCTGTCACGCGGCCTCGACTCGCGCCAGATCATCGACGGCGTCGGGCTCGACCCGCGCATCGGCACGCACTACAACAACCCGTCGTTCGGCTATGGCGGCTACTGCCTGCCCAAGGACACCAAGCAGCTGCTGGCCAACTACAGCGACGTGCCGCAGACGCTGATCTCCGCGATCGTGGACGCCAACACCACGCGCAAGGACTTCATCGCCTTCGACATCCTCGACCGCGAGCCGGAGGTCGTCGGCATCCACCGCCTCATCATGAAGGCCGGCTCGGACAACTTCCGCGAGTCGTCGGTGCAGGGGATCATGAAGCGGCTCAAGGCCAAGGGCGTCGAGGTCGTCGTCTACGAGCCGGAGCTCGAGGAGGACCTCTGGTTCGGCTCCGAGGTCACCCGCGACCTGGCGTCGTTCAAGGCCCGGGCCGACCTCATCGTGGCCAACCGCCTGGTCGAGGAGCTCGACGACGTGCGGGACAAGGTCTACACGCGCGACCTCTTCGGCGCCGGCTGACCGCCGACCGACCCACGAAGGTGGTCGACGGCGCGGTCAGCGACGGCGGCCGAACAGCCCCCGCCTGTGCTCGGCCTCCGGCTCGGCGGCCGGCGGGGCAGGGACCTCGGCGGCAGCGGACGGTTCGGCGGCCCTGGCCAGCGCCCGGCGCAGCTTGTTCTCCGACCTGACCGGGTCCATCGGCGGGCGGGCACCGAGCACGAACCGCTCGACCTCGCGCTCGGCGACGGGCACCCAGCCGACGTCGCTCGCCGGATAGGTCTTCACGCCGAACGACTCGTCGAGCAGGGTCTCGCGGTCGTCCCCCTCGTCGGCCAGGCGGGCGACGCGGGCGAGCGCGGACGTACGCTCGAGCCGCGCCGCCGTGCCCGAGGCGTACGCCAGGACGCGGGCGCCGTGGTGGGTGCGCTCGAGGTCGTCGAGCAGCGCCGACACGGCCGCCGGAAGCGGGGCCATCGTCACGTCGGGGAGGGTCAGCACGAACTCGGCGTCGGAGGTGGCGGGCGCGGACTCGACCAGCCGCACCCGCGGCTCGTGGAGGTAGGAGCGGTGGACCAGCCGGGTCTCGAGCACCGGGTCCTCGACCGGCTGGACGCGGTCCTCGTGGACGGTGCCCCACGGCCCGACGACGCTGATCCGGAGGTCCGGCACGTCGCCGTCGAGCAGCGAGTCGACGACGCGGATCGTCTCGTCGGCCGGACCGGCCTGGAGGACGACCTCGAGGTAGGGCACCTGGTAGGTGCGCCCGCGCTTGTTGCGCTTGGGCCGCATCGTCGGGACCAGGTCGGCGAGGTAGGGGTCGTTGAAGCGGTTGACCTGCTCGGCGCGACGCAGCACCTGCGAGCGGCCGAGGTGCCAGCTCCTCGCCTCGCGGTCGACGACGAAGACGCCACCGGCCTGGGCCAGGGAGTGGCCGAGGTGCATGTCCTCGCCGAGCCGCAGTGTCAGGTCGAAGCCGTCGGAGTCGTCGTAGAGCGCCTTGGTCACCGAGCCGGTCATGCCGATGTGGTACCGCTGGGCGCGCGGCCCGGCCGTGCGCAGGTCGTCGGTCTTGGCCCAGTAGTCCTCGACCCACTGGTGCTTCTCGTGCTCCTGTCCGGGGAACAGGTCGGCCGCCCCGCCGGCGGCGACCCGGTCGCGCACGAGGCCCGGGTCGAGGTCGAAGAGCGGGGTCGGGTCGACGAAGAGCTTGTGCCCGCCGGGGACGGCGTAGTCGACGAGGTGGTGCCAGCGCGCGTGCGCCTCGACCTCCTCGCGGTGCGCGAGCATGTCGGCGTCGTACCAGTGCAGGATGGCGCCGTCGGCCTGGTGCGCGCCGAGGTGGCAGGCGTTGGCGCGACCCCACCCGTCCTCGACGCGGATGAGCCGGGTGTTGTCCGGGCGGACCTCGGGCAGCTCCTGCGGCGGCGTGCTCTGGTCGTCGACGACGAGGACCTCGAGCAGGTGCGCGGGGTAGGACTGCGCGGCGAGGCCGGCCAGGACGTACGGCAGCTTCTGCTGGTAGTTGAACGTGGGGACGACGACGGTGACGGGCATCGTCGGCTCCCACTCGCCCAGTGCGGGCGGGGTCAGCGACCCCCAGTCGTTGTGGCGCACCACCGGCTGTCGGGCCATGGCCTACGCACCCCCCGTCGCGTCCCGGTCGGGACGATCGAGCGGGTCGACCTCCAGCGCCCGGCTGGGCTGGAACCCGCTCCACTCCGAGGCCACGATGTCAGGTCGGCGGAACTCCTCGTCGTCACGCTGCCAGGTGTGTCCCGCGCCGGTGCGGCGCAGGACGTAGCCGAGGCCGTGCGTGCGGTAGATCCGACCGCCCGCCGCCTCGACGCCCGACAGCAGCTGCGCGTCGACGAACCTGCGGACGCGGCGGAAGTCGCCGAGCGAGCGGAGCAGGCCGCGGTCGAGCAGCAGCGTCCCGCCCGCCACGAAGCGCGCGAAGACCTCCGAGGGGTGGTTGCGCCGGACCGTGAGGTCGCCGCGCTCGGCGTTGGCGTGGAGGTAGACGAACTCCGACGGCATCCCGACCACGTCGGCGCCCGAGAACCGTCGCGCCATGAGGAGGTCGTGCACCGCGTCGGGGGAGTACCAGTCGTCGTCGTCGACCTTGAGCAGGACCTCGCTCGACGCGGCCCGCGCCGCGGCGGTGAGGACGTCGCCGAAGAACTCCGACCCGTCGAAGGTGAGGACCTGGTGCGGCCGGTCGCCCAGCGCGGCGCGTACGGCCTCGCGGTCCGGCTCGAAGCCGTGCGCGGCGAGGACCAGCTCGACCTCCGCGCCCCGCTGCCGGGCCACCTGGCGCAGCGCGAACTCGAGCATGTCGGGGCGCTTGGTCGCCAGCAGCGCGCTGACCGGCGGCAGGCCGACGTGACGGACGCCGGCGCGCGTCGCGAGCGCGGCGCGCCACGCCAGCGTGGAGTGGTGGTCGAACGCCGCGCGGCGCACCGCGAGGCTGTGCTCCTCGCGCCGCAGCGGGTCGTCGAGGTCGACCTCCGCGTCGAGCGCGGCCGCGAGCGGCGGGGCGACGTCGAGCACGCCCTCGGTGACCACCGGCACCCCGGAGACCGCGAGGGCCAGGAGGTCGGCGGTGCGGGTGTCGGCGGGCAGGCGTACGCCCTGGAAGGCGCGCGCGGCCGCGACCACGTCCTCGGTGACGGGACCTCGACCCGACCCCGTGACCAGCCGCGCGAGGTCGACCACCGGGTGGTCCCAGTCCTTGCGGAAGCCGATCGGGTTGAAGACGCGCTCGTCGACCGGCTCGGGTCCGGGGTCGGTCACGACGGTCGGGGCACGGTCGATGACGTGGTGGTCGGGGACGTCGGCCGCCGAGCCGCGACGGGCCACGACGACGTCGGGGGGCACGTCCCTCTCGGCGGCACCGGCGCCCGCGACGTCGGCCAGCAGCACCGAGCGCGCGTCGAGGCCGGGCGCGGCGGGACGCCCGGCGTACGCCACGACGAGCCCGCCGTGCGTGGCGTCACCGGGACCGGCGGCCTGCCGGGCCATCTCCATCACGACGACCTGGGCGCGCGCACCGGAAGCGAAGCGGACGACCGTCAGCACACCGCGGTCGCCGGCCTCGCGGGCGGCGAGGTGGACCAGGCGCGGCCACTCCGGACGGGGGACGAGCACCCACGGGGTCGGCGCGTCGGTGAGCCAGCAGGCCACGGCCTTGCACTGCCCGAGGAGCGGCACGGCGCTGGCCATCCGCCGCAGCCGCGACCGGTCGGCGGCGACGACGAGCACCGACCCCCACCCCTTCAGCGGGCCGTCGAGCGAGGACAGCATGACGACCTGGGGCCTGACGATGCCGGGCACGTCCTCGATGCCGTGCAGGGCGTCGAGGGCCAGGCCGTCGGAGTCGTCGACGAGGACGAGCGTCGGGCCGGGCAGGCGGAGGTCGTGGAGCGGATGGGTCACGGGCGCACGTGTTCCTTCGACGCTCGGTGCTTCAGGGAGGTGGGCAGCGAGTGCTGGACGAGCGGTCGCGGCTGGCGCCAGAGCCAGTCGCGGCTGACGTGGTCGATGATGTGGACGCCCTCCGGCGCGGTCACCTTCACCAGCCCGCCGAGTGCCTCCGGGTCGCCGTTGCGGATCGCCTCGTCGACCTCGAACTCGCGCAGCTTGCGGTAGAGCCGGGTGTTGGTGAAGTCGACGCCGTCGCGGCGCCAGTGGGCGTACTCGTCGGCGTCGAGCCACTTCACCTCGACCACCAGCCCCTGCTGGAGGACGATCCGCTCGACACCGGCCGGTTGCTCGCGCAGCTCCCAGTCGAAGGCCTTCACGAACGTGGTGTCCGGACCCATGGGGTAGACCCACGGCTCGAGGAAGCGCAGCGACAGGTCCAGCCACCCGGTCGACTCGTCGACGACGGTGAGCGGGTGGCGCGGGATCGCGACGATCGCGCGGGTCGCCTGGAGCTGCCACGAGAGGTCGCGCAGGATGCCGCTGCCCTCCGGGGTGAGCACCATGTCGCCGTCCCACTTCATCGAGTACGTCGTGCGGACGTGGGAGAAGCACCAGTTGTAGAAGTGGGTCAGCGAGTGGACGCTGGTCGCCGGCGTCGCGAGGTGCTCGCCGCCGGCGCGCGCGACCCGGTGCGGGTAGTCGAGGACGGTCAGCCGGTCGGCGGCACCGTGCTGCTCCGCGACGGCGCGCGCCACGTCGGAGGTGCCGTCGTCGGAGCCGTTGTCGACCAGCAGGACGTGCTGGACCGCGTCGAGGACCGGCGGCAGCACCCACGGCAGGTTGCGCGCCTCGTTGCGGACCCGGAAGACGCACGTCAGCCCGGGGACCAGCGGCTCGCCGGACGTCCACGGCCAGGTGACGTCGTACGCCGGGTCCTGCTCGAGCGAGGCGATGTCGGGCATCAGGCCTCTCGCTCCCGACCGATCGCCCTGCGGAGCCGCTGGCGCGCGACGGGCGGCACCAGGGCGCGTACGGCGTGGGGCACCCGGTCCGCCCCGCTGCGGGCCGGCTGACCGGACTCGCGACGCGCCTCGGCGGCGGCCGCGCGCCGCTGGGCGACGACGGTGGAGTGGGCGTACGCCTCGGCCTCGGCGTACTGCTCGGCGTAGGCGGCGCGCAGCTGGTCGCAGGTCTCCTGCAGGGAGGCGGAGTCGTCGGTGGCGAGCCCGTCGAGCGCCTGCCAGGTCTCGTCGGCCAGCTCGCGCAGCCGGGCCGGGACGCCGATGTCGTCCCACGTCATCGTCACCCGGCGCAGGGAGGGGTCGATGAACTTGTGGACCTCGGCGATGTCGACAGCCATCGCGGTCTTCACACCCTGCAGGTCGAACGCCTCGCCCAGCGCGAAGACCGGCTGCGTCCAGTCGTCGAGGAGGTCGCCGTAGCGGACGAACGCCCGCTGCTGGCCGCGGGTCGCCCGCTCGGTGTGGAGCATCATGTTGACCCACGCGGCGGTGCGGGTGACGGCACCCTGGTCGGACCCGGCGCCCACCTGGCCGTAGTAGGTCTGCTTGGAGCCGACCACCTCGGTCACGGGGCGGAGCATCGTGACGTAGGACGAGGTGGCGCCGCAGCGGTCGGCCGCCGCGCGCCAGAGGCCGAGGAACCACGCCGCGCGCGGGTCCTTGATCACGAGCTCGTCGCCGACCGCGAGCTGCTCCTCCAGCCAGGTCGCGACCCGGGCCCGGGTCGCGTGGTCGCCACTGGTGGTGCCCGTGTCGAGCCAGGCACGCGGTCGGGCGTCGGAGACCTGCACGTTGCTGCGCGCGAGGAGCTCGGTGTGGAGGTCGACGACCCACCGCGGCTCGCCGAACCCCTTGGGGTTGGTGGCGTCCGCGACGACCTCGGGCTGCGGGACGTGGAGGCCCAGGGTGCGCAGGGTCCCCGCCATCGTGCTCGTGCCGCTGCGGCCCGAGCCGACGACGAACACCACCCGTCGACTACTCACGTCCCTGAGCCTATCGGTGGCGCAGATCGCCGCGAGCCGCTGGTTGAGGAGGTCGGTTCCCGACCACCGTTGGTTGAGGAGGTCGCGCAGCGACCGTCACGAAACCCCTCAGCCCTGGTCGCCCGATCCACGGCGCGCCTGCCGCGCAGCCCAGCTCCTGCTGGACAACGGGGTGAGGTCATCGGTCCGGCCGTCGATCAGCGCCTGCCGCTTGGCCCGCGACCAGCCCTGGATCCGCTTCTCCATCGCGTACGCGTCCTCGACGCGCTCGCAGTCGCCGCATCACACCAGGGTGACGGGACGGCGCCGGCGGGTGTACGCCGCGCCCAGGCCGAGGTTGTGCTCGCTGACCCTGCGCTCGAGGTCCCACGTGCTGCCGACGTAGAAGCTGCCGTCGGAGCACTGGAGGATGTAGACGTGGGGCACCCACTCAGCCTGCGTGCACACCTGGCCCGTCCGCCAGCCAGCCTGCGGATATGTGGATGACCGGGTCTCGTGACAGGACTCCGTCCTTCCTCGACCAACGAGGGACGGGACTCGTCTCACAGGTGCTGCGGCTGCGCCTTGATCAGGTCGGCGTACCACTGGAACGACTTCTTCCGCCTCCGCTCGAGCGTCTCGTAGTCGACGTGCACGAGGCCGAAGCGCTGGGTGAACCCCTCGGCCCATTCGAAGTTGTCCATGAGCGACCACGTGTAGTAGCCGCGTACGTCGACGCCGCGGGTGATCGCCTCCGAGACGGCGTTGACGTGGGCGCGCAGGTAGTCGATGCGGGCCTGGTCGTCGACGACGCCGTCCTTGTCCGGGCCGACGTTGTAGCTGCACCCCGACTCGGTGATCATGATCGGCGGCAGCGCGGCGCGGAAGCGGGCGCGGAACATCACGAGCCACTCGCGCAGCGCGTCGGGGACGATCGGCCAGCCGACGTCGGTGGTCGGGTAGCCGACGACCTCACGGAGGTCGAAGGGGACGTCGGAGTCCTCGTCGGCCGCGGCGACCTTCATGGGGTTGTAGTAGTTGACGCCGTAGAAGTCGAGCGGCTGGCGGATCGTCGCGAGGTCGCCGTCGAGCATGAACTCCTCGAACAGCGGCATCAGGTCGACGGGGTAGCGCCCGAGCAGCATCGGCTCGAGGAACATGCCGTTCCACAGCGCGTCGAAGATCTTGCTCATGCCCACGTCGGCGTCGTCGTCGCTCGCCGGCCAGATCGGCGCGTGGTTGTTCGCGCAGCCGATGGACGTCGCGCCGGCCCGGCGCAGCTCGATCGCGGCGCGGCCGTGGGCCATCAGCAGGTGGTGCGCGGCCGGCAGCGAGTCGAAGAGCATCGACTTGCCGGGCGCGTGGGTGCCGAGGCCGTAGCCCAGGATCGAGGCGACGTTGGGCTCGTTGACCGGCACCCAGTGCTCGACGCGGTCGGCGAACCGCTCGCCCACGAGTGCGGCGTACTCGGCGAACCGGTCGACGGTCGAGCGGTTCAGCCAGCCGCCGTCGTCCTCGAGCGCCTGCGGCAGGTCCCAGTGGTAGAGCGTGACCATCGGCTGCTGGCCGTGGGCGAGCAGCGTGTCGATGAGCCGGTCGTAGAACGCCAGGCCCTTCTCGTTGGCGGGTCCGCGCCCGGTCGGCTGGATCCGCGGCCAGGCGATCGAGAAGCGGTAGCCCCCCGTGCCCAGCTCCTGCATCAGCGCGACGTCCTCGTCCACCCGGTGGTAGTGGTCGCACGCCACCGCGCCGGTGCTGCCGTCGGCGATCCGCCCCGGCTCGGCCGAGAACGTGTCCCAGATGCTCGGCCCGCGCCCGTCCTCGGTCGCGGCACCCTCGATCTGGTAGCTCGCGGTGCTGGTCCCGAACCGGAAACCGGGTGGGAGCAGGGGGAAGTCATGCGGGGGAGGCACATCCGCGAAGATATCGGCATGAGCAGTGCCCTGTACGCCGGATCGGACAGGTCGTCGGAGACCGCCCCGGGGCGTGTGACGAGGCACTCCTTCTCCTTCGGACCCCACTACGACCCGGCGAACCTCGGCTTCGGACCGCTCGTGTGCCACAACGACGACCTCCTCGACGCGGGCGCGGGATACGCCGAGCACCCGCACTCCGAGCTGGAGATCGTCACGTGGGTGCTCGAGGGCGCACTGGTGCACACCGACTCGACCGGCGCGCGGCACGTCCTCGAGGCCGGGAGCGCGCAGGTGCTCTCGGCCGGCTCGGGCATCCGCCACAGCGAGGCCGCCGATCCCGGGTCGGGACGCTGCCGGTTCGTCCAGGCGTGGCTCACGCCCAGCGAGCCCGGGACGCGGCCGTCGTACGCCACGGGCGAGGCGCCGCGGCTCAGCTCCGGTCTCGTGGTGGTGGCCGGCGGGGACGGCCTCCCGGTCGGCACGGTCGGGGCCCGCCTCCAGGTCGCGCGGCTCGCCCCCGGCGAGGTCGTCACCCTCCCCGAGGACCCCGTGCAGCACGTGTTCGCCGCCACGGGCGCGGTCACGCTCGAGGGGCTGGGCCTCGCGGGCGGTGACGCCGTACGCCTCACCGACGAGCCCGGCCGGACCGTCACCGCCGCCGAGGAGTCCGAGCTGCTGGTGTGGTCCTTCGGCACCCCCGCCGGGTAGTCCGCATCACTCTTCATGCCACGAGCCGGCAGGTGGGTGACGGATGATGCGGACCACCGGCACGGGGGTCAGGGGATGAGCACGCCCGGGTTGAGGATCCCCGCCGGGTCGAGCTCCGCCTTGACCGCCCGCAGGACGCGTACGCCGACCTCCCCGATCTCCTGCGCGAGCCACGGCGTGTGGTCGGTGCCCACCGCGTGGTGGTGGGTGATCGTCGCCCCGGCGGCGATCATCGCGTCGCTGGCCGCCGCCTTCGCCGCCTGCCACTGGGCGATCGGGTCCTCGGCCTGCCGGGCGGCGACGGTGAAGTAGAGCGAGCAGCCGGTCTCGTAGACGTGCGAGACGTGGCACAGCACCAGCGCGCCGTCGCCAATCGACGAGGTGAGCGCGGCCCTCACGTCGGCGTACAACCGCTCGCGGTTCGACCAGAACGTCGCCGTCTCCAGCGTCTCGACGAGCACGCCGTGGTCGAGGAGCGAGTCGCGGAGGTAGGGCGCGTCGAAGCGGCCGTGCACCCACGTCTCCCCCGGCTCCGTGCCGAGCGCCGTCGCACCGAGCCCGGTCAGGACCGCGGACACCGCCGCGCGTCGGGCCTCCACCTGCTCGGGGGTCCCCTCGTAGCCGGTGATCATCAGGCAGCCGGCGTCGTCGGTGCCGCCGATCGAGGACGGGTCGGCGAGGTTGATGGCGGTCTCGGACTCGTCGGAGAGGCGCAGCACGGTCGGCAGCAGGCCGGACTGGGCGAGGGTGCGCATCGCCTCCGCGCCCGCGGTGAACGACGGCCAGCGCCAGCCCTCGTACGCCGTCACCTCCGGCGCGCGCCGCACCCGGACGGTGACCGAGGTGATGACGCCGAACGCGCCCTCCGACCCCAGCAGCAGCTGGCGCAGGTCGGGCCCGGCGGCGTTGGCGGGCGAGGAGCCGAGCGCGACGGTCCCGGTGGGCGTCGCCGCCGTGAGGCCGACGACCATCGCGTCGAAGCGGCCGTAGCCCGCACTCGACTGGCCGCTCGAGCGCGTCGCCGCGAAGCCACCGATCGAGGCGTGCTCGAACGACTGCGGGTAGTGCCCGAGCGTCAGGCCGTGGGCGGCGAGCAGCGCCTCGGCCTCCGGTCCGCGCAGGCCCGGCTCGAGGGTGGCGGTCATCGACACCTCGTCGACGGCGAGCAGCCGCTTCATCCGGACCAGGTCGAGGCTGACCAGGCCCGCGAAGGCGTCACGACGGGCGGCGAGCCCGCCGGTGACGCAGGTGCCGCCGCCGAAGGGGACCACGGCGACGTGGTGCCGGGCCGCCCAGGCCAGCACCGCCTCCACCTCGGCACGGCCGTCCGGGCGGACGACCGCGTCGGGGGCATCGGCGAGGTCCCCGGCGCGGGCCCGCAGGAGGTCGGGAGTCGACTTGCCGCGGGTACGCAGCGCGCGGGTCTGGTCGTCGACGAGGACGTGCTCGCCGCCGACCAGTCCGCGCAGCTCGTCGACCAGCGCGGGCGCGAGCCCGCCCTCCGGCGGGTGGGCGACCGCCACGGCGGGACGGTCCTGGAGGCCGAAGGCGAGGTCGACCAGCGCGAGCGCGGACTCGGGGAGCTCCGCGGCGGCGGCGGGGTCGCCCCAGCGCGAGGGGTGCATCTCGACGGTGGGCGTCTCGGACGTCATGCGTTACAGTGTGACACATGACGTCACTTCGTCACACCCCCGACGCCCGCCTGGACGCCTACGTCGACGCCGCCCGCGACTGCATCCTCGACGTCGGCTGGCGGCGGACGACCCTGACCGAGGTCGCCAGGCGGGCGGGCGTCTCGCGGATGACGATCTATCGGGCGTGGTCCGACATGGGCTCGCTCCTCGGCGACCTGATGACCCGCGAGTGGGTCGGCGTCGCCGCGGCCACCCGCGTCGCCGCCGCCGACACGACCACGCCCGCGGGGATCGCCGCCGCCGCGCTCAGCACCGTCCGCGCGCTGCGCGACAACGAGCTCTTCGTCCGGATCGTCGAGCTCGACCCCGACCTGATGCTGCCCTACCTGCTCCACCGCCGCGGGCGCTCGCAGGAGGCGCTGATCGAGATCCTGGCCGCCGAGATCCGCGCCGGCCAGGAGGCCGGCGCCATCCGCGACGGCGACCCCGTGCTGCTCGCCCGCACGTTGACCCTCGCCGGGCACGGCTTCGTGTTCTCTGCGATGACCATGACCGACGCGGAGATCGGGCTCGACGACCTCGACGGCGAGTACGCCCGCCTCGTCACCCGGACGCTGGAACCCTGATGCCGCGCATCGCGGCCGGCCTGGGCGGCGCCCCCGACGAGGTCGACGTCGTCGTCGTCGGACTCGGGATCACCGGCGCGGGGGTGGCGCTCGACGCGGTCAGTCGCGGCCTCTCTGTGCTGGCCGTCGACGCGCACGACCTCGCGTTCGGCACGTCGCGCTGGTCGTCCAAGCTCGTGCACGGCGGCCTGCGCTACCTCGCCCGCGCCCAGCTCGGCATCGCGCGCGAGAGCGCCGTCGAGCGCGGCATCCTGATGGACGTCACCGCACCGCACCTCGTCCACCCGCTCCCGATGCTCACGCCCGTCAACGACGCGATGACCCGCGCTCGCACCGCGCTGACGTGGGGCGGCCTCCACGCCGGCGACGCGCTGCGGCGCACCGCCCGCACCCCCGCGCGTACGCTCCCCCGCCCACGCCGGCTCAACGCGACCGAGGCCCTCAGCCTCGCGCCCGCCCTGCGCGCCGACACCCTGCGCGGCGGGCTGCTCGCCTGGGACGGCCAGCTCGAGGACGACGCGCGGCTCGTCGTGACCGTGGCCCGCACCGCAGCGTCCCTCGGCGCCCACGTCCGCACCCGCGCCCGGGTGACCGCGGCGACCGGAGCCGCCGTGCAGCTGCGCGACGAGCTCACCGGCGCGCGGAGCACGGTGCGGGCCCGGGCCGTCGTCAACGCGACCGGCGTGTGGGCCGGTGACCTCGACGACCAGGTGCGGCTGCGCCCGAGCCGGGGCACCCACCTCGTCCTGCGCGGCTCGGCGCTCCCCCACACCCGCGTGGCCGTGATGGTGCCGATCCCGGGGACGACCTCCCGCTTCGCGATGGTGCTGCCGCAGCCGGACGGCACGATCTACGTCGGGCTCACCGACGAGCCCGTGTTGGGTCCCGTGCCGGACGTGCCCGTCCCCAGCGAGGAGGAGGTCGACTTCCTGCTGGGGGTCGTGGCGTCCGCGTTCACGAGCCCGCCGACGCGCAACGACGTCGTCGGGGCGTACGCCGGGCTACGTCCGCTCCTGGAGGTGGCGGGCACCGACGCGACGGCCGACCTGTCGCGCCGGCACGCGATCCTCACCTCGGCGTCGGGCGTGACGACCGTGGTGGGTGGCAAGCTGACGACCTACCGGCGCATGGCGCAGGACACCCTCGACGCGCTCGTCGACGCGGGACGCCTGCAGGCCGGCCCCTGCCGTACGGCCTCGCTCCCCCTGCTCGGCGCTGCCTCGCCCGACGAGCTGCGGCGCGTGGACGCGCCGCCCCGGCTGGTCAGGCGGTTCGGCACCGAGGCGCCGCTCGTGCTGGCGGACGCCCGCGAGGTGACCGGGCTGGGCGACGAGGAGGTGCTGGCCCCGCTCTCCGACGAGGTCCCGGTGACCCTCGCCGAGCTCGTCTTCGCGCTCACCCACGAGGGCGCGCACGACATCGACGACCTCCTCGACCGGCGTACCCGCGTGGGGCTCGTCGCGCCCGACCGGGCGGCTGCCGAGCCGCTCGCGAGACGTGCACTGACCCTCGCCACGGCCTCGTCCGGCACACCGGCGTGAGCCCTCTCGACCACGGGTGATCAAGGCGACAGCAAAATCGCCCCGAGTTTCGGAGGAAGCTCGGACAGGACGTCGGGCGGGTGGGAAGGTTCTCCACGGCGCGCCCCTTGCCGACCCCATGCGGCAAGGGGCGCCCAGTCCATCTCCGGGCCCGTGGGCTACTCGACGGTGACCGACTTGGCGAGGTTCCGCGGCTTGTCGATGTCGTGGCCGAGGTGCAGCGCGGCGTGGTACGCCAGCAGCTGGAGCGGGATCGTCAGCAGGATCGGGTCGAGCTCGGGCTCGTTGCGCGGGACGTCGATGCGGCGCGCGGCGATCTCCCCGAGGTCGACCTCCGGGTGGGTGACGACGACCAGCGGGCCCTGCCGTGCGTCGATCTCGTGCAGCGCGCCGATGTTGCGCTCGGCGAGCTCGTCGGCCGGGACCAGCGCCACGGTCGGGACCTCCGGGTCGATGAGCGCGAGCGGGCCGTGCTTGAGCTCGGAGGTCTGGTAGGCCTCGGCGTGGCGGTAGCTGATCTCCTTGAACTTCTGCGCGCCCTCGCGGGCGACGGGAAAGCCGCGCACGCGACCGATGAAGAAGAGGCTGCGCGCCTCCGCCAGCTGCTGTGCGACCTCGACCAGGTCGTCCTCGCCCGCGAGCACCTCCTCGATCTGGCCCGGCAGCCTCTCGAGTCCGGCGACGAGCCGCTTGCCGTCGGCGATCGAGAGGTCACGCACCCGGCCGAGCTGGAGGGCGAGCAGGGCGAAGCCGAGGAACATGTTGGTCAGCGCCTTGGTGCTGGCGACCGCGACCTCGGGCCCCGCGTGGAGGTAGATGCCGCCGTCGCACTCGCGGGCGATCGCCGAGCCGACGACGTTGACCAGCCCCACGCAGCGCCCGCCCTTGCGGCGTACCTCCTGCACGGCGAGCAGGGTGTCGATGGTCTCCCCGGACTGGCTCACCGCGACGTAGAGCGTGTCCGGCTCGATGACCGGGTCGCGGTAGCGGAACTCGCTCGCCGCCTCCGCGTCGGCCGGGATGCGGGCGAGCTCCTCGATGAGCGCCGCGCCCATCTGGCCGACGTAGTAGGCCGAGCCGCAGCCGAGGATCTTGACCCGCCGCACGGCGCGCAGGTCGCGCGCGTCCATGTCGAGTCCGCCGAGGTGGGCGGTCCCGAAGCGCTCGTCGAGCCGTCCGCGCAGCACCGCCTGGGCGGTCGTCGGCTGCTCGAGGATCTCCTTGCGCATGTACGACTCGTGCTCGCCCGCGTCGTACGCCGCAGCGTCGACGTCGACCTCGGCCGCCGTCTTGCCGGTCGAGGTGAGGTCGGTGTGGCGCATGGTGGTGAAGCCGGCCGCCGTCACGGTCGCCATCTCACCGTCGTCGAGCATCGCGACCGTCGTCGTGTGGCGCACGATCGCGGCGAGGTCGGAGGCGACGTAAATCTCCTTGTCACCCACCCCGACCACGAGCGGGCTGCCGTTGCGCGCGACGACGATGCGGTCGGGGAAGTCGGCGTGGAGCACGGCGAGGCCGTACGTCCCGACGACGGCGCGCAACGTGTCGCGGACCTTGCCCTCCAGGGTGTCGGCGTCGCTGCGCGCGACCAGGTGGGCGATCACCTCCGTGTCGGTGTCGCTGGCCAGCTCGACGCCTGCGTCGGTCAGCTCGGCCCGCAGCGCGGCGGAGTTGTCGATGATGCCGTTGTGCACGACGGCGACCCGGCCCGCGGAGTCGGTGTGCGGGTGGGCGTTGAGGTCCGTCGCGGGTCCGTGGGTCGCCCACCGGGTGTGTCCGATGCCCGTGGTGCCGGCGAACCGCTTCGGGAGCGCGCCGGTCAGGTCGCGGACCCGGCCGGCCTGCTTGGCGACCCGGATCCCGCGACCGCCCAGCACGGCGACGCCGGCCGAGTCGTAGCCGCGGTGCTCGAGCCGGGTCAGTCCCTCGAGGACGACCGGGGCCGCCTCCTGGCGGCCGATGTAGCCGACGATTCCGCACATGTGGGTGGGTTCTCCCTATCCGTAGATCATCCGGCGCAGCTGCCGCTCGGAGAGGTCCGGCGGCGCGACCACGCGCTCGGCGAGCTCCTCGGCGATGCGCGCGAAGATCTCGGGGTTCCGTGCGCCGTACGTCCTCAGCTGCGCGTGGCGCATCCGGACGTACGCCTCCACGGGCTGGGCGTGGAAGGCGACCACGTCCTCGATCACCCTCGTCGCCTCACCCGGCGTCAGCGAGGTGGTGGCGACGACGTGGGCGACGAGCGCGGGGTCGGGCACCGGACGAGCATGAACCCCAGATATACGAACGGCAAGTTCCTGCCCGAAATCGGGCAAGAAGTGCAACCGCCGCGTCTCGGCGCGCTTGTTCTCTCGTGACCGTTCCCCGTCGGTGGAGGAGAACGGCGGCCTTGGTGAGCCGCAGCGCCTCCCAGTGGTGGGGAGCCGCTGGTCCATGAGCGAGGCGGTGGTGCGTCAGTGGGGATGTGCTATCTTGGGTGAACAGAAAGTGAACGGGAGGTGTCACATGAGCAAGCAGTCGATGTCCGGGACCCCGGAGTGCAGCTGGGTCGCCGTCACGGATGCGTCGGGTCGCACCCGCATGGAGGCACGCTGGTCCGTCGCACCGGCGGTCTCCACCCAGGCCGCCTGAGAGCGCACCAGCACGACGCCACGATCGAGCCACGCCCCGGCTGGGGGCGTGGCTCGCTCCCATTTCACGGGTGCCGGAAAAAGATCACGCTGATCGGGAATGCATCCGGGACCCGATCCGTTAGGATGGTTGAAAGTTCTACCAATCATCGCTCTCTCCCAGGAGTTCTCTCATGACCACCGGTTTCGACGCCCCCACCACCGCCATCGACGACATCAGCGGCGACTACACCCTCGACGTGACCCACAGCCGTCTCGGCTTCGTGGCGCGGCACGCGATGGTGACCAAGGTGCGCGGCCAGTTCAGCTCGTTCAACGGCACCGCGACCATCGACGAGGCCAACCCGTCGGCCTCGAAGGTCGACCTCTCCATCGACGTCGCCTCGATCGAGTCCGGCACCGCGGACCGCGACGGCCACCTCAAGTCCGGCGACTTCTTCGACGCCGAGACCTACCCCTCCATCACCTTCACCTCCACCGACGTGAAGCGCGACGGCAACGACTGGACCATCACCGGCGACCTGACCATCAAGGACGTCACCAAGCCCGTCACCATCGAGTTCGAGCAGACCGGCTCGGCCCGCGACCCCTTCGGCAACGTCCGCGTCGGCTTCGAGGGCGAGACCACCATCAACCGCAAGGACTGGGGCCTCACCTGGAATGCCGCGCTCGAGACCGGCGGCGTCCTCGTCTCCGACAAGATCAAGCTCGAGTTCGACGTCTCGGCGATCCAGAGCGCCTGAGCCGCGCTCGCCCAGGCGAGCAGAGCACCCATCGAAGCCCCGTCGGCAGCAGCCGGCGGGGCTTCGGCGTACCTGCTTCGCACCCGAGATGCCTGGAGGGATCCACCCTCAGTCGCGCGGTCGCTTCCCCTTGTAGCCACCACCCGAGCCGCCCTTGCGGTGACCACCGCCGGGGCGGCCGCGGAAGGGGCCGTTGTCGGGCTTGATCTCGATGAGCTTGCCCGAGATCCGCGTCCCGGCGAGGCGGTCGAGGGTGCCGGCGGGCAGGTCGGCCGGCAGCTCGACGACGGAGAAGTCCGGCTTGATGGAGATGTAGCCGAAGTCGCCGCGCGACAGGCCGCCCTCGTTGGCCAGGGCACCCACGATCTGGCGCGGCTCCACCTTGTGCCGCTTGCCGACCTCGATGCGGTACGCCGCCATCGGCGCGCCGCTGCGGGACTCGCGCGGGCCACGGTCGGCCTTGCCGGCGTGGGTGCCGCGCTCCTCGAAGGACCGCTGGCGCGGCTCGGGCTCCGGGTCGAGCAGCAGCGGCTGCTCGCCGTGCATCACCGCGGCGAGCGCCGCGGCGACGTCGACCTCGGACACGTCGTGCGCGTTCACGTAGTGGGAGACCACGTCGCGGAAGAAGTCGATCCGCTCGGGCTGGGTCAGCGCCTCGGTGATCTGGTCGTCGAAGCGCGAGAGCCGGGTGGCGTTGACGTCGTCGACGGTCGGCAGCTGCATCTGGGTCAGCGGCTGGCGGGTGGCCTTCTCGATGGCGCGGAGCAGGTGGCGCTCGCGCGGGGTGACGAAGGCGATCGAGTCGCCGCTGCGCCCGGCGCGGCCGGTGCGGCCGATGCGGTGGACGTACGACTCGGTGTCGGTCGGGATGTCGTAGTTGACGACGTGGCTGATCCGCTCGACGTCGAGGCCGCGGGCGGCGACGTCGGTGGCGACGAGGATGTCGAGCTTGCCGGCCTTGAGCTGGTTGACCGTGCGCTCGCGCTGCACCTGGGCCACGTCGCCGTTGATCGCCATCGCGGAGTAGCCACGGGCCCGCAGCTTCTCGGCGAGCGTCTCCGTCTCGTTCTTGGTGCGGACGAACACGATCATCCCCTCGAAGTTCTCCACCTCGAGGATGCGCGTGAGGGCGTCGACCTTCTGGGGGTACGACACGATCAGGTAGCGCTGGGTGATGGTGGACGACGTCGTGGTCTTGTTCTTGACCGTGATCTCGACCGGGTCGGCGAGGTACTTCTTCGAGATGCGGCGGATCTGCGCCGGCATCGTGGCGGAGAACAGCGCGACGTGCTTGTCGTCGGGGGTGTCGGCCAGGATCGTCTCGACGTCCTCGGCGAAGCCCATCTTGAGCATCTCGTCGGCCTCGTCGAGGACCAGGAAGCGGAGCTCGGAGAGGTCGAGCGTGCCCTTCTCGAGGTGGTCCATGATCCGGCCGGGGGTGCCCACCACGACGTGGACGCCGCGGCGTAGCGCGGAGAGCTGGACGCCGTAGCCCTGGCCGCCGTAGATCGGCAGGACCCGGACGCCCTTCATGTGCGCGGCGTACTTCTCGAACGCCTCCGACACCTGCAGCGCGAGCTCGCGCGTGGGCGCCAGCACGAGCGCCTGCGGCGTCTTCTGGGAGAAGTCGAGCTGGGACAGGATCGGCAGGGCGAACGCGGCGGTCTTGCCGGTGCCGGTCTGGGCGAGGCCGACCACGTGGCGGCCCTCGAGGAGCGGCGGGATGGTCAGCGCCTGGATCTGCGAGGGGGTCTCGTAGCCCACGTCGGCCAGCGCCTTGAGGACCTCGGGCGCGAGGCCGAGGTCGGAGAACGTCTGGTCAGGCCCCTGGGACGTGGCCGGGTCGGGGTGCTCTTCACTCACCCTCCAACGGTAGGGCCTCACGGGTGAACGCGTCATTCCGCGGGCGCGGATAACCACGCGACAGGCCGCCACGTGAGCAAGCACACTCCTGCCATGCCCGATCCCGTTCCCGGCGGCCTCACCACGCGCCCGCTCCAGAAGTCCGACGCCCACGCCGTCTTCGTCCTCATGGCCGCGCAGGAGCAGGCGGACATCGGCGAGGTCGCGATCGAGGAGGCCGACATCGTCAGCGACTGGGCCAGACCCAGCCACGACCTCGCCGGCCGCTCGATCGGCGTCTGGGACGGTGAGACCCTCGTCGCGTACGCCGAGCTGATGGGCGTCGACCGCGCCGACACCGCCGTGCTGCCCAGCCACCGCGGCCGCGGGATCGGGACGTGGCTGGCCACCTGGCTCCAGGACCTCGGCCGCCGCCTCGGCTCGCCGGTCATCGGCATGCCGGTGCCGCAGGGCTCGCCGGGCGACCGGCTGCTCGAGGGGCTGGGATTCCGGGTCCGCTGGACGAGCTGGGTGCTCAAGCTGCCGGAGGGGGCGACGATCCCCGAGCGCGAGCTGCCCGCGGGCTACGCCGTGCGTACGGCCGAGCCGGGTGAGCTCCGCGCCGTGCACGACGTGCTCGAGGACGCCTTCCTGGAGTGGTCCGCACGCGACCGCGAGCCGTTCGAGGACTTCGAGGCGACGACGACGGGACGCCCCGGCTTCGAGCCCTGGAACCTCCGGGTCGTCGTCGACCCCGACGGTGACGTCGTGGGCGTCTCGCTCGTGCTGGTGTCGGACAACGGCCGCACGGGGTACGTCGACCGGCTCGCCGTGCGGGCCGACCAGCGCAACCGCGGCCTGGCCCAGGTCCTCCTCGTCGACTCGTTCGCCCAGGCCCGGGCGCACGGCACCACGACGTCCGAGCTGAGCACCGACTCGCGCACCGGAGCCCTCGGCCTCTACGAACGGGTGGGGATGGTCGCAGACAGCATCTGGGTCAATCGCGCGATCGACCTCTCGTGAGCCACGGAAAACGCGGTGGGGACCTCTCAAGACCGTAGGAATCCGTCAAAACAGGTGGTCTAGACAGGAAATCCACAGGACAGAACTTCGCTAGGTCTGGACGGTTGGTGGCACTAACATCAACTGACGCCGATCGGGTGGCGCCACGGCGGGGGCGTGGGGCCCTTGCCTTCGCTTCAGTGGGGGTTTGACGTGCAAGAGCTACATGCGTTGGTCGTCGAGGACGATCCGGACATCTCGTCGGCGCTGGTGGAGACCCTGGAGGGGGCGGGTTTCCGGGTGACCTCGGCGCGCGACGGCCGCGAGGCGGTCAGTGCCGCCGCCGCCGACCCGCCGGACCTGGTCACGCTCGACCTGACCCTGCCGCACATGGACGGCATCGAGGTCTGCCGGCGGATCCGTGAGACGAGCGACTGCTACATCGTGATCGTGTCGGCGCGCTCCGACGAGGTCGACAAGCTCATCGGCCTCGAGGTGGGCGCCGACGACTTCGTGCTCAAGCCGTTCTCCCCCCGCGAGCTCCGCGCCCGCGTGGCCGCCCTCTTCCGCCGCCCGCGGTCCGGGGCCGCGGCCGAGGAGCCCGCGAGCCAGGCCGCGCCGCACGTGCCCAGCCCCTCGCAACCCTCCGACGAGCCGAGCACGATCTCCGCGGGAGCGGGCCTCGTGATCAACTCGGCGCGGCGCGAGGTGCAGGTCGACGGCACCATCGTCGAGCTCACCCGCATCGAGTACGACGTCCTCGAGTACCTCGCCACCCACCTCTCCCGGGTCTGCACCCGCGAGGAGATGGTGCTGGCGATCTGGAGCAGCGCGCTCACCCACGACCACCACCTCGTGGACGTGCACGTCGCCAACCTCCGGGGCAAGCTGCGCCGCCACTCCGACGCCACCTGGATCCACACGATCCGCGGCATCGGCTACCGGATGGACCGCGAGGGCAGCGGTCCGCAGGACCGGCGCGCCGGCGGTGGGCCCTACCTGGTGGCGCGCATCGACTCCGAGGACTGGGCCCGCGGCCTCGACTTCTGAGCGGACTCCGCACGACGTCCCGGCCACACGCCCGCACGCGGGCGGCCGCGCCTGCGGCGATCGACCTCTCGGCTACCCGCTGCCGCCTACGATCGGCAGCGGGTCGCCCGTGCCCGCCGCCGTCCGTCCGAGGTTTCGACGAGGGCGCGGCCGGGTAGATGACGAATCAACTTGGGAGCAGCACTGATGATGAACGCACGCACAGCCGTGGTCGTCGAGGACGACCGCGATGTCGGCGACGCCATCTCCAAGCTGCTCGACCTGGCCGGCTTCGACGTCCAGGTCGCCCAGACCGGTGCGCACGCGCTGACCCTGATCGGTGAGGGCCGCCCCGACCTGGTCACCCTCGACATGACGCTGCCCGACATCGACGGCGTCGAGGTCTGCCGCCAGATCCGCACCGTCAGCGACTGCTACATCATCGTGATCAGCGGTCGCACGGCCGAGGTGGACCGCCTGATCGGGCTCGAGGTCGGCGCGGACGACTACCTGGTCAAGCCGTTCTCGATCCGCGAGCTGCAGGCACGGGTCGCCGCGCTGTTCCGCCGCCCGCGCTCCACCGACGTGGCACCGTCGGCCGGTCCGGCAGCCGGCACGGTCGTCCCGCCCGTCCCGCGGACGGCCGTCGCGGAGGCGCAGCCCGCGCAGCCCCAGCCCCTGCCCACCGACCCGCTCGGCTGCGACGACCTCACCCTCAACCGCGGTGCCCGCGAGGTGCGCGTGGACGGCTCGGAGCTCGACCTGACGCGCACCGAGTTCGACCTGCTCGCACACCTGGTCAGCAACCCGGGCGTGGTGGTCCCGCGCGAGGACCTCATGCGCGCCGTCTGGGCCAGCGACTTCGTCCCGGACAGCACGCACGTCGTCGACGTCCACCTGGCCAACCTGCGCCGCAAGCTGCGCAAGGCGCGCGCGGGCAACGAGTGGATCCGCACGATCCGCGGCGTGGGCTTCCGCTTCGACCCCTGCTGCGGCTGACCGGCCCTACCTGGCCGACTCGCGCAGGGTCGCGCCGCGGGCGCCACGCACGGTCATCGTCGCGCTCGCCAGCGCGACCGCGCCGAACACGGCCGCCGCGATGAGTGCCAGCACGACCAGCCGCCACGGAGAGATGGCGGCGACCAGGGCCGGGGTCTGCAGCCCCTCGGCGTAGCCCAGGGTGATCGTGCGGAGCACGACGTACTGCGCCAGCGACCCGGCCAGGATGCCCGCGACCGCGGCGCTGCCGAGCACCACCGCGAGCTCGCGCACGACCGCCACCATCACCGAGGACCTCGGCACGCCGACCACGCGCAGCGCGGCGGCGTCGCGGCGCCGGGCCGGCAGCTGCACGGCGGCGCTGACGAAGAGCCCGGCGAGCGCCATCACGAGCACGAGAGCGGCGACGACGGCGTACAGCCGCAGGGCGAGGGCGTACGCGCTCTGGTCCAGGACGCGCCGCTCCTGCGCGAGCGTGGTCTCGATCGTGAGGCCCGCCGCGGTGAGCGCGTCGGTCACCTCGGCGGGTGCACCGTCGCGCTGGAGCACCCGGGTGTCGAGGTTGCTGTTGTAGACGGGCCGGTCGGTGATGAACGAGGAGTAGTCGACGAGGAGGCCGGCGGGTCCGACGAACGGCATGCCCTCGATCTCCCCGACGGGGTCGACCCGGATCAGGCCGAAGCCCTCGTCGAGCTTGGCGAGCGCTGTCTGCTGCACCTTCGGACCCATCAGCGCGGGACGCGCCTCGACGATGCCGCCCGAGGTCAGGCGCGCCATGCCGACGGAGTCGCCGGTGTCGAGGTCGAGGACCAGCTCGCCGCCGGAGACCCGCAGGTCGGTGATCGCGGTGCGGACGGCGGGGTCGGGTGTCGGCACCCAGTCGGCACCGTCGATGGCCCCCGCGACCGGCTCGCCGTCCGCCTCGATGGCCACGACGGAGGCCGTGCCCGACATCTCCATGTTGGTGCCGGCGCCGCCGCCGAGCGTCATCCCCTCGATCGGGCAGGGCAGGTCGCGGCACCAGGGCACCCGGGCCGACCGGGTCGACTCCCCGGGGCCGTAGGGCCCGAGGTAGACCTTGAGCGGGATGCCGTCGCGGCGGCCGAAGCGGACCTCCACCGCCAGCGGCTTGTCGGTCTGCGCGCCGTTGTCGACGGTCACCGAGATGCGTCGTCCGGAGAAGGTCGGCACCTCGCCGGGGGGCTCGATCTCCTCGACGACCTGGTCGACGTCGAGCCCGGGGCTCCACGTCGGCGGCCACGTCGCGACCCTCGCGAGCCGGCTGGCGTCGACGACGGAGAAGGCGGCGCCGGGGTTGAGGACCGAGCCGGCGGCCATCACCCACTCGCCCTCCGGGTCGATGCGGCGCGTCAGCTCGAGCGTCTCGGCGTAGCTGACCGGGGAGTGCCAGGTCGTGTGCGCCGGCGAGACCGTCGCGGCGACGCTCGTGCGCCACGTCGCGGCGGAGTCGTAGACACCCGCACCGAAGACCGCGACGGCGATCGCGGCGGTGATCGGGAGGATGACGAGCGTCCCCTCCTGGCGTCGCGAGATGGCGCGCGAGGAGACGAAGCCGCTGAGCGAGCGGCCCCGCGACCGACGGGTCCACCAGGTGGCGAGCACGGCCGTCAGCCGGGTCGCGAGGAGACCGGCGACCACAGCGAGGAGCACCGGCAGGAGCAGGTCGGTGACGTCGGGGTCCCCGCCGCCTCCGTCGGAGAGCTTGCTGAGCAGCACGGTCGCCGCGAGGGCGACGAGGGTGAGCTGGGCGACGACCGACCAGCGTCGTGCGGCGACGGGACGGCGTACGCCTGCGAGCTGGGACGCCAGCGACTCGCGCACCACCAGCCCGATGGCCACGCAGGCGACGGCCAGGGCGGCGAGGAGGACGGCCGCGGCCGCCAGCCAGCTGAGCGCGGGCACCGGCAGCGGCAGGCCCGGGACCAGCCAGGCGCGCGCGAGCGCCAGGCCGCTGCCGAGGCCGAGCGCGACCCCGAGGGGCGTGGCGATGACGAGCAGCGCGACCGGTTCGGCGAGCCCGAGGCCCCACAGGCGCCGGGCGGTGACGCCGCGCAGCGACGCCAGCGCCAGCTCGGGCACCCGCAGCTCGCTGGCGGCGTTCAGCAGGCGCATCAGCAGCGCGAGGGCGACGAGCACGAGGGAGAGCACGGCCGGCGCGATCGAGCTGCGCGCGGTGGCCTGCTGGGACTCCGTCTCGTCCACGACCGCGGCGAGGTCGTTGGTGCCGTCGTCACGCAGGGTGCCGCCCTCGACCTCGACCGTGGTGTCGTCGGGGATGGCGGCGGCCGACCGGGCGGCGACGGAGAGCTCGGCCGGGGTGATGTCGGCGGGCACGTCGAGGAAGGTGTCGACGCGCACGGTCCAGTCGCCCATCGCCTCGACGGTGCCGGGCGTGGTGAGGATCGGCCCCGGGGAGTACGGCGTGTAGCCGCCACCGGGCTTGTCGCTGACCGTCTCGTTGGTCGAGGTCAGCCGGCTCGGGACGAGCCAGTCGGCGGCGTCGGTCGGCGTGGTGTAGGTGCCGACCACCGTGACGGTCGTGAGGGCGGGCCGGGGCAGCCCGAGTCCCTTGAGCCCCCCGGGCTCGAAGTCGATGAGGTCGAGCTCCTCGCCGACCTCGGCGCCCTTCTGCTCCGCAGCCTTCTGCAGGAGCAGCACCTCGCCGTCGGCCTCGGGGCACCGGCCGGTGACCTCGAGGGTCTCGCACGCGTCGGCGCGCGACCAGAACTCGACCGCGCCGCGCAGGGCCATCAGCCGCTCGGACTGCACGATCGGGACGGTGGTCCCCCACGGCCCCTCGTCGAGGGACTCGGTGGCGGCGACGGCGTCGCGCACGGCGTCGGCCGCGGGCTCCGGGGAGGACGGCGTGAAGACGCGGCTCAGACCGGTGAGCGCGGGGGGTGCCTCGCGCAGCCGCGTCACGACGTAGGAGTTGGTGACCGCCTCGGCGAAGATCGGTCCCAGCACCGCGGAGGCGACCGCGAGGGCGGTGAGGAGCACGGAGCCCGCGCTGAGCAGGGCCCGCGCCCGCAGGCCGCGCAGGATGGCGCCGAGCATCCCGAACCTGGCGGTCATCGGTCCTCCTCCCGCAGCAGGCTGGGTCGGGTCGTCGACGCGCGCACGTTGCGCGCCCGGCCGCCCACCAGGACGACCGCCGCCGCGGCGAGGAGGGCCGGGACGGCGAGCGGGACGAGGTGCGGCGCGGTGTCGAGCGCGAGCCCGGCCACCGGGATCGAGAGCAGGGGCAGCCCGGCGAGCAGGAGGCGTACGGCGAGCCAGCCGCCGGCGACGACCGTGACGAGCACCAGCACCGTCAGGCTCAACAGCTCGGCGCGCCCGGCCCGGCGCGCGGTCCCGGCGGAGATGCCGACGACGCGCAGCGACGCCACGTCGCGGCGGTAGTCGCGCAGGTGGCGGGCCACCCCGGCACCGAGCGCGATCAGCGCCACGAGCGCGCAGGCGAGGGCGGTCAGGGCGTACGCCGCCGCCTGGGCGCCGCCGAAGCGGTCCCCGAGCGACTCCTGGACGCTCGTGCGCGACTGCCAACGGGCATCGGTGGCGGCGGCGACCTCGTCGAGCACCGACCGGGGCGTGCCGGCGCGGGCGACGACCTGGACCTCGGCGGACGGGACGGTCGGGCCGGACCCGACGGCGGCGGTGCGGATGTCGGCGAGGGTGCCGATCGTGCCGAGCAGCGGCATCGACCGGGTCACGCCGACCACGTCGGTCGTGCGGTCGTCGCCGCCGAGGTCGAGGGCCTGCGGCGCGTCCTCGTCGGCGGCGATCACCGGCACCTCGGACCCGCCGAGGTCGATGTCGAGGTCGAGCGGGGCGCCGGGCAGCATCGCGACCTGGAGGCCGTCGGCCCGGTTGACCACGATCTTCTCCGGCAGCTGGTAGTTGCGGAAGAAGTTGTTGTTGACCGCCGACCGGATCGATCCCTGGTCGGGTGCCCAGGACTGGGCGAGCAGGTCGGCGTCGCCGAGCCCGAGCTCGCGGACGAGGATCACGAAGTCGCTGCCGTCGATGAGGCCGCGGCTGTCGCGGTCGACGGTCATCCCGGTGACGACGCAGCCGTCGGCGCAGTCGCGCACGCGGACCGATCGGCTGACGGGGGTCCCGTCCGTGGGGACGTCGATCGTGGCGCTCACCGCGCCGGAGTTGTTGGCGGACGTCACGTAGTCGAGCGTGATCACCGCCCGGCCCCCGCCGACCAGGACGTCCCCGCCGTCCGGCCCCCGGAAGGAGCGCTCCCGCGGCACCCGGATGCCGGAGAGCGTCACGGCCAGGCGGTCGCCGGCGACCTGCACCGGCGCGAGCCCGGTGTCGAGCCCGGGGACCGCGTCGGACGCGGCGCGCGCGGGCGTGCCGTCGTAGAAGTCGCCCACGACGGCGGCCCACCGGGCTGCGTCGACGTAGGCACGGCGCTCGGCCAGGCGGGTCTCGTTGCGCACGATGGCCGTGGTGATGAGGTGCTCGCCCTCCGGGTCGACCCGCTCGGTGAGGTCGACCGCGCCCATCGCGCCGAGGGGGGTGGCGACGATGGTGCGCGCGCCCGGGACCTCGACGGCGGCCTGCTCGTCGGTCCACGTGCTGACGGCGACCGCTCCGCTCAGCGCCAGCGACCCGACGACGGCGGCCGCGACGACGAGGCGCACGGGCGTGACCAGGTCGTCCGCGCGGGCGAGGCGTCGCGCCGCCAGGAACGCACCCAGCCCACGCCGCTCGGTCACCGGGGTCAGCCCGCGCGCGGCGAGGCGTACGAGCCAGATCGCGACCTGGCCGAGGGCGAGGCCGACGAGCGCGGGGCCGAGCAGCACGAGCAGGTCCGGCTCGCCGTCGGAGGAGCGGCTGCGGTACGCCGCGACGCCGGCTCCGACGAGGACGAGGAGGCTCAGGAAGATCGCCAGCGTCGTCGCGCGGCGCGGGCGCCGGCGGGCTGCGACCTGCACGGCCAGCGGCTCGCGCAGCGCGGCGGCCGCGGACGTGCCGACGATCAGCAGCCCGGCGGCCGCGATCGCGACGGCGGCCAGGAGGGCCGGACGGCCGAGGGCGGGCGCGGCGTCGTCGAGCCAGCGACCCGTCGTGACGACGGTGCCCGCGGCGCCGATCGCGAGGCCGACGGCGGTGCCGGCGACGATCGCGAGGAACGGCTCGGTGAGCAGGAGCCGCCACAGCCGCGGCCCGTGGATGCCCCGCAGCCGGGCCAGGCCGATCTCCTCGCGACGGGCGGCGGCGAGCTCGGCGCCGATGCTCGGGACCGCGACGGCCCCGATGAGGAGGAGTGGTGCGGTGAGCCAGCGGGAGGTGCCGGCCGTCTCCGCGAACTGGAGGACGGTGACGGAGCCGCCGACCACGACGGCGGTCATCGCGACGAGCGTCCCGAGCCCACCCCGGCGGCTCCAGGCACCCCGGAGGACTCGGCTCACTGCACGACCCGGCCCTCGTCGAGCGCGATGTGCAGGTCGCAGGCGTCGACCACGGCCGGGTCGTGGGTCGCGACGACGACCACGGCACCCCGGGCGGCCTCCTCGCGGAGCTCGGCGAGCACGATCGCGCGGTTGCCCTCGTCGAGCTCGGAGGTCGGCTCGTCGGCGAGCAGGACGTCGGCCCCGACGACGAACCCGCGGGCGCAGGCGACGCGCTGCATCTGCCCGCCCGACAGCTCCTCGACCTGGCGCTCGCCGAGGTCGGCGATGCCGAAGCGCGCGAGGGCGGCCTCCGCGGACTCGTCGGCGTCGGCCGGGGCGACCCCGCGGGCGCGCAACGCGATGGAGACGTTCTCCCGTGCCGACAGGATCGGGACGAGGCCGTAGACCTGCAGCACGAACGCCACCTCCGGCAGCGGGTCGCCGCTGCCGGTCCACAGGGGCCGGCCGTCGAGCTCGGCGGTGCCCGACGTGGCCTGGAGCAGCCCGCCGGCGATGGACAGCAGGGTCGTCTTGCCCGAGCCGCTGGGCCCGGACAGCGCCGTCACCTTGCCGGCCGGGAACGTGACGCTGACGTCGTCGAGCAGCGTGCGCCCGTTGACGTAGGTGATCGCGTCGAGCCTGAGCTCGGTCACTGTGCGTTCCCCTCGCTGCTCGCGCGGGTGACGATGATGCGTCCCTGCTCGTCGTCCTCGAACCGGACGAGCGTGCCGGGCGGCCACTCGGCGGCGATGTGGCCGGGGAGGTGCAGCACGCCGTCCTCGCCCACGACGGCGTACTCGGACCCGCCGTGGCCCTCGGCGCCGACCCGGCCGCCCTTCATCGTCACGGTGCGCGGGAAGGTCGCGGCCACCTCCGGCTGGTGGGTGACCACGACGATGGTGGTGCCGAAGTCGTCGCCCAGCGAGTGGATCAGGTGCAGCACGTGGTCGCGGTCGGCGTGGCTCAGCTGGCTGGTCGGCTCGTCCGCGAGCAGCAGCCGCGGGGCCGTGGAGACGGCGCACGCGAGGGCGAGCCGCTGCCGCTGGCCGCCGGACATCGTGGACACGACCTGGTCGGCCTGGTCGACGAGGCCGACGCGGTCGAGCAGCTCGGTGTCGGCGAGCGCGTCGTCGCGCGCCCTCCCCGGGAGCGAGAGGCGGGCGAAGGCGATGTTCTGCCGCGCGGTGGCGTACGGCAGCAGGTTGCGCGTCGCGCCCTGGAGCATCGTGGAGACCTGGCGGGAGCGGATCCGGGCGAGGTAGCGCTCGCCCATCCGGGAGACCTCCTCCTCACCCAGGTAGATCTTGCCGGCGCTGGGCTTCTGGATCCCGCCGAGCAGCGCGAGCAGGGTGGACTTGCCGGAGCCGCTCGGCCCGAGGAAGGCGACGCGCTCGCCGGCCCGGATGGTCAGGTCGACGCCGCGCAGCGCGACGACGTCGTGCCCGCCGAAGGTCTTGTAGAGGTGGACGACACCCTCGCACCGGATCCCGAGGCCTCCCGTGCGGGTCTCCTCGACCGTGGCCGTGCTCTCCCGCACGATTCCCCCCCAACTCTCCCGGACAACCGGTTCAAGATACATAAACCGCAGTACGTTGAGCGCATGGTCATCCGGGTCGCGCTGGTCAACGACGACGAGGTCGTCGTCCGCGGTCTCGACGCGATGATGCGCAGCTATGGTCACCGGGTCGAGGTCGTCGAGCTGGTCGCGGGCAGGCCGGTGGGCCAGCCGGTCGACGTGGCGCTCTACGACACCTTCGGGGTGGGCCAGGGCAACGGCCCCGCGGTCCGCCACCTCGTCGAGAACCCGCAGGTCCGCAAGGTCGCGGTCTACACGTGGAACTTCCAGCCGTGGCTGACGCGCGACACCCTCAGCCAGGGCGTGCGCGGCTACCTCTCCAAGAGCCTGCCCGCCGCCCGGCTGGTCGACGCTCTCGCCGCGATCGCCGCCGGCCAGCTGGTGGTGTCCCCCTCGCGGGGACGCTCGTCGCTCGTCGGCGGCGACTGGCCGGGGCGTGAGGAGGGCCTGACGGCTCGCGAGGCGGAGGTGCTGTCGCTGATCACGATGGGGCTCAGCAACCAGGAGATCGCCGAGCGGACCCTGCTCTCGCTCAACTCGATCAAGTCCTACATCCGCTCCGCCTACCGCAAGATCGACGTGGACTCGCGGTCCAAGGCCGTGCTGTGGGGCGTCGAGCACGGCATGCGTGCCGACCGTGTCCGGATCAGCGGGTCCCCCTCGCGGGAGCGGTGACGGTTCACGCCGCCCGCAGCGGACGACCTACCCTCTCCCGGTGACCGAGCAGCACACCCCGACGGAGGGCATCGACCCCGACCGGCTCGCCATCGCCCTCGAGGTGCTGGGCGAGGTGGCCGCGCTCCCGCCCGACCACGACGACGTACGCACGATGAAGCGTGCCGCGTCGTCGATGTACAAGCTCATCAAGAAGCAGCGCCGCGCCGAGATCCGGCAGGAGCGCCTGCGCCACGACCTCGACATCATCGCGCGGACCGCCACCGGGTCGCCGATGCGCATCGACGACGAGACCGCCGGCATCCCGCTCGTCTCGACCACGATGGGCGCCTTCGCCGGCGAGCTGATCACCCCCCGCGGCTGCTACATCTGCAAGCAGGACTTCACCCTGGTCGACGCGTTCTACCACTGGCTCTGCCCGACCTGCGCGGCGATGAGCCACGCCAAGCGCGACCAGCGCACCGACCTCACCGGCAAGCGGGCGCTGCTCACCGGCGGGCGGGCGAAGATCGGGATGTACATCGCGCTGCGGCTGCTCCGCGACGGCGCCCACACGACGATCACCACGCGCTTCCCCAAGGACGCGGTGCGCCGCTTCGCCGCGATGGAGGACTCGTCCGACTGGCTGCACCGCCTCAAGGTCGTGGGCATCGACCTGCGCGACCCCACGCAGGTCATCTCGCTCACCGACGACGTCGCCGCCGACGGGCCGCTCGACATCATCATCAACAACGCCTGCCAGACCGTACGCCGCCTGCCGGGGGCGTACTCCCACCTCATCGACGGCGAGAACGCCCCGCTGCCGACCGCCGAGTCGCTCGGCGTGGACGCGCTGCCGGAGATGGTCACCTTCGACCGGATCTCCGAGGCCCACCCCGCCGCGATCGCCGGCGCCCTGTCGGCCACCGCGGTCGCCCACCACGACGGCGAGACCCCCGAGCACGCGCTCGAGGCGCACAACGCCGCCTCGCTGACCGCCCTCGCCCTCAAGGCGGGCAGCGCGTCGCTGGACGCGCACCTGGCGGGGACGGCGATCGACGCCGGCGGCCTCATCCCCGACATCCAGGACAACAACTCCTGGACGCAGGTGCTCGACGAGGTCGATCCGCTGGAGCTCCTCGAGGTGCAGTTCTGCAACTCGATCGCGCCGTTCCTCATCAACTCCCGCCTCCGCCCGTCGCTGCGCGCGGCCGTGCAGGGCGGGGCGCGCCGGGCGTACGTCGTCAACGTCTCGGCCATGGAGGGCCAGTTCGGGGGACGCCGCTACAAGGGCTCCGGCCACCCGCACACCAACATGGCGAAGGCCGCGCTCAACATGATGACCCGGACGTCGTCCGGCGAGCTGTTCGAGACCGACCGCATCCTGATGACGGCCGTCGACACCGGCTGGATCACCGACGAGCGCCCCCACCACGAGAAGCTGCGGATCGCCGCCGAGGGCTGGCACGCACCGCTCGACCTCGTCGACGGCGCCGCCCGGGTCTACGACCCGATCGTGCGCGGAGAGCAGGGCGAGGACCTCCACGGCTGCTTCCTGAAGGACTACCAGCCCGCCGCGTGGTGACACACTCGCCCCATGAGCGAGCCTGAGTCGATCGAGGACTACTACGCCCGCGTCGCCGCGGCCACCGACGCCGAGGGTCGGCTCGCGGTCCGGGTCGAGGAGATGCCCGGCTGGTTCGTCTACCCCTACGAGCTCGACGGGTTGCGGATCAAGCCGCTCGAGCCTCTCGAGGCGGTCGAGCCGGATCGCCGCGGGGAGGACCCGCTCGACTGCCCGTGCCAGGAGCCGGCGACCCCCGAGCACGCCGCGGCGGTGGCGTGGAGCAACGAGCGCTGGCAGCTCGTCGAGGTCGCCATGAAGCTGCCGGTCGCCTTCATCCTCCGCCCCCGCGCGCACCACGACCTCGCCGACCTGCCCGACGACCTGGCAGCCGAGATGGGCGTGCTGATGGTCGCCGTCGCGGCCGCCGTGGAGTCTCTCCCCAGCGTCGGGCGCTGCCACGTCGGTCGCTACGGCGACGGCGGGGCGCACCTGCACCCGTTCTTCTTCGGCCGACCGGCGCGGATGCCGCAGCTGCGCGGCTCACCGCTGCTGGACTGGGAGGAGAACCTCCCGGACGTCCCCGTCGGCGTGCGCCGCGCGAACGCCGGTCACGTCGGGCGCGCGCTCGTCGCGCGGCTCGGGGGCGACGGCCCGGCGTGGGAGGCCTGACGCCGGTCCCGCCGCCCCCTGAGTGGGGCTAGCCCGCCCGCGTCGCGGTGACGACGCGGTACTCCCAGTCGGCCGCGAAGCTGCCGTCGGTGGCGCGGTCGCTCGCACGACCCAGCGCGACGAGGTCGTCGCGGAAGGCCGCCCTCCCCTGCACGTCGAGCTTCTGCGCGGCGGTGTAGGTCGGGCCGTACCAGGTGAGCATGAAGTCGGCGAACGCCTCCGCGGAGACGAAGCGCTGCGTGACCACGTGCGTCGACGACGTCACGTCGCGCACCCCGGCGCCCAGCAGCTCGCGGACGACCTCCTCGTTGCCCCACCGGGTCGGCGGGAGCGCCACGGCCGGCGGCGGGACGTGCGCCGTCACCGTCTTGAGCAGGCGGCCGATGAACCCCTCGGCGGTCCAGCTCGCCACGCCGATGCGCCCGCCGTGCCGGCAGACGCGGACGAGCTCCGCGGCGGCGCGGTCGTGGTCGGCGGTGAACATGACGCCGATCGCCGAGACGACGGCGTCGAAGGAGGCGTCGGCGAAGGGCAGCTCCTCGGCGTCGGCGACCTCGAACGCGATCGGCAGCGCCTCGGCGGCGGCGCGACGGCGCGCGACGTCGACCAGGCTCTCGACGTAGTCGATGCCCGTCACGTCGCAGAACATCCGGGCCGCCTCGATCGCCACGTGGCCGGTGCCGGTGGCGACGTCGAGGACCGAGGTGCCCGGCCGTACGCCGGTGTCCTCCAGCAGGTGGGCGGCGAGCGGCACGGTGAGCCAGGCGATCTTGCCGTAGTCGCCGTTGTTCCAGATGAGGTGCTGTGCCGCCTTGAGCTGCTGGAGCGGGGTGGGGTCAGTGTGGGCCTGGGTGTGGGCCTGCGTGTTCGTCTGCGTGTTCGTCATCGTGTGTCCTTCTGCGGAGAGGGACCGGCGGGCGCCGGACCGGTCATCAGGTTCGGTCGCGCCGGCGCCGTCCCACATCGGCACCGCCCCCGCATGTGTGCCGTCCGCGGTCCCCATGCGGGCACCCCGAACCCCCACCACGCCCCGCAGATGGGGGGCGCTCCCCCATGTGCCGGGGACCCGTCGCCCCTAGCGTCGACCCATGGCCCAGCAGCACCAGCGCGACGGTGTCGGGGACGGCCGTCGAGGACTACTCTCGGCCGTGTCCGACCCCGGTCGCGCCGCCCACCACGCGCCCGGGGCGCTGAGGGAGGTGGCCCTGACGATGCACCACAGCGAGGCGCCACGCCTGCTCGAGCGCGAGCGCGAGCTCGACGTGCTGCGCGAGGGCGTACGCCAGGTGCGCGACGGCCTCGGCGTGGGG
Source organism: Nocardioides cavernae (assembly GCF_013410035.1). Classification (GTDB taxonomy): domain Bacteria; phylum Actinomycetota; class Actinomycetes; order Propionibacteriales; family Nocardioidaceae; genus Nocardioides; species Nocardioides cavernae_A. The sequence continues at coordinate 29,964 of NZ_JACCBW010000002.1, read as the reverse complement.
ATCGCCGTGGCCGGCGAGAGCGGCACGGGCAAGTCGTCGGCGATCGCGGCGGTGGTGCGCGAGGCGGCGGGGCTGAGGGTCCTGCGGGGGCAGTGCGACCCCCTCGGCACCCCCCGGCCCCTCGGTCCGTTCCGCGACCTCGGGATGGCCGACCTGCTGGCCCGGGCCAGCGCGGACGAGGTCCACCTCAGCGAGACCGCCGGCGCCGTCCTCCGCGAGCTCGCCGCCGAGCCGACGGTCCTCGTCGTCGAGGACCTCCACTGGGCCGACGCGGCGTCCACCGACGTGCTGCGCCACGTCGTACGCCGGGTGGAGACGGTCCCGGTCGCGGTGCTGGTGAGCTATCGCGACCTCGAGATCGGCCCGCGGCACCCCGCACGCCGGCTGCTCGGCGACTTCGCCGCCCTCGACGGCCTGCGCACCCTGGCCCTGCGGCCCCTGTCGGTCGACGGGGTCGCCACCGCGGTGGACGGATCCGGGCTCGACCCGGTGCGGGTGCATGCGCTGACGGGCGGCAACCCGTTCTACGTCGCGCAGGTCGCCCAGGAGCCCGACCGTCCCCTGCCCGACTCCGTCCGCGACACGATCCTGGCCCGTACGGCCGACCTCGAGCCCGAGGACCTGGAGACGCTGCAGCTCATCGCGTGCTCGCCGGACGGGCTGGACGACCGCCTGCTCCCGCTCGTCGGGGTCGACCTCGACGAGCTGCGCCGCCTCGACCGCACCACGCTCCTCGTCCGCACCGAGCACGGCATCGCCTTCCGCCACGAGCTCGCCCGCCAGGCGGTGGAGACCACCATCCCGCCCGGGGGCGCGCCCCGCCTCCACCACCGCCTGCTGGTGTCGCTGGAGCAGGTCGACCTGCCCAGCCCGGCCACCCTCACCCACCACGCGCTGGGGGCCCGCGACGCGGCGCGGACCCTCGTCCACGCCCGCGAGGCCGCGTCCGAGGCCGTCGCGGCAGGGTCGAACGCCGAGGCGGCAGCCTTCCTGGAGGTCGCGCTCGACCACCTTCCCGGCGGGGCGCCGTCACTCGAGCGCGCGCAGCTGCTCATGCAGCTCGCCCAGCAGCTCTACGTCACCGCGCGGCTCCCGGAGTCCGCGGCCGCCACCCGCGCCGCGATCCCGCTGTGGCGCGACGCCGGGCGGCTCGACGGGGTCGCGGAGGCGCACGCCGTGCTCAACGTCCTGGAGTACCAGTCCGGGCGGCGGGCCTCGAGCAACCGTCACGCCGCCCAGGCCCAGGAGCTCGCGGACGGCCTGGACTCCCCCGAGACGGTCGCGCGGGTCCACGCCGACGCGGGGATGGTCGCGCTGGTCAACAGCGACCTCGCACGTGCCGTGGCCTGCGGACGGCGTACGACCGAAGCGGGCGCTGCGGCCGGGTCGGAGGAGCACGTGCTCGCTGGCCGGCTGCTCGTCGAGGGCGTGGCGTGCATCTGCGGCGAGCCCGGCGCCCGGGAGCGGGTCGCGGAGCTGGTCGGCACCGCCCGCCGCCACGGCTGGGACGAGACGGCGTGGCGGGGCTACATCATGCTCACGATCCACGCCATGGACCGCGGCGAGCTGCGCACGATGCAGCGCGTGGTCGAGGAGACGCTCGTGCACACGCACGGACGCGACCTGCGCAACGCGACCCTCTGGCACCTGTCGCTGCGCGCGATCCTGCACGCGCGCGCGGGTCGGTGGAGCGCCGCTCGGGAGGACGCGGAGGAGGTGCTCGCGAGCGGTGCCTGCGACGGCTCCATCTGGCCGCACGTGGCCCTCGCCACGGCCGCGTTGCGGGTCGGCGACCAGGACCCCGCACCGCACCTCGAGCAGGCGTGGCGGCTCGCGCGGACGCTCGACGAGCCGGGCCGCTACCTGCCCGTCCTCAGCTGCCTCGCCGAGGCGATGTGGCTCAGCGGGACGCCCGACGACCGGGTGACGACGTTCGCCGTCGAGCACCTGCCGGCGCTGTGCACCGCCGACCAGGTCTGGCCGGTGGGCGACCTGGTGCTCTGGCTGCGGCGCGTGGGGATCGCCGTCGAGCCGGGGCCCGACCTGCCGGTGCCGCACCGGGCGTCCCTCGAGCGTCGCACCGCGGAGGTCGCGACGTGGTGGCAGCGCTCGGGCAACGTGTTCGACGAGGCGATGGCGTACGCCGACTCCCCGGACGCCGAGGACCGGGTCCGCGGCGTGGTGCTGCTGGACCGACTCGGCGCCATCGGCACCGCCGACCGGCTGCGTCGCGAGCTGCGTCGCGACGGGTTGGCCAGCGTCCCCAGCCGGCCGATCGAGTCCACCCGCGCCAACCCCGGCGGCCTGACCAACCGGCAGCTCGAGGTGGCCCGCCTCGTGGCGCGCGGCCACACCAACAGCGAGATCGCCGCGCAGACCTTCATCTCGACCAAGACCGCCGAGCACCACGTCTCGGCGATCCTCGCCAAGCTGCAGGTGGCCAACCGCCGCGAGCTGCTGGTCCGTGCCGGCGAGCTCGGCCTGGACTGAGGCCGGACCGGCGTCAGGCGCCGGGCCCCGCGATGGTGACCACCCATGCGATGCCGAAGCGGTCGACGAGCATGCCGACCTCGTGCCCCCACGCGGCGGCCGCGAGGGGCTGGCGGACCTGCCCGCCCTCGGCCAGCGCGTCGAACCACCCGCGAAGCTGCTCGGCGTCCTCGGCCGAGCCCGAGAGGCTGACGGCGACGCTGTCGCCGACCTGCACCTGCGTCCCTGGTTGGACGTCGGCGCCCGTGAGCACGATCCCACCCGGGGTGACGAGCAGGGCGTGGCCCACCAGGTCCCCGAGCGGTCCGTCGCTGCCCAGGTCGGTGTACGACGTCACGCTCAGGTCCCCACCGAGGACCGAGGCGTAGCGCTCCATCGCCTCACGGGCCCTGCCGTCGGCGAAGCCGAGGTGGGGGTTCGCCACGACCGACGACGCGGCCTCGCCCGTGGCGTACAGGTGCTCCCACCGCAGCGACCCGGGTCTCGGTCGCGGGAGGAGCGGACCGGGCTGGTGCGGCGTCGCCGGTGCGCTCCGGCCGGTCAGGATCATCGCCGGACTCCCACGTCCGCGCGTGCGTCGCTCATCGTTCCCTCCCCAGGGGTGCGTGTGCCCGCACACCACACCACCCAGGGACACCGACGAGGCACACCCGAGGGGCGGACGTCCGGTGGATTACCCCTGATGGGGTACGTCGGGGCGGCGCTCGGCGTAGGTCCCGTAGTACTCCGCGTGCTTGACCCGCGCGTCCTCGGCAGCCCACTCCGACTCCTCGTAGTCCGGAGCCGCCTTCACCTGGTCCTTGCTCATGCTGATGATCACGCGGCGGGCGTCGTGGTCCATGCCCACGACGACGCCGGCGGGGATCACGCGCTGCTTGCCGAAGATCCAGAACCCCGTGTCGACCACCAGCCACTGCGCGGCCGTCTCGGTGCTCGCCGCGGCGACCTTGCCGATGCTCCCGCCGTCGGCCTCGACCTCGTAGCCGACGAGGTCGCGGTCCTCGCTCCATTCACTGTCGCGATAGCTCCAGATGGTGTCATTCATGTGCGCCTCCCAGGATCTGGTCGTGCCGGACCCTCGACGCAACCACGCCGCCCCCGCCCCGGACACCACCCGCGGGGAGGGGTGCCCGTCCACGTCGGTGGAAGCGCACATCTCCGTTGGCGAGACGTTCGAGTCGGAACCGGGGGTCGTGGACCCGATGGTGATGATGACTGCAGAGCAGCTCGCCGTCCGCGAGGTCGGTGCGCCCGCCTTCGGACCACGGGTCCCGGCGATGGTGGGCCTCGCACCAGACGCCCGGGACGTCGCACCCCTCGGCGCGGCAGGTCCGGTCGCGGACGAGGAGGGCCTTGCGCTGGGCGGCGCTGAAGAACCGACGGCTGCGGCCCAGGTCGAGGGGGAGGCCGTCGCCCCCGAGGACGGCCGGGAGGATCGCGGCGGTGCACGCGAGTCGGCGTACCTCGGAAGCCGTCAGCCGGTCGCCGGTCAAGTCGTCACCGGGCACGAGTCCCGAGCCGATGAGGTCGGCGGCTGCCAGCTCGGCCCTGAGCGAGGCGAGCGGGATCGTGACGACGACCGTTGTCGCGTCGCCACCGTGGAGCGGCAGGCGACGGGGGTCGATCGCCTCGAGGAGCTGGCCCAACGCCTGGCCGAGGCGCTTGGGGTACGGCGCCCGCGTGACCCGGGCGGACGCGCCGGCCTCGCTGTCGGCCTCGGGGTCACGCCTGCCGCTGCGCGGGTTGGTGAATGCCTCGAGGTAGGTCGCGAACCTCGTGCCGAGTGCGTCAGGGACCCGACCGGAGATGCGGGTGGTGCCGTCGCCGAGGCGGCGCATGGTGAGGCGGATCCGGTCGGCAGCCTGGCCCTCGAGGTCGGCCAGCCGGGCGGCTTCAAAGGCTTCGGCGATCTCAGGGGCGACGACGTCGAGGATGTGACGTCCGATCCGGCCGATCTCCTTCGGCCCGAACACTGCGGCCTGTGCCACCAGGTGCGCCTCGGCGCTCAGCACCGTGTCCGCATCGATGGACGCAGGGAGAGCGGTGAGCGCTCGGTGGATGACGTGCGCCTGCGCCAGCGTCACCGAGCCGTCGCGCATCCCTCGAGCCACGAGAGTCCGGTCACGGTCGAGCGCGCCCGCGAGGGCCAGGTCGGCGCGGGCGTCCGCGAAGCGGGTGCGTGTCTCCTTCGCGAGCCACCCTGCCGCGTCCTTCGCCGCGGTCTCCTGCGCGAGGTCGCCGGCGTCGCCCAGGATGCGCAGCCGCAGCTCAGCCACCTGTGACTCCGCCCGGACGAGCTCGACGAGCGCGGCAGCCTTGTCAGCGGTCGTCATGAACGTCGGGTTGACGTCCGCCACGGACTTCAACGTGGACCGTACGTCGGTGGCCGCTGCCACGATCGGGTGCAACGCCTGCTCGGTCACGGTCGGCCTCCTCTCGACGACGGGTCGTCACGCGCACGCGTGACTGACAACGGTCGTCGCTCCTGGAGGCCCGGGAACCGAGCTATCACTCACCCTCGCAACTCGCCCCTTCACAACCGGGAATGCGCACCGTCTGGACGGTGGCCCGGGGGCTGAGGACGTAACCGCGATCCTACCCCTGAGCGACACTATTCGTCAATGTGTTCGATGGCTTAAGTTTCGGGACACCGTAGCCCGATGGCGGCGGAATGGGCTACGTCCGACAGGCACCAGTTGGTGCAGCAGCCCCGTTGAATGTCGGAGGTCGTTCCTAGACTCAAAGAATGAGTCGATACAGCGGTGGGTGCACCGCGCCAGTCCTAGGCCACATCCGCGGGGGCGGTGCCGACTGCCCTGTCCATGGATATGGCAGGTCGCAGTCCTACTACCCGCCGCCGATCAACTACCGCCATCCGGCTCCTCGCGCGACCGGCGCCGGTGGAGGCGTGAGCGGCGGAAGGACGGGCTCTACCCGACCGCGCTGGTCCTCGAGCACTTCGACCGTTACCTACACATCCGACCAAGTCCAGGCCCTCAGCCGCTACCGCACCACGGTGGAGAGCGTGGGGGTCAAAGAAGACCTTCGGGACCTGTTCCTCTGCCACGCGTGGGACGACCGGCAGACCACTGCCACGGAACTGCATGACGCCTTGGTCTCAAAGAACGTCTCGGTCTGGTTCAGCGAGAAGGACATCCTGCTTGGCCAGCCATTCATGCGCGAGATCGACCGCGGCCTGGCGCGCTCGCGCGTCGGCCTCGCCCTAATCACGCCGTCCTTCCTCAAGCGCGTAGACGGCGGCGGGGTGTCCGACAAGGAGCTATCTGAGCTTCTGGCTCGCGACCTCTTGATCCCTGTCGTTCATGGCACAACTTACGAGGAAATTAGACGGGTCAGCCCGCTGCTTGGTTCGCGGAACGGACTGGACACCGCAGATGATTCGATGGACGTCATCGCCACCAAGATCGCAGAGTTGGTCAGCCTCGACGTCACGGACGCCTCGTGAAGTTATGGGATCACACCGCTGAGGAACTGCGTGCCCTGCCCCTGCCCGACCTGGCACTCCTGGTCTTGGCGAACTTTCAGCAGGGCAACGGCTGGAACCAGCAGAATTGGATGAATGGGGCGTCCCAAAGTCACAGGGACATCACCTCTGCTCACGGCCTCATGGATCGTTTCGCGGAGGCGTGGGCATGGCTCAACGCTCACGCCTTTGTGTCCATGCTCCCCGGCCAGACCTCACCCGATGCTCGCCGCGTCACTGAGGAAGGGCGACGCGCATTGGAGCTAGGTTTGGCTCGACTGCATGCCGCCCAGCGGCTGGAGGTCGACTTGTTGCCGGACCTGGCGAAAGCGAAGAGGCAGTTTCTTCAGGGTGACTATGAGGAAGCCGTCTTCGCAGCCTTCAGGGCGGTCGAGGAGCAAGTTCGAAGCAAGGCGGCGATGACAGCTGGTGACCTAGGCGTCAAACTGATGCGACAAGCGTTCAAGCCCGGCGGACCGTTGTCCGACGCGCAGGCCGAGGCTGGCGAACAGGACGCGCTGAGCTCGCTCTTTGCAGGCGCAATAGGGGTATTCAAGAACCCCTCCAGCCACCGCACGGTGACCTACGACGATCCAGCAGTAGCTGCTGAGGCAGTCCTCCTTGCGGACTTGCTGCTGAGGTTGCTTCAGCGGACGCCGCCGGCCGTATAGCGGCACACGCCTCACGCGGGTCTTGACGGGCAGGGACGCGCAACCCCAAGTCGTGTATGTCCAGCCAGTCGGGGGCCAGCAAGCGGCGGTTTGACCCATGTCGAGTAGTTGGCCGGCGGTCGGGCACCATGCGCTTATGGACGCAGAACGTTCAGGCGGCTTCGACCGCATTGCCGACCTGCCCGATGATGACTCGCGCGAGAAGGAGGTGTACGCGAGGTACGGCCTTGCCATGTTTCACGCCCATGCCTTCGAGCACGGGATGATCACCCTGATCACGGCGAGCGTGACAGCTCAGCACGCTCAGGCGCAGACGCGTGACGGCGCAAACGCGTTCAACGAGCTCGTGGATGAGCTCTACCGTCGCACGGCTGGGCAACTACTTGCGCGCTTGCGCGAGAACCCGGGGCTCACTACGCCCCTCGACAACTTACTCAAAGACGCGCTGGGCGTCCGAAACCGTCTGGCTCATGGTTGGTTCCGCAAAAACGGCCTGGGTTTCGGATCCGCCGACGGAATGCAAGCAATGGTCGACGACCTGGATCGCGCGACGGAGATCTTTCAAGCCGCGAGCGTACAGGCGTACGGCCTCGCGGGACAGGTCTTCTTGTCGCTCGGCCTCGGTGAGCACGACATCGAACGGGTCAGGGACCGTTTGGCGAGATTGGCGAACGCTGCCGCGCCGGAGTGAGATCGCGGCGGCGTGGGCTACTGGCCACGAGCTTGCCAACGATCGACCAGAGAAAACCATTGTTGGTGACGTGAGGTTGAGGAGTGAAAGCCACCCGCCGATCGCCCGAGCGGGTGCCGGTTGTGCGTAGTAGTCGTGGAGGGCCCGCATGCTCTGGGCAGTCGTGTTCGTCGAGGGTGAACTAGCCGCTGTCGACGAGCCCCCAGACGAACGGGGCGTCGTCCGCCGGTAGTCACCAGTGTCTCGACTCTCCTGACGGCACTATCGTGCTGTAGTTGGCCGTCCTACTTATCTCGCGTTCAGACCGCTTGGGGTCGCTTCCCAGGAAATCAAAGTCATCGCCCCAGATGCCGGCCCACTCGACCCGACGAGTCATGGCGTCGTCGCCATCGAGCGAGTATGAAACCTCCACCAGGAGCCCAGCCACGTACCTCAGCGGCACCCATGTCGTCGGAGACCAATAGTCCCGGTAGTCGCCCCTAAAGAGAGGCAGCGGCGGCTCCTTGGTTCCTTCGTGCACGAGAGATTCCATTGTCGGGCCCTCCGCTGCAACCTCATTGCGCGGCGGGCCGCTCGCAGTCGCTCGGTAATAGGTCACAAGCGTCACATCGTGGATGTGGACGTTCGCTCCGTGGTTCGTGAGCCGCACACCCAGGTTCAGAGTTCGATGTTCCAAGAGTCTCTTATGCTCTTCGGATCCAGTTTCGAAGCGGTACTGGGGCCTGAGGCCGAAAGAAATTGTCAAACCGGCCATGGCGACGGCTGCCGCTCGCGCCGAGGCCTCAGCAGAATCCTTCGCGTGCCCCGTAGCGGTCTCAGTTGCCTTCGCGATTCGGTAGGTCAGGAAGGCGTAGATGGCGGTGACAACAACGAGCACGATCGTGGCGGCGAGCATGCACTGAGGTTAGGCCAGTCCTCGTTTGCGCGAGGCGGTCGAGCGGCTCCTACAGCGGTGCCGATGAGACCAGCTATGCGCCACCCTCCCCTTCGAGGCTGGGACTACGCCTTTCCACCCATCCGACGATGAGGTGCACCTGATCCAGAGCGATTGACGCTCGCGCTGGACGATTGAACCGATGCCCCCGGCTCGCGGCGAAGGGACGCGGGTGCTCGACACGGCGGTCTGCGGTTCGGAACTGTTGAGCCCGGCTGGGGTTGAACCGAGGGCTTCAGAGGGAAGGGGGACCTGTCGGTGCTAGCAGATACGCTGCGGAGCGTGGATCTCAGCCGGGACGCTTTGGGCGACGCGCTCGCTACTCTGGACTTGCCGCCACGCGACATCGCGAGCGTCCTAGACCGCATCGGCGACCAGACGTCTGGCCTGCTTCTCTATGGGAGTCGCGCACGGGGGGACTTCGTACCTAGTTCCGACTTTGATCTGTTGCGACTAACTACGGATTGGAACTCTCCAACCTTCAAAACCGGTTTAGCCTCCGTGAGCTCCTACACACCCGAGCAATTGCGGAGCGCCAGCACGACCCTTTTTGGCACCCATCTGAAACGAGATGGACGGATTCTCTTAGAATCCGAGCGTAGTCTCAGTGCAATCATCGAGGACCTGGCGCCGGCCGATCCTCTGGAGTTGCTCGTCCGCGTGCGACGCTACGCAACGATTCTGAACCAGCCGATTTCGGAGAGTCGAGCCCACGCGGCCGGGTTGGTACGACTCGCGCGGTACCTCCTTCGGACCGCCGTCTACGCCAGCGCAATGAAGCGAGGTCGGACATGCTTTTCCGTGCGGGAGTTGGCCGCGCTTTACGGCGAGCCTCGCCTGACGACCCTGTTGGCATCGGATCCGCGGCTAACAAGCCCGCCTACCTACGAACTGCTCGAAGAAATCACAGCGAGGCTCGTGGCAATCGTAGGGCCACTTCCAGATCATGGATTCGATTCACTTGAGTCGCTCGCAATAGGCTTCTGGAACTCAGATCGAAATCTGGCCACGCTGGCTATACGTGCAGCAGACGAGGACGGCGATTCGTTGGATTATTCCGAGCTGCCAAAGGTCCTGCTATGAATGAGTACGAACTGGCAGTGATCGGTGACATCCACGGCAATGCGCTGGCCCTGGACGCGCTATTGCAGTGCCTCGAGGGCCGCGTGAGCAAGTACGTTTTCGTCGGCGATTATGTGAATAGGGGTCCAGACAGTTCTCGAGTAATCGATCTGCTGGTTAAGCTCTCGGGCCGTCATCAGTCGGTCTTTGTGGCTGGCAATCATGACCTGGCTTTTCAAAATGCGCTTGAGGCAGGTCCGCTCTCGCCCTTCTTGCGTATTGGCGGTGCTGCGACGGTGCGCTCGTACGTACCCACGCCGACCGGAGACGTTCTTGAGGCACTGCGCGCGGCCGTGCCCTACGAACATCGCCAATTTCTCAAGAGTATGACGCCGCACTTCCGCGGCGGCGGCTTGCTGGTGACCCATCGACCGAACGACCGCCCCACTGACGCGCCCGCATCTGACTATCACGTGTATGGCCATCAACCGCAGCGCAGCGGTGCTCCGTGGATCGGCGAACGTCATGCCGCGATCGACACGGGCTGTGGAACGTTGCCTAACGGGAGACTGACCGCCCTCTTTGTGCCAGACCGAACTTACGTTCAGGTGTCTGAGGTAGGCGAGGTCGTATCAAGCTCACGATCATGAAACTCGGCTATCGACGCACGTAGCGCCGCATTCTCTGTGGCCTCCGCAATGACACTCGAACGACGGACCGACTCTTGGGCTTCGGCCTCGAGACCCGCGGCCCGGAGGGCCTCGCCGAGGTGCAAGCTGGCCCAGGCTTCTCCAGTGGGATTGCCTATCTGCGTGTACGCAACGACGCAATCTTGAAGCAGGCCTATTGACTCACCGATGCGGCCCCCGGCAAGAGCCACCCGCCCAAGCAGATGCTGACTGGCAACAACGCCCTCGCGGTTGGCTGCGTGGGTGTTCTCGTCGTTGGCTCGCTCAGCCAAGCGCTTCGCTTCTATGACGTCCCCCTTCGCCAACAACAATCGAGCGAGTTGCAGCACGGAGAGCGCAATGCTTGCGGGATGGCCCGACGCTTCGTTGCTCGCAAGGGCCTCCTTGAAGGCCGCTTCCGCCCCCGACAGATCGCCCGCCGCCTCGCGGAGCTCACCAAGCAGGGCGTATGCCGCGGCGTAGGTTCCCCTGTGTTCCTCGGCGTCTAGCAACGCTAGGGCCTCGTCGCAACGCCGCGAAGCCTCAGCGCCGTCGCCAACGCGCCGATCCAAGCGCGCCAGGTTCAGCAGGGTCTCGGCCCTACCTCGAGCGTCACTCACGCGTGATCGCAATTCGAGCGACCGCTGGAATGCCTCGCGCGCCGAAGGCAAGTCGCCGCTACGCATCGCAGTGATCCCCAAGTTGTCGAGTGCATAGGCGAGCGATCGGACTTCAGATTCTGTCGTTCCGCGAATTGCTTGCACAGCCTCGGTGAGCGAGTAGCGGGACTCGCGAAGCCTCCCGAGCTTTCGTTGTGTGATGCCAATGCTGGCCATCACCCCTGACGTGCGTATAGAGGTTTCGGGGGTGTCCGGGCGCTGAGCAAGAACCTCAATCGTCCGTTTTCCGATCTCCAAGGATCTGCTCGGCCTCCCGATCCTCCTCAAGAATCTGGCGTAACTCTCTAAGGCGTCTACGTCGTCGTCTGCAATCGCTCCGGCATAGGCAGCTTCGGCCTGCGTCACGAGTCCACGTGCTGCGAACGATTCCGCGCGCCCCAGCATGTCGGCTGGAGGCTCGTCTTCTGTACCGCCACCGTTCGACTGATGTGAAACATCTTGGGCGGTCTCCGGCTCGCGAGTGGAAGTCTCATCACCGCTCGTGAGCTTGGCCCACGACAGCAGCCGAGAGCGGACCTCGCTGCGCAACTCGTCCACCGAATCGAAGGTCTTGTAAAGCCAATCCTTCGATTCTTCCAACTCCTTCTTGAAGGCGAGTACTCGTTTGAGCTGGTCACCGGGGTCGCTCAACTGCGCCTCTGGAACTCCCTTGAAGACGATAAGCGCGTCGCGCATGGGATGATCGGCAGACTCGATCAACTGGCTTGCAAGACGAAACTCTTCCTCTGTTCCAGACGTGTGGGGGCCCTCGACGTCTGGCGCAGTGCCCCACCGGTTCCAGAGCATCAAAACCATGAAGTCGCATTGGCGCAGCTGTTCGTTGATCAGTTCTTGGGCCCGACGCTTGCCGCCAGGCACTCTCTCCCAGCCTTCAGCGGAGAACGCCGCCAGCGCCTCGTGCATGAAGTCTTGGTTGAAACGTTCGATCTCGTCGCGCACGGCGCGACGTTCCTCCTCAAGGCCGCCCGGTGAGGCCAGGAACACGCGATACCCCGTAAGCGCTGAAGACACCGGCACAGATTAGGGCACGGCAGACGCCTGACGACCGCGAAGGCTGATGCCGATCATCAGTTCGCGTTCGTCGCGTCATAGTGGGCGGTTCGCACCACCTCGACAAACCCCTACCCCACCACGGCGTCCCTCCCCCGGCTCTAGTCGTTGCCGGTGTGCCCCCGCAGCAGGTCCCCGAAGGGGGTCACCTCGGCGACGTCGTTGCCGGACGTACGCCGGGGCCGGGCGGCGAGGTCGGGGGCGAACCCGCCGACGCCGTAGCCACCCTGGCTCAGCACCAGCGCGGCGAGCTCGGCCGCGGCGCGGGTGATCCGGTCCGCGAGGCCGAGGCTGCCGAAGTCCTCGGTCGCCGCGAACACGCCCGTGGGAACGACGATCGCGCGCAGGTAGGCGAAGAGCGGCCGCAGCGCGTGGTCGAGCACCAGCGAGTGCCGGGCGGACCCGGCGGTCGCGGCGACCAGCACGGGCGTACCGGTCAGTGAGTCCTTGTCGAGGGCGTCGAAGAACATCTTGAACAGCCCGCTGTAGCTCCCGTTGAAGACCGGGGTCACCGCGACCAGCCCGTCGGCGGAGGCGACCTGCTCGCGCAGCTCGGTCAGCCGGGGCGTGGGGACGCCACCGGTGACCATGAACTGCGCGAGCTCGCCGGCGATCTCGCGGAGCTCGACGAACTGGACGTCGAGCCCCTCACCGCGGGCCGTCACCTGGGCCGTGGTGGCCTCGGCGAGCTGGTCGGCGAGGAGCCGGGTGGACGACGGGACGGTCAGTCCCGCCGTCACGACCACGATCCGACGGGTCATGCCGTGGCCCCGGCGGCCTGCTGCTGGGCCTGCGCCTCGGCCTGCATCGCCTCGACCCGCTCGCGGGCAGGCTCGATGAGGTGGAACGCAGCGTCCGGACCGGCGGCCACCATCGAGGCGTGGGTGGGCGGGTCGCTCGGCACGTGGGCCGGGCGACGGCGCTCGAACTCCGTGCGGAGCACGGGCACGACCTCGGTGCCGAGCATCTCGAGCTGCTCCATCACCAGCGACTCCGGCAGCCCCGCGTGGTCGAGGAGGAAGAGCTGGCGCTGGTAGTCACCGACGTAGTCGGCAAAGCCGAGCGTGCGCTCGATGACCTGCTCGGTGGTGCCGACGGTCAGCGGCGTCATCTGCGAGAAGTCCTCCAGCGACGGACCGTGGCCGTAGACCGGGGCGTTGTCGAAGTAGGGGCGGAAGACCCGCTTGGCCTCGGCCTCGCTCGAGGCCATGAAGACCTGCCCGCCCAGCCCGACGTAGGCCTGGTCGGCGGCGCCGTGGCCGTAGAACTCGAAGCGCTGGCGGTAGAGGCGCACCATCTGCTCGGTGTGCTCCTTGTTCCAGAAGATGTGGTTGTGGAAGAAGCCGTCGCCGTAGTAGGCGGCCTGCTCGGCGATCTCGCTGCTGCGGATCGAGCCGTGCCAGACGAAGGGCGGCGTGCCGTCGAGCGGCGCCGGCGTCGAGGTGTAGCCCTGCAGCGGGGTGCGGAACTGTCCCTGCCAGTTGACGACCGGCTCGCGCCAGAGCTTGCGGAGCAGGTGGTAGTTCTCCACCGCGAGCTTGATGCCGTCACGGATGTCCTTGCCGAACCAGGGGTAGACCGGACCGGTGTTGCCGCGGCCCATCATCAGGTCGACACGACCGCCGGAGAGGTGCTGGAGGAAGGCGTAGTCCTCGGCGATCTTCACGGGGTCGTTGGTGGTGATGAGCGTGGTGCTCGTGGAGAGCAGCAGCTTCTCCGTCTGGGCGGCGATGAAGCCGAGGTGGGTGGTCGGCGAGGAGACGACGAACGGCGGGTTGTGGTGCTCGCCGGTCGCGAAGACGTCGAGTCCGACCTCCTCCGCCTTGAGCGCGAGGCGCGTCATGTAGGCGATGCGCTCACCCTCCGACAGCACCGAGCCGGTGGTCGGGTCGGGCGTGATGTCGCCGACGCTGAAGATGCCGAACTGCATGGTGTCCTCCGATGTGGTTGAAGGTTGTACGACCTCCAACGGGGATGGTGGTCCCAGTATTCCGCGGAATCGCCGCACCCCCTCCCACGTTGCACCGACGTCCGGGCGCACGCTCGGAGACAGGAACCGCCCGAGAGGAGCGACGAATGATCGACTTCACCCCCTTCGAGGACCTGCTGCGCGGGCACGCGGGGCTGCTCCAGGACTCCACCCACGACCGGTGGGTGCGGGCGCAGGCGCTCTTCGAGGAGCGCGCCTACCGCGAGGCGGCCGTGATGCTGACCGAGCTGCTCGAGGACCCGGGCGACGTGGTGCACGAGCTGACCGACGTACGCCTGCTGCTGGCGCGCTCGCTCTTCCACTCCGCGCAGCTCGACGGCGCGATCCGGGTCGCGACCGAGCTGCTCGAGCACGACCCCAACGAGCCGTACGCCCACCTGCTGCTCGGGCGCTCCCTCCAGCGCCAGGGGCGCAAGGACGAGGCGCGGCCGCACCTGCGGCTCGCCGAGCTGCTGGGCGGCTACCGGAGCTGATCACTGCGTGTGCGGAGGACGTGGACCGACGTCCTCCGCACGCGCACGAGAAGCCTCGGTGAACAGTCGCTCCACGGCGCCGTCCGGGCGCGACAAGCCCCGGCGGAAGCACCCATCCTGACGTCGTGACCAGCTACGGCGACCACACCGGCCCGCTCGCCATCGCGCACCGCGGGGGCATGGGGCTCGCCCCGGAGAACACGCTGGCCGCCTTCGGGCGCGCCACCTCGCTCGGCCTCACCTATCTCGAGACCGACGTGCACACGACCCGCGACGGCCACGTGGTCTGCTTCCACGACGCGACCCTCGCGCGGCTGACCGGTCACCCTGGCAGGGTGGCCGACCTCGACCTCGCGGACCTGCGCCGGCTGCGCGTGGGCGGCACCGACCAGGTCCCGACACTGACCGAGGCCATGGCCGCCTTCCCCCGGGCCCGGTTCGCGATCGACCTCAAGGACGAGGCGTCGATCGGGCCCATGGCGCGGCTGCTGCGCGCCCACCCGGGCTGGGCGGAGCGGGTCCTCGTGGCCGGGGCGTGGAGCCGGTGGCTGCGGCGCCTCCAGGACGAGGCACCCGGGGTGACCACCGCCCTCGGCTGGCGCTCGCTCACCGCACTGATCGCGTGCTCACGCGGGGGCGTACGCCCGCTCGGGGTCACCGGAGGCGCCTTCGCGCACGTGCCGTTGCGGCTCGGCCGGCTGCCGATCCACTCCGAGCGGGTGATCGCGCGGGCGCACGAGCTCGGCATCCGGGTCGTGGTGTGGACCGTCGACGACCCGGCGACCATGCGCAGCCTGCTCGACATGGGGGTCGACGGCATCATCACCGACCGGCCCGACGTGCTGCGCGAGGTGCTGATCGCGCGGGACCAGTGGACGCCCCAGGTCAGGCGCGGGGGCTGCCGGCCCCAGCCGGCACCCCGGTGAGGGCCTCCGCGCCCAGGCCGTGGGAGACCGCCCAGAGGACGGCCTGGCTCCGGCTCTGCACGCCCGTCTTGCGATAGGCGTTGCGGATGTAGGACTTCACCGAGTTGAGCGAGATCTGCATCTGGCGGGCGATCTCGTCGTTGCTCTTGCCGGTGGCGATGTGTGCGAGCGTCTCCCGCTCGCGCACCGTCAGCAGGTCGAGCTCGGTGGTGGAGCGGAGCTCCTTGGTCGGCAGCGCGGGCAGCACCGGAGACACGACGACCTCGCCCACGTGGATGGCACGCAGCGCGCGGCCGAGCTGGGCGGCGCTGAGGCCCTTGGCGAGGTAGCCGGTGACGCCGTTGCCGAGCGACTCGTGCGCCAGGCCGGGGTGGTGGTTCCAGGTGTAGACCGCCACCCGCCGGATGTGCGGGTCGGACACGGCGCGCTGCAGCGTCATGTCGCCGCGAGCGGAGCCGTACGTCTCCACGAGGGCGATGTCGATGGGTGCACGCTCGCGGTCCTTCACCGAGCCGAGCTCGAAGCCACCGAGGGTGCGGAGCATGCTGTCGAGGCCCCGCCTGACCAGCTCGTCGCCGCCGAGCAGCGCAATACGGATGTCCATGTGTCGGTCCCCACACGTCGTCAAGGAGGAGCGGACCACCCGCTCCTCGACGACCCCCCGACCGTCACTCGCGACAGTACCCCCGGGAGTCCGAAACCCGGTCGAGGTGGTGCCAGCACCACCACATTTCACCCGCAGGGGTGAGCCTCGCCCGGCAACGTATACCCCCTAGGGGTATCATTGCCGCATGAGCGAGCAGCACGGCCACCTCGAGGGCAACGACGCGGCGGTCCAGGCCCACCTCAAGCGACTGCGTCGGATCGAGGGCCAGGTGCGCGGCATCCAGCGCATGGTCGAGGAGGAGAAGTACTGCATCGACATCCTCACCCAGGTCTCGGCGGCCACTAAGGCGCTGCAGGCCCTCGCGCTGTCGCTGCTCGACGACCACATGGCGCACTGCGTCGTCGACGCCGCCCGCCAGGGCGGGGCCGAGCAGGAGCAGAAGCTCAAGGAGGCCTCCGAGGCGATCGCCCGCCTCGTGAGGTCCTGACCGTTCCCGTCACACGCCAGAGGGAGACCCACCCATGACCACCACCACCTACACCGTCACCGGCATGACCTGCGGGCACTGCGCCGCGTCGGTCACCGAGGAGATCTCCGAGATCGCGGGCGTCGAGGACGTCGCCGTCGTCGTCGAGACCGGAGCCGTCACCGTCACCAGCACGACCCCGCTCGACGAGTCGGCCGTCCGGGCCGCCGTCGAGGAGGCCGGCTACGCGATGGCATGAGCACCCCTGAGCGCGTCGCCGCGTTCGCCGCGGCCCTGGCCGCCGCGTTCGCGGTCGCCTGGGGCGGGGGGCGCCTGGTGGGACCTGAGATCGGTGACCTGCCTGCGAGCGCTAGCGAGCACTCAGGGCACCGACTCGAGCGCTTGAACGGGACGACCGGCCCCGACGCGCACGCCTCCGAGGTCGCCGACGTCTCGGGCCTCACCGCGCAGGCCGACGGGTTCACCCTCGCGCTGGCCGACCACACCCCGCGCGCCGGGCGTACGCGTCTCGACTTCCAGGTCCTCACCTCCAGCGGGCGTCGGCTCCTCGACTACACCGAGGAGCACGAGAAGGACCTGCACCTCGTCGTGGTCCGCCGCGACCTCACCGGCTTCCAGCACGTCCACCCGACCCTCGACCGCGCGAGCGGCACCTGGTCGGTGGACGTACGCCTGACGCCCGGCACGTGGCGGGTGATCGCCGACTTCACGCCCGCCGGCTGGGAGGGCGTCACCCTCGCCGACGACCTGGCGGTCGCGGGCGAGTTCGCACCGGCCGAGGCCGTCACCGAGACCCGCACCGCGACCGTCCGCACCGGGCAGGGGACCTACACCGTCACCCTCGAGGGCGACACCGCGCCGGGGGCCACCACGGTGCTCACGACGCGCATCGAGCTCGACGGCGAGCCGGTCACCGACCTCGAGCCCTACCTCGGCGCCTTCGGTCACCTCGTCGCGATCCGGGCCGGCGACCTGGGCTACCTCCACGTCCACCCCGAGGCGGGCGGGCCCGGTCCGGGGATCGACTTCGCGACCGCGTTCCCCACGCCCGGGGCGTACCGGCTCTACCTCGACTTCCAGCACCGCGGCACCGTCCGCACCGCCGAGTTCGCCGTCGACTCCGGCGGCGTCCCGGCCGGCGACCACGAGGAGGGCAGCCATGAGCACTGACGCGACCACCGGCGCGACCACCGACGTCGAGCTCGCCATCACCGGCATGACCTGCGCGTCGTGCGCCAACCGCATCGAGCGCAAGCTCAACAAGCTCGGCGGCGTGACGGCCACGGTCAACTACGCCACCGAGAAGGCGAAGGTGAGCTACCCCGGCACGGTCTCGACCGACGACCTGCTCGCCACCGTCGAGGCCGCCGGCTACGCCGCCGCGCTGCCGACGCCCCCGTCCGCGGACGGCCCGGGCACGCCGGACGACGCGCCCGAGCCCGACCCGCTGCGCCAGCGCCTGCTCGTCAGCGCGGTGCTCAGCGTGCCGGTCATCGCGATGGGGATGGTCACCGCCTGGCAGTTCACCTACTGGCAGTGGGCCTCGCTCGTGCTCGCCGCGCCCGTCGTGGTGTGGGGCGCCTGGCCCTTCCACCGCGCCGCGTGGACCAACCTCCGCCACGGCGCGACCACCATGGACACGCTGGTCTCGGTCGGCGTGCTGGCGGCCTTCGGCTGGTCGCTGTGGGCCCTCTTCCTCGGCACCGCGGGCGAGCCCGGCATGACCCACCCGTTCCGGATCTCGATCGACCGCACCGACGGCGCGGGCAACATCTACCTCGAGGCCGCGGCCGGCGTGACGACGTTCCTGCTCGCCGGGCGCTGGCTCGAGCACCGGTCCAAGCGGCGCGCCGGTGCCGCGCTCCGCGCCCTCATGGAGCTCGGAGCCCGCGACGTCGCCGTCCTGCGCGACGACGCCTCCGGCGGGCGGAGCGAGGTGCGGGTCCCGATCGACCAGCTGGTCGTCGGCGACCTGTTCGTCGTACGCCCCGGCGAGAAGGTCGCCACCGACGGCGAGGTCGTCGAGGGCAGCTCCGCGGTCGACGCGTCGATGCTGACCGGCGAGTCCGTCCCCGTGGAGGTACGCCCCGGCGACGCCGTCGTCGGCGCGACCGTCAACGCCGGCGGGCGGCTCGTCGTACGCGCCACCCGCGTCGGCGCCGACACGCAGCTCGCCCGGATGGCCCGACTCGTCGAGGACGCTCAGAACGGCAAGGCCGAGGTGCAGCGCCTCGCCGATAGGGTCTCCGGCGTCTTCGTGCCGGTCGTCATCGGCCTGTCCGTCGCCACGCTGGGCTTCTGGCTCGGGGCCGGCGGCGGCGCCACCGCCGCCTTCACCGCCGCGGTGGCCGTCCTCATCATCGCCTGCCCCTGCGCCCTCGGCCTGGCCACGCCGACCGCCCTCATGGTCGGGACCGGCCGCGGCGCCCAGCTCGGCATCCTCATCAAGGGTCCGGAGGTCCTCGAGTCCACCCGCCGCGTCGACACGATCGTGCTCGACAAGACCGGGACGGTGACGACCGGGGAGATGACCGTGCACGAGGTCGTCGCCGCCGAGGGCGAGTCGGTCGAGGACGTACGCCGTCTCGCCGCCGCGCTCGAGTCGGCCTCCGAGCACCCGATCGGGCGGGCGATCGCCGCGTCATCGCCTTCCTCGGTATCTAGGGACGAAATGGACGGGATCGAGCCCGGAGCCCGACCAGAACGTCCCCAGATACCCGACGTGGAGGGGTTCGCCAACCGCGAGGGCCTCGGCGTCGAGGGCGTCGTCGACGGGCACGCGGTCGTCGTCGGACGGCCGAGCCTGCTGGCCGACTGGTCGCAGCACCTGCCGGAGTCGCTGGCTGCCGCGGTCGAGCGCGCCCGGGACGAGGGGCGTACGCCCGTCGCTGTCGGCTGGGACGGACAGGCGCGGGGCGTGGTCGTCGTCGGCGACACGGTGAAGCCGACGTCCGCCGAGGCGGTCCGTCGGCTGCGCGACCTCGGTCTCGAGCCGATCCTGCTCACCGGCGACAACGAGGCCGCGGCACGCCACGTCGCCGCCCAGGTCGGCATCGACACCGTCGTCGCGGACGTCCTGCCTGCCGACAAGGTCGCCGAGGTGCAACGGCTTCAGGCCGCGGGGAAGGTCGTGGCGATGGTCGGCGACGGCGTCAACGACGCGGCCGCGCTCGCCCAGGCCGACCTGGGCCTCGCGATGGGCACCGGCACCGACGTCGCGATCGAGGCCGGCGACCTGACGCTCGTGCGCGGCGACCTGCTCGTCGCGGTCGACGCGATCCGGCTCTCCCGCCGCACCCTCGCGACGATCAAGGGCAACCTGTTCTGGGCGTTCGCCTACAACGTCGCGGCCCTGCCGCTCGCCGCGGCCGGACTGCTCAACCCGATGCTCGCGGGCGCGGCGATGGCGTTCTCCAGCGTGTTCGTCGTGACCAACAGCCTGCGGCTGCGGGGCTTCCGCTCCGCGGTGTGACCCCGCTACACCGCTGCGGGGGGAGCGTGCGCTGGGGCGGCGCTCCTACTGTGTGGCCATGGGACTCAAGGACCTCCTCCCCGCGGGCCGCCGCGAGGCCGCCACGACCAAGTCCGCGCTCGAGGCGGCGGAGGACCCGCGTCCCGACCCCGGCGCGATCGACCGGCTCGTCGACATGCTGCTCGACGTCGGGCTCGACGGGCGCGGGCCGCTCAGCCCGGTGCGTACGGCCGCCGACGAGGCCCTGGCCAAGGCCGGAGGCGACCCCGAGAAGGCCATCGCGGCCATCGCGCGGCGCAGCACGCTCGGCGGCGCGGCCGGCGGGTTCCTGACCGGTCTCGGCGGCTTCGTCACGATGCCGGTGTCGCTGCCGGTCAACGTCGCGGAGTTCTACCTCCAGGCCACCCGCATGGTCGGCGGCATCGCCAGCCTGCGCGGCTACGACCTCGACGACGAGCGCGTCCGCACGGCCGTGCTGCTCACCCTCGTCGGCTCGGACTCAGACGAGGTGCTCAAGAAGGTCGGCATGACGTCGGCGGGCAGCACGGTGACGACGTACGCCCTGCGCGGCCTGCCGCCCGCCGCGCTGATGGTCGTCAACAAGGCCGTCGGGTTCCGGCTGATGCGCGGGGTGAGCGAGAAGGTCCTCTCCCGCTTCGGCCGCGGCCTCCCCCTCGCCGGCGGTGTCGTCGGCGGCGGGATCGACGGGTTCATGATGAAGAAGATCGCCGACCAGGCGATGAAGGAGTTCCCCGCCGTCACGCCGTGAGCTTGTCCCGGATGGCGTCGGCCTCGGTCTGCACGGTGTCGGCGTCCACCAGGTCGCCGGCCTGCTCTGTGAGGACGGCGACCCACCGGTCGAGGACCTCACCGGCGTAGCCGCTGTCGTAGAGGTCCGCCGCCAGGACGGCCTTCTGCTCCTCGACGAGGTCGGCCCACTCCTCGACCGCGGTGAAGCGCTCGACGAGCACGTTGGAGCGTCCGCCGAGGTCGCCGCCCCGGCCTCCGCCGCCGGGCCCGCCCTCGCCGACGTCGGGACGCTCCGCCTCCGGGAAGTCGGTCGGCGCGCCCTCGGGACGCTCGCCCTCCGGGACGTCGGTCGGCACGCCCTCGGGACGCTCGCCCTCGGGCCGCTCGCCCTCGGGGAAGTCTCCGCCGCCGCCGAAGCCGCCGAAGCCCCCGCGGCCGCCGCCGCCGAACGCGAGGTTGTGGTCCCACGCGACGACCGTGAAGCCGCCACTCTCGGCGTCCCAGCGCAGGAACGCGTTGTTGCCGGGCCCGTCGATGTCGTCGAAGTTGTCGACGAGCTCCTCGAAGGCGAGGTAGCGGGCGAACGCCTGCACGTCGAGTCGCTCGGGCAGCTCGGCCGCGAAGTCCTCGTCGCTGCTGTTGTTGAGGAAGTCGAGGAAGTCCATGAGCGGGGTGAGGTCGTCGTCGCCGGTCTCCTGGTCGAAGACGTCGGTGTAGGCGTCCGGGTTGTCACCGCGGTAGGACCAGTCCCCGCCGGCCTCCGCCTTGTAGAGCAGCCCCTCGGTGGAGAAGTTCTCCGCCTCCCAGTCCTCGTCGAGGTTCTGGACGACGAGCCGCAGCCTGGCGTCGGCGCCGTTGACGCTGAAGGACGACGCGACGGCGTGCTCGCTGGCGAGCCCCGCCTCGGCGAGCAGGTCGAGCGCGACGGCCTCGTTGAGGGCGGTCTCGCTGGAGCTCGAGCGCACGACCAGCTCGCTCCAGCCGTCGAGGGACTGGTCGTCGACGAACGTGTCGAGCCGGATCAGCCACGGCAGGTCGGTCGGGTCGCTGTCGTCGCTGACCCCGCGCAGGGAGGAGTTGCCCTTGAGCCGGATGCCCGCGCCCTCGAACTCCTCGCCGTCGATCGTCACCGTGGCCTCCAGCCACTCCTTCTCCTCGGTCTGCTGGTAGGTGTCGACCATCGCGGCGAACGCGTCCTGGTCGACGTCGACCGCGATGTCGTGCACCTCGGACTCGTCCCACACGCCCGAGCCCTCGGCGACCTCCCGGCTCGCGGAGGTGACGCCCGAGGTCGTGACCCCTGGCTCGTCGGACGTACCGACGGCACAGCCGCCGAGGGTCAGCGAGGCGAGGACGGCGAGGGTGGCGATCCGGTGGGCGGGGTTGCTCATGCGAGGACTCCTTCGTCGAGGGTGAGGTGGCCGGCGAGGTGCTGCGAGGTGACGCGGTGCCAGCGGTTGCGCTGGAGGTCGGGGGTCAGGAGGGCCAGCCCGGTGCCGTACTTGGAGATGCGGACCGGCCGGTGGCCCAGCTCCCACAGGCGCCGGTCGAGCGACCCGGGTCGGGGCGTGCCCGACTTGGTCTCGACGACGAGCACGTCGCGGACCTCGGCGGTGCCGTAGCCGGAGACCCAGCGCAGGTCGCGGTCGACGCTCGCGCGGCCGGCGCCGGCGGCGAGGAGCAGGGTGGTACGCCGGTAGCTGGTGTGGAGCGTCGCGACGAGGCCGGAGGGGTCGACGTCGCGGACGTACGCCGCGGCGAGCCGGTCGCGTACCCACGCCTCCGCCGGACCGTCGATGTGCGAGCCGTCGTGGGGCAGCCGCTCCTTGACGGTCGTTCCGCGCAGCCCGCGGGTCTTCACCTCCAGCCAGCGCTCGCCGCTGTCCGCGTACGTCCGGGTGCGGACCTTCCAGCGCCGGCGCCGGCGGTGCGCGGCGGCGGCCCAGCTGTCGAGCCCGACGGTGTCGAGGTAGGTCGACTCGTAGCGCGAGGTGCGGCGACCATCGATCTCCAGGACCCGCAGCCCGTCGACGCCGATGACCACAGCGTCGAGCTCGTCGGCCGCGATCACGTACTTCCGGTCGACGCGGGTGAGCAGCTCTGCGGCGCCGTTGAGCTCGGCGAGGGTGACGGACGGGAGGTCGTCGACGGCGGTTGTGCCCGTCATCGCGTGACCGCCGGCTCCTGGCGGCGCTCCGCCTGCGGGATGGCCGGCGCCGACGCGTGGGCGTAGTGGACCTCGATGGTCGTCGTGTCGTTCACCAGGTCGACGCGGATCGGCGTGACGCGGGTGACCCGCGCGTCGAGGAGCAGCTCGAGGCGGGCGACGAGGTCCGTCTCGTCGGTGACGGCGGAGTCGAGGACGACGGTCTGGCGCAGGCCGGTGGCGTGCAGCAGGCGGCTGTCGGCGAGGGCGAGCACCAGCACCAGGCCCGCCATCAGCGAGATCGAGAGAGCCACGTCGCTCGTGCCGAGGCCGCCGAGGAGACCGATGGCGAGGGCGGCGAAGTAGTACGCGATCTCGTGCTGCCCGAGCTCGTCGGAGCGCAGCCGGATGATCGAGAGGACGCCGAAGAGCCCAAGTCCGAGCCCCACCGTCGCGGCGCTGCTGGCGAGCACGATCGTCACGGCGAGGACGCCCACGTTCACCGCCACGAAGGCGGTCACCAGGTCGGCTCGACGATGGCGTGGGTAGTAGACGGCCAGGGCGAGCACCAGCACGGCGACGACGTCGACGGCGGCGAGCAGGTAGGTGGGGTTCATGGGGACGTACGCTCGCCCGTTCACCTGTCGTCCACCTGCCGCGATCCTGTGGCTGGCCTGTGGGTGCGGCGCGTGCGGTGGGCTCTGGGACAATCGACCCTCGTGGACGGATCCCTGCCCCTCGTGCTGCTCGTCGGCTCGCTGCTCTTCGCCGCCGTCGTCGCTGTCTACGTCGTGCTCGACCGCACGCCCGACTGGGGCCTGCTCGGCTTCGCCGCCGTCATCGAGGCCGCGACACTGGTCACGCTCGTGGTCGCCGCCGTGCAGGTCGGCGGCGTCGACCTGCACGGCGGCGCGCTCGTGACGCTCTTCGGCTACCTCGTCGCCGGCCTCGTCCTGCTGCCGGCCGGATTCGTCTGGTCGCTCGCCGAGCAGAGCCGAGGCGCGACCGCCGTGCTGCTCGTGGCCGGGCTGGCGCAGGCCTTCGTCGTCGTCCGGGTGATGCAGGTGTGGCCCTCGTGAGCGACCGTCCGACCCGCTCCGCCTCGACCCGGTCCGGGCTCGGTCGCGCCCTGATCGCCGTCTACGGCGTCTTCGCCCTCGCCGCCACCGCCCGCTCCCTCGTCCAGCTCGGCACGAAGGCGTCCGAGGCCCCCCTCGCGTACGCCCTCTCCGCCGTCGCCGCCCTCGTCTACGTCGCCGCCACCCTCGGCCTCGCCGAGGTCGGCCCCTCGCCCCGCCGCCTCGCCTGGGCCGCCGTCGGCTTCGAGCTCGTCGGCGTGCTCACCGTCGGCACGCTCACCCTCCTCGACCCCGAGTACTTCCCCGACGCGACCGTGTGGTCCGACTACGGGGCGGGGTACGGCTGGCTGCCGCTCGTGCTGCCGTTCGTGGGGTTGGCGTGGCTGTGGCGGACGCGCCCTCAGAACGCGTAGCCGAACAGAGCCTCATGGTGGTGCGCGGCACCCCTGGGTGGCGTCGCGGATCGACGACATCTTGACGCAACCTTTGACGACGGCGCCCACAGCGCTCGGTGAGACTGAGCATGCCGCGCCTCCGGCACGAGAGGTGATGAGCTGACCGTCGACGGCGCACGGGGCGGAGACGAAGTCGTGAAGAAGGTAGTGAGCTGGTCACATCTGCAGCGCGTGCACGGCATCTTGGTGGTGGCGGGGTTTGTGTTGCTTCTCGGCTCACTGACGATTGCGGCGGCGCTCGACGTGTCCGTTGTTGCGTGGGGACTCCTTGCCGCCGGGCTGCTCGCGTACGGGGTAGCCATCCCCGTGACGGTCAGGGAGATGAGGATCAGGAAGCCTCCCGCGGACCGGCCCGTCTCGCCGTCGCCGCACGCTGCCACCGACAGCGACGTGGACGACTTGATGGCACCCCAACTTCGAGACGAGCAGGTCGCGTTCTTCGTCGAATGTCTCCTCGCCCCGCAGCACGTCATCTCACGCCTGCATGAACGGATCTCGCCCGCAACGCGTGCACTCGAGTTCCAGAGCACGGCTCACCTCGCTCGACGTAGTGGCCAGTCGTCCGTCGACACGTATGTTCCGATCAACGTCTTGAAGAAGGGCCGTCTCATCGACGACCTGCGAGTGTCCGGTCAGGACGGGACAGACCTTCCCCTCCTCGGATTCAAGGACGGCCTCGCGCTGATCGCCGCCGTCTTGGACCGCCTCGTTTCTGCATGCGGACCATCCGCTGCCCGCTCCTACCGCGACAACCACCGCCGCCTGGTGATGGCTGCTCTGGCACGTCCCGCCACCCGAAAGGCGCAGAACGACCAACACACAGTGCGGCGCGAGATGAACGATCGAGCGGCCTGGCTTTCAACCATGCGGACTGACCTTGGAAACGTGCTCATGGCGGACGTCGTGGTGGCCATCGTCGACCTGCTCTCACGCCACTATTGCCAAATCGTCATGATCCCGGCCGGAGTGAGCGACAAGGGGCCTTACTCGATCTCGGTCAGCTACCGCCGGATCCATGACTTGCAGACGCCGTCTGGTTTCGGTTCGACGACGGCGATCCTGGGACATATGCGATCACTCTTGGGAGTTCGGCCGAACTCCTACACGATCAGTTTGCAGAACGCTGCCCGGACGTCGAGCTATCACATGGAGTTCATGGGTCCGCGAAACACCTACCTGGCCAGGCATGGGATCGTGCGGTCCGAGGACACCTCGAAGACCGAACAGTTCGTGGTCGGGCAGCACGGGGATTACGTCCGGCTCAGAAGGCGACGGGGCCAGCGCTATGCCCACGTCTACATCCGTGGGGGCACGAGCAGGATCCAGCAAGACCGATTGTCCGCCAGCCTCACGTTCTTCGAGCGGACACCGGGCTCGGTCGGCGACGCGGCCGTCGTGGCCATCGCCAGCACCATCCTCATCGCGGGCGCCGGTTATGTGATCGCCAACCAGGATGCGACGGCCTCGGATGCCGACCTGATGTCCGTGCTCCTCTCAGCACCCATCGCCGCCAGCTCGTGGTTGGGACTACAGCGGGAAACCATCGTGGCGGGGGGAATCCTCGGCGCGAGACTCGGCAACATCATCACTGCCGTCATCTCGACGGCCGCCGCACTCGGCGCACTGGGGTTGTCGCTCGGAGGCGTCATGTCAGGCTTCCCAAGCCGCGTGTTCGCGAGCTCCGGGTGGTTGGGGGGCCAGGTGCAGGACCTTGCTCTCATCGGGCTCGAAGGAGGGTGGGCGCTACTTCTCATCCTTTCGATCTGCAACACCTTCGCCCTGCTCTTCTCGTGGGGACGCAGGTCGTTGATCTACGGGATGATCATCGGTCAAGACGATCCGAGCGACGAGGATTGAGCGGGATGACCTCTGAACGATCGCCGCGGGCAGAGTTCCCGGAGCCGACCGAGGGAGATGAGTCCATCGGCGAGTGGTCCATGCCGCCGCTCATGGACCCGCGACCATTCCCCTCGCTGCCAGCGGGGAGTATCGAGCCGATGATCAAGTTCATCACGTCTGGCGCATTTCGTGATGACCTTGCTGCCTCAGGCGGCTGGATGCACCGGTGGCGCCGACTTGCCCGACGGGGCCGCTCCTAGACGGAGGCCGTGCACGGACGCCGCATGTCTGCTGAGAGGAGCAGGAGTGGCATCCTCCTTGTCCTCATCAGAACACGTAGCCGAACCGCGCCAGGTCGTCCGCGTGTGCGGCCTCGACGAGCCTGCGGCTCGCGACGTCGTACGCCCGCCAGTACGCCCGCTCCCGGTCCGTCACGTTGGTCGCGGGGACGGCGACGTCGACGCCGGCGAGCTCGCGCAGGTCGTGCTCGAGGTGCTCCATCCGCAGCACGACGTCGGCCTCGTCGACGTGGCCGCGGTTGATCCGCCGCGGTCCCGGCTCGGCGAGGACCTTCGCAATCCAGGCGTCGAAGTCGAGCGTCACCGCGTCCACGATGCGCGCGACCGCACCGGGCGTCTGGTGCACCCACGACTCCGGGTCCGGCAGCTCGTGCACCCACCGACGTCGGGTGCGCTCGTACTCGGCGACGTAGAAGTCGAACGGGTTGCGCGTCGTCGTCACGATGCGCCGGCCGTGGTCCGCCTCGACGAAGCCGGCGCGGACCAGCTCGGCCACGGTCGCGTGCTTGACGTCGATCCCGGCCGCGCGGACCTCACCGCTCGCCGGGACCTCGGTGACGGACGGGCGGGCGAGGAGAGCCTCGCGCAGTGCGGTGCTGGCGGTGCCGGGGGCAGCGGTGACGAGGAGGCCGGCGTCGGCGTCGAGGAGGGCCATCCCCTACGAGCTCTCTGGCGGCAGGTGCTTCTTCATCAGCCTGCGCACACGCTTCTGCTTCCGGTCCGGGATCATCGAGCGCATCTCCTCGAGCTTGCCGAAGCACAGCAGCCGGTCCTCGGCCTCGAGCACGGTCTTGTTGCGCGGGTTGGGGATCACCTGCGGCCCGCGGTGCAGCGTCAGGACGGTGATGTCGCGCTCGTCGAGGCCGGAGTCGCCGAGCTTCTTGCCGACCATGTCGGAGCCGTCGTGGACCGCGATCTCGGCCACGCCGTACCCGGTCGAGACGGTGAGGCGCTGGCGTACGTCGATGTCGGGGAAGGCGACCTGGTTGTCGATGTAGTCGACGATCGCACCGGCGACGTCGAGCTTGGTCGCCGCCTCGATGCCCTCGAGGCCGGGTGAGGAGTTCACCTCCATCACCTGCGGGCCCTTGCGGCCCTCGAGCATGTCGACACCGGCGACGCGCAGGCCCATGATCTGGGCGGACCGGACGGCCACGCGCTCGAACTCCTCGTCGAGCTCGACGGGCTCGACGCTGCCGCCGCGGTGGACGTTGGAGCGGAACTCGTCGCCCTGCGCGACCCGGCGCATCGCCGCCACGACACGGTCGCCGACGACGAGGGCGCGGATGTCGCGGCCCTTGCTCTCCTTGACGAAGCGCTGGATGAGGACGTTCTGCCGGGTGCTCTGCAGCGTCTCGATGATCGCCTCGGCGACCTTGATGGTCGGCGCGAGGATCACGCCGATGCCCTGGGTGCCCTCGAGCAGCTTGATGACGACCGGCGCCCCACCGACGCGCTCGATCGCCGGGATCACGTCGGCGCGGTCGCGCACGAAGGTCGTCGCCGGCATCGGGATGCCGTGGCGCGACAGGATCTGCGTGGCCCGCAGCTTGTCGCGGCTGTTGGCGATGCCGTAGCTGGTGTTGGGCGTGTAGACGTCCATCTGCTCGAACTGCCGCACCACGGCGGTGCCGAAGTAGGTGATCGAGTTGCCGATGCGCGGCAGCACCGCGTCGTACGTCGAGAGCTGCTTGCCGCGGAACAGCAGGTCGGGCTCGTCGCCCGAGAGGTCGATGCCGAAGCGCAGCGTGTTGAGCACCTTGACGTCGTGGCCGCGGTCGAGGGCGGCGGTGCGCAGCCGTTGCGTGCTGTAGGACCGGGGCGCCCGAGACAGGATGGCGAGCTTCATGGGGTCACATACAAGCACGCCCCACCTGCCAAGATGGGCGCGTGTCCACCGACCCGCAGCAGCCCGACGCCGAGCAGGTCGTCCTCGGCTGGCGCGAGTGGGTCGCGATCCCCCAGGCCGACGTGCCGTGGGTGAAGGCCAAGATCGACACCGGCGCCCGGTCGTCGTCCATCCACGCCTTCGACCTGGAGGTCTTCGAGCAGGACGGCCGCGACTGGGTGCGCTTCTCGATCCACCCCTGGCAGCGCTCCGACGACGACCACGCCGAGCTCAGCCTGCCCGTGCTCGACGTGCGCGAGGTGCGCTCGAGCAACGGCCAGGTCGAGAAGAGGTACGCCGTCGCGCTCGACGTCACGCTCGCCGGGCGCACCATCACGACCGTGATGACGCTGAGCAACCGCGACGAGATGGGCTTCCGGATGCTCATCGGCCGCGAGGCGCTCGAGCGCGGGTTCCTCGTCGACGCATCGAGGTCGTACGCCGGCGGGAAGCCGCGGCGGGCGGTGCGGAAGAAGAACTGGGGCAAGTAGCGCCTCGGGGCTCGTCCCGGTCCCCGGATCCACACGTGTCCGAGATGTTGCCCCCGGACGCCCGGATCGAGGGCGGCATCGTGGACACGTGTACGCACGTGCGGCGGTGATGGCCCTCGACATGCCGCACCAGGGGCCGAACCCGCCGCACGTGCGGCGCGAGCCGCTCGGTCAGCGCAGGCGGACCTCGCAGGCCTTGAGCTTCTCCCCGCTGCAGCGGTCGCGGCCGCTGTTGCCGGAGACGACGTCGCGGCCGGGGCCGCCGACGAGCAGGTCAGGGCCCGAGCCGCCCCGCACGATGTCGTGACCGCCGCCGCCGAGGAGACGGAAGCTCCGCTCGCGCTGATGGCAGCGCAACCGCTGCGGGAAGGTCGTGCCGAGGGTGTTCTGCGCGATGACGTCCGACCCCGCGAGGCCGCGCACCGTGGCCCTGCAGGCCTGGAACCGGAGGTCGTCCGCCCTCCGCGTGCCGTGCAGCGCGAGGTCGGTGGCCACCACGAAGGTCGAGTCGAAGCCGCCCACGGTCGTCCGGACGTCCCGGCCCGAGCGCCTGGTGACCATCTCCCCCGACGCGAGGTCGAGGTCGAGGCGCGCCCCGGCCCAGAGCGCCAAGAGGTCGCTGCCGGGACCGCCGACGTACGAGCTCCGCGACGCACCGAGCCACTCGACCCGCTCGACGAGCAGGGCGTCGTCCCCCTCGCCGGTGTCGACCGAGATCGTCCGCCCGGGGGCGCCGGGGACGTCGGTCACGCAGACCCAGTCGTCCCCGCCCAGGGTGGCGACGCTGCCGGCGCCGTCGGTGACCACGACGTCGTCCCCCTCGGTGCCGACCAGCTCCGGCTGGCCCGGCGTGCCGACGGCCGTCGCGAGCCGCCCCAGGCAGGTCTCCCCCTCGGCGTACGCCGGCGCGGCGGCGGGCAGCAGGGTGGCAGGCAGCAGCGCGGCGCACAGGCCGGCGGCTAGGCCGGTCGCGAGGAGCGGCAGCGGTCGCATGGGAGTCCTCCGGTCCGAGAGCGGGCGTCCATGGTGGACGCCGCCGGGCCCACCCGAGCCGGGGCTGCGTCACCGGACGTGCCAGATCCAGCGGAGATGCGCACACGTGTCCGAGAAGCTGCCCTTCACCGCGACCGTCGAGGGCCATGTCGCGGACACGTGTGGCGGTCCCGGCCCGGATCCGATCGATCCAGGGGCCACGTCCTCCGCACGTGCGCGCCGTACGCCCGCCACTAGGTGTACCGATCGGGCACGTTGGTCGAGATCGTGTGACGACACGATCTGAATGAGCTTGGAAGGCGAAGACCTCCGGGCGTGGAGTGGAGCTGTCTAAGGAAC